>NZ_CP197473.1:3337500-3489563 GCF_052180205.1 Stenotrophomonas sp. JC08 | reverse complement strand
GGCGCCGAGCTCGATCAGTTGATCCGGCAGAAGCTGGGGGGGCTGGGGTATGAGTTCTGAGCTTCGTAAGCGTTGGAGTCAGGCAGGTGGGACGATTCCAGATGACTGGAGGGTTGTGCCTCTGGAAGAGTTGCTACGAGATAACAAGAGCATTGCTGTTGGCGTGATGTATCCAGGCCCTAATACGCCTGGAGGAACTCCATTGATCAAGGTGGGGGATGTTAACGGTGGGCAAGTCGCTCAAGCGCCAAGCTACTGCATATCTGCTGAAGTGAACTCAGAATACAAGCGTACGGTGCTTGCTGGTGATGAGCTACTGATCACGCTGGTCGGTAACCCTGGCGAATGTGTTGTAGTTAGGCCGCACATGGCTGGCTGGAACGCTGCGCGAGCAATTGCAGTGGTTCGTCTGAGTGACCCGGGCCTCCGGGTTTACCTAAAGACCGTTCTGGAAAGTGCAGCCTGTAAGCACTTGATCGATGCAGTTCTCAACACCACTGTTCAGAAGACGCTTAACCTAAAAGACATTCGCCTTCTTCCCATTCCCATGCCGCCTATGAGCGACATTAGGGGCATCTCTGCACTTTCTGAGGCATTGAACGACCGCATCACCCTGCTATGCGAAACCAACGCCACCCTGGAAGCCATCGCCCAGGCGCTGTTCAAATCCTGGTTCGTCGATTTCGACCCCGTGCACGCCAATATCGCCGCAAAAAGTGCGACGGGAGGCGCTATACAGGGATGTGCGAGTGTCGCGCAAGGCACGACGGCAGGGATGCCGGAGGCAGGGCAACGCCGGGAGCAGTTGCCGCCGATGCCGGCAGCGGCCCTGGACGCCGCCACCGCCGCCCTGTTCCCCGACAGCTTCGAAGAGTCCGAGCTGGGCTTGGTGCCGAAGGAGTGGCTGCTTTGGGCTCTGGGGGATGCTTTTGAAATCAATCCCACGCGGAAGCTCAAGAAGGGTGACTTTGCACCATATCTAGATATGGCAAGCGTTGGCACTCAGGGGCATGTGGTTGATGGCGTGGTTGGCCGTGAAATGGGCTCGGGAACCAAGTTCATTAATGGCGATACATTGCTCGCGCGCATCACTCCGTGTCTCGAAAATGGCAAAACGGCTTACGTTGACTTTCTTGATGCTGGCCAAGTTGGCTGGGGCTCAACAGAGTTTGTGGTTCTGAGGCCAAAAGCGCCTTTGCCACCATATTACGGCTATCTCTTAGCACGTCATCCCGCATTCCGAGACCATGCAATTCAGAGCATGTCCGGCACCAGCGGGCGCCAGCGGATACAAAATGATGTACTGGGTCGATATCCCGTAGCGATACCCACTCCCGAGGTGGCTGAAGCATTTGCAGGGATTGTGCAGAGCGCACAGCAGCGAATTGCTGCCAACCAAACGCAAGCTCAAACCCTCACCCAACTCCGCGACACCCTCTTACCCCGCCTGATCTCCGGCCAACTGCGCCTGCCCGAGGCACAACAGACTGTAGCCGAGGCCATGCAATGAGCTGCAGCGCGAAAACGGTAGTTCCATGGCAGTCCTGCGCGAACTGGCCCGGATACGGCGGCAACAGGGTCGGCACGCAGGATAACGTCCAGGATGATGCCAGCCGCACCGGGCACCCTGGGAAGGGCCATGCCAGGGCATCGGCAACAAACGGCTCCAGAACTGACCAGTCAGATTTTAAAACCAGCAGAAAAGGTCAAAATGACGCTGGAAGGCATACAAGCCACCATGCGTTGGCTTGGCCGATCGCCATATATGGCATGTTGAGCAGGTCACAGGAAGGCTCACCGCTATCAATAAGCAGGGTTAGGTGAATGGAAAATTCGACTGTATTGGAATTGTGGAGCAATGCAACGGCAACCCAGCTGGTGGCGCCTGCAACGGTCATCAGCCTGGTGACGTTGTTTTGTCTGATTTATTTCATCCACTATTTCTTTCGCTCGTTCGGGCTCAGCAGGCGGCTGAAAGAGCTGACCCGGCAGATCAAGGCGGCCGACCAGAGCGCCCCGTCCCAGCGGCGCAAGCAGCTGGAGAAGCTGTTCAAGGGGCATTCGTTTGAGCATGTCTGGCGCGAATACGCCGAGACCCTGCACAACCAGTACGAGCTGCATGATGGCGAGCAGCGCGTCGTACGCTCGCGGGCCACGGCCAGCGCAGCCAGCTTCTTCACCGCGCAGAACATGGTGGAAACACCGCTGGTCACCGAGTTCTACAAGCACCTGCCGGGCATCCTTACCGGCCTGGGTATTGTCGGCACTTTTTTTGGCTTGATGCTGGGCTTGCAGCATTTCGACCCGAGTACACCGGAACAGGTCAATGCCAGCGTCGATATGCTGCTCAAGGATGTGTTTTTCGCCTTTCTGGGTTCGGTTTTCTCCATCCTCGCCTCCATTGCAGTCACCCTGAGCGAGAAATGGCGCCTGGGGCGATGCTACAAGCACCTGGAAGGCCTTACCGAAGCCATCGACAGCTTGTTCGACAGCGGCGTGGGGGAGGAGTACCTGGCCGAGCTGGTGAAATCCAGTAACGAAAGCTCGGTCCAGACACGGCAGCTCAAGGACAGCCTGGTTACCGACCTGCGCGAGATGCTGCAGAACCTGGTGGATACCCAGGTGCGGGAAAGCCTCAAGCTGGCAGACACCTTGTCCAGCAGTTACCGCGACTCAGGCCAGATGCTGGCCGAGCAGATTGGCGGCGCCATAGAAAACAGCCTGAAGACGCCACTGGAGCAGATTGCTGGCGCGGTGCAGACCGCCAGTGGTGAGCAGAGCCAGCAGGTGCAGGGGCTGCTTACGGACATGATGGCGGCGTTCATGAGCAAGCTGGAAAGCACCTTCGGGCAGCAGTTCCATGGCCTGCATGAAATGCTAGGGCAGTCGGTAGCGGCCATGCAGTCCATGCAGCAGGGCTTCAACAACCTGGTGGAGGACATGCGTTCGGCCGGCGAGGCTTCATCGCAGAGCAGCGCCAGGATGGTTGCGCAGCTGCTGACCGATATGCAGGCCGGGCAGAACAGCATGCAGGCCGGGATGAACGAGATGCTGGCCAACCTGCAGGCTTCCATCACGCGTATCGGCAGTGAGGGTGAGGGCGCCGGCGAGCGTATGGCCAGACAGCTGGAGAAGCTGTTTGCCGAGAGCGAGGCCCGCCAGCAGGCCATGGCAGAGAATCTCCAGGCGTTTGTGGCGTCCATGCAGCAGACCATGGGCCAGGGCCAGCAGGAGACCATGGCCAAAATCGCAGGCTCGGTCGAAGTGCTGGGTGAGCAGCTGGGTGGTCTGTTCACGCAGCTGGAGAACAACCGTGCACAGATGGACCAGGCCAGCAAGGTGGCGCAGGCCGAGCTGCACCACGGCACGCGTGAGATGGTCGGTGGGCTGGAGAGGCAGGTCGAAGATTTGCTCACGGCTGTGGCCGAGCAGAACGGCGCGATGCAGGACACCGTCAACCGCTTGAGCGCGCAAACCGAGCAGCATCTGCAGAACATGCAGCAGGGCGCCGACAAGATGCGCCTGGCAGCGGAGCGCTTTGATACTGCTGGGCATAACGTGACCAAGGCCGGTGAAGCAACTGTGGCGGTGTTGGGGGCCATGCAAGGCACCAGCGCCGAGCTGGCTGGTGCCTCGCGTGAGCTCAACAGCGTGGTGGCGGACTATCGCAATAACCGTGAGGCGGTGAACCAGACGCTGAGCGTGCTGCAGGGTGTGGTTGCCAGTACCCAGGGCGAGGCTTCAGGCCGCAGCCAGTACCTGCACGACCTCAAGCAACAAGGCGAGCGGCTGCAGGCACTGAACCGAGAGTTGAACGGTTACCTGGAGAAAGTCAGCGACGTGCTGGGCAAGGGTTTTGGCGAGTTCACCGAGGGCGTGGATCGCAGCCTGCGCAAGACCCTGGGCACATTGGATGCAGAGCTGGACAAGGCGATGGTCAGCCTGGCGGGTGGAGTTGAGGGGGTCAGGGAAAGCCTGGATGACCTCAGCGACATCCTTGAACGCGTGCCGCGCAGGTGACTGGGGGCTAGTCCATGTTCAACAAATCAACTCCCCCGACCCGAGCGCGGGATGAAGGAGAAAAGCCTTTCTGGATCTCCTTTGCCGACCTGATGTCGGCAATGATGGTCCTGTTTCTTGTAGTGATGGTGGCCTCATTGAGCTCGGTGACACAGAGGATCCAGCAAGCCGAGCAGGGAGAGAAACAGCGGGGTAAGGATATCGCTAAGCTGTGTGAGGACCTGCAGCTCAAGGCCAGGAACCGCAACCAGACCATCGTGGTGGACTGCAGGGATAACCGTATCAGCTTCGGTGAGGCAGGACGCTTTGGGCATAACCAGTACTTCCTCAATGAACAGGGCCAGCAGGCGCTGCAGGACGTCGTTCCACTGGTGCTTGATGCAGCCGACAGCGAGGAAGGACGCAAGTGGCTCAAGCAGGTAGTGATTGAAGGATTTACGGATACCGACGGCTCTTACCTGTACAACCTGCACCTGTCGCTACAACGATCAGAGTGGGTAATGTGCAGCCTGCTCGACAGTCGCAGCCCTTTACAGAGAGGGCTCTCTGCCGAGCGTCAACAGCAGATCCGTTCGATGTTTCTGGCCGGTGGGGTGTCGTTCAACAACGCCAAGCAAAGCAAGGAAGAGAGCCGGCGCATCGAGCTGCGCATGCAGTTCTTTGGCTTGAAGGACAAGGAGCATCCAACTGCCGGGGAGACACCGGTCTTCGCAACTACGACGCAGGAAAAGTGCTCTTTGGAGATACGCTAGATGAGCGGGGCGTTGTCGTCTCTGACCGCTGTCATCTCACAGGGCTTGCAGCGTCATCACGATCGCACAGCCGATGGCGGACTCAGCAGCCTGGCTGGCCTGAAGCGTGCCAGTGCCGAGCTGGCACGGCGGTTTGACCAGGTTGAGAAAGCGCTGGTTCCGCCGCGAGAGAAGCGCCTGTTGGCGCTCAATAAGTTAAAGCGAGAGCCAGAAAACCTGAACTCTACCGAATGGCGCCTGGTGTTTGCCGGGCTGGCTGACGATGATCAGGTCAGTCTGCCAGTACTGGAAGATGACCGTTTGTTTGGGCGTGTGCACCAGAAGGTGGTTGGGCTAATCGAGCGTCAGACGTTCACTCGACGCGATTGGCTGGCATTGTGCTTCAGCTACTTTGGCTATGACGAGCAGACGCCAGACAATAATTCCAACTGGTGCCAATTGCGTGAGGATATTGATCACGGCTTTGACGCGGTCAAGCAGCGCGTGGGCCGTGAAAAAGAATGGATGCGGATTGTGGCTCACTACCGTGAACTGTTTACTGACGGTGCCGGGAGCCAGCTGGCAGAGGAGATTTTCGAGGGCAAGATAAAGGATATCTCTGCGCTACAGGCTATTGCCCAGGTCCCGGATAACAGCTGGCTGTGGCGGCGCATCTTTGCCGTGTTGTTGTCGCGTATCTTCAACCTGGACGACAAGACCTTCCTGCAGCGCCTGCCGGAGCTTGTGCAACTCGGTCAGTTGAACACGCGCTATTTCAATGATGTGCTGAGCGCATGCCTGACCCGTTACTACCACTCCCGCTATCGGGAGCAATCTTCCGCGCTGCTCAAGCAGTCAGCACTGGAGCACTGGGGTAGTCCACAGATGCGCTCCAGACAGAATGCCTGGTTGCAGTATGTGGAAGAGCCTGTGTGCGCGATGGTGGTGGCCTGGTTTGCCAAGGAAGACCTTGAGCATTTCTTCACCTTGCTCAAGGGCGAAGCCGAGGTGGATCAGTCGCGTCTGTTCTACTGGCTGCGCTTTGCCAATCAAATGAGCTATACGCGCATTGTGATGGGCAGCGATGCTTGGTATGACCGGAGCAGTGATTTCGTAGCTTTCCGCGAGAAGAACAAGGGGCGTTTGAGTCAGCTCTCCGGAGGAAGCAGGCATATCAATGCCGTTGTCATGCAGATCGGTAACTACTTCTTCGTGGAGTTTTCAGGGACGGGAAATGCCTGCTACGTCTACCAGGCGGACAAGTTGCCGTTCAACCCTGACCAGGAAGTACTTGGGCTGAATACAGAGCTGAAGCAGAAGGGCCATATCCCGGCACCTATGCGGCACTCACCTGCTCCCAGGCGGTCCGACTTGGTAGAGGGCTGGCTGGAAAAGTTTGATGCGGAGCTGCGGTCCTTGGGAATCGTGCCGCAATCATCATCGAGCGTTGCGTCTTCGGCGGCATCGCTATCGGCCAGGACTAATGGCAGCCCACAGGGAGCACAGCTGGCTGAGTTGCTGACATCCGTGCCCTATCAAGTGTTTGATAACCGCAGCAAGGGCGGCTCCTATCAGGTCAAGCTGGCGCGTGATGACGCCCGTGCCAAGACCGCTCTGCTGAGATTGGGATTCAAACCCGTGAACAACAATCCGCTGCTGTTCTGGAGGAAATGATGCTCAAACGATTTTTACCTGGGAAGGTACAGCAAGCCGTTGCGACGCCGGTGGTCTGGGATGTGGAGGAACAGGGGCTTTGCTATGCACTGGACTTGGCCAATGACGATGCGCAATGGCAGTTGGCCGCCTACCTTGATCAGTTGTTTGAGGAGGACTTTGCTGCTCAGCTCAGCGACCGTTGGTTGCTGCCTTGGGATTCGCTGTACCTGCTATTGGATGATCCCGCGCACACCAGCAGCTTGCCATTGCTCGCTTTACCTCCCCTGTCGAAACTGCAACCGCAACTGGTCAGCCAGGGCAGCCTGGCGGAGGCTGGATTCAAGGTTTTCCAGACATGGCGAGACCCTGCCAATAGTGCTCCGGTCGAGGTGGAACGCTGTGGTGCCGTTGTGCATACCGCGACAGGGAATGAGTTATTGCCGAAGGCCGTCTGGGAGCTGCTTCAGGCTGTGCGCGCCTTGCATGCTGCGCAGCGAGAGTCGCCCGGTGAGATCACCAATCAGCTCGGCTGGTCGAACATTCGCAAACTGGCCAAACGGGCAGGAGCGGGAATGGACGGTTTCCTCGACAAGACCGTCGTTGTCAAGCCGCAGAGCCTCAAGCTAGCCCCCCGCAAAAGGATGGTCGGCACCACGCCAGTCATTGAGTTGGAGGTGGCTTTTGATGACCAACCCAGAAACTGGCTTGAGAGCTTTGATGCCTATAGACAAGTGCAGGACAGCTACCGCATACCGAGTGAGGATGGCTCGGTAACGCATGTGCTTATTGAGCCTGAGGTGAAAGCAGTGCTGGAGTCGGTCCGGTCATTGCCTGGGCGTCGCGTTGCGGGAGACGAGGCAGTTTCCCTGCTACGTAATCCCTTCAGCTTTATTGGTGATGACGCCGCCAAAGTGGTTGATCCGGATGAATACCAGAGCGCACTGGCTGCCGAAGGAATATTTTTCCACCGCTTCCGCCTTGAGCCAAAACTGGACGAAGACTCCGGGAAAATCCAATCAGTTGGGTTGCTTTTGGAACCTATCTCCTCCGAGCCATTGCCCGAGGTGGTGTTGAGCTTCAGCCACGCCCATGAACTGGCACCTTTCGTAAACGCGCTTGAAGTGAACCTGGCAGCAGGCTTACCCGCCAGCTCCTGGCAGGGGCATGAGCTGGAGTTGAGCGACTTCGATTTGATGCAGCTGGTTGGCATCAAGGAGTTGGTGCGTCGCTGGCAGCAGCAGGCTGACGGCAAAGCCTTTGAGGCGGTGGTTGAGCTCTCCTCCTATGGCGATCGCGTAATAGGTATCGGTGAGGCGCAGCGCATCACCTCACCATTCCTGGTCAAGGAAGCTACGGAGAACTGGTTGCCTGCAGAGGTCAAAGACCTGGGAATCGATTCAGAACTGCTACGCAAGTGGGATGCCTCAAATAGAGAGCACTTCACTGAGTTCAAGCAGTGCCTCGATCAAGCCCGTGCTGCGGGTGATGAGAGCGTGCTTTTGCCAGGTACTGATTTGTCACTGCCGATCAAGGCGGCTGAGCAGTTGTTCGATACCTGGTCGAAGAAGCTCGATCCTGTACAAGCACTTCCCCGCCCTGACGCAGCCAAAACAGCGCGTGCAGTGCTGCAGATCGAGAACAACATCGAAGAGGCGACATACGCAGAGCGGCGCGAGGCCGCGCTGCTGGCGGGACACCAAGCACACGCCGATTTGCCGGCATTGTTGCGCCCGGAAATCCAATTGCGGGAGCACCAGTTGAAGGGCGTGGCCTGGATGCAGCACTTGTTTGGTCTCTCGCCTACCCATGTCTCGGGCTGCTTGCTGGCAGATGATATGGGCCTGGGTAAAACCATCCAGCTGCTGACCTTCCTGGTATGGTACCTGGAGAAAAATCCAGACGACAAACCAGTCCTTATCGTTGCTCCAGTGTCATTGCTGGACAACTGGGAGCGTGAGCTTGAGCGCTTCTTCCATGCCGATGCGTTGCCCATATTGAAGCTGTATGGCAATGCGCTGAGTGCGATCAAGTTCAAGAAGGAAGAGATTCCCGACAATCTTCTCGTCAAAGGCATCAAGAACCTGCTCCGTCCTGGCTGGATAGGCAATACCCGTATCGTACTGACCACCTACGAGACGCTGCGCGACCAGGAGTTTTCCTTGGCCATGCAGCAGTGGGCGATTGTGATCTGTGATGAGGCGCAGAAGATCAAGAACCCGGCCGCACTGATTACCCAGGCGGCGAAGGCTATACCGGCGCGTTTTCGTGTGGCGTGTACTGGCACTCCGGTCGAGAACACCTTGATCGATCTGTGGTGCCTGTTTGACTTCATTCAACCGGGCTTTCTGGGCGGCTTGAATCAGTTCGGTCGTGAGTATCAGCGACCCATCGAGGCTGGCATTGAGCGTGACAGTGATGCTTTAGAGCGTCTGCGTGCCTTGATTGAGCCGCAGACCTTGCGGCGGACCAAGCAAGAGGTGGCCAAGGACCTGCCTGCAAAGATCGTGGACAAGGCATGCCGCGCACTTGGCATGCATGCTTTGCAGCGTGGGTTGTACTTGTCCGAAGTTGCCAGTTACAACCAGAAGCAAAAAATGCAGGAGCTGCTTGAACAGAAAGAGAGTGGAATGTTGGGGCTGTTGCACCGCCTCAAGCTGGTCTGCGCTCACCCGTACAGCGTGCAGCCAGACCAGCGGCTGCGTGACCACTCACCCAAGCTGCAGTGGTTGCTGCAAACGCTTGAAGGCATCAAGCGCGCAGGCAATGGAGACAAGGTCATTGTGTTCAGCGAATTGCGCGATATCCAGCGTGAGTTGCAGCACGCCATCCATGAGCGCTTCGGCTTCAAGGCCACGGTAATCAATGGCGATACCAGCACCAGCAGCCAGAGCGCGCAGAGCCGGCAGAAGCTGATTGATCAATTCCAGCAGCAGCCTGGTTTCTCGGTGATCATCCTTTCCACCGTGGCCGTGGGCTTTGGTGTGAACGTGCAGGCAGCCAACCACGTTATTCACTTCACTCGCTGCTGGAATCCCGCCAAAGAAGACCAGGCCACTGACCGGGCTTATCGCATCCTGATTAGCCCCGACCCTCAGCCGCGAGTCGCAGGATTTGCGCCGCCTGCGGCACAGCATGGTGCCACCTGAAGCCAACGAGGTGGCGCCATGGGCATCAACCGCGTGCAGTTCCAACCCGGCCTCTCGATGAGCGAGTTCATCCACCGCTACGGCACCGAAGCAAAGTGTTACCGGGCCTTGTACAAGTGGCGCTGGCCTGAAGGCTACCGCTGCCCGGCCTGTGCCGGACGCGCGCGTTCGCGATTCAGGCGCGGCGATGCGATCTACTACCAGTGCCGCGCTTGCCGGCATCAGACGACCTTGACGGCGGGCACCCTGTTGGAAGGCACCAAACTGCCGCTGCGCACTTGGATGCTGGCGATGCACCTGCTTACCTCGACCAAGACCAATTTGGCTGCGCTGGAACTGATGCGCCACTTGGGCGTGAACTACAAGACCGCCTGGCGCCTGAAGCACAAGGTCATGCAGGCCATGACCGAGCGGGAGGATTCCAGAAAACTCCAGGGTTTCGTGCAGCTTGACGACGCCTATTTGGGCGGCGAGCGCAACGGCGGCAAGCCCGGGCGCGGATCGGAGAACAAGCAGGCGTTCGTGATCGCAGTGCAGACGGACGAACACCTCGAACGCCCGACCTTCGCAGTGATCGAGCCGGTCCGCAGCTTCGACAACGCCTCGCTCAACGACTGGATCACGCGCCGCCTGGCACCTGAGTGCGAGGTCTACAGTGACGGCTTGGCTTGCTTCCGCCGACTCGAAGACGCCGGCCACGCCCACACAACGCTCGACACCGGCGGCGGCCGCGCCGCCACCGAAGTGGCTGGAGCGCGATGGGTCAACGTCGTGCTGGGCAACCTCAAGCGGGCGATCAGTGGCACCTACCATGCCGTCAAACAAGCCAAGTACGCGCGGCGCTACCTGGCCGAAGCGGCGTACCGTTTCAACCGCCGGTTCCGCCTGCGCGAGACGCTGTCGCGACTTGCGACCGCGATGATGCGGTGCAAACCATGTCCGGAGCCGCGTCTGCGGATTGCGAGCAACTTTCTTGGCTGAGAGTCGGGGCTAATCAGGTATCGCATTGGCCAGGAGAAGGACGTGTACGTGTACTACCCAACGGTGCTTGATAACAGCATGCAGACCTTCGAGGCGACCCTGGATCAGTTACTGGAAAAGCGACGGTCACTCGCGCAAGACATGCTGCAAGGCAGTTCGGAGATTCAAATATCCGAATTCGGCAACCTGCTGATGGCTCATCAATGAAAGAGCCCATCAATCTGCATGAAACACTGTGGCAACCGTGCCAGTTGCTCGGCCTGGGAGACTCGCCGTCCGTCCAGGCCGAGGGCTCGCGTTATCTGAAAAGTGGAGCGAGCCTGACGGCTTCCTCGACAGACATCCCGCAGGTAACAGAACCTTTTACTCTGCCCGCAAGCCTGCGTAGCCGTCTCTTAGCAATTGCTAAGCAGTGCTAAGCAGCCTGCGCACGACGTGATCAAGGCCCCCCGCAATGATCGCAGACCCACTGGAACACGAATAGCCAAGCTGGCCAGGAAAGCTGGGTTACACGCACTTGTACGAACCGGATATTGCCGATGGCTGCAGAGATCTGCGCCACCTATGCCTACGATCTGAGCCAGCTGCTTGCCTGCTTGGCCCGCGAGGAGTTTCTGGTGCCTGGCGGACGCTCGCGGGGAATGACCTACCACCTGCCCGGCGAGCAGCTGCCTACCCCCGAACAAGTGTTCGCAGCGCCGCTGTCCAGCTCCGAACATTACGAGGCCAGCTCCGAAGGTTGTTAAGCAAGCTCCGAACATACCCCGGACAGCTCCGAACACAAGGGGGAGACGGATACGCACAGAGATGCCGATGGTTGCCTGCTGAGCGACCATCCTGATGCGCCGCTGATCGATGCGCTGGACAGGCTGGACAAGGGTTTCCAACAGCGGCTGGAGAAGCTGGCGGAGGAGCCACGCCGATCACCGCACATGGCCCGGGAACACATGCAGACAGCCATTGCCACGTTGTGCCTTGACTATTACCTGACGCCGAATGTGCTGGCCACCCTGTTGAACCGTAGCCCGGATGCGCTTCGGCAACGGCATCTCAAGGGCATGGTGAAAAGCAGACGCATCCTGCTGGCCTTCCCATCCAAGCCTACCCACGAGCGGCAGGCCTACAGGACCAACACCGACGGGGAAAGCGAGGACTGCCCCGTGGAACAGGGCGAATAATCGGTAGCCACGTTGGATCATGAGACCGAATAACAGGACGGTTGCCAGCAAATTAAACCCCATTAAAACATATACTTAGATCAAGCCGACGGCATTGATGTCGTCGACTTGATCGTACCTCCAGCCTCTTGTTGCGAAAACGTCTGCAATGACATGCAGATGCTGAGCCTGGCAGATGGCGATGGAACCCGCGCTCCTGGGGAAATACTTCCCAAAAATCCCAGACTTGAACTGCTGCAAAGCCAGGGAGCAAGAATTGCAACGCGTAATACCATGTACTTTTCTGGGGTGAGAATTCATTCAATCGCTGCGGTTGGCAGAGGGCTTCCAAACATCTGAAAGCCATGTGTGGCAAGGGCTTGCTTATTTAGTCGCTATTGCTGTTGGGGCCTGGGGAGGGTCTGACGGCTACCCGGACAGGGCGGATGCAGGGGCGCATGGCCCATCGTCAGGAAGAATCAAGGATCGAGCAGTAATGACCGAAGACCAACTGGAACAGGAGTGCCTTGGCTGGCTGGATGAGCTGGGCTACACGCACCTTTACGGGCCGGACATTGCCCACGACGGCAGTGACCCGCAACGCGAGAGCTACCGCGACGTGGTGCTGGCACCGCGCCTGCGCAGCGCCATTGCCCGGCTCAACCCGCGGGTGCCGCTGGCCGCGCGCGAGGATGCCTGCAAGCAGGTGCTGGACCTGGGCGTGCCGGTGCAGCTGGCGGCCAACCGGCTGTTCCACCGGCTGCTGGTGGGCGGGGTACCGGTGCAGTACCAGGTCGATGGCGAAACTCGCGGCGACTTCGTGCGCCTGGTCGACTGGGCAGATGTGGCCGCCAACGACTGGCTGGCGGTCAACCAGTTCAGCCTCCAGGGCCCGAAACATACCCGCCGCCCGGACATCATCGTGTTCGTCAACGGCCTGCCACTGGTGCTGCTGGAGCTGAAGAACCCGGCCGATGTGAATGCCGATATCTGGAAGGCCTTCGAGCAGCTGCAGACCTACAAGGAGCAGATCCCCGACCTGTTCCACTAAAACCAGATCCTGGTGATCTCCGACGGCAGCCAGGCACGCATGGGTTCACTGTCGGCCGATGCCGAGCGTTTCATGAGCTGGCGCACCATCGACGGTGAGACGCTGGACCCACTGGGCCAGTTCAACGAGCTGGAAACCCTGGTTCGCGGTGTGCTGGCACCGGAGCGGCTGCTCGATTACCTGCGCTACTTCGTGCTGTTCGAGGATGACGGCACGCTGGTGAAGAAGATCGCCGGCTATCACCAGTTCCACGCGGTGCGTGCGGCAATCCAGCAGGTGGTGGCTGCCTCGCGTCCCGGTGGCAGCCACAAGGGCGGCGTGGTCTGGCATACCCAGGGCAGCGGCAAGAGCATCACCATGACCTGCTTCGCCGCGCGGGTGATGCAGCACGCGGCGATGGAGAACCCGACCATCGTGGTGGTTACCGACCGCAACGACCTGGATGGCCAGCTGTTCGGGGTGTTTTCGCTGGCGCAGGACCTGCTGCGCGAGCAGCCGGTGCAGATCGTCAGGCGCGGCGAACTGCGTGAGAAGCTGGGCAACCGGCCCAGCGGCGGCATCGTGTTCACCACGATCCAGAAGTTCCTGCCGGGCGAGGACGAGGACAGCTTCCCGGTGCTGTCCACCCGCCACAACATCGTGGTGATTGCCGACGAGGCGCACCGTACCCAATACGGCTTTGCGGCGGCGCTGAAAGCCCCGGCCGACAACCCCGGCCTGCAGGTGGCCGAGGCGCCAACGCGTTACCAGGTGGGCTATGCCCAGCACCTGCGCGATGCGCTGCCCAATGCCACCTTCGTCGCCTTCACCGGCACGCCGGTGTCCAGCGAGGACCGCGACACGCGGGCGGTGTTCGGTGACTACATCCACGTCTATGACATGCAGCAGGCGCAGGAAGATGGCGCCACCGTGGCCATCTACTACGAATCGCGCCTGGCCAAGCTGTCGCTCAAGGACAGCGAGCTGCCAGCCATTGATGCGCAGGTGGACGAGCTGGCCGAGGACGAGGAGGAGGATCAGCAGTCACGGCTGAAGAGCCGCTGGGCCGCGCTGGAGAAGGTGGTCGGCGCCTCGCCGCGCATCCACAGCATCGCCGCCGACCTGGTGGCCCACTTCGAGGAGCGCAACCAGGCGCAGCACGGCAAGGCCATGGTGGTGGCGATGAGCCGGGAGATCTGCGTGCACCTGTACGACGCCATCGTCGCACTGCGCCCGCAGTGGCACGACGAGGACCCGGAGAAAGGTGCGATCAAGATCGTGATGACCGGCAGCGCCTCGGACAAGGCCCTGCTGCGCCCGCACATCTATCCGGCGCAGGTGAAAAAACGGCTGGAGAAGCGCTTCAAGGACCCCGCCGACCCGCTGCAGCTGGTTATCGTGCGCGACATGTGGCTGACCGGCTTCGACGCGCCTTGCGTGCACACCCTGTACGTGGACAAGCCGATGAAGGGGCACAACCTGATGCAGGCCATCGCGCGGGTGAACCGGGTGTTCAAGGACAAGCAGGGCGGCCTGGTGGTCGACTACATCGGCATCGCCAACGAGCTGAAATCCGCACTGAAGGAATACACCGCCAGCAATGGCCGCGGCCGCCCCACCGTAGATGCCCATGAAGCCTGGGCGGTACTGGAAGAGAAGCTGGATATCCTGCGCAGCCTGCTGCACGGCTTCGACTGCAGCGCTTTCCTCACTGGCGGCCACAGGCTGCTGGCTGGCGCTGCCAACCATGTGCTCGGTCTGGAGGACGGCAAGAAGCGCTTCGCCGATACCGCGCTGGCAATGAGCAAGGCCTTCACCCTGTGTTGCACGCTGGATGAGGCCAAGGCGGTGCGTGAGGAAGTGGCCTTCTTCCAGGCCATCAAGGTGATGCTCACCAAGCGCGAGATTAGCGCGCAGAAGAAGACCGACGAGCAGCGCGAGCTGGCGATCCGCCAGATCATCGGCAATGCGGTGGTATCCGGCGAGGTGGTCGACGTGTTCGAGGCGGTCGGCCTGGACAAGCCGAACATCGGCCTGCTCGACGAGCAGTTCCTGGCCGAGGTGCGCAACCTGCCCGAGCGCAACCTGGCGGTGGAACTGCTCGAGCGCCTGCTGGAAGGTGAGATCAAGAGCCGCTTCAAGACCAACCTTGCCCAGGAGAAGAAGTTCTCCGAGCTGCTGGCCGGGGTGATCAAGCGCTACCAGAACCGCTCCATCGAGACCGCCCAGGTGATCGAGGAGCTGATCGAGATGGCCAGGAAATTCACCGCTGCCAGCCAGCGTGGCGAGGCACTGGGCCTGAACGAGGACGAGCTGGCCTTCTACGACGCGCTGGCCAACAACGAGGCCTCGGTGCGCGAGCTAGGCGACGCGGTACTGGCGCAGATCGCCCACGAACTCACCGCAAGCCTGCGCGCCAACGTCAGCGTGGACTGGAGCAACCGCGAAAGCGTGCGCGCCAAACTGCGCATCCTGGTGCGGCGCATCCTGCGCAAGTACAAATACCCACCCGACCAGCAGGAAGAAGCCGCCCAGCTGGTGCTCAACCAGGCCGAGACGCTGTGCGAGGCGTGGCTCTAGTACCAAGGTAGCCGTCCTGCTGACGGCAGCCGCTCAGGGCGGCCGGTGGCGTGGAGGCGGACTGGAAGCCACAGTCGCCGCCCTGCAGCAGCAACTGGAAGCGCTTCAGCCCCGCCTGGGCTGAACCTGTCGCAGGGAGCGGACGCGCTCACAGGGTGAGGTAGAACTCGACCTTGCCGCAGTGCGGGCAGGCGTGCACGTCGAAGCTCTCGCGGTTGCCGAGCAGGTGCCCGGCATCGACGAACACGCCATGCCACTGGCTGCCCTCGTGCAAACGCATCCGGCGCAAGAACTGCATCGGCGTCTGGCAGCGCAGGCAGTGAGTTCTCGCACCTGCGCCGGGTCCACGCCCGGCGGCAGGAAGCCGGGATCGGGCGGGGTGCCATCGACATGGGTGCCGCACTTCCAGCACACGTCAAAGCCGGGTTCGACGGTCTCGCCGCACTGCATACAGGCCGTCATGCCGTTTCCCCTGCTCGATGGTGGCGCCCAGCGTATCCAACCGCAGCGACGCAGGTCAGCGCTTCAGTCGTCAAACAGCGCCTCGATCGCCGCAAGCCCGGCCTTGGCGCGCTCCTGCTTGTACGCGGCATCGGCGACCGGATCGGCACCATCGCGCTGGATCTCGGCCGCCGGCAGCTCGGCGAAGAAGCGGCTGGGCTTGAGCCGGATGTGCTCGCCGAACTTGCGGGTGAGCTTGCTGTAGCTCATCCACAACTGCACCTTGGCGCGGGTGATGCCCACATACAGCAGGCGCCGCTCCTCCTGCAGGTTGCCCTCGTCCAGGCTGACCTGGTGCGGCAGCACGCCGTCCTCGCAGCCGACGATGAACACGTACGGAAACTCCAGGCCCTTGGACGCATGCAGCGTCATCATCCGCACCTGGTTGCCGCCATCGTCCTTGTCGTTGCGCGAGATCAGCGCCAGCTGCGCGGCCATGTCGGCGGCGCTGGCACCGCGCGGACCGCTCTCGAACCACGACGCCAGCTCTTCCAGGTTATTGGCCCGGCGCTCGTAGCTGCTGGTGTCCTTGGCCTGGTTGCGCAGCTCGGTCAGCAGTCCCGAATCCTTGGCCACGCGCCGCACCAGGTCGCCCGAGCTGAGCTGGCGCATGTCCATGCGCAGCGCGCGCAGAATGTCGGTGAAGCGGCTCAGGCTGTTGGCCGCACGCGGCGTGAGCTGCGCCAATGCGCCCATGCTTTCGGCGGCCTGCGCCATCGGCATGTCCTTGGCCGAAGCCAGCTCGGCCAGCTTGGCCAGTGTGCCGGCACCGACATCGCGCTTGGGCGACTGCACCGCGCGCATGAACGCGGTGTCATCGTCCGGATTCACGATCAGCCGCAGCCACGCCAGCGTGTCCTTCACTTCCTGCCGTTCCAGGAACACCGTGCCGCCGTTTAGGTGGTAGGGCACGCCGACCAGCTGCAGCGCCTTTTCCAGCGGCCGCGACTGGAAGTTGCCGCGGAACAGGATGCAGAAATCGCTCCAAGGAATCTTGCGGCTGGTGGCCAGGAAATGGATCTCTGCGGCCACTTTTTCCGCCTCATGCTCGCTGTTGCGGCACTCCCACACGCGGATGCGCTCGCCGTCGGCCTGGTCGGACCACAGCGTCTTCAGGTGCTCGTGCGGGTTGTGCGCGATCAGCGCATTGGCCGCGCGCAGCACACGGTTGGAGCAGCGGTAGTTCTGTTCCAGCTTGATGATCTGCAGGTTGGGGTAATCCACGCCCATCTGCTGCAGGTTTTCCGGATTGGCGCCGCGCCAGGCGTAGATGGACTGGTCGTCATCGCCCACGCAGGTGAAGTTGCCGCGCGGCCCGGCCAGCTGCTTGAGCAGCCGGTACTGGGCATCGTTGGTGTCCTGGCATTCGTCCACCAGCAGGTAGCCGATGCGCTCGCGCCAGGCCAGGGCGATGTCCGGGTTTTCCTCCAGCACCTGCACCGGCAACCGGATCAGGTCGTCGAAGTCGACCGCGTTGAACGAGGTCAGCCGCGCCTGGTACAGCGCGTAGACCATCGCCGCGTTCTTCTCTCGACTGCTGCGCGCCGCCATCGCCGCCTGTTCCGGCGACAAGCCCGCGTTCTTGGCGCGCGAGATCAGATTCTTCACGTCCTCGATGTCGTCAGGCTTGGCATTGCTGCCGCCGAGCAGGTCCTTGACCTGCGCGCTGGCGTCATCGGCATCGAAGATCGAGAAGTTGCGCTTCAAGCCGACATGCTGATGCTCGATCTGCAAAAACTTCAGACCCAGCGCATGGAACGTGCAGATCGTCACCTCGGCCGCGTCCTCGGCGCGCAGGCGCTTGGCCACACGCTCGCGCATTTCCTTGGCCGACTTGTTGGTGAAGGTGATCGCGGCGATGCGCTTGGCCGGATAACGGCCGCTGCCGATCAGATGGGCGATCTTCTCCACGATCACGCGCGTCTTGCCGCTGCCGGCACCGGCCAGCACCAGCAAGGGGCCTTCGGCGTGCACCGCCGCCGCGCGTTGAGGAGGGTTCAGGGAGTCCAGCATGGAGCAGTCAACTGAAAAGGAGTGGGGAGTGAGAAAAACAGGAGCGCCTCCGCGGCGGGTATTCTGTCACCCCGCAGGGCCGGCTGTTGCCTTTGCCCGCTTCCCCCTCCTCTTCACGCACTTCTGCTGCATGGCCAAGCTCTACTTCTACTATTCGGCAATGAATGCCGGCAAGACCACCACCCTACTGCAGTCGGCGCACAACTACCGCGAGCGCGGCATGCGCGTGGCGATCCTGACCCCGCGCCTGGACCACCGTGCTGGCAGCGGCGTGGTCGCCTCGCGGATCGGCCTGCAGGCCGACGCCATCAGCTTCGAGCAGGAGACCGACCTGCAGCAGCTGGTCGAGCGCGATATCGCCGCGCACGGGCGGCTGAACTGTGTGCTGGTGGACGAGGCGCAGTTCCTGAACCGGGCGCAGGTGTGGCAGCTGTCGGAGGTGGTCGATGAACTGCGTATTCCGGTGCTGTGCTACGGCCTGCGCACCGATTTCCGCGGCGAGCTGTTCGAGGGCAGCCAGTACCTGCTGGCCTGGGCCGACGAGATGCAGGAGATCAAGACCATCTGCCACAGCGGCAAGAAGGCGACGATGACCGTACGCGTGGATGAAAACGGCTTCGCCGTGCACGACGGCCCGCAGGTGGAGATTGGCGGCAATGACCGCTACGTGTCGGTCAGCCGCGCCGAGTTCAAGAAGATCACCCGCGGCGAGGGCCGCATCGAGCCGATGCAGGCGCCGCTGCCGTTGTAAGGCGCGCCTTGGCGCGCGAAGGGGCTTTCATGCAGTCCCTGCCGTAACAGCACGAGCACAGAGTTCAAGCGACGAAACCCCGTCGCCCACCAAGGTGCGCTCCTACGGCGTTTCCGTTTCAGGGAGGACCGGCTTCGCTGCCGGGTCACGGGTGGCGCAGCCGCTGCCGTCGGTATTGCCGCTGTTGCAGCGGTAAACGCGCACGTAGTCCACCAGCATTGTTTGCGGGTAAGCATTGCGGTCGATGCCGGTGGTGTTGACCTTGCCGGCCCAGTCGCCGCCGACGGCAAGATTGAGCAGCAGGTGGAATTTCGAGGCGGCATCGAACGGCGCGCCGGGCGGTGCGTCCATCCAGTTGCCCTTCGCATCCTGCCGCTGCGAGTACCAATGCTCGGCACGCTGGCTGGCGTAGTGCACGCCATCGACATACCAGCGGATTTCGCCTTGCTCCCACTCCAGCGCGTAGACGTGGAAACCGTCTGCGGGGTTCGCGCCATCAGGCAGTTGGTACCACGTGCCTGTGTGCACGTTGCCCGGTGGCGGGCGGCCGTAGTGCAAGGTGCCATGCAAACGGGTTTCCGGGGTACCCGGGGCTGCATCCGGCAAGTCGGTCGGTGTGCCCAGGTTCACCGCTTCCATGATGTCGATTTCGCCGGAGGCCGCCCAACCGCCGTAGGGCGAATCGGTCGGCAGCATCCAGATCGCCGGCCAACTGCCCTGCCCCGCCGGCAACTTCGCGCGGATCTCGAAGCGGCCGAAGGTCCACTCCTGTCGCCCCTTGGTGCGCAGCCGCGCCGATGTGTACGGCAGCATGGCGTTGATACGGCCCCGGCCATCCGGCGTGGCCGGGGCGCTCCAGCGCTCGCGGCGGGCGACGATGTGCAGCAGCTCATCGGCCCGCCAGGCGTTGGGGCCCGGCGAGCAGTCGCGGGCGGGGTGCAGCACTGCTGTTCGTGGTTGCCGCCGCCCCAGCAGTTGCTTTCCAGCTCCCATTTCGACAGGTCGATGGCGTTTCCGTCGAACTCGTCTCGCCACACCAGCTCCCAGCCCGGCGACGGCGCTTGCACGCCATCACCGGACAGTAGCGCCGCCGTCAGCAGCAACGCCGGGCTCATGGTGCCGGGCACTCGACCTTGTGGTCGTAGTCGGTGCCGAGGCTCACCTTGGCCAGCGACAGGCGCAGGCCGGCGCTGCCGCGCAGGGCGAAAGGCATGTCCAGCCTGGCGGTGTCGGCGCCGGTGTCGCGCAGGCACTTGAGCGGCACGCCAAGGCGCGCCCACTGGCCCTGCGGCAGCTTGGCCAGCGCATTGCCGATGGCGAGCTCGCCACTGCAGCCGGTGCCGCAGGTGGCGAGGTAATCCACCTTGGCGCCGGCCGGCAGCGCATCGACCCGCACGTTGGCGATCGCCAGTACGTCGCCGTTGGTTTCCCGCACCAGGTCCAGTGGCATATTCGCGCGCAACTCGAGGCGGCCGTGACCGTTGAACGCGAACTGGCGCGCGCCTTCCTGCACCTCGGTGTTGACTGCGGTCATCACCACCGACCCATCGGTGGTCG
Organism: Stenotrophomonas sp. JC08; assembly: GCF_052180205.1. Classification (NCBI taxonomy): domain Bacteria; kingdom Pseudomonadati; phylum Pseudomonadota; class Gammaproteobacteria; order Lysobacterales; family Lysobacteraceae; genus Stenotrophomonas; species Stenotrophomonas sp. JC08. Next base: position 3,469,440 of record NZ_CP197473.1, on the reverse strand, counting down.
CCGCGTTGGGATGCACGATATCCATCGCTTCGCCGTCGGCGCCGGTCAGCCGCAGGACCAGGCCGGTGGTCGCCACGCCGCGATCGAACCAGACGCTGGTGCGCGAGGCGTCCGGGTCGATGCCCGGGTCCTCGGACAACGCCGCCAGGTCGCCATTGTCGGCGTAGGTCAGGCCATGGCCGTAGGCGAACTGCGGGTCGTAGCCCTTCTGGCCGACGTTGTTGGCGTAATGGTCGGCGCGGCGCGGCCAGGAGAAGCTCAGCTTGCCGTGGAAGTCGTATTGCACGCCGCCGTCGGGCCGGCGCAACAGCACATCGGCGACGCCCGCGCCTTCCGAACCCGGCAGCCAGGCGGCGACGAAGGCGTCGGCGGCGTTGATCTCGCGGTTCATCCACAGCGGTCGGCCGCTGAGGAACACCGCCACCACCGGGATGCCGTCGGCCTTGAGCTTCCTGATCAGCTCCAGGTCGCCCGACTTGCCGCCCTTGAACATCAGGTCGGGCAGGTCACCTTGGAACTCGGCGTACGGCTCCTCGCCAAACACCACCACCGCCACGTCCGGCCTGGCCTGGTAGCGGCCATCGACGGCCAGCTCGGCCTTGCCGCCGGCCGCTTCCACCTGCGCCTTCATGCCGTCCCAGATGGTGTCGGCATTGGGGAAGTCGGCGCGCTGGGTGCCGTCCCCCTGCCAGGTCAGAGTCCAGCCGCCGGCCTGCTTGGCCATGTTGTCGGCACCGTCGCCAGAGACGAGCACACGCTGCTTCGGCGCCAGCGGCAGCACGCCGCCCTGGTTCTTCAGCAGCACCAGCGATTCACGCACCGCCTGGCGCGCGACGGCGCGGTGTTCAGGGGCGCCCAGCAGCTCGAACCTGCCGCCCAGCGCGCGCGCCGAGGGTTTCGGTTTCTCGAACAGGCCCATGCGGAACTTGGCGCGCAGGATGCGCCGCACCGCGTCGTCCAGCCGCGCCATCGGCAGGGTGCCGTCCTTCGCATGTGCCAGGGTGCTTTCGTACATGCCCTTCCAGCTGTCCGGCGCCATCGCCATGTCCAGCCCGGCGATGTAGGTCTGCGCGCAGTCGGTGTTGCTGCAGCCCTTGACCTGGCCGTGGCCGTTCCAGTCGCCGACGACGAAACCGCCGAACTGCATGCGCTGCTTCAGCACGTCGGTCAGCAGCGGCTTGTGGCCGTGCATCTTTTCGCCGTGGAAACTGTTGAACGAGGCCATCACCGACTGCGCACCGGCGGCGATCGCCGGCACGTAGCCGGCAGCGTGGATATCACGCAGCTGCGCTTCGCTGACCGTGGTGTCGCCCTGGTCCTTACCGTTGCCGGTACCGCCATCGCCGAGGAAGTGCTTGACCGTGGTCATCACGTGGTGGTCATCGAGGAAATCGGCTGCGCCGGCCTTGCCCTGCAAGCCTTCGACGAACACGCCGGCATAGCTGGCCACCAGCGCCGGATCTTCCGAATAGCCTTCATAGGCGCGGCCCCAGCGGTCGTCCTGGGGCACCGCCACGGTCGGCGCGAAGGTCCACTCCATGCCGGTAGTGCGGGTTTCGGCGGCGGTGATGCGGGCGATCTCACGCAGCAATTCCGGATTGCGTGTGGCGCCGAGGCCGACGTTGTGCGGGAACAGCGTGGCGCCGACCACGTTGCTCTGGCCGTGCATGGCGTCGATGCCCCAGATGATCGGGATGGCCTTGCCGCCGCCTCGGGTATCCATCGAGGCTTCCCAGAAGGCATCGGCCAGCGCCAGCCATTCGGCCGGGCTGGCGTTGTACCTGCCGCCCGGATCGGAGCCGCCGCCGGCCAGGATCGAGCCGAGCCGATACCTGCGCACGTCCTCGGGGGTGACGCTGGCGATATCGCCCTGCACTACCTGGCCGACCTTCTCCTCCAGCGTCATCGCCGCCACGAGCGCGTCGATGCGTTTTTCCATCGCCGGGTCCAGCGCCAGTGGCCAAGCCGGCTGCGGCCAGTGCGCGGGGTCGATGCGGACCGGTGCGGCGGCGTCCTTCGATGCCGATGCGGCAACGACAGGCGCGCAGGCCAGCGCCAGCGCGACGCCAAGCAGGAGCGGGCGCAGCCGTCGACGATCTGTGCGGGGGCGGGAGTGTGGAAGGCTGGGCTTCATGGGCGAGGGTCTTCCTGGACGGAGGGCTGGAGGAACGCACGATTGTGCAGAACACCATGACAGCGTTGTCAGGCAGCTGCAGAATAGCGCCAGTGCGCGATGATGGCTTGCTGCATAGCGGCACGCCGCATTGCGGATAAAGTTGCACCTGTATCCATGTGCGTTGGCACCTGCCAGGCGGAAACCGGGAACCATATGACTGGCAAGAAACGGGCGGCGGCCGAATCCACGCAGGCGACCGCCGGCAAGCCCGGACGCGTGCGCATCGAGGACGTGGCGGCGACGGCTGGCGTGTCGATGAAGACCGTCTCGCGCGTGCTCAACAACGAACCGAACGTATCCGAGCGCACTCGCACGCTGGTCGAGGCGGCGGTGGAGCAGCTGCGCTACCGGCCGCTGCCGTCGGCGCGCGTGCTGGCGGGTCGGCGCTCGTACCTGGTGGCCATGCTGTTCGACAACCCGTCCTCGAACTACCTGATGGAGATCGAGCTGGGCGTGCTCGACGCCTGCCAGGCGCAGCACTACAACCTGATGCTGGCGCCGCTGGTGTACGACGCGGCGGACATCGTCGGCAAGGTCGAATCGCTGATCATGCAGTCGCAGCTGGACGGTATCGTGCTCACCCCGCCGCTCACCGACGATACCGCGCTGCTGGAACGGCTGGTCGACCTGGGCATTCCGTACTCCAGCATCTCGGCCAAGGAGCCGAACCGGCATGTCGGCGTGGTGGTGGACGAGATCGGCGCAGTCTGCGCGCTGATGGCGCACCTGGCCGCGCTCGGGCACACCCGCATCGCGCACATCAAGGGCCATGCCGCGCACGGCGCCGCCATGTGGCGCCTGGCCGGCTACCGCGAAGGTCTGCGCCGGGCAGGCTTGCGCTACGAGGCCGCGCTGGTGGTGGATGGCGAGTTTTCCTACGAATCCGGCTATGCCGGGGCCAATGCGCTGCTGGACCTGCCCGATCATCCCACCGCCATCTTCGCGGCCAATGACGATATGGCCGCAGGTGTCATCTGTGCCGTCTGCGAGCGCGGCCTGTCTGTCCCCGGGGACATCTCGGTCTGCGGCTTTGATGACACGCCTATCGCCCGGCAGATCTACCCGGCACTGACCACCGTGCGCCAGCCTACCCGTGAAATGGGGAAGCTGGCCGCCGCCGAGCTGCTCAAGGAAATCCGCGAGATGGGCAGCGGTGGCGTGGTGGACGTGGCTTACACCTTGCAGGTGCGGCGTTCAACCGGACCGGTGAAACAGCGGGCACCGAAATAGGCGGGGAACCCATGGAACAGGCCGTACGCACCGGCGCTTGCCTGGGCACGGCCTCTGGCTCCGTTTTTCTTCCACGGGCCCCGCGCTTGAGCTCAATGCCCGCCTTCTGCCGCCAACTGGTCCAGATCGATACCCTGCCGGCGCAAGGTGCGGGTGGCGGCAACGGCGTAGAACGCCAGATAGGCGAAGCACAGCACGCCGACGATGAAGCTGTGATGCACCCCTACCTTGTCGGCCAGCGCGCCCTGCGCCCAGCTGACGAGGCCGCCCCCCATGATCATCATCACCAGCAGGCTGCTGCCTTGGTTGGTGTTGTTACCCAGCCCGGTGATCGCCAGGGTGAAAATACACGGCCACATCGTGCTGCAGAACAGGCCGACACTGATGAAGGCGATCACGCTGAGCATGCCGGTGGTGAACATGCCCACCAGCTGCGCGATGATTCCGCACAACGCGAAATACAGCAGCATCCGCGCCGGATTGCCCTTGCTGGCCAGGGTGGCCAGGATCATCAGCACGATCACCGGCGCATAGTGGTAGAACCGGGATACGTCATGGCCGGAGATCGCATTGACCGCCAGGTACACGCCGAAGGCCACGAACGGCAGAACCAGCATGAGCAGCTTCTTTGTCCCCGCCCTGACATCGAAAGCGCCTGCCGCCCCGCCCCAGCGACCGATCATCAGACTGGCCCAGTAAAGCGACACGAACGGCGCGATCAGCGAGGTGTCGATACCAAGCCCCCCCTTCTCTACCGGCAGCTCCAGATAGGCCGGCAGATTGTCGATGGTGGAAACTTCAACGCCGACGTAGAGGAAAATGCCGATCATGCCCATGACCAGCTGCGGGTAGGCGAACGCTGATTTCTTGTGGATCAGCCGGCTGCTGTCCTGCGCCTCGGTTTCGGACAGCTTCTCCAGGTCGAAGTGGTTGGGCACCGAGGAGAATTTCAAGAACAGCGCCACCAGCACGAAGGCCGCGCCCAGCACCAGGTAGGGCGTCTTGACGCTTTCAATGCTGGCCTCGGTATTGCCGGCAGCGACGCTGCCGAAGATGGCGATGCTCACCAGCAGCGGACCGACCGTGGTGCCCAGGTTGTTGATGCCGCCCGCCATGGTCAGCCGCTGCGAGCCGGTGGCCGGATCGCCCATGATGATGGCCAGGGTGTTGGCGGCGATCTGCTGCAGCGAGAAGCCCAGGCCGACGATGAACAGGCCCGACAGCATCAGGGTGAACGAGCCCAGGTTGGCCGCCGGGTAGAACAGCAGCGCGCCCAGCGCCGAGATCAGCAGGCCGACGCAGATGCCGTTCTTGTAGCCGATGCGGTTGAGCACATCCACGCCCATCGCCTTGGAAACGCCCGCGTAGATCAGCGAGCCGACCGTGTAGGCGACGTAGAACGCGATCGCCACGTACATGCTCTGCGCCTGGGTCAGGTCGAAGGCTTTCTTGAACACCGGGATCAGGATGCCGTTGCTGGCGGCGACGAAGCCCCAGAAGAAGAACACCGTGATGAGTACACCGAACTGCGACCAGCGGGTTTTTTGGGTCATGGCTCTTCCGTCATGGCGGAATGTTGGCGTCATGCGTGGCGTTGCCCACGCGCATCCGCAACGCGGCGACCGGCAAAGGCCGGCCGCTGCGGGCGGTCCATCCTGTCACATCAAAACTGGTAGCGCAGACGCAGCCCGTAGCTGCGCGGATCGTTGAGGAAACGCACGTTGATGCCCGACCCGACCAGCGCCTTCTGCGAAATGTCGTTGTCCAGCAGGTTGTTGCCCCAGGCTTCCACGCGCCAGTGTCCGTCCAGCGTGGTCAGGCCGATGCCGGCGTTGACCGTGGTGCGGGCGCGTTGGCGGTCGGGGAAGCCGGCTTCGACGGCGCCTTCGATGTAGTCCACCGTGCCGGCGGTGTCGGAGATGAACACCACGTCGCGGTTGTTGTACTGGGTCAGGTAGTAGGCCGAACGGTATGAGGCCAGCAGCTGCCAGTCCAGGGTGCCGAACGGCAGTTCCATGGTGTGCTGCAGGCGCGCATTGAAGGTCAGCTTCGAGGCCAGCGGCAGCTCGTTGCCCGACAGGTCGATAATCGAGGTGATGCCGCCGGCGCCGTAGTTCTGGCTGCGCACGTCGGCCACCTTGCCTTCCTTGATCTCGCTATCCAGCCACAACGCGTTGAGGTTCAGCATCACGTTGCCGGGGAAGCGCAGCACGCTTTCCAGCTCGACGCCGTACACCACCGACTTGCCGACGTTGCGGTTGACCAGGGAGTAGCCGGTGGCCTCGCCGGTGGACGGATTGGTGGCGATCACCGCCAGGTCCTGGAACACCTGGTCGCTGTAGTCGTAGTAGAAACCGCTGGCGTTGAAGGTGGAGGTGCGGCCCAGCATCTGGAACGAGTTCTTGCTGCCGATCTCGTAGGCGACGATGGATTCGGGCTTGAACGTCTCCGGGATCTCCTGCGGATCGAAGGTGTCGTTGAAACCGCCGGCCTTGTGGCCGCTGGAGATCAATCCGTAGAGCAGGCTGTCGTCGGACACGTCGAACTCGAAGCCCACGCGCCAGTCGGTGAAGTTGAACTTGCTCTTGCCGAACTGCTGCGCCGGGATGCCGCTGACCTGCACCCAGCTCTGGTAGGGGCAATCGACGGTGTCGCCGCCGATGTCCGGGCGGTCCACGCAGCCGAACGCGCCGCCATTGGGTACGTCGCCGATCTGCTGCTGGATGGTGTCGTTGCGGCCATGGGCGAGGATGCCCTGCAGCAGGAAGCGCGCCATCTCCGCCTGCGAGGTGATGTTGCTCACGTCGAAATTGGGGCGCTTCATGAACGCCGGCTCGAAGCCCGGCGTACCGAGACGGGTGGAGAAATCGCCGCCTTCGCCCGGCAGGCCCAGCGCCCAGTTGCCGCCGATGCCGTAGCGCGACTTCTCTTCCTGGGTGTAGCGCAGGCCGCCCTTCAGGCGCAGGCGGTCGGTGACGTCGAAGGTGCCATCGGCGAACGCGGCCGAGGAACGGCCGTTGACCTTGGGCATGGTGAATTCGGTGCCCGAATACCACCTGCCCTTGTCCACCAGCGACAGGTAGCCAACCTGCTGGTCCTCGTTGAAGTGGAACAGGCCGGTGGTCCAGCGCAGGCGCGTGTCGTCGGCCGAGGACAGGCGCAGCTCGTGGATGTAGGACTGCGACTGGGTCATCCAGTACTGGGTGGAATAGTTGTCGTAGTCGACGCCGCCGGGATTGGCGGGCGAGACCGGCTCGATGTTGCGGTCCGGCCACAGGATGCCTTCGCTCTGCGCGTTGGTCTGGCGGTAATCGACGTCGCGGTAGCTGGCGTTGTATTCCAGCGCCACCGGGCCGAAGTCGTAACGGACGTTGGTCTGCGCGCCCCAGTTGGTGCTGTCCAGCGTGCCCTGGGCGCCGCGGTAGACGATCTTGCGCAGGTCCAGGTCCTCGGGCAGGTAGCCGGCCTCGGCGGCGGTGTAGACCGTGGCGCCCGGGTAGCCGGTGCCGCCTTCCTTGCCCATGTCGGCCATGGCGAACACCGACAGCTTGTCGTCGGGCTGGTACAGGAACGACACGCGCGCGCCGTGCTCGTCCTGGATGCCGGCCGGGTCAAGCTCCTGCATCCTGCCGGCGTTCTCGAACGACGAATCCTTCTCGACCTGGTAGCCGGCCACGCGGATCGCGGCCCAGCCGCCCAGCGGCATGTTCAGCGCGAACTCGCCGCCGCGGTGGTCGCGGTTGCCCGCCTCGGCCTGCACGTAGCCACCGAATGCCTCCAAATCCGGGCGCTTGGTGATGATGTTGAGCGTGCCGGCCAGTGCGTTGCGGCCGCGTAGCGTGCCCTGCGGGCCTTTGTTGATCTCCACGCGCTCGATGTCATAGAACATGCCGCCCAGGCCGCGCGGGCGCGGGATGTAGGCGCCGTTGATGTGCGGCGCGGCGCCCGGATCGCCCAGCTCGGTGTTGTTGGACGAGCCGACGCCGCGTATGAAGATTTCCAGGTTGCCCTCCTGGTTGGCCATGCTCAGGCCCGGCACCAGCGCCTGGATGTTGCGCAGCTCGTTGTTGATGCCCAGCGCGCGGGTGTCCTCGGCGGAGATCGTCTGCGCGGTGCCGGCGTACTTCTGCAGGTCCTGTTCCCGCCGCTCGACGGTGACGATCACCGCGTCGAGCGTGGAGGCATCGCGGGTTTCGGTCTTGCCCTCCTCCTGCACCGATTGCGCGGCGGCGGGCAATGCGGTGGCGGTGGTGATCAGTGCAGCGAAGATCGCACGTGCAAGCGCGTGTTGACGGCATTGGCTGGTCATCTGGTCTCTCTCCCCAAGACTTTCGGAATGTTTGTGACGGCGTGGTGGCCGGCGAAGGTCGTTTTACGCGCCACCTGACAACGCTGTCAATCAGCCGGATGGAGAAAGCCCGCGCGAGGCCTCGTGCAGCGGCAAGCCGCGGAACAGGAACGGATTTATCGCTGCAATGCAGCATGAAAAAGGCGGAGGCAGCGCGCGCCGATGGCGCCGACCGCCGCGGCGGCAGGCAGCCGGTCCATCCCGTGCGGCGCCCCGATGGGCGGCCGCGGATCGGCGCCAACGCGGATCAGTAGAGCGTGCGCTGCTCCGCCGGCGGCGGGCTGTACTGGTACAGCCACGTTTCGGTCAGGGTCTTGCCGCCGCTGCGCAGGTACAGGCGGATGTCGATCTGCTGCGTGCCGTCCTCGGGCGGCACCAGGTCGAACATGGCGCGGTAGCCCTTGATCTCGCGCAAGGGGCGCGCCGAGACGACTTCCACGCGGCCGCGGCTGGTTTCCACCACCGCCTCGACCTCGGCCCTGTCGATCAGGCCGGCCAGTTCGCCGCCTTCGAAATCCACCGCGAAGCGCCAGCTGAAATATTCGCGCTTCTTGCCGATCACCCCGCCCAGGCCGGTGCGGCTGGCCACGCAGTGGGCCAACGGCGGCCGAGCCGGCGGCTGCGCGCCCCAGTACAGCCGGTAGCCGACCAGCAGCTCTTCGCCGGGCTGCGGCTTGGCCTTGGGGTTCCAGAACGCGACGATGTTGTCGAAGGTCTCATCGACGGTGGGGATCTCCACCAGCTGTACCGAGCCCTCGCCCCACTGTCCCTTGGGTTCGATCCACAGGCACGGGCGCTTCTCGTAGAACACGCCATCGTCCTGGTAATGGTCGAAGTTGCGGTCACGCTGCAGCAGGCCGAAGCCACGCGGATTGTGGTCCACGAACATGTTGAAGCGCAGCTGCCGTGGATTGCACAGCGGCCGCCAGATCCATTCGCCGGCACCGGTCCACATCGACAGGCCGTCGGTGTCGTGGATCTCCGGGCGCCAGTCCCAATCCATGCGCCGGTCGTTCTCGCCCACCTGGTACATGCTGGTGCACGGCGCGATGCCGAGCCGTTCGATTTCCGTGCGCGGGTACAGCGCGCTGTCGATATCCATCAGCAGCACCTCGCCATTGGTGATGGCGAAACGGTAGGCGCCGGCGACGCTGGGCGAATCCAGCAGACCGTAGACGACGAGGGTGTCCGAATCGGCGCCCGGCTGCTCCAGGTAGTAAGCAATGAAGTCGGGAAACTCCTCCGGACGGCCCAGGCCGGTATCGATCGCCAGGCCACGCGCCGACTGGCCGTACTGGCCTTCCTTGCCGACCGCGCGGAAATAGCTGGCGCCGAGGAAGGCGGCAAAATCTCGATCCGTATCTGTCCGGGTATTCAGCCGGAACCCGGCAAAGCCCAGGTCGGCCGGCAGCTGGCTGCCGTCGATGCCGCTGTTGCCGTAGTCGAACGCCGCGCCGTCATAGGCCAGTTCCTGCGCCTGGCCGTCGGCCACGTCGAACATGCGCACCGGCGAATGGAAGTACAGCCCCAGATGGAAGAACTTGGCCTGGAATCTGCCCGGCTGGTCGGCCCACAGCGCGTGGTCCTGGCGGTAGCGGATGGACTGGTACTGGTCCCAGTCCAGCTTCTCCACCGCCGCCGGCAGCACCCGCTTGTGGCTCCGGTATGGCGCCTGTGCCAGCGCGCGGGCCTGGCCCTTCAGCGCGGCGAAATCGAACGGCTGCGGCTGGCCGATGCGACGCAGGCCAAGCTGCTTTTCGGCGGCGGCGCAGGCCGGCAAGGCCGGAATACCGAAAGCGGCCAGGGCCAGCGAGGCGCGGCGAAGGAAATCGCGACGATGCATGCAGTCATCCATGGCGGAAGGTTGCGCATGATAGGCACAGCACGCCTAACCGTACGCTGGATGGCGCCGCCTCAGCGCTGGCAGTGGCCGCACCATACCGTCGCCCGCTGGCCGATGCTGGCGTGGCGCAGCACCCGGCCGCACTGCTTGCAGGCCTCGCCCTCGCGGCCGTACACCAGCAATTCCTGCTCGAAGTAGCCGGGCGCCCCATCGGGGCTGATGAAATCACGCAAGGTGGTGCCGCCGCGGGTGATCGCGTGGCCGAGGATATCCTTCACCGCATCGGCCAGCCGCTGGTAGCGCGCACGCGATACCTTGCCGGCCTCGCGCAGCGGATTGATGCCGGCCATGAACAGGCTTTCGGCGGCGTAGATGTTGCCGACCCCGACGACGGTGCGCTGGTCCATCAGGAAACTCTTGATCGGCACGCTGCGGCCACGGCTGCGCGCGAACAGGTAGTCGCCATCGAACTGCTCGCCCAGCGGTTCCGGGCCCAGATCACGCAGCAGTTCGTGGGTTTCACCGGCGGGCTGCCACAACAGGCAGCCGAAACGGCGCGGGTCGTTGAAGCGCAGCACCCGGCCATCTTCCAGACTGATATCGACATGGTCGTGGGCGCGCACCGGAGTGTCACCGGGCAGCACCCGCAGGCTGCCGGACATGCCCAGATGCAGCAGCGCGCTGCCGGCGGACGTATCCAGCAGCAGGTACTTGGCGCGGCGGCGGATCGCTTCGATGCGCTGGCCCGGCAACTCGCGCTCGACTTCCGGCGGGATCGGCCAGCGCAGGTCCGGACGGCGCAGGATCACGCCATGGATGCGGCGCTCCAGCAGGTGCGGCTCCAGACCGCGGCGGGTGGTTTCGACTTCGGGCAACTCGGGCATGGCGCGATTGTAAGCGCGCCCCTTTCCGGCAGTGCACTGCCGCGCCGGTCGACATCCGCTGACAGCGATTGCAACCCGCCAGCGCAGCGCGACCGCACCCCCGCTTTACCGGTGCGGAGCGGGAATCAGCGCGGTGGCGCCATCAGCTCGCGGGCGCTGAGGTAGCCGTCGCCATCGGCATCCTGGCGGGTGAAGCGGGCGAGGATCACCTGCCGCTGTTCCTCACGGCTGATCGGCTTGCCGCGGCCGCCGGGCTGTTCGGCCGCCTCCAGCACCCCATCGCCATTGCGGTCCATGCGGTCGAAGGCGTACAGCAGCCACTGCAGGTATTCCTCCGGACTCACCCGGCCGTCGCCATCGGCATCCATGCGCTGCAGATACTCGCCGGTGTCCTGCACCTGCGCGCTAGCGGGCAGCCCGGCCATCGCCGCCAGACACAGGATGGCAGCCGCCATGCCGGCGGCGGCGGGCACGGTTGCGCGCCTGCGCCGTACAGGCGCAACGACACTGGAAAGGCCGGGAAAAACAGTGGGCATTGCAGGGACTCCGCGCGGGTCATGCCGGATGAAACCAGTGGTTCCATGATGCAGGGTGGCGGGGCAAACTGCATCCGCGCTCTGCGCCCCATCCCTTCTTCCTCCGGCCCGTTTCCGTATGTCCCTAGCGCCTGCCGCCGATGCGGCCCCGTTGATCGAACTGCAGCAGGCCTGCGTGGTGCGCGGCCAGGTGCGCGTGCTGCACGATCTGAACCTGCATATCGCGCAAGGGCAGCACACCGCGATCCTCGGCCCCAACGGCTGCGGCAAGTCCTCCTTCATCAAGCTGATCACCCGCGAGCTGTATCCGCTGGCAAGGATCGACGGCCCGCCGCCGGTCAAGGTGATGGGCCAGACCCGCTGGCAGGTGGACCGGCTGCGCGCGCAGCTGGGCATCGTCAGCGGCGATCTGTCCAGCAACCTGGCCGACATGCCCGGGCTGGGCGTGGAAGAGGCGGTGGTTTCCGGTTTTTTCGCCAGCTATGTGGTGGCCCATCGCGAGGTCACAGGTGCCATGCGCGAACGGGCGCGACAGGCGCTGGAGCTGGCGGGCGCATTGCACTTGCTGGGCCGCAGTTACGCCGAGCTGTCCGCGGGCGAAACCCGCCGCGTGCTGATCGCCCGGGCCCTGGTCAACCAGCCACGCGCCTTGCTGCTGGACGAGCCGTCCACCGGGCTGGATCTGGTCTCGCGCCGGCAGCTGATCGACAGCATGCGCCAGCTCGCCCGGCAAGGGATCACCCTGGTGCTGGTCACCCACCACATCGACGAGGTGATTCCGGAAATCGGCCGCGTGGTGCTGATGAAGAACGGACGCATCCACGCCGATGGGCCGCGTGAGCTGCTGCTGCGCGCCGCGCCACTGTCGGAAGTGTTCGGCGGTCCGGTCGAGGTACGCGAACACAAGGGACGCCTGAGCGCATGGGCGGTTTGAGCGCTACCCTCACCCTGCTCCGTTCTGCCGACACCTGCCTGTACTGCCATGCTTCCTGAAACCCGCTTTCTCCCGCGTCTGGCCACCGCGCTGATCCTGGCGCTCGTGCTGGGCGGCTGTGCCAGCACCGCTCCCACCTCCCCTGCCGGGCAGGACCGCCCGGCCGCGACCGGCTATCTGCATGCGCAGGCCATTCCCGACAGCCTGACGCTGGTTCCACCGCCACCCGCACCCGGTTCCGCTGCCGCCGCACTGGATGCCGCAGTCGCCACACAGGCGCTGGCCTTGCGTGACAGCGCGCGCTTCACCCAGGCCCATGTCGATGCCGACCTGAGCTTTCCCGTCGGCGCCGACCAGTTCAGCTGCGCGCTGGGGATTCCGATCAACACCACGCACACACCGGCGCTGTACCGGCTGCTGGAACGCAGCCGCATCGATGCCAGCGCCGCCACCCGCGCCGCCAAGAACCACTACCGGCGCCCGCGGCCGTTCGTGCTCAACCAGCAGCCGGTCTGCGCCCCCGAAGAGGAAGCCCGGCTGCGTGACAGCGGCTCCTATCCCTCCGGCCATACCGCCATCGGCTGGGCATGGGCGTTGATCCTGGCGGAGATCGCGCCGGAGCGCGCCACGCCGCTGCTGCAGCGCGGCCACAACTACGGCCACAGCCGGCTGGTCTGCAATGTGCACTGGTACAGCGATGTGCAGCAGGGCCGGGCGATGGCGGCGGCAACGGTGGCACGGCTGCACGACGATGCGCAGTTCAGTGTTGACCTGAAGCTGGCGCGACGTGAAATCAACGCCACCCGCGCACTCGCATTGCCGATGCCGCGCGACTGCACGGCAGAAGCCACGGCGCTGGCCACGGAGCTTTCCGAAGCGCCCTGAGCCTGTGCACTGATCAAACCCGCGAAGCACATAGGCGATCAAGGCCGAGTACGTCAAACAGCACGGGCTGGGCGGCATCATGTACTGGGAGCAGCGCGGTGACGACAACGAGCAGTTGCTGGATGTGCTGCACAACGCGCTGCGCGGCGCTGGCAGTCACTGACCCCGGCTAGCGGGCGCAAGGTCTGGCGTTGCGGCCTTGCATCATGAAGCGGCGCGGCAGTACCGCGCCGGCTGGTGCCGCTGGGGACCCGGTTCATCCACCTGACGCCTGTCACCCGTCAGACCGGCCGCTTGCGCATAGACTCTGCTTTTCCTCCCGCGAGGCACCGCCATGACCCAGTGGTATTTCCATGTACCCGGCCAAGCCGACCGCATCGGCCCGCTTGATGACGCCGCCGCCCGGCAGTACGCGCAGGGCAACCGCCAGGCGCTGGCCTGGCGCGAAGGCATGCAGGGCTGGCAGGCGGTGGGCCAGCTGCCCGAGTTCGGCGGCCAGGCCGCGCCGCCGCCGATGCCACCACCGGTCGGCGGCAGCCGCCAGCGCGCCGACGACATCGACTTCCGCATCGTCGGCCATGAAATGCAGTTCGTGGAGATCGAGCTGGATCCGGGCGAAAGCGCCATCGCCGAAGCCGGCGCGCTGATGTTCAAGGATTCGTCGGTGCAGATGGACACCGTGTTCGGTGACGGACGCCACGAGGGCCAGGGTGGCGGCTTCATGGACAAGCTGATGAGCGCCGGCAAGCGGGTGATCACCGGCGAGAGCCTGTTCGCCACCGTCTACACCCATACCGGCCACGGCAAGGCCAAGGTCGCATTCGCCGCGCCCTACCCCGGCACGGTGCTGCCGATGAAGCTGGACGAGCACGGCGGCAAGCTGATCTGCCAGAAGGACAGCTTCCTGGCCGGCGCGCGCGGGGTGCAGGTCGGCGTGCAGCTGCAGCGCAAGGTGATGACCGGCCTGTTCGGCGGCGAAGGTTTCATCATGCAGAAGCTCGAGGGCGACGGCTGGGTGTTCGTGCATGCCGGCGGTTGTGTGGTCGAACGCGAGCTGGCCGCCGGCGAGCGCATCGACGTGGACACCGGCTGCGTGGTCGCCTACCACGCCAGCGTGGACATGGACGTGCGCCGCGTGGCAGGCCTGAAGAGCATGTTCTTCGGCGGCGAAGGCGTGTTCCTGGCCACCCTCACCGGCCCGGGCAAGGTGTGGCTGCAGTCGCTGCCGTTCTCGCGCCTGGCCGGGCGCATGTTCGCCGCCGCCCCGCAGGGCGGGGGCCAGAGCCGCGGTGAAGGCTCGGTGCTGGGCGGCCTGGGCCGGCTGCTGGACGGCGACAACAACTTCTAAACGGACGAATGAGGCACTGGGCGGCGGCAGGGTGCGAAGCGCTATGCTGGCGCCCTTTCCACGCCCACCTGTTCATACATGAAAGCGCATCCGTTCCGCCTGCTGCTGCCCTTCGCCCTGCTCGGCCTGCTGGCCGCCTGCGGTGGCGACAATGTGAAGCCCGCGGCGCCGGTGGCGGCCACGCCGGTGACCCCGGTCAAGCCGGTGAAGATCGGCGTGGCGCTGGGCGGCGGTGCGGCCAAGGGTTTCGCCCATATCGGTGTGATCAAGATGCTCGAGGCCAACGGCTTCGAGCCGGTGGTGGTGTCCGGCACCAGTGCCGGCAGCGTGGTCGGCGCGCTGTATGCCAGTGGCATGAGCGCCTTCGACATGCAGCAGAAGGCGGTGGCACTGGATGAAGCCAGCATCCGCGACCTGCGCCTGTTCTCCGGCGGCCTGATCCAGGGCCGCAAGCTGCAGGACTATGTCAACGCACAACTCGACAACAAGCCGGCCGAGCAGCTGAAAAAGCCGTTCGCCGCGGTCGCCACGCAGCTGGAGACCGGCGACCGCGCAGTATTCGTGCGCGGCAATGTCGGCCAGGCGGTACGCGCCTCCAGTTCGATTCCCGGCGTGTTCGAGCCGGTCAGCATCGGCGGCAAGACCTTCGTCGATGGCGGTGTGGTCAGCCCGGTGCCGGTGGATGCGGCCCGCCAGCTCGGCGCCGAATTCGTCATCGCCGTGGATATTTCCAGCAAGGCCAGCGGCCAGCGTCCTAGCGGCCTGCTCGGCGCGGTGGGCCAGTCGATCGCGATCATGGGCCAGCGGCTGGGCGAACAGGAACTGGCGCGCGCCGATGTGATCATCCGCCCGGCGGTGCTGGATATCGGTGCGGCCGATTTCGAACAGCGTGGCCGCGCGATCCTGGAGGGCGAGAAGGCGGCGATGGCGGCGATGCCGCAGATCCGGGCCGGCGTGGCCCGTTTGCAGCAGGCCCGCGCCACCAGCGCGCGCAATGCGCAGACACAGGCCGCGGCCGCGCAGGCCGAAGCCCAGCAGCGCTGCCAGGACAGCCGTACGCGCATCGAGAAGCTGCGCGGCGTGGTCAAGGATTGCGGCGCTTCGGTGCGTTGACCGGAAGCAGGCGCGGCGGCAGCAAAGCGCGGCGGCCGCTTCCGGCAGGACCACTGGTTCAGGTACGCCCCAGCTGCGACAGCGGCAGCGCGCGGAACTCCTTCACGGTGCGCAGCACGAAGCTGGAATTGACGTCGGCCACGCCGGCGGCATTGAGCAGCTTGTCCAGCAGGAACGCGGAGAAGTGGTCCAGATCGCGCACGTAGATGTGCAGCAGGTAGTCCATGTCGCCGGTCAGCGCGTGGCAGGCCACCACCTCGTCCCACAGCTGCACCGCGGCGATGAAATGGTCGATGGCCTCGTGCCCGTGCTTGGACAGCTGCACCCGCACGAACGCCTGCAGCCCCAATCCGATCGCTCGCGGCTCCAGGCGCGCGCCGTAGCCGGCGATGACGCCCTCCGCTTCCAGCCGCTGCAACCGCCGCAGACACGCCGACGGCGACAGGTTCACCCGCGCGGCAAGCTCGGCATTGGTGGCGCGGCCATGCTGCTGGATTTCGACCAGAAGCCGAAGATCCGTGCGATCCAGCGTCGATGCATCCATTTATGCTGCTCCGCAACATTGGAATGACGCAACAATATTGCGTCAACAGCGGTGTATGGCGCAATTACGCACACCTGTTGCGCGGCGGCCTTTCTACCATGCGCTCATCCATTCTTTATCCAGGAACCCGTTGCCGCCATGGAAGCCACCCCGCGCCGCGTTGAGCACCAGCACACCGACAAGGGTTACGTGCCGGTCTATACCACCACCGTGGTGGAGCAGCCGTGGGACAGCTACAGCGCCGATGACCACGCCACCTGGAGCACGCTGTACCAGCGCCAGCGCGAGCTGCTGGTCGGCCGCGCCTGCCAGGAGTTCCTCGACGCGCAGGACGCGATGGGCATGAGCGCGCACATGATCCCGCGCTTCGACCAGCTCAACGAGGTGCTGGGCGCAGCCACCGGCTGGACCCTGGTCGGCGTGGAAGGACTGCTGCCGGAACTGGAGTTCTTCGACCATCTGGCCAACCGCCGCTTTCCGGTGACCTGGTGGATCCGCCGCCCGGACCAGATCGACTACATCGCCGAACCCGACCTGTTCCACGACCTGTTCGGCCATGTGCCACTGCTGATGAATCCGCTGTTCGCCGACTACATGGCCGCCTATGGCCGTGGCGGCGTGAAGGCGCACGCGATCGGCCCGGAGGCGTTGCAAAACCTGACCCGGCTGTACTGGTACACGGTGGAATTCGGCCTGATCAACACCGCCGACGGCCTGCGCATCTACGGCGCCGGCATCGTCTCGTCCAAGGGCGAGTCGCTGTACTGCCTGGAATCGGCCGCGCCGAACCGGATCGGCTTCGATCTGGAGCGGATCATGCGCACCCGCTACCGCATCGACACCTTCCAGAAGAGCTATTTCGTCATCGACAGCTTCGCGCAGCTGATGGCCGCCACCGGTCCGGACTTCACCCCGATCTACGCGCGGCTGGCGGCGCAGGAACATGTCCCGGCCGGTTCCGTGCAGGACGCGGATACCGTGTTCCAGCGCGGCAGCGGCGAAGGCTGGGCCGACGGCGGCGACGTCTGAGGCCAGCTGCCGCAACCGCCGTCACGCCCCCGCGACCGGGGACTCTTGCTGAATACGGTGTTGCCGGCGGCGCTTGGCCGGCCATGTAAAATGGCCAATTTTAAGTCAGGACCCATGGCGAAAGCTTCTCCACGGGCACCCGTCCCGGGGCCCACGTTCGTTCGCCTGTTGGCCCGCCTGGCGCAGACCGATGTGTCGCGTCCGCCACCGGCGCTGTCCGAGCGGCTGAACCAGTGGTTCGACTGGAACCGCGCGATCGCCCTGTCCAAGGCGCTGGACGGGCGCCTGCCGGAGCCGCCGGACAGCCCCGATTTCGATCCCGCCGTCGCCGCCGAATGTGCGCAGGCGCGGGTCACCCTGCAGGACAGCATCGCCGGCGGCCTGGACACCGCGCCGCCGCGCCGGATCAGCGCCACCGAGCGCGAGGCACATGGCGGCTACGCCCCCTACCGCCAGCATTGCCTGGCCGTGCAGCGGGCGATGCAGGTCAGCACCGGCACCCTGCGCGGCCGCCTGCGCGACATGCTGGCCCGGCAATCCCCCGCCAAGGCGCGGCTGGCCGAAGTGGACGCGGTGATGGAAGCCACGCTGAGCCCGCGCGAACACGGCCTGCTGGCGACCGTCCCCGCCCTGCTCGGCCTGCGCTTCATCGCGCTGCAGGACAGCCAGGCACCCGTTCCGGCAGCGCCGGCGGCTGGCGATGACACCGACGACACCGCACCGGCATCCGCCAGCCCGTGGCTGGCCATGTTCGAACAGGACCTGCGCAGTGCGCTGCTGGCCGAGCTGGATGTCCGTTTCCACCCCATTGAAGGCCTGCTTGCAGCGCTCCGTATCCGGTAAACCGCACCCCATGTCCAAGAATCCGCTTCGCTTCGTCGTGTTCGCTGTCGGTCTGCTCGCCATCGGCTGGATCGCGGCCGGTTATGTCACCAGCAACCTGCTCGGGCTGGTGGTGACCGCGGTGATCGCCGCCTGCTATCTGGCCGGAGCGCTGGAGCTGCACCGCTACCGCCAGGCCACCACCTCGCTGGAACAGGCCGTGGCCGATGTCGCCGCGGCGCAGAGCGATCTGGGCGCCTGGCTGGGCCGCCTGCACCCGGGCCTGCGCAACGCCGTGCGGCTGCGCGTGGAAGGCGAACGCATCGCCCTGCCGGCACCGGCACTGACGCCGTACCTGGTCGGCCTGCTGGTGCTGCTGGGCATGCTCGGCACCTTGCTGGGCATGATGGCGACGCTGCGCGGCACCGGCCTGGCGCTGGAGAGCGCGACCAACCTGGAGGCAATCCGCGGCTCACTCGGCGCGCCGGTCAAGGGCCTGGCGTTCGCCTTCGGCACCTCGATCGCCGGCGTTGCCGGCTCGGCCATGCTCGGCCTGCTGTCGGCGCTGTGCCGGCGCGAGCGCGCGCTGGTGGTGCAGCAGTTGGACCTGCAACTGGCCACCACTCTGCGCCCCTATTCGCACGTGCACCAGCGCGAGCAGGCGTTCGCCCTGTTGCAGCAGCAGACCGGGCTGATGCCGGCGCTGATCGAGCGTCTGCAGACGATGATGACCACGCTGGAGCAGCACAACCTCGCTGCCGCCGAACGGCTGGCCGGGAGCCAGCAGGAATTCCACCGCCGCGCCGAAGCCAGCCACCTGCAGCTGGCCACCTCGCTGCAGCAATCATTGACCACTGGCATGGCTGAAAGCGCCCGGACCGTGGGCAGCGCACTGCAGCCAGTGGTGGAGAGCACGCTGGCCGGCCTCAGCCGCGAGACCGTGGCGATGCAGGCCACGGTGAGCGCCGCCGTGCAGCAGCAGCTCGATGGCCTGGCCGGCAACCTGCAGGCCACCACCCGCGCCGCCGCCGACAGCTGGAACGTGGCCACCGTGCAGCAGCAGCAGAGCAACGAGGCGCTGGCGCAACGCCTGGACGAGAGCCTGCAGCGGTTCAACGACGCCTTCGCGCAGCGCGCCGACGGGCTGCTGGAATCGGTATCGACCCGCATCGACGCCAGTACCGATGCCACCAGCCGGGCCTGGAACGCGGCGCTGGCGCAGCAGCAGGACATCAACCAGCAGCTGGCCACGCGCAGCGAGGAGGCGTTCAGCGGTGCCGCACAGGACTTCCAGCAACGCACCGGCACCCTGCTGGACGCAATGCAACGCTCACATGCCGACCTGCAGGCCGCGCTGGAAGCACGCGACCAGCAGCGCCTGGAACAGTGGGCCGAGCGCTTCGGCGCGCTGACCGTCGCGCTGGACCAGCAGTGGCAGCGCAGCGGCGAGCAGATCGCCAGCCGCCAGCAGGAAATCTGCGACACCCTGGCGCAGACCGCCGGCGAGATGTCCACGCAGCTGCAGCAGCACGCCGGCGACAGCCTGGCCGAGCTCTCGCGCCAGGCGCAGGGGCTGGTGGGCGCCGCCGAGCGCTTCGATGCGCGCACCGGCACCCTGCTCGATGGCCTGCAGCAGTCGCATGGCCAGCTGCAGGCCACGCTGGAAGCGCGCGACGAGCAACGGCTGGCGCAGTGGTCCGAAACGCTGTCGTCCATCAGCCAGACATTGAGCAGCCACTGGCAGCACAGCAGCGAGCATGTCGCCAGCCGCCAGCAGGAAATCTGCGACACGCTGGCACGTACCGCCAACGCGATGACCGAGCAGTCGCAGGCGCACGCCCGCGACACCATCGCCGAGATCTCGCAACTGGTGCAGAGCGCCTCCGAAGCTCCGCGGGCGGCGGCCGAAGTGGTGGCCGAGCTGCGCCAGAAGCTGTCTGACAGCATGGTCCGCGACACCGCCATGCTGGAGGAGCGCAGCCGCCTGCTGGCGACCCTGGAAACCCTGCTCGGTGCGGTCAACCACGCCTCCACCGAACAGCGCAGCGCGATCGACGCGCTGGTCAGCACCTCGGCCGACCTGCTCGAGCGCGTCGGCAACCGCTTCACCACCGAGGTCGAAGCACAGACCGGCCGGCTCGACAGCGCTGCCGCGCACGTCACCGGCAGTGCCGAGGAAGTGGCCAGCCTCGGCGAGGCCTTCGCCACCGCGGTGCAGCTGTTCGGCACTTCCACCGATGCGTTGAACCAGCGCCTGCAGGGGATCGAGTCGGCACTGGAGAAATCGCTCACCCGCAGTGACGAGCAGCTGGCCTATTACGTGGCACAGGCGCGCGAGGTGATCGACCTGAGCATGGCCTCGCAGAAGCAGATCATCGGCGAACTGCAGCAGCTGGCCGAACGCCGTACGCCGGCCGGGGCCATGGCCGGATGAGCGACGAGATCGAACTGGACAGCGAGTCCACCGCCACCACCTGGGCCGCGTTCGGCGACCTGATGTCGGTGCTGCTGGGCGCCTTCGTGCTGATCCTGGCCGGCGTGATCGGCATCCAGCTGCAGCTGTCGCGGCAGCTGGACGAGGAGGTCCGGCAGCGCCAGGTCGAGGCGGCCAAGCTCAAGACGCTGGAGCAGGCGTTGGCCGCACCGCTGGCGGCCGGCCGCGTCACCGTGATCAACGGCCGCATCGGCATCAGCGGCAACGTGCTGTTCGCGCTGAACTCCGACCAGTTGCAACCGGAAGGCCGCGAGCTGCTGCAGAGCATCGCCGCACCGCTGCGCGACTATCTGGGTGCGCGCGAGGAGGTGCTGATGGTCAGCGGCTTCACCGACAACCAGCCGGTGCGGGTGGCCAACGCCCGCTTCGCCGACAACTGGGAGCTGTCGGCCGCACGCGCGCTGACCGTGACCCGTACGCTGATCGCCGATGGTGTGCCGTCGGCTTCCGTGTTCGCCGCCGCCTTCGGTGCCGAACAGCCGGTCAGCTCCAACGACGACGAGGCCGGCCGCGCCCGCAACCGGCGCGTGGAGATCGCGCCGATTCCGCGCCCCAAGGTCGACGGGCAGGCCGATGGCGGCTGATCCGGGCAGCACCGCTGACCGGCTGGAACGCTGGCGCGCGCAGGGTGCCGACCGCGTCGATCCGGTCGCATTCAGCCGCCTGGCCGCGCTGGCGCGGCGTGCGCAGCGCCACGACGGCGCGGTCGCACAACGCCTGCAGCAGCGCGTGCAGCAGCTGGCCGACGACTACGCCCGCACGCTGGCCACTGCGACCGCCGCTGTTCCGCCAGCCACGGTCGCCGCAGGCGTCAGTCCGCTACGGACGCTGCTGGCGCATATCGCGCAGGCAGGTACCTGTACGCCCGCAACAACGTCCACGCCGGTCACACCCCCGTCGGCAACCATGACCACGGATACCGCTCCGCTCCACCCCGCTCCGCTGCCGGTGGTGGAAGCGCAGGCCACGCTGGACGAGTTCCAGCAGCTGTGGAGCCGGATCCGCATCGACAGCCTGCTGCGGCAATCGCAGGAGGCGATCTCCGAGGACGCCGGCCCGCTGCATTCCAGCGTGCTGCTGCACCGGGCGATGAAGCTGATGCGCGACATCTCCCCGGCCTACCTGCAGCATTTCCTCGCCTACAGCGATGCGCTGTCGTGGCTGGAGCAGCTGCAGGCCGGCGGCAATGCAGCGGGGACGGAGCCGGGCCGCAGCGCCGCCCGCAAGACCTCGCGCACAGCCGCGCCACGGCGGCGCAAGTCGCCGGCAGCGGCGGCCGATCAGATCACGGACGGACCGGCATCCTGACGCACGCGTGCGGGCCTGCGGCGGCTGGCACACAGACGGCGCGGTTGTTCCGATGCCCTGGGATATGTGCGGTGCTCAGGCGGCGGTATCCACCAGCACCAGCTCGGCATCCTCCAGCGCGCGCACCACGATCTTCTCCACGCCGCTGATGGCGGCACCGTCACGGGCCTCGATCAGCACACCGTCGACCTCGACCCTGCCGGTGCTCGGCACCAGATAGCCGTAGCGGCTGGCATCGCTGAAACGGTACTCGGTGCTCTCCCCGGCCTTGAGCGTGGCCCCGGACACGCGCGCGTTGGCGCGGATCGGCAGCGCCTCGTCATCGCCTGGCATGCCACTGGCCAGTGCGACGAAGCGCCCGGAACGCTCGCCGCGCGGGAACGGCTTCGCGCCCCACGCCGGGGTGCCGCCGCGCTGCTCCGGAAAGATCCAGATCTGGAAGATGCGGGTGACGCCCGGCTCCTGGTTGTACTCGGCGTGGCGGATGCCGCTGCCGGCACTCATCACCTGCACATCGCCGGCCACGGTGCGGCCACGGTTGCCCTGGTCGTCCTGGTGGCTGATCGCACCTTCGCGCACATAGGTGATGATTTCCATGCCCGCGTGCGGATGAGGCGGGAAGCCGGCGCCGGCAGCGATGGTGTCGTCGTTCCACACCCGCAGCGCGCCCCAGTGCATGCGCGCCGGGTCCTGGTACCCGGCGAAGGAGAAATGGTGCTTGGCATCGAGCCAACCATGATTGGCTCCACCGAGGCTGGAAAACGGGCGACGTTCGATCATGGCGGGCTCCTGTGGACCACGGAATTGGATGACCGCAGTCTAGGCGCGCCCGCGTGAGCGACAAACGCGCCCGACGGAAACGGATCATTGCCGTTTGCGGCAGGAGTGCCCGCGATTCGGCAGCGTATTTGCAGCGGCAACCGTCTCCCGCCGGCGCCGCGTCGACCGCTATCGTTGGCACCTGTCCCTGCAAGGAGTGCTGCCATGGATTTTTCCTTGGACCCTGATGAAACCCTGCTGCGCGAGGGCGCGGCCAATCTGCAGCGTGGCGTGGAGACCGTGGGCGGGCGGCTGCGTTTGACCGACCGGCGACTGCTGTTCACCTCGCACGGATTCAACGTGCAGAACGGCTCGACCAGCATCACGCTGGCGGACATCGTCCAGGTCCGGCCGTGCTGGACCCGGCTGCTCAATCTGGTTCCGGTCTTTCCCAATTCACTGGCGGTGGAAACCCGCGACGGTGGCCGCCACTGTTTCGTGCTGTACCGGCGCGGAGCCTGGGCCGATGCGATCACCGCGCAGCGCTGCCTGCAGCGCGTCCGCGCGCGATAGCGCCCTACCGCGGCGCCACCGCCGGATAGGCCAGCAGCAGCACCAGATCCTCCTCGCCGTGCTGCTGCAAGGCGTGCGTGCTGCCGGCGCGGGTCAGCAGCGCGTGGCCCGGGCCGACGTCGTAGGCCGTGCCATCGAGCACATAGTGGCCGCGGCCGCTGACGATGTAGTAGATCTCGTCCTTGTGCTGCGGGTGCAGGCCGATGCCGGCGCCCTTGTGCAGCACCCGCTTGCGAAGTACGAACGGCAGATCGGCCACCTCGGCGAAGAACGAGTAGGCGGTGGTCGGGCCGGCGCCACCGTGCGGACCGGGTTGCTCGCGGCCGATGTCCTGCTCTTCGATCACCTGCGAGCCATGCGGATTGGCGCCGGTGGGCTTCACTGGTGCCGCCGCCGATGGCGCAGCTGTTGCGACCGCCGGCAGCGGCGGCGCGCTGATCGCGCCGCAGTCGATATCGCGCTGCAGCCCGGCCCGCAGTTGCGGCTGCACGTCCACCCAGCCGCGCATCACCAGACAGGCCACCGCGGTAGCGCCGGCCACGCTGAAATGGGTGCCGTCGGCCTTGCCCTGCTCGGGCACGAACATGAAGTACGGCTGCGCACCCTGCTCGCCCAGCGCGCGGATCCAGGCCATCGAACTGGCGTTAAGGTCGATCAGCGCCACGTCCTGCTCCTGCGCCACCCGCTTCATCGCCTGGGTGTAGCGGCCGTGGGTATCGAGCAGCGCGCCGAAGTCGTACAGCAGCCGCGCCACCGGGGTGACCAGCACCGGCGTGGCGCCCTTGGCGCGTGCGGTGGCGATGTAACGCGACAGGAATGCCGGGTAATCGCTGTCCGGATCGGTGTAGCGGGTGGCGTCCTCGAACTTGGCATCGTTGTGGCCGAACTGGATCAGCAGCACGTCGCCGCGGCGCAGCTCGCCGGCGATCTGGTCCAGACGTCCTTCGTTGATGAAGCTGCGGGTGCTGCGTCCGCCGATGGCGTGGTTGCGCACCTGCCACTGCGCCGGATCCAGCCAGCTCTGCAGCGCCTGGCCCCAGCCGGCCTGCGGTGCCCGTTCCGGACCATAGGTGGCGGCGGTGGAATCGGCGGCGATGAAGACCCGCTGCGCGGGTTCGGCCGCAACGGCAACGCCGGCAACCAGGAACAGGGCCAACAGGCAGAGGGCGGAAGGTTTCATCAGGACTCCGGGAACGGTTGGGGAATCGCCGGCCGGGGTTGCCACGGGCGGCAGCAGCGCAAACAACAAGGGCGCCCGCAGGCGCCCTTGTCTGCCCGTGAGGGCAAGGCAACGATGCGACCGGGCTTACTTGCCCAGCACACCCTTCACGTAGGCGACGATGTCGGCGTCCTGGGCGTTGTCGAAGAACGCCCTCTGGAAGCGCTCGCCACCGACGGCCTGCTTCACCAGCTCCGGATCGATCGCCTTCAGGCCTTCGATGAAGTCCTTGGAAGCGCCCTGCTTGACCTGCGCCAGGATGCCGGCGTTGGTCATCTGCGATTCCTTGCGCTCGGCCGGGTAACCCTGGCCACGCTCACCGGCGAACGCCTTCTCGAAGATGTAGCGGATATTGATTTCCGCACCCCAGCCGAAGCCCTTGGCGAACGGCAGCGCCAGCGCGTTGCCGCTGTTGACCTGGGCGAACAGGAACGCGTCGGTCGGCTCGATGCAGTAGCCGCAGAACACGCCCGGCCATGCGTTGAGCGACATCATCGCGCCCTGCCCGGTGCCGCAGCCGGCGACCACGAAATCCACCGCCTTGGAGTTCAGCAGCAGCGATGCGCAGATGCCCAGGTGGATGTAGGTCAGGCGGTGATCGTTGTCACCGTCCATGCCGACGTTGAACACGGTGTGGCCCTGTGCGGCGGCGACGGTGTTGAGCTGTTCCAGCACCACCGGATTCTTGGCGGCCTGGCTGAACTCCTGCATCAATGCGATTTTCATGGCGAAACTCTCTATTCAGTACGGGATTGCATGAAGCGTGCGCGGCAGCGGCGCGCACGCGGGAAACGGGATCAGCGCGCCAGCCAGCCGCCGTCGACCGGGATGATGGCGCCGTTGACGTAGTCCGAGGCGCTGGAGGCCAGGAACACGGCGGTGCCGCCCAGGTCTTCCGGCTTGCCCCAGCGGCCGGCCGGGATGCGGTCCAGGATCGCCTGGTTGCGGTCCTCGTCGGCACGCAGCTGCGCGGTGTTGTCGGTGGCCATGTAGCCCGGGGCGATGGCGTTGATGGTCACGCCCTTGCCGGCCCACTCGTTGGCCAGCAGCCGGGTGATGCCGGCGATGCCGCTCTTGGAAGCGGTGTAGGACGGCACGCGGATGCCGCCCTGGAAGGACAGCATCGAGGCGATGTTGATGATCTTGCCGCTGCCCTGGGCGATGAACTGCTTGCCGGCGGCCTGGCTCATGAAGAACGCCGACTTGATGTTCACGTTCATCACGTCGTCCCAGTCCTTCTCGCTGAACTCGACCGCGTCGGCGCGACGGATCAGCCCGGCGTTGTTGACCAGGATGTCGATGCGGCCCAGCCCCGCGATGGTCTCGGCGACCACGCGCTCGACCGGCTCGATGCTGATCAGGTTGGCGTCGATGTTGAGGAAGCGGCGGCCCAGCGCACGCACCTTCTCGGCGGTTTCATCGGCCGGCACGATGCCGGCGCCGGCGATATCGGCACCGGCGGCGGCCAGTGCCAGCGCGATGCCCTGGCCCAGACCGGTATTGGCACCGGTTACCAGAGCGACCTTGCCTTCGAGACTGAATGGATTCGTCATGGTGTTCCTCTCCCTGAAGCGGTGGTTCGTTGATGCCGGCGCGATCGCCGGAGGGGATATAGCGGCACTGCCGCCGCCGGAGCGGTGCAAGCCGGAGCCCGGGGTGGGGGTCCCGGGTCCGTTGGAGGCCATTCTAGCCATAAAGGAAACCGGTGTCATTTTGCATTGCGGAATACCGGGTTCCCTTTTCAGAACAACAGCCTGGAGCTCAATCCTGGGGCGGTTGGCAGGAATCGCGCACGATCAGGTGCGGGCGCACGCTGGCCACCGGCAACGGCGTGTGGCCTTCCGGCTGGATCAGCATCGCGGCCGCTGTTCTCCCGGTGTCACGGGTGTTGCGACGCACCGAGGTCAGTGGCGGCCACAGCCGCGAGGCCAGCGGACTGTCGTCGTAGCCGACCACCGACAGTTCACGCGGAATGTTGATGCCCTCGCGCATGGCGACCTTGTAGACGCCGGCCGCCATCTCGTCGTTGCCGGTGAAGATCGCGGTCGGCCGCTGCTTGCCGAGCAGCAGCTTCTCGGCCGCGGCCACGCCCGACTCGAAGGTGTAACCGGCCTCGATGACGCGCGCCGGCGGCAGTTCGATGCCGCGGTTGCGCAGTGCCTCGATGAAGCCGTCGGTGCGCTCGTGCGCCGAGCGGTAGGCGCTGGGACCGGTGATCAGGGCGATGTCCTGGTGGCCGAGCGAGAGCAGGTAGTCGGCCGCTTCGGCGGCGCCGTCGCGGTCGTGGGTGATCACCATCTGCGAGGTGTCATCCAGCGGCAGCGAGGCGATGCGGGTGAAGCGGCAGCCGATCTCCTCGAGCATGTCCGCCAGCGCCTGGTCTTCCGAGGCGCGCGGCACCAGGATCACCCCGTGCAGCTTCTGCTGCTGCACGAAACGCTTCACCCCCTCGATGTAGCCGGGGCTGCGGGTGTCGCACGGATGCACCACCAGCTCGAAGCTGGAGCCGCGCAGCGCGTCCAGTGCACCGTACTGCATGTCCACCAGGTACTGCGCGGTCGGATTGTCGTAGACCATGCCGATCAGGAACGAGCGCCGGAACGCCAGCCCACGGGCCAGCGGATCGGGCGCGTAACCGACCTCGCGCATCAGCGCCTCGACCTTCTCGCGGGTGTCTTTGCGCACCAGCGGCGAGTTGTTGATGATCCGCGACACGGTCTTCTTGGAAACCCCCGACAGCCGCGCGATGTCGTTGATCGTGGCGGGGCGGCCCACCGGGCGGGTGGTCGTGTCTGGGTCGGCTTTCTTGCGCAAGGCGATGTCCTTGAAACCGTTCAATGCAGGCATTCTATCGGTCCGCGATCAATCAAGAGCGCGGTAGCGGAACTGGCGGAAGCGCACCTTGCCCTCGCCTGCCGCGTAGATGGCCGGCTTCAGCGCCAGGAAGCCGCCGGCGACATTGTGGTGGTAGCCGGAGACTTCCATCTGCACCGGGTACTTCTGCCAGTGGCTGCCGTCGCGGGAGGTGTGCACGGTGAGGATATGCCGGTTGTTGGTGACCCGCAGCCACAGCCTGCCCCCCTTTGCACTGGCCTTGGGCCTGAGCGGACGCTCATCGCCATAACGGTGCAGGATGAAATCCTCGCCATTGCTGCCCACCCCGGCATACAGGCGGTCACTGTAGAACAGCAGCGCACCGCCGAAGGCACCCGGCTCGATCTCCATTTCCACCTCGAACTGGTAGGCCACGTCACCGGCGATGGCGGTCAGCGGCGAGGCGTCGCGCGGGGTGCTGCCCTTGCCCTGCACCGTCAGGCCGTCCTTGCCGAAGCCCAGGCGCCGGTACTCGTCCGGGGCCGGATTGAAGAACGACCACTGGGCGCCGAGCGTGGCACCCCTGAAGTCGTCCGACAGCGCCATGCCATGCGCCTGCGGCTGGCCGGCCGGCTTGGCCAGCGGCGTGCCGAGGTCACCGCCGGTGGCCACGAACCAGCCGTCCTTCGTCCATTCGATCGGCTCCAGCAGCATCTGCCGGCCCAGCGTCCAGTAGCCGTTCTCGTAGCCGTGGTAGACCATCCAGTCACGGCCGTCGGTGCCTTCGACAATCGTGGCGTGGCCGCGCGACCACCACGGCTCGTCGCGGCTGACGGTGCGCATGATCGGGTTGTGCGGCGCGTTCTCCCACGGCCCGTGGATCGAGCGCGAGCGCGCACTGATCACCATGTGCCCGGTCGGCGGGCCGGCGGTGCCGCCCACGGCGGTGGTCATGTAGTACCAGCCGTCGCGGAAGCTGATCTTCGGGCCTTCCTGGGCGTAGGCTTCCACGTCCCAGCTTTCCGGATAGCGCCAGCCGTCGTAGACGTGCTTCGGCGTGCCGACCACGCTCAGGCCGTCGTCGGCCAGCTGCACGTAGGCGCCGGCCGACAGGAACAGGTAGCGCTTGCCGTCCTCGCCCACCGCGTGGCCCGGGTCGATGTACTTGCCCAGGCCGATATCAACCGGCTCGCTCCACGGCCCGTTGATGTCATCGGCCCACACCATCCAGTTGCTGCGCAGGTTGCCTTCGGTACCGCCCACCCGCGCCGGGAAATAGATGAAGTAGCGGCCGTTGTGCTTGACGATGTCCGGCGCCCAGATCGAACCGACGTTTTTGGTGATGGCATGGCCCAGCGGCCGCCAGTTGATCAGGTCCTTCGAATGCCAGATCGGCAGGCCGGGGTAGGCGTCGAACGAGGACAGGGTGAGGTAGTAGTCCTCGCCGTCCTTGAGCACCGACGGGTCCGGGCGGTCGCCGGCCAGCACCGGGTTGAGGAAGCGGCCATCGCCCAGATCGGCCTGGCGCTGGTGCTCGATGCCACGTTTCCAGGCCGACGGCGCGTCCTTGGCCAGTGCCGGGGTGGCAGCCAGCAGGCAACTGACGGCCAGCGCGGCCAGGGTACGGGTCACGTTCATTACATCTCCACAGGGAAGGCGGGGACAGCCCCGCCGGTCGTCACACAAGCCGACCGGCGCGGACGCAGGCACGTCCGCACCGGGTTTGCATCAACTGCGCAGCAACGCCGGCAGCCACAGCGACATCTCCGGGAACAGCGCCACCAGCAGCAGCACCGCCAGTCCGGCCAGCCAGAACGGCCAGATGGTCTTCATGCTTTCGCCGACGCTGATCTTGCCGATGGCGGTACCGATGAACAGCACCGAGCCCACCGGTGGCGTGACCAGGCCCAGGCCGCCGGCCAGCACCAGCACCAGACCGAAGTGGATCGGATCGATGCCATAGGCGCGTGCCACCGGCAGGAAGATCGGCGTGCAGATCAGGATCAGCGGCGCCAGGTCCATGAAGGTGCCCAGCAACAGCAGCATCAGCACGATCATCACCAGCACCATGTGCTTGCTGTGGGCGAACGACTGCAGGAAATCGACCGCTGCCGCCGGCACCTGCAGGTAGGCCAGCAGCCAGCCGAATACCGCCGCGGTGGCGATCACGAACAGGATCACGCCGGTGCTGCGCGCGGCATGCACCACGGTTTCCAGGAACTCCTTCACCCGCAGCTGGCGGTACAGCACGATGGTCACCAGCAGCGCGTAGACCACCGCGATCGCCGCCGATTCCACCGCGGTGAAGATGCCGGCACGGATACCGACGAAGATCAGCGCGACCAGCCCCAGCCCCGGCAGCGCCGCGACCAGCCGCGTCAGCACCGCGCGCAGGCCCGGGAACGGCTCCACGCCGTAGCCGCGGCGACGCGCCACCGCATAGCCGGTGACCATCAGCACCACGGTCATCAACAGCGCCGGAACAATACCGGCGGCGAACAGGTCGGCGATGGAGAGACCGCCGCCTGCCGCCGCCGAAAACAGGATCAGGTTGTGCGAGGGCGGCACCAGCAGTGCCACCAGCGCCGCGGTGATGCTGACGTTGACCGCGAAGTCGCGGTCGTAACCGCGCTTGACCATCTGCGGGATCATCGTGCCGCCAACCGCCGAGACGTCGGCAATCGCTGAACCGGACACGCCGCCGAAGAACAGCGAGGACAGGATCGAGACCTGGCCCAGGCCGCCGCGCAGGCGCCCGACCAGCGAGGACGCCAGCGAGATCAGGCGCTCGGAGATGCCGCCACGCATCATGATTTCACCGGCGAAGATGAACAGCGGAATGGCGATCAGCGACGCCGAGCCGGTGCCGGCGGAGATCTGCTGCACCAGCACGATGCTGGGCAGGTCCAGGTACAGCAGCGTGGCCAGTGCCGCGGCGGCCAGCGCATAGGCCACCGGCACACCGATCAACAGCAGTACGCCGAACACGGCGAAGAGGATTGCAATGCCCATGCTCAACGTCCCTTTTCAATGGCGGCCGGATACAGCGACAGCACCAGCCGGTTCAAGGCGAAAACCACCATCAGCGCACCGCCGATGCTCAGCGGCAGGTAGTTCACGCTCTGCGGCAGGCTGGCGCCGGCGGTCTTGATGTGCAGCCCGTCCATCCACAGCACCCAGCCCCAGACAGCGATAAAGCCGCCGATGGTGGCGATGATCAGCGGCACCAGCGCGTCGACCAGGCGCTTGAGCAGCGGGTTCATGTGCTCGGCCAGCAGGTAGAAGCCGAAGTGGCGGTTGGTATGCACGCCGGCGGCGGCTCCCAGACTCATCGCCGTGCTCAGCAGCAGCAACGTCACCGGCTCGGTCCAGCTGGGCGAATCGTTGATCACATAACGGGCGAACACCTGCCAGCCCTGCACCACCACCAGCCCGAGCAGGGCGATCGCGGCGACATGGATGACCACACTGGCCAGTTGTTCCAGCAGTTTCTGCGGGCCGTTCAAGGCCGGACTTACATTGGAATCGGACATCGACACGGGCCTCAGGCGAAATCACGGATGCGGCGGTGGAGGGCGGCGATCTCCGGCTGCTGCAGGTACTGGCGCAACAGCGGTTCGGCGGCCGCACGGAAGGCGGCCATGTCCACCGCGTTGGCCTTCACTCCCGAGGCCAGCACCGCCTGCCGGGCCTTGTCCTCGGAGGCGTCCCAGGCGCTGCGCATCTGCTGCACCGACTGCCGCGCCAGCTCCAGCAGCAGTTGCCGGTCGGCCGGGCGCAGTGCCTCCAGGCTGCGGCGTGACATCAGCAGGATGTCCGGCGCATAGGAATGCTCGCTCTGCGACCAGTAACGGGCCGCCTCGAAATGGCGACTGGAATGGAAGCTGCGCATGTTGTTCTCGGCACCGTCGATCATGTGCGTCTCCATGCCGGAGAACGTGTCGCCCAGCGACATCGGCGTCGGGTTGGCACCGAACAGGCGCATCAGCTGCAGGAAGATGTCCGAGCTGGCCACACGCAGCTTCAGCCCGTGCAGGTCGTTCGGCTCCACGATCGGATGCTTGGTGTTGTAGAAGCAGCGCGCGCCGCAGTCGTAGATCGCCAGCCCGACCAGATCGCGGCTCTCGAAGCCGCGGAGCACGTCCTCGGCGATACCGCTGTCCAGCGCGTGGCGCATGTGCGCGACCGAATCGAACACGTACGGCAGGCACAGCGCCTGGGTCAGCGGGAAGGCATTGTTCAGCGCGCCGGAATAGACGCGGGTAATGTCGATCGCACCGAAGCGGGCCATGTCGATGGCTTCCGATTCGCGGCCAAGCTGGCCGGAGTGGTACTGGTTAAGGCGCAGCCGGCCGCCGGTCTGCTGCTCGAGCTGCTGCCCGATCCATTTGACCGCGGTGACAGTCGGATAGTCGGCTACGTGCACGTCGGTGGCGGTCAGCAGCTGGCCGCTGCCGCCGGCATTGCCGCCGCCGGCCGAACACGCCCCCAGCAGCGGCGCGGCCAGCGCGCCCAGGCTGGTGGTGAGGAAACTTCTGCGAGTGATCATTGCGCCCTCCGCGCGTACCCGCTGCACGGACCGATCAGCCGGCCGCCACAGCCTTGCAGGAAATGTCGCCATGGCCCTCGAAGCGGATCACCGCCTGCTGGCCCACCGCGATGTCATGGATGCCGGTGGCATTGCCGGTGGCGATCAGCTCGCCCTTCTTCAGCGGCCGCCCGCGCCTGGCCGAGCGCGACAGCGCGAACGCATAGGCCGCGCGCAGGCCACCGGGCAGATTACCCGCCCCGCCGGTGCCGACAACCGTGCCGTCGATTTCGGTCTGCACGCGCAGCTGCGATTCGTCCAGCGCGGTCCAGTCGGCGATCTCGGACGACAGCACCAGACCGTTGTTGTTGCCGAAATCGGACACCACCACGCGCGGGCCGAGGATATTGATCGTCGCCAGCGGGCTGCTGGCCACTTCCACGCCGATAAACAGCCGCGCGGGCAGGGCTTCGGCCTCTTCCGGGGTCCAGTCCAGCTTGTCGGCCGGGGCATCTGCCTGCAGCTGCAGCACGTATTCGGCTTCCACCGCGGCAAAGCCGCCGGCGCCGGAAAACACCGGAATATCGGTGATGGCACCGGTAGCATTCCAGAGATGACGCGAAAACACCGGACCCAGCAGGCGCTCGTCGCCGGATGCGTCGCGGCGCTCGGCGGCGATGTAGCCCACCTTCCAGCCCACCACGGTGTCGTCCCAGCGGGCGATGGCCAGGTCCTGCACGCGGTAGGCGGTGACCAGGTCCTCCGGAATCTCGCCGGGGAAGTCGGGAAGCGAGGCGCCGCGCTGGCGGGCATCGACGAAGCGGCGGGCAATAGCGTCCAGCCCTGCGGTCTGCGGGTCCTGGCTGTCCTGGTCGTTGCTCAAGTGATTCTCCTGATGGCTTTGCTGCACCGCGCATCGACAGTGCCGTGAACAGCTGTATATGGTAAACCGGTGTCATCTTGCAATGTGCAGTGCACCAGAGTCCTTCCGTCCATTTCTGCCAACGACCCGCGATGCCCAACCGGAATCTTTCCAACCCCTTGCTGTCAAAGTGTCTTGTGCGCCTGCTCGTACTTCTATGGGCACTTCCGGCAGTGGCCGCTGCCATCGAGCCTGACCCCGGATCAAGCGACCGGATCGCGCTGTGGCCCGCTGGATTGGCACCGGGAGACAATGCACTCCCGCAGCCGCCACGCATCGTCGAGCGCAGCACCGATCCGGCGCTGCCGGACCGTTATATCGACCACGTCAGCGAACCCTATCTGGTGGCCTACCGGCCGGCCAATCCCAACGGCAGCGCGCTGCTGGTGATCCCCGGTGGCGGCTACCAGCGGGTGGTGCTGGACAAGGAAGGCACCGCGCTGGTGCCGGCGTTCGTGGAGCAGGGCGGGGTGAGCCTGTTTGTGCTTCGCTACCGGCTGCCCGGCGAAGGCCGCACCGACCGTGAGGCGGCCCTGGCCGATGCGCAGCGCGCGCTGCGGCTGATCCGCCACCGCGCCGGCGACTGGGGCATCGACCCGCACAGGATCGGAGTGATGGGCTTTTCCGCCGGTGGCCACCTGACCGCGCGGCTGGGCACCGGCTTCGACACGCCGGTGTATCCGGCCACCGATGCGATCGACACGGCCAGCGCGCGCCCGGACTTCCAGCTGCTGGTCTATCCGGTGATCGACATGCAAGGGCCGGACAGCCACGCCGGCTCGCGCGAACGCCTGCTCGGAGCCGCCGACAGCCCGGCGCTGCGGCGGCACTATTCGATGCAGCACCGGATCGGCACCGGCACCCCGCCAACCTTCCTGCTGCACGCCGCCGATGACGATGTGGTGCCGGTCGGCAACAGCCTGCTGTTCTACAACGGCCTGCAACAGGCGGGTATCGTCAGCGAAATGCATCTGTTCCCACATGGCGGGCACGGTTTCGGCACCCGCGGCACCACCGGCCTGACCACCGCGGTGTGGCCGCAGCTGGCATTGGCGTGGATCGCCGCACAGACCCGGGAGGCGAGCCGATGAGCACGTGTCCACAGGCGCCGGCCCGGCGTGATTTCCTGCGCCACAGCGCGTTGCTGGGCCTCGCCGCCGGTATCGCCGGCACCGCGGCTGCCACGTCAAGGGCCGGTTCCCGCCCGATCGCACGAACACGCAGCGGCAAGATCGCCGGTCAGACCGTGCAGGGTGTGCACGTGTTCCGTGGCATTCCCTATGGCGGCGATACTGCCCCGCGCCGGTTCCAGCCGGCACTGCTGGAAGCACCCTGGCGCGGCGTGCGCGAGGCGCTCGAGTACGGTGCGGCCGCGCCGCAGGGCGGGGGCGAAGGTCCGGGCAGCGAGGACTGCCTGTACCTCAATGTCTGGACCCCGGCGCTGCGCGATGGCGGCAAGCGGCCGATCCTGTTCTATATCCACGGCGGCGCCTACAACAACGGCTCCGGCAGCGATCCGCTGTACGACGGCGGCAACCTGTGCCGGCGCGGCGATGTGGTGGTGGTCACCGTCAACCACCGCCTCAACCTGTTCGGCTATCTGTACCTGGCGCAGCTGGGCGACGAACGGTTTGCCGACTCCGGCAACGTCGGCCAGCTCGACCTGATCCAGGCGCTGCAATGGGTGCAGCAACATGCCGACGAGTTCGGCGGCGATGCCGGCAATATCACCGTATTCGGCCAGTCCGGCGGCGGCGCCAAGATCGCCACGCTGATGGCGATGCCGGCCGCCAAGGGCCTGTTCCACAAGGCCTGGACGATGAGCGGGCAGCAGGTCACCGCGGCCGGGCCACGCGCGGCCAGCCAGCGCGCGCAACGGGTGCTCGACCACTTCAACGCCGATGCCGAGGCGCTGCGGCGCATGCCGACGGCGCAGCTGCTGCAGGCGGTGAAGCTGCGTGATCCCTCGCGGGTGGAGAACACCGGGTTGTACCTGGGTCCGGTACTCGATGCCCGCAACCTGCCGGTGCATCCCTTCTGGCCGCAGGCGCCCGCACAGTCGGCTTCCATTCCGATGGTGATCGGCAACACCCGTGACGAAACCCGCGCCTTCCTCGGCAACGACGCGAAGAATTTCACGCTCAGCTGGGAAGACCTGCCAGCCCGGCTGGAAACCCAGCAATACGTCGACCTGCTGCCTTCGGTGGTGATCGCCGAATACCGGCGGCTGTATCCGCACTACACGCCGTCGGAGGTGTTCTTCGCCGCCACCACCGCCGGGCGTTCGTGGCGCGGAGCGGTCGAGGAGCTGGAAGCCCGCGCGCGACAGAGCGCGCCGACCTGGGCCTACCAGCTGGACTGGTACGACCGCGACGGCGAGGCCGCTGCACTGCGCGCCTTCCACACCCTGGATATTCCGCTGGTGTTCGACAACGTCAGCCAGCCCGGCGCACGTACCGGCACCAGCGCGCAGGCGCAGCAGGTGGCCGCGCAGATGAGCGGCGCGCTGCTGGCCTTCGCCCGCAGCGGCAACCCCAACCATGCCAGCCTGCCGGCGTGGGACGTCTACGGACTGGAACGCCGCCAGACGATGCTGTTCGCCGCCGACAGCCGCCAGGCCGACGACCCGCGCGGCGGCGAACGCCAGCTCTACCAGCAGGCACCCTTTATCCAGCGCGGTACCTTCTGAGCCCGATGATGACCCCACGTCCCTTGCTGCTTTCCCTGTGTCTGGCGATGGTGCCCGCGCTGGCCAGCGCCGCGCCCGATCCCTCGATCAGCGACCGCCCGCCGCCGACACCGATCCGTGCCAGCAAGATCGTGCTGGTCGGCGATTCCACCACCGCGGTGCAGGGCGGCTGGGGCCCGGCGTTCTGCGCGCGCCACGTCAGCTCGTTCCTGAGCTGCGTGAACCTGGCCCGCGGTGGTCGCAGCAGCTACAACTACCGCGCCGAGGGTTCGTGGGACATCGCCCTGCAGGAGATGCGGCCCGGCGCCTATCGCGAGGTGCACGTGCTGATCCAGTTCGGCCACAACGACCAGCCCGGCAAGCCGGGACGCTCGACCGACCTGCAGCACGAATTCCCCGACAACCTGCGCCGCTACGTGCGCGAGGTCCGTGCCGCCGGCGCGGTACCGGTGCTGCTGACGCCACTGACCCGCCGCCAGTTCCGCGACGGCGTGCTGGGCGACGATCTGGCGCCGTGGGCCGAAGCCACCCGCCGCGTCGCCGCCGAACTGGACGTGCCGCTGGTGGACCTGCACGCGCGCAGCACCGCCGCGGTGCAGGCGATGGGTCCGGTGCAGGCGATGCGTTTCGCCCAGGCGCCGGCCTTGCCGGCCCAGGTCAGCGCGGCGCAGGCCGGCACCACCATCGGCGCACCACCGGCAGCCGGCACGCCCACGCCAGCCGTGGTCGATGCCAACGCCATCGAGCCGATGGGCCAGGCCAAGATCGCCTTCGACTACACCCACCTCGGCGCGGAAGGGGCCAGCTTCTTCGCGGCGATGGTGGCCGACGAGCTGGCGCAGCAGGTGCCGGCGCTGCGCCGCAACCTGATTCCCTGAGAACTCCCGGGTAGCGTCCATGCTCCACCCGATGCGGGCCCCGGAACATTGCGTTAACCGCTCTCGCTTAAAATCGGCCGATGCACGAAGACCTCGACCGCTATCCGCCATTCCCGGGCCGCGAGCGCCTGCTGGCCGCGCTGGACCATGCCGTCCAGCAGCCAGACATCACTTTGATCACCCATACCCTGCAGCAGGTGCTGCGCGAGGCGATCGCCGACGCGCAGATCGCGTTGCCGGCCTGCGTGCATGAACCGGTTGCCGATCACTACGCCCGCCGCGAGCTGTATCACAGCCCCGTGCATGGCTACAGCGTGGTGGCGATGACCTGGGGGCCGGGGCAGGCCACGCCGCTGCATGACCACAGCGGACTGTGGTGCGTGGAAGGGGTGTGGAGCGGCACTCTGCAGATCACCCAGTACGCGTTGCAGGCGCAGGCCGGCGAGCGTTTCCAGTTCCGTGCCGGGCGCGGGCTGCTGGCCGGACCCGGCAGCGCCGGTTGCCTGATCCCCCCGCACGAGTACCACACCATCTGCAATCCGAGTCCCGACCAGATCGCGGTGTCGGTGCACGTCTACCAGCGGGTGATGCAGCGCTGCACGGTGTTCCTGCCCGACCCGCAACATCCGCACTGGTACCGGCGCGAAATCCGCGACCTGCAGACCGACGACGGCCCGACGCCGGCACGCAGCAGCACGGCAGTGATCGGCGGATAAGCAGCGCCGCCCGCACCAGCCGGGTGCGGACGACACTTCGCACACCGTCAGTCCAGCGGCAGTGTGTTGTTCAGCGCGGTTACTTCCTCCGCCTCACCGTCCTGCATCACCTGCACACGGGCACCGGCACGCACGAAACCGGCCGGCAGGGCCAACTGTACGGTCACAGTCTTGGGCAGCAGGTCGCTGGGCGCCGGCAGCGCCGGAATGGCCGTCCGCGCCACTTCCCGGCCACGCGCATCGCGTACCACGGCAACACCGGTGGTGGTGGCGACATGGCCGAGGCTGTGCACGATCAGATGCAGCGTGTCGCCGTCGATGCGCAGGTCGCCGCGGCCGATACCCAGATCGGCACGTTCGCTGACCGGCGTGCCCGCCTGGATCCGTTCAAACTCGAACAGCAGGGTCTTGCCAGGTACGAACTCCAGCGGCGTGGCCATGCTTTTTTCGAAGGTGATCTCGCGCCGCTGCGGGCGCCCATCGATGCGGCCATTGCCATCGGCGTCGATGCCGCTGCGCACCTGCCACAGGCCAGCGGCCACGTTCCAGCCGGTCATCTGTACGGCCTGTTTGCGGCCACTGAAGTTGTAGGCGGTCACGGTGAAGCGCTCGGGCGAAGGCGCATCCACCAGCAGCGCGACCTGCTCGGCCGCGGCATCGTCGGCAAAGCGCCAGCTCACCGTATGCCCGGGCCAGCTCTGGTTGCGCTTCAGGGCGATGCCGCCCAGCCGCGTGCGCTGCAGGAATTCGCTCGGCGCCTCGACCCGGTCCGACCACCAGTGACCTTCGGTGTTCATGTACTCGCGCTGCGCCTTGGCCTGGATACCCTCGGCGTGCATCTGTTCGAGGTACTTCTTGTCGGCGGTCTGCTGCCATGCGATGACGTTGGCAAAGCCGCTGCCGCCGCCCTTGTCCGCCTCGGCGATCAGCTGCTTGCCCCAGTCCTGCTCACGGCCCAGCGCCTGCACGAAGTTCTCGCCCAGGTTGGCCAGTGCGCCCGGGCCGCCGCGTGCGACGCGGTAGTCCAGCGCCTGCAGGTACTTGTCATCGCCGCTCCAGCGCCATGCCGCCCAGAACAGGTGCATCACATCGCCGCTGCCCGAACCCTGGTTCAATTCCCCGCCGCGGGTCTGCCCGGTCGCCCAGTTGATCTCGTTGGGCAGGGTGAAGCGGCCCTTGTCGTCGGTATAGGTGTGCGCCAGCCAGCTGTCGGCCAGGCCGGTGACCAGCTTGCGGCCGGTCGGATCGGCGTTGTACTCGCCGATCAGGAAGGCCGGGTGCAGCGCCGGGAACGAATAGGGCTTCTGCCACTGCCAGTTCGGCTCGCGGTAGACCTTGTTGCCGCCGAACCAGTTGCTGGAAAACAGCAGGTGGCCCTGCGGATTGGGCAGGATGATGCGCTCATCGAACGCCTTGACCGTCTCCATCAGCCGTTCGACGGTCAGCGGATCACCCCAATTGAGGTAGAGCATCGCGCTGTTGGCGTTGATGCCTTCCTCGTAGGAATGCAGCTCGTCGGTTTCGATGGTGCTCAGCCCGTTGGCGAACATGCCGTTGCGGTAGATCGCATCGGACAGCGCGGTCAGCGAGGCGTTGAGCTTGTCCGGCTGCACGCCCATCAACGCCAGCCCCGGCCACTGCTGCACCAGGTCCGAGTCGTCGGACAGGCCGCCACCGAAATCGCCGTAGGCGACCTGCCGGTGGTCGATCCACCAGTCGATGAAGCGGCGCACGTACTTGAGGTCTTCGGTCTGCCGGAACGCCCACAACGGCACGCCCTTGGGCGCTTGCGGCTGTTCGAATGGCGGTTTGCCCTGGCTGTTGTAGCTGATGTAGTTCCAGTACAGACGGCCCAGTTCGTGGTCCGGGTCCACCCGCAGCAGATCGCTCAGGTCGGCGTAGACGCGCGCGTACAGGCGCTGGCGCTTGGAGGTGGTGTGTTCCTCGACCAGGAAGCCCCAGTTGTCGCGCACCTGGTTGAAGCGGTCGGCAATGTGTTCCTGCTTGGCCTGCTCGCGGTCCTTGAACACCAGCCGCACCTCGGCACCGTCCAGCGAGGTGGCGTTGAAGCCCGGCGCGGCCGAGGCGATCGAGATCCACAGGCTGTCGGCGGTGAGGATGCGGTCGCGCAGGTCCAGCCACAGGGTGCGCTTCTCACCGGGCTTGACCGACACCGACACGTCGATCATGTCGCGCGCCGGCCAGATCGGATCCTTGATGCGGATGTTCAGCGGGATGAGCCCGTCATGCGTGGCCGGCAGGTCCAGCGCGGGAATATCGATGGCCACCCCATCCAGGCCGTCGTACATGTTTTCCCAGCTGTAGGCCCAGCTGCGGATCAGCGGCTGCGCGGCCGGCGCATCGCCGACGCCGGAAGGGATCAGCACATGCACGATCGGCAACGGTTCGGCCGGCAAGGTATCGGCGTCGCGTTTGCGCGCACCGGCGCCCTTGGGCAACGCCATCACCGTGCTGCGCTCGGCCTGTGGATAGCGCCCGTCGATGTACGCACGCAGGCCGGTGATGTTGGTGTAGTCCGGCAGCACGCTGCTGTCGATCAGGTAGCGCTGCTTGACAGAGCCTGCCGGCTCGGCCGCATCGCTGACGTGGTAACCCCAGATCTCCTGGATCGGCGTTTCCTGCTCGGTGTTGCGGAAATGCAGCTGACCACCGCGCTGCGCGGCGAAGCTGTCGACACTGCGCACCACGCCTTCGGGGCGGGTGAACAGGGTTCCGGCGGTGCCGGCCAGCGTGCCGAACGCGGCGCCGCGGATCTCCACCCGGTTGATGGTTTCACCGTCGGGAATGGTCAGGTCCAGCTGCTGGCCGCCCTCGACATAGGTGTTCCAGTCGGGCAGCTGGAAATAGTCGTCACGGCCGGCCAGCCGCGAGCGGTTGTAGACGCCCGGCCAGGTGGTCTCGGCGATGCCGTCGGTACCTTTCCACATCCACTGCTTGAGGTCCTTGACGTCGGCGAACTCGACCTTGCGGATCGTCGTGGTTGCCGACTCCAGCACCGGCGGCGCGGCGCCGTCCCAGCCGTGGCGATGCCACCAGCTGCGTTGCGAGGGCGCGGCAGCGTCGGCGCTGCGCGGTTCGGCATGACGGGCGAGGGCGGCCACACCTGCGGCATCGAGCATGCGGTCATAGACGCGGATCTCGTCGAAGTCGCTGCCACGCAGGAAGTTGTAGCGGCTCTGCACCTGGTAGGGCGCCATCACCCGCCCGGCCAGACCGAGCTGGTCCAGTGCGGCATCGTAGTCGCCGGTGGTTTCAGCGCGCGCCACTTCCTTGCCATCGACGAAGAGCTTTACGCCGTGGTCCTCATCCCAGCCGAAGGCGAGGTGCTGCCACTGCTGCGGTGAAGGATGGCTGTCCAGCTTGAAGGAGACGCGGGTGCGCGCCAGGTTGGCATCGGTGACGAACGCATCGAAGCCGTGGCCGTTCCAGTCGATGCGCAGCCACGCCATGTCCCAGCTGCTGTGGTCGGCATAGCCGACGCGGAAGATCACGAATGGCGCTTCGCCCACCGCGTAGCGCGAACGCCAGAAGAACGACAGCGTGCCGCGCTGGGCCTGGATGTTGCCCGGCGCATTCCACGACAGCACACCGTCATCGGCCCATTCGATCGCCTGGCCACGGGCACCGTCGGCGACGATCTTCACCCGGTCCTGGAAATTGGGTTGCGCCTCGCCTTCGGCGTGATCGGCGACAAAGCCCTGCTCGGCGGATACCTGGAACAGCAGCTTCGCCGGGGCCGCCAGTGCCGCCGGCGCCTGCAGCAGCACGCCCAGCGCGCAGGCCAGAAGGGTGGGACGCAAACAAGTCTTCGGGTTCATCAGCTCACTCTTTCCACGCATGTTTCTTCACTGCCTTCAGTGCCGTGCCTGCGGCGGGGTGTCATCTGCCGGCATGCCCTGGCGCGCGCGCCAGGCCGGCCATTCGCTGCGCAGCAGTTTCTCCGGCCACACTCCATACCACGCATAACCGACACGGCGCTCGTTGGGAATGTCCGCGAACTGCGCAACCTGCACGCCGTCACGATTGACGAACATCGGCTGCTGGCGCTGCAGATCGTAGAAGCGCGCCCACAGCGATGCGCCGGGCCGGGCCACGATGCGCACATCGCGCCCGGTCTCCTGCATTGGATCGTCGATCTTCTCCATCGCCAGGTCCGGCAGCCGGTGCGCCTGCAGCCAGGCGATGCCCGCCTCGATCGCGGCCACCTGGGCAGGCGTGGGAGCGCGCTGGCGCATCAGCAGCCGCAGCACGCCGACCGATTCGGACACCGCCAGCGACGGCAGCTCGTAGGAACGCGCCTTGGCCGGCAGCAGCGTGACCTCGTCGTACTGCGCCGCCCAGATGGTCGCGGTTGCGTCGATATGCACCTGGGTGGCGAGCACGCAGTCCAGCCCACGCTCCAGCGCAGCTTGTGCCTCGCTACCGAACTGTGGTGCCAGCAGTGCCAGCTCATCGCGTGATTCGACGATGTCCTGCAGCAGCTCCAGCACCCGGGTCATCGCATCGTCGTTGAAGGTGATCTGGTGGCGGTAGAACGAACGGTCCGGGTAATACTGCG
Source organism: Stenotrophomonas sp. JC08 (assembly GCF_052180205.1). Lineage (NCBI taxonomy): Bacteria > Pseudomonadati > Pseudomonadota > Gammaproteobacteria > Lysobacterales > Lysobacteraceae > Stenotrophomonas > Stenotrophomonas sp. JC08. The sequence continues at coordinate 3,428,269 of NZ_CP197473.1, read as the reverse complement.
GCCAGCCGCCGTTGGGATACTGCGCGGCCAGCAGATAGGCCACGCCACGACCGGCGGCCTGCAGGTAGGCGGGGTTGCCGGTACGCGCATGGGCCTGCAGCAGGTAGCGGATTTCCGAGGTGGTGGCCTTGTTGTCGATGGTGGCGTCGTCCGTGCGTCCGTGCGCCCGCAGCGCGGCACGTTCGGCCGCATCGAGCGGACGACGGTAGTCCACCGCCTTGTCGCGGTAGTGCTTGGACCAGCCACCGGAGGCGGTCTGCAGCAGCAGCATGTTCTCGGCCTGCGGATCGGTGGCGGTGGCCGCCTGCAGTGTCGCCGCCGGCAGCAGCGCCACCAGCAGCAGGAGAACGCGGGGGAAGCGACGCACTGCACTCATCGGTAAGCCCTCCAGTCACCGAGGATCTGCTCCGGGGTGTAACCGGCGGCTTCCTCGGCGGTCAGCGTGCGTGACCAGCCCACCCGTCCGTCGCGCCCGGCACCGGCGCCCTGGTTGCGGTACTCGGCATAGTCGGTGGTGGTCTGCCGGTGCGACTGGTCCCAGTCGTGCCAACCGGCGGCGACGATGTGCGCGCCCAGCGTGCTGTCGATCACCGCTACCTTGGCATGGTCTCGCCACGGCCGGCCCAGATAGACCTGCTCGACACCTGCCGCGGCGGTCAGCGTGCAATCACGGAACACGTAGCCGAAGCGGCGCCCCTGCGGGGTGGCTGCGGCGGTGACATAGCCGTCGGCCAGCGAATGGATGCGACAGTTCTCGAACAGCGCGGTGCCGGCGCCGAAGATGAAGTCGACGGTGCCTTCGATATGGCAATCGCCAAACCAGGCCACGGTGTCCTGCCCCTGCAGGTACAGCGTGTCCTGGTGGCCGAGGAAACGCACATTCTCGAACGCGGCGCGGGTGCCGCTGATGCGCACCGCCACCGCCTGCCCGACCGGACCGGCGTCATTGGCGAAGGTCAGATGGCGGGCGCTGAAGTCGTTGCTGCGCACGAACAGCGTGGCCGAACCAGAGGTGCCGAAGGGCTGGCCGCTGGCCGGCGAGATGCGCGCGGCGTGGTTGTCGAACACGATCGTGGTGGTCGCTGCATCGAGGCCCCGCAACGCGATCGGCGGCGCACCCACCGGGATGTCCACCACCTCGCGGTAGGTACCCGGTGCGATGACGATGGTGGCCGGCAGCGCGCGTGCGACGGCGGCATCCACCGCCGCCTGCACGTTGTGATACTGCGCCGACCCGTCCGCGGCCACCGACAACACCGTGGCCGTGGCCGGTAGCGCGAGCACCAGCGCACCGAGCAGTCCCAGCAAGCGCCACCACCGCGATCGCAGCAGACCGCCGAGGCGCCGTCTGCTGCGATGCGGGGTCGCTGCCACGTCAGAACTTGTAGCGGGCACCGAGGTAGTACTGGCGGCCGGTGACGGTGTAGCGGTCGGCCAGCTGCAGCGACGAATCGACATAGCGGCGGTCCGGCGTGTCGAGCAGGTTGATCGCCTCGAAGGTCAGCGACAGCTTCTTGCTCAGCCGGTAGGACATGTTGAAGTCGACGTTGCGCACGCTGTGCTTGCCAGTCACGTCGGCGGTGGTCAGCTGGTTGCCGTCCAGGTCCCACACGTTCTCGCGGCTGAGGATCTCGCCGATGTAGCCGTCGCGGTAGCTGGTGGAGACACGCGCGCTGAAGCTGCCGTCGTCGTAGTACAGGGTGGCGTTGTACGAGTTCGGCGACAGGTTGACCAGGTCGTTGTCGGTGAAGGTGGTGGTGACGCTGGTGTTGCTGTTGGCCGCCGTGCTGAACATGTACTTGATGCTCGACTCGACATGGGTGTAGTTCAGCTGAATGCCGAACTTGCTCCAGATGCCCGGCAGGAAGGTGAACGGCTGCTGGTAGGTCAGCTCGTAGCCCTTCAGCGGGCCGCCCGGGGTGTTGTAGTAGCTCTGCACGTTGAACAGCGTGTCGGCGCTGAAGCCGGCCGGCAGCAGGTCCAGCGAGTAGCCCATGTCGCCCCAGGTGGTCAGCAGGCGGGTGCGCTGCACATAGCTTTCGATGTCCTTGTAGAACAGCGCCGCCGACAGCAGGCCGCCTTCGGCGAAGTACCACTCCGCGCTCAGGTCGTAGTTGGTGGAACGGAACGGATCGAGCTTGGGGTTGCCGAGGTTGATGGAAAACACGCGGCCATCGTCGAAGTAGCCGGTGGGGCCACCGCTGACGCTGGGCGAGAGGTAGGCCAGGGTCGGCCGCGCCATGGTCTTGGCCGCGCCGAAACGCAGCACCACGTTCTCGGCCACGTCCCAGGCCAGGTTCAGCGACGGCAGCACGTCCTGGTAGCTGTGGTTGACTACCGAACGCACCAGCGAACGCTCGCCGGCCGCGGCGGTGGCGCTGGCCACACCGAAGAACGACTCGCAGTTGGCCGAGTTGTTGGCCGCACTGGCGGCGTTGCACGGCGCCCAGCCCGAGGCGCTGATCTGGGTATCGACCACGCGCACACCGAGGTTGCCGCGGAACGCGCGATCCAGCAGTTCGGTATTGAAATCCAGCTGCAGGTAGCCGGCCAGGCTCTGCTCGTTGACCTGGAAGTTGTTGTTGGACGAGCCGAAGTGGCCGACGCCGGCCAGACGGTAATCGCCGCCCTGCACGCCGGTGTCGCAGTTGCAGTTGATGTCCAGCAGCTCGGCGACCTTGCCGAAGTCCGGCACCAGCCAGCCGCCGGGCACATTGCCCGACAGGTTCTTGCCGAAGCCGCTGAGCGTGGTGCTCAGGTCGGCGATGCTCACACCGGCCGGCAGCGCCTGCGCCAGGCGGCCGTAGCTGATGTGGCGGTACTCCTCCGACTCCATGTCGTAGTCCTTGTAGGCAAGGCCGGTACGCAGGCTGAAGGTCGGGTTGAGGTTGAAGGTCAGGTCAAGCTTGGCGGTGTCGAAGGCGTTGCTGACGTAACTCGGATTCAGACGCACTTCACTGATGTTGCTGCCGCGTGCGGTGCCGTTACTGTTGACCGGCACCGCGCCATAGCCCAGCCACGACCATGCCGCCGGATCATTGAGCGCGAACGGGAAGGTCATGTCCGGCATGTCGCCGCCGTTGCGCATGTCCATCACGAAGCCGTCGACGTTGCTGTTGTCGAAACTGACCAGCGAGAACACCGGACGCTCGTAATCCGAGCTGGAGTGGCCGACCTGCGCTTCCAGCTTCACCGCATCGTTGAAGTGGTGGTCCAGGTTCAGGCTGTACTGCTGGAATTTCGTCGACTCCTGGATCTGGCTGGACTCGGTACGGAAATCGACGTTGTCGAACACGCCATAGACCAGGCGGTTCTGCGCGTCCACCTCGGCCTCGCGCACCACGATCTGGGTCTTGCCGCCGAGGTTGGCGGCGCGGTGCAGGTTGGCGCCGAGTGAATCCTCGCGCTGGTCCTTGTCCAGCTGCGAGTACATCGCATCGAAGCTGAGCAGAGTGTCGTCGGAGATCCTGAACTGCAGCGCGCCGGTCACGCCCAGCCGCTCGATCTCGTGCGCGGTGCGGATGTAGCGCGGATAACGCGGGATCCAGGCGTTGGTGGCGGTCTCGTAGGCGGCGATGTTCCCCGCGGTGGCCGCCGGGCGCTCGATGCCGGTACCGCAATGGGTGGCGCTGATGCCGTAGCTGCCCCAGCCGTTGTTGCGGTCCTGGTTGGACTGGCTGCCGGTGCCGGCCGGGGTCTCGTTGGCCAGCGGGTTGCGCGGTGTCTGCGGGTCATAGCCGGCCGGCGAACAGAAGCCGTAGGTGCCGTTGTTGTTGGCGTTGGACTGGTTGGAATTGCGGTGGTTGCCATGCTCCCAGCGCACCGGGTTGTAGCCTTCCTCGTAGACGTTGCGCTTGCTGTAGGACGCCGACAGCAGCGCGCCGAAACGGTCATCGGCCCAGGTGTTGCTGACCAGCGCCGACACGCGCGGGTCGTAGTCCTTGGCCAGCTCGCTGTAGCCGGCCTGGGCGCTGGCCGAGGCCTGGAAACCGTCGAAATCGAATGGACGCGAACCGCGCAGGTCCACCGTCGAGCCCAGCGAGCCTTCGTCCATCTGCGCCGACTGGGTCTTGTTGACCTTGACCTGCGAGAACAGCTCCGAGGCGAAGGTGTTGAAATCGAAACCGCGGCTGCGGTTGACGCCACTGCTGCCGTTGCCGGCGGTGGCCAGTGCTTCCAGCCCGTTCAGGCGCACGCGGGTGAAATCCGAGCCCAGGCCGCGGATCGAGATGCGCTGGCCTTCACCGCCCTCGCGATCGATCGACACACCGGCGATGCGCTGCAACGACTCGGCCAGGTTCTGGTCGGGGAACTTGCCGATGTCCTCGGCGTAGATCGCATCGACCTGTTCGGTCGAGTAGCGCTTTTCGTCCAGCGACTTCTGCAAGCTCTGGCGGTAGCCGGTGACCGTCACCGTGTCCAGGTCGGTCGGGCTGGTCGGCGCGGCGGCCTGCTGTGCCAGCGCGGCCGGACTGGCCAGGGCCGTGGTGATGGCGAGGGCCAGCAAGGTAACCGGTGTCTTTTTAATCTGGCGCATACGACGATCCATGTAATGGGCTCCTCCCCGCAGGGATTGGGTCAACGTGTCAGAGAAACAGGGACGGCGGCGACCGCATCGGTAGGGCATCGATGATGATCGCGATCGGGACAGGCCCGGCATTTTGCCGGGCAAGCCGCGCGACTTGCCCGCCGGCAACGCGGCAGGAAAGCGGGGCCGGGTGATGTGATCAACCCGGCCCCTGACGCTTTGTTGGACCGCTTAGAACTTGTAACGCAGGCCCAGCGTGTACTGGCGGCCGGTTTCGCTGTATTCCAGCGGCAGCGACACCGACGGGTTGGCGACCCAGGATTCCTGCGCCTCGTTGGTCAGGTTGGCGCCTTCCAGGCTGATCTCCAGCTGGTCGCTGATGCGGTAGTGGATCGAGGCATCGACGAAGGTGGTGCCGCTCTGGCCATGCACGCCCAGGCCGTCACTGTCGAAGCCCTTCTCGGTACCCGGCACCTGGATCAGGTAGTCGTCGCGGTTGGTAGCCGAGACGCGGCTGGACCACTTCTCGCCTTCGTAGAACAGGGTGGCGTTCCACGCGTTCTTCGACAGGCCGGTCAGGTTGGCCTTCTGCGCCATCACGCCGCTGGAGGTCACATACTGGATCTTGGAATCCACGTAGGTGTAGTTCAGCTGCGTACCGAGGTTGGACCACTTGCCCGGCAGGAAGTGGAACGGCTGGGTGTAGTTGAACTCCACGCCGGTCAGGTCGCCGCCGGGGGTGTTGACCGGGGTGCTGAACACGAAGTCGTCGGTGACGGCAGCGTTGAGGTTCTCCAGCAGGCTGGCCGGCAGGCCGCTGCTCGAGAACGGACGGGTTTCGCGGGTGTTCTGGATGAAGCTCTCGATGTCCTTGTAGAACAGGCCCACACCGACCATCGCGCCTTCATTGAAATACCACTCGAAGCCCAGGTCGGCGGTCTTGGCACGCACCGGATCCAGCAGCGGGTTGCCGCCACTGACCGTCTTGGCACTGCCGCTGACGCTGACGTTCACGCCCGGTGTCAGGCTGCCCAGGCCCGGACGCGACATCACCTTGGCCGCACCGAAGCGGATCAGGAAATCCGGGGTGATCTCGGCCACCAGGTTCAGCGACGGCAGGAAGTCGTTGTACTCGCGCGACACCGTGGTGGTTACCGGCGTACCGCTGGCCGAGGCCACACCGGTGGAGGTCTGCTTGGTCTTGACGTAACGCGCGCCGAGGTTGCCCGAGACCGGCACCGCGCCGATATCGAAACCGAACTTGCCCATCAACCACGCGCCGCGATCCTGCTCCTGCACGCTGCGGATGCTGGCGTTGTAGTCGACCAGCGCGTAGATGCCCTCACCGCTGAGGATGTCGAACTCGTTGGCGATGCCGTTGAAGTTCGGCACCACCCAGGTGCCCGGCGCGCCGGACATGCCCTGCAGCGCGGCCAGCTGGGTCATGTTGACCGGCACGATCTTGGAGCCGTTGAATGTCGGCACCGCGGTTTCGTTACCGACGCGACGGCGTTCCATCGACTCGAAGCCGAAGTTCTTGGCCTGCACGCCGCCTTCCAGCGTGAGCGAGGGCCCGATCACCCACGAGAACTCCATCTGGCCGTTGTCGAACTCGTTGGTCACGTAGTTCTGGCGCAGACGGATGGTGGACAGGGTCCAGCCGTTGGGATCGGTCGGATCCACGCCGTAGTTGAACACCGGCTTGTTGACGTTGCCGCGGTAGTCGTAGCTGTAGCCCTGGACATTGAGCTTGTCCATCATCACCGTGGCCTGCACCGGGTTGTCGTGCTTGGAGCGCGAGGTGCCGATCTTGCCGGTGAGGGTGAAGTTGTCGGTCAGGCGGTGCTCGCCGTCCAGGCTGATCTGGTAGAAGTCCGTGCTCCACTCGTCGTGGCGGTTCTCGGCACGGATATCGACGTTGTCCATCTTGGCGTAGACCAGCGCGCCGTTGCGCACCTCGCCGTCGGTGACCAGGATTTCCTTCTTGCCGTCGTTGGACGACTTGCTCAGGCCGTTGGCTTCGATGTACTTCTCATCGCGCTTGGCGTCGATCTTGGAGTACAGCGCATCCAGGCTGAAGGTGGTGCGGTCGGACGGCTTGAACTGCAGTGCACCGGTCACGCCCAGGCGCTTCTGGTCATGCTCCATCAACGTGTAGCGCGGGAAGCGCGGTGCGTACACGTCCGGGCGCAGCGCATCGGTGAACGGCGAGGCCGTGTTGAAGCCGCCATTCTTGTCGCCACCGGCCCAGCGCACGGTGCCGGTGCCTTCCTCGACGGTCTCGCGCTCGGAGTAGGCCACCGACAGCAGCGCACCGAACTTGCCATCTGCCCAGCTGTTGGCGATCAGGCCGGCAAAGCGCGGCATCGCCGACTGCGAGGCATCGTTGTAACCGGCCTGCACGTTGCCGACGATGGTCAGGCCGTCATAGTCGAACGGACGGGCGGTACGCAGATCGACGGTGGCGCCGAGCGAGCCTTCCTCGACGTCGGCCGAGGCGGTCTTGCGCGCGATCAGCTGCGAGAACAGGTCGGCGGCGAACACGTTGAAGTCGAAGCCGCGGCCGCGGTTGGTGCCGCCCTGGCCGTCACTGCTGCCGACGGTGCTCAAGGCTTCCAGACCGTTGATGCGCACGCGGGTGAAATCCGGGCCCAGGCCACGCACCGAGATGTTGCGGCCTTCGCCGCCATCACGGGTGATCACCACGCCGGGAATGCGCTGCAGCGATTCGGCCAGGTTGCTGTCGGGGAACTTGCCGATGTCCTCGGCGACGATCGCATCGACCACGCCGCTCTCGCCGCGCTTGATGTCCAGCGCCTTCTCGACACTGGCGCGGTAGCCGGTGACGGTGACGGTATCCAGCTCGGTCGCGGCGCTGCCGGCGGCGTCCTGGGCCAGTGCGGCGCCTGAATGCAGGACCAGGCTGATGCCCAATGCGAGCAAGGTAACCGGTGTCTTTTTCTTCGTAGTACGTGGATCCATGTGATTCCCCTCTCTCCAAGGTTTACATGAGATGCAGTGCGTCCGGTCTGCTCCGGGTTATGACACCGCTGGTCAGGACGGAAAGTAGCAGCTGCGTGTAAGCGGGGCATCTTGCACTGCAACAGGGGCTTTCCACGGGAAAAACAGCTGTCCGCAGGCAACCGGGCAGGCAGTCGGGGACAGGACAGGCGGGACAGAATCCCATATGACACCGATGGTCAAATATCCATGCCATCATTCGTACACCGACCCGTGCAGGAGTACCTGATGAGTTTCCCCCGTGTTGTCTGCTTTGGCGAGCTGCTGTTGCGGCTCGGCGCCCCCGGCAACCAGCTGCTGCTGCAGAGCCCCACCCTGGACGTGCATTGCGGCGGTGCCGAGGCCAATGTCGGCGTGTCGCTGGCGCATTTCGGCCACCAGGTGGCGATGGTCGGCGTGGTCGCCGACAACCCGCTGGGCGCGGCGGTAACCGGCGAGCTCCGCCGCCATGGCGTGGACACCGCGCGCGTGCGCCGCAGCGACGGCCGCATGGGCCTGTATTTCCTGACCACCGGCGCCGGCCACCGGCCCAGTGAAGTGGTCTACGACCGTGCCGATTCGGCCTTCGCCAATGCCACTGCCGACAGCTACGACTGGCCGGCGCTGCTGCACGGCGCGCAATGGCTGCACCTGTCCGGGGTCAGCCCGGCGCTTGGCCCGGAGGCCGCCCAGGCCACGCTGGACGCCGCGCGCGCGGCGGTGGCGCTGGGCATCAAGGTGTCCTTCGACGGCAACTTCCGGCCCAAGCTGTGGGAACGCTGGGGGGGCGACGCCCAGGCGATCCTGCGCGACCTGTTCGACTGCGCGCATATCGTGTTCGCCGACTACCGCGACATCGGCGTGGTGCTGGGCGGCGAGTTCCCGCAGGCCGACGCGCAGGCGCGCGTGGACGCGGCCGCGGCGATGGCGTTTGCCGCCTTCCCGCGCCTGCAGTACATGGCCTGCACCCAGCGCACCGCGCACAGTGTCGACCGGCATGCGCTGGGGGCGATGCTGCTCGGCCGCGATGGCACCCGCGCGGTGGCACCGGAAGAGGAGCTGACCGGCATCGTCGACCGCATCGGCGGCGGTGACGCGTTCGCTGCCGGCGTGCTGCACGGCCTGATCGAAGGCTTCGACAGCGAGGCCACGATCCGCTTCGGCCTGGCCGCCGGTTGCCTGAAGCACTCCATTCCCGGTGATTTCAACCCGGTCGGCGTGGCCGACGTGATGGCCCTGGTGGGCGAAGGAAAGTTCGATGTCCGGCGCTGATCCGCGCGTGCGCGCAGTCCTGAAACTGGCCCCGGTGATCCCGGTGTTCACCCCTGACGACATCGACGACGCGGTGCAGGTGGCCAACGCTCTGTTCCGCGGCGGCCTGCCAGTGATCGAAGTGACGCTGCGCACGCCGCGCGCGATGGAAGCGATCAAGGCGATGGTCGAGGCCGTGCCGGACGCGGTGATCGGTGCCGGCACCGTGCTCGATGCAACACAGCTGCAGCAGCTCAAGGCCGTGGGCGGGCGCTTTGCGGTCTCGCCCGGCGCCACCGAGCGGCTGTATGCGGCCGCGCGCGATGTCGACCTGCCGTTCCTGCCCGGCGTGGCCACGTCCTCGGAGCTGATGCGCGGGCTGGAGCACGGCCTGGACACCTTCAAATTCTTCCCGGCGGTACAGGCCGGCGGCGCGGCGATGCTGTCGGCCTGGAACGGGCCGTTCGGCGATGTGCGCTTCTGCCCGACCGGCGGCATCAGCGCGCAGACTGCACCGCAGTTCCTGCACCTGCCCAATGTGCTGTGCGTGGGTGGTTCGTGGCTGACCACCGGCGAGCTGCTGCGCACGCGTGACTGGGCCCGGATCGAACAGCTGGCGCGGGAAGCGGCGGTGCTGGCAGGCTGAGGCCCACGATGCGGTGGGGCGGGAGATCGCCCGCTCCACCAGACGATGTGCGGTGGGATGGCAGGCGCATCGCCGGGTGCGTCACCGGTACGAGCGGACTGGCCGGTGGATCATCCCTGAACGCCCCGGGCTGATGCCGCCTTCATAGCTTTGCGTGACTGCGTGGTTGCCGGCATCGCCACGTCGCCTTCAACCTTCCCGCCACGGGACGCGTACGTGGCAACCGGCATCGATTTCCCGCCGGATCGCCGCTGGGCGCTTCCGGTGACGCGGACGCGGCAGGAATCTGCACGCTCCACGTCAGAACAGCCCGGGCTGGCGCTCGACCAGCGTGCCGAAATCGTCCTGCACGAATGGCAGGATCGCATCGGCGACCGGCTGCAGCTGGCGGCTGAGGTAGTGCTCGTAGTCGAGTGGTGACTGCCGCACTTCCAGCGGCTCCGGGCCGTTGACGGTGATCACGTAGCTGATCCAGCCGCCGCGCTGGTACTGGCGCGGGCGGCCCATGCGGTCGTTGTAGTCGTCGGCCAGACGCGCGGCGCGCACATGCGGTGGCACGTTGCGCTGGTAGTCGTGCAGTTGCCGGCGCAGGCGCTTGCGGTAGACCAGCAGCTCGTCCAGCTCGCCGCCGAGGGTGCGGCGCACGTAGTCGCGCACATAGTCGCGGTGCGGCTGGCGCCGGAAGATGCGCTGGTACAGCCCCTGCTGGAACTGCCGGGCCAGCGGCGACCAGTCGCTGCGCACGGTTTCCAGCCCCTTGTAGACCATCTCCTCGCTGCCGTCGGCGCGTATCGCCAGCCCGGCATAGCGCTTCTTGCTGCCTTCCTCGGTGCCGCGGATGGTCGGCATCAGGAAGCGGCTGAAGTGGGTTTCGTACTGCAGCTCCAGCGCGCTGTGCAGGCCGAAGTGGTCGCGCAGATGCGTGCGCCACCAGTCGTTGACGTGCCGCACCAGTTCCTGGCCGATGCGATCGGCCTGCTCGCGGCTGTGGGCACCGCCGAGCCAGACGAAGGTGGAGTCGGTATCGCCATAGATCACCGCATAGCCCGTGGCTTCGACCAGCTCACGGGTCTGGCGCATGATCTGGTGCCCGCGCAGCGTGATCGACGACGCCAGCCGCGTGTCGAAGAAGCGGCAGCCGCTGGAGCCGAGCACGCCGTAGAAGGCGTTCATGATGATTTTCAGCGCCTGCGACAACGCCGCGTTGCGCGCGCGCTTGGCCGCCTCGCGGTTCTCGGAAATGCGCGCGACGATGGCCGGCAGGTAGTGCCGGCTGCGGGAGAAACGCGCGCCACGAAAGCCTTCCACCGACTGGCTGTCATCGGGCTGGCGCAGGCCTTCGATCAGGCCCACCGGGTCGATCAGGAAACTGCGGATGATCGACGGATACAGGCTCTTGTAGTCCAGCACCAGCACCGATTCGTACAGGCCCGGACGGGAATCCATGACGAAACCGCCGGGGCTGGCTTCGGGCGGCCTGTCGCCGAGATTGGGCGCGACAAACCCCAGCCGGTGCATCGGCGGCAGGTACAGATGGGTGAACGCGGCCACAGAGCCGCCGCTGCGATCGGTCGGCAGGCCGGTGACGCTGGCCCGTTCCAGCAGGAAGTCCAGCAATCCGGTCTTGGCGAAGATGCGCGTGACCAGTTCGCAGTCGCGCAGGTTGTAGCGCGCCAGCGCCGGTTTGTCCTCGGCGAACATGCGGTTGATCTCGTCCATGCGCTGGTACGGCGTGGTGATGTCCTTGCCCTCGCCAAGCAGGCTCTGCGCCACGCTTTCCAGACTGAAGGATTCAAAGCTCCACGTGGCCGAGCGCAGCGCCTCGATACCGTCGATGATCAGCCGCCCCGCCGCCTCGGCGAAGTAGTGGTTGCGGCTGCCATGTTCGCGCCAGCCCATCACATCGCCGCCGCGCCCCAGCCGCAGCGGCACACCCAGCCGGCGCGCCTGCTCATGCAGCACGCGCAGGTCGAACTGCACCAGGTTCCAGCCGATGATCGCATCGGGGTCATGCCGTGCCAGCCACTGGTTGAGCGCTTCCAGCAGCTGCGCGCGGGTATTGCAGTAGTCGAGGTTGAAGTCGACCTCCGCGCTGCGGTTGGGCGGGCCGAGCATGTACACCTGCCGCTGGCCGCAACCTTCCAGGGCAATGGAGTACAGCTCGCCGGTGGCGGTGGTCTCGATATCCAGCGATGCCAGCTTCAGTGTCGGGCGATAGTCCGGGGCGGGCTTCATCCGCGCCTGGCGCAAGCCGCCGTCCGCGTCCGGGGTACCGCCAAACCACACCGGAGCGGTGATGAAGCGCTCCATCAGGTAGCGCTCGGGCGGGCGGATATCGGCTTCGTAGACATCGATGCCGGCCTTGCGCAGGCGCTTTTCCAGCGCCATCAACTGCCGGTGCTGGCGGGTGTAAAGCCCCAGCACCGGCCGATGCTGGAAATCGCGCAGTGGCAACGGGCGCAGTTCGATGCCGCGCTCGTTCTTCAACAGCGCCGTGGCCGCCAGTCGCTGCGCTTCGGGAATGAACAGCACCGAGGCCTGCGGCGGCAGGCGGATCTGCCGCGGGCCGTCATCGGTGGCCAGCCAGAAGCTGACCTCGGTGCCGGCCGGGGTATCGCGCCAATGCCGGGTCAGGACGAACCCCTGCTGTAATTCCACCACCGCAACCCTGCAACCGAAGAAGAAAGCGACTCTACGCGCCCGCCGCGCAATCCATGCGACTGGCCGTACGCGGGATCGGCGGCCGGTTCAGCGGGCCCATTGCCACTGCAGGCCCAGGGTAACGCTGCGGTCCGGGCCGGGCTCGCAGTAACGGCGGTTGCCGTCGTTGACGATCACCGAGCCGATGTAACGCCGGTCCAGCACATTGTCCAGCCGTGCGAACGCGCGCAGCTGGCCGCGGGCGGTGTTCCAGTGCCGCGCCAGTTCCAGGTTCAACAGGGCATAGCCGGGCGCCCGGGCATCGCCCAGATCGTTGACCCCGACCGCGCTGGCGGCCACCGCTTCGGCCGCCCACTGCCAAGGCCCCGGCTGCCATTGCCAGCGCGCGAACCCCTGCTGCTGCGGCACGCCCGGCAGGCGCGTGCCCGCCGCCACCGGATTGCCCGGTCGCAGGCAGGGGGCGGGCAGCCCGGTGCAGGTCAGATAACCTTCGCGCACCGTGGCCTGCAACCAGGTCCAGGCCAGCTGCAGCTCCTGCGCGGCACCGATGGGCTGCCGCCACTCCAGCTCCACGCCCTGGCGGCGGGTGGCGCCGATATTGCGATAGCTGCTGCGGCCCCCGGCATTCACCACCACCGCCAGCTCGTTGTCGCTGTCGGCGCGGAACAGCGCCAGCTCCAACCGCGCACCGCTCTGTGATCGCCACTTGCCGCCGAACTCGTAATTGCGGCTGGTGGCCGCAGCCAGATCCAGCGCCAGCCCGGCACCGCCATCGGCACGGTAGCCGAGCTCGTTGAAGGTCGGCGTCTCGAAACCGCGCCCGGCCGAGGCGTACAGCCGCAGGTTGTCATTGGCATGGAACACCAGCCCGGCCACCGGCGTGGTCGCCGCGTAGTCGCGACGGCCGCTGTCATCGGGATTGGCAGCGGTGACGTAGCGATCCTCGGAGCGGAACCGCACTTGGCTGTGGCGCGCACCCAGCAGCACCGAGGCGCGTGGGCTGAACTGCCACCAGGCCTGCGCGAACCGGTCGATGTTTTCGACCCGGTCCCGCTGGTCGCGGCGCAACCGGCCCTTGATCCCCAGCGTGCTGCCGACGAAGTTCTCATAACCGCTGCGATGCTGGCGCTGGCGGTCGGCATTGGCACCGAACACCAGTTCCAGCGGTTGCCCGGCCAGTGTGCCGTGCCAGGCCCAGCGCGCGTCCACGCCGCCGTAGCCGCTGTCCAGATCGATCACCCCGCCCGAGTGCAGCGGGCTGTTCTGCGGCCCCGGCGGGATCGCCAGGAACTGCTCGACGGCGCGCTGCCCGGCATAGCCCATCAGCCGCCAGGTCTGCTGCTCGCGCTGGAGTGTGTAGACCGCGCCGGCCTGCTGCTGCGCCACCGATTTGCGGGTGTTGTACTGCCGTGCCACGGCCGTGGCCTGACGCGGGTTGCGGCGGACCTGCTCGCGATCCAGGCCCAGCGGGTCCTGTGCCTGCGGTGCGTCGAAAACGTTGAACAACAGATCCAGCCGCTGCCCGGCGGCCAGATCGAATCCCAGCCGGGCGTTGAGCGATTCGCGCCGGGCGGCGCTGTGCTCACGCCAGCCCGCGGTACGGAAGTGGTTGGCGGCCACGTTGTAGCGCATCGCCGCGGCCTGGCCCTTGAGCTGCACACCGGTGCTGGAACTGGCATGGCTGCCGACGCTGCTGCGCAGCCGCCACGGATCACCGGCCTGGCCGTCGCCACTCCACAGCTGCAGCACGCCGCCGGAAGAGTTGCCGTGCAGCGCCGAGAACGGCCCGCGCAGCACCTCGATGCGTTCGGCGCCGAGCAGGTTGAAATGCGCCAGCTGGCCCTGACCGTCGGGCATCGTCGCCGGCACCCCGTCCACCAGCAGGCGCACGCCGCGCACACCGAAGGTGGAGCGCGCGCCGAAGCCGCGGATCGACAGCTGCGTGTCCTGGGCGAAGTTCTGCCGCTCGCGCAGCAGCAGACCCGGCACGCCGGCCAGCACCTCGGACACCAACGCGCCGCGGCCATTGGCGTCTTCCAGCGCCGTCACCGTGGTCAACGACGCGGGCAGGTCGAACGCCTCCACCGCGTGGACCCGCGCCGCTTCCACCTGCACCCGGTCCAGGGTCTGCGGCGAGGCCGCCTGCAGCGTGCCGGGCAAGGCCAGCAGCAGCGCGGGCAGCACGAAAAACCGCTTATATGCTGTCATCGCGCAATGATCGCCGATACCGCGTGGCAACGGCAGCGGTCCGGCCCCGAAGTTCCAGCTGAAACGCCTGCGGCCACAGGCTTCCCGCCCTGTTAGGATGATGCGGTTCTGTGCGCCGCGAACGTTCGCGCCAGGCATCCCCTCCCACCACTTGATACGAGTATCGCCGTGTCCTTCTTTGCAAACGTGGAACAGGTTCCAGGCGACCCGATTCTGGGTCTGACCGAGGCATACAACGCTGACAACCGTCCGACCAAGGTCAACCTTGGGGTGGGCATCTACTACGACGAAGAAGGCCGTATCCCGCTGCTGCGCGCCGTCAAACAGATCGAGCAGCAGCTGGCCGCCGACGCCAAGCCGCGCGGCTACCTGCCCATCGACGGCCTGGCCACCTACACCAGCGCCACCCGCGAGCTGGTGTTCGGCAAGGAGTCGGAACTGGTCGCTGCCGGCCGCGTCGCTACCACCCAGACCGTGGGCGGTTCCGGCGCACTGCGCGTGGGCGCCGAGCTGCTGGCCCACACCCTGCCGCACGCCACCGTGGCCATCTCCAACCCGAGCTGGGAAAACCACCGAGCGGTGTTCACCGCCGCCGGTTTCAAGGTCGTCGACTACACCTATTTCGACGCCGCCAGCCACGGCCTGGATTTCGACGGCATGCTCGCCGACCTGGCCAAGCTGGAGCCGGGCACCACCGTCCTGCTGCACGCCTGCTGCCACAACCCGACCGGTGCGGACCTGACCGAAGCGCAGTGGAAGCAGGTCGCCGCGCTGCTGAAGGAACGCCAGCTGTTCCCGTTCATCGACATGGCCTACCAGGGCTTCGACAAGGGCATCGCCGAGGACGGCGTGGCCGTGCGCATCGTCGCCGAGGCCGGCATCGACAGCTTCATCGTCGCCAACTCCTACTCCAAGTCGTTCTCGCTGTATGGCGAGCGCGTAGGCGGGTTGTCGGTGGTGGCCGCCACCGCCGGGCAGACCAAGGCGGTGCAGTCGCACATCAAGCGCATCATCCGCACCATCTATTCCAGCCCGTCCACCCACGGTGCCGCACTGGTCGCCGGCGTGCTCGGCAGCACCGAGCTGCGCGCGATGTGGGAAGAAGAGCTGGGCCAGATGCGCAACCGCATCCACCGCCTGCGCGCCGAGCTGGTGGCCAAGCTGGCCGAGAAGGGTGCGCCGCAATACCGCTTCATCCAGCAGCAGGCCGGCATGTTCTCCTATTCCGGCCTGAGCCGCGCCCAGGTGGATACGCTGCGTGACGAGTACGGCATCTACGCCGTCGGCACCGGCCGCATCTGCGTGGCCGCGCTGAGCCAGAAGAACCTGGACTACGTGGCCAAGGCGGTGTGCGCGGTCAGCCGCAGCTGATCGACGCCAGCTGTTGCATGGAATAGCCCGGGCCTGCCCGGGCTTTTTTGTGGCCGCTACGGAAGACGCACCCGTCAGACGGTCACGCCCCAGGTCACCAGCACCGCGGACAGCACCATCGCCGCCAGGCCGATGGCGACCCCCGCGCCGTAACGCGCCCCGCCACTGGCGAAGGCAAGCACCGACTTGGACAGTGATGCCGAAGCCAGCAACGCCACCACGCCCCAGCGTGCCTGCTCCAGCTCCAGCCCGCCTGAGGCGGTGAGCGCGGCGATACTGGCCGCCGCCGCGTGCAGCTCGGCCAACGCGGCAAGGGTGGCGCCGGTGAGTGCGCCGGCCTGCCCGAACAGTTGCCGCAATCCCTCCGACAGCAGCAGCACAACCGCAATGGCCAGCGCGATCATCAGCGCATGACGCAGCTGGAAGGCGCTGCGCGCCGGCCCCTGCGGTACCGTTTCATCGGCCACATGCCGCAGGCCCAGCGCCGAACCGGCCAGCAGTGCCAGCGCCGCCGCCAGCAGTGGCCAGGCGGTGGCGCGCAGCAGCTCGATCGAACTGGTGCCGATGACCGCCGCAAACAGCAGCAACGACGCCAGATTGGCCAGCAGCGCCGCGGCCACCGACGGCAGCACCAGCGCCGGCGCGGCACGGCTGCTGCGGCCGAAGCCGGCCACCGCCGCGGTGGAGGAGGCGAAACCGGAGAAGAAACCGGCCACCGGCAATCCCCGGCGCGCGCCCACTGCCCGCAGCGCGACATGCCCGAGCATGCCCACGGCCATCACCAGCACCACGATCTGCCACAGCTTGGACGGCACCAGCACGCCCCACGGATCCACCGCGGTATCCGGCAACAGGGGCAGCACCACCAGCGCACAGGCGGCCAGCAGCAGCGCATCGCGCATTTCCCCGTCGCTGATCCATTCACGGCTCAGCCGTGCCAGCGGCGCCTTGGCCCACAACAGGATCGCCACCACCACGCCCAGCGCCGCGGCCAATGCCGGTTGCTGCAAGGACAGACCGCCCAGCAGCACCGTGGTCAACAGCGCGATCTCGCCGGTCAGACCCGGGTCCTGGCGGGCGGTGATGCGGTAGCTGGTCCACGCCAGTACCGCCACCGCCAGCAGCGCCGCCACGAACACCGCCTGACCCAGCAGCAGCGCCGCAGCGCCCAGCAACGCCGTCAGCGTGTGGGTGCGCACGCCCGCCTGCAGACTGTGCTGCCCACCGTGCTGGCGCTCGCGCACCGCGCCGACCAGCAGGCCGATGCCCAAGGCGGTCAACAGACCGTGCGTGACCTGGTTCCAATCCATCGTGATCTCCCGGCAAGGTCCTGCATGGTACGGAGCCTGTGGATAAAGCCAATGCCCGCGGCGCCGGCCCTGCATCGTTATCCGCAGCCGGCGTTGCAGGCGAGAGGCGAGGGTGGCGCGCTGTCCCCCTTGTCCTGCCAACGTCAGAATTTGACCGAGGCTCGAAAAAAACCGGCCCAGCCATGACAATAGCGGTCCCATTTTCCCCCAAGGCAGTTGCCGTCCATGTCCCGTACATCGTTGACCCGCTTCCTGATCGAAGAACAGCATGCCCAGCGCATCAGCGCCAACCTGCGCCAGCTGGTGGCGGTGGTGGCACGGGCCTGCACCAGCATCTCGATCGCGGTGAGCAAGGGCGCGCTGGGCGGCGTGCTCGGAGATGCCGGCACCGGCAACGTGCAGGGCGAGGCGCAGAAGAAGCTGGACGTGATTTCCAACGACATCCTGCTTGAAGCCAACGCCTGGGGCGGCCATCTGGCGGCCTGCGCCTCGGAGGAAATGGACCACAGCCAGCCGATGCCGGCCGAATATCCCCACGGTGATTTCCTGCTGCTGTTCGATCCGCTCGATGGCAGCTCCAACATCGATGTGAACGTCTCCGTCGGCACCATTTTCTCGGTGCTGCGCGCGCCCAAGGGTGTGGATAAGCCTGGGGATGAGCACTTCCTGCAGGCCGGCACCGAGCAGGTCGCCGCCGGCTACTGCATCTACGGACCGAGCACCATGCTGGTGCTGACCCTGGGCCATGGCACCCATGCCTTCACCTTGGACCGGGAGACCGGCGAGTTCGTGCTGACCCGGCGCGACATGCAGATCCCGGCCGATACCCAGGAGTTCGCCATCAACATGTCCAACCAGCGCCACTGGGAAGCGCCGATGCAGGAGTACGTGGCCGACCTGCTGGCCGGCAAGGAAGGCAGCCGCGGCAAGAACTTCAATATGCGCTGGATCGCCTCGATGGTGGCCGACGTGCACCGCCTGCTCACCCGCGGCGGCATCTTCATCTACCCGTGGGACAGGAAGGACCCGTCCAAGGCCGGCAAGCTGCGCCTGATGTACGAGGCCAACCCGATGGCGATGCTGGTCGAGCAGGCCGGCGGTGCCGCCACCAATGGCCGCCAGCGCATCCTCGACATCGCCCCGGAGCAGCTGCACCAGCGCGTGCCGGTGTTCCTCGGCAGCCGCAACGAAGTGGCCGAAGCCACCCGCTACCACAGCGAATTCGACGCCAAGAGCGCCTGAAGCAGGCTCCAGCCAGGGCTGTCATCCGCATGCGGGCCATCTCCCGCATGCGGACTGCGTGTGCATGGATAGAATGGCGTCGACATGCGCCCACCGCGTGCAGCCACATCAACCGCAATGACAGGGACACGTCCAATGCGCACTCATGGTACGGTCGTACGCTGGAACGAAGCGCGCGGCTTCGGCTTTGTCCGTCCTGCCGGCAAAGATTCCGAATTGTTCATCCATATCTCGGCATTTCCACGCGGCGGACCGGCCCCCTGCGTCGGTGAGTTGATTTCGTTCGAGATCGACACCTCCGCCGAGAAGCCTCGAGGCATCAACGTGCAGCGCACGGCGGCACTGCAACCCAAGGCCACATCCGGGACGGCCCGTTCCAGGCAGCCCAAGCGCTTATTTCCGATCCTGTCTTGGATGGCTGGCGCACTGGTTGTCATCATCGCCGTCACTCTACTGCTGCCACGCCTGACCCCCTTGCTGTCGGCGACATCTGCAATGACAGCAACGGACAGCACGGACAACGCCCGTCCCTCCCCGCAATCCACGCCCCGCTATCGCTGTGATGGGCGCACCCATTGCTCGCAGATGACCTCATGCGCGGAGGCTACCTGGTTCATCCGGAATTGCCCGTCCACCCAGATGGATGGCGATGGTGATGGTGTCCCCTGCGAGACCCAGTGGTGCAATTGAGCGCCACCTCCGGATTATCTGGGTGACAGCCAAGCCCGCCCTGGAAAAAGCGCCATGGATCAGAACAGTTCCCCCTGCGGCGACGGCTTCTTCGGCGGCAGGGGGGCGATGAACTTGCTGCAATCCAGCCATGGCCACTGCTGGCGCGAGGCATTGAAACCCAGCCGTTTGCTGGCGAGTTTGAAACGGTTGGCCAGCAGGTCGGCATAGGCCCCTTCGCCGCGCATGCGCTTGCCGAAGCGGCTGTCGTAGTCCTTGCCGCCGCGCAGCTGGTTGACGGTGCTCATCACATGCTCGGCACGCTGTGGATGGTGTGCGTGCAACCAGTCGCGGAACAGTGGCGCCACTTCATATGGCAGCCGCAGCAGCACATAGCCGGCGCTGCTCGCGCCGGCCTCGCGCGCGGCTTCCAGCACCGATTCCAGTTCGGCGTCGTTGATCCATGGAATCACCGGCGCCACCATCACCCCTACCGGAATGCCGGCCTCGGCCAGCCGTCGCATCGCCCGCAATCGTGCGTGTGGGGCCGAGGCGCGCGGTTCGAGTTTGGCCGACAGATGCGGATCCAGCGAGGTCACCGAGAAGTGCACGCTCACCAGCTGCTGCGCGGCCAGTGGCGCCAGCAGGTCGAGGTCGCGTTCGACCAGTGCGTTCTTGGTGATCAGCGAGAACGGATGCCGGGTTTCGGCCATCACTTCGATCAACTGGCGGGTAATCCCCAGCTTGCGCTCGATCGGCTGGTAGGCATCGGTATTGATGCCCAGCGCGATCGGCTGCGGCACGTAGCCGGGCCGGGCCAGTTCCTTGCGCAGCAGCTCGGCAGCATTGGTCTTGGCGAAAATCCTGGTTTCGAAATCCAGACCCGGTGACAGGTTGAGATAGGCGTGGGTGGGTCGGGCAAAGCAGTAGGAACACCCGTGCTCGCAGCCCCGGTAAGGGTTGACCGACTGGTTGAAACCCACATCCGGCGAACTGTTGCGGCTGATGATGCTGCGCGCGGTTTCCGCACGCACGTCGGTACGCAGGCGTGGTGCGGCGAACTCCTCGCTCGCGTCCTCCGCCCAGCCGTCATCGACCGCTTCGGTGGTCAGGGTTTCGAAACGGCCGGGCAGGTGGCTGCTGCTGCCGCGGCCTTTGATCGGGGGCGGTGTGTGCATGCGCCTACGCTAGCGCGCTGCCGTCGCATCTGTCGCGATCGGGTGATTCAGCAAGGTGACAAAGCGCACCCGGCACACCCCGTGCCTGGAGCGTGGCTAGAATCGCCCCATGCGCGACACCCTCGATTCCCTGTGGACGTCCCTGTCCTCCATGGTCTGGCTGACCGAAGCACTGGTGATCACCTACGTGGTCTACCTGCTGCTGCTGGCCTGCTACATCGTGCTGCAGAAACGCGAGCCGGTGGCGACGCTGAGCTGGCTGCTGTCGCTGGCCGCGCTGCCGTACATCGGCCTGCTGGTGTTCTACCTGTTCGGCCCGCAGAAGATCACCCGCCAGCGTCTGCGCCGCGGCCGTTCACGTGAAGGCATGAGCACCTACAGCCTCGTGTGCCCGGCGGACGGGCACTGCGACGAGCTGACCCGGGTAGGGCAGGCCACCACTGGCCTGGCACCCAGCACTGCAACCGGGGTGGACTGGCTGGTGGACGGCGCGGCCACCTATGCGGCGATCCTGGCAGCCATCGCCGCTGCCCGGCGCCATGTGAACCTGGAGTACTACATCTTCGAACCCGACCATGCCGGCACCGCGTTGCGTGATGCGCTGGTCGCGCGCGCCCGTGACGGGATCAAGGTACGGCTGCTGCTCGACGCGGTAGGTTCATCGAAGATCAAGCGGCGATTCCTGCAGCCGTTGCTGGACGCCGGCGGCGAGGTCGCGTGGTTCCATCCCCAGCAACTGCTCAAGCCGTTCAAACGCCCCTGGCTGAACCTGCGCACGCACCGCAAGCTGGTCATCGTCGATGGCGAAATCGCCTTCACCGGTGGCATCAATATCACCGATGCCGAAGACGAAAGCCGCAATGCCGATGCCTACCGCGACCTGCACATGCGTATCCGCGGCCACGTGGTGCGCAACCTGCAACTGGTGTTCCTGGAAGACTGGATCTATGCCACCGGCCAGGACAATACGCGTTTCGAACAGGCCGACCTGTTCCCCACCAGCGTGCCGGCGCGCGCCGAGGGGAGCATCAATGCGCAGGTCCTGATCTCCGGGCCTGACTCGGCATGGGAGCCCATCCACCGTCTGCACGTGGGTGCCATCCACGAGGCCCGACAGCGGGTCTGGCTGGTCACCCCGTACTTCGTCCCCGGCGAGGCCGCGCGGATGGCGCTGACCTCGGCGGCCCTGGGCGGGCTGGACACGCGCCTGCTGGTGCCCCGGCAGAGTGACTCGTGGCTGGTCACCCTGGCCGCGCGCTCCTACTTCAACGAGCTGTTGGAAGCGGGGGTACGCATCTACGAATACGGTCCGCGCATGCTGCACAGCAAGGCTTTCATCGCCGATGACGACACCTGCATCGTCGGCACCGCCAATTTCGACCACCGAAGTTTCCGGCTGAACTTCGAGCTGTCGATGATGTATACCGATCTCACACTGACACGGCAGCTGGATGCCATCCTTCGTGCCGAGTTCGAACGGGCGACCGAGGTGAAACCGGACCGGGTGCGCTCACTGTGGCGCCACCGCCTTCCGGAAGCCTTTGCACGGCTGGCCTCGCCGTTGCTTTGAAGCGTCGGCGGCCGACGTGGAACCCCGGCCGCCGACGCCGTTACACTTCACTGCTGGATGGGGAGGTCATCATGTACTGGTTGTTCCTGCTGCTCGCGCTGATGGCGTTCCTGCTCGCCATTTCCACCACGCAGACCTGGCTGCTTGCGCTGGCGCTGCTGGCGGCGCTGGTGTTCATGCTGTTGTGGGTGCGGGGCCTGTACATCGCCCGCGTCGGCGGCGTCATCTCCGACACTCCGCGCGCCCTGTATCCGGCCGAGCTGCAGGCACTGCGCGAGAAGTACCGTACCGGCGCCGCAGCGGCTCCGGACCATTCCCGGGAGCAGTCGCCGTCATGACCCAGCTCAGTGTCAACGTCAACAAGATCGCCGTGCTGCGCAACTCCCGCGGTGGCGGTGATCCGGATGTGGTGCGCGCGGCCATGACCTGCCTACGCGCCGGTGCGCACGGCATCACCGTGCATCCGCGTCCGGACCAGCGCCACATCCGCGCCGATGATGTCTATGCCCTGTCCGAACTGACCCGCCAGCACGGCGTCGAATTCAATATTGAAGGCAACCCGTTCGCGCCGCCCCGGCCCGGCTATCCCGGATTGCTGGCGCTGTGCGAGCAGACCCGTCCCGCGCAGGCCACGCTGGTGCCGGACGGCGACGGCCAGCTGACGTCCGATCACGGCATCGATTTCAGCCGCGATGGCGAACGCCTGCGACCGCTGATCGCCACCCTCAAGCAGTACGGCTGTCGGGTGAGCCTGTTCGTGGATGCCGGCAATCCGGAGATCGCGCAGGCCGCGGCGCTGGGCGCCGACCGTGTCGAGCTCTATACCGGCCCCTATGCCGAAGCCTTTGTCGAAGGTGACCTGCCGGCGACGCTGGCGCTGTTCAGTGATGCCGCACGCCGCGCCCAGGCCGCCGGTCTGGGGGTCAACGCCGGCCATGACCTGTCCCAGGACAATCTGGGCACCTTCCTCGACGCGGTGCCGGATGTGCTGGAGGTCTCCATCGGCCACGCGCTGATCAGCGAAGCGCTGTACGAAGGCCTGGAAGACACGATCGGCGGCTATCTGGCCACGATCGCCGCAGCGCGGCCGCACGACGCCTGAAGCAGCGGCATGTGATCCACAGGTAGCGCTGATCCCCGCTGCAACCGAAGCCTGATCGATCCTGCTCCGGACAGCGGCTCCGCCCGCGCCGTCGACGCGAATCGACGGACGTCTTTGTCCACATAAAAAAAAACGCCCCCGATTGCTCAGGGGCGTTTTCCAGTCGCGTCATGACTTGAGCGTTACGTCACTGCACGAAACCGATCTTGATCATCCGGGCGTTCTTGGCCTGGGCCAGAATCTTGGCCATGACCTCGTACTCCGAATCCGGATTGGCGTCGATACGAAGCTCCGGCTGGTTGGTCGGATCCTTCTGCACTTCCTCTTCCATCCGCTGCTGCAGCTCGGACACGTTTACCGGACTGTTGTTCCAGTAGACTTGGTTGCTCGCGTCCACCCGCAGGTCGATCGGCGGCGGCGGTTCCTTCAGCTGCGGCGGCGGGTTGATGACCCGCTGCGGCAGGTCCACGGCGATCGGATACGTCATGATCGGCGCGGTCACGATGAAGATGATCAGCAGCACCAGCATCACGTCCACGAGGGGCGTGACGTTGATGTCGGCCATGGGGCCCTTGTTTCCACCACTACTGAAAGACATGGCTTATTGCCCCTTTTCTTTGGTGGCAACGAAACCGACGTCCAGCATGCCCTGGCCCTGCGCGATCTTGGTCACTTCGTTGATCACTTTCATCTTGGTGGTCCTGTCACCACGCAAGTTGAGCGGCGGCTGCGGCGTCTGCTGTGCCGCGGTCGCGAAGCGCGATTCCAAGGTCTCCTTGGAGACCTCTTCATCGTTCCAGTAGATCGAGCCGTCTTCCTTGACTGCTACCGTGATCGGGCTCGAACGCTTCTCGGCATCCTCTGAATTGATATTCAGATTGGCCTGCGGCAGCTCGACCTGGACCTTGTGGGACATCAGGGGAGCCGTGATGATGAAGATGATCAGCAGTACCAGCATCACGTCCACGAGGGGGGTGACGTTGATGTCGGCCATCGGGCCGCTGCTGTTGTCACTACTGAAAGCCATAACGGGCTCCGTCTATATCGTTGCGAGGACTGCTTGGCTTGCCGGATCAGCGAACGCGCGAACCGGTGGCGAAGAAGTCGTGCAGATCGTGCGCGAAGGTGTCGAACTTGCTGACGGTCGCGCTGTTGATCTTGCTGAAGAAGTTGAAGGCGAACACGGCCGGGATAGCCACGAACAGACCGATCGCGGTCATGATCAGGGCTTCACCCACCGGGCCGGCAACGGCGTCGATCGAGGCCGAACCGGTGGCACCGATCTTGATCAGCGCGCCGTAGATGCCCCACACGGTACCCAGCAGACCCACGAACGGGGCGGTCGCACCGACGGTGGCCAGCAGGATCATGCCACCCTGCAGGTTGTTGGATTCACGGGTCACCGCCTGACGCAGGGCACGATCAACGAACTCCGAGCGGCTCAGCGTTTCGGAAGTACCGGCCTGCTGGTGGTGGGCGGCCGCCTGGGCAGCATCCAGGGCGATCTTGGAGAACGGCTCGGAAGCCGGCTGTTCTTCCATCGCACGGATGGCGTCCTGTGCGTTCGGTGCATCCCAGAACAGGCCCGGCACACGTGCGGCGGCGGACTTCAGACGGGTGCTGCGGAAGATGTTGATGACGGTCCAGTACCAGGACATGGCCGACATGAACACCAGGGTCAGCAGCACCACCCACGAAACGGCGAACTCACCCGGCTGGGAAGTCATTTCGTGGAGCAAGTGCTCGAAACCCATTTGCGAGAGGGCGTTGTTTGCGTTGCCCCCGGCAGCAGCGGCGATGAAAATTTCCTGCAGCATGACGCTTACCTTTGTTGTGTGTGGTGTTAAAGGGTGTAGCTAAAGTGACCTGTTCCGGTGGCGGCCGCGCCGGCCGCCACATGGATCAGCTCAGCGCAAAGTTGACCGGGACGCGGACGCGACCAGCTGCCTTCGTTCCACCGCTCTGGGCGGGATTGAACTTCCACTTGCGCGCCGCTTCCATTGCAGCTCGGTCGAGATCGCGGTTGCGACTGGACTTCTCGACGGACACATTGGTGACGTTGCCGTTGGCATCGACATCAATGATCAGGATGACCTCGCCCTGGATACCGGCACGGAAAGCGGCCGGCGGGTAACGCGGCGGGTTCATGTTCTTGGACGAGATGTCCACGCTGGCCTGGATGTCGACCGGCGGAGCCGGCGGCGCTGGCGGAGCCGGCGGCGTCACCACGTCATTGGGACGCGGTTCCGGCACGTCGACCACCGGGGCTTCCGGCGGCGGCGGCAGCGGCGACGGCTTCGGCGGAGCCAGGTTCTTGACCGGCGGCGGCGGGATGTCCTGCGGCGGCGGCGGCGGCGGTGGCGGCGGCGGTGGCGGCGGGGCGTCGACCAGCGTCACCATGACGTTGCGTTCTTTTTCCGCAGCGGCCTTCGGGGCCACGGCAGGAATCAGAAGCATCATCAGGGCTGCAAGGTGGAGGGCGATTACAAATGCGATACCGACGATGCGGGGCCAGCTCAGACCCTTCTCTTTCTCGTCGTCATACCTGTGGTGGAAGACCAGTTGTTCCGTCATGCGCCAAGAGCTCTGTAGTGGGGTCGGGAAGGCGTTGATCTGCCCGCCCTGATTCAGCGGTGCATGACACCGCAGGAACCTCCAAGCTTATACCAATCCTGACCGGCTGCGCATCAGATGTGCAGCCGTTCAGGCGTTATTCCTACTTACTTCAGATTGATGATTCTGTTTGCATCGGCGGGGTTTTTCACCCCCTTGGCCAAGGCGTCACGGGCGGCCTGTTTCGCTTCGGGGATACGCCCCTCGCCATGCAGCACACGTGCCAGATTCAGATACGTCTCACCGTTGGGTGACAGCGGGGCGGCCTTCTTCCATGCGTCGATCGCCTGCGACACCTGCTCGGTGTAGTAGTAGGACTGCGCCAGTGCCAGGTAAACCTGATAGTCCGGCTTGAGGATGCCCTTGGACAGGCCCTCGTTGATCACCGCAATGACGTCCTGTTCCTTGTTATCGGTGTTGGCATAGATCGAGTACAGCTGCTTGTACTCGCGCTCTTCGGTGAGCAATCCAGCCGCACGCAGTTTGTCCATCACCGCGGCAGCCTTGTCCATGTCGTCGGCCTGCATGTACATGCTGGCCAGATTCAGTTGGGTCTTCTTGTCATCCGGATTGCGGGCAGCCAGCGCCTCGGCTTCCTTCACCGCCTCGCCGGTCTGGCCGGCCTCGGCGTAAGCGGCCATCAGCAACTGATTCCAGTTGTCCTTCGGCTCGGGCGAGGCGGCGATGGCCGCCTTCAGCACCGGGATCGCCTCGGCGTACTTCTCGGACTGGTACAGGGCCTGGCCCTTGATGATCAGTTCCTCGGGCTTGTTCGACTTGGACTCGGCGAAGTACTTGTCGATGTTGGACAGGCCTTCGGCGTACTGGTCGTCCTGCAGCTGCAGCTGGGCCAGCATCAGCAACGCCTGGTAGTGGCCGTTGTTGTCCAGCTGGTTCAGCGCGACCGCCTGCTGCAGGTACTGCTTGGCGGCGGCGTTGTCATCCAGGTTGTAGGCCGCCTGCGAGGCCAGCTGGTTGGCCACGGCCTTGTCGTAATCGTTGGCGTTGTCGGCGGCGATGATCTCATCGGCCAGCGCACGGGTCTGCTCGTAGTCGTCCTTGTTGTAGGCGGCGAACAGCTTCTGCAGCTTGCTGCCCATCTTCGAGGACGGCTTGCCGCCGGGTTCGGTACGGGTGGCCTCCGGGAACAGCACCTCGGCCTTCGCACTGCTCTTGCCGCGACGCTCGTTGCGATCGGAAGAACGCGCCTGGGCGAAAGCATCGGCAACCACCACGCCACCGAGCACGGTGGCAACCAGAACGGAAAGCAGCGCTTTCTTGGGGTTGTGGGAAATCATGGTTTACCTCGATGAAACCGCCGCGGCGGTACTGGAAACAGACGCGTTGAAAAAATGCAGAGCCGGCAAACGTACCAGAAAAGAATTGGCGGAGAAATCACTTCCGATGCTGTAGCGCATCAATCCGGTGGCCCGCAGTCGCCGGGATGCCATCGCTCAGCCGCAACGCGGGGTCCGTCCGGCTTGCCGGGCCTGCTGGAAAACAGGCTGCAGTGCGGGCACATCGCGCTGCAGTTCGCTGATGCGGTTGGCCGGGTCGGGGTGGGTGGACAGCCACTCCGGTGAACGGTTGCCACTGGCAGCCATCATGTTCTGCCACAGGTTCGCCGCCTGCGCCGGATCGAAGCCGGCCTCGGCCATCAGCCGCTGGCCCACCACGTCCGCTTCACTTTCCTGGGTGCGCGAACCCGGCAGCAGGATCAGCCCCTGCGCGCCCATGCCGCCGATCTGGTTGACCGTGCTGGCCGCGCCTTCGCCGTAGGCGGCACCGGCAAGCGCGCCGAGAATGCCGAGGCCGAGCTGGGTGTTCTGCTGGCGGGTCAGGCGCTCTTCGTGGTGGCGCGAGATCACATGGCCGATCTCATGGCCGATTACCGCCGCCAACTGGTCCTGGTTTTTCGCCACGCTGAAGATGCCGGTGTTGACGCCGACCTTGCCGCCCGGCAACGCGAACGCATTGGGCTCCTTGTCCACAAACAACGCCGCCTCCCAACGTACGCCACGGTACTGTTGGGGAAGCTGGGCGACCAGCGCATTGACCACACATTGCACGTAGCTGTTCTGGACACTGTCACGGCTGAGTGGCTGCTTGCCCTTGATTTCTGCAAACGCCTGCGCACCGAGCTGGTCCAGCTGCTGCTGGGAGACACCGCCGACGACCTGGCGCCGCCCGGTCGGCGACGTGGTGGTCGCACAGGCGCTGAGCAATGCGGCAATAACAATGGTGGCGATGAGCGGCTTCACGGCAGTCCCCCTTGGTTCATGGGCGCAGTGTGCGGCCATAAGACTTAATTTTCCGTCAATCCGTCGCTGGACTACGGCGTGCCGGACAGCACCAGGGCTGTCAGCGCGATGGCGTTGTTGATGCCGTGCGCGGCAATGGCGGCCCACAACGTGCCGGTGCGGCGGTAGAGCCACGCGAATGCGGCCCCCATACCGCCATAGATCAACCATAGCTGGAGGATTTCCGCCGGGCCGTTGGCGCTGCTACCGGGAATCTCATGCATCAACGCGAAGGCGGCGCTGCTCAGAACAAGGCCCAGCACGGGCCGGCCGGCGGCGCTGAGGCGTCCGAACAGCACCCGGCGGAACAGCAGCTCCTCATAGGCCGGCGCCAGCACCACCGCGAATACCACCAGGAACACCGGGAAATTCGCCAGCGCCTGTTCCATCAACGGCAGGTTGGTCGGCAGCGGTTCGATCCCGAGCTGCCGGGCCGCCCAGCCGATCAGGCTGGTTCCGGCAAAGACGCAGGCCGCTACCAGCAACGTCCATCCCCAGGTGCTTGCGCGCCGCAGTGCCTGCAGCGAACTCGTTCTTTCCAGCGCGTTGGCCGGGCGCCGCCAGAAGTACAGCAGCAGGGCGGCACCGCCGGTGGAAACCAGCGCGATCAGCAGCTGGGTCAAGGCGCCGGGTTGTCCCAGCAAGTGCGCCATGTCGGCCGCCGCCGGTGGCGCGGCACCCGTACGGGCGGCGTCAAGGCCCATATGGAATGCGCGCCACAGGCCCCACGCCAGGCTGCACAGCAGGCTCAGTCCCAGCAGGGTGGCCGCGCCGATCAGCAGGTCAAGGAAGAAACCCCCGACCGGCGATCCCCTCTGTGGACCGGTGGAAGACGCATCGGGAGAGGAGGGAAGCGGGGGCAGGGCGGACATCTCGTTCCTTTGCCGGGCAGGAAGGCGGGCGACGCAACCATGCGCGCCCGCAGTCACATGCGCTGGATCAGATATCCAGGTTCATCGCCTTCAGCGCGTTGTCCTCGATGAAATCGCGGCGCGGCTCGACCACGTCCCCCATCAGGGTGCTGAAGATCTGGTCGGCTTCCACCGCATCCTCGATGCGCACCTGCAACAGCCGGCGTGTATCCGGGTTCACCGTGGTATCCCACAGCTGTTCAGGATTCATTTCACCCAGGCCCTTGAAGCGCTGGATCTGGCGGCCCTTCCTGGCTTCTTCCATCAACCAGGCCTGGGCCTGGGCGAAACCGGTGATCTGGCTGCTGCGGTTGCCCCGGTTGATGGTGGCACCTTCGCGCACCAGCCCGTGCAGCAGTTGCGAGGCCTTGTGCAGTGCCCGCAGCTCGCCGGATTCAAATGCGGCCAGCGGCAGCACCTGGATCAGCTCTTCGCCCATGTGGCGGCGGGTGACCAGCACCGCGGCCGGACGCTGTTCGGTCGGCTCCTGCAACTCCAGTGTGTAGCGCGGGGTACCGATGCTGCCCTGGTTCAGGCGGGCGGCCAGCGCATCCAGCCCTTCGCCGTCGGCCGGATTGCGCAGGTGTTCCAGATCCATCGGGGTGAAATCGACCAGTGCCTCCAGCAGGCTGCGGTCGTAACGGTGAGCATTGCGCTCGATCGCGTCCTGCGCGGCGGCGTAGGCCATCAACAGGCTTTCCAGCGCCACGCCTTCGATCGGCGGCTCGCCGTTGGCCGGGATCAGTGCGGCGTTTTCCACCGCGTTGTTGGCCAGATAGGCGTCCAGGGCCGGATCGTCCTTCAGGTACAGCTCGGACTTGCCCTGCTTGATCTTGTACAGCGGCGGCAGGCCGATGTAGACGTAACCACGCTCGATCAGTTCCGGCATCTGCCGGTAGAAGAACGTCAGCAGCAGCGTGCGGATGTGTGCGCCGTCGACGTCGGCGTCGGTCATGATGATGATCTTGTGGTAACGCAGCTTGTCCGGGTTGTATTCGTCGCGGCCGATGCCGGTACCCAGCGCGGTGATCAGCGTACCGACCTGATCGGAGGCCAGCATGCGGTCGAAGCGCGCACGTTCCACGTTGAGGATTTTGCCACGCAACGGCAGCACCGCCTGGTTCTTGCGATTGCGGCCCTGCTTGGCCGAGCCACCGGCCGAGTCACCCTCGACGATGAACAGTTCCGACAGCGCCGGGTCTTTTTCCTGGCAGTCGGCCAGCTTGCCCGGCAGGCCGGCGATATCCAGCGCGCCCTTGCGGCGGGTCAGGTCGCGGGCCTTGCGCGCGGCCTCGCGGGCGCGGGCGGCATCGACGATCTTGCCGGCGATGGCCTTGGCCTCGTTCGGGTTCTCCTGCAGGAAGGCTTCCAGACGCTGGCCGAAGGCGTTTTCCACTGCCGGGCGCACGTCCGAGCTGACCAGCTTTTCCTTGGTCTGGCTGGAGAAGCTCGGGTCGGGCACCTTCACCGACAGCACCGCGATCATGCCTTCGCGCATGTCATCGCCGGTCAGGCTGATCTTGGCCTGCTTGGCGATGCCGTTCTGCTCGATGTAATTGCTCAGCACACGGGTCAGCGCGCCGCGGAAACCGGCCAGGTGGGTGCCGCCATCCTTCTGCGGGATGTTGTTGGTGAAGCAGTACATCGTTTCCTGGTAGGAATCGGTCCACTGCAGCGCCACGTCGACCACGATGCCGTTGTGTTCGCCAACCACCGAGATCACGTTCGGATGCAGCGGGGTCTTCAACTGCGCCAGATGCTCGACGAAGCTCTTGATGCCGCCTTCGTAGTGGTAATCGTCGCGGCGGCCCTCACCACGCTCATCATTCAGGGAAATCTTGACGCCCGAGTTGAGGAAGGAGAGCTCACGCAGGCGGCGGGCCAGGATCTCGTAGTGGAACTCGATGTTGTCGTTGAAGGCCTTCGCCGACGGCCAGAAGCGCAGGGAAGTGCCGCGCCGCGTGGTGGGCTCCAGCTTCTGCAGCGGGCCCTTGGCCGCGCCATCGCCGAACTCCTGCTGGTAGTGGATGCCGCCCTGGTAGATGTCCAGCAGCAGCTTTTCCGACAGGGCATTGACCACGCTGACACCGACGCCGTGCAGGCCGCCGGAAACCTTGTAGCTGTTGTCGTCGAACTTGCCGCCAGCGTGCAGCACCGTCATCACCACCTCGGCCGCCGATACCTCGCGGCCGAGCTTCTGGCTCATCTGTTCGTGCTTGCCAACCGGGATGCCGCGACCGTTGTCCGAGACCGACACCGAGCCATCGGCGTGGATCGTCACCGAGACATTGTCGGCGTGGCCGGCGAGGGCTTCGTCAATGGAGTTGTCAACGACCTCGAACACCATGTGGTGCAGACCGGTGCCGTCATTGACGTCACCGATGTACATGCCGGGACGCTTGCGGACCGCCTCCAGACCTTCCAGGGCGGTGATGCTGTTGGCGTCGTAGTTGCCATTGCTGGCCGGGGTGTTCTGTTCTTCGCTCATTGCGCTTGCCATAGGCTCCGCAGGTCGTGCCGGCAGTGGGCGCCGGGCACGGGAAATAGGGGATTGCGGCGAAATTATACCAGCCGGGCCTTGAGCCGCCGGAATCGCTCACTCCAGCAGCTGGATCGCCGCATGTTCCACGTGGAACCTGGTGTAGGTGCTGCCCCATTCCTCCAGCAGCGCCGGCGGTTCGGTCGCGGTAATGAACACCTGGGCCGGCGTCCGCTGCAGATGCTCCAGCACACGCTGCTGATGGGGACGGTCCAGCTCCGAGGCCAGATCATCCAGCGCGATCACCGGCCAATCACCACGTTCGGCCGCATGATCGCCCGCCTGCGCCAACAGACACGCCAGCGCCGTCAGCTTGGCCTGTCCCCTGGAAAGCCCCTCGCGCCCGGGAATCTGTGCAAATTGCACGTTCCAGTCGGCCCGATGGGGGCCTACGGAGGTGTGGCCTGCGAGGCGATCCCGCTCGCGCGCCAGCAGCAGCGCATCGGCCAGGCCCATTTCCTGACGTCGCCAACCCGGTTGCAGCTCCAACGCCTGCAATTCCAGTGACGGCGCGATCTCGCAGGCGATCTGTCCGGCCCGCTCCTGCAGGCGGTCCAGGTAGTGCTGGCGATGGGATGTCAGCGCCGTGCCGGTTTCGGCGAGCTCATGGTCCCACGGATCCAGCAATCCACCGCCGGCACCACTCTTGAGCAGGGCATTGCGCTGCTTCAACGCCCGGCTGTAGCGCCGCCACAGGGAAAGAAAATCCGGTTCCACGTGGAACAACCCCCAATCGAGGAAGCGTCGCCGCGATTCACTGCTCCCACTGACCAGTGCATGGCTGCCCGGCTCAAAGGTAACAACCGCCAGGGCCGCACACAGCACCCCCAGCTGGGAAACATCCTCGCCATCCAGCCGCCCGCGCCAGCTCTGCCCGTTATGGGCCAATCCCGCGCGTCGCCGCACGCCCGCGCCACCGCCGGGTGCCGCCTGCTCCTCCCACTCCACAAAGACATCCAGCCCATCGGCCCCTTTCTGTACCAGCCCATCACGCACACGGCCCCGAAAGCTGCGCGCGTAGGCCATCAGGTGCAGTGCCTCAAGGATGCTGGTCTTGCCTGCACCGTTGTCACCGGTGATCAGATTGATACCCGGGCGAGGGGAGAACTCCACCGAATCAAACCGGCGGACACGGTTCAGGGCTACACGGACGATATGCATTGACGCTCGGAGGAAGACACGGAGCAGCTGCGCGTTTCGCGGCTGACAGGCGAGCAGCTTAAAGCATCCCCGTGATGCCGACGGCCAGCCCGTGCTCCCGTTTTCCTACGACAGCAGGCGGTGGCATTTCTCCAGATCCGGGGAACATCCCTCACGAAACTCCGACAGATTTCAAGAAATCCGCCCCGGAACCGGAAGGAACAAAGTGGGGGACAAGCCCTGTGTATAAGTAACGCAGTCTGTGGATAAAAACGCAGATCAAAGCCGGAATTTACTTATCCACTCTTATCCACAGCCTCCAGGACTACTTTTACCCCGCCTTTCGCAATATAAAATCCATTTAAATTCAATAACATAGTGGAGTTCTACATGAAATCTGCCTCTACCATCACCACCTAGCTTTAGATTTATTCTCAGATTTAAAGCATAGAGCGAAGGAAACCGAGACTAGAAAATCAGGCAAGGGAGATTGCGTGAACTTTTTCAGCGTGGTGACCGGAAATCCGGAATTTCAAAAGCAGCAGTTCAGCTGCCGTATCACTCGGGTTCTCGGCGCCGTTGAATACATCCTGGCTGCGGAGGTCTGCGACACAGTGGGGGCGTTATGATTCAACCGGGGACGCCTGCTTCAGGTCTGTGCACCGCGATGAAGTAAACAGCCTCATGCTCCGGTACGAATGTGAGCCTGCATCCTGCAAAGCAGGTCTCCACTCAGGCTCGTTTGCAGCTTCAGCTGTTGTAGCGTTGGCCGGGACCCCTCCGGAATTCTGTTGATGCCGCAAACGCTCCCGGAGATCCGCAGGTCAGGATGCGGGTGCGCCGAACGGATCCTGTTTCAGGTTTCACGTGGAACCCCAGAACCCGGAAAACAAAAAGCCCGGCAACGGCCGGGCTCGGTGTGTTCCACGTGGAACGTGGGTTACAGGCGCAGCGGCATCACCACATGACGCGATTTCTCGCTGCCGGCTTCGCGCACCAGTGCAGAGGAGTTGGAGTCGCGCAGCTGGATGACCACATGCTCTTCGCGCAATGCAGACAGGGCATCCAGCAGGTAGTTGACGTTGAAGCCGATGGCCAGATCGCTGACCTGGGTATCGGCCTCGATTTCTTCCTGCGCCTCTTCCTGCTCCGGATTGTGCGCGCTGATTTTCAGCTGCCCCGGACTCACTTCCACGCGCACGCCACGGTATTTCTCGTTGGACAGGATCGCCGCCCGCTGCAACGAGGCACGCAGGCTTTCACGTTCCACCTTCACTTCGCGATCGGCGCCGATCGGAATCACCGCTTCGTAATCAGGGAAGCGGCCGTCGATCAGCTTGGAAGTGAAAGTGACATCGTCACGCTTCACGCGTACGTGGCTGCGGCCGACTTCCAGCTCCACTTCGCGTTCGCCGCCTTCCAGCAGGCGCTGCAGTTCGGTCACGCCTTTGCGCGGCACGATGATCTGGCGCTTGGCGCCATTGCTGTTTTCCAGCGCGGTTTCACACAGCGCCAGACGGTGGCCGTCGGTGGCCACACAGCGCAGCGTCTTGTCGCGCAGGTCGAACAGCAGACCGTTGAGGTAATAACGCACGTCCTGCTGTGCCATCGCGAATGCGGTGCGCTCGATCAATTCCTTCAGGGCCGCTTCCGGAACGGCGACACGCTCGGTGGCTTCGACTTCATCCACGGACGGAAAGTCGTTGGCCGGCAGGGTGGCCAGGGTGAAGCGGCTGCGCCCGGCCTGGACGGTGATCTTCTCGCCCGTCTGCGAGACGGTAATGCGGCTGCCATCGGGCAGGGCACGGATGATCTCGAACAGTTTGCGTGCCGGAATCGTGGTTTCTCCGTCCTGCGCATCGTCAACCGCGATACGGGAGACCATTTCCACTTCCAGATCGGTGCCGGTCAACGCCAGCTGGCCGTCCTGCACCTGGACCAGGAAATTGGCCAGAACCGGTAATGTCTGGCGGCGTTCGACCACGTTGACGACCTGGGTCAACGGCTTGAGAAAGGCTTCGCGCTGCAATGTGAAACGCATGTGGTTTCGTGCCCCTATGCTTTAAAGATGTGGTTTAAATCAAAAGCTTGGTGGTGCTGGTAGAGCCAGATTTCGTTTAAAACACACCTAAGTGTTTGTTATTGAAGGGTTTTTGTTGAATGAAACCCTCTGCATTACTGACCCCGAACTGGGGGATGAACCTGTGGATAGATTTCAGGCCCGGACAACCGGCGATTCTATCCACAGACTTTCCCGCGCTTACCCCCGAATGATGCACCGTTTTGTGCGATGACGCCTCCACTGTCTCGGGGCATCATGGCCACACTTCCAGCAACGGCATGAGGGCAGGGACCCGCGATGAAACAGCTGCTCGACCAGCGCAGGCAGGGCGCCTGCGCTTTCTGCCGCCGGTCTACTCGCTGAGCTTGCGGATGAGCTTGTCCCAGTCCTCGCGCAGCTTGCCGTCGGTTTCCATCAGATGCTTGATCTGGCGGACCGCGTGCAACACCGTGGTGTGGTCACGGCCGGCAAAGGCATCGCCGATCTCCGGCAGGCTGTGCTCGGTCAGCTCCTTGGTCAGCGCCATCGCCACCTGCCGCGGCCGCGCCAGCGAGCGGGTGCGGCGCTTGGACAGCAGATCTTTCATCTGCAGCCCGTAGTAGTCGCCGACCACTTTCTGGATGTTGGGAATGCTGATCGCCTGCTGCTGGGCACGCAGCAGGTCGCGCAGGGTTTCCTGGGCAAAATCGGTGGTGATAGCGCGGCCGGTGAAGTTGGCACGGGCGGTGAGGGTGTTGAGCGCACCTTCCAGATCACGGACGTTGGAGCGCATCTTCTTGGCGATCAGGAAAGCGACATCATCAGGGATTTCTGCACCACGTTCGCGAGCTTTTGCCAGCACGATCGCGGCACGGGTCTCGAAGTCGGGTGGCTCGATCGCCACCGACAGGCCCCACGCCAGGCGGGATTTCAGCCTCGCCTCCAGCCCTTCGACCTCGCGCGGATAGCGGTCGCAGGTCAGGATGATCTGCTGCTTGCCGTCGAACAGCGCATTGAAGGTGTGGAAGAACTCCTCCTGGGTGCGGTCCTTGCCGGCGAAGAACTGGATGTCATCGATCAGCAGCGCGTCCACCTGCTGGAACTGGCGCTTGAACTGGTCCATGGTTTTTTCCTGAAGCGCCCGGATCATCGCGCTGAAGAACTGTTCCGAACGCAGGTACAGCACCTTGGCGGCCGGATTGGCCTGGCGCATCGCGTTGCCGGCGGCAAACATCAGGTGGGTCTTGCCCAGGCCAGTGCCGCCGTACAGCAGCAGCGGGTTGTGCGCGCGGTCGCCCGGCTTCTGCGCGGCCTGGAAGGCGGCGGCCAGCCCGAGCTGGTTGCTGCGGCCTTCGACGAAATTGGCGAAGGTGTAGTGCGAATCCATGTTGCCGTTGAACGGCACCACCGGCGCGGCCGGAGCCACTGCACCGGCAGAGGGGACGACCGGCGCCGGTTCCGGCGCGCGCGGGCGTGAACCGATCTCCAGCACCACATCGCCAAAACCGGCGAAATAGGTCAGCAGTTCGATGATGCGGGCCAGGTAGCGCTCGCGCACCTGGTCGACAATGAAGGCATTGGGGGCGTACAGCACAAGGCTGTCGGCACGCTGGTCGGCCTGCAGCGGCTTCAACCAGGTGTGGACATCTTCCGGCGGGAATTCCGCCTCCAGACGTTCAAGACAAAGGGACCAGGCATCCATCAAAAATAACCGTCAAAGGCTTGCAGGCCGGGCGCGGGAAGGCGCCGGACCACAGGCCGGAAAGGGGGGAAGTGGAGCCGGCAGACTACCACTGCGGGACCTGCGCGGGAATGCTTGCCGCGTATTTATTCACAGCTCCATCCACAGGATGTGCACCGGCCTGTGAACGTCCGCTGTTGCCGGGAGTTGACGTACGGGGGGCGGGCTCTATAGAATTTCCGGTTCTTTCCGTCTCATTCATACAGGTGCCCCCATGGCCACCAAGCGCACGTTCCAACCCAGCAACCTCAAGCGCAAGCGCGACCACGGCTTCCGTGCTCGTATGAAGACCGCCGACGGTCGCAAGATCCTGTCGCGTCGTCGTGCCAAGGGCCGCAAAGTCCTCAGCGCTTGATTGCGTTGCCGCCTGAGGCGGCAAATGCAACACCGATGATCAGCACCGAATTCCCGCGCAAGCGATTTCCTCGCTCTGCGCGGGTTCGCACGCGCGCCGAATATACATCGGTCTTCAACGGCGCCCGCCGTGTATCCGACCCTCTGATGACGCTGCACTGGCTGAAAGCGGCTACCCCCGCGCGGCTGGGCATGGCGGTGTCACGCAAGGTCGATACGCGGGCGGTCGGCCGTAACCGCATCAAGCGTGTGTTGCGCAATGCAACACGCCACCTTTTGCCGTGCCTGGCCGGTGGCGATTACGTGATCGTCGCCCGTTCGGCGGCCAAAGCCGCCAGCAATCAACAGGTCCAGGAGGCGTTCGAGCGCCTGCTGCGCCGTGCCGGCGCATTGCCCCCGGTGGACGCGAACGGCACAATGCCGCCGCACAAGGGTGCTGTCGCCCTTCCTTTGAACGCGCCGGAAGCACCTTCCGGCTGAGCTGAGCCTGCCTGCTGATGAACCAGACCCGTGTATTCCTGATTTTCGCCTGGCTGATGGTGGCCGTGCTGCTGTGGATGGAATGGGGTCGCGAGAAGGCGGCGCCGGATCCGGCTGCCGTGGCGGCAACCCAGCCGGCGGTGCCGGTGGCCGATGATGCCGATCTGGCAACGCCGGTGGCCGGCAATGTGCCGCAGGCCAGTGTGCCAGGGGCCGCGCCGGCGATGACGTCCGCGGTGACCAGCGAAGGTGCACCGGCCGCGCCGCGCGTGACCGTCACCACCGACGTGCTCAAGCTGGTGCTCGATGGCCGCAGCGTGCTGGACGCGGACCTGCTGCAGTTCCCGCAGACCAAGGCCGCCGGCAGCCCGCCGGTGCAGCTGCTGACCGAAGATCCCGCACACCCGTACAGCGCTACCGCCGGCTGGGTCAGCCAGGGCAACTCCGCGGTTCCCGGTGCCAGCGGGTTCCAGCCGGCCACCGCGGTGACCGACGTCGTGCTGGCCGAGGGTCAGGACCAGGTGCAGGTGCCGTTCGTGTGGAATGGCCCCGATGGCATCAGCATCAACCGCACCTACACCTTCAAGCGCGGCGATTACGCCATCAGTGTGAAGGATGAGGTCAGCAACGCCGGCAGCGCGCCGTGGCAGGCCTATGTGTTCCGCAAGCTGGATCGCGTGCCGCCGGTGATCAGTCGCGGCATGACCAACCCGGATTCCTTCAGTTTCAACGGCGCCACCTGGTACAGCCCGGAAAACGGCTACCAGCGTCGCGCGTTCGACGACTATCTGGAGGATGGCAATCTCAACCAGACCATCACCGGTGGCTGGGCGGCGATGCTGCAGCACCATTTCTTCACCGCATGGATCCCGCAGGCCGACCAGTCGGCGCTGTACCTGCTGGCGCAGAACGGGCCGCGCAACAGCGTGGAAACCCGTGGACCGGGCTTCACTGTGGCACCGGGGCAGAAGGTCAGCACCGAGGCACGCCTGTGGGTCGGGCCGAAGCTGGTCAACCAGATCGCCAAGGAAGACGTGAAGGGCCTGGACCGCGTGGTCGACTACAGCCGTTTCTCGCTGATGGCGATCATCGGCCAGGGCCTGTTCTGGGTGATGAACCAGGTGCACAAGGTGGTCGGCAACTGGGGCTGGGCGATCATCGGCCTGGTGATCCTGCTCAAGCTGGCGCTGTTCCCGCTGGCCAACGCGCAGTTCAAGTCGCAGGCCAAGATGCGCAAGTTCCAGCCGCGCATCGCCCAGCTGAAGGAGCGCTACGGCGACGACAAGCAGAAGTTCCAGGTCGCCATGATGGAGCTGTACAAGAAGGAGAAGATCAATCCGCTGGGCGGCTGCCTGCCGCTGCTGATCCAGATGCCGATCTTCTTCGCGCTGTACTGGGTGCTGGTGGAATCGGTGGAGCTGCGCCAGGCGCCGTGGATGGGCTGGATCCAGGACCTGACCGCGCGTGACCCGTACTTCATCCTGCCGGTGCTGAACATGGCGGTGATGTGGTTCACGCAGAAGCTGACCCCGGCCGTGGGCATGGACCCGATGCAGCAGAAGATGATGCAGCTGATGCCGCTGGTGTTCGGCGTGATGACGGCCTTCATGCCGTCCGGTCTGGTGCTGTACTGGGTGGTCAACGCCGGCCTGAGTCTGGCCCAGCAGTGGTGGATGATCCAGAAGCATGGCCAGGACACCCCGGCCAAGACGATCGAGGCCAAGTAAACCTCAAAAGCCCGCCGCAAGGCGGGCTTTTCGTATCGGCCGCTAGAATTCCCGCCACCGCCTTTCCCGCCAGTACCGCAGCCTTCCCCTGTACAGATCGCCATGAGTCCTACGAATACCCGCGAAACCATTGTTGCCATCGCCAGCGGTGCTGCTGCCGGCGGTGTGGGCATGTTGCGGATTTCCGGCCCGCAGTCGCGGCGCATTGCCGTTGGGCTGGGGTGTCCACAACTGGAACCGAGGCACGCGCACTACGCGAAATTCCACGCTGACGATGGCGAGGTGATCGATGACGGCATCGCTCTGTATTTCCCCGGCCCGCGCAGTTTTACCGGCGAGGACGTGGTGGAACTGCAGGGTCACGGCAGCCCGGTGGTGCTGCGGCAATTGCTGGCCCGCTGCATCGAACTGGGCGCGCGCCAGGCCCGCGCTGGTGAGTTCAGCGAGCGCGCCTTCCTCAACGGCAAGCTCGACCTGGCCCAGGCCGAAGCCATCGCCGACCTGATCGCCGCTGGCGACGTACGCGCCGCGCGTGCCGCGCGGCGTTCGCTGGACGGCGTGTTCTCACGCCGGGTGGAAGAGGTGGGCGAGCAACTGGTGCGGCTGCGCATCCACGTCGAAGCGGCCATCGACTTCGCCGACGAGCCGCTGGACACGCTGGGCGGTGCGCAGGTGCGCGCCGGCATCGAGCAGGCCAAGGCCTTGCTGGCCCAGCTGCGCATCGACGCCGAACGCGGCCGCAAGCTGCGCGATGGCCTGCACGCGGTGCTGATCGGCCCCCCCAATGCCGGCAAGAGCTCGCTGCTCAATGCCTTGGCCGGCAGCGAGCGCGCCATCGTCACCGATATCGCCGGCACCACCCGCGACACCTTGCGTGAGACCATCCGCATCGACGGCCTGGAGCTGGAGCTGGTCGACACCGCCGGCCTGCGCGAAGGCGGTGACGCCATCGAACGCGAAGGCATGCGCCGCGCCCGCGCCGAGATGCAGCGCGCCGACCTGGCCATCGTCGTGCTCGATGCCCGCGATCCGGAGGCGGGCAGGGCCGCGATTGGCGATGCCGCAGCACAGGCTGCCCGCCAGCTGTGGATCTACAACAAATGCGATCTGCTGCCGGACTGGCCGCAGGCGCTGGACGCCGACAGCATCGCCCTGTCCGCCGCCAATGGTGTGGGCCTGGAGCAGCTGCATGCGCGCCTGCGCGATATCGCCAGCGATGGCGCAGGCGAGGGCATGCAGGGCGAGTTCTCCGCGCGCCTGCGCCATGTCGAAGCGCTGGCCCTGGCCAGCGAACACCTCGACGCGGCCGATGGGCAATTGCACTACGACCAGCTGGAACTGGCCGCCGAGGAACTGCGGCTGGCGCATGATGCGCTCGGCGAAATCACCGGCCGCATGACCGCCGACGACCTGCTGGGCAGGATTTTCTCGAGCTTCTGCATCGGCAAATAATGCCGCTGTGGAGCCATCGGCCCGCAGGGGCCAGCCAACGCAATAGTCAGGAGGTAGTTGATGTTTTCGCACATCGTGGTGGGGGCAAATGACATCGAGGCATCCAAGGCGTTCTATGACGCGCTGCTGTCCACGCTCGGCGCAAAGCCGGGTTTCGTCGATCCCAAGGGCAACGTGGTGTACCGCCATGGCGGCGCGCTGCTGATCGTCGGCCATCCGCGCAACGGCGAGCCCGCAACGCACGCCAATGGCGGCACCATCGGCTTCAGCTGCGCCTCGCCGGAGGTGGTCGAGGCCTGGCATGCGGCAGGTGTTGGCAACGGTGGTGTGAGCGTGGAAGACCCGCCGGGACCGCGGCAAAGCCCATTCGGCCCACTCTACCTCGCGTATCTGCGCGATCCGGCCGGTAACAAGCTGTGTGCCACGCACCGTGCGGCCCAGGCCTGAGCATCAGCTTTCCCCACAGCGGCGGCGCGGACCACTACGCGCCGCCGGTTACTGACAGTTCTGTTTGCCGCCGTTAGGCTAGGCCCTGTTACGGGATCCCCCCGCCAACGGAGTCAGTCCAATGCGCCATTGATGCCACCGTCTTGATGACGGTCCCTACCAGTCCCTGCTGCCGCTGGCGGCCGGGTGCTTCGGGCATCGATGGAATACCGCATGACCAACTCAATTTCCGTGACGCTGGATGGCGTCGCGTGGCACACGCCCGATGGGCGCAGCCTGTTCTCCAACCTCACCGCACAGTTCGATGACCGGCCCACCGGTCTGGTCGGCCGCAACGGCGTGGGCAAATCCGTACTCGCGCAGATACTGGCTGGATTGCGTCAGCCCAGTGCCGGGCATTGCCGTCGCATCGGTGAGGCCTACTACCTCGCACAGCAGGTACAGCCACGAGCAGGACAGCGTGTAGCCGAACTCGCGGCTGTGGATAAGCGTGTGGATGCATTGCGCAGGATTGAAGCCGGAAGCACGCAGCAAGCGGATTTCGACGCGATTGGCGAGCAATGGAGCCTGTGCGAAACCCTGCAGCAGGCCTTGGCTGATGCTGGCTTGCACGGCGTTGATGCCGATACACCTGTGGATAAGCTCAGTGGCGGGCAATGCATGCGCGTCGCTTTGGTGGGTGCGTTGCTGCAGCCGGTGGAGTGGCTGATCCTCGACGAACCCAGCAATCATCTCGATCACGCAGGCCGGCACTGGTTGGCCGAGCAGCTGCGCGCGAGAAAGCAGGGCCTGATCCTGGTCAGCCATGACCGGCTGCTGTTGCAACAGGTGGAGCGCATCGTCGAACTGTCGCCGCAGGGGCTGCGCAGCTACGGCGGCAACCATGCCTTTTATGCACAGGCGCGCGCTGGCGAACGTGCCGCAGCCGAAGCTTTGTTGCAGCAACGCCGGCATGAGCGGCGCAAGGGCGAGCAGGTTCTGCGCGATCAACGGCAGCGGTTGGAACAACGCAGCGCGCGCGGCAACCGCGAGGCCGCCAACGCCAATCAGGCGCCGATCCTGCTTGGCTTGCAGCGGCAACGTGCCGAAGCCAGCCTCGGCAAGGCACGCGCGCAGCTGGATCAGCGGCAGGTGCAGCTGCACGACGCCGTGCGCGAGGCACAGGCCGACAGCGAAGCCGCCGCCCCGGTGTTGCTGGTCCCAAATGTGCAAACCAGCGGGCCGGAGTGGGTGGTGCGTTCCAGCGGACTGCAGCTGCCGCATGTGGCACCGGCGCTGCGCGCGCTGGACTTCAACCTGCGCCGTGGCGAACGCGTTGCCATCACCGGTGCCAACGGTGTGGGTAAGTCGACATTGCTGAAGGTGTTGGCAGGACAGCTGCCAGTGCGGGCTGGCAAGGTGAGCGTGCAGGTACCTGCTGCCTTGCTGGATCAGCAGCTGCAGCTGCTACCCGCGCACAGCAGCGTGCTGGACGCCTTGCGTCTGCGTAATCCAGCCATGGCCGAGGGCGAGTTGCGTGGCCGGCTGGCCCTGCTTGGCCTGGATGCAAACCACGTACAGATGCCTTCTGGCCTGCTCAGCGGCGGGCAGCGACTGAAAGCCGGCCTGGCCTGCGCGCTGTATGCCGATCCACCGGCACAGCTGCTGTTGCTGGACGAACCCGGCAATCACCTGGACCTGGATGCGCTGGCGGCTCTGGAAGACCTGTTGCGCCAATACCAGGGCAGCCTGTTGCTGGTCTCGCATGACGAGGCACTGCTGCAGGCCATCGGCATCACCGCGCGCCTGCAGGCCGACGCGGATGGCTGGCAGTGGCAACGCAATCAGTGACGCGGTGTTCTTACGCGCGTCACATGCAGCCGTCATGCTGCGCGCCTTGTTTTCGATTGGAGTAGTGACGGTGCGAAGCTGGGCCTGGTTGATGGCGGTGGGGGTTGGCGTGGCATGCTGTTGGGCAATGGACAGCTCAGCCGCGCAGACTTATCCCCAGGTTTCGGTGTACGCGCACCGTGGTGCCAGCGCACTGCTGCCCGAGCACACCCTGGCCGCTTATGCACAGGCCATCAGCGACGGCGCCGATTACATCGAGCCGGACCTGGTGATGAGCAAGGACGGGGTGATGCTGGCCCGGCACGAGAACGAGATTGGCTCGACCACCGATGTCGCCAGCCACCCCGAGTTCGCCAGCCGCCGCACCCGCAAGCTGATCGACGGCCAGCAGGTCGAAGGCTGGTTCACCGAAGACTTCACCGTCGCCGAGCTGAAGACGCTGTACGCGCGTGAGCGCCTGCCGCAGATCCGCGGCACCGCCTTCGACGGACAGTTCCGCATTGCCACCCTGGACGAGATCATCAGCTTCCTGGTGCAGCAGGCCGGGCGTGCCAACCGCGGTATCGGCCTGGCGCCGGAGATCAAGCACGGCAGCTACTTCAAGAGCATCGGCCTGCCGATGGAAGACAAGCTGCTGGCCAGTCTGCAGGGCAACAGCTACACCAAGGTCGCGCCGATCCTGCTGCAGTCCTTCGAGACGGCCAACCTGCGCCAGATCCGCAGCAAGCTCGGCAAGGACAGCAATATCCGCCTGCTGCAGTTGCTCGATTCCAGCGACGAGAAGCCGGCTGACATTGCCTTGGCCGGTGGCAGCCTGACTTATGCACAGATGATGACGCCAGCCGGCCTGCGCGATATCGCCGGCTATGCCGACGCAATCGGCGTAGAACGGCGCGCGCTGGTGCCGCTGGACGCGCAGGGCAAGTTGGCCGCACCCACCGCTCTGATCGGCGACGCGCATGCCGCCGGCCTACAGGTAGTGGCCTACAGCTTCCGCCCGGAAAACCCGTTCCTGCCACCGGCATTGCGCCAAGGGGCGGAGAATGCGCGCAATCCGGAAGCCTCGGTGGCCGAGATCCGCGCCTATCTGCAGGCGGGTATTGATGCGTTCTTCACCGATGATCCGGCGCTGGGACGACGGGCGGTGGATGGCGGTTCTTAAAAGCTGAAGAGCGACCCCTCCCCAACCCGTCCGGCCCGAAGGCACAGCCTTCGGTCGTTCATCAGGCCGCGCGCCAATGGCGCGCAAGCAGGCCTTCTTCACCCCCTTGGCTGCGCCAAAGGGAGGGAGCCAAGCGGCTGCCTTGCATGCTGTCAGTCGCCAAGAACCGCCCCCTCCCTTTGGCGTAGCCAAGGGGAGGGCTGGGGAGGGGTTGGCTTTTAGGCCTTTCAAGCATCGGCAGCTTCGCGGCTGATGCCGGCCCAGCAGGTTGATGGATTGCTGGTAGAGCCTCTGCCGAGCATGGCTCGGCACTACCGCTTCTGCTCTTAGGACGGTTCGTTCGAATCCCGGCGTCGCAGCGGCACCACTACCTCATAGTCACGGCCTTCGCGCGGCTGCCACAGCACCGGCACCTGGCCCGGTGCGGGCGGTTCCAGTTCGTTGTCGGCTTCGGCCAGCTGCTCGGCGTCTTCCTCGTCTTCCCAGCTGTAGCGCTTGCGCTCAGCGCGCGGGTCGGCGTTGCGGAACAGCAGCGCGGCGATCACGCCGGCGGCGGCACC
The DNA here is from genome assembly GCF_052180205.1 of Stenotrophomonas sp. JC08. Classification (NCBI taxonomy): domain Bacteria; kingdom Pseudomonadati; phylum Pseudomonadota; class Gammaproteobacteria; order Lysobacterales; family Lysobacteraceae; genus Stenotrophomonas; species Stenotrophomonas sp. JC08. The sequence continues at coordinate 3,384,236 of NZ_CP197473.1, read as the reverse complement.
GCCCATATGTGACTGCCAGGACACGCCCGGCTCATGCGGCAGGATGGTGATCAGCATGCTGCCGTAGAACAGGAAGCCGATCAGGCTGGCGGCAATTGCCGGCCGGTCGCGCCGCAGCAGGCCGAGCACGAACACCAGGAACATCAGGCCGTGGGTCAGGCCGCTGGCACCGAGATGGCGGCTGCCGGCCTCGCCCAGCATCCACGCGCCCAGGCCGGAACCTATCCACAGCAAGGGCAGGGCACGCAGGGTGGCTTTGGGATAAACACTGCCAGCCAACGTACCAAGAATAAGCAGGGCGACCGCGTTGGCGCCCAGGTGTTCGATCGACCCATGCAGCAGGGGCGCGCCAAGCAGGCCGGCCAGACCGCTGGCTTCCAGCGGCGCTACCGCCCACGGCCGCCAATCCCAGCCGCTGCTCTGCAGGGCGAACATCGCCACCAGCAGCAGGACGAAGCCCAGGCTGATGTTGAACGCGCGCAGCACCCGGCTGCGGTCGTTGCGGGCGACGGTGGCCGGCGTGTCGCCGGTATCGGGCAGAGTTGGCGTGTCCATGTTCAAGGGATTGCGGCGCCTTGGGCGAAAGCCAAGGGCGCCGCGCTTGGGATCTGGCGTGCCACCGGCGGGACAATCCCGCCGGTGGTGCTGACATCAGGCCTTGTGTCCGCCCTTCGGCGGGATCTTCAGGCTCAGGATCACCGTGGCCACCAGGATCGCGGCCACCACACCCAGCGAAACCGGGACCGGGATCTTGAAGATGTCGATCAGCAGCATCTTGGTACCGATGAAGGCCAGGATGACGGCCAGGCCGTAGGGCAACAGGTGGAAACGGTCGGCCATGCCGGCCAGCAGGAAGAACATCGCGCGCAGGCCCAGCACCGCGAACACGTTCGAGGTCAGCACGATGAACGGGTCGGTGGTAATGGCGAAGATGGCCGGGATCGAGTCCACCGCGAAGATCACGTCAGTGACCGCGATCAGGATCAGCACCACGAACATCGGGGTGAACCAGCGCACGCCGTCCTTCTCGGCGACCAGGCGGTTGCCGTTGTACTCGTGGGTGATACGCAGGTGCTTGCGCATGAACTTCAGCGCCGGGTTGTTATCCAGGCTGGGCTCCTCGCTGGCGGCGAACCACATCTTCCAGCCGGTGTAGAGCAGGAAGGCGCCGAACACGTAGAGCAGCCAATGGAACTGGGTAACCAGCACGGAACCGGCGAAGATCATGATCGTACGCAGCACGATCGCGCCCAGAATGCCGATGATCAGTACACGCTGGCGCTGCGTCTCGGGCACCGCGAAGTAGCCCATGATCAGCAGGAACACGAAGATATTGTCGACCGCCAGCGCCTTCTCGATCAGGTAGCCGGTCAGGAATTGCAGACCCACTTCATTGGCAACGGCCGCGCCTGCGGTCTCATGCAGGTAGTACCAGAGGCCGGCATTGAAGGCCAAGGCCAGCGCCACCCAGCCCAGTGACCAGTAGATGGCCTCCTTGAAGGTGACTTTGTGCGGACCACCGTGGCGCATCAGCACCAGGTCGATCAACAGCGCGGCAATGACGACGACGATGAAGCCGCCCCACAGCCAAGGATTACCAATTGTCTGCATCATGATGAAATTCCGGTCGTGAACGGGGGTATCTCGGAACCACAAAGGCCAAGAGCTGGACACGGAATCGGGGAGACCGGGGACAGAGCTTCGCCAATGCGGCGAAGGTCTTGCTCACAGTCCCGATGGGCGGGACTGCCGTTGCACCGGAGTCTTGCGACTCGAATTGACGGCGACAACGTCTGGGAGCTACTCCCCTTCTGGGGCGAATAGTGCGGCCTGTGCCCATTACAGTCAATGAATACGCTGCAGGCAGGGGGCAGCGCCCGGCTACAATAGCGGCCATGAATACCCCACTCCCCGTCGTACGCCTGAAGAACGCGTGGCGCTCCAGCCACCCGTGGATTTTCCAGAAACTGGTCGAAAAGCCGACCGTCAAGCCCAAGTCCGGCACCATCGTCGATGTGGTCGGCGTGGACGGCGAGTGGATTGGCCGCGGCTTCTACAACGGCCACTCGCGCATCGCCGTGCGCATCCTGGAAACCAACCCGGACGTGGCGGTGGACCAGGCCTGGTTCGCGCAGAAGCTGGCGCAGGCGGTGTCGCTGCGTCGTGACGTGCTGAAGCTGGACGCCATCTCCAATGCCTGGCGCGTTGTCCACAGCGAAGGCGACGGCCTGTCCGGCCTGGTGGTGGACCGCTATGACGACCTGCTGGTGGTGGAATTCTTCGCCGCCGGCATGTTCCGCCACCGCGAATGGATCTACGAGGCGCTGCGTGACCTGTTCCCGGGCTGCCGCTTCCACAGCTTCGCCGACGAACACGTGCAGAAGCAGGAAAGCTTCGATTTCCACGGCAACACCACCACCGAACCGGCCGTGATCACCGAGTACGGCATCAAGTTCCGCGCCGACCCGGCCGGCGCGCACAAGACCGGTTTCTTCGCCGACCAGCGCGAGAACCGTGAGTGGTTGAGCCAGCAGGTGGAAGGCAAGAGCGTGCTCGACCTGTGCTGCAACACCGGTGGCTTCGCGGTGTATGCCGCAGCGCGCGGTGCCGCCGAGGTGCTGGGCGTGGACATCGACCAGGACGTGATCCACATTGCCAAGGGCAATGCGCGTTTGAACAACGCCAAGCCCAAGTTCGTGCAGGCCGACATCTTCCCGTGGCTGCGTGATGCGGCCAACCGTGGCGACCAGTACGACGTGGTGATCCTGGACCCGGCCAAGATGACCCGCGACCGCGACCAGGTGATCACCGCGCTGAAGAAGTACCTGGACATGAACAAGCTGGCCTTGGGCGTGGTCAAGCCTGGCGGCCTGTTCGCCACCTTCTCCTGCACCGGCCTGGTGGCCGAGGACCAGTTCCTCGACATGCTGCGCCGTGCCGCGTACTTCTCCGGCCGCACCATCCAGATCCTGAAGGTAGCCGGTGCCGGCCCGGACCATCCGTTCATGGCCCACGTGCAGGAATCGCGTTACCTCAAGGCGGTGTTCTGCCGCGTGCTGGACTGAGCCGCGCTTGCCCCGGCGGCGTGGCTGCCGCCGGTTGGCACAGGTGTCCGCGTAGCGTCGTGCGTCCTGTGCCGTCTGTCACTGGCTGCCGGCGGTGCCGCGGCGTTAAGGTCGGGCCTTTCCGTTCAAGGTGAGGCCCCATGACCCTGCGTCCCCTGTCCCTGCTGGTGTCCTTGTCGCTGTGCTGGCCGTTGGCGGCGTCGGCGGTGGAGTTCAATGCGGCCGAAATGGCCAAGGCCGCGGCGCTGCAGCAGAAACTGCTGGCACTGGATTCGCACCTGGACACGCCGGCCAATTTCGGCCGCGCCGGTTTCGACATCATGCAGCGCCATGAGCACAACGCGCTGTCACAGGTGGACTATCCACGCATGGTCGAAGGTGCGCTCGATGGCGGATTTTTCGCCATCTACACCGACCAGGGCGACCGCAGCCCGGCCGCCCACCTCTTCGAGCGTGACCACGGCCTGCAGCGGCTGATGGAAATCCATCAAATGCTGGCCGCCAACCCGGAAAAATTCGCGCTGGCACTGACCGCCGATGATGCGGCGCGGATCAAGGCCGCCGGCAAGCGCGTGGTCTACATCAGCATGGAGAACGCCAGCCCGCTGGTGGCCGATCCGTCGCTGTTGAGCTTCTACCACCGGGCCGGCCTGCGGATGCTGTCGCCGGTGCATTTCGCCAACAACGAATTCGCCGATTCGGGCACCGACCCGAAGGGTGCCGAATGGAACGGACTGAGTGCGGCCGGCAAGGCCTTGGTCGAGGATGCGGTACGGCTGGGCATCGTCATCGACCAGTCGCACGCTTCCGACGCCGTGTTCGATGACCTGGTCCAGATGCTGCCGGTGCCGTTCGTGCTCTCGCACAGCTCGGCCAAGGCGATCTACGACCATCCGCGCAACCTCGATGATGCGCGCCTGCGCCAACTGGCGACCAAGGGCGGGGTGATCCAGGCCAATGCCTATGGCGGCTATCTGGTCGACGAGGGCAAGAGCGCCGAGCGCCAGCAGGCCGAGGAGGCGCTGGAGGCGCGGCTCGGCGGCTGGGACAACATGAGCATCGCCAACGGTGTGGAACTGGCCAAGGGCCTGGCCGCGCTGGACAGCCAGTATCCGCAGCGCAAGGCGACGCTGGAGGACTTCTTCGCACACCTGGGCCATCTGCTCGATGTGGTCGGCCCGGAACATGTCGGCATCGGCATGGACTGGGACGGCGGTGGCGGCGTGGCCGGGATGGAGGATGCCAGCGACCTGCCGAAGATCACCGCATGGCTGCAGCGCCGTGGCCTGAGCGATGCGCAGATCGCCAATATCTGGAGCGGCAACGTGCTGCGGGTGATGCGTCAGGTGCAGGACTACGCGGCCAGCAGCAGCGGCAAATAACCTATCAGGCGCGGGCACTACCCGATCCCGCGCAGGTGGCAGACGCAGCAACAGAAAAGGCGGGCTTGATGCCCGCCTTTTCTGTTGTCCACAAACGCTGCGGATTACTGCTTTCCCAGTACCGCGTTGCGGCGGCTGTAGAGCACATAGACCACCAGCCCGAACAGGTTCCACAGCAGGAACCACAACTGGGTGCTGCTGGGCAGGCTGAAGAACAGGTAGATGCAGCCGCCGATCGCGACCGGGCCGATGAGCCAGGCCAGCGGTGCGCGGAACTTGCGCTCGCGCGCCGGCTCACGCTTGCGCAGCACCAGCAGGCACAGGCCCACCGCGGTGAACGCGGCCAGCGTGCCGGCATTGGCCAGCGCCGCGATTTCATCCAGCCGCGCCACGCCGGCCATTGCCGCCACCAGCACCGCGGTGAACAGGGTGATGGTCACCGGGGTGCCGGTACGCTTGTTCACCAGCGACAGACTGCGCGGCAGCAGGCCATCGCGCGACATCACGAAGAAGATGCGGCTCTGGCCATAGAAGAACGCCAGCAGCACGGTCGGCAACGCGATGATGGCGACCACGCCGATCACCAGCGCCGCAGTGCCGTGACCCAGTTCGCGCATGATCAGCGCCAGCGGCTCGGGGCTTTTGCCGAACACCGTGTAGCTCATCGCACCGACGGCGGCCAGCGCCACTAGCAGGTAGATGATGGTGCAGCCGACCATCGAGCCGACGATGCCGATGGACAGGTCGCGCTTGGGGTTCTTGGTTTCCTCGGCGGCGGTGGAGATCGCGTCGAAACCGTAGAAGGCGAAGAAGATGATCGCCGCCGCCGCCATCACCCCGCGCTCGACGCCATCGGCACTGAGCGATTTGGGAAAACCGTAGGGCATGAACGGTTGCAGGTTCTCGAGGTTGAACGCCGGCAACGCCACGGCCACGAACACCCCCAGCGCCACCAGCTTGAGCACCACCAGCACCGCGTTGAGGGTGGCGCTTTCACGGGTGCCGGCGATCAGCATGCCGGCCACCAGGAAGGTGATGACGATGGCCGGCACATTGAGGAAACCGCCTTCCACGTGCGGGCCGGCGGCCAGCACCTGCGGCAGCATCACGTTCCAGCCGAAGGTGGTGTGCAGCCACTCCAGGAAGCCGACGAAATAGCCGGACCAGCCGACCGCGACGGTACTCACCACCAGCGAATATTCCAGGATCAGGCTCCAGCCCACCACCCAGGCAATGGTCTCGCCCAGCGCGCTGTAGCTGTAGGTGTAGGCGCTGCCGGCGGCGGGCATCATCGTCGACAGTTCGGCATAGGCCAGCGCCGCGCAGGCGCAGATCATGCCGGCGATGATGAAGGACAGCAGCACCGCCGGGCCGGCCTTGTCCGCGCCCACGCCGATCAGGGTGTAGATGCCGGTGCCGACGATGGCACCAATGCCCAGCGCGATCAGGTGGGGCCAGCTCAGGCTCGGGATCAGCCGGCGGCCTTCCTCGTGTTCGGTGAGCTGGTCGATGGATTTGCGCCGGAGCCAGGACTGCATGCGGACCTCACGGGTCAGGAGATTCGGGAAAGGCGCCGAGTGTCGCCGAACGCAGCGCAGCAAAGCCAGAACAAACCCTGGTGGCGCAGGTGTTTGGCGGCAGGGGTTGTTGCAGCTGCCGGATCCGGCACAACACTGGCGACAGCTGCCGCGCGGCAGTGTCCCGTGCTGTATCCGGGGGGCGCTCAGTGCCTGCGCCGCGGATGCGCCAGCAGGTATTCGCGCAGTGCCAGTGCCTGGTTGTGTGCGGTATCGCGCGCGCCGTACACCAGCGTCACCGTGCCGCTGTCCAGGGCGTCACGCAGCGGCGCCAGCACCTGCGGCTGCGCGGCCAGCTCCTGCCAATAGCGCTGGCGGAATTCGTCCCAGCGCTCGGCGCGGTGGTCGAACCACCGCCGCAGCTCGTTGCTGGGCGCCACCTCCTTGAGCCATTGCGCCTGCAGCTGTTCATGGCTGACGCCGCGAGGCCACAGCTGGTCGACCAGGAAACGCCGGCCGTCGCCGGTATCGGCCGGTTGATACGCCCGCTTGCAGTGGATCCGCATGTCGCCGCCTCCCTCGAGGATGCCGGCAGGCTCAGCCTTCCAGGCCCAGCCGGACACCGAACACGATCAAGCATACGCCCACCATGCGACGCAGCCACACGCCCACGCGCGGGTAGCCTGCCAGTCGCCGGGCGATGAACTGGCCAGCGAAGATCAGCACCGAGCACCAGCCGATGCTCAACAGCGCGATCAGCCCCGCCATCGTCATCAGGGTCAGTGCGCCGCGCTGCCGCGCCGGATCGATGAACAGGGGGAAGAAGGCCATGTAGAACAGGATCGCCTTCGGATTCAGCACGCCCACCAGCAGCGCCTGCCGGAACCAGCGGCGGCCGTACTGCACGGTGCCGCTGCCGTGGCTGCCTGCGCCCGGCTCGCGCAGCAGGTTGATGCCCACCCACACCAGATAGGCCGCACCGACATAGCGCAGGCCGGCGAACAGCAGCGGATGCGCCTGCAGCAGCGCGGCCACACCGGTGGCGGCGATCGCGATCAGGATCTGGTCGCCCAGCATCAGCCCGGCCAGCGTCGCGTAGCCGGCCCGCACACCGCCGCGCGCGCTGGCGGTGAGCAGGGTGAAGGTGCCCGGACCGGGCAGCATCAGGAACAGGATGACGGCCACCACGAAGGTGCCCAGGTCGGTGATGCCCATCCACGGCATGGCGGTTATTCCGGGCTGGGGTCAGGGTGCGCGCGGTGCGGCGATGCGCTGTTTCACCATGGAGATCAGCGCCGCCAGGTCGTCATGGCGCGGCACCCCGTAATGATCGGCGGTTATGTCCAGGTTGTCCTTGCGCCAGAAGCCGCCCGGCGCGGCCACCAGCAGCTTGCCCGAGCGCGCGTACAGGCCGAACTCCAGCAGCGTGATCGGGCTCTGCGTGCCCGGCGCGAAGTACATCAGCACGATGTCGGCCCGCTCCAGCGCCGCCAGCTCCCATTCCACCTGGCGGCGGAACCCGGGCTCGTCGGCCTCGGCGCGCCAGGCCGGGTCCCAGTCGGCGCGGCGCGGGTTGAGCAGCAGCACGCCTTCCTCGGCCAGCGCGGCCTGTACCTGCTGCTGCCAGTCGCCGGCTTTGCCCATCTCGATGCTGCCGGCCAGGAACACCTTCAGCCGGGTGTCGCCGGCGGGAACCGGCGCGGGCGAGGTGATGGTCTGCGACGGGGCGGCGATCGTGGTGAACGGGCACACGGCCAGCAGGCCGGACAACAGAAGCGACAACGACTTCATGGCGGGATACAGCGGGTGGGGGCGCACATGATCGCAGATGCGGCGCAGCCACTGAGACCGGCATGGCTACACTTTGCGCCATGCAAACCGAAATCCTGATCCTGGCCGCGCTGACGCTGGCCGCCGTTATCGCCCTTCTGGTGCTTCTGTTCCGCCGTAGCGGCGGTGCAGGACAAACAGATGCCCTCAATCGCGAACTGGAGGTCGAGCGCCAACGCACGACCGCAGCAGCCGTGGAAGCCGGACAGTTGCGTGGTCGCTTGGAGTCGCTGGTCTCCGAGCTCGATCACGAGCGCAGCCAGCAGGCCGAGCAGCAACGCTTTCTGTTGGCACTGAACCAACGCATCGAGCGCGAAGCTGTATCGGTGGCGGAGCTGGAGGCCAAGCTGTTTGAACGCGACCAGGCGCTTGCCGAGGTGCGCCGCAAAAATGCGGACTTGATAGCAACTTCGGAGCAGCAACGAGATGAGCTGCAGAAAGTGCAGACCGAGAACTCGCGTCTACATGCCGAGCTGCTGCATGCGCGCCATGCACAGGAGGAACTGCGTAGCTGGGTGGGTTCGGCAAAGGAAAACCTTTCCAGCGCGTTCACCGAACTGGCTGGCAAGGTGTTCGAGGAGCGCGGTCAGCAGTTTGAAAAAAACGTGCGTATGGCCACGGGGCAATCGCGCGTTGATCTTGAAGCCATGCTCAAGCCGTTCTCGGAAAAGCTCGGCGAGTTTCGTCAGCGTGTGGACACGTTGTACAACGACGAAGCACGTGATCGTGCCAGCCTGCTTGGTGCGGTGGGCGAGCTGAAGACCTTGAACCAGGACATGGCGCAGCAGGCCGCCGCGCTGACCAGCGCGCTCAAGGGCAGTGCAAAGGTACGCGGTGATTGGGGTGAGCTGATGCTCGACAACGTGTTGCGTGGCTCGGGTCTGGAAGAGGGCGTGCACTACGAGAGGCAGACCCACGTTACCAATGACGATGGTGACAGCCTGCGTCCTGACGTGGTGGTGCGTTTCCCGGACCAGCGCAGTGTCGTCATCGACAGCAAGGTCAACCTTATCGCGTGGCAGGAGGCGATGAACTCAAGTTCACCAGAGCAGCAGGAAGATGCATTGCGTCGCCACGCTGTGGCACTGCGCCAGCACGTCAAGGACCTGGGTGACAAAAACTACCCCAAAGCGCTGGGCGGTGATGCGCTGGATGTAACCATCGCCTTTGTTCCGATCGAAGGTGCGTTGTCCGCGGCACTGGGGGCAGATATGGATCTGCAGTCTTTTGCCTTCGACCGCCGGGTGGTGTTTGCGTCTCCCAACACACTGATGGCGCTGCTGCGGGTAACCGAGCGCCTCTGGACACGCGACAAGGTACAACGTCAGGCGCTGGAGATCAGCGATACCGGTGGCAAGGTGCTGGATGCAATGGCTGCTTTTCTGGTCGATTTCGAAGCGGTCGGTAAAAAGCTCGACGAGGCCCATCAATCCTTCGGCAAGGCCCGCAACCGGCTCACCGATTCCCCGCAATCGCTGTCCAGCCGGGCTCGGCGTCTGGCCGAACTGGGTGCCAAGGCTAAAAAGGCGCTACCGCCGGAACTGCAGCCAGACACCATCCGCGGTCTGGCTGACGAAAGCGGACAACCGGCTGGCTGAGCAGCGTTTGTGCATCGCCCGATCGTGCTGGAGCGGATAGGGTCATGCGTGGATAACGGCGCGGAAGATTCCCTTGAAACCAGCGATGTCTGAGCCGGCAACTGCCGGTTTATGCTTGCGCTCCCTTCCCCCGATCAGGAACCGCCATGACCGCTTCCGTGTATGACATCCCGCTGACCACCATCGACGGCGCTCCGGCTTCGCTGGGCGACTACCGCGGCAAGGTGCTGCTGGTGGTCAATACCGCCTCCAAGTGCGGCCTGACCCCGCAGTACGAAGGTCTGCAGAAGCTCTACTGCGAAAAGAACGCCGCCGGCCTGGAGGTGCTGGGCTTCCCGGCCAACAACTTCAACGGCCAGGAGCCGGGCAGCGAGGAGGAGATCAAGCAGTTCTGCACGTTGACCTACGACGTGAGCTTTCCGATGTTCACCAAGATCAGCGTGGCCGGCGACGACATCCATCCGCTGTACCGGCAGCTCACCGCCGCGCAGCCGGTGGCCACCGGTGAAGGCCCGATGCGCGAGAAGCTGGCCGGCTTCAACATCCCGACCAACCCGGCGCCGGCCATCCTGTGGAATTTCGAGAAGTTCCTGATCGGCAAGGACGGCACCGTCATCGCCCGTTTCGCACCGGATACCGCTGCCGACGATGCCGGCCTGCGGGCGGCGATCGATGCCGCACTGGCAGCCTGAGTCCACACGGTTCCGCCCGCCGCAGCGCAAGCGGCGATGCGGAACGTTGCGGGGTGTCCGGTCCTTGTGGTGATCCGGTCAGCTCCGTGCTGTCCGGCGGGGAAGGCTTTCGCGGAACAGACAAAAGCCCGGGATTTCCCGGGCTTTTGCATTGCAACAGCGGCAGGCTCAACCGCCCCAGTCGGGCATCGGCATCGCATCGACCGGGATCGTCGGCTGCTCGTCTTCCCCGTCATCCCGGCGGTCGCGACGCAGGTCCCGTTCGATCTGGTAGGTGCGCCGCTGCAGCCACGCATCACGGGTGAGCGAGTATTCGTCGACGGCGCTGTCGCGCAGCGAATCCAACGCCAGCAGCTGCGCACGCATGTCCACCAGCTGCAGCCCCTGCAGGCCGATGCGGACCTTGTCCGACTCGATCGTGCGGACCGGAGACAGCGGGATGTCGCCGGCCAGGCCGAACACGTCGCGCACGGTGCGCGGGCCGAAGAACGGCAGTTCGACATAGCGCGAGCGGCGCCAGCCCCATACGCCCAGGGTCTGGCCGAAGTCCTCGTTGCGCTTGGGCACCATCGCCTTGCTGGCCGGGTCGAACAGGCCGCCGATGCCGAAGGTGGAGTTCATCAGGAAGCGCCCGAGCGTGTCCCAGGCATCGTCGGCATGGCCCTGCAGCAGCTGGTTGACCAGGGTCAACGGCGAGCGCAGGTTGCTGAAGAAGTTGCTCACCCCGGTGCGGGCGAACCGCGGCACCACGTTGACGTAGGCGGTGGCGATCGGCCGCGCCACGGCGCGGTCCACCGCCATGTTGAAGCTGTGCACGCGGCGGTTGTACTTCTCCCACGGGTCGTGGCCCGTTGCCGGGTTGCCGGTATCCCCGTCGGCAGTGGGGACCGTGCCGCCGTACAGTGCGGCGAAATCATCTTCGGCGTCGGTGGGTACGGCTGCGTCGCTGTCGCTGGCGTCCGTGGGAACCTGGACTGCGGTGGCTTCCGGGGAAGTGACGGCGGGCGTGTGTTCCTCGACCGTATCCGGCAGCTGCGGCGCGCTCGCGGCCGGTGGCACCACGGCAACGGTGGCCGGGGCCTCGACGCGTGCGTTCTTGCCGGCACAGCCGGCGAGGATCGCGCAGCAGGCCAGGAGGGTGAGGAGGCGTAGCGGGTTCATGTCAGGACTCGGCCGGTGAAGTGTTGAAATCCAGGTCCGGTGCCAGCCGGTAGGCCGCGCGCAGCTCCGCCAGATCGGCGGGGTCACCGAGGATGTCACCACCGCCGTTGGCGCGCAGCCGCGCGGCGACCTCGGCCAGCAGCGCCAGGCCGGCGCTGTCGACACGCTCCAGCGCCTGCAGGTCGAGCTGGCGCAAGGGGCCGAGGCTTTTTGCCAGCTGCGGCCACAGCGCTACCACCGCATCGCGGTCGAGCACGCCGGCCAGATGCAGGGTGCCGTTCTCGATGCGGGAGGTGGCATCACTTGCCATCGGGAACCGGTCCGGCGGCAGGCTGCAGATTGCCGCTGCGCAGGTCCGCGGCGACCTGCTTGATCGACTTCTGCCGCAGCGGGGTGTCGAACTGGTTCTTGAAGGTCTGCACGTAGGAGATGCCTTCGATCATCACGTCGAAGATCTTCCACTGGCCGTCGATATTGCGCATCAGGTATTCGACCGGAGTCGGCTCGCTGCCGGCGCGCACCAGCTCGGTGGAGACCTTGACGCCGCGGTTGCCCGGCAGCGCGCTCTCGCTCTTGTAGCGGAAGCGCGGCTTGCCCTGGATATCCAGCAGGGTGGAACCGTAACGCGCCATCAGGTTGTCGGCCATCGCGTCGGCGAACAGCTGCACATCGGCATCGGCCGCACCCCGGCCATGCACGCCCAGCACCAGCCGCGCGGCGTAGTTGCGGTCGAAGCCCCGGCTGAGCTCGCTGTCGATGAAACCGCGCAGTGCCGCCGGATTGGCGCGGAACTCGGCGCGACGGCTTTCCAGCGTGGTCAGGATGCGGGTGCTCGAATCCAGCACGGTGCGGGCGGCGGCCGATGGCTGCGCGGCGCTCGCGGCCGGTCGCGCCTGTGCCATCAGCTCGGACGGCGTGGTGGCCAGCAGGGCCGAAGCGAGCACGGCGGTAAGCAGTTTCACTTTCATGGTTGCGGTTCCGTTGCGGGCGCGTCGGCGCCTGTGGAGTCGTTGTCGCTGGCGCCGGAGGCTGCACCGCCGCCGCTGAACATGTACTTGCCGACCAGCTGGATCAGGTCCACCGCCGGCTGGGTGAAGACGATCTCGTCGCCGGACTGGAGCACGTCCGGATCGCCGCCCGGCTGCAGGCCGATATAGCTTTCGCCCAGCAGGCCGCTGGTGAAGATGCCGGCCGAGGTATCGGCGGGCAGGTCCTTGAACTTGCCATCCAGCGCCAGGGTGACGATGGAGTCGTATTTAACCGGGTCCAGCTGAATATCAGCCACTTGGCCGATGGTCACCCCGCCGACCTTCACTGGCGCCTGTTTGCGCAGCTGGCCAATCTGGCTGAAACGGGCGGTCAGCACGTAGTCGCCACCGCCGATGCCGAAGCGCTGGTTGGTGGAAGCCACCGCCAGCACCAGCAGCGAGGCCAGCGCCAGCAGCAGGAACGCGCCGACGGAAAATTCGAGTCTGGGTCCACGGATGGCCATGTTGTTGTCTCACTCCTGATCCAGCAGGGGCTTCGCCTGGCGAAGCGGGTGGTTCGGTTGTTTGTCTGGTCCCCGCACCGGGTGGTACGGGCTTGTGCGAGGGACTCGCGTTATTGGAACAGCAGTGCCGACAGTACGAAGTTGAACATCAGCACCAGCAGCGAGGCGTTGACCACCGCGCGGGTGGTGGCCACCGAGGTGCCTTCGATGGTCGGCTCGGCGTGGAAGCCGACGTAGGCCGCCACCAGCGCCGCGGTGCCGCCGAAGATCGCCGACTTGAGCAGGGCCACGGCGAAGTCGTCCCAGAAATCGACGCTGCCACGCAGCCCCGACCAGAACGTGCCGTTGTCCTGGCCCAGCACCTGCACCGCCTCGAACCAGCCGCCGGCAATGGCCAGCGAGCAGAACACGCCGGTCAGCAGTGGCACGGTCAGCACCGCCGCCCAGAAACGCGGCGCCACCGCCTTGGCGATGGGGTCGATGGCCATCAGCTCCAGCGCCTTGATCTGGTCGGTGGCGCGCATCAGGCCGAGTTCGGCGGCAATCGAACTGCCGGCACGGCCGATGAACAGCAGCGCGGTCAGCACCGGGGCCAGCTCGCGGTACAGCGACAGCCCCAGCAGGGTGGACAGCGCATCGGCCGCGCCGAAGGTGGTCAGCGTGCGGTAGCCCTGCAGGGTCAGCACCAGCCCGACAAAGGCGCCACCGACGGCGATGATGGGCAGCGAGCGGGCGCCGATCTTGTAGATCTCACGCACCAGCTCGGCGAGGAAATCGCGGGTCGGCAGCGAGCCGCGCAGCACGGTCAGCGAAAACAGGCCGGCACGGCCCAGCGAGCGGATCGAGGAAGCGAACGGCATCAGGCGGTCCTTGCGCGCGGGGCGGCGTCGAACGGGATCGGGCCATCGGGATCGCCGTGCAGGAACTGGCGCACCAGCGGATCGCTGCTGGCCTGCAGCTCGTCAGGCGTGCCGGCAAAGACGATGCCGCCATTGGCGATCACCACCGCCTGGTCGCAGATCGGCAGGGTTTCATGGACGTGGTGGCTGACGATGATGCTGGTCAGGCCCAGGCTGCGGTTGAGCTGGTGGATCAGGCTCATGATCACGCCCGAGGCGATCGGGTCCAGCCCGGTCAGCGGCTCGTCGTAGATCATCAGCGGCGGATCCAGCGCCAGCGCACGGGCCAGCGCCACGCGTCGCGCCATGCCGCCGGACAGTTCGCGCGGCCAGGCCTCGGCCGCGGCCAGCAGGCCGACCGCATGCAGCTTCATCTGCACCAGCCGGCGCACCACCGGTTCCGGCAGCCGGGTGTGCGCGAGCAGCGGCAGGGCGACGTTGTCGGCCACGCTCAGGTCGGTCAGCAGGCCGTTGCCCTGCAGCAGCACGCCGACATGCTTGCGCATCTCCAGCAACGCGCGGTTGCTGTGCGGGATGTCCTTGCCGAACAGCTGCACGCTGCCCTGCACCGGGCGCAGTTCGCCGGTCAGCGCCGCCAGCAGCGTGGACTTGCCACTGCCCGAGGGGCCCAGCACCGCGGTGATGCTGCCGCGTGGCACCTGCAGCGAGACATCGCGCAGGATCGTGCGTCCGCCGCGATCGATACGCACGTTCGACAACTGCACCAGGGGTGTCCGGGGAGCGGGCATGAAGGCCTTTAACGGAAAAACAACGTTGCAGGATTGCCAGCCACGCCTGAACAAAAGCGTACTGGGCCGTGCAGTATTGTCGCACTGTCGGGGCAGGATGCGTGCGCCGCCCATCTCGACCGGTGAGACACGGCCGCGGGATGCTCTGTCCTGATCAATGGACAGGGGCAGAATGATGATGACCATCGAGTTGAGCGACGCGCAGTGCGAATTGCTGCGGCAGTTCGCGCGGCTGCATACCAGGGCGCATATCGAGGCCGGTGTGGAACCGCCTGGCCTGCGGCTGGAGATCGCACTGGGCGGCCCCTATGGCGACGATGCCTGTGTGGTGCTCGGTGACCAGCGGCGGGAGCTGGGGGAAGTGGCGGTACGTGTGGTGCAGGGCGCGGCGGTTGACCGGGAATGACGCCGGCGCGGCAGCGCTGTTTTCCAATGGCGCCCGGGGAAGGGGCCCTCATCCACAATATGGCCATGCATAAAGCACCCGATTTCCGCCTGTACCACTCCAATTCGCTCGACGTGCTGGCCTCGCTGCTGGCGCACGCACTGCGCGAGCCCGCAGCAGGGCAACCCTTGCTGGCGGCCTACATCGTGCTGATTCCGCAGGTGGCGATGCGCCGCTGGCTGCAGTCCACGCTGGCGGCCGAATACGGCATCGCCGCCAACCTGGAGTTCCTCACCCCCGGCGAATTCGTCGCCAAGGCACTGAAGGCCAATATCGGCGGTGAGCGTGATGATCTGGGTGCGGTCGGATTTCACTGGCGTCTGTACGCGGCATTGACTGACAGCGCGCTGATGCAAACTCCGGCGCTGGCCGGGCTGAAGTCCTACCTCGCAGGGGGCGATCCGCTGAAGCCATGGGCGCTGGCCGCCGAGCTGGGCGGGGTGTTCGAGAAGTACCAGGCCTGGCGCCGCGACTGGCTGCTGCGCTGGGAAGACGGGGCCGAGGCGGACGACCCGCAGGCCATCCTGTGGCGGCATATCGCCGCCGGCCGGCATTACCGCGCGCGCCGCATCCACGACTATCTGGCGCGCTTCGAAGACGCCGCCCAGCCGTTGCCGCAGGGCCTGCCACCGCGCCTGTTCGCCTTCGCCACGCTCAACGTCTCCCCCGATGTGCTGCGGGTGATCGCCACCCAGGCGCGGGTCGGCACGCTGCACTTCTACATGCCCACGCCCACGCAGTCATATTGGGGCGACCTGCAGACGCTGGGCGAAAAGCTGCGCAGCGGTGCTGACGATCCGTTCGGCAGTGCCGCCGGCGAGAACCCGTTGCTGCAGGCCTGGGGCGCGGCCGGGCGCGATTTCATGGCGGTGCTGGGCAGCTACGAGGTGGTGCACCCGACCGGCGAGATCGCCGCCTATGTCGATCCGGAAGCCGAATCCGGCGCCGGGCTGGATGACGGCGGGCTGGCCGACAGCCTGCTGCAGCGGCTGCAGGCCGACCTGTTCCACCGCCGCGCTCTGCCGTCGCCGCCGTTGCGTGCCGCCTTGCGGCTGGACGATCCCAGCCTCCAGATCCACGCTTGCCACACCCGCCTGCGCGAGATGCAGGTACTGCACGACCAGCTGCGCGCGCTGCTGGAAGATCCGCGTTTCGATCCGCCGCTGCAGCCGCGCCAGATCGCGGTGCTGGCGCCGGATATCGACCCTTACGTGCCGTACCTGGAATCGGTGTTCGGTGGCCGTGGCAGCAGCGCGGACCACATCCCGTGGGCGTTGGCCGATGCCAGCCCGCTGCAGGGCGAGCCGCTGGCCGAGGTGTTCGTGCAGCTGCTGGGCCTGCCGGTGTCACGTTTCGGCCTGAACGAGATCCTCGACCTGCTGCAAAGCGCGCCGCTGGCCCAGGCCGCCGGGCTGGATGCGGCCGCGTTCGAACGCCTGCAAGGCTGGCTGCAGGCCGCCGGCGTGCGCTGGGGGCTGGATGCCGCCCACCGCCAGCAGCATCAGGCACCGCTGGACGATGCCTACACCTGGCAGTTTGCGCTGGACCGGCTGCTGCTTGGCCATGCCAGTGGCAGCGACGAGGACATCGCCGGCGTGGCGCCGTGGCCGGAACTGGAAGGCAGTGCGCTGGCCGCGCTGGATGCGCTGATCCGTCTGCTGCGGGTGCTGGCCCGCCACCAGAAGACGCTGGCCGATGCGTTGGCGCCGGCGCAGTGGCGCGAGCGCCTGCTCGGCCTGCTGGCCGCGCTGCTGCCGGAAACGCCGACCGAGCCGGCCGCGCTGCGCGCGCTTGAGCGGCTGCGCAAGCTGATCACCGAATTCGCCGCGGAAGCGGAAAACGCCGGGTTCGACGCGCCGGTGCCGGCCGAGGTGCTGCGCGCGCATTTCGCCGCAGTGCTGGCCGAGGCCGATACCCGCGCGCCGCTGCTCACCGGCGGCATCAGCTTCGGGCGCATGGTGCCGATGCGGCTGCTGCCGTTCCGGGTGATCTGCGTGCTGGGGCTGGATGATGGCCAGTTCCCGCGCCGTGATCCGGCCGCCGGGCTGAGCCGGTTGACCGCCGAACTGGGTACCGAACGCCGCCGTCACGGTGACCGCTCGCTGCGCGAGGACGACCGCTTCCTGTTCCTGCAGCTGTTCGCCTCGGCGCAGGACGTGTTCTATCTGAGCTACCTCGGCGCTGATGCGCGCGATGGCAGCGTGCGCGAGCCGTCGGTGCTGGTCAGCGAACTGCTCGACGCGGCGGCGGCCTATCACGCCGATCCGGCGGCCGCGCGCAAGCAGCTGGTGGTGCGGCATCCGCTGCAGCCGTTCGCGCCGGCCGCATTCGGAGATGCGCAGGAGCCGCGCCGTTTCAGCTACCGGCGCCAGTGGCGGCCCGCGGCCGGGGCGATGGGCGGCAACCGCCAGCGCCTGCCGGCGTGGATCGACGGTCCGCTCGGCGCGCCGCTGCCGGAGGCGCTCACCGACACCCAGCTGCCGCTGGACAGCCTGCGCCGCTTCTTCGCCGATCCGGCCGGGCAGTTCCTGAATCAGCGGCTGGGCCTGCGTCTGGCCGGCGAGATCGACGACAGCCAGGACATCGAGCCGCTGGTGGTTCCCGGCGGCGGCCGCGAGCTTTCCATCCTGCACAGCGAAGTTCTCGATGCACTGCTCGCAGGCGAGGCGGAGGCCGGCCTGTATGACCGTCTGCGCGCCCGCGCGCTGCTGCCTTCCGGTGCGCTGGGACAACAGCAGTTCCGCGCGCTGCTGGCGCGGGTGCGGCCGTGTGCACAGGCGTATCTGGCCTGGCATGACGGCCAGCCGTTGCAGGGCGACCACTACGCGGCCGAGGTGGACGGTCTGCGCCTGCACGGTCACATCCGGCAAATCCATCCACAGGGCCTGGTGCGCCTGCATGCCGGTACTCCGGGCGCCACGCAGATGCTGCGTGATGGTCTGGACTGGCTGCTGGTCAGCGCCAATGATGATGACAAACCGCGCCTGCCGTTGCTGCAGTTCCACGACGATGACAGCGGCAACTACGGCCCGCATGTGCGCCAGCCGCTGGATTCGGAAACCGCGAAGAAAGCGTTGAAAGCATTGCTGCGACTACGTTCTGACGGATTGCAGGCACCGCTGCTGTTCGCTCCCTACACCGGCTGGGACATCTACCGCAGCGATGAGGATCGTCGCGAAAAGGCCGGCCGTGACAGATGGAACGGCAGCGAACGCAGTTGGGGTGAACGTGACGGCGAGGCGCTGCAACTGGCGCTGCGTGGCGTTGATCCGTTCGCCTCACAAACCACTGCACACAGATTTATCCACAACAGCCTGTTGATATTCACCGCGTTGAACGAGGGCCGCGTGCTGCCGGATTTCGATGGCGAACAGGACGCCGCAAACGGAGGTGCGGCATGAATGCCGGACAGATGAACGAGGACCCGTATCTGCAGTTGCCGCTCGATGGCCTGCGCCTGATCGAGGCCAGCGCCGGCACCGGCAAGACCTTCACCCTGGCCACGCTGTTCACCCGGCTGGTGGTGGAACAGGGGCTGCGCATGGGCCAGATCCTGGCGGTGACCTTCACCGACGCGGCCACCCAGGAGCTGCGCAAGCGCATCCGCGAACGGCTGGATCTGGCCGCGCGGCTGGTCGGTGAAACGCCGGACACCGATGACGCTCCGGAAACCGCATTGACCCACGCCATCCTGCAGCGGCATCTGGCGCAGGGCGGCGAGAGTCCCGCGCAACTGGGTCGCCGGCTGCGTGTGGCCGCCGAGGAAACCGACCTGGCGGCGATCTTCACCATCCACGGCTTCTGCACCCGCGTGCTGGGTGAATACGCGCTGGAAAGCGGCCACAGCTTCGCCACGCCGGAACTGCTGGCCAACACCCGCGAACTGCATGCCGAGCTGGCCGCCGATCTCTGGCGCCTGCTTGCCGGGCAGGAGGAGCAGGTGGAGGCGCTACTCGGGTTGTGGAAAACACCGGAAGAGCTGGCGAAAGATCTGTCCGTTCTTTCCTCAGACCTGCCGCTCCTTCCGGACGTGGTTGAAGCGCCTTGTGTGAATCCGCAGCAGGCACTGGATGCGGCAACGGACACGTTGAGGAAGGCGATCCAGACGGAACTGGATACCGCGCAGTCCCTGATTGCGCAGGCTTTCAGCAACAAGACGTTCGATGGCAGGAGGGCCAGGCAAGCCAGCTTCGAACAGGCGTTCTGTGAACTGAAGGCGGGCCTGGAGCTGGGCCAGTGGCCGCGAGGAAAGATCGATAACAAGACCCTGCATGTGGACAAGCTGGCGGCCCGTCAGCTTGAAGACTATTGCAAGGACGGCAAAGATCCACCGCAGTCCGTCGTTTTCAGTGCTTTGCAGGACTGGTTCGATGCCGATGATGTAAAGCAGTTATGGCTCAGACAGCAGCGCGTGGGTTTGCTGCACCAGCTGCGCGAGGACGTGCGCCAGCGCCTGGCCAAGCTCAAGCAGCAGCGCCGCGTGCAGACCTATGACGATCTGATCGACAACGTCGCCCATGCGCTGGCCGGCGACCACGGCGCCACGCTGGCCGGGCGGCTGCGTGCGCAGTACCGCTTCGCGCTGGTGGACGAGTTCCAGGACACCGACCCGCGCCAGTGGGACATCTTCCGCCGCGTGTTCGCCGGGCCGGGACGCGATGGCGATGAGGCCGCGCTGTTCCTGATCGGCGATCCCAAGCAGGCCATCTACGGCTTCCGTGGCGGCGACGTGCATACCTATCTGCAGGCCAAGGCGCTCGCCGAGGAAGCACCGAAACTCCAGCACAACTTCCGCTCGCGCCCGGGTGTGCTGCGCGCGATCCAGGCGCTGTATGACAACGCCGGCACGCAGGCGTTTCTGGACGAGCGCATCCGCTTCGAGCCGGTACTGCCGGGCAGCAAGCGCAGTGATGCCGACTATCTGTTCGATGGAGAGCCGGCGCCGGCGCTGACCCTGCAACTGATCGCTGCGGGCGAGGAGGGCAAGCCGCTGAAGGCCGATGATTCGCGCGATGCGGCCACCGCTGCCTGCGTGGCCGATATCCACAACGTGCTGTCCGCCGCACGCGCAGGCCGCGCGCTGGTTGACGGCAAACCGGTGCAGCCGGGCGATATCGCCGTGCTGGTGCGCTCGCACAAGGAGGCCGCGCGCATCCAGCAGGCGCTGGCGGCGCTGGGCATTCCGGCGGTGGCGGCGGGCAAGCGGAGCCTGTTCGCCAGTACCGAAGCGCACGAGCTGCGGCTGCTGTTGCTGGCCCTGCTGCAACCGGCCGATGACGGTCGCCTGCGCGCGGCGCTGGCCACGGTGCTGCTGGGCGAAAGCGCGGCGGCGATCGCGGCGATGGAGCATGAAGGCGAGGCGCAGCGCGCGCACCAGCAGCGGCTGGCGCAGTGGCGCGAGCGCTGGCAGCGCGGCGGCGTGCTGGCGCTGCTGTCGGAGCTGTGCGCCGAACAGGCCGAGCGCCTGCTGGCGTTGGTCGATGGCGAGCGCCGGCTGACCAACTACCTGCAGCTGGCCGAACAGCTGCAGGAGGCCAGCCAGCGCAGCATCGGCCTGCACGGCCTGCTGGACTGGCTGCAGACCCGGATCGTCCACGCCGATGACGGCGACGAGACGCAGCTGCTGCGGCTGGAATCGGATGCGCGCCGGGTGCAGATCATCACCCTGCACAAGAGCAAGGGCCTGGAGTACCCGCTGGTGTACCTGCCGTTCGTGGGCATCGCTACCAGCGCCCCGGATGCGGCCAACCACCGCACCGTGCACGACGGGCAACAGCGCGTGCTGCACTGGAAGACCGACAAGGACGACGAGGCCTGGAAGGCCATCGGCAAGCAGATCAGTGCCGACGAAGCCGCTGAAACCGCGCGGCTGCTCTACGTCGGCCTGACCCGCGCCGAGCATGCGCTGTGGATCGCCGGTGGCGCCCTGACCGGGCTGGCGTCCTCGCGGCTGGGGCCGATGCTGGAGAACCTGCCGGCGCACGCCGATATCCGCGTGCTGGAGGACCAGGCCGGCCCGGCACCGGGCTGGTTGCCGCCCGAGCAGGAGCCGGCACTGCCGCCGGTACGCGAGGTGCGGCGTGCGGTGCCGCACGACTGGTGGGTCTACAGCTTCACCCAGCTGGCGCATGCCGACGCGGGCCAGGACACCGCCGCGGCGGCCACCGAGCAGGCCGGTGGTGCCGCCGACGAACCGGCGCAGGCCGTGATCGATGACGCCGTGGAAGCCGCACCGGCGCCGCTGGACGCCTTCGATCCGCGCTTTGCCGGCAGCCGCTTCGGCAACGTGCTGCATGCGGCGCTGGAGCACGTCGACTTCGGCGCCTGGCAGGACTGGAAGACCGGCGCGGAAGCCCCGGCAGGGCAGGCGGAGATCATCGCCAAGGCGCTGCGTGACGACGGCTATGCCGAAGACGACATCGCCGACGGCGTGGTCCTGCTGACCCGGCTGATCGGCCACACCCTGACCGTCACCCTGCCCGAAGGCGGTGCACTGCATTCGCTGGGCGAGGGTGAGCGCCGTGCCGAAATCGAATTCCACTTCGCCCTGCAGCCGACCCGCGTGCCGGCGCTGCTGCAGCTGCTGCACCGGCACGGCGTGGTGCGCGGCCGCCACGGCTTCGGCCTGCGCCGCCAGCTCGAAGGCCTGATGACCGGCAAAATCGACCTGACCTACGTCCGCGATGGCCGCTGGTACGTGCTGGACTACAAATCCAACCGGCTGCCGGATTACGGCACCGCGCGGCTGGAGGCGGCCATGCGCCACAGCGAGTACGACCTGCAGGCGCTGCTCTACACCGTGGCGCTGCACCGCTGGCTGCGCTTCCGTATCGGCCCGGGGTACGACTACGCGCGTGATTTCGGCGGTATCCGCTACCTGTTCTGCCGCGGGCTGGATGCCGCGCAGGCGGCCAGTCCGGGGGTGTACGCGCACACCTTCGCGCCGGAACTGGTGCATGCGCTGGATGAACTGTTTGCCGGTGGCCGCGACGGCCATACGGCGTTGCTGGCACGACTGGGAGGCACGGCATGAGCCTGCTGGCCGCATTGAACAAAACTGGCGCGCTGCGCCCGCTCGACCACGCGCTGGCGCAGAGCCTGCGCCGGCTCGATCCGGAAACCCCCGATGCGGTGCTGGCCGCCGCCGCGCTGGCCTCGCTGGCAGTGGCGCAGGGCCACGCCGGTTTCGATCCGGTGCAGCCGCAGCGGCTGCTGGAAGCCGGGATCGATTGGCCCGATCCGACCGGCTGGCAGGCGCAGCTGGCCACCTCGCGCTGGATCGCCACCCCGGAAGATGACCGCAGCGCGGCCGGACCGGCACCGCTGGTCTGGGAAAACGGCCTGCTGTACCTGCGCCGTTACCGCGAATACGAACGGCGGTTGGCCGCCGGCCTGCAGCGCATCGGCCGTGCGCCGGTGGCCGGTGGCGATGCGGCCGCGCTGGCGCCGCTGTTCGCGCAACTGTTCCCCGCCGCGGCCGGGCAGGACGATCTGCAGGCGCGCGCGGCGGCGGTCGCGCTGCGCCACAACCTGCTGCTGGTCACCGGCGGCCCCGGCACCGGCAAAACCACCACCATCACCCGCTTGCTGGTGCTGCTGGCCGCACAGGCGCAGGCCGCCGGCCGTCCGGCGCCACGCATCGCCCTGGCCGCGCCCACCGGCCGCGCCGCCGAGCGCATGGCCGAAAGCCTGCGCCAGGCGTTGCAGCAGCTGCCCGCCGTCGGGGTCGACCCGGTGCTGTGCGCGCAGCTGCCCACCACCGGCACCACCTTGCACCGTCTGCTCGGGGTGATCCCCGAGTCACCGCGCTTCCGTCACCACGCCGACAACCCGCTGGAGCGGGACGTGGTGGTGGTCGATGAGGCCTCGATGATCGACCTGCCGCTGATGGCCAAGCTGGTCGAAGCCATCGCCGACGGCACCCGGCTGATCCTGCTGGGCGATCCGGACCAGCTGCCCTCGGTGGAGGCCGGCGACGTGCTCAGCGCGATCCTGCGCGCGGCCGGCGACGGTGCGCACATCGCCGCTGACGATGCCGCCGCGCTGCAGCCGCTGCTCGGTGCGCTGCCGGCCGAGGCCGTTGCAACCCGCGCCAACGCCTTTGCCGGCGCCCGTGTGCAGCTGCAGCGCGGCTACCGGCAGAGCGAGGCACTGCAGCTGGCGCCGCTGGCCGCGGCGATGCGTGACGGCGATGCCGGGCAGGCATTGGCGCTGCTGCGTGCCGGCCAGCTGCCGGGCGTGCGCTTCCATGAAGGCGAGGTCGATCCGCTGCAGGCCTGGCGCGAGCCGCTGCAGCAGTACTGGCAGGCGCTGGCCGAGGCGGCCACGCCGGCCGACGCGCTGGCGCTGGCCGGGCGCATGCGCCTGCTCACCGCCGTGCGCGAAGGCCCGCAGGGCGCGCGCGGGCTCAACGCGCGGATCGAGGAACAGCTGACCGGCCCCGCCCGTCGCGGTGGCGGCCCGGGCTGGTTCCACGGCCGCCTGCTGCTCATCACTGAGAACAGCTACCGCCACCGCCTGTTCAACGGCGATGTCGGCATCTGCCTGCGAAGCGAAGCGGGAGCCGACGGCGGCGGCATCACCGCGTGGTTTCCCGGTGACGACCCGACCCATCCGCGCGGCTTCCACCCGGCGGCACTGCCGGCGCACGAGAGCGCATTCGCGATGACCGTGCACAAGGCCCAAGGCTCGGAATTCGACCAGGTGTGGCTGCAACTGCCCCGCCGCGACAACCGTGTGCTCAGCCGCGAGCTGCTCTACACCGGCATCACCCGCGCCCGCCACGGCCTGCACCTGGCCGGCAGCGCCGAGGTGATCGAAGCGGCCCTGGCGCGCCACGCCAGCCGCTGCTCGGGCTTGGCGTGGCGGCTGTCGGGGATGCCATCGGGGCCCGCAGCGTGAGCTTGTCAGATGCGGGGCAATAGGCCAGTATTCGCAATTCGCGAATAACGAATATCGACATGGGTCTGAAACCCCAAGAGTTGCTGGTGTTGCTGAAGGTCTGTGCACATCCAGACCGGAAGTACACCTTCGCCGCGCTTGCCCAGGAGCTGGCCATGAGCGCGGCCGAGGTCCATGCCAGCGTCAAACGGGCCACCGGCGCGGGCCTGGTCAACCAGCGCGGCCGGGGTGACTGGTCGCCCATACGCCCCGCATTGCTGGAATTTCTCGTGCATGGCGCGCGCTATGCGTTTCCGGCCCAACTGGGGCCGGTCAAGCGCGGGGTACCCACCGCCTACGGTGCCGAGCCGCTGGCCAGCCAGTTGCAGAACAGCGGGGACGTGCCGGTCTGGGCCCACCCGGAGGGTAGCGCCCGGGGGCCGTCCATTTCGCCGATGTACCGCACCGCCCCGCAAGCAGCCTTGGTCGATCCGGCCTTGCATCGCCTGCTCGCGTTGTTGGATGGCCTGCGCATCGGCCGCGTGCGCGAGCGTGAACTGGCCGCCCGCCTGCTGGGTGAATTCCTGCGGGGCAATGATGGCCCGGCCTGATCCCAATCTGCCGCAGGTATTGGCCATTGCCGAAGCACTGGGTGAACTGTGCGCGCAGGTGGTGTTCGTGGGCGGTTCGACCGCAGGCCTGTTGTTGACCGACCCTCTGGCTGAAAGCGTGCGTCCCACCCTGGATGTGGATGCCATCGTCCAGGCGGATAGCCTGGCCCACTACTACCGCATCGAAGCCCAGCTGGAGCAGCGCGGCTTTGTGCGCGATGCCCCGCCGGTGTCATCTGCCGTTGGCAACATCGCAGCTCAGGGGTGAGGTTTGACCTGATGCCGGCGGACGCCTCCATCCTGGGCTTCAGCAACCGCTGGTATGGCTACTGGGGGCAGGTCACTGGACCGGATCCAGTCCCGCACACCCAAGGCAGGCAAGAAGGGGCAATTTCCTCTTGAGATTCAGACAGTTACGGCGAAGTGAATCTCGATCTTCACAGTGCGAAGCTTTGCAGCGACATGCGTCTGCCCTGTTGCTACCGACCGCATCAGCACGACGAAATCCGCGGATAAATCGCGGGGTCGCTCCGTAGAGATATTAGGGTGTGGCCCCCCCTGCTACATCGGGACGCCGCCCAGCTACCGCCGAACGCTCTCTCTGGAGCGACCCGGTCGCCCCTTAGAGTTAGTTATCTCCTGGAATTGAGGTCCAAGAGAGAGGCAACTGACCATCACGCCTCCGGCACCGACTCCCGGATCAATCGCGCCACGTAACCCTCATCCTCGTCGAACAGGATGTTCCGTTCGGCCATCTTCTGGCGGATCACCTTCCAGTGCATCTCCATTTCCGCGGCGGACGTGCCCGAGACGATGTAGCTGCGCAGGCTGACGTCCGGATCGGCCAGCTTTGTGAACTTGGCGGGATTGGTGTCGGTCATTGAAATCAGTCTTCCGTGGTGTGCTACCAGATCGGTCGCTGGCTGAAGTCAGTCGGAAAGCCCATCACACCTGCCGCAGGCGGATGCTGGGTCACGTGTTCGGCCACTCGCTGGACCCACGTCTGCCCCGGGCTGATGCGCCCGATCAGCCAGCCCAGCAGGGTGAGCGTGTTGTAGGCGCTGCCGGGACTGGCGTGGTCGAGCGAGACGACCAGGGCCTCCGGATGCTTGCGCGGCAACTGCGCCCTGAACGTCATCTCACGATCCCAGAAGCGTGCGTGGTGGGCACAGATGTTCCGCACGACGCTGATGTGGTGCAGGAAGGACGCCAACAGGACCTCGTCGACACCGTAGGGTTCGGCGATGGCGTTGCGGTCCGCGGCATGACGCAGGTTGCTGAACCAGCGCGAGATCTGGCCCAGGCTCATGACCTCTACGCTGGCCCAGATGGGTGGGAGGAGTTCGTCGTAGGTTTGGCGGAGATGGCGGATGAATCGCTCGCGACTGTCTTCGACCCCGCTGACCAGCTTGGCCACGGCAGTCGGGTGGCTCCATGTCTGGCTGCGCTGTTTGAACAGGGCACTGTCGAGGTGCGCATGCGCGCCATGGCGCAGGCCGACGACATGGGCCCAGCGGGTGCGGATGGAGACTTCGAGCCGCTCGACTGCGTCCAGCACCAGCAGCTTGAGAGTTCGGTCGAACAAGTAGTCGTCGAGCACTGCCTCGAAGGACGTTCCGGGGAGGAACCGGTGGGACGCGTGATCGGCCTCGTGCCGCAGCCAGTAGCCGCTGAGGCGATAATAGTTGAGCTCGGCCAAATAGTGGGCTGCGCGCTCCGGGTCCGCAAAGGCCATGCCGCGTGAGGCGAGCTGTTGGATCTGACGCTCGACCGTAAGCGCCGGCTTGTCGTATTTCATCCTGCATCCCTGTCGCGGCCTGGCGCTGCGAATTCCGGGATGCCCTCGGCCGATCGCGAAGGCCGGAAAAAAGTAACCCCCCATGGTGCGCCGATCTGACGAGAGGCGTGGGGGGTGTTGTTGATACCGATTGTAGCGCCAGCAGGGGGCAGTGCAACTACAACCGCCCCAGAAAGCTGGTTCGGAGGGATGGGGCCGTTCAGCGGGCGCAAGCCTTTGATTCCGTTCATTCTCGCTCCTTTATGTACTGCAGGGCCTGGTCCCGCAGCCCCATGTCGAGCAGGGACAGGAACACATCGCAGCGATGCGCGCACCGCGCCTGGCCGATGCCTGCGTCGCGATCAAAGCGGGTGCCGGCGCGCACCAGGGTCAGCACGACCGGGGCCGGGGCCAGCACATTCGGTTCGGGCTCCAGGCCGTCATCCAGCAGGCGCATCACCGCGGGATCGAATGTCTTGTCGCTACGAGGGATATTGGCCACCAGATCCAGGCGCGGCGCGCCCATCAAATCCAACGCCGGTACATCGGCTTGTGCGACCGGCGTTCCGGACAGCGAGAACGGCTTCCAGCCCTTCGGACCCTTGGGTCCAAGCAGTGGCACTGCGCGCTGCACCAGTTCGGCAGGTGCCTTGATCCGGGCGCCCCGCTCGAAGCGGAAGCGCAGCGTTTGCGGCAAGGCGCCGATGCGGCTGAGCTGCTCCATCGACAGCGCTTCAGGCGCGATCTCCAGACAGCGCAGGCTGTCGATCAGGCCGGCATCGCGCAAAGCGACCAGGGCGCTGCGGACCGGCGTGGGTGAGGCACCCAGGGCATCGACCAGGCCAAGCTGGGTGCCTTCGATATGTGCCGCGATCCCCAGCTCCGGCTGTGGGCCGTCGTCCTCCAGGCTGGCGCCCAACAGCAGGCGCAGGACCTCGAACCGGTAATTCGGCTTGTCCAGATGAACCATGCTGCCTTCGGCCACTCGCCTCGCTTTCCCGGATGCGGCCTGCGTTTCATCAACGGCCAGGGTCATGCGCGCACGGACCTTGGCAGCGATGGCTGGCAGCAGGCTGTCCCACTCCTTGCGGATGGTGGCTTCGGCAATGGCGGGGGCGACCACGTGTAAACGACCCTTGGCCTGCGGATCGGCGGCGAGCTCCGCGGCCAGCGACAGGATCTCTGCCCTGAGGTCACGGGTATTGCGCAAGTTGCGCAAGGTTCGGGTCTGAAGCGGGGCGGACACGGCGCTGCTCGGAACTATCTGGAGATTATTCTGCACATAAATTAGTATTCTGCAAGTAATTTCACATTGTGAACGCCACTATGTGAGCCGCCACCGGATCCTGAACAGCGGAACGCTGCTGCTGCTCTGGTTCAGGCGCTGCTCCAAGGCTGCAATCAGCGCGTCCCGCCTGGCTTTGATTTCATCCTCGACATCGAAGATTTCCTGCCGCTGGCGGCGCTGCTGGCGCTCCAGGAGCTTGATCTCCTCCTGGATGGCGGCCTGTTCTTCCACAGTCGCCGCAGCCCGTGCGCGGCGCTTGGTGTCCTTCAAGCGGGCCTTGGTGTCGTGCATGGCCTGTTCGGCGGACAGCAGCCTGTCTTCGGCCCACTGGTCGAGCCGTTCGCGCTCGGCGTGGAAGTAGGCGTTGTTCTCTTCCAGCGCCCTGGCCAGGGCGGCTTCGATCTGGCGGCGGACGTTGGCGTCGAAGTTGGGCGGCAAGGTGTCCGTAGCGGGCAGGCGCGTGTTGGCGCGACCCGGCAGCTCCAGCAGCCGCTGGCATGCTTCGGCATCCAGCCATTGCCCGTCGTCGGCCTGGGCGCTGAAGACCAGGTGCTCTTCCAGCTGGAAACTCTCCAGCTCCAGCAGATTCAGTTCCAGCCAGCCCGAACGGCTGGGCAAATGCTCCAGCACGGCGATGCGCTGTGGCGCGCCCGCGAGCGTGAAGGTGACTTCTCCAAGCGGGGTGTCGTGGCGCCTGCCGGTATCCAGCACGTGCTCGCCCAGGGGGTGGCTGAGGCGGTAGACGTGGCCGTCTTCGGGCAGCAGCTGGCCCTTGCGGATCAGGTGATAACGTCCGGCTTCGGCTTCTGGGATGGGCGACGCGCGCAGTTCGAAGGACAGCGTCTGGTCGTCAAACGCGGCGGCATCATCCAGTTTGTGCCGAGTCAGGCGCCAGAACAGTCGACTGATGCGATCGAGCTGGACGATGGCCTCGTCACGATGCAGACGCAGGCGCTCGACCACACCGGCGTCGAACCTGGCCAACAGGGCTTCCTCGGTCTCACGCATGCGCTCGGCAATCTGGTCTTCCAGACCACTGCGCAGGCGGGCGAAGGCGGCATCGATCTCGGCCGGTGTCCGGCAGGTCTCGTAGATTTCCGCGATCTGGCGCTCGATGCCCACGGTCGACTCGATGCGGCCCAGGATATCGTCGGAGGCGCCGAATACGCCGTCGAACAAGTGGAACTTCTCCGACAGCAGCTCCAGCACGCGCAGGTCGGCGGCGTTG
The DNA here is from genome assembly GCF_052180205.1 of Stenotrophomonas sp. JC08. Classification (NCBI taxonomy): domain Bacteria; kingdom Pseudomonadati; phylum Pseudomonadota; class Gammaproteobacteria; order Lysobacterales; family Lysobacteraceae; genus Stenotrophomonas; species Stenotrophomonas sp. JC08. The sequence continues at coordinate 3,355,622 of NZ_CP197473.1, read as the reverse complement.
CGCTGGTTGGCGAAGTTCACCACCACCACGTCGTGCTTCTGGCCGTAGCGGTGGCAGCGGCCGATGCGCTGCTCGACCCGCTGCGGGTTCCAGGGCAGGTCGTAATTCACCACCAGTGAGCAGAACTGCAGGTTGATGCCCTCGGCACCGGCCTCGGTGGCGATCAGGATGTCAGCCTGGTACCGGAAGTGGTCGATGACGGCGGTACGACGATCGATCGCGGGACTGCCGGTCACCCGGTCGGAGCCCTGGTGGGTGGCGAGCCAGCGCTGGTAGATGCCATTCAGCCCGGGATCGGTGGCCCGGCCGCTGAACTTCACTACGCGGCCGGCGTACCCGTGGGCTTCCAGGAAGCGGGCGAGGTAGTCCTGGGTGCGGACGGATTCGGTGAAGACGACCGCCTTGCGTGCAGCGCCGATCGCGGCCATGCGTTCAAAGCCGTTGTCCAGCGCCTTCAGCAGGGCGTGTGACTTCTGGTCTTCGCGCACGCCGCGTGCGATCAGCAGGTATTGCTCCAGCTCGACGATTTCGGCACGCAGCTTGGCAGGATCAACCTGCGCTTCCACATCGGGGTCGGCGTCTTCGTCCGAAGCGCACTCGTCTTCCTCCTCATCGAGCAGCTCGGCATCGAGCTCTTCGTCTTCGATCAGGCGGGAGATCCAGTCGTCCTGCCCGGCCTGACTGTCCTCGAGCCGACGCAAACGGGCCAGGATGACCTCCAGCGTGGCCACGACCGCCTCGGTGGAAGAGGCCAGCAGCTTGCGCAGGATCAGCCCAACCAGGTGCCGCTGGCGCGTGGGAACGCCGTAGCTGTCATCGCGGAGGAGGTAGCCGGACACAAGGTCGTAGAGCTGCTGTTCGTCTTCGCCCGGCGTGAAGGGGAAGGTCAGCGGCTTGCGTTCGGTGTACTGCACGTACTCCAGTACGTCGCGGCGCAGGGTGCGCTTGGAGAAGTCTTCAAGCCGCGCCCGCAGGCGGGAATGGCGGCATCGCCGCGCATGAAGCGGGTGCGGAAGCTGACGCGGTCGCCGAACAGGTGGTCGTCGATGATCGTCGACAGCCCGTACAGCTCCAGCAGGGAGTTCTGCAGCGGCGTGGCGGTCAGGAGCACCTTGCGCACGCCTGCCAGACCGCGCTTGATGGCCTGGCCGGTGCGGTGGCTCTCGCGGTAGGCGTTGCGCAGCTTGTGGGCTTCGTCGATGACCGCCAGATCCCAGCGAATGGCGCCAATGGCACGCTCCATCCGCGCTGCGAAGCCGAAGGACACAATGCTGATCACGTCCTGGTCGAGCGGGTTGTAGATGCCGTCCCTGCGCGCCTGTGCCATCGTCCTGGTGTCGAGCACCTGGGTGGGCAGGTGGAATTTCTCCGCCAGCTCCGCGGCCCATTGCTTGCGCAAGGATGCCGGACAGACCACCAGCAGGCGGCGACGCCTCTCGGCCCAGTACTGCCCGAGAACCAGTGCGGCCTCGATGGTCTTGCCCAAGCCCACTTCGTCGGCCAGCAGCACGCCCTTGGATAGCGGATTCTGCAGCGCGAAGAGCGCGGCTTCGATCTGGTGCGGGTTGAGGTCGACAGCTGCGTCGAACAGCGCCTGGCCAATGCGATCCAGATCACCGCCGCGACGGCGACGCGTGAGTTCCCAAGCGAAGTATTTCGCCTGGATATCCGTTGTCTCGATCATCCTTCCCCTGCTCCGAACCCCTGCTGGCCGCCGCGCTCACGCCGAAGGTCACCAGCGACCCCGACGGCACGGTTTCGGCGAAGGCCAGCTCCATCCCCAGTACGGACAGTACCGCAAGCAGCTTGCGGGTTCCGAACTCGGCGCAGCAGCCACGTTCGAGCCTGGATAGCGTCTCCTGTGCAAGACCAGCCTAACGGGAAATATCGCCTTGCTTGAGGCCGAGCTTGCGGCGGCGCGCCGAGATGGCGTGGCCGAGGTCGAGGAGCGTCTGCATTTGATGTATCCATCAAGAAACGACCAAGACTGGGCTGGGTTTGATGTATGTGTCAAACCTCGCCAAAACGCGTTGCGGCTGACCAATCTCCCGCCAACTTAGGCTCCGGCCTGGCTTGAGTGATGCTGGTCGCTCCAGCCTGAAGGAGATCACCATGCGAGTCCGCCTGATCAGCCACCCCGCCGCCCAGCTCGTCCGCCTGCTGGGCTTCGTGAAGCGTGTCCGGCCTGCAAGGGTCGGACGCGACAAAGATGGGGCGTGCTGGTCGAGGGGCGGGGCTTCACCAGATTGCTCGAACGTGAGCTTCTGGAAGCGCCAGGCCTGCTGCGCCCGTCAAGCTCCGCTACACCTCGACCTGTGACGTTTCGCAGCCGCGAGGCTGCGGCGAATTACGCTAGGACCCTGGAACTCCTGCCTGCCGTGCCCCGCTGGCAGGCGGCTGGAGACTCGTAGCGATCTGCTCATGTGTCACCCCGCGCGAAGAGGCTCGTGATGTCAGCAATCGCAGCCTGCATAGCCGCCTGACCTTTGGCCTTCACCTCAGGATCCTACCGTCGCAGGAGTTCCAGGCGGCGCGCTCGCTGCTCGACCTCCAAGTGAGCCCTTGTCCCTCTCTCCTTCCTGACCGCCAATGCGTGGTGCGGTGTGAAGCCACCGCTGCAAACCATCCGCCCCAAGGGCCACGGATCGCGCTTGCGCGGAGTGCTCCTGCCAGCTCGTCAACCAGGTCCTGGTGGCTGGCTTGATCTACGCCGTTGAGCAATCTGACTACTACCGACCTTTGCTCCTCATCGAGCTGTGGCAGAAAGCTCCAGTCAATCGCTGCGATTGCCGGCTCGTCGGGTAGTGGTGGTTCAGGTTGGTGGGTATGGCTGGTGGTTCGGGTGACGCCCACGACAGGGGGGCGACGCTTCGGCGACACGGGCAGTGGCGTCACGCACGACACGGGCGACAATTTGACGTCCGTGTCATCTGCGGCACGCTTGCGGAGGGCCAACAGATCGACCCTGTAGTCTCTGGAGCGAGCGCCTCCAGACGCGTTACCGACCACGGAAACAAGCCCTTCGTGCTCCAGTTCTCTCAGTAAACGCTGCTATCTGGCTGCGACCACGTACTGGTCCAACGATGGACGGATGATCACCGCGCAGGAGTTCATGCAGCAGCTGTTCGGCGACCTGAACACCCTGGTGGCCGACGAGGACCAGCTGCGGGCGACCTGGAGTGACCCGGAGCGGCGGCAGCTGTTTTTGCAGCGGCTGGCGGACATGGGCTATGGCCGTGAGCGCCTGGAGGACATGCGGCGGCTGATCGATGCGGGCAACAGCGACATCTTCGATGTGCTGGCCTATGTCCGTTTCACCCTTGCGCCGGTGGCGCGTAGCGAGCGGGCCGAGTCCGCTCGTGGCAGTGGTCTGGCCGGGTACGAACCGCAGATGCGGGAATTTCTGGGCCATGTGCTCAGTGCCTATGAGCGGCACGGAGTGGATGAACTGGCTCCGTCCAAACTGGGGGATCTGCTGCGCATCCGCTATGGCGGTACCAATGACGCCAAGCGGGTGCTCGGTCCGGTTGTCGATATCCGCAATGCGTTCTTCGCCATCCAGGCCCATCTGTATCGCTGAAGGACGGTGCAGGGGGCCGTTCTTCAACGGATGACAGGGGGCCTTGTCATCGGTGGATCGATGGCGTTGTGCGGGTGGCTGTACCCGTGACTGGAGCAGGGGGCAGTGCCGCCGGGGGCATGACTGGTGTCCGTCGAGAGATCGGGCGGCTCGTTCCGGCTGTTCCGCGCTTCCTCATGCCCTCCCGGCACCCGGCTGGTAGCATATCGGCCCCGTAATACAGGCGCCTTCCCATGGCCGAGTCCCGCAAATCCCCCGTCACCCAGGCCCAGGCTGAAGCGGCCGTGCGCACGCTGCTGGAGTGGGCGGGCGAGGATCCCAACCGTGAAGGCCTGCTGGATACCCCGCGACGGGTGGCCAAGGCCTATGGCGACTGGTTCAGCGGCTACCGCGAGGACCCGCGCGCCTATATGGAACGGACCTTCGAGGAAGTGGCCGGCTACGACGAGATGATCGTGCTGCGCGACATCGAGTACGAAAGCCATTGCGAGCACCACATGGCGCCGATCATCGGCCGTGTGCACGTGGGCTACATTCCCAACGGCCGCGTGGTGGGCATCTCCAAGCTGGCACGCGTGGTGGAGGCCTATGCGCGCCGCTTCCAGGTGCAGGAGAAGATGACCGCGCAGATCGCCGACTGCATCCAGGACGTGCTGCAGCCGCTGGGCGTGGGCGTGGTGGTGGAAGGCGCGCACGAGTGCATGACCACCCGCGGCATCCACAAGCGCGGCGTGAGCATGGTGACCTCGCGCATGCGCGGCAGCTTCCACGACGATGCGCGCACCCGCGCCGAGTTCCTGCGCTTCATCGAAGTAGGCCAGGCACGTCGCTGAGCCGCTACCGGCCAGCGTTCCGGCGCTGGCCACAGCCGCTGTTCCCGTCCCCGTTTCCAGGAGAAAGGCATGCATTACGTTGAGCTGGTGGCGATGCTGGTGGTGGTGCAGTACCTGTTCTTCATCGTGCTGGTCGGCCGCGCGCGCGTCCGTACCGGACTGAAGGCGCCGGCGGTCAGTGGCAACGAGACCTTCGAGCGCATCTACCGGGTGCAGATGAACACGCTGGAGCTGATGGTGATGCTGCTGCCGGCGCTGTTCGTGGCCGCGCGCTACTGGCAGGCGACCTGGGTGGCCGGGCTGGGCGGGGTCTACCTGCTGGGCCGCTTCATCTACTGGCGCGCCTACGTGAAGGCGCCGTCCGGACGCGCGCTGGGTTTCGGCCTGTCGATGCTGCCGGTGCTGGCGTTGCTGCTGATGGCGCTGGCCGGTGCGGTACGCGGCGACGGCGTGGATGGGCTCGGCAAAGCCGCACCGGAAGAAAGCGCCGCATTGGACGCCGGACAGCGCCGCTGATCTGCGCGGTCGATGGCTGCGCGTGGAATGGAAAAGGGAGCCTTGCGGCTCCCTTTTCTGTTGCCGGTAAGGCGACTCAGAAATCCAGGCTGAGCCGGGCGTAGGTGTAGCGGCCGGGCAGGTCATAGGTGCCCGGGTCGTAGCCGTTGAGGGTGCAGCTCAGGCAGATCGGCGGGTTCTTGTCGAACACGTTGTTGACGCCGAGGCTGACTTTCACGCCCTTCATCCACGCATCCGTGCGCCAGCTCAGCTGGGCGTCGTGATAGGTGGTGGCGCCCAGCCAATGCTGGTCGTTGGCGCTGTCGGTACAGATGTCAAAGCCGTTGGCGCCGGCGCAGCTTTCGCGCAGGCGGTCGATGTAGCGCAGCGTCCAGCTGGCATTCCAGTTGCGGAAGTCCCAGTTGGCGGCCAGGGTCGAGCTCCACTCCGGAATCGCACTGTCATTGGTCTCCACACCCGGACCCTTGGGCTCGGCCTGGCCGGATTCGTTGACCAACTCGTAGCGCGTTACCCAGGTCGCCTTCCAGTCGAAGCCGAGCTGACCCCAGCCGGTTTCCGGCAGCAGCCAGTGCGCGCTGAAATCCCAGCCGCTGGTATTGATCGTGCCCAGGTTGGCGAGGATGTCCTCGAAGCGGATGATCTGGCCGCGGTCGTTGCGGGTGTAGCTGGCGCAGGCCACCGGATCGCGGCTGTCGATGCAGCGGTCCATGATCGCCTGCGCGTCCGGGGCCTGGATCGCCTTGTCGATGGTGTGGCGGTAGAAGGTCACCCCCAGGTCGAGCTTGCTGGCCCAGCCGCTGTCCTCGGCCCAGCCCGGGCTCCACACTGCGCCGGCCATGAACGAACGGCTCTCCTCCGGTTCCAGGTCGCGGTTGCCCGAGGTCACCACCGAGATCTGCGGATTGGCCTGCTCGTAGCCCGGCGGCACGCCGTCGGCCACGCACTTGGGGGTGGTGGAGGCGGCGTTGTTGCAGGGGTCGACGATGGTGGCGTCAAAGCGGCTCAACGTGCCGTACAGCTCGCCGATGGACGGCGCGCGGAAGCCCTGGGCGAAGGACATGCGCAGCAGCAGTTCATCGGCCGGCTGCCAGCGCAGGCCGAGCTTGCCGGTGCCGGTGCCGCCGAAGGTGGAGTAGTCCGAATAGCGACCGGCCAGACTCAGGTCCAGGCTCTTGCCCCAGAACCCGCCGCGCGCCAGCGGCACGTCGAATTCGACGTAGGCCTCCTTCACCGAATAGCTGCCGATGGTCACCCCCGACGGCACGCCGTTGTACTCGCCGGCGATGGTGATCGGGTCGGGGTGGTAATCGCCCTTGTAGCGGCGCCACTCGGCACCGGCGGCGAAGGACAGCGGCCCGGCCCAGTTGTCGAACAGCTCGCCGGTGAGGTTGGCCGAGGCCTGACTCAGGGTGTTCTTGCTGCGGTCGCGCACGATCGGCGAGATCCACGCCAGCATCTCCGGGGTGATCGTGCCCGGCCCGCCGAACAGGTTCAGCGGCACGCAGCCGGCGATCGCCGCGCAGGCCGCCGGATCGCCCAGCGCCTGGTTGATGTGCTTGATGTTGTAGCTGCCGGTATTGGTCTGGGTGGCCTTGCTTTCACTGGTCATCACGTTGATGTCCCAGTTCCAGGTGCGCTGGTTGACCTCGAAGATGCCGTCCAGGCCGGCCGCGGCATACCAGGTTTTCACGTCCTGCTCGTAGCGGCGCGGGCCGCCTTCCACCGGTCGGCGGCCGAGCAGGAACAGGTTGGGGTTGGCACCCATCGTGGTCAGGTCGAAACCGAACGGGTTGTACGGGTTGTTGGCCGCGATCACCAGTTTCGTCTCGGCCCAGTCGTTGTAGACGCCGGCATCGGTGCCCAGGAAGATCGGCTCCGGCGCGGCCTGGTTGGCCGATTCGCGCTCGCTGTACAGGCCGCGGGCCCAGGCGCTGACGGCCGGGGTGAACTCGAAGCGCACCTGGCCGAACACCGATTTGCGCTCGTTCGGGGTCAGCAGCAGGTTGTACGGGGCGAAGTTGAAGCGGTTGGCAGTACCGAAGCGGATGAAATCGTCGGGAAAACGGGCGCCGCCGGCGAAGCTGGCATCGTTGGGCAAGGTGAGGTTGCAGGTGGCCGAGCCCGGGATAGGCGTGCCATCGGCGTCGCGTGCCAGCGGACACAGCCCGCCGTAGGTGTTGTTGCCATCGACCGGAGCGAACACGGTGCGCCCGCCGGGCGTGGCCGAGCTGCCGTTGGCCAAGCCAGTGCCGGGCACCGGCTCGGTGGCCCAGCGGTATTCGGACGAGCCGATCTCTTTCTGCTTGAACCACGAACCACCAACAATCCACTGCGCGCGCTCGCCGCTGCGGCCGAAGCTGAAATCCACGCTGGTGGTGTCGCCGCCCTTGAGGTTGTAGTCGCCGTACTGCACCTCGACATGGCCGCCATCGACGTTCTTCTTGGTGATGATGTTGACCACGCCGGCGATCGCGTCGGAGCCGTAGATCGAGGAGGCGCCGTCTTCGAGCACCTCGATGCGGTCCACCAGCGCCAGCGGAATGGTGTTCAGGTCCACCGAGGAACCGACGCCGGAGCCGGAGGACTCGTTGACCCAGCGGATGCCGTCCACCAGCACCAGCACGCGCTTGGGACCGAGGTGGCGCAGGTCCACCGTGGCCGCACCGGCACCGACGCCGCCACCATCGGGCGGGAAACCGAAGTTGCCGCTGGAGTTGAGCTTGGTGCTAAGCGAGGCGCCGCTGGCGGTCAGGTGCTGCACCACGTCAGCCACCGAGCTGTAACCGGTGCGGTCGATGGCTTCGCGGGTGAGCACCTGCACCGGCACCTGGGTCTCCAGGTCGGCCTTCTTGATGCGGGTACCGGTGACCTGGATGGTGTCCAGGGTGCGCGCCGGGCCGGCCGGCGGGGATTCCTGCGCCAGCGCGACGGCGGGCAGCAGGCACAGCAGGGAGAAACGGACTGCGTGGGTCAGGCGGTGCGGGCGCAACGATAACGACGTCATCGGGAAGCTCCTCTGATAGCCGGACTATCTCGCCGGTCGGGACGACGGGCGTGCGCCACTTGTAAACGTTCCGTTAGCGGTGGACAAGGGGTGGCCATGCCTTCTGCGTGCGTTGTTCTGTCGGCCGTGGAAATTCCGCCATATCAATCACTTGGCCATGACAAAGGTGAATTGAGGCGGCGGCGGCGATCAGCGGGCCGAGAAACCGCCATCGACCAGGTGGTAGCTGCCGGTGATGAACGAGGCTTTGTCCGACAGCAGGAAGCAGGTCAGCGCGGCGACTTCATCGGCCGTACCCAGGCGTCCGGCCGGATGCAGCGCGACCAGCCCGTCGTAGGCCTGGCGGTCCATGCCCTCCAGCAGTGGGGTGTCGATGAAGCCCGGGCCGACCGCGTTGATGCGCAGGCCCCGCGCGGAGTATTCCAGCGCCGCGCTCTTGGTCATGCCCACCAGCGCGTGTTTGGCGGCGACGTAGGCGGCCGAGCCGGCCCAGCCGTTGCTGCCCAGGATCGAGGCCATGTTGACGATGGCACCGCCGCCGGCGGCGAGGATCGCCGGGATCTCGTACTTCATCGAATAGAACACGCCGTGCAGGTTGACCCCGAGCACGCGGTGCCATTCGTCCAGCGGATAGTCGGCCGTTTCCAGGCTGGCACCGCCGATGCCGGCGTTGTTGACCGCCAGATGCAGGCCGCCGAAGTGTTCCACGCAGTGCCGCACCATGTGGCGCACGCCATCGGGATCGCTGACATCCACGCTGAAGGGCTGCACCTGCGGGCCCAGCGCGCTGGCCACCGCGGCGGCGGCATCACCGTCGATATCGGCTGCCAGCACCTGTGCACCAGCCTGCGCCAGCTGCCGCACCACCGCCTCACCGATACCCGAGGCGGCACCGGTGACGACGGCGATCTTTCCGGAAAAATCCAGGGACATGGTCAAACCCTCCACTGTGCGGAACCTCCGCGATTCCTCCAGCGTGCGCGCGGCCGCATGCGCGTGCATTGAGCCGGATCAAAACAGGCCGCCGGTTCAGCGGCCGGGTTGCGGCGGGGCCGCGTGCAGCGTCACGAATGCCAGCAGTTCCGCGGCCGACAGCGGTCGGCTGTACAGAAAGCCCTGGGCGTACATCACGCCCTGGTCGCGGAACAGCTCGGCCTGCCCGGGCGTCTCGATGCCTTCCACGATGGTTTTCATGTTCAGCGTGCGCGCCAGTTCGATGATGTGCAGCACCACCTGCCGGGTGGCCTCGTCGGTACAGGCGGTGGAAGTGAAACTCTTGTCGATCTTGAGGATGTCGTAGGGATAGGTCGCCAGCGAGGCCAGGCTGGAATAACCGGTGCCGAAATCGTCGATGGCGACCATCACCCCCATCGCGTGGATGGCATGCACCATTTCCATCGCACTGCTTTCTTCCAGCAGGCTGCGCTCGGTGACCTCGATCACCAGCTGGCCGCAGCCGGGGCCGATGTCCTGCAGCAGCTGTTGCAGCTGCTCGAGAATCTGCGGTGATTCCAGGTCGTGTGCGGACAGGTTGATGCCAAGGTGGAACTGCGGATTGCTGCGCAGGAAGCCGCGCAGGTCCTGTACCAGCAGCTCCAGTACACGGCGGGTGACCAGCGGGATCAGTCCGGCGTCCTCGGCAAAGGGAATGAAACGGTCCGGCGCGATCATCGTGCCGTCTTCAAGGCGCCAGCGCAGCAGCACCTCGGCACCGGTGCAGGTGCCATCGTGCAGATCGATGATCGGCTGGTAGACGAGGAAGAACTGGCCTTTATGCAGGGCCCGCAGCAGTTGTGTGCGGGTCGAGAAGTGGTGCCGGGTCAACACCAGGGTGAGCACGAGGATCACCACACTGGCCAGTACCCCCAGTGGAACGAACCACCGGGCGAACTGGCTCATGCGTGCGTGGGTGGTTGCCAGCGGGGTGGCGGCGACCACACCGGTGCCACTGGCCGCCACCAGACGGCGCACCACCAGATAACCGGCCTTGCGGTCCACGAACCGCTCGTAACGCTGGCCTGCCGGGAACGGACGCGCCCAGTTGTTGCTGACTTCACCGTGGCGGGCGGAAAAGCGCTGGTTGTACTGGCCGAACAGGCCCAGGGCCACATCATCGCGCGCATACGGCGAAACCAGCCCGTCGGGATAGACCAGCAGCGCGTAGCCGCCGCCTTCGATCACCACATACTGTTTGTCGAGGATGCCGGGCACTGCCACCTGCGTGTATACCCGTGTGCCGCCCTCCGTCAGCGGGCGGGAAGGGCCAAGCAGCAGATTGCGCATCAGCAGGCCGCTGGAGGAGCACTTCACCCGTCGCCCGGACAGGTACAGCGATGCCTCCACGATCTGCGAACCGACCCCGAAGCGTTGCAGCCGTGCGATACCGGCGGGACTGCACGGGTCCTCACCGCTGTTGCGCATTTCCGTGCGCAGCTGCTCCAGCAGGTTGATGGCCGCCTGTACCTGCTGCTCGAGGCTGATCGCCAGTCCGTCGAGCATGGCGAACTTTTCCTGCATCGCCTGCTCGCGTGCCCGGTGCAGGGAATACAGCACCGGCACGCACGCCAGCAGTGCGCCAGCCAGGAGTAGCACTGCGGCAATCCGGTAGCGGCTGTTCAAAAGAGCGCCTTGGGCAGGGGGGAGCGGGCGTGCGGCTAGCAGTCGCAGTCTTGGGCAACGGGCTTCATGCGCCTGTGAAGGTATCCCAGGCCATGCGCGAAATCAGCACCACCACCAGGATCAGGAAAAACCGGCGGATCAGTGGCGTCCGCCCGCGCAGTGCCATCCGCGTCCCCACCACCGCGCCGCCGACATTGGCCGCGGCCATCGGCACCGCCAGCGCCAGCAGCACGTTGCCGCTGGGCACGAAGAACACCAGTGCCGCCACGTTGGTGGCCAGGTTCACTACCTTGGAGGCGGCCGAGGCGCGCAGGAAATCCAGGCCGAAGAAACGGATGAACAGGAAAATCAGGAAGCTGCCGGTCCCCGGTCCGAAAAAGCCGTCGTAAAAGCCGATCACCCCGCCCATCAGCAGGGCGATGGCCAGCTCCCTGCGACCGATCACCCGCGGCCGGTGCAGCGCACCGAAGTCCTTCTTGACCAGGGTGTAGCCCAGCATCACGATCAGCAGTGCCAGCACCAGCGGCCGCACCGCCTCCTTGGACAACAGGCTCACCGCGGTGGCGCCGAGGAACGAACAGGCGAATGCCGCCGTTGCCGCCAGCAACACCGGACGCCACGGGAACCGCACCGAGCGGGCATACCGCCAGGCGGCGGCGCCGGTGCCGAACATCGAACTGAATTTGTTGGTCCCCAGCAACGCGGCAGGGGTGTGTTGCGGCAGGACGGTGAACAGCCCCGGCAACTGGATCAGGCCACCGCCGCCAACGGCCGCATCCACCAGCCCGGCGGTGAAAGCGATCACCAGCAGCCATGGCAACTCCGGCGGCAGCAACTCCAGCATGGCTTTTCCTGGACACGGCGCGACAGGATACGCGCAGTGCGGGCCGGTACGCGCCGCTGGAGCCGGCCGTGGCCGGATGGGAAAATGCCCCGCATGCAGATCTCTCCGACCACGCCGTGCCCGTGCGGCCGCGGCCCCGCCTACAGCCACTGCTGTGGCCGCTATCACGCCGGCCAGCCCGCCCCCGATGCCGAAGCGCTGATGCGCTCGCGCTACAGCGCCTATGTGTTGCAGGACGCCGATTACCTGCTGGCCAGCTGGGATCCGCAGACGCGGCCGCAAACGCTGTCGCTGCAGGACGCGCCGGGCCAGCGCACGCAGTGGCTGGGATTGAGCGTGAAGCGCCACGCGGTCACCGGGCAGGACAGCGCCGAGGTCCAGTTCGTCGCTCGTTACAAGGTCGGCGGTGGCAGTGCGGTGAAGATGGCCGAACACAGCCGCTTCCGTCGCATCGACGGGCGCTGGTACTACCTGGACGCGGTGGGCTGAGCGTTGTGCGCCGGCAGTGGCGGCGATGACACCGTGCTAACCGCGCATCCGTATGCTCGGGTGAATGCATATTTCCACTGCCGCACTGCTGCGATCGACCACCGCCCGCACCGCTCCGGCCAGCCTCGCCCAGCGTTTTTCCGCCGTGCGCGCGCGCAGCGTGGCGCTGGCCGCGCCGTTGTCGGCCGAAGACGCGATGGTGCAGAGCATGCCCGACGCCAGTCCGGCCAAATGGCATCTGGCGCACACCAGCTGGTTTTTCGAGCATTTCGTGCTGGCTCCGCAGCCCGGCTACCGGCCGCTGCACGCGGACTGGCAGTTGCTGTTCAACAGTTACTACACCAGTGTCGGTCCGGCGCACGCACGGGCACGGCGCGGACTGCTGTCACGGCCGTCGCTGGCGCAGGTGCTCGACTACCGCGCCGCGGTCGATGAACGCATCGCCGCGCGCTTTGCGGCCGGGACCATGGATGCCGAGGCGCGTCGCCATCTGATTCTGGGCCTGCAGCATGAACAGCAGCACCAGGAACTGCTGCTCACCGACATCAAGCATGCCCTGTGGTGCAATCCGCTGCAGCCGGCCTACCGTGAGCTGCAGGTCCCGGCCAGTACGGCGCTGCCGCTGGGCTGGATCGACAGCGCCGAACGCATTGTCGAGGTGGGAGCCGGGGCGTGGCCGCAGCATGCGCAGTTCGCCTACGACAACGAATCGCCGCGGCACCGGGTGCTGGTTCCCGCGCACCGGCTGGCCAACCGCCCGGTCAACAACCACGAGTACCGCGGCTTCATCGAAGCCGGTGGCTACCGTGAGCCGCGCTGGTGGCTGAGCCAGGGCTGGGAGCTGTGCCAGGCCGAAGGCTGGCGGCAGCCGCTGTACTGGGATGCGCAGTGCCAGCGCGAGTTCACCCTCGGCGGCTGGCGCGCGCTGGACCCGCATGCGCCGGTCTGCCACCTGGGCTATTACGAGGCCGATGCCTATGCGCGCTGGGCCGGGGCGCGGCTGCCGACCGAGTTCGAATGGGAGGCCGCGACCGCTGGCGTGCCGCTGGATGGCCACTTCGCCGATGACGACCACCTGCATCCCTGTGGCGCCGCAGCCGCGGGCGGGATGGCGCAGCTGTTCGGCGATGTCTGGGAGTGGACCAGCAGTGCCTATGCGCCGTATCCGGGATTCCAGCCGCTGCCGGGCAGCCTGGGCGAGTACAACGGCAAGTTCATGTGTGGCCAGTACGTACTGCGCGGTGGCAGCTGTGCCACGCCACGTGGCCATGTGCGCGCCAGCTACCGCAACTTCTTCGCCCCATCGGCACGCTGGCAGTTCGCCGGGCTGCGGCTGGCCCGGGACGCGGCATGAGCACCGTCGAAGCGGCATTGGCCGCGCTGGCCGACTGCAGGCCCGATCGCGCCACGATCACTGCGCAGGTGCTGGCCGGGCTGGCCCAGCGACCGCGGACCCTGCCGTCGAAATACTTTTATGACGCACGCGGCTCGGCACTGTTCGAGCAGATCACCCGGCAGCCGGAGTACTACCTCACCCGTACCGAACTGGCACTGCTGCAGCAGGAGCTGCCGGCCATCGCGCAGCAGGTGGGCGCGCGGGCGCGGGTGGTCGAATACGGCAGCGGCAGTGGCCGCAAGACCCGCCTGCTGCTGGCCGCGCTGCCCGAGGTGGTGGCCTACACCCCGGTCGAAATCGCACGCGCGGCGCTGGTGGCCAGCATCCACGCCTTGGCCGGGGATTTCCCCAGCGTGGAAATGCTGCCGGTGTGCGCCGACTTCACCGAGGCGGTAACCCTGCCACCGCCGCAATTCCCGGCCCGGCGCACGCTGCTGTTCTTCCCCGGCTCCACCCTGGGCAACTTCACCGAGCCGGAGGCGGTACGGCTGCTGCGCGGCATGCGCCACACCATGGGTGCGACCGGGCTGGCGCTGGTGGGTATCGATCTGGTCAAGGCGCCGGCACTGATCGAGGCCGCCTACAACGATGCCGCCGGCATCACCGCCGCTTTCACCCTGAATCTGCTTGAACGCCTCAACCGCGAGATCGGCAGCGATTTCGACCTGGAGCGCTTCCGCCACCGCGCTGTCTACGACAACACCCGCCAGCGCATCCAGACCGACCTGGTCAGCCAGTGTGCGCAACGGGTACGCGTGGCCGGGCATGAGTTCGACTTCGCCGAAGGCGAGGCGATCCAGGTCGAGTACAGCCACAAGTACACCGACGCCGGCTTTGCTGCATTGGCCGCCGCTGCCGGCCTGCGCGTGGCCGGGCAATGGACCGCGCAGCCCTGCAGCTACGGCCTGCGGTTGTTGCAATGGCAATGAAGCCGCGGCGCCGCCGTGTCGCGTTTATCATCGGCAGCCCCCCTGTCAGGAAGTGGCGATGCGAGCGTTTGCGGTAGTGCTGGGACTGGGCGTGTGGGCGATGGCCACACCTGCCGCGGCGGCCATCACCGATTTCGGCAGCTGCGGCGCGGGACTGAAAAGCGCAGCACTGGCGCAGGGTATCGGTGGCGAGCGGGTGGAACAGGTGTTCGCCGGCATCACCCCGGACATGAGCGTGCTGCCGCTGCTCGATGCGCAACCCGAGTTCAGCACGCCGATCTGGGATTACCTGGCCGCGCTGGTGGACAACCAGCGCATTGCCGATGGCCGCGCACGCCTGGCCGCGCATCGCGCACTGCTGGAGCAGGTCTCGGCCCGGTACGGTGTCGATGCGGCCACCATCGTTGCGGTATGGGGCGTGGAGAGCGACTACGGCCGCGTGTTCGGCAAGCGCCCGCTGCTGCAGTCGCTGGCCACGTTGTCGTGCAACGGCCGCCGCCAGGCGTTTTTCAAAAGCGAACTGCTGGCCCTGCTCAAGCTGATCGACAAGGGCGATCTGCAGGCTGACGGTCTGACCGGCTCGTGGGCCGGCGCGTTCGGCCATACCCAATTCATGCCCTCCACCTACGCGCGCATCGCCGTGGATGGGGATGGCGATGGCCGCCGCGACCTGGTCGCCAGCATCCCCGATGCGCTGGCCTCCACCGCCAACTACCTCAAGCAGGCCGGCTGGCGGACGGGCCAGCCGTGGGGCGTGGAAGTGCGCATCCCCGCCGGCTTCAATGCGGCGCTGGCCGGCCGCACCAGGCGCAAGCCGCTGGCCGACTGGCGCGTGCTGGGCATCACCGGCGTCGATGGCACGCCGCTGCAGGTGCCGGCGATCGCCGACGAGGCCAATGCCGCGCTGCTGCTGCCAGCCGGCGCCAAGGGGCCGGCCTTGCTGGTGTTCCGCAATTACGACGCGATCTATTCCTACAACGCCGCCGAGAGCTACGCGCTGGCCATCGCCACGCTGGCCGACCACCTGCGCGGCGGCAGCGGCCTGCAAGCCGCCTGGCCGACCGACGACCCGGGCATCGGTCGTGACGAGCGCCGTGAACTGCAGACCCTGCTGCTGGCCCGCGGCCACGCCATCGGCACGGCCGACGGCATGGTCGGCACCGCCACCCGCCGCGCGATCCAGCTCGAACAGCAGCGGCTGGGCTGGAAGGACGCCGATGGCCGCGCCGGCCGCCGCATCCTGCAGGCGTTGCGCGATGCCCGGCCGGCAGTACCGACGGCGTTCCGGCTGCCAGTCGATTACCCGCAACTTGTCCAGTCACCGATCGTACGGAGAAGTGTTTCAATGAAGGATGTGCAGGGCCTGAGCACAGGCGATTTCAACGGCTTCACCGCGTGGAAGGTGGAAACCCCGTTCTCCACCGCCGCCATCAGCGTGTTCGGTGGCCAGCTGCTGTCGTTCGTACCCAGCGGCGGACAGGATGTGATGTGGCTCTCGCCCAGTGCCAAGCAGCCGCCTACGCCGATCCGCGGCGGCGCGCCGGTGTGCTGGCCGTATTTCTCCAGGCAGGGGCAGAGCAACGAGGTGCCCGCGCACGGCTTCGTCCGTACCGTGCCGTGGGAGCTGCGCGAGGCCCGCCGCGAAGCCGATGGCAGCATGGTGCTGACGCTGGCGCCGCCGGTGATCGACACCCTGGACCTGCGGTTGAAGATGGTGCTGCGCATCGGCCGCACGCTGGAGCAGGAGCTGGTCACCGAGAACACCGGCAGCCAGCCGGTCAGCTTCACCCAGGCGCTGCACAACTATTTCAATGTCAGCGATGCGTTGCAGGTGGATGTCACCGGGCTGGACGGCCTGACCTACCTGGACAAGCTCGATAACGGCAAAGCCCACGTGCAGCAGGGCGACTGGAACCTGCGTGATCCGCGTGACCCGGGCCGAAGCGACCGTCTCTACACCCAGGCCGGTGGCCATTACGTGCTGCGTGACCCGGGCTTCAAGCGCGCCATCGACATCAGCACCAGCGGCAGCCGCACCGCCGTGGTCTGGAATGCCGGTGAAGTGGCCGCGGCGAAGATGGATGACATCGGTGCAGCGTGGCGCAACTACGTCTGCGTGGAGGCGGCCAACGCAGGTCCGGACGTGATCGAACTGGCGCCCGGTGGCCGTCACAGCCTCAAGCAGGTATTCGAGGTCAAACCGCTGTAAGCCGTGAAGCCCCTCTCCCGCCGGGAGAGGGGGTGGGGAGCGGGCAGGCGGAACCGGCAGCTCTTCAACAGCGCCGCAGCCTTGACCGCCAGAGCATCAGCGGCGCAGCACCAGCAAGGTCAGCACACCGGCCACCAGCCCCCAGAACGCAGATCCAATTCCGGCCAGCGACAGTCCCGACGCGGTGACCAGGAACGTCACCAGTGCCGGCTCACGTTCGGCCTCCGCATTCAGCGCCACCGCCAGACTGTTGCCGATGGTGCCCAGCAGCGCGATACCGGCCAGCGCGGCCACCAGTTCTTTCGGGAATGCGGCGAAGACCGCCGCCACCGTCGCGCCGAACAGGCCGATCACGATATAGAACACGCCGGCGCTCACCGCGGCGGTGTAACGCCGCGCCGGGTCCGCATCCACATCACGGCCCATGCAGATCGCCGCGGTGATCGCCGCCAGGTTCAGCGCATACGCACCAAAAGGCGCCAGCAGCACATTGACGGTGCCGATCCAGCCGACCACCGGCGACACCGGCGCGGCATAGCCGGAAGCCTTCAGCACCGCCACGCCCGGCACGTTCTGCGAGGCCATGGTCACGATGAACAAGGGCAGGGCGATGCCGAACATCGCCGCCCACGACAGGGTCGGCATCGTGAACACCGGGCGTGCCAACTGCAGCTGTACCTGCTCCAGCTGCATCAATCCCTGGCCGGCGGTCATTGCTATTCCCACCAGCAACGTGGCGATCACCGCATAGCGCGGCAACAGCCGCCGCCCCAGCAGGTAGGTGGCGAACATCGCCAGCACCAGCGGCAGCTGTGTCTGCGCCGACACGAATACGTCCAGCCCGAAGCGCAGCAGCACGCCGGCCAGCATGCCCGAAGCCAGTGATACCGGAATGCGCCGCATGGCCCGTTCAAAGACACCGGAAAATCCGGCGACCACCGCCAGCAATGCCGCCATGACAAATGCACCGATCGCATCGGACAGCGGCAGGGCTGCCGCACTGACCACCAACATCGCCGCGCCGGGCGTCGACCAGGCCGTCACCACCGGCATCCGGTAGCGCAACGACAGGCCGATGCAGGTCACGCCCATGCCGAGCCCCAGTGCCCACATCCATGATGCGATTTCGGCCTGCCCGGCGCCCATGGTCTGCGCCGCCTGGAACACGATCACCGCGGAACTGGCAAAGCCCACCAGGACGGTGATGAATCCGGCGACCACCGCCGGCAATGAGAGATCCTTGAAGAAGGAACGTGCAGAGGAATCGGTCATCGGGCGGGCAGGAAGGGATCCATCCACATTGTGGCTGACCGCAAGCGCACGTGGCGCGCCCCGAACCGGCCGTATTCCCCGCGTCCTGCATCTGGCACCTGCGGACATCACCTGAAGGCTGGAGGTGTACGGCGCGCGGCGGCTGGCTGTGGGTCGGGTAGCCTTCAACAGGTCTCGTATCGGCATGTGGAATGGCCTGGACTTTGCCAATTGCGGCCGCAAGCGGTGTTTTCGCAGGGAAGTGGAAAAAACGATTGCGCTTTTCACAAAGATGTCTAGAATTCGCTCCCTCGCTGCACGGCGCCGGCCACTCCGGTGACCCCCGCCCACAGTGACGGCAACAACCTCCTCAAAAAGGTGTTGACGGAAACGAAAAGCCTGCTAAAGTAGGCGGCTCGCTTCGGCAAGGGCCTTCGGGTCAGGGTTTGAAG
>NZ_CP197473.1:3332500-3335000 GCF_052180205.1 Stenotrophomonas sp. JC08 | reverse complement strand
AACCCGGTGAACTGAAATATCTAAGTAACCGGAGGAAAAGAAATCAACCGAGATTCCCTGAGTAGCGACGAGCGAACGGGGAACAGCCCTTAAGCTGGTATGGTTCTAGAAAAACAGTCTGGAAAGGCTGGCCATAGAAGGTGATAGCCCTGTATTTGAAAGGGCCATACCAGTGAAGACGAGTAGGGCGGGGCACGTGAAACCCTGTCTGAATATGGGGGGACCATCCTCCAAGGCTAAATACTACTGACCGACCGATAGTGAACCAGTACCGTGAGGGAAAGGCGAAAAGAACCCCGGAGAGGGGAGTGAAATAGAACCTGAAACCGTGTGCGTACAAGCAGTAGGAGCTCGCAAGAGTGACTGCGTACCTTTTGTATAATGGGTCAGCGACTTACTGTTCGTGGCAAGCTTAACCGTATAGGGGAGGCGAAGGGAAACCGAGTCTGATAAGGGCGCATAGTCGCGGGCAGTAGACCCGAAACCGGGTGATCTAGTCATGCCCAGGGTGAAGGTGCGGTAACACGCACTGGAGGCCCGAACCCACTCCCGTTGCAAAGGTAGGGGATGAGGTGTGATTAGGAGTGAAAAGCTAATCGAACCCGGAGATAGCTGGTTCTCCTCGAAAGCTATTTAGGTAGCGCCTCATATGTATCCTCTCGGGGGTAGAGCACTGTTATGGCTAGGGGGTCATCGCGACTTACCAAACCATTGCAAACTCCGAATACCGAGACGGACTGTATGGGAGACACACGGCGGGTGCTAACGTCCGTCGTGAAAAGGGAAACAACCCAGACCCACAGCTAAGGTCCCAAATTCACTGCTAAGTGGAAAACCATGTGGAAAGGCACAGACAGCCAGGAGGTTGGCTTAGAAGCAGCCACCCTTTAAAGAAAGCGTAATAGCTCACTGGTCGAGTCGGTCTGCGGGGAAGATTTAACGGGGCTAAGCAGTGAACCGAAGCTTGGGGTGCATCACTTTGTGATGCGCGGTAGAGGAGCGTTCCGTAAGCCTGTGAAGGTGAGTTGAGAAGCTTGCTGGAGGTATCGGAAGTGCGAATGCTGACATGAGTAACGATAATGCGGGTGAAAAACCCGCACGCCGAAAGCCCAAGGTTTCCTTGCGCAACGTTAATCGGCGCAGGGTGAGTCGGCCCCTAAGGCGAGGCAGAAATGCGTAGTCGATGGGAAGCAGGTTAATATTCCTGCACCTCGCGTAAGTGCGATGGAGGGACGGAGAAGGTTAGGTGTACCGGGCGTTGGTTGTCCCGGGGAAAGGCGGTAGGTTTGGATCTTTGGCAAATCCGGGATCCTTCAAGACCGAGCACCGAGACGAGTCTTTAAGACAGAGTCACTGATACCACGCTTCCAGGAAAAGCTCCTAAGCTTCAGCTTACGCAGACCGTACCGTAAACCGACACAGGTGGGTAGGATGAGAATTCTCAGGCGCTTGAGAGAACTCGGGTGAAGGAACTAGGCAACATGGCACCGTAACTTCGGGAGAAGGTGCGCCATTGTCGGTGGCCCATGCGGGCTATAGCTGACGATGGCCGAAGTAACCAGGCCGCTGCGACTGTTTATCAAAAACACAGCACTCTGCAAACACGAAAGTGGACGTATAGGGTGTGACGCCTGCCCGGTGCTGGAAGGTTAATTGATGGGGTCAGCCGCAAGGCGAAGCTCTTGATCGAAGCCCCAGTAAACGGCGGCCGTAACTATAACGGTCCTAAGGTAGCGAAATTCCTTGTCGGGTAAGTTCCGACCTGCACGAATGGCGTAACGATGGCGGCGCTGTCTCCACCCGAGACTCAGTGAAATTGAAATCGCTGTGAAGATGCAGCGTTCCCGTGGCAAGACGGAAAGACCCCGTGAACCTTTACTATAGCTTTACACTGAACGTTGAGTTCGTCTGTGTAGGATAGGTGGGAGGCTATGAAACTGTGGCGCTAGCTGCAGTGGAGCCATCCTTGAAATACCACCCTGTCGTGCTTGACGTTCTAACCTAGGCCCATTATCTGGGTCGGGGACCGTGTATGGTGGGTAGTTTGACTGGGGCGGTCTCCTCCTAAAGAGTAACGGAGGAGCTCGAAGGTACGCTCAGCGCGGTCGGACATCGCGCACTGTGTGCAAAGGCATAAGCGTGCTTGACTGCAAGATCGACGGATCAAGCAGGTAGGAAACTAGGACTTAGTGATCCGGTGGTTCTGTATGGAAGGGCCATCGCTCAACGGATAAAAGGTACTCCGGGGATAACAGGCTGATACCGCCCAAGAGTTCATATCGACGGCGGTGTTTGGCACCTCGATGTCGGCTCATCACATCCTGGGGCTGTAGTCGGTCCCAAGGGTATGGCTGTTCGCCATTTAAAGTGGTACGCGAGCTGGGTTCAGAACGTCGTGAGACAGTTCGGTCCCTATCTGCCATGGGCGTTGGAAGTTTGAGAGGGGCTGCTCCTAGTACGAGAGGACCGGAGTGGACGAACCTCTGGTGTTCCGGTTGTC
>NZ_CP197473.1:3082500-3330000 GCF_052180205.1 Stenotrophomonas sp. JC08 | reverse complement strand
AGCATCGCCTGTCAGGCGTCCTCACAAGAAACCTGCATTCAGAGATCTGCAACGGCTGGGCCGTTGTGGAAAGTCCCATTACGGGGCCTTAGCTCAGCTGGGAGAGCACCTGCTTTGCAAGCAGGGGGTCGTCGGTTCGATCCCGACAGGCTCCACCATATTGAGTTATGACAGAACATTGGGTCTGTAGCTCAGGTGGTTAGAGCGCACCCCTGATAAGGGTGAGGTCGGTGGTTCGAGTCCTCCCAGACCCACCACTCTGAATGATTGGCGCATACAAAGAATTTATAGACATCAGCATTGTGGCTGGTATCTGTTCTTTTAAAACTTGTGACGTAGCGAGCGTTTGAGATTATCTATCTTGACGTGTCGTGAGGCTAAGGCGGAAGACTTAAATGTCTTCTTATTAATTGAGTCGTTATATTCGTATCCGGGCTTTGTACCCCTGGATCAAATGTAGCCCAAGGCAACTTGCGGTTATATGGTCAAGCGAATAAGCGCACACGGTGGATGCCTTGGCGGTCAGAGGCGATGAAGGACGTGGCAGCCTGCGAAAAGTGTGGGGGAGCTGGCAACAAGCATTGATCCCGCAATGTCCGAATGGGGAAACCCACTGCTTCGGCAGTATTGCATGGTGAATACATAGCCATGCAAAGCGAACCCGGTGAACTGAAATATCTAAGTAACCGGAGGAAAAGAAATCAACCGAGATTCCCTGAGTAGCGACGAGCGAACGGGGAACAGCCCTTAAGCTGGTATGGTTCTAGAAAAACAGTCTGGAAAGGCTGGCCATAGAAGGTGATAGCCCTGTATTTGAAAGGGCCATACCAGTGAAGACGAGTAGGGCGGGGCACGTGAAACCCTGTCTGAATATGGGGGGACCATCCTCCAAGGCTAAATACTACTGACCGACCGATAGTGAACCAGTACCGTGAGGGAAAGGCGAAAAGAACCCCGGAGAGGGGAGTGAAATAGAACCTGAAACCGTGTGCGTACAAGCAGTAGGAGCTCGCAAGAGTGACTGCGTACCTTTTGTATAATGGGTCAGCGACTTACTGTTCGTGGCAAGCTTAACCGTATAGGGGAGGCGAAGGGAAACCGAGTCTGATAAGGGCGCATAGTCGCGGGCAGTAGACCCGAAACCGGGTGATCTAGTCATGCCCAGGGTGAAGGTGCGGTAACACGCACTGGAGGCCCGAACCCACTCCCGTTGCAAAGGTAGGGGATGAGGTGTGATTAGGAGTGAAAAGCTAATCGAACCCGGAGATAGCTGGTTCTCCTCGAAAGCTATTTAGGTAGCGCCTCATATGTATCCTCTCGGGGGTAGAGCACTGTTATGGCTAGGGGGTCATCGCGACTTACCAAACCATTGCAAACTCCGAATACCGAGACGGACTGTATGGGAGACACACGGCGGGTGCTAACGTCCGTCGTGAAAAGGGAAACAACCCAGACCCACAGCTAAGGTCCCAAATTCACTGCTAAGTGGAAAACCATGTGGAAAGGCACAGACAGCCAGGAGGTTGGCTTAGAAGCAGCCACCCTTTAAAGAAAGCGTAATAGCTCACTGGTCGAGTCGGTCTGCGGGGAAGATTTAACGGGGCTAAGCAGTGAACCGAAGCTTGGGGTGCATCACTTTGTGATGCGCGGTAGAGGAGCGTTCCGTAAGCCTGTGAAGGTGAGTTGAGAAGCTTGCTGGAGGTATCGGAAGTGCGAATGCTGACATGAGTAACGATAATGCGGGTGAAAAACCCGCACGCCGAAAGCCCAAGGTTTCCTTGCGCAACGTTAATCGGCGCAGGGTGAGTCGGCCCCTAAGGCGAGGCAGAAATGCGTAGTCGATGGGAAGCAGGTTAATATTCCTGCACCTCGCGTAAGTGCGATGGAGGGACGGAGAAGGTTAGGTGTACCGGGCGTTGGTTGTCCCGGGGAAAGGCGGTAGGTTTGGATCTTTGGCAAATCCGGGATCCTTCAAGACCGAGCACCGAGACGAGTCTTTAAGACAGAGTCACTGATACCACGCTTCCAGGAAAAGCTCCTAAGCTTCAGCTTACGCAGACCGTACCGTAAACCGACACAGGTGGGTAGGATGAGAATTCTCAGGCGCTTGAGAGAACTCGGGTGAAGGAACTAGGCAACATGGCACCGTAACTTCGGGAGAAGGTGCGCCATTGTCGGTGGCCCATGCGGGCTATAGCTGACGATGGCCGAAGTAACCAGGCCGCTGCGACTGTTTATCAAAAACACAGCACTCTGCAAACACGAAAGTGGACGTATAGGGTGTGACGCCTGCCCGGTGCTGGAAGGTTAATTGATGGGGTCAGCCGCAAGGCGAAGCTCTTGATCGAAGCCCCAGTAAACGGCGGCCGTAACTATAACGGTCCTAAGGTAGCGAAATTCCTTGTCGGGTAAGTTCCGACCTGCACGAATGGCGTAACGATGGCGGCGCTGTCTCCACCCGAGACTCAGTGAAATTGAAATCGCTGTGAAGATGCAGCGTTCCCGTGGCAAGACGGAAAGACCCCGTGAACCTTTACTATAGCTTTACACTGAACGTTGAGTTCGTCTGTGTAGGATAGGTGGGAGGCTATGAAACTGTGGCGCTAGCTGCAGTGGAGCCATCCTTGAAATACCACCCTGTCGTGCTTGACGTTCTAACCTAGGCCCATTATCTGGGTCGGGGACCGTGTATGGTGGGTAGTTTGACTGGGGCGGTCTCCTCCTAAAGAGTAACGGAGGAGCTCGAAGGTACGCTCAGCGCGGTCGGACATCGCGCACTGTGTGCAAAGGCATAAGCGTGCTTGACTGCAAGATCGACGGATCAAGCAGGTAGGAAACTAGGACTTAGTGATCCGGTGGTTCTGTATGGAAGGGCCATCGCTCAACGGATAAAAGGTACTCCGGGGATAACAGGCTGATACCGCCCAAGAGTTCATATCGACGGCGGTGTTTGGCACCTCGATGTCGGCTCATCACATCCTGGGGCTGTAGTCGGTCCCAAGGGTATGGCTGTTCGCCATTTAAAGTGGTACGCGAGCTGGGTTCAGAACGTCGTGAGACAGTTCGGTCCCTATCTGCCATGGGCGTTGGAAGTTTGAGAGGGGCTGCTCCTAGTACGAGAGGACCGGAGTGGACGAACCTCTGGTGTTCCGGTTGTCACGCCAGTGGCATTGCCGGGTAGCTATGTTCGGAAACGATAACCGCTGAAAGCATCTAAGCGGGAAGCGTGCCTCAAGATGAGACTTCCCGGGGCACAAGCCCCCTGAAGGAACCATGTAGACTACGTGGTTGATAGGTCAGGTGTGTAAGTGCAGCAATGTATTGAGCTAACTGATACTAATGATCCGTGAGGCTTGACCATATAACCTCAAGTTGCCTTGGCCGACGACATGTCGATAGATCCAAGTGCACGCTACGTCACAAGACCTAATGTGAGACTGGGCGCCTTTATGCGCTTTGTTCCCTGCCAAGGCGGAAGAACAAAGCCGGCGACGCTCCAACCGTCTCCCTGGTGAAATTAGCGCTGTGGAACCACCCGATCCCATCCCGAACTCGGAAGTGAAACGCAGCTGCGCCGATGGTAGTGTGGCTCAAGCCATGCGAGAGTAGGTCATCGCCAGGGGCTTTACCCCAAATCCCCGCAGCTCCGGCTGCGGGGATTTGCTTTTTGTAAAACCCACCGCGCACATCCTCGAATGTACGCGATGATGGAAACCGCCTCCGAGCTGGCGCACCGCGCTGCTCCCACCGGCTTCCTGATGAAAACAGTGCTGTGGCACCACCCGATCCCATCCCGAACTCGGAAGTGAAACGCAGCCGCGCCGATGGTAGTGAGGCCCAAGCCTTGCGAGAGTAGGTCATCGTCAGGAGTTATCCCCAAACCCCGCTGCCTGCGCAGCGGGGTTTTTTATGGTTCATCTCCCAATTCCGGGGAAGGCAGCGCGGATCTTGAGGAAGAAGTAGGCGTCATCGCGGTAGCCGTAGGCGATGCGCTTGATGACCTTGATCCGGTTGTTGATGCCCTCGACCAGGCCGGTGTGCATCGGCCAGCGGACCCGGCTGAGGATGCCGCGCCAGTAGGGGCGCAGGCATTTTGCAAAGTGCATCAAGGCCGGGATACCACTCTCCCGGGCGTGGCGCAGCCACTGCTTCCAGGCCCTGCGCCAGGCCCAGGCCGTCGGCGCGTTCCATAGTGTCTTGAGCTGTTCCTTCATCACATAGACCGCCATCAGCGACTGGTTGGCTTCCAGCACCTCGGCCAGCCGGACCTGCTCGTTGTCCTTCAGGTTCCCCGGGTTGCGCAGCAACAGCCAGTGCGAACGCTTGATCACCCGGCGTGCCGGCCTGTCGTGGCGCAGCTGATTGGCTGCATCCACCCGCACCCGGCTGATCACCTCGCGACCGTACTTGGCGATCACGTGGAACAGGTCGTAGACCACGCGGGCATCCGGACAGTGCTGCCGAACCTCCAGGTCGTAAGCCGTGTTCATGTCCATCGCCACGGCTTGGACCTGGGCGCAGCGCTCGGGCCCGAGCAGTTCGAAGAATGGCCGCACCTCGGCGCGGCTGCGGCCACGCCCCACCCACAGCACCCGCTTATGCTCCACGTCGACCACGACCGTGGCGTAGCGATGGCCCTTCTGGATCGCGAACTCATCCATCGCAATCCGGCGTACGCCATCCAGGTCAATTGGCCCCATGCGGCGCTCCAACGTCCGGAAATCGATCGCCTTGGCCGTCTTCCAGTCGATGTCGTGCCAGTCCGCGGCATACCTCACCGAGGTTGCCGTACACAGCCGGGCCACGCTGTCGGCCAGCCGCCGGGTCACCCGGGCATACGGCTCCAGCCAGTCCAACTGCTCCAGCCGCGGGCCGCAGCGTGGACATGCCAGCCGCAGCCGCTCGACCTCCAACTCCACCGGATCCTCGAACAACGACAGGTCGCGGATCCGGCGCACCGTGCGGTCGTGGATCGCCGTGACCACCTCGCCGCAGCTGCTGCAGCAGCGAACCTGGTCAGGTGCTGGCGTCAGCTCCAAGATCAGCCAGCGACGAGCTGCGCGTCGCTCGTGCCGCCAGTCCTCCACCCGATATCCCGCCCAGCCACCCAGTTGCGCAATACAATCCCCATCGGCCACGGCCGGCCCCAGCTTGTTGCCTCGAGAACAACAATTCTGCCCGGTCGGCCGTGCGCCTCTCTCCCCTCAGTTGGGAGAAGAACCTTTTTTATTGGCAGCAAGAATGGTCTGAAATCCACGGTATGCGCTACGCGTGAGGCATTACCGCGATTGCGGTGGCAAGCATTATCACCAGCGCTGCGGGAGAGCGGCTCGCGGACGAGTGTGTTGTCGAGGACAAAGAAAAAGCCCGGCAGTGCCGGGCTTGGAAAAATGGCGGGTGAATGCAATCAGCGCCGTCGCAGTACGGCTGCCTGCGCCCAGCGGGCGGCAATCCCCGGCGCGGTGATGCACACCGCCTCGTCCGTCACCGTCGTCACCGCGCGCTCCAGCAGCTGGATGTCGGCTTCGTGCTGGCGCGCCACGTGCGGATCTTCGAAGAAAATCGCCCGCTGGCAACGGTGCTCCAGCACGCGATCAGCGATCTGTGCGTCACCGCCCAGCGGGCCGCTCTGGAAGCGCTGGATCCATTCCTGCTCACGTGACCAGCCGCGGCTCCAGGCCAGCTCGTTCAGGCGTTGGCCGGTGGTGCCGGTGCCGATGCGCTGGGCGAACTGCGAGAGCACGTCGAAATGCGCGGCGGCGAACTCCAGCATCTGCGGCTTGCGCGCGTCGTGGGCGATCAGCGCCAGGGTCTGGTTGCTGAAGTCATGCAGATCGTCCGCACCGGGATCGGGGGCGAAGCCGGCATGGATGCGCTCCATCTCGATCCAGTCGCGCGCGGTGGCGACGGTGGAGATGAAGGGCTTGCCGTGGATCACGCACTGGCGCTTCAGCGCGATCGCCTCGGGGAACACCGAGGACGGATCGACCGGATCGATCAGGTAGATGGCGCCGTCCAGGGTGCGTTCGGGCGTGCCCATGCCCACCACTTCGGCCACCAGCTTCATCAGCCCGCCTTCGCGACCATAGGGATAGCGCTTGAGGGCCGGATAGCTTTCCAGTGGACCGGTGCTGGCGATGGCGTCGTAGGTGCGGCCGACCGCATGCAGCTCCACGCCCAGTTCGCGGATACCGTTTTGGCAGGCGCGCAGCCAGCGGAACAGGGCCGAATCAGGACCTTCATGATGCAGGCGGTTGGCCGCCAGACCGATACGCATTGCGGGCACTTCTCCGATTGGGGACTGGGCAGTGTAGGGCCTGTGTCAGCGTTGCAGCAGGGTGATGATGCTGGCGGCCGCATCACGTCCTTCAGCCACCGCCGTCACTACCAGATCCGCGCCGCGTACCGCATCGCCACCGGCGAACAGTTTCGGATTGTGGGTCTGATAGGGCAGGCGTGTGCCGCCACCGGCGAGGATGCGGCCGTTGTTGCCGGCTTCCACCCCTTGCGCTGCCAGCCAGTCCGGCAGGCTCGGTGAGAAGCCGAACGCGATGATCACCACGTCCGCTTCCAGCAGCGATTCGCTGCCCTCGATCGGCTCGGCGTTGCGGCGGCCATTGGCATCGGGCGCAGCCAGTTGCGT
This sequence comes from Stenotrophomonas sp. JC08, assembly GCF_052180205.1. Taxonomy (NCBI): domain Bacteria; kingdom Pseudomonadati; phylum Pseudomonadota; class Gammaproteobacteria; order Lysobacterales; family Lysobacteraceae; genus Stenotrophomonas; species Stenotrophomonas sp. JC08. The sequence goes on along the minus strand of NZ_CP197473.1, from coordinate 3,323,357 downwards.
CTCGACCACGGTCACGCCGATCACTTCATCGTCGGCACCGGCCTCGATCGCCAGCGGCTGGCGGTTGAACAAAAAGCGCACGCCTTCCTCGCGGGCATTGGCCACCTCGCGCGCCGAGCCGGGCATGTTGGCCTCGTCGCGGCGGTAGGCGCAGGTCACCCTGGCCGCACCCAGGCGGATCGCGCTGCGCACGCAGTCCATGCCGGTATCGCCGCCACCGAGCACCACCACCCGCTTGCCGTTGAGGTCGGGCAGGGCGATGGTGTCTTCCCAGCCGGCGATCGGCCGGCCGTGCGGATCGTTGCCACCGACGATGCGGCTGTTCTGCACCAGGAACGGCAGCGCCGGCAGCACGTTCTTCAGGTCCTGGCCGATCAGGCCGCCGTCGGTGTAGCGGTAGGCACCAGTGCCAAGGAACACGGCGTCATAGTCGGTCTGTAGCTGCTCGATGCTGATATCGCGGCCGATCTCCACGCCCAGGCGGAACTGCACGCCCATGCCTTCCAGGATTTCGCGGCGGCGGTCGATCACGCTCTTGTCCAGCTTGAAGCTGGGGATGCCGAACTGCAGCAGGCCGCCGATCTGTTCATAGCGGTCAAACACCACTGCCTGCACGCCGGCACGTGCGAGGCGATCGGCGCAGGCCAGACCTGCGGGGCCGGCACCAACGACCGCAACACGCTTGCCGGTGTTCTCAACCGCATGCAGGTCCGGCTTCCAGCCGGTAGCCAGCGCGGTGTCGACGATGTACTTCTCCACCGCGCCGATGGTGACCGCACCGAATTCCTCCAGCGTGCAGCTGCCTTCGCACAGGCGGTCCTGCGGGCATACACGGCCGCACACCTCCGGCAGCGGGTTGGTTGAATGGCACAGCGTGGCCGCCTCGTGGATGCGATCTTCCTGCACCAGCTGCAGCCACTGTGGAATGGCGTTGTGCACCGGGCACTTCCAGCTGCAGTACGGGTTGCCGCAATCCAGACAGCGGCCGGCCTGGTACTGCGCGTCGGCCTTGTCGAACTTGCCGTACAGCTCGCCCCAATCGCCGGACGTGCGCAATTCCACGGGAATGCGCTGCGGCATGGTGCGGGGCAGATCGAGGAACTGGAAGGCTTGCTTGCGGCTCATGGAAGGTTCCGGGCGAGCTTCCCGCGCGGGAAGCATTGGCTGAGGCATAACAGTGGAAACGGTGCCGCCGAGGTTGTCGGCGGCAGCGCGGTATCAAGCGGCGCGGCGTAGCGATTCGGCCAGCGATTCGATGCTGGCGGCCTTGGGTTTGACCAGCCAGAACTTGCCGACGTAGTCGCGGAACTCGTCCAGGATCTGCTGCGCCCAGATGCTGCCGGTCAGCTCGCGATGGCGGCCGATCAGGGTGTGCAGGTGCTGGCGGTAGTTCTCGAAGCCCTCGGCCGAGATGCGGTGGATGTCGATCAGCTCGTGGTTGTAGCGGTCCACGAAGTCGCGGTCGATATCCAGCACATAGGCCAGCCCGCCGGTGAAGCCGGCGCCGAAGTTCAGGCCGACCTTGCCGAGCACGGCGACGATGCCGTCGGTCATGTACTCGCAGCAGTGGTCGCCGGCGCCTTCGATCACCGCCAGCGCGCCGGAGTTGCGCACGCCGAAGCGCTCGCCCGCCCGGCCTGCGGCAAACAGTTCACCGCCGGTGGCGCCATACAGGCAGGTGTTGCCGATGATCGCGGTGTTGCGCGCCTCGAAGCGTGCGCCACGCGGCGGACGCACCACCAGCCGGCCGCCGGCCATGCCCTTGCCGACATAGTCGTTGGCTTCACCTTCCACTTCCAGGTGCAGGCCATCGACATTGAACGCGCCCAGGCTCTGTCCGGCAGTGCCGCGGAAGCGCAGCTGCAACGGCGCATCGGCCATGCCGTGGTTGCCGTGCACGCGGGCGATGGCGCCGGCCAGGCGGGTACCCACCGAGCGGTCGGTGTTGTGGATCAGGAATCGGTGTTCGCCACCGCGCTTGTGGGTGATGGCATCGGCCAGCAGGTCGTCCATCTGCGTGGCCAGGCTGTCCGGGGACTGGTACAGGCGCTGCGCTGCGCAATGCGAACCTTCGTACTGTGCTGGAGCGAGCAGCCGCGACAGGTCGACCTTGACGCCTTCGCGCGGCGACACGTCCAGCTGTTGCAGCAGATCGGTGCGGCCGACGATTTCCTGCAGCGAACGCGCGCCCAACAGCGCCAACCACTCACGCACTTCCTCAGCCAGCAGCCGGAAGAAGTTCTCCACGCGCTCCGGCAGGCCGGTGAAATAGCCTTCGCGCAGGCGCTCGTCCTGGGTGGCCACGCCGGTGGCGCAGTTGTTGAGGTGGCAGATGCGCAGGTACTTGCAGCCCAGCACGATCATCGGCCCGGTGCCGAAGCCGAAGCTGTCGGCGCCCAGCAGCGCGGCCTTGACCACGTCCAGGCCGGTCTTCAAACCGCCATCGGTCTGCAGGATGGTGCGGCCACGCAGGTCGTTGCCAACCAGTGCCTGGTGTGATTCGGCCACGCCCAGTTCCCACGGCACGCCGGCATAGCGGATCGAGCTGATCGGCGAGGCGCCGGTACCGCCGTCGTGGCCGGACACGGTGATCAGGTCGGCACCGGCCTTGACCACGCCGGCGGCGATGGTGCCGACACCGGCATGGCTGACCAGCTTCACCGACACCAGCGCCTCCGGGTTGACCTGCTTCAGGTCATAGATCAGCTGCGCTAGGTCTTCGATCGAATAGATGTCGTGATGCGGTGGCGGCGAGATCAGGCCGATGCCGGGCTTGGCGTAACGCAGCCGTGCGATCAGCTCGTTGACCTTGTGGCCGGGCAGCTGGCCGCCTTCGCCGGGTTTGGCGCCCTGCGCGACCTTGATCTGCAGCACTTCGGCATTGACCAGGTACTCGGCGGTGACGCCGAAGCGGCCTGATGCCACCTGCTTGATCTTGGAGCGCTTCTCGGTGCCGTAGCGCGCCGGATCTTCGCCGCCTTCGCCGGAGTTGGAGCGGCCGCCGAGGCGGTTCATCGCAATGGCCAGGGCTTCATGCGCTTCAGGCGACAGCGCGCCGAGTGAAATGGCGGCGGTATCAAACCGCTTGAACAGCGCTTCGGCCGGTTCCACTTCGTCCAGCGGCACCGGCGTGGCCGCCGGCTTGAGCTGTAGCAGGTCGCGCAGCGCCGAGGTCGGGCGTGCATGCACCGCGTCCATGTACTTGCGCCAGTCGGCGGCATCGCCGGTGCGCGAGGCGCGCTGCAGCGTCATCACCACGTCCGGGTTGTACATGTGGTATTCGCCGCCATGCACGTACTTGAGCAGGCCGCCGACTTCCGGCTGCGCCAGCTCGTTCCAGGCACGCACGGTGAGCTCGCGTGCTTCGGTATCCAGCCGTGCCAGGTTGACGCCGCCAATACGCGCGGTGGCATCGGGGAAGCACAGCGCCACCACGTCCGGGTCCAGGCCGATGATCTCGAACAGCTGCGCGCCGCGGTAGCTGGCTACGGTGCAGATGCCCATCTTCGAGATGATCTTGGAAAGGCCCTTGTAGATGCCCTTGCGGTAGCTGCGGCCGATCTGTGAAACCTCCCCGCCCTTCTTCAGCTGCAGGATGCCGCGCCGGCCGAGGTCGAACAGCGTCTGGTAGGCCAGGTACGGATACACCGCGGTGGCGCCGAAGCCGAGCAGGCAGGCCATGTGGTGCGCATCGCGCGCGGTGCCGGTCTCGATGATCAGGTTGACGTCACAGCGCAGGCCCAGCGTGGACAGGTGATGATGCACGGCGCTGGTCGCCAGCAGCGCATGCACCATCGGGCGGTCCGGCACCGGGTAACGGTCGGACAGCAGCAGCACCACGATGCCGTCGCGCGCGGCCTGTTCGCACTGCGCGCAGATGCGCTCGATGCCTGCGGTGATGCCTTCCTCGACGCTGTAGGACAGATCGATCAAACGATTGCGTTCGACGTACTGCTCCATCTTCAACAACTGGCGCAGCTTGCGCTGGCTCAGTACCGGCGAGTTGAGGATGACGTGGTTCACCGTCTCCGCGCCGGCATGGAAGATGTTGGTTTCCTTGCCGAGCTGGGTGCTCAGCGACATCGCGCAGTCTTCGCGCAGCGGGTCGATCGGCGGGTTGGTGACCTGCGCGAACGCCTGGCGGAAGTAGTCGTACAGCGGCCGCGTGTTGCGGCTGAGCACGGCGATCGGCGTGTCATCGCCCATCGAGCCGGTGGCTTCCTGGCCGGTTTCGGCCAGCGGCCGCAGCACCTGTTCCAGTTCTTCGGTCGTGAGCTGGAACAGCTTGTGGTAGCTGCGCAGCGTGGCCTCGTCGAACGGTTCCTCGGCCAGCGAGGGATCGATCAGTTCGGTCTGCAGGTAGGTCACGCCCTGGTGCAGCCATTGCTTGTACGGCGCACGTGCACGGTTGATGCGGTCGATGGCGTCCGAATCGAGCAGGTCGCCACGCTTGAGATCGATGGCCATCATCTGGCCCGGGCCGAGCTTGCCCTTCTGCACGATGCGCTCGGTCGGCACTTCCCACACACCGGCTTCGGAGGCGACCAGGAAGTGGCGGTCGGAAGTCAGCATCCAGCGGGCGGGACGCAGGCCGTTGCGGTCCAGCGTGCACGCGGCGTAGCGGCCATCGCAGGCGACGATGCCGGCCGGGCCATCCCACGGCTCGCTGTTCAGCCCATAGAACTCGTAGAACGCGGCCAGGTCGGCGTCCTTGAACTCCAGCGACTGCGTCGCCGGTGGCACCAGGATGCGCAGCGCCTGGATCAGCTCCATGCCACCGGCCACCATCAGCTCGAGCATGTTGTCCATGCTCTGCGAATCGGAGCCGTGCATCGAGATCACCGGATCGAGCTCGGCGATGTCGAACTTCGGCGTCTTCCACACCTTGCTGCGCGCCTGCGCCCAGTGGCGGTTGCCTTCGATGGTGTTGATCTCGCCGTTGTGGGCGAGCAGGCGGAACGGATGCGCCAGCGGCCAGCGCGGCATCGTGTTGGTGGAGAAGCGCTGGTGGAACACGACGACCGAGGAAGCCAGTTCGTGGCGCTGCAGGTCCGGGTAGAAGGTGCTGAGCTTGTCCGGCAGCACCATGCCCTTGTAGCTGATGGCCTCGGCGCTGAGGGTGGTGACGTAGTAGTCGGCGACATCGCGCAGTGCCTGTTCGCTGCGGCGCCGGGCCAGGAACAACGCCAGTGCGAACTGCTCGGCGCTCTGGCCGGGATCGGCGTCGACGAACACCTGCTCGATCCGCGGCAGCGTGGCCCGGGCCAGTTCGCCGCAGACGCTGGCATCGGTGGGCACCTCGCGCCAGCCACGCGGATGGGCGCCGGCGGTACGCAGTTGCGCGTCCAGTTCATCACGACAGCGCTGTGCGGCGTCGGCATCGTGCGGCAGGAACACCACGCCGGCGGCGAAGTTCGGGCCGATGCGGATGCCGGCCTCTTCGGCCAGCTGGCGCAGGAACACGGTGGGTTTGCGCAGCAGCAGGCCGCAGCCGTCGCCGGTGAGCCCGTCGGCGGCGACACCGCCGCGGTGGGTCATGCGTGACAGCGCGGCGATGGCGGTGTCGACCAGCAGCCGGGAGGGCTGGTCGTCGAGCTGGGCGACCATGCCGAAACCACAGGCATCGCGTTCGTGTTGCGGGTCGTAAAGCCCTTGCGGGGTTCGGACAGCCATCGGTGCCTCGTGCGCGTGTTGTGAGATGAGCGGCGACACTTCCGCCCGCTCACAGAGCACGTCATGCACTTCAGATGGGTGGCGCGTGCTGCCGCACGAGCTGGCGGGTGTGTGCCCGGCGGCGCCGTCGCGGCGTATCCGCCTGGTCCCAGCGCCTTGGCGCCCATCCAATGGACACGATGTGCTCCAACAAGAGCGCACCTGAGGTCACCGGATGGCTCGACTAGAACACAGTTGCTGCGCTGCCGCAATATATTGTTGCCGGGGCAACCAAAGCCTTGCCCGGTAAGGCTTTGGCGGTTGCGTCTCAGCCGCAGCGGACGCCGCTGATGACGCCGTTTTCGTCGATCTCGATGTTCAGGCGTTCGCCAATGAACTCCATCGTGACCGGCTGGTCCGGCTTGATCACCCGCACATCGCTGGCGCCGGCGTCATCCTTGGCCGGGGACTGCATGGCATCGGTATACAGCTGGCCGACCAGTCCCTGCACCTGGCTGGCATCGCAGCTGCCGACCGGCGGCGGCGTGGTCGCTTCCGGTGTTGCCACGGCGGCGGCGGCCTGCTGGGCTTGGTCCAGCGCCGCGTCCTGTTCTTCCACCGCCGGGCCGGTGCACGCGCCCAGCAGCAACAGGAGCGGGAAAGTGGCGGCAATGAGTGCGGTGGTACGCCGCATCGTTGACGGAAACTGCATCGGGACTCCAGAGCGTTGGTGGACGCCCCCAGCATATCGTCTGCGTTCCGGCGTGTACCGTCGCGCTGCAAAACGGGCGGTTTATCCGCAGCGCAGCGCGGTGATGTTGTTGGTGGCGCCGACCTCGATGGTCAGGTGCCCGCCGCCGCTGCTGGTGCTGTCGGCGGGCGTTGCCGCATTGCGGTCGCGCTGCCCGCGCACCACGCTCACGCCCAGGCTGTCGCTGTCCACGCGCGCGCGTTCCACCGTTCCCGGCGAGGCTGCCAGGCCCACGGCGCCGCGCACCATGTCGGTATGGCACTGTCCGGAAATCACGCCGTCGATGGGTTCCACCGGAACCACCTGCGTGCTGCTGCAGGCGCTGAGCGCGATCAAGGCGATGCCGGCGACTACAAGGATGCGGGACATTGGGCGGCTCCAGCCGGGGAATGGTCACAGCCTGCCGCCGCCGGTGTAAGCGGCCGATGAAAACGCCGGCCTGCGATTCGGCGGTGGACGATCACCTGACAACCCGCCGTCAGCCTGACGATAATCGGGCCTTCCTTGTCAGGGGTGGTGGCGATGTCACAGCAGGAAGGCTGTCGGGTACTGGTGCTGGGCGGATATGGCCATTTCGGCGCGCGCATCGTGCGTGCGCTGTCGATCACGCCCGGCATCCGCGTCATTGCCGCCGGTCGCCATCCCGAGCAGGCGGCCGAGCGGCTGCCCGGTGTCGATCTTTCGATGATCGAACTGTGCCGGCTGGATACCGCCGCCGCGGATTTCGCCACTGCACTGGCCGCCACCCGCGCCGACCTGGTCATCCATACTGCCGGGCCGTTCCAGGGGCAGGGATTCGACGTTGCCCGGGCGTGCCTGCAGGCCGGCATGCACTACATCGACCTGGCCGATGGCCGTGCGTTCGTCCGTGAGTTCCCGGCGCAGGTGGATGCCGCGGCGCGACTGGCGCAACGCAGTGCCATCAGCGGCGCCAGCACCTTGCCGGCGTTGTCCTGCGCGGTGGTGGATGCGCTGCTGCCGCAGTTCGAACAGCTGCACAGCATCGACATGGTCATCGCCCCGGCGCAGGCCACGCCGCTGGGCGTGGCCACCGTGCGCGCGGTGCTGTCGTACTGCGGCAAACCGTTCGAGTGCTGGATCGACGGCCGCTGGCAGCGCGTGATCGGCTGGGCCGATCCGCAGCCGGTGACGTTCGCTGCCATCGGTCCACGGCTGGCTTCGCCCTGCGATGTGCCCGACCACGACCTGCTGGTGCAGCGCTATCCCGGTGTGGCGACGGTACGTTTTCGCGCGGCGCTGGAGCTGCCGTTGCTGTCGCGCTGTCTGGCCGGACTGGCGTGGCTGCGTGCGCGTGGACTGCCGTTGCCGATGGCGGCGCTGGCCGGCGTGTTCGCGCGCGCCGGGCGCTGGTTCGACCGCTTCGGTACCGACCTGGGTGGCATGCGCGTGACCCTGCGCGGCCAGCGCGGCGGTCTGGAACATACCGTGCACTGGGATCTCACCGCGCCTATGCTGCACGGCCCGGAAATTCCCACCTTCGCGGCGGTACTGCTGGCACGACGGCTGGCCCGCGGCGAAGCGCTGCCGGTGGGCGCGCACGCCTGCGTCGGCCTGCTCACCCTGGCCGACTTCGAAAGTGAATTCGCGCGCTGGCAGATCGACAGCACGGTTTGCTGATGGGCCGGCGGCGGAAGCGTGCTCCCGCGATGTCCCACTGACAGCGGCCAGCGGTTTTCCGGCATGCCGTCAGCGGAGCGACGTGCCGGCGGCCATGGTCAACGCCAGGGTCGCGCGCTCATCCGCTTCGGCCTGTACCAGCCGCAGGAACAGTTGTGCCAGCGTCACCACGTCCTGGTGATTGTGCTCACCGACGCGACGCAGGTTGCGCGCGCTGCCGCCACGCAGATAACCCAGCCACGCCGCCGGAGCTTCCGAACCCGGCAGGTCGTCCTCGCGGGCGATGCGCAGCAGCTGCCGCTCGACGGTGCCGAGCCGGCAGTTCTCCCAGCTGCCGCGATAGCGGCGGCGGGTCGGGAACAGCAGGTCCACGTGATCCAGCGCGGTGAGCGGGTCGGGTTTGCGTGCCAGCCGGTAACGGGTTTTCAGCAGTGGCGCGTCGTAGCAGCGGCCGTTGTAGCTGGACAGCACGGTCGAAGGTGCCAGCCAGCTGGCGAACAGCTCCAGCATCGCGTTCTCGGCGGCCATCGTCGCCATCAGCAGCTGGCGTACGCGCAGGCCTTCGCCGCGCGCGGCATCGTGATGCCAGTCGGCCGCGCCGATCATGAAGGCGCGGGTGCCGGTGCCGCCGGCCAGACCGGTGGTCTCGGTGTCGAAGAACAGCAGGTCCTGCGGTGCCACCGTTTCGTCGGGGCGCTTGCTGAACGCCAGTGACAGCGGTTGCGCCGGAATCGGTTGTGGCAGGAAGGCTTCGATCAGATGCAGGCCCGGTGCGATCTCGGTGCCGGGCAATTGGCGATCCACCGGTCCGGCAGGTTCGGCGCGCAGCGGAGCACCTGCAGCCCGTTTGCGGGTGGCGAGCAGGCGTCGCAACACATCGCCATCCTGCGGCCGGCGCGCTGCCGGCTGTGCCGCGGTTGCGGCAGGTGGCAGCGATGTTGCAACCGCTTTGTGCTGGATCTGCTCGACCCAGCCGAACACCGAGGTTTCGCGCGACGCGGGCAGAGGTTGTTGCGTACGCGCTGTGGTATTGGCGGATGCGGCCGCTGACGGTGTGGCGCCCTCTGTGATGCTGAAGATTGCAGAGGGTTCCGCGCTCGATACGCGCGTCACCCTCGCCGCGCCTGCAAGCGGCGAATCGCGATGTGGATGCGAGCAAGCCTCCGAATCAGCCACCGGCACTGGAACCGCCGCCTCCGCCGTCGATGACGAACCACGCGCGGCCTTGTCCGCATGCCCGGCCTGCTTCCGCAGGGCCTTCAGTTTGTCCAGACTGATGCTCATGGCAGCAGGTCGAGCGCCTCATCCGCTGCATCGGGCATGACCGCCTGCACCTGCTCGCAGCGCTCGGCCGACAGCAGTGACAACACCTTCAATGCCAGCGAGCGCGGTGTCTCGCCCTTGTCCTCTTCCTGAGTGGCCAGCACCGGGCCCACGCAGGCCGGACAGCCGGTGCTGCAGTCGCAACGCTCCACCAGTTCCAACGCGCGCTGCACCAGCTCGCCCTGACGCAGCCACAGCGGCTCGCTCAGGCCGCCGCCGCCCGGGAAGTTGTCGTACAGGTACACGGTCGGCACGAAGCTCTGCATCAGCTCCACAGCACCTTCGCCGCCCTCGTTGCCGCGCAGCTGGCCGCGACCGGTCTGGTCAGCTACGGCGAACCACGCGCCATCACCATTGCCTACCGCCTTCTGCAGATCGCGTGCGTCGGCCATCACCGCCACCGTGGCGACGATGTGCAGCGCATACGCCGCGCCGAGGAAACCATCGAGTGCATCCTGTTTCTGCGCGAAGCTGCGCAGCAGCGTGGCCTGCGGCAACTGCCACCACACCGCGGTGGTGTGCAGTTCCTGATCGGGAAGATTGACCGGGCCGTAGCCGATGTTCTCATGCGTGTAGTAGCGGATCTTCTTGTAGCCGGCCACGCGCCGCACTACATGCACTTCACCGTGATGCGAATCGCCACGGCCGGCGGCATTACCGTCGAAGCGGTCCAGCACCTTGAGCTTGGTGTAGTCGATGCTGTCGGTGTAGTAGTCCACGTGCGTGCGGGTGACGTAGGCCTTGCGCCCGTCCCAGTCCAGCCGCTCCACCTGGTACGGTGTGCTCTGCACCATGTGGATCGCGCCTTCATACAGCGTCAGTGCGGCGGCGGAATAATCCACCTCGGCGATGATCTGCTGCTTTCCGTCGCTGCGGTCCACCACCACGAAGTTGCCATCGGCCACCGCGCGCAGGCTCACCGCGTTGGCCGGATAGCTGTCGGCGATCCACTCCCAGCGGTCGCCTTCCTGGTGGATGACCTCGGTTTCGGCCAGCGCCTGCAAAAACACCAGCGGGTCGATCGGCCCGAACGGTTCACCGGCCAGGAACGGCAGCTCGAACGCGGCGCAGCGGATGTGATCGAACAGGATCAGCGGCTGGTCCGGCGCGATGCGCGCGTGCTCGGGCGTGGCATTGGCGAAGAAGTCCGGATGCCGCACCACGTACTGGTCCAGCGGCTGGCTGCTGGCCACCATCACCCCGAGCGCTGCCTGCTGGCGACGACCGGCGCGGCCGAAGCGCTGCCAGGTCGCCGCCACGCTGCCCGGATAGCCATTGAGGATGACCACGTCGAGCGCACCGATATCCACACCCAGCTCCAGCGCCGAGGTGCTGACGATGCCGTCGATATCGCCCGCCCGCATTGCCCGCTCCACCTCGCGGCGCTCGGTCGGCAGGTAGCCACCGCGATAGGCGCGGATACGTGCGGTCTTGCGCGGGTCGTTGTCGAAGATGTCCTTCAGGTATTTGGTCAGCACTTCCACCATCAAGCGGCTCTGCGCGAACACCAGCGTCTTCAGCCCGCTCTTGATCGCGATGCGGGCGATGCGGTTGGCCTGCGAACGCGCCGAGGCGCGCAGGCCCAGGTCCGGGTTGATGACCGGCGGGTTCCACAGCAGCACGTGCTTGGGGCCGGTCGGCGCGCCGGATTCGGTGATCGCATGCACGCACTCTTCCACCAGCGCCTCGGCATGCGCATGCGGATTGCCGATGGTGGCCGAGCACAGGATGAACTGCGGTTGCACGCCGTAGAACGCGCAGATGCGCTTGAGCCGGCGGATCACGTTGGTGACATGGCTGCCGAACACGCCGCGGTAGGTGTGGATCTCGTCGATCACCACATAGCGCAGGTTCTCGAAGAACTGCGCCCACTTGGTGTGATGCGGCAGGATCGCCTGGTGCAGCATGTCCGGGTTGCTGACCACGATGTCGCCATGCAGGCGGATCGCCTGCCGCGCATCGCCGGGGGTGTCGCCATCGAAAGTGAACGCTTTGACCCCAAGATCGCCGGCGCGGTTGAGCTCCAGCAGTTCGGCCACCTGGTCCTGTGCCAGCGCCTTGGTCGGGAACAGGTACAGGGCCTTGGCGTTGCCGGTCATCGCCGCGCTCACCACCGGCAGCGTGTAGCACAGCGACTTGCCCGAGGCGGTGGGCGTGACGATGGCGACATGCTCGCCGCGCTGGCTGGCATTCCAGGCCTCGGCCTGGTGCGAATACAGCTGTTCGATGCCGCGTGCCTTCAGCGCGGCTTTCAGCGCCTCGGGCACGTCCTCGGGGATCGGTGCGTAGCTGCCTTCGCGGCCCGGGATGGTGAAACTGCCGGTGACCCGGTCCTTGTAGCGCCGCGCCAGGCGCTGGCCCAGCAGCGAGCCGTCACGCGAGGGCAGGCCGTCGGTGGTTGCCAGCGCCCGTTCGCTGGCTTCGGTGCGGGGAGCGAGGGAGAACGCCATGCACGCAACTGCCGATCAAAGGAGCGCATGGAAGCACATGCCGGTCTCAGTCTGTGAGACAGGTTTGCAGCTGCCCGCTGAACGGGTTCGGCCACGCAACGAAATCTGAAGCCGACATCCGTAAGCTCGGCGGCGGACACGAGGCGAGGGTGGCAACAGCGATGGTGCGTGGATGGCAGGGAGCACTTGTGGTGGCCGGCATGATGCTGGCGATGACCGCGCAGGCGCAGCAGACGCCACCACCGGGATCCGGCGCGATGCAGCAGGAAGGGGTCACGGATGCGCTGCCGCCACCGGCCGAAGACAAGGTCACCACGCTGGAGGAAGTGCGTGCGCTCAAGCCCGAGGACGAGCCGCTGGACCTGTACCGCTTCAAGAATCCGGTCACGCCTGCGCCGAACCGTTTCAGCAAGTCCTGGAGTGAGCCGCCGACGCCGGAGCAGGTCAGCCTCAGCGGGGGTTACCTTTTCATGGGCATCAACTACGGGCTGATGGCCGCGGCCAAGGGCCTGCACAAACTCACCAATGGTCGTGACCAGATCCAGTCGGCCATCGCCCGCCCGCCGCCGCAACTGACGCCCGAACAGCAGCGGCGTGCCGCCCGTTTCTGCGTGCAGGACGGCTGTGCGCCGGCCGCCGATCCGCCCTGAGCGGCCTGTTCCGATCATGGCGATTGCCCTGCCGGCTGCCGGTAGCGGACAGGAGGCGGGTAAAGTAGCGGCCATGGACAACCAACAGATTCCCGGCGGCCTGCTGATCGCCATTGAAGGCATTGATGGTGCCGGCAAGACCACGCTGGCCCACGCGCTGGCCCGCGATCTGCGCGCGGCCGGGGCCACCGTGGTGCTGGGCAAGGAGCCGACCAACGGCCCGTGGGGCACGCGTCTGCGGCAATCGGCCGCCACCGGCCGGCTGAGCCCGGAGCAGGAGGTCGACTACCTGCTGCGCGACCGTCGCCAGCATGTGGAAGAGGTCATCGAGCCGGCGCTGGCGCGCGGCGAGGTGGTGATCCTGGACCGCTATTTCCCGTCGATGGTCGCCTACCAGGGCGCGGCCGGACTGCCGCTGGACGAGCTGCTGCAGGCCAACGACTTCGCCCCGCGTCCGCACCTGCTGCTGTTGCTGGACCTGACCCCGGAACAGGGGCTGCAGCGCATCCGCGCCCGCGGCGATATCCCCAACCATTTCGAGACCGCGCAGAACCTGGAGCGCTGCCGCGCCATCTTCCAGCAGCTGGAACTGGCCGACAAACAGCTCATCGACGCCAGCCGCAACGAGGCCGAAGTGCTGCACGCCGTGCATGGCGCGGTCGCCGCCGTGCTGGCCCGCCGCCCCGGCGCGGAAGTCGCCCACCTGCTGCAGCGCCTGCAGACACCGGCGGCGGTTGCCGCCTCGTCCTGATTCCACGCCGATGCCGTCCACGCCCCGCCCACCGCGGCGACCGCCCGCAGCGGCAGCCACGGCACTGCACCCGCGCAACCGCCACCAGGGCCGCTACGACATGGCGCGGCTGCTGGCGGCCAACCCGGCGCTGCAGGCGCATCTGATCCGTACCCCGGCCGGCAGCCAGAGCATCGATTTCAGTGATCCGCAGGCGGTGCGCGAACTCAACCGCGCGCTGCTCGCCAGTGATTACGGCATTGGCCACTGGGATATTCCCCATGGTTACCTGTGCCCGCCGGTGCCGGGCCGGGTCGACTACCTGCACGGGCTGGCGGATCTGCTGGCCGACGATGCCGGTGGCGTGATCCCGCGCGGGCCGGCGGTGCGCGTGCTGGATATCGGCGTCGGCGCCAACTGCATCTACCCGTTGCTGGGCCAGGCCGAATATGGCTGGTCGTTCGTCGGCAGTGATATCGATGCTGATGCGCTGCAGTCGGCCAGCGCCAACGTGCGCGCCAATAGGCTGGAGGTGCTGATCGAACTGCGCCTGCAGTCCGCACGCGGCAGCCTGTTCAGCGGCGTGGTGCAGGCCGACGACCGCTTCCATCTGACCCTGTGCAATCCGCCGTTCCACGCGTCGGCCAAGGAGGCCGCGCAGGGCAGCCGGCGCAAGCGGCGCAACTTGGGCGGCGCGACGACGACCAAGGCACCGGCCCTGAATTTCGGCGGCCAGGCCAACGAATTGTGGTGCACCGGCGGCGAGGCCTCGTTCCTGCGCCGGATGGTCAAGGAAAGCGTGGCCATCGGGCCGCAGGTGCTGTGGTTCAGCTCGCTGGTGGCCAAGCGCGAGCATCTGCCCGATCTGCACAAGCAGCTGGCCAAGGCCGGCGCTGCCGAGGTGCGCGAGGTGGCCATGGCGCAGGGCAGCAAGCAGAGCCGCTTCGTGGCGTGGAGCTTCCACAGTGCCGCCGCGCGCAAGGCGTGGCGGCAGGACTGAGCCATGCCGCAGCAACCGGGTCCGGACTGAAGCCCGAACCCGCTACCGGCTTACTTCCCGGTCGCCAGCCGCTCTTCCTCGGCGGTATAGGCCGAATGCGTGCCGGTCGGCGCGCCGTCCATACCGGTGGCGAAGTAGGCCACGCCGGTGCCGCTGGCCGGGTCGATCCACAGCCCCGAGCGCAGCCCGTAGGCATTGCCGGAATGGCCCACGCGCGCCACGCCGTCGCCGAACGGGTCATCGCCGCAGTCCGGGTGGTCCGTGGCCAGGGTGATGGTCCCCTGACCGTAGCGGCATATCGTCGCGCGCGGCAGGCCCGGCGGCGGCTCCGGCTCGCCGTCTTCCCAGGTCTGGCCGTTGCCCGGCGCGTACACCCATTGCGGCGTCAGCAGCGTCTGTACCGAGGCCGGGCTGAGCACGCGCACCCCGTCGATCTCGCCTTCGCCCAGCAGCAGCCGGCCGACCCGCGCCAGTGCGCTGGCGCTGATCCGCAGTCCGCCCTGCGGCGAGAACGCCCCGCCATTGCGACCCGGCTGCCACAGCGACAGGTCGCAGCTGCGGTCGCGGGCACGGACCACATTGCAGGCCGGCTTGGTCCCGCGGTTGTTGTCCACCACCGGCTGACCGGCCTCGTCATACAGCACCACTGCGCGTGCGGCGGTGGCGGTATCGCAGCTTTCCCAGCCGTAGCAGGCGGTGATCTTCGCCGGCTGCAGCACCAGCCGCTGCATCAGCAGGTCGAAGCGCTCGCCGGTGGCGCGCTCCATCATCGAGGCCACCAGCGGCGAGTTGAGGTTGGTGTAGCGGAACCAGGTGCCCGGCGCATGTCTATCCCAGGCGCGCGGGTCACCAAGGATCTCGCGGATATCGCCATCCAGCGGCGTGGCCCAGTAGCCGGCGTCATCGGTCAGCCCGGAGCGGTGCGAGAGCATCAGCCGCAGCGTGATCGGGGTGTCGGCAAAGCGCGGGTGGCGCAGCGGCCAGCCTAGGTAGGTGGAGACATCGGTATCCAGGTCGAATGTGCCTTCCTCCACCAGCCGCATCACGCCGATGGCCAGCACCAGCTTGGAGATCGAGGCGATCCGCACCGGGTCGTCCACGCTGAGTGCGCGCTGCGCGGTCACATCGGCCAGCCCCTGCGCTTGGCTGGCGGTGACGCCGTCGCGGTCGAAGGCCACCCGCGCGCTTGCAATGGGCGAGTGGGCCGCGGCGGGCAGGGCGACAAACAGCAGCGCGGACAGGCTGGCGGACAGGACACTACGCATGGGGACTCTCCAATCAGGTGCAGTGTTGATAGCCAGCAGGGGGAAGGGCGTCAAGCCGCGCCTGATGCCTGCGGCACACGCAGGCCGGTGCGGGAACGTAAAACCGCTCCCGCGGTTGCGGTCAGGTGCGCACGAAGATCTCCACGCGGCGGTTGAGCTGGCGCCCGCCGGGGTTGTCCTTGCCATCGACCTCGTTGGGGGCGACCGGCTGCGACTCGCCGTAGCCCTGCGCCGTCGCCTCCATGGCCGCACCGCGCTGCTGCAGCGCCGCCACCACCGCGCGTGCGCGGCGTTCGGACAGGTCCTGGTTGTACGCGTCGCTGCCCTTGGCGTCGGTGTGGCCGCGGACCTCGAGGGTGCCGGCCTGCACCGTGCCCAGCGCCGTGGCCAGGGTATCGAGTACCTGCCCGGCATCGGCGCGGATGTCGGCCTTGTCGAAGTCGAACAGCACCTTGTCGTTGAGAGTGATGACGAACCCGCACGGCGCACCGGAGGGTTTGAACGTGTCCAGCAGCGGGAAACGCCCGGCGGGCGGCAGCGGTGGCAGCGGCGCCATGGCCACCTCCTTCTCGACGGCGCCCACCGTGCCGGTGCCGTCGCCGCGGTTCTCGACGATGCCGTGCGGGCCGCCGATCCACGTGCCCGAGCCATCGGCGTTGATCTCGATGCTGCCTTCCTCGCCCACCCAGCGGCCGGAGCCGTCACCCCGGTTCTCGATGCTGCCGAACTCGCCGATCCAGGTGCCGCCGCCCTTGCCGTCCAGCTCGATATTGCCGAACTCGCCGACGTAGGTGCCTGAACCATCGGCCCTGACCTCGAACACGCCGGCATCGTTGACGATGCTGCCGCTGCCATCGGCCGCCACCTCGACCACCTCGCCATCGCTCACCACATGGCCGCTACCATCGGCGCCGATTTCAAACACGCCCTGTTCACTGATCCGCTGCAGGTTGCCCTGCGCATCGATATTGGTGAAACCGCTTTCATTGACCAGCGCGCCGTCGGTGGTGCAATTGGCCGGGCGTACGGTGATGCCGGCGATCGGATCGATCAGCGCCTGCATCGACGCTTCCAGCCGCTTCTGCGCCGGGCCGCTGCCGACGATGCCGGGCACCATGATCGGCGGGATCACCGGGAATTCGACGCTGCCGGCGGTCAACACCTCCGCAACCGCTGCCGCCACACTGGCCGGCGTGGTGGCCGCAGGCGCAGCGGCGTCGCCGGCGGCGGGCCCGGCCGGTGGCGTGCCTCCACAGGCGGCAAGCAGCAACGACAGGCAGGTCAGAGTGGTGATTCCATGGCGCATGCGGGGTGCTCCTTTGCGGGGGAGCGGCACATTTATCACAACGGGGGGCGGCCCAAAACGGTGGGGCATCGGGGCGTTCACATTCCCGGGTGGACGGGGAATGTTCCGTAGCTCCGTAGGCTGGGTTGGCTCTATCAACCCGGCATCGAGAAACAAGGCAAAGGCGCTGGGTTGGTGAGGCCAACCCAGCCTACGGCCCTGGATTAATTCACCCTGACCCCTGTTTTCCATTCACTCTGACCCCTGTTTTTTCTGGGCCGATGCACCGGCACGAAACCGGTGAGCTGTGCCCCTGCGAGTTTCGTAGGCTGGGTTTGGCTCTATCAACCCAGCATCGAGAAACAAGGCAAAGGTGCTGGGTTGGTAAGGCCAGCCCAGCCTACTAATCAAAGGTTTATTGTTGATTGATTTAGTTGATTGTCTTTGGCTGAGTCATTTTATTCTTGGATCGGCGATTATTCTCGATGGAGATCCATAAAGAACTAATACTTTCGATCCTTCGCGAAATATGGGGTCCGCACCCTGCACAACTGTCATGAGGTTGCCATTCTCAGTTTGTACAACGTACTCCGTGCCAGTGGCATGTGAGGCGGAGCGTTCCGCCGCAGCCCCCGCAATTGCACCAACAACTAAGCCCCCGATTGCGCCTACCGCTCCGGCCGCGTCACTCCCTCCAATTTGGGATCCAGCGATTCCACCCATGGCTGCGCCAGCCGCAGCCCCTCCGCCACGACTTCCGTCAATGGAAACGGGTCGGACGCTTATCACCGTGGCGGCGACAGTTCTATTAACTTGGCCGACTGAGCCTACTGAATAGCTATCTGTGCGGACGTTGGGAGCGCAGGCGGTAATGGCGAGTGTGACCAAAGCAAATGCACAACCACGAATCATTGCGTAGCCCCTTGCTCGGTCGGGAACATCGGCTTGGCGACGTCTACTGTTTCCAGCGCTTGAAGAAACTGGGCAATGTTGTTCTGTGCGGATCGGCTGATCGACTCACGTGCACGGATGGCGCCGACGAAAGCGTAGTTGAATGGAACCTCACCTTCCGCTGAAATATCCTGGGTGTAAATGATGCTTCCATCTGCACGGTCGATAAGTTCGTATCGTGCAATGGTTTTGGTTGTCATGGACGCACCGAAAGATGGGATATCAATGGCGAGTATTTTTACCGATAGACTCAACTTTCGTGGCGCATCATCACGGAAAATGGCCATTTTGTTCAGAGCCTCTGTCAGTGCGTTCTGCCACATCTGGGGAACCTCATGTTGCGCAGCCGCGGGCATATCTCCCTTTTTTTCATCAGGGCGGGCGAGGGAAACGGTCAGCGACTTCAGTTCTGCATCGACCTTTTTTGCCGAAACCCCAACATTTGGTACTGAAAAGTTTAATGGCGGATTAGATGCGCACGCAGCAACGGATGCGGCGATAGCTACTGCTAAAACCATATTCTTCATAATCATTCATCCTCGTGATGTGGCCGGTATGGCCAGTTGTGAAATGGACTACTCACCCACCCCGACACCGCTGCCAGCCACCGGTTGCGGCCGACACCTGCTCCCAGCCGTTCTTGAGGCGTTTGAACGCCTGGCCGCCGACGCAGGCATAGCCCAGCGTCTTGGCCGGTTCCGAGCCCAGTGGCGGTAATTCGATGATGGAAGAGGAGGGTGCGGGGCGGCCTTGGCGGCGCGCTTCGCTTTGCAGGGTCATGTTCTCGATGCCCTGGCAGTAGCCGGCCATGCCCGGATGCGGGTGGTGGCGGTACTGCTCGCAGTTGAACGGCGTGGTGTCGCGCGCCATCGAGTTGAACGGCTGCCGGGCCGGCGGAATATAAGTCCGCTGCTGCGTACCCACCGCCGAGCGCACCGTCTGTGCGTGGACGGTGGTGCTGCACAACATCCCGGTTATCACGATCCAGCGCACGGCGCGGCGTGCGGATACAACACATTCCATGTGTCCCCCTGTGATTCCTGCGGAATCGGACTTCGTGAAGATTCGTTCACGCGGCGGCTTATTTCAAGCCCGTGCACCTTGCGACCAGTGCCCGCCGCATATGGGCGTAGGGAAAGTGATACTTCGAACCCAGGTAGAGCTACCGGGGACTGGTGCGCCCGAGGCAACAGGGCGGTAAGAACAAACGGACCGAAGCCGTCACGGCCCGCTGGTCGAGAAACAGCGCATCAACTACGTGCTGATAGGTCAGGTGAGGTGCGACCCACCGATCTGAAGCTGTTGGGTCAACTGTTCACGGAGCAAAGCGGCATGGCTGAAGTCGCGCTTTTGCAGTGCTGTTTTTCGCTTTCGCCGCTGACTTTCCCTAGCCGTGAAAGCGTGCCGAGCATCGCAGCGGATCAAAGGAAAAGGCGCGAGATGTTTGAGCGATGCGAGTTCTCGCGCCGCTTTGATCCGCGAGAAGCACAGGGGACCGATGCGGCGTCATCGCATCGGCAGGCGTCCGGCGGAAGCGGTTTGACTCGCACCTGTGGTGCTCGCCCTTCGGGCCGGCTTCGCCGTTCGTCGCTGCGCTCCGTGGGTCACTTTTGCCAAGACAAACGCTCTTCAACAGCCGAATGGCTGGTCAAAGGAACCCGCACGCGCAGCGTGTGGAAGCCTTGGCTCGGATTTCTGAGCTTCGAAGTAACGGAGTCGGGTTCACTTACCCACCCCGTCACCGCTGCCAGCCTCCGGCTGCGGTCGGTAACTGAGCGCAGGCATAAAAAAACCGTCGCACCTTGCGGCGCGACGGTCGGTTCACAGTGCAGCGCGGCGGCTTACTTGCCGCTGGTGAACTTGCTGTGGCTGTTGATCAGGTTGCGGTAGTCGGGGATGTGGTTGGCGAACAGGGTGCCGAGGCCTTCCACGTCGTTGCGCCAGTCGCGGTGCAGTTCGCAGGCCACGCCGAACCAGGTCATCAGCTGCGCGCCGGCCTGTTCCATGCGGCTCCAGGCGGCTTTCTGGGTCATCTCGTTGAAGGTGCCCGAGGCGTCGGCGACGACGAACACGTCGAAGTCTTCGGCCAGCGCCGACAGCACCGGGAAGGACACGCACACTTCGGTGACCACGCCGGCGACCAGCAGCTGCTTCTTGCCGGTGGCCTTGACCGCGGTGACGAAGTCCTCGTTGTCCCAGGCGTTGATCTGGCCGGGGCGGGCGATGTACGGCGCGTCCGGGAACAGTTCCTTCAGCTCCGGCACCAGCGGGCCGTTGGGGCCTTCCTCGAAGCTGGTGGTCAGGATGGTCGGCAGCTGGAAGTACCTGGCGATGTCGGCCAGCGCCAGCACGTTGTTCTTGAACTTGTCCGGGTCGATGTCGCGCACCAGCGACAGCAGGCCGGTCTGGTGGTCGACCAGCAGGACGGCGACATCGTCTTTGTTCAAACGGACGTAAGGTTTGCTCATGGGAAAGCTCCGGTAATTCCTTCTCCCCGCGGGAGAAGGTGCCCCGTAGGGGCGGTTGAGGGTTCGGTTGGGGTGCATCGCTGAACGTCGGGATGCACGGGTTGGTTACGGGTGCCGGCTTCGTCTGCCCGCACCTCCTGTTCCCAGCTCCGGCCCTTGCGCTGGCGCAAGGGCGTTCGCAGGGCAGCGAACCGGTGGTTCGCAAACGGCCCCTCTCACCCCGCGGGGAGAGGGGCGCAAGCGGTTACGCGGGGATCTGGCCGAAGCGGCCGGAGTTGAAGTCCTCCATCGCCTGGCGGATTTCCTCCTGCGTGTTCATCACGAACGGGCCATAGCCGGCGATGGGCTCGTCGATCGGCTCGCCAGCCAGCACCAGCACGGTGGCGTCGGCGTTGGCTTCCAGTTCGACCTGGCCGGCGGCACGGTCGAACAGCACCAGCTGGCCTTCACGGGCGACCTGCTGGCCGTTGAACAGCACGGTGCCGTGCAGCACCACCATCGCCACGGTGTGGCCTTCGGCGAAGTCCAGCGTGGTGTGCTGATCGCGCCCCAGGCGCAGGTCCCACACGTCCATCGGGGTGTGGGTGCGGGCCGGGCCGCGCTGGCCGCCGAACTGCCCGGCGATCACGCGTACCTTGCCGGCGCCCTCGGCCAGCGGCACCACCGGGATGTCGGCATTGGTGATGTTCTGGTAGCCCGGTGCGGCCATCTTGTCGGCGGCCGGCAGGTTGACCCACAGCTGCACCATTTCCAGCGTGCCGCCGCGGCGGCTGAAGGCTTCGGAGTGGAACTCCTCGTGCAGGATCCCCGAGGCGGCGGTCATCCACTGCACGTCGCCCGGGCCGATCTCGCCACCGGCACCGGTGGAATCGCGGTGCGCCACTTCGCCGTCATAGACGATGGTGACGGTCTCGAAGCCGCGGTGCGGGTGCTGGCCGACGCCACGGCGGCCGTCGGTCGGGCTGAACTCGGCCGGGCCGGCGTGGTCCAGCAGCAGGAACGGGCTGAGCTGGCGGCCATGGGTGTTGTAGGAGAACAGCGAACGGACCGGGAAGCCGTCGCCGACCCAGTGCGGGCGGGGGGCGCTGTAGAGGCCGCTGATCTTCTTCATGGGTCTGCTCCTTGGGCGGCGCGGGGTGCGCTGCGTTGGGACAGATGATGGATTCGGGACGATGGGGGCGGTAGTCGGCGAAAAGTGCTCTCATAGTCCTATCTGGTGAACGATGGATAGCGACATGCAGGACCTGAACGACCTGTACTACTTCGCCAAGGTGGTCGAGCACGGCGGCTTCGCGCCGGCCGGGCGCGCGCTGGGCGAGCCCAAGTCCAAGCTGAGCCGGCGCATCGCGCTGCTGGAGGAACGGCTGGGGGTGCGGCTGATCCAGCGCTCCACCCGGCACTTCTCGGTGACCGAGGTCGGGCAGACGTTCTACGCGCACTGCCGGGCGATGCTGGTGGAAGCCGAAGCGGCGGCCGAATCGATCGAACTGACGCGCTCGCAGCCGCGTGGCGTGGTGCGGCTGAGCTGTCCGACGATGCTGCTGGATTTCCGCGTGGCGGCGATGGTGGCCGACTTCATGGCGCGTTGCCCGGACGTGCAGGTGCATCTGGACGCCACCGACCGGCGTGTGGATGTGATTGCCGAAGGTTTCGATCTCGCCATCCGCGTGCGCCCGCCGCCGCTGGAGGACAGCGAGCTGGTGCTCAGGGTGCTCGCCGAACGCAGCCAGTGTCTGGTCGCCGCGCCGGCGCTGGTGGAGCGCTGCGGCATGGCCCATGGCCCGGCCGACCTGCCCCTGCTGCCGAGCGTGGCGCTGGGCGTGCCGCAGGGCGAACACGTGTGGCGGCTGATCGGCCCGGACGGCGCCACGGCGCAGGTGCCGCACCAACCGCGGCTGATCACCCGCGGGATGATGGCGTTGCGCGAGGCGGCCTATGCCGGCGTGGGCGTGGCGCAGCTGCCGACGATGATCGTGCGCGAGGCGCTTGATGATGACCGGCTGGTGCGGGTGGCGCCGGACTGGGCGCCGCCGCAGGAGATCATCCACGCGGTGTTCCCGTCGCGGCGCGGCCTGCTGCCGTCGGTGCGCTTGTTCATCGACCACCTGGCCAGCGCGTTCGCGGCGCTGGATGAATGCTGAGCCGGTGATCGCGGCGGATGAACGCCGGTGCAGGCCGTTGCGATGAATGCGGCTATTTGGCGCTGCCGCAACATCTGCTGCGGCAAGGTGTCGCCCTTGGGCTGTGATTTGTCCTGTACACAAGGCGGCTGCCGTGGCCGCCATCGCCCCGGAGGTGCCCCATGTCGTATGTCGATGGTTTCGTGCTCGCCGTGCCCACGGCCAACAGGGAAAAGTTCATCACCCATGCCCGTACCGGCGATGCGGTGTTCATGGAGTACGGCGCGCTGCGCGTGGTGGAGTGCTGGGGCGATGATGTCCCGCACGGCACGCAGACCGATTTCTTCCGCTGCGTGCAGGCCCGCGAGGACGAGACGGTGGTGTTCTCGTGGATCGAATGGCCGGACAAGGCCACCCGCGATGCGGCGATGAAAAAGATGATGGACGACCCGCGCATGGACCCGGCCACCAACCCGATGCCGTTCGATGGCAAGCGCCTGATCTACGGTGGCTTCGTGCCGGTGCTTGAACTGCAGCCCTGAGCTGCTGGCGCCCGCGGCACGGACGCCGCGCCGCCGCAGGCATGCCTATCGGCCCGTGCGGGGCTGCTGCCGGCTGGGAGATGATGGCCCTCTCTGACCATTGAGAGGTTGCTGATGCGTGCTTTCCACCCTGCGGCTCTGGGAATGGCCTTGCTGGCCGCCATGGGTCTGGCCAACGCCGCGCCGGACGTGCCCGACACCGACGCGCGCGGCGTGCGCATCAGCGAGGCCGCCTATCCGGGCACGATCATGCTGGAGGTGGACGCCACCGACCTGGGCCAGCGGGTCTTCAGCATCCGCCAGACGGTGCCGGTGGCTGCCGGCCTGCAGCGCTTCCATTATCCGGCCTGGCTGCCGGGCAACCATGCCGCCAGCGGCGCGATCGAGAAGCTGGCCGGGCTGGTGATCACCGGCAACGGCCAGCGGCTGGACTGGGTGCGCGATCCGCTGGACGTGTTCACCTTCAACGTGCAGGTGCCCGAGGGTGTGGGTGAGCTGCGCATGGAGTACCAGTTCCTCAGCCCCACCGACTCGGCGCAGGGCCGCGCGGTGATGACGCCGAACATGCTCAACCTGCAGTGGAACGCGATGCTGCTGTACCCGGCCGGGCATGCCGCGCACGCGATCCGCTATGAAGCCAGTGCCAGGTACCCGCAGGGCTGGCAGGCGGCGTCCGCGCTGGACGTGGCGCGCCGTGATGGCGACACCGTGCATTACGCGCCGGTCAATCTGGAAATCCTGATGGACTCGCCGGTGTTTGCCGGCCGCTACCACAGGACCTTCGATCTGGCCCCGGCCGGCACCCGCCCGGTGCGGCTGAATGTATTCGCCGACCGCGCCAAGGATCTGGAGGCCAAGCCCGAGCACATCGACCAGCACCGCGCGCTGGTCACCCAGGCGCGCCGGCTGTTCGGTGCCGAGCACTACGACCACTACGACTTCCTGTTCGCGGTGACCAGCCAGCTCGGTGGCATCGGCCTGGAGCACCAGCGTTCCAGCGAGAACAGCGAGGACCGCGACTACTTCAGCGGCTGGGACGCGAAGATCGGCAGCACCGATCTGCTCGGCCACGAGTACACGCATTCGTGGGACGGCAAGTACCGGCGTCCGGCCGACCTGGCCACGCTGAACTACAACGTGCCGATGCAGGGCAGCCTGCTGTGGGTATATGAAGGCCAGACCCAGTACTGGGGCAATGTGCTGACCGCGCGTTCCGGGCTGCGGCCGCTGGATGCCTCGCGCGATGCGCTGGCGCTGGTGGCGGCCACCTACGCCGGCAACCGTCCGGGGCTGGAGTGGCGCTCGCTCGGCGACACCACCAACGATCCGGTGATCGCGCGGCGCAAGCCCAAGCCGTACCGCGGCTACCAGATGAGCGAGGACTACTACCAGGGCGGGCAGATGCTGTGGCTGGAAGCGGACGTACGCATCCGCCGCCTCAGCAAGGGCAAGCGCAGCCTGGATGATTTCGCCCGTGCCTTCTTCGGCCAGGACGATGGCCAGTGGCAGCGCCCGTCCACCTACACCTTCGAGGATGTGGCCACGACGCTGGAGCAGGTGCAGCCCACCGGTGACTGGGCGATGTTCCTGCGCGAGCGCGTGGATGGCCGCCATGGCCTGACCGGTGGCATCGAAGCCTCAGGCTGGAAACTGGTCTACACCGACAAACCCGGCGCCTATTACAAGGCGATGATGAAGGGCCGCGGCGCCAGCTTCATCTACTCGCTGGGCATGGCGCTGGATGCGTCGGGCAAGGTCGGCGAGGTGCGCTGGGACAGCCCGGCCTTCAACGCCGGCCTCGGCAGCGGCATGCAGGTGCTGGCGGTCAACGACCTGCAGTACAGCGCCGCGGAGCTGGAAGAGGCGGTACGCATGGCCAAGGACGACAAGGCGCCGATCCGCCTGCTGGTCAAGCAGATGGACGTGTACCGCACGCTCCGCATCGATTACACCGATGGCCTGCGCTACCCGGTGCTGCAGCGGATCGAGGGCACTCCCGACTATCTGACGCCGATCCTCAGCGCGAAGAAGTGAGGCCCGCGTTGCCGGGCAATGCCCGGCAGTGGGTGGAGGAGAAGACCCTGTAGCCCGTATATGGACTCCTCCCGATTGCCAAGCCGCTTTTGAGTTTTTCCGGTAGAGACTGCGAACGTATATTCGGCCTGTGAGTGAAGCCTGTGCTTCTGGCCATGATGGAGCAGTCGCCCGCGGGTGCCTCATTGGGTAAGCGGCCTTGTGGCCACCGGGCTACTCAGGCTCTTCCCGCGACGGTCTTACCGAAATTCCTCATCAACCACTGAGCAAACTCAAGGTGAAGTGACGCGTGCCCCATTCTCAGGGGCGATAGGGCTCGTTGCGTGCCAGCACCGCCCAGGCGATGCGTGCGGTCTTGTTGGCCTGGGCCACGGTGGCGGTGTTGCGGTGTTTGCGGGTCGACAGATTCACCAGCCAGCGGCTGCGATCATCGGGTTTGTTGGCGGCGGTGCGCAGTACGCTGCGTGCGCCATGCACCAGCAACTGGCGCAGATAGCTGTCACCGCGTTTGTGAATCCCCAGCAGCCGTGCCTTGCCGCCACTGGAGTGCTGCCGCGGTACCAGCCCCAGGAACGCGGCCAGTTGCCGACCATTGCGGAACTGGGTCGCATCGCCTATTGCTGCGACCAGCGCGCTGGCGGTCAACGGGCCGATGCCGGGGATCTGCATCAAGCGTTGCGTGTCCGGTTCCTGGCGCACCTGCTGCTCAATGCGGCCCGTCAGTTGCTCAACCCGCGCATCCAGCACGACCAGTTCGTCATACAGCTCGGCCAGCAGTTGGCGAAAGTCCAAGCTCAGGCCGTTCTCGGCATCTTCCAGCAACTCGGGGATTGCCTGGCGCAAGGTTCCTCGGCCGCGGCCGACCACCAACCCATACTCGGCCAGCAGCCCACGGGTCTGGTTGACCAGCGCGGTACGCTGCGCCACCCGCGCACTGCGGATCCGATGCAGGGCCTGCCGATCTTGCTGGGCGATGGTCTTGACCGTCACTGCAGGAATCTCTGGTCGGCTCATGGCTGCACAGATGGCAGCGGCATCGTTGGCGTCATTCTTCTGCCCTAGCACGAACGGCTTCACGTACTGCGGTGGCAACAACCGCACCCGATGCCCCATCGCCTGCAACTGCCGCGCCCAGTGATGAGCGCCACTGCAGGCCTCCATGCCCACCTCGCACGGCACAAGCTCACGAAAAAACGGCAACAGCTGGGTTCGGCGCAGCGGCTTGCGCACCAGCACCTTGCCCGAAAGATCCACGGCATGCACCTGGATCAGCTGCTTTGCCAGATCCAATGCAACACGATTAATCTGCATGACGGACTCCTCCTGCTGTGGGACTGGTTGATCAACACCTCCAGTCTGGCACCTCGATGCCGGATCAGTGGGAGGAGTCCATTCCATTGGGTAAGCGCAGCGCACCCGGGGCTCTGTGCGAAGGCGCTGCGCTTACCCGGCTACGGGGAAGGCGTTTCAATGGTCCGGCGGCGTTCCAGCCACCACAGCAGGCCGGCCACCAGCACGAAGGCCAGCAGCCACGGCCAGCGCGGACCGGGCACCGGCACCATCGCGGCAACGCCGCTGCCGGTGCCGCCGCGCAGGGCCGCGCTGGCCTCGCCCGTGGTTTGTGCATGCAGGGCGCTGGCGTCGGCCGGGTCGATGACCAGCACGCCGGCGCTGTCTTCACCTGCGCTGATGCGATGCCAGCCGGGCTGTTGCGGCCACCAGCCGCGGCAGTTGCGGGCCTGCGGATCGGCCACCGGCGTGGTCAGCCCGCCATCAGGTGCTTGGATGCGGGTATCGTCGGGCAGGTTGCACAGTGCGCTGCGTTCGCCAGCCCAAGCCCAGGCGGGCAGGTGGCGCAGCGGCGATGCCGGCAGTGGCCGCGCCAGTGTTGCCAGCACCGTGTTCCACAGTTCGGCATGCGCGTCGGCATGGCCGGCGAGCACCAGCGTGTAGCTGTCGACGAGTGGCAGCACGCCGATGCGGCCCTGGCCGAACGCCCGCCAGCTGCCGATCGCGCTGCCGTCGGCGGCATGCAGCAGCGGCACCACCTCGGCACTGTCAACGCGCAGGTCGAAGCGTTCCAGCTTCAATGCGGTATCGCTGCCGCCGGAACCGCCAGTTCGCAGCGTGACCGCACCGGCCTGTTCACCGCCCCGCGTGTCCAGCCCCCACTCGCGCAAGGCACGCCGGGCGTTGCCGTCGAGCGTACCGCCCATCCGCACCAGCACGCCCAGCCCGGCACGCATCGCGGTGGTGATGGCCGCGCGCTGCGCCGATGACAGCGCCGCCAGCCGGCGTTCGTCGAGCAGCAGCAGATCGAGTCTGGCCAGGCTGGCCGCATCCAGTGCCGCTGGTGCATCCCCCAGCTGTACACCGCCGCCGACACTGATGCCGGTCTGCAGCTGCGCGCCGCTATCGGCGGCCCAGCGCTGCAGGTACTTCAGTTCGGGGCCGGGCGCGCCGGCCAGCAGGCGCAGGTTCGGCGCGGGCACTGCGTGCACGCGTACCGGCACCGGCAACCGGTCGAGCAATGTGCCCTGGGCATCGAGCGCGCGCAGGGTGAACACGACCTCGCCGGCGTCGCGTGCGCTGGCCGAAAGCCGCACGCGTCCGTCCTTGTCGGGCGTGGCGATGGCGACGCGCCGGCCGGCCGGATCGAGCAGTTCCACCCGTGCCTGCGGCAGGCCCTGCACACGGGTGCCGACGCTGAAGCGCGCACCCGGGGCAAGCGGCGCGGGCGCCTGCAGCTCGACCAGTCCCTGCGGCGCGGCGGCGGCATGCAAGCGCAGTGGCGGCAGCGCGCTCGTGCGGTCGCGTGCGGGGAGGCCGTGGCCGCTGATCAGCAGTTCACGCGTGTGCGGATGCTGGCGCAGCGCGGTGGCCAGATCCGGCACCAGTGGCACCCCCGCCAGCGCCGGCGCCTCGGGCAGGCGCAGCCGGGTGCTGGCGGGAATGGCCGAAAATTCCGACGCACGGGTACCGGCACCGGCAACCAGCAGGGTGCCGGCGGGTACCGCCTGCGGTGGCGGGAACAGCGTCAGCCACAACAGCACCGCCGCCGCCAGCTGCAGCACCAGCAACGCCCCCAGGCGGATACCGGGCGGTCGGGGACGCCGGCACAGCCGCACGCTGGCGAGCAGCACCGCAAGGACAAGCAGGGCGAGAGGCAGCCCGTTCATCGCGTGCGCTCCGGTGGTGTGGCCAGTGCATCCAGATAGCGCCGGCCCATGGCATCGGCGGCCTGGCGACGCGACGGTGGCCCGGAAGCGCGCGGCAGGGCCGGCCACAACTGTTCGCGCAGGCGCTCGCGGCAGGATTGGCAACCGGGTTGCTGGCGCAGTTCGTCGATGGCGGCGGCGATGTCCAGCACATCCGGCACCGCCTCGGGATGGGCGTCGAGCCACTGCGACAGCGCATCCAGATCGACCGCCGCCTCCGCCGTCGCCAGTGCCCGCCATGCCGTCACGGGTGTGGGGGCGTCGCCGTCGCGTTGCGGCAGCCGCAGCGGGCGGTTGCCCAGCCCCTCGCGCTTGCCGCTCATGCGCCGGGCCAGGTCGATCGGCGGCAGCGTGCTGCCGACACGCGCCAGGTAGATGCGCTCGGCCTGCTGCACCTGTTTGATCAGGCCCAGCGCCTTGTACGCATACGGCAGCGCCTGCGCCGGATCGCCCTGTCGCAGGTGGCCTTCGGACTGCCACATCTGGTCCAGCGCGGCCTTGAGGATGGCGCGGGTCTGCGGATCGAGCAGGGTCGCCGCTTCGGCGTGGTCGTGGGTGTGGCCGTATTCGGCCAGCACGTCGCTGGCGCTGCCGAACACCGGCGTGCCCTCGCTGCCGGCCGTGCCGTGGTCGTGGCCGTCGTCATCGGCGTGCTCACCGGCATGACCGGCATGGGCATCGGCGGTGGGCGCGTCGCCGGTCGGCAGGTCGCCGGTGGGCGGCGGTCTGGCACCGCCTTCGGCCTCCTCGCCGAGGAACTGGCCATAGCGCAGGCGCAGGATGCGCTGGTCCACGCCGATGGCATCGGCGCGTTTGACGAAGCTGTCGGCATCCAGCGTGCGGCGCTGTTTCAGCAGCGCTTCGGCGTCGATGATGATCTGCCGCTGGCTGCGGAAGTAGGCCGGCATCACCTTCTTGATCGCCCCTTCCAGATCGCTGGTCTGGATGTCCTGTTCGCTGGGCAGGCGCAGGATCAGGCTGGCGCTGCGCGCGGACTGCGGCTGCGGGCTGCGGTTGTCGTGTACGAGCAGGCGCGCGACCACTTCATCGCCGGGGCCGACGCCGAGTGCGGCCAGATCGATGGTGTGGGCGAAGCGGCGCGCGGTGGCGCTGCCATTGCCGTTCAGTGCGATGCGGTGCTGCTGGAAGTCGATGTTCTCGCCGCTGCCCCTGGCGCTGGTGATCTCCAGCAGGGCATTGGCGCGCACGCCGAAATCGTCGCTGGCCTCGAAGCGCAGCGGCCACTGGCGCTGGCGCGGCGCGGCCTGGCTGAGCGTCTGCGCCGGTTCGATCACCTTCACCTGCGGTGGTCGGTCCGGCACCACCTCCAGCCGCCACGCGCGGATGGCCTCGGCCAGCGCCGGTTCGCTGACGATGCGGTACAGGCCGGAGCGCTGCAGCACCTCGTGGGTCTGCCAGTGTTCGCCATCACGCTGCAACGGCAGCCGGCGGCCATCGTGGAACTGCAGCCATGCCTGTTGCGGCTGCGGCGTGAACTGCAGCTGCCAGTGCAGGCGGCTGCCCTGCACCGCGCGGGTGTCCAGGCTGTCGCCGGCAACCGTTGCCTGGCCGGTGTAGGCCGGCGGGGTGACCTGCAGACGGGTGCCGCGCAGCACCGGTGCGGCGCCTGAATGGCTGCCATCGGCAACAGTGTCGCCAGCGGGAGATGCCTGTGGCGTCGTCGCGCGCGGCCAGACCGCGCCGAGGCCGAGCAGCAGCGCCAGACCGAAGCAGGCCAGCAGGCGTGGCCACGGCCAGCGCGGACGCAGGTCCGGCGGTGTTGCCCGCAGGCGTTGTTCGATGCGCGCGCGCTGCCGTTGCTGCAGCGGGTTCAGTGATTCGGGCAAGGCGAACAGCAGGTCGGCGCTGTCCTCGAAACGCGGGAGCTGGTCCAGCTGGGCGATCAGCCAGCGTGTATCCAGGCGTCGCGCGCGCCACATCGCCAGCCCGGCCACACCCAGCAGGGCGAAGGTGAGCGCCACGCTGGCGGCATCCAACCCGGCCATGCGCAGCACCCACAGCGCGACGGCGGCAGCCAGCGGCAGGCCGCCGACCAGCACGGTCAGCAGTACCCGCCGGCGCGCGCTGCGCAGCAAGTCGCGCACGCTCATGCGCGCCTCCGAGGCGCGCTGGCCAGCCAGCGCTCCAGCAGGAACAGCAGGGCGATGGCGGCAACCAGCCATGTGGTGGGTTCACGCGGGGGCTGCGGCCAGGCGGCCATGCCTCCGAGCGGCTGCATCGTCGCCGACCGTGCGCGCGCAGGCAGTGGCGACGGTTGCAGCAGTTCCAGCAGGCGTTGCGGGAAATCGGCTTCGAGCATGGCCGGGTTGGATGCCGGCTGCAGTGGCGCGGCCCAGCGCAGCCAGCGTCCGGTGCTGCTGTCCACCTGTTCGATCAGCGGCGTGCCGTTGCCGTCGTGCCACAACGGCAGGCGCTGTGCGTCGTCCGGCAGTGGCGTGCGCGCGTCCACCAGCAGCCGGCCGCCTTCACGCGTCCACGCCTGCAGGATTTCGGGAACCGGCTTGGACGAAAGCCAGACGCGCACGTCATCGCCGGCAGCGAACGGCCGGGTGTCGTCGGCGCTGGCGGCGGGCATATCCGGATTCCAGGCCTGGCCGATGGCGTGCAGCCATGGCAGCGCAGTGCTTCCGGCGGGGTCAAGGCGGACCTGCAGCCGCGGTGGTGCCATTTCCGTGGCCGTGATTGCTGCGGGCGGAGTGTCGAGCACCTGCCACTGCAGCGGGCGCGACAGCTGCGGACGCTGCGCATCCCAGCCATCGGCCACGGTCGGAACGATGACGGTCAGCGGCGCTTCCGGTGGCAGCGTGGCATCGAGCTCACGCAGCAGGCTGGCGAGCGGTTGACCCGTATCGGGAACGGCGGTGGCATCGCCGATGCGCGGAAAGCCCGGCGCCAGCCACAGCCACGTGGCTTCGGCATCGCCCGCGGCGGCACGCGCCTGTGCCGGCGCCACACCGGGCAGCACGGCGATGCGAGGGGTGTCATCGCGCAGGCCCTGCAACGCCGGGCGTGCCAGCAACACCGCCAGCAGCGCGAGCAGCAGCAGCCGCACCAGCAGCAGCGGCCATTCGTCGAAACGGAGGCGGTGGCGTGGACGCGGCCTGGCCGCCAGCCAGCGCAGCGCGGCGAAATCGATCAACTGCTGCTGGTCACGCCGGGCCAGGTGGATCAGCAACGGCAGCAGCAGTGCGGCCAGTGCCGCCAGGCCAGTGGGGAACAGCCACAACACAGTCATGTGCCGCGTCCCCGTGTACCGAACAGGCGCTGCAGCGGTGCATCGACGGGTTCATCCAGGAACGCGGTGTCGTGGCGGATACCGGCGGCCTGCAGCCGCGCATCGAGCGTGCGCCGGGCCTCGGCGAAGCGGGCGAGATAGCCGGCACGTACCGTGGGGCCGTCGCCCAGCAGCTCCTGTCCGGTTTCCGGATCACGGAAACGGTGGCCGTCGCGGAACGGGAAGTCGCGCTCCTCGACGGTGAGCAGTTGCAGGTGCACCACATCGCGGCCGGCGCTGGCCAGACGCTCGGCCAGTGCGATCGCGGCCTCGTCGAAACCGTCGCCGATCATCACCACCAGGTCGTGTGCGCCGATGCGCTCCCACACCGGCGCCAACCGCCCGCTGTCCGGCCACTGCCCGCGTGCCTGCAAGCCGTGCAGCTGCAGGTGCAGGCGGTCGCGTTGGCGCAGGCCGTTGCCGGCGGGCAGCAGCTGCAGGCCATCACCATTGATCGCGATAAGCCCGAACGTATCGCCCTGCTGCAGGGCCAGCTCGGCCACGCAGCCGGCCAGCGCCTTGGCCGCGTGCAGCCGGGTCCAGTCGCGGCGGGCCTGGTCGGCCTGCCGCATCGAGGCGCTGGCATCGAGGATCAGCCATACCGTGAGCGGGCTTTCGCGCTCGGATTCGCGCACGAAGAAGCGGTCCGAGCGGGCGTACAGTTTCCAGTCGATCTGGCGCAGTTCATCGCCCGGCTCGTAGGCGCGGTACTGGGCGAACTCCAGCCCGGCACCACGGCTGCGGCTGGCGTGCAGGCCGATGCCGCGGCTGCCGCTGGCCCGCGCCGGCAGCAGCCGCAGGCCGCGCAGGCGGCTGCGCACATCGGCGGGAATCAGCGGTGGAACGGGAGGTGCCATGCGGGGATCGGGATCGGGCCGTCGCTATCAGGCAGGGAACGGCACCGCGCGCAGCAGCGCGGTGATCACGTCATCGGCGCTCTTCTGTTCGGCCTCGGCGGCGAACGAGAGCAGCAGGCGATGGCGCATCACCGGCGCGGCCAGCGCCTGCACATCCTCGCGGGTGGCGGCGAAACGGCCATGCAGCAGTGCCCGTGCCTTGGCCGCCAGCACCAGCGACTGCCCGGCGCGCGGGCCGGCACCCCATTTGACCCAGTTGTTCACTTCCGCCGGAGCGCCGTCGCCGGGGCGGCTGGCACGCACCAGCCGGGTGATCCAGCTGAGCAGATCGGTGCTGACATGCACCTCGCGCACCGCCGCCTGCAGCGCCAGCACCGCCTCGGCATCCATCACTTTCGGTACCGCTCCGCTGTGGCTGCCGGTGGTCTGGGCGAGGATGTCCTGTTCCTCCTGCTCGCTCGGGTAGTCGACGCGCACATGCAGCAGGAAGCGGTCCAGCTGCGCCTCCGGCAGCGGGTAGGTGCCGGCCTGTTCGATCGGGTTCTGCGTAGCCAGTACGAAGAACGGCGAGGGCAGGGCATAAGTCGTTCCGGCGTAGCTGACGGTGCGCTCCTGCATCGCTTCCAGCAGCGCGGCCTGGGTCTTGGGCGGAGTGCGGTTGAGCTCGTCGGCCAGCAGCAGGTTGGTGAAGATCGGCCCTTGCTGGAAACGGAACGCGCGCTTGCCGGTGCCGTGATCCTCTTCCAGCAGTTCCGTGCCGAGGATGTCGCTGGGCATCAGGTCGGGGGTGAACTGCACGCGGCGGAACTGCAGCTCCAGCGCCTGCCCGAGCGAGCGCACCAGCAGCGTCTTGCCCAGCCCGGGCGCGCCTTCCAGCAGGCAGTGGCCGCCGGCCAGCAGGCCGATCAGCAGTTGTTCGACCACGGCGTGCTGGCCGACCACGGCCTGGGCCAGCGCACCGCGCAGTTCGCCCAGACGCGGCAGCAGGGAATCGAGATCGTGGGAAGAAGCGGTCATGCGGTCACCCGTGGGGTCAGTGCGTCAGTGCGTACATCACGATGTTCACGCCGAACTTCGTGTTGTCCTCGGCCAGAAAGCGTTTGTTGCGCCAGTCGTAGTCCCATTCGCAGCCGTAGTCCTTGTTGCTGTAGAGCACGCCCAGCCGGCCATCGATCTCGATGCCCTTGAGGTAGTCGTGCACCAGGTCATCGCCCCAGCCGTTGAGCTCGAAGCCGGTGGCCGGTGGGCCTTCGGGGAACTTGAAGAAGCTGTTGTACAGCGCATGGTTGTTGGGCAGCTTCTTCAATGCGGTGGCGCCGAATATCGAACGCATCTGCGCCTCGAACGAGGTGGCGAACAGGCCGTCGATATCGTGGTTGCAGTCATCGACGAACACGAAGCCGCCGTTGCGCACATAGCGCTCGAAGTTGCGGCGTTCATCGGGATTGAACTCGACCAGCTTGTGCCCCGCCAGGTAGCAGAACGGCGCGCGCAGCATCTTCGGGTCGGCCAGCGCGATGACGTGTTCGTTCGGGTCCACGCGCAGCGTGGTGTAGTCCACCAGCGAGGTGATCAGGTTGGACGGCATGCGCGCATCCACGTCCCAGTCGCCGGAGTCGTATTTGAGCCGGGTGAACCAGAAGTCGTAACGGCTGGCCTGCGCAAAGGCGGGCGATATCGCCGCCCCTGCGGCCGCGCCAAGCAGCAGGCGAAGGAACTTGGTGCGATTCATGAGACAGGAGCGGGTGGATGGAAGTGGGGAGTGAGAGAACGGCACAAGCCGCCGCACCTGGTGTTGCTTTTACTCACTCCCCACTCCTCGTTTCTCACTTCTCGCCTTTACACCGCATCCGACAGCGAGGTGAAGGTGAAGTCACGCAGCTTCATCGGCGGGATCATCATCACGAAACTGGACTCGTCACCGGCCACGCGCACCGGCTTGCCCAGCTCGTCGATGTTGTTGAGCATGATCACCGGCGATTCGTTGAAGCGGAAATTCTTCACCGGGTATTTGATCTGGCCGTTCTCGATGTAGAACGTGCCGTCGCGGGTCAGGCCGGTCAGCAGCACGGTCTGCGGATCGACCATGCGGATGTACCAGGTGCGGGTGACCAGGATGCCCTTCTCGGTGCCACGCACCAGTTCGGCGATGGACTTGCTGCCGCCGCCCATCAGCAGGTTGCCCGGCCGCGCATTGGCGGTCTTGCCCTGCTTCTGCGCCCAGTAGCGCGAGTAGTTGAGGTTGGCGATCCTGCCGTTGTCGATGATGGCCATGCGCTCGCGCGGCATGCCCTCGCCATCCCACGGCAGCACTGGCGCGTCCGGATGCCACGGATCGGCGAACAGGTTCACCTGCGGGTCGTAGACCTGCTCGCCGAGCTTGTTGCCGCCGCCCTTCTTGGACAGGAAGCTGCGGCCTTCGTCGGCCGAGCGCGCATCGAAGAAATTCATCATGAAGCTGACCAGCCCGGCGGCGGCGGCCGGCTCCAGGATCACCGTGTATTTGCCCGGCTCCAGCGCCTTGGCCTCGGCCGATTCCAGCGCCTTGCGCTTGGCGATTTCGATGTCCTGGTCGGCGCGGAAGTCCGCTGCGTCCTTGAGGTTGCGGCCGACCCAGCCCGAGCCGCGGCCGTCTTCGGTGCGCACGGTGCAGGTGTAGTTGAAGCTGGTGCTCTTCTGGTAGGCGAAGTTGCCGTTGCTGTTGGCGATGGCGACAAAACCGTTGCCGTCTTCGAGGAAGCCGGCGGCGATCAGGCCATGGCCGCGGCACGGTGCGATCGAATCGGCGGCGACCTTGGCGCGGAAGTCCGGATCGATCGCGGCGGTGGAGGCGCTGAAGGTCGGGCTGGCGGTGTACGTCTGCCTGGCGATGGCCGGCATGAACTCCGGATTCTCCGGGGCCAGCTTGGCCAGGTCCTCGGCGCGGCGCACCACGCGCTCCAGCGAGGCGTCGTCGAACTCGTTGATCGAGGCGGTGCCCACGCGCTTGCCGAAGGCCACCTGTACCGACAGTTCGGCGTTGTTGACGATGCCGCTGGTGGAGACATTGTTCAGCGCGAAGCGGATGTTGCCTTCGATGGAACCGGCCAGCGTGGCGGTGCACTCATCGGCCTTGGACAGCGCGATGACCTTGTCCAGGATGGCCTTGGCTTCCTGTTCGGTGAAGATGCTCATTGCTCAAGAACTCCTTGGACGGTCAGCCGAGGCTGCGTGCGGTATTGATGACGTTGATGCCGTCGAAACGGGCGGTGGACGAGCCGTGCGAGACCGCCGACACCTGGCCCGGCTGGCCCTTGCCGTCGAAGAACGAGCCGCCCAGGCGGTAGTCGCGTTCGTCGGCGATGGCGCTGCAGGCGTTCCAGAACTCCGGGGTGCGGATCTGGTAGGCCACGTCCTCAAGCATGCGGGTGATCTGGCCGTCCTTGATCTCGTAGAACAGCTGGCCGCCGAATTGGGCGTTGTAGCGCTGCTGGTCGATGGAGAACGAGCCATCACCGATGATGTAGATGCCGTTTTCCACGTCCTTGACCAGCTCGGCCACCGACAGCGGGGTCTTGCCCGGCGCCATCGACACGTTGGCCATGCGCTGGAACTGCACCGACGACCACGAGTCGGCATAGCAGCAGCCGTCCGACTCGGTCTTGCCGAGGATGTGCGCCTGGTCGCGGATGGTCTGGTAGTCGACCAGCTTGCCGTCGCTGATCAGGTCCCAGCGCTTGGTCTTCACCCCTTCGTCGTCGTAGGCGACCGCGCCGAGCGAGCCGGGCTGGGTCTTGTCGGCGAACATGGTGACCTTGTCGCTGCCGTACTGGAAACGCTGCTCGCGCTTGTCCAGCGTCGCGAAACTGGTGCCGGCGTAGTTGGCCTCGTAGCCGAGCACGCGGTCCAGCTCCAGCGGGTGGCCGACCGCTTCGTGGATGGTCAGCCAGGTGTGCGACGGATCCAGCACCAGGTCGTACTTGCCCGGCTTGACCGACGGTGCCTTGAGCTTCTCCTGCGCCTGCTTGGCTGCGGCGATGGCGTCCTCGCGCATGTCGTAGGACATGCCGTAGACGGTCACGCCGTTGGGCAGCACGGTCTTGCCGGAAGCATCGCCATCCAGGTATTCGAAGCCCAGCCCCATCGGTGAGGACAGCCCGGCGCGGGTGCGGAACTTGCCGCTGCTCTTGTCGATGGCGGTGACTGTCATCGGTGCCCAGATGCGGTGCACGTCCTGGTCGATATAGGAGCCGTCGGTGGAGGCGAAGTACTTCTGCTCGTTGACCAGGAACAGCATCGAGTTGACGAAGCTGGCGCCGGCACCGAGCGCGGCGGCGTTCACGCCCAGCAGCAGGTCGGCCTTGTCCTTGAGCGGCACTTCCATCGCGTTCTTGCGGATCGGCGTGCGCCAGCTGACCTCGCCGTAACCTGGTGCCTTGGCGAACTGCACCGGCGCGGTCTGTACCTTGGCGTTGGCGCGGGCGATGGCCGCGGCCTGCTGCGCGGCCTTGACCACACCGGCCGGGCTGAGGTCGTTGGTGGCGGCAAAGCCCCAGGCGCCATTGACGATCACGCGGATGCCGGTGCCGGTGGACTCGGTGTTGACCACGTTCTGCACCTTGTCCTCGCGGGTGATCACGAACTGGCGCAGGTAGCGGCCGATGCGCACATCGCAATAGGTGGCACCGGCGGCGCGGGCGGCGTTGAGCGCGTCATCGGCTAGGCGCTTCTTCAGCGCCGGATCGAGCGTGGTCAGCAGCTGCTCGGCGGCGATCGCCTTGCCGAAGATCGACGGCACCATCAGGCCGCCTGCGGTGAGCCCGGTCAGGGCGAGGAAATCACGTCTTTGCAAGGCTGCTCTCCAGTGGCACGGCCCGCACGGCGGGCGTTACGGCAACAAACGACGAGGACTTCGCGGTGCGCTGCGAACCGTTTGATTCTTGCGGCGGGCGCACGCCGGCGGTAGTGACTTTCGACATGGGCGCCCGGGCTTTTCCGTGACCGCTTCGTCGCCTTGCCTCTCCGCCACTCAGCCGAGACTGCGTGCGGTGTTGATGATGTTGATACCGTCGAAGCGGGTGGTGGCCGAACCGTGCGAGACCGCCGACACCTGCGAAGGCTGGCCCTTGCCGTCGAAGAACGAGCCGCCGAGGCGGAAGTCGCGTTCGTCGCAGATCGCGCTGCAGGCGTTCCAGAACTCCGGGGTGCGGATCTGGTAGGCGGCGTCCTCGACCATGCCGGTGATCTCGCCATTTCTGATCTGGTAGTACAGCTGGCCACCGAACTGGGCGTTGTAGCGCTGCTGGTCGATCGAATAGGAGCCGCGGCCATGGATGTAGATGCCGTTCTCCACGTCCTTGACCATCTGCGCGGGTGTCAGCGGTGACTTGCCCGGCGCCAGTGACACGTTGGCCATGCGCTGGAACTGCACCGAGGACCACGAATCGGCATAGCTGCAGCCGTGCGAGGCGTCCTCGCCAAGGATGTGGACCTCGTCGCGGGTGGCCATGTAGTTGACCAGCCTGCCGTCTTTGACCAGGTCCCAGCGCCGCGTCCTGACGCCTTCATCGTCATAGCCGACCGCGCCGAGCGAGCCGGGCTGGGTCTTGTCGGCGAAGAAATTGACGATGTCGCTGCCGTACTGATAGCGCTGCTCGCGCTTGTCCAGCGTGGCGAAACTGGTGCCGGCGTAGTTGGCCTCGTAGCCGAGCACGCGGTCCAGTTCCAGCGGGTGGCCGACGTTCTCGTGGATGGTCAGAAACAGATTGGACGGGTCCAGCACCAGATCGTACTTGCCCGGTTTCACCGACGGTGCGCCGAGCTTGGCGCGCGCCTGTCTGGCCGCGGCGATGGCGTCCTCGACCGGATCATAGGAGTTGCCGTAGCCGATCACCCCGCCGGGCAGCGAGTGCTTGTCGGCGGCGTTGCCATCGAGGAACTCCCAGCCCATGCCCATCGGCGCAGACAGCCCGGCGCGGGTGCGGAACTTGCCGCTGCTCTTGTCGATCGCGGTGGCGGTGAACGGCAGCCAGATGCGGTGCACGTCCTGGTCGATCCACGAGCCGTCGGAGGAGGCGAAATACTTCTGTTCGTTGACCAGGAACAGCTGCGAGTTGATGAAATCGGCACCGGCGTTGAGCGCAGCAGCGTTGATCGACAGCAGCAGCTCCACCTTGTCCTTGACCGGCACCGCCATCGCGTTCTGGCGGATCGGTGTCTTCCACTGCACCTCGCCGACACCGGGTGTCGGCGCCAGCTGCACGCTGCGGCTCTGGATCTTCGCATTGGCCCGGGCGATCGCCACCGCCTGCGTCACTGCCTCGGCCACCGCCTGCGGCGTGCTGCGGTTGCTGGCGGCAAAGCCCCAGGCGCCATCGACGATCACGCGGATGCCGACCCCGGCCGACTCGCGGTTGGTGACGTTCTGCACCTTGTCCTCGCGGGTGACGATGGCCTGGTTGAGGTAGCGGCCGATGCGCACGTCGCAGTAGCTGGCCCCGCCCCGTTTGGCCAGCGCCAGCACGGTGTCGGCCAGGGCCTTCTTCTTCGCCACGTCCGCCGGTGCGAGCAGCTCCTCGGCGGCGATCAGGCGGGCGTTGGGCAGCATCATCCCGGCCAGGCCGAGACCGGAAAGGGTGAGGAACTGGCGGCGTTGCATGATGCTAAGGCTCCGGAATCGGCGATGCCGGGCACCGCACAGGGTCTTCGAATCTCCGCTGCGGCGGCCCCCGTGCACAAGTGACCATGGTCATGAGCAGGCACAGAGCCGTGCTGCGGCACAATCGGCGGAGTGAACGGAGTGCTTTCGATGATCCCCAAACCCTATGCCGAATCCTGCGACCGCAACGCCGGGCCGATCCTGGCGGTGCTGCAGCGCCATCTGGCCGAGGTCCGCCACGTGCTGGAGATCGGCAGCGGTACCGGCCAGCACGCGGTGCACTTCGCCGCGGCGATGCCGTGGCTGCGCTGGCAGGCCAGTGACCACCCCGACCAGCTGCCGGGCATCGGCCAGTGGCTGGACGAGGCCGCGCTGCCGAACACGCCGCCGCCGATCACGTTGCAGGCGGTGATGGAGGGCGGGCTGCAGCCGGCACCGCCACTGCCGGTCGTCGATGGCGTCACCGGCTTCGACGCGGTGTTCACCGCCAACACGCTGCACATCATGGGCTGGGAACACGTGCAGGCGCTGTTTGCCGGATTACCGGCGCTGATGGCGCCCGGCGCATTGTTCATCGCCTACGGGCCGTTCAATTACGGTGGTGACTTCAGCAGCGACAGCAACCGGGTCTTCGACGGCTGGCTGAAGACGCGCGATCCACGCTCGGGCATCCGCGACTTCGAGGCGGTCGATGCGCTGGCGCGGGCACAGGGGCTGCTGCTGCGCGAGGACGTGGCAATGCCGGCCAACAACCGCACGCTGGTGTGGCAGCGCGCACAGTGAAGCGCGCAGGGTGGGGCAGGGTGCCGAACAACTTTCCAACAAGGGGCAGGCGGTGCTGAAGCAGAAAGGTGGCTGGTTGCTGGCGGTGATGCTGGGCCTTGCTCCGCTGGCAGGTGTACAGGCGCAGCCGGTGGATGCACGGGCGGTGGCGCTGCAGGTGCAACCGCACTATCCGGGCGTGATCGAACTGGAGGTGGATGCCAGTGATATCGAGCGTCGCATCCAGCGCGTGCGCCAGCGCATCCCGGTGTCGGCCGGTCCGCTGACACTGTGGTATCCGCAGTGGATTCCCGGCAACCATGCCCCGACCGGGCCGATCAACCAGATGGCCGGGCTGGTCATCCGTGGCAACGGTCAAGTGCTGCCGTGGACGCGCAATTCGGGCGACATGTATGCCTTCCAGCTGCAGGTGCCCGAAGGTGTGGGCGTGCTGGAGATCGAGTTCCAGTACCTGTCGCCGACTGCCGCCGACCAGGGCCGCGTGGCGATGACGCCGAATCTGCTGGACCTGCAATGGCACCGGGTGCTGCTGTATCCGGCCGGTGTGGATGCACGCGGTATCCAGGTCAAACCCTCGCTGCGGTTACCCGACGGCTGGCACAGCGGCAGCGCGCTGGACGTCGACCGTCGCGAAGGTCATGTCGAACACTACGCGCCGGTGTCGCTGATGACGCTGATCGACTCGCCGGTGTTCGCCGGACGCCACTTCAAGCGTTTCGCGCTGGACGACACGACCCGGCAGCCGGTGTGGCTGGATGTGGTCGCCGAGAATCCGCAGGCGCTGCAGGCCGACGGCAAGGTGCTGGATGCGCACCGCGCGCTGGTCCGCGAAGCCGACGCGGTGTTCGGTGCGCGCCCGTACAGCCGCTACAACTTCCTGCTGGCGGTGTCGGACGTGTTCAGCGGCATCGGCCTTGAGCATGCGCAGTCCAGCGAGAACGGCATGCACGACGGTTACCTGCGTGGCGAACGACCGTTCCTGGACAACGACCTGCTGCCGCACGAATACGCACACGCGTGGGTGGGCAAGGCCTGGCGACCGCGTCCGACCTGGGTGCCGCACTACAACGCGCCGATGCACAACGACGAGCTGTGGATGTACGAAGGCCA
The DNA here is from genome assembly GCF_052180205.1 of Stenotrophomonas sp. JC08. Classification (NCBI taxonomy): domain Bacteria; kingdom Pseudomonadati; phylum Pseudomonadota; class Gammaproteobacteria; order Lysobacterales; family Lysobacteraceae; genus Stenotrophomonas; species Stenotrophomonas sp. JC08. Next base: position 3,282,598 of record NZ_CP197473.1, on the reverse strand, counting down.
GACCCAGTACTGGGCGGTGGTGCTGGCCGCGCGCTCGGGCCTGTGGCAGCCGGATTACGCGATGGCGATGCTGGCGCAGCTGCAGGCCAACTACGCCAGCCAGCCGGGTCGGCAATGGCGCGACCTGCATGACACCGTCCACCAGGGCATCCTCGATTTCAACGCCAAGCCGCAGGCCTGGGCCGACTGGCAGCGGGCGTTCGAGTTCTACAACGAGAGCACGCTGCTGTGGCTGGGCGTGGATGCACGCCTGCGCAGCCTGTCGAAGGGCAAGGTGTCGCTGGATACGTTCGCACGGCGCTTCCACCAGGGTGGTGAGCCGGGCCAGATCCGCTTGTACGACCGCACCGATGTGATGCAGGCGCTGGAAGCGCTGCAGCCCGGTGACTGGGACGCCTTCATCGGCACGCGGCTGGACGCGCGCGATGGCCACGCCCCGGACGGGCTGCACGCAGCGGGGTGGGAACTGCATTTCAGCGAACAACCGAATCTGGTCATCGCCGATGGCGAAGCCGACGGCCTGACCGACCTGCAGTATTCACTGGGCATGAAAGTGGGCAGCGACGGCGTGCTGCAGTTCGTCGGCTGGGAAAGTCCCGCGTTCAAGGCCGGATTGGCCAAGGACGTGACGCTGGTCGCGGTCAACGGCCTGGCCTACAGCGGTGCCCGCCTGAAGCAGGCGGTGACCGATGCGAAGAACGGCGTGCCGGTCGAGCTGATCGTGCGGCAGGCCGACAGCTTCCGCAGCGTGCGCATCGACTACCGCGACGGCCTGCGCTACCCGCACCTGCGCCGGATCGAGGGCCGCGCGGATGTGTTGACGAAGATCCTCGCGCCGCAGCGCTGAATACATGGGCCGGGAGGCGCTTGGAGTATGCCGAAGCATGCCGTGCGCTCTTCAGGCGTCCGGCGCCATCGCTGCCAGCCGCGTGGCTGCTTGCCGCAAGCCCTCGAAGATCGGCATGGCCACGCGCTCGGGAAAGTCATGCGGCAGCAGCGCGCGTACCGTCTGGATGGCCGGCTCGATGCGCTCCAACAGCTCGTCGATCCACGGCTCCGCACCTTCGGCGACACCGCAGGCGCGTGCGGTGTCGTTCCAGTGGCGACGGCGGATCCGCATGAGCCTCCGATGCCGGTTCCTGCCGGCTACCGCCATCGCCAATGCCGCGTTATGCGGATCGAGCTGGTTCGGGCCACGGCCAAGGATCGGGTAGACCGAAAGCACGTCGTAGATCGGCGTCAGCCGGAATCTGCCGGCAGGCTCGATATGAATGCTGAAATTCTTCGCGTGGCCATCGGTGGCCGCCAGCAGCCAGAACAGCAGCTGGGTCTTGAAGAAGATCGCCCGATCCTGCGGCTGCTCCGATTGCCGCAGCAGTTCCATGATCTGCACGATGCCGGGGCCGCCGTCGCTTTCGTACTTGCGCGACGAGGGCAGGCCGAACACCTGGCACATGTCCTCCTGCGGCAGCCGTAGCCACCAGCGGCCGTTGCGGGCCAGCCGGCGGTCGAAGCGTTCCACAATCAGCGCACGCTGGTCGCCGAATTGGCCGATCGAAGTGTTGGCGACGGGAATGCCGAACGCGGCCAGTAACTGCATGCACAACCATTCGTTCTCCACCGAGGCGTGCATGTCGGCCCGCAGGTTGCCGACCAACCCCAGTGGTAGCTTGAAGATATGCGTGCTTGGCGTACTGCCGGTGGGGACGCACCAACGGTCGTGATGGCGCAGGAAGGCGGTCTTTTCCTGCGCGCCGGCAATGGAGATGCGGAACTCGTTATCCACATGCTGGCCCGGCAGCGCGGCGCTGGTGACCGCCTGCAGACGGTCCGCCATCTGGGCGTCACTCAATGGCATGCACTCGATGGAGTGGATGTCTTCCGGCGCCATGCCTGGAGGAAGCAGTTGCACGGCGCCCACGCAATCGCGACCGATTTCCTGCAACAGGTCGAACGTGCCGGATGAGCGGATGCCGAAGCGGTCGCGGAGGCGATTGCGGATGGCGCCGTTGTCCGGGAGCAGGTTGTCGAAGTAATCCGTCACCTCCGGGCCACGATGGTTTTCACCGGCCGGCAGCAACGGCAGCGATAGCGACAAGGGGCGTGGTTGTTCGGAGTCCAGCCACGTGGGAAGGTAGGTCAGCCGTGACCCGGTGCGGGCGCCTTCCTGCCAGGAGGCGACTTCCAAGCCGTTCATCCATACCCGTAGTTCGCTCATGGCTCACCACTCCAGGCCGGTGTCCGGCCTGTCCTGCTCGCGCGGTTGCAGGGAAACCTCCACGCCGAGCTCGGCCCATACCCGCATCAGCCGCTCGAAGGTAGCTGCTTCGGGTTCGCGTTCCAGCGCGGTGATGGCCTGCCGGGAGATGCCGAGGCGTTCACCCAACTGGGCTTGGCTCAGCCCAGCCTGCTTGCGGAATGCCCGCATCAATGGGCCCAGCTGGTGGGCGGCGCGGACGGCGTGGCGTTTGTTGTTCATGGCAAGCGCCCGAGGAACTTATGATCTGGGCAACGTATGCCTTGCCTCTCCAAAATGCAAGCGATAGGTTTCATCTACGAAATGCAATGTATGTGTTGCATATCGCTTGTGCAACCCATAGATTGCCCATTCGTCTTATCCTGCCTGCACGATATGCAGCGCCTTCGGGTTGCGCCACGTTGCCAGCAGCGTCGCCTCGCGGGTCTTGGCTTCGTGCAGGTGCGCTTCCTTGACGTGACCATAGCCGCGGATGTGCTCGGGGATGCTGGCGATCTCCACCGCCAGCCCCAGCCGGCGTGCATCCAAGCTGCCGATCAGTTCCTGCAGGGTCTTTTCGTAATCGGCAATCAGCTGGCGTTCGCCACGGCGTTCGGCGGTGTAGCCGAACACGTCGAAACGACCGCCGCGCAGGCCCTTGAGCTTGGCCAGCAGGCCGAAGGCCTTGAACATCCAAGGGCCGTATTCCTTCTTCTGCAGCTGGCCGTGTTCGTCGCGCTTGGCCAGCAGCGGCGGTGCTAGGTGGAAACGCACCTGGTAGTCGCCCTCGAACTGCTCGCTCACGCGCTTGAGGAAATCGCCGCTGGTGTACAGGCGGGCCACTTCGTATTCGTCCTTGTAGGCCATCAGCTTGAAGAAGTAGCGCGCGGTGGCTTCGCTCAAGGCGGTGCTGCCGGGGATGGCCTGCTGCTCGGCACTGCGTACCGCGTCGACCAGAGTGCGGTAGCGGTTGGCGTAGGCGGCATCCTGGTAGTCGGTGAGGAAGGCGACGCGGCGGGCGATCAGTTCATCCAGCGAGCGCGACAGGTGGGCGTCGTCCAGCGACGCATGGATGGCTTCGCCGCGGGTCTGGCTGGCGGCCGGCAGTCCCCGCACGTCCGGCTCGTTGTCCGGGTTGCGCGGTGCCGACGGTGCGCCGGCCTCGCTGCCTTCCCAGTCGCCCGGCGGCAGCTCGCGCAGCGCGGCCGGCTTGCGCTCGGCTTCGGTCGGGGCGTTGTGGATCAGGCCGGCGGCCTGCTGCACGGCCTGCGGGTCGATCGCGGCCAGGCGGCCCCAGGCGAACGCGGTCTGGTTCATCGCCACCGCGGCGCCGTTGAGCTCGACCGCGCGCATCAGCGCTTCCAGCGACAGCGGCACCAGCCCCTGCTGCCACGCGAAGCCGAGGATGAACAGGTTGGAGGCGATCGCATCGCCCAGTAGCGCGGTGGCCAGCTGGGTAGCGTCGAGCAGGATCGGCTCGCGCCCGCCCAGTGCCAGCTTGACCCCGGCAATGATGTCGGCGGCCGGGAACTGCATGTCCGGATGGGTGGTGAAGGTGCCGGGCATCGCCTCGTAGGTGTTGAGCACCACCTGCGTGCGTTCACCGCGCACCTTGGACAGCGCCCAGTAATCGTTGACCACCACCATGTCGCAACCCAGCACCAGATCGGCTTCGCCGGCGGCGATGCGCACCGCGTGGATGTCCTCGGGACTGCGCGCGATACGGATATGGGTGGTGACCGCGCCGCCCTTCTGCGCCAGGCCGGTCTGGTCGAGCACGCTGGCGCCCTTGCCCTCGAGGTGGCCGGCCATGCCGAGCAGCGCGCCGATGGTCACCACGCCGGTGCCGCCGACGCCGGTGATCAGGATGTTCCAGGGCTGCGAGAAATCGGTGCGGAAGGTCGGCGCCGGCAGGTTGTCGAGCAGGCTGGCCGAACCACTCTTCTTGCCCTTGCGCAGCTGGCCGCCGTGCACGGTGACGAAGCTCGGGCAGAAGCCCGTCGTGCAGGAGAAATCCTTGTTGCAGTTGGACTGGTCGATGTCGCGCTTGCGGCCGAACTCGGTTTCCTTCGGCAGCACGGAGACGCAGAAGCTCTTCTCGCCGCAATCGCCGCAGCCTTCGCAGACCAGCGAGTTGATCATGGTCCGCTTGGGCGGATCGATCAGCTTGCCGCGCTTGCGGCGGCGGCGCTTCTCGGTGGCGCAGGTCTGCTCGAAGATCAGGATGCTGGTGCCCTTCACCGTGCGCAGCTGCTGCTGCACCGCGTCGAGCTCGGCGCGGTCGTGGAATTCCACATCGCTGGGGAATTCGTGCCGGCGCAGTTTCCATTTGGCGATGTCGTCGGACAGCAGCACGATGGTGTGCACGCCTTCGGCACGCATCTGCTGGGCGATCTGCGGCACGGTCAGGGTGCCGTCCACCGGCTGGCCGCCGGTCATCGCCACCGCGTCGTTGTAGAGGATCTTGTAGGTGATGTTGACGCCGGCGGCGATGGCCTGGCGGATCGCCAGCGAGCCGCTGTGGAAATAGGTGCCGTCACCGAGGTTCTGGAACACGTGCTCGGTGTCGGTGAATGCGGCTTGCCCGGCCCAGGTGACGCCTTCGCCACCCATGTGGGTGAAGGTGTCGGTGGCGCGGTCCATCCACGTCACCATGTAGTGGCAGCCGATGCCGGCCAGCGCCCGCGAGCCTTCCGGCACCTTGGTGGAGGTGTTGTGCGGGCAGCCGGAGCAGTAATGTGGCACGCGCGGGAACTGCGCACGCGGCAGGGCCATCTCGGCTTCCTTGACGTCCATCCAGCGCAGGCGTTCTTCAATGGATTCGGTATTGAAGAACCGCTGGATGCGGCGGCCGATCACGCCGGCAATGGTGGCCGGGGTCAGCTCGCCGGTGGACGGCAGGATCCATTCGCCCTGCTCGTCGTACTTGCCGACGATGGACGGGCGCGCGCCCCAGTTGGCCGGCCAGTTGTAGAAGTATTCCTTCATCTGCCGCTCGATGAAGGCCTTCTTTTCCTCCACCACGACGATGTCTGCCAGCCCGCGTGCAAACGCGCCGATGCCCTGCGGCTCCAGCGGCCAGGTCATGCCGACCTTGTAGACGCGGATGCCGATGTCGGCGCAGGCCTTCTCGTCCAGGCCCAGGTATTCCAGCGCCTGCAGCACGTCCAGATAGCTCTTGCCGGTGGTGACGATGCCCAGCCGCGCCTGCGGCGAATCCATCACCACGGTGTCGATGCCGTTGGCGCGGGCAAACGCCTGCGCGGCCTTCACCGCATAGCGGTGCAGGCGCATTTCCTGTTCCAGCGGCGGGTCCGGCCAGCGGATGTTGAGGCCGCCGTGCGGCATCTCGAAATCCTCCGGCAGGATGATCTGCCGCGCGAACGGATTGACGTCCACCGAGGCCGAGGATTCCACCGTCTCGGCAATTGTCTTGAAGCCGATCCAGCGGCCGGTGTAGCGGCTCATCGCCCAGCCGACCAGACCCATGTCGAGAATGTCCTGCACGCCAGCCGGGTTCAGCACCGGCATCATCGCGCTGACGAACTCTTCTTCGCTGCCGTGCGGCAGGGTCGAGCTGCGGCAGGCGTGGTCGTCGGCGGCCAGTGCCAGCACGCCGCCGTGCTGCGAAGTGCCGGCGGCGTTGGCGTGCTTGAACACGTCGCCGCAGCGGTCCACGCCCGGGCCCTTGCCGTACCACATGCCGAACACACCATCGACGTTGGCACCGGGGAACAGGTTGGTCTGCTGCGTGCCCCACACCATGGTCGCGCCCAGATCCTCGTTGAGGCCCGGCACGAACTTCACCTTGGCCGCTTCCAGATGCTTGCGTGCGCGCCACAGTTCCAGGTCGAAGCCGCCCAGCGGCGAGCCGCGGTAGCCGCTGACGAAGCCGCCGGTGTCCAGTCCGGCGGCGGCATCGCGCTGCTGCTGCATCAGCGGCAGACGCACCAGCGCCTGCACGCCACTCAGGTAGATGCGGCCATCGGTGCGCGTGTATTTGTGTTCCAGCGTGTAGTCCGTGTCACGCACGCCGGTCAGCGGGTCGTTGGCGGAGGCAGGCGAGGAAAGTTCGGCAGTACTGGTCATGGCTGGCCCATTGCAGGAACGGCGGTCCACCGCCGCCCGGAGGTGGCTGGCAGCGGGCGGCGATTGTAGCAGTGCGGTTCCCGCCTCTTTTTTGCTGCAATCGCACATGAGCCGCCCCTCGGGTTAGCATCGCGAACCTGAGGATGCACACACGGGGAGCGAGGGATGGGAATGGGAAGCAGGATGGTGACGATGCTGCTGGCGGCCGGTCTGGCGATTGCATCGGTGGTGACGGCGCAGGCGCAGACGTTGCCGAAGATCGCCGAGTTCTATTTCGATCCGGATGTGGCCGCCAGGCCGATCGAGGTGTTGCCGGCCGGTCAGCCGGATCTGGTCGACCAGCTGATGAAGCTGCGCGAGCGCGGCCGCAAGGGCGTTGAAGCCAGTGTGCAGCTGGCGTCCATCGCCTATGCCGAAGGACGCGCGGAGCTGGGCAAAAAACTCTACGGCGAGGCGCTGGGCGCGGTTTCGGGCACCTCGCAGCAGGCCCGCGGCATCCGCTGGAACCATGCCTGGGACCTGTACCGGCAGGGCGATGCGGCGGCGGCGCTGGCGTTGTGGGTGGAGGCGGCCGAGGCCAATCGCGGGCATGCCGACTGGGTGCCGCCGACGCTGGCGCTGGTGCTGTGGCAGCTGGACCGCAAGGACGAAGCGGTGCATTGGTTCGCCGCGGCGGTACGCACCGAGCCGCAGCAGTGGGCCGATGCCGCGCAGTTCCCGCGCCTGCTGCCACTGTGGCGCGATGCCGAGCGCGCACAGCTGGCGCAGGTGCAGCAGGCCTGGGCGGCGGCACCGCCGGCATGGCCGTGACCGGGATCGGCCGGGCGGGCGCATAATGATGCCGCGCAGTTCCCGCGCCTGCTGCCGCTGTGGCGCGATGCCGAGCGCGCACAGCTGGCGCAGGTGCAGCAGGCCTGGGCGGCGGCACCGCCGGCATGGCCGTGACCGGGATCGCCCGGGCAGGCGCATAATTACGGGCTGATCCTGTTGCCGGTGTTTTCCCATGGCAGTTGATGCCTTCGCGCTGGTCCTGGCGATGCTCGCGCTGGGCATGCTGTTCGCACGCATGCGCGCCCTGCCCGACAACAGCGCCGAGGTGCTCAACCAGGTGGTGCTGTACGTCTGCCTGCCGGCCGCGGTGCTCACCTATGTGCCCAAGCTGCAGCTGGATGTCTCGCTGATCGGCATCGTGCTCACCCCGTGGCTGCTGATGGGGCTGAGCGTGGTGCTGGTGAGCCTGGCCACGCGCCTGTTCGGGTTCGACCGGCAGGTGCATGCGGTGCTGCTGTTGTGCGTGGCGCTGTGCAACTCCAGCTTCATCGGCTACCCGATGGTGCGCGCGCTGCTGGGCGATGCGGCGCTGCCGTATGCGGTGGTCTACGACCAGCTCGGCACCTTCGTGCTGCTGTCCACCTTCGGTCTGTATGTACTGGCGCGATACAGCGGCGACGCCGCGCCGGGCGGGCGCGAGATCCTGCAGCGGATCCTGCGCTTTCCACCGTTGTGGGCGCTGCTGTTCGCGCTGCTGCTGATGCCGGCGGCGCCGCCGGCATGGATCGCATCGGCACTGGACAGCCTGGCCGATGCGATGCTGCCGCTGGTGATGCTGGCGGTGGGCCTGACCATCCAGCTGCGGCTGTCGCGGGCCGAGCTGGCGCCGTTGGCGGTCGGCCTGCTGCTCAAGCTGCTGGTGCTGCCGGCCGTTGCGCTGCCGTTGTCGTGGGCGTTCGGCCTGCAGGGCGACATGCTGCGCGTCAACGTGCTGGAAACCGCGATGCCGACGATGATCACCGCTGCGGCGCTGGCGATCTCGCACCGGCTGGCGCCGCGCCTGGCTGCGGCGATGGTCGGTTACGGCATCGTGCTGTCATTGCTGACCCTGCCGGCCTGGGTGTGGGTGCTGGGACGCGTCTCCTAGCGGCAGCAGCGGGGCACTGCGCGGACGGGCTCAGTCCGCCGGCACGGTGCGACCGCGTGCCCAGTCGCGCAGGGCCTGCACCTGCTCGGCCATCAGCACCGACAGCGGCCGGGTGGTGCGGATCTCGGCCATCAGCAGGTCGGTGTCCAACGGCTTGCCTTCCGCATGCGCGGCGTACAGACCGGCAACCACCGCCTGCTCGATCTCGGCGCCGGAAAAGCCCTCGGCGGCGGCGGCCAGCGCCGGCAGGGCGAAGCCGCCGGCGTCCAGTCCGCGCTTGCCCAGGTGCAGGCGCAGCAGTTCCACACGGGTATCGGCGGTGGGCAGGTCGACGAAGAAGATCTCGTCGAAGCGGCCCTTGCGCAGCAGTTCGGCCGGCAGTTCGTGCACCTGGTTGGCGGTGGCGACGATGAATACCGGCGCCTTGCGTTCGGCCATCCAGGTCAGCAGGTAGCCCAGCACCCGTCGCGAGACGCCCCCGTCCTCGCCGCTGCTGGCCAGCCCCTTCTCGATCTCGTCGATCCACAGAACGCACGGTGCCAGCTGCTCGGCCGAGGCCAGCGCATCGCGCAGATTGTTCTCGGTTTCGCCGTGGTACTTGTTGTACAGCGTGCCGAAGTCCAGCCGCAGCAGCGGCACGCCGAAGCCGGCGGCGGTGGCCTTGGCCAGCATCGACTTGCCGCAGCCCTGCACGCCGAGCAGCAGCATGCCCTTGGGCGGGTCCAGCCCGGGCGGAGCGTTGCCGGAAACGAGCACCGCGCGCCGCTGCTCGATCCAGCGTTTGAGCCGGTGCGCGCCGGCGACGTCGGCAAAGCGCGCCGAATCGTAGTCGTAGTGCAGGTGGCCGCTGCGGTTGAGCAGTTCGAACTTCAGCTTCGCCAGCTGCGGCAGATCCGTGGCACGCAGCGCACCGTCGTGGTAGATCAGCTGGCGGGCGATGCGGCGTGCGTCGGTGAGGCTGAGACCGCGCAGGTTGCGCAGGATCTGCTGCACCGCTTCCTGGTCCACCTCCACGCGCCGGCCACCGTGTTCACCGGCATAGGCGCCGGCTTCCTCGCGCAGCATCTTCAGCAGCGCGTTGGCATCGGGCAGGCGCGGATTGAAGCGGGTCGCCAGCGCTTCCAGCTCGGCCGGCAGTTCGACCCTGGCACCGACCAGCACGATCACATGCGGCTGGCTGTGGCGGCGCTGCAGGATGTCGCGCAGCAGCCGCTGGTGGCTGGCGTAGCCCAGGTAGGGATGGAAATCGAGCAGCAGGTAGATGCCGCGCTGCTCGGCCTGCTGGATCATGCGCAACACCGCGCTGGCATCGGGCGGACCGACCGGATCGTCCTCGCGGTCCAGGTCGATGCGGCGCAGGCCCTCGGTGATCGTCCAGCGGTGCAGCGCCCGCCACACATGCATCAGCGCCTGCCGGAACAGCTCAACAATCCGGGCCTCATCCTGTGTCTGGATGACGATCAGTGGCGTGTTGGCGCGGATCAGCGCGGTGAGGTCCTGCAGCTCGCTCATGGCGGTTCCATTCCGGGGCCGACACGATATCAAAGCTGGCCGGTGGTCACGGCAGGATCTGTCGATCCGGCGACTACCTCTGGCGATGCGCGGCGGTGTACGCTGCGGACAGTCCCGCGAAAACGAGGCGTGCATGAAGACGATCCTGGTGGCTGGTTCCAAGGGCGGCGTCGGCAAGACCACCGTCGCCACCCATCTGGCCGCGCATTCGGCACTGGCCGGCAACGCCACGGTGATCGCCGATGCCGATCCGCAAGGCTCCAGCACGCGCTGGGCGCAGCGCCGCGCGGAACTGGACAGCGCGGTGCTGCCGGTGGACGTGTACCGCCGCCGCGACTGGGAAAAGCGCATTCCCGACGGCACCCAGCAGGTCATCATCGACGCCCCCGCCGGCGCCTACGCCGCGGACCTGGAGCGGTTTCTCGACGTGGCCGACGCGGTGGTGGTGCCGGTGCTGCCGTCGGCGCTGGACATCGAAGCCATCGTCGGCTTCCTCAACAGCCTGGCCAAGATCCAGCGGGTGCATTCGCGCGCGCTGCCGGTGGGGCTGGTGCTCAACCGGGTCAAGCCGTGGACGCAGACCTCGCAGCAGGCGCGGCAGATGCTGGCGCAGTGGCCCTACGAGGTGGTCGCACAATTGCGCGACAGCCAGAGTTACGTGGTGATGGTCGGGCTCGGGCGCAGCCTGTTCGACTATCACTCGGCACAGGTACGCGAGCACCAGCAGGACTGGGCGCCGCTGCTCAAGTGGTTGAACAAGGTCTGACAGGAGTACTCCCGACCATGCGTGAACTGATTCTGCTGCGACATGCCCATGCCGAACCGGCGGTCACCGGGATGGCCGACATCGATCGTGCCCTGTCCCCGCAGGGCTTGGCCGAGGCCGAGGCGGCCGGATGCTGGCTGCGTGACCAGCGGCTGGTTCCGGACCGGGTGCTGTGTTCGCCGGCGCGCCGCACGCGCGAGACGCTGGAGGCGGTGCTGGAACAGACCGGCTATGTCGAGCAACGGCTGGAAGCGCGCATCTACGAAGCCATGCCCGGCACCCTGGCGGCGTTGCTCGAGGAGCACCGGGAAGTGGAACGGGTGCTGGTCGTCGGCCACAACCCGGGCCTGGAGCAGCTGGTGGCGCTGATGCACAGTGGCCAGTCCGGCGATTACCGCGGCATGCCGCCGGCATCGGTGGCGGTACTGGCGCTGCCGATGGACGCGGCGATCGAGCCGGGCATCGCCCGGTTGACCGAATTCTGGTGGCCGTGACTCCATGCCGGTACCGCGCTGGGGAGTACTGCTGACGCTGCTGCTGTTGGCGGCGCCGGCCTCCGCGGGCCAGTCGCTGCAGTTCGACATGGCGCATTCGCGTTTCGGATTCGAGATACGCACCCGCTTCGGGCAAACGATCGAAGGGGTGTTTCCGAACTTCGACGGCCAGGTCATGGTGTTGCCCGATGGCCGTCAGCAGGTGCGGCTGCGCATGTACACCCGCGATGTCGAGATCCCGGGCAAGCCCCGGTATACCGGCTGGATGCGCGGTGAGGAGTTTTTCGATGCGGCCCAACATCCGGTGGTGGAATTCAGTTCCGATCCCTATGACCCGGACATCACCCGGCGTGGCGGCAGGATCGAAGGGACGCTGAACATCCGCGGCATCCGCCGCCGTGAAACGCTGCGCTTGCAGGAGGCTGAATGCGAGCGCCCCGGCTATGATTGCGACCTCATCAGCCGGGGCACCGTCCAGCGCGGACGCTACGGCATGGACAGCTGGCAGTTTGCCTTGAGTGACCGAGTGATCTTCATCCTGCGCGCGCGCCTTGCCGGCGCCCCACAACTTTGAACCTGCTGTTGCGCCTGCTGCTGCTTGCCGGCGTGCTGCTGGGCGGCGGCTGCGCTTCGCTGTCGCCGCAACAGCAGGAACGCGCCCACAGCATCGCGGTGGCGGCGCGTTCGGATGCGGTGGCGTGTGCGAGTCCGGACCGCTGCGCGCTGGATTCGCCGCTGCGCGCACTCGGCGGGCAGGCCATGGCCGAATCCCGGCCCGAGGCACCGCGCCATTACGCCACCATCCTCGATGACGGCGAACTGTCGCTGGTGGCGCGGCTGAACCTGATCCGCAGCGCCACCCGCCGGATCGACCTGCAGACCTACATCTTCGATACCGACGACAGTGCGCGGCTGGTGATCGACGAACTGCTGGCCGCCGCCCGCCGCGGGGTCAAGGTGCGGGTGCTGATCGACCAGCTGTCGGCCATTTCCGATGTGCGCATGCTCGCCGCGCTGGCTGGCGCGCACGTGAATTTCGAGCTGCGGGTCTACAACCCGACCTTCGGCAAGGCCAAGCTCAACTACTTCGACTATGCTGGCAGCGTGCTGTGCTGCTTCCGCCGCTTCAACCAGCGCATGCACAACAAGCTGCTGGTGATCGACGATGTGATCGGCGTGGTCGGCGGGCGCAATTACCAGGACGACTATTACGACTGGGACCACGAGTACAACTTCCGCGACCGCGATGTGATGGTGGCCGGGCCGGAAGTGCGCGAGATGGCGGCCAACTTCCAGGCGTTCTGGAAGGCGCGCCGCAGCGTCGAGGCCGGGCGCCTGAACGACGTCGGCCGGCTGTTGCTGGAGCAGGGCGTGCCGGCCCTGCCGGCGGCGGATTTCCGCCGGCCCGAGCGCGTGGAGCGGGTCATCGGCGAAGCCACCGATGCCGCGCTCATCACCAGCGAATTTGTCGATACCGCGCTGCCGGTACGCTCGGTCAGCTATGTCGCCGACCTGCCGCGCAAGCACCGCCGTGACCGCAAGGCGGCACCTCCCGAGGGCCCGCACTCACCCGAGCCGGAGCTGGATGCGTTGATCGCCGGCGCCGAGCAGGAGGTGCTGCTGCAGACGCCCTACCTGGTGCTGTCCGAGCCGGCGCAGGCGCTGTTCAAGAGTCTGCGCCAGCGGGCCGAGCCGCCGCGCGTGGTGGTGTCCACCAACAGTCTGGCGGCGACCGACAACCCGATCGTCTATGCGCTGTCCTACAAGTACAAGCGCCGCAACCTGCGCGAGCTCGGCTTCAATATCTACGAATACAAGCCGTTCCCGCTGGACGCGCCGGTGAGCGGCTGGCAACCGCCGCCGGAGCCGGAAGAGGAGCGCGGCGACGGTTCCTCGCGCAGCCGGGTGCTGGGCGGCAGCGCCGCCGGCAGCAACGTGCGCGGCAGCGGTTCCGGACGGCGTCCCGGTGACCATGGCATCGAGGTGGAACGGGAGGTGCTGCGCACCGAAACCCGGCCATCGTTCCTGAGCACGCGCGCGACCAACCGGCCGCTGCCGGTCACCCGGCGCGGTGCGCGCATGGGCCTGCATGCCAAGTCGCTGGTGGTGGACCGTCGCATCGGCGTGATCGGCACCCACAACTTCGATCCGCGCAGCGAGAACTACAACACCGAGGGCGCGGTGATCATCGAGGACCCGGTGTTTGCCGAGGCGCTGGCGCAGAGCATCCTGCGCGATATCCACCCGGACAACTCCTGGGTGGTGGCGCCGCGGCAGAAGGGGCCGGTGCTGTCCGGCCTGAACTACAGCCTGGGCAAGGCCTCCGAAGCGCTGCCGGTGCTGGATTTCTGGCCGTGGCGCTATGCCACCGACTACGCCTTCCAGCCCGGACCCGAGTGCCCGGCTCCGCTGCGCCGGCAGGATCCGCGTTTCCACGCGTGCTATACCGCCGTGGGCGATTTCCCCGAGGTGGCGGTCGGGCCGAAGTGGCTGCTGGTACGCATGCTGACCGCGTTCGGCGCCGGGCTGGTGCCGATCCTGTGAGTGCTGCTCACGGCGGCTGAACGCCGCCGGCGCTGCAATGGCGGCATCCTTCGCGTCCGGAGAACGGTCATGGGCCATGCCTTCAAGGTGGGCGACCACGTCAGCTGGAATTCCGAGGCCGGCCATGTCAGCGGCCATATCACCCGCGTGCATGTGCAGGATTTCGACTGGAAGGGCTACACCCGCCACTGCAGCCGGGACGATCCGCAATACGAGATCCGCAGCGACACGAGCGACCACGTGGCGGTGCACAAAGGCTCGGCACTGCACCAGATCCGCTGAGGTGGGCGGGCTCGCCACCGTCTGGAGCATCGGCCACTCCACCCGCAGCTGGGAGGTGTTCTTGGCATTGCTGCGCGAGTACGGCATCGAGGCAGTCGCCGATGTGCGCCGCTTTCCCGGCTCACGTCGCCATCCGTGGTTCGCCAGTGAGGCGATGGCCGCCCAGCTGCCCCGGGACGGCATGGAATACCAGTGGCTGCCGCAACTGGGCGGGCGCCGCCGGGTGCAGCCGGGCTCGCCCAACGGTGCCTGGCGCAATGCCGCTTTCCAGGGCTATGCCGACCACCTGTCGAGTGCCGAGTTCGCCGATGGCCTGGCGCGGCTGCTGCAACTGGCCGCACGGCGGCGCACCGCGATGCTGTGTGCCGAGGTGGTGTGGTGGCGCTGCCATCGCCGGTTGATCGCCGATGTGCTCACCGCGCGCGGCATCGAGGTGATGCATATCCTCGATGCCGGCCACGCGCAGACCCATGTGCTTGCCGACAGCGCCCGCCTGCAGGACGGGGTGTTGATCTATCCGCCGCCGCAACCGGACCTGTTCGGCGGGCAATGAACGGCTCCCGCAGGGTGGCCGTGTGGCCGCACCGCGTCGCGATTCATGTCGCGCCCTGCAGAACACCGCCCTCCGGGCTGCCTACGCGGTCGGCCAGTACCCACCGAACCGAAGATCAAGCACGCCCGCAGCTGCCCGGCACGCTTCTGCGCTCGACGCGGGAGGAGCCGCTTCCTAGACTGGAGCGCCTTGTACTGGAGCAACGTCCGCCATGGTTTTCCGCAGCCCGGTTTCGCTGGAAGCGCTCAACCGCCTTAGCCAGGGCACCTTGATCGAGCACTTGGGCATCGTCTTCACCGCGGCCGGCGAGGACTGGCTGCAGGCGACGATGCCGGTGGACGCACGTACCCGCCAACCCTATGGCCTGCTGCATGGCGGTGCCTCGGTGGTGCTGGCCGAAACCCTGGGCAGCAGTGCCGGCAATCTGTGCGTGGATACCGCCCAGCAGATGTGCGTGGGCCTGGAGATCAACGCCAACCACCTGCGCGCGGCACGCTCCGGGCAGGTCACCGGAACCGCGCGGGCGCTGCATGTGGGCCGCACCACCCAGGTGTGGGAAATCCGCATCGAGAACGATGCCGGCAAACCGGTGTGCGTTTCACGGCTCACCCTCGCCGTGGTACCGGTGGCCTGAGAGCGCGGCCTGCGACGCTCAGGCGCCGGTATCCGCGCTTGAGCGCACGATGGCCGGCAGCTGCGTGTCCAGCCAGTGTTGCAGCGCCGCCGCCGGCAGCGGCGTGGCGAAGTGGAATCCCTGCACGATGCGGTAGCCCTGCTGCATCAGCAGCTGCAGTTGCCCGGTGTTTTCCACGCCCTCGGCCACCACTTCCAGCTGCAGGCTCTGGCCGATGTGCGCGATTGCCTGGGTCAGGGCGCTGGCGATGGTATTGCGTTCGATATCGTGGACGAAGCTGCGGTCCAGCTTGAGGCCGCTGATCGGCAGCTGCCGCAGATAGCTCAGGCTGGAGTAGCCGGTGCCGAAGTCGTCCACGACCAGGCGCACGCCCAGCGCATGCACCTCGCGCAAGGTGCGCAGGGTGTTGGGATCGTCATTGAGCAGCACTTCCTCGGTGATTTCCAGGGTCAGCCCGCAGGCCGGCACGGCTTCCTGCTGCAGGATCCGCGCGATCCGCGCCGGCAGTCCGGGATCATGGAAGTTGGTGGCCGACAGGTTCACCGCCACCGACGGCACATCCAGCCCCTGCCGGTGCCAGGCGGCAAGCTGGCGGCAGGCGGTCTCCAGCGCCCACTGGCCGACCTCGTCGATCAGGCCACATTCCTCGGCCAGCGGAATGAAGCGTATCGGCGGCACGCTGCCCAGTTCGGGATGGTGCCAGCGTGCCAGCGCCTCGACACCGTACAGGCGCCCGCTGGCCAGGTCGACCTGCGGCTGGTAGTGCAGCTGCAGCTGGTCCTGCTCCAGTGCCTGCCGCAATGCCGATTCCAGAGCGCGCCGCTCCTGCGCGCTGCGGTTCATCTCGTGGCTGTAGAAACGTACCCGTGCGCGACCGCTGCGCTTGGCCTGGTACATCGCCATGTCGGCGTGCTGCAGCAGGCTTTCCATGTCGTGCCCGTCGTGCGGAAACAGGCTGATGCCGATGCTGGCCGAGGTGTGGGTCTGCACCTCTCCCCACCGCCATGGCTGCGACAGCGCCTGCAGCAGGCGCGTGCCACGTTCGTGCGCGCTGTCCTGGTCGCAGGGGGTCAGCACCACCACGAATTCATCGCCTGACAGGCGCCCGACGATATCCATCGGCCCGGTCTCGGCCTGCAGGCGCCGCGCGACGATGCGCAGCAGCTCGTCGCCGCCGGGATGGCCGAGCATGTCGTTGACCTGCTTGAAGCGGTCCAGGTCGATGAACAGCACCGCCAGGGTGTCACCGGAATGGCCGGCGGCATTGATCGCGCGGTCGGCCTGGGCATGCAGCAGGCTGCGGTTGGGCAGCCCGGTCAGGTCGTCGTAGAACGCCAGCCGGCGGATATGGTTGCGGGCTTCCTCGCGCTCCAGCGCCAGCGCGCACAGGTGCACGATGACGTCCACCAGCCGGTGGTGGAACTCGTCCGGATCGTGCGGCTGGCGGTAGTAGAAGGCGAACGTGCCCAGTACCCGGCCATCGCTGGCCTTGATCGGTGTCGACCAGCAGGCCGCCAGCCCGTGCTCCAGCGCCTGCGCGGCCAGGCCTTCCCAATACGGGTCGGTGGCGATGTCGCGGCTGATCACCGTGCTGCCGGTGTACGCCGCGGTGCCGCAACTGCCGGTCGCAGGGCCGATGGCCACGCCATCGACCAGGCGGCTGTAGGCTTCGGGCAGGCTCGGCGCGGCCAGTGTGCGCAGCCGGCCTTCCTCCAGCCGCAGCACCGAGCCGATCACCTGCGGGGCGATGCGCTCCACCTCCAGGCACATCATCCGGAACACCTCGGCGGTGGGCACTTCGCGCACCATCGCATCGAGCATCTTGTACTGCAGCACCTCATGCATCTTGGTGCGGGTGATGTCCATCAGCACCACGACGGTGTTCACCATCACGCCGTAGCTGTCGAAGATCGGGTTGGTGTTGACCGAGCACCACAGCGGCTGCCCATCCTTGCGGCGCAGGCGCTCGTCGCTCTGGATCGAGTGGCCGGCCTTGAGGCGCTCGATATAGGTGTCCACCTGCGTCGGCGAATAGCCGTCCGGTGCCAGCAGCGCCGGGACATAGCTGCCGATGGCCTCCTCGTCGGCAAATCCGAACAGGCAGCGGAAGCCCTTGTTGAGCTGCACGATATGGCCGCGGCTGTCGCAGATCAGCACCGCGCTGCGGGTTTCGTCAAAGCCCAGCGACAGCAGGCGCTCACGCTCCTGCTGCTGGCGCTGCAGGGTGACATCCTGGATCAGCGCCATGTGCAGGCCCTCGTCACCGTCTCCCAGTTTCGACAGCGAGGCGCGGATCCAGCAATGGCTGCCATCCCTGCGGATCAGCTTGATGTCCTGCGGCGTGGCGGCCAGTTCATGGATGCGGTTGCCGGCCCCCGGATGCAGCGTGGTGTCGTAGCGTTCACGCATCGTCGGCGGTGCCAGCACGCCCAGGTTGTGGCCGATCACCTGCTCGCGCGGCCAGCCGGAAATGGTCTCCATCGCACGGTTGAAATAGCGGATGTGGTTCGTGTCATCGAACAGGATCACGCCATTGCCGATCCGCTCCAGAGCCTCCGCGAAAAACTGCAGCATGTCGTGCGTCGAAGCGGGCATCTGCCGGTCCATCTTCCCATTCCCCTTGAACGGTATCGCCTGCGTACAGCGCTCCGCGCCGGCATGGCCATGCAGCCAGCATAAGCCCAAAACGTCCGTATCAGGCGGCAGCCGATGGCACCTTCCCGGGCTTGGCGCCCCGATGGAAAAGCGCCGCCGCCTGCATGCTGGCGGAAGCCGGACCGCATCCGGTATCGTTCACCGATGACTTCCGCCCGACCCGCCCGCCATGGCGGTGTGGCTCGCGTGTTCCGCTACCTGTACCGCGTCCCGCTGCTGCTGGTCCACATCGTCGTGTTTCTGCCGCTGATCCTGCTGCTGATGCTGCCGCCATTCGGGCGCATCGGTGCTCCGGCCGACCCGCTGGAGCACCGTGTGGTGCGCTGGTGGTCGGCGGCGTTCATGTGGATTTTCGGTTTCCGCCTGCAGCGTTACGGCGAGCCCTTGCCCGGTGCGGTGCTGCTGGTGGCCAATCACGTGGGCTGGGTCGATATCTGCATGATCCACAGCCAGAAGATGGTCGGCTTCGTCGCCAAGCGCGAGATCGCCAGCTGGCCGCTGGTGGGCTGGCTGGCCTCGCGCGGACACACCATCTACCACCAGCGTGGCAGCACCGAATCGCTGGGCGGGGTGCGTGACGAGATGGTCAAGCGGCTGCAGGAAGGCCGGCCGGTGGCGGTGTTTCCGGAGGGCCGCACCCGCGGCGGACACGAGGTCGGCCCGTTCCATGCGCGCATCTTCCAGGCGGCGGTCGAAGTCGGGGCGCCTGTGCAGCCGGTGGCGCTGCGCTACGGCGAACGTGGTGATGCGCAGACCACGGTGGCATTCGCCCCGGGGGAGAGTTTCTTCGGCAACTTCCTGCGCCTGCTGGGCGAACCGGCGCGGCGTGCCGAGGTGCATTTTCTCGAACCGATCGGCAGCCTGGACCTGGAAGGCCGCCGGCGTATCGCCGAAACCTCGCGGACACGCATCGTGGCGGTGATGGAAGGGATTTAGCCGATGCGGGTCGTCCACGTTTTCCGTACCTGTCGTGGCGCAATCTGCCGGTCATGTTGAACGCGGCCCACTACCAGCCACCGCGCTGGCTGCGCAATCCCCACCTGCAGTCGATGCTGGCCTCGAGCCGGATGCGGCTGGCACGCGGCGAGCAGCTGCTGGCGGCCAGCGGCGCGCAGTCCCGCGAGCTGATCCTCGACGGTGGCGATGGCGTGCGCCTGCAGGCGCTGCACAGCCGCATTCCCGGCCCGCGCGACCCCATCGGCCTGGCCCTGCTGCTGCATGGATGGGAGGGCAGCACCGAGTCCAGCTACATGCGCATGACCGCCGCGCGCCTGCTGGAACAGGGGTTCGACGTGGTGCGGCTGAACTTCCGCGACCATGGCAACACCCACCACCTCAATCCCGGCATCTTCCACTCGTGCCGGATCGAGGAGGTGGTGCACGCCACCGCCGATCTGGCCCGGCGCTTTCCGGCGCTGCCGCTGGTGGCGGCGGGCTATTCGCTGGGCGGCAACTTCGTGTTGCGGCTGGCTCTGCATGCCCCGGCCGCCGGGGTGCCGCTGCGGCATGTGGCCTCGGTCTGTCCGGTGCTGGACCCGGCGCTGACGATGGACAGCATCGAACAGGGGCCGGTGATGTACGACTGGTACTTCCGCCGCAAATGGACGCGCTCGCTGCGGCGCAAACGCGCGCTGTTCCCGGAGCTGGCCGACTGTGACGACACCGTGCTGAAGCGGGACATCCGCGCGCTGACCGGCTGGCTGGTCGAACGCCATACCGCTTTCGGCTCGCTGCAGGCCTATTTCGACGGCTATTCGATCGCCGGCGGGCGGCTGGCGGGGCTGCAGGTGCCCGCCTCGATCCTGATGGCCCAGGATGATCCGGTGATTCCCTTCACCAGCTTCGCCGACTGGCAGCTCCCGGCGCGGGCGCAGCTGCAGGTGGCCGGCTGGGGCGGCCACTGCGGCTTTCTGGAAAACCTGCGCGGTGACGGTTTCGCCGAGCGCTGGGTGGCGCAGTATCTGGCGCTGGGCGTGGGCGGCTGAAACCGGGCCGATCCGCCGCACCGCTACAATGCGGGTTTGTATCGACGCCGGACCCGCCATGCAAGACACCATCATTGAAGCCCTGCGCCGCAATGCCGCCGACGAGGCCGTATCGCTGGCGCGGGAATGGACCGCGGCCGAGCCGCAGCAGCCGCAGGCCCATCGCTGGCTGGCGATGGCGTTGCAGCAGCAAGGCCGGCACGGGCCGGCCCAGGAGGCGCTCGACCAGGCGCTGGCGCTGGCACCGGACGATGCCGATCTGCATCTGCAGCATGCCGGCCTGCTGTTGGCGCAACGCCAGCTCGACGCCGCCAACCAGGCGCTGGATAAGACCACCGCGCTCAATCCCAACGAGTTTTCCGCCTACCTGATGCAGGCGCATCTGGCGTTGGCACGCGAGGATATCGACGAGGCCGAGCGCCTGGGCCGGCTGGCCGCGCGGGTGGAGCCGGACAGCCCCGAATTGGGCGGAATCGAAGGCATGGTGGCGTTGCGCCGTGGCGATCTGGACCGCGCGCTGCGCGTGCTGTCGGCGGCCATCGCCCGGCTGCCGGACGATCCGCGCCTGCTGTACGCGCTGGGTTTCGCCTATCTGGGCAAGGACATGCTGGCCTTCGCCGAGCAGGCGTTCCGCCGCGTGGTCGAGCTGAATCCGGCCAACCACGCGCTGCGCGGCCTGCTGGTGCAGCTGGCCCTGCGTCAGGGCAATACCGCCGGCGCCGCCGAAACGATGCGCCAGGTGCTGGCCACCCCGCAGGGCGACACCCCCGGCATGCGCCGTCTGGCCGGCGAGCTGGAACTGGCCTCGGGCCAGCCGTTGCAGGCACTGGAGCATCTGCGGCCGCTGCTGGCGCAACTGCCGGGGGATCGGCAGACCTTGCAGTTGTTGCTGGTCGCCTGGCAGCGGCTGGGCCGGGACGGGGAGGCGCGCAGCGAGCTGGATGCCGCGCTGGAGCGCCATTCGCAGCTGCACGACCTGTGGCTGGCGCGGCTGGCGGTGGCGCCGGTCGGCAGTGCCGAAGCCGTGGAGGTGGTCGAACGCTGGCTCGAAGCGATGCCCGAGCATGTGCCGGCACTGGAAGCGCGCATGCGCCTGCACGACATGGGTGACGAGGCCGATGCCGCCGAAGCCGTGGCGCGGCGCATTGTCGCGCTGGAGCCGGGCCGCGCCAGCGGTGAACAGCGCGTTGTCGAGGCGTTGCTGGCCCGCGAGCCGGCCGCGGCGGTGGCGCATGTGAAGGCGTTGATCGACAACGCACCGGCGACCGCCAGTCCGGCGCTGCGCACCTGGCTGGGGATGGTGCAGGACCGCGCCGACGACCCGGCCGCCGCGGTCAAGACCTGGCTGGACCTGCATACCGAACTGGCCGCCTCGCGCCTGCCGCTGCCGCAGCAGGCCAAGGCACCGGCAAGCTGGCCCGAGCGTGGCACGGTGGCCGAGGATCATCCGGTGCGGCCGATCTTCGTCTGGGGCGCGCCCGGTTCCGGTGTGGAGCGGGTGGTGACGGTGATGGCGGCCGGCAGCCCGGTGCTGCGCGGTGACCGCTTCGGCCCCAATCCGCCTGATGACGGCTTCCAGAACTTCCTCACCCTGCAACGCCTGGCCAACGGCAGCCTCACCCCTGAGCAGCTGGTGCAGCAGTGGCGCGAGCAGTTGCCGTCGCGTGGCATCGCCGATGGCAACGTCATCGACTGGCTGCTGTGGTGGGACAACGCGCTGCTGTGGGCGTTGCGCCCGCAGCTGCCCGAAGGCCGGCTGGTGATCGTGCTGCGTGATCCGCGCGACATGCTGGTCGAGTGGCTGGCACTGGGGGCGCCGGCACCGCTGGCGCTGAGCACGCTGGACGAAGCCGCACAGTGGCTGGCACGTTCGCTGGAGCAGGTGGCCGAACTGCACGAGCAGGATCTGTACACCCACCTGATCGTGCGCACCGATGCGGTGGTCAACGACGCCGCGGCGATGGGCGCCTTGCTGGAGCAGGCCTTCGGTCTGCGTTTCCCGCCGGTGCGCAGCCTCGGCCCGGCCACCATCAATGCCGGCCACTGGCGCAAGTACGCGCAGGTGCTGGCAGGCGAGTTCGCCAAGCTGACCCCGGTCGCGGTGCGGCTGGGTTATCCCGAAGTCTGATCCGCAGGAGCAACGATGAAACTGGACAGCCAGAGTTTCCAAAACGGCCAGCCGATTCCGGCCGAGTTCGCCGCCGGTGATGCCAACGGCTTTGCCGGCAACCGCAATCCGCAGCTGTCATGGCGCGAGGTGCCGGAAGGCACGCGTTCGTTCGTGCTGCTGTGCGTGGATCCGGACGTGCCGACCGTGCCGGAGCTGGTCGGCCGTGAGGATGTCAGCATTCCACTGGACCAGGTGCGCGGCGAGTTCGTGCACTGGGTGATGGTGGATATCCCGGCGGAGCTGCGCGAGATCGCCGCCGGCAGCTGCAGCGACGGCTTCACCGCGCATGGCAAGGCGCAGCCGGCCGGCCCGGCCGGTGCCCGCCAGGGCCTGAACGACTACACCGGCTGGTTTGCCGGCGATGCGCAGATGGGCGGCACCTACCGCGGGTATGACGGCCCGTATCCGCCGTTCAACGACGAGCGCCTGCACCGCTACTTCTTCCGCCTGTTCGCATTGGACCTCCCCCGCCTGCCGGTGGAGGGCGACTTCAGCGCCGCCGATGCGCTGCGTGCGATGCAGGGCCACGTGCTGGCCGAAGCGGCGCTGCACGGCACCTATACGCTCAACCCGGCGCTGGGGTGAGACGGCCGATAGCAACCAGACAAAAGAAAAGGGCGCCGCAAGGCGCCCTTTCCGTATCGGTGGCTGTGGCCGCTTACTGCTTGACCTGTTCCGAACCGACCACCATGTCCAGCACATAGGCGTGCGAGGAGGCGTCGGCCGGCGGGTTCTTGACCTCGTAACGCTTCAGCCGCAGCACGTTGCGCACGCCCGGCTGGTGGCTGTAACCCTCGATGTCGCCGTAGAAGTTCTCCCACTCGCCGCGCTTGCCCTGTTCCAGGCCTTGGTCGTCGTATTTCACTTCGCGCACCTGCAGGCAGGTGGCGTCCTTCATCAGCGGATGCGGGCACGGCCTGGTCTGCGCGTCGACCTCCATGAACACGGTCTCGCCCTCACCGCCGTAGCGGGTTTCGGCGGTCGGTTCGCCGCGGAAGCCCAGCACATCGCCGTTGGCGGCGACCAGGGTCAGGCCGGTGGCGTCCAGTGCGCGCACCTCGAGCTTGCCCTGCAGACGTTCGCTGACCAGCCTGTCCAGCGCCATCACGCCCGGTTCGGCGCAGGCCATCTGCGTGGATATCATGCTGCCCACTTCCAGTGTGCCGCCTTCCAGCGTGTAGCTGCCGCCGAGGTGGTTGCAGGTGTTGCCGACGGCGATGCGGCCGTTGCTGAAGTCCAGCGTGACCGGCTTGTCGGCACGCACGAACAGGCCGTCGATGCGCTTGCCGCTGGCGTCGGTCGCGGTTTCCAGCGTCCACTGGTTGGCGGTCAGCAGGGCGCCGTCGAAGCTGGCAGCTGCCGGGGCGCTGGCGACCGGGGCCGGCGCCGCTTCGCCGGTGGTGGCCGGCGGGTTGCTGCAGGCGGTCATCAGGGCGAAGGGAAGGGCCAGCAGGAGGATGCGCTTCATGGTGAACTCCTTGGGAGCTTTGGAAAGAGGTGGCACGGTAAACGGACGGGCGGGCCCGCCGGGGTTGGCGGTGGCCTGCGTATTCAGTTTCCAGCAGGCAACAGCAGCAACAGGCCGATGCCCAGCGCGATGCGGTATAGCGAAAAGCCCGTGAAGGAACGGCGCTTGATGTAGCCCAGCAGCCACTTCACCACGATGAAACCGGTGATCACGGCCGCGGTGAAGGCCACGACGACATCGGTCCAGCTTTCGCTGCCGAGCTGGCCTTCCCTGGCAAGTTCCAGGAACGCGTAGCCACTGGCGGCGAACATGGTGGGAATACCGACCAGAAACACGAATTCGGTCGCCGCCGCCCGGCGCGTCAGGCCCAGCAGCATGGCCAGGAAAATGGCCGCCGCCGAACGCGAGGTGCCGGGGAACACGCCGGCCACCACCTGGGCCAGGCCGACGGCGATGGCGACCTTCCAGGTCACCGTCTCGCAATCGGGCAGGCGCGAGGCGAGGCGTTCGGCCACCAGCATCCAGACGCCGCCGATCAGCACCGCCCAGGCGATCGGGGTGACCGTTTCCGGTAGCTGCCAGCCGGCCAGCCGCACCGGCAGCCCGACCAGTGCGGTGACCAGGAACGCCACCGCCAGCTTCATCACGTAGTCGCGGTTCTCGCGCTGGTCCAGCCCGGTGGCCAGCGACCACAGCCGCTGCCGGAAGGCCAGGGTCACCGCCAGGATCGCGCCGGCCTGGATGACGATGTTGAAAAAGTCCGAGCGGGCGCCGAGCCAGTGCTGGGAGATCAGCAGGTGGCCGGTGCTGGAGATGGGGAGGAATTCGGTGAGGCCTTCGAGGATGCCCAGCAGCAGGGCGGAAAACAGGTCGGACATGGGGGAGTGCGGAGAAAAAGGCCGGCACAGCATAGTGCATCGCGGCGTTTGCACCTGCATGGTGCCTGACCCTGTGTTTGCACCATCAAGGTGCAAACAGTCGCGACCCCGGATCGGCATCCTCCTTTGAAAACAACAGGTTGTGGAGTTTTCGCACTTGGCACGCTAGTTGCTTTAATAGCCCTGTCACTCCCTGCGAGGTTTTTCCCGATGTCCCTGGAACAGATTGAGAAGCTGATCAAAGACAACCAGGTCGAATTCATCGACCTGCGGTTCACCGATATGCGCGGCATCGAGCAGCACGTGACCTTCCCGGCGTCGGTCATCGAACCGTCGCTGTTCGAGGAGGGCAAGATGTTCGACGGCAGTTCGATCGCGGGCTGGCGCGGCATCGCCGAGTCGGACATGGTGCTGCTGCCGGACGCCGAAACCGCCTATCTGGATCCGTTCTATGCCGATCCGACCCTGGTGCTGACCTGCGACGTGCTCGACCCGGCCACCATGCAGGGCTATGCCCGCTGCCCGCGCGGCATCGCCAAGCGCGCCGAGGCCTACCTGAAAGCCTCCGGCATCGCCGACCAGGCGTTCTTCGGCCCGGAACCGGAGTTCTTCATCTTCGACTCGGTCCGCTTCGCCAACGAGATGGGCAACACCTTCTTCAAGATCGAATCGGAAGAAGCGGCGTGGAACACCGGCAAGAAGTACGACGGCGCCAACAGCGGCTACCGGCCGACGGTGAAGGGCGGCTACTTCCCGGTCGCGCCGACCGATTCGCTGCACGACCTGCGTGCGGAGATGTGCAAGGTGCTGCAGCGCGTCGGCATCGAGATCGAAGTGCACCACCATGAGGTGGCCAATGCCGGCCAGTGCGAGATCGGCATGAAGTTCAACTCGCTGGTGAACAAGGCCGATGAGCTGATGCGGACCAAGTACGTCATCCGCAACGTCGCCCACCGCGATGGCAAGACGGTGACCTTCATGCCCAAGCCGATGGTCGGCGACAACGGCAGCGGCATGCACGTGCACCAGTCGCTGGCCAAGGGCGGCACCAACCTGTTCACCGGTGACGGCTATGGCGGCCTGAGCCAGATGGCGTTGTGGTACATCGGCGGTATCTTCAAGCACGCCCGTGCGATCAACGCCTTCAGCAATGCCGGCACCAACAGCTACAAGCGCCTGGTGCCGGGTTTCGAGGCGCCGGTGATGCTGGCCTACTCGGCCAGCAACCGCTCGGCTTCGTGCCGCATTCCGTGGGTGTCCAACCCGAAGGCGCGTCGCGTTGAAATGCGTTTCCCGGACGCGCTGCAGTCCGGCTACCTGACCTTCACCGCGCTGATGATGGCCGGCCTGGACGGCATCCGTAACCAGATCGATCCGGGCGCGCCGAGTGACAAGGACCTGTACGACCTGCCGCCGGAAGAAGAGAAGTTGATCCCGCAGGTCTGCTCCTCGCTGGACCAGGCGCTGGAGGCACTGGACCGCGATCGCGAGTTCCTCAAGGCCGGCGGGGTGATGAGCGATGACTTCATCGACGCCTACATCGCGCTGAAGATGAAGGAAGTCACCCAGTTCCGTGCGGCCACGCATCCGCTGGAATACCAGCTGTACTACGCCAGCTGAGGCAACGGCGGCCAGTGCGGGATGCTGGGCCGCCGGCAACACCCGCTGCAGTTTGTGGCGTTTATTTGGCGGCGGTGGCGTGGAACCTCCCCCTCCCATCCGCGTCATCGCCGCCGCCCTTGTTGCCGGGGAGCACAAGGGCGATGCCGCCGCCGGCAACGCAGCTGCAGGGGCAAGAGAATCCGGGTGCACGGCAGGGGCCATTCCTCCCGCCGCGTGGGTGTGGCCAGCGGCAACCGCGCTGGCAGCAGCCAGGTCCATGCCGCGTCCGGGGCAACAGCCAGCGGCCGTCCACCGGCCGCTGGAATACACCACGCCGGCCCGCAGCCGCAGGCCGGTCTCCTCCACATCGGGACATGCGCATGAAATTAATCTCCGCGATCATCCGTCCATTCAAGCTCGACGAAGTGCGTGAAGCGCTGGGCGCCGCTGGCGTCTCCGGCATCACCGTCACCGAGGTCAAGGGCTTCGGACGGCAGAAGGGCCACACCGAGCTGTACCGCGGTGCCGAATATGTCGTCGATTTCCTGCCCAAGATCCGCATCGAAACCGCCGTCACCGACGACAACCTGGAGGCGGTGATGGAAGTCCTGCAGGGTGCCGCCGGCACCGGCAAGATCGGTGACGGCAAGATCTTCGTCACCCGGCTCGAGCAGGTGGTGCGTATCCGCACCGGCGAAACAGGCGCCGACGCGCTGTAAGAACCCGCACCGCCCCGTCCTCCGGCGGCAGCGACCGCCAGGGGCAACGGGTCGCTGGCAGGTTTCCCCCCACAACCGGAGTCGACAATGCGAACGGAATTTTTCACCGGGTTGAACGCCCGGCTCGGCGGCCTGTGCCTGTCTTTCATGCTCACCGTGCTGCTGCTGGGCATGTTCTCGAGCAGTGCCTGGGCACAGGAGGCGCAGGCACCGCCTGCTGCCGCAACTGAAGTCGCCGCACCGCCGGTGGAGGCCGCGGTGCCAACGGCGGCAGAAGCCGCTGCCACACCCGGTTTCGACAAGGGCGACGTGGCGTGGATGCTCACCGCCACCTTGCTGGTGCTGATGATGGTGGTGCCCGGCCTGGCACTGTTCTATGGCGGACTGGTGCGCGCCAAGAATGTGCTCTCGGTGCTGAGCCAGGTGCTGGTGGTGTTCTCGCTGGTGCTGCTGTGGGTGGCCTACGGCTACAGCGCGGTATTCAGTGCCGGCAACGCGTTCTTCGGCTCGTTCAGCGAGTTCGCCTTCCTCAAGGGCTTCACCCCGGAGTCGGTGGGCAATACGCCGATCGCAGGCCTGCCGGACTTCCTGTTCGTCGCCTTCCAGTCGACCTTCGCCGGCATCACCACCGCGCTGATCGTCGGCGCCTTTGCCGAGCGCATCAAATTCCGCGCGGTGCTGCTGTTCTCGGCGCTGTGGTTCACCCTGAGCTATATCCCGATGGCGCACATCGTCTGGGGCGGTGGCTATCTGGGTGAGATGGGCGCGATCGATTTTGCCGGTGGCACCGTTGTGCATATCAATGCCGGCGTTGCCGGGCTGGTGGCGGCGTGGTTCGTCGGCAAGCGGATTGGTTATGGCCAGACCGCGTTGAAGCCGCACAACCTGCCGCTGACCTGGATCGGCGCGATGCTGCTGTGGGTGGGCTGGTTCGGCTTCAACGCCGGCTCGGCCGCCGCCGCCGACACCGTGGCGGCGCTGGCCTTCCTGAACACCGTGCTGGCCACCGCCGCGGCGGTGCTGGGCTGGACGCTGGTCGAAGCGGTCACCCGTGGCCATCCCTCGGCACTGGGCGCGGCCTCCGGTGCGGTGGCCGGTCTGGTCGGCGTGACCCCGGCCTGTGGCACGGTCGGCCCGCTCGGTGCGATCGTCATTGGTTTCGTCACCGGCATGGTCTGCGTGTGGGGTGTGACCGGCCTGAAGCGTCTGCTCAAGGCCGACGACACCGCCGACGTATTCGGTGTGCATGGTGTGGGCGGCATTGTTGGCGCCATCCTCACCGGCGTTTTCAGTGCGCAGTCGCTGGGCGGTACCAAGGTTGATCTGGATATCGGCCACCAGCTGTGGGTGCAGGCGGTCAGCGTCGGCTTCACCGTGCTGTGGTCGGCGGCGGTGACCGCGGTGATCCTGCTAGTGGTGCGCGCGCTGGTCGGCCTGCGGGTCAGCGAGGACGCCGAGCGCACCGGGCTGGACGTGACCACCCATGGCGAGTCGGCCTACGAGGTGTAACGGTGGCAAGGCCTGCCCCTCGCCCGTCCCGCGGGCGCAGGGGCAGGGCCGGTCGAGCGTGGAGAGCAGCGCACCGGCTGCTCCGCTGCAGTCACGGCTTTCCACAGCCGCCGCGGTGGCGGCGACATCCGCCCGGCAACCGCAGGTGCCGGTGATGCCCGCAGCCTGCAGTCACGGCGATGGCGGGAACCGGGAACGGCCGGCTTTGCACTATATTGGTGCAATGACCGACGCCGATTTTTCCCCTCCGCTGGAGCTGCTGGCCACCCCGCTGGTCTGGAGCGATGCCGATGGCTGCATCCAGGGGGCCAATCCGGCGTTCTGCCGCTGGCTCGGGGTCAGCGTACGGCGGTTGCTCGGGCAGCCGCTGGTGTCGCTGGAAGCGCAGGGCGAACGTCTCGCTGGACAGCTGGACCAGGCCGATGCCGAAGCGATGCATCTGCCACGGCTGGTGCTGGCACTGCCGGGCGAGCCGCCGCGCTTTGCCGATGGCTGGTTGAGCATGATCGATACCGGCGGCTGGCTGCTGGAGGCGCATCCGGTGGACGAGTTCCAGGGTGCCGATCCGGCCCAGGTGCTGCCGGGGGCGTTCAGCGCAGCGCTGAAGGGGCTGGCGCACGAGCTGCGCAATCCGTTGGCCGGGCTGAAAGGCGCGGCGCAGCTGCTGGCCCGCCGCGCGCATGGCCGCGATGCCGACGAAAGCGAGCTGATCGACCTGATCGGCGCGGAAATCGAGCGGCTCAATACCCTGCTCGAACAGCTGCTGTCGCCGACGCCGCACCGTCCGCATACGCCGCTCAATATCCACGCCGCGCTGGAGCGGGTGCTGCGGCTGGCCGAGAACGAGGCCGGCTGGTCGGTACGGCTGCTGCGTGACTACGACCCCAGCATTCCCGAATTTCCGGGCGATGCCGACCGCCTGACCCAGGCGCTGCTGAACCTGGTGCGCAACGCGATCCAGTCCGGTGCCAGCAGCATCACCCTGCGCACGCGGGTCGAGCATGGCTTGCGCATCGTCGAACAGGTCCATCCGCTGGCGCTGCGGCTGGAAGTGGTCGATGACGGCCGCGGCGTGCCCGACGAGCTGGCCGAACACCTGTTCCTGCCGCTGGTCAGTGGCCGCGCCGAAGGTACCGGGCTGGGCCTGGCGCTGGCCCAGCAGGTCGCGCGCGAACATCGTGGCACGCTCAACTACCGTTCGCGCAGCGGACATACGGTGTTCACCCTGCTGCTGCCGCTGCCGGCCATCGAAACCTCACAGGAAACCGCCGATGCCTGAGCCGAACACCGCCGCCACGATCTGGGTGGTCGATGACGACCGCTCGGTGCGCTTCGTGCTGACCACCGCGCTGCGTGAAGCCGGCTATGCCGTGGAGGGATTCGACAGCGCCGCGGCGGTGCTCGCGGCGCTGGCTGTGCGCCCGGTTCCCGACCTGCTGTTCACCGATGTGCGCATGCCCGGCGACGACGGCCTGGTGCTGCTGGACAAGCTCAAGGCCGCGCACCCGCAACTGCCGGTGATCGTGATGTCGGCCTATACCGATGTCGCCAGCACGGCCGGGGCGTTCCGTGGCGGCGCGCACGAGTTCCTGTCCAAGCCGTTCGATCTGGACGATGCGGTGGAGCTGGCGCGGCGCGCGCTGCCGGCGCGTGATCCGCTTGCGTCCGTGGCCACCCCTGCGCCCGCGGCACCGACCGATGCCGGCCCGCCGCAGCTGGTCGGCGAGGCGCCGGCCATGCGCGAGCTGTTCCGTGCCATCGGCCGTCTTGCCCAGGTGCCGCTGTCGGTGCTGATCAATGGCGAAACCGGCACCGGCAAGGAACTGGTGGCCACCGCGCTGCATCGCGAATCGCCGCGCGCCAAGGGGCCGTTCGTCGCGCTCAACACCGCCGCCATTCCGGCCGAGCTGCTGGAGAGCGAGCTGTTCGGCCACGAGGCCGGTGCGTTCACCGGCGCCAGCAAGCGGCATGTCGGCCGGTTCGAGCAGGCCGATGGCGGCACGCTGTTCCTCGACGAGATCGGCGACATGCCGCTGCCGTTGCAGACCCGGCTGCTGCGGGTGCTGGCCGAGGGCGAGTTCTTCCGCGTTGGCGGGCGCGAGCTGATCCGCGTCGATGTGCGTGTGGTCGCCGCCACCCACCAGAATCTCGAGGCGCTGGTCGAACAGGGCCGTTTCCGCGCCGACCTGCTGCACCGGCTGGACATGGTGCGACTGTGGCTGCCGCCGCTGCGCGAGCGCCCGGAGGATGTCTCGCAGCTGGCCGAAACCTTCCTCGCCAATGCCGCGCGCCGGCTGGATACGCCCTGCAAGCGGCTGTCGGCGCCAGCGCTGGCGGTGCTGCGTGCGCATCCGTGGCCGGGCAATGTGCGTGAACTGGAAAACGTGTGCTGGCGCCTGGCCGCGCTGGCGGCCGCCGACAGCATTGCCGCCGCCGATGTGCAGGCGGTGCTGGCGCGCGGCGGTCCGTTGCGTGGCACGGCTGCCGCGTCGCCGTGGGACCGGGCACTGGCGCAGTGGGCCCGGCAACGGCTGACCGAAGGCGCCACCGGGCTGCATGCCGAGGCGCGCGAGCGCATGGACGCGGTGCTGCTGGAGGTGGCGCTGGATTTCACCCGCGGCCACCGCGGTGAAGCGGCCGCGCGGCTCGGCCTCGGCCGCAATACCGTTACCCGCAAACTGGGACCGGGGCGCTGAGCGTCCGCCCGATACACCTGCCGGGCTCGACCGGAACGCGCCGGGCAGGCATCGTTGCCCGATTCCGTGGACCTGCTCATGACGTCCACGGGCGTATACCGGCAGCTCTGCCGCACCTTGCAAGGAGAATTCCCCCATGCAGCTTCGTTTTCCCCTGATGGCCGTTGCCGCCGGCGCCCTGCTGGCCGGCTGCGGCAGCGGTCCGGCGCCACGTCCGGAGGCTCCACCACCGGTCGCGGCCATCAGCACCGCGCAGCTGGCCGAAGCCAACCTGGCGCCGGCCTCGGCCAGTCTGGTCAGCGGCCGCCTGGCGCTGGTGCCGGAACCCGGTGGCGTGCATATCAGCGGGCTGATCGGTGGCCTGCCGCGCAACCGCCCGGCCGCCTTCCACGTCCATGAAACCGGCGACTGCAGTGCGGCCGATGCCAGCAGCGCCGGTGGCCACTTCAATCCCGGCGCGCAGCCGCATGGCCGCAGCGGTCATGGCGCGCACCACGCCGGCGACATGGACAACCTGCAGGCCGATGGCGCCGGACAGGTGAATGTGGATATCCACCTGCGTGGCGTTACCCTTGGCGGCGGCGCTGCCAATGACATCGCCGGACGTGCACTGATCGTGCATGCCGATGCCGACGACTATCACAGCCAGCCGGCCGGCAAGGCTGGCGCCCGCGTGGCCTGCGCGGTGATCCGCGTGGTGCGTTGAATGCACCGCGTCCTGTTTGCAACCTGTAAGGAGTAACCCATGCGACTGATCCACGGCACCCTGTTCCTCGCCAGCGCGCTGGCGCTGAGCGCCTGCCAGCCCGCGGCCACGCCTGCCGATACCGCCGCTCCGGTGGCCGATACCCCGGCGGCCGATCCGGCCGCGCCGCCGGCCATGGCCACCCCGCTGGCCACCGCCCAGCTGCAGCCGACCGAGGGCAGCAGCGTCGCCGGCACCATCAGCTTCAGCCTGGTCGATGGTCTGCTGCGCGCCAGCGGCGATATCAGCGGGCTGAAGCCGGGCAGCGAGCACGGCTTCCACATCCACGAGAAGGGCGACTGCAGCGCACCGGACGGCACCAGCGCCGGTGGCCACTTCAATCCGGGCAATGCCGAGCACGGCAGCATCGCCGCCAGCGCGCACCACGGTGGCGACATGCCCAACATCGTCGCCGACGCACAGGGCAACGCCCATGTCGACGGCCCGGTGGCGAGCAGCGTCAACGTGGGCAAGGGTGATGCGTTCGACATCATTGGTCGCGGCCTGATCGTCCACGCCGATGCCGATGACTACCAGAGCCAGCCCACCGGCAACGCCGGCGCACGTCTGGCCTGCGCGGTGATCGTCAAGGCCGAATAAGGCGGGAGCGCAGCCACGCTGCAACCATCCGGCCCGACAGGGCCGCGCGAGCAAGGAAAAGGGCTGCCTGCGCAGCCCTTTTCCGGTTGCAACGCCTGTCTCAGTGCGCCAGCAGCACCCTGGCGTCCTGGCCGGCGTGCACGTGCACATACAGCACGTCGATGCCGTGGGCCTCGAGCACCGCGGCCATCTGCCGCTGGCGCATCAGGTACTGGTCATAGACGCGCTGCAGGCGCTCGCAGTCGTTCTTGTCGTGCGCATAGTGCGCGCACCAGCCGGCCGGATCGAACAGCGCCATCCGCGCCTCGCCACCGGCATAGCGCAGCAGCGGTTCCGGCGGCGCCTCCAGCCAGCACTCCTCCGAGGGAGCGAACATCGCCGTTTCCAGCAGCGGCCACAGGTCGGCCAGCCCCTGGTTGTCGTACTGCATGGCCATCATCGCGGCCAGGTCGTTCACGGTGAAATAGCGGGCGTGCTCGATCTGCGCCGCAAAGGCGTTCTGCGCCAGCAGCGCGGTATCCGGCTGCGCCATGCCGTTGGCCAGCAGCACCTCTTCCAGTGCCTGGCGGCACTCGCCCAGCGCGCCGGCATCCTCGCCGGTGAGCACGAACGGCAGCACCCGCAGGCCGCCACCGGTCAGCGCCGGATCGGCCTGCAGCGGCAACGGAATATCGCCGTTGGCATCGGCGCCGAAGGCCAGCAGGCGCGGGCCGGCATTGCGGCCGGGGGCGCGCATCTGCAGTTCTTCCAGGCGGCGGTGGATCGGCCAACCCGGACGCAGTACTTCGGCCGGGTCGAAATGCGCGGCGGCGAAGACCAGGTCCAGCGCGCTGACCTGCGGCACCAGTTTGGCCAGGTCGCGGCCGATCAGCGCGGCCAGTTCGCCGGCCTGCCCGGAGCGCAAGGCCGGATGGGCGGGTTGCTGGCCACCGGCCAGCTCCAGCGCGACAACGCCCAGTGCATTCATCTCAGGGTTGGAATTGCTCATGATCCGCGGTTGGCCCGTCACGGGCTCGAAGCTACACTCGAAATCCCATTATGCCTGCTATCACGAGCAGGCCATGTCGCATTCCCCATTCCCATGTCAGGTACCCGCATGTCCAGCGCCCGTCCCGTCGCCATTCTCGGTGGTGTCCGCATTCCGTTCTGTCGCCAGAACACCGCCTATTCGGATGTCGGCAATCTCGGCATGTCGGTGCGCACGCTGGGGGCGCTGGTGGAGCGTTTCGGCCTGCATGGCCAGCAACTGGGCGAAGTGGCGATGGGCGCGGTGATCAAGCATCCCAGCGACTGGAACCTCGGCCGTGAGGCGGCGCTGTCGTCCGGGCTGTCGCCGCTGACCCCGGGCATCACCCTGCAGCGCGCCTGCGGCACCTCGCTGGACACCCTCATCACCGTGGCCAACAAGATCGCGCTGGGGCAGATCGAATCGGGCATCGGCGGCGGGTCGGACACCACCTCGGATGTGCCGATCGTCTATGGCAAAAAGCTGCGCGCGCGGCTGCTGGCGGCCAACCGTGCCAAGAGCACCGGCGACAAGTTCCGCGCGCTGACTTCCGGTTTCAAGTTCGCCGAGCTCAAGCCCGAGTTCCCCGGCGTGGCCGAGCCGCGTACCGGCAAGAGCATGGGCGACCACTGCGAGGACATGGCCAAGCAGTGGAACATCTCGCGCGATTCGCAGGACGCGTGGGCGGTGTCCTCGCACAAGAAGCTGGCCGCCGCCTACGAGCGCGGTTTCTTCGACGACCTGATCGCGCCGTTCCGCGGCGTGGAGCGTGACAACATCCTGCGCCCGGATACCTCGCTGGAAAAACTGGCCACGCTCAAGCCGGCGTTCGACAAGGCTTCCGGCCGCGGCACCCTGACGGCTGCCAACTCGACCCCGCTCACCGACGGCGCCGCAGCGGTGCTGCTGGCCAGCGAGGAGTGGGCGCGCGCGCATGGCCACGAACCGCTGGCCTACCTGCGCGATTCGCAGGTGGCGGCAGTGGACTTCGTGCACGGCGAAGGCCTGCTGATGGCCCCGACTGTGGCGGTGCCGGAAATGCTCAGGCGCAACGGCCTGACCCTGCAGGATTTCGATATCTACGAAATCCACGAGGCCTTCGCCGCGCAGGTGCTGTGCACGCTGCGGGCGTGGGAGAGCGAGGACTATTGCCGCAACCGCCTCGGCCTGGACGCGCCGCTGGGCATGATCGATCCGGACAAGATCAATCCGCTGGGCTCGTCGCTGGCCACCGGCCACCCGTTCGCCGCCACTGGCGCGCGGGTGATCGCCACGGCTGCCAAGCAGCTGGCCGAACGTGGCGGTGGCCGCGCGCTGGTGTCGATCTGCACGGCTGGCGGCATGGGTGTGGTGGCGATCGTCGAGCGTTGATCACCGCGCCGGTGTACGGGCGGGGAGCTGATCGAAGAGGGCGTGTAGCGCCCTTCCCGGGTGCGGCGGCGGGACACTGCCCGCCGCGATGCGGGCTGGCGTGGCGGTGGTTTTCCTGCGGCGTGTGCGCTATCCAGCCGGAAAAGCCCCTTCAGGTGCTCAGTGCGGACCCGCAGCCGATGGGTGCTCCAGCAGGAACTGGTGGATGGCCTGGTGCAGCGGCAGGTCGTCGCTGCCGCGTGCGTGCTCTTCGGCCTGCAGTGCGTACGCGTGGGCGGTGCTGGATTCGTCCAGATTGGTGTGCCGCTCGGCCAGAGCCAGGCAGATCGAGGCTGCGTAATCGGCGGCGGCGTCGGCCCCGGCCAGCGCCAGCGCCAGCGCGTGCCGGTAGTGGCCGATGGCGAGATGGTCATCGCCGGTGAAGTCGGCCAGCGTTTCCCACAGGAACGGATGGTCGCGGCCTGCGGCGGCCGTGGCCTGGCAATAGGCGAGCAGCGCCTGATAGCGGGATCCGGCCAGCCCGGCATCACCGGACTGGCCGGCGGCGAGGATCGCGTCGGTCAGCTCGACGACGCGCTGGTGGATGTCGGCAGGTATTTTCATTGCGGCGGGGGCGGTAGCGGGGCGCTGGATTCTACGGGCTCAGCCGGGCAGGCGTGGGAAGCCGTGTTCATCACGCTCCTCGGCCACCGCCTGGTCCTGGATCTGCTCGCGCAGGTTGCGCCGCTGCAGCGGCTGCGGGAGCTGTCCACGCCGCTGCTGCACCGCGTTGAGCAGGCACTGCCGGGCCAACGCATCTTCCCCCTGTGCGGCGAAACATTCGCCCAGCATCTCCCAGGCTTCCGCACCGGCGTCCTGGGCGATGGCGCGGTGCAGGAAGTCTTCGGCCTGCGACCACTGCTGCTGCGCGCTGGCGAAGCGGGCCAGCGCCAGCAGCAGTGCCGGGCTGGCCGGATGGGCCTGCAGCCAGCGCTGGGCACTGGCGCGGCGTGAATCGATCTTGTCCACCGGCAGCTCGGCATAGAGCCTGAGCAGCGATTCGTCCCAGTGGCTGTCCAGCGTCTGCTCGATGCTGCGCAGGGCCGCGTCGACCCAGCCCAGCGCCACCGCGCGGCGGGCGTAGTGGGCCACTGCGGCGGGCTGGCTCCGCACCGTCTTGGGCAGCACCTCCCAGTGCGCGGCCAGCGTGTTGACGTCGTTGGCTTCGTCGAGCATCTGCAGGGCCAGCGTGGTTTCCAGCGTGGCCAGCGTCTCGGCCGGCATCACCTGGGTCTGCCGCAGCGCACCGAGCTGGCCGAACGCGTCTTCGGCGCGGCCGGCACGGGCCAGCGCCTCGCTGCGCAACCACAGGCCGCGTGGTGGCAGCGGCTGGATCGCGGGCAGGTCCAGTGCCTCCAGCGCCTCGTGTGGCTTGTCCCGTTGCAGCCAGCGTTCGGCACTGTGCAGCGCGTGCAGGGTCGGCTCGTTTTCACCAAGCTGCTGCAGGTGCTGGCCGGCACTGGTGGCGTCGCCGCGCGCTTCGGCTGCACGCATCGCCGCGACCAGGGCGATCGCGCGGACCTCGGGTTCGGCGGCTGCGCTTTGCAGCAGTTTTTCCGCGCGTTGCCATTGCCCGCGATCAAGCGCATGCAGCCCGTCGAGCAGGCGCGCACGCCCCTGCCGGCGCCGATAGCGGTGCCAGGTCTGGAACGGCATGCTCAGCAGCCGCCACAGCAGCCACAGCAGCAGCGCGGCGATCAGCACGGCCAGCAGCGCCTGGGGCAGCGTGGCGATGTAGTCGTTGCCGCCGGCGCGTACCACCACTTCGCCGAGGTCACGCAGGGATTCCTGCCCCAGCCATTGCGCGCCGAGGATGCCGGCGGCGGCCACCAGCAGGGTGATCAACAGGGAGCGGAAGGCTTTCATGGCGACTCCTTGGCCGCGCGCAGGCTGCGCAGCTGCTGCAGGGTGCTGCCCAGTTCCGGCAGGGTGGGGCGCAGGTCGATAGCCTGCAGCTGCTGCAACTGGCTGCGCAGGGTCTGGCGCGCCAGCGAGTCGGGCCACAGCCGTTGCAGCCAGTTGTCCACCCGCTGCAGCGCCTCTTTCCATGCCTGGCTGTCGCCGCGCTCCAGTGCGGCACGGGCCAGGCTCAGTTCGATCTGCAGCGCATCGCTGGCATCCATGCGCTCGGAGCGTGCGATCAGCACGGTGGCATCGGCCGGACGGATTTCCACCAGCGGCGACAGCAGCTGCTGCCACCACGGTGCGGTGGTGTCCGCGGCCGGCGGCGACTGTTCGGGCAGGCTGTCCAGGGCATCGACCCACTGCGTCAGCTGTTGCGCGGCCTGTGCACGGATGCCCGGGCCGAGGGCGTCGATGGCGGCACGCTCCTGGAGCAGCGCCTGGCGCAGGTTGAGGTAATCGGGGCTGTCGAGCTGTTCCAGCACGCCGGCGGCCAGACCGTAGAGGTGGCGCGCGGCCTCCAGGTCGCCGGCATAGAGCATGCGCTGCTGGGCCTGGCTGAGCAGCAGCTCGGCCTCCTCCCGGCGCGCGGCCTGCACACCGTTCTGGGCACTGTCGGCGAGGAAACGGGCGAGGTTCTCTTCCAGCAGCGCGTTGCGCTGGCCGAGGCCGAGCACCTCGTCGCGCAGCACGCGGTTGGTGGCGGCGGCGTCCTGGATGCTGCGGGCATTGGCGCGCTGGTCGCGGCGCAGCGCTTCCACGCTCTGCTCCAGCGCGGCCAGCTGGTTGAGGGTCGTCAGCCGGGTCTGGTCGGCCTGCAACAGCCGGGCCTGCCAGTGCCGGTAGCCGAACCACGCGGTGACGGCCATGGCAGCCAGTACGGCGACAACGGCCAGCCAGCGCGGCAGGCGCCGGGACGATGGAGGAGTGGAGACTTCATTCATGGGGGCACAGCGTCCTTGGCAGGCATGCTGTCGCCAGTGGCGGTACGGCGACAGGGATGCCAGGCAAGCATGGCGGCGGGGCGGGCGGGCCGCAAGCCGCCGGCGTACCGCTACGCAGCGGGGATGGGAAACAGTGCGGCGTGGGCGGCCGCGGCCAGTTGCGCCGGCATCGGCCCGGCGGCCACGCGGGTCTGTACGAAGCCCTGCACCGTTGCCAGCTGCGCCAGCCGTTCGCTGGCGGTGACCAGCGGAGCATGGCGCCAGCGCTGCAGCAGCATGTCCGGCAGCTGCGGCAGGATCAGCTCCAAGGCTTCACCGCTGCTGACCGCCAGTACCGTCGGCCCCGGCAACGCCTGCAGCCGCGCAAGCGTGGCCGGGCTGATGGCAAGCGGCACGCGGTCGTAGACATCGGCGCGCAGCAGCTGTGCCCCCATCGCCTGCACCTGTGCGGCGATCATGCCGCGTCCGCCCGGCGCGGTGACCAGCGCCACGCGCTTGCCCTGCAGCCGTTGCATCGCCGGCAATGCCAGCAGGCCTTCGCTGTCCATGCGCGAGGGCGCCTGCACGTCCGTCACGCCGTGGCGGTGGAGGAGGCGCGCGGTGCCTTCACCGACGGTGACCGCGACTCCGGCGGGGATGGGCTGCAGTGGCAGCAGGCGCGCGGCGGCATCCACCGCGGCCGGACTGGTGAACACGATCCGGTCGCAGTCCAGCGCCTGGACCAGCAAGGCGCGACTGGCGGCATCGGTACGCAGGCGCAGGCGCCAGGGCGAAAGCGCGACGGTGCGGGCGCCAAAACGCGCGGCGGCACGGCGCAGCGGATCGTGTTGTCCCTGCGGGCGCAGTGAGATCAGGTGCCAGGGGGTGTCGCCCGGCACATAGGCGTCGAGGTTCATGGCATGCATTATGCGGGCGCTATCCGCTCCACGATGATCGTCATGCCTGAATCTTCCGACAGTTCCCTGCTGCTGGCCCGGCTGCAGTCCACCCTCGACGCGATGCCGCCGGTGGCGGCGATGGGCATCCGTATCGCCGGTTACGACAACGGCGTGCTGCGCATGCAGGCGCCGTTGCCGGCCAACGTCAACGACAAGGGCAACGCCTTCGGTGGCAGCCTGGCCTCGGTGATGACGCTGGCGGGCTGGGCGCTGGTCAGCCTGCGATTGGCGTTGGCCGGGTACGAGGCCGAGGTCTATGTCGCCGACAGCAGCATCCGTTACCGCGCGCCGGTCTATGGCGACCTGCTGGCCGCCGCACGGCTGGCGCCGGAGCAGGACTGGGACACGTTCCTGGCGCAGTTCGGCAAGCGTGGACGTGCACGGACCACGGTGAGCGTACAGATGGAGGGCGGTGCGGCGGAGCTGGAAGGGCGCTACGTCGCGCTCGGCAAAGGCTAGGATGGGCCTCCAGCGAGGGAATCCCATGTACCGACGACTCCTGCAGTCCACATTGATGCTGTTGCTGTTGGTTGCCGCCAGCGCCCAGGCCGGCGACGGCCCCAGCCGCAGCCAGCGCGCCAAGCTGCTGCCGACCCAGGATGCCTACGTGGCGGCGATCCGCTGGAGTGATTTCGAAGCGGCCGAGGGCTTCATCGATCCGGCATATCTGGCCGCCCATCCGCTCAGCGACCTGCAGCGCGAACGCTACCGGCAGCTGCAGGTGTCCAGCTACCGCGAGCGCGGCAGCAGCATGGCCGCCGATGGCAGCATCGAGCGGCGGGTGGAAATGGGCGTGGTCAATCGCAACACCCAGGCCGAGCGCACCCTCACCCTGACCGAGCGCTGGCGCTGGGACCCGCAGGCCAAGCGCTGGTGGCAGGTCGAAGGCCTGCCGGACCTGTGGCAGGGCCAGTAGCGCGGCCAGCGCCGCGTGACCGGCATATGCGACAATCCCCGCCCGCTTAAACGACCTGTGACCTGAGTGAACTACGAAGAGTTGCTGGCCTTCGCCGGCCGAAATCCGATGCTGTCGCTGGCCCTGGTCGGCCTGACCGTGGCCATCATCGCCACCGAGATCGCGCGCCTGTTCCGCGGTTACAAGTCGCTCAAGCCGGCCGAGCTGACCCGCATGATCAACGCCGGTGATGCGGTGGTGATCGACCTGTCCACCAGCAGCGACTTCGAGAAGGGCCACATCACCGGCAGCCGCAATGTGCAGGCCTCGCAGGTGACGCCCGCACACAAGCTGCTGGCCTCGGCCCAACAGACCCCGGTGGTGCTGGTGTGCCGCACCGGCAATACCGCAGGCAGCGTCGCCAAAACGCTGAAAAAGGCCGGCTACGAGCAGGTTTTCGTGCTCGACGGTGGCATCCCGGCGTGGCAGGCGGCCGATCTGCCGCTGGTCAAGGGCCGCGGCTGAGCCGTCGATTTCGCGTCAAGGCCTTGTGCACGGGGGCGAGCGCCCCCATCGCTGGTCTGGTATCAATCCCATTTATCGAACAAACAGTTCTGGAGTCTTGAGAAATGTCCGAAGAGAACAGCAACGGCGTCGTCCCGGCTGAAGCCAACAATGGCCCGGCGTTCACCATCGAGAAGATCTACGTCAAGGACGTTTCTTTCGAATCCCCGAACTCGCCGACCATCTTCAACGAGAACGTGCAGCCGGACCTGCAGCTGAACCTGAACCAGAAGGTGCAGCGCCTGTCCGACACCGCGTTCGAGGTGGTGCTGGGCGTGACCCTGACCTGCAAGGCCGGCGACAAGACCGCCTATGTGGCCGAAGTGGAGCAGGCCGGCGTGTTCGGCCTGATGGGCCTGGAGCCGCAGGCGATCGACGTGCTGCTCGGCACCCAGTGCCCGAACATCCTGTTCCCGTACGTGCGCTCGATGGTGTCGGACCTGATCCAGGCCGGCGGCTTCCCGCCGTTCTACCTGCAGCCGATCAACTTCGAAGGCCTGTATGCCGAAACCCTGCGCCAGCGTCAGCAGCAGGCCGAAGGCGCCTCGCTGGCCGATTCCGAGCCGGCCGGCAACGCCTGATCGGCGTCCGCAGTAGCGTATGAGTACGACCGACGCGAACAAGATCGCCGTCCTCGGCGCGGGCTCCTGGGGCACCGCGCTGGCCACCCTGCTGGCCCGGCACGGTCACCCGACCGTGCTGTGGGGACGTGACGCCGCTGTCATCGAGGCGATCGACCAGCGTCATGAGAATCCCCGGTACCTGCCGGGGATTCCCTTGCCCGAATCCCTGCGTGCCAGCACCGATCTGGCGGCCACCGTTGACGGTGCGTCGTGGATCCTGGTGGTGGTGCCCTCGCATGCCTTCGCCGAAACCGTACGCGCGTTGGCGCCGTTGCGGCCGGCCGGGACCGGCGTGGCCTGGGCGACCAAGGGCTTCCAGCCCGGCTCGGGCCGTTTCCTGCACGAGGTCGCACGCGAGGTGCTGGGCCCGGACGTGCCGCTGGCGGTGGTCACCGGCCCGTCCTTCGCCAAGGAAGTGACCCTGGGCCTGCCCACCGCGATCACCGTGCACGGTGATGACGAGGCGTTTTCCCAGCAGGTGGCCGATGCCATGCACGGCCCGGCGTTCCGTGCCTATACCGGTGACGACATGGTCGGCGCCGAACTGGGCGGGGCGATGAAGAACGTGCTGGCGGTGGCCACTGGCGTGGCCGATGGCATGCAGCTGGGTTTGAACGCCCGTGCCGGCCTGATCACCCGCGGCCTCAACGAGATGCTGCGGCTGGCCGCGGCGATCGGCGGGAAACCCGAGACCCTGATGGGCCTGGCCGGTCTCGGCGATCTGGTGCTGACCAGCACCGGTGATCTGTCGCGCAACCGGCGGCTGGGTCTGGCGCTGGGTCGGGGCCAGAGTCTGCAGGACGCAGTGAAGGAAATCGGCCAGGTGGTGGAATCGGTGCAGACCGCCGATGAAGTCATGCGCCAGGCCGACCGCCACGGCATCGATCTGCCGATCTCCAAGGCGGTGCAGTCGGTATTGCATGGCGAGCTGAGCCCGCGTGATGGCCTGCAGCAGCTGCTGGCGCGTGAGCAGAAGCCGGAATATCCCGACACGCTGTTCAAGTAACTATCGAAGACGTTCCAAGAAAAAGCCCGGCGATGCCGGGCTTTTTCATGCATGATTCCGCCCGGCAGGATGCGCCCGTGCAGTGCGGCGGGACTGCCCGCCAGCCTTGGATGCCGCCGACACCTCAAAAGTACGGGTGCCCGATCGGAGCGGATGACCGCAAATCGGGGAGGCTGGGGCCCGGACAAGAAAAAAGCCCGGTCGTAAGACCGGGCTCCGGGGCGCGGGGGAGAGAGAGCACGCGCCTTTGAAACGGTGTTGCGATTGCTTACCAGGTGAAGCGCGGACCGACGAACCACTCGCGGTCACCGGCCTTGGCCAGCTTCACTTCGCCGCTCAGGCCCCAGTTCGGGGTGAACTTGGCGGTGGCGCCGACACGGCCGTAGAACTCGCCGTCCGGGTTGATGCCGTGCTTCTTGCTGTAATCCTCATAGCCGGCCAGCGCGTAGCCTTCGACCATCGGAGTGAACGCGGTGCGCACGCCGACTTCGGTGCTGTAGCCGTTGAAGTCGCCGCCGTACTGCGGGTCAAACTTCTGGTAGGCCAGACGGGCCACCAGGTCGGTGTTCGGGGCGATGCCGTAGTTGTAGCCCACGCCCAAGCGCCACTGGTCGACGTCGACCTTGTGCTTGTCGGTTTCCTGCGCGCTGTAGTCGGCGAAGACATGGAAGTTCGGATGCACGGCCACCGAGCCCTTCAGTGCCCAGCCATCGGCATCGCCACCCTTGGCGTCGGTGTTCACGTAACCACCTTCCACGTAGTTGTAGGACAGGCCGTCGGTGGCCGAGGCGGCGAACGGCAGGGCGGCCAGCAGGCCCAGGGTGATCAGGGAGGTCTTCATAACAGTGATCCTTTTTATTGGTTTGATCGGCCTGGCACGAATCGTCTGCCGGTCGACTGATGTGAATTATCCGTTAGCCGATGCAACCTGCCCTGAATATCAAACTGACCAGTACATGAATTAGAGGTGGCTCGCGGGAACTTCCCGGCTTGCTATTTGGCGGCCCTGTGACGAGGGTCAATTGCGCCGAAATGCGGGGCGGTTGCGCGCAGGCCACGGCGGTGCGGGACAATGGGACGATCCCATCCGTCGAGGAACCCTCCCATGACTGTCCATGCCTACGGCGCCCATGCCGGCGACCAGCCGCTGGTGGCGATGCAGATCCAGCGCCGCACGCCCGGCCCGCGCGATGTGCAGATCGCCATCGCCTATTGCGGCGTGTGCCATTCCGACCTGCACCAGGTCCGTGCCGAATGGGCCGGTACCCGGTTTCCGTGCGTGCCCGGGCACGAGATCGTCGGCAAGGTGGCGGCGGTCGGGGCCGAGGTCAGCGGCTTCCAGCCGGGTGATCTGGTCGGGGTCGGCTGCATCGTCGACAGCTGCCGCCAGTGCGCCGAGTGCGATGACGGGCTGGAGAACTACTGCGACGGCATGGTCGGTACCTACAACGGGCCGACCGCCGATGCACCCGGCCACACGCTGGGCGGCTATTCGCAACAGATCGTGGTCGACCAGCGTTACGTGCTGCGGGTACGCCACGACGAGGCGCAGCTGGCCGCAGTGGCGCCGCTGCTGTGT
The DNA here is from genome assembly GCF_052180205.1 of Stenotrophomonas sp. JC08. Lineage (NCBI taxonomy): Bacteria > Pseudomonadati > Pseudomonadota > Gammaproteobacteria > Lysobacterales > Lysobacteraceae > Stenotrophomonas > Stenotrophomonas sp. JC08. The sequence goes on along the minus strand of NZ_CP197473.1, from coordinate 3,239,676 downwards.
GCCGGTGTCACCACCTGGTCGCCGCTGCGGCACTGGAAGGCCGGCCCGGGCAAGAAGGTGGGCGTGGTCGGCATCGGCGGACTGGGGCACATGGCGGTGAAGCTGGCGCATGCGCTGGGCGCGCACGTGGTGGCCTTCACCACCTCCGATTCCAAGCGTGAGGCGGCGCTGGCGCTGGGGGCCGACGAGGTGGTGGTATCCCGCAACGCCGGGGAAATGGCGGCCCATGGCACCAGTTTCGAACTGATCCTCAACACCGTGGCGGCGCCGCACAACCTGGATGCGTTCCTGCAGCTGCTCAAGCGCGATGGGGCGATGGTGCTGGTCGGTGCACCGGCCACGCCGCATCCGTCACCGGCGGTGTTCAACCTGATCATGAAGCGCCGGACGCTGGCCGGCTCGCTGATCGGCGGTATTCCGGAAACCCAGGAAATGCTGGATTTCTGTGCCGAACACGGCGTGGTGGCCGACATCGAGCTGATCCGCGCCGACGGCATCAACGACGCCTACGAGCGCATGCTCAAGGGCGATGTGAAATACCGCTTCGTCATCGACACCGCCACGCTGGGCGGCTGAGCGCGAACGGCCCGCGGTCCGGGTGATAGCGGACCGCGGGCAACCGGTGGCTACGCGCCGAGCAGTTCCACATGCTCGCCGGCCGGGCCGCGCAGGCTGCGGCGATTGCCGATGGCGGCCAGCTGCCAGCCGGCCGCACGCAGGACGGAGTCGTCCACCGCCGGCAGGCGCAGGCACAGGCTGTGGGTGCCGGCCGCGCGCCGGGTGGGGGCAGCTGGCAGTTCCACCTGGTCGATCTCGACCATGCACTGCCCGGGCATCGGCACCACCGCCACCGGGTAGCGCCCTTCCAGCGGCCGGCCATAGGCGCGGTTGAGCACGGTGATCTTGGTGTCGAAGGCCCAGCCCGGGGCGCCGAGCAATGCCGACCAGGCGCGTTGCGAGGCGTCGCGATCGGGTGTGGTCATCACCCCGATGAAGGTGGCCGCGACGGTGGTGTCGGTCATCGGCAGGTCGAACGGCGGTACCGGTGCTTTGATCTGGGTGAGGTAGAGCAGCTCGCCGCAGGGACCGAGCACCTGCGCGGCGCGGATGGCGTCGCTGAGTTCGAGGTTGGCGGCGGGGCCGAGCACGGTGAACGGCGGTTGCAGGCCGGCGGCCAGCGCGTCGACATCGCCGACCAGCACTTCCAGCGACAGCCAGCCGTGGCGGAACATCGGTTCGCCGATCACCGCCTGCGGATCCTCGATGACGCGCAGCACCGGTTCGCCGAGGCTGTTGGCCAGCCACACGAATGGGGCACCGGCCAGCTCGGGCAGGTCCAGCGCGGCGGCATCGTCGGCAGCGAGACTGCTGCGGGCGTGTTCGCGCATCGACAGCTGCGCGGCATAGGCCTCGACCACCGGCGGCAGCTGCGGGGCGATCAGGGTGGCGTGGAGGATTCCGGATTTCATGTGCGTCTTTCCGTGGCGAGTTTGCGTTCCAGCCATGGCATCAACCCGCCGCCGGCGACGATGTCCATCAGCTCGGCGGGAATCTTCTCGCAGGAAAATTCGCGGCCGGTGGTGTGGTTGAGGATGCGGCCTTCGACCGGTCGCACTTCCAGCGCATCGCCGCGCGACACTTCCAGATCCGTACAGACCAGCGCCGGTACGCCGAGGTTGAGCGCGTTGCGGTAGAAGATGCGCGCGAACGAGCGCGCGACGATGGCGCCGACGCCCAGTTCGGCCAGCGCCTGCACCGCCTGCTCGCGCGAGGAGCCGATGCCGAACGATTCGCCGCCGACGACAATATCACCGCGCTGCACTTCCCCGGCGAAGTCCGGGTCGACCGCTTCCAGGCAGTGGCTGGCCAGCACGGACAGCGGTTCGCGCATGTACGGGCCGGGCGCGAGCACATCGGTATCGATGCGGTCGCCGAAGACGAAGGCCTTGCCACGGACATTCATGCGCTTTCTCCCAGCAGTTCGCGCGGATCGCAGATTTCGCCCTTCACCGCCGCGGCGGCCACCGAGTACGGCGAGCCGAGATAGACCTGCGCCTCGGCCGAGCCCATGCGGCCCTTGAAGTTGCGCGCCGTGGTGGACATGCACACCTCGCCGCTGCTGAGCATGCCCGCGCCCATGCCGGCGCAGGCGCCGCAGCCAGACGGCAGCAGGATGGCACCGGCCTCGGTCAGCGTGGCCAGCGTGCCTTCGGCGGCGGCCTGCGCGGTCATCGCCACCGAGGCCGGGGCGATCAGCAGGCGCGTGCCCTTGGCGACCTTGCGGCCCTTGAGCACTTCGGCGGCCATGCGCAGGTCGGTCAGCTTGGCGCCGGTGCAGGCGCCGATATAGGCCTGATCGATGTGGACCTTGCCGTGCTCATCGACCGGCCGGCTGTTGGCCGGGCTGTGCGGGGCGGCCACGTGCGGCGCGATGTGCGCGGCGTCGTAGCGGTAGTGATGCAGGTAACGGGCGTCGGTATCGCTGCGCCAGTGCGCCAGATCGCCGTGGAACGGCTTGCCGGCCGCCTCCAGTGCCGCCAGCGTTGTCGCATCCGGCTCGACGATGCCGGTTTCCGCGCCCAGTTCGGCAGCCATGTTGCACAGGGTCAGGCGCTCGTGCATCGGCATGGCCTGCACCGCGCTGCCGCCGTACTCGAACACCTGGCCTTCGTTGCCCATGCCGTGCGCGGCGCACAGCATCAACATCACGTCCTTGGCGCTGACGCCGGTGGCGAGGGTGCCGTCCAGCTGCACGCGGGTGGTCTGCGGCACGCGCAGCCAGACTTCGCCGGTGACCAGTGCGCCGGTGATGTCGGTGGCGCCCATGCCGACCATGAACGCGCCGAACGCGCCACCGCTGGGCGAGTGCGAATCACCACCGACGCAGAACATGCCCGGCTGCACGTGGCCGTGTTCCTGCAGCACCACGTGGCAGATGCCGAGCATGTCGTAATGGGTGATGCCATGGGCCTGCGCCCAGCGGCGGGTGAGCGCCAGGATGTCCGCGCTTTCCATATCCACCGCGGGCACGAAGTGGTCCGAGACCACCACCACCTTGTCCGGATCCCACACCCTGGCGCCGAGCTTTTCCAGCCGTGACGCCACCCGCCGCGGCCCACCGGAGTCATGCATCATCAGCAGGTCGAGTTTCGCGGTGAGGATCTCACCGGCGCGCACGGCTTCACGTCCGCAGGCGCGGGCGAGGATCTTTTCGGCAAGTGTTGCGCTCAAACAGAAGTCTCCGGGTTGGCTTCATAGTCCAGGCGCATCTGGTAGCGCAGCTGGTCGGGGCGGTACTGGATTTCCAGCAGGTCCAGCAGTTGCTGCTCATCGCCGTAGGAGCGGCGTTCCAGCGTCATCACCGCCTGTCCGGGTGACATCTGCAGGTGCAGCGCGGTCAGCGCGCCCACCCGCAACGCCGACACGGTCTGCCGGACCTGGACGAAGCGGATGCCGCAGCGGCGGAACAGCGCGATCCGCGAGCCATAGGCCAGGTTCTCGGCGTTGAAGTCCGGATGCGCAGTGCGGGTCCAGCTGGCGTAGTAGCCGAACGGATGGCCATGACGCGAACGCACGCGCACGCAGCGCACCAGCGGCTCGTCCGGGCCGCTGCCGAACTGCACGCGGACCGGTTCCGGCGGCACAACACGCTCCCAGCCGAGCAGGCGCACCTGGGTATTGCCGGCCAGCGTGTCGAGGCTGTGGATCAGCTCGCCCAGCGGCGTCTTCAGCGGCATCGGGATCGCCGAACTGCGTCCCTTGCCACCGACCACGCGGGTGCCGCGGCCCCGCTGGCGCACCAGCAGGCCGTCGTCGGCCAGGATCTGCAGGGCCTGACGCACCGTCACCCGCGAGATGCGCAGGCGCCGGGCCAGCTCCTCCTCACGCGGCAGCTGCTCGCCATCGGCGACCTCGCCGCGCTCGATCAGTCCGCGCAGGAAGCCCTGCAGCTGGTGATAGAGCGGCGTGTGCACGTCGCGGCGGAGGATGCCCTCCAGGGATTGGGTGGTGAACGGATTCACGATGGTGTCGGCCAGACCTTTGATCTTAATGTTATATCTATATATCTATATTTGACCGGCACTGCAATCATCGCTGTGGGCTACATCCGGCATCCGCTCTGTGCCATTCTTTGTCCGGACATTGTTGTAGTGGCATGCGTTCCCGTTCACCCTTTCGCAACAGGTGTGCCGATGAAACGTTTCTACCCGTGGCTGATCTGCATCGTGGCCATGCTGATGCTGGCGATTTCCAATGGCATGACCATGACCGGGATCACCGCCTTCGATCCCTCGCTGCTGGAAGAGTTCGGCTGGAGCCGAGGCCAGCTAAAGTTCCGCGACATGTTCAACCTGCTGCTGGCTGCGCTGATGTCGCCGTTCGTCGGCGCCCTGATCGATCGCGTCGGGGTACGCAGCCTGGCCTTGTTCGGCAGTGTGCTGCTGGCGGTTCTGTACGCGGCCTACTCGCAGGTGCACTCCATCGCCCATGTCTACCTGATCCATGTTGGCTTTGCCGCGGTGGTCGTGAGCAGCGGCCTGAGCGTTGCGGTGATCATGGTCTCGCAGTGGTTCCAGACCCGCCGTGGTACCGCGCTGGGCATCGCGCTGGTGGGCAGCAGCCTGGGCGGCATGCTGGTGCCGAAGATCATCGTCGCCTTGTTACCCGAGCATGGCTGGCGCGGCAGTTTCCTGCTGATGGCGGTGATACCGATGGCACTGTTCGTGCTGTGCCTGGCACTGGTGCGTTCGCCCGATGGCAAGGGCCTGAGGCGTTGGGGCGAGGGCCAGGCCGTGGCCACCAGCAGCCCGGGACGCTGCAGCCTGCTGCCGGACCTGAGTTATCGCCAGGCCCTGCGCACGCGCACCTTCTGGGCGTTGGCATTGGTAGCAGTGACCACGTTCTGGGGAATCATGTCGCTGTCTTCGCACCTGATCCTCAACATGAAGGATCTGGGTTTCAGCGGCAAGCAGGCGGCCGATGGCATGTTCCTGCTGTTCGGGTTGGGCATGGCCGGCAAGTTCCTGTTCGGCTTTCTGGCTGATGTGACCACGTCCAAGAAGGTATTTGTCTGCAATGTGGCGCTGATGGCGGTGGGTGCGGTGATCATCGCGCTGCAGCAGGCCAGCCTGTTGTGGACTGGCCTGATCGTGATGGGTTTGGGCTGGGGCGGGCTGTACGCGATCTTGCAGCTGCAGATTGTCGAAGCCTTCGGGCTCAGCGCGGCGGGCAAGATCCTTGGCACGATCTCGCTGTTGGATGCCACCTCGGCGGGCTTGGGCATCTGGCTGACGGCGGTGATGTTTGATCACTTTGGCAACTACCATCTGGCATTCACCGTAATCGCGGTGCTGATAGCGATTGGTCTGCTGGCTTCGTTCTTCGTCCGTGATGAGCGGCGCTTGGCGTTTGCGACGACGGCAGGCGAGGGAGGCGAGCCGGGCGTGGATTCGGCGGCGGTACGCGGCGTGGCCTGAGCCGCTTGCTGGCGGCAGCCGCCATTCACGCCTGCACGCGTGGCGCAAACCGCGAAGCCGATGGTGCCGGCGTGATGGTAGCCCTGCCATGTGAAGATCACGCTTGTTTCATCGTCATCCCGCGCCTGCGAAGTCAGCCAGTGCTGCCGGGTGCCCTGCACAGGCCCGGACTTTGAAGGTCTGAGCCTTGGGTGGAGAGTTGATACGACGAAGGCCCGCGCAAGCGGGCCTTCGTCGTATACGTCACAGTGCAGGATTCAGAACGGCTTGAGTTTGCCCAGCACCATGATGGTCAGGATGATCAACCAGATGCACAGTACCGGGATCTTCACCCGCGCTATCAGCTGCTTGAGCGCCTGCTGGTCGGCATCGCTGGCGGTGCCGGTGACCACCTTGCCGAACAGCGGGCCAAACGGCCGCAGCTGGATGCGTACCAGCAGCCCCATGCTGATGATGCCGGCCAACAGGATCAGCTTGGCACCCAGCCAACGGCTCTGCAGCACATAGCCGCCGTCGCCCAGCGCGTCGATGCCGGCGGCCACGCAGCCCACCAGCACCAGCAGGCGCAGGTAGAAATCCACACGCGCGATGCGCAGGCCGGCAGCCGAGTGTTCCTTCAGGAAGGCTGCCCAAGCGAGGCCGAGCCAAGCCAGCGTGCCCAGCCATACCAGCCACAGCCAGCCCTTCAGCGGCAGCAGGCCGGCCTGCGTGGCCACGGTCAGGCCGGTGCCAAGTGCCATGATCAGGCAGGTGCGCGGAACCATGTCCAACAGCATCATCGCCTTGGCCGAGAACAGGCGCACCGGCAGCGGCTGCGCCGGGTCGGCGATCTTGCCGGCGATGTAGAACACGCCCAGGTCGCCGCCCAGCCAGTAGCCGGCGATCAACAGGTGCAACAACAACAGCAATTGGTAATCCATCGTGGTCTCAAAAAGACATCGCTCCCGTGCGGGAGCGATGTGTGTGGCAATGTGGCCGTGCTTACCAGAAGCGGTACTTGAACTCGAGGCCGTAGGTACGCGGCACGTTGGGGTAGATCACACCGATGCCCAGGCCGGCGATGTCGAAGCCGCCGGCAGAGGCGTACTTGTCGGTGAGGTTGCGACCCCAGAGAGCGACCGACCAGTTGGCGTTGCGCGGCTCATAGGCGATGCGGGCGTTCACTTCGGTGTTGGCCCGGGTCATGATCAGGCGCGAGGCGTCCTGGTTCTGGAAATAGTCGTCGGTGTAGCGGGCGCTGCCGCTGAATACCAGGTCTGCGTCGCCCACCGGCTGTGTATAGCTGGCTCCCAGGGTCCATTGCAGGTCGGGTGCGTTCTTCATCGGGAGATCACTGAAGGTCGCGGCGTTGGCCTCGCTGAAGTTCTGGTACTCGCTGTCGATGGTGCCCAGGCTGGCGTTCACGCGCAGCTTCTGGGTGACCTGGGCCTGCAGGTCGACCTCGATGCCCTGGATCAGCGCGCCGGTGGCATTGGCGAGCACGAAGACGCCTTGCGGATTGACTGCAGTGAGCTGGATGCCATCGTAATCGAGCCGGTAGTAGTTGGCATTGAGGTGGACCCGGTTGTGCCAGAGCGAGGATTTCACGCCGACCTCGTAGGCGATCATCGTTTCTTCGTCGACCGGTGTGATGGTTTCGTAGGTCGTTCCGCGGCCGTTGAAGCCGCCGCTCTTGAAGCCGGTGGTCACGGAGGCGTAGCCCATCACGTTGTCGCTGAAATCATAGTCAAGCAGCACCTTCCAGTCGGGCCGGCTCCAGGTCTTGTCCATCGACTTGGTGAAGGCGACCGAGCCATCGGTGCGTACCGCGCGCACGTCGAAATCCTTGTTTTCCCGGCTGTAGCGGCCGCCCAGGGTCAGGGCCAGACGGTCAGTGAAGTCGTAGCTGCCCTGTGCGTAGATGGCATAGGCCGTGGTGTCCTGTTCGATATCGTAGGTCGTGCCTCGGGCGAAGATATCGCCGCGCGTGGGCTGGTCGTTGCTTTCCTGGAAAGCGAATACCCCGGCGACCCAGTTGAACGGGCCTTCGTTGTACGAGGTGAACTGCGCCTCGTAGCCGCGCTGTCGCTGTTTCTGGTCCTGCTCGACGTGGTAGAGCAGGTTGCGGGTGCCGTCGAGGTCCATGTAGACGTGATGGTCGAGCGTGCGGTAGTGCAGGATCTGGCGGAGGCCGAACGAACCGTAGTCGGTCTCGTTGGTCAGGGCCACGCCGAACTGGTCGAGATCGCTGAAGCCGAGGATGTCGGTTTCTGTGACGTAGAAGCTCCCGGTACGCGGAATGACCTCGTCGCCATCGAACGCGACTGGTGTTGCCCAGCCGGGTGTCGACCGTTCGGCCAAGCGGTCGATGGTCAGTGTCGCGTACGAGGCTTCCCCCCAGGTCGACGCGAGGGAGAGCCGCCCGGCCAGCACGTCCTGATCATTGACCTTTCGGTCGTTGGTGCGGTCGTAGAGGAAACCGTCGCGGTTCCTGGTCAGGACCGCTGCAGATACGTCCAGGGTTTCGCCGAGGCGGGTGGTGCCCATCACCCGCGCGTCGCGGCGGCCGAAGTTGCCGACGTTCAGATCGAGATCCAGGCGATCCTCGCCCGTTGGCTTGCGGGTGATATAGCGGATCGCACCACCGGTTGCGTTGCGACCGTAGAGCGTCCCCTGGGGGCCGCGAAGGACTTCGATGCGTTCGACGTCGAGCAGGTCGAACATCGCACCGTTCTGGCGGGCGATGTAGACATCGTCGATGTACATCGCAACGGTGGGATCGTTGGTGAACATCGAATCTTCGACGCCGACGCCGCGCATGATGATCTTCGCGCCCGAGCTGGTACCGGTGTTCTGCTCGATGACGACGTTTGGCGTCATGAACTTGACGTCGTCGACGCGCTTCACCTGCATACGGTCCAATTCCGGACCGGCGATCACGCTCAGGCTGAGCGGGGTCTTCTGTACAGCCTCTTCGCGACGCTGGGCCGTCACGCTGATCTGGTCCAGCTGCACGGGCGGGTCATTGCTTTCGGTCCCGGTGCCTTCGTTGCCATGGGCCAGGGCATTACCATTTCCGAGGGCAACCAGGACGGCGGTTGCCAGTGCACTGCGGTACAGAACTTCCTTCATGACACGCTCCAGAACAGGGGGTGGATGAACATAAAGCCGGGGTACTGCGCGGGGGACGGCTGTCACATTGGTATATCAATATGTGAATTGAGTATTGGCGCGGCCGGCGCTGCGTGCAACATGACTATTGACAAAATTTTCATTGCATTGCAGCAGGTGTGCGCCAGATGCAACTTTATGATTTGTATTGGTATTTGATGGTTTCTCCCTGTTTTGGGGCAAAAAAGATGCACCGGGGTGGTGCATCAATGACCTATTGGTTTTAAAGGCATGTCATTAGTACATGTGGGTTTTCAGTCACGCATCAGCGCGCCGCCGTTGACGTGCAGCACCTGGCCGCTGATGTAGGCGGCCGCATCGCTGAGCAGGAACAGCACCGGCGCGGCGATGTCGGCGGCCACGCCGATCCGGCCCAGCGGCACCCTGGCCGCATAGGCATCGATGTCCAGCCGCAGCGGTGCACCGTCCTCGCGCCCGCCACGGCCGTAGCCGCCGCGCAGGAAGGCGGTATCCACCCCGCCCGGTGCCACCGCATTGACCCGCACCTGCGGCGCGGCCTCGGCGGCGAGCACGCGGGTGAGTGCATTCAAGCCGGCCTTGGCGATGGCATAGGCGCCATAGCCGGCCGCGCCGATGCTGGCGATCCCGGTGGAGACATTGACGATGGCCGGGTGCGGCGCCTGGCGCAGCAACGGCAGCGCCTGCTGGCAGCAGTGCAGGGCGCCGCGCAGGTTGCCCTGGTGGATGTCCTCGAACACTGCCGCCTCCAGCCCGTCCAGGGTCTGCAGGCCACCGGTGTAGCCGGCGACATTGACCAGGCCGTCGATCTGCGGGTGGTGCGCGGCCACCTGCGCGAATGCGGCGCTGACCGCGGCCGGGTCGCGGATGTCGGCAGCCACGCCGTGCACGCCGTCCGGCAGTGGGCGCTGCTGCAGCGACTGGGCCAGGTCGACCACGCTGATCTGCGCCTGCTGGGCATGCGCGGCCTGGACGATGGCATGGCCGATGCCACCGCAGCCGCCGACGACGACCAGGTGCATCCGCGGTGGCAGCACGATGCTGGCGGGATTGGCTGTATGCATGGCAGGTTTCCTCAGAAGGGTTTGAGCAGGCCGGCAAAGGCCATCAGCGCGCTGGTGGTCCAGAACACCCAGACAATGGGCCGCGCGCGGCGCAGGCTGTCGCGGAAGATCGCCTCGGTGGCCGGGGTCGAGCCTTCCGCTTCGAGCCGGGCAAAGCCGCTGGCCCAGCCGCCCATGATCCGGCGCAGCACCAGGCCCAGGATCAGCAGCAGGCCGAAGCCGACCAGCTTGGCCGCCAGCCAGCCGACATACACGCCCTGGCCGGTGAGCAGGGCCCAGCTGCCGCTGCCGATCAGGCCCAGCGCCAGCACCACGCGGATGCCATGGTCGATCCGCTTCAGGCGCTGGCCCAGCGCATCGGCCGGATGGCGGTAGACCGTCCACGACAGCAGCAGCCAGGCGATCCCGGCAGCCCAGATCCACGCCATCGAGCCGGCCGGCAGCGCCAGCAGCTGCAGGTTGCTGGCCAGCTGCAGGCCCAGTGGCAGCAGCAGGATCAGGCACGAGCGCGGCACCAGGTCGATGCGCAGTGCCGCCTGCAGGAAGCGCCGGCGCTCGGCCAGCGGCAGGTCTGCGCGTGCGACATAGGCCGAGGTCACATATACGCCCCAGTCCGGAGCCAGCCAGTACGCAAACAGCAGCAGGTGGGCATAAACCAGGTACATGTGGTGTTCCACGGCACTCTCCGTAGTGAAGGAAGCCGCCAGCGCAGGTCACATGCCGGGCTGGCGGTGTCTGCCTTATTGACATATTGGTATGTCAATAGTCAAAGCGTGACTAATACCTTCCGCCACCGCCCACATCTCCAGGAGCAGGCATGATCCAGCGGCAATTCGTACGCATCGGCAACCGGCATGTGCACTACCGGTACGCCGGCGGCGGCCCGGTGTTGATCCTGTTGCACCAGTCGCCACAGAACTCGCGGATGTGGCTGTCGATGATCGAGCGCTTCGCCACCCGCTATACGGTGATCGCACCCGATACCCCGGGTTTTGGCTATTCGGACCCGTTGCCGGGGGAGCAGGACATCGATGGCTTTGCGCGTGCCACCCTGGCCTTTGCCGATGCGCTGGGCATCGGGAAGTTCGCGCTGTTCGGCATGCACACCGGTGGCCTGATCGGCATGCACCTGGGCTGGATCGCGCCGGAGCGGCTGAGTGCGCTGGTGATCGACGGCTATGCACTGTTCAACGATGCCGAGCGCGCGCGCTACACCGACAAGTACCTGCCGCCGTTCGTGCCCAGCTGGGATGGTGGCCACCTGCGCTGGCTGTGGTCGCGCATGCGCGAGCAGCTGTACTTCTTCCCGTGGTGCGACCCGTCGGCCGAATGCGCGATCGTGCTGCCGCCGTACACGCCCGCAGGCACGCATGACGCGGCGATGGACATCCTGGATGTCGGTGACAACTACCGCATCGGTTATGGCGCCGCCTTTGCCTATACCCAGCGCCAGCGCGTGGCCGAACTGCGTTGCCCGGCCTGGCTGGTCTACCGCATCACCGATGTGCTGCTGCCGCACCACGAGCGCCTGCCGGCGCTGCCGGACAACGTGGCCTGCGTGATCGAGCACGAGGATGTGGACGGCCTGCACCGGCGCATGGATGCGATCCTGGCGCAGACCACCGATGTGCTGGGCGCCTGCACGGCCACCCTGGCGGCGCGCCAGGTCGAGGGCTGGCAGCGGCGGATCCTGGCCACCGCGGTGGGCGAGATCGCCGTCTGGCTGTGCCCCGGTGAGGGCGGGGCGGTGCTGCAGGTGCATGCCCCCGGGCAGCACCCGCTGCAGCCGGACCAGGTCGCTGCCGATGCACGCACCACGGTGCTGGTCGAGCTGCCCGGCCACGGTGCTTCCAGCGAGGTCAGCGCGCTGCCCGATGCGGCCACCATGCAGGCCGCGCTGCAGGCCATCTGCACCCAGCTGCTCGCCGGCAAGCCTTTGGAAATCCATGCCCACGAGGGCGCCTGCAGCTATGTGCCGGCACTGGTGGCGGCGCTGGGGACGCAGGTCAGCGGGGTGGTGCTGCACCGGCCGTGGTTGCTCGATGCGGCCGAGTGCCAGACCTTCCTGCAGCAGTTGCCCGATCCGCAGGTGCACCGCGCCGGTGGCCACATGGCCGAGGCCTGGCAGTGGGAGCGCGAGCGTCACCTGCTCTGGCCGTGGCTGGCGCCGAGCATGGAGGCCCGCCGCCGGGTCGCCGGCCCGCCGACCGCGCAGGTGCATGCCAACGTGGTCGAGCTGCTGCGCCTGGGCCGCCAGCTGCACGCGCTATTTGCCGATGTGGCGGTGCCCGGCCTGGCCGAGGCGGTGGCCGCGTTGCCGGTACCGGTGCGGCTGGTCTACACCGAGCAGGATGACTACCGCCAGCGCATGGCGGCGCTGGCCCAGCGCCTGGCCGGCTGAGACTCAGCGATCTGCCCCTGCCCGTGCGTGATGCTGGGCAGGGGCAGGGGTTTATTGCGGCTGGTACAGCTCCAGCTGCTCGCCATCCGGGCCGAACAGCGTGGCCACCGCGCAGGGCCCCAGCCCGGGCAGGTCCAGCGTCTGGCGGGCAATCAGCTGCCCGCCCAGCGTCAGCACCCGTGCCACGTCGGCGTCCAGGTCATCGCTGCGCAGCGAGGCGGAGAGGATGCCGATGTTCGGCGGTACCGCCGCATCACGCAGCGGCGCATCGGGCAGGTGCTCCATTTCCAGGTAGGCAAACATCTCGACCCGGCCCGGGACGATATGGCCGTCCTTGATCAGGTTGACGTTGTGGATCTTGACCGGGCGGTCGGTGCCCAGCAGCGCCTGCAGTTCGGGGAAATCCAGCACCCGGTCAAACAGCGTTTCAAAGCCCAGTGCCTGGTAGAAGGCGACCGAGCGGGCGACATCGCGGGTGGCGATGGCGATGGTCTGCACCACGCTGACCTCGGTCTCCAGCGCGCCACGCAGCTCGCCGCCGCGCTCGTACGAGAACACGTCCAGGCGGATGCCATCGGGGTCGTCGTTGATCGAGTCGCGCACCGCGACCTGCTCGCTGACCTCCCAGTAGCTGGGTTCGTGCGCGCTGCTGCCGCCGGCGGCGGTGACCGCCTGCATCGTTGCCAGCGCATCGCGGCAACGGAAGTTCAGTGCGTAATAGCCGCTGCCGTTGTACAGGTTGCCGGCATGCCACAGGCGCTGGCCGGGCGCATCGAACTGCAGCAGGCGGATCCGGCCCAGGCCGCTGTCATCGGCAGCAATGACTGCCCAGCGCCCGCGCAGGGTCGGATCGAAGCGCCACAGTGGCGCCAGTGCCGGATCGACCTCGCCACGCGCCTGCAGGCGGTAGCCCAGGGCCTGGGAGTAGAAAGACAGGGCGCGCTCCAGATCGCTGACGCCCAGGGTGACCAGTTTCACTTCTGACAACATGCAGCGGACTCCGGTGACAGGTGGCAAGGTGCGTGGGGGCACCCCGATCCTGCTGCATGTCCGGACATTGCGTCCAGCCGTCCTGGTCATCCGCGGGGCACGCATCGTGCCGGGCGGGCACGATCGATCAGTCGTGCCCGCTGGCGTCCACGTCCAGCGTCATCTGGTAGGTGAACTGGTCCGGGCGGTACTGCACCTGCAACAGGTCCACCAGCTGGCCGGCGCCGTCGTAGGAGCGGCGCTCCAGTGCCAGCAGCGCGGTGCCGGGCTCCACCTTCAGGTGCATCGCGGCGATGGCGTCGGCATTGACCGCCGACAGCACCTGCTCGACCTGGCGGATCTGGATGCCGACGGCCTGGAACAGCTTCAAGCGCGAAGTGCTGGCCAGCCGCGCCTCGTTGAACTCCTGGTGGTCGGTGAGGGTCCAGCTGTTGTAGTGGCCGAACGGGGTTTCGCCGCGCAGGCGCAGGCGGATCGCGTGGGCCAGCTGGTCGCGCGGGCCGGTATCGAACAGGGCGCGGATCGGCTCCGGCGGTACCGCGCGGCGGAACTGCAGCAACTGCACGCGGGTATGCTCGGCCAGCACTTCCAGGCTTTCCAGCAGCCCGGTCAGCGGGCTGTGCAGCGGCTTGGGCCGCGAGCGGTGGATGACGTGGGTGCCCTTGCCGCGGCGGCGCTCGACCAGGCCCTCGGCGGCCAGCTCGTCCAGCGCTCGCTTGGCGGTGATGCGCGAGACGCCGAAGCCGTCGGCCAGGTCGAACTCGGTCGGTATGCGCGCCCCGCGCGGGATCTCGCCATTGAGGATGCGGTCGCGCAGCAGGCTGAACATCTGGTGGTAAAGCGGCGTCGGCAGATCGTTGCGCAGCAGTTTGTGCGCGTTGGCACTCAGCAGTGTGGCAAGTGTGTCCTCGGACATGGTCGCTTCACCCTTTTTTGGCTTAATGCTATAACGATAGAACAAATGGGGCAGAACATGAGCACTGACGACACTGTAGTTTCCTGGCGCCGCGACGGGGCGCTCGCCCGCATCGGCATCCACCGTCCGGACAAGCGCAACGCGCTGGCCACCGCCCACTGGGCCGCGATCGAAACCGCACTGGATGCCATCGCCGCCAGTGAAGCGCAGATCGTGGTGGTTTCCGGGGTGCCCGGGGCATTCAGCGCCGGCGCCGACATCGACGAGTTGGGGCAGCTGCTCACCGCACCGGACGCCTTTGCCGCCAACAACGCCCAGGTACAGCGCACCCAGCTGAAACTGCAACGCCTGCCACAGACCACGCTGGCCGTAATCGACGGTGTCTGTGTCGGCGGCGGACTGGGTCTGGCGTTGGCCTGCGACCTGCGCCTGGCCAGTGCCCGCAGCCGTTTCGCCATCACCCCGGCCAAACTCGGCCTAGTCTACAGCGCCGATGACAGTCGCCGATTGATAAATGCCGTGGGCATGGCCCGCGCCCGCGAGATGCTGATGACAGGCCGCCTGCTGGATGCGGCCACCGCGCTGGACTGGGGGCTGGTCAACCAGCTGGTCGCCGAAGACGGGCTGGAGGCACTGGCGCAGGCACAGGTGCAGCAGCTGCTGGGGACCTCCGGACAGGCCCGCCGGGCGATCAAGACCGTGCTCGGCTATCTCGGCGGCGATGCCGGCATCAGCGTGGCGCAGGCCGATGCCGCCTTCAACAATGCCTTCCACAGCAGCGACTTTGTCGAAGGTGCCGCCGCCTTCCTCGAAAAACGCGCGCCGCGCTTCTGCTGAGGCCGTGATGTCCGCCTATCTGATCATCGAAGCCCACATCACCGATCCGCGGCGATTTGCCACCTATGCTCGGGCAACGCCCGAAGTGGGCCGCTACCTGGTGATGGGCGGCGAGCAACATAGCCTGGAGGGCGAGCACGCCCCGGCCCGCACCGTGATTTCCCAATGGCCGGATCGCGCCGCCGCGCTGGCGTTCTGGCAGTCGCCCGAATATGCGGCACTCAAACCGTTGCGCGACGGCACCGGCAGCTTCCGCGTGCTGCTGGCCGACGGCGTGACCACCCATCCGCTCACCGATACCGCCACCGGAGGCGACGACCCATGATCGAGTCCTATCGCGCGCTTGCGCTGCAGACCACCTGCCGCGCGGTCAACAGCTGCGCCACTCCCGAAGACGCCGCCGCCGCGGTGGCCGACAACATCACCCGCATCGGCCGCCAGATCCGCGCGTCCAAGGCGTTCATCGGCGCCGACCTGAAGCTGGTGGTGCTGCCGGAATACTTCGCCACCAGCTACCCGCTGGGCGACACCATCCCCGGCTGGGCGGCCAAGGGCTGCTTCGCGATGGACGGTGCCGAGTACGAACAGCTGGGCCGCATCGCCCAGGACAACGGCGTGTACCTGTGCGCCAACGCCTACGAGCGCGACCCGAACTTCCCGGGGCTGTACTTCCAGTCCTCGGTGATCCTGGATGACAGCGGCAACCAGATCCTGCGCTACCGCCGGCTGATCTCGCTGTACGCGCCCAGCCCGCACGACGTGTGGGACAAGTATCTGGATGTGTACGGCATCGAGGGCGTGTTTCCGGTTGCGCGCACGCCGATCGGGCGGCTGGCCTGCATCGCCTCGGAAGAAATCCTGTATCCGGAAATCGCCCGCGCGCTGGGCCTGCGCGGCGCCGAGGTGATCCTGCACTCGACCAGCGAAGTCGGCAGCCCCGAGCTGACCCCCAAGGACATCGCCAAACGCGCCCGCGCGCTGGAAAACATGGCCTATGTGGTGTCGGCCAATACCGCCGGCATCAGCGGCGTGGACATCCCGCTGGGCAGTGCCGATGGCATGAGCAAGATCGTCGATGACCAGGGCCGGGTGCTGTCCGCCGCCGGCACCGGCGAGTCGATGGCCGCCTATGCCGACCTGGATATCGCCGGCCTGCGCCGCCGCCGGCTGCGCCCGGGCATGGGCAATTTCCTCTCGCGCCTGCCGCAGGCGGCGATCAACGCCGGCCTGGCCAGCACCGCCTTGAAGCCCAACGCCCTGCTGCAGGGCGACAGCTTGAAGATTCCGCAGCGGGCCGACTTCGCCGCCCGCCAGAAAGCCACCCTTGAAGCTCTGTTGAGCGCTGGAGTACTGGGCAATGACTGACGCCACCACGCTGCCGCTGCGCAACCCGCGCACCGGCCAATCCGACGGGCAGCTGCCGATCACCGCCGCCGCCGAGGTCGCCGCGCTCGGCGCGGGCTTGCGCCAGGCTCAATCGACTTGGGCCGAACGCAGTATCGAGGAACGCTGCACGCGCCTGGATGCACTGGCCGATGCGCTGGCCGCCCGTCGCGACGGGTTCCTCGATGCGTTGCTGGCCGATACCGGCCGTTGGCATGAATCGGTGATCGAAGTGGACGGCACCATTGGCGCGATCCGCCGCTGGGCACAGCAGGCGCCGGCCTGCCTGGAGGATGCCGCGCCGGTGGAGGAGGCCATTACCTTCATCCACAGCCAGCAGACCTGGGTGCCGTACGCGGTGGTGGGCGTGATCAGCCCGTGGAATTTCCCGCTGATGCTGACCCTGATCGATGCGGTGCCGGCACTGGCCGCCGGCTGCACGATCCTGGCCAAGCCCAGCGAGGTCACCTCGCGCTTCGTGCCGCTGCTGCGTGAAGCGCTGGACACGGCCGGCCTGGGCGAGGTGTTCAAGCTGGTCACCGGTGCCGGCGGCACCGGCCAGGCGGTGATCGAGGCGGCCGACCAGATCTGTTTCACCGGCTCGGTCGCCACCGGCCGCAAGGTCGGGGAAGCCTGTGCGCGCCGCTTCATTCCGGCCTCGCTGGAACTGGGCGGCAAGGACCCGGCGCTGGTGCTGTCCGACGCCAACATCGAACATGCCGCGCGTGCACTGGCCTGGGGCAGCTTTGTCAACGGCGGCCAGAGCTGCATGTCGATCGAACGCGTCTACGTGGAGGCGCCGGTGGCCGAGGCCTTCATCGCCGCCCTGGTGGAGGAAGCTTCCGCACTGGAACTGGCCTGGCCGGACCCGAAGCAGGGCCAGATCGGGCCGGTGATCGCCGCCTCGCAGGTGGAACTGGTACGTGCCCAGCTGGCCGATGCCAAGGCCAAGGGCGCGCGCGCGCTGACCGGTGGCGAGCTGGTCGACCACGGCGGCGTCTGGTGCCCGCCGACGGTGCTGGTCGATGTCACCGACGACATGGCGGTGGTCGCCGAGGAAAGCTTTGCCAGCGTGCTGCCGGTGATGGTAGTGGCCGACGAGGCCGAGGCCATCGCCCGCGCCAACGCCACCGAATTCGGTTTGTCCGCGGCCGTGTTCACGCAGAGCCCGGAGCGCGCGCAACGCGTGGCGCGCCAGCTGCAGGCCGGTGGCATCTCCATCAACGATGCCTGCCTGACCGGCATGGTGCAGACCGCCGAGAAGCAGAGCTTCAAGCTGTCGGGCATGGGTGGCTCGCGCATGGGCACCGCCTCGATCCGCCGCTTCGTGCGCGCCCGCGCGCTGCTGATCAACACCGGCATCGCTTCACCCTGGTGGTTTCCGGCGGCCTGAGGCTCAGCAGGCCAGCATGAACTGGCCGAAAAATGTTGGCACCAAGCAGTCATATCGCCGGGATGCTGACGATGCGCAGCTCCCGGTGTGGCCGTGCGCGGCCACGCGGATGATGCGGAACGTCAGGAATGACAGCACCAAGCCACCGAGGATTTCAGCTCGGACTCTTCCGGGCATTGAGCCATGGCCAGCGCTGACGGTGACAGTACGTAGAGCCCGGTGGCAAACAGGTGCCGAGTGATACAGCGTCAAGACGGCTCTTTCACAAGAGACGCCGGAAGCGGAACCTGCCGCAACTTCTGTGTCAAAACCCCAAAACGCCTGGGTTCATCTTTGCCTGCGGGTCCAACTGCTGCTTGATGCCGCGCAGCAGTGTGCTCGGCGCATCGTCCATCACTGAAAGAAAAGGATAGGTGCGGCCAATCTGGTTGGAGGCGCCGCCCAGTTGCACGAACAAGTTGCAGGTCTGTTGCCGCAGGTCCGCCACCAGCACACGCGCGGCGGGATTGTCCGGGCCGCAGGCCAGCTTCGCCGCTACTTCCGGCGCCACCTTGGCGGCATGCAGTGGTTGCCAGTTGTCCTGCCAATGAAAGACCGCTTCGAAGCTGAAGCTGTAGTTGCACAGTGCCGAACACAGGTAGGTCACCCGCACGCCGCAGGCCTCCATTGCGGCGCGTTGTGCTGCGATCAGCTGCTGGTGCGCGCGGATCAGCGCGCTGGCGCGTGAGTGCGCCACTTTCACGTTCAACGCCGCCCAGCGACTGCCGGTGGCACCCAGTACCGCATTGAGCCCGGGGAAAGGATCTGCACGCGCGATGCGGGGCACCGTGGCGGCAATGGCAATACCGCCGTGCTCACTGGCAAGTCGCTGTGCGCTGGCCAGGTCATGTGCCACCGCAGCCTGGCTGTTGCCCGCCGCCACAAGATGCAGGGTGAATGCATCGGCTGGCACCACCTGGCGTCCGGCCCGCGCCATCCCCAGCAGGGCTCGGCATTTGCCGCCGATGCCGGTAGCCGTGTGCAGCACCTGGCGCACCGCACGCAGTGCAGCGCCCAGGCTGCGATCGCGTTCGACATTGGCAGCCACGGCACCGGCATCCAGTACATAGGCTTCTTCGGCGATGCCTGTACGTGCAATTGCCGACAAGGCCAATGCGGCGCGCTCGAAATCGGCAAAGGCGAATGAGGCATAGCCATTGTGTGCCGGCAGGGGAATCAGGCGGAAGGCGGCGCGGGTCTTGATGCCAAAGGCGCCGCCGTCATGCATGAACAAGCCGGTAGTGTCCGGTCCGAAATTGCGGAAGACCGGCTCGGCCTCCACCTTCAAGGCCCATTGCCCGGTACGCAGCAGTCTGCCATCTGCGGTGACGAGCTCGACACCCAGCACGTTGTCGGCAGCCGAGCCGTAACGCGCGCTGCCAAAGAACAATGCCCCATGACTGAGCCCTCCACCGATGCTGGCACCGGCACCGGAGAAGGTCCCGAAGTAGGGCAGGCGCAGGCCCAGCGGCGTGAGTGCGTCATGCAGCTGTTTCCAGGTCACCCCGGCCTGGGCTACCACGTACATGTCCTCGGTGCTGATGTGCTCGATGCGGTTCAGCGCGGACAGGTCAACCAGCACGCTGCCGTTGTCTTCGCACAGGTAGCCGCCGGTATAGCTCAGGCCACCGCCGCGCGGCACCACCGACAGGCCGGCAACGGTGATCCGTGCGACCGCCTGTGCCAGCGCGGCGCTGTCGCCGGGACGGATGACCGCAACTGGCAGTGGTCCACTGCTGTAAAGATCACCGGCCATCAGCCGCAGGGTGGCTGCATCGCGCAGTACCGCGTCTTCGCCCAGTACTGCACGAAGATCGGCCAGCAGTGTGGCGTGATCGGTCATGCTCATGTCGGCTTGAAGACGCTGACGACAACGATCGCCGCAATGAACAGCCACAGCACACCCAGAACAGAGGTTGCCTTCACATAGGTCCGGCGGATGATGTCGTTGGTGACTTCGTTCGGTCCTTCCTGGGCCATCATCTTCCAGGTGCGGAAGTGGCTGATCAGTGCCAGGCGGATGCCGACACCGGAGGCCATCACGCCTGCGTACAGCGCCAGCTTCAGGCGCAGCCACAGCGGCATCTCCCAGCTGCCGCCAAGCAAGCCGGTCGCCAGCGCGAGCAGCAACGCCATGAAGACATAGCGCGAGCCACGATCAATCGCGCCCAGGGTGGCGCCGATGCGGCTGTGGCGCAGCCGGTGCACGGCTTCGACAAAGGCCAGCCACAGCACGCACAACACGCCGGCGACCATCGCTGTGGTTTCGGCACCGGGGATCAGGCCGTACAGCGCGGCCAGCGAGAAGCCCAACCCGGCCTGCAGCACCAGCGCATAGCGCACATGTTGGTCCACGTGCATGACGTGTTCCATCAACCGGCTGCGCTCGGCGAAGGGGATGTGGCTGCCGTAGGAGACATAGCGGTAGGTACTGTTGATAACCAGTTCCGAGCCCAGCCAGTAGCCCAGCACGGCGATATGTGCCACCAACAGCATCTGCAGCAGCATCTCAGTGCTCCACCACGTTGTAGCTGCTCAACTCGTAGGCGGTCTGCATGTAGCCGGTGACCGCAGCGCGCAGCAGGATGTAGTGCTCGTCGGCGGTGACCCACAGGTCGTAGTCGGGGTGTTCCTCGGGCATACCGACGTCGAGGATGCGGAAGTGGCGGGCCTTGAAGCGCCCCGCAATGACCTCGATGTCCTCCTCGCCCACGTACTCGATGGCCAACTGCACCGGGAAGATCATCGGCCCGGTGGCGCCACGGTGATCCGGCGAGGACAGCAGCATGGAAAAAGTCTGCTTGCCGGGCCCCTGGGCCAGGTCGTACAGCGACATCGCGTAAGCGTCGTTGATGATGGCGTGGTTGCCGAAGGCCAGCAGCGGTGCCTGCAGCGGGAAGCGCTGCGACACGCGGCCTTCCACCGTGGTGGTGGATTCGCACTGGGCTTCGTTGGCATTGAAGACGAACCAACCCGAACCACGGAACTGCCCACCTACGGCGATCCGCACGAAGCACTCCTGTGGCAGGTTGTCCGCGTCCAGGCGCAGGTTGACGTCGCGGACCACAGCCGGCGCGTCATCGATCTCGCAATGCGCGGCCAATACCCGCGAGCCGTCTCGGTGCACATCCAGCCGGAAGCTCTCGCGGCCACGCTCTGCATCCATACGGTGACTCTGCTTGCTGGTGTACTGGATGCTGCCGGTGATGGAACGGGTGATGCCGGTCATGCCGTGGTCTCCTCGGGAAGCGGGTCGATCTGCAGGATGCTCACCGGCACGTTGTCCGGATCGTAGACGATCATTTCGCGGTACAGGCCGACCGGTGAGCGCGCACTGGCGGTACGCTTCGGGTAGGCCAGCGGTGGGGTCAGGAAACGATGGCCGGCGGCTTGCAAGGCGCTGTGCAGGGCATCGAACCGTCGGGTGGACAGGACCAGCGCGCTCTGCCCGTAGGCAGGCTTGTCCAGCGGTGGCGCGAGCGTCTCCAGCACGGTCTGGCTGATCTCGAACAGGCCCAGGATGACCGGCGCATCCGCGCCGGCAGCCAACAGTGCGATGCGCATGCGGCAGGCCGGCAGCTGCAGCAGTCCGCCGGCCATTGCGCCTTCCAGGGTTTTTTCTTCCACCACCACAAGACCCAGGGCGTCGCGGTAGAACCGCAACGATGCCTCAAGGTCACGACAGAACAGGGTGAAACGCTCGAACTGAAGTTCCATGCCACTCCTCGTTGCCGCAGTAGGCAGCAACGGCAGCGGTATCCGCAGCCGCACTGCCATGGAGAGAAAGATCAGGGTGCCGACAGGTACTCGATCAGTGCCTGGCGTCTTGCCGGGTCGGGTACCGCGATCACCATGCGGGTGCCGGGGACGTGCTTGGCTGGCGCGGCCAGATAGGCGTCCAGCTGTGCGGCATCCCAGGTGATGTTGCTGGCCTTCAAGGCCGGAGAGTAGTTAAAGCCGGGATTGCTGCCAGCCTTGCGGCCGACAACGTCGTGAAGGTTGGGGCCCATGCGTTGTGGTCCACCGGCATCGCGACTGTGGCAGGCCACACACATGGTGAAGGCCTGCTCGCCGCTGACCTTTGGTCCTGGGGCTGCAGCCTGTGCCGTAGCGACAGGTGCTGCCGGGGTCGAGGCGGTAGCGGCACCGGCAACGGCGGGGAGCGGGTCGGACTGCTGGCTGCAGGCTGCGGCCAGCAGTGAAACCGCAATGATCGACAAAGAGCGCATGACAGGTCTCTGGTGGAGTATCAGAAGGGCTTGACCACGCCGAGGAAGGCCGTGGTCAGCAACATCAGATAGACAAGCCACACCCAGATGCGGGTGCGGTTCATGGTGCGCAGCAACGGCAGCTCGGTGGTGTCGCTGCTGCCTTGCCTTAGCAGCGCGCCCAGTTGCACACCCACCGGCTTGAAGGTGATGTCGATCATGATGGCGGCGGCAAAGATCACGCCGAACATCAGCGCCTTGCTGGCCAACCACAGTGGGGCCAGAGGGGCGCCCTGCAGCAGCGAGGCAAGCCCCAACCACAGGTAGAACAGGGCCAACAGCCAGCGCAGTACGGATTCGATGCGGCGGTTGCGGGCTGCCCGTGGAGTCTGGTCGTGCCGATGTGCGTCCCATACCAGCCACAGCCACAACGCGCCGACCAGCCACGCCAGCAGCAAAGACCAGCCCGGCAGCGTCCAGTAGCCGCCCATATGCACCACGCTCAGACTCACCGGCACCATCAGCGCCCAGGCACTGCGTGGCACCATGTCCACTTCAACCAGCAGCTTCAGCAGCGCGATACGCTGCTCCAGCGAGTAGGCCTGGCGACGGCGGAAGTGCTGCCCAAGCAGGAATACACCGACATCGGCGCCCAGCCACAGCACGAACAGCAGCAGGTGCCCGAACACCAGGATTGGATACTGCAGTGCAGCCACGTTCCGTCCCGTCCCTCGCCCGCATGGTGGCGCCTATGTTTGTCCGGACAAAGGAATATCAGAACGGACGCCATAAGAAAAGCTGCAAGGTTGCATCGTGTGGTCTCAACCTAATTCTTCATGGTTCTGGCAAGGAGGCGGATTCGGCAGGACCTATCCGTAGCGCATCTTCATTTCGGCGTCGCCTGTGCAGGTGAGCACCAGACGGATATCGGCTCCGCAGAAACTCTGTCATGAACCAGCAGGCGTATTTCGACCTGGCTTGAAACGTGGCCATCGTTACCAGTGGTGGTGGCAACGGTTGCGTGAGCATCGCTGATGCTGGCGGCAAGGCCGGCGGCGCTGTGCAACGAGATGAAGGCCGAGGATCTGATGCGGGTGGTGGAGCGCATGGTCGATGAGCTTGGTGGCACCACATTCTGGTCAAAGTACCGGCGACGGTGCCAGCGATGAGAGTCTGTGCGCCATCAGCTTTGCGCAGTTCTAGTAGCCGCGCCAGGTCAATGCATCCAGTGCATCGCGTTTGCCAAAGCTGTACGCGCTGCACATGTAGAAGGTGGTTTACGGCTCGATCATCACATGTCGTAGATGAGCACGATCAACAAGGACCCGTTGGCGACAGTTTTCGTGCCGGAGATCGAGGTACGGATGCTGCTGCATATGCTGGTCAAACGCGTGGCGAGGCCGAGCATATTGCCGATGCGATGCGATGCGATGCTTCGCGGCATGGATATACAGCTGGGTCAGTGGGCAGACCTTGCTCAAGGATAGCGGTGTGCAGGCACTGGATTGATGCAGGTTCAGTCAGGCAGGCTGGACAGGTATTCGATCACCGCCTGGCGGCGGGCCGGGTCGGCGGTGGCGTTGACCATCTTGCTGGAGGGCACCTGCCGGGTCGGTGATTTGATGAAGGCGTCCAGCGTCTGCGCATCCCAGACGATGCCGCTGTTTTTCATCGCCTCGGAGTAGTGGTAGCCCGGTGCGGTGCCGGCCTTGCGGCCGATCACCCCGTGCAGGTTGGGACCGACGCGGTGGCCGAGGCCGGGACGGGTGTCGTGGCAACCGGCACAGATGGCGAAGGCGCGTTCCAGCTCGCGCTGGTGCGGGCTGGCATCGGCGTTGTGGTTGAACGCGTCGCGCTGGCCACAGGCGGTGAGCAGGGCAAGGCTGGACAGCAGGATGAAGCGGTACGGCATGGTCGGGAACAGCGGGCGGAGGAAGAAGGAAGGACGCATCGCCGCGGAATCCTGGCCCGGTCGCAGGGTATGCTCGCCGGCCGGGATTCCAGGGAGAAGCGGATGCGGCATCGTCACGACGGCAGGTTGCGGCAGCGTTGCCCGTGGTGTGCGTTGCCATTGCGCCAGGGGGATCTTCTGCGTGTTCCAGCGCGTGCGCCGATGCGCTGGTACCAGCTTACCCCCGCCGCGGCACTGGCGTGTCCGCACTGTGATGGCCGGGTGGCCAGTACCGCTGCCAATTCGCGCTGGCTGCTGCTGCCGTTTGCGGCACTGGGGCTGATCATGCCGGCGTTGTTCGGGCTCTACCGCCTGCCGCTGCCGGCCCAGGCGCTGCTGTTCGCGGTCGCCGTGCTGGGCGTCTGGCGTGCGCAGGCCACGGCGCGGCTGCTGCGTGACGGACGGAAGGGCTGAGCCTGTTGCGT
Organism: Stenotrophomonas sp. JC08; assembly: GCF_052180205.1. Lineage (NCBI taxonomy): Bacteria > Pseudomonadati > Pseudomonadota > Gammaproteobacteria > Lysobacterales > Lysobacteraceae > Stenotrophomonas > Stenotrophomonas sp. JC08. The sequence continues at coordinate 3,215,463 of NZ_CP197473.1, read as the reverse complement.
CACGCGCCCGGCCTGTCCGGCAGTACGGTCACGCCTGTCGCGCAGACGTGACCGAGTCACCTGCGCGGTTACTTCTTCGCCGCGAACGTCCTGTCCAGGCTCTGCTCGAAGGTGTGGTAACCGATGCGCTCGTACAGTTCCTCGCGGGTCTGCATGGTGTCCACCACGTTGCGCTGGTGGCCGTCGCGGCGGATCGCGGTGAACACGGCTTCGGCGGCCTTGTTCATCGCCCGGAACGCCGACAGCGGATAGATGCACATGTCCACGCCGACCGAGGCCAGCTCCTCGGTGGAGAACAGCGGGGTCTGGCCGAACTCGGTCAGGTTGGCCAGCAGCGGCACATCGACCGCATCGCGGAAGCGCTGGTAGGTGGCCAGGTCGTAGGAGGCCTCGGCGAAGATCGCATCGGCACCGGCTTCCACGCAGGCGATGGCGCGCTCGATCGCCGCATCCACGCCGTCCACGGCGATGGCATCGGTACGCGCGATCAGGAAGAAATCCGGATCGGTCTTGCCATCGGCAGCGGCCTTGACCCGGTCCACCATCTCGCCCTGCGACACGATTTCCTTGTTAGGGCGGTGGCCGCAGCGCTTGGCGCCGACCTGGTCCTCGATGTGACAGCCGGCCGCGCCCGCCTTGATCAGCGACCTGATGGTGCGGCTGATGTTGAACGCGCTCGGCCCGAAGCCGGTATCGATGTCCGAGATCAGCGGCAGATCGCAGACATCGGTGATGCGGCGGATATCGGTGAGCACGTCATCCATGGTCAGCAGGCCCAGATCCGGCAGCCCCAGCGAGCCGGCGGAGACGCCGCCACCGGACAGGTAGATGGCGCGGAAGCCGGCACGCTTGGCCAGCAGTGCGTGGTTGGCGTTGATCGCGCCCGGGATCTGCAGCGGACGTTCTTCCTTCAGCGCCGCGCGGAAGCGGGCGCCTGGACTGGCAATGCTCATCGAAACTCCTACAGGTTGAAGGCGATGCTCACATCGCCGGGTAATTGGGTCCGCCACCACCTTGCGGCGTCACCCACACGATGTTCTGGGTCGGGTCCTTGATGTCGCAGGTCTTGCAGTGCACGCAGTTCTGCGCGTTGATCTGCAGGCGCGTGTCGGCGCCTTCGCCGACAAACTCGTACACCCCGGCCGGGCAGTAGCGTGCTTCCGGCCCAGCGTATTCGGCCAGGTTCACGCTCACCGGGATCGATGCATCCTTCAGCGTCAGATGGCTGGGCTGGTCTTCCTCGTGATTGGTCGAGGACAGGAACACCGAGCTCAGCCGGTCGAAGGTCAGCACGTTGTCCGGCTTCGGGTAGTCGATCTTCGCGTGCTGGGCGGCCGGCTCCAGACATTCGTGGTCGGCCTTGGTGCGGTGGATCGTCCACGGCGCATTGCGGATGCCCAGCTTGGGCAGCAGCCACTGTTCGATGCCGGTCATCAGCGTGGCCAGGGTGCGGCCCTTCTTGAACCACTGCTTGAAGTTCTTCGACTGCAGCAGCTCGGTCTTCAGCCAGCTGGCCTCGAAGGCTTCCGGATAGGCCGTCAGCTCATCGCGCGAACGGCCGGCGACCAGCGCATCGAACGCCGCTTCGGCGGCGAGCATGCCGGTCTTGATCGCGGCGTGGCTGCCCTTGATGCGGCTGGCATTGAGGTAGCCGGCTTCGCAGCCGACCAGCGCGCCGCCCGGGAACACGGTCTTGGGCAGCGACAGGATGCCGCCGGCGGTCAGCGCCCGCGCGCCGTAGGCGATGCGCTTGCCGCCTTCCAGATGCTTGCGGATCGCCGGATGGGTCTTGAAGCGCTGGAACTCCTCGAACGGGCTCAGCCACGGGTTCTTGTAGTCCAGCCCGACCACGTAGCCGATCGACACCTTGCCGCCGTCGGCGTGATACAGGAACGCACCGCCGTAGGTGTCGCTGTCCAGCGGCCAGCCGGCGGCATGCACTACCAGGCCCGGCTCATGCTTGGCCGGATCGATCTGCCACAGTTCCTTGATGCCGATGCCGTAGGACTGCGGGTCCTTGCCTTCATCCAGCTTGAAGCGGCTGATCAGCTGGCGGCCCAGATGCCCGCGCGAGCCTTCGGCGAACACGGTGTACTTGGCGTGCAGTTCCATGCCGCGTTCGTAGTTGGGACCGTGCGAGCCGTCCTTGCGGATGCCCATGTCGCCGGTGGCCACGCCCATCACCGCGCCGGTGTCGTCGTACAGCACTTCGGCGGCGGCAAAGCCCGGGAAGATCGCCACCTCCAGCGCCTCGGCCTGCTGCGCCAGCCAGCGCGTCACCTCGCCCAGCGAGACGATGTAGTTGCCGTCGTTGTGGAAGCACTCCGGCAACAGCGCGTGCGGGGTGGCCTTGGCGCCGGTCTCGTCCAGGAACAGGAATTCGTCGCGGGTGACGGCCTGCTTCAGCGGCGCGCCGCGCTGCGCCCAGTCCGGGAACAGCTCGGTGAGCGCACGCGGATCCATGATCGCGCCGGAGAGGATGTGCGCGCCCGGCTCGGAGCCTTTCTCCAGCACGCACACACTCAGCTCCTGGCCCTTCTCCACGGCCAGCTGGCGCAGGCGGATGGCGGTGGCCAGGCCGGCGGGGCCGGCACCGACGATGACGACGTCGAACTCCATCGCTTCGCGCGGCGGCAGGGCGGTATTGGCTTCAGTGTTCATGCAAGGGCTCTTGGGTGAAGGTCGGCGCGGGCGCGACGACGGTTGCCTGGAACCGCCACCTCAACACGAGGCGGCGATGATCTGCGAAGGCGCCGCGTTCCAGATCAGCCCGGCGCGGCCGGCCAGGTGGGCGAACACGCGTTCCAGATGCCTGATGCGGTGCGGCTGGCCCATCACCCACGGATGGATGTTGAGCGCGAGCAGGCGACCGTGTCCGCTGCGCTGCGCTTCCTCCAGCAGGAATTCGCAGGCATCGACCATCTGGTCCGCATACTCGGCCTCGGCGTGCAGATTTTCGCCGACGATGAAGCGATCTTCCAATTCCAGCGACAGCGGCAGCGCGGTCAGCGGGCCGTGCGCGGTCTGGAACGGGTAGGGGAGCTCGTCGTTGACCCAGTCGGCAAACCACGCAAGACCCTTCTGCCGCAGCAGTTCCGGGGTGTTTTCCGACTGCGAGCGGGCCGGTGACAGCCAGCCCTGGATCGGACCTTCCGCATACGGCGCCAGTGCATCGAGGGTACGCTGGATGTAGTCGCTTTCGCGCTCCGGCGACAGCCCGCCGTGGTGCACGCTGTCCATGTTCCAGCCGTGCGCCACCAGCTCGGCGCTGCGCGCCTTCAGCCGCCGCAGCAGTGCCGGGTAGCGCTGCGCCAGCTCGCCATTGACCGCGGCGCTGGCACGCAGGCCGTACTTTTCCAGCGCATCCAGCACGCGGAATACGCCCACGCGGTTGCCATAGTCGCGCAGGGTGTAATGGCGCAGGTCCGGGTAGGGCATCACCATCGAACCGTGCGGCTTGAAACCCTCACCGGTCGGGTTGAGCGGGAAGTGCTCCAGCGTCAGGTTGATCCACACCGCCAGCGGCTTGCCGTCGGGCCAGCGCACGGCCGGGCGCTGCGCCAGCATCGACCACGCATAGCGGTCATGGTCCATGCCGTGGCGCAGGTGCGGGTATTCCAGGAAGCTGCGGTCCAGGCTCATGCGGCGTCCTCCGCGTTGACCGCCGCCATCGAAGCCAGCGCGTCGTCGTAATGGTTGTCCAGATAGTGCCGGGCGATCTCGCGGCCGGTGGCCTTCCACACCTTGTTGTGGCTGCAGATGTAGTCCATCGCGTCGTGGAAAGCCGCCAGCCGGTGCGGGTGGCTGACCTGGTAGGCGTGCAGCGGCACGCACATCACCGTGCCGGAGTGCTCGCCCTCGGCGTACAGGCGGTCGAAGGCGTCCTTGATCATCTGCCCGTAGCGGCGCGGCTCGATCTTGTTGGTGACGTAGACGATGGTGTCGTTGAGTTCCAGCGAGTACGGCACCGACACGAAACGCTTGCCGGAGCGGGTCTTCACCGGCGTTGGCTGGTCGTCGTGGAACAGGTCGCAGGTGTACAGGCCGCCGGCCTCGGCGAACAGGTCGATGGTGGCCTCCGAATGCGACAGCGCCGGCGCCAGGTAGCCGTCGCAGTGCTGGCCGGTGTGCTGCGCGATCAGCGCCATCGAGTGCTCGATCATCTCCCGCTCCTGCGCCTCGTCCAGACCGTAGGTGTAGCGGGTGTTGTAGATGCCGTGGCTGAAGAATTCCCAGTCGCGCTCGGCCGCCATCTGGATCACTTCCGGATGGTGCTCGAGCATCGCCGTGGACAGCGACACCGAGCCGCGCAGGCCGTACTGGTCCAGCACCCGCATCATGCGCTGGTGGCCGACGCGGTTGCCGTAGTCACGGGTGCCGTAGCCGAGGACGTCGGGCAGCGGCCGCGGCCACGGCTTGCGCGCCGGGTTGGCCGGCGGCGCGTACTCGTAGAACTCGATATTGGGCGCGATCCACAGCGCCACGCGGGCACCGCCGGGCCACTGGATCTTCGGCCGGCTGTCGTAGGGCCAGTAGTCGAACAGGCCCGGATCGGACTTGCTTGCGGTACTCATGCGCGCAGCGCCTGCAACTGCGCGGCCACGTAATCGACGGATTCCACGTCACCGTACTTGAGCATGATGTCGGCAAGGTTGGCGAAGTGCGGGATCTCGTGCTTGTCGGCCACACACTCTTCCGGAACGATGCTGCGGTAGCCGCGCGAGAGGCTGTCGATGGCGCAGGCGCGCACGCAGCCGGAGGTGGAGCCGCCGGTGATGATCAGCGTGTCGATCCTGTGGAAGGTCAGCAGCGACCACAGGTTGGTTTCGAAGAACGGGCTGGCCATGCGCTTGTGCATGACGATGTCGCCGGGCTGCACATCGGCGCGCGGGTCGAGCTGGGCCCGCGCGGAGCCGTGCTTGATGTTCTGCAGCGAGTCCGGGGTGTTGGTGCGGGTGCCCCAGGTACCGGCGTCCTCGCCCGATTCCAGATAGGCCACATAGGTCCACACCACCGGCAGGCCGAGCGCACGCACCTGCGCCGACAGCGCATTGATGTGTTCGATCTGGCGCGGGTCGGTCTCATAGGCGGTCTTGAACGCGGCCAGGTCGGTATAGGCGCGCTGCACGTCGATGTTGACGATGGCCGGGCGCGTGCCGAAACCGAATTTGGCGCGGTTCGGGTTGGCCTTGACCTGTTCCCAGTACTGGCGGGCGGTGAGATTGGAGGTTTCCATCACAGGCATGAGGGTTGTTCCGTCTGGCAGAAGGTGGAAGTCAGGCCGCGACGCGGCGTTCGTCGCGCACAAAGCAGGCCGCGACCAGGGCGACCAGCAGCAGTGCGCAGATCAGCTGGAAGGCCGGGGCGTAGCTGCCGGTCAGGTCCGAGATCTTGGCGGCCAGCCACACGCCCAGGCCGGCGGTGGTGGCATCGAGCAGGGTGATGGTGCCGAGGATCTTGCCGGCTGAGGTCAGGCCGAAAGCATTGACCGCCAGCAGCTGGACCATGGTGTACAGGCCGCCCCAACCCAGTCCGAACAGGATCAGCGCGAACCAGATCAGTTCCGCGTTCATGGTGGTCATGCAGAAGCCGCCGGCCGCCATCAGCGCGATGTTGAACAGGAACACGTACTTGGCCTGGAACAGGTCTGCGAGCAGGCCGAACACGAACTTGCCGACCATCGCCAGGCCGAACATCAGCCCCAGCCCATTGCCGGCCTGGGCGGGCTCGAAGCCGAGATCGCGCATGTGCAGGAACAGGTTGGCCGAGGCCGCCATGATCGAGAAGAAGGTGGTCATCGCCACCACCGCCAGCGCCCAGAAGGTGCGCGTGCGCAGGGCCTGGGCGTAGCTCAGGTCGCCGTGGCTGGCTGCCGCGGCGTTGCCGCCGGCCGCCTGTGCAGCCAGCTTGTCGGCACCCCATGGCTGGATGCCGCCGGCACGCGGGCTGCGCATGAACAGGAAGGCCAGCACCAGGAACAGCACCGGAATCGCGGTTTCCCACAGGAACGCCGCACGCCAGTCCATGCTCTGCATCAGCTGCACGCCCAGCTTGGGGAACAACATGCCGCTCAGGCTGGTGCCCACCAGGGCGATGCCGATGGCGGTGCCGCGCTGGGTGACGAACCACTGCGAGACGAAGATCACCGCCACATTCAGGCCGGCGGCGACCAGCACCGCGGCAAAGCCGACATGGATCAGGTACAGGTGCGCCAGCGAATGCACGTGCGCATAGGCGTAGTACAGCGCGGCCAGCAGCGCGACACCGGCCAGGATCAGCTTGCGCGGGCCGACCTTGTCGATCACCACGCCCAGGAACGGCGCCAGCCAGCCGGCCAGCACCAGGGTGATGAGGTCGCGCAGCTTGAGCTCGCTGCGGGTCCAACCGAATTCCTTGAGCAGCGATTCGTCGAAGGCGGTCAGGCCGGTCACGATCAGGCCGTTGGAGACCAGCAACACCAGCATCCCCATCACCGCCATCAACCACGGGTAATAACGCTTCATCCAGAGACCTCGCTTGTTTGGGTTATGGCAGGTAGATACGCCGGTGGGGGATTTCGCCGCCGGCGTTGACCGGGGACGGATGGCATGCCTACACTTTGTCCGGACAAAGTGTGCCACAGTCTTTTACCCGGGAGGAAGCCATGCAAACCGTCGTCGTCCTGTTCAACCTCAAAGCCGGTGTCAGCCGTGAGGAATACGAGGCCTGGGCGCGCGCCAGCGACCTGCCGGTAGTCAACGCGCTGCCGTCGGTGGACCGGTTCGAGGTGCTCAAGGCCAGTGGCCTGCTGATGGGCGAGGGCAATCCGCCGTACGAGTACGTCGAGCTCATCCGTGTTCCTGACATGGCCGCGTTCGGCAAGGACCTGTCCGACCCGACGGTGCAGGCCGGGGCGGCGCAGTTCCAGCAGTACGCCGACAATCCGCTGTTCATCCTCACCAGCGCGCTGTAAACGCACAAGGAACTTTGGTCATGGCTCGATTTCCCGAACTGCAGGGCAAGGTCGCCCTCATCACCGGCGCCGGTCGCCGTGCCGGGCTGGGCGAGGGCATTGCCCGCCGCCTGCTTGAGGAAGGCTGCAAGGTGGTGCTGACCGATATCGGCACCGTGCGTGGCGCCGAGATGCCGGTCACCGCCGTGGGCACCGATGAGGAAATGGCGCAGGTTGCCGCCGAGCTGGCCGCCAGCACCGGCGGGCAGTGCGTGGCGATGGCGCTGGACGTGCTGGAGGAGTCGCAGGTCGAAGCCGTGGTCAAGGCCACCGTCGAGCGTTTCGGCCGGCTCGACATCCTGGTCAACAACGCCGGCATCGGCTACCTGATGAAGTCGCTGGTCGATATCGACGCCAACGAATGGGACGCCGTGCTCGGCGTGAACCTGCGCGGCGCGTTCCTGACCATCAAGCACGCCGGCCGGCAGATGATCGCCCAGGGCGGCGGCCGCATCGTCAACATCGCCTCGCAGGCGGCCAAGTCGGCGTTCCCGCACGCCGCCGCGTACTGCTCGTCCAAGCACGGGCTGGTCGGCCTGACCCGGGTGGCGGCGATGGAGCTGGGCGCGCATGGCATCAACGTCAACGCGGTCTGCCCGAACCATGTGACCACCGGTCTGGGCGCGTGGCAGAACGAATACTTCGCCGCAAAGCAGGGCAAGAGCGTGGAGCAGTACCTGGCCGAGATGCGCGGCCGCATCCCGCTGGGTCGCCCGGGCCTGCCCTCCGATACCGCCGCGGCCACCGCTTTCCTGTGTTCGGACGATGCGGTCTACATCACCGGTGAGGCGATCAACGTCTCCGGTGGCGAAGAAAACCACTGACACCGGCTCCCTTTTCATCGAGATCATGCAATGAGCAAGCCTGCCTACACCTGGCCCAACAACGCCCGCCTGGCCCTGTCGGTGGTGGTCAATGTCGAGGAGCTGTCCGAATACAACGTCGGCCAGGGTGACAAGATCACCGAGCCGGTGGACGAGCTGCATGTGACGCTGTCCAAGCCGGTGCGCAACTACGGCAACGAGTCCAACTACCGCTATGGCGTCAACGAAGGCCATGCGCGCGTGGCCGCGTTGCTGGACAAGTACAACGTCACCTCCACCTATACCGCCGCGGCGGTGTCGCTGGAGCGGGCGCCGGAAATCGCCGCCTACCTGCGTGGCAGCCGCCATGAAACCTGTTCGCACGGGCACCGCTGGATCCACCAGTTCCGCTTCAACGAGGAACAGGAACGGCAGTTCATCCGCGATGCCGCCGACAGCATCGAGAAGACCACCGGCGTGCGTCCGGTGGGCTGGCTGTCGCGCTACCTGCATACCGCGTCCACCCGTCGCCTGCTGCAGGAGGAAGGCTTCCTGTACCACATGGACGACTACTCGGCCGATGCGCCGTTCTGGGGCGAGGTCGAGGGCAGCGAACAGCCGATGATCGTGGTGCCGTACCAGCTCGATACCAACGACATGAAGATGTGGGTGGCACCGTCCTACCTGCCAAAAGACTGGTTGGACTACGCCATCGACAGCTTCGACACGCTGTACGCCGAGGGCGGGCACAGCCCCAAGGTGATGTCGCTGGGCCTGCACCTGCGCATCATCGGCCGCCCCGGCCGCATCCGCGCGTTCGAGAAATTCCTGCAGTACGTGGCGCAGAAGCCGGGCACCTGGTATGCGACGCGCCGGCAGATCGCCGAGCACTTCGCCGCGCAGGTGGCCGCCCCATGAGCATGCCGTCGAGCAATCCGCGCCGCTGCCTGCTGTTTGTGCCGGGTTCGCGCCCTGAGCGGTATGCCAAGGCCGTGGCCACCGGTGCCGACCAGGTCTGCATCGATCTGGAAGACGCCGTCGCCCCGGCGGACAAGGAAAGCGCGCGCGCCTCGCTGTTCGCCTTTCTTGCCGAGCTGCCGCAAACCCGCAGCGAGATCGGCCTGCGCATCAACCCGCTGTCCACCGAACTGGGCCAGGCTGACCTGAAGGCATTGGCCGCCTCCGGCCTGAAGCCCGCGTTCGTGATGCTGCCCAAGGTAGAAACCGTGGCCGAGCTGCAGCAGGCCGACGCCGCGCTGTCGGCGATCGACACCGTGTTCATCGCCCAGATCGAAACGCCCAAGGGGCTGCTGGATGCACGCGCGCTTGCCACTGCCATCACGCGCCTGCAGGCACTGATGTTCGGGGGGTTCGACTACATCGTCGCGCTGCGCGGCCGTGCCGGCTGGGAGAGTTTCTTCCATCCGCGTGTGCAGCTGGCAACGATTGCCGCCGAGGCCGGCGTCGGCTGCATGGATGTGCCGTACCTGGACATCAAGGACGAAGCCGGACTGGTGGCTGAAACCAACCGTGTGATCGACCTCGGCTTCACCGCCAAGGCGGCGATCCATCCGGCCCAGGTCGATCCCATCCAGAACGCCTATCTGCCCACCGCCGCCGAGTACGACCGCGCGCAGCGCGTCGTGGCCGCACTGGCGGCCAGCGGCGGCGAGGCCATCCAGCTCGACGGCAAGCTGGTGGACCGTCCCATCGAAATCGCAGCCGAGCGTGCCATCGCGCTCGGTGCACTCGGCGTCCGCGCCGGCTGAGTACCACGCTTCCGCAAAGCTGATTTCCCACCCTCTTTGACCAAGCTGCGCCCGGCGCCAGCCCCATCCACACGAAAAGGACACCCAACCATGGTCCAGAACGTCAAGCAGATCTCCGAGAACCGCTTCCGCGAAACCTTCGGCCGCTACTACGAAGAGTTCAACGTCGGCGACATCTACGAGCACCGCCCCGGCCGCTCCATCACCGAAACCGACAACACCTGGTTCACCCTGCTGACGATGAACACCCATCCGATGCACTTCGACAAGGAGTACGCCAAGGCCTCGGAGTTCGGCAAGGTGATCGTCTGCTCGCCGTTCACCGTGGCGTTGATGGTCGGCATGAGCGTCACCGACGTCAGCCAGAAGGCCGTGGCCAACCTCGGCTGGAGCGACATCAAGATGACCCACCCGCTGTATGTCGGCGACACCCTGGTGGCCGAATCCAAGGTGCTGGACAAGCGTGAATCCAAATCGCGCCCGGGCGCCGGCATCGTCACCGTGCAGACCGACGGTTTCAACCAGGACGGCAAGCTGGTCTGCAGCTTCAGCCGCACCATGCTGATCGCCAAGCGCGGCCACTCGGTGGAAGACAAGGTCAACTACTGAGGAAGCCGATGATGAGCACCGAACTGGAACAGATGTGGGGCCCGGACGAGGAGCAGGCGCTGCTCGACTCGATCGACAACTGGGTGGAGAAATCCGTCGCGCCGATCGCGCAGGAGTATGACCTCGAGGACAAGTACCCGCATCACCTCGTCGAGGAGATGAAGGACCTGGGCCTGTTCGGTGCCACCATCTCGCCCGAATACGGCGGCCTCGGCCTGCCGGCGCGCATCTACGCCAAGATCGTCACCAAGGTCTCGGCGGTATGGATGGCACCGACCGGCATCTTCAACTCGCACCTGATCATGGCCGCGGCCATCGAGCGCTGCGGCACCGAGGAGCAGAAGGCCAGGTACCTGCCGCGCATGGCGACCGGCGAGCTGCGCGGTTCGCTGGGCCTGACCGAGCCCAACGCCGGCACCGACCTGCAGGCGATCCGCACCGTGGCCAGGCGCGAGGGTGACCACTACGTCATCAACGGCGCCAAGACCTGGATCACCAACTCGCTGCACGGCGACATGGTGCTGCTGCTGGTCAAGACCGACCCGGAGGCGCAGCCGCGCCACAAGGGCATGAGCATGTTCATCGCCGAGAAGGGCGAAGGCTTCATCGTCGCCAAGAAGCTGAAGAAGTCCGGTTACCGCTCCATCGATACCTGCGAACTGGTATTCCAGGATTACAAGGTGCCGGCCGACTGCCTGCTCGGTGGAGAGGAAGGCAAGGGCTTCCAGCACGCGGTCGGTGGCCTGGAGCTGGGCCGCATCAACGTCGCCGCGCGCGGCTGTGGCATTGCCGAAGGCGCGCTGCGCCTGTCGGTACGCTACGCGCAGGAGCGCATGACCTTCGGCAAGCCGATCGCCGAGCACCAGGCCATCCAGCTCAAGCTGGGCGAGATGGCGGCCAAGGTCGAGGCCTCCAAGCTGCTGATCGAAAGCGCCGCCAACGCCTATGACAAGGGCGAGCGCTGCGACATGGAAGCGGGCATGGCCAAGTACTTCGCCACCGAAACCGGCGCGTACTGCGCGCAGGAAGGCATGCGCATCTTCGGCGGCTACAGCTATTCGGTGGAATACGACATCGAGCGTTTCTACCGCGACGCCATGCTGATGTGCATCGGTGAAGGCACCAACGAGATGCAGCGCATCATCATCGCCAAGCAGCTGGTGGCGCGTAACAAGATCTAAGGCCTTGAAGCCCCTCTCCCGCCGGGAGAGGAGTGAGGGCAGGGCGAAGCACCGGCGGTACCCGCGAGTCCACTCTCATCCCGCCCATCGGGGCACCTTCTCCCCTCGGGAGAAGGAAGGCGGCATCCCTTCACCGCGGTCCTCAACCAGCCGCGGTGTTTTTTACAGAACAGAGGCCACACATGAAAGACCTTCCCCTGCAGGGACTGCGCATCCTTGCCGTCGAACAGTACGGTGCTGGCCCCTATGGCTCGATGCACCTGGCCGACCTCGGCGCCGAAGTCATCAAGATCGAATCCCCGCCGGGCGGCGATGTTTCGCGCGCTACCGGTCCGTATTTCCTGGGCGAAGGCGACAGCCTGTTCTTCCAGACCTTCAACCTCAACAAGCGCTCGCTGCGGCTGGACCTGAAGGCCGCCGAAGGCCGCGAAGTCTTCGAGAAGCTCGTCGCCAGCGCCGATGCGGTGCTCAACAACCTGCGCGGCGACCAGCCGGGCAAGCTCGGCCTGGACTACGCCACGCTGTCAAAACTCAATCCGAAGATCGTCTGCGCGCATCTGTCCGCCTATGGCCGCGACAACGCGCGCGCCGCGTGGCCGGGCTACGACTACCTGATGCAGGCCGAGGCCGGTTTCATGGCGCTGACCGGGGAACCGGACGCCCCGCCGGCGCGCTTCGGCCTGTCGATGGTCGACTTCATGACCGGCACCACGATGTCGATGGGCCTGCTGGCCGCGATCATCGGCGCCATGCGTACCGGCATCGGCCGCGATGTCGATGTCAGCCTGTTCGACGTGGCCCTGCACCAGCTCAGCTACCCGGCCACCTGGTATCTCAACGAAGGCCACCGCACCGAGCGCCTGTCGCGCAGTGCGCATCCGTCCACCGTGCCGTGCCAGGTCTACAGGACCGCTGATGGCTGGGTGATGGTGATGTGCATGCTGGAGAAGTTCTGGCAGACTTTCGTCGAAGGCATCGGCAATCCGGCCTGGGCCGTCGAGCCGCGGTTTGCCAACTTCGCCGAACGCCGCAAGGTGCGGGAGGAACTCACCGTACTGGTCGACGACATCCTCAGCACACAGCCCACGGCTTACTGGACGCAGCTGTTCGCCGGCCGCATTCCGATCGCGCCGGTGCTGGACATCGCCCAGGCGCTGGACAACCCCTATGTGCGCGAAGTGGACATGCTGCAGGATGTCAGCCATCCGCAAGGCAGCCAGCGCCTGCTGCGCAACCCGATCAAGCTCGACGGCCAGCGCCTGTCCGGTGACGTCTGCCCGCCGCTCAATGCCGATGCCGGTGCGCTGCTGCGCGAGCTCGGCTACAGCGATGCAGACTGCGCACGGCTGCTGGGCGCATAACGGCGGAGGAGTACGACGATGAAACTGGAAGGTGTACGCGTTCTCGATCTGTCGCTGTTCCTGCCCGGCCCGCACCTGACCATGGTGATGGCCGACCACGGCGCCGACGTGATCAAGATCGAACCGCCCACGGGCGAGCCGGTGCGTGAGGTCGGGCTGAAGCAGGCCGGTGTCTCCACCTGGTTCCGCAACACCCATCGCGGCAAGCGCTGCATCGTGCTCGACCTCAAGAGCGAGACCGGCAAGACCGCCTTCGCCAAACTTGTGGAATGGGCCGATGTGGTGGTGGAAGCCTTCCGCCCCGGCGTGGCCAAGCGCCTGGGCATCGATTACGAGCGCTGCAAGGCGATCAACCCGAAGCTGGTGTACTGCTCGATCAGCGCCTTCGGCCAGACCGGACCCAAGGTCAACCGTCCCGCCCACGACCTGGCGATGCAGGCTGACAGCGGCGTGGTCAGCCTTAACCGTGCACCGGATGGCACCCCGGCGATGCCGCACATGCCGGTGGCCGACATGGCCGGTTCGCTGATGGCACTCAACGGCATCCTGATGGCCTTGTTCCGCCGCGAGCGCACCGGTGAGGGCGACTACATCGACCTGTCGATGCAGGACGCGCTGATGGCATGGCTGCCGAATGTGCTCGGCCCGCCGTTCGCGCTGGGCCGTGACCCGGTGATCCGGGAGGAGCGCAGCTGGGGTGGCAACGCCCTGTACCAGCTGTACCGCTGTTCGGATGATCGCTGGATCGCGCTGGGCGGTGCCGAACACAAGTTCGCCGAGAACCTGCTGATGGCACTGGGCCGCCCGGACCTGATCCACCTGTGCCATCTGCCGCCCGGCCTCGGACAGGACCCGGTCAAATCCTTCCTCGCCGAAACCTTCTCGCGCCGTTCGCTGGTGGAGTGGACGCTGTTCCTGCACGACCTCGATGTCTGCTGGGCGCCGGTGAAAACCCTGACCGAAGCGTTCAACGATCCGCACACCCGCGCCCGCGAGATGGTGTGGACCGATCAAACCGGCGGTACCCACCTGGGCATCCCGATCAAGTTCGCCAACGAACCGGGGCGGATCAACCCGCATATCGACGACCTGGGTCAATCCACCGCGGCGGTGCTCGCCGAACTCGGGCTGTAAGAGCCGACCCTGCGCGGTACGCAGGCGCAGGACGGAAGCGGAGGTTTGCGACTATGCCCCGCGTCGCTCAGCGGCCTTGCGCCATCCGCAGTCGCGGAAACAACGGGCCGGCAGCGACAAAGCACCAGGTCACCAGCACGAACGGCAAGGTCAGTGTCGGCATGCCCAGCGGCTCCAGCGCCGCCGACACGCCGGCATACACCACCGCCGTGCCGACCGTACCCAGCAGCGCATAAGCAGCGGCGCGGGCACTGGCGCTGAAGAACACGCCATACAGCGCGATGGCGGTCAGCACCGGATTGAAGCCGAAGGCGCCGGCGCGGATCGCCGGTTCCGCCGCGCCCATGCCCCACGCCACCAGCACGCCAGTCAGCGATCCGGCCAGTGCGGCCGCGAAGGCGCTGCGCGATGCCACCAGCAGACCGGTGGCGAACAGCACGCCAGTGATCACATTGCCCTGGAGGAACACCTGCGCGATGCCGTTGAACAGGCCCTCGGCAATTGTGGAAAAGCCGACCACGCCTTCCACCACGGTCGCCTTTGGCAGTCCGGCGGTGGGCAACTGGCCGGTGATCTGCAAGCGGCCAAAACGCGCGCCAGCCAGCACGAACAGCAGCGTGATGAACACGAAAGGCGCGGTCAGCACCGGCAACTTCCAGTGCGCCAGCAGGTTCATCAACGCCGCCATCAGCACCGTGCTGCAGGCCGCGGCCAACAGCACATAGAGCCAGGTGAGCGCACCGGGTTCAAGGAAGTACAGCAGCGCGATGGCGACCAGTGCGCCATTGAAGCCGAACAGTCCGGCACGTACCTGCGTGCGATCCGCCCCCAGCACCCCCGCGGTGGCGGTACTGGCAGCGGTTCCCAGCAGCACGCCGCAACCGAACAGCCACGAGTTGTAGAAAATGCCGGCGAGGAACAGCGCGCCGGCAAGGCGGTTGTCCTGCAACATCACCTGGCTGATGCCGCGCAGCAGTGTGTAGGCCAGCTCCAGCAACCGTGCGGGCAGGGAACCGGGAACCGTGTCCTGGCGGAAAGAAATATCGGGCTTCATCGCGTCACTGTGGAGGTCGGAGAGGGGCGGACGCCGGGTTCCGTCGGCTTGTGATCCACCGGTTACGGCGGCGGCCCGCTATGAGAACACCGGTGGCTGCACGCATGGAATCCATTGGTGGAAGCGTACCGTGCGCGGGCACGGGGAGCCGGGCAGGGCCACGCAGCGTGCATGCAACCCAAGCGGCAGGGGTTCATCAGGTCCAGCGACGAGATGGGCTGCGTGCTGAGGAACCAGCCGAGCCGTGGGCGACGGCTTCTCAAGACAGTTGCCTGGTCAAGCAGCGCCGCGAAGCGGCATCGGCCTGGACGACCTGTTGGGCGCCCACCCTGTCAACCCAGAATCTGCGGGTTGAGTCGCCACACGGAATAGTTGAGCGCGGAGGCGAAACTAACCCAAAGCAGATACGGGATAAGCAGCACGGATGCCAATGGCCGGATGCGCCAGAATAAAATAAATGTCGCAACAATAAGCGTCCAAAGCAGGATGATGTCCGCAAATGCCAGTCCACCGCGGTGCCACCCGAAGAACAGCCAGCTCCAGAGTGCGTTGACTGCCAGTTGCACCAGAAACAGAGTCAGGGCTGTACGTGCAGCGCGAAACCCTCCTACACGCCAGACCAGCCATGCCGCAATCCCCATCAGCGTGTAAAGGATTGTCCACACAGGTCCGAACAGCCCGGGCGGCGGCGCCCACTCCGGGCGCATGAGTTGCGTATAGAACGGGCCAGCCTGTATGGACGCGGCACTACCGACGGCCGCGGCAGTGAAGCTGACCGCGAGCCAAGCAACGAAACCGATGATCTGCTTGTGCGTTGGCAAAGTCATGATTCAACCCTCAGAGTCGCTAACGTCAAAATCAAGCCAAGAGCCGGAACGGCTCCAGCTTGAAAGGAATATCAGACACTGCCCTCGCGCTCCACGACTAGAATCCTGGCTTGCGGGTGTCTACGAAAGGCGGGGCGGTCCACTGCCGGCTGGTGGCGGCGACCGTCGTCTTGCCCTGGATGATCTAAAAGACCAGCGCCGACTTGCGCCGGGCGGTCCAGCGCTTGATCTCTTCTTCCATCATTTCGCTCATCGGTGTCTCCTTTGGAGGGTTGTAACACTCGAGCAGGTTTTCAGTGGGTCATTACACCCTTGCGCGGCCAAGAACCCACACCGCCGACCTGCACGCGGCCGATTCAGGATGATCGTACTTGTGCAGAAGCTGCGTCTGTCCGAAGCCGAGCTGCGCCACGAGTGATCGCCGATGCCGCTCCCGCGCGTGCGATGTGCAAACGCAGCGGATGAGCGAAATGCAAAAGTTCGCTCAGAACCTAGCTACAACAGCGCCGGGAACCAAAGGCCTAACGCTTGAGTTAAGCCGGCCCGCCCAAGACGAACCGGTCTTTCCTGGAGCCACGAAGCGGGCTCGGCTTGAACGAATTGTTAGGTCTGTCACCCTTGAAGTCCGAAATCTTCAAGCTCTTGAGTTCTCTGTTCCGTACGTTCAAACAAGCAATTCTGATACATGGAGTCGCGGATTTCTGCTTTTGCGCCGTAACGCCAAAGATCGTAGACAGCGCCGCAGTCTTTATCGCGAAATTTGACCCAGAGTCTCTGTGCATCTATCAGCTCACGCCGTATTTCATCTTGCTGCTGCTTATTTTGTAGATCAGACGAAACGCGCTGAAGTGCGGCTTGATAGGCGACATTCATTTTTTTATCTGCCGCCAGAAAAGCGGATTGCCCACATTGGTTGATTTCAACTGTGGTAATCGGGTCTTCACACAAATCGCCAGCCTCTGCGCAAAGTGCGGGAGTGATTGCAAGCAATAGCCAAGATAATTTCATGATAGACCTAACGCTCAAAATCAGCCGCCTTTTTGCCGTAGCGAAGCGAAGGCAAAACGGTCGGCTGGAGTGCCTTGTCGGGCTTCACTAACCAGGCAGCTTGGCCGCTAGAACGTCAACTTTCTCGATAGACGGCGGTGTAGAAAAAAGGTCGCCTGCCTGGGCCATGAGGGCGGCGGCAACCTTGCCGGCAAGATGAGCCTGACGGCCTGCCTCATCGGGAAAGGCGTCAAAAATGCCGAACGTGGATGGCCCCAAACGAATGCCAAACCATGCAGTAGTGGCAGGCTCCGCTTGGACTAGCGGAAGCCCGCCCAGCAGAAACTGCTCTACTTCTTTCTCTTTTCCGGGCTTTGCTTCCAAGCGAACGAACAGTGCGACTTTGACCATGGCACGTCTCCTCTGGTTGAGACTCACCCACTATACGCCCTGTTTGTGAAGCCCAACGCCCGAGTAAAGCCGAGACGCGTAGTGGAGCGAAGCACATGGCAAGCTCTATCTGCCATGTGCTTTTGCAGGCCGACGAAGGCAATGGCGCACGCGCTCAAGCTCGGATTTGATATTGGCGGAGCTGCGGAGCTGCGGATCTGGGGAGGTCGTGGCCGCCGTGCCGGCGTTGGCCACACAACTGAGCGCAAGCGACTCAACGTGAGGCGCAGCACTCCGGGGCGGGCTGTATCGGACGGGTGGAGGTTGGTCATCAACTTTGGCCTTGGAAGCGATGATTGAAACTAGCTGCCGGCTGCTTGCGCAAAGTTTCTAGCTTTTGCTCATGCCGACCGCTCATTTAGCGCCTTTACGGTAGGGGTGGCAGGTGGAAGAAAGCCGCCAGGCACGTCCTATCGTTGAGGTGTGATGTGGAGCCTATCGGCGGCGGCGCTCCGGCCTTCGCCCCAACTCAAGGTATTTCGGCATTGGTTGCGTACTTTCCCGGAGCTGAGGCGCTTGGCGGCGGGAATGCAGGCGGTGCTGCGGAACAATGGCTGCTGTCCCATGGGGGCCGGCGCGTGAGCCGTGCGTCGGCTGATTGCCCGAATCGAATTATTGGGCGCTGCCTGGGGCAGGCGAAGGTGTTGGTGAGTCAGGGTGAGCCGGCGCGGCTGGTTCGTGTGCATTGCCGGTGCGTTCGGGGGCAGGAGTGGCCGGCTGAGGCTTTATCTTGACGGTAGGTGGCGGCGCGGGGATGACGGGCTGCGGCGTTGCGAGGTCAACGGGCGGCTTGTGAGAGGCGTGGGCGTGACAGCCTGCCAAGATGAGTGCCGTTGCGAGGCCGGCGGTCAGGCGCGCTTCCAAGGCTGCGGATCGGCGCATCGCAACCATGACGCAGCGTGTGGCGGATCGGCAGGGCTTCGCAGCGGGGAATTGCCAGGGCCCTTGGTGGAAGCATCCGGTTCAGGGGCTCGCACACTCAACATTCAAATTCGTCCTATCTGCGGTGAGTGACGGGGTGGCAGGGGCGGGCGGCTACAGCTCCAAATGCACTTCGGCGATGCGCCTTGCTTCGTCGTCACCAACGCCGGCCTCGTTGGCGTATATCTGCCAGTTGTCTACCGCCTGGTTAACGTCATCGATAGCGGCACTCGCGCCGGGGATCGAGAACCGAGCAGCGACAGTCATCAGATCGGCTCGATTGATGTCATCGTTCTTCCCATTGACGGACATCAGGTGGTGCGACAGCCAGGCATTGGTTGGGTCATAGGCGAACGTCACGTCGTAGGCCGGTGACAACTCCCACTGCCCTCCTTGGGCGAGCAGAAAGGCGAAGTTCTTCGTGTGGTCGTCGTGATTGCGGGCCGCGACGTTGAAGGCCATGCGCCGGAAGAGCTGCGTCATCGCCTCATCATCGAGCTTCAGTTCCACCGCGGTCAGGAACAGTGATTCGTAGGCGTGCGTCTGGCGGGCGTTGTAGTCCATGTGGCGAAGGGCGCAGAGCGATTGCACGTGCACCTTCTCATTGCCCACGCGGTCGAACCGCTTGGTCATGAAATGCGCCCGCCCGCTTTCTTGCAGCAAGCGGCAAGGACTCATGGTGACGCCGGCGGCACCGGCCATGAGGGAATAGGCGTATTCGATCCGTCCGTACTGCTGGCTCGGTCCCAGGGCACGATCCAGACCCATGCCATCGAACTTCAGGAGCCAGTGCTCAAAGCCTGTGGGCAGATTGAACTGCCCGGAAACCAGCTCGCCGGTCTCCTCGTTCCAGCCGATGACGGCTTTGGCCCGGGCGCCACCTGCAGAGGTTCCCACGGAGATGATGCTGTTCAGGGCATTGGCGGAGGTGTGGTCATCGCCGAGCGTGCCCTCAACGGCCTGCCGCGCCATCTCGACAAGGCTTGCCATCTGCAGCAGTGCAGATGATGCCGTGTTGCTGCCGCGGGATGGACGAAACTCCAGCGCCCCCATGCCTCGTTTACCCATGTATGCCAACCGATCCATGGTGGTGATCTGCTCCGGGGTATAGCCGCGCTGGGCCATCCACGTATCGATCAACTGGTTGCCGAAACGGTCGGGCAGGGCATCAGACAGCATCCCTGGCAGCCCCATGAACGTTTCCTTCGGCAGCCCCGGAAACACGAAAGCCGGGCTTGAGCTGTCGATCGACATCGTGAACGGAGCTAGGTCGACCATCTTGGACAGCCACTTGGGGTCGTACTCGAACACGTAAGCGCCGACGCTGGGATCGGCCGCGACCGCGCCGATGCGCTGGCCCCAGATGGTCACTTCGATCACATCCACATGTTTGAATTGCGCCATCAGCGGATCCCTCTCTTGCGGGTGCGGTTCTCGCGCAGCATTGCCATGGGGCTCACGCGTGGCACTGGGACTAGCGCGGACAGGCTGTCGCCCAAGCCCATCGCCTTCAGTACCCGTGCCAGGGTCTGCAGGCTGGAGCCGGTGCCGGCTTCAAGTTCGATCAACGCGCGACGCGATACGCCGGCCTTATCGGCCAAGGTTTTTTGGGTCAGCCCACCGGCAAGGCGGCGCTGCTTGATCCGCCCCCCAAGGTCGGCAAGGATCTCATCGGGGCTTCGAATTGGCATTATGTCCATATGTGCGTATTTCCAGCCACAAGCGACAATTCTGCTCGGTGGGTGCAATTATACACACCTTGGCTTCACTGCACATTAAGCGCGGAAAAGTACACTTATCGGTAATATTTGGCCGTTGAGTGCTCATAAGTACACATTTCGACATAGGATGTTGCGTCGGCCGGGTGCGACAAAGGCTGTTCCAGGCGGCCGCCTGCGATTCGCTGGCAGTGAGGCTGGCGGCCACGCCCTGTACCCGCTACGGGCTGGCTCATCGTCGTCCAAGGTGGCCTGTGTTGCTCAGAGCGTCTCGAACAGGGCCTCCCGGTCCTGCATCTGCGCGCGGCAGGCGGCCTGAAACCCGAAGTCGTAACTACCGTTCGGCCCACGCCACGCCTGTGGATCCATCAGGTCTGCCGGCGCGTAGGTCATCCCTGACTTTGCCAATCCCGCAAAGACCTCCCGGGGCTGCACTAGCTCGACCACCTCCCGCAGCTGGGCAAGGTAATGCTCTCCGGATGTTGGCTCCGCGGCGAATTGGTGCGCAGCCGCGGCAATCATGTGCTCAAGGGCCACATGGGACATGGGGCTGACTAGCTGGGTCATGGCGCCCATCAATGCTGCGCCCTCGATGCTGGACGGGGGGAGCTGCCCATCACGGAAGAAAGGGTTGGTCATCCTGGCGTCAATCGGCAGGAATAGGGGGCGCGAGGACGTTTCTGAAATCTCGGTTGGGCGCGTGAATCAGGAGCTGGGGCACTGATGATCGCATCTCGGCGCGCGGAATGAATTTGGAACGTTGCAACTTTCCCGGCGATGCTGAAATGCTGCTCCCTGCAGTGCTGCGATCGTGTTCAATGGCTTTGTCTGCCGGCATGGTTCGCCAATCCGGTCAGATCCGACCCTCGCTCTTGACCTGCTTGGAGGCCAGAGCGTCTATGAAAGGATGGCAACGTCGATCCACCCGCGCAGGTCGCCCGGGTCCCCGTCAATTTCGAGGAGCTCCTTGCGGATATGGTCGACGATCCCCGCAGCGCGGGATCCCGGACCAGTCGCATTGACGGACCAGGTGCGCAGCGAGGTCGAAAGGCGCTTGCTTGGAGCAGATGTGGTCCAGGGCTAACGGGCGGAGCCTTGATTAGCGATCCGGGTCGATGACGGACTCCATGATCCCCATATCATGTCCGGAAGCGCCGACCCGCTTGGCCTCAGCTTTCCAGCTGCGCACCCCGGCCCGGACTTGCTCCATGATCGCAGCGGCGTCCTGTTTGGACAGCCGGTAATAAGCGGACGAATCAAGCAGCAGTCGCGTGTCCGGGGTTGGGTCGTCCTCATCGATGGATAGGACGTGGGAGTCCCGGTTTGGGTTCGGGTTTACGTCGAAGGCGGGCGACATCCTCCAGCCGCCTTCCGCACGCAAGAACCCGTGGTTGCGCAGGTGGTCGTCCCGGTTCCCGATGAGGATGTTGAATGCCACTCGAGCGAACAGCTGCCGAAGTTCTTCTCCAATCCGGCAGGCCGGCGCGTGGTGTTCGATCACTTCCACCAGGTCCAGGTAGCTGGAGTTCTCGCTGTCGTCCACGTCCAGCAGCGTGAATGCCGACGCATAGGCACGGCGACCAGTCGGGGTCCTGTCGAAGCGCGATACCAGGAAAGTGGAGCCGAGGTTGGAGAACCGCTGAGCTGTTGCAGGCGGCATGTTGATCCCGGCCGCGGCGGCCAGCCTGCAGGTGATCAGCTCCCACAGGCCCACGTCATGCCGATCATCACTGGAAGGGAACTTGGCCATCAGCAGCCTGCCGCCAGCGTCTCGGACGCTGGCCTTCGGCCGGGCGCCGCCCATCGTGCCGCCACCGACGATCAGCCGGCGTACCCATTTGCGATTCTCATCCGTGTCCTGAACGTCATCCCTGTCGATGCGGATGGCGATCGCTTCCAGTTCCCGCAGTTCTGTGACGGGCGGGCACGCCAGCTCACTGCTGTCCAGGTAGAAACCCTCCGGCGTGCGCAGGCGCAAAGCGCCCATCCGCGAATCGTCGTGGACCCCCATGAGGTAATCCCAGGGACGCAGGTTGCGTTTGGGCCTGCGTTCCTCCCGTGCCTGCAGGACTTCCCGCCGGTCCATGAGGAGCCTTCCCCACCGATCCGGCGAAGCGTCCTGAAACGCCCCGGTCAGCTGGTCCGCACCGGCACGGGCGTACACCGCGCCTGGATGCAGCGGGAGCTGCGGGTCCAGCTGGAAGGTCTCGAACCCATCTTTGACGGATTTCAGCCAGGGGTCGGAGTATTCAAAGTGGACCGTATCACCCCTGCGCTCGGCGCTCCGGCGTAGGGTCCCCACCTTGATAGGCTCATCAAGACCAGCAGCATCCATCCAGGCATCGACCTCGAGCGCCCCTTGCGGTTGCTGGCTCATTTGCGGCTCCTGCTGGTCCGCGCCGGGCGCTGCAGCTGGCTGTCCTGCAGCTCGCGCCCGAGCGCGTCTTCCTTGGCCAGCAGATCAATATCCGCGCCTAGACCAAGAACAGTCAGCACGCGCAGCATCGTTGCCAGACTGGTCGTGGGATCGCCGTTCTCCAGCTTCCCCAGGGTAGGCATGCTGACCCCGACACGAGCGGCAAGCTCGGCCTGCGTCATTGAACGGCGAAGTCGGGCATTGCGAAGCCGTTCTCCCAGCTCGCGAATTTGCTTCATCGCACGCGGCATCGTAGGGGGGGTTCGCTTAGCCATACTCAATTAAATTATATTCAGACCGACCGAAATGCAATTTAATTTTAGATCTGCTGCCCCGGCGGCTGCAGCATAGGCCAACAGGTGGCCATTCAGCCACTGCTCGCCATCATCGAGCCGGCGGTGTACGGGAATGCTCCCTGGCGTTCAATGTGCTCCGTGGCCAGTTCGCGATGATCCCTGTCCGGTACTGCAGTTCGACCAAGTGGCTCATCAAGGACTGATCGGGCCGCGCTTCGTCCGCCGGCGTGCGTGCCGCGACGACGCCCGGAATTAGGCTCTCCTGTCCAGCCCGGACTCAGTGACCCAGAGCCACCAACGTCTGGCAGACGGGGCAGCCGGGGTCGCGAATGCCAGGCGCGAGTTCCACAGGGCATTGGCCAGCCCTGAGATGATGGACCTTGCCGGCGGCGTGTTGCGTCAGGACGGTGATAGGGCCGTCCTCTTCCCTTTGCCAGCCGCGGTCGTTGTCGCCACGCCAGACACTTTTGTCCTTCGCGTTGACCAGGATGTACTTCCTAAGATCATAGCTACGAACAATGGCAGTCAGCAGCTGAGGTTTCTGCTCTGAGTATGCTGCAACCGTATCGCGCTGCAGCGGTGCTTTCGGAGTCGGTGATTGAGTCGCGTAAGGAAGCGGGTTCGGCTTGAACGCATTGTTAGGCCTGACTTGCATGAGCTGGCGTTGTATGAAGCTCAACGCCAAGCGCACGAACCAGCTTAAGTACGGTGTCGTAGCGTGGCTTTGCGCCCGGGGCCAACGCCTTGTACAGGCTCTCACGACCAAGTCCGGTGTCCTTGGCCAGCTTGCTCATACCTCGAGCCTTTGCAACGTGAGCGATTGCCTGAAGAAAGACGTTGGGATTCTCATCTTCCAACGCAGCGTTCAGGTACTCAGCAATGACAATGTCGGCTGATCGATTACGTATTCAGCCCGTTACAAAAGCATGGTGGTGAAGCATTCCGGGAGCGGTGAAGCTGCCTCAGAGGCCTGCGCGCGTGCGCACTGGTGATTGCCAATCTATTTCCTGATTAGCCCCGACCCTCAGCCGCGAGTCGCAGGATTTGCGCCGCCTGCGGCACAGCATGGTGCCACCTGAAGCCAACGAGGTGGCGCCATGGGCATCAACCGCGTGCAGTTCCAACCCGGCCTCTCGATGAGCGAGTTCATCCACCGCTACGGCACCGAAGCAAAGTGTTACCGGGCCTTGTACAAGTGGCGCTGGCCTGAAGGCTACCGCTGCCCGGCCTGTGCCGGACGCGCGCGTTCGCGATTCAGGCGCGGCGATGCGATCTACTACCAGTGCCGCGCTTGCCGGCATCAGACGACCTTGACGGCGGGCACCCTGTTGGAAGGCACCAAACTGCCGCTGCGCACCTGGATGCTGGCGATGCACCTGCTTACCTCGACCAAGACCAATTTGGCTGCGCTGGAACTGATGCGCCACCTGGGCGTGAACTACAAGACCGCCTGGCGCCTGAAGCACAAGGTCATGCAGGCCATGACCGAGCGGGAGGATTCCAGAAAACTCCAGGGTTTCGTGCAGCTTGACGACGCCTATTGGGGCGGCGAGCGCAACGGCGGCAAGCCCGGGCGCGGATCGGAGAACAAGCAGGCGTTCGTGATCGCAGTGCAGACGGACGAACACCTCGACCGCCCGACCTTCGCAGTGATCGAGCCGGTCCGCAGCTTCGACAACGCCTCGCTCAACGACTGGATCACGCGCCGCCTGGCACCTGAGTGCGAGGTCTACAGTGACGGCTTGGCTTGCTTCCGCCGGCTCGAAGACGCCGGCCACGCCCACACAACGCTCGACACCGGCGGCGGCCGCGCCGCCACCGAAGTGGCTGGAGCGCGATGGGTTAACGTCGTGCTGGGCAACCTCAAGCGGGCGATCAGTGGCACCTACCATGCCGTCAAACAAGCCAAGTACGCGCGGCGCTACCTGGCCGAAGCGGCGTACCGTTTCAACCGCCGGTTCCGCCTGCGCGAGACGCTATCGCGACTTGCGACCGCGATGATGCGGTGCAAACCATGTCCGGAGCCGCGTCTGCGGATTGCGAGCAACTTTCTTGGCTGAGAGTCGGGGCTAATCAGGTCGACGGATGACGACGATGCAGCTGAGCTTTGGGGGCGCGGAACACACGGGCAAGCGGAAGAAGACGCGACGCGAGATCTTCCTGGCGGAGATGGAGCAGGTTGTGCCGTGGAACGTATTGCTGGCGCTGATCGCACCGCACTACCCGAAGATGGGCCAGCGCGGCCGGCAGCCGTATCCCTTGGCGACGATGCTGCGCATCCACTTCCTGCAGCAGTAGTATTCGCTGAGCGACCCGGGCATGGAAGAGACGCTGTACGAGATGCCGGTGATGCGCCGCTTTGCCCGCCTGAGCGGGCTGGACAACATCCCGGACGAGACCACGATCCTAAACTTCCGCCGGCTGCTGGAGACGCATGATCTGGCGCCGCAGCTCCTGGAGCGCGTGAACGCACACCTGGCGCGCAAGGGCCAGAGCCTGAAGGCGGGCACGATCGTCGATGCGACGATCATTGCGGCACCGAGCTCTACCAAGAACAGGGACGGCAAGCGCGACCCGGAGATGCACCAGACGAAGAAGGGCAACCAGTGGCACTTCGGGATGAAGGCGCACATTGGCGTGGACGAGGAATCGGGCCTGGTGCATCACGTGGAGTGCACGGCGGCGAACGTCAATGACGTGACACAGGTGCACAAGCTGCTGCACGGCAAGGAAGATACGATCTGCGGCGACAGCGGCTACACGGGCGCGGACAAGCGCGAGGAGCTGCAAGGCGTGGAGGCTGCGTTCTGGATCGCGGAGAAGCCATCGAAGTTGCGAGCGCTGAAGAACAAGCGCGAGCGCAAGTACGCCGAGCGCTGGGAGCACTTCAAGGCCAGCGTGCGGGCGAAGGTGGAGCACCCGTTCCGGGTGGTGAAGCGGCAGTTCGGTTACACCAAGGTGCGCTACCGAGGCTTGGCGAAGAACACGGCGCAGGTGCTGACGCTGTTCGCGCTGTCGAACCTGTGGATGGGCGGCGACGTCTGTTGCTGCCGACGGGGTAAATCCGTCCGTTGGACGGGGAAACCCGTCGAAAAGCGTCAGAAACGGCGCAAAATCGATCATATCGAGGTCGACTTGGCGCCTTGACGCTGAAATCCAAGTATCAGAGCGCTTTGATCAGACCTTCCCTAGCGGGCTCGACCTGCGCCAGCTCCGCATGCGCTGGGTCACCCTCGCTGGTGAGCCCGGAACCAGACTGTTTGGCTAATGCATTGCCCCTCACATGCAGCGCCGTGCCACGACCTCCGCATCGCCGGCAGGCATCCCTAGATCCAGCAGCAGCGGCTCCATGGTGGCCACCGCCGTTTGAACTTCGGACAGGATCTGCCTTGCCTGCTCCTCGCTAAGTCCAAACCGCGCAGTCGCGCTCAGGGCGTTCTCTATGGATCGCGCCCTGCCCTCCATGCCGATGCCGATAGCCATTGCAGGGCCACCGATGCTTACCAGGTCGAAGGTCGGTGCGTGTCGCCAGCTGCCGTCGAACAGCAGCCCGTGGTTACGCAGGTGGTCATCGGTGTTGGCGATGCAGACGTTGAACAGCATCCGCCGGAACAGTGTGGGAAGGGCGGCAGGCACCCCAAGGTTGCGGCAAGTAACGCCAAGGCTGCTGTACGTCAGCGGCCCTGGCGGGATTGCATCGGCTGGCCCCACCCGGGCGGCAGAGAGCATTGCGTGAAAGCTCATGTAGTGCAGCGGCGCGCCCCCGGCCCGGTCGAACCGTTCGACAAGCAAGGTCTGCCGCCCGTTGAGTGTCACCAACCGGTGCCCGGGCACCTCCAGGCCGGCGCGGGCAGCAAGCGTGAGACATGCCGCCTCCAGAATGGGAATGTCCAGCGCATCGGACTTCCGGGGGAATTTGGCGATCCACTCTCGGCCGGCGTCGGATACGAGCACCTTGGGGCGCGCCCCACCAAGGCCACTGCCCGCATAAAACACTTCTTCCAGCGCGGGGTGTGCCACCTGCAGGCCGGCGTCGAGCGCACGGGCGGCCGTCTCCAGCTCATCCAGAGTAGTGCGGGCCAATACGCTGCGACTGGGAGCAGCCTTGGTGCGCGACTGGGAGAATCGAAGGGCACCTACCCCGCTACCACTGGTAAGCCGCAGTGCTTCCAAGGGCGTCGGCAGGACGCCACGCATCCGCTCCAGCAGCACAGTCCCCCAACCGTCCGGGCCGGCGTCTGCCAGAACGCCAGGGACGCCGCCATTGACCGTTACATTGCGGTCGCCCTCTACCAGCGGCAAGTTCACTGGGTCCAGGGCGTAGCTATACGGCAGTTCCAGCCACTCTTTCGCGTAGCGGAACGTACCCACCTTGTCGTGCCAGCGAATGCGGCCGCACAGTTCTACTTGGGTATTCAGCCCGCCGGCCTGCGCGAGTCTGGGAGCGAACACATAGAGCTCACTGGTCATCAGAAGTCATCTCGCGGCTGGACGGCCCGGGTGGGCATGCGCTGCCGTGCCAACGTGTCCCCGATGGGATCATGGGCAACGGCCTTGACGACGTTGTCGAGCATTTCGGGGTCAAGCACACTCAGCACTTCAACGAATACGCCGGCAGGGACACTGGCGGGCGAGGATTCGAGCTTTGCGATCACACGCCGGCCTACCCCGCAGCGCTGCCCCAACATCTCCTGGGACATTCTGCGTTTGAGACGGGCCTGCTTGAGCAGTTCGCCCAGGGCGGACAATGCACTTTCGGCGCTCGGGGACAATGGCGGCATGGGCGCAGGCATGGCGGCTCCATTGGACGGGTATGGGTACATTAGAAAGCCTATCATACCTGTATGCGTACATTTTCAGGGCTCGCAAATAGAAGCGACACCGATACCTCCCCCAGCCAGGCCCACGCTCTGTGTACTTCAACGTTGCAGCGGCGCATGGCTGATGCCGGACCGGTGCCGGCGCTCCTGATCCTGCCGGACTTAGGCCAGTAACGCTGCCCCAGCCCTCTTGGGACATTGAGCAGCTCGGCCAGGGTGGACAGCGCAGGGAGGTACTGCGGGATAGCGGCGGCAAGAGCGAGCGGATCGCTGCATCCCTGGACGCATATGGGTTCACAGCAATGCTTGCTATGCCCATATTGGTACATCGTCTGTTATGCCCAGCCGGCCAAACCGGTGTCGTGCAACTTTTGGGAGCAAGTCGATTGCTTAAAGTGGATACAGCCCAGTCCACACGTGAAGCGCCATGGAAACCAAGACCACCGACCTGCAGAAGATGACCGCATTCGAAACGCTCTCCGCGAAAGTTCTGGCCACCATGGCTCCGTTTGGCTGGGCCGGCGGGCGCGGCTTCCTTGCAGCGAAGACCTTCAAGACCATCCAGGTGGGTCAGACTGCCGTTGCCTATCTCTACCAGGACGATGGCTACCACAACCCCCTGAAGTTCCAGTTCACCAGCGAGGGGCGCAATGTGTGCTAAACCGCAATGGCACTGATTCCCGTGGGTGCCAGTGACGAAGCGATCACTGCACTGGTCGCCAAGGCGGTTGAAACCGCCGAGAAGCAGATTGCTGGCAGCTTCGCGGTACGCGCCCTGCAACTGACCGCAGTCCAGTAACCCCCCGCGCCCAGAACGAATCGAGGCACTCATGAGGAACAGACGTGGCGAAGCGGACGGTCAGTGCGACAGCCAGCAGTATCGGAACCATGGCGAGTTGGATGATTGCGAGGATGACATGCGGCCTAACGCTGAATTAAGCCGCGCCGCGAAGCGGCGTCGGCTTGAATGAATTGTTAGGTCTTTGCTTGCTTGGAGCGCGAGGTGAGCCGCCCCTTGCGCAATAGACGCTCTGAGCGCATGACATGCAAGATAAAGACCTTGTGCCCGTCATGCCGATAGAAGACACGGCAGGGCAGCTCCACTATCTGGCGATAACGGGAGCGCCCAAGTTCTTGAGGACGACTACCGCTGTCGGGATGGTCGATAAGCCGCTCAACGTGGCCAAATATGCGTTTGACAAGCTCTGCCGCTGCGACCGGATTTTCCAGCGCGATGTAGTCAGCAATTGCATCAAGATCCGCCAGCGCGGGCTCTGACCAGACTATTTCAGCCATCTGGCGAGGCGCTTCTTGGCTTGAGCATGGGTCGCTACGCGGCCCTCAGCGATTGCCTGTTCTCCACGGGCAATACCCTCCAGGACGGCCATGCGCTGCTGCATGAGCTGATAAGTCTCAACGTCCAGCAGATAGGCACTCGGCAGACCGTGTTGAGTGATGAGGATTGGCTCTTTGTCCCGCTCAATGTCCGAGAGGAGCTCAGTGGCCTGGCGTTTTAGGGTCGTGACAAGTTCCGTGCGCATAGAGTGACACTACAGTATCACTTCCGGGCGCGCAAGTGGCTCGGGCAAAGACCTACCTGATTAGCCCCGACTCTCAGCCAAGAAAGTTGCTCGCAATCCGCAGACGCGGCTCCGGACATGGTTTGCACCGCATCATCGCGGTCGCAAGTCGCGACAGCGTCTCGCGCAGGCGGAACCGGCGGTTGAAACGGTACGCCGCTTCGGCCAGGTAGCGCCGCGCGTACTTGGCTTGTTTGACGGCATGGTAGGTGCCACTGATCGCCCGCTTGAGGTTGCCCAGCACGACGTTAACCCATCGCGCTCCAGCCACTTCGGTGGCGGCGCGGCCGCCGCCGGTGTCGAGCGTTGTGTGGGCGTGGCCGGCGTCTTCGAGCCGGCGGAAGCAAGCCAAGCCGTCACTGTAGACCTCGCACTCAGGTGCCAGGCGGCGCGTGATCCAGTCGTTGAGCGAGGCGTTGTCGAAGCTGCGGACCGGCTCGATCACTGCGAAGTTCGGGCGTTCGAGGTGTTCGTCCGTCTGCACTGCACGAACGCCTGCTTGTTCTCCGATCCGCGCCCGGGCTTGCCGCCGTTGCGCTCGCCGCCCAAATAGGCGTCGTCAAGCTGCACGAAACCCTGGAGTTTTCTGGAATCCTCCCGCTCGCTCATGGCCTGCATGACCTTGTGCTTCAGGCGCCAGGCGGTCTTGTAGTTCACGCCCAGGTGGCGCATCAGTTCCAGCGCAGCCAAATTGGTCTTGGTCGAGGTAAGCAGGTGCATCGCCAGCATCCAGGTGCGCAGCGGCAGTTTGGTGCCTTCCAACAGGGTGCCCGCCGTCAAGGTCGTCTGATGCCGGCAAGCGCGGCACTGGTAGTAGATCGCATCGCCGCGCCTGAATCGCGAACGCGCGCGTCCGGCACAGGCCGGGCAGCGGTAGCCTTCAGGCCAGCGCCACTTGTACAAGGCCCGGTAACACTTTGCTTCGGTGCCGTAGCGGTGGATGAACTCGCTCATCGAGAGGCCGGGTTGGAACTGCACGCGGTTGATGCCCATGGCGCCACCTCGTTGGCTTCAGGTGGCACCATGCTGTGCCGCAGGCGGCGCAAATCCTGCGACTCGCGGCTGAGGGTCGGGGCTAATCAGGAACGCAAATCGAGTGCGGCAAACGTGACGCCAGGGCTGGAGTCGAAAACTTGCCGATGCCGGGAACGGTGAAGAGCAGTGACCGGAGCCGACCGGCAAACGGGCAATGGATTTGCCGAAGCAGGAACCACCACCCAACTTTTACAACTGCGGCCTAACGCCAGAATTAAGCCGCGCCGCGAAGCGGCGTCGGCTTGAATGAATTGTTAGGCGCCATGCGGTGATTTCCGGCTTCCATCTTCGTTGTAGTTTGCCTCATCGCCGAAGTACATGTCCCATGAAATATCTAACCCCAATGATGCCAATGCATTGATCGTTGAGGCATCTAGATAGGGGCCACCCTGGCCAGAAGAGACCCAGTAGCAGAAGATGTCGGTTTGGCAATTCTGCGCGCGTAGATAAGCAAGCTGCTCAGATTTTCCGTCAAGTAGCTCAGTGATGGCCCGAAGATGCTCCAAGTTGTCACGGGACTCGACGATGGTATCCGTACACCAGCTCCAAAGACCCCATTCTCTCCGGCTGCGGTACTTTGAGCTCGGATCAATAGGTCGGCAGCTTGCGGTCGATATGCCAAGCATCGCTCCGATAGTTTCCGGCTCGATGGACTTCGAGAAAATTCGCAGCGTTGCGTAGGTCTCAAGACAGCTCATGAGCAGACTCGCTTGCGATAGCCTGTAGTGTGGCGCCTAACGCCGGAATTAAGCCGACGCCACTTGTGGCGTTCGGCTTGAATGAATTGTTAGGGCTCATCCCACAGCCCTGTGTCAGCGGACATATCCTGCAGCGACTCTGCACGGGATGCCAGCATTGGTGCCAATGCGATCCACTCCGAGCGAGGGCCGATAGTGAAGCCAGGCGAGGACTCTCCGCGTGCCATATGGTCCGCGGCGGTGCGCCAGCGGGCGACGAATGACAGCAAAGCGTCACGAGGGTGTTCTACAGAGGCTGCAGAGACGTAGTCGGTGGGAAGGTCGCCGCAAATGACCCACCAACCGACACAGCCCGGATTGGAGCGGCTCTCAATGGCCCAAACGGAGACGTACGGCGCCAGGTGCCACGCAGGCCACTCACCGATCTGGCCGTGTGCAATACCCTCTTGCGCCAAGTAGGAAGCAACCTCGTTGCGCCGCTCGCTGCACCAGTGTTCTTCAATTTCAGGGTCGTCGTAATCCATCTGATGAGCCCTAACGCCTGAATTAAGCCGCGCCGCGAAGCGGTGTCGGCTTGAATGAATTGTTAGGCCTTATATGCGGATGAGCAATGAGGGGGCGTATGCAGACCAGTACAAGGCTATGGTACCGATGAAACTGAAGACCAGTGCAAGAAAGACGAGCCTTGTCTTGGACTTCCAAGCGGCAATGGCGGCGAGCAGCAGACAGAGCACAGGCAGAGCCCACCACCACTTGATGGTACGGAATACAAATTGCGAGTACTCAGATTGAGCGACATTGAAGCTGCTCCAGGCACCAGCGAAAGCGTCGTCGGCACCATGCTGAACGGCGTAGATGAAGTAGCTCTGGGCCAATGCCAGCAGCAGCACGATGACTATGAGTACGAGTTTCTTGAGCATGAGGCCTAACACCCAAGTTAAGCCGAGACGCGCAGTGGAGCAAAGCACATGGCAAGCTGTACCTGCCATGTGCTTTGCGTAACGAAGCGGCTTCGGCTTGAACGCATTGTTAGGCCGCGCCGCCCGACAGCCTCACCCAAGACTGCCGAAGGCCTACAAGATGGACCATGCCGATCAGCAGGCATATTGAAGAGCTTACTACCCAGAACGTCATGCTGTTTCCCGGGAAGTACGCCATGACCGGCACAAAGGCGACGCCCCGGACAATGTAGATGGCGGTGATGGCGGAGAGTGCAGTACGCCGCAACGGCAGCTTGCGAATCACGCCGGCGCCGGACAGTGCGTACGCACTCCACGTTGCAAGGACGCCGGCAATGGCCAGGGTAACGACGGTGGGATACCAGTGGCCGGCCAAGTGCAACTGTGCCATTTGCTCCCCGGCGCCCAAGAGCCGAAACAGCGGAGCGCCAACTACCAGACACGCCAGATGCGCCAGCGCTGCGAGCCCGCTAAGGGCGGCGCCGGCTACCAGAAGCTTGTTGGTTGGACTGGCCATGTAGCTCCCCAGCGGCCTAACGCCTGAATTAAGCCGCGCCGCGGAGCGGCGTCGGCTTGAATGAGTTGTTAGGCAGCGGTGGCCGATGGAGTTGCAGCGGGCCAATGCTGCCTGCTTTGAACACTACAACGAAGGCCGATGATGCCACAGCCGGCGAGACGGGGCTTGCCCGGTAAAGCCGGAAGCGCGGAACCCCCGAAGCCAAGTGCAAACCGAGTGCGACGAACGTGACGCCAAAGCCGAAGCCGCGAGCTTGCCGATGCTGGAAATGGTGAAAAGCGGTGGCCGGAGCCGACCGGAAAACGGCCAGTGGATTTGCCGAAGCAGGAACCATCCCCAACTTTGCCCCACTGCGGCCTAACGCCTGAACTAAGCCGCGCCGCGAAGCGGCGTCGGCTTGAATGAATTGTTAGACCGCGGCGCCGATCTGCCAAACGGCCAATGCAAGACCGCCGAACAGGCAGGTCTCTGCGATGCGTTGGATGATGCCACGGACAAGACTTGAAAAGCACAGCGCGATGGCGGTTACAAGCACGATGAACCCGGCGGTCTCAAATGGCTCGCCGAAGCGCTCAGCAAGCGTCGTGAGAGCGATGCCGCCACCGATGTACTGAACAGCTCCGGCAATATTGTGGAGAGCTTGTCGGGTTGTACTGAACAAAGGAGAAGCCGGGTCGCAGGGAAACGCAGCCGCACCGATGTAACCAATGGCGATACATAGCGCGAGATTTGAGGCCGCAGACGAGTCAGGACGAACAAGGTAGGCAACGAGCAGCATGGCCAAGCCGATTGGCAGGAAGAGGCCAAAGGCAATAAAGCGCTGATGGGGTGCTCCAATCTCACCCATCTCGCTAATAGAGTGCTTGATGTGGCTGTATCCTGCCTTGCGTGGCGCGAGCGCAATGAGACTGGCTAAAAGGTATGTTGCAGCGATAGCCGCTACTGCAGTTGCGAGCATTCCTTTCTCCGCGGTCTAACACCTGAGTTAAGCCGCGCCGCGAAGCGGCGTCGGCTTGAATGAATTGTTAGGCAGCTTCATTCGCACCACACCTCACAAACCTTTTTGGTGCGGAGGTTGAGAATTTTTGCCGAAGCGCAAGCTCCGTACGGGCTGCCCTCAAGGAAGATCACGCGATCTCCTTCCTCCATGTTGAAGCAGTACGTTTTTGCCTCGTATTTCTCGCCATTAATGATGAAAAGCTCGTCCTTGTGCGAGACCTCGATTTCATACTCGGTCGCTGCACTGACACTGGTGGCGACCACAAGCAACGCGGAAACAGACAGCCATCTGCTTATCTTCTTCATGATGCGACTCCCCTGGTTGTGCTGCCTAACGCCTGAATTAAGCCGCGCCGCGAAGCGGCGTCGGCTTGAATGAATTGTTATGCGTACGCTTTAGAACCGCCAGAGCGATTTTAGGAACCCAATGGCCTTTTTGGCGATGACTGGCGCGTACTCTTTGACTTTGTCAACGACGAAGTCGGCAACTTCATATTTGATGTAGTCCCAAGCTTCACCTGCCCTTTCTTTGATTGCGTCAAAGATTCCTTTTTCTGCTGCTTTCGCGGCTTCTTCGGACACGTTTTCTTCTTTCGCCTCTCTTGCGAAGGCGTACTTTTTTTCGTTTGGGAGTACTTCAACTACTTTATTGACAAGCTCAACTAGGTTCCATGAATCGCTTGCTGACACTGCGACAATCTTGTTGGTGGAGACATCAAATCTGGATGATACGTCATTGATTTTGATGCTAAGGTTTGCAATTTGTTCATCGCCTGGCCTGTTTTCTGCTTCATTCCATTTGCGATGGGGTTCAATTTTGTCGGCTTGAGTGATAACAAAGATTACAGGACAAGACTTTAGTTTTGGCTTAAGTATTTCTTCATATACATCAAGCGCGGTCGCGTATTTTCTATCATCAGCCTTGATTGCCCAGATAACCAAGTCAAGTTCCGGCAATAGGCTCTTATATAGCTCGCGATATTCTGAATGGCGGCTAGGGTCTTCGCCAACTCCGGGAACATCAATAAGGGTAATTCCACTCCCTTCGCCGGACAGTAAGATTTCTTGCGGCTTTCTTGTACAAGCCTCTACGTCACTTATTTCAGCAATTTCTTTTCCGAAAAGGGCATTGCATAGGCTGGATTTCCCAACGCCAGTGTCCCCGAAAACGGCAACCTTCGGGGTGTAATTTCTAATCCTTGATATTTCTGCCTTGATGTCGTCAAGAATCTTCTTTTTGTTTGCTTCATCCGGTGCTGCCTCGATGCTCTTCTTCGGGGGGGGTGCTCATGTTCTCTCCTTAGTGA
Organism: Stenotrophomonas sp. JC08; assembly: GCF_052180205.1. Classification (NCBI taxonomy): domain Bacteria; kingdom Pseudomonadati; phylum Pseudomonadota; class Gammaproteobacteria; order Lysobacterales; family Lysobacteraceae; genus Stenotrophomonas; species Stenotrophomonas sp. JC08. Next base: position 3,181,031 of record NZ_CP197473.1, on the reverse strand, counting down.
GGATGTTGGGGGTACGCATAACGCTTGAGTTAAGCCGACTTGCGTAGTGAAGGTAAAGGTATGGCAAGATTTTTCTGCCATACCTTTGCCGTAACGAAGCAAGTTCGGCTTAAACGAATTGTTAGGCCGCGACCTCGACCTTTTGCAGCCCAAAGCTTTGAAAGTGTGAGGCAGAGTTTTCTGGAGGCGTGGCCTGTGCGTCCCAAGTGTAGGAAATGGTGACGCGGTTTTCTGATTCCTCGACGACCTCGGGGTTGCTCACGCCCGGAATTCTCAGCAAGGCGTTCAGGGCGTCGGTGCCAATGGTGTTGGTGGAAAGTGAAGTGATGTGGCGTTGGAAGTGTGCTACGGGCATGACTTGTTACCCCAATTTCGGCTTGAGAGATGGTTCAGTTTGCCTACTAGCGTAAGCGTCTTATCAGTCTTTCGTAGCCGGCGGTAATATCAAAATAAAATGAGCGCTTGCTTGTCCACTCGGTGTCGCCGCCCTCTTTAACGTTATAAGTGAGAACATCAATGTAGCGTTTCCCGCGATTCTCAAGTCCTTGGAGCGTAAACTTGAACTCAAGGCCTTGGCTTTTCATTATCATCTCCGCGACTGCATACTCGATGCTCGCGTAATCTTTCTTTTCAGTGATGATGAGGGGGTCATCGTTAGTGCAGTTCCCTCCTGATACGGGGAATTTTGCGTTTGCCTTTTTGAGTTTCGCTGCGAGCGAGTCCGGCTCAATTCGCTCTCGGAGTTGCGCACCGCTCGCGCTCCTGTGATTGCCGAAGATCCCCGCTAGAATAAACAGCGCAATAGTAGCAACAGCAATGGCGCTGGCAGTCATTACCACGCGCGATGTTTCGACTTTTACTGCGCACGCAACTTCAAGTCGCCGTCTCGAAACTTCCTTACCGAATGCAAATTCACAACCAGTTTCTTGAGGCGGTTGAAAAACTAATCCATAGCCAACTTCACGGTCATAATTGTCGCCGGACCTCACTAGGTGGGCAGAGAACGGAACCCACACGAGCGAGAGCGCAAGTGCGAATGCACCTAGTCCAACGACAATCCTCTGGATGGTGTTAAGAGTCATATAGCCCCCTGTGTGATTTGTGAATTGTTCCGGCCGCGCTGTGGCACGTTGAGCGGCCTAACGCCTGAATTAAGCCGCGCCGCGGAGCGGCGTCGGCTTGAATGAGTTGTTAGGCAGCAGTGGCCGAGAAACTAGCAGAAAGCCAATGCTGCCCACTTGAACAACAAGACGAAGGTCGATGATGCCACAGCCGGCAAGACGGGGCTGGCCCAGCGAAGCCTGCCGCGCGGAACCACCGAAGCCAAACGCAAACCGAGTGCGGCAAACGTGACGCCAGGGCCGGAGTCGAAAACTTGCCGATGCCGGGAACGGTGAAGAGCAGTGACCGGAGCCGACCGGCAAACGGGCAATGGATTTGCCGAAGCAGGAACCACCACCCAACTTTTACAACTGCGGCCTAACGCCTGAATTAAGCCGCGCTGCGAAGCGGCGTCGGCTTGAATGAATTGTTAGGCATTGCTGTCCCGTCAGTCGTCGGCACTACATTCACAGAAATAGCAGACAGCATCAGTGTCCGTCAGTGTCTCACCAACGCTGACGACCCTAGAATTCTCGCCATCAGCTTCTTCTGCCGCAATGCAGTCTGTGCAAACGGGTTCTTGCGGATACTGATCCGCAGCGCTATCCGCCGTCATGTCGCCCCAAATAGTGCACAACTTAAACTCTAAATTGCTCATGCTTATCCCCTTGCGATTGATGTGCGACCTGACAGCTATTAGGAATCACCGTCGGCGACGGTATAAAAGTCAACTTCGATGCCAGCCTCCCTGAACATCTCGTACGCGTACTTGCCGGTCTGATGCCACTTCGAAGTTTCTGGCACTGAGTCTGGGCTGAGCGCAACGATTCGCTTGACGCCTGACTGGATGATCGGGCCTGCGCACCTAGCGCAGATAGGCTTGCCCCATACATAGAGGACAGCACCCGCGCTCCTAGCGCCAGCAGCTATCAGCGCATTTACCTCGGCATGAACTACCAACTCCAGCTTGATCGCTGTGTCAGTGAGTCGTTCGGCAGAGTCCTCGACGCCCATTGGAAAGCCGTTGTATCCGATAGAAATTTCGCCCCCACGCTTCGAGAACACCACGGCACCAACTTTTGCATCTTGGTCCTTGGACCACTCTGATACGTACTTAGCCAGCTCACAGAAACGCCGGTCCCATTTGGACATGGGTTTGGACTGAATCAGAAACTGCATAACTCGCTCCCCTTCCTTGTGATGCCTAACGCCTGAATTAAGCCGCGCCGCGAAGCGGCGTCGGCTTGAATGAATTGTTAGAGCCCAAGCGCCTGATTGGCATGATGAAAGGCGGCACCTGCTAGCAGAAAGGCAAACAGTGTAAGGAGCATCGTGCCCCCTCCTATGGCGCAGGCGGCATAGGCAAACTTGAGATTGCCATCGTACGGCGTATGAGGGGGAGCGGACAATTTATGGTAGCCAATCCGAGCTATAAGAACGAATAAGGCCGCAAGCGCCAGGAACGTTGAGACGGCAACGACCACAATTGGAATGACGAGTAGCCAATTAAGACTTGGTCGGAGCTGAGCTAACCACAGCGCGGTGACGCCTGTCACTGATGCCACCGAGCCCAGCACGGCTAGAACGTTTATGCTCTTTTGTTTCCAGTCCATGGGTTACCTCAATTGGGCTCTAACGCCTGAATTAAGCCGCGCCGCGAAGCGGCGTCGGCTTGAATGAATTGTTAGGCGGCCGCTTCATTGCGCGCCTCCCAAGTTGCCAACAAATAAGTAGCCAATGCCCCTGACAGGTTGACGGCCAGCTCAGCGTGCCGAGGCGCCGGCTTTGAACCAACCTTTCCCTTGCCGTGTGCGTCGCTGAGGCGATTGCGCAGTGAGCCCAAACCCTCGACAACAGCCGTACAACCGCCAAGAACCTGCTTGAACACAGCCTCGGTGTGCTGTGAGGGGGCCAGATTGAGGGTTTCCGCGGTCAGCTTATACAGCTTCGGAAGATCTGCTCCATCGTCATAGGTAGCGTCCGCGGAATCGAGGATGTGCTTACAGACTGATTCGATGAGCGTCCTGGCAGATGTGATCGCACCTTCTGGATCCGCCGCGCGACGCTCAAGGGCCTTTGACCAAGCGGCTTGGACATGTGAAGCGTCAAACTTCTCCAGTCTCTCAGAGACCAATTGATCCGCAGGCGACAGAGGACCGCGCTCCAGCAGGTCCAAGAGTGGTCGGAACTCTGCCCAGATGAACTCGCGCCTCTCGGCATACGTGGGGTGCTTGTACTTAATGAACTGCCAGAACTGCGAAAGATTCCTGCACGTCCTAACGAAACGGGGAACCAACGAGTCCAGCGCGGGATTGGTGAGCAGCATCTGACGCAGTCGGACGAACTCGGCATCGTCCTCGCTTCCCCCGGTAGCTTGGGAGATCAGCAGGTTCTGGAGAGCTTCTGTCTGGTCGAATACTTCGTTCACTAGATAGGCCGCCTAACGCCTGAGTTAAGCCGAGTTGCGAAGCAACTTCGGCTTGGACGAATTGTTAGGCGCCGCCCGCGCTGGCGGGATAGCACCTGGAAATGGCGTCTTGCACAACGGGCGCCACAGTGTGAGGGCCGATGCCCCGCATCTGACAATAGGGCGAGGCGAGCCAGACCTGCAACTCCCTAGCGCCCTTGCTGGCGTTGCAGCCTATGCAGCACAAGACAATGTTCTCGCGCGTGACAATGCGCATGTCATTGATGATGTGCTCCCAGCTTGGGCGGCTCCGCTTTGGGCCATCCCGATCGGCAAAAGGAGATCGGCAATAAACGCAATCAGTGTCGCGTGCGATTACTTCCGCCTCAAGCCAACTTGGAATGTTCCATCGGTTCATTGATTTTCCGGAGCAGTGGGTATGCGCCTAACGCCTGAATTAAGCCGCGCGGCGAAGCGGCGTCGGCTTGAATGAACTGTTAGGCGACCAGCGACGCACCGCATAGAGAATGCCTAGTGCCACACCGCCGGAAATAGCCGCCCACCACGCCATCATGCTTGTGACCGAGTCACTGGGCAACAGATGCTCCATTGAAACAAGCAGTGCGCCTTGACCAAGGCTTAGCCCAGCAACGACCCCAAAGAGCCTCCATCCACGCAGAGAAAAAACTGTGGTGCGGAAAAGAAGACAGGCGAGCAAGTGTCCAGAAAACGAGCAGGCAAGCATGAATCCCGATATGAAAGCGGCGAGTTGGATACTGCCGAAGCGTCCGAACTTTGGATCGAAGTTGCCAAGGACGTAAACGTCGATTGCCGTGTACCCCACCAGCGCGACGAACAAAGCGACTCCCGGGCCTAGTGATGCTGCTAAAAATCGCCAAAGTTGTTTCATGGACGCCTAACACCGGAATTAAGCCGACCCGCGAAGCGGGTTCGGCTTGAATGAATTGTTAGAGCCCTGCCCGGGTGAGTACATGTGCGAGCTCTAGTTGGTTGCAGCCTTGGTCAGGCAAAACCCCGTCAGGGCTCGGAGTGCCAATCTCAAACCCCTCCTCAACGTCCTCAAAGTAGAGCAGGCCGGTGGGAAGCTCCGCAACGACCAAGGCGCTTTCGATTGCGCCCAAGCGAGAGAGGGGAACGGGGTAGAACGGGACGCGGCAAGAAGCAAAGGCCGCCTGTTGCTCCGGCGAGCAAGCGCACAGTTGCCTGGCAACAATCGCCTCAAGCTCAGGAACTGTGATTGGGTGCCAACTATCCAAAGGGCTCTAACGCCTGAATTAAGCCGCGCCGCGAAGCGGCGTCGGCTTGAATGAATTGTTAGGCGCTGGTTGCGACGAGCTAGTCATACCAGAAGCCCTCTTTGCTAAGCCAAGTGCAAAATGACCTTGTCGATTCTCTCGACTCTATGGAGCCTGCGCCAAACTCCTCTCGGTCAGCTGCTGCCTGACGAAGCAGGATGTGCCCGTGGATGATCTTTGACTGGTTGAGCGCTCCAAACTGGAACTCACCCGTCAAGTCGCCGCGGGCAATCATGTTCTTGAGCTTTTCAGCAGCCTCGATTGCAGCTGACTGGCTCAGATCAGACTCCAGAATGCGCACATCCGGCTCGATCTTGTTCTCGACACCGTGACACAACTCCGGACTGACCGAGGAGCTGGCCAGGGTGATGATTGCAAGGGCTGCGGATAAGGTCATTGAAGCGCCTAACGCCTGAATTAAGCCGCGCCGCGAAGCGGCGTCGGCTTGAATGAATTGTTAGGCCTATAAGCCGAGATGTAGGTCGTCGATAACGCCATCCAGAACTCTAGTCTCGAAATCTTGCAGCTTTTGCCACTTAACGGAGTCTAGGTCAGACCATTGCCCGCCTATCGAGAGGCGTTTCCCAGTGTTGTAAGAATCTTTCCAGACAGCTTGACATGCGGATGTGCCCGTGAGGCCTTGACGGTCAACAATACGGGCGGCAATTGAGCCTATGAATGTTTTGTCAGCGCCAAATGCAAGCCCAGCAATCTCGCAGTACTTGTAGTCAGGCGAAGCATTGGCGGTCACGGATGCGAAGATCAGTGCAGAGGTTGCTAAAAGTCTCACGAGTCTCTCCATGTAGGCCTAACGCCTGAGTTAAGCCGCGCCGCGAAGCGGCGTCGGCTTGGACGAACTGTTAGGCCACACCCGCGTGCTATTGCTAGCGGGTTCCTGATTAGCCCCAACTCTCAGCCAAGAAAGTTGCTCGCAATCCGCAGACGCGGCTCCGGACATGGTTTGCACCGCATCATCGCGGTCGCAAGTCGCGACAGCGTCTCGCGCAGGCGGAACCGGCGGTTGAAACGGTACGCCGCTTCGGCCAGGTAGCGCCGCGCGTACTTGGCTTGTTTGACGGCATGGTAGGTGCCACTGATCGCCCGCTTGAGGTTGCCCAGCACGACGTTAACCCATCGCGCTCCAGCCACTTCGGTGGCGGCGCGGCCGCCGCCGGTGTCGAGCGTTGTGTGGGCGTGGCCGGCGTCTTCGAGCCGGCGGAAGCAAGCCAAGCCGTCACTGTAGACCTCGCACTCAGGTGCCAGGCGGCGCGTGATCCAGTCGTTGAGCGAGGCGTTGTCGAAGCTGCGGACCGGCTCGATCACTGCGAAGGTCGGGCGTTCGAGGTGTTCGTCCGTCTGCACTGCGATCACGAACGCCTGCTTGTTCTCCGATCCGCGCCCGGGCTTGCCGCCGTTGCGCTCGCCGCCCAAATAGGCGTCGTCAAGCTGCACGAAACCCTGGAGTTTTCTGGAATCCTCCCGCTCGGTCATGGCCTGCATGACCTTGTGCTTCAGGCGCCAGGCGGTCTTGTAGTTCACGCCCAGGTGGCGCATCAGTTCCAGCGCAGCCAAATTGGTCTTGGTCGAGGTAAGCAGGTGCATCGCCAGCATCCAGGTGCGCAGCGGCAGTTTGGTGCCTTCGAACAGGGTGCCCGCCGTCAAGGTCGTCTGATGCCGGCAAGCGCGGCACTGGTAGTAGATCGCATCGCCGCGCCTGAATCGCGAACGCGCGCGTCCGGCACAGGCCGGGCAGCGGTAGCCTTCAGGCCAGCGCCACTTGTACAAGGCCCGGTAACACTTTGCTTCGGTGCCGTAGCGGTGGATGAACTCGCTCATCGAGAGGCCGGGTTGGAACTGCACGCGGTTGATGCCCATGGCGCCACCTCGTTGGCTTCAGGTGGCACCATGCTGTGCCGCAGGCGGCGCAAATCCTGCGACTCGCGGCTGAGGGTCGGGGCTAATCAGGAGCGGGTTTGCCCGCGATAAGTCTAACGACAAGGCTGCCATTGCCGCGCCATGAGCAAAAGGTTCTGGCCGCCAATTTCCGGCGGCGCAATGGCAGCATAGCGACAACGCGGTACGGGCCAGGCAGATGAAGCGCAGCGACCTTTGGGCATTCAAGAACGACAAGCTGCGATTGATCGCGTTTCTGGCGCGCGAGATCGGGCGCATTTCCTTGGCGCTGATTGCTCTTCGATCCTTTCATGGGTAGCGGTGGCTTCCTGTGGGGCCTAACGCCGGAATTAAGCCGACGCCACTTGTGGCGTTCGGCTTGAATGACTTGTTAGGCACTACGGCCAGGCAAGTAAAGCCGAGCCACGGCGCCGCCCCAAAGCTTTTGGTACGAAGTCCGAAGATAGCCGTGCGCGCCCCGCGCGACAATCCGCCGGACCTTGCCGAAGCGAGCGCCCGAAGTCTGGGCGTGATGGCCGCAAGCCGCCAACCGGCCGAAGCCGAGCACCACCACACCTGAACCCCGAGCGCGCCCCGCGCCACGGAAAACTTGCCGAGGCGACGCCCGACACGACTTGCGCGTTGTGCCTAACCCCTAAAACCGAGCTAGCGCCTAACGCCGGAATTAAGCCGACGCCACTTGTGGCGTTCGGCTTGAATGACTTGTTAGGCGCTACGGCCAGGCAAGTAAAGCCGAGCCACGGCGCCGCCCCAAAGCTTTTGGTACGAAGTCCGAAGATAGCCGTGCGCGCCCCGCGCGACAATCCGCCGGACCTTGCCGAAGCGAGCGCCCGAAGTCTGGGCTTGATGGCCGCAAGCCGCCAACCGGCCGAAGCCGAGCACCACCACACCTGAACCCCGAGCGCGCCCCGCGCCATAGAAAACTTGCCGAGGTGACGGCCCGACACGACTTGCGCGCTGTACCCAACCCCTAAAACCGAGCTAGCGCCTAACGCCGGAATTAAGCCGACGCCACTTGTGGCGTTCGGCTTGAATGACTTGTTAGGCACTACGGCCAGGCAAGTAAAGCCGAGCCACGGCGCCGCCCCAAAGCTTTTGGTACGAAGTCCGAAGATAGCCGTGCGCGCCCCGCGCGACAATCCGCCGGACCTTGCCGAAGCGAGCGCCCGAAGTCTGGGCGTGATGGCCGCAAGCCGCCAACCGGCCGAAGCCGAGCACCACCACACCTGAACCCCGAGCGCGCCCCGCGCCACGGAAAACTTGCCGAGGCGACGCCCGACACGACTTGCGCGTTGTGCCTAACCCCTAAAACCGAGCTAGCGCCTAACGCCTGAGTTAAGCCGCGCCGCGAAGCGGCGTCGGCTTGAATGAATTGTTAGGTGCCATGCCAGAAGTCCTCCGGTGCAATGGGTACAACATTGCGCTCTCCCTCGTCGTAGCGGACGAAGCTTACCCGGATGGGATGTTTGTCTATCAGGTACATGACGACACACCGCGCAGCCTGGATCAGAGGCTCTGGCGGGCAATGGGCACTGTAGCGACCGAGTACCGACTTGGTAGCGGCAGAGTCTGCATCTGCTTGGAACTGTTTGAGATAGATGTAAGTTGAAGCCCCGAGAAGATATGCGTATGCAAAGTCTTGGAGCACCTCCGACCCCGTAGGGTCGCCGATGGTAAACACGTCGCAAGTATTGTCTGGACAATACTCGACAGTAACCGACTCAGCCTCGACCGTGACTTGTATGTCACGGGAAAACGAATCGGTAAGCTCATGTGCGGATACGGATGAGGTGCAAAGCAGAAGACTTACGACTACGAGCATGCTTTTCATGGCACCTAACACCTAAGTTAAGCCGAGACGCGTAGTAGTGAAGCCAACCACATGGCAAGCTTGACCTGCCATGTGGTTGGTGGAACGAAGCGGCTTCGGCTTGAACGCATTGTTAGGCGGCTACGGGACACTAAACAGGAAGTCAAAGGGAACCTCCCGCGTACGAGACCCCGAACCCGCCACATAGCGCCACTCTGCCACCGCTGCCTGAGCGGCACTAGCCCAAGCGGGATGGCCGGACGACGTAAGGACCTTGGAGGAGCGAACTGACCCGTCTGGATCGATATAGAGCTCCAGGGTCACCTTACCCTCGCGAAGCTCGGTGATCCGAGAGGCCTCCGGTGCTGGGCAGTGAAGGAGCTCCGGATCCAGTTGTGAGCAGGCTGCGTTGCCTGTGCCAGCAGGAGACGAAATAGCTAGTGCAATGACGATCCAGAGAAGGGTCATAGCCGCCTAACACCTAAGTTAGGCCTCACAGAGCGAGATCATGGCAGCTTCAACAGAGCAAGAGCTGAGTGCACGTGCAGTCTCGCCAGCCGAGGTAAGACCCGACGGCCATCTCACTTTGCCGCGTAGCTTTGGCGTCTACGAGCTTTCGGCCCGGTCAGGAGCAACGCGCCGCTTTCGCTTCGGCAACCACCCTATTCGCGAGTCGGAGCTTTATCGGGAGTTCGGTAGCTGCAAGCTCTTGTACCTATTCTTGCAGCGATCGGATGCAGTTCAGATGGCCTCTCTGCTCAATGGGCGTGAGGCCTAACAATTCATTCAAGCCGACGCCACTTCGTGGCGCGGCTTAATTCAGGCGTTAAGCCGAGACGCGTAGTAGTGAAGCCAACCACATGGCAAGCTTGACCTGCCATGTGGTTGGTGGAACGAAGCGGCTTCGGCTTGAACGCATTGTTAGGCGGCTACGGGACACTAAACAGGAAGTCAAAGGGAACCTCCCGCGTACGAGACCCCGAACCCGCCACATAGCGCCACTCTGCCACCGCTGCCTGAGCGGCACTAGCCCAAGCGGGATGGCCGGACGACGTAAGGACCTTGGAGGAGCGAACTGACCCGTCTGGATCGATATAGAGCTCCAGGGTCACCTTACCCTCGCGAAGCTCGGTGATCCGAGAGGCCTCCGGTGCTGGGCAGTGAAGGAGCTCCGGATCCAGTTGTGAGCAGGCTGCGTTGCCTGTGCCAGCAGGAGACGAAATAGCTAGTGCAATGACGATCCAGAGAAGGGTCATAGCCGCCTAACGCCTGAATTAAGCCGCGTCGCGAAGCGACGTCGGCTTGAATGAATTGTTAGGCAGCAGTGGCCGAGAAATTGCCGAAGGCAATGCTGCCGACTTGAACAACCCAACGCAGGCCGATGATGCCACAGCCTGCAGGGCAGGGCTTGCCCGATGAAGCCGGACGCGCGGAACCACCGAAGCCAAACGCAAGCCGAATGCGGCAAACGTGACGCCAGGGCCGGAGTCGAAAACTTGCCGATGCCGGGAACGGTGAAGAGCAGTGACCGGAGCCGACCGGCAAACGGGCAATGGGTTTGCCGAAGCAGGAACCACCACCCAACTTTTACAACTGCGGCCTAACGCTGAATTAAGCCGCGTCGCGAAGCGACGTCGGCTTGAATGAATTGTTAGGCAGCAGTGGCCGAGAAATTGCCGAAGGCAATGCTGCCGGCTTGAACAACCCAACGCAGGCCGATGATGCCACAGCCTGCAGGGCAGGGCTTGCCCGATGAAGCCGGACGCGCGGAACCACCGAAGCCAAACGCAAGCCGAATGCGGCAAACGTGACGCCTGTGGGCGCTGCTGGTTCTGACACTTTATTCCAATGGTTATGACCCACCTACGCTGGAGGTTCTGACCATCCTTTCCAGTGATTGTGATCCACTACGCTGATGATTCTGGCCCACCCGCCAAGGGTAATATGGATGCAATTTCAAACCGCCTTGACTCCATCAAATGCACGTCGAGAAAATTAGTTCAAACGCCTATGCTGATCTGGGCACACCACATGCGAACACAATGCAGCGCAAAGCTATGCTCGTCGTGCGTATCAGTGATGTTATTTCCGCTTTGGAGGCTTGGTTAAAGGGACATTTTCGAGATGCCGACGAAGCCGTAGTGCATGCCTGCTTACTCCACCTGAGATGCAGCTCACTGACTCGGCTATTTTCGCGGGCGCGAAAATAGCGAAGGGGACAATGCCCCCTCCGCTATCGGTCACTGCGCCTTGACAGCCTGCTTGCGCAAGGACTCGCCCTTGAGCCCAATACGGTGTGATCGGTGGACGATGCGATCCAGGATGGCCTCGGCCAGCGTGGCGTCGCTGAACATGCTATGCCAGTGTTCCGTAGGGAATTGACTGGTTATGATCAGTGAGCCGGTCTGCATGCGTTGATCGACAATATCCAGCAAGGTATACCCCACAGTGGGTTCTACCGGTGCCAGCCCGAAGTCATCGAGGATCAGCAGGTGGACTTTGCTCAAGGCCGTTCGGTACTTGGGCAGGGAGCCGTCGCCAATGGCGATTTGCAGCTCTTCATAGAGCTTCGAAGCGCTTTTATAGATCACCGAGTAGCCCTGCCGGCAGGCCTGGCTGCCGAATGCACAGGCGAGCCAGCTCTTGCCTGTGCCGGTGGCACCGGTCAGTAGCAGGTTCTGTTGCTGACCGATCCAGGTGCAGCCCGCCAGGCTGGCGATCACTTGCTTATCCAGGCCTCGACTGCTGCGGTAGTCAACATCCTCCAAGTGTGCGGCATAGCGCAACTTTGCCTGTTTCAGCAGCCGAGATAGCTTGCGATTCTCGCGCTCGCTGAGTTCACGATCCACCATCAGGCCCAGGCGATCATCGAAGGGCAGTTCCTGCATGCGCGGCAGTTCAAGCTGGTCGCGGTAGGCCTTGGCCATGCCGGACAGTTGCAGTTGCTGGAGCTTGCTTTGGGTCTGCTGGTTCAGCATGTCGAGCGTTCCTTTTCATCAGCAAAGTAATGGGCACCACGCAGGTTTTCGTGAGCCGGTGTCGAGCTGGGTAAAGCTTTCAGGCCAGGGCGCTTGTCGGGTTGCTCGCGCAAAATGGATTGCAGGCTTTTCAGGGCGAAGGTCTTGATGGTCAGCGCATAGGCGCAGGCCTCCTCCAGTCGGGCATCGCCATGCAAGCGAGCTTCTTTGCGCAAGGCGCTGGCAGCCTTGTGCCCGTTGGCCACATCGGTACGTTCGGTCAGGTGATATTGCAGGTGTCGCAGCAGTGCTGGCCCGACTCGCTCGCCCCAGGCGAGCAATGCGGCGGGTTCACTGTCAGCGTAATACTGGTGGTTCGGCGGCCTGTGCTCCGGTTGCATGCTGATGCCGGAAACATACTGTCGGGGATGACTGCTGACCCGCAGATGATTGTGAAAAACCTCCACGACCTCGCCAGTAGCGCGGACATCCACTTGCTGCTGAACTAATCGGTTCGGTACTGAATAGTGGTGGTTGTCGTACTCCACCAGGTAGTCACTGCGCACCCGTACCTTGAAGCGCCAGTCGGCATGCTCATAGGCGTGGATTGGCAACGGCTGGAGCGCAGGCTGCTCCACCTCAACGAACAGGCTGTGCCGACTACAGCCGGGCTGTCGCTTGAAGGGGCGTTGATTGAATGCCGGTAACAATTCCAGGATGGCCTGATTGAGTTCTGCCAAGCTGAAGAACCGACGGTGACGAAGAGCTGCCAGCAGCCAGCGCTGAACCAGTTTCACTCCGGCTTCCACCTTGCCCTTGTCTTTGGGTTTGCGCGGACGCGCCGGCAGAATGACGGCTTGGTAATGCTGGGCCAGTTGCTGGTAGATCAGGTTGAGCTGAACTTCATCCTTGCCATGCTTGATCACCGCCGCCTTGAGGTTGTCGGGAATCAGTAGGCGGGGTACACCTGCGAAGAAATTGAAGGCCTGCACATGGCAGTGCATCCAGTCTTCAATCCGTTGACTCCACACGGCACAGGCGAAGGTGTAGCTGGAGTAACCCAGCACACCAACAAAGATTTGTGCCAGGCGCGGTTCCGATTGACCTTCCAGATAGATCGGCATGGTCTTGCCGGAAAAGTCCAAAAAGAGCTTGTCGCCAGGCAGATGAAGCTGACGCATTGCCAATGGTTGTTGTTGCAGAAAGCTGCGATAGCTGGCCGTAAACTGCGAATAGGCGATGCCGTCTGGCTCGGTGGCCCGCCATTCACGCCAGAGCAGTTCCAGGGTGACGCAAGGATTACGCATTTCAGAATGCACCCAGTTCCAGTCGGGGCAGGCTTTCAGGCGGAAGCCGTTGAATGGCTTGATACCCAAGCGCTCATAAAGCTGTTCGTCGCTCCATTCAGCAAGCTGACCCACATCGAGGGCAACGTTTTCTAAGTGCCGGCACAAGCGCTTGAGGCTGTTGCGCGAAAGCCCGGTGCTATGAGCGATTTCGCGTGTCGATAAACGTGTGCCATAGTGCAGGCGCACGGCTTCGCGCAGCAGGCGCGGTTCAATCCTGACTCTCATCCATACTCCTTCTTGCCCTGTGGAGGGCGCTTAACGGCAGGCAGTACCTGCCCCTCGGCCTTGACAGCCGATAGAAGGACGCTGAGAATCCACAAGCGTTGAAGGTGCTTATGTCATCTAGAAAAAGGCTCGGAGTTGCTGCTCCGGGCTTTTTTGCGTCCACAGTTTTTCTTGCTCGCATGACCTAATTGATAGCGTGATGTCCTGTAGTTTTCTGGGCTTTAGTGGTCGTGGCTGCCGGATACTCCAGCCTGCGCGGCCAGCCACCGTTCGACCTCCTGCTTGAGGAACAAGCGGCGGCGACCGACGCGAAACGAAGGCGGCATCGGCAAGCCCATGCTCAATCGGTTGCGAGCCGTATGTTCAGAAATTCTGAGAATCTGACTCACCTCCATGAGTGTCATCGTATCCACCGTTATCCCCTTGCCTGAGCTGCAATATCCCGATAACGCATGCTAGGCAGTTGGTGGATACCTAGCTACTAGCCAGACTGGACACTTGATTTGCCTCTCTACCTGAACGATGAATTTCTCGATTCTTTCGTATACGAGGATGTGGCGGTTGCCCTCTGGGCAATCAGGCTGCACGCTGCTGACATCGCTGTTACGCCGGCAATCGCGCTGCGACTGATCAGGCAGTATCTACAGCCCTTGATCCCACCTGAGCATTGCCATGTGCTTTATGGGCAGCGCATAGCGACCTGGAATGGCATCTGGGGAATTTATGCCGAGCTGGGATGTTGCGTTGGCAAGAGCAACACCCCTCTGCTGTTTGAAGTAATGAAGGCAGTGGAGCTTATCCATCACTACACGACTTGGCCGCCAAGGGAGTACACGTTCCCGACTGTCATTGAGGTCACCTACTTCCTCAGCATGTGTACTCAACTGAAGATTTCCGTGCAGAGCCATTTGCGCTTGGAAAATGGCCTGCGACTTGATCCGTTCAGCTTTTGCACGCTGTGTTGGCGGCAGCCATTGCCAGGAAGAAAGCTCTGCGCACACCATTCCCCCAATGTTCCGCTTCAGGATGAGGTCGGAACGAAAGCTGCGGCGGCCCGCTACAAATCAGGCGTTCGCCAAAGAGAGCGGTTCGATAAGGCGGTAAATCGCATCCTGACCAGGGAAGTGACGGAGTTCCATGAAGGGCTCTTTACTCCCGTGGTGCTGTTCCCCGAACAGGGCATTGTGACTTGGCTGACTGAGCGTCGCCCGTTGCTGTGGCAGTTGCTCGGGGAACGACAGCAGCAGCTCAACGATACGAATGCCGTGAGCATGCTGGTTGATCTATTGCACTGTCCTGATGGCCTGCCACCCAAGGCCAATCAAATTTATCGACTTATCAATCAGCATCTGTACGAGCATCCATTACTGATCTGGCCGATGCTAATACGGGCCGAGGGGTGGCATCGCTGCCGCTCGGATGTGCGAGGGCAATGGGGAGGAAAACGCTCTGGAGCAGGGCGTCCTATACGGCTCGAGAGCGAGTCGTTACCTGCTTCTTTATATGCTGATCCACAGAGCTAGCAGGCTGCTGGCTGATAGATGAACTTACAACTGAGCGGGGCAGCGCCTTCCCCAGCTAGGTACGCGACGACAGGATCGTCAAGCGTTCGCGGGCGTGCTCGTGGAGCATTTGTGCCAGATGCGCATCAGTCTGTGGCAGGGGCGTCAGGCAGCGTGATAATACATCGTACGTAGCTCAAAGCCTGTTTGAAGGCGCCCCGTCAGCGGGCGTAGCGAATCACTCAGCGGTGTCAAGCTCCGGAGGGCGCGTACTCCACTTTGGCAAGTTGCTCAGCAAGGCAAGCTACTGGCAGCATGCTGCTCACGCATGGTATGGGACGACCGCAAAAACTGACTGCAACTGCCCGGTTTCACTCAAAAGATATACGACCAATTGCCGATTCAGCTAATCATCCGGGATGCTGAAATAGCTTTTTGATATGATGGCTTTTTGCTATAATTGAATATTTGTTCCGAGACTTTACTCGATGAAAAACAATGGTCATGTCACCACGAAAGAACGCGATTTCCCTGGAACTCAACGCCTGATTACGACTACGGACACGAAAGGCACCATTACTTATTGTAATGATGCCTTCGTCAGCATTAGCGGCTTCGAACGCGATCAGCTGCTGGGGTCAGAACACAATATCGTGCGCCATCCGCATATGCCGGAAGCGGTATTCGCACACATGTGGAGTCACCTTAAGGCCGGTAAGGCTTGAATGGGTATCATCAAAAACCGCTGCCAAAACGGTGATTTTTACTGGGTCAGCGCCTATGTGACGCCGATAACCGAAAACGGCCGGGTGACGGGGTATGAGTCAGTACGGGTAAAACCGGATGCCGAGCAAGTGCGCAGGGCCTCTGCCTTGTATGCACGGATGCGCTCTGGAACGTGGAGCGATTCAGCAGGCAAAGCTTCGCGTTTCTTGCGGGTGCTGGCTATGCCTCTGCTTGCCAGCCTACTCGTGCTGGCAGTGTCTCTGCTCATTTCCCCGGCAATTGCCAGCGGTTGCGCAGTGATTGCGTTTTTTGCATTACAGGCTTGGCAAAATCGGCTTTCCGAGCATTTGTTTTTGCGTTTGCAAAATACTGTGCATGGGGCCTTCGATAGCGAACTGATCGCCCGAACCTATACCGACCTGACTGGCAAGCCCGCCCAGATACAAATGGCCTTGATCAGTGAGCGCGCGCGCATTAGTACCGTACTTAGCCGTCTTGAAGACTATGCCGACCATAGCTCAGAGCTGGCCCAGCGCAGCGGGCAATTGACCAGCAGCTCTGAAGCTTCCTTGCTGGCTCAGCGCAGCGAAGCCGATATGACGGCAACCGCCATGCATGAGATGGCGGCCTCGATTGCCGAGGTATCGGCACATGTTCATCGCACGGCCGATGAGGCGCAGCGTGCAAATACGCTGGCTCGTAACGGCTCTGCCGAGGCAGGCAAGACTCGCGACGTGATTGAAAACCTAGCACAAACGGTATCCGGGATCAGCGATTCAGTAGAAACATTGGCTCGTGATACTCAAGCCATTGAACAGGCGGCGGGCATGATTCGGGCAATTGCCGAACAGACCAACCTGCTGGCCTTGAACGCGGCCATCGAGGCGGCGCGGGCTGGCGAACAGGGCCGGGGCTTTGCCGTGGTGGCAGATGAAGTGCGCGCCTTGGCATCGAAGACTCAGGAGTCGACCAAAGCTATTCAGGACATCATCAAGACATTGCTAGAAGGGGCACAGAACGCGGTGTCGATAGCCAAGGCCGGTACCCAGGAGGCCGCCGCCGGTGTGCAGCAGGTAATTGCCACCCAGGAAGCACTACAAGGCATCAGCAACGCCGTTGAGTTGATCCATGACATGGGCCAGCAGATGGCGGCGGCATCAGAAGAACAGGCGCATGTCGCCGAGGATATTTCCCAGCAGATCACGCGAATTGCTCAGGCCTCTGACCATAATGCCGAGTTGGCGGGAGAGTCCGCACAAATGGGCAACGACTTGAAACAGACATCTCATGCCATGCATGCACTGGTTGAGCGCTTCGGTAACTGAAAATGAAAAAACGGATAGAGGTTAATCAGACCGCAGAAGGGAATGAGCTGGGTACATTGGATGGCTTGGAGTCCGCACTGGCCGGCGCCATTTTCAATGCAGCCGTGGATGCCATCATGGTTATCGACGCACGCGGCATTCTCCAAGCGGCTAACCGGTCTGCGGAAGGGCTTTTCGGCTTTAGTTCAGACGAGATGCTTGGCAAGAACATCTCCATGCTGATGCCAGCACCCTATGCCCAGGAGCACGACGGTTATTTAAACAACTATAGATCCAGTGGTGAGCGCAAGATTATCGGTATTGGCCGAGAGGTTACGGGCCAGCGCAAAGATGGCAGCTGCTTTCCGATGCACTTGAGCATCGGTGAGTTTCGCCAAGATGATCAGCAGTTATTCGTCGGTATTTGCCACGATATCAGCGAGCGCCGCAAGTTCACCGAGCACATTGCCTTTTTGGCCAAATACGACGGACTTACCGGATGTATCAGCCGACGTGAATTTATTGAAGGGCTGGCCACCGCCATTGATGCTTGCCAGACAAGCGGACGTAAAATTGCGGTGCTGTTTATCGACCTTGACGGCTTCAAGCAGATCAACGATAACCATGGCCATCAAGTTGGAGACCGCTTGCTCAAGCTAACAGCTGAGCGCTTTCAGAAAACCTTGCGCGATAGTGACTTATTAGGTCGGGTGGGGGGAGACGAGTTCGTCGTCTCTATCATTCTAGATTCCAAAGGGGAAACAGCCTCCCACATCGCCGCACGGTTGATGGAGGCGCTGAAGGAGCCATTCGTCATTGATAATCGGGCACTGAGTGTTGGCGCAAGTATCGGCATCAGCCTGTACCCCGATGACGGTCTGACAGCCGATGAGGTGATGAATGAAGCTGATATCGCCATGTATCAGGCCAAGGTGGAAGGAGGCGGCTGTATTCGCCTATTCGATCAAGCGTTACGTCAACGATCCGAGCAGGTCTATCGCCTGCTCAGTCGCTTGCGCAAGGCCATTTCGCTAGAGCAGTTCGAGTTGCATTACCAGTTGCAGTTCGATATGCAGACCTTGCAGCCGTGCGGCATGGAGGCCTTGCTGCGTTGGCGTGATGGCGTTAATGGCCTGGTGGCACCTGATCAGTTTATTCCTGTAGCACTGGAATACGGCCTGATGCCGACTATTGGACGCTGGGTCATTCGCCAGGCGTGCAAAGACAATATGACGCTAATCGAAACGGGCCTGCTGGATGTGGTGGTAGCGGTCAACATCTGTGCCCCGTTGTTCAGTGAAGCCGGATTCTGCGCGCTGGTTCATCAGTTACTTGTCAGCACTGGACTGCCGGCTGAGCGTTTGGAGCTTGAGATCACCGAAGGTGTGGCAATGAACTCTTCGGCCCAGGTATTGCAGACCTCGGATGAACTGCATGAGGCCGGTATCCGTTTGGCAATGGATGATTTTGGCATCGGCTTTTCGTCGTTGAACCGCTTGAAAAAGTTGCGGTTTGACAAGCTGAAGATCGATCGATCGTTCGTTTCTGGTCTTTTTGAAAGCCGTAGCGATCAAGCTATCGTGCAGGCCATTCTCGGTATGGCCAAAGGACTCAGCATGCGCACGGTGGCTGAGGGGGTTGAAACGGAGGAGCAGCTAGCCTTCCTGCGGGAGGCAGGATGCTCTCAAGGGCAAGGTTTCTGGTTTGCCAGGCCGATGCCACTACCTGAACTAATTGAGTGGTTGCGGGAGCGGCGTTAGCAGGGCAAACACTTGCCGTTGCACCGGCCCCAGTACGCCTCACTGGACATGATCCTATTGATCGCCCGCCTTGAAGTCTTAATCGGCGGCCCCTTGAAGAGTATCTGGGAAGAGGCTCATAACAAGCTTGGCCTTGTTATGAGCAGGCCACGAGCAACTTTACAGGGAACGTTCTCAATCAGGCCAATCACACTCCTTTGCATTACTAGCGGCTATACCGCACATACATACGGTGCCAACGGTCATAGGCTTCTGGAGTGTCGTGCCAGAGAGGGCCGATTCGGGCAATTCAGAAGAACACCGTCTCGACAAAGACCTCAACTATCTCTGGCCGCCAGTCACTGTCACTGAATTTGCCCATCAATAACACCTCGATTCATTGCCAGTGATCATCACGCAGCCAATACCGACAAATCCCAACTACAAAAAGCGGCGAGATACTGGCGGCACCTTCGGCATCAAATGAGAACACCGCCTAGCACGCTGAGCGCGCGATTGCATGGGTGCAGCACAGGTACGATTCGTCCCAACTCTTGCCGGTCAAAACCATAAGCGCGGTGGATCACAATCACTGGAAAGGATGGTCAGAATCTCCAGCATGAATGGGCCACAATCTCTGGAACTGAGTGTCAGCATCACTGGAATACACAACGCCAGGGCCGGAGTCGAAAACTTGCCGATGCCGGGAACGGTGAAGAGCAGTGACCGGAGCCGACCGGCAAACGGGCAATGGGTTTGCCGAAGCAGGAACCACCACCCAACTTTTACAACTGCGGCCTAACGCCAGAGTTAAGCCGAGACGCGCAGTGGAGCGAAGCACATGGCAAGCTTTACCTGCCATGTGGTTTGCGTAACGAAGCGGCTTCGGCTTGAACGACTTGTTAGGCCGCCGCACGCCCGGCTTGCACCCGACCTGGCGACAGCCCAACCCCTGCGCCGAACACTACAACAAGTCTGGCCGAATGGCCTGAGGCTGGCACTTGCCGGGGCCGAAGCCAGAACCAGCAACTCGCGCGGCCAAGAACTCTCACAGCGCCCTGTCCGAAGCCGACTCGGCCGGTCGAACCTTGCGGAGAGTCGCGCCCGTCCGAAGCCGAGGCGCCGCAGGGCTGACTGCCGATGCCTGCACCGTGCGTGCGAGGTGCAAACGCTGCGGATAAGCGAGGCGCTACACATTGCCTGGAACCCGGCAACAACAGTGCGGGAAACAAGGCCTAACGCCTGAATTAAGCCGCGCCGCGAAGCGGCGTCGGCTTGAATGAATTGTTAGATTAAATTTCAACCAACCCAAAGTCTGTAATTCTGTATCCAACTCTAACTTCTTGTGATGGGCAGCATCCGGGGTCATTTGGCCCCCAACGGACTGCGTCAAAGTAGAAGGTGTCATTGGCAAATTGTATTGATTCGAATTTGATGCTACGCCACATTTTCGCACCGACTTTTGAAAATGCGATTAGGCTGTAGCTGGGTGGAGAGCTCTGGTTCTGACTGCGGCTATCATTGCTGAGTTCGTACACGGCGATATATTGATCGTAACCATTTCCGCCATATCGTTCTGCGACGGAAATTGGAACGGCATAAATTTTTCTTTGCTGATAATTGAACTCAGTAGGAAGTCCCGCGCCACTGGTGGAAAAATTGTCATTTAACTGCAATGCAATGACTTGCGCCTTATTACGCACTAAAGATAAAGAGTTCTGTGCGAGCAATGGCGCTGATGTCAATAACGCTACTAAGAAGACAAGTAAAGTTTTCATGATGCCTCCAATTTAATCTAACGCCTGAGTTAAGCCGCGCCGCGAAGCGGCGTCGGCTTGAATGAACTGTTAGGCCTCGGGCTGATTGGCCAAAGCCCGGGATTGATTGTACGAACGATTCAGGCTGCGGATGCACGACGCGGCTAGCCACGATGTGAGTATGAAGCCACCAAAAATGAGACAAGCGAATAGCAGTGTTAGTGGGCTCATTGAGGGGCCAGCGGCCGCTAGAAGCACGACAATGGCAGCGCCAGCGAGGCCTACTACGGCCCAATACAGACTGCTGGAGAAGAACCCGACAGCTACCAAAACGCCGAAGTAAAGCGCCAACGGCAAGATGGTGAAGATTGCGATGATTTCGATCACGAGGCCTAACGCCTGAATTAAGCCGCGCCGCGAAGCGGCGTCGGCTTGAATGAATTGTTAGGGCACACTCTCGCGCACCTGGAAGATATTGCCCTCTGGGTCCACCGCATTGCACACGATGAAACCTGGGCCGGACCATTGCTCTGGCAGAACCTCACCCCCGAGTGCCGATGCTGTTTGACTAGCTTGCTGAAGGCTTGGGACCGTAAAGAAGAACTTGTAGGCCGCATTGTCCCGCTTGACCGGTGGGCTGGAAATGTCAACTTGAGCGGCGATATGGGCGGGCATGGCGTTGACGGTGATCTGGAGGTCCGGCGAGCGCAATACCACCAAGCCGGGTGCAGCATGCGCACGAGACATGCCAAGAAGCGTTTGATAGAAGCTAGCGAGGCGCTCAAGGTCTTTTGCGTAAATGAAGAGGCCAGCAGAGGCAGGACCGGACATCAAAGCTCCTTGTGGAAGTTGCGACGCACTCGCAGTGCGCCCTAACGCTTGAATTAAGCCGCGTCGCGAAGCGACGTCGGCTTGAATGAATTGTTAGGCAGCAGTGGCAGAGAAATTGCCGAAGGCCAATGCTGCCGGCTTGAACAACCCAACGCAGGCCGATGATGCCACAGCCTGCAGGGCGGGGCTTGCCCGATGAAGCCGGACGCGAGGAACCACCGAAGCCAAACGCAAATCGAGTGCGGCAAACGTGACGCCAGTGCCGGAGTCGAAAACTTGCCGATGCCGGAAACGGTGAAGAGCAGTGACCGGAGCCGACCGGCAAACGGGCAATGGATTTGCCGAAGCAGGAACCACCACCCAACTTTTACAACTGCGGCCTAACGCCTGAATTAAGCCGCGCCGCGAAGCGGCGTCGGCTTGAATGAATTGTTAGGTGCCAGCTTACGCCAGTTGCTTGCCGAGGCGTAGATGAGCGGGTGACAAACGTTTAACGCTGTCAAAGGCACGTCTGTACGCAGAGACCTCCCATTGCCATGCCTCTTGAATCTGGTATTGGGAATCATAGAGAACCCAGATCAGGTAGTCCCAGTCGTAGTTAGTGGCTTTAGGAACCCACGTCACGAAGCTTCCGCGCTTGCCACTGGGACGATTGCCTTTGACCTGGTACCGAGCGCCATTGAAGATGAAGTCATGGCCCTTTTGAACGGCCGTTGTTCCCTGCATGGCGCATGAGTACGAATCTGTGGAGCAGCCGACCAAACACGCGGCGTCATACTCCGACAGAACGGTGGTGATCTGAGGGGCATTGCCGAATGCACGCTCCCAAGCGAGCGTGACTCTTACCAACTGCTCGCGCAGATTTTCCATGGCACCTAACGCCTAAGTTAAGCCGCGCCGCGTAGTGGAGCCAAGCACATGGCAAGCTTGACCTGCCATGTGCTTGGTGGAACGAAGCGGTGTCGGCTTGAACGCATTGTTAGGCGCACAAGCCGGGAAGCTTGAGCGCCATGTTTCAGTTACTTGTACAACGCCAAGGCCCGAGTCTGGAATTCCTTGAGCGGAACGACTGAGCGCCATGCAGAATACCCGGCCAGAAACCGCGTTGAGGGTGGCATGCACTGGCTCGCCCCTGTCGGCGCTGGCTGTCAGATGGATGAGTGGCGCATCTGCCACCGACATGGGCAGCAGCGGCATTTGAGTCAAGAGAGCCGGCTTGCGGTACAAGTTGATTGTGCGTCCATCAATCTCTCGTTGTGCCAGGTTGTACGAGCGCAGTTGAGCTTGGACCGTGATTCTCAGGTACTCCGGCAATGCCGCGACCATCTGGGTGAGAAACCAATGCTCGGCAGGATAGAGAGTAACCCCACCCCAAAGAGTTCTTGTTATCCAATTGCCGAACTCGTACATGTGCGCCTAACGCCGGAATTAAGCCGTGCCACGAAGTGGCATCGGCTTGAATGACTTGTTAGGGGCGATCATCGCGCGGAAATGCCAGACCGGCAAGGAAGACGAGGCTTGCCCAGGGTGCTACAGACGCCGCTCACTGTCCTGCCCCGGAGGCCATCGGCTACCGGCTGTTGGCCCGATGCAGCCGAAGCCAGTTGCCGGGCGAAGCGGCCATGCATCACGCGGTCCCACGCGGCCAACATTGCCACCGAAGAAGCAAGTCTGTTTCCGCTTCTCCACTCGCCCCTAACGCCTGAATTAAGCCGCGCCGCGAAGCGGCGTCGGCTTGAATGAATTGTTAGGCGGCACACTACCGCCAGTATGGACTACCAACCTCGTCTAGCCGATCCGCCTCACTGGTTAGAACCGATGCGAGTTGGCGCAATGAGGTTTGATCCAAAGGTACGTAGAACGAAAATGGGTCTAACGATTTTGGGTCAGTTGAATTGGTAAGGCGCAACTCAAGTGCGTATGGATTGCGTTGTACAGCTACAGAGTCATAGACGCCAGCATGAGCTAGGGCCGGAACCTCTTTGCGAGTAATGGAAAGTGTGACTAGCGGCGGAAAGCTAACTAGATGATCCACGCGCGAAAGGGGCTTTGCGGCGCGATAAAGAAGATTGTTGCTCGCCCATGCAATGAGCGCGATGAGAGCAATTGACCCAATGACGAACAGTGCTGTACTCACCTGCGAACTCTCCTGTGCCGCCTAACGCCAGAATTAAGCCGACCCGCGAAGCGGGTTCGGCTTGAATGAATTGTTAGGTGCCATAGACGGCGCACACCCGATTGGAGAGCTTGAAATGCTCGAACTCATGTAAGTGTGCGAGACGATCTGAGCGGCGAGGCCGAGCGGATGCGTCCGTGTACATGTAGATGTGAAGCCGGCCAGTGGGCTGCTGCTGTGCATGAATGCGCAGCTCGGCAGGCGACATGAACCAAATGCTCTCACTGGAAAGGTCGACAAGCGCAACGTAATGAGCGGGTGTGTCATTTGGAACCCACCAGTCAAGCGCGAGCTTGCCCTTGCCGCCACCGGGTTTGGATTGAAGGTTGGTCTTGACTTGAACTGTGATGGGGTGAGGCAGCCTGGGAGAGTAAGTCACAAGGTCAATGCCCGTGTCGGTGCTCATCGGAGCTGACTCAATGCCACGCAGTAGTAGCTGGTACTGCACCAGAAGCTCGCCGCACTTGCCGATTTGTGCTTTGGCTAACGACATACGTCCGAATGGCACCTAACGCCGGAATTAAGCCGTGCCGCGAAGCGGCATCGGCTTGAATGACTTGTTAGCTCAAGTTCGTTACGGCCTTCTTGCCGCCCGTAGAGCCAGGAAGCACCGACAACGACAATCAATAGCGGAAGGACTATGCCAAGCCAGAATGACTTCTCTTTGGCTTTCCGCATGTCTTGTGCCCGTTGATGTTCTGTCCCCGCATCGCTGATCAATCTTGCCGGCACTAGCAGACCCATGTAGAGCTGTTGCGCAAAGATTGATTCCGACGCTTCTTCTAAGGCAGCCCGATCAATCACCCATCCCTCGCCACGACGATACCTCTGCAGTTGTCGGGCCTCATCACGAACGAGGCTTTTATTCCAAGCGACTGAGTCGCCCGGCAGCGCGGGCACGGGACTAAGGTCGAGCATTGTTCGCTCGCTGTTAGACACCCCGTACTCTACGTAGTAGCCGTGGACCAAGAGGGCCAGAATAATCGCGGCGACTATTGGAAGTATCCTCGACCTCATCGATCCCCCCGTATGAGCTAACGCCTGAATTAAGCCGCGTCGCGAAGCGACGTCGGCTTGAATGAATTGTTAGGCAGCAGTGGCCGAGAAATTGCCGAAGACCAATGCTGCCGGCTTGAACAACCCAACGCAGGCCGATGATGCCACAGCCTGCAGGGCGGGGCTTGCCCGATGAAGCCGGACGCGCGGAACCACCGAAGCCAAACGCAAACCGAGTGCGGCAAACGTGACGCCAGGGCCGGAGTCGAAAACTTGCCGATGCCGGGAACGGTGAAGAGCAGTGACCGGAGCCGACCGGCAAACGGGCAATGGATTCGCCGAAGCAGGAACCACCACCCAACTTTTACAACTGCGGCCTAACGCCTGAGTTAAGCCGCGCCGCGAAGCGGCGTCGGCTTGAATGAATTGTTAGGGCCAACTCGTTTTCATGTCAGGGGTGTCTTGTGGATTGTTGAGCCTGGAGACGGACTGGTAATCAAGCTTTGTGCCGTCATTGAATGCCAAGCTGTCAAAAAGCCACTCAAAGAATAGAGTTTCTGTTTTGAGCATGGCCATATGGGCTGGGTCTTTGGGGTTGTGCCGCATGGAGAGCGTATAGCTAATTGTTTTGCCGGGACTAACCCGTGGCTCCACGCGAAAGTTGTATAAACCAATCTCTTCGCCGAATGCATCTTTGACAAGAACAAGGCCGCTCATGCCTATGATTTCTTTTGGTGTTCTATTTGTGAGCTTGACATTGAATTGCCATTCTCGATGGGATAGTGCCCCATAGCTGTTAAATATTGGAACTATGTTGTAAGAGTCTGGCCTTGCAACAAAGTATTCCTTGATTACTGCATCTGCCTCTTTTATTGCCAGATATGCAAGCTCATCCTCTTCTTGCTCTTTCTTCATCTTCTCGGCAGCTTTTCTCTCTTCTTCAAGCCTCTCGGCATCTTTGGCTGCTTTTTCTGCTTGAATTGCCTCAAATCGCGTCTGATTCATCAGGGCAATTCGTACATTGTGCGGGATAGCCTCTCCGGGGAATCTCTCACTCGTGGGTGCTCTTGCTGCCCAGCGCTTGAAGATATCTCTGTCAGACTCGTTGAGTTTTTTTGCTATTTTCTCAGCTTCTCCTGCGGCGATGAATCCAGAAGCTGGAATCTCTTTTTCATAAGGGTCTGAGCACCCAGTCAACAGGGCAATTATTCCCGCCGCGACTAACGCCATCAATGAGCTTTTCATAACTTCCCCCTGCGATTTGTCTTCATTGGCCCTAACGCCTGAATTAAGCCGCGTCGCGAAGCGACGTCGGCTTGAATGAGTTGTTAGGCAGCAGTGGCCGATGGAATTGCAGCGCCCGGCCAATGCTGCCTGCTTGAACAACGCAACGAAGGGCGATGATGCCACAGCCAGCGAGAAGGGGCTTGCTCAGTGAAGCTTGGTGCGCGGAGCCACCGAACACAACGACAAACCGAGCGTAGCAAACCTGACGCCAAGGCCTAAGCCATAAACTTGCCGATGCCGGGAGCGGTAAAGAACGGTGGCCGGAGCCGACCGGGAAACAGTCAGTGGATTTGCCGAAGCGGGAACCGCCCCGAACTTTGCCCCACTGCGGCCTAACGCGTGAATTAAGCCGCGCCGCGGAGCGGCGTCGGCTTGAATGCGTTGTTAGGCAGCAGTGGCCGAGAAATTGCCGAAGGCCAATGCTGCCGGCTTGAACAACCCAACGCAGGCCGATGATGCCACAGCCTGCAGGGCGGGGCTTGCCCGATGAAGCCGGACGCGCGGAACCACCGAAGCCAAACGCAAACCGAGTGCGGCAAACGTGACGCCAGGGCCGGAGTCGAAAACTTGCCGATGCCGGGAACGGTGAAGAGCAGTGACCAGAGCCGACCGGCAAACAGGCAATGGATTTGCCGAAGCAGGAACCACCACCCAACTTTTACAACTGCGGCCTAACGCCTGAATTAAGCCGAGCCGCGAAGCGGCTTCGGCTTGAATGAATTGTTAGGCGCGCACACCGGGAGGCGCAATGCCTCTGGAGTGTGCGCCATAAGCTTGCGGAGCTTGGACAGTGATACTGGTCGCTGTCCGTTACGCTGCATAGCGCCGGCAGCTGCCCAGACTGGCGCGCCGGGACCGTTATAGACCTCCAAGGCCTCGCCTAGCTTGGAGAGGTGCAGAACGATCAAATGGTTTGGCTGCTCCCGAAGGGCGACCGAGCTGCCTTGGGTGGCTTTGATCTCTACCAGCATGCCCGACGGCGAGCGAGCATCATGCCCCTGTGCTGAGTGAGGTAGCAGGTCGAGGCCGTAGCGATGCGCTGCAATTACCTCGCCAATGCTTCCGACCAAGTGTCCGTCAGGCGTGAAGCGACGGCCAGGGAAAAGCGCCTCCAACTGCGCCACAAGCGCGTAAAGCTCGCCGACTAAGCCAGGAACTTTCTCGACAGGATGAAGGGGATCTGTCATGCGCGCCTAACGCTTGAATTAAGCCGCGCCGCGAAGCGGCGTCGGCTTGAATGAATTGTTAGGGCACACTCTCGCGCACCTGGAAGATATTGCCCTCTGGGTCCACCGCATTGCACACGATGAAACCTGGGCCGGACCATTGCTCTGGCAGAACCTCACCCCCGAGTGCCGATGCTGTTTGACTAGCTTGCTGAAGGCTTGGGACCGTAAAGAAGAACTTGTAGGCCGCATTGTCCCGCTTGACCGGTGGGCGAGCGGCGATATGGGCTGGCGTTGACGGTGACTGGAGGTCGGTGGGCTGGAAATGTCAACTTGAGCGGCGATATGGGCGGGCATGGCGTTGACGGTGATCTGGAGGTCCGGCGAGCGCAATACCACCAAGCCGGGTGCAGCATGCGCACGAGACATGCCAAGAAGCGTTTGATAGAAGCTAGCGAGGCGCTCAAGGTCTTTTGCGTAAATGAAGAGGCCAGCAGAGGCAGGACCGGACATCAAAGCTCCTTGTGGAAGTTGCGACGCACTCGCAGTGCGCCCTAACGCTTGAGTTAAGCCGACGTGCGTAGCGGAGCCGACAACATGGCAAGCTGTTCCGCCATGTTGTTGGCGTAGCGAAGCGCGTTCGGCTTGAACGAACTGTTAGGTTGCCGCAACTCAAACGAGGTCATGTAACTCTCTAGTTTCGCTACCGTACTGTATGGCCGGTGGCTCGAAGGATTGGCACTACGGCCCAGTAGGTCATAGCGAAAGCGTACAGAACGATAACGACACCTTTAGCCAGCCAAAGATGGTTGGGCAGAGCGTCAGAGAGAAGCACCAAAAGTTGCTTGGCGGCGAATGAAATGGCAGTGCCGACGCCCACGGCCAAAACCACGCGCCACTTATTTTTTGTGTCTAGCGCCATGAGCAACCTAACGCCTGAATTAAGCCGCGCCGCGAAGCGGCGTCGGCTTGAATGAATTGTTAGGCACCACCTGCATTACAGGAACCATCCAGTGCCTACCTGACGCTCAATGTGCAGGGCGTCCTCCAACTCCGCATCTGCTCCGACAAAGGTATAGCCCTTATTGGGACGGGACAACTTGAAAGGACTGCGGACGCGTACAACCTGATCAACCGCCAATGTTGGGGAGGGCGAGGTTGAAAATGCGGGCTCCGACGCGACAGACGCTGCAACCAAGGCAAGAGCCTTACCTGCTGCCTCATTCTCCGATACGGCACGGACAAAGCGAGTGGTGGCGAAGCCACTAGAGCCTTCCGGCGGAATGTTCATTCCGGTGCCCGTGATAATGACTCGGTATCGTGGCACTGACGAAGAACTCCCCTGTGGTGCCTAACGCCTGAATTAAGCCGCGCCGCGAAGCGGTGTCGGCTTGAATGAATTGTTAGGCCTCACGCCCATTGAGCAGAGAAGCCATCTGCACTGCATCCGATCGCTGCAAGAATAGGTACAAGAGCTTGCAGCCACCGAACTCCCGATGAAGTTCCGACTCGCGAATAGGGTGGTTGCCGAGGCGAAAGCGTCGCGTTGCTCCTGACCGGGCCGGAAGCTCGTAGACGCCAAAGCTGCGCGGCAAAGTGAGATGGCCGTCGGGTCTTACCTCGGCTGGTGAGACTGCACGTGCACCCAACTCTTGCTCTGTTGAAGCTGCCATGATCTTGCTCTGTGAGGCCTAACGCCTGAGTTAAGCCGCGCCGCGAAGCGGCGTCGGCTTGGACGAATTGTTAGACGGCGCCGACGGGCCGTTGGCACGCCAAAGTGCCCAGCCCAGCAGCAAGACCCACAGGAAGAAGCACGCGAACGTGATGCGCTGACCGATGCTGGCCATACCGGCGAAGCGCAGAAACCCGGTTACGACCGATGCAATGACGAGCACGAGCGAGGGGGTGGCCGCCCACCGCAACGAGTGCACCCGTCGGAGTGCCGAGGGCAGCCAAAAACCAGCTACGAGGAACGCGAGGTAACACCCAAAGCTGCCGACTGTGTGGAGGAGCGTGGTAAGAGATCTGAAGTCCGCCATGTTGGCCGGAAACGCACCCGACAGCGACATAAGTAGACCTGCAGCCACGAGGGCCATTGCGGGTGCCGTGGCACGGACCTCATATGTGGCCAGCTCCCGACGCACTCCGATGCCTAAAAGCGCGACGGCGAGCCCGGGCAGGATGTAGCCGAGCACGTTCCATGCCCATAGGTTCGGAGCATCCAGACTGCCCAGCTCGCTTATTGCCTGATCCGTGTGCAGGTAGTCCGGCCGCATGGCCGACATCACGAGGTAGACCAACAGGAACCAGAACGGAGTCGCTACTGCAACAAGCCCGATTTTCTTCTGAGACATCATTTGCGACGCACTCCCTGTGCCGTCTAACGCCTGAATTAAGCCGCGCCGCGAAGCGGTGTCGGCTTGAATGAATTGTTAGGCCTCACGCCCATTGAGCAGAGAAGCCATCTGCACTGCATCCGATCGCTGCAAGAATAGGTACAAGAGCTTGCAGCCACCGAACTCCCGATGAAGTTCCGACTCGCGAATAGGGTGGTTGCCGAGGCGAAAGCGTCGCGTTGCTCCTGACCGGGCCGGAAGCTCGTAGACGCCAAAGCTGCGCGGCAAAGTGAGATGGCCGTCGGGTCTTACCTCGGCTGGTGAGACTGCACGTGCACCCAACTCTTGCTCTGTTGAAGCTGCCATGATCTTGCTCTGTGAGGCCTAACGCCTGAATTAAGCCGCGTCGCGAAGCGACGTCGGCTTGAATGAATTGTTAGGCAGCAGTGGCCGAGAAATTGCCGAAGGCCAATGCTGCCGGCTTGAACAACCCAACGCAGGCCGATGATGCCACAGCCTGCAGGGCAGGGCTTGCCCGATGAAGCCGGACGCGCGGAACCACCGAAGCCAAACGCAAGCCGAATGCGGCAAACGTGACGCCAGGGCCGGAGTCGAAAACTTGCCGATGCCGGGAACGGTGAAGAGCAGTGACCGGAGCCGACCGGCAAACGGGCAATGGGTTTGCCGAAGCAGGAACCACCACCCAACTTTTACAACTGCGGCCTAACGCCAGAATTAAGCCGCGTTGCGTAGCAACGTCGGCTTGGATGACTTGTTAGGTGGGATTGGCCGAGATGTTTAGCCGCTGACCAAAACCACCCGCCTGAACTGCACAACGAAGGCCGATAGTGCCACAGCTTGCGGGGCCGGGGCTTGCCCCAGAAACCTTGCCGCGTGGACTTGCCAAAGCCAATGACAAACCGAGTGCGGCGAACTTGGGGCCAGGGCCGAAGCGGTGAACTTGCCGATGCCACAAATGATGAAAAGTGGTGGCCGGAGCCGACCGGCAAACAGCCGAGAGACAGACCGAAGCAGAAACCGCCACCCATCGTTTACCAATGCCGCCTAACGCCTGAGTTAAGCCGTGCCGCGAAGTGGCATCGGCTTGAACGAATTGTTAGGCGCCATGCCGGTACTCAGCACGACGCCCCTACCGTTTCATATCCTGCTCTGCACGTGTAATGCAAGTCAAAGCAACTCGTTGGTCTGTGTCAGATTGCGGTCTGCTCATGGCATACGCGGACACAATGGCTTTGTAGCTCGGCTGCGAGCAATACTGCCTGGTGCACTCTCTCGCGCGTGCAGAAGGGCCAACCAGCATGGACCCGCGTGGTGCATCCAAGCACTGCGAAAGGATGCTGGGAGGGCCTGCCAAGAGTTGCTGCGGGGCCGGTTGCACTGACACGGCTTGGCAGTCTGCGTTTTGGATTGGACGGGCCATGTAGTGCAGAACGCCATCTACGGTGCACCGATAGACGGTATGCGGTTTGGAGATCTCTTGAGCAACGGCGAGTCCAGCTGAAGCGTACAGCGCAAGAGCAAGGGTTAGGTTTCTCACAGAGTTTCCCCAAGTTGCCAGCACATCTGATCTGGCGCCTAACACCTGAGTTAAGCCGCGCCGCGAAGCGGCGTCGGCTCGGACGAATTGTTAGGCGCGTGCCTAGACACTAGCGATCACGGCAGCACGCTGCCGTTCGTACTCTTCCTGCGTAATGTGGCCGGCTCTCAACAGTGCGGCGAGCTCGGCAAGCCTGACCTCTGTGTTGCTCATCGGAGGGATGCGCGGCTGTACCGCTTGGCGATTGCTACCCCGGCTGGCGCGAACGATAAGCCAGATGATCCCGGCGACGATGAGGGCAGGCACCCCTACCATCACGAGAACGATGAGCCAGTGCCACAAGCTGAAACTTCCCACGCTTCTTCTCCCAAACGGCGACTAACAGCGGTCAGCGCCTAACGCCTGAATTAAGCCGCGTTGCGATAGCAACGTCGGCTTGAATGAATTGTTAGGCAGCAGTGGCCGAGAAATTGCCGAAGGCCAATGCTGCCGGCTTGAACAACCCAACGCAGGCCGATGATGCCACAGCCTGCAGGGCGGGGCTTGCCCGATGAAGCCGGACGCGCGGAACCACCGAAGACAAGCGCAAACCGAGTGCGGCAAACGTGACGCCAGGGCCGGAGTCGAAAACTTGCCGATGCCGGGAACGGTGAGGAGCAGTGACCGGAGCCGACCGGCAAACGGGAAATGGATTTGCCGAAGCAGGAACCACCACCCAACTTTTACAACTGCGGCCTAACGCCTGAATTAAGCCGCGCCGCGAGGCGGCGTCGGCTTGAATGAATTGTTAGGCAGCAGTGGCCGAGAAATTGCCGAAGGCCAATGCTGCCGGCTTGAACAACCCAACGCAGGCCGATGATGCCACAGCCTGCAGAGCGGGGCTTGCCCGACGAAGCCGGACGCGCGGAACCACCGAAGCCAAACACAAACCGAGTGCGGCAAACGTGACGCCAGGGCCGGAGTCGAAAACTTGCCGATGCCGGGAACGGTGAAGAGCAGTGACCAGAGCCGACCGGCAAACGGGCAATGGATTTGCCGAAGGAGGAACCACCACCCAACTTTTACAACTGCGGCCTAACGCCGGAATTAAGCCGTGCCGCGAAGCGGCATCGGCTTGAATGAATTGTTAGGCGGCGACGACTTACAGCTCACACGCGATCTGCCTTCGTGAGATGCCATCCATCCTGATGTGGGCACTTGTAGGCTTCCAGACGGAGCGAAGTTGCTGCAGATCGCTTGGCAGCCGCAGAAAGCGCCGCCTCCTTTGTGGAGTATAGATTCTTAAGTTCACCAACGCCGTCGGTGCAGCGTCCGCACTTACGGTAGACACCAACATCACCGGCTCTCAGGCTGTAGCGGTTTCTCGAAAGCCTTTCAAAGCGAACTCTCTGGTTGTGATGTTGGCGAAAGTACTCGTGCTGCCTTTCTAGGATTCTCCACTCGTCCTCAACCGGTCCAAGATCGAAGTCACGACCCGCTTCGATCAGGTCCAATGCGAGGGGTACGAACTTCTCTAGATGGACCGAATTTTTTACGAGCTCGAATATTTCGATGGGCGAAAGGGAATGTGCCGGCTTACCAGCTGTTACAAGCAAAGCTCGCTTCCTTGCCTCGGCAGCCGAGCCAAACGGGCTGAAGTCCCAGTCGTCGTCGAAGTCATCTTCAGTCACCGAATGTCTCCCTTGCCGCCTAACGCCTGAATTAAGCCGCGCCGCAAAGCGGCGTCGGCTTGAATGAATTGTTAGGTGCGGCCAACATGGATTTCTTCTGCCACCGCCCCAATGACCGCCTCTAGCTCCGTCCGACCTAATTCTTGGAATGGCTTGATGTAGTCCCACTTTGACATTTGTGGGCGCTCGCCACTCTCAGCAACCTCTATCAGCCGAAACAGCTCCCAAGATTTCTTGTAGATGGAATGGATGCGCTTTGCAAGCTCTGGCTGGAGGTAGATGCGGGCAGGGGCTACAGATTTGGCGTAGAAGGTATCAATCTCTTCATCTGTAGGGTGAAGGTCCATGCCAACGAACAGGCTCCTGAAATGCAGAAGCCCGTCATAGATATCTTTCCGAGGTTGATGAAGGCCAATTTTATTGGCGGCCTTAGCGGCTTTCGCAGATGCGCGCGCGTACACAACCGAAGCAAATGAGATAACTAATGCAAAAACTGCCAGAAGATCACTCAGATTCATCGTTCACTCCGTGAGCACCTAACGCTTAAGTTAAGCCGAATTGCAGCGCGTAGCCAAGAACATGGCAAGCTCCTCCTGCCATGTTGTTGGCGTAGCGATGCAATTTCGGCTTGAACGCAATGTTAGGTGTTTCTGCATCAGTCACTGGGAGCGCCTGATTTTTGCGATGACGCATCCCTAAGAATTTGGATCCCGCCACGAAGCACAACAAATGCGATTACGAAACCAACTATAAGATCAGGATAACGACTGCCAAACGCCCACACGAGCGCGCCAGAAAGAATGACGCCCAGGTTGGCAATGACGTCATTCTTGGAGAATATAAATGACGCCCGCATGTGCACGCCACCGCTTCGGTGCTTGGCAATGAGAGAAAGGCAAATAACATTAGCGATCAATGCAACGGTGCCTACTGTGACCATCACCGTGCTTTCGGGGTCGCTGCCGAGAACGAATCGCCTGATTACATCGGTAAGCACAATTAAGGCTAGGGCCACTTGGGCAAAACCACTGAATTTTGCAGCTGTTATCTTGAGAATGTCGCTTTTGCCAACAGCATAGAGACTGATGGCGTACACACCTGCATCCGCCAGCATATCTAAAGAGTCGGCGATGAGGCCCGTGGATTGCGCAAAGAGCCCAAGCGCCATTTCGACGGCGAACATGAAAGCATTGATCCCAAGAATGAGCCTGAGAGTCTTTCGTTCCTGCTCGTTGTTTGCCTCCATCTCGCACCCGCAATCGGACATGTCAACCTCGAAGTCTGTAAAACACCTAACGCCTGAATTAAGCCGCGTTGCGATAGCAACGTCGGCTTGGATGAGTTGTTAGGCAGCAGTGGCCGATGGAGTTGCAGTTGGCCATTGCTGCCTGCTTTGAACAACACAACGAAGACCGATGATGCCACAGCCCGAAAGACGGGGCTTGCCCGGTAAAGCTGGAAGCGTGGAGCAGCCGAAGCCAACGGCAAACCGAGTGTGGCGAACCTGACGCCAAGGCCGAAGCCGTGAACTGGCCGATGCCAAAAATGGTGAAGAATGGTGGCCGGAGCCGACCGGTAAACGGCCAGTGGATTTGCCGAGGCAGGAACCACCCCAACTTTGACCCACTGCGGCCTAACGCTGAATTAAGCCGCGTCGCGAAGCGACGTCGGCTTGAATGAATTGTTAGGCAGCAGTGGCCGAGAAATTGCCGAAGGCAATGCTGCCGGCTTGAACAACCCAACGCAGGCCGATGATGCCACAGCCTGCAGGGCAGGGCTTGCCCGATGAAGCCGGACGCGCGGAACCACCGAAGCCAAACGCAAGCCGAATGCGGCAAACGTGACGCCAGGGCCGGAGTCGAAAACTTGCCGATGCCGGGAACGGTGAAGAGCAGTGACCGGAGCCGACCGGCAAACGGGCAATGGGTTTGCCGAAGCAGGAACCACCACCCAACTTTTACAACTGCGGCCTAACGCCTGAATTAAGCCGCGCCGCGGAGCGGCGTCGGCTTGAATGAGTTGTTAGGCAGCAGTGGCCGAGAAACTAGCAGAAAGCCAATGCTGCCCACTTGAACAACAAGACGAAGGTCGATGATGCCACAGCCGGCAAGACGGGGCTTGCCCAGTGAAGCCTGCCGCGCGGAGCCACCGAAGCCAAATGCAATGCGAGTGTGGCGGACCTGACGCCAAGGCCGAAGTCGTGAACTGGCCGATACCGGAAACGGTGAACAACGGTGGCCGGAGCCGACCGGAAAACAGCCAGTGGATTTGCCGAAGCAGGAAACAACCCGACCTTTGCCACACTGCGGTCTAACGCCTGAATTAAGCCGCGCCGCGAAGCGGCGTCGGCTTGAATGAATTGTTAGGCCTCTGGCTGCTGATCTGCACTTGCCTTGAGCCGGGCGCTCCACCACAAATTGCGGGCGCTATAGGCGGGATCAAATAGATGCTCCATGATAGGAAGGCCAGTGACATGCTGAAGGTATTGGATGTCAGCACTGTAAGTGTCTCCGGGCTCTCCGCCGTGATAGCGGATAGACTTGATCTCGTACAGCCCTGTGCCGTCAGGGAGAGATACTGCATACAGGTCGCCAGCTTCTAGCTTATGAAAGGTCAGGCCATTCGGCCCATTTTCCTCACGATATCCTGATGCGTCTACTTGGACGAGTCCACGGGGATCGCCCTTGAACGAGTGGATCCCCCAGCCTGAACGGCCTGAGGCTGCTCTGGTGTAATCATGGCAGCGAATATTTTCCATAGAGGCCTAACGCTTGAGTTAAGCCGCGCCGCGAAGCGGCGTCGGCTTGAACGAATTGTTAGACATTATTTACCGACTACCTTGGTGATCTCGCCTTTCACGTAGTGAACAAATTCTTCCAACTGATCTGCGCGCGAGGCCAAGCGATCTTCTTCTTGTCCAAGATAAGCCTGTCTAGCTTCAAGTATGACGGGCTGATACTGGGCCGGCAGGCGCTCCATTGCCCAGTCGGCAGCGACATCCTTCGGCGCGATTTTGCCGGTTACTGCGCTGTACCAAATGCGGGACAACGTAAGCACTACATTTCGCTCATCGCCAGCCCAGTCGGGCGGCGAGTTCCATAGCGTTAAGGTTTCATTTAGCGCCTCAAATAGATCCTGTTCAGGAACCGGATCAAAGAGTTCCTCCGCCGCTGGACCTACCAAGGCAACGCTATGTTCTCTTGCTTTTGTCAGCAAGATAGCCAGATCAATGTCGATCGTGGCTGGCTCGAAGATACCTGCAAGAATGTCATTGCGCTGCCATTCTCCAAATTGCAGTTCGCGCTTAGCTGGATAACGCCACGGAATGATGTCGTCGTGCACAACAATGGTGACTTCTACAGCGCGGAGAATCTCGCTCTCTCCAGGGGAAGCCGAAGTTTCCAAAAGGTCGTTGATCAAAGCTCGCCGCGTTGTTTCATCAAGCCTTACGGTCACCGTAACCAGCAAATCAATATCACTGTGTGGCTTCAGGCCGCCATCCACTGCGGAGCCGTACAAATGTACGGCCAGCAACGTCGGTTCGAGATGGCGCTCGATGACGCCAACTACCTCTGATAGTTGAGTCGATACTTCGGCGATCACCGCTTCCCTCATGATGTTTAACGCCTGAATTAAGCCGCGTCGCGAAGCGACGTCGGCTTGAATGAATTGTTAGGCAGCAGTGGCCGAGAAATTGCCGAAGGCCAATGCTGCCGGCTTGAACAACCCAACGCAGGCCGATGATGCCACAGCCTGCAGGGCGGGGCTTGCCCGATGAAGCCGGACGCGCGGAACCACCGAAGCCAAGCGCAAACCGAGTGCGGCAAACGTGACGCCAGGGCCGGAGTCGAAAACTTGCCGATGCCGGGAACGGTGAAGAGCAGTGACCGGAGCCGACCGGCAAACGGGCAATGGATTTGCCGAAGCAGGAACCACCACCCAACTTTTACAACTGCGGCCTAACGCCTGAATTAAGCCGCGCCGCGGAGCGGCGTCGGCTTGAATGAGTTGTTAGGCAGCAGTGGCCGAGAAACTAGCAGAAAGCCAATGCTGCCCACTTGAACAACAAGACGAAGGTCGATGATGCCACAGCCGGCAAGACGGGGCTGGCCCAGCGAAGCCTGCCGCGCGGAACCACCGAAGCCAAACGCAAACCGAGTGCGGCAAACGTGACGCCAGGGCCGGAGTCGAAAACTTGCCGATGCCGGGAACGGTGAAGAGCAGTGACCGGAGCCGACCGGCAAACGGGCAATGGATTTGCCGAAGCAGGAACCACCACCCAACTTTTACAACTGCGGCCTAACGCCAGAGTTAAGCCGAGACGCGCAGTGGAGCGAAGCACATGGCAAGCTTTACCTGCCATGTGGTTTGCGTAACGAAGCGGCTTCGGCTTGAACGACTTGTTAGGCCGCCGCACGCCCGGCTTGCACCCGACCTGGCGACAGCCCAACCCCTGCGCCGAACACTACAACAAGTCTGGCCGAATGGCCTGAGGCTGGCACTTGCCGGGGCCGAAGCCAGAACCAGCAACTCGCGCGGCCAAGAACTCTCACAGCGCCCTGTCCGAAGCCGACTCGGCCGGTCGAACCTTGCGGAGAGTCGCGCCCGTCCGAAGCCGAGGCGCCGCAGGGCTGACTGCCGATGCCTGCACCGTGCGTGCGAGGTGCAAACGCTGCGGATAAGCGAGGCGCTACACATTGCCTGGAACCCGGCAACAACAGTGCGGGAAACAAGGCCTAACGCTGAATTAAGCCGCGTCGCGAAGCGACGTCGGCTTGAATGAATTGTTAGGCAGCAGTGGCCGAGAAATTGCCGAAGGCAATGCTGCCGGCTTGAACAACCCAACGCAGGCCGATGATGCCACAGCCTGCAGGGCAGGGCTTGCCCGATGAAGCCGGACGCGCGGAACCACCGAAGCCAAACGCAAGCCGAATGCGGCAAACGTGACGCCAGGGCCGGAGTCGAAAACTTGCCGATGCCGGGAACGGTGAAGAGCAGTGACCGGAGCCGACCGGCAAACGGGCAATGGGTTTGCCGAAGCAGGAACCACCACCCAACTTTTACAACTGCGGCCTAACGTTTGACATGAGGGGCGGCCAAGGGCGCCAGCCCTTGGACGTCCCCCTCGATGGAAGGGTTAGGCATCACTGCGTGTTCGCTCGAATGCCTGGCGTGTTTGAACCATGTACACGGCTGGACCATCTGGGGTGGTTACGGTACCTTGCCTCTCAAACCCCGCTTTCTCGTAGCATCGGATCGCTCGCAAGTTGCTCGGCGACGGGTCCGTTTGGATCTTGGTGACCTCGGGATCATTGAACAGCAACTCAACCAGAGCTCGAACCAGCTTGGTTCCCAAGCCTTTGCCCAGTTGTGATGCATTCGCCAGTGACTGGTCTATTCCGCGTACTCCTGGATCGGTTTCTTCTTCCCACCATCCGTCCCCGCTTCCAAGAGCAACGTACGACTGGGCATACCCAATCGGCTCTCCATTCAGCATTGCAATGTATGGAGTGACGGACTCTTGCGCTAAAACGCTTGGCAAGTACTGTTCCTGTACGTCAGCAAGTGTCGGGCGTGCTTCTTCTCCGCCCCACCACTCGACGATATGAGATCGATTTAGCCACTCATAGAGCATCGCAAGGTCATGCTCAGTCATGAGGCGCAGTGTGACGGAATCGTTGCTGTTGGTCACGATGCTGTACTTTGTGATGCCTAACACCTAAGTTAAGCCGCGCCGCGCAGTGGAGCGAACCACATGGCAAGCTGTACCTGCCATGTGGTTTGCGTAACGAAGCGGTGTCGGCTTGAACGCATTGTTAGATGCCAGCCGAGTCAGTGAGCACTGGCGTTTGAGAACAAGTTAAGCACGGCGACCCCACTGACTATGAGGCCCATGCCAACAAAAGCCCAGAGGTCGAGCTTTTGACCATGAAATATCCATGCTATAGCCGCCACAAGCACGATACCTAGCCCCGCCCAGACCGCATACGCTATTCCTACCGGAATGGACTTAAACGCAAGAGACAGGAAGTAAAACGCAATCCCATAGCCAGCAATAACTACAACTGATGGGACTATCTTTGTGAAGCCTTCGCTGGATTTTAGTGCGGATGTTGCGACGACCTCTCCGACTATTGCAATAGCCAAGAACAGCCAGCTTTTCATCTTTCCTCTCCTTATCGCGCGAGGAACAATAGTGGGGCCGGCGTAGAACAGAAAACAGTCTTGCATGGAGATTTTTTCTGTGAGCACCCGACTGTCCACATGGCATCTAACGCTTATTGGACCGCCTAATTGCGGCAATGTGCAGATTATGGTCGTTTGTGCGGGCATTGTGAATCAGGGAATTCCTACGCCTGTTCAATGGCTTGGATGACGTTTCAGGGCCGTTGGCAGCCCTAGGCTGGCGGTGTTATGCCGCAGGAGTGCCGCCCTATGAGTTACACCCCTCAGACATCCGGTGTAACGGGTGCCCAATCGCCGAAACTGCTTGATCAGGTCAGGGAGCGGATCCGCTTCCGGCATTACAGCATCCGTACCGAGCAGGCCTATACCGGCTGGATCCGGCGTTTCATCCTGGCCAATGGCAAGCGCCATCCGAAGCAGCTGGGGGCGCGGGAGGTGGAGGCGTTCCTTACCCGATTGGCAACGGAAGGCAATGTATCGGGGGCCACCCAGAACCAGGCGTTGTCGGCGCTGCTGTTCCTGTATCGGGAAGTGTTGGGAGTGGATCTGCCGTGGATGGAGGAGGTGGTGCGGGCCAAACGGCCTCGGCGCTTGCCGGTGGTGCTGTCGCAGGAGGAAGTGGCCCGATTGCTCGCGGCGATGCCGGAGGGGCTGACGGAACTGATGGCCCGCCTGCTTTACGGTACCGGCATGCGGCTGATGGAATGCCTGCGGTTGCGGGTGAAGGATGTGGATTTTGCGCGGCGCGAAATCTGCGTGCGCAGTGGCAAGGGCGACAAGGATCGACGGGTACCGTTGCCGGCCTCGCTGCAGGACCGGCTGTCCGCCCAGCAGCAGCGCTCGCTGCTGCAGCATCGTGCCGATCTGCTGCAGGGGCATGGCCGGGTGTACCTGCCGAACGCGCTGGCGCGGAAGTATCCGGCCGCAGAGGGCGAGCCGGGCTGGCAGTACCTGTTTCCTTCCGAACGGGTTTCGCGCGATCCGCGTACCGGCAGGATCGGGCGTCACCACGTCGCCGAGGAAACGCTGCAGCGGGCGATCAAGGCCGGGCGTACGCGGGCGGGGATCATCAAGCCCGCGACCTGCCATTCGCTGCGGCACTCCTTCGCCACCCACCTGCTCGAAGCCGGGCACGACATCCGCACGGTGCAGGAGCTGCTGGGGCACAAGGATGTGGCCACCACGCAGATCTATACCCACGTGCTCGGCCGCGGTGCCGGTGGATTGCTGAGTCCTCTGGACCGCTTGCCGGGAGCATTGCTCCCGGCGCAATGACGGCTCAGCCGTCCAGCAGCGAGGTGTCGCGCAC
Source organism: Stenotrophomonas sp. JC08 (assembly GCF_052180205.1). Classification (NCBI taxonomy): domain Bacteria; kingdom Pseudomonadati; phylum Pseudomonadota; class Gammaproteobacteria; order Lysobacterales; family Lysobacteraceae; genus Stenotrophomonas; species Stenotrophomonas sp. JC08. The sequence continues at coordinate 3,141,409 of NZ_CP197473.1, read as the reverse complement.
GGCGCCCTTGTCGGCACTGGTGGCCAGCAGCGCATAGGCCTTCAGCGCGCTGCTGACTTTGCGCGGACGGGCCTCGGTCGGCTTCCAGCCACGGGTGTCCTGTTCGCTGCGGCGGCGTGCGAGCTCGGCCTCGTCCACCAGCAGGTCGATGCTGCGCTGGGGGATGTCGATGCGGATTCGGTCACCGTCGCGGACCAGACCGATGGCGCCGCCGGCGGCGGCTTCCGGCGAGCAGTGGCCGATAGACAGCCCCGAGGTGCCACCGGAGAAACGCCCGTCGGTGAGCAGCGCGCAGGCTTTGCCCAGGCCCTTGGATTTGAGATAGCTGGTCGGATACAGCATTTCCTGCATGCCCGGGCCGCCCTTCGGGCCTTCGTAGCGGATCACCACCACATCGCCGGCCTGCACCTCGTCGCCGAGGATGCCTTTGACCGCCGCGTCCTGGCTTTCATAGACGCGGGCGTTGCCTTCGAATACGTGGATGGATTCGTCCACACCGGCGGTCTTGACCACGCAGCCGTCGGCGGCGAGGTTGCCGTACAGCACCGCCAGCCCGCCTTCCTTGGAGAAGGCGTGGGCGACGCTGCGGATGCAGCCGTTGGCGCGGTCGGTATCCAGTGACGGCCAGCGGGTGGACTGGCTGAAGGCGACCTGGGTGGGAATACCGGCCGGTCCGGCCTTGTAGAACTGGTGCACGCTCTGGTCGGCGGTCTGGGTGATGTCCCAGCGGGCGATCGCATCGCCCAGCGTGCGTGCGTGCACGGTCGGCACATCGGTGTGCAGCAGTCCGCCGCGCGCCAGCTCCGCCAGGATGGCCATGATGCCGCCGGCGCGGTGCACGTCCTCGACGTGATATTTCTCCGAGTTCGGCGCGACCTTGCACAGCTGCGGCACGCGCCGCGACAGGCGGTCGATATCGCGCTGGTCGAACGCCACGCCGGCTTCCTGCGCGGCAGCCAGCAGGTGCAGGATGGTGTTGGTGGAACCGCCCATGGCGATATCCAGCGTCATCGCATTCTCGAACGCTTCGAACGTGGCGATGCCGCGTGGCAGCACGCTGGCCTCCTCGCCGCCATACCAGCGGTGGCACAGCTCCACCACCAGCCGCCCGGCGCGCTTGAACAGGCCCTCGCGGTCGCTGTGGGTGGCCACGACAGTGCCGTTGCCTGGCAGCGACAGTCCCAGCGCCTCGGTCAGGCAGTTCATCGAATTGGCGGTGAACATGCCCGAGCACGAGCCGCAGGTGGGGCAGGCGCTGCGTTCGATCGCGGCCACTTCCTCGTCGCTGATCGAGGCGTCGCCGGCGGCGACCATCGCATCGATCAGGTCCAGCTTGTGGTCGGCCAGGCGGGTTTTGCCCGCTTCCATCGGTCCGCCGGAAACGAACACCGTCGGGATGTTCAGCCGCAGCGCGGCCATCAGCATGCCGGGGGTTATCTTGTCGCAGTTGGAGATGCACACCAGCGCGTCGGCACAATGCGCGTTGGCCATGTATTCGACCGAGTCGGCGATGATCTCGCGGCTGGGCAGCGAGTACAGCATGCCGTCGTGGCCCATGGCGATGCCGTCGTCCACGGCGATGGTGTTGAACTCCTTGGCCACGCCGCCGGCGGCCTGGATCTCGCGCGCGACCAGTTGGCCCAGGTCCTTCAGGTGCACGTGGCCGGGCACGAACTGGGTGAAGGAGTTGACCACCGCGATGATCGGTTTGTGGAAGTCGCCGTCGGTCATGCCGGTGGCACGCCACAGGGCGCGGGCGCCGGCCATGTTGCGGCCGGCAGTGGAGGTTTTCGAGCGGTATTCAGGCATGGGATCGAACGCGACAATGGGCGCAACGGCACCTTGGCCGTTGATTCTGCATAAAAAACCCGGTTGCAGCTGCAACCATCGCGCAGGCTCCGGCATGTCTGAAACTGACTTGGCGGTTCAGGCCGGTACACGGCGAAATTCCCGCCGCCAGCGGTGATCGGGCATTATTCGCCAATCTCTCTTTCACCAGGATTCGAAGATGAAGCGCTCCCGGACTACCGCGCTGCTGCTGATGAGCGCCGCGCCGCTGCTGTTCACCGCCTGCCAGAAGGAAGACGCCGTGCAGGTGCAGGAAGGGCTGTACACCTCGGTGGAGGCCTGCAGCGAGGCCACCGGCGATCCCTCCGCCTGCCGCACGGCGTTTGCCGCTGCACAGCAGCAGGCCGCCGATGCCGCGCCCAAGTACGCCAGCAAGGAAGAGTGCGCCAAGGAGTATCCGGCCGAGCAGTGCGTGCAGCAGACCACCAGCGCCGGCGGCTCTTTCATCGGCCCGATGATGATGGGCTTTTTCATGTCGCAGATGCTTAACAGCGGCCGCGGCGCAGTAGCCGCACCGCCGGCGGCGCAGCCGGCGTTCAAGGACAAGGCCAACGGCTGGGCCAAGCCCGCACCGGGCGGCACCGGCGGCCTGAATACCGGCAGCGGCATCGGTGCCGGCAAGGCCGGTCTGGCGCCGGTGACCACCCAGCCCAACCGTGCGGTGACCGCCAGCCGTGGCGGCTTCGGTGGCAACAGCCGCGGTCGCAGCAGCGTCGGCGGTTGATGCGGTGAGGCGTATTGCGATTGCCGAGCGCGACAACTGGCGCGCGCGTGCGGCCGAAGCCGGCTTCCGTTTCCACACCATCGACGGCGCGCCGTACTGGGATGAAAGCGCGTACTACGCCTTCACCCTGCGGCAGATCGAAGACGACATCGAGGACCCCAGCGCCGAGCTGCACGCGATGGCGCTGGATCTGGTCGGCGAGGTGGTGGCCAGCGACGAGCTGATGACGAGGCTGGCCATTCCCGAGGGTTTCCGCGACTGGATCGCCGAAAGCTGGCAGCGGCGGGATCCGCATCTGTATGGCCGGCTGGACTTCGCCTACGACGGCAATGGCCCGGCCAAGCTGTACGAGCTGAACTACGACACGCCCACGTCGCTGTACGAGGCGTCGTTCTTCCAGTGGCAATGGCTGGAGGACCAGCGCAACCGCGGCGGGCTGCCGGCACACGCCGACCAGTTCAATTCGATCCACGAAACTCTGGTGGAACGCTTCGCCGAACTGGCCGCGCGCCTGCCGCCGCCGCTGTATTTCAGCGCGGTGGGTGAATCGGAGGAGGACCAGGGCACGGTGGCCTACCTGCGCGATTGCGCGGCGCAGGCCGGCCTGCATGGGGCGGCGATCGCGATCGAGGACATCGGCCTTTCGGCCGACGGCCGCTTCACCGATCTGGACGATGTGGTGATCGGCAGCCTGTTCAAGCTGTACCCGCTGGAAGACCTGATGCGCGAGGAATTCGGCGCGGCGCTGCCGCGTTCGGGCGTGCAACTGCTGGAGCCGGCGTGGAAGGCGGTGCTGAGCAACAAGGGCATCCTGCCGCTGCTGTGGCAGCGCCATCGCGGCCATCCCAACCTGCTGGAGTCGTATTTCGACGATGGCAGCGCGCTGCCGGCCGGCTGGGTGCGCAAGCCGCTGCATTCGCGCGAAGGTGCCAATGTCGCTATGCATATGGCCGATGGCAGCTGGCAGGAAAGCGAAGGGCCGTACACCGGGCCGAGCATCCGCCAGGCGTTCCACGCGCTGCCGGGGTTCGAGGGCAACTATCCGCTGGTCGGCAGCTGGGTGGTGGGCGACCACGCCTGCGGCATCGGCATCCGCGAGGATGACAGCCGCATCACCCGCGACAGCGCCCGGTTCCTGCCGCACGCCATCATCGATGACGCACCGCAGGGAAGTACGCGTATCTACCTCTGAGGGCCAAGTGACTCTTACCCTTCTCCCGCTGGGGTGAAGGCGTGTTGCTTGCGAGCCATTGGCTCGCACACGCTTGAACGCCCGGCGCGCTGCGCGGGGCCGGGGCGCGAAGCGAGGTGCTCCGAAGGGGGCGGATGAGGGTACGGGCGAAACCTCGTGCAGCCGCACATTGCGAGGCTGCTGCGCAACCCTCACCCCAACCCCTCTCCCAGCGGGAGAGGGGCTTTGCAAGCGCTACAGCAGGCCGTCGCGCTTGACCGCCAGATAGCGCTCCACCAGCGCGGACGGCAATTCTTCTGCGGTGACATCCAGCACCATCACCCGGTGGCTGCGCAGGGCCTCGTGGGCGGCGCTGCGCTGTTGCAGGTAGCGGGCGATGGCGCCGGCCTGCAGCGCGTCGGCCAAGGTGTCGACATCGGCCGCCAGGGCCTGGTCGAGCTCGCGTTCGCGCAGGCTGGCCACACACACCAGATGTCGCTTCTGCAGCAGCCGCACCGCAGCCAGCAGATCCTCGATGTCCTCGTCGCGCACGTTGGTGACCAGCATCACCAGCGCGCGGCGTGACTGTCGCAGCGACAGTTCGGTGGCCGCGGCCAGATAGTCGGTCGCCACCGGCTGCGGCTGCAGGTCGTAGCTGGCGCGCAGCAGCGTGTCGATGCCGCCCATGCCACGTTGCGGGGCGACCCAGCGGGTCTGCCCGCCGCTGGCGAACAGGCCGACGCCATCGCCCTGCCGCAGCGCCAGATACGCCACCACCAGCGCGGCATTGAGTACATGGTCGAAGTGCGACAGGCCGCCTTCGTCGGCCATCATGCGGCGCCCGGTGTCGATCATCAGCAGCAACTGCTGGTTCTTCTCGTCCTGGTACTCGCGCGAGATCAGTTTGCGCGCCCGCGCGGTAGCCTTCCAGTCGATCTGCCGCAGGCTGTCACCGACCCGGTATTCACGCATCTGGTGAAAGTCGGTGCCTTCGCCGCGACGCCGCTTCAGGTGAGCGCCGACCAGTCGCGAGGCCATCTCCGCGCTGAGCAGCGCATAGCGGGTGAGCGGGGCGAAGTTGGGATACACGCGCACGGTCTGCGGCGGACCGGCAAGGCGCAGGTGCCGCCACAGCCTTAGAGGCGAATGCAATCTCAGCTGCACGCCCTGGAAGGCAAAGCTGCCACGGTTGGCGGGCGTGAAGCGGTAGCTGAAACGCGCTTCGCTGGCCGCCGCCAGGCTGAGCCGGCGTGGCAGGCCATGGCTGCTCCAGCCATCGGGCACAAGGTCGAATACGTCCAGGCGCTGGCGGCCGAACGTCTCCAGTTGCAGCCAGGTTTCGCGCTCCACCCCCAGCGCCAGTGCGTCGGGCAGCTCACGCCGGACCTGCGGCGTGGGCCGGCGCCACAGCAGCAGTGCATCGAGCGCGGCGAGCATGGCGATCATGCCGGCCACCGCCTGCCACAGTGGCAGCGGCAGATAGCGCAACGCCACCGCGATGCCCAGCAGTCCCCACAGCACCAGCAGCGCGAGCAGCAGCGGGGCGGGTCTCATGCGGCGATCTCCGCAGGTGTGTCGGTACTGGTAGCAGGAAGACGGTGCAGAATTTTTGTTGCTTGTGCTTTTTGGCTTTTGACTTTCATTGCCGTAGAGCGAGCCGAGCACCGCAGCAGGTAGAGGGGCGTAGAGGCGCACATGTCTGAGCGCAGCGAGTTGTGCGCCGTCCCGTCGACATGTGAGGAGCGCAGGGAACCGGCGGGCGAAGCCCGACGGATCGCGTCCGGGCCGTGTTTTCTTTGGGCCATCTTTATTTGCACGAGCAAAGAAAGGTGGCTCGCTCCTGCGCAGCGGGAGTGAAAGCCTTTGTTACTGTTTGATGCTTTTCCGGAGCGCATAAACAACAGCCAAGCCAAGGCCTTTGGGCGTGTCCGATTTTTTGTGTGTGAGGCGGTTTAGTCCGGAAGTCTCTTTCAGCGAGCCAGCGTGAATCGGTCTTCGTAGATTATCGCGAACTGGTTCATCGCCGCTTTCCAGTGCTGAGACGCGCGGCTCCACTCGGCGGTGATGTTCCGCAGCGCCAGCCAGATCAGCTTGGTGGCGGCCTCGTCGCTGGGGAAGTGGCCGCGGGTCTTGATGATCTTGCGCAGGCGCGCATGCACGCTCTCGATTGCGTTGGTCGTGTAGATCACCCGGCGCACGTCCGGCGGGAACGCGAAGAACGGCACCACGCGCGTCCAGGCACGGCGCCAGGCGGCGACCACCGTCGGGAAGCGCTCGCCCCAGTCGCCGGCCTCGAACGCATCCAGCTCGGCCTCTGCGGCCTCGGCGGTCGGGGCCGTGTAGATCGGCTTGATCGCCGCCGCCAGCGCCTTGCGGTCCTTCCAGCCCGCATAGTCCAGGCTGTTGCGGATCAGGTGCACGATGCAGGTCTGCAGCGTGGTCGCCGGGAACACCGCTTCCAGCGCCTCCGGGAAGCCCTTCAGGCCGTCAGCCACGCCGATCAGGATGTCGTTGACGCCGCGCGTCTTGAGGTCGTTGAACACCTTCATCCAGAACTTCGCGCCCTCGGTGTTCTCGATCCACAGCCCGAGGATGTCGCGGGTGCCGTCGGCCAGCACGCCCAGCGCCAGATACACCGCCTTGTTGCGCACCACGCCGTCCTCGCGGATCTTCACCCGCAGCGCGTCGAAGAACACCACCGGATACATCGCTTCCAGCGGCCGCGCCTGCCATGCGGTGACCTCGGCCATCACCTCGTCGGTGACCTTGCTGATGAACTCCGGCGACACCTCGACGCTGTACATCTCGGCCAGGTGCCCCTGGATCTCACGCACCGTCATGCCGCGGGCGTACATCGAGACGATCCGATCGTCGAACCCGGCGAAGCGACGCTCGTGCTTGGGGATCAGCTGCGGCTCGAACGTACCCGTCCGGTCGCGCGGCACGTCGATGCGCAGCGGACCCTCGTCGGTCAGCACCGTCTTGCCGCTGCGGCCGTTGCGGTGGTTGCCGCTCCCGCCCTCGGCGTCGGCCAGGTGCAGGCCGAGCTCCGCGCCCAGCGCCCGCTCGATCACGGCCTTCTTCAGCTGCTGGAACACGGCTTCGACCCCGGCCGCGTCCATCGGACCCGGGATCAGCTTCTCGAGAAATTCCTTCGGCAGATCAATGGCCGGCGTGACCACCGGCGTCTTCTTCTTGCGTGGCATACATGCTCCTTGGCAGCATCATGGTATGCCTCTCACACAAAATTTCTGACACGCTCAGGCCTTTGAGCAAGAGCTTTCGCCCCTGCTTCGCGAGGGGCGAGTCACTTTCTTGCCCGTGCAAGAAAGTAACCAAAGAACACGCCGCTGGGACGCGAGCCGATGCGGTGAAGCCGCATCGTCACCTTGTGCTCCTCGTGAATCGGGAGTCGGCGCACAACTCGCTATGCTCAGACATGTGCGCCTCTTCGCCTCCGATTCACTGCGGTGCTCAGCTCGCTTTACAGCGGGCCAGAAGCTCAAAAGCCGGAAGGCGAAAGCAGGTTCACAAGCAACACCCATCCAAACCGGCCCGCTCCTTCGCCCTGGGTGCGAAAGAGCCGGTGCAAAAGCCACAGGGCCGCCGGCAGAACTCACTTGCGCGGTGCCTCCACCTTGGCCAGCAGTGCGGTGAGCACGTCGTCGGTGGACTGGCCTTCGATCTGCATTTCCGGTGCCAGCGCGATGCGGTGCCGCAGGGCCGGCCTGGCGATTTCGCGCACGTCATCGGGGGTGACGAAATCACGCCCGGACAGCACCGCCAGCGCCCGCGCCGCACGCACCAGCGCGATGCTGCCGCGCGGCCCGGCGCCCAAGGCGATACCCGGCCACTTGCGGGTGGCGGCGACGATGCGCACGGCATAGTCGATCACCTGCGGATCAACAGTGATCGCCGCCACCGCCTTCTGCAGTTCCACCACCTCGGCACCACTGAGTACGCGCGGCACCTGCGACAGGTTGAAGTCGCTGGCGGTGCGGCCGGTGGTGATCGATTCGACCATGCGCTTTTCGTCCTCCAGCTGCGGATAGTCGATCAGCACCTTCAGCAGGAAGCGGTCCAGCTGTGCTTCGGGCAGCGGATAGGTGCCTTCCTGTTCCACCGGGTTCTGTGTGGCCAAGGTGAGGAACGGCGGGGTCAGCGCGAAGCCGCGACCCTCGATCGTCACCTGGCCTTCCTGCATTACTTCCAGCAGCGCCGACTGGGTCTTGGCCGGGGCGCGGTTGATCTCGTCGGCCAGCAGCAGGTTGGTGAACACCGGCCCACGGCGGATCTTGAAGCTTTCGGTTTTCGGGTCGTACACCGCATGGCCGCTGACATCGCTGGGCATCAGGTCCGGGGTGAACTGCACGCGTGCGTAGTCCAGCTCCAGCGCCTGTGCCAGGGCGCGCACCAGCAGTGTCTTGCCCAGCCCGGGCACGCCCTCGATCAGTACGTGGCCGCCGGCCAGCAGGGCGATGAGGATCTGCTCGAGCACCTCGGTCTGGCCGATGAAGGCCTGGCCCACCGCGCTGCGGATGCGTTCCACCGCCTCGATCAGGCCGCTGTTGTCCACCGATGGCGCGGCCACGGGTGCAGCAGGTGCAGCGGGGGCGTCTGCGGGGAGAGTGGGCAGGGGCGGCAAGTGGTTCATAGCTGGTTTCTCATCTGGATCAGCAAACGGATGCGCTCGCGCAGGGTGGTGTCGTCCTGCGAAGCGGGCAGTTTCAAGGCGTTCTGCACGCGCGCCAGCGGCCACTGCAGATGGTCGGCGATGGCCTGCGCCTGCGCATCGCCGCTGAGTGCGGCCGCCAGTGGTGCGCGGCGGCGCAGGCGGGCAAGGAAGGTCTGGCGCACGGCGTCGTACAGCAGAGGGGACTTGCCGTAGCGGTGCAGGTGTTCGCCGCTGGCACGCACGTGTTCCAGCAGCGAGCGGCGCTCCTCGCGCGGTGAAGGCAACAGGGCGCCGAAGCGCTGGCTGCGCGCCCACAGCCAGGCCAGCAATGCCAGCAGCAGCGGCAGCCAGACCGGCCAGCCGCGCTGCAGCAGCAGCTTCCACAGCGAAGGGGCTTCGGCCGCGTACAGCAGGTGGATGGTGCCCTTGCCGTAGTTGGGCGCCAGCACCAGCCGGGCCAGCTCCTGGTGGGGGATATCGCGCAGGCCGGGTTCGGCTTCCATGCCGCGGCGGCCGTTGCGCAGGAAGTCCATGTCGGCCAGCACATCGACGCGGCCGAGGCCATGGCGCAGACGTGCATAGACCAGCGTCTGTGCGTCCTTGTCGTCGTACCAGCGCGCATCGGTGCGGATATCGTCGTCGAGGGTGAAGCGCTGGCTGCTGCAGAATTCGTAGTGCATTTCCTGCCCGGCGACCTGCCACTGCAGGCAGCCCGATGATGCGCCGCTGTGGTGGATGCCCAACCGTTCCAGCAGGCCATCGTCATTGCCGTCGGCATCCTCGCGGGCGCCGGGAATACGCAGCAGCAAATGGCCGCCGAACTCCACCCAGTCCAGCAACGCGACGACCTGGCGGGAATCCAGCCGGCGCGGATCATCCAGCATCAGCACGGTGTCACGTGGCTGCAGCTGCATCGCCGCCAAGTCCAGTTTGCGGCGTGATTCGGCCTGGATGCCGTCCTTGCGCAGGCTTTCGCGCAGGGCGAACAGCGGGTTGTAGGTGGGCTCGCCATAGGCGGGCAACGGGACTTCATGCGCACGGCGCTCGAAGTTGCGCAGGAACCACGCCACCGCCAGCGCCGCCAGCAGCAGTGCCAGCAGGCCGAGCAGGGCGTTGCGCCAGCGCGGGGTCATGCGGTCCATCCGTGCTGCTGGAAGTGTGCCAGCAGGGTTTCGAACTGCGCCGCATCCGGCAGGCGTCCGGCATAGGCGGCGTATTGCCAGGTGCGCACCACCTGCACGAACAGCTGGCGGTCGGCTTCCAGCGGCATGCGTTGGGCGGCACGCAGGCAGTGCGCCTCGGTGGCACCGGGCGGCAGCACGATGGCGGCGCGCGTGCCGAGCACCTCCACCGCCGCGCGATACAGCAGCGCCAGCGCGTGGCGGGGCTTGCCGTCGCGCCACAGCTGGCGGGCACTGCCGATGATGTCCGACGGCAGCGTTTCAGGCAGTTGCAGGGCTTCCTCGGTGAGCGCTGACAGCGGCTCGCGGCGACGCCGGCCACTGCCACGCAACCAGGGCAGCCACCAGCGGCTGGTCAGCAGCAGCGCGACCACGACGGCGCCGACCACGATCCACAACAGGCTTTCGCTGAGCACCGCCAGCAGCGTGGTGGTGAATCTGCCGACGTTGCCAAAATCGAACTTCCACGGTTCTCTATGGGATGTTTCGGCCGGCTTGCGCTGCCAGCGCGTGACACTGCGGCTTGCGCCCAGTTGCGGATCCTCATAGGCGCGTGCGGCAGCCTGGCGGAAGCCGGCGGTATCGGCATGGTCCGTGCCGAATACCGTCACCGGAGTGGCGGCGGTTGCCGGTGTGGCAGCGCCTTTCTGGTTGGCATGGGCAGTGGCATCGCCGGCCTCCTGTGCATGCAGCGGCAGCGGCAGCGACAAGGGCAGGCAGGCCAGCGTCGCCAGCAGCAGGAGCGGGACGGTGCGCGTGAGCCGCTCCCGCAGGCGGCGGAAGGCGATCTCCACATCCCAGGCTTCCAGCTGGGTGCGGCGGTTGAGGTACAGGCCGAAGCCGGCGCCGCTGTAGAACGGCCCGATCAGCGTCATCCCGATCCAGGCCAGGAAATTGAAGCCGATCCAGGCCCACACCGGGGTGTCCTTGCCGATCAGCGACCACGCCGCACGCAGGGATTCGGACAGCAGTTCCACCGGCACGAACATGAACACCAGCGCGATGCCGGCCAGCTGCAGCATCACTTCAAAATGCCAGCACATGGCGGTCAGCAAGCTGGCGTGGCCATAGCTGGCGCCCGCCAGGGCGCGCCGCCGCCGGCGACGTTGTGCCCGCTCACCGCCTTCGAGCAGATCCACCGGCATCAGCAGCGAGCGTGCCGGGCTCAGCCGCCGCCACAGCAGGTGGGCCCACAGCCCGCGCCAACCCCAGCTGCATTGCGCGCGCAGGGTCTGGCGGGTGTCGGGGACGGAGCCAAACGCACCGCGCGAGATCACATACAGCGGAATCCGCTCGAACACCGGCTTGAGCCACCACAGCGCGACGGCAGGCAGCCAGGCGCTGTCCAGCCACACCCCGAGCAGGTTCAGCAGCGCGAATACCGGTAGCGTCAGCAGCAGCCACGGCTTCCAGATCGCCCCGGCATGGCGGCGCACCAGCGCGGTGCCCAGTTCCATCGCCTCCCACTGCGAGCGCGGGCGCAGCACCACGTCGAGCTGGTCAATCCGCATGACCACCTCCGCGTCCGCCACGCCCCAGCCAGAGCAGCACCAGCACCCACAGCACGGCCGACACGCTGTACTTGCCCCACGCCGGCACGGCGGCGGTGGAGGACCAGAACGCCTCGATGAAGGCGGCCACCAGCAGCATGAAGGCCACGCCCAGGCACAGCCGCGCACCGATGATGCCGCCTTCGACCAGCGCATCGATGCGGCGCTTGCGCCCCGGCGCCAGCAGCTTCAATCCCAGCTGCAGACCGGCACCGCCGGCGATGACGATGGCAGTCAGCTCGAACGGTGCATGGCCGACGACGAAGCGCCAGAACGGATCGCCAAAGCCCACCTGCTGCAGGTGCCCGGCCACCGCGCCGATGGTGATGCCGTTGAACAGCAGCACCAGCACCGTGCCGATACCGGCCAGCAGGCCACTGGCGAAGGTGCGCAGGCCGATGCTGATGTTGTTCATGATGTAGTGGCCGAACATCGCCCAGTCGGTGCCGCTGTCGCGGCCCAGGCGGTCTGCGGCCGGGTCGTACATCTTTTCCATCTGCGCGATCTGGCGCGGGTCCAGCAGCAGATGGATCAGTTCCGGCTGGTACTGCAGCAACACGAAGATGCCAACCAGCGGCAGCACGAACAGCGCGCAGGCCACCCACATCGCCGCGGCCTGGTTGCGTACCAGCTGCGGGAAGTCGGCGATGAGGAATTCCACCGCGCGCTGCCAGCGCGGCGGCGGCGTGCGGTACAGCAGGTTGTGGCCACGCTGCATCAGCTGTTGCAGGCGCTCCACCAGTTGCGGGCTGTAGCCGCGGCGCCGCGCCAGCGCCAGGTGCTGGCACAACCGCCGGTAGCGTTCGGGGATGGTTTCATCGCCGGGCAGGTCGGGGTCGAGGCTGCCGCGCACCTTGCGTGCACTGTCGCCGCGCCGTTGCAGCCAGTCCTCGAACTGCTGCCATTCGTGCTGGTAGCGGGTGACGAACTGCTCCTGTCTCATCGCCGCCCCAGCAGCCAGTTGGCCATCGCGTACAGGCGCAGCACGCCATTCTGGCCGCGTGCCCCGCTGAGCGCCGAGGCGATATCCCCCAGCTCCTGCTGGCGTGCCGATGACAGCGCCGGTGCCCGTTCGGCGAAGGCGATCACCGCCATCTGCTCGCCCGGCTGCAGCGGCACCGGCGGGGCCAGCACGGCATCGGTACGGGCCGGCGCGATCGCCACGCGGGGCGGCAGATGCACCACCAGCGTGCCAGCGACCAGATCGCCGAGGCGGCGGCCATAGGGGTCGTACAGGCAGGTGATCAGCCCCAAGGCGTAGCCGAACGGGAGCATGTCCACGGTGCGCAGCAGGTTGCGCACGATCGCCGCCATCCAGCCCAGCGGTGCACCGTCGCGTGCGACTACGCGCAGTCCCAGCGCTTTTTTCCCCAGGGTCTGCCCCAGCCACACTTCCAGCACGATCGGATATGCCCAGAACATCAGGAACATCAGCCCCAGATACAGGCCCTGGCCGAGTCCGTCGATCGCCGCCAGTAACGGGCTCATCAGCGCCAGCACGCCAAAGCGCACCATCAGGTCGATCAGCCACGCCAGCGCCCGCGGCACCGGCCCGGCGGCAGGCAGCTGCAAGGGCACGCCTTCGGGCGTGATCACTTCACGGCAGGTATCGAGCATCGCCGCTGACCATGTCACCGCATCACCATCGCGGCATCACACAGGGTCCGGTTGCGCGCAAGGGACCCGCTTCCGGTCCGGACAGGTACCACTGGCATGCGGGTCTCGACGGCGTCCTTGATGAGCGGCGACTTTAACCGCCGGCAGCGGAAAATCCCACGCCCGGCGCAGGCAGGGTGTGTAGCGCGGATCAGCTGGCGTCCTGCATGCCGCGGTACTGGTCCTTGATGCGCACATAGTGGTCGGCCGAATAGCGCAGTCCTTCGATGTCCTTTTCGCTGAGCTGGCGCATCAGCCGTGCCGGGTTGCCGGCCCACAGCTCGCCGCTGCGCACCACCTTGCCCGGCCCCACCACCGCACCGGCGGCGATGAAGGCGTTGGCCTCGACCACCGCGCCATCGAGGATGCACGCACCCATGCCGATCAGGCAGTAATCGCCGATGGTGCAGGCATGCAGGATGCAGCCATGGCCGACCGTCACCCCCTCGCCGATCAGCGTCGGGTAGCCACCCTTGTTGTACGGGCTGTCGTGGCTGACATGGATGATGGTGCCGTCCTGCACATTGGTACGCGCACCGATGCGGATGTGGTTCACATCGCCCCGGATCACCGTGCCCGGCCAGATCGACGCGTCATCGCCGATCACCACATCGCCAATCACCGTGCAGGCCGGATCGACATACACGCGTTCACCCACGATGGGCATTTTGTCGAGGAAGGGGCGGAGGGAGGTCATGGCGGGATTCATCGGTGTGATTGCAGACACGATGATACGCAGCGACGCGCTGCCATCCCAGCACGCCAGCGGCGGGCGTGGTTGCGACACACGCTTGTGCACGCGCGGATGGCCCGGTGCACGCAGCAGCCTGCCTTCATGCCACAGCTGTAATCAGCTGCGGCGCTGCTGGTTGCAGCTCAGGCGACCTTCCCGCGCCGCACCCGTTCCAGATGCACCAGCAGCAGCGAGATCGCCGCCGGGGTCATGCCGGGAATGCGCTGGGCCTGGCCGATGGTCTGCGGACGTACGCGCTCGAACTTCTGCAGCGCCTCGGCCGAGAGCCCGTGCACCGCTGAGAAGTCGAAGCCCTCGGCGATCACGGTGTTCTCGTGGCGTTGCTGGCGTTCGATTTCCACCCGCTGGCGGTCCAGATAGCCGGCGTACTTGACGCTGATTTCCACCTGTTCGGCCACGCGCGGATCGTCCACGCCGGGGCCGAGTGACGGCACCTGCATCAGCTTGGCGTAGTCCAGTTCCGGGCGTTTGATCAGGTCCAGCACATTGGTCTCGCGGGTCACCGCCACGCCGGTGGCCTCGGCGACCTCGCGGCCCAGCGCGTTGGCCGGCGTGGCCCAGATGCCGCGCAGACGCGCGCTCTCGGTGGCCACGGCGTCCTGCTTGGTCTGGAACGCCGCCCAGCGGCGGTCATCGACCAGCCCCAGCTCGCGGCCGGTGGGGGTCAGGCGCACGTCGGCGTTGTCCTCGCGCAGCTGCAGGCGGTACTCGGCGCGGCTGGTGAACATGCGGTACGGCTCGCTGGTGCCGTGGGTGATCAGGTCATCGACCAGCACACCGATGTAGGCCTCGTCGCGGCGCGGGCTCCAGCCGTCCTTGCCCTGCACGAACAGCGCTGCGTTGATACCGGCCAGCAGGCCCTGTGCGCCGGCTTCCTCGTAGCCGGTGGTGCCGTTGATCTGCCCGGCGAAGAACAGCCCGGACACCTGGCGGGTCTCCAGGGTGTTTTTCAGCCCGCGCGGATCGAAGAAGTCGTATTCGATAGCGTAGCCGGGGCGGGTGATGTGCGCGTTCTCCATGCCGCGGATCGAGCGCACCAGTTCCAGCTGCACGTCGAACGGCAGCGAGGTGGAAATGCCGTTGGGGTAGATCTCCACCACGTCCAGGCCTTCGGGCTCGACGAAGATCTGGTGGCTGGCCTTCTCGGCGAAACGCACCACCTTGTCCTCGATGGACGGGCAGTAGCGCGGGCCGATGCCTTCGATCTGGCCGCTGTACAGCGGCGAGCGGTGCAGCGCGCCGCGGATGATGTCGTGGGTGCGCTCGCTGGTGTGGGTGATCCAGCAGTTGACCTGGCGCGGATGCTCGCGGACATCACCGAGGTAGGACATCACCGGCAGCGGATCGTCGCCGGGCTGGGCGTCCATCACGCTGTAGTCCAGCGAGCGGCCGTCGATGCGCGGCGGCGTACCGGTCTTCAGGCGGTCGATCACGAACGGCCGCTCACGCAGGCGCGCGGCCAGCGTGGTCGCCGGCGGATCGCCCATGCGCCCGGCGGTGTACTGGGTCTCGCCGATATGGATCTTGCCGGCCAGGAAGGTGCCGGCGGTCAGCACCACGGCCGGCGCGTGGAAGGTCAGCCCGGTCTGGGTGATGGCGCCACGGATGGCATCGCCCTCGATCACCAGGTCATCCACCGCCGCCTGGAACACGGTCAGGTTCGGCTGCGATTCGACGATGCGGCGGATCGCCATGCGGTACAGGTTGCGGTCGGCCTGGCAGCGGGTGGCGCGCACCGCCGGGCCCTTGGAGGCGTTGAGCGTGCGCCACTGGATACCGGCCAGGTCGGCGGCATGTGCCATCGCCCCGCCCAGCGCGTCGATCTCCTTGACCAGATGGCCCTTGCCGATGCCACCGATGGCCGGGTTGCAGCTCATCGCGCCGACGGTTTCGACGTTGTGGGTCAGCAGCAGGGTGCGTGCGCCGCCGCGGGCCGCAGCCAGCGCGGCTTCCGTGCCGGCGTGGCCACCGCCGATGACAATGACGTCGTAACGGGAGAAGGAGTCGTTCATGGCAGGGGGGTCGTGGCTGAAAGTGTGATGCCGGTTGACGGGGTATTCCTACGCGCCGACGGTGGATGTGCTGATTTTACCGCCATTGCGGCTGTTGCCCGGGATTGGCACGCAACCTGCGTCTACTGCTTCGCACCCAGCGTGGCATGCGACACAGGCGCAACAGGTCGGAATTGGAACAGGGGCCGACCGGAGCGCACGCTGGGGGAGCGAGGGGCCGGCAGTGAGGGGACTGCCGGCCCCGTTTCTTTATCCGCCGATCGCGGCTGTACCTGCTGTCAAAACACAAAGCCCCGGGAGACCGGGGCTTTGTGCTTGGTAGGTGCCGATGTCCGACAGGGCCGGAACAGGGGGGATCCAGATTTCCTGGCGGACATCGACATTGAGCTGCCCAGGCGACACCGGTTTGGGTCAGATTGCGACGCTGCGGGTCACCTGCGTCGGCTAGATTGCCTGAGTTTTTTGCGAATGCAAGTCTTTCAGCGCTCCTGGACGTGGACCGGACGGCCCTGGCGGTTCTGTGAAGGCTGTCGTGCCGGTGCCGCGGGGCGCGATTGCACCGGCTGGCGTGGAGCGACCACGGCAGGACGGGCCTGTTGAGCCGGCCTGCTGGGTGTCGGGCGCGTCTGCGGACGCTGTACGCGGTCCATGTCGCGCCACGGCGCCTTGCTGCCGCCGCCGTTCACCGGCGGGCGATGACCCTGTGGCGGGCGTGGCCGGTGACCGTTTTCACCACCGTGTCCGGGACGATGGTCGCCGCCGCCGTGCCCCGGGCGATGATCATTGCCATGACCGTGCTGCGGTGGACGGGAGGGCGGACGGTGGTTGTACGGCGGCCGGTAAACCGGCGGACGGTAGAGGGGGTAGCTGCCGTAGCCGTAGTACCCGCTGTCATAGCCGTAATAACCGCCGTAGCTGCCGCCATAGGGGTAGCCGTACGGATAGCTGTATTGCGTGGAAGGTGAGCCGTGGTAGTAGCCGCCAGCGCCACCGCCCACGTAGTCGTAGGTGGCGCAGCCGCCGAGGCCAAGCAGCAATCCGGCAGCGATGATCAGGCGTTTCATGATGTGTGTCCCCCCATGGCGATGGTGCCAGCTTCCGGTGATGCGATTGAATCGGCCCTTAACTCGGCCCGCATAGCTGAACGGAGTGAGGGTGTGGTCGCGATGGCCCCGGACCCGGAGCCTACGTTAATCTTTCGCCATGGCCGAATTTCCCCTGCCCGGTAGGCTTCAGATGTGGGTGACAGTGGCGCGTGCCGCCGCGCATATCGGCGCGTTTCAGGTACTTCGTGCGTGCGTGCCGGGCCGGCTGGGGCCGGCGGAACGTGGCACCGCGATGCCGCTCCGCTCCCGGTGCGGCGCATGAGCGGACGGCGGCTGGGCATGTGGGGCTGGCTGTGGCGGTTGTGCCTGCTGCTGTTGCTGTGGCTGCTGGGCGTGGCGGCGTGGATCATATGGGTCGGCGACAACGACCAGGCCGCGCCGGCCGATGCGATCATCGTGCTGGGTGCCGCCGCCTATGACGCCAGACCCTCACCGGTATTTGAAGAGCGCATCCGCCATGGTCTGGACCTGTACCAGCGCGGCTACGCGCCGAAGCTGATCTTCACCGGTGGCTTTGGTGGCAGCGGCGCACGCTTTTCCGAATCGCAGGTGGCGCGGCGTTACGCGCTCAGGCAGCAGATTCCCGACCGCGACATCCTCATCGAGACCCGCTCGCGCACCACCCGCCAGAACCTGATCGAGGCGCGCCAGCTGATGGATGCCAACGGCATGCGCCGGGTGATTCTGGTCAGTGACCCGCTGCACATGGCACGCGCGCTGCGACTGTCACGGGAACTGGGCATCGACGCACTGGCTTCGGCCACGCCGAGCACGCGCTTCCGCAGTTTCAACAGCAGCTGGCGTTTTCTGGCGCAGGAAATCTACTTCTTCCATCGCGACCTGCTGGCCGGCGCGGCCTGAGCGGTGCTCGTGCGGGTGAGCAGCGGAGGGAAGGTGGCGGGGAACGGGTAAACGCCAAGGCGATGCATCGCACGCCCGCAGTTCAGGCCCATATTCCTGCCCAACCTTCATCACTCACTTACGTCGGGTTTTTCCGCCGGATCGGAATCGCCGATACCGGCACGCTGGCCACGTCGTGGCCATGTTCGCGGATCGGCGCGCCCGGTTCCGGTGCCCAGGCCTGCGCGTAGATGACTTCCCAGCTGCTGGGCAGCTTGCCATCGGTACGGCGCAGCGGTTCGTAGGCGGCCTGCGCGGCGTTGAAGCGGCCACGCCCGGTGAGGGTGTGGCGACGGCTGTGCATCGCATTGGTCGCACCGATCGCCTTGAGCTCGCGCATCAGCGTCGGCAGGTCGTCGTAGGTGAGGGTGAACAGGTCGCGGTCCAGCACCGGGTCGCGGAAGCCGGCCATCATCAGCGCATCGCCGAACTGGGCGATCTGCACGAACGGGCTCACATGCGGGGCGTCGTCGGCCTGCGAGAAGGCCTCGCGCAGTTCCACCAGCGTGTCCGGGCCGAAGGTCGAGCACACCAATAGACCGCCAGGCTTGAGCACGCGGCGGAAACCGGCGAACACCGCCGGCAGGTCTTCCACCCACTGCAGGCACAGGTTGCTGAAGATCACATCGACGCTGTTGTCGGCCAGCGGCAGGGCGCGGGCGTCGGCGCACAGGCGCGTGAACGGGCGCCACCAGCCGGCCTGCTTTTTGGCCTCGGCGAGCATCGGCAGGGCCAGGTCCAGCGCGATCACCTGCGCCTTGGGCCAGCGTTTCTTCATCGCCGCGGTGGAATGCGCCGGGCCGCTGCCGACATCCAGCACCACCTGCGGCTGCCGGTCATCCAGATAGTCCAGCGATTCCAGCAGGCGCGTGGCGACTTCCTGCTGCAGCACGGCGGCGGCGTGATAGCTGGAGGCGGCGCGGGAGAAGGCGCGGCGGACGTGTTTGCGGTCGAACAGGGAAGACATGGCAGGTACGCAGGCGGGAACGGGGAATCGGCAGCAGCGGCGCGGGTCAGCTCAGAAGGGGGAAGGAGCGGGACACATGATCTTCGATGGCGGGCCAACGTGGGCCGAACCGTTCAGCCACAGTCCGCAACGAAGCGTTGCAGCAGCCCGGCGACCGGATCGGCATGGCCGAGGAACGGTGCATGGCCGCCGCCGTCGATGGTGTGGGCGACATGCAGTCCGGCCGGGGTCTGCGCGGCGGCGCGGTGCATGGCGCTGGCCGCGACCAGCCGGTCGCGCTGGCCGCCGATCCACAGCCCGGGTTTGTGCAGTGCCGGCAGGGCGCCGCGCAGGTCGGTACGTTCCAGCAGCGCCAGTCCCTCGTGCAGGGCGCGCGGCTCCGGTTCGCCGCGCTCGACCAGCGCATCACGCAGGGTGCGCAGTTCGCTGCGGGCGTGCTGCGACCCCATCACGTCCAGCGCCAGGAAACGCTCCAGCGTGCCGCGGTAGTCCTGCTGCAGGTCCTGTCCGAACTGTTCGAACACCGCCGGCTCGACCGCATCGGGCCAGTCGGCGGCGCGCACTAAACGCGGGGTTGCCGCCAGCATCGCCAGCCCGCGCACCTGCGGCAGCGTGGCCGCGGCATGCAAGGCCACCAGTCCGCCCAATGACCAGCCGCACCACACTGCCGGCGGCGTGGCTGCGGCGATGGCGTTGACCAGGTACGGCAGCTTCAGCGGGGTGCTGTCGTCGCGGCTGAAGCCGTGGCCGGGCAGGTCGACGACATGCAGCTGGCAATGGGGCGCGAGCCGTTCGACCAGCGGCGCGAAGATGCCGCCGTGCAGCGCCCAGCCGTGGATCAGCACCAGTGCCGGGCCGGAGCCGCTGACGTGGATATGCATGTCGCCGCTATTCCACTCAGGCGCTGACGGTATTGAGCGACTGCTGGTACAGCACCAGGTCGCGCGCCTTGGCGATGGCATCGACCAGTGCCTTGACCTGGTCGGTGCCGTGCAGCGCCGACAGCGTCACCCGCAGCCGCGCCTTGCCTTCGGGCACAGTCGGCGGACGGATCGCGCTGACCAGGAAACCGGACTGCTCCAGCGCCATCGACAGCGCCATCACCGTGGCCTCGTCGCCGCACAGCAGCGGCTGGATCGGGGTTTCCGAGGGCATCAGCTCCAGCCCGTGGCGGCGCGCGCCATCGCGGAAGAAGGCGATCAGCTCGGTGAGTTTGTCGCGGCGCCAGTGATCGCGGCGTGCCAGTTTCACCGCGGCCAGCGAGGCGGCGATCTGTGCCGGCGGCAGTGCGGTGGTGTAGATGTAGGGGCGTGCGGTTTCGGCCAGATGGCCGATCAGGTTCTCCTCGCCCAGCACCACCGCGCCGTGGCCACCGAGCGCCTTGCCCAGCGTGGCCAGCTGCAGCGGCACTTCGTTCACGCCGAGCCCGGCATCGGCCACGCAGCCGCGGCCGCCATTGCCGACCACGCCGACGCCGTGGGCGTCATCGACGTAGAACAGCGCCTGCTGCAGGCGTGCCACCAGTGCCAGCGAGCGCAGCGGGGCGATGTCGCCATCCATGCTGAAAACCCCGTCGGTGGCCAGCATCGCCGCGCCTTCCGGGGTGTGCTTGAGCTGGCGCATCGCGCCTTCGCTGTCCAGGTGCGGATAGCGGCGCAGGCGGCAGCCGGCCAGCCGCGTGGCATCGAGCAGGCTGGCGTGGTTGAGCCGGTCCTGCACGCAGACATCGCCGTCCTCGCCCAGCAACGCCTGCTGCACGGCCAGGTTGGCCGCGTAGCCGCTGTCGAACAGCAACGCGCGCGGATAGCCGAGCCAGTCGGCCATTTCCTGTTCCAGCTGCGCATGCAGTGCATGGTGGCCGCAGACCAGATGCGAGGCGCTGCTGCCAACGCCCTCGCGCGAGGCCGCATCCTGCAGTGCGGCGACCACTTCGAACTGCTGTGACAGGCCGAGGTAGTCGTTGCTGCAGAAGCCGGTGAGCCACTGGCCGTCGACTTCCAGGCGCACGCCATCGCGGCGTGAGATGGTGCGGCGGGTACGGATCCGCCCCTGCGCCTGGCGCAGTTTGCGTTGATCCTGGATGCGTTCGTGCAGGTCGGGGCGGGCCATGGCGCTATGTGGTGGGCGGATGGCGACTAGCGTACCCGGTTGTCGTGGCCGACGTCCGGGCTGCCGCCGCCGTCGTGGCGGGATCAGGCCGGCTGCGCGCAGGCCGGGGCGATATCCAGGTGCACGGTACCGGGATGGTCGTGGTCATCGGCATCGACCGCAACTTCCATCGGGCGGATGCCCAGCCGTTCGAACAGCGCCTGGTCGCGGGCGGTGTCCGGGTTGCCGGTGGTCAGCAGTTTTTCCCCGTGGAAGATGGAGTTGGCGCCGGCGGAAAAACACAGCGCCTGCAGCTCGTCGCTCATGCTCTCGCGGCCGGCCGACAGCCGCACCATCGAGCGCGGCATCACGATGCGGGCCACGGCGATCATGCGCACGAACTCGAACGGGTCCAGCTCGGCACTGCCATGCAGCGGGGTGCCGGCAACCTGCACCAGCCGGTTGATCGGCACCGAGTCCGGGTGCGCCGGCAGGTTGGCCAGCGCCAGCAGCAGGCCGGCGCGGTGTTCGCGGGTCTCGCCCATGCCGACGATGCCGCCGCAGCAGGTCTTCAGGCCGGCGTTGCGCACGTGTTCGAGCGTGTCCAGCCGGTCCTGGTACTGGCGGGTGTGGATGATCGAGTCGTAATAGTCCGGCGCGGTGTCCAGATTGTGGTTGTAGTAGTCCAGCCCGGCGTCCTTCAACGCCTGCGCCTGGTGGCCTTCGAGCATGCCCAGCGTGGCGCAGGTTTCCAGCCCCAGTGCCTTCACCTCGGCGATCATCGCCGCGACCTTGGGGATGTCGCGGTCCTTGGGCGAACGCCACGCCGCGCCCATGCAGAAGCGCGAGGCGCCGGCCTGCCTGGCCGCCCGGGCGCGGGCGACCACGGTGTCGGTGTCCATCAGCTTCTGCGCATCCACGCCGGTGTCGTAGCGCTGCGCCTGCGGGCAATACGCGCAGTCTTCCGGGCAGCCACCGGTCTTGACCGACAGCAGGGTGGAAACCTGCACCTGCGCCGGATCGAAATGCTCGCGGTGCACGCTGGCGGCACGGAACAGCAGTTCGGGGAAGGGCAGGTCGAACAGTGCCAGCAGTTCTTCGTGGCGCCAGTCGTGACGGATGACAGTGGGCATCGGGGTTTCCTGACAGATCGGGGCGGCTTGGGCGGGGCAGTCTGGTCAGCATGCGGACGCCTGTCAACAAATCACTGTCAAGAATGGTTTACGGCGTGGGCGGGCGGCTGTGCACGCTGCTGTTTCCCTTGCGTTGCCTGCTGTGTGGCGATCCCGGGCAGGCGGGCGTTGACCTGTGTGCGGCGTGTTGCCGCGACCTGCCCTGGAGCGGCGTTGCCTGCCACCGCTGTGCGCTGCCACTGCCGGCCGGGGAGGGCGTGGCTCCCCTGTGTGGCCAGTGCCAGCAGCGCAAGAGTCCGCTGTCGGCCGTGCATGCGACCTTTCTCTACGGCGCACCGGTGGATGGTCTGCTGCGGCGTTTCAAGTTCCACCAGGATCTGGCCGCCGGACGACTGCTGTCGCAGCTGATGGTGTCGCAGGTGCCGGCGGGGGTGCGCCCGCAGGCGCTGGTGGCGCTGCCGTTGCACACCGCCCGGTTGCGGCAGCGCGGTTACGACCAGGCGCTGGAGCTGGCCCGGCCACTGGCGCGGGAGCTGCGCCTGCCGCTGTGCGCGGGGTTGCGACGGGCAAGGGCCACGGCGGCGCAGTCGGAGTTGGATGCGGCCGCGCGCCGGCGCAATGTCCGTGCCGCGTTCACAGTGACCGGATCACTGCCGGCACATGTCGCGCTGGTCGACGACGTGATGACCACCGGGGCGACCTTGCGGGCCGCGGCCACCGCGCTGCGCAAGGCCGGGGTGGAGCGGGTGGATGCCTGGGTCTGTGCGCGGGTACCGTGATCACGGCGATAATCCATCTGCCGGCGACTGGCGACAGCGCCTGGCAATGTCTTTCTACAGGAGTGATGGGATGAACCTTCTCGCGCAACAGGTCCGGCGCGGTGGCTGGACGCTGGTGGTGTTCGGCGTATTGGCACTGGTTTTCGCGATAGCCACGCTGTTGTGGCCGGCGGTATCGGTACTGGCGATGGTGATGACCTTCGGCATGCTGTCACTGGCCGACGGCCTGGTCAGCCTGCTCAGCATCTTCCGCAAGAACGTGGCCCTGCCGAACTGGGTGTTGCTGCTGTATGCACTGGTTTCCATCGGCTTCGGCGTGCTGGCCATCAGCCAGCCGGCGCAGATGGCCGAGGCGATGATGTGGCTGCTGGCGCTGTGGCTGGTGATCGCCGGTATCGCCCGCATCGTGTTTGCGGTGCAGGTGCGCAAGCTGGTCAATGGCGAGTGGATGCTGGCCTTGAGCGGATTGCTGGCGGTGGCGCTGGGGGTGCTGTTCTTCGCCCGTCCGGGGATCGGGCTGGTCACCATCGCGCTGTGGGTGGCGGTGGGCGCGCTGTTCTATGGCGTATTGCAGCTGTGGGTGGGTATCAAGCTGCTGCGACAGCGCCGGCTGTAACCCGCAGGTTGCGACCGGTTGGATGACAGAACGCCGCCCGATGGGCGGCGTTTTCTATGGTGCAAAGCCGGCTGTCAGTTGCCGGCAGGCCACATCAACGCGATGACGATACCGGCAAACAGCACCGCACCGACCCAGTTGTTGTGCAGGAACGCCTTGAAACAGGGCTCGCGCTCGCGCGTGCGGCACCACCAGAACTCGAACGCCACCAGCACCAGTGCCACGGCCATCGCCAGCCAATAGGCCAGCCCCAGTTCCGCGCGCTGTCCCACCAGCACCATCGCGCCGAAAAACAGTGCGTACAGGATGCCCTGGATGACCAGGTCCAGATCACCGAACAGGATCGCGGTGGAGTGCGAGCCGACCTTCAGGTCGTCATCGCGGTCGACCATCGCATACCAGGTGTCGTAGGCGGTGGACCACAGGATGTTGGCGCCATACAGCACCCAGCCCAGCGCCGGCACCTCGCCCTGCACGGCGGCGAATGCCATCGGGATGCCCCAGCCGAAAGCCATGCCCAGGTACACCTGCGGCAGATGGGTGTAGCGCTTCAGGTACGGATAACTGGCCGCCAGGAACACGCCGATGAAGCTCAGGCCGATGGTCAGCGCGTTCATCGTCAACACCAGCGCGAACGCGACCAGCATCAGCACCGCGAACAGCGCCAGCGCCTCGCGCCCGGACACCGCGCCGGTCGCCAGCGGGCGGTCCCTGGTGCGTTTGACGTGCGGATCCAGCCAGCGGTCGGCGTAATCGTTGATCACGCAGCCGGCCGAACGGGTCAACCACACGCCGGCGCTGAACACGAACAGCGTCCACAGCGGCGGCATCCCGCCCGCCGCCAGCCACAGCGCCCACCAGGTCGGCCACAGCAGCAGCAAGGTGCCGATCGGGCGGTCGGCGCGCATCAGCCTCCAGTAATGGCCCAGCCGCGACGGTGCCGCAGCGGGCTGCTCATAACGTTCATAACTCATGCGCAAAGGGTAGCAGTTGCACCGGATTCCGCCCTTGCCGATGAGGTTGTTCCAACAGGGGCAGACCTGCGGCCACATTTGCCGTTAGAATGCGCCTCCGCCCGGCAATCCGGACGGTCCCGGAACGGCCACCGCCGCCGCTTCCGCAAGCAGATCAAAACGCGCCTGTAGCTCAGCCGGATAGAGTAGTGGCTTCCGAAGCCATTGGTCGGGGGTTCGAATCCCTCCAGGCGCGCCAATAAAATCAGTCACTTGCGAGAAATTTTCGGTACGTTTTACCGATTTCTCACCTGCTGTGACAAAAATGGGACAGATCTGGGACAGATCTGGGACAGATCTGGGACAAATCCCGAAGACCTCTTTTACGCGTCTGAGTACAAGCCTCCGTGACACTCGAGGCTAGGAACTGATGTCGTAATTTATCCGCTGGCCTTACGGCGTGCTCCACTTCGCGATCTTTCCATCGCTGCAATGATCCGACTCTGCTTCATGGTCATCCCTGTGCACAGTTTGCGTTGCAGCAGCGCGCTCTCTGCTATTCCCCGAGATGTTGGGCCAAGACTCTAAAGGTCAAATTTCCTGATGGGTACGTCTTCTACGGCGTCGGCACCGCGTCGTCGGGAATGTACTCAACCAACTCCTCGATTCGACAATTGAAGAAGCCACACAGGCGATCAAGGTTCTCTGACCGAACACTTGCCCCAGGCTGGTTGAGCATCTTTGAGAGCGTATTGCGAGTGATCCCCGTGGCTTCGGCGATCTCTTGGATCGTGACTCGCCGGCGCTCGCGGAACTCTTTCTCAGCGGTCAATTCTTTGAGCTTGTAGCGGAGCATCGGCAGCCTATTTGCACGGAATTCGTGCATTTCGCACAAAAAATTTGACAAACGCAAATCTTGTGATAAAAATTGCTCAAATGCACATATTTTTGTGCGTTTGCCTTTTATTTCACAAGGAGCCTGCGATGAGCAAGACTTATTTGACTACTGAACAGTTGTCCGAACGCATCCACTACGACGTTCGAACCATCCGTAATCGCCTTAAGGATAGCGTTCTGCTGGAAGGGATTCATTACATCCGCCCCTTCGGAGGGCGAAAGCTCCTCTTTCTATGGGAAGCCATTGAACGTGACATTCACGTCGCCTCCTCGACGCATGTACCGCGGATTCCTATGGCCAACGGTGGTGTGGCGCATGGCTAAGGTCCGCGTACGTCCTGAGACAAACACTCTTTTCTTGGACTTCTCGTTTCGAGGCAAACGATGCAAGGAGCAGACTGCACTGAAGGACACTCCCGCCAATCGCCGCACCCTTGAAGCATTTGCCAATCGCATCAAGCGCGAGATGGCTAAGGGGACCTTCCAGTACCGCGCATTCTTTCCCGATAGTCCTCGAGCTGCCCAGTTCGATGACAGTCCTGCTGTTGCGCCCCTGGTCGGCGTGGACACTCCGGCAACTCCTGCGACCGGCAAGGCCTTGACCACCCCCACGCTGGGGGAGTTCTCTGAAACCTGGTATCAGGAAAACCTGCCGCGCTGGCGCCAGACGCACGCAGAGACCGTGCAGGGAACCCTGCGACAGCACATCCTGCCGCGCTTGGGCGAGCGGATGCTGTCCGATATCAGCCGCGCGGACTTGCTGGCGTTCCGTGCGGAGTTGGGCAAGCAGACTGGCAAGGCGGGTAGCGCGCTGTCTCCGTCGCGCATCAATCACATCATGACGCCCTTGCGCATGTTGCTGGCTGAGGCCTCGGAGCGCTATGAGTTCGTCACCCCGTTTCGCAACATCAAGCCGCTGCGCCTGCCCAAGCTCGATATCCAACCGCTTTCCTTGGATGAGGTTCATCGAGCTCTGGATGTCATCCGCAAGGACTGGCATCCCTACTTGGCCACCCGGTTCTTCACCGGCATGCGCACAGGCGAGATCAATGCGCTGGAGTGGAAGCACATCGACTTCGACCAGGACCTGATCCTGGTGCGCCAGTCGATCGTGCAGGGAAGGCTGGAGAGCACCAAGACCGACGGCTCGATGCGGGATATCCCGATGGTTCCGCTGGTGCGTATGGCTTTGCTCGAACAGCGCAAGCTGGTGCCTGAAGGATGCCGCTGGGTGTTCGCCCAGAGCAACGGTGAGCCGATCAACCTGGTCAACTTCACCAACCGCGTCTGGCATCCACTGCTGCGTCACTTGGGGCTGGCTGCACGCAGGCCTTACCAGACCCGGCACACTGCGGCCACGTTGATGCTGGCTTCCGGCGAGAACCCTGAGTGGGTCGCACGGACCTTGGGCCATGCCAACACGGAAATGCTCTTCCGGGTCTATTCGCGCTACGTGCCCAACCTGACGCGTAACGATGGCAAAGCATTCACCGGGTTGGTAAGCGCTTCCTCTGTACAGAGTGGCGGCACGAGTCCGGCGAAGGACACCAAACACAGCCCGACCACGCCATTGTCGGTACTGACCCGCAAGCAGCTCGAAGCTCTCGTCGCTCAACTGCAACAGCAGTAGGCACCGCCCTCTGCAGTCCCCCCAATTTCCACAACCCCCGCCCGGCGCTCCGCACCGGGGAACGCATAGCCGTGCCTGAAAGCGTGGCGGCGTCTCACGCGAACAAAGAAGGAATACGTCATGAGAAAGCAGTCCGTTCTGTCCCGACCAATCACGCTCGATGCAGTCGTTGAGCCAGACCTGATCAGCGGCGATGGCCTCCAGTTGGTACGCCTGATCCACGCCGGTGGTAAGCTGATGGCCTGGAGCTGGAACCACATCGAACCAGCCGGCAATGCATCGGTGCTGACGGCCACCGTGCGCGTCAATCCGTTCGGGCAACCGCTGGGGCTGACCTCCATTATCGAGCGGATCCAATGGCGGCCCGGCATGCCGGTTACG
Source organism: Stenotrophomonas sp. JC08 (assembly GCF_052180205.1). Lineage (NCBI taxonomy): Bacteria > Pseudomonadati > Pseudomonadota > Gammaproteobacteria > Lysobacterales > Lysobacteraceae > Stenotrophomonas > Stenotrophomonas sp. JC08. The sequence continues at coordinate 3,114,388 of NZ_CP197473.1, read as the reverse complement.
GGGCTGATTCCGGATACAGCGGGTGTCGATGGGCTGGCTGGGCGGTTTCGTACCTTGATTGGGCAGATGCGGCACCCTGGCTTGCAGCAACTGCTTCAAGATGTGTTTGTCCTGCGGCAGATGTTCTATGACTACTGGAAAGCAACGGTGCCGATCGACGGAGAGGAGTACCTGCTTGCAGAGCGCTCTATCCGTAACGCCGAGCTGGTCCAATGCAGTATTGGCCTGTCCAGCTTCCAACGAAGCCTGGGAGTTGCGTTTGCACTGCTGCGTGACGCAGGGCGGGCTTGGCCGACGGGACGATGGTTGGACGGAAGCCATTCGTTGCACCTGCTTGGACAGATCCAGGGAGCCACCTCCCATCTTGCCCACCAATATCCAGAAGATGCGGATGTGCTTGTTGAGCTGTTGCAGCACGATCATCGACTGAGCCTCAGCTCGGTGGCGCTATCGATCCTGGAGCATGTCGATTGCCTGTCCGGAACCCAAAATGCGGAAGCTGACGGAAGTAGGTCGGCAACACGATTCCCACCAGTGCCGGCCAACCTGATCTCAATGGGAGACTTCCTGCGCCGCAGAGAAGCCAGGGTTCCTTCCTGAAAGATGTTGTCCACTATCGACTGTTGCGTGCGTCCAGACTTCGTGGCGCACACTGGTAGCGGTAGAACCAGCCAATATCCAAGCTGTGAGGTCTTGAGAGCAGGTTGACAGTGCGCTGCTCCAGAACGGACCCTGCTCTGATGAATATTGATATCAATGCCCTCAGTCGTGCGGAACTTGACGCTCTTCTGAAGGCAGCAAAGAAGCAGCAGAAGGTCCTCGCAAAGCGCGCTCCGATCAATACCGTCCGCCGCCAGTTGACCCTGATGGCGGGCAAGGCCGGCTACACGATCGAGGAGCTGTTTGGCACGCAGCAGCAGACCACGACCTCAGCCAGCAAGCCTGCCCGTCGCAAAAAGACAGGCAAGGTTGCACCCAAGTACCGGGACCCGGAGAACAAGCGGAACACGTGGACCGGCCGGGGACGGATGCCTCGCTGGCTCGTGGAGAAGACCCGGTTCGGTCGCAGTCCGATGGATTTCCTGATTCCAGGTCTGGCCAGGCCAACGGCCCACGGCCTTGAGGACATCGGCAAGAGGCAGCTCGTCAAGCACGATCCGGCCTGACCATTCCGGGGTGCGTCTTTCGTCGTCGCTACGGCGGGTTGTCCAGCACCGATGGCAGCCGGGACAACGGTGCGTTCGCACCGGAGCTGTTCCCGATGTTCGCCGAGCAGCATATCCCCGGTGAATCGCTGTTCCGCAACACGCTGGTGCTGTTCGCCAAGGCCGATGGCGACGATGGCTGGCAGCGGCGCCAGGTGTGGAGCGATGAAAGCGGGAGTGGCGATCCGGAAGCCGCAGTCGACTGAAAGCCGCTGCCGGGCTTGATGCCAACTTCAGCAGTTTCAGCAGGTGGCCGACATCAAGCAGCTGGGTGCCGATACCGATCGGGCAAGGAAAGGCGGCGCGACCTTGGTCCTGTTGCTTCCGTACCGGGTCTGGGCATGCCGGCAGCGGCCGGCTTGACCTTGGTCAAGTCCGGGTGACCGGCTTCTGCCTAGGATGCGGAACCTTCCTTGCTGCAGATCCCGGCCATGTCCAGGCCCCTTCTATCGCCGGCGCGGCGACCGCTTCGATGCTTATGCCACCGCGTCCGCTGAGCCGGCTGGTACTGACCGCCACCCGTGGCGGCATCGACCGGATCGATGACGGCATGGTGCGACTGTTCGCCCATCGCCAGCGGCTGGCCGGTCTGGCCGGCACGCTCAAGCGTCGCGCCGGGCTGCCGCAGCACGATGCCGGGCGCGAAGCCAGCGTGCAGCAACGCGCGCAACAGCTTGCGCAGCGCTGCGGTATGCCTAGCGACAGTGCCGCGCGGCTGATGGCGCTGCTGATCGCCGAAGCGCACCGGCGCCAGCGCGGCGGTTCTTCTTCCACCCCTCCTGCGGTATTCGACATGCACAACCCGCCCGAATCCGGCCAGCCGTCCTCACTGTGGCGCTTGCTGCCGCCACCGCGCCGCTGGCAACCACTGGCCACGCGCCTGCCGTTGCCGCTGCGGCAAGCGCTCGGCTTGCGGCTGTTGGCACCGGCCGTCGCCCCGCCGCAGGTGATGCGGGTGCTGCAGCCGGTGCTGCGGCGCCGTCTTGGCATCCGTATCGACGATCTCGGCCTGGACTGGGTATTCGAACTGCATGAGGACGGCCTGCATCTGGCGCGGCAGCCGGCCGAAGCCACCGTCAGTGGCAGTCTCACCGACCTGTTGCTGCTGGCCAGCCGCCAGCAGGATGCCGACACGCTGTTCTTCCAGCGCAAGTTGACCCTGACCGGCGATACCGAGCTCGGCCTGACGCTGCGCAACCTGCTGGACCGGCTGCCGTGGGAAGCGCTGCCACTGGGCCAGCGCATCGTGCTGCAGCGCAGTGCCGTGTTTGCGCGCAGCGCACGCGATGCCTACCGGGTTACCCGGCCGGCCGCGTAACGGCGGCCCATTGTCCCTCTGGAGAACCGGCCCGACCGGCCGGTTCTCCTGCGGCACTCAGGCCGACAATGCGTCCATGCCCGGCGCGCCTTCCCAATAGCCGTTGCGCGCGCCCACCCGCGGCACCGGCTGCGGCGCCTGCAGCATCTGCTGGAAGCGCGACACCACTTCGGCCATGCCACGGTGCTGCGGACTCAGGCGCAGGATCTCCACACCGCAGGCAGCCAGTTCATCACGCTCCGGCGCCATGTCCACCGTTTCCATGCCCTGTATCTGGATGCCGTTGATGACCATGAACGGCTCGCCTTCGCGGGTGGCCAGCGGCAGTCCGTCGGGATGCTCGATGCAGCGGAAACCACACTGGTCCTTGGGCACATCCAGCGCGCGGGCGGTGAAGCAGCGCGCCGAATAGGCCAGCGGCAGGCGTCCCCAGGCCAGCATTTCCAGCTCCGGCATCGGCGTGTCGGCCGCGGCCATGCCGGCGCGGATGTCCTCCAGCAGTTGCCGGCCCTGTTCGACTCCGGGCACCCAGCGCTGCAGCCCGTCTTCGACCAGCATCTGCAGTGCGCGGTGGTTGTAGATGTTCAGGGTCGGGCCGGCGACGAACGGCAGGCCGCGTTCGCGGCACAGCTGCACCGCCGACAGGTCGTTGGCCTCGAGCAGGAAGCGGCCGTTGTCCACCTGCCGCTGCACCGCGCCCAGTTCGGATTCGGCCTCGATCAGCGCCAGTGACGACAGCACGATCTGCTTGCCGCTGGCGGCCAGTTCTTCGGCCAGCGCCAGCCAGTCGCGGGTGCGCAGCTCGCGGCGTTTGCTGCACACGGTTTCGCCCAGGTAGAGGATGTCCAGCGGCCAGCTGACCGCCTCACGGTAGAAGGCGAGCACCTGCTCGCGCGGCCAGAAATATTGCAACGGTCCAAGACTGAGTTTCATGGTGTCAATGCCAGGCACGGTGATAGGGGCCCAAGGTGGTCTGCTGGCCTTCGGCGTGTTCGGACAGCGCCTGCTGCCAGTGTTCCTGCAGGCGCCATTGCGCGGCGTCGCCGGCATGGCGGTCGATCGCCTCACGCCATACCCGTGCCACGGTGCGCACATAGGCCACGCCGCGCTGTCGGCCTTCCACCTTCAGCGCCACCACGCCGGCCTGCGCCAGCTGCGGCAGCAGCTCCAGCGTGTTGAGGCTGGTCGGCTCCTCCAGCGCGTGGAAGATCTCACCGCCCACGTCATAACGGCCCTTGCAGACGGTCGGATAACCCGCCGGCTCGGTGGCGCCGAACCGGTCTATCAGCACGCCATTGAGGCGCACGCTGCGGCTGTTGTCGTCCTGTTCCTCCCAGCGCACGAAGCTGGCCGGCGAGCACACCCCGTGGCGGTTGGGCGACTGGCCGGTGACATAGCTGGACAGCTGACAGCGGCCTTCCACCATGATGCACAGGCTGCCGAAGGCGAACACCTCCAGCGGCACCGGCGAGGCCTGGCACAGCCGCTGCACCTGCTGCAGCGACAGCACCCGCGGCAACACCGCACGGCTGATGCCGAAACGCTCGTGGGCATAGCGCAACGCCGCGGCGGTGGTGGCCGAGCCCTGCACCGACAGGTGCCGCGCCATCGCCGGATGCTGGCGGCAGGCGTAGTCCAGCACCGCCATTTCCGCGGCGATGATGGCATCCACACCCAGTGCGGCGGCGTGGTCGACCGCGGCGTACCAGTGCGCCAGGCGCGCACTGTCCGGATAGGTGTTCAGTGCCACATAGACCTTGCGCCCGCGCGCATGCGCATAGGCGATGCCTTCGCGCAGTTCCTGCTCGTCGAAATTCAGGCCAGGAAACGCGCGTGCGTTGGTCTGGTCGCGGAACCCGACATACACCGCGTCGGCGCCGGCATCGATCGCGGCGTGCAGCGCCGGAAGATTGCCGGCTGGACATACCAGTTGCATCAGTTTTCTCCGTTGTGGAAAGGGACATCGCGCGCACGGCCATGCCGCCGCGGACAGGTTGCAGCGACTTCGAATTCAGGCGGCGGGCGGACGCAGGCCGCGGACGCGTTCCCACAACGCATCCACACGCTGCTCCACCTGCGGATCGAGCGTGATCGGCCGGCCCCAGGCGCGGTCGCTTTCGCCCGGCCATTTGCAGGTGGCGTCCAGCCCCAGCTTCGAGCCCAGCCCGGCTACCGGCGAGGCGAAATCCAGATAGTCGATGGGCGTGTTTTCCACCAGCAGGCTGTCGCGCGCCGGATCCACCCGGGTGGAGAGCGCCCAGACGACCTGCGCCCAGTCGCGCACGTCGATATCCGCGTCGGTGACGATGACGAACTTGGTGTAGGTGAACTGGCGCAGGTACGACCAGATGCCCATCATGATCCGCCGTGCATGGCCGGCGTACTGCTTGCGGATGCTCACCACCGCGATGCGGTAGGAACAGGCTTCCGGCGGCAGGAAGAAATCGACGATTTCCGGAAACACCTTGCGCAGGATCGGCACGAACACATCGTTGAGCGCGCGCGCCAGTACCGAAGGCTCATCGAATGGCGCACGCCCCATGTAACTGCCGTGATAGATCGCCCCGCCGCGCAGGTGAATGCGCTCAATGGTGAGCACCGGGAAGTGGTCCTGCGCGTTGTAGTAGCCGGTGTGATCGCCGAACGGCCCTTCCAGCGCGGTATCGCCGGGATGGATGAAACCCTCCAGCACGATCTCCGCACCGGCCGGCACATCCAGCCCGGTCAGCGCGCTGTGCCAGACGCGGCTGCGCGCACCACGCAGCAGGCCGGCGAATTCGTATTCGGACAGCGTGTCCGGCACCGGCGCCACCGCCGCCAGCACGGTGGCCGGATCGGCACCGATGACCACCACGACCGGGAAGGGTTTGTCCGGATAGGCCGCCTGCCAGCCGGCATAGTCCAGCGCGCCGCCGCGATGCGGCAGCCAGCGCATGATGACCCGGTTGCGACCGATCACCTGCTGCCGGTAGATCGCCAGGTTCTGCCGCGGCTGGTGCACGCCGCGCGTCACCACCATGCCGAGGGTGATCAGCCGGTCTGCGTCCTCCGGCCAGCAGCGCTGGATCGGCAATGCCGCCAGATCCACCTCCGCACCGTCCAGCACCTGTTCGTTGAAATCGGCCTGGTCCACCCGCTTCGGCGCCACATTGGCCAGCTGCGCCCACTGCGGCCATTGGGAAAACGCATCACGCAGATTGGCCGGCCAACGCGGCTCCTTGACCGCGGCCAGCAGTTCGCCCAACTCGCGCAGCGAGGCCAGCGGCCGGCCATCCAGCGCCATCTCGATGCGCGCCGGATGGCCGAACAGGTTGCCCAGCATCGGCCGCGCGGTGGTGGTGTCGGTCATCAGCAGCGCCGGTCCATCGGCGCGCAACGCACGCAGGCTCAGCGAGGTGCTTTCCAGCTGTGCATCAACCGGGGTGTCTATTTCACACAGTTGGCCGCGGGCGGCCAGATGGTGCAGGAAACTGCGGAGATCGTGGAAGGCCATAAGAGCGATGGAGCATCATCCGGTGGGCCGGTGTCAGCACCGGCCGGGAATCGGGTCCTGGCCGTATCCACATCACGCTGCAGGAACCGGAGCAGCGGGGGACGACGGGGCAGGCGCGGCGCAAGACAGCACGCAGCCGCGACCGGCCGGGAGGAAACAGCCGGTATCCACCTGCCGGAAAGCCCGGTTGCACCAGGGAAAGCTCCATCCACCCGCTCCCGTCGAAGAGCCGCCATTCTGGCCGGCGGCGCCTCGCCGCTTCTTGACTTGCATCAAGCCCGGTCATGGCAGAACGGCCGCTGCATGCGACTTGATGTTGGTCAAGGCGGCGGCCACCTCGCGTCGTGACAATCACCGCGGCTGTCGCGGCGACACGCTGCGGCCCGATGCAGCCCCGCCCATCGAGGACCCCGCAATGAAAATGCCCCTTCCGCTGGTGTATTCGTGTTCCGGCTGTTCGAGCGCGGCGCAGATGACCAACCAGATGGCGCTGTGGCTGGACCGGCAGGGCGTGGCGGAGATGTCCTGCATCGCCGGTGTCGGCGGCGGCGTGCAGGGTCTGGTCCGCACCGCCACCTCCGGCCGCCCGATCATCGCGCTGGACGGCTGCGTGCTGCAGTGTGTGAAAGCCTGCCTGGCCCAGGCCGGCACCCGCGCCGACCTGCACCTCACCCTGTCCGACTACGGCATCAAGAAGCGCAAGCACGCCGAGTTCGACAGCGCACAGGCGCAGGACGTCTACACCCAGCACGTGCTGCCGCAAGTGCATACCCTGAAACAGCAGGCGGCCGCCGCTGGTGATGAGCACACATGCGTGAAAGCGGAAGAAGAACACGACGTAGCCGGCAGCGCCCGTCGTTGATGGTGCCGGCGCACCGGCACTCCATCGCGCACGTGTCCCTGTGTGTCATCGCTGCATGAGCGGCAGCAACGATCAGCCATTCCAGCGGCAAAAGTGGCACGGCGCAGTGGCAGACGGGTTCGCGATTGCCCGGGCCGCCGGTGAATATCGAGGTCGCAGGTGATCCCGATGGCCGGCTTACTGCCAGGCTGCCAGTGCGATCTTCAGCTCGGCGGTAAAACCCTTGTCCGACTGCACCGGTATGGAGAAGACGTCTGCATCGGGTTGCCGGATACCGATGGCCCGGGTGCCGGCCGCCACCGGGATGGCCGCATGCTTGCTGCCGCCGGCCCAGTTCTCATCGCTCCACACATAGCGCAGTTGCCAGCCGCCGTCGCCATCGGGCTTGGCGAACAGCACCAGGGTGTTGCGGAACAGGTATTCGCCGGGGATGTGGTGTTTCAGGAACAGCGCACCGTCGATACGGTAGCCGGCATTGCATACGGCCAGGTCGATGGAGAACACGATCTCGCTGCCGGCGAGGATCTTGCGGCTGTCCAGGAATACCGAGAACAGCACCGGTGCGTGTGCATCCCTGCGCAGGCTGCCATCGGGGCTGAACATCTCGCTGTGCTGGCGGCGGATGGCGCACTGGTTGGCCTGGGTGCGGGCGGTCAGTTCGTAGGTGTAGGCCCCACGCGGGGCGACCGTGGCCTCGATGTAGTACGCCGATTCGACGTTCTTGCCACGTTTGCGTGCGGCCTCCACCTCCGGTGGCAGAGCCAGTGCGGTGATCTGCAGCTGTGCGCTGGCGCAGGTGTCGCCGAACAGGAAGCGCACCATGTTCTGGTAGCCCTCCTCGGAGTTGACGATGCCGAAATGGCCGCTGTGGCTGCGGTTGACGAAGGCACGCGGCGCACCTTCCACATAGGCGTTGGCGATACGCACCAGGCCATCGCTCAGCGGGCCGACCGCGAACGATGACAGGCCGTGTGCAGCGGCATAGTCGCGGCTGTTGGTGCCGATCAGGCAGAACAGCCGTTCCGGCGGAAAGCCGGAATTGCCCAGCGTGTTGACCTTGTCCTTGGGCACCTTCAGGTACTTGCCCATCACGCTGCGATTGAAGTTGTCCATGTCGTTGACCGACAGCAGCTGCGGCACGTTAATGCCGGCCACGTCGATGCCGTTGTGCGGGGTGGCGTAGGTGAACAGCTTGTCGACCATGGCGCGGGTTTCGGCCGTGGCGACGTCGGGGTTCTGCAGCAGGCAGCGGCAGATCAGCCCGCCCATCGAGTGCGCCACCAGATGCACGCGGAACGCCTTGCGCAAGGCGGCATTGCTGCCGCAGATGCTGTCGCGCAATTCAAGGATGCGGTTTCCCAGACTGGTCGCGGCGGCGATGATCGAAGGCGCCTTGCCATTGCCGAAGGCGGGATCGGCCGGGTCGTAATAGCGGTGGATGACGATGCAGCGCGGGGAAAGGCGACCACTGCGCTCGGTGCCGGCCTCGTAGACGTCGCGGTAGTCGTAATCCTTCATCAGCCGCACCAGCGGCGATTCGAAGACGAACTTCACGATCGAGCCATCCTGTGCCTGGCGCACCTTGGTGGAGCCGGCTTCAAAGCCCATGTACGGCGTGGAGGTCGTTTCGACGATCTCCTCGCGCGTCATCGCATAGCCGCGCACGTAGATGATCGGGAAGAACGGGCGTTGCAGGCGTTCCATGGCGGGCTTCCTGTCGGCGTCTCGGGCATCTTCGCGGATGCGCTGCAGCGTTTCCTGAATCCGCACCGCACCGCGCCGCGCTCAGCCGGAGGCGGTGGCGCGGTCCAGCTGGCGGTAGCCGATCGCCTCGGTCAGGTGCGGGCGCTCGATGCGTTGGGCACCGGCAAGGTCGGCGATGCTGCGCGCCACGCGCAGGATGCGGTGCATCGAGCGTGCTGACAGCTGCAGCCGCTCCATCGCCTGTTCCAGGAGGCTCTGTTCGGCGGGGGCCAGTGCGCAGTCGCGCAGGGTCTGGCTCTGGTCCAGATGGGCGTTGAGCGTGCCGGCGCGTTGCAGCTGTTGCCGGCGTGCGGCCAGCACCCGTGCGCGTACCGCGGCGCTGGGTTCGCCGGCCGGTGCATCGCCGCGCAGCTCGCTGGCCGGCAGCCGCGGCATCTGCAGGTGCAGGTCGATGCGATCCAGCAGCGGGCCTGAGATGCGCGCACGGTAGCGGCGGATGCTGTCGCCGGAGCAGCGGCAACGGCCGCTGTGGTCGCCGGCCCACCCGCACGGACAGGGGTTCATCGCCGCGATCAACTGGAAACGGGCCGGAAACTCGACACTGCGCGCGGCGCGGGCGACGGTGACGCTGCCCGATTCCAGCGGCTCGCGCAGTACTTCCAGCGCATGCCGGTTCCACTCCGGCAGTTCATCCAGAAACAGCACGCCGTTGTGGGCCAGCGAAATCTCGCCGGGACGCGGGTGCGAACCACCACCGACCAGGGACACCGCGCTGGCGGTGTGGTGTGGCGAACGGTAGGGACGCTGCCGCCAGCGGGCCGGATCCACGCCACGGCCACTGACCGAAGCGATCGCCGCCGTTTCCAGCGCCTCGTCCTCACTGGCCTCGGGCAGGATGCCCGGCAGGCGCGAGGCCAGCAGGGTCTTGCCGCAGCCCGGAGAACCCAGCAACAGCAGGTGGTGACAGCCGGCGGCGGCGATCTCCAGTGCGCGGCGTGCCTGCAGCTGGCCGCGCACATCGGCCAGGTCCGGCAGTGGCGAGGTGCTCGCCTCCGGCGCTTCCGCATCCGGCAGCGCCTTGCCCGCCGACAGCGCCGCACAGACTTCCAGCAGGGTCCGCGCCACCTTGACCGTGGCGCGCTGCGCCAATGCGGCCTCGGCGGCATTGCCGGGCGGCACGATCAGCGTGCGCTGCTCACCGGCGGCGGCGATCGCCGCCGGCAGGGCACCATCCACCGCGCGCAGTTCGCCGGTCAGCGCCAGCTCGCCGATGAACTCGTACTGCGCCAACGCGTCGCGGTCGATCTGGCCGCTGGCGGCAAGAATGCCCAGCGCGATCGGCAGGTCGAAGCGGCCGCCTTCCTTGGGCAGATCGGCCGGGGCCAGGTTGATGGTGATGCGCCGCGCCGGGTACTCGAACTGGGCGCAGAGGATCGCCGCCCGCACGCGGTCGCGTGATTCGCGTACCGCCGCTTCCGGCAGGCCGACGATCTGGGTGGAGGGCAGTCCGCCGGAAAGGTGGACCTCGACCCGGACCGGAGGCGCATGCACCCCCGCGCGGGCACGGCTGTGCGCCAGCGCCAGGCTCATGGCCGTGTGTCAGGCGTCGGGGTGGGAGAAGTTTTCCATCGCCGCGACCGCCTGTTCCAGCGCGTCGAGCTTCTCGCGGGTGCGCAGCAGCACCGCGCGCTGCACCTCGAACTCCTCGCGGGTCACCAGGTCCAGCTTCGCCAGACCGGCCTGCAGGGCACTTTTGAAAGTGGCCTGCAGCTCCTCGCGGGATTCGCGCAGGCCCGGCGGCACCAGCTCGCTCAGGCGCTGGGCGAGGGCGTCGATATGGTTCAGGTCGATCATGGCAGGTCTCCGCAGGAAGGATTCGAGCCTAGGGCGGCTCCACCGGCTGCGGCCATCAGGGTCGGTTGCATAGGCGTGTAAGGATAGTCCGTAACGGCGGGGGCGACACGCCGGGTGCCCAGTCGCGGTGCGGCGCGCTATCCTCGCCGGTAAACCGACAAGAGACCGATTCGATGAAAATGATCATGGCCATCGTCAAGCCGTTCAAGCTCGATGACGTGCGCGAGGCGTTGGCCGAACGGGGCGTGGCGGGTATCACCGTGACCGAGGTCAAGGGCTTCGGCCGGCAGAAGGGCCATACCGAGCTGTACCGCGGCGCCGAGTACGTGGTGGATTTCCTGCCCAAGGTGAAGATCGAGGTGGCGGTCACCGACGCCCAGGCCGACGAGGTGGTGGAAGCCATCGTCAAGGCCGCCGGCACCGGCAAGATCGGCGATGGCAAGGTGTTCGTCTACGATCTGGGCAGCGTGGTGCGCATCCGCACCGGCGAGCTGGACGGCGACGCGCTGTAAGCCCCGCCGCCGGACTCAGCGTGCTGCCGGCTGGCGCTTGAGGTGACGGTACAGGCGCTTCCAGAGGTTGCGGATGGCCTGGACCCAGCGCGGTTCGGCCAGCAGTGCGGCCTGTTCGGCACTGGGGGACTGGCCGGTCAGGCGCTGGCGCATTTTCACCAGGTTTTTCATGTCGCTGCGGCGCAACTGGCGCGAGATCGGGCCATTGCGCAGCCAGCGCGGTGAGCGCCACGCCGAAGTGAAATCCAGCAACACCGGCACCCCGGCGCTGACCACCACGTTGGTGCCGTGCAGGTCGTTGTGGGTGATGCCGGCCGCGTGCAGGCGCGCGAGTGCGCCCTGCAGCTGGTCGAACACTTCGTGGCCGACCTCCTGTGCGCCGGCGCTGAGGGTGTGCCCGGGGACGAACTCCATGCCCAGCGCCAGCCCGCCGACGGTCCCCAGCAGCGCCGGTGCATGCTTCCAGCCGCTCAGGCGGCGCAGTACCCGGGCTTCGCGGCGCACCAGCAGACGCGCGAGTGGCGACAGAGGGGTGCCACGGTAACGGCGGTAGTCCTTGACCACGGCCGCGCGGCCCGCCAGTTCGGTGCGGTAGACATCCGGTTCGAGCAGGCGCTCGCCGCGCTTGAGCAGCTGGCTGCTGGAAACCATCGGCCGGTGGCCGTTGTAGATAGGCAATGTGTTCATCGGTTCTTCCTGACGCGGCCAGGCGCAGAAAGCGTTTTGCAGTGCCGGTCTTGCGTGCCCGGGACGGGCGGGGAATGTGGGCTGAATTATAGAACTGAACAGTCCACAAACCCTGAATGTAAAAAAAATGTAGGAAGCGCGTGATGGAATGGATTGTTGCGCCGACCGGGTTGCCGGCCGGCGTCGTGTCTGAAGTTTCCGCGCGCATGAAAAACCCCGCGCCACAAATTGCGGCGCGGGGTCGGGTCCACAACAGGGGCGGCGTGTTTACTCGCCCAGTGCCTGGGCCACGAACGGTGGGCTGACCAGTACACCGGTGTGTAGCGGAGCGGTGTAGTACAGCGTGTCGAACGGCTTGGCGGCCGAATCGGCCTCACGGAAGCCGAAACCGAAGCCGGGCTGCTTGCTGGCCACGGTCACCGACCACCAGCCGGTCGGGTAGCACGGCTGCGGGAACGGCAGGGTCTTGAACGACTGGAAGCCGGCCTTGCCCATTTCCGCGCGCATATCCTTGATCAGGTCCAGCAGCGCCAGCGGCGATTCGCTCTGCTGCACCAGCAGGCCGTCGTCCTTCAGGGCGCGGAAGCAGCTCTCGAAGAACGCCTTGTTGAACAGGCCTTCGGCCGGGCCGACCGGGTCGGTGGAGTCCACGATCACCACGTCCACGCTGCCCGGGGCGCAGTTGGCCATGTAGGCCACGCCGTCGTCGAACAGCAGCTCGGCGCGGGCGTCACCGTTGGATTCGCACAGTTCCGGGAAATACTTCTCGGCCATGCGCGTGACCTGCTCGTCGATATCGCACTGGGTGGCCGACTCCACGCCCGGGTGCTTGAGCACCTCGCGCAGGGTGCCGCAGTCGCCGCCACCGATGATCACCACGCGCTTCGGGTTCGGGTGGGTGAACAGCACCGGGTGGCTGATCATCTCGTGGTAGAAGAAGTTGTCCTTGCTGGTGAGCATCATGGCGCCGTCGATGACCATCAGCTTGCCCCAGTCGGTGCTGTCGTAGATCTCGATCTTCTGGAATGGCGACTGCACTTCTTCGAGTTTCCCGGTGATGCGGAAACCGATGGCCGAGCCGGTCGGCTGGAAGTGTTCGATGAACCAGTTGTCGTTGCTGCTCATGGGCGTGGAGGATCCTCTGCTCAGATGGAAGCCGGGCTGGCGGCCGGGGCCGCGTGGCATGTGCCACATCCGGAAAAGGCGCCCCCGGGGGACGCGGGCGCGGATTGTAACGGACCCTTGCCCCGCTAGCGTTAGAATGCGCGTCCACGCCGTACCGGGGTTCCCGCAACGGCAATGAAGAATGCGTCGCCACGCGCCAGAAATAGCGAAAAGCCATGACTTCCAGCAGTACTTGGTCCCTGGACCAGGCCCGCAAGACCTATTCGATTCCGCACTGGTCCGACGGGTACTTCGACGTCGATGCCGCCGGGCATATCGTGGTGCGCCCCGCAGGCGTGGAGGGCGCGGTGGTTTCGCTGCCGAAGATCGTCGATTCGGCGCGCGCGGCGGGTGCCAAGCTGCCGCTGCTGGTGCGCTTTCCGGACATCCTCGGGCAGCGCCTGGGCAAGCTGCAGGCGGCCTTCGCGCAGGCGCAGTCGGACTGGGACTATCCGGGCGGCTACACCGCGGTCTATCCGATCAAGGTCAACCAGCATCGCGGCGTGGCCGGTACCCTGGCCAGCCATCACGGCGAGGGTTTCGGCCTGGAAGCCGGTTCCAAGCCGGAACTGATGGCGGTGCTGGCGCTGAGCCGGCCGGGTGGGCTGATCGTCTGCAACGGCTACAAGGACCGCGAATACATCCGTCTGGCACTGATCGGCCGCAAGCTCGGCCTGCAGACCTACATCGTCATCGAGAAGCCCTCCGAGCTGAAACTGGTGCTGGAGGAGTCCAAGGCGCTGGACGTGAAACCCGGCATCGGCGTGCGCATGCGTCTGGCCTCGCTGGGTGCGGGCAAGTGGCAGAACAGCGGCGGTGACAAGGCCAAGTTCGGGCTGTCCCCACGCCAGCTGCTGGACCTGTGGAAGAGCCTGCGCGACACCGAGTACGCCGACTGCCTGAACCTGCTGCACTTCCACATGGGCAGTCAGATTTCCAACGTGCGCGACATCGCCAACGGCATGCGCGAGGCCACCCGCTACTTCGTCGAGCTCTCGCGGCTGGGGGCGAAGATCAGCCATGTCGACGTCGGCGGCGGCCTGGGCGTGGACTATGAAGGCACCCGTTCGCGCAGCTTCTGCTCGATCAACTACGGGCTGAACGCCTACGCCAGCAACATCGTGCAGCCGCTGGCCGAAGCCTGCGCCGAACACGCGCTGACCCCGCCGCGCATCGTCACCGAATGCGGCCGCGCGATGACCGCCCACCACGCGGTGCTGATCGCCAATGTCGCCGAAGTGGAGCAGGCCGCCGAAGGCCGCGTGCCGGAAGCGCATGACGACGAACCGGCCGCGATCCGCCACCTGCGCGAGATCCATGACGAGCTGGACCAGCGTCCGGCGGTGGAGCTGTTTCAGGAGGCGCAGCACTTCCATGCCGAAGGGCTGGCTGCGTATGCGCTGGGCCAGATCGACCTCACCGCACGGGCCCGCATCGACGACCTGTTCTACGCCATCGCCCACGGCGTGCGTGCGCGCCTGAGCTACGACGAAAAGAGCCATCGCCCGGTGCTGGACGAGCTCAACGAGCGGCTGGTGGACAAGTACTTCGTCAACTTCAGCGTGTTCGAATCGATCCCCGACGTGTGGGCGATCGACCAGGTGTTCCCGATCGTGCCGATCGAGCGCCTGGACGAGCGCCCCGAACGCCGCGGCATCATCGCCGACATGACCTGCGATTCGGACGGCATGGTCGAGACCTATGTCGAGAACGAGAGCCTGGACAGCTCGCTGCCGCTGCACGCGCTGCGCAACGGCGAGAGCTACCGCATCGGCTTCTTCCTGGTCGGTGCCTACCAGGAAATCCTCGGCGACATCCACAACCTGTTCGGTGATACCGATGCGGTGGAGGTGGTGGCCGATGCCGATGGCTACGTCATCACCCAGCAGCGTCGTGGCGACACCACCGACGTGATGCTCGACTACGTCGGTTACAGCCTCGACGACCTGCGCGCCAGCTACCGCCAGCGCGTCGCCGCGGCCAACCTGCCGGCCGAGCGCGCCGCCGAACTGGACGCCGCGCTGGAAGCCGGCCTGACCGGTTATACCTACCTTTCGGATGAGCCGCTGACGCACCTCTGAGTGGCCTGCGCTCACCTCTGTCCGGGGTGAGCGCAGCGCGCTGTGATCCCGCTACGCAGATGGCTGCGGCAGCTTTTCACCGATACGGAAACGGCACACGCCGCCGCCGCGGATGATGCACTCCATGTGGCGGATGCGGTGCCCGGAGGCGGCTTCCATGAACGCCAGGTCGAACTGGCAGACCTGTGGCTGCTGGGCGGCGAGGGCATGGAAGACGCAATTGAACGCCTCGATCTCGCGCTCGCCGTTGCGGTCGACTGCCAGGGCTTCGTAGCCGAGCTGGTCCAGCTGCGCGGCGAGGTGGGCCGCCACGTCGGTGCCATCGGGACGATCGGCATGACCGGCGCCCAGCCGGCTTCCCAGCGATACCAGCAAGGCCGACACCTCGGTTGCGCCCAGACGCCGTGTCATTTCCTCCAGCAGCGCGCTGGAGATCTGCGCATAGTTGCGCGGGAATAGTTCGCGGCCCTGCGGGGTCAGCTGGAACCGGGCCTGTGGCCGGCCGCCGCTGGGCTGGGATGCGCAGCGCTGTACCCAGCCATGGCCGATCAGCGCGGCAAGGTGCTGGCGGACCGCGTTGTGGCTGATCCGCAAGCGTTCACACAGGGCTTCCACACCGGCCCCGGACGGATGCTGCAACAGGTGGCGCAGCAGCCGTTGCTGGGTGCCGCCCAACCGCTGCAGCCGGCCCATGCTCAATGGGCCTTGTCGGGGAATTGCCGGGCGAGGGCACCCGCCATCGCGTCGGCGATCACATCCATATGTGTACGCATCTGTGCCCAGGTCGTTTCCTCGCCCGCCAGATCCCCCTTCATCACTTCATGGATCTGTGCCTGGTGGTGGCCGCCATGGGCGACCAGCAGGCCCCGCACCGCGTCTTCGGGCAGATACGGGTTTGCGCCGGACAGGAAGATCGCGATTTCACCCGCGTTGTCCATCAGCGCGATCATCGCCCGGTTGGTGGCGACCTTGTCGTTCTTGCCGCCGGCATCGGTCAACGCTTTCACCGCACTCCAGTGGCCACCGAGCAGGGCCAGCATCTTCTCGCCGGCGGCCTTGCCATAGAACCCGGCGATGGCATCGGCCAGCTGCTGCGCGTTGTGTACCACGGCCTGCGCGGCACGGTTGGCCGCGGCGGTATCGGCGGCCTTCACCGCAAAGGTGTATTCACGGGTATGGGTGACATGGCCCAGCCAGAGCTGCCGCAGCGCGGCCTGCAGTTGCGGTGCGGCAGGCGTGGCGCTGGCTTCGGCGTGCGTGGGATGGGGTGGCGCCGCCTGCGTCTGCGCCAGGGCGGGTGCGAAGGCGAAGGTCAGGGTGCTGGCGGCCAACAGAAACCGGCAGGTGTTCATTGCAGCTCTCCCGTCTGTCGCGGAGTGCGACGGGTCCATTCCAGCAAGGGCCCAGAGAGTGTGCAATCAACCTATGTGTAAAGACTGTATATCAACGGTTTCAAGGAACTGGCCGTGCCTTCGCACGCGGGCTGCGCCGGTCAGGCAGGGTCGCGCGCCACCTGGAAGCCGGCGAAGGACTGGCTGGTCGGCATGATTTCCAGGCGGTTGATGTTCAGGTGCGGTGGCAGGTTGGCGATCCAGAAGATCTGCTCGGCGATGTCCTCGGCGGTCATCGGGTTGGCGCCCTTGTAGAGCTGGTCGCTGGCGGCCTGGTTGCCATGGGTGCGGACCAGGGTGAACTCGGTTTCAGCCATGCCCGGCTCGAGGGTGGTCACGCGCACGCCGGTGCCGTGCAGATCCGAGCGCAGGCCGAGCGAGAACTGGCTGACGAAGGCCTTGGTGCCGCCGTAGGCGTTGCCGCCCGGATACGGGTGGATGGCGGCGGTGGAGCTGACGTTGATGATGGCGCCGCGCTGCTGGATCAGCTGCGGCAGCAGGCGGTGGGTGAGGGTGACCAGCGCGGTGATGTTGGTGTCGATCATCGTGCGCCAGTCGTCCAGGCGGGCGTGCTGGGCGGCCGATGTGCCTTGGGCGAGGCCGGCATTGTTGACCAGCAGGTCGATGGCGGCGAACGCCGGTGGCAAGGCCGCCAGTGCCGCTTCCATCGCCGTGGCATCGCGGATGTCGAAGGCGGCCACGTGCACGTGCCCGGCACCGAACTCGTCCACCAGCGGCTGCAGGCGTTCGGCGCGGCGTCCGGTGGCGACCACCTTCCAGCCGGCGGCGGCAAAGCGGCGGGCGGCGGCTGCGCCGAAACCGGAGGTGGCACCGGTGATCAGGACGGTCTTGGACATGGCGGAATCCTTGGGGCAGGGGAGCGGGATTTTCGCACTGTGGGGACGATGGCGGTATGGAAATGTGGGGAGGGGGCTGCTTGCAGGGGAATGAACGTCGCAAACAGACAATCTCGAGCAAGCAGACGGGCAAAGTCCCGGGTGCGCTCCGCTTGCCCGGGCTACAAGCGCACAAGGAAGAGCCCCGACATCAACCGATATCGGGGCTCTGATGTTCCAGAAGCCACCCGCGAACCAATAGTCGCATAGCCCCCTTTAGTTAAGGGGGCGCGCCGACAGGCGCGGGGTTGTGGGTGTAATGGGCACGGGGCCCAGAGCTTGCGAAGCAAATTTTGGGGTAACACCGCCTGCAGCGGTGTTACTGCGCCTTGATCGCCATCGCCTGCAGGCCACTGCCGTTGAGCTTGGCTTTGGCTTCGGCCAGTTCGCTGGCGCTGCCGTACGGGCCCATGCGCACCCGGTAGACGGTGTTGCCGTTGATCTGCGCCGACTCCACGCGGGCGGACAGGCCCATCATCGCCAGCTTGGCCTTGGTGGCCTCGGCATCGCCGGAGGCACCGAAGGCGCCGGCCTGCAGGATGTAGCGCACGTTCTCCGCCGCCGGTGCCGCCGCCGTGGCGGTCGGCCGCGGCGGGGTGCTGGTCGCAGGCGTGGCCGTGGCCGGTGCGGTGCTGGCCACCGGCTGCGTGCGCTCGCGGGTATCGCGGGTCGGTGCCGGTGGGGCGGTTTCATCCACCGGCGCCGGCAAGGCCGCCGGGACCGGGCGTCCTTCCAGCGCGGCCTGCGCGCGCTGGGCCTCGGTCGGCGGTGCGGCCGCCGCGGCAGCACGCTCGGCGGCGGCGCGACGCTGTTCCTCGGCCTTGGCACTGGCGGCCAGTTCGGCATCGGACATCTGTACTTCGGTTGCCGGCAGCAGGGTGTAGAAGTCGTACTGGGTCGAGGGCTTGTCCGCAGGCTGGGTGGCCGCCTGTGCCGGGCGCGGCACGGCCACCCCGGCGTCGAGGTCGGCATCGGCCACCGGTGCTGGTTGCGCGTCCGGATTGGGCTGCGGACCCACCCGCAGGAAACCGTCGCCGTCCTTCTTGAACAGGTCCGGGGCCGCCAGGAACACCACGGCAGCGATCGCCACGCCGGCCACCAGCCATACCCAGCCGGGCGTGCCGTTGTCGCTGTTGCGTCGCGCCTGGGTTTTGCCGCGTCGAGCTGCCATGTCTGCCGTATCTCCTGCGATTACATCTTTTCCGGGGCACTGACGCCCAGGATGCCCAGTCCATTGGCCAGTGTCTGCCGTGCGGCGCAGGCCAGCGCGAGCTTGGCATTGCGCTCGGCGTTGTCGTCCACCAGCACCGGCGTCCCGTGATACCACGTGTGGAAAGCGTGCGCCAATTCACGCAGGTACTGCGCGATCTGGTGCGGTTCCAGCGCGGCGCCGGCTGCTTCCACCACTTCCGGATACCGCGAGATCTCGTTCATCAGTTCCAGCGAAAGCCCATCCTGCAGCGTGGACAGCGCGGCCAGGCCATCGGCCTGCTTGTACTCCAGCCCCTTCTCCTGGGCCTGGCGCAGCAGCGAGCACACCCGCGCATGCGCGTACTGCACGTAGAACACCGGGTTGTCGCTGCTCTGCTGGCGGGCCAGGTCGATGTCGAAGGTCAGCTGCGAATCGGGCTTGCGGGCGACCAGGAACCAGCGCACCGCATCGGCGCCGACTTCGTCGATCAGGTCGCGCAGGGTCAGGTAGCTGCCGGCCCGCTTGGACAGCTTCACTTCCTCGCCGCCGCGCATCACCGTCACCATCTGGTGCAGCACGTATTCCGGCCAGCCCTGCGGGATACCCACGTCCAGCGCCTGCAGGCCGGCACGCACGCGCGCCAGCGAGCCATGGTGGTCGGCGCCCAGCTCGGTGATCGCGCGCTCGTAACCACGCTGCCACTTGCTCAGGTGGTAGGCCACGTCCGGCAGGAAGTAGGTGTAGGTGCCGTCGGACTTGCGCATCACGCGGTCCTTGTCGTCACCGAAATCGGTCGAGCGCAGCCACAGCGCGCCGCCTTCCTCATAGGTGTGGCCCGAAGCGTTGAGCTGGGCGACGGTCTCTTCGACCTTGCCGTCGCGGTACAGCGAGCTTTCCAGGAAGTAGATGTCGAAATCCACGCCGAACGCGGCCAGGTCCAGGTTCTGCTCGTTGCGCAGGTAGGCCACGGCGAAGCGGCGGATCGCCTCGATGTCCTCGGCATCCTTGGCGCCGACCACCTGGCTGCCTTCCAGCTCCACGGTCTGGCCGGTCAGGTAGGCGTTGGCGACGTCGGCGATGTACTCGCCGTTGTAGGCTTCGGCCGGCCACTGCGCGTCGCCCGGCTTGAAGCCACGGGCACGGGCCTGCACCGATTTGGCCAGGTTCTCGATCTGCACGCCGGCATCGTTGTAGTAGAACTCGCGCTTGGCGTTCCAGCCGTTGACCTCGAGCACGCGGGCGATGCAGTCGCCGATCACCCCGGCGCGGCCGTGGCCGACGTGCAGCGGGCCGGTCGGGTTGGCCGAGACATATTCAACGCCCACGGTGCGGCCGTTGCCGCCCAGGTTGCGGCCGTAATCGGTGCCTTCCTTGAGCACACCGAGCACCTCGCGCTGGTAGGCCACCGGCGCGAATTTGAAGTTGATGAAACCCGGGCCGGCGATCTCGACGCTGGCGATGTCGTCGCTGGCCGGCAGCGCGTCCACCAGCGCCTGGGCGATGGCGCGCGGGTTGCTGCGTGCGGCCTTGGCCAGCAGCATCGCGGCGTTGGTGGCGAAGTCGCCATGTTCGCGGGTCTTGGGTCGTTCGACCACGAAATCCGGCGGCAGGGTGTCGCCAGGCAGGGTGCCGTTGGCGCGCAAGGCTTCGATGCCTTGGCCGATGAGGGCGCGGAGTTGGGCTTTCACGTGGAGGTCTGCTTGAAGCGCGGAACTGCGCATTTTACCTGAGCAATGAAACCGTTGCCCTGCCGCGGAGGTGTGGTTTCCGGTCAGGTATGTCAAGGCATGGCGGGTTTCTGTTCAGATCCAGCCGCGCGCGGCCAGTGAGACCGGCGTGCCGTCGCCGATCACGAAGTGGTCCAGCAGGCGGATGTCGACCAGCGCCAGCGCCTGCAGCAGGCGCGTGGTGATCGCCCGGTCGGCGGCGGAAGGCTCGGGATTTCCCGAAGGGTGGTTGTGGCCGATCATCACCGCCGCCGCGTTGTGTGCCAGTGCCCGCCGCACCACCTCGCGCGGGTGCACTTCGGCCGCATCGATGGTGCCCTGGAACAGCTCTTCGAAAGCCAGTGCCCGGTGCCGGGTATCCAGGAACAGCGCGGCGAAGACCTCATGCGGGCGGGCGCGCAGGCGCTGGGAGAAATAGCGTCCGGCCGAGGTCGGATCGCTCAGCGCGGCGCCGCGCTGCAGGTCGGCGGCCAGATGCCGCTGGCCCAGTTCCAGTGCCGCCCGCAGTTTGCAGGCACGTGCCGGGCCCAATCCCGGCAGCTGCGCCAGCTCATCGGCGCTGCGGTCCAGCAGCTGCCGCAGCGGACCGTGGACCTGCAGCAGTTCGCGTGCGGTCTGCACCGCATCGCGCCCGCGCAGGCCGGAGCCGAGGAAGATCGCCAGCAGCTCGGCATCGGAGAGGATGCTCGCGCCATGGGCCAGCAGCTTCTCGCGGGGACGCTCGGCGGTGGGCCAGTCACGGATATGCATGGCTTCAGCGTGGCCGGGGAAGCGCTGCGATGGGATCGGTCGGGGCCATGCCTTCGGGTAAGCTAAACATTCTTGTGCAGGTAGGAAATTTCCCCGTGACCGGCTTTCCCCAGAGTTTCCAGGCGCCCTCCCGGCCGCTGGAAGGACAGAGGCTGTTGTTGTGCGTGGGCGGCGGGATTGCCGCCTACAAATCGCTGGAACTGGTGCGGCGGCTGCGTGATGCCGGTGCCCAGGTGCAGGTGGCGATGACGGCCGGCGCGCAGCAGTTCGTCACGCCGCTGAGCTTCCAGGCGCTGTCCGGCAATCCGACACGCACCACGCTGTGGGATGACGGCGCCGAGCAGGCCATGGGCCATATCGAGCTGGCGCGCTGGGCCGACCGCATCGTCATCGCCCCGGCCACCGCCGATCTGCTGGCACGGCTGGCGCACGGCCATGCCGATGATCTGGTGACCACGCTGTGCCTGGCCACCACCGCGCCGCTGACCGTGTGTCCGGCGATGAACCACCGCATGTGGTTGCACCCGGCCACCCAGGCCAACATGGCCGTGCTGCGCGAGCGCGGGGTGCAGGTGATCGGGCCGGAGGACGGCCCGCTGGCCGAGGGTGAATCCGGTCCTGGCCGGGTCAGCGAGGCGCCGGCGATCATCGCCGCGCTGGCGGCCAACCTCGCCACGCCCGGTCGCCTGGACGGCCTGCGGGTGCTGATCAGCGCCGGGCCGACCTATGAGGATCTGGATCCGGTGCGCTATGTCGGCAACCGTTCCAGCGGCAAGATGGGCTATGCGCTGGCCGCCGCCGCCGCCCGCCAGGGCGCGCAGGTGACGCTGGTCAGCGGGCCGGTGCAGTTGCCGGTGCCTGCCGGCGTGACCCGTATCGACGTGCGCTCGGCCGCGCAGATGCGCGAGGCGGTGCTGGCCGCGCTGCCGGCGGACATCTATATCGGCGCCGCCGCGGTGGCCGACTACACGCCGCGGCAGGTGTCGCCGCAGAAGCTGAAAAAGACCGCCGACAGCCAGATACTGACGCTGGAGCTGGTGCGCACGCCGGATATCCTGGCCGAGGTCGCCGCGCAGCGGCAGGCACTGAAACTGGTGGTCGGCTTTGCCGCCGAAACCCACGACGTGGAGAAGTACGCGCGCGGGAAACTGGTCGCCAAGCAGCTGGACCTGATCATCGCCAACCAGGTGGGCATTGCCGGTGGCGGTTTCGAGAGTGACCAGAATGCCGCCATCGCCTACTGGGACGGCGGCCAGCGCGAGTTCCCGGGCACCGCCAAGACCCGGCTGGCCGAACAGCTGCTGGACCTGATTGCCGAGAGGTTGGATGCATGAGCAAGGACGCCACGCTGCAGCCGTTGCAGGTGAAGTTGCTGGACCCGCGTTTTGGCGATGACTGGCCGCTGCCGGGCTACGCCACCGAAGCCAGCGCCGGCATGGACCTGCGCGCGGCGATCGAGGCGCCGATGACCTTGCAGCCGGGCGATGCGGCGCTGCTGCCCAGCGGCATCGCCATCCATATCGCCGACCCCAACCTGTGCGCGGTGGTGCTGCCGCGCTCCGGGCTCGGCCATCGCCACGGCATCGTGCTCGGCAATGGCACCGGCCTGATCGACGCTGATTACCAGGGACCGCTGCTGATCAGCGTGTGGAACCGTGGCCGTGACGCCTTCACCATCGAGCCGGGCGACCGCATCGCGCAGCTGGTGGTGATGCCCATCGCCCGCGTTGCGCTGCAGGTAGTGGATACTTTCGTCGACAGTGCGCGTGGAGCGGGTGGGTTCGGCCACACCGGAGTGCGCTGACAGGGGGAATACGGGATGAGCCAAGGTAAGGAGAGCCGCCGCCTGCGCATGGCGCCGGGGCGTTCGACGCCGCTGTTGCTGGCGGTGTTGCTGCTGTTGCTGGCCGGCTGGTTCGGCTGGAGTGCTTTCAGCCAGTGGCGCCAGGCCGGGACCGGCGCCGCGCTGGAACAGTCGCGCGATGCGGCCGTAAGCGGCGTGCAGGAGGCGGTACAGCCGCAGCTGAAGCAGTTCGCCACGCAGCTCGAGGGCGAGCCGGTGAGGGCGGCACTGGCTGCTGGCGATGCGGGCGCCGCGGCGCTGGCGGTGCGTGAAGCCTGGAACGGCGTCGAAGATGCCCAGGTGCTGGAGGCCGATCTGGCCCCGGCCTACGCCGATCCGGCGGCCTTCGGCTATTCACGTCTGGCGCTGCTGGAACTGGCATTGGCTGAGGGCAAGCCGGTCGCCCGCGTGGTGCGTGATGACAATGCACCGCGGCTCGGCCTGGCCGCCCCGGTGCAGCTGGGCGATGCCGCCGCGGTGGTCTACATCCGCCAGCCGCTGACCCGCTTGAGTTCCGTGTTCGATGCGATCAATTCCCCGGACAGCGCTTTTCTCGGCCTGCGCCAAGGCGGCTTCACCGTCGTCCAGAAAGGCAATACCGCGCTCGGCGGCAGTGCCGATGCGCTGGCGCGTCCGGCCGGCGACACCGGTCTGCGGGTAGTGGCCGAGTTGCCTGATGTCAGTGCAGGCCCGCTGGGACTGGGTGTGGTCCCGTGCGCGCTGGTGGCGGCGCTGCTGCTGGCCACGGCGCTGCTGTTGCTGCTGGGGCGCAAGCGCCTGGCGAAGCTGCCGGCGCTGCGCAATAAGGGCGAAGACGGGCAGGACGAGGGCCTCACCCTGGGCGAAGCCCTGCAGCAGGAGCCGCTGCCGGTGGTGGAGAGCCCGCGCACGGCCGCTGCGGCCGCGGTTCTCGAGCCCGGCACCGAAGCGGTGCAGGCCGGTATCTTCCGTGCCTACGACATCCGCGGCGTGCTGGGCACCGAGCTCAATGCCGGGGTCGCCACGCTGATCGGCCAGGCCATCGGCAGCGAGGTGCTGGACCGTGGCCTGCGCGAGGTGGTGGTCGGCCGTGACGGCCGCCTGTCCGGGCCGGAGCTGGCCGAGGCGCTGATCGAGGGTCTGCGCCGCAGCGGTTGCGATGTCATCGATATCGGTCTGGCACCGACGCCGGTGGTGTATTTCGCCGGCTACCACCTGCGCGCCGGCAGCTGCGTGGTGGTGACCGGCAGCCACAATCCGCCGGACTACAACGGCTTCAAGATCGTGGTCGGCGGCGAGACGCTGTCCGGCGATGCCATCACCGATCTGTACCGGCGTATCCAGGAAGGCCGCCTGCAGCGCGCCGACAGCCCGGGCGACCTGCAGCAGCGCGAGGTCATCGACGACTACATCCAGCGCATCGCCGACGACGTGCAGCTGGACCGGCCACTCAAGGTGGTGGCCGATGCCGGCAACGGCGTGGCCGGGGCGGTGGCGCCGCAGCTGCTGGAAGCCATCGGCGCGGAGGTCATCCCGCTGTACTGCGATGTCGATGGCAGCTTCCCGAACCACCATCCGGACCCGAGCGAGCCGCACAACCTGGAAGACCTGATCCAGACGGTGAAGCGTTTCGATGCCGACCTGGGTGTGGCCTTTGACGGCGACGGCGACCGCCTCGGCGTGGTGACCAGGGACGGCAAGGTGATCTTCGCCGACCGCCTGCTGATGCTGTTCGCCGCCGATGTGCTGATGCGCAATCCCGGTGCGATGGTGATCTACGACGTCAAATGCACCGGCAAGCTGTCCGATTACATCCTGCGCAACGGCGGCAGCCCGATGATGTGGAAGACCGGGCATTCGCTGGTCAAGGCCAAGATGCGCGAGACCGATGCCGAGCTGGCCGGCGAGATGAGCGGCCATTTCTTCTTCAAGGAGCGCTGGTACGGCTTTGATGACGGCCTGTACGCGGCGGCGCGGCTGCTGGAAATCCTCGCCCAGCACGAGGACGACCCGGCCGGGGTGCTGGACGCGCTACCCGATGCGGTGTCCACGCCGGAGCTGAAGGTGGCGGTGGAAGACGGCACCCCGCATGCGCTGGTGGCGCTGATCACCGCGGCGGTGCAGGCCCAGGCGCAGGTGGAAGGCTCGGCGTTCGCCGGTGCGCGGCTGGCGACCATCGACGGCCTGCGTGCCGATTTCAACGATGGCTGGGGGCTGGTGCGTGCATCCAACACCACCCCGGTGCTGGTGCTGCGCTTCGAGGCCAACGACGAGGCTGGACTGGAACGGATCAAGGCGCTGTTCCGCGAGCAGCTGCAGCAGGTGTTGCCGGCGGGTACCGAACTGCCGTTCTGATCGGCGTACCAGGCTGGAAACCGGGGCCGTCCGCGGACAACGCGGGCGGCCTTTCCAATTGCCGGATAGCCAACCTTGGGGCACGACCGCACCCGGTCACCGCCCCGCAGTCCCCCGGCCGGCGGCGACGCGTGGCCCGGAAAAAAAGAGAGCGGCGAGGTGGCCGCTCCTGGGGGCCTGCACCTCCGCCGGTGGCGGTCGCGGTAGCCGCCGATGTGCGGGACGGAAGCCGGGGCATGAAAAAAGCGACCCGGAGGTCGCTTCGTCCTGTTGCCTGCTGCCCTGTGATTCAGCCTTGGACTGGCACGGCAGGGGGCGTTGCCGGCGGCGTGGCAGTGGCATCGGCCGGTGCCGGAATGCCCTTCAGCTCGCGGTAGCGGGCCAGGCTTTCGGCGATCTCCACTTCCATCGCCTTGCGCTGCTGCTCGAACGCGCGCTGCAGGCGCAGCTGGGCCAGCAGTTCGGTATGGCGCTGGCGGATGTCGGCGGCCTGCTTGTCGGCCACCTTCTGCCCGGCCAGTTCCTTGTTGCCGGCCGACAGCAGCTGTGCGGCCAGTGCCTCACGCAGGCTGGCGACGTTGTAGACGGCGGTGTTGATGTTGTTGTCGACGATATCGGTGCGTTCGGCGAACACCCGGCGCAGGTCGTCCTCGCTGGCGTAGGTGGCCAGCATCGCCTGTTCGGTGCGCTTGCGGGTTTCCGCCGTGGCCGCGTCGACCTTGGCCTGGGCTTCGGCCAGGGCGGCATCGGCGCGCTCCTCGGCCGTGAGCGCGCGCTGGATCTCGGCGCTGCGGGTACCGCTGCGCGCGTTGAATTCCTCACGCGCGCTGTTCACCGCTTCCGGCGGCAGCGTGTCCGAGCAGATGCGCTCGTTGCCCTGGTTCCAGCAATACAGCTTCTTGCCGGGGTCGGCCCGGTTCTGCGCTGATGCCGGCGCGGCCAGTGCGGCCAGCACCAGCAACGCGGCGATCGTGGACGGATTCGGCACCATGGCAGCCCCCTGCTCAGCCTGTCGGATTGCTCCCGTAGCGGGCTCGGTAGCCCAGCAACGGTTCGCGGTAGCCGACAAGTTCCGGGTTCCCGGAGGCGAATGCAAGCAGGTCGGCCAGATTGGCCACGGCGATCACCGGGATGCCGGTTTCGGCGGCCACGGCCTGCGCGGCCGAGCGGCGGTCGTCCTCGGAGGCGATTTCCTGGCGGTCCAGTGCCACCACGATGCCGGCGGGAATGCCGTTGGCTTCGCGGATGATGGCCAGCGCCTCGCGGATGGCGGTGCCGGCGGTGATCACGTCATCGACGATGAGGATGCGGCGGCCGGCCATGTCGGCGCCGATCAGGCTGCCGCCCTCGCCGTGATCCTTGGCTTCCTTGCGGTTGAAGGTCAGCGGCAGGTTGCGGTCGCGGTGCGAATATTCGCAGGCGATGGCGGTGGCCAGCGGGATGCCCTTGTAGGCCGGGCCGAACAGCTGGTCGAAGGCGATGCCGGCCGCATCGATGGCATCGGCGTAGCAGTTGCCCAGCTGGGCCAGCGCCAGGCCGGTGTCGAAACGGCCGGCATTGAAGAAATACGGGCTTACCCGGCCGGACTTCAGGGTGAACTGGCCAAAGCGCAGCGCGTCGGCATTCAGCGCCAGCTGCAGGAAGCGGGAACGGTGGTCACTCATGTGATGCAGTTTCTTGTCGTCTATTGAAGGCGCCTAGGTTAATGCATGGCTTCGGCGAATGCTGGGGTGGGCGCTATGCTGTGCCGTCCCGGAGCAGTCAGTGGTTTTTCATGCGGATCATCAGTTTCAACGCCAACGGCATCCGTTCGGCCACCACCAAGGGTTTTTCGGAATGGTTCCTGGCCCAGCAGGCCGATGTGCTGTGCATCCAGGAGACCAAGGCGCAGGAGGCGCAGCTGACCGACGCGCTGTTCCGCCCGGACGGCCACCACTGCTTCTACCGCGACGCCATCACCAGGAAAGGCTACAGCGGCGTGGCGATCTGGAGCCGGCGCGAGCCGGACGAGGTGCGCACCGCACTGGGCTGGGCGCCGTTCGATGACGAGGGCCGCTATATCGAGGCGCGCTTCGGCAACCTGAGCGTGGTGTCGTTCTATATCCCGTCCGGCTCCTCGGGCGAGCTGCGGCAGGGCTTCAAGTTCGAGGTGATGCAGTGGTTGCGGCCGATCCTCGAGGAATGGCTGGCCAGCGGCCGCGACTACGTGCTGTGCGGCGACTGGAACATCGTGCGCAGCGCGCTGGACATCAGGAACTGGAAGTCCAACCAGAAGAACTCCGGCTGCCTGCCGGAGGAGCGCGACTGGCTGAACGGGCTGTGCGCCGACCTGCCCGAACACGCCGATGCGACCAGCGGCCGCGGCTGGGTGGATGCCTACCGCGCGCTGCATCCGGACGGCCAGGACTACACGTGGTGGAGCAACCGCGGCGCAGCGCGTGCCAACAACGTCGGCTGGCGCATCGACTACCAGCTGGCCACCCCCGGCCTGCGTGAGCGCCTGCGCGATTGCTCGATCTACACCGGTGAGCGTTTCTCCGACCACGCCCCGTTCACTGTGGACTACGCCCTGTGACCGAAGCGGTGGTGGAAGCCCCGCCGGCCGGGCTGCAGCGGTTGCGGCGCCTGTTCGTGATCCTGCTGCTGGGCTTCGCCTCCGGCCTGCCGCTGGCGTTGACCGGCGGCGCGATGCAGGCCTGGCTGACGGTGGACGGGCTGGATCTGGTGACGCTGGGCTTTTTGTCGCTGATCGGTATTCCCTACACCTTCAAGTTCCTGTGGGCGCCGCTGATCGACCGCTTCGATCTGCCGCTGCTGGGCCGGCGGCGGGGCTGGATCGTCACCATGCTGTTCGCACTGGCCCTGGCGCTGCTGTTCATGAGCACGCTGTCGCCGGCGCGCAATCTGGGCCTGTTCGCCGCGGTGGCGGTGCTGGTGGCGTGCCTGTCGGCGACCCTGGACGTGGTCATCGATGCCTACCGCACCGACCTGCTGGCCCCGGCCGAACGCGGCCTGGGCGGTTCGCTGACGGTGCTTGGCTACCGGCTGGCGATGGTGCTGTCCGGCGGCATCACCCTGATCTGGGCCGAACAGTGGCAGAGCTGGCCGCAGGTGTACCGGGTGATGGCCGGCCTGTCGGCCGGAGTCGGTGTGCTCGCGCTGCTGCTGATGCCGGCGCTGCCGGAGCGTTTCAAGGCGCCGGTGTCCAAAGCCACGGGCGAGTTGAAAGGCTTCCTGGCGCTGGTGGTCGGCGTGGTACTGGGGGCATGGCTGGCGCACCTGTTGCTCGTATTGATCGGGCTGGACCCGGACAGCAAGGACCGCTGGGTGCGGCTGGTGTTCGTCATCACCCAGATCGCCGCGGCGATGACGCTGGGGCTGGGCGTGACCCGGCGGGTGCCGTTCGAAACGCTCAACGCCTCGCTGCGCAGCTACTTCAGCATGCGCGGTGCCGGTGCGTTCCTGGCGCTGGTGGTGCTGTACAAGGTTGGTGATGCCTTCGCGCTGAGCCTGTCCACGCCGTTTCTGCTCAAGGGCATGGGCTTCAGCCAGGCCGAGGTGGGGTTGGCCAACAAGACCATCGGCCTGCTGATGACCATCGTCGGCGCCATCGTCGGTGGCTTCTTCCTGTTGCGGCTGCGGCTGTCCACCGCGGTGATCGGCTTCGGCGTGCTGCAGCTGGTGTCCAATCTCGGTTTCTATCTGCTGGCGCGCGAGGGTGCCGGCGCCTGGGGAACGCTGGAAGTGCCGGCGTTCAACCTGCTGATCGTGCACCTGGAGCAGCCGACGCCGATGGACAGCCTGCTGCTGTTCGCGCTGAGCCTGGACAATTTCGCCGGGGGCATGGGCACGGCGGCGTTCGTGGCGCTGCTCAGCGGCCTGTGCGGCACGCGTTTTTCCGCCACCCACTACGCGCTGCTGTCGGCGTTCGCCACGCTGGGCCGGGTATTCGTCGGCCCGTTCGCCGGGGTGCTGGCCGATGCCTGGGGCTGGCAGGTGTTCTTCCTGGTGTCGGTGGTGGTGGGGCTTCCCGGGCTGTGGATGGCCTGGTGGCTGCGCCGTGAGGTGGACGCGACCACGCAGGGAGCCCGCCCGGTCTGATCGTGCTGCCGTCGACATTGAAACGGGTGGTGGCACCGTTATGATGCCGCCGGGGGATCCACCTGTGCTGCAACGGTGTGGTGGTCATGGCCGATGTGATCTTGCGGGATATCGACCCGCTGCTGCTTGAACGTATCCGCCGCCTTGCGGTGGCCCGCGGCTGGACGCATGAGCAGACCTGTCTGGCCCTGCTGGAACAGGGGCTGTTCGCCGGCGAGCAGGAAGTGCGGGGCGGTTTCGAAAACCCGGAGGTGGATGTGCTGTCCGAGGCCATCCATGCATTGCAGGCGCTGCCGGCCGGCGCCGAGTTCGGCTGACCGGCATCCTGCCCGGCACTGCCTTGCCGGGTGCCGTCAGGCCGGGTGGATCGCGCCGAGAATGCGTGGCCCGCAGGCGCCGCTGACGCTGGGCAGGTTGCCCGGCCGGCCGGCCAGTGTTTCGCGAGCCAGCCACGCAAAACCCATCGCTTCCATGTAGTCCGGGTCCAGCCCGTGATCGGCACTGGAAGCGATCATTACGCCCGGCAACCGTGCCTGCAGCCGGTGCAGCAATTGTGGATTGCGCACGCCACCACCGCAGACCAGCAGCCGGCGTACCTGCGGCAGCTGTGCGAGCAGCGCATCGGCCACGCTGGCGGCGGTCAGTTCCAGCAAGGTGGCCTGCACATCGGCCGGTGTCGGCGCGGCGCCGTCGAAATGCGCTTCCACCCAGTGCAGGTGGAACTGCTCGCGGCCGGTGCTCTTGGGCGGCGGCAGCGCGAACCACGGATCGGCTTGCAGTTTCGCCAGCAGGACCGCATCGACCCGGCCGCTGGCCGCGAACGCGCCGTCGGCATCGTAGGGCTGGCCCAGATGGCGCTGGCACCAGGCATCGAGCAGCGCGTTGGCCGGGCCGGTATCGAAGCCGCGGATGCCGCCGTCGTGGGCGATCAGGCTCAGGTTGGCGATGCCGCCCAGGTTGAGCACGGCACGATCCTCGTCCGCGCTGCCCAGCATGGCCAGGTGGAAGGCCGGCATCAGCGGCGCCCCGTGGCCCCCGGCGGCGACATCGCGACGGCGGAAGTCGGCCACGGTGGTGATGCCGGTCAATTCGGCGATGCGGTTGGCGTCACCGATCTGCCAGGTGAAGGCAGGGGTGGCGTGTGGCCGGTGGCGGATGGTCTGGCCATGCGAGCCGATCGCGCGTACGTGGCTGCGGTCCACGCCGCTTTCGTCCAGCAGCTGGTTGGCTGCGGCGGCGAAGGCGATGCCGACGCGGGCGTCCAGCTCGCCCAGCGCATCCATTGACGGCGGCTCGGCGCCCTGGCCGAGGGCGATCAGCAACGCGCGTGTCGCCGGGTCCCAGTCATGGGTGTGGCCGTGCACGAAACGGCAGCCGCCGCCGGCGGGAAACTGCACCAGCGCCGCATCGATGCCATCGGCGCTGGTGCCGGACATCAGGCCGAGGAACAGGGGCGAGTGCGGATCGACGGGTGTCATTGCGGGGGACCGGAAAGCAGACGGGCAGGGAAGCTTCCAGCGCCCTGCCCGTGACGTCAACGCGTGGCGCTGCTCAGCCGCGATTGCCGGCCGGTGCCGCCGCCGCGACGGTTGCCGGTGCGCTGGACTTGTCGTCGCCGGTCTTGGCGTAGATCGCCTCCTCCACGCCGCGGATACGTGCCATCGCCGGCGCGGCCTGCGCACGGAAGGCCACCAGCTCGGCACCCTTGAGCGGCTCCGGCGGCGGCATCGTCACCGACAGCGGGTTGCGGTGCACGCCGTTGACGCGGAATTCGTAGTGCAGGTGTGGCCCGGTCGACAACCCGGTGGAACCGACATAGCCGATGATCTCGCCCTGGCTGACGCGCTGGCCGGAGCGATATTTGCCAAAGCGCGACATGTGCGCGTACAGGGTGGTGTGGCCTTGGCCATGGTCCAGGATCACGGTGTTGCCGTAGCCGCGCTGGACGCCGGCAAACTGCACACGGGCATCGCCGGCGGCCATGATCGGGGTGCCGGTACGGGCGGCGTAGTCCACGCCCTTGTGCATGCGCATGCGGCCCAGCACCGGATGGCGGCGGGCACCGAAATTGGAGCTCAGCCGGGCGAACTGGATCGGCGAGCGGATGAAACTCTTCTTCAGTGGACGGCCGTCGGCGTCGAAATATCCGGCCTTGCCGTTGCGTTCGAAACGGAAGCCGGTATAGGTCTTGCCGCCGGTCTGGAAGGTCGCCGCCAGAATCTTGCCGGTATCGATACGCTCGCCTTCACGCCAGGTCTCGTCCAGCACCACGCTGAAGCGGTCACCCGGCTGCACGTCGCGGGAAAAGTCGATGTCGTAGGTGAAGATGTCGTCGGTCATCGTGGCAATCGCTGCCGGTGACAACCCCGCCTTGCGTGCGGAGGCATACAGCGAGCTGTTGATTTCACCACTGGCCACCACAGTGCGCGAGGTGGTGACGCGTTCCATGACCTTCTCGCGGATCTGCTCGCCTTCCAGCGACAGTTCCACGCGGTGGTTGGCATCGCGGTCGAAGCGCACGGCGCGCAGACTGCCGTTCACCGGCAGGTCGAAGGCGATCTCGGCACCGGGCCGCAGCCGGGTCAGGACGTTGCGGGTGCCGGGATGTTCCAGCACGCGGTGCATCACCGTGGCGGGGATGCCGATGCTCTCGAACAGGGTGCTCAGGGTCTGGCCGGGCTGCACCCGCAGGATCTGCCAGCTGTCCCCCGGCGTCTCGCTCTGCCGCTCCAGCGACAGCGGCGGCAACGGCAGTGCCAGCGTGGAATGGGCGG
>NZ_CP197473.1:0-3077500 GCF_052180205.1 Stenotrophomonas sp. JC08 | reverse complement strand
ATGAGGTGTGATTAGGAGTGAAAAGCTAATCGAACCCGGAGATAGCTGGTTCTCCTCGAAAGCTATTTAGGTAGCGCCTCATATGTATCCTCTCGGGGGTAGAGCACTGTTATGGCTAGGGGGTCATCGCGACTTACCAAACCATTGCAAACTCCGAATACCGAGACGGACTGTATGGGAGACACACGGCGGGTGCTAACGTCCGTCGTGAAAAGGGAAACAACCCAGACCCACAGCTAAGGTCCCAAATTCACTGCTAAGTGGAAAACCATGTGGAAAGGCACAGACAGCCAGGAGGTTGGCTTAGAAGCAGCCACCCTTTAAAGAAAGCGTAATAGCTCACTGGTCGAGTCGGTCTGCGGGGAAGATTTAACGGGGCTAAGCAGTGAACCGAAGCTTGGGGTGCATCACTTTGTGATGCGCGGTAGAGGAGCGTTCCGTAAGCCTGTGAAGGTGAGTTGAGAAGCTTGCTGGAGGTATCGGAAGTGCGAATGCTGACATGAGTAACGATAATGCGGGTGAAAAACCCGCACGCCGAAAGCCCAAGGTTTCCTTGCGCAACGTTAATCGGCGCAGGGTGAGTCGGCCCCTAAGGCGAGGCAGAAATGCGTAGTCGATGGGAAGCAGGTTAATATTCCTGCACCTCGCGTAAGTGCGATGGAGGGACGGAGAAGGTTAGGTGTACCGGGCGTTGGTTGTCCCGGGGAAAGGCGGTAGGTTTGGATCTTTGGCAAATCCGGGATCCTTCAAGACCGAGCACCGAGACGAGTCTTTAAGACAGAGTCACTGATACCACGCTTCCAGGAAAAGCTCCTAAGCTTCAGCTTACGCAGACCGTACCGTAAACCGACACAGGTGGGTAGGATGAGAATTCTCAGGCGCTTGAGAGAACTCGGGTGAAGGAACTAGGCAACATGGCACCGTAACTTCGGGAGAAGGTGCGCCATTGTCGGTGGCCCATGCGGGCTATAGCTGACGATGGCCGAAGTAACCAGGCCGCTGCGACTGTTTATCAAAAACACAGCACTCTGCAAACACGAAAGTGGACGTATAGGGTGTGACGCCTGCCCGGTGCTGGAAGGTTAATTGATGGGGTCAGCCGCAAGGCGAAGCTCTTGATCGAAGCCCCAGTAAACGGCGGCCGTAACTATAACGGTCCTAAGGTAGCGAAATTCCTTGTCGGGTAAGTTCCGACCTGCACGAATGGCGTAACGATGGCGGCGCTGTCTCCACCCGAGACTCAGTGAAATTGAAATCGCTGTGAAGATGCAGCGTTCCCGTGGCAAGACGGAAAGACCCCGTGAACCTTTACTATAGCTTTACACTGAACGTTGAGTTCGTCTGTGTAGGATAGGTGGGAGGCTATGAAACTGTGGCGCTAGCTGCAGTGGAGCCATCCTTGAAATACCACCCTGTCGTGCTTGACGTTCTAACCTAGGCCCATTATCTGGGTCGGGGACCGTGTATGGTGGGTAGTTTGACTGGGGCGGTCTCCTCCTAAAGAGTAACGGAGGAGCTCGAAGGTACGCTCAGCGCGGTCGGACATCGCGCACTGTGTGCAAAGGCATAAGCGTGCTTGACTGCAAGATCGACGGATCAAGCAGGTAGGAAACTAGGACTTAGTGATCCGGTGGTTCTGTATGGAAGGGCCATCGCTCAACGGATAAAAGGTACTCCGGGGATAACAGGCTGATACCGCCCAAGAGTTCATATCGACGGCGGTGTTTGGCACCTCGATGTCGGCTCATCACATCCTGGGGCTGTAGTCGGTCCCAAGGGTATGGCTGTTCGCCATTTAAAGTGGTACGCGAGCTGGGTTCAGAACGTCGTGAGACAGTTCGGTCCCTATCTGCCATGGGCGTTGGAAGTTTGAGAGGGGCTGCTCCTAGTACGAGAGGACCGGAGTGGACGAACCTCTGGTGTTCCGGTTGTCACGCCAGTGGCATTGCCGGGTAGCTATGTTCGGAAACGATAACCGCTGAAAGCATCTAAGCGGGAAGCGTGCCTCAAGATGAGACTTCCCGGGGCACAAGCCCCCTGAAGGAACCATGTAGACTACGTGGTTGATAGGTCAGGTGTGTAAGTGCAGCAATGTATTGAGCTAACTGATACTAATGATCCGTGTGGCTTGACCATATAACCTCAAGTTGCCTTGGCCGACGACATGTCGATAGATCC
This sequence comes from Stenotrophomonas sp. JC08, assembly GCF_052180205.1. Lineage (NCBI taxonomy): Bacteria > Pseudomonadati > Pseudomonadota > Gammaproteobacteria > Lysobacterales > Lysobacteraceae > Stenotrophomonas > Stenotrophomonas sp. JC08. The sequence goes on along the minus strand of NZ_CP197473.1, from coordinate 3,075,322 downwards.
AAGTGCACGCTACGTCACAAGACCTAATGTGAGACTGGGCGCCTTTATGCGCTTTGTTCCCTGCCAAGGCGGAAGAACAAAGTCGGCGACGCTCCAACCGTCTCCCTGGTGAAATTAGCGCTGTGGAACCACCCGATCCCATCCCGAACTCGGAAGTGAAACGCAGCTGCGCCGATGGTAGTGTGGCTCAAGCCATGCGAGAGTAGGTCATCGCCAGGGGCTTTACCCCAAATCCCCGCAGCTCTGGCTGCGGGGATTTGCTTTTTGTAAAACCCACTGCGCACATCCTCGAATGTACGCGCTGATGGAAACCGCCTCCGAGCTGGCGCACCGCGCTGCTCCCACCGGCTTCCTGATGAAAACAGCGCTGTGGCACCACCCGATCCCATCCCGAACTCGGAAGTGAAACGCAGCCGCGCCGATGGTAGTGGGGCTCAAGCCTTGCGAGAGTAGGTCATCGTCAGGAGTTATCCCCAAACCCCGCTGCCTGCGCAGCGGGGTTTTTTATTGGCAGCAAGAATGGTCTGAAAATCCACGATATGCGCTACGGGTGAGGCATTACCGCGATTGCAGCCGAATTTTCCAGTTCCGACCGGTCCTAACGAGGGGAGGACGTCACAGGACATCCGTTCCACTGCCTGCAGCCATGCGTATGACGGGGATTATTCGCCCGTGCTGTGTCCGCGCGCGGCTTTCATCATTGCATCACGCGGAGCCTTGAACGGGTTGCCTTCGTACCAGTTGGGCCAGGCATCACCGCTGGCCAGCTGTTTGCCGACGCCGTAGAGCAGCTCCAGATCCTCGACTGTGCCGTCCAGCTTCCAGGTCAGCGGGTCATACTCGTCCTTTGGCCCGTGGTAACGCTCCTTGCCATAGGCTTCAGCGGCGCGGCGCCCGGCGTCGATACCACCCTCGCGCAGGTCTTCACCACCGCCGGCATAGAGTGCGGGCACGCCGGCCTTGGCGAAGTTGAAGTGATCGGAGCGGAAGTAGAACCCGCTCTGCACCGAGGTTTCGGCACGCAGGGTGCGCTTCTGGCCGTCTGCCAGCGGCTTGAGGATGTCCTCCAGCTGCGAGCTGCCGAAACCGGTGACGGTCATGTCGCGGGTGCGGCCGCTGACCGACATCGCATCGATGTTGATGACGCCGGCGATCTTGTCGAGCGGGAAGGACGGGTGGTTCACGTAGTACTGCGAGCCGAGCAGGCCGGATTCTTCCAGGGTGACGGCGAGGAACACCACCGAGCGTTCCGGCGGCGTTGCCTGGTGGGCCATCGCATCGGCGATTTCGAGGATGCCGGCCACGCCGGTGGCGTTGTCCACCGCGCCGTTGTAGATATTGTCGCCTTCCTGGCCCTCATGCTTGCCGAGGTGATCCCAGTGCGCCATGTAGAGCACCGCTTCGTCGGCGCGCTTGCCACCGGGCAGGACGCCAACCACGTTGCGCGAGTTCTTTTCGGCGATGGTGCTTTTCAGATCCAGGGAGAGGCCGGCCTGCAGCGGTTGGGGCTTGAAGCCGCGCTTGTTGGCATCGGTGTAAGCCTTGTCCAGATCCAGCCCGGCCTCGGCGAACAGCCGGCGGGCGGCCTCGGCGCTGAGCCAGCCCTGTGCCTGCAGGCGCGGTTCCTTGTCCTCGGCTGCCGGTAGGTCGTACTGCGCACCGCCCCAGGAATTCTTCACCACATCCCAGCCATACGAGGCGCCGGCGGTATCGTGCACGATCAGCGCAGCCGCCGCGCCCTTGCGTGCGGCCTCCTCGAACTTGTAGGTCCAGCGCCCGTAGTAGGTCATGCGCTTGCCGTCGAACAACTGGGCGTCGCTGGTATGGAAGCCGGGGTCATTGACGAACATGACGACGGTCTTGCCCTTCCAGTCCTGGCCTTCGTAGTCGTTCCAGTCCTGCTCGGGAGCATCGACACCATAGCCGACGAACACCATCTCGCTGTTGTCGATGCGGATCTCCGGTTGTCCGGTACGGGTGCCGATGACCATGTCGGTGCCGAACTTCAGTTCTTCGGCCGCACCGTTGCGCTGGATCTTCAGCACGGTGTCCGGATCTGCCGTGGTCTCGGTCATCGGCACGTCCTGGAACCAGCTGTCGCCGTTGCCCGGCTGCAGGCCGATGCGCTGCATCTGGTCGCGGATGTAGTTGACGGTGAGTTCCTCGCCGTTGCTGCCCGGCGCACGGCCTTCGAATTCGTCCGAGGCCAGCTGCTTGACCAGTTCGCCGAAATCAGGGGCGGTGATCGCGCTGGTGAAGGCGTGCGTGGATACCGGTGCCGGGGCAGTGGCGGCTACCGTCGGCGATTCCTGCTTGCAGGCGACCAGTGCGGCGCTGATGGCCAGACACAACAACAGTTTGCGATGCATGAAGACTCCAGTTGGGCGTTGATTCCCGGGTGCAGCTGTGAAAGAAACGTATCTATTCCGGCGCGGTGCCGGTGCTGAAGCGCAGCACGTTGGCGCCGCTTACCGGCCCGATCCGCGCTGAATCGTGGACGTAGAGCGTGACTTCACGGTCGAACCGCAGGCTGCCTTCCACCACCGCACCGGGACCGACGACGATACGCGGCTTGCGCGGGGGTGTCAGCGACAGGCCGAAGGACGGACGGGTGACGGTGATGCCGCCTTTGACATGGGAATCGATGCCCACGGTGATATCGCCGTTGACGGTTTCGATCCCGCCATCGACCTGGGTGCCGACCAGACCGATGGCGCCGTTGACGGTTTCAACATCGCCACCGATACGGCTGCCGCGGTCGACGTAGATGCCGCCATTGACGGTTTCCAGCCCGCGCGCCAGGACCAGGTTGCGGCCGGCGCGGATGCGCCCGTTGACGGTGTCGATGCTGCGCGCCTGCACGTTGTCATCGAGGTGGATGTTGCCGTTGACGGTTTCCACCACGCCGGCACGCACGCCCGTGGCCAGCTGGATGCTGCCGTTGACCGTTTCCAGGTTGCCGTAGCTGCTGTTGGCCTCGGTGGAGATGCTGCCGTTGATCTTGCTGATGTTGTCAGCGGCGCTTGCGCAGGGAAGTGCGGCAGCCAGCGCCAGAAGCAGGAGTAGACGTTTCATGGAGCCTCCGGGACGGATATTCCAATGGACCAGCATCGATGGCACCACGCTTGGTTACAATCCGCACCTGCCTGAAGTCACTGGAACCGCATTGCGCCAGATTCTCCCCATGCGAACTCCCGGCCAATCAGCGGCGCTGTCGCGCTGGTCTGGCGGTTGCATGCTGGTGCTGGTGCTGCTGGCCGGTCCGTTGCTGGCGCAGACCAGCCCGCGCGATGCCGAGAAGAAGCTGCAGCAGCTGCGTGGTGAGCTGAAGGGCGTCACCCAGGAGCGCCGGCAACTGGAGCAGCAGCGTACCCAGGCCAGCCAGCGGCTGCGTGAGGCCGACCAGAAGGTCGCCCACAGCGGTCGCGCGGTGGCCGAGGCCGAAGCGGCGATCCAGCGTGAACAGCAGGCTCTGGCCGAGCTGCAACAGCACAAGCAGCAACTGCAGCAAGGGCTGGCCCGGCAACGCCGGCAACTGGCCGCGTTGCTGCGCAGCGCCTACCAGTTGGGCAGCCACGCCCCGCTGAAGTTGTTGCTGGCGCAGGACACGGTGGCCGATGCCAACCGTGAACTGGCCTATCACCGCTACCTGCAGCGCGAGCGTGCCCGCTCGATCAGCGCCCTGACCGCCGACCTGCAGGCACTCGCCGTCACCGAGCAGCAGGTTGTGGCGCGCAGTCAGGAGCTGGAGCAGGCGCGCGAACAGCAGCGGCAGCAGGCTGCTGCGCTGGCCCAGGACCGGCGCCAGCGTGCTTCGGTATTGTCGGAGCTGGACAGCCGCTACCAGGATCGCAGTGAACGCGAGAAAGCGCTGGGTCAGGATGCGCGTGGACTGGAACGTGTGCTCGCCAACCTGCGTGCGGCGGCAGTCCGTGCCGATGCCGAGCGGCGCGCTGCCGCCCGTCGTGCGGAAGCCGGGAAACAGGCCGAAGGTGGCGGTGCACGTGGCAGCCAGGGAAAGACACCACCGAGGGTCGTGGCCAATGCCGCCGCGCCCAGGGTCGGCGGGCTGGGCTGGCCGCTTTCGGGCAACCTGCTGGCGCGCTATGGCGGGCGCCTGCCGGATGGCCGCCGCAGCAATGGCGTGCTGATCGGCGCGGCGGCGGGCAGCACGATCACCGCGGTGGCCGATGGCACGGTGGTGTTTTCCGACTGGATGACCGGCTACGGCATGATCCTGATCGTCGACCACGGCAATGGCTACATGAGCCTGTATGCGCACAACGACACCCTGCTCAAGGATGCCGGTGCGCGCATCAAACGCGGCGATGCAGTGGCGCGGGTCGGGAATTCCGGCGGACAGGGCACCCCGGCGCTGTATTTCGAGCTGCGCCGCAATGGTCAGCCGGTGGACCCGGGGACCTGGCTGCAACGCCAGTAACGCAGCATGTACCGCTGCCGGCGCAGACACCGGTTCAACGCGGATTTAGCCGTGCTTCGCGCATAATCGGAACGCGCCTGTCGCGCGCCCTGTTTTCTCATGGAGTGGTTCATGCGTGTAGCCGGTCTTGCAGCTGCGCTGTTGTTCGCCCTGTCCCCAGCGGTCACGCTGGCGCAGAGTGCCCCGGCCAAGGTAGCGGGGGCGGATGATCCCGATGCCAAGGAGTCGGTCACCTCACGGGTGCCGCTGGACGAGATCCGCCGCTTCGTCGGCGTCTACAACGCGGTGCGGGCCGCCTATGTCGAGCCGGTGGATGACAAGGTGCTGATGCAGTCGGCCGTGCGCGGCCTGCTGCTGGAGCTGGACCCGCACAGCACCTATTTCGACAAGGCCGATGCCGAGGCGTTCGACGAGCAGGCCGCCGGCGCCTATGAAGGTATCGGTGTGGAACTGCTGCAGCAGGAAAACGTGCTGAAGGTGGTCTCGCCGATCGACGACACCCCGGCCGCGCGTGCCGGCCTGCGTGCCGGCGACCTGATCATCGCCATCGATGGCAAGCCGATCTCCGCGATCGAGGCGATGGAGCCGTTGCGCGGCCCGGCCGGCAGTACCGTGGTGCTGACCCTGGAGCGCGGCGATGAGCCGCCGTTCGATGTCAGCGTCACCCGCGAAACCATCCGCATCACCAGCGTGCGCAGCAAGATGCTGGAGCCCGGTTACGGCTATATCCGCATCAGCACGTTCCAGGCCGATACCGGCGCCGACTTCCAGAAGCATGTCGTGCAGTTGCAGGCCGCCGCCGGTGGCAGGCTCAAGGGGCTGGTGCTGGACCTGCGCAGCAACCCGGGCGGCCTGCTGACCGCCGCGGTGCAGGTGGCCGATGACCTGCTGGAGAAAGGCGGCATCGTCAGTACCCGCGGCCGTATCGCCATCAGTGACGCCCGATTCGATGCCACGCCCGGTGACCTGCTGAAGAACGCGCCGGTGGTGGTGCTGGTGGATGCCGGTTCGGCCAGTGCCTCGGAAGTGCTGGCCGGTGCGTTGCGTGACAACCAGCGCGCCCGCATCGTCGGCAGCCGCACCTTTGGCAAGGGCTCGGTGCAGACCGTGCTGCCGCTGGACAACGGCGATTCGGTCAAGCTCACCACGGCGCGTTATTACACGCCGAGCGGCCGCTCGATCCAGGCCACCGGCATCGTGCCGGATGTGGAACTGGTTCCGGACCCGGAGGAAGTGCGCAAGGATCTGCCGGCCAGCCTGCGCGACTACAGCGAGGCCCGCCTGCCGGGCCATCTGCGCGGGGATGACGAGGCGGACGCGATCAAGGCCGGCGCGGTGCTGCCGGGCGAGGCGCCGGTCCAGTCGGCATTGCAGGAACTCAAGCGTCCGGGCTCGGTGGCCGCCGCGGTGGCACGGGCGAAACCGGCTGCCACGGCGGAAACGGTGCAGCCGCAGGGCAGCGCACCGGCCAAGCCGGAGGCCTTGGCCACACCGGAAGAAGCCCAGCCGGAAGCGGACAAGCCGGCCAGCGACGGCGGCGAGGACAGGTAAGCGTAGCGGCGGCCCTGTGCGTTGCGGGGCCGCATCATTTCAACTCAGCGCGGCTTGCCGGGCATCGGGAAGGGCGTGATCACCTTCTCGCCGGTGGCTGCGTCGCGGATTGCCGACAGGCCCTTCTTCTCCACTTCCTCGATGCGCACGATGCTCTGCATCGGCAGGTGCAGCACCTTTGTATTGCCGAACTCCTCGCGCAGGCGTTCCTCGGTGGGATCCACGACCAGGCCGTCGTGGATATCGAACACCAGCTCGGCGACCTCGTTGAAGCCCCACAGATGGCTGCTGCCCACGCGCCGTGCGTACAGCTCGTAGACCTTGCCGTGGTTGAGGAAAGTGATCTTGTAAAGCGGTTTTTGGGTCATGCGGCGATTATAGGAGCCGCTCCCGATAGCGGTGCTAGAAGCCCTGGCGCTTGCGCAGCCGCCGTGCGATAGCCGCGCGCACGTACAGGCCGTAGACGATGCCGAACAGGAAGCCGGCCAGGTGCGCCGACCATGCCACCTGGCCGAACCCCGGGCTGATATAGGTGAATACCACCTGCAGGGCCGCCCACACACCGATCAGCAGGAAGGCCGGTGCACGGATGAATTCCAGGAACAGCCCCAGCGGCACCACCACGCCCAGCCGGGCGCCGGGAAACAGCGCCAGATACGTGCCCAGCAGCGCCGATACCGCACCGCTGGCGCCGATGATGGTCTGGTCCGGCTTGCCCATCACGTACAGCGCGGCGAGGTTGGAGGCGGCGCCGCCAAGCAGGAACAGCAACAGCAGGCGCCACGGCCCCAGCACACGTTCGGCGGGCAGGCCGAAGACCAGCAGGAACACCAGGTTGCCGAGCAGGTGCGGCCAGTCCGCGTGCAGGAACAGCGCGGTGAACAGGCGCCAGGCACTGCCATCGCGCAAAACCGCCCACGCCTCCTGCGGGGTTCCAAGGCCGGTGGACAGCGCACCCCAGTTCATCCACAGCGTGCGCCAGGCCTCGTTCGGCCGGGTGATCGACCAGAGGAATGCGATCCACAGCGCGATCACCAGCAACGGTACCGCCCAACGCAGCCCCGGCTTCTTGCGGGAGGGAATGGAGACGAACATGCGCCTCTAGCCTAACCGCTCCGCTGCCCAAACGATGCGCCGCGCAAAGGAAAGCGGAACCGGCAACGTTATTGTTTAGTTAACCAAGCTGGGGGATACTCGCATACGGCGTCGTATGTCGGGAGGGGTCTCCGGCGCATTGACGGGCCACCGAGGTGGTGCCGCCAATGCAAGGCGCACAAGCGATTTTTCATTGTTTCCGGAGAGAGTGTCCACCATGCAAACTGCTTCCTCGATTGCCCGCATCACCGCCCTGGCCGTTGGCATCGCCGGCGCGCTCGCATTCAGCCATGCCGACGCCGCCGCCTTCCAGCTGAAGGAAAACAGCGCCAAGGGCCTGGGCCGCGCGTTTGCCGGTTCTACCAGCGCCTGGGGCGACGCCTCGGTGGTCGCCACCAACCCGGCCTCGATGCGCCTGCTCGACGGCCGCCAGTTCCAGGCCGACGTGAGCGCCATCAGCTTCTCGGCCGATTTCGAGAAATTCGGTGCCTACAACGCCAACGGTACCCCGATCAGTGGCGGCAACGGCGGCGACGCCGGCATGATCGCCCCGGTTCCGGCGGCCTATTTCCATGTGCCGTTCGGTGAGAACGACAACATGCACTTCGGCGTCTCGCTGACCGTGCCGTTCGGCTTCAAGACCGAATACGACCAGAACTGGGTGGGCCGCTACCACGGCGTCACCACCGACCTGAAGGCCATCGACCTGGGCGCGGCGTTCTCCTATGACGTCAATCCGTATGTGTCCTTCGGTGCGTCGGTGTTCGTCGAGCACCTGACCATCGAGCTGTCCAATGCGCTGGACATGGGCTCGGTGATCAACGGCACCGCCCAGCAGAAGGCCGCTGCGGCTGCCCTGGCCGCCGGTGGCGGTGCAGCGCAGGCACAGGCCGCCGCGCAGGCCGCGGCCCAGCAGATGGCTGCCATGGGCTTCTACCCGGGCAGTGCTGACGGCTTTGTCACCATCGAAGGCGACAACAATGCCGTCGGCTACGTGCTCGGTACCACCCTGAGCCCGAGCGAAGACACCAACATCGCCTTCAGCTACCGCTCGAAGGTTGAGCACAAGATCACCGGTGGCAAGGCGAACTTCGAAGTGACCCCGGCGACGGCTGCGCTGCTGGCCCAGACTGCTCCGGGCACCTTCATCGACGCCTCGGGCAAGGCGACCGTGACCCTGCCGGCATCGGTGACGATGAGTGTCAGCCACCGCATCAACGACCGCTGGACGGTGATGGGCGACGTGTCGCGCACCGCGTGGAAGTCGGCTTTCGACCAGGTGACCGTGGACTTCGCTTCCAATCAGCCGGACAGCGTGCTGGGCTTCCATTACAAGGACACCACCTTCGGTTCGATCGGTACCGAGTACAAGCTGTCTGAGACCATCACCCTGCGCGGTGGTGTGGCCTATGACGAATCCCCGACCAGCTACGAGCACCGTGACGTGCGCGTGCCGGACGTGACCCGCAAGTGGCTGTCGCTGGGCTTGGGCTGGACCCCGAAGGAGAACACCGAGTTCAACTTCGGCTACACCCACCTGTTTACCAACGAGCCGGCGATCAACGCCACCTCGGCCACCGGCAACGTGCTGCAGGGCAAGTACGACGTGGGTGGTGACATCCTCGCCGCTTCGATCAACTACAAGTTCTGATCGAACCCGTAGCTGATGCATGCCAAAAGCCCCGCGAAAGCGGGGCTTTTTGTTTGTGTGCCGATGGTGCGGCATGGGCGGGCGTGCGTTTGCAGGAGCGGCGTGAGCCGCGAAGCAGGTGGTTTATCTGATTGCAGCGGCACGGGTGATTTCATTGATGCCGGCTTCACTACTTGCGCTGCTCCCGCCGTTGCTGCAAGGCGGGGGCATTTCCTGGAAAGGTCCGACCGGGCATGGCTCGGCACTACACAAGAAAAACCCCGCTTGCGCGGGGTTTTCTCAATCACGGAGCGATTGGAATCAGTCGCCCAGGGTCAGCAGCGAGGCGTTGCCGCCGGCTGCGGTAGTGTTCACCGTCACCGTCTTCTCGGTGGCGAAGCGCAGCAGGTAGTGTGGGCCGCCGGCCTTCGGACCGGTGCCGGACAGGCCCTGGCCGCCGAACGGCTGCACGCCGACCACCGCACCGATCTGGTTGCGGTTGACGTAGACGTTGCCGACGTGGACGCCGTTGGCGATGCGCTCGACGGTCTCATCGATGCGCGAATGCACGCCCAAGGTCAGGCCGTAGCCGGTGGCGTTGATCTGCGCGATCACCGCGTCGAGCTGGTCGGCCTTCCAGCGGACCAGGTGCAGCACCGGCCCGAAGATCTCCTTGTGCAGCTGGTCCAGATCCTTCAGCTCGTAGGCGCGCGGGGCGAAGAAGGTGCCGTGCGCGGCATCGGCCGGCAGTTCGGCCGCGGCGATCAGGCGAGCCTCGGCGTCCATGCGTGCGGCGTGGTCGCTGAGGATCTGCAGCGCATCGGCATCGATCACCGGGCCGACGTCGGTGGACAGCAGTCCCGGGTTGCCGATCTTCAGTTCGGCCATCGCGCCGGCGAGCATGGTCATCACCTTGTCGGCGATGTCGTCCTGCACGAACAGCACGCGCGCGGCCGAGCAGCGCTGGCCGGCGGAGGTGAAGGCCGAGCCGATGGCGTCCTTGACGATCTGTTCGGGCAGCGCCGAGGAGTCGGCGATGAAGGCGTTCTGGCCGCCGGTCTCGGCGATCAGCACACCGATGGCGGCATCGCGCGCGGCCATCGCGCGGTTGATCGCGCGGGCGGTCTCGGTGGAGCCGGTGAAGGCCACGCCGGCCACGCGTGGATCGGCGGTGAGCGCGGCACCGACGGTGGCGCCGTCGCCCGGCAGGAACTGCAGCACGCCTTCCGGCACGCCGGCGTCCAGCAGCAGCTGCACCGCGTAATAGCCGACCAGGTTGGTCTGCTCGGCCGGCTTGGCGATGACGCTGTTGCCGGCGGCCAGCGCGGCGCTGACCTGGCCCAGGAAGATCGCCAGCGGGAAGTTCCACGGGCTGATGCACACGAACACGCCGCGGCCGTGCAGCTGCAGTTCGTTGGATTCGCCGGTCGGGCTGGGCAGCTGCTCGGCGGTACCGAACTGCGCACGCGCCTGCTTGGCGTAGTAGCGCAGGAAGTCCACCGCCTCGCGCACTTCGGCGACGCTGTCGGGCAGGCTCTTGCCGGCTTCCTTCACGCACAGCGCCATGAACTCGGCGATGCGTGCTTCCAACTGGTCGGCGGCGTGTTCGAGGATGGCGGCGCGGCTGGCGGCCGGGGTGCGGTTCCACGCCGGCTGCGCGGCCACGGCGTTGGCCAGCGCCTGCTGCACGGTGGTGGCGTCGGCGGCCTGCCACTGGCCGACCACCTCGCGCGTGTCGGCCGGGTTGGTCACCGGCTGTGCGGCGGTGGTGATGGTGGCGCCCGGTACCAGCGGCGCGGCGTGCCACGGCTTGATCGCGGCGTTGAGCTGTTCGGCCAGAGCGCGCAGGTCGTTGTCGTTGGCGAGGTTGATGCCCATGGAATTGTTCCTGTCGTGGTTCTGGCTGCGCAGCAGATCAACCGGCAGCGGGATCTTGGGGTGAGGAATGGACGCGAACGAGGACACCGCCTCGACCGGATCGCGGATCAGCTCGTCGATGGAGACCTCGTCATCGGTGATGCGGTTGACGAAGCTGGAGTTGGCGCCGTTCTCGAGCAGGCGGCGCACCAGGTACGGCAACAGGTCCTCGTGCGAGCCGACCGGCGCATACACGCGGCACGGCACGTTCAGGCGGTCAGCCGGGATCACCTCGGCATACAGGTCATCGCCCATGCCGTGCAGCTTCTGGTGCTCGTAGGTGTGGCCGGCACCGATCTGCTTGATCACCGCGATGGTGTGCGCGTTGTGGGTGGCGAACATCGGGTAGATCGCATCGCTGTGGCCGAACAGGCGCTTGGCGCAGGCGATGTAGGACACGTCGGTGTTCTGCTTGCGGGTGAACACCGGATAGCTGGCCAGGCCTTCGATCTGCGCGCGCTTGATCTCCGCGTCCCAGTAGGCGCCCTTGACCAGACGCACCTGCAGTTTGTGGCCGATGCGCCGGGCCAGATCGGCCAGGTAGTCGATCGTGTACGGGGTGCGCTTCTGGTAGGCCTGCACCACGATGCCGAAGCCTTCCCAGCCCTTGAGCGAGGGATCGCTGACCACACGCTCGATGATGTCCAGCGACAGTTCCAGGCGATCGGTTTCCTCGGCATCGACCGTGCAGCCGATGCCGTAGGACTTGGCCAGCTGCGCCAGCTCCAGCACGCCCGGCACCAGGTCGCGCAGCACGCGTTCGCGCTTGGCGTGCTCGTAGCGCGGGTACAGTGCCGACAGCTTGATCGAGATGCCGTGCGAGGCGGTGACATCACCATCGGCCTTGCCGCCACGGGCGAGGTTGTCGCTGCCGATGGCGTGGATGGCGCGGCGGTAGTCTTCCAGATAGCGCAGCGCGTCCTTCATGGTCAGCGCGCCTTCGCCGAGCATGTCGAAGGAATAGCGGTAGTTGCTGTTGTCGCCCTTGTGCGAACGCGCCAGCGCCTCGTCGATGGTGCGGCCCATGACGAACTGGTGGCCCATGATCTTCATCGCCTGACGCACGGCCAGGCGGATCACCGGCTCGCCGACGCGGCCGATCAGACGCTTGAACGCGCCGTGCACGTCGCGCTTGGTGGCATCGGCCAGATCGACCAGGTGCCCGGTCAGCATCAGGCCCCAGGTGGAGGCGTTGACCAGCACCGAATCGGACTGGCCCATGTGCTTTTTCCAGTCGGCCTCGCCGAGCTTGTCGCGGATCAGCTTGTCGGCCGTTTCCTGGTCGGGGATGCGCAGCAGCGCCTCGGCCACGCACATCAGCAGCACGCCTTCCTCGCTGCCCAGGTCGTACTGGCGCATGAAGGCCTCGATCGCGCCCTGGTTCTTGGCGCGGGCGCGCACACGGCGCACCAGGTCGGCGGCGGTGGCCTGCACCTGCGCCTGTTCGGCGGCAGGCAGGCGCGCCTGTTCCAGCAGCTCACGGACGTGGCTGGCCTCGTCTTTCAGCCAGCCATCGGTGATGGCCTGGCGCAATGCCGCAGGCTTCGGTGGCAGTTCGGACGAGAGCAGCGGCAGCGCCGCGGCAGCATGGGGAGAAGCGCTTGCATTCATGGGCATGACCACATCGGGACACGTTGGGATTTGGCTATTTTAATCGGCACAGGGCGAATTAATAGCCCCTTATGTGGCCTCCATAGTCCAGCTTAGTCATTGATATGGAAGAGATATTTCACTTTCATGGTGGTTCGGCCTAATTGTGCCGATTACGTCAGTTTATCTGCCGATGTTGATGTTGTTCCGGGCATTTCCAGTGTGCGCTGCAGCAATCACAACAATGATGAATGAACCCTTGCCGGTGTGATTTGACGGGGCTACCATCGAAGCCGTTATCCGCGGTATGGACGCGGCTGCGACATGATCGAGGTGCTTCGGCAGGTTTCCGGCGACTCACGTGCGCAGCTGGTGCTGCATCCCCCACGGGCACTCGATGCCCGGCAGTTCGTCCAGTTGTTCGCTGCGTTGGCAGGACTGATGCTTTTCACCGCCATCCTCGGTTGGCTGGCTGGAAATGTCCTCGCTCCGGCCTTCGCGCTGTTGCACTGCTTTCTGGTGGGCGTGGCGTTGCGTGCGGTATGGCGCAGCGGCGAACGCCGGGAAGAGATCCGGGTAGGACCCGATTGCGTGGAAGTCATTCCCGCAGCCGGGAGTTCACCGACCTTCCGTGCGCATCCGTACTGGGTACGTGTGGTGGTCGAGAAAGAACGGGTCCTGCTGGTTTCCAGTGGCAGGCGGGTCGAAGTGGGGAGTTTCCTCGCGCCCGTCGAACGCCGGGAACTTGCGGTGACACTTGAAGGCTTGCTCGCGGCCAGCAATGGCTGCAACCGATGACGTCAAGGGTCCAGGCATGAAGCAAAGCAACAGGTGGGGCGGGGCAATGAAATCCGGGTGGGCCGTTGCGGCGATGCTGCTGCCGGCGGCGGGGGCATGGGCGCAATCGGCTGATCCGAAGCCGTGGCAGCTGAACATGGGCAAGGGGGTCACCCATACCTCGCAGATGGCGTGGGAAGCGCACATGGTCGCAGTGTGGGTCTGTGCGGTGATCGGCGTGCTGGTGTTCTCGGCGATGGCCTATGCGATCTTCAAGTTCCGCAAGTCCAAAGGGGCGGTGGCCAAGCAGTTCAGCCACAACACCAAGGCCGAGGTCATCTGGACCGTCATTCCGATCATCGTGCTGGTGGTGATGGCCTGGCCGGCCACCGCCAAGCTGATCGCGATGTACGACTACCGCGACTCGGAAATGACGGTGAAGATCACCGGCTACCAGTGGATGTGGAAGTACGAATATCTCGGCGAGAACGTGGCCTTCACCAGCCGCATGGACCGCAAGTCCGACGAGGTCCGCCAGAGCGGTGTGGTGCCGACAGTGGACAGCGACCCGCACTATCTGCTGGATGTGGACAACCCGCTGGTGCTGCCGGTCGACACCAAGGTCCGTTTCGTCATCACCTCCGATGACGTGATCCACGCCTGGTGGGTGCCGGCGCTGGGCTGGAAGCAGGACGCGGTGCCCGGCTACATCAATGAGCGCTGGACCAGCATCGAGCGCGAAGGCATCTATCGCGGCCAGTGCGCGGAGCTGTGTGGCAAGGACCATGGCTTCATGCCGGTCGTAGTCAAGGCGGTGTCGAAAGACGAGTTCAAGACATGGCTGGCTTCGCGCAAGCCCGCACCCGCGCCTGCTGCCGAACCCGCGGCTGCCGTACCGGAAGCCGATGTACCGCAAGCCGAAATGCCGGAAGCTGACGCCGCACCTGCCGAGCAGGTCGACAGCGGCGTCTGATCCCACTGCGTGCCGGCGCAGGCCGGCGCGATGCCTGGAAACTGGATTAACGAGGTGTAGTTGCAATGGCGAATTCCGCAGTGGATCACACCGGTCACCACGGCCATCAACAAGGCTTCTTCGAACGCTGGTTCTTCTCCACCAACCACAAGGACATCGGTACGCTGTACCTGCTTTTCAGCTTCCTGATGTTCATCATCGGGGCGGCGATGAGCGTGGTGATCCGGTTGGAACTGGCGCAGCCCGGCCTGCAGTTCGTCAAGCCGGAATTCTTCAACCAGATGACCACCGTGCACGCACTGGTGATGATTTTCGGTGGGGTGATGCCGGCCTTCGTCGGCCTGGCCAACTGGATGATCCCGCTGCAGATCGGCGCGCCGGACATGGCGCTGCCACGCATGAACAACTGGTCGTTCTGGCTGCTGCCGGTGGCCTTCACCCTGCTGCTGCTGACCCTGTTCCTGCCCGGCGGCGCGCCTGCCGGTGGCTGGACCATGTACCCGCCGCTGTCGCTGCAGGGCGGCTACAACGTCGCTTTCAGCGTGTTCGCCATCCACGTGGCCGGCATCAGCTCGATCATGGGCGCGATCAACATCATCGCCACCGTGCTCAACATGCGCGCGCCGGGCATGGACCTGCTGAAGATGCCGATCTTCGTCTGGACTTGGCTGATCACCGCGTTCCTGCTGATCGCGGTGATGCCGGTGCTGGCCGGTGCGGTGACGATGCTGCTGACCGACAAGTTCTTCGGCACCAGCTTCTTCAACGCCGCTGGTGGCGGTGACCCGGTGATGTACCAGCACATCTTCTGGTTCTTCGGCCATCCGGAGGTCTACATCATGATCCTGCCGGCGTTCGGCGTGGTCAGCGAGATCCTCCCCACCTTCAGCCGCAAGCCGCTGTTCGGCTACCAGGCGATGGTCTACGCCACCGCCGCCATCGCGTTCCTGTCGTTCATCGTGTGGGCCCACCACATGTTCACCGTGGGCATGCCGCTGGGCGGCGAGATCTACTTCATGTTCGCCACCATGCTGATCTCGATCCCCACCGGGGTGAAGGTCTTCAACTGGGTCAGCACCATGTGGGAGGGCTCGCTGACGTTCGAGACGCCGATGCTGTTCTCCATCGCGTTCGTGGTGCTGTTCTCCATCGGCGGTTTCTCCGGGCTGATGCTGGCCATCGTGCCGGCCGACTTCCAGTACCACGACACCTATTTCGTGGTGGCGCATTTCCACTACGTGCTGGTGACCGGCTCGGTGCTGGCGCTGATCGCGGCGGTCTATTACTGGTGGCCGAAGTGGACCGGGCGCATGTACAACGAGTTCTGGGGCAAGTTCCATTTCTGGTGGACGATGGTGTTCGTCAACCTGCTGTTCTTTCCGCAGCACTTCCTCGGCCTGGCCGGCATGCCGCGCCGCATTCCCGACTACAACCCGGTGTTTGCCGACTGGAACCTTATCAGCTCCATCGGCGCGTTCGGCATGTTCGTCACCCCGTTCCTGATGGCGACCATCCTGCTCAGTTCGCTGCGCAGCGGCAGGCGTGCCGATGCACGGGCCTGGGAGGCCGCCAAGGGACTGGAATGGACCGTACCCTCGCCGGCGCCCGCGCACACCTTCACGGTGCCGCCGGTGATCAAGCCGGGTGACCTGGCCCACGACGATGTCACCCACTGAGGAGCAGCCGACGATGGAAACCCGCAAGCTGGCACCGGATGAGCTGATGCTGCGCCGCCGTCGCTCACGGCGCACCGCGCTGGTGATGGGGCTGGTGGCGGTGGCGATCTACGTCGGCTTCATCCTGTCCGGAGTGCTCGCACATTGACCGCTCCCGCCTCCAAGCACAGTGCCGGCCTGGGCCGCCTGATCGCGGTGGCGCTGGCGGTGTTCGTGCTGACGTTCTCGCTGGTGCCGCTGTACCGCATCGCCTGCGAGAAGGTCTTTGGCGTGCGCCTTGAACGCGGCGCCAGCCAGATGGCGACCACGCGGGCGGGGGACGGCACGCGTACGGTGCGGGTGGAGTTCGACGGCGGGGTCAATTCGAAACTGCCGTGGGCGTTCCATCCCGAGCTGCTGACCATGGATGTGGTGCCCGGCGAGTTGAACGAGGCGATGTATTTCGCCCGCAACGACAGCGACCGCACGCTGGTGGGCAGCGCGGTGCCGTCGGTGGCGCCGGCGCGTGCGTCGGGCTACTTCACCAAGGCCGAGTGCTTCTGCTTCACCGCCCAGACCCTGCAGGCCGGGGAGATGCGTGACATGCCGGTGCGCTTCATCGTCGATCCGGACCTGCCCGCCGACATCAAGACCATCACCCTGTCCTATACGTTCTACAAGAATGACGCGCTGACTGAGCAACTGGTTCCGGCTGTGGCCGGAACCGCTGCGCATGCAGCTCCCTGACCAGATCACGGACCCGGAAGCGAACCATGGCCCACAACACGCCTGATGCCAATGTCTATTTCGTGCCGAGCCAGAGCCGTTGGCCCTTTGTCGGCTCGGTCGCCATGCTGGTGCTGATGGTGGGAGTGGCCAGCTGGCTCAACGACACCAGCTGGGGCCAATGGACGTTTTTCATCGGGCTGGCGATGCTGGTATTCACCCTGTTCCTCTGGTTCGGGGATGTCATCCGCGAATCGGTCGGTGGCCACTACAACCACCAGGTCGATGGTTCGTTCCGGATGGGGATGATCTGGTTCATCTTCTCGGAAGTGATGTTCTTCGGTGCGTTCTTCGGCGCCCTGTTCTACACCCGCAACATGGGCTTGCCGTGGCTGGGCGGCGAGGGCCACGGGGTGATGACCAACGAGCTGCTGTGGGAGGGCTATTCCGCGGCATGGCCGACCAACGGCCCGGGAGCGGTCGGAGGAGCCTTCCAGACCATACCGGCCTGGGGTCTGCCGCTGGTCAACACCCTGATCCTGTTGACCTCCGGGGTGACCCTGACCATCGCCCACCATGCGCTCAAGGCCGGCAACCGCAGGCAGTTGCTGATCTGGCTGGGAGCGACGGTACTGCTGGGCTGCCTGTTCCTGTTCTTCCAGGCGGAGGAATACATCCACGCCTACCGCGAATTGAACCTGACCATGGGGTCGGGCATCTATGGCTCGACCTTCTTCATGTTGACCGGCTTCCACGGCGTACACGTGGCGCTGGGGACGATCATGCTGATCGTGATGTGGCTGCGTTCGGCCAAGGGCCACTTCACCCGCGACAACCACTTCGGTTTCGAGGCGGCGGCATGGTACTGGCACTTTGTCGATGTGGTGTGGCTGATGCTGTTCCTGTTCGTCTACGTGCTGTAAGCGCGGCGGACACGATGCCGGCGTAGTCACGCGGGCGGTGGATGCGGCATCGGGCCCCATTTACCTTCCTGCTTCAGCCACCCACGCCGTGGGGCTTGATCCAGCCGGAATAGATGCCCACGGCCACCAGCAGGATCAACACCACAGACAGCGCGATGCGCCGGGTCAATGCGTTGACCGTGCGCTTGGTCTGGCCGCGGTCGATCATCAGGTAATACAGGCCCGCTCCCAGATTCCAGACGATGACGATCAAGAATGCGACTACCAGCAGGGTCTTCAGCGAATCATTCATGCGTGGCTCGATGAGTGGGAAGGCAGTGCTATATCACCTGCTCGGCGACGGCTTGTCATGACGCGACAGCACACGAAGGTGTTCGGCTGGACGCTGGCGGTGGTGGTGGCGGCGCTGTTCTGCGTGCTGGGAGGGTGGCAGCTGCAGCGCATGCACGAGAAACAGGCGCTGCTGGCGCAATCGCCTGTTGACGGGGGAGCCGCGGTCAGCCTGTCCCATGCCGCGGCCTCGCCACAGGAACTGCACTGGGTGCGTGAGCGGCTGCGGTTCCTGCCGGGAACCGTGCTGCTGGACAACCAGCTGCGTGACGGCCGGGCGGGCATCAAGGTGTACCAGGCCGCACGCGCGCACGACGGGCTGACGGTGCTGGTGGATCTGGGCTGGTTGCCGGTTTCCGCCGATCGCGTGCTGCCGCCGGTCACCGCGCAACAGGGCATGGCCGAACTGCAGGGGCTGTGGGCGCCGGCACCGTCGGCGGGGCTGGTGCTCGGGCCGGCGCTGGCCGCGACGCAGCAGCCCCAGACCTGGTTGGCCACCCGTATCGATCTGGCTGCCATCAGTGCGCAACTGGGGCTGGAGGCGCCCGGCCTTGCCTCCCGCGTGCTGCGCCTGGATCCGGCACTGCCACTGGGCTATGTGCGCGACCTGGATCTGCTGCCCAATACCCTGACGCCTTCGCGCCATCTCGGCTACGCGGTGCAATGGTTCGCGATGGCGCTGGCGGTGCTGCTGATCGCGGTGGTGCTGCATTGGCGGCGGCGACGGCACTGAATGTTCTCCCATGGGAAGATGCAACGCATGAATACACTCACGCCCGAGCAGCACGTCGCACGCAACCGTGGCCGCCGGGTATTGCTGCTCATTTTCGCGATGTTCTTCGGTTCGATGGCGCTGGCCGGCATCCTGCGCTTCTCCGGATGGATGCCGCAGATCAACCGCCATCACGGCGAGCTGCTGCAACCGGCGCTGGATCTTCGCAGTGAACGCCTGTTCCTGGCGGACGGGCAGAGCTATGACTGGAACCCGGGCGCGCGGCACTGGCGCATCCTGCTGGCACCGGCGACGGCGTGCGCGCCGGAATGCGTCACTTTGTCGCAGCAACTGGACAAGGTGTGGCAGTTGTTCGGCCATAACGCCGATAATGTCGAAATATTGTGGCTGGGCACGCCACCGGAGCAGGTGGCCGCCACCCCGGCACTGAAGGTGCTGCAATCCCAGCCCGCGTTCCGGGCCCAATTGCCGGGGGTGGATGACCCGGCCGGTATCCCGGTGTATGTAGTTGATCCCAATGGCTTTGTGGTGTTCCGCTATGCGCCGGGCTTTGAGCCGGGCGGATTGCGCGCCGATCTGTCCAAGCTGTTGAAACTGATGTGAGTTCCGCTTGATGAATTCTTCCGCGCGTCCGGCGCTGTACCGCAATTTCCATCGCCTGGCGTGGTTCGCGCTGATCATGACGGCGAGCACGATCCTGTTCGGTTCGTTCGTGCGCCTGTCCGATGCCGGCCTGAGTTGCCCCGACTGGCCGACCTGCTATGGCCGCGTGACCTGGCCGCAGACGCAGGTGGAGGCCGCCCAGCACGTGGCCAGTGAAATCCGCCCGCTGGAGAGCCACAAGGCCTGGCGCGAGCAGGTGCACCGCTTCCTCGCCGGCCTGCTGGGCGTGGAAGTACTGGCGCTGGCGCTGTTGGCCGCGCGCCGGCGCAAGCGTGGCATCGCCCAGATCGTCACCGCCTCGGTGCTGGTGGCGCTGGCGATCCCTTTGTATATGCGTGGCGAGCATGTCGCCTCCAGCATCCTGGCGATCGGTGGCGAGGCAATCCTCCTGCTGGCGGCGTTGCGCTGGTCCAACATCGATCTGGCGCGTGCGGCGGTGCTGACCCTGGCGGTGGTGGTGTTCCAGGCCTTGCTGGGCATGTGGACGGTGACCTGGCTGCTCAAGCCGATCGTGGTGATGGGGCATCTGCTGGGCGGCATGCTGATGTTCGGCATGCTGGTGTGGATGGCGTGGAAGGCTACGCACCTGCCGATCACCCTGGCCGAGGCACCGCGGCTGCGCTGGTGGCTGCGTGCGGCGGTGGCGCTGGTGGTGATGCAGATCGCGCTGGGCGGCTGGGTCAGCGCCAACTACGCGGCGTTGGCCTGTGGCGGTGGCAGTGCCTCGCTGGACAACTTCCCGCGCTGCGTGAGCCAGTGGTGGCCGCAGCAGAACTACAGCGAAGGCTTCACCCTGTGGCGCGGCATCGGCGTGGATTACGAAGGCGGCGTGCTCGACGGTGCCTCGCGGATCGCCATCCAGATGGCGCACCGGATGATGGCGGTGGTCGTGGCGCTGTACCTGCTGGTGCTGTCGGTGCGGCTGTTCAGGCTGCCGGGCATGCGTGGCTGGGCGACGGCGCTGGGTGCGTTGCTGGTGCTGCAGATCACCTTGGGCATCCTCAACGTCAAACTGTCGCTGCCGCTGGTGGTGGCGGTGATGCACAGCGGCGGTGCGGTGGCGTTGCTGTTCGTGCTGGTCACCTTGCTGGCGCGCCTGCGCGCCCCGGAGTGATGGCATGAAGACGACCTGGCGTGATTACTGGGATCTGACCAAGCCCAAGGTGGTGGCACTGATCGTGTTCACCGCGCTGGTGGGCATGTGTCTGGCGGTGCCGACGTGGCCGACGGCCGAGCAGACGGTATCCGGGGCGTTGGGCTTCATCGGCATCTGGCTGTCGGCGGCGGCGGCGGCGGCGATCAACCAACTGCTGGACGCCCGCATCGACGCGCAGATGGCCCGCACCTCATGGCGCCCGCTGGTGGTGGGCAAGGTCTCGCCGCGGCAGGTGCTGGTATTCGCTGCCGCGCTGACCGCGCTGTCGATGACAATTCTGGTGCTGTGGGTGAACATGATCACCGCGGTGCTGACCTTCGCCTCGCTGATCGGCTATGCGGTCATCTACACCGTCTACCTGAAGCGGGCGACCTCGCAGAACATCGTCATCGGCGGCCTGGCCGGGGCGACGCCGCCGCTGCTGGGCTGGGCGGCTATCACCGGCATGCAGGGCAGCTCCGACTGGGCGCACGCCTCGCTGCTGGTGCTGATCATCTTCATCTGGACGCCGCCGCACTTCTGGGCGCTGGCGATCTTCCGCCGCGTCGACTACGCCAAGGCCGACGTGCCGATGTTGCCGGTCACCCACGGCGTGCCGCATACGCGCAAGCAGATCCTGGTGTATTCGGTGGTGCTGGCGGTGGTGACGCTGCTGCCGGTGGCCATCGGCATGAGCGGCATGTTCTACCTGGGCGGCGCGCTCGTGCTCAACGGCGTGTTCCTCTGGTATGCGTGGAAGATGCAGGATCCGCCGGACGAGATGTTCAACATGAAGATGTTCGGCTACTCGGTGGTGTACCTGATGGCGCTGTTCGCCTTCCTGCTGGTCGACCACTGGTTGCTGCCGTGGCTGTGATCCTGGCCTGATCCGCTGCGTAGCGTTGGGCGGCTTCTGACCACTGAACGGGCACGTCCGGATCGGTCGGGGGGCACATGCGGCTTGGCCATTGCGGCTTGGCCATGCCTTGAATCCGGCTGGCGCAACCGCCATCGCTTCTTCAACTCCTTCTTGGAACGAGGCAGGCACGGATGCAAAGGTGGACACGCACGATGACCGCGCTGCTGTTGACCGCGGCGCTGGTGACGACGGCGCGCGCCGATGAAACCGCCATGCAGATACGCCAGCACGCCGGCGAGCATCGGCTGCTGGTGCTGGGCGAATATCACGGCACGTGCGAGACGCCATTGCTGGTACGGCAACTGGTCGATGACTACAGCCGCGATGGCACCCCGGTGGTGCTGGCGCTGGAGCTGCCGCACAGCGAGGACGCTGCATTGGCGGCCTATCTCGCCTCCGAAGGTGGTGCCGAGGCGATGACCGCCCTGCGTGCGAGCCGTTACTGGAGTGTAATCGGCGAGCGCCACGACGGTCGGCGCAGCCACGACATGCTGGAGCTGATCGAGGCGGTGCGCGCGCTCCGGGCGCAGGGCCGTGCGGTGCAGGTGATCGGCTATGACCTGGTGGTCAGCACGCGCGGCAATCAGACCCGCGATGACGCCATGGCGGCCATTCTCCGGCAGGCCTATCTGCGCCTGCCGGGCAACGCGCGGTTGCTGGTGCTCACGGGCAATGTGCATGCCATGCGCCAGCGCCCCGCAGACGCGCCGCCGGAAATGCAGCTGCAGCCTATGGCGGCGATGTTGGCCGATCTGGATCTGTACAGCGTGCGGCTGGATGCGCGCAAAGGCAGCATCTGGGCGTGTCTGCCGGATTCCTGCAGCTCGTTGCCGCTGCGCGATAGACCCGGCCGGGAGCTGCGCGTGAGTACCGAACCCGACCGTCAGTACGATCTGTGGGTGTGGATGCCGGAGCTGAGCGTGGGACGGCTGCTGAAATGAGGCCGCGGGAGTGCGCGTACGTCGTCCCCGGCCGCTTGCCCGCTGCTACTGCGCGTTTTGCCTGGCATAGCGCTGCGCGATCACCGCGCAGACGATCAGCTGGAGCTGGTGGTAGATCATGATCGGCAACACGATCGCGCCGAGGCTGCCGCCGGCAAACAGCACCTTGGCAATCGGTACGCCGGTGGCCAGGCTCTTCTTCGAGCCGCAGAACACGATCGGGATCTCGTCCTGGCGGCTGAAGCCCAGCCGCCGCGCCAGCCAAGTGATGCCGGGCATGGCGATGGCCAGTAGCAGCACCGACACCAGCACGGTGGCCAGCAGCGCGCTGCCCGGCGTTTTGCTCCACAGCCCTCCGGTGACCGATTCGCCGAAGGCGGCATAGACCACCAGCAGGATCGTGCCCTGGTCGGTGTAGCGCAGCAGCGCACGCTGCCGCTCCACCCAGCGGGCGATCCACGATCGCAACAGGTGGCCGGCAACGAACGGCACCAGCAGTTGCAGCATGATCGCGCCGACCGCATGCAGCGGGTTGGCCATCGCCCCTTGCGAGCCGGCCAGCAGGGTCATCAGCAGTGGGGTCAGGAACACGCCGAGGATGCTCGACAGCGCCGCCGCGCAGACGGCGGCGGAAATGTTGCCGCCGGCGATCGAGGTGAAGGCGATCGAGGACTGCACCGTGGACGGCAGCGCGCACAGGAACAGCACGCCGATATACAGCTCCGGTGTCAGCGCCCAGCCGGCCAGTGGCTTGAGCACGAGCCCGAACAGCGGGAACAGCACGAAGGTGCAGGCGAGGATGGTCAGGTGCAGGCGCCAGTGCAGCAGGCCGGCGATGATCGACTCGCGCGGCAGGCGTGCGCCGTGCAGGAAGAACAGCGCGGCGATGGCCAGATCGGTGAAACGGTCCAGTCCAGCGGCGGCGGTGCCGGTCAGCGGCAACAGCGTGGCCAGGGCGACGGTGGCCAGCAGGGCGAGGGTGAAGTTGTCCGGTCGCAGGCGCGACCACCAGCGGATCATCGGCACGGGTTTCTTCAGGCGGGAATGGGAGAGGCCGGGATCAGGGCTGGGCCTGCTCCAGCGCGGCGCGTACCAGCGGCTCCAGCGAGGTCAGGCCGGCGTCACGCCCCAGCTGCAGCGCCTGCCCGGTGGAGGCGCCATCCACGCGCGCGCGCGCCAGTGCCAGCAGTGCGCCGACGCGGTTGCCGGAAGCGCAATGCAGCAGGGTCTTGCCGCTGTCCTGCTTGAGGATGCGGTCCAGCGTACGGGCGTTGGCCTCGGTGATGTCGGCGGCGCCGCCGATGGGCAGACGCACGTAGCGCAGGCCCAGCTGTTCGGCCGCAGCCGCTTCGTCATAGCCGCGCTGCTCATCGGGGCGGCGCAGGTCGATGATGGTGGTGACGCCGTTGGTGGCAGCTTGGCGCAGTTGCTGGGCGCTGGGCTGACCGGCGGTGTAGAGGCCCGGGCGTGGCTGGTGCAGCGGGGCTTCGGCGGCCGTGGCGGTCATGGCAAATAGCGAAGCGAATAAGAGCGTGTATTTACGAAGCATGGTCTCACCTCAGATCCTCAGGGGTGCGCGGGCGTTAAGCAGTTCGCGCAGTTCAAACCTGTCGGCAGCATCCAGCTGGGAGAACGGTCGCGACTGCAGTTCTTCAAGGCGTTGGAGCAGGCGTTGTTTTTCCAGCTGATTGATGGCGTCCTGCAACTCCTCGGCCCAGCTGGTCTCGTCGCCGGGCAAGGCCAGCGCGGCAAGCCTGTGCAGCGAGGCCTGTTCCTCGCGGTCGTTGAAATGCTCCAGCAGCGCGCCGGTGCTGATGTCCGGACGCTGTTCGACCAGATCCAGCAGTTCCAGCAACAGTTCGATACCGGGCAGGCGCAGGCCGCCGATGGCGTGGTGACCTTCCAGATTGATCGCCAGTGAGGGCTGTTGCAGCAGGATGGCGATGGCCGCACGCACCAGGCTGCGCTTCTGCACCGGCACGGTGCTGCGCACGGGCGGGCGTGTTGCGGCCGGTGTGGCGCTGCGGGTGCCGATACCGGTCAGCCGCGCCAGCTCCTGTTTCATCAGGTCGCCGAAGGCGCCATCGGGAATCTGCGCCAGCATCGGCCGCGCACGTTCGGCCAGCCGCGCCTTGCCGTCGAGCGTGCCGAGATTGATCTCGCGGGTCAGTTCGTCGAAGAAGAACTGCGACAGCGGTGTGGCCTGCTGCAGGCGCGTGTCGAAGCCATCGGCGCCCTCCTTGCGGACGATGCTGTCTGGGTCCTCGCCGTCAGGCAGGAACAGGAAGAACGCCTGCCGTCCGTCCTTCATCCGCGGCAGCACCGACTCCAGTGCGCGCCAGCCGGCACGGCGAC
The DNA here is from genome assembly GCF_052180205.1 of Stenotrophomonas sp. JC08. NCBI lineage: Bacteria > Pseudomonadati > Pseudomonadota > Gammaproteobacteria > Lysobacterales > Lysobacteraceae > Stenotrophomonas > Stenotrophomonas sp. JC08. The sequence continues at coordinate 3,050,968 of NZ_CP197473.1, read as the reverse complement.
CGGCGGCGTCGCCATCGAAACAGAAATACACATCCGGCGCATTGCGGAACAGCAGCTCGGCGTGCTCCGGGGTGGTCGCCGTGCCCAGTGTCGCCACCGCCTGGGTGACGCCGAACTGGAACAGGCTGACCACGTCCATGTAGCCCTCGACCACGATCAGCCGCTCGATCTTCTGGTTGGCCTGGCGCACCTGCCACAGGCCGTACAGTTCGCGGCCCTTGTGGAACAGCGCGGTCTCCGGCGAGTTGAGGTACTTGGGGCCGTCGTCCTTCTCGAACACGCGGCCACCGAAGGCGATCACCCGGCCACGGCGGTCGAAGATCGGGAACATCACCCGGTCGCGGAACTTGTCATAGACGTGGCCACGGTCGTTCTTGGAGAACAGCCCGACCCGGTCGAGCAGGGTCATGCGGCGCTCGTCCTTACCCAGCGCATCCTTCAATGCGCTGTAGCCGTCCGGCGCGTAGCCGATGGAGAAGCGTGCACGGGTGTCGGCATCGACGCCGCGGCCATCCAGGTAGGCGCGGGCCTTGTCGCTGCCCTCCAGCTGTTTCTGGAAGAAGCGGCTGGCCGCATCCAGTGCCGAGTACTGGTCGCGGCTGTCGTCCTGTTGCTGCTGGCTGCGCGGCTGGCTGTCGCGCGGCACTTCCATGCCGGCCTGCTTGGCCAGTTCGTCGACCGCGTCGAGGAACTCGAGGCGGTCGTAGTTCATCAGGAAACTGATCGCGGTGCCGTGCGCGCCACAGCCGAAGCAGTGGTAGAACTGCTTGGTCGGCGAGACCGTGAAGCTGGCCGAGCGTTCGTCATGGAACGGGCAGCGCGCCGCGTATTCCTTGCCCTGGCGCTTGAGCGGCACCCGTGAGCCGACCACTTCGACGATATCGGAGCGGGCCAGCAGGTCATCGATGAAGGCGTCCGGGATCCTGGCCATCTCAGCTCCGGATCCGTGGCCGGGTGCCAGCGTCCAGCGCCGCACGGCAAGCCGCGCCACTGCCGGGGGGGGCTGTGCGTGGGGAATTGGACACTGCGTCGGAAAGTCGGGCCATGTGGCAACAGAACGCACCGCCGTTGGAGCGGTACATGGCAAAAAGGTGGTTCAAGTGTACTAGCCCGCGTCGGAAGCGGCAGGAACCGGTGACGGCGCCCGCCGGGCGCGCGAGCGCTCGTCGATCACCGCGGTGATCAGTGCGCCACTGAAGAACACCACGCTGGCGTAGTAGATCCAAATCAGCATGATCACCAGCGTGCCCATCGAGCCATAGGCACTGCCGGGCGCGGCATTGGCCAGATACAGGCCGATGGCATAGCGGCCGAGCGCGAACAGTGCCGCGGTGATGGCGCCGCCCAGGAAAGACTGGCGCCAGCGCACGGGGCGGTCGGGCAGGTAGTGGTAGAGGAAGGCGAATCCCAGTGCGTACAGCACCAGCGTACTCAGATAGGCCACGGCCGGCAGCACCGAAGGCAGGTGCGCGAACACCACCTGTACGGCAGTGGTGGCGACCATCGAAACAATCAGCAGGAAACCCAGTGCCAGCACCACGCCGGCCGAGAACACCCGTTTCTTCAGCCAGCCGAGGATCCCGTCGAAACGGCTGGAGTCGGTACGGAAGATCAGGTTGAGCGCACTCTGCAGCTGGGCGAACACCACCGTGGCGCCGACAAACAGCAATACCAGACCCCACACCCCGGCCAGCGAGCCCAGATCGGGCCGGGCACTGGCATTGGCGATGACCGTGGTCGCGACGTCGGCCACGCTGGCCCCGGCCAGTGCGCCGATCTGGTCGACCAGCGCCTGCTGCGCCGGCGGATACAGCGAGGCGGTCAGCCACAGCAGCAGCACCAGCAGCGGTGCCAGCGACAGCAGGGTGTAGAAGGCCAGCGAGGCGGCCTGGGTCATCACATCGGCGTCGGCGAAGCGGCGGATCAGGGCGGCCGGCAGGCTTCGCTGCAGCTGTTCCATTCGCGAGGTGAAGGTGGGCAGCAGGCGGCTGGCTGGCATCGGATCTCTCGCGCGGCATCAGGGGGCTGTTCTAGCAAAGCCGGGCGTTGGTGCGGATGAAGCGGGCGCATCCATGCACGGGTGTGCCCGGCTTGCTCCGGGCGTGCAGTGGTGAAGGTTGTGGGCGGCGTTGCCCGCCGGTGCATCCGCTGGCGTTGCACCAGCCAGGTGGCCGGGTGCGGAAACGACGAGGCCCGCACAGTGGCGGGCCTTGTCGTTTGCCGGGGTGGCGCGGGCCGTGGCCTCAGCTGGCCAGCGTCTGCTTGATCAGCTTGGAGACCAGGCCCATATCGGCCTTGCCCGCCAGCCTGGGCTTGAGCACGCCCATCAGCTTGCCCATGTCGGCCGCGCTGCTGGCGCCGGTCTGGGCGATGGCGGCGGTGATTTCCGCCTGGATCTCGGCCTCGCCCATTTTGGCCGGCAGGTAGCGTTCGATCACCGTGATCTCGTCGCGTTCGATCACCGCGAGGTCTTCACGGTTGGCGGCCTCGTACTGGGTCACCGAGTCCCGGCGCTGCTTGACCATTTTGTCCAGCACCGCGATCACCGCCGCGTCGTCCAGTTCGATGCGCTCGTCCACTTCACGCTGCTTGATGGCGGCGTTGATCAGGCGGATCACGCCCAGGGAGTGCTTGTCGCCGCCCTTCATGGCGGCCTTCATGTCGTCGGTCAGCTGTTGCTTCATGCTCATGGATCACCTCGATTGCGGGATCGGAATTACGGTCGGGACGCCGGACACGGTATGGCGGAAACGCAAAAAGCCGGCGACGCGGATGCGTGCCGGCTCTCGCTCCAGTACGGAAGGACGGTGCCCTCCGTTCAGGAGTTGCGTCCGATCAGTACAGGCGCTGACGCTTGGTGACGTCACGCGAGGAACGACGCAGCTGGCGCTTCACGGCAGCAGCGGCCTTGCGCTTGCGTTCCTGGGTCGGCTTTTCGTAGAACTCGCGCTTGCGGGTTTCGGCCAGCACGCCGGCCTTTTCGCAAGTGCGCTTGAAGCGGCGAAGAGCAAACTCGAAGGGCTCGTTCTCGCGGACTTTTACGCTGGGCATGGAATCTCCGGGACACAATGAAACCGGGTCACGCCCGGCGAGCCGCGTATTATATCGGCTTTGATGAGGCGCGCAAGGGGTCGATGGCCAGAAGCATCACGACCCGTGCGTTGCACTGCGGTGGCGGCCGCTGGAATGGCGTGGTGCGGCACTTCCGGCGCATCGCCAAGCCGCCTGCACGGGTTCACAATAGTGGCATGAAAGTACTCGGTATCGAATCATCCTGCGATGAGACCGGCGTGGCGGTGTATGACACCGGCCTGTCCGGGGCGGCGGCGCTGCGCGCCCATGCGGTCTACAGCCAGATCGCCCTGCATGCCGAATACGGCGGCGTGGTGCCCGAGCTGGCCAGTCGTGACCATGTGCGCAAGACCCTGCCGTTGATCCGGCAGACCCTGGACGAGGCCGGTATCGCCATTTCCGAGATCGACGGCGTGGCCTATACCGCCGGTCCGGGGCTGGTTGGCGCGCTGCTGGTCGGCGCCGGGGTGGCGCGTTCGCTGGCCTGGGGGCTGGCTGTGCCGGCCATCGGCGTGCACCACATGGAAGGCCATCTGCTGGCACCGCTGATGGAGGACGATCCGCCGGCGCCGCCGTTCGTGGCGCTGCTGGTGTCCGGCGGGCACACCCAGCTGATCGCGGTGGAGGCGATCGGCCGGTACCGGTTGCTGGGTGAAACCCTGGACGATGCCGCCGGCGAGGCCTTCGACAAGACCGCCAAGCTGATGGGTCTGCCATATCCGGGTGGTCCGCAGCTGGCCCGACTGGCCGAGATCGGCACGCCGGGACGCTACAGGTTCGCCCGGCCGATGACCGACCGCCCGGGGCTGGATTTCAGTTTCTCCGGCCTGAAGACCCAGGTGCTGCTGGCCTGGCGCGACAGCGACCAGAGCGAGCAGACCCGCGCCGACATCGCCCGCGGGTTCGAGGATGCGGTGGTCGATACGCTGGCGATCAAGTGCGAACGCGCGCTGGAGGCGGCCGGCTGCGACGTGCTGGTGGTGGCTGGCGGGGTCGGCGCCAACAAACGCCTGCGCGCCAGGCTGCAGGACGCGGCACAGCGCCGTGGCGGCCGGGTGTGTTTCCCGCGCCCGGAGCTGTGCACCGACAACGGCGCGATGATCGCCTTCGCCGGCGCGCTGCGGCTGCAGGCCGGCCAGCACACGTCGGCGGAAATCAAGGTCACCCCGCGCTGGGACATGGCCACGCTGCCACCGTTGCACGCCGGCGGCTGAGCGCGTCCGCACATCGCCCACGCCGGGATCACACCGGCAGCCGTGGCGGCAGGGAATTTTGTCGGCGCCCGTCCTGCCAGTAACGGCGCCTCCGTGGTGGCCACGGCAGGCTCAGCGACGGGCCGTTACCATGTCGCTTCATTTACTGCGACGTATGCAATGGACAAGGTATTCATCGAAGGGCTCGAGATCGACGCCCTGATCGGCATCTACGACTGGGAGCGGCGCATTCGCCAGACCCTGGTGTTCGATCTGGAAATGGGCTTTGACAACCGCCGCCCCGCCGCCACCGACGACATCGCCGACACCTTGAACTACAAGGCGGTGAGCAAGCGGCTGATGGAATTTGTGCGTGCCTCGGAGTTCGGGCTGGTAGAAACCCTGGCCGAACGCTGTGCGCAGATCGTGCTGGATGAGTTCGGTGTGCAGTGGCTGCGGCTGAAGCTGAGCAAGCCGGGCGCGGTGCGGGGCGCGCGTGCGGTGGGAGTGGTGATCGAACGCACGGCCGGGACCGCTTGAGGCGCCCGCCGGCGGTAGTGGCGGTGCGGTATCTGTAGTTCCCACGTCCCTTCCTGGCGCGGCGCTTCGGCAAGGAGCGCCGCCCGGCGGCAGGCGTGGTTCTGAAAAAATGGAAAGAGAGGCAACCTGATGGCGGTAATCGGAATCCGTTGGCTGGACCAGCTGGAAAACATGCTGGCGCCGTACCCGATGGCGTATCCGGCGGTGGTACTGGCGGCGCTGCTGCTGGTGGCGTGGCTGGCCAACTTCATCACCAAGCGCATCCTGCTGCGCGGCCTGCGCAAGGTGATCGAACGCATTTCCAGGCCCGATCGCAACGGCAAGCAGCCGCTGCGGGTGATCGCGCGTCTGGCCAATATCGTGCCATCGGTGGTGATCGCCGCCGGTCTGGCGATCGTGCCGGAGTTGCCGCCGGGGCTGGTCAAGGGACTGCAGGCGCTGTGCCATGCGTGGACCGTGCTGACCATCGCGCTGGCGGTGTCGCATGCGCTGGATGTGTTCAACCAGTTCTACGAGCGGCGTCCGGATGCGCGCAACAAGCCGATCAAAGGCTACCTGCAGGTGGCCAAGATCGCCGTGTTCGTGCTGGCGGGGCTGTCGATCGTGGCGACCCTGTTCGGGGTCAAGCTGCTGCATGTGATCACCGGCCTGGGGGCGGCCACGGCGGTATTCATGCTGATCTTCCAGGACACCATCCTGTCGCTGGTGGCCAGCGTGCAGATCAGTGGCGATGGCCGCGTGCGCATCGGCGACTGGATCGAGATGCCCAGCCAGAATGCCGATGGCGATGTGATCGATATCGCCCTGCACACCGTCACCGTGCAGAACTGGGACAAGACCGTCACCAGCATTCCGACCAAGAAGCTGGTCACCGAGTCGTTCAAGAACTGGCGCGGCATGCAGGAAGCCGGCGGGCGGCGGATCAAGCGCTCGATCTATCTTGACCAGCACAGCGTGCGTTTCCTGGACGATGGCCTGCGTCCGCGCATCTACCAGTTCGCGCTGCTGCACGATTATCTGGCCGGCAAGCGCGAAGAGCTGGGGCAGTGGAATGCCAAGGTAGCGGAGCGGTATCCGGAGCCGGTGAATTCCCGCCGGCTGACCAACCTGGGCACCTTCCGTGTCTATGTAGAGCGCTACCTGCGCAACCATCCGCAGATCCACCAGGACATGACCCTGCTGGTGCGGCAGATGGCACCGACCGAACATGGCCTGCCGCTGGAAATCTACTGCTTCACCGCGTCCACCGCCTGGGGGGATTACGAGGCGACGCAGTCGGACATCTTCGACCATCTGCTGGCGATCCTGCCCGAGTTCGGGCTGCGGGTGTTCCAGCAGTCTTCCGATGCGATGTTCATGGGCCTGCAGCGTGCGCAGGAAGCCGCCGACGCGTAACGGTCCGGCGCTGCTGGACTGTATGCCGGGGCTGGCCGGGCACTGCGGAAATGATGGCCGCGCCGGTCCCTTGACACCGGCGCCGCTAGAATCGGCGCTTTGCACGCGCCCATAGAGGATTGCCGGTGGCTTCGGACCGCATCGAATCGCTGCTTGCCCGGATGACGGTCGAAGAGAAGGTGGGCCAGTTGGGCGTGTTCGCCGACATGGTCCGCCCGTTCGCACCGGACGTGAACCCGGAGGCCAATGTGCGCAACGCCGAGCAGGTGCTCGAGCAGGTGCGCGCCGGCCGCGTCGGCTCGCTGTTCAACGGTGTCGGTGCCGAGGCCGGGCGGCGTATCCAGCAGGTCGCGGTGGAGGAAAGCCGGCTCGGCATTCCGGTGATCCTGGCCGCCGACGTCATCCACGGCATGCGCACGGTGTTCCCGATTCCGCTCGGCGAGGCGGCCAGTTTCGAGCCGGAGCTGGCCCGGCGCACCGCCCGCGCCACGGCGGTTGAAGCCACGGCGGCAGGTATCCACTGGACCTACGCGCCGGCGGTGGATATCGCCCGCGACCAGCGCTGGGGCCGCGGGGCCGAAGGTGCCGGCGAGGATGTAGTGCTGGGCTGCGCGTTTGCCGCCGCCCGGGTGCGCGGCTTCCAGGGCGATGACCTGCAGGCGGCCGACGCGCTGCTGGCCACGCCCAAGCATTTCGCCGCCTACGGCGCGGTGGCCGGGGGCATGGAATACGCGCAGGTGGATATCTCACCGCAGACGCTGCGCGATGTGCACCTGCCGCCGTTCAAGGCCGCTCTCGATGCCGGCGCGCTGGCGGTGATGAGCGCGTTCAACGACATCAACGGCGTGCCGGCCAGTGCCAACCGCTGGTTGCTGACCGACCTGCTGCGCGGGCAGTGGGGCTTTCAGGGTGTTGTGGTGTCCGATTACACCGCCGACATGGAGCTGGTGGCGCACGGCTATGCCGCTGATGCCCGCGATGCCACCGCCAAGGCGTTCCTGGCCGGGCTCGACCTGAGCATGCAGAGCGGCTTCTACGCCGAGCACCTGCCGGCGCTGGTCGAAAGTGGGCAGGTGCCGATGGCGCTGCTGGACGACTCGGTGCGGCGGATGCTGCAACTGAAGGAGGCTATCGGCCTGTTCGATGATCCGTACCGTTCGCTGGATCCGGCGCGCGAACGCGATCACTCCCACATTGCCGCCCACGATGCGCTGGCACGCGAGGCGGCGCGGCGCTCGGTGGTGCTGCTGAAGAACGAGGAGGCCGTGCTGCCGCTGCGCAAGGCCGGGCAGAAGATCGCGCTGATCGGCCCGTTCGCGCAGGACTGCGACAACATCGAAGGCTGCTGGACGCTGTTCGGTGACCAGTCGCGCTATGTGCCGCTGGACGTGGGGCTGCGGACGCGACTGGCTGATCCGGCGTTGCTGGACGTCGTGGCCGGCTGTGCGCTGGAAGCGCCGCTGGACGGGGGGATCGAGCAGGCCGTTGCCGCGGCCCGGCGCGCCGATGTGGTGGTGCTGGCCCTGGGCGAACCGCAGCGCTACAGCGGTGAGGCGCAATCGCGGGTGGAGATCACCCTGCCGGCGGCGCAGCAGGCGCTGGCCGAAGCGGTGGCGCTGACCGGCAAACCACTGGTGGTGGTGCTGCGCAACGGCCGCGCGCTGGCCTTGCACGGTGCGGTGCGTGACGCGCAGGCCATTGTCGTGGGCTGGTACCTGGGCACGCAGACCGGGCATGCGCTGGCCGATGTGCTGTGTGGCGACTACAGCCCTTCAGCGCGGCTGCCGGTGAGTTTCCCGCAACACTCCGGGCAGCAGCCGTATTTCTACAACCATCCGCGTACCGGCCGGCCGGAGCTGCCGGGCATGTCCGAATTCAAGGCGCGCTGGCGTGAAATCAGCAACGCCCCGCTGTACGCGTTCGGCCATGGCCTGACGTACACCACCTTCGCCTATGGTCCGCCGCAGCTGGACACGACGCAGCTGGAGTGGGATGGCGAGCTGGAAATCACCGTGACGCTCACCAATACCGGCGCGGTGGCCGGCGAGGAGGTGGTGCAGCTGTATGTGCACGACCGGGTCGCGAGCCGGGTGCGCCCGGTGCGCGAGCTGAAGGCGTTCACCAAGGTCGCGCTGGCGCCGGGTGAGTCGCGGCAGGTGGCCTTCCGTCTGGATCGCCGGCAACTGGCGTTCACCGGCGCCGATGGCCAGTGCCGTGCCGAGCCGGGATGGTTCGATGTGTGGGTGTGCGCCTCGTCGGCAAGCGGCGAAGCGGTGGGCTTCGAACTGCTGGCGCCGCGCTGAGGCGGCAACCTGCGCTGCAGCGCCGCTGCCAGTGGCTGACGGCGGCGCGCGGGGGGATCAGCCGGCCTTCGGCGTGAGCTTCAGCAGGCGGCCGCCCTGGCCATCCTTCTGGTCTTCCAGCAGCCAGATCGCGCCGTCCGGGCCCTGTTCCACCTCGCGGATGCGCTGGCCCATGTCGAAGCGTTCGGCCTCGTGGGCGGTGTCGCCGTCGAAGGCCACCCGCACCAGTGCCTTGGAGGAGAGGCCGCCGATGAAACCGCTGCCCTGCCACTGCGGGAACAGCGCGCCGTTGTAGATGATGAAGCCGGCCGGCGAGATCACCTGCCGCCAGGTCACCACCGGGGCGATGAAGTCCGGACGGGTGGCGTGGTCGGGAATATCGCGGCCGTCGTAATGGTCGCCATCGGAGACGATGGGGTAGCCGTAGTTGCCGCCGCGCTGGATCAGGTTCAGCTCGTCGCCACCCTTCGGTCCCATCTCGTGTTCCCACAGCCGGCCGTCGGCATCGAAGGCGATGCCCAGCGCGTTGCGGTGGCCCAGCGACCAGACCTGGTCGGCGGGTGAGCCCTGCGCGGCGAACGGGTTGTCGGCCGGCACGCTGCCATCGTCGTTGAGGCGGATGATCTTGCCCAGATTGCCGCCCATGTCCTGGGCCGGATCGAACTTCTGCCGGTCGCTGGAGGTGATCCACAGCTTGCCGTCCGGACCGAATGCCAGGCGGTGGCCGTAATGGCCGCGCCCGGTCACCTTCGGCGTCTGCCGCCAGATCACCTGTGCATCGGCCAGCTGCCCGCCGCCATCGGCGTCGAGCTCCAGCTTCGCGCGCGCCACCGCGGCACCACGGGTGTCATCGTCACCGTCTTCGGCGTAGCTGTAATAGACCAGTCCGTTGCTGGCGAACTGCGGATGCACGATCACGTCACCGAAACCGCCTTGGCCGCCATAGGCCACGGCCGGCACGCCGCGGATCTCGCCGCGCTTGCCGGTTGCCGGATCGAAGCGCACCAGCGTGCCGGCCTTCTCGGTGACCAGCAGGCTGCCATCGGGCAGGAAGGCCATCGCCCAAGGCTCGTTGAACTGGCCGCTGGCGGTGGCGGTGAACGGCCACTGTGCCGGCGAGCGCGCGGCGTCGGCCGCCGGATCGGGTGCGGCGGCACAGGCGGTGGTGAGCAGGGCCGGAGTGAGGGCCAGGGTCATGGCCAGCAGCACGGAACGGGGCATGGGGATCTCCAGAGTGGGAAACGTATGTCCAGCCGCGCTATTACAGCATGGCGGCGGCGGGTGCCGGTGCTGGCCCAGGGGAACGTGGCGATGGGTCCTATACCGTAGCGACCGGCGCCCACGTCCGGGCGCTGTAGTGGAGCCGGTGCCGGCTCGCGCTGCTGTCGGCGCCACCGCAGCACGGAAGATGGCGCCGGACCCAGAGGGTGGACTCAGCCGGGCGGGGGCGGCTCCGGTTCGGCCTGCGTCGGCGTATGCCGGGCGACGATACCGGTGGCGGTCACCCCGCCGGTGGCGTTGCCGATGGTGCAGAACACATCGGGAATGGTGTCCACCGCCAGCAGCACGCCCAGCGGCTCCACCGGCAGGCCCAGGCTCTGGGTGATCGGCAGGTTGTTGGTCATGAAGTTGGCCTGGCCGGGCAGGCCGGTGGAGCCCATGCTGATCGCCGCCGCCAGCAGCACCGTCACCGCGTACTGCGAGGCGGAAATATCGATGCCATACAGCCACGCGATGAAGCTGGCCACGGCGATGTACTGCGCCGGGCTGGTGATGCGGAACAGCGATACCGCCATCGGCAGCACCAGCGAGGTCAGCGCCGCCGGATAGCCCAGCCGATTGCGCGCGCTGTCGATCATCACCGGCAGCGAGGCCAGCGACGACTGCGTGCTGCCGGCGATCGCCTGCACCGGCAGCAGCGCACTGGCGAAGCGACGCAGCGGCTCGCCGGCGGCGAGGCGGGCGACCCCGTACAGCAGCAGGGTGATCAGGATGTAGACCACGCACATCAGCACGATGTACCAGCCGAGGATGCCGAGGATGCTCATGCCGACCTCGGCGCAGACCACCAGCACCAGCGCGAACACGCCCACCGGCGCCGCCCACAGCACCCAGCGCACGATGGTGATCATGGTGTCGGCGACGATGCGGATGATGTCCAGCAGGCGCTCGCGGCGGCTGTCCTCCTGCCGGCTCAGCGCGAAACCGAAGAACATCGCGAACACCACCAGCGGCAGCATCGACGCCGAGGCGGCGGCAGCCAGTGCATTGCTCGGGATCAGCGCGCCGATCCACTGCGCGGCGCTGGGCGGGGTGGTGGTCACTGCCGGTGAGCTCAGTGCATCGCGGAACGTCTGGATGGTGGCCGCATCACGCGGCACCAGTTCCAGCAGCGCCGGGGTGACCAGTGCCGAGAAACCGGCGGCGGCCACCAGCAGCACCAGGAACACGATGATCGCGTTGCGCGCGGTGCGTCCGGAGGCGGCGGCATTGCTGGCGGTGTTGACGCCGACGATCACCAGCGCGGTGACCAGCGGCACCACCGTCATCTGCAATGCATTGAGCCAGAGCCGGCCGATGGGACGCGCGAAGGCGGCGATCTCCAAGGCCAGTGCCTGGTCGTAGCGGGTAAGTGAAAGGCCGACGACCGTGGCCAGTAGCAGCGCGATCAGGACCTTGACCGGGGCGGAGATTCGGGAGCGTCTGGCAGGAGGGCTGGCTGTCATCAACGGGTGACCTGGTCAGGGAGGGGACAAGATGCCCGCAGGCACGCGAATGCTCAACGGCGGGTCGCCACAGGTGCAGGCGGTAGCCCGCCACGCCAACAGGCCGGTCAGCCGGGACAGCATGGGCGGGTGCGGGTCATGTGGCGGCTCCTGTGATCAGTTGTCGATCAGCTGGTGGATGCGTTCCTGGTTCACGGCCAGCTGGCGCTGCCGGTCCGGATTGGCCTGGCACAGCAGCACGAACACGAAATCCAGCAGGTACTGCAGCGAGCAACGGTACAGCAGTTGCGCGATGGGTGGTTGCGGATCCTGCGCGCAGATCGCCAGCGCCGCATCGGCATGCGCGCGCAGCGGATTGGCGGTGTGGCGGGTGATCGACACGACCTTGCCGCCGACCTCCTGGAACTGGCGCGAGAGCTGCCACAGTTGCGGCAGCTTGCCGAATTCGGAGAACACCAGCAGCACATCGCCGGCCCGCGCGGCCGACAGGTTGGCGGTCATCAGGATCGGATCGGCGTGCTGCACGGTGAGGATGCCCAGCAGCGACAGCCGCATCGCGAATTCGCGGGCGTACAGGCCGTCATCGCCGAGTCCGTAGACGAACACCTTGGGCGCGGTGTCGATCAGGCCCACCACCGCCTCCACCTCGGCCTGCGGGTTGGCGGTCAGGGTCTCCTCCTCGGCGGCGACCTTGGCCCGGCGCAGGGTTTCGGCGGCGAGCAGGTAACCGCCGGGTTGTTCCTCCGGCGGCCATTGCGTGCTTTCACCGTTGCCGGCCAGGGCAACGGCGGCACCGACCGAGTACTTCAGGTCCGGATAGCCCTTGAAGCCCAGTTTCTGGCTGAACTTGACCACGCTGGACTGGCTGATATCCAGCGCGTTGGCCAGCTGCTGCGAGGAGTAATCGCGCAGCAGGTGGGCGTTGTCGAGGATGAAGTCGGCGATGCGGCGTTCGATGGCCGACATCTGTTCGCGTTCGGAGCGGATTTTTACCAGAGGTGGCATGGACGGCAGGTCGGTTGCGATGGGGTGACTCTAGGGAGATTTTGCGGCAGCGGTAAGGCTTTGTTTCCTGTCTGTGTTATTGCGGCGCAGGCGAAAGGGGCTTCGCTGTTGCTGTTGCCCGAGGCTGTCGCTCTGGATGTTCCCGCCGTAGAGCGGGTCGCGTCCGGCCGTGTTTCTTTTGGCTGACTTTTCTTTGCACGGGCAAAGAAAAGCAGCTCGCTCCCCGGAGGGGGGTGAAAGCTCTTGTTCCTGATCTGATGTTTGTCCCTGCAGATCGGCAGGAGCAGAGGCAAAGGCTTTCGCTCCTGCTGCGCGAGGACCGAGTCACTTTCTTGCGCGTGCAAGAAAGTAACCAAAGAACACGCCACCGGGACGCGGGCCGATGCGATGAACCCGCATCGACCTCCTGCGCTCCTCGCGGCTCGGGGCGGCGCGGAACTCGCTGCGCTCAGACACCCGCGCCTTCTTCCCCCGATCCGCTGCGGTGCTCGGCCCGCTCTACGGTGGGAAGAGGGCAAAAGCCCAGTGCTGGAATCATCTGTATCAGCGGCCGCCACCTCCGGAAACAGAACAGCACCCGGCATGGCGGGTGCTGCGACAAGGTCGGCGGCGTGTGTGCCGATGGCGGCGGCAGCCGGGGAGAGTGCCGTTGCCGCCGCCATCGGGATCACCGCTTGATCATTTCCAGCCCGCGTACCTCGACGATGCCGAGGCCCGGGGCGTCGGTGATGGTGATCTCCGATTCGTTGAAGATCACGCCGCCCTCGACCGGGTTGAACTGGCCCAGCGACGGGCCGTCCAGGTCCACCTTGCTGATCGCGCCGGACTTGGCCGCCGCCAGATGCACCGCCGCGGCCACGCTGATGCTCGATTCCAGCATGCAGCCGATCATGCACGGCACGCCGTACAGCGCGGCGATGTCGGCGATCTTGATGGCGTTGGAAATGCCGCCGGTCTTCATCAGCTTGATGTTGATGATGTCGGCGGCGCTGTGCTGGATCAGCTCGAACACCTGGTGCGGGCTGAACACGCTTTCATCGGCCATCACCGGCGTGTTGACGCGCTCGGTGACGTACTTCATGCCGGCGAGGTCATTGGCCTTGACCGGCTGTTCGAGCAGCTCCAGCACCACGCCGGCGTTCTCCAGCGCGTTCATCGCATACACCGCCTGCTTGGCGGTCCAGCCCTGGTTGGCGTCCAGCCGCAGCAGCGCACGGCCTTCGACCGCGGCATGGATCGCCTTGACCCGCTCGATGTCCAGGCCGATGTCCTTGCCGACCTTGATCTTCAGCGATTCGAAGCCGCGCTCCAGTGCCGACAGCGAATCGGCCACCATCTTGTCGATGTAGTCCACGCTGATGGTGATGTCGGTGGTGATCACCGGATCGCCACCGCCCAGCATCTGGTACAGCGGTGCGCCGTGCAGCTGCGCCCACAGGTCGTAGATGGCGATCTCCACCGCCGCCTTGGCGCTGGTGTTGCGCTCCATCGAGGATTCGATCAGCGCGCAGATGCGGTTGAGGTTGCTGATGTCCTGGCCGATCAGGCGCGGCTTGATGAAGGTGTTGATGGCCTCGATGATCGAGCCGTGGGTGTCGCCGGTGATCACCGCGGTGGCCGGCGCCTCGCCGTAGCCGGTGTGGCCGCTGTCGGTGCGTACCAGCACCACGATGTCCTCGACCGTATCCACGGTGCGCAGGGCGGTCTTGAACGGGGTTTTCAGGGGCACACGTAGCATGCCCAGTTCGATGTCGGTGATCTTCATTTGGTGGCTTGCGGACGGATGCGCTGGATGTTGGTCATGCGGTCGATGTAGCTGGCGGTGTCGCTGGCCATCATCGGCTCCAGCGGTGTCACCGAGACGCCGTTGAGCTGGGCGTGGATGCGTTTGCCGTCGGCGTCGAACCAGCTGCCACCGGAGGTGTCGTGGATCATCCACGTCATGCCGTTGGCGGTGCCCAGCATCATCATCACGTGGCCGGGGATGTAGACCAGATCGCCCACCTGCAGGTCGGCGATGGCGGCTTCGCGCGTGGCCGTGTCGTCCTTGTCGGTGAACGGCAGGCGGTCCAGCGCCGGGCTGATCGCCTGCGCGCTGGTGTTGCGCGGCAGCAGCACGCCGAAGCTGCGGTAGATCTCCGAGACGAAGCCGCTGCAGTCGCGGGTGTTGTAGGAATGACCCCAGCCGTAGCGCTCGCCGAGGAACTTGAACGCCTGGGTGATCAGGTTGGCGCGGGTCAGCGGCAGGTAGTCGTCGGAGGTTTCCTGCGAGCGCGGCAGCAGCGCCGGCACCAGCGCAAGGCTGCCGTCGTCGTTGCGCACCGGCAACTGGATTACATGGGCGGCATGGGCCTGCTGGCCGTTGACGGTGTCCATTACCGGCCAGTCGGCCAGCACCGGCACGCGCACGCCCATTTCCAGCTGCAGGTTGGAAACCCGCGGCTCTTCCGGGGTGTAGGCGGTGGTGGCGGTGGCACCGGTGATCACCCGGTACGGGCCTTCCTTGCCATAGCCGAACACCTGGTCGGCGCTGCCGGTGCCGACGAAGCGCTTTTCCATCCACGCGGCGTAGCGCTCGCTGGCGACGAACACCCACTTGCCGTCGGCGCTTTCATGCAGCACCGCCACCGCGTCACCGGGGAACAGCGCCGATTCCTGGAAGCGGTCGATGTCGGTATCGCCCTTGCTGCTGAACACACGCAGGTCGGTGGGGAAGGTACGCAGCGCGGCGCGGTGCACGACCAGTCCGTACTGGATCGGGCGGCTGGCCGGGATCGCTTCCAGACCGAGGTTGGCGGTGATGGCCTGCAGCTGCGCGGCACTGACCTGTCGGCCCTGCACGTCGTACAGGGTGCGGGTCGGTGCGTTGGAGATCGCGTCGATGTGCTCGCGGACCAGGGTGCGCGGCAGGGTTGCCGGCAGTTTGTGGAGGTCGATGATCGAGGCGTCGAGCTGGCGCATGCGCAGGTTCTGCGCGGTGATGTCGGCGCGGTCGAGGATCAGGGTGTCGGCATCGGGCAGCTGCGCGATCCATGGCTGCGGGGTGAGCAGCGCCTCCTCCAGGCCGATGATGCCGGCATAGGCGGGCGCCATCTGCACCGGCGTCGGTGACAGCGCGAACGCCGGCCCCGCACACAGTGCCGTGGCGAGGATCAGGGCCCGGGACAGCGGGGCAAGGCGTCGGCGCTGCGGCAGCGTCGGGATGGCGATCATTGGGACTCCCCCTAAACAGTGGTGCCTTGGAATACTTATTCCTTTCGTCTGCGAAAGCAAGAATAAATTATTGACCGGGTGCCGGGCGCATGTTACACAACCGTTACCACCCTGCACGAGAGAAGTGTTGCCGTGGCTCCAGCGACCCGCACAACTCCTGTTCCGTTTGCTGCAGCCGGTCGCTGGCTTGGCAATGCGTTGCTGTGCGCGGGCAGCAGGCCGCAAGGGGACGGGGTGCTGGATCCGGCGCAGGGCGACCGGAAGCCGATGGACAGGAACATCGCTGTGCCGGCTTGCGGGCCGGCGGCATTGCCTGCCTCCATACCGGCGGACGCGGCCCCCGTCGTACCGGATTCAACAATAACTATGCCCACCCGTCGAGGGTGGAGAAGTGGCGTGGCCGCCTGCAAGCCTCCGGTTCGCAGGCAGGCAGCCACTGTTTCGATCCGTGGGATTCCGGCTTCGTGTGGCAGGCATCGCCGCCACCGGGGGAATAAACAGTTGTTCGTGGTTCTACTTTGAAAATCTGCTGGAGAGGGCAGGGGATATGAATACCAAAATGTTGAAAAAAGCGGCGCTGTCGGTCGCACTGGGCACCTGCCTGGGCGTGATGGCGCAAGGCGCAATGGCGCAAAGTGCGACCGGTGCGATTGCCGGCCGTGCCAGTACCGGCGACCAGATCACCATCATCAACAAGGGTACCGGGCTGACCCGTACCATCACCGTGGGTGCCGATGGCGCCTACCGCCTGAACCAGCTGCCGGTGGGCGACTACAGCCTGCAGGTCAAGCGTGACGGCGAGACCGAGGGCGAGCCGCTGTCGGTCAACGTGTCGCTGGGTGGTACCACCACCGTCAACCTCGGCGGCGACAGCGGCGCGGTGACGCTGGATTCGGTGCAGGTGCGGGGGTCGCAGATCATCAACCGCGTGGACGTGTACTCCACCGAATCCTCGTTCAACATCAACCGCGAAGAGCTGGCACGCATGCCGGTGGAGCAGTCGATGAGCTCGGTGGCGCTGCTGGCCCCGGGCGTGGTCTCGGGCAACTCCGGCTTTGGCGGCATCAGCTTCGGTGGCTCGTCGGTGGCCGAGAACGCGATCTTCGTCAACGGCCTGAATGTCACCGACATCTATGACCGCCAGGGCTATTCGGCTCCGCCGTTCGCCTTCTTCAAGGAATTCCAGGTCAAGACCGGCGGTTACTCGGTCGAGTTCGGCCGCTCCACCGGTGGCGTGATCAACGCCGTGACCCGCTCCGGCTCCAACGAGTTCGAAGGCGGCATGCAGGTGACCTTCGAGCCGAGCGCGTGGCAGTCCGCCGGCCGCGACCATTACCACCCGGGCAGCACCACCGCCGGCCACTTCGCCAGCCGTGACTCGTCCTCCTTCACCAAGACCAACGTCTGGGGTTCCGGCCCGATCGTGAAGGACCGGTTGTTCATGTTCGCGATGTACGAGGACCGCAATTCCCGTTCCAAGTACAGCAACGGCACCAGCGGCTGGGGCAATGGCCGTACCGATGACGGGTTCTGGGGCACCAAGCTGGACTGGAACATCACCGACAACCACATCCTGGAGCTGCTGGCGTTCTCCGACGACAGCGAGAGCAACAGCCAGTCCTACAAGTACAACTGGGACACCGCCACCATCGGTGACCGCACCGGCACCAATACCAGCGAAGGTGGCGGCACCAACTGGTCGGGCACCTATACCGGCTATTTCGGGCAGAACTTCACCGCCAAGGCGATGATCGGCCGCAACGAACGCAAGGCCAACAGCCTGCCGGGTGGCGCGGACACCTGCGACTTCATCACCAGCAACAGCACCTATTCCAGCATTCTTGATTCGATGCCGAACAAGACCCTGGGCTGCTCGCCGAGCCGCAGTGTGGTCGATATGACCAACACCCGTGATGCCGCCCGCCTGGACTTCGAATGGTCGCTGGGCAACCACCTGATCCGCTTCGGCGCCGACCGCGAAGAGCTGAAGACCGAGCAGCTCTCGCGCTACTCCGGCAGCGGCACCATGTACACCGCCTATGTGCCCAAGCCGGGCTCGGAAGTGTTCGGTGGCGCCGGCGTCTATATTCCGGCGGACGTGACGCAGATGCTGATGGGGCGTCGCAACCTCTCCGGCGGCAAGTTCGAGACGGTGGCCAATGCGTTCTACATCGAGGACCAGTGGAGCGTGACCCCGAACCTGCTGCTGACCCTGGGCGTGCGCTCGGACAGCTTCAACAACAAGGTCGCCGACGGTTCTTCCTTCATCAAGCAGGACAACCTCATCGCCCCGCGTGCCGGCTTCTCCTGGGACATGATGGGTGATGGCAGCACCAAGCTGTTCGGCAACGTCGGCCGCTACTACCTGCCGGTGTCCAACAACATCAACGTCAGCTTCGCCGGTGGCCTCACCGACGAATACAGCTACTTCGCCCTCAATGGCTGGACCGAGAAGGTCAATCCGATCACCGGCAGCACCTACATGGAGCCGATCTTCGGTGGCCAGATCGGGCCGACCGACACCAGCATGAACACCGGTTCGGGCGACCTGCGCCAGAGCGTGTCCAGGGACATCGACGCGGTGTACCAGGACGAAGTGATCCTCGGCTTCCAGTCGATGATCAACCAGGCCTGGTCGTGGGGCGTCAACGCCACCTACCGCAAGATGGACCGTGCCATCGACGACATCCGCATCAACCACACGCCGTGTGGCCCGGTCGGCAAGAGCCTGTGGGTGGTCGGCAATGGTGGCGGCGACGTGACCATCTGGGGTGACAAGTCCATTGGCTGTGCCACCGACGGCTGGATCACCATCGACACCTCGAAGGACGGCTACATCAAGGGTGGCAGCGGCGAGGTGGTGGGCTACAAGAAGCCCAAGCGCACCTACAAGGCCGTCGAGTTCCAGATCGACCGCGCGTGGGATGACAAGTGGATGTTCAACGCGTCCTACCTGTGGTCCAAGAGCGAGGGCAACCTGGAAGGTCCGACCAACTCCGATACCAACTTCGGTTCCACCGGCATGGTCCAGTACTACGACCATCCGGCGGTGAACGAGCGTTACGGCGTGCTGTTCAACGACTTCCGCCACCAGTTCAAGTTCCGTGCCGGCTACCAGATCAACGACCAGTGGTCGGTGGGCTCGACCCTGCAGGTGCAGTCCGGTGGTCCGATCACCGCGTTCGGCGTGTTGTGGCCGGATGACAGCCTGGCGGCCGGCAACTTCGCCACCGAAGGTTCCGGTGGTGGTTCGGGTTGGCTGTGCGTTGCCAACTGCGACAAGGGCTGGGACGAGCGGGTGCTCGAGCCGACCGCGCGCGGTGCCTTCGGTCGCCTGCCGTGGACCTGGAACATGGGCGCCAACGTCACCTGGCGTCTGCCGGTGGAGAGCGTGGACCTGACCGCACGCCTGTCGGTCTACAACCTGTTCAACAACCAGACCGTCATCAACGTGCACCAGCGCTACGAGGCCTCGCCGGGCGTCATGCGTGACACCTTCGGCACCGGTACGCGCTGGCAGTCGCCGCGCTACACCCAGCTGGTGGTGACCTGGAACTTCTGATCCGGTCGGGCGCATCGTTGATGCCGCCGCGGTTCTGATTTTCACTTGCTGGCGGCCCTTGTAAGGGGGCCGCCATCTTTTTGGAGCAACGTTTTGGAACAGGAAACCCCACGTACTACGGGTGCGGTGCTGCCGGCCACGTTCGGCCAGGTGGATCTGTCCGCGCTGGCGGCACGCGAAGGCACGCCGCTGTATGTGTATGCGGCGCCGGCCCTGCGCGAGCGGGTAAGGACGCTGCGCAACGCCCTGGCCGGACTGGATGCGGGTATCCGCTATGCGGTGAAGGCCAACGGCAACGGCGCGGTGCTGCGGCTGCTGGCCGAGGAAGGCGCGGGCGCGGACATCGTCTCCGGCGGCGAGCTGCAGCGGGCCTTGCGTGCCGGCATGGCCGCCGCCGACATCGTGTTCTCCGGCGTGGGCAAGTCCGATGCGGAGATCGCGCTGGCCCTGGAGGTCGGCATCGGCCGTTTCAACATCGAATCACGCGCCGAGCTGGACGCGATCCAGCGCATCGCCGCCGCGCGTGGCGGGCAGGCGGTCGCCGCGGTGCGGATCAATCCGGACGTGGATGCGCAGACCCACGCCAAGATTTCCACCGGCAAGGCGGAAAACAAATTCGGCGTGTCGATCGCCGAGGCGCGCAGCTGGTTCGACGCCAAGGCGCAGTGGCCCAACGTCCGCCTGGATGGACTGCACATGCATATCGGCTCGCAGCTGCTCAGCCTGGAGCCGGTACGCGAGGCGCTGGCGCGCATGGCCGCGTTCTGGAAGGAGCTGGAAGCGGCCGGCCATGCCATCGCCAGCATCGATGTCGGTGGCGGCCTGGGCGTGCGTTACCGCGAGGGCGAACAGGCGCCGGACGCACGCGAGTACGCCGCGGCGATCGCGCAGGCGCTGGCCGGTTTCGGTGGCCGCATCCTGGTCGAACCGGGCCGCTGGCTGGTGGCCGAGGCCGGCATCCTGCTGACCCGCGTATTGCTGGAGAAGCGTGGCGAGGCCCGTGATTTTCTGGTGCTGGACGCGGCGATGAACGATCTGCTGCGGCCCAGCCTGTACGACGCCTGGCACGACATCGTGCGCATCGGGGATGCCGGCGGTGACGCGGTGACCTATGACGTGGTGGGACCGGTCTGCGAAACCGGCGACACCTTTGCCACCGGGCGTACGCTGCCGCGCTGCGAGGCGGGCGAGCTGATGGCCATCCTTGGCGCCGGCGCCTACGCCGCATCGATGGGCTCGACCTACAACTCGCGCCCGTTGCCGGCCGAGGTGCTGGTCGATGGCGAGCATTACGCGGTAGTGCGCCGGCGCCAGAGCCTGGAGGAGCTGCTGGCGGGCGAGCAGCCGGCCAATGACTGGAGGCGGCCATGAGGAAGCAAGAAATGGAAACGCAACGGGTAACGGATAGCGCTGGGATCACGGGCAGAACGCGGGCATTTCGTACTGTTCCGTTTCTCGCTTCCCTGCTCTCGTTGCTGCTGTTGAGCGCCTGCGCGCACCGCAACCCGCTGGCGCAGTGGGAGCGCTCGCCCAACTTCGATACGCGCCGGCCGGTGGCGGTGGTGCTGCATTACACCGCCGGGCAGACCGCCGAGGACAGCCTGCGCACCTTGCAGACCGCCAACAGCAACGGCCCGGTCAGTGCCCACTACCTGCTGGGCAAGGACGGCACGCTGTACCAGCTGGTGGACGAGCGCAAGCGTGCCTGGCATGCCGGTGGTGGCCGCTGGGGCACGCTCACCGATCTCAACTCCACCTCGATCGGTATCGAGATCGACAACGACGGCCGCTCGCCCTATCCGGAGGTGCAGATCGAGCAGCTGATCGTGCTGCTGGAGGATGTGACCCGGCGCCTCGGCATTCCGCGCCAGCAAGTGGTCGGCCATTCCGACCTGGCTCCGGGGCGCAAGGTCGATCCGGGCCCGCTGTTCCCGTGGAAGCGGCTGTACGACGCCGGTTTCGGCATCTGGCCTGCTGCCGATGCCGGTGATCCGCCCGCGCAGTTCGATGGCTGGCTGGCCATGGCGGCGCTCGGCTATCCGCTGGACAACCGCGGCCATGCGCTGCAGGCCTTCCGTCACCGCTTCCGTGGCATTGACCGCCAGGGTGCCGAGTTCGACGCCGAAGACCTGCGCATCCTGTATGCGTTGACGCGGCCGCTGCTGGGAACCGCGCACTGAACCCCGCCGGCGTGTCCGTGTGAAGCGGTGCGCCCGGCACTGCTGCCCCGGCAGGGTGATGTCCTGTCGTGGCACGTTGATCCAATCTGGGAAATACCGATGAAACCGTTGCTGCTCTGTCTCGCCCTGCTGTCCACTGCTCTGCCCGCCGCCGCCGCCGCCGCTGCGCCGGCGCCGGAGGCCGGCTTCCACGA
This sequence comes from Stenotrophomonas sp. JC08, assembly GCF_052180205.1. Lineage (NCBI taxonomy): Bacteria > Pseudomonadati > Pseudomonadota > Gammaproteobacteria > Lysobacterales > Lysobacteraceae > Stenotrophomonas > Stenotrophomonas sp. JC08. Next base: position 3,029,585 of record NZ_CP197473.1, on the reverse strand, counting down.
CCGCATGGTCCAGCAGGCGTTCGATCATTACCGGCTGCCGGGTATCGCGGTGGGGGTGATCGAGGATGGTGAGGTCGTGCATGTGGCCACCCGCGGCGAACTGGCGGCCGGCGAAGGGCAGCCGGTCGGCGCCGATTCGCTGTTCAAGATCGCCTCCAACACCAAGGCGATGACCGCGGCGGTGCTGGCGCGGCTGGTCCAGGCCGGACGGCTGCGCTGGGACGATCCGGTGACCCGCTACCTGCCGTCCTTCCGCATGTACGACCCGTGGGTGACGCGCAACATGCAGGTGCGTGACCTGCTGATCCACAACAGCGGCCTGGGGCTGGGCGCGGGCGACCTGATGCTGTGGCCCGAACCCAACCACTTCAGTAGGCAGGACATCATCGCCGGGCTGGCGCACCTCAAGCCGGTCGGCAGCTTCCGCAGTGACTACGCCTACGACAACCTGCTGTACGTGGTCGCCGGTGAAGTGGCGGCGGTGGCTGGCGGCAAGAGCTATTCGGAGCTGGTGCGGCAGGAGATCTTCGTGCCACTGGGCATGGAGCGTTGCCAGGTCGGCGAATGGTCGCCGGCGGCAGTGGGGGATATCGCCCAGCCGCATTACCGGCAGGACGGGCGCAATGTGGTCGGCGGACGCGACGGCGCGCGGGAAACCGATTTCCCGTCGATGGCGGCCGGCGGCGTGCGTTGCAGCGTCAACGACATGCTGCGCTGGATGCAGGCACTGCTGGACCCGGCACAGGCGCCGGACTGGCTCGACGCCACTCAGCGCCGCGCGCTGTGGACCGCGCACATGCCGATGCCGATCAGCCAGCGCCTGCGCGACTGGGACAACACGCACTTCCTCGCCTACGGCTACGGCTGGCGGCTGTCGGACATGGACGGGCAGTGGAAGGTGGCGCACACCGGCACGCTGTCGGGCATGTATTCCTCGCTGGCGCTGCTGCCGGACCGGCGCAGCGGCGTGGTCATCCTGATCAACGGTGAAGGCGAGGCTGCACGCACCGCGCTGATGCAGGCGCTGCTCAAGCACCAGACCGCACCGGCCGCCGGTCACGACGTGCTGCATTACGCCGCCCTGCTGGAGCGGGAAACGGCGCAGCGCCGTTCCGCCGGCCATGTGCGGCCGGAGCTGGAACCGGTCCATGCGGCCGATGCGCGGGAACTGGCCGCCTACACCGGCATCTGGGCCGATCCATGGTTCGGCCGGATCACACTGTGCCCGGCCGACGGCGGCATCACCTTTGCCGCGGAGAAGTCGCCGGCGCTGCGCGGGCAGGTGATGCTGTCCGGTCGCCGGCCGTGGGTGCAGTGGCAGGAGCTGGGCGAAGACGCCGAGGCCTGGCTGCAGCTGGCCGGCAACGGTGCGCAGCGACGCCTGCACCTGCGCGCGATCGATCCGGATATCGACTTCAGCTATGACTATCAGGACCTGGAGTTCGAGCGGATCGGCGCCTGTCCCTGAGGGCGGGTGCGGTATTTCCACCGAAGGGGTCGCGCGGCCTGCGCTCAGGCCGGGAAAGTGTGCTGTGGCGCACGGAAAATAGTTGCTTCCGGGCCGGCGCAACGGCAGGAATAGTTTATTGACCGGCACTTTCCGGCCGTGTTAAACAGGTGTGAATCCGATCTGAACGGGAAAGATCGGCAGGTGCCCGCCAGACTCCGGTGCACGGTCGCGAAGGCGGCAGTGACGGGTGGGCAGCGCTTCAGGGTTTGAATATTGAACGGGCCCCGATGCCGGGCCCGGTGTGGTGCAGGTCGCCAGACAGGGAGGCGGCCCGGTGCAGTACAGCCATGGAAGGAGAGGTGCGGCCCCGCGCAGGTGGCGCGCATCCGGATTGCCTTGGCGGGTGGTTTCCGCCGTTTGATGGTGGAGCGATGGATGGCTTGCGTACGGCGCCCGCGCGACGGCGGAACTGTGCCGTCATCGCTCCGGCAGCATTCCTGTTATGCCCCTTCGGAGAGAGAGCGCATGTCTGTCAGGTCCTACCCGCCACGCCTTCACCATCTCAGCGCCGCCCTGTTGCTGGCGCTGGGCAGCAGTCCACTGGTCGCCTTCGGCCAATCATCCAACACCGATAAATCCCCTGAGGCGCGCACCCTGGACCGGGTCTCGGTCACCGGTTCGCGCATCCAGCGCACCGATGTCGAAGCCGCGCTGCCGGTCACCATCATCCAGAAGGCCGAAATCGAGGCGATGGGCATCACCTCGGCCGAGCAGTTGCTGCAGCAGCTGAACATCGCCAGCAGCGGGCCGGACAGCCTGGCCGCCAACAGCGGTATCGCACCGCCCGGAACGCGCGGCAACAACGGTGTCTCGGGCGCCAACCTGCGTGGCCAGGGTGCCGATGCAACGCTGGTGCTGCTCAATGGCCGCCGCGTCGCCGCGCATGGCCTGGCCGGCCAGGTGGTGGACCTGAACTCGATTCCGTTCGCGGCGATCGAACGCGTGGAAGTGCTGCGTGACGGTGCCTCGGCGGTGTACGGCACCGACGCCATCGGTGGGGTGATCAACTTCATCACCCGCAGCAACTACCAGGGCATCACCCTCACCGCCGGTGCCGACGTGACCGAGGAAGGCGGTGGCAATATCTACCACGCCAGCCTGCTGGGTGGCTGGGGCGACCTGGACACCGACCGCTGGAACGTCTGGGCCGCACTCAACGTCAAGGAAAACAGGATCCTGCGCGGCAACCAGCGCGACTTCGCCAACAGCTTCCAGCCCGATCGCGGGCTGTCGCCGGATACCCGCGGCACGCCGTTCGCCAACATCGTCAGCGGTACCGGCAGCATGATCGGTGGCGGCCTGAAGGACCCGCTGAGCGGCCTGACCAAGACCACCATCAACCCGCTGCGGCTGCCCGGCGGTGCCGGCTGCGAGAACGGCGGCGACATGATGGGCGACTACGGCGACAAGATCTGGGCCAGCCCCGGTGCCAGCTACGGCTGCGCGTGGGACTACGGCCGCGCGCGCACCATCCAGCAGCCGGTGGAGACGGTGCAGGGCATCGGCCGCGCCACCTTCAAGCTGGGTGACCGCCACGAGTTCTACACCGAATTCATGGGCTCCAAGGTCACCTCCAAGCGCCAGTTTGAAGCCCAGCAGATCACCACCAGCATCAACGCCAGCGCCACCCAGCTCGACGCCTATGAGCTGAATGCCGATACCCAGGCGACCTACGATGCGATCTATGGGCAGGTGCAGGATTTCTTCGGGCCCCAGGCCAACCTGGCCTACGGCAGCCCGATCACCTACCGCTGGCGCTGCGAGATCTGCGGTCCACGCCAGCTGGAAACCGAGACCAAGGCCTATCGCGTGCTGTTCGGCCTGACCGGCACCCTCGGCAGCTGGGATTACAACGTCGGCCTGTCGCGCGCCGAGAGCCGCGCGCAGTCGGTGCTGGCCGGTGGCTACTACTACACGCCGCAGTTGAAGGCGGCGCTGAAGAGCGGCCTGCTCAATCCGTTCCTGATGCCCGGCCAGGAGCAGTCCAAGGCCGCGCATGACGCCATGGCCGCGGCCGATGCCAGTGGCCTGCTGCTGTACAAGGGCAGCTCCAGCACCACCACCTTCGACGCCAGCTTCAGTGGCGGCCTCGGTTTCAGGCTGTGGGGCGAGGACGAAGTGCAGGCGGCGGTGGGCGTGGACGTGCGTCGCGAGGAATACGAGTTCAGCGGTCCATCGGAATGGAGCGCGGGCAACGCCTTCGTGTTCGGCGCGCCCAGCGATGCGGCCAACTACATGACGCCCAAGCAGCGCAACGTCAAAGCCGCGTTCGCCGAGTTCAACCTGCCGGTGGTCGACAGCCTGGAGCTCAACCTGGCGGTGCGCCATGACCGTTACGACGGCTTCGGCGGCACCACCAACCCGAAGTACTCGTTCAAGTGGCAGCCGATCGACTGGCTGGTGTTCCGCGGCTCCTACAGCACCGGCTTCAAGGTGCCCGATTTCGCCAAGCTGTTCCGCGGCATCACCGAAACCCAGTACACCGGGCTGGATCTGGCGGACCCGGCGAGCTGTCCGAAGGGCCAGTACAACCCGGACGTGGCCGCCTGCAACGTGCAGATCCGCCCGGACATCATCACTGGCGGCAATCCCAACCTGAAACCTGAGGAGGCCAAGCAGCGCAGCATCGGCTTCGTGCTGGCGCCGACCGGCAACTTCAACGTCAGCGTCGACTGGTGGGAGATCGAGCGGCTCAACACCATCCGCAGCGGCTTCAACCTGTCGACGATGACCGCCAACTATCCGCTGTACGCCTCCAATTTCATACGTGACAGCAGCGGCACCATCGTCGCCATCGACCAGCGCTACATCAACACCGGCGGTACCCTGACCAGCGGCATCGAGCTGGATGCCAACCTGCGTGGCGAGCTGGCCGGCGGCGCCTGGAACGTCCACCTCAACGGCAACTACCTGGACACCTTCAAGACCAAGACCTTCGACAGCCTGCCCTACAGCGACAACCTGGTCGGCGAGTACGAGCGTTACTACAACCTGCCGATCAAGTGGAAGCACACCCTCGGCCTTGGCTGGGCCCGAGGCGATTGGGCGCACACGCTGACCCAGGTCTACCGTGGCGGCTACAAGGACTGGAAGCCGGGTGGCATCGTCAACGGTTACACCCCGCCGGACTGGGACTCGAAGGTCGATGCCTACATCACCTACAACTACAGCGTCAGCTGGACCGGCATGGAGAACCTGAAGGCGACCTTCGGCATCCGCAACCTGCTCAACACCGATCCGCCGTTCACCGTGCGCTACCTGGACGACGGCGATGGCGCCGGCTGGGAAGCGCGCGTGGCCGACCCGCGCGGGCGCTCGTTCAACATGCTGCTGGAGTACCGCTTCCAGTGATGTGGCAGCGGCAGTTCCGCCTTGCCCGGCTCCCTACGGGGGATGGACAAGGCGGATGAGGGCACGGGCGGGGCGCCGCGCCGCGCAGCCGGGCAAGGTGGGGGTTTCGTCCGTACCCTCACCCCCAACCCCTCTCCCGGTGGGAGAGGGGCCTGATCCACGCTTGGATCGGATTCAAGCCAATCTCATCGCCCATGAATATTTCGATTTCCCGCCTGCCGCCGTTGCTGCTCGCTGCCGCCCTGCTCACCGCCTGCGGGCATACGCCGCCGCGCAATCCGCTGGCAACGTGGGTGCCGTCGCCCAACCAGGACCTGCGCCGCCCCGGCCTGATCGTCATCCACTTCACCCAGCAGGATTCGGTGCAGCAGAGCCTGGACACGCTGCGCGGCAGCAACAGCGGTGGCCGGGTCAGCGCGCACTACCTGATCGGTGCCGACGGCCAGCGCTACCAGCTGGTGAGCGACGAACGCCGCGCCTGGCATGCCGGTGCCGGCAGCTGGGGCACGATCAGCGAAGTCAATTCCGCCTCGATCGGCATCGAGCTGGACAACGATGGCCAGACGCCGTTCGCCGAGGCGCAGATCCAGAGCCTGCTGGTGCTGCTGGAGGACCTGTGCACGCGGCTGGGTATACCGCGCCACCAGATCATCGGCCACCAGGACATGGCGCCCACGCGCAAACCCGATCCGGGCCCGCTGTTTCCGTGGCAGCGGCTGGCCGACGCCGGCTTCGGCCTGTGGCCCGACGCCAGCAGCGGCCCGGCGCCGGCCGGCTTCGATCCATGGACCGCGCTGCGCCTGATCGGCTACCCACTGGAGGATCGCGTCGCCACCGTGCGCGCGTTCCGCAACCACTACCGTGGCCAGGGCGGCACCGAACTGGATGCCGAGGATCTGCGCATCCTGCATGCGTTGGCGCCGCGTGATCCGGTCGCGCCGGCCGTCCCGGAATAAGGCGGCCACATGCTCTGCCGCCGCCCCGCACCGTTCCCCCGTACCGGACGCATCGTCATGACGTTCGCCCTGAGCCTGCTGGCGATCTCGCCGCTGGCCGCCGCCGAGCGGCTGGGCCTGCCGCCGTCGCCGGCGTCGACCGAGTTCGTGCAGCAGCGCACCCAGTTCCAGCTGCACACGTTGCTGACCGAGCAGCGCCATCCGAAGACCTGGAACCTGAGCGACGTGGCAGCGGCCGATCCGGCGCAGGCGCTGGCGCAGCTGTTCGCGGTCGATGAGGACGTGGCCCGCGCTTTCACCGCGCTGGCCGACGACCCGCAACGTATGGCATCGCTGCAGGCGGCCTCGGCTGCGGTGCAACGCGCGCTGCAGGGCGGCCATCGCATCTATTTCTACGGCACCGGCTCGACCGGCCGGCTGGCCGAGACGCTGGAAAGCGGCCTGTGGCGCCCGTTCTGGAAACGCCTGCAGGCCGACCCGGTGTGGCCAGACATCGCCGCCAAGCTGCCCGCGCAGCTGGGCGAGCGCGTGCGTGGCCAGATCACCGGTGGTGACCGCGCGCTGATCAGTTCGCTGGAAGGCTTCGAGGACCTGCCGCTGATCGGCGCGCTGCAGATGCGCGATGACGGCATCGGCGCCGACGACGTGGTGTTCGCGGTGACCGAAGGTGGCGAGACCTCGGCGGTGATCGGCACCGCACTCGCTGCCGCCGACCCGCGCGGTGACGGCGGCGACCGCGTCTGGTTCGTCTACAACAACCCCGACGCGGTGCTGCGTCCGTTCGAGCGCAGCCGGCGCGTGCTCGACGATGCGCGTATCCACAAGATCGCGCTGCCGACCGGTCCGCAGGCGATCACCGGTTCCACCCGCATGCAGGCCACCACCACCAGCCTGTACGCGCTGGGACTGGTGCTGGAGGACGTGCTGCGCGCGCTGCTGCTACCGCATCTGCCGGCGGCCGATGCACGGCGGCTGGGACTGGATGCGAACGACAGCATCGAGCGCCGCTTGCGTGACTTCGCACAGCTGCAGCGCAGCGTCGCCGCCAGCGCACCGCAGCTGGCGCAGTGGACCGTGCGCGAGGCGCAGACCTATGCCGATGGCCGCCATGCCACCTATCTGGCCGGCGAGACGCTGATGCCGGTGTTCGTGGACGTGACCGAGCGCGCGCCGACCTTCCGGCTGGCGCCGCTGGATCGCACCGACACCGCGCCGCCGGCGTCGTGGATCCGCGTGTGGGCGCCGGTGGCGACGCCGCAGGCCGCGTGGGATGCGCTGCTGCAGCGCCCGTTCCACGGGCTGGATGCGGCGCAGTACCGGGTGCAGTTCGAGCAGAAGGTCGACGATCCCGGCTTGCGTACCACCGCGCTGCGCAGCCTGGAGCGCGCCGGCGCCGAACAGCAGGCGCTGTACGACCTCTCCTGGTCACCGGCCAACCGCGAGCGTCTACCGCCGCAGGCGGGCGATCTGGGCGTGCTGCTGCGCTATGCCGGCGAGCCGGTGGATGACCTGGCACGGCAGTGGTGGCAGAGCCTGGCCAACGCCGGTACGGGCCGGCTCAGCGTCACCGTAGGCCACGGCGCAAGCACCCAGGTTCTGGAGGACCTGGGCGACAGCGCACCCCGCATCGCAGTGGACCTGCCCGATCGTCCCGACCCGCTCGGCCTGGACCGCACCCTCGCACTGAAGATGCTGCTCAACGCGCATTCGACCGCAGTGATGGCGCGGCTTGGTCGCACCGTCGGCAACACCATGACCGCGGTGCAGCCGGGCAACCTCAAGCTGATCGGCCGCGCAACCTATCTGGTCCAGTCGCACGTCAATGCCGTGCTCGCTGGCGAACACTGGCGCGCACAGCACGGCAACACCGCGCCGCTGGACTATGCCGAGGCCAACCGGGTTCTGTACGAGGCGATCGAACAGCGCACGCGGCTGCCGCAGGCGGCACAGTTGCCGGAGGTCGAGCTGGCGATTGTCGCCGTGCTGGAGCGCCTGGACAGCGGCCGGCCACTGGACTGGGCCGGCGCCGTACAGCAACTGCGTGACACCGGGTTGAACGGTTACCTGCGTCAGCGCAGCGGTGCCACGGATATCAAGGCGGGCGATACCGATGACCGCCACTGAATCGGGAGACAGAGTGATGAACCGGTTCCGTTGGAGCGCTCTGTCGCTGCTGCTGCTCGGCGCCACCGTGCAGGCGGCGCCGGCGCTGTCGCCCGCCCGTACTCCGGAACAGGCCGGCATGCGTGACATCACCACGCTGGTGCCGGATATCGCGCTGGACATCCGCTATGCCGGCAGCGACAACTTCACCGGGCGGGTGGTGCCCGGCTATGACGCGCCACGCTGCTATCTGCTGCAACCGGTGGCGCACGCGCTGGCCCGGGTGCAACGCAGCCTGCGCGCGCGGGGCTACCGCCTGCAGGTGTTCGACTGTTTCCGGCCGGCCAGCTCGGTGACCGCGTTCGTGGCCTGGGCACATGACCTGGACGACCAGCAGGAGAAAGCGCGCTACTACCCGAATGTGGACAAGCGCCGGCTGCTGGACGGCTATATCGCCGAAACCTCCGGTCACAGCCGCGGCGCCACGGTCGACCTGGGCGTGCTCGACTGCCGCGACGGCCGCTGCCGCGCGCTGGACATGGGCACTCCTTTTGATTATTTCGATCCACTGGCGCATACCGCCAACCCGGCGATCAGTGCCGAACAGCGGCGCAACCGGCAACTGCTGCTGGATGCGATGCAGGCCGAAGGCTTTGCCAACTATGCGATGGAGTGGTGGCATTTCACCTTCAAGCCCGAGCCGACGCCGGACACCGCCTACGATTTCCCGCTGCGCTGACCGGCCGGCAGCGGTTGGGGCGCGTGGCACGGCGGCAGCGGGCACCGCTCCACCCGCACGCGGCTACACTGCGCGGCCCCCTTTGGTGATCGAGTCGCGATGAATCTGGTGCTGCATTACGGTCTGCTGGGCTCGCTGGAAGCGGCGCTGATCGCGCTGGCGGTCGGCTTCGTGGTGTTCAGCGTGTGGTGGCAGGTATGCCGGCGCACCGGTCTGTCGCATGGCCATGCCATCGGCTGGGCCTGTCTGGTGGCAGTCGTCATCGCCGCCGGCATCGACAGCTGGAAGCTGTTCTACCTGGGCATGGTGCGGCTGGAGTCGCCGCTGTACGCCCGGCTGGCATTGGCCAGCATCCACGACCCCGACCAGCTGGGCACGCGCGTGGTGCTCGAGATGCTGGGGGCGGTGAGTGGCGTGGGGCTGGGTTGGTGGTGGTTCATCTCCCGGAAGCAGCCCGCCGACGACAGTGATGCCGCCTGAAGTCTGGAAGCAGCGGAATAAGAGCGATGGATGGAACGCTTGAATCGTTGCATTACGTCCGCTTCACCGCTGGCTAACCGGGGCGGTAGCCGTTGCGGTCGATGCAAAGGTTAAAACCACGTCCCGATGCGATCCGGGGTGGAAAGACGATTCAGACAGGCCTTGTCAGGATAGGTCCCGCGGAGTTGCCGCGCTTTCCAGACGAGGAAATACCTGATGACCCTTCGTAATCGCACCCCGTTGTTTGCCCTGATCGCTGTTGTGGGTTCCGCGCTGGCGCTGCCGGCGATGGCGCAGAGCGTGGCCGAAGAGCAGGCCGCCGCGGCGCAGGTACAGGCGCAACAGGCACAGCAGCAGGCCGCGCAGGCACAGGATGCGGCGGCGGACGCATCGGCCCATGCCAACCAGGCGGCGGCTGCGGCCGGTGGCGGCCAGACCTGGGCCAGCGTCGACACCGATGGTGACGGCAGTATCAGCAGCAGCGAGGCCCAGGCCCATGCCGGACTGGCGCAGGTGTTCGACCAGGCGGACGCCGACAAGGATGGCAAGCTGACCGCGGAGGAATACCGCAGCTACGCGGCCACACAGCAGAAGTAAGACCCTGCGGCATTGCCGGGGAAAGGGCGGCTGGAAGGCCGCCCTTTTCTGTGCCCGCGAGCGGATTGCTATGCTTTGCGCATGAATAACGCAGACACTTCCGGCATCGGCCTGGTCGGTTTCGATGGCGACGACACGCTCTGGAAGAGCGAGGACTACTACCGTGCCGCCGAACAGGACTTCGAGGCCATCCTCGGCCATTACATCGACCTGCACGATGCCGGCACCGCCCGGCACCTGCTGAAGGTCGAGCGCCGCAATCTGGCCGTGTTCGGTTACGGCGCCAAGGGCATGACCCTGTCGATGCTGGAGGCGGCCATCGAGCTGACCGGCGAGCGGATAGCGGCGGCGCATCTGCGCCAGATCATCGAGATCGGCCGGCAGACACTGCAGCATCCGGTCGAGGTCATCGACGGCGTGCGCGAGGCGGTGGCCGCGATTGCCGCCGACTACCCGGTGGTGCTGATCACCAAGGGCGACCTGTTCCACCAGGAGCAGAAGATCGAACGTTCCGGGCTGCTGGATCTGTTCCCGCGCATCGAGATCGTCTCGGAAAAGGACCCGGCCACCTATGCGCGGGTGCTGGCCGAGTTCAAGTTGCCGGCCGGGCGCTTTGTGATGATCGGCAACTCGCTGCGCTCGGATATCGAGCCGGTGCTGGGCCTGGGCGGCTGGGGCGTGCACACGCCGTATGCGGTGACCTGGGCGCACGAGGCCGAACACGGGGTGTCGGCCGATGCGCCGCGCCTGCATCACGCCGATACCGCGCACCAGTGGCCCGATGCGGTGCGTGCGATCGCCGCGCAGGCCGGCGCGGAACGGGGCGCCTGAGCATGCGCGCCATCATCGGGCATCCACAGCGGAAGCGGCGGCATCCTCATGCGGTGCGCGCATTGCTGTTGTGCGTGGCGTTGCTGCCGGTGACGCTGGTGGCGCAGGTACCGTCAGAGGCGGAAACAGCCGCGGCGCAGGCGGTGTACGCCGCCGGTACCGGTGATGCCTGGGTGGACCGGCAGCTGGCCGATATCAATACCTACGCAGCGCGCTATCCGGATGCGTTCACCGATGAGCTGGTGCGCTATGCCGGTGCCCATCCACTGTATGTCAAAGCCCTGTTGAACGATCACGGCTGGCCTGCCGGCGATATCTATTTCGCCTGTGTCTGGGGGCACATCAGCGGCGAGGGATGCCGTCCGTGGGTACGGGCACGCACCGGGCTGCCTGGCGCCAGCTGGGAAGAAGTGCTGGAAAGCCACCAGCCGCCGGAGAACCTGCAGTGGCGCGCGTTGCGGCATGCCATCGTCGCCAGCTTCGACCACTGGGACCGCCCCATCACACTGGATCCCCTGCTGAAGCGGCAGCTGGGCGATCGGGCGCGGCGCGATGCGGCGGCCATCACCGCGGCCGAGAGCGACTGAGCGCAGCCGCCTTGCCGGTGGCGAGGTGGGCTTTGACCCGCTTCCGGGCGAAAATGGCCGCTTCCGGACTCCACGTTTTCGCGCCTGCCCATGACCGCCCACGCTTTCGTTTCCCCCGACCATATCCGCAGTCTGTTCTCGCAGGCGATGTCGCACATGTACCGCACCGAAGTGCCGCTGTACGGCACGCTGGTGGAACTGGTGGGGCAGGTGAATGCCGAAGTGCTGGCCGCACAGCCCGGGCTGGCCGAGCAGATGCGGCGCAGCGGCGAGCGCGAGCGCCTGGAGGTGGAGCGGCATGGCGCGATCCGCGTCGGCACCGCGCAGGAGCTGGCCACGCTGCGGCGCCTGTTCGCGGTGATGGGCATGCAGCCGGTCGGTTATTACGATTTGTCGGTGGCCGGCGTGCCGGTGCATTCGACCGCGTTCCGTCCGATCGAGGATGCCTCGCTCACGCGCAATCCGTTCCGGGTGTTCACCTCGCTGCTGCGGCTGGAACTGATCGAGGACGAGAACCTGCGCGTGCAGGCCGGCGGGATTCTTTCCCGTCGCAACATCTTCACCCCGGGCGTGCTGCAGCTGGTCGAGCAGTGCGAACGCGAAGGCGGGCTGGGTGAAGGCGATGCCTGGCGCTTCGTGGTCGAGGCGCTGGAGACGTTCCGCTGGCACAACGACGCCACCGTATCGCTGCAGACCTACCACGCATTGCACGACGCCCACCGGCTGGTGGCCGACGTGGTCAGCTTCCGCGGTCCGCATATCAACCACCTGACGCCGCGCACGCTGGATATCGACGCCGCGCAGCGGGCGATGCAGGCACAGGGCATCGCCGCCAAGGCGGTGATCGAAGGCCCGCCGCGCCGGCAGTGCCCGATCCTGTTGCGGCAGACCAGCTTCAAGGCGCTGGAGGAAATGGTGCATTTCCCGTCCGGTGCCGACAACGAAGCCGGCACCCATACCGCGCGCTTCGGCGAGATCGAGCAGCGTGGGCTGGCACTAACGCCGAAGGGTCGCGCGCTGTATGACACGCTGCTGGCCCAGGCGCGCGAAAGCGGTGCCGGTGGCAGTACCGGGGGTGACTACATGCAGCGCCTGCAGGCGGCGTTTGCGGCTTTCCCGGATGACCACGACACCCTGCGCCGCGAGGGGCTGGGATACTACCGCTATACGCTCACCGATGCCGGTCGCGCCGCGCCGGCGGGCGAGCGTGCGTTGCCGGCCGAGGTGCTGATCGAACGCGGGCTGGCAACCGCCGAGCCGATCATCTACGAGGATTTCCTGCCGGTCAGCGCCGCGGGCATCTTCCAGTCCAACCTCGGTGGCGAGGAGCAGCGGGCCTATGCCGCGCACGCCAACCGGGAGGCCTTCGAGCGTGCCTTGGGTGTGGCGGTCAGCGACGAGTTCGCGATCTACGAGCGGCTGCAGGCGGAGTCGCTGGCACAGCTGACGGTGTAATCAGTCGAGGCGTTTCGAGCACTGGGCAGGCCGGCATAGAGCCGGTAATAGTGCTGGCTGTCATCCCGGCTCTGGTTTTATTGTTGGAGTTCCCAGGATTTCCTAGACAGAGCTAGCCTCTGTTGGGGGTAGCATTGGGAGACAGTCATGTCTGCAGGCAAGATCACCAGCAAGACCCGGCAAGCCTACAAATTCATCGATGCGCATCGGGACGAGTTCAGTATCCAGATGATGTGTCGTCTGCTTGGGGTTGCTCGAGCCGGCTACTACGCATGGCGTGAACATCCGATTTCCGATCGAGCGCAAGAAGACGCGCGGTTGCTTCGCTTGATACGTGCGTCGTTTACCGCCAGCCACGGAATTTATGGCGCTCCCAGGGTGTTTCTCGACCTGAGGGAGCACGGGGAGGCATGCAGCAAACATCGGGTTGCTCGCTTGATGCGGGTGAACGGGTTGCACGCGCTGCATGGCTATCGCATACGGCACATCCCCGCTCCAAAACCTCATGTCTTGATCCCTAATTTGCTCCAGCGTCAGTTCAGCGTATCGCGCCCGAACGAGGCATGGGTGACGGATATCACCTACATCCGCACGTGGCAGGGTTGGCTGTACCTGGCGGTTGTTTTGGATCTTTTCTCACGCAGGGTTGTTGGTTGGGCTGTCAGACCAACGATTCATCGAGAACTTGTTCTGGATGCCGTGATGAAAGCCGTGCGCAGCCGACGTCCTCGCAAAACCCTTATCCACTCGGATCAAGGCTCGCAGTACGGAAGTGATGCATGGCGGCGTTTCTGCAAAGACAATCACCTTGAGCCAAGCATGAGCAGACGTGCCAACTGCTGGGATAACGCGGTCGCTGAGTCCTTCTTCAGCAGTTTGAAAAAGGAACGGATCAAGAAGCGCATCTATGTGAATCGTGACGTGGCGACCTCGGACATATCCGACTACATCGATGGGTTTTACAATCCAACACGCCGCCACAGCCATCTAGGCGGGGTCAGTCCTGACGAGTTCGAGGCAGCGCATCGCCACCCTCGGTCAGGTGTCCACTAAATCCTGGGAACTCCATGTTGCTGTTGCGGCTGCTTCTCGCTTTTGACTTCTCCTGCCGTAGAGCGTGCCGAGCACCGCAGCGAGACGGGGGCGAAGAGGCGCACGTGTCTGAGCGCAGCGAGTTGTGCGCCGCCCCTCCGGCACGCGAGGAGCGCAGGGGACCGGCGGGCATAGCCCGACGGCGCGCGTCCGGCCGTGTTTCTTTTGGCTAGCTTTTCTTTGCACGGGCAAAGAAAAGTAGCTCGCCCTGAAAGGGCGAAAGCACTAGCTCTTGCGCCTGGAAGCAGGCAAAAGCCTTTGCTTCCGCCTATATCACGGCTTGGTTTTCAGTCCCGGGAAGAAACAACAGTCAATACATGAGGCAGAGCTTTCACTCCTGCTGCGCAGGAGCGAGCACACCTTTCTTTGCTTGTGCAAAGAAAGGTGGCCCAAAGAAAGCACGGCCGGACGCGAGCCGATGCGATGAAACCGCATCGGTCCCCTGTGCTCCTCGCGAATCGGGGCGGCGCGGAACTCGCTGCGCTCAGACACCCGCGCCATTTCCCCCGATCCGCTGCGGTGCTCGGCTCGCTTTACGGCGCGAGAAGTCAAAAACTGGAAGCAACCGCAACCGCAACCGCAACCGCAACCGCAACCGCAACCGCAACCAATGCCGCCGAAGAAGGCAGCAACCTGGGTCTCGCTACTCAGGGTAACGAACCGTCGGGATAACAGCACTGCCGCTTGCGAGCGGGGATGCCCCAGCCGGGCATCCCCGTACACAAGACCTGCGATCAGGCCTGTGCCGCCCGCCGCAGCTGCTTGCGTTCCCTGCGCCGTGCCCGCCAGCTGCGCCAGTGCTGCTGCAGGCACGAGAAGATCACGTACAGCGCCGGCGTGCTCAGCAGCGTCAGACTCTGCGAGATCAGCAGGCCGCCGATCATCGCGATGCCCAGCGGCCGGCGCAGCTCCGAGCCCTCGCCGATGCCGATTGCCAGCGGCAGTGCCGCCAGGATCGCCACCATCGTGGTCATCATGATCGGGCGGAAGCGCACGATGCTGGCCTCGCGCACCGCCTCGGCCGGTGACATGCCGTGCTCGCGCTGCGCCACCAGCGCGAAGTCGATCATCATGATCGCGTTCTTCTTGACGATGCCGATCAGCAGCACCAGCGCGATCATCGAGATCACCGAAAGATCGGTGTTGGTGAGCCACAGTGCCAGCAGTGCGCCCATGCCCGCCGCCGGCAGCGTCGACAGGATTGTCACCGGGTGCACCAGGTTCTCGTAGAGCATGCCCAGCACGATGTAGACCGTGATGATGGCGGCGATGATCAGCATCAGCATCGCGCCCGGATCGGTGGCCTGGCCGAAACCGCCGCGTGCGGCCTGGCGGATGTCGCCGGGCATGCGCAGGCCGTCGATCGCCGCCTTGACGATGGCATCGCCTTCGCCGCTGCTCACCCCGGGAGCCAGGTTGTAGCTCAGGTCCATCACCGTGTACTGGTTCTGGTGGGTGACCTGCGACGGGGCCAGCCCCGGTTCCTGGTGGGCCAGCGCGGTCAGCGGGATCATCTGCCCGCTCTTTGAGGCCACGTACAGGTCCTCGATCGCCGCCGGGCTGGCGGTCTGGCCGGGCAGTGCGTTGACCACCACCCCGTACTGGTTCAGGTCGGCGTAGATTGTGGAGATCTGGCGCTGGCCGAACGCGCCGTACAGCGCACCGTCGATGGCGCCGATGCTGACCCCGAGCCGCGAGGCCTTGTCGCGGTCGATGACGATCTTCTGCATCAGCCCGCCCTTGTCCACATCCGAGCCGACATCGCGCAGCTTGGGATTCTGCCTGAGCACCTCCACCAGCTTCGGCAGCCATTCGGCCAGCTGCGCGGCATCGTTGCCCTGCAGCGTCACCCGGTTCTGCGCGCCCTGCGAGCCGCCACCCCCGCCGCCAGAGGGCAGGTCCTGGATCGCGCGCAGGCGCACGTCCAGATCCGGGAACTGCGCGGCCTTGGCGCTGAGCCGGGCGACCACCGCATTGGTCGGCTCGCGCCGGCCTTCCTTCTCCGTATACAGCTCGATATTGAACTGCGCGCTGCTGCCCTGGCGGCTGGAGCCCAGTCGTGCGCCGACGATCTTCACCGCCGGATCGGCCAGCAGCATGTCGCTCAGGCGGCGCTGGCGCTCGCTCATTTCGTTGAACGAGACGGTGGCCGCGGAACTGGCGCGGCCCCAGATCAGGCCGGTGTCCTGCTCGGGGAAGGAGCCCTTGCCGACCTTGCCGGCGAGAAAGAAGGTGGCTGCGATCAGCAGCAGCGGTGTCAGCGCCAGCAGCAGCGCATGGCGCAGTGCGAAATCCAGCGCCACGGTGTAGAAGCGCAACATGCCGGCGTGCACGCGATCGAGCAGCGGACCGATGCGCGACGGTGTGACCGGCACCGAATGCGGCTGCAGGAAACGCGCACACAGTGCCGGGGTCAGCGTCAGCGACACCAGCGCCGATACCAGGATCGCCGCCACCAGGGTCAGGGTGAACTCGCGGAAGAACGCGCCGAGCATGCCCTGGGCGAAGATGATCGGCAGGAATACCGCGATCAGCGAAGCGGTGATCGAGACGATGGTGAAGCCGATCTCGCGCGCGCCGGCCATCGCCGCCTGCATGCGCGGCACGCCGTCATCGAGGTGGCGCATGATGTTCTCGATCACCACGATCGCATCGTCGACGACAAAACCAATCGCGATCACCAGCGCCAGCAGGGTCAGGTTGTTGAGGGTGAAGCCCAGCGTGCTCATCAGCAGCGCCGCGCCGGCCAGCGACAGCGGCACGGTGATGGCGGCGATCAGCGTCGGCGCCAGCCGGCGCAGGAACAGCGCCATGGTCAGCACCACCATCGCCAGGCTGATCATCAGGGTGATCTGCACTTCGTCCAGCGAGGCGCGGATGGTCGGGGTGCGGTCGAAGTACGGGGTCAGGGTGGTGCCGGCATCCAGATAGCCGGACAGTGATGGGATCGCCGCCTTGACCCGGTCCACGGTGGCGACCAGGTTGTCGCCGCTGCGCAGGTACACATACATCAACACACCGCGTTTGCCGTTGACCCAGGCGGCCTGGTAGGCGTCCTGCTGGCCATCGTAGACGGTGGCCACATCCTTCAGCCGCACCACCGCGCCGTCATGGGTGGCGAGGGCGACGTTGGCGAAATCGGCGGCCTTGCGCACTTGGTCGTTGAGCACGATCGCGGTCTGGCTGCTGCCATCGCTGAGGAAGCCCAGCGGCGAGGCGACGTTGGCCGCGCGCATCGCATTGCGCAGGTCGTCCGGGCTCAGCCCCAGCGCGTTCATCGCGCGCAGGTTGAGGTCCACGCGCACGGCCGGTGTGGAGGCGCCGGCGATGTCCACCTGCGACACGCCGGGCAGCTGCCGCAGCCGCTGCGCCAGCAGCGAGTCGGCCAGGTTGTACAGCTGGGCCACCGACTGCGTCTCGGAGGTCAGCGCCAGCGCGATCACCGGATCGTCGTTCGGGTTGGCCTTCTGGTAGGTCGGCGTGTTGATGCCGGCCGGCAGGTCTGCCATCGCCGCGTTGATCGCCGCCTGCACGTCCTGCGCGGCGGCGTCGATGTCGCGGCTGGTGTTGAACATCAGGAACACCATGCTGCGGCCGTCACTGCTGGACGAGCGCATGGTGTCGATGCCCGGCACCTGGCCCAGGTGCCGCTCCAGCGGTGCGGTCACCGTGGCGGCCATGGTGTCGGCATCGGCGCCGGTGTTGGAGGCCTGCACGAAGATCACCGGAATGGTCAGGTTCGGCAGCGCCGCCACGCCCAGCCGCAGATAGCAGACCAGCCCGGCGAAGAACAGACCGATCGCCAGCAGGCTGATGCCGATCGGGCGTTTGATGAAGGGCGCGGAGATGTTCATCGGCGCTTACCGGGCCGTCTGCAGGCGGGCGGCGGCGCGTTGCTCGCGGCGTCGCGCCGCCCATTCGGACAGGCGTTCGAAATACAGGTAGATCACCGGCGTGGTGTACAGCGTGACCAGCTGCGACAGCAGCAGGCCGCCGACGATGGCCACGCCCAGCGGGCGCCGCAGTTCCGAACCGATGCCGGTGCCCAGCGCCAGCGGCAGCGCGCCGAGCATGGCCGCGGCGGTGGTCATCATGATCGGGCGGAAACGCAGCAGGCAGGCGCGGCGGATCGCGTCATAGGCATTGGCGCCGGCACGCTGCGCGTCCAGCGCGAAGTCGATCATCATGATCGCGTTCTTCTTGACGATGCCGATCAGCAGCACGATGCCGACGATGCCGTCCACCGACAGGCTCATCCCGCACAGGTACAGCGCCAGCAGCGCACCGACCCCGGCCGGCGGCAGTGTGGAGATGATGGTCAGCGGGTGGATCCAGCTTTCATACAGCACGCCCAGCACGATGTAGATCACCGCGATGGCGGCCAGCAGCAACAGCACCACATCGGTCTGGCTGCTGGAGAACTCGGCGGCGGTGCCGATGAACTGCGCCTGCATCTGTGGTGGCAGTTCCAGCGCGGCCACGGCCTTGTTGATCGCCGTCACGCCTTCGGACAGCGAGTAGCCCGGCGCCAGGTTGAACGACACGGTGGCCGAAGGCAGCTGCTGCTGGTGGCTGACGATCAGCGGCGCGGTGCCCGGCGTGGCGGTGGCGATGGCCGACAGCGGAATGCTGCCGCCGCCCCCCAGTGCGATGCCGGTGTTGCTGTTGCCGATGCCGGTGGCGGTGGAGGAGTTGCTGGAGCTGACCTGGCCCAGTGTGGTGGCGTTGCTGCCGGTCAGCGCGCCGCTGCCGTTGCTGCCGATCGCCAGCTGGTTCATCAGCGCGTCGCTGGTGCGGAACTCCGGCGCCACTTCCAGCACCACGCGGTACTGGTTGAGCTGGGTGAAGATGGTGGAGATCTGGCGCTGGCCGTAGGCGTCGTACAGGGTGTCGTCGATGGTCTGCATCGGTACGCCGTAGCGCGCGGCCTTGTCGCGGTCCACTTGCACATGCAGGGCGCGGCCGTGGTTGGCCAGGTTGTTGTCCACATCGGCCAGTTCCGGCAGGCGGCGCAGCGCGTCGGTGACACGTGCGGTCTGTTCGGCCAGCTCGGTGCTGTCCATGTCCGACAGCGAGAACTGGTAGGCGGTGGCGGCCACGCGTGTGTCCAGCGTGACGTCCTGCACCGGCTTCAGGTACAGCGCCACGCCGGGGATGTGCGCGGCGGCGGCCTGCAACCGCGGCAGGATCACGTCCAGCCCGGCACGGTCGCCGCGGTCCTTGAGCACGATGCTCAGCTGGCCCTGGTTGAGCGTGGGATTCATGGTGCCGGCGCCGATGTAGGCGGCCACGCCGGTCACCGCTTCGTCCTGGTGCAGGGCGGCGGCCACCGCCTGGGTGCGCTGCTGCATCTGCTCGAAGGCCACGTTCTGGTCGGCGATCACCACACCGGTGATCATGCCGGTGTCCTGGTCGGGCAGCAGACCCTTGGGGATGGCGATGTACAGCAGCACTGTCAGTGCCACCGAGGCCAGTGCGATGCCCAGGGTCAGCGGCTGGTGGCGCAGCACCCAGTCCAGGGTGCGCTCGTACAGGTGCACCAGGCGCGACCATGCGGTGACCTTGCCCTGTGCCGCCGCGCGCTCGTGCGCGTCATCGCCTTCGGGCAACTGGTCGGGCTTGAGCAGGTAGGCGCACATCATCGGGGTGAGCGTCAGCGAGATCAGCATCGAGATCGACACCGCAATCGTCAGTACCCACGCGAACTCGTGGAACAGGCGGCCGGTGACGCCCGGCATCAGGATCAGCGGCAGGAACACTGCCACCAGCGACACCGTCAGCGACAGCACGGTGAAGCCGATCTCCTTCGCGCCGACCTCGGCCGCTTCCGGGCCGTCCTTGCCCTGCTCGATGTAGCGCACGATGTTCTCGATCATCACGATCGCATCGTCGACCACGAAGCCGGTGGCCACGGTCAGCGCCATCAGTGACAGGTTGTCCAGCGACATGCCGGTGAAGGCCATCACCCCGAACGTGCCCAGCAGCGACAGTGGCACCGCCACCGACGGGATCACCGTGGCCCACAACCGCCGCAGGAACACGAAGATCACCACCACCACCAGACAGATGGTCAGGATCAGGGTGAACTGCACGTCGTGCACCGAGGCGCGGATGGTCACGGTGCGGTCGGAGAACACGTCCAGGTTCACGTCCGCCGGCAGCATGCCCTGCAGGCTGGGCAGGATGGTGCGGATGTTCTCCACCGTCTTGACGATGTTGGCGCCGGGCTGGCGGCGCACTTCCAGCAGCACTGCCGGCTGGCCGTCGGCCCAGGCGGCGATCTGGTCGTTCTCCACCCCGTCGATCACGCTGGCGACGTCGCGCAGCCGCACCGGCGCGCCGTTCTGGTAGCGGATGATGATGTCGTTGTAGTCGGCCGCGTCGCTGAGCTGGTCGTTGGTGGACAGCGTGTAGCTCTGCGTCTTGCCGTTGAGCGAGCCCTTGGGCGCGTTGACGTTGGCCTGGGTCAGCGCGCTGCGCAGGTCTTCCAGGGTCATGCCCATGTTGCTCAGCTGCGCCGGGTTGGCCTGGATGCGCACCGCCGGGCGCACGTTGCCGGCGATCGACACCAGTCCGACGCCGTCGATCTGTGACAGGCGCTGGGCCAGGATCGAGTCGGCCAGGTCGTTGACCTCGCGCAGCGGCCGCGTGTCCGAAGCCAGTTTCAGGGTCAGGATCGGCGCGTCGGCCGGGTTCACCCGGTTGTAGACCGGCTGGTACGGCAGCGAGCCGGGCAGGGTGGCCTGGCGGATCGCCGCCTGCACGTCCTGCGCGGCGGTGTCGATGTCGCGCTCCATCGAGAACTGCAGCACGATGCTGGACAGACCGGCCGAGGAGTCGGAGGTCATCATGTCCAGCCCGGAGATCTGCCCCAGCTGCCGCTCCAGCGGCGTGGTCACCAGCGAGGCCATGGTCTGTGCGCTGGCGCCGGGGTACTGCGTGGTGACCACCAGGCTGGGGGCCTCGATCTCGGGCAGGGCGGCGACCGGCAGGCGCTGGTAGCCGAGGATGCCCAGCAGCATCAACCCGACCATCAGCAACGAGGTGGCGATCGGGCGGCGGATGAAGATAGTCGAGAAGCCCACGGGTGATTCCTGGTGCGAAGAGGGAAGGCGGAGCAGCGGGGCGTGTCAGCGCATCAGCGTGGTGGACCACCGCGTCCGCCGCGGTTGCCCTTCTGGCTGGCGGCCTTGAGTTGCTCCTCGCTCGGCGCCGGCGGCGCCTGGCCCGGTGCCAGCGCGTTGACCTTGCTGCCTTCCTTCAAGCGGAACTGGCCTTCGGTCACCACCTTGTCACCCGGCTGCAGGCCCTTGCTGATCACCACATGGCTGTCGTCGACCTGCCCGCCCTGCTCGACCTCGCGCAGGGTGACGGTGGTGTCGGACTGGATCAGGTAGACGAAGTCGCCGCTGCTGCTGCGCTGCACCGCTTCGGCCGGCACCACCACCGCGCCGGGCAGCTCGCCCAGCTGCAGGCGCACGTTGACGAACTGGCCGGGCCACAGGCTCTTGTCCGCGTTGGGGAATTCGGCGCGCAGACGGAAAGTGCCACTGTTGCTGCTGATCTGGTTGTCCACCACCTGCAGCCTGCCGTCGGCGTTGGTCACGTTGCCGCCTTCGCGGTCGAGCGTGGCGGTGGACAGCGGGCTGGTGGCCTGCGCGCTGCGTACCGCGTCCAGCTGCCGTTCGGGCAGGTTGAACAGCACGTAGGCCGGCTGCAACTGGGTCACGGTGACGATGCTGCTGCCGGCGCTGACCACATTGCCCGGATCGACCGCACGGATACCGGTGACACCATCGATCGGCGAGGTGATGCGGGCGTAGTCCAACTGCACCTTGGCCTGCTCGGCGCTGGCCTGCGAAGCGGCTACCGCGGCCTGGTATTGCGCCACCTGGTTGCGCAGCGTGGTCAGGTCGGTCTGGGCGACAAATGCGCGGTATTCAGGCGAATTGGAGCGTTCGTAGTTGGACTGTGCGGTCGCCAGCAGCGCCTGGTTCTGGCGTTTGCTGGCCAGGGCCTGGTCGTACTGGGCCTGGAAGGTACGCGGGTCGATCTGCGCCAGCAGCTCGCCCTTCTTCACCGGCTGGCCCTCGCGGAAGTTGACGCTGAGCAGCTGGCCGCCGACCTGCGGGCTGACGGTGACGGTGTTGTAGGCGCTCACCGTGCCCTGCGCGGTCACATAGACCGGCACGTCCTTGCGCTCGGCGGTCACCGCGGTGACCGGCACCGGCGCGCTGTCGCGACCACCGCCGCGCATGCCGGTTGCCTGCCCAGTGCCGGACTGCTTGCCTCCCCCCATCATCCGGTAGCCGATACCGGCCACCAGCAGCACTGCAATGACCAGCAGCACGATCTTCCAGAAACGCGACATGCGAAAACTCCTGAGGGAACCGGATTGGGGGGAACAGCGGCGTAGCCGGAGAGGATAACGCCCGCACTGGCGACTGCAGCCATGACCGATGGGCCACGCATACAGACCTGCGTATGCCGGTGAACGTTCCAGTGCGGGGATGGTTGACCTCGTGCGGAAGAAAGTTTTGCCCTACATTCCGGTCTTCGAGGCGTGTGCAAGGGGAAGTGTCGATGGGCCGCAAGACCGTACTGGTGTCCGCACTGCTGTGCGCCCTGTCGCCGCTGCTGGCGCAGGCCCAGGACGCCCAGCGTCCGGAAGTGGCCGCCGCCGCCACGCGCCTGCAACAGCAGGTGGTCGACTGGCGTCGTGATTTCCACCAGCATCCGGAGCTGTCCAACCGCGAAGTGCGTACCGCCGCCAAGGTCGCCGAACGCCTGCGTGCGATGGGCCTGCAGCCCCGGACCGGTGTGGCGGTGCACGGCGTGGTGGCGATCATCAAGGGTGGCCTGCCCGGGCCGAAAATCGCCCTGCGTGCGGACATGGACGCGCTGCCGGTGACCGAACAGACCGGCCTGCCGTTCGCCTCCACTGCTACCGCCGAATACCGCGGCGAGCAGGTCGGGGTGATGCATGCCTGCGGCCATGATGCCCATACCGCCACCCTGCTCGGTGTGGCCGATGCGCTGGTGGCGATGCGCGACACGCTGCCCGGCGAGGTGATGCTGATCTTCCAGCCGGCCGAGGAAGGCGCGCCGCCGCCGGAGCAGGGTGGGGCCGACCTGATGCTCAAGGAAGGGTTGTTCAAGGACTTCAAGCCGGAGGCGGTATTCGGCCTGCATGTGTTCTCCACCGTCCAGGCCGGCAAAATCGCCGTGCGCGGCGGCCCGCTGATGGCCGCCTCCGACCGCTTCTCGATCACCGTCAACGGTCGCCAGACCCACGGCTCGGCCCCCTGGAACGGGATCGACCCGATCGTTGCCGCCTCGGATCTGGTCGGCACCGCGCAGACCGTCGTCAGCCGCCGCGCCAACCTGTCCAAACAACCGGCGGTACTGACCTTCGGCGCGATCAAGGGCGGCATCCGCTACAACATCATTCCCGACTCGGTGGAGATGGTCGGCACCATCCGCACTTTCGATGCGGACATGCGCCAGCAGATCTTCGCCGACCTGCGCACTGTCGCCGAACACACCGCTGCTGCCCACGGCGCCACCGCCGTGACCGACATCTACGAGAAGGACGGCAACCCGGCCACGGTCAACGATCCGGCGCTGACCGCGCGCATGCTGCCCAGCCTGCAGGCGGTGGTGGGCAAGGACAACGTCTACGAGCCGCCGCTGCAGATGGGCTCGGAGGACTTCTCGCTGTATGCCCAGCAGGTGCCGTCGATGTTCTTCTTCGTCGGCTCCACCGGCGCCGGCATCGACCCGGCCACCGCGCCGAGCAACCATTCGCCGAAGTTCCTGCTGGATGAAAAGGCGCTGGATGTCGGTCTGCGGGCGCTGCTTCAGGTGTCGCTGGACTACCTCCACGGCGCGCGCTGACCGGCGACGTAACGTCATTGCCGGTGGGGCGGCGGCTTCAGGTTTCCGCTGCCGCGTTCCATGCGGGTGGGGCGCAGCGCGGTGATGGCCATAAAGCGGCCGGTCAAGCGCTGCGCACTACAATCGGCGCATGAATACCCCTGAAAAATCCAGTCTGGGCCGCGAGGTCGATTACCCCACCCGCTACGACGCCGGCCTGCTGTTTCCGATCCCGCGTGCGACCGCGCGGGGCCAGATCGGCCTGCACGCTGCGACCCTGCCGTTCGCTGGCGAAGACCGCTGGCACGTGTACGAGCTGGGCTGGCTGGATGCACGCGGCAAACCCTGCGTGGCGACCGCCACGCTGTGGGTGCCGGCCACCTCGCCGAACCTGATCGAATCCAAGTCGCTCAAGCTGTACCTGAATTCACTCAACGGCACCCGCTTCAACCGCGCCGAGGCCGTGCGTGAACGCATCACCACCGATCTGTCGGTCTGTGCCGGTGCCGATGTGCGGGTGGACTTCGGTCTGCCGCCGGTCGCCGAGGCACCCGGCCAGAGCATCGACCACCTGGATGTGGACATCGACTGCTACGGTCCGCCGCAGGCGGCGTTCCTGTCTGCCGCCGATGACATCACCAGCGAGTCGTTGACCTCGGCCCTGCTCAAATCCAATTGCCCGGTCACCGGCCAGCCGGACTGGGCCAGCGTCAGCATCCGCTACCACGGCCCGCGCATCGACCGCGAGGGATTGCTGCGCTACCTGGTGAGCTACCGCGACCATGCCGAATTCCACGAGCAGTGCGTCGAGCGCATTTTCCTGGAGTTGATGCAGCGCTGCGCGCCCTCCTCGCTGGAGGTGGAAGCCCGTTACACCCGCCGTGGGGGCCTGGATATCAATCCGCGTCGCGCCACCGCTGACCTGGTTGCCGACACTCGCGTCATCCGCGATTCCCGGCAGTAATGGCATGACCGCGGTACCGCCATACACCGGTTTTACACCGGCGCGATGAATCCTTAACGCGCAGGATGCAATGGTTGTCTCACCCGAGGAGGAACGACTCGAATGAGCAACGACAAGAAGGCTGATTTTTCCGACGTGGCTTCCCGCGTGGACAGTACCGCCGAGGTGGTGCCGAAGGCGGATTTTTCCGATGTCAGCGCAACGATCGACTCCACCGCGCAGGTGGTGGGGGGACAGACCTATACCGTGCAGAAGGGCGACAGCCTTTCCCGGATCGCAAAGAACCTGTTGGGCGATGCCAATGCATGGACGCGGATATTCCAGGCCAACCGGGATGTGCTGGAGGACCCGGACAAGATATTCCCGGGACAGACGCTGAAGATTCCACCCCGCCAGGAATAGAGCCGGGCCAATGCCACTCTTCCTTTCCACTCCGGAGCATTCCATGAAGAAGATTTCCACCAGCAGTGTCCTGATGATCGCCTTGGCCGGCACGCTCGCTTTGGCCGGCTGCAAGAAGCCGGAAGAACCCGCGGCACCGGCCGCGACCAGCACCCCGGCGCCCGCACCGGCACCGATGAACGAACCGGCACCGGCGATGCCGGCACTCAGCGTCACCTCGGTGACGGTCGGCAACACGGCGGCGGCGGACAAGTCCGTCGCGCCGGTGGCGACCCTGGCCGGCAACGACAAGATCCTCGTGTCGGTGAAGACCGATGGCACGGCCAGCAATGCCAATCTCGCCGCCAAGCTTGTCTACCAGGACGGGCAGGTGGCCGGTGAGCAGACGGCCATGCTCAACACCAGTGGTGCGGAAACCACCAACATCGAGTTCAGCAAGGCCAGCCCCTGGCCCGCCGGCAAGTACCGCGCGGAGGTGACGCTGGACGGCCAGCCGGCCGGCATGCCGCAGGAATTCGAGGTGAAGTAGCAGGGCTTCCCCTGTCGCCCTCTCTCCCGACAGGTGCAAGCCATGGGCGCAGCCGCAACGCTGCGCCTTTTTTTGTGGGCGGGGAATATCCCGGGCTTTCCCGGTGAGGCAGAGCCGGTGCCGGAAGTGTACGGTTTTCCGGTGTGGTGGGAGCATCCGTGCCTTCAGTGCAATATCAGCAGCGGGCTGTCGAAGTCGAATTCCAGTTGCCTTGGCGTACGCCATGCACGCTGTTTCCGCCATGGGCCCAGTTGCCCCGCCTCCGCGGGTGCAAGGGCGATGGGATGCTGCGAGCGGGCGAGATCACGTGCCCTGGCGCAACAACGGTAGGCCCATGAATCGGAAATCAGCAGCCGCCTGGCGACGCTTGGCATGTGTTGGCCGCAGTCCTGAAGGAGCACCCGCCAGGCGCCGGCCAGTGAGGGATGCGGTGCATCGACATCGGGCAGGTTGCTTTGTTCCTCGCCGATGAGCAGATGGGCCAAGGGGGCGCGGCCATCGTCGCTGGCCAGACGGTTCATCAGTGGATGTGTCGCGTTGTCTTCCATGTTGTCGCCAACGGCGTGATCCAGCCGCACGCCATGACGGACATGTACTTCGGTGTAGCGCACCAGCGCCTGATACAGGTGGCGCAGCAGCAGGTCCTGGAAGCCGGAGTCAAGAAAGTCGAGCGGAAAGCCATGGCGTTCAGACAGTGGGCCAGCCAGCAGCCAGGCCTCCTGTGCCACATCGTCGGGGGAATGCTCGCCGCAGGTGGCACGGGCAATACGCCGCAACGCCTTGGCCTGCTGTTGCAAAAACAGCGTGTAGGAATTGAAGGGAGTGTTCATCGACCGGGCCTTCGGGCACCGGGCATGGAGTATGCGCAGCTGGCCGCTGGCGGGGAAGTTCCACGCCGGCGGTGATATGCCACAATCGGCGGCGCATGGCAGGAAGCTGCAGGACCCCGACGTTTTGACCTCGACAACCCACGCGACCATCCCCCCTCTATTCGCGGTCGTGCCTGCCGGCATCTTCGGTCCGCTGGCCTCGCCCAACCGGCAGAACTACTGGTCGCTGCTGTGCCGGCTGTTCGATGAATTCTTCGGCCCGGATGCACCGGTGCCGCCCAGCCATGGCTTCCAGCGGCGCGAGATCACCGCCGCGCTGGAGCGCTACCTGCTTGCCGATGATCCGTGGGAGGACGAGGACGGGCAGGCGCCGGATGCGCCGTTGAACGTGCGCGCCAGTGCCATCCACGACCGCTTCCGCGCCGCCGGCTGGCTGCGCCAGGAGCGCATCGGTGCGCGCGAGATGGTGACCATGCCGCGCATGGTGGCCGAGCTGCTGTCGGCGCTGGTCGAATTCAGCGAGCAGGGGCCGACTTTCGTCCGCGCCAAGATGGGCTCGATCGAGTCGCAGCTGCAGAAGGTGGCCGATGGCCGGATCGACGGCGGCATCCTCGACGAGGCTGCCGACCAGGCGCGCCGGCTGCTGGTGTCGCTGGCGTCAATGAGCCTGCAGGTACGCGACCTGATGCCGGAGCTGAGCAAGGCCGAGACCACCGCGCAGTTCGCGCGGCAGTGGTTCGAGCGCTATGTCGGCCAGCTGTTCATAGGCGACTACGCCGAGCTGCACCGCGCCGACCACCCGATGGCGCGCCGCAGCTCGATCCTGGCGATGGTGCAGCAGCTCGATGCCGGTGCTCCGCGCGAGGCGCTGCTGGGCTGGTACCGCGAGCATGTCACCGGTGGTGATGAGGCGCGCGCGCAACAGCGTCTGTCGCGCAGCCTCAACCGCCTGCGCGAACTGGAGCGCATCGACGAATACCTGACCCGTCTGGACGAGGACATCCGCCAGGCCAACCGCCGTGCGCTGGCCTTCCTCGATTACCGCCTGCGCGCCCCCGACAAACTCGACGTGCTGCTGCGCCGCGCCTGTCGCGGCGCGCTGTCGGCGCCGGAAGATGCGCTGCGGCTGCCGGTGGCGCCCGGCCCGTTGATGGACGAAACGCGGCTGCGCCCACCGCACCGCAAGCCGGCGCCGATCCCGCGCAGCGCCAACGCCACCACGCCGCCCACGCCCGAGCAGCTGGCGAGACTGTCGCTGCTGCGGCGGATGAAACGCGCACGGCTGGTCAATGTCGAGGACATGGCGCGCTATGTCGGGCGCCACCTGCAGCACGGTGCGACGATCGAATCGGCGCAGCTGGCCATCGCCAGCATCGAGGACCTGCGCGCCTACCAGACCCTGCTCACGCTCGCCCTGCGCGGCAACCGCATCGGCGGCCTGCGTCGCGAGGACCCGCTTGGACGGTTGCTGCGCGGCTTCCGTGTGGAGCTGCTCGAGGTGGGCGATGGCACCCCCAACGATTACCTGCGCGGCCCGCGCTTCCGCATCGTGCGGGTCGGCGCACCACACCCGGAAACCGCATGAAACGCAGCTGGAACACCCTCAGCCAGATGTCCAACGGCACCTACGCCGTGCAGGATTTCGAACGTGCCGCCTACCGGCTGGCGACCGAACAGGTGCTATATGCCGCCGACGCGCGCTCGCGCGTGGCCTACCACCTGGTCGAAGACCACTACGCCGATTTCGTTGCCGCGCTGGAGCCGCTGGGCATCCGCCTGGAGCGCAACGCGCATTACCGCTACCTGGTGGCGCTGCCGGCCCACGGAGAAGGCGCGCCGGTGACACTGGAGGAAACCCTCGCGCTGCTGGTGCTGCGCCAGCGTTACGACGAAGCCATGCGCCAGGGACTGATCGAGGACCATGGCGAAGTGGTGGTGGAACTGCCCGAACTGCAGGAAAGCTGGCAGGCGTTGACCGGCCGCTCGATGCCCGACGTCGGTGCGCTGCGTGCTTTGGCGCGCACGCTCAAGCGCTGGGGCGTGTGCCGGCTGGTGGACTCGGAAAGCGACGATCCGCAGCCGTTCCACCTGCGCGTGCGCCCGGCCATCGTCGAGATCGTCGGCGAGCAGTGGCTGCAGCGCCTGGACCAGCACAACCGCGATGACGCGGACGATATCGACGCGGAGGACGACGATGCAGCAGCTTGAACGTGTCCATCTGGTCCAGTTCTTCCTGTTCGAGGCGCAGAGCCTGCAACTGGACCGCACCAGCGCCATCATCGCGCCCAATGGCGCCGGCAAGAGTGCGCTGCTCGATGCGCTGCAGATCGTGCTGCTGGGCGGCGACCGCAGCCGCATCCGCTTCAACGCGCAGGCCGGCGGCAGCCATCGCGCGCGCACCATCCGCGACTACTGCCTGGGCGTGTTCCGCAGTGGCGAGGAAGGCCGCAAGCGCCGTACCGCGACGACCTATATCTCGCTGGTATTCCGCAACACGCTGACCGGTGAACCCTTGACCGCCGGCATCGCGCTTGGCGCCTCGGTCGATGAGCCCGAGCACCGCACCCACGGCCTGTACCTGCTGCCGGGCGTGGCGCTGGAACTGGACGAACATATCGAACGGATCAACGGCAAGGAACTGCCGCTGGCGTGGACCACCTTCCGCGAGCACATCACCCGCCGCTGCAAGGACGTGGGCGAAACCCCGCAGCTGCATCCCAACGCCGAGCGCTTCGTGCGCGACCTGCTGTTGCGGCTGCGCGCCGGTCCGTCGGTGACGCCGGACCTCAACGCCTACCGCAAGGCCTTCCTCAATGCGCTGAACCTGCAGCGGGTGGAGGACGTGGACCTGTTCGTGCGCACGCTGGTGGCCGAGGACCGGCCCACCGATATCGCCCGCTTCCGCGCGCTGCTGGACAGCTTCCGGCTGATCAAGGAGAAGATCGAGCAGGTCAAGCAGCGCATCGACGCCGCCGAAGGCGTGGAGCGCCAGTACGAGAAGATCGCCGCGCAGGCCACCCGTGCCGCGTCCGCGCGTGCGCTGGCTGCCGAGTACGCGCGCGACCTGTACAGCGAGCAGCTCGACCAGGCCGAAGGCGCACTGGCGGATGCGGAAAACACGTTGACCGACACCCGCCGCCAGCTGGCCGATACCCGCGTCGAGCGCGACACCCTGCGCGAGGAACAGGCGCGTGCCAATACGCGCCTGCAGGGCAGCGCCGGCTATGGCGAGCAGGCGCAACTGGACGAACTGGCCGGCCGCGACCGCGACCGCCTCGTGCAGCTGAAGAAGGACCTCGCGCGCGAGCTCGCCTTCATCGGTGAGCAGCTGCGCCAGCTCGGCACGCTGGAGCTGGAGGGCATCGATGCCGGGGTGCTGGCAGCGGCGCGCGCCGAATGGGAGGGCTGGCATGCCGAGCTGACCGCACTGGATGCCGAAGCGGTGCTGCCGTGGACACCGGAAGACCTGTTCGCGCGCTCGCGGCAGGCGCTGCGCACGACCGCGCCCTTGCGCGAACGCCTCGACCAGCATGCACGGCAGCTGCACGCCACCCACGACAAGGCCCGCGACGCGCTGGAAACCGCGCGGCAGAACCAGAAGCGGCTGGCGGCCGGCCAGGCCGAGCTGAATCCGGACACCGTGCGGCTGATGAGCTACCTGCGCGATGCCGGCATCGATGCACGCCCGGTCTGTGATCTGGTACGGGTCACCGATGGCAGCTGGCAGCACGCCATCGAGGGCTACCTGCGCAGCAATGTCGAGGCGCTGTTGATCCCCGATCAGGACGAGGAGCGTGCGGTCAAGCTGTACCGCGGGCTGACCGGCGGGCGTGCGGTGTATGGCGTCAAGCTGGCGCTGTCCAGCCAGGCGCGGCAGTCGCGCGGTGCCGATACGCCGGCTGCCGGTAGCGTCGCGGCGCTGCTGGAAGGCGTCAACGCCGATGCACTGGCGTTCCTGCGCCGGCAGCTGGGTGAGCTGCGCTGCGTGGAGACCGAAGCCGAACTGGTGCGCAGCCGCCAGGGCCTGACCCGTGACGGCCTGCTCTCGCGTGGCGGCAGCATCGAGCGCCTGCGGCTGCCGGCCGCCGGAGACCTGCGCATCGGCGCGTCGGACAACCGGGCCCGGGTACGGGTACTGCACGAGGAAATCGAGCGTGCCGAGCAACTGCTGCGACAGATCGAACCGCAGCTGCGGCGAGCCGATGACTGCCAGCGTGGTCTGGCGCGGCTGGCCGATGCCGATGCGGTGGCGCAGGCGCTGCACGAACGCGTGCTGGAGCACCGCCAGGTGGCCGAGCGCTATCGCAGCGCGCAGGAGAGCCGTCGCAGCGCGCTGGATCCGGACCTGCTGCGGTTGTCCGAACAGTTGCACGCACTGAAGGCGCAGCTGGCCGCCTGTGAACAGCGTGCCGACGCGCTGGTCGGCCAGGAAGCGGTTGCCGCGTCCAATCTGGAACGCACTCGCGGCTTGCTCGACGGCCTGCGCCAGCAGGAGGAGCTGGTCGCGCGCCGCGCGGTGGAAGCCTTCGCCGACCCGGATGTCGATCCGAACCGGGTCGAACGCCAGCGCGAGGAACTGGACGAAAAATATCCGTCGCTGGAAGAACGCGCACAGCGTTGCGAGGAACGCGCCCGGGACAGTGACGCCCAGCTTGGAAAGCTGGTGCCGATGGCCTGGGGCGAGCTGGCGCAATACGCGCGCGACCATGGCATCGAGCTGGATTTCGCCGCCGATGCGTGGCGGCCGGCGCGCACCTTGCTGCAACGCGAACTGACCCAGCTGCGCGACACCGAGCTGGTGCAGTACGAGGCCGAGGCGCAGCAGGCCTATACCACCGCCGTGGATACCTTCCGCACCGGCGTGGCATCGACGCTGTACGACAACTTCACCCGGCTCAAGACCCAGATCGCCACGCTCAACCGCACCTTGCGCGGCAGCCCGGCGTTCTCCAACAACGAGCGTTACCAGTTCTATTATGAGGTGCTGCCGGAGTTCCGCGAGCTGCACCGTTTCATCCAGCGGGCGGCCGACATCGGCGGCGAGGACACGCTGTTTGAAAGCGCCGGGCAGGTGCCGGAGGCGTTCCGCGCGCTGGTCGAGGACAAGGCCGCCGCCCATGTGGCCAACTCGCCGCTGGACGACTACCGCCGCTTCTTCCGTTTCGAAGTGCAGATCCGCCAGGAGGATCGCGTCATCGGCAACCTGAGCGAGCGCATGCGTTCCGGCTCCGGTGGCGAGCACCGTGCGCCGCTGTACGTGATCGCCGGTGCCGCGCTGGCCGCGGCCTACGGCAAGAGCGAGGCGCACCCGGGCGGGCTGGGACTGATCCTGCTGGACGAATTCGGCGACAAGATCGACGCGCAGAACGCGCGCGCGATCACCGGCTACCTGCGCTCGCTGGGCCTGCAGCTGATGCTGGCCGCGCCCGACACCGCGCAGGGTACGCTCTCCGGTGTGCTGGACAGCTACATCGAGCTGTTCCGCGACGGCGACCTGTTGCAGGCCGAGCGCATCGAGGTCACCGAGGCCGCGCGCAGCCTGCTGCTGTCGGACCAGTTCGACCTGCACCCGGAGCTGCTGGCAGCCGAGACCGCACGCATCGAACGCGAGCAGGCCACGACATGACCGCCTTACCGGGCCGCGCGGATGACACGCCGGCCCGGCGGGTGTTGCTACGGCTGCTGCGGCGCGCCGAGGCGGCGCTGCTGTCTGGCGATCCACGGGCGGCGAGCCTGTCGATGACCGGCAAGCGCGATGGTGCCGAGTATCTGGCTCTGCGCGGGGCGGAAGATTTCGATGTCTTCCACGGTCATATCGCCGTGGCCGAGCGCGCCGGCGCAATCCGTGTCGAGCGTGATCGTCACCGTGATGACGGTGAGCGCCTGGTGCGGCTTGCCGTGCACGACATCGCCGCGTTGGCGCGCGAGCTGGGCCTGGAACTGCACGCACAGGGTGTGGCCCGCGCCGAAGCCCTGCTGGCGCCCTGGTGTTGCAGGAGCGACGTGAGTCGCGACGACGCTTCTGTGGCAATCCCCGGCAGCGATCCACTCCGTTCCCGCAGCAATTCCGACGAAGCGGCCACTGCGCCGCGTTTCCCGGTCATTGCGCAGGTACTGGCTGCCTGGCGTGCGGGCCGCAAGGTGCGGGGCTGTGGTCCGGCAGCGGCCGCCGATCTCGCCGATGCCGCACGGGCAGTGCAGGCGCTGCTGGCCGATGCCCGTGGCGAGCGCATCCTGCGCAAGGCCAGCGCCAGCCTGTTTGCCGACAGCAAGCGGCTGGAAGCGCTGACGCCATGGCTGGACTTGCTGGTGAGCGGCGAACTTGCCGTCAGCGGCCTTGAGGACGAACAGGTGTGGTCGGCGCTGGGACTGCGCCGGGAACCACAGCCGCTGTTGCTGGCCGGACAGGGAAAGGTGGCGCTTGATGACGGCAGCTTCCACATCCTGCCCGCGCGCTGGCTGGGTTTTCCGGTGGATGCGGTGTCCGGCATTTCCACCGCGGTGCGTGCCTTGCTGAGCATCGAGAATCTGGCCAGCTTCCATGAAGCGGCGGCGCTGCGCGGTGATGCACCGGTGCTGCTGCTCTATACCGGCGGCATGCCGTCACCGGCGTGGCGCAACGCCTATGCGCGCCTGCTGGATGGACTGCCGGCCACAGCCGCGCTGTACCACTGGGGCGATATCGACCTTGGCGGTTTCCGTATCGCCGCCAAGCTGGCCGAGCAGGCCGGGATGCGGTCCCGCGTGTTGCACCCGTGGATGATGGCCCCGGATGAATTGCCCGCTGAAGTCATCGCCGCAGGCGAGGTGCCGCCACCGGCGCTGCTGGCATCGATGTGTGACTGGGCCTGTCGTGCGGGCTGGACGGAACTCGCTGCAGGGCTGCAACGGAGGCCGCTGAAGCTGGAACAGGAGCGCCTGACGCCGCGGCTGCCGTGATCCGGCACGTCCGGCAGGCAAAGTCGCGGGTGGTCTGTGGCAGCAAAAACGCCGGCATTGCCGGCGTTTGCCTGTACGGCTCCGGTCCGGCTCAGGCGCGCACGGTGTTGGAGATGATCTCCACCCAGTAGCCGTCCGGGTCCTTGATGAAGGCCAGGCTCTTCATGCGGCCATCGCTCAGGCGCTTCTGGAATGGCACGCCCAGTTCTTCAAACCGCGCACATGCCGCTTCCAGTTCGGGCACCGACACGCAGATATGGCCGAAGCCGCGCGGCTCGCTGTTGCCGTCGTGGTAGACCGGGCCGTCCTGGTTCTCGGTGCCGTGGTTGTGGGTCAGCTCCAGCACGCCGGGAATACCGGCCATCCACAGCCGACGCTGCGCATCGTCTTCGGGAATGGCGGTGCCGGCCGGCACATAGGCCAGGAAGTACAGGCTGAACTGGGCATCCGGGAAATCACGCCGGTCGATCAGCGAGAAGCCCAGCACGCGGGTGTAGAAGTCCAGCGAGGCGCGGATGTCCTTCACGCGCAGCATGGTGTGGTTGAAGACGAAGCCATGGGTTTGCGCGGGGGCGGTGGCGGCGACGCCGGGCTGATCACGCAGGGATTGAAGGCTCATGGGGGCTCCTTGATGGGGGAATGCACGCGGCACAGAGCGTCATTTTACGTGCGCCGCCAGGCCGCCGGATGACGGCGGCCGTAACCGCCGCCGTCATCGCCCGTTTCAGGGATGCTGCGAGAACGGCGTGATGCTGCCGTCTTCAGCCAGCAGGCCCACGGTGAACGGCTGGCGGTAACCATCCGGCGATTCCATGCCCGGCGAGCCGACCGGCATGCCCGGCAGCACCAGTCCGCGCGCCTTGGGCCGCTCGGCCAACAGCTTGTGGATGTCGGCAACCGGCACGTGGCCTTCCACCACATAGCCGTCGATCTCGGAGGTGTGGCAGGAGTACATGCCTTCGCCGATGCCCAAGCGCTGCTTCACCGTGAGCATGTCGCCGGTATCGTGGATCTCCACCGGAAATCCGGCCGCCTGCATGTGTTGGGCCCAGCCGGTGCAGCAACCGCAGTCGGGGTCCTTGTGCACCTTCACCAGCGGCAGGCGTTTGCTGGCCGGAGCCGCGTCCTGTGCGGGGGCCGGAGCGGCGCTGGCCGCCGTCTGTGCGGCCGGAGCCGGGGAGGCCGCACTGCAGGCACTGGTCAGCAGCACGCTGCCGGCCAGCAGCAGGAGTCGTGAGGTGTTTGCGTTGAAGTTCATGCAATTTGATTCCTTGGTGTCGTCGCACCGCCACTGCAGTGCGGTCATGGCGTAGTGGCCGGTTCGGCCGGTGGGACGGACGCCGTGCAGCGCCCGTCCCGGCAGATCAGAACCAGAGGCGCACGCCGGCAACCCAGCGCGACTCGCTGACGGCTGCTCCGGCATCGCGGTGCAGGTCGGCGGTGTTGCCGTACACGCGTTCGTGGACAAAGCCCACATACGGCGCGAAGCGTCGGGTGATCTCGTAGCGCAGGCGCAGGCCCGCCTCCACGCTGCTCAGGCCCTTGCCCACGCCGCGCTGCGGATCGTCATCGGCGACCAGGTTGGCCTCGACCACCGGCTGCAGGATCAGCCGGTTGGTCAGCAGCACGTCGTACTCGATCTCGACGGCCAGCTCGGCCTTGCGCGTGCCGCCGAGGTAGGCCATCGCCGATACCTCGAACTTGTAGGGCGCCATGCCCTGGAAGCCGACCGCCGCGCGGGTCAGGTCCGGACTGTCGCGACCGTTGTCGTGACGCACGCCGGCCACGAAGTCCCACCACGGCGAGATCGCACGGCCGTACAGCGCATCGGCCGACCAGTCCTGCACGCGGCTCTCGCTGCGCTCACCTTCACTGCGCAGCCACAGCCGGTGGATGTCACCGCCAAACCACGAGTCGATGCCCCAGGTCTGGCCGCTGCCATGCGCGTTGTCCCAGGCTTCCAGATGGTCGAACACCACCAGGCTGTTGAAGGCCGGCGCGTGCTCCATCGCGTGCGGCGCCAGGGTCGGGAACGCGGCAGCGAAGTCCTCGGCGGTCGGCACCGGGATCGGTTCGCGTGGTGTGGCGCTGGCGGGGAGGTCGGGTGTGCGGTGGCCGGCATGCGAGTCCGGGCCATGCGCACTGTGGTCCATCGCGCCCATGTCGTGACCGGCATGGGGATCGGTTTTCGCCGCTGGCATCGTGTGCCCGGCATGCGGATCGTCCTTCGCCGCCGGCGCGGGGTGTCCGGCATGCGGATCGGCACCGTGGGTGCTGTGATCCATGGCCGCCATGTCATGGCCGGCATGCGGGTCGTTCTTCGCCGCCGGTACGGGGTGACCGGCATGGGCATCGTGCGCGTCGGCCTTGGGCTTGGCATGGCCGACATGCGGGTCCGCCGATGGCTTGGCCGCAGTACCGTGGCCGGCATGTGGATCCTGGGCGAAGGCGGTGCCGGTGGCGACCAAGGCGAGGAATAGCAGGGAACGGGAAAGCGTCTTCATGCCTCGATCCTCACTTCGCGCATCATCCCCGTTTCCATGTGGTACAGCAGGTGGCAGTGGAAGGCCCAGCGGCCGAGCGCGTCGGCACGCACACGGTAGCTGCGGCGGGTGCCCGGCGGCATGTCGATGGTGTGCTTGCGCAGCTGGAACTGGCCGTCGGCGTTCTCCAGGTCGCTCCACACGCCGTGCAGGTGGATCGGGTGCTGCATCATCGTGTCGTTGACCAGCACGATGCGCATGCGCTCGCCGTAGTTCAGCCTGATCGGCTCGGCGCCGCCGAACGGGATGCCGTCGAAGTTCCAGGCGAATTTTTCCATGTGCCCGGTCAGGTGCAGCTCGATCTCGCGGCCGGGTTCGCGGCCATCGGGGTCCTCGAACAGCGAGTGCATCGCGCCGTAGGTCAGCACGGTGCGGCCGTTGTCGCGCAGGCCGATGCCCGGATCGTCCAGCTTCGGTTCGCTGGCCGCGGTCTGCATGTCCACCAGCGGATTGCCGGCCTCGCTGGCCGGATGCTTCGGTGCCTTGCCACCCCCGCCGTGGCCCATGTGCGCACCGCAGCCGCCTTCCATACCCTTCATGCCCATATTGGCGCCGCAGCCCCCTTCCATGCCGGCGTGACCGCCCATGTCATGGCCCATGTCGCCCATGGTCAGCAGCGGACGCGGATCCAGCTGCGGGATCGGCGCCTGCAGGCCGCGGCGCACGGCCAGCGTGCCGCAGGCGTAGCCGGTGCGGCCCATGTCCTGCGCGAACACGGTGAACGCGTCCTGGCCGGTGGGCTCGACGATCACGTCGAACGTCTCGGCCGGCGCGATGCGGAACTCGTCGATGCTGACCGGGTGGATGTACTGGCCGTCAGCGGCCACCACCGTCATCTTCAGGCCGGGAATGCGCACATCGAAGTAGGTCATCGAGGCGCCGTTGATGAAGCGCAGCAGCACCTTCTCGCCACTGCGGAACAGCCCGGTCCAGTTGCCGGCCGGCGCGGTGCCGTTCATCAGGTAGGTGTAGGTGTGGGCGTTGATGTCGGAGATGTCCGAGGGCGTCATCCGCATCCGGCCCCACATGCCACGGTCGCTCAGCGTCTCGCGCAGGCCGTCCCTGCGCGCATCGCGCAGGAAGTCACCGACCGTGCGCTGGTAGGTGTTGTCGTGCATGGCCATCTTCTTCATGCGCCGGTGCAGCGCAGTGACGTCCATGTCGGTCCAGTCCGAGAGCATGACCACGTGCTCGCGGTCGAAGTGGTACGGCGGCGGTGCCAGCGGATCGATGATCAACGGGCCGTACAGGCCGGCCTGCTCCTGGAACAGCGAATGGCTGTGGTACCAGTAGGTGCCGGACTGGTTGAGCTGGAAGCGGTACTGGTAAGCCTCGCCCGGCGCGATGCCGTTGAAGCTCAGGCCCGGCACGCCGTCCATGTTGGCCGGCAGCAGGATGCCGTGCCAGTGGATGGAGGTGATCTCATCGGTGAGCGTGTTGGCCACGCGCAGATTGACCGTGTCGCCCTCGCGCAGGCGCAGGATCGGCGCCGGCAACGAGCCGTTGACGGTGATCGCACCGCGCGTGCGGCCAGTGAAATTGACGGCCGAACGGCCGATGGCAAGGCTCAGATCGGTGCCGCGCAGCTCGGTACCCGGCACGGCCATGGCCGCAGTTGACGCCAGCGCGGTGGGAATGCGTCCCAGGCCGGCACCGGCGACAACCCCGCCCAGCGCCAGGCCCTGGACGAAGCGGCGCCGCGACAGCGTCGAGCGCGGGTCGGAAAGGAAATCGGATGACATTGGAAACTCCCGGCCATGCACGGGCGATACGCTGCGCCACGGCATGGCTTGAACAGATCGGGGAAGCACCATGGCGCGGCCATGGCACGGGTCTGCATGCAGCGCACATGGCGCCACGGGAGATCAGGCGATGGGAGGCCGGTTGAGCTGGCCCGGTGCCACGCCATGGCGGTAGGGCACCGATGGAACCGGCTGCAGGCTGTGGCGCAGCGTACCCAGGCGGGTCATCGTCATGGCCGGCAACATGTTGCAGTGTTGCTTGCAATCGCAGTGGTTGCCGTCGCCACAGGAGGCAGGATCCTGCCCGCTACCGTCCGCATCGCATTGCATGCTGAGGTCCTGATGGCAGCAGTCATGCGTGTCGTCACCGATTTCCTGGGCCATGGTCTGCATCGGCACGGCCATCGCTGTTGCAGACCAGACCGAACCGACCGCGGTGGCGATCAGGGACAGGCACAGCAGCAGGGGCAGCAGGATGCGCAGCACGGGTCGGGTCCGGAGACAGGCCTGAACCTTACCACCCCCCGACCCGCAACGGACTGAACGGCGCGACGTTGCAGACGCCCGCAGGGTTGACGGCTGCCACCTCCGCCCGCTGTTTGGTGCAGCCGGTAGAATCAGGACATTCCTCTGACCAAGTGGCGA
The DNA here is from genome assembly GCF_052180205.1 of Stenotrophomonas sp. JC08. NCBI lineage: Bacteria > Pseudomonadati > Pseudomonadota > Gammaproteobacteria > Lysobacterales > Lysobacteraceae > Stenotrophomonas > Stenotrophomonas sp. JC08. Next base: position 2,991,414 of record NZ_CP197473.1, on the reverse strand, counting down.
TCCATGTCCCAGCGCGCATGGGTGGCGTCGGCCATCCGCAAGATCGAGGCCGATTACAACCGTTCGGCCGATACCCACCTCATCCCGATCGACCTGCCGGGCTTCCCCGGCATCGATGTGTATCTGAAGGACGAGTCCAGCCATCCCACCGGCAGCCTCAAGCACCGGCTGGCGCGCTCGCTGTTCCTGTACGCGTTGGCCAACGGCTGGCTGCGTGAAGGCTGCCCGGTGATCGAGGCCTCCAGTGGCTCCACCGCGGTGTCGGAGGCCTATTTCGCGCGCCTGCTCGGGCTGCCGTTCATCGCGGTGATCCCGGCCAGCACCTCGCCGGAGAAGATCGCCGCGATCGAGTTCCACGGCGGCCGCTGCCACCTGGTCGAACGCGCCTGCGAGCTGAACCACGCCTCGCAGGCGCTGGCCCGTGAAACCGGCGGCCACTTCATGGACCAGTTCACCTATGCCGAGCGCGCCACCGACTGGCGCGCCAACAACAACATCGCCGAGTCGATCTTCAAGCAGATGGCCGAAGAGCCGCATCCTGTGCCCGAGTGGATCGTCTGCAGCCCCGGCACCGGCGGCACCGCCGCCACCCTGGGGCGCTATGCCAGCTATCGCCGCCACGACACGCTGATCCTGTGCGCCGATCCGGAAGTGTCGATCTTCTACGACGGCTACTGCGCGGCCCTGCAAGGCGCCGACTGGCGCGACATGACCTGCGAAGGCGGCTCGCGCGTGGAAGGCATCGGCCGCCCGCGGGTGGAGCGCAGCTTCATTCCGACCAGCGTCGATGCGATGGTGAAGGTGCCCGATGCGCTGAGCCTGGCGGCGATGCGCCATGTCAGCGCCACGCTGGGGCGCCGCGTCGGTGGCTCCACCGGCACCAACTTCGTCGGCGTGCTGCATGTCGCCCGGCTGATGCGTGATGCCGGCCGCGGCGGCTCCATCGTCACCATCCTGTGCGATGCCGGCGAGCGCTACGCACACAGTTACTACAATCCGGACTGGTACGTGCAGCAGGGCATCGATGTGGTCAACGCCGATGCCGCCATCGCCGCCGCGGTTGCCGGGCAGGACGTGCTGGCGTTGCCTTGTGCGTGGCTGGAAGCGTCGCCATATCGCTCATGAAGCCGGCCGTGCCGGCACCGTTTTTTCCAGGACACGCATGAACACCAATCCCCTGCTCGACTTTTCCGGCCTGCCGCGTTTTGACGCGATCCGCCCGGAGCATGTGACGCCGGCCATCGACACGCTGCTGGCTCAGGCCGAAGCCGCGGTAAAAGCCGCCGAAACCGTTGCGCCGGTGCGCTGGGATACGTTCGTGACGCCGCTGGATGACGCCAGCGAGCGCCTGTACCGCGCCTGGGGCCAGGTGTCCCATCTGCAGGCGGTGGTCAACACGCCGGAGCTGCGCGAGGCCTACAACGCCAACCTGCCGAAGATCAGCCGTTTCGGCAGCGCGGTGGCGCAGAACCCGGCGCTGTATGCGCAGTACAAGGCGCTGGCTGTCGCGCCGGAGGCGGCCGGCTATGACGACGCGCGCCGCAAGGTGCTGGAAAACGCGCTGCGTGATTTCCGCCTGGGTGGTGCCGAACTGGATGAAGCCGGCAAGGCCCGTTTCGCGCAGTTGCAGGAAGAGCTGTCCGGACTACAGGCCAAGTTCTCGCAGAACGTGCTCGATGCCACCGACGCGTTCGCACTGTACGTGGACGATGAAGGCGAACTGGCCGGACTGCCGGCCGATGTCATCGCCAGTGCCCGCGCCGCCGCACAGAAAGACGGCCGTGATGGCTGGAAACTGACCCTGCAGATGCCGTGCTACCTGCCGGTGCAGACCTATGCCGACAACCGCGCGCTGCGCGAGCAGCTGTATCGCGCCCACGCCGTACGCGCATCCGAATTCGGCGAAGCGGCGCTGGACAACAGCGGCAACATCGACCGCATTCTTGCCGTACGCAGCCAGATGGCATCGCTGCTCGGTTTCGCCAACTACGGCGAATACTCCATCGCCACCAAGATGGCCGCCGATGCGCCGCAGGTGCTTGGCTTCCTGCGTGACCTGGCCGGCCGCGCCAAACCGTATGCGCAGCGCGACCGTGCCGAACTGGAAACCTTCGCCCGCGACGAACTGGGGCTGGAGGATTTGCAGGCATGGGATCTCGCATACGCCAGCGAGAAGCTAAAACAGGCTCGTTACCGCTACTCCGAGCAGGAAGTGAAGCAGTACTTCACCGAGCCGAAGGTGCTGGCCGGCCTGTTCGGCGTGATCGAACGCCTGTACGGCCTGACCGTGCAGCAGGACACCGCGCCGGTGTGGCATGAGGACGTGCGTTTCTACCGGCTGGTGGATGCCGATGGGGCGCTGGTCGGCCAGTTCTACATGGACCTGTACGCGCGTGAGGGCAAGCGCGGTGGCGCGTGGATGGACGATTGCCGCAACCGCCGCGTCACCGCCGCTGGCGTGCAGACGCCACTGGTGTACCTGGTGTGCAACTTCGGCCGCGGCGGTGACGGCCAGCCCGCCACCTTCAGCCACGATGAGGTCATCACCCTGTTCCACGAGATGGGTCACGGCCTGCACCAGCTGCTCACCCGTGTCGGTGAGCTGGCGGTGGCGGGCATCAATGGCGTGGAGTGGGATGCGGTGGAGCTGCCCAGCCAGTTCATGGAGAACTTCTGCTGGGAGTGGCCGCAGGTGGAGGGAATGAGCGCGCATGCGGTCACCGGTGCCGCGCTGCCGCGGCCGCTGTTCGAGCGGATGCTGGCGGCGAAGAACTACCAGAGCGGCATGTTCACCGTGCGCCAGCTGGAGTTCGGCCTGTTCGACATGCTGCTGCACAGCCAGTACCAGCCGCAGCAGGAAAACGTGCTGCAGTTGCTGGAGCGCGTGCGTGACGAGGTGGCGGTGAACCTGCCGCCGGCATGGAACCGCTTCCCGCACCAGTTCAGCCACATCTTCGCCGGGGGCTATGCGGCCGGTTACTACAGCTACAAGTGGGCCGAAGTGCTCAGCGCCGACGCCTATGCCGCGTTCGAGGAGGCCCCGGACCAGCTGGCCGAAACCGGCGCTCGCTTCCGTGCCGAGGTGCTGTCGCGCGGTGGCAGCCGCAGTGCGGCGGAGAATTTCCGTGCGTTCCGTGGCCGTGATCCGCAGATCGACGCGTTGCTGCGCCACAGCGGCATGGTGGCCTGAGCCTGCATCCCACGGCACGGACGCCGTGCTTCAGCCGCCACGGACATGGCGCCGCCAATACCGGTGCGGCGTCATGACGGGAGCATGCCGGTGCTGTCGCCGCTGCCGGACTGGGTGGAAGCTGTTCTGGCTGCGTCCACCTGCCGGCTGGCACACTGCCGCTTCCCGTCTCCGTCCATGCCCACCATGAACAACCGGTCCGGCCCGCTGGCAGGCATTCCCGCCACCTTGCTGCGCATCGCGGTCGCCGCCGCGATCGTTGGCGTGGTGATGTGGTTCCAGCCGCGCATCAACGAGCCGGCCGCGCAGGTCAGCAATGGCCTGAACCTGCGCAGCGCGCCTGATCCGCGTGCCGAGCGGCTGGCGCTGCTGCCGGTGGGCACCACTGTGGAAGTGCAGCGCTGCCTGGACGACCTGCAGTGGTGCAATGTGCGCGCCGGTGGCCACAGTGGCTGGGTCGCGGCCAACTATCTGGTCGCCACCCGTGATGGCAAGCGCGTGCGCCTGGCCGAGGCCGGCAAGGAGATGGGCGTGGTGATCGAGACCGCGCAGCCGGGCGGCTGAGGCGCCGTGCAGCCGCCGGGTCTGCCAAAGAAAACAGCCGCTTTCGCGGCTGTTTTCCATTGCCTCAGTGCCGGCGTGGCATCACACCCGGCCGAACACCAGCGTGGCGTTGGTGCCGCCGAAGCCGAAGCTGTTGGACATCACCGTATCCAGCCGGGCGTCCTGCGTCTGGCGCAGGATCGGGAAGCCTGCGGCGCGCTCGTCCAGCGTTTCGATATTGGCCGAGCCGGCCATGAAGCCGTCGCGCATCATCAGCAGGCAGTAGATCGCCTCGTGCACGCTGGCCGCGCCCAGCGAGTGGCCCGACAGCGCCTTGGTCGAGGACAGCGGCGGTACTGCATCGCCGAACACCTCGCGCACCGCGCCCAGCTCGGTCACATCGCCCAGCGGCGTGGAGGTGCCGTGGGTGTTGAGGTAGTCGATCGGACGGTCGATGCCTTCCATCGCCATCTTCATGCAGCGCACCGCGCCTTCGCCGGACGGGGCGACCATGTCGGCGCCATCGGAGGTCACGCCGTAACCGACCAGCTCGGCGTAGATGCGTGCGCCGCGGGCCACCGCGTGATCGTAGTCCTCCAGCACCAGCATGCCGGCGCCGCCGGCGATGACGAAGCCGTCGCGGCCGGCGTCATACGGACGCGAGGCGCTGGCCGGGCTGTCGTTGAAGCTGGTGGACAGCGCGCCCATCGCATCGAACATCACGCTCATCGACCAGTGCAGGTCCTCGCCGCCGCCGGCGAACACCACATCCTGTGCGCCGTGGCGGATCAGGTCCGCGGCCGCGCCGATGCAGTGCGCCGAGGTGGCGCAGGCGGCCGACAGCGAGTAGCTCAGGCCCTTGATGCTGAACGCGGTGGCGAGGTTGGCCGACACCGTCGAGCACATCGTCCGCGGCACCATGTACGGGCCGACCTTGCGCACGCCACGGTTGCGCAGCAGATCGGCCGCTTCCACCTGCCATTCGCTGGAGCCGCCACCGGAGCCGGCGATCAGCCCGGTGCGCACATTGCTGACCTGGTTCTGCTCCAGGCCGGCATCGGCGATGGCATCGCGCATGGCGACGTAGCTGTAGGCGGCGGCATCGCTCATGAAACGCTTGAGTTTGCGGTCCACCTGCGTGTCCAGGTCGATGTCGACGCGGCCACCGACCTGGCTGCGCAGGCCGGCTTCAGCGTGGTCGGGCAGGGCGACGATGCCCGGGCGGCCTTCGCGCAGGGCACTGGAAACGGTGTCCAGATCGTTGCCGAGGCAGGACGTGATGCCCATGCCGGTGATGACGACACGCCGCATCAGAAGCTCTCCGTCGAGGTGAACAGACCCACGCGCAGGTCCTTGGCGGTGTAGATCTCGCGGCCGTCGACCAGCATGCGGGCGTCGGTCTGGGCCATCACCAGCTTGCGGTTGATCACCCGCGAGACATCGATCTCGTACTGCACCAGCTTGGCGCTGGGCAGCACCTGGCCGGTGAATTTGACCTCGCCGCAGCCCAGCGCACGGCCGCGGCCTTCGGCGCCCAGCCAGGTCAGGTAGAAGCCGGTCAGCTGCCACATCGCATCCAAGCCCAGGCAGCCGGGCATCACCGGGTCGCCAATGAAGTGGCAGCCGAAGAACCACAGGTCCGGGGTGATATCCAGCTCGGCGCGGATCAGGCCCTTGCCGTGGGCGCCGCCGTCCTCGCGGATGTCGGTGATGCGGTCGAACATCAGCATCGGATCGTTGGGCAGGCGGCCCTTGTTGGGGCCGAAGAGTTCACCGCGCGCGCTGGCCAGCAGCTGGTCGCGGGAGAACGAATGCAGACGGGTCATCCGGTGGTAGTCCAAAGCCAGGAGCGAGCCGCCGAGCATGCGTCAGCAATCGGCATTCAATCAAATGTTTTAACTTGACGGTTGCGTATGTTCGACGCAATTGGCGGCCGTTCGAACGCTTTTGCGTGGCGTTCAAGATTGCACAATTGTGAGGACAAGTGTGCATTTGGCGACAGGAGCTATCATGTTGACGACCGTTCCGGACTGTTTCCTTGAGCCAGCCCCGCAAGATCATCCATGTCGACATGGACGCCTTCTACGCGTCGGTGGAGCAGCGCGATGACCCCGGTTTGCGCGGAAAGCCGGTGGTGGTGGCATGGAAGGGCGCCCGTTCGGTGGTCTGCGCAGCGTCCTATGAGGCACGGAAATTCGGTATCCGTTCGGCGATGCCCGCACTGCGCGCCGAGCGGCTGTGCCCGGACGCGATCTTCGTGCCGCCGGATTTTTCCCGCTACAAGGCGGTGTCGCGGCAGATCCGCGCGATCTTCCTGCAGCACACACCACTGGTGGAGCCGCTGTCGCTGGACGAGGCCTATCTGGATGTGACCGCCTCGCCGAGCTGTGGCGGCATCGCCACCGAGATCGCCCGCCGCATCCGCACACAGATCCGCGAAACCACCGGGCTGACCGCCTCGGCCGGCATCGCGCCGAACAAGTTCCTGGCCAAGGTCGCCTCGGACTGGCGCAAGCCCGATGGCCAGTTTGTGGTGCCGCCGGCGAAGGTGGAGCAGTTCCTGACACCGCTGCCGGTGCAGCGTGTGCCGGGCGTGGGCAAGGTGATGCAGGGCCGGCTGGCGGCGTTGGGGATTGCCACCGTCGGCGACCTGCGCGGCTTGCCGCTGGAACAGCTGCAGGCCCTGTTCGGCAGCTTCGGGGCCAGCCTGTACCGGCGCGCGCGCGGCATCGACGAGCGCCCGGTGGAGCCGAACCAGCCGGTGCAGTCGATTTCCTCCGAGGACACCTTCGCCGAGGATCTGCCGCTGGGCGGTTTCGATGAGCTGATCACCCAGCTGGCCGAACGCACCTGGCGTGCGACCGGACGCACCGAGCGCATCGGCCATACCGTGGTGCTCAAGCTCAAGACCGCGCAGTTCCGCATCCTCACCCGCAGCTTTACCCCGGATACGCCGCCGGCCTCGGTGGAAGAACTGCGCGATATCGCGCTGGCCTTGTGCCGGCGCGTGCAGTTGCCGGCCGACACACTGTACCGGCTGGTGGGCGTGGGCCTGTCCGGGTTCCGCGACCGCGAGGAGGTGGTGCGGCAGGGCGATCTGTTCCGCCCGCAGCACCGGGAGTGAGGGCCCCGCGCCCCAGCGCCTCGCTACAATCGGGCGTTTACATGGATGGAGGCAGGACGGGTGGCAACGACGGCGGTGGTTTTCGATCTGGATGGCACGCTGGTGGACAGCGCGGGCGATATCGCCGAAGCGGTGAACCGCACCCTGGATGGACTGGCACTGCCGCGCGTGGCCGAGGCCACGGTGCGCGGCTGGATCGGGGACGGCGTGGGCAACCTGGTCGCCACCGCATTGCGGCACAGTGGCAGCGGACAGGTCGCCGCCGCGGTGATGCCGGCCTTCATGCAGCACTATCACGCCTGCCTGCTGCGCAGCCCCCGGCTGTATGACGGCGTGATGGATACGCTGCAGGCGCTGCAATCACGCGGTATGCCGATGGCGATCTGCACCAACAAGCCGTCGGCGCTGGTGCCACCGCTGCTGCAACACCTGGGTATCGCCGGATTTTTCGCGCATATCGTCGGCGGTGATTCGCTGCCGCAGCGCAAGCCTGCCGCCGAGCCGCTGCGGCATAGCGCCGCTTTGCTGGGACAGGCGGTGGACCAGTGCCTGATGGTCGGCGACTCGGCGACCGACCTGCAGGCGGCCAACAACGCCGGCATGCCCATCGTGCTGGTGCGCTACGGCTATCCGCGCGATCTGGATCTGGATGCCGCCGCTGCGGAGGCGGTGGTGGACGACCTGCGTGAGCTGCTCGGCCATATCGGCTAGCCGCGTGACATCCGGCCGATGCCTCGCGCACAGCTTATGTGGCGAACGGTGACGGCCCGTAGAAGCGGTGCAGATGCGCGGCCACTGCCGGCATCTCCTGCTGCAGCAGCTGCGGTGCGGAGAAGTGGTATTCGCTGACCACGGCGAAGAATTCTTCCGGCGCCTCGGCGGCATACGGGTCCAGGGCGGTGTCCGCACCGGCATCCACCTGCTCGCAGAAGCGCTCATAGCACTGCTGGAAATCCCGTGCCCACTGTTTCTGCCAGGTCCGCGGCAGGGGCGGGGTGCCGTCCATCGCGCCATCGAGCACGTCGATTTTGTGTGCCATCTCGTGCACGGCCACGCAGAAGCCGGCCTGCGGATCGGCAAGATCAGCCTGCACATCGGCCCACGACAGGATCAGCGGGCCGCTGTCCCAGGCTTCGCCGATCAGCTCGTCGTCCCATTCGTGCAGGATGCCGGCCGCATCCACATGGCTGCGGCGCACGCGGAAGGCGTCCGGGTAGACCACCAGCTCGGACCAGCCATGCAGGCCCTCGGCGCCGAACTCGATCAGCGGCAGGCAGCACAGTGCCGCCAGCAGCAGGCGCTGGGACGCATCCAGTTCCAGACCCGCGACCGGGATGATCGTCTTGTGTTGCAGGAACAGCGCGACCAGTCCGCGCAGACGCCGGTCACGCTCCGGGGCAAGCGGCTGCAGCCACGGGCACTGCGCGCAGACCGAGCGCCACAGGGCTTCATCAACCGGTGCGGGGGAGCGCTGCCACCAGCGCCAGGAAACAGGGATCAGCGGAACATCCCGGGCAGCAACCGGTGCCATCGCGGGGCGCGCGGGCGCGGAAGGATTTCCTCGTCACTGCCTCCGCCGGTGGCGGGCAGGGCACGCTTGCTGGCCGAAACCGGCGCGCTGTTGCCCAGGTTCACCGATGCCGCTGGCGCCGCTACCCGTTCCACCTCGCTGGGGGCATAGGTGCAGCCATTGTCATCGATGCCGTTGAGCGCCTCGGCAGCCTGCGCTGAAAGCGGCACCAACAACAGGATCAGGCAATGTGCGAGGTGGCGCATCGTCAACATCCGGAGCGGGCAGACTCCCGATTCTAGCCTGCTTTTTTCCCTGAATTGCGGCTGTGCTGGGCGCCCTGACGGCCATCCCGCATAATTTCGCCAATTGTTTGGAGGAATGTGTGCCGTGGACGACCGCGAACTGCTGGCCAAGCTGGGCACCGGCCCCCTGTCCGGCGATGCCCTGGCCAGGGAGCTGGGGCAGACCCGGGCGGCGGTATGGAAGCGGATCCAGGGCCTGCGCGCGGCGGGTGTGGCGATCGCCGGCCGGGCCGGCGAGGGTTACCGGCTGGAAGGGCCGCTGGAACTGCTGTCGACCAGCGCGATCCGCGCGGCGATGACGGCGGAGGCGGCGGCGCTGCTGGGCCATCTGGACGTGAGCTGGAGCGTGGCCTCGACCAACAGTGAGTTGCTGCAGCGCAATGCGCCGCTGCGCGGCGTGGACGTGCTGCTGGCCGAGCGCCAGACCGGTGGCCGTGGCCGGCGCGGGCGGCACTGGGCATCGCCATTGGCCGCGCATGTCTACCTGTCCCTGTCGCGCGCGTTCCCCGGCGGCTTGTCGCGGATGGGCGGCCTGAGCCTGGCAATGGGCGTGGCGGTGGTGGAGGCGCTGCATGCCTGCGGTTTCGGAGGGGCCAGCCTGAAGTGGCCCAATGACGTGATGGTGGACGGCCGCAAGCTGGGCGGGTTGCTGGTGGAAGGCGGCGGCGAGTTTGCCGGGCCGGCGCGGGCGGTGATCGGGCTGGGGCTGAATGTGCACATGCCCGCAGCGGTCGCCGCCGATATCGGCCAGCCCTGGACCGACCTGGACCGCTTGGCCGGTGCCCCGGTTTCACGCAACGCAGTGGTGGCGGCGCTGCTGTCGGCGCTGCTGCCGGCGCTGGAGCTGTTCGAGCAGCAGGGGCTGGCACCGTTCCTCGCGCGCTATGCCGGCATGGATATGCTCGCAGGGCGCATGGTACGGGTGGAGGAGGCCGGCGTGCTGCATGAGGGCGTGGCCTGTGGTCTGGCCGAGGATGGGGCATTGCGGGTGGATATCGATGGAAGCGAGGTCTGTTTCCATGCCGGCGAAGTCAGTGTGAGAGCGGCATGAGCGAATGGTTGTTCGATCTGGGGAATTCGCGATTCAAATTTGCGCCGCTGCGGGAAGGCTCGCCCGGCGACGTGCAGGCATGGCCCCATGGTGCCGAGGCGATGACCGCCAGTGCCCGCGCGGCCCTGCCACACGGCGATACCGCCTGGGTGGCCAGCGTGGCCGCCGCCGGTCTGACCGCCGAGGTGATGGCGCTGCTGCACGAGCGCTTCACGCAGGTGCGGATCGCGCGCACGCAGGCCGAGTGTGGCGGCCTGCGCATTGCCTATGCGCAGCCGGAAAAACTGGGCGTGGACCGTTTCCTGGCGTTGCTGGCCGCCGTGCGCCTGCAGCCGCCGGTGCTGGTGGTCGGCGTGGGAACGGCGCTGACCATCGACTTGCTGGATGCCGACGGCCTGCATCGCGGCGGCCGTATCGGCGCTTCGCCCACGGTGATGCGCGAAGCCCTGCACGCCCGCGCGGTGCAGTTGCCCGCCAGTGGCGGCGACTACGCCGAGTTCGCCTGTGACACCGCCGATGCGCTGGCTTCCGGATGTGATGGCGCCGCGGTGGCGCTGGTGGAGCGCAGCCAGCGACTGGCCGGCGCGTTGCTGGGCACCGTGCCACGCCTGCTGCTGCATGGGGGCGGTGCCGCGCCACTGCTGCCGCTGTTGCCTGCCGCCGGACATCGGCCGGCGCTGGTGCTGGAAGGGCTGGCGTACTGGGCCGTGCACCAGCCCCGTCAGGAACGCTAGGATCAGCCCATGGTGATCCGCTTCCTGATCGTTGTCCTGGCCATCCTCAACGTGGGGGTCGCACTGTGGTGGCTGGCGCCGAAGCCGGCTGCCGCACCCGTACCGGCACGCGCCGAGCCCGGCGTGGCCACGCTGGAACTGCTGCCGCACCCGCAGGCGAGCGGCACCGTGGCGCGGCCGGCCGATACGGCGATGGCAATGCCTGCAAAAGCGCCTGAAACCGATCCGGCGGTTGCGGTTGATGTGCCGGCAGCTTCGCCGGCAGCCGTTATCGTCCCCAGCGCGACACCGGTTCCGGCACCCGCACCCCCACCGGCGGTGGTGCAGGAGTGCCTGCGCCTGGGGCCGTTTGCTGCCGAAGCCGAGGCGAAGGCGGCACTGGCACGGCTGGCGGGGATGGCCGAACGACCGCGTCTGCATGAAGTGCCGGGCAAGGCGGCATCGGGATATCGCGTGCTGATCCCGGCCGCGGTCAGCCGCGAGGACGCGCAGGCTACGGTCAAGCGCATCGTCGAGGCGGGCTTCAGCGACTACTTCATCATTGCCCAGGGAGACGACGCCAACGCGATTGCCCTGGGCCAGTACCGCAACCGGGAAGGCGCCGAGCGCCGTCTGGCATCACTGGCCGCTGCCGGCTTTGCCGCCACGCTGGTGCCCAGCGGCAATGAAACACCGGCGCGCTGGTGGATCGACGCCACCCTGGCGGCTGGCACCGGTGCGGCGGCAATGAGGCAGGCTGGAGCCACGCAACAGCAGTCGCTGGATTGCGCACGGCTGCGCTAGAATGGCACCCCGCCGGCCACGTCGCGCCGGTGGTTCCGCGCCACAGTTCGCGTACACTGCCCGCGCTGCCGCAACGGCCGCGGAAACAACATGCCGCTTTAGCTCAGTTGGTAGAGCAACTGTCTTGTAAACAGTAGGTCGTCCGTTCGATTCGGACAAGCGGCACCACTTCCCCCTTCTTGCCTGTCACCTGCTGCGCTGCCGCGAGTTGTTCGCCCGCGCGCTGGCTAGACTGATTTCATTTGCAACGGAGGTGGGTCATGGCCGGTTTTCGTCCCGTTTCATTGATCGGGGTGCCAACGGATGTGGGCGCGGGGCATCGTGGTGCGCGACTGGGGCCGGAGGCGCTGCGTATCGCGGGTCTGCCCGAGGCGCTGGTGGCGCGCGGGGTCGAGGTGCGCGATGTCGGCAACCTGCAGGGGCCGGTCAATCCATGGACCGGGCCGGTGCACGGTTACCGGCATCTGGACGAAGTGGTGGCGTGGAACCGCACGTTGATGGACGCGACCTTGACCGAGCTGGAGGATGGGCGTCTGCCGATCATGCTCGGTGGCGACCATTGCCTGGGCATCGGCTCGATCACCGCGGTGGCACGCTGGTGCCGTCAGCAGGGCAGGAGACTGCGGATCCTGTGGCTGGATGCGCATTCGGATTTCAACACGTCCCAGGTCACGCCTTCCGGCAACATCCACGGCATGCCGGTGGCGTGCCTGTGCGGGCTGGGCCCGGACGCGCTGACCCGGCTGGGAGGCGACATGCCGGCCATCTCGCCGCAGCAGGTGCACCAGATCGGCATCCGCTCGGTGGATCCGGAAGAGAAGCGGCTGATCCGCAGCCACAACGTCGATGTCTACGACATGCGCTATATCGACGAGGCCGGCATGAAGCACACCATGCAGGCGGCACTGGAAGGCGTGGATGTCGATACCCACCTGCATGTCAGCTTCGATGTGGACTTTCTTGATCCGAGCATCGCCCCCGGTGTGGGCACCACGGTGCCGGGCGGAGTGAATTACCGCGAGGCGCAGCTGGTGATGGAGATGATCGCCGACACCGGGCGGCTGGGGTCACTGGACATTGTCGAACTCAATCCACTGCTCGATCACCAGAACCGCACCGCCGAGCTGGCGGTGGATCTGGTGGAAAGCCTGTTTGGAAAATCCACACTGATGCGGAATTGACGGTCTCGCCACGTCACTGAACACACGGTCCCGGGCTTCACACCGGCTGCACGGAACAGCCGCCAGATTCCTCTTCACGCGCGGCACGCAGGTCGCGGCGCCTCCGGGGCCTGCGGATGCCGAGGGAAGCTCGGAAAGGAGAAGTCTGATGAAACGTATGTTGATGGTCGCCCTGGTGGGTATGTTCTCGATTGGAATGCTCAGCGGCTGCAACACGGTCGCCGGTGCCGGCAAGGACATGCAGAAGGCCGGTGAGAAAGTTGAAGACAAGGCCCAGGACTGCAAGGACGGCCGCTGCTGATGATCCCCCGGCCCGAGGGGCCATTCCTTTCGCGTTCCACCACAGGAGAAAAACATGAAGCGTCTGTCCTGCTTGATGCTGGTGTCATTGCTCTCGATGGCCGTGCTTGCCGGTTGCAACACCGTTGCCGGCGCCGGCAAGGACGTGCAGAAGGCCGGTGAGAAGGTGGAGGATGCCGCCACCCGGTAGGGCCTTTACAACGGGTCGCAACAAGGCCGGCATTGCCGGCCTTTTTCATGCGCTGTTGCCGAACATGAAGCGGCATTCAAGAACGTCAACATCGCTCAACGGATTCTGGACAGGGTGGCAACACGTGCAGACCGATGCTGGACCCACGCGGACACACCGCGTTTCCCCCGAATGGAGAACACCGATGAACAAAGACATCATTTCCGGCAAGTGGAGCCAGCTGAAGGGCAAGGCACAGGCCAAGTGGGGTGATCTGACCGATGACGACTTCAAGGTGGCCGAGGGCAATGCCGAATATCTGTCCGGACGTCTGCAGGAGCGTTATGGCTGGGCCAAGGATCGCGCGGAAAGCGAGGTGCGTGATTTCCAGAAGACGCTGCACAGGGACTATCCCGATTACCACTGAGCCAGCAGCTGCCGGCGCGTGAACAGCACTGGGCCGCAGCGATGCGGCCCAGTGCTTTGGAGCGGACGCCAGCAGCTACGGCACATACAGCTACGGCACCTGCGGCATCGCCGGTGACCGGTGCCGTGCGGATGCCGGCCATCGCGATGCCGGGCATGGCGGGCGGGGCCGGCGCATGCCGGTTACACTGGCGCGGTTAATCCGTCCGTCACCCTTGCGTACATGACTACCCGCGTCCTCACCGGCATCAAGCCCTCCGGCACCCCGCACATCGGCAACTATCTGGGCGCGATCCGCCCGGCCATCGCGGCCAGTCGCGCCGGTGATACCGAAAGCTTCTTCTTCCTCGCCGACCTGCACAGCCTGATCAACACCCAGGATCCGTTGCGCGTGCAGCGTTCCACGCTGGAGATCGCCGCCACCTGGCTGGCGGCAGGCTTGGATCCGGACAAGGTGTGGTTCTACCGGCAGAGCGATATCCCGGAAATCACCGAGCTCACCTGGTACCTGACCTGCGTGGCCGGCAAGGGCATCCTCAACCGCGCGCATGCCTACAAGGCGGCGGTGGACAAGAACCGCGAAGACGCCCAGGACGACGATGCCGGCATCAGTGCCGGACTGTTCATGTATCCGGTGCTGATGGCCGCCGATATCCTGATCTTCAACGCCAACACGGTACCGGTCGGTCGCGACCAGATCCAGCACATCGAGATGGCGCGCGATTTCGGCCAGCGTTTCAACCATCTCTATGGCCACGACTACTTTGTGCTGCCCGAGGCGGTGATCGACGAGAACGTGGCGACCTTGCCGGGCCTGGACGGCCGCAAGATGAGCAAGAGCTACGACAACGTGATCCCGCTGTTCGCGCCGCCGCCGGAGCTGAAGAAGCTGATCTTCTCCATCGTCACCGACTCGCGTGCGCCCGGCGAGCCCAAGGACACCGAAGGCTCGGCGCTGTTCCAGATCTACCAGGCGTTCGCCACGCCGGCGCAGACTGCCGCTTTCGCCCAGGCGTTTGCCGACGGCATCGGCTGGGGCGATGCCAAGCAGCAGGTGTTCGAGCGGGTCGACAGCGAACTGTCGGAAATGCGCGAGCGCTACAACGCCCTGATGGCCGAGCCGCAGAAGATCGAAGCGCTGCTGCGACGCCGTGCTGAACAGCTGCGCCAGCAGTTCGCCATTCCGCTGCTCAAGGCGGTGCGCGAGGCGGTGGGTCTGCGCGATTTGTCCGCCGCCGGTGATACGGCCAAGCCGGTGGTCGCCGCCAAGGCCGCGCTGCCGCTGTTCAAGCAGTATCGCGAGAAGGATGGCCGCTTCTATTTCAAGCTGCTCGATGGCGAAGGCCAGCTGCTGATCCAGAGCGTGGGCTTCGACTCGCCACGTGATGCCGGGCAGCTGATCGCGGTGCTCAAGCAGGCCGAGCAGGGCGATGCGCTGCAGAGCGAGCTGTTCAGGATCGAAGGCGAAGTGGAGCCGGTGCTGGCCGCGTTGCAGGCACTGCGCGAGGCCGCCGCCAAGGATTGATCCACCTGCATCCCACGGGGAGGGACACGTCGATGGCCTGGTTGTCGTTGTTGCTGTTCCTGCCGTGGTTCTGCGTGATGGGTGCGCTGTACTGGTGGTTCCCGCGGCAGCCGCGGCATCGCGCCCGCACGCTGTTCGATGCGTCCATGCTGGTGTTGGCGCTGCTGGTCAGCACCGGTTTCATGCTGTGGGGCTACCGGGTGGGCGCGGCCGAAATGGCGCATGGCCTGTGGAAGCAGATCATGGCGGTGCTCTACGCCTATGGCGGCTTCCTGGCGGTGATGGTGCTGGCATTGCTGCTGCGCCCGCGGGTGCTCTCGCGCTGACACCGCGGTTGCGACCAAGGTGCAGTGGAAGCGGCCGGCTGCCGCTGGCAGCATCGAAGGCCCACCCTCCCGGAGCGGCACGATGTTCGTCGACCTTGGTATCCACACCATCGACACCGCGTTCCAGCGCGACCACTTCGATGCGGCCTATCTGATCGTGCACAACGGACGCGGGGCGTTCGTCGACTGCGGCACTTCCCATTCCGTGCCCCGACTATTGGCGGCGGTGGCGCAGGCCGGCCTGCAGCCTGCCGATATCGACTGGCTGATCCTCACCCATGTGCATCTGGACCATGCCGGCGGCGCTGGCGCATTGATGCGGGAATTGCCCAATGCCAGGCTGGTGGTGCACCCGCGCGGAGCGGCGCACATGATCGATCCGGCACGGCTGGTCGCCGGTGCCACCGCCGTCTATGGCGAAGCCGAGATCGCGCGCAGCTATGGGCAGATCCTGCCGGTGGCGGCCGCGCGCGTGGTGGTGGCCGAGGATGGTCATCGCGTGTCGTTGGCCGGGCGGGAGCTGCTGTGCGTGGACACGCCCGGCCATGCGCGGCATCACCATTGCATCTGGGATGCGGCCAGCCGCAGCTGGTTCACCGGCGACACCTTCGGCCTGTCCTACCGCGAGCTGGACAGCGATGCCGGTCCGTTCATCATTCCGACTTCATCGCCGGTGCAGTTCGAGCCGGAGGCACTGCATGCCTCGATCGAGCGGCTGATGGCGCGCGCACCGGTGGCGATGTACCTGACCCATTACGGCCGCGTCGAAAATCCCGCGCGGCTGGCCGCCGAACTGCATGCGCAGATCGATGCGATGGTGGCGATCGCCCGCCGCTGCGATGGCCTGCCGGACCGCCATGACGTGCTGGTCGCTGCACTGGGCGCGCTGTATGTGGCGCGTCTGCGCCTGCAGGGCAATGCACTGGACGAAGCGCAGGTGCTGCGCGTGCTGGCGATGGATATCGAACTCAACGCGCAGGGGCTGGCGTGCTGGCTGGACCGCGACAGGCGCTGAAGCGGTCGCGGTGTTTGCGGCACTGTCCGGGACAGCCGTGATGACCGCGTTTTTCGCACTTCCGCACACGCTTTCGCCTTAAAATCCGCAGGTCTGTCCGCTTGCTGGTAACCGCCGTGAACCCGATGCGCATCCTGTTGCTTTCATCCTGCCTGTTTGTCGGTGGCATCGCGCAGGCGGCCAACGATCTGCCCGGCGGCGGCATCGATGCGGAGGCGCTGTCGCGGCATGTGCGCATCCTCGCCTCGGACGAGTTCGAAGGCCGCGCACCGGCCAGCACCGGCGAGCAGCGTACGGTCGATTACCTGGTCGAACAGTTCCGCAGTGCCGGTCTGCAACCCGGTGGCGAGAATGGCGGCTGGGTGCAGAACGTGCCGCTGGTGCGGGTGCAGGTGGAGGGCGCGGTGAGTGCCAGCCTGCAGCTGGGTGCAACCCGGCGCGCGCTGGTCAATGGCCAGGACATGACCCTGCAGAGCCTGCGCCCGCAGGCGGCGGTGGACGTGCGCGATGCGCCGCTGGTGTTTGTCGGCTATGGCATCACCGCGCCGGAACGGCACTGGGACGACTACAAGGGCGTGGACCTGCGCGGCAAGATCGCGGTGGTGCTGGTCAACGATGCCGACTTCGAGGCCGATGCACCGGGCGCGTTCGATGGCCGCGCGGTGACCTATTACGGGCGCTGGACCTACAAGTTCGAGGAAGCCGCGCGCCGTGGCGCGGAAGGGGTGCTCATCGTGCACGAGACCGCGCCGGCGGCGTATCCGTGGGCGACGGTGAAGGCATCGGGCACCTCGCCACTGTTCGACATCGAGCGCAGCCCGGCCGACGCGCTGGCCCAGCACACGCCGCTGCGTGGCTGGATGCAGCGGACGCTGGCCGAGCAGCTGTTCGCCGCCGCCGGGCTGGATTTCGAGGCCGAGAAACGCAAGGCGATGCGGGCCGATTTCGTTCCGGTGGCGCTGGAGGATGCGCGGCTGTCGGCGCAGTTCAAGCTCAAGCGCGAGGCGGTGGTGAGCCGCAATGTGGTGGCCAGGCTGGAGGGCGCCACCCATCCGCAGGAGTCGGTGATCTTCTCCGCGCACTGGGATGCATTCGGCATCGGCCAGCCCGACGCCAACGGTGCCACGGTGCGCCACGGTGCGATCGACAACGCCACCGGCGTGGCGGCGGTGCTGGAGCTGGGGCGGGTGTTCGCCGCCGGTCCGCAGCCGCAGCGCACGCTGTACTTCATCGCGTTGACAGCCGAGGAAAAAGGCCTGCTCGGTGCCAGCTACTACGCCGCGCATCCGCTGGCACCGCTAGAAACCACGGCAGCGGTATTGAATATCGAGATGTTCAGCCCGGAGGGTGAAACGGCCGACATCGCCACCTGGGGCAAGGGCCGGGTGTCGCTGGAAGGTGATGTGGACCGTGTCGCGCGCGCGCGTGGCCGCCGCTGGTCGCCGGATGCGGATCTGGAAGCGGGCTTCTTCTACCGGGCCGACCACTTCGCCTTCGCCCGCAAGGGCGTGCCGGCGATCACCTTTGGCGCCGGACTGGACAAGCTGGACGGTGGTATCGCCGCCGGGCGTGCGCTGCGCGACGCCTATTTCGCCAACTGCTACCACCAGGCCTGTGATGCATGGAGCCCGCAATGGGATGCGCGTGGATTGGCCGCCGACACGTTGCTGGTCTACGACCTCGGCCTGGAACTGGCCAACAGCCGTCACTGGCCGGGCTGGGAGCAGGGCGCCGAGTTCGAGGCCACTCGCAAGGCCAGTGACGCGGCCCGGCGCTGACCGGGACAGCGCGGCTGCTGCAACCGGGTGTTGCGATGGCGGTGGCAGTGGCCATGCCGTGCGTACCCTAAAATAGCCCGACCCTCTGTCGGCACCTGCCATGTCCGTTCCCGTTTCCGCACAGACCGTCCCGCGTGGCGGTCTTGTCGTCGTCGCCCTGTTGCTGGTCTATGTGGTCTGGGGCTCGACCTATCTCGGCATCCATCTGGCGCTGGAAAGCGGCCTGCCGCCGCTGTCGGTGATCTCCGGCACGCGTTTCGTCATCGCCGGTGGGCTGCTCTATGCGCTGTTGCGCTGGCGCGGAGTGGCCGCCCCGACCCGCGCGCAATGGCCGACGCTGGGGGTGATGGGCTTCTGCCTGCTGTTCCTCGGCAACGGCATGGTGGTGATGGCCGAGCGCGATGTTTCCTCCGGGCTGGCGGCCGTCGCGGTGGCCTCGGTGCCGCTGTGGATGGCGCTGTTCTCGGCCTTCCGTGGCGAACGGCCGACGCGCGGGGAGTGGCTGGGCATCGGCATCGGCTTTGCCGGCGTGCTGTGGCTCAACGCCGGCAGCAGCCTGACGGCGACACCGGCCGGACTGGTGTTCCTGCTGATCGCGCCCCTGGGCTGGGCCGCCGGCTCGATCTGGTCGCGCGGCCGTGATCTGCCTTCGCCGTTCATGACCGCCGCCGCGCAGATGCTGTGCGGTGGCGTGATCCTGGTCGCTGGCGGGCTGTTGCGTGGCGAGCGCATGGACACGCTGCCGAATCTGCAGGGCGTGCTGTCGGTGGGCTATCTGACCGTGTTCGGCTCGATCATCGGTTTCACCGCCTATGTGTGGCTGCTGCAGAACGTGCGTCCGGTGCTGGCCAGCAGCTATGCCTACGTCAACCCGGTGATCGCGGTGGCGCTGGGCGCGTGGATCGCGCATGAACGTTTCAGTGCCGCCGATATCGGCGCGATGGCGGTGATCCTGGCCGGCGTCGTGGTCATCACCCTGGCCCGGGTGCGCCGCACATGAGCGGCAACGACTATCGCAACGGCCTGTGGGCCACCACGCTGGCCTTCGTCATCTGGGGCCTGTTCCCGCTGTACTGGCATCTGCTCAAGCAGGTGCCGTCGGACCAGATCATCGCCCACCGCATCGTGTGGAGCGCGGTACTGCTGTTCGTGCTGCTGTTCGTACGCGAGCGGCTGGACTGGGTGCGGCGGATCCGCGCGGTGCCGCGCACCTTCTGGCTGCTCGGCCTGGCCAGCGCGGTGATCGGTTTCAACTGGAGCCTGTACATCTGGGCGGTGAACGCCGGGCATGTGGTGGAAACCAGCCTGGGCTACTTCATCAATCCGCTGCTGAGCGTGCTGCTGGGTGTGCTGGTGCTGGGGGAGCGGCTGGGCAAGCTGCAGTGGCTGGCGGTGGGGCTGGCGGCAGTGGGCGTGGCCTGGCTGACCTGGCAGGGGGGACGGGTGCCGTGGATCGCCATCGGCCTGTCGATCTCGTTCGCGCTGTATGGCCTGCTGCGCAAGCTGACCCCGGTCGAGCCGGTGGCCGGCATCGGCATGGAAAGCCTGTTCCTGTTCGTGCCGGCACTGGCCTGGGTGCTGTGGGCCGAAGCCGGGCATGGCGGTGGTTTCACCGGCGGCTGGGGCTGGGGCACGCTGGCGCTGCTGGTTGCCTCCGGCGCGGTCAGCGCGGTGCCGTTGATCGCCTTCACCTACGGCGTGCGGCGCATCCCGCTGAGCGTGGTCGGGCTGCTGCAGTACATCGGCCCGACCCTGCAGTTCCTGTGCGGCGTGCTGGTGTTCCGTGAGCCGTTCGGCATGGCCAGGCTGGTCGGCTTCGCCTTCATCTGGGCCGGGCTGGTGGTGTTCGCGCTGGCCGGCTGGCGTGCGACCGCCCGCGCCAGGAATGCAGCGGTCAACTGAGATCCCGGGCAAAAAAGACGGCGCCCCGAAGGACGCCGCCTGCTCAACGCACAGCGTGATGGATCAGAAGCGCTGCTGGTACTTCATGTAGATGAAACGGCCGATGTCGAAGCCGCCGTAGTAGGTGAAGCTGCTGTTCGGCTGGCTGTACATGACCGGACCTTCGTGCTTGAAGACGTTGTTGACGCCCAGCGAGACGGTGCCGTTCCACGGTGCCGCGTAACGCACCTGCAGGTCGTGGAAGGTGCTGGAGCCCACCTGCCGGCTCGGCTGCAGATCGGTGTAGGGCGACTGGAAACCGGCCAGGTTGCACTCCGGGCCACCGTCCAGGTCGTAGGAGCACTTCTCCTTCATGCCCGAGTAGTAGCGGGTGGTCCAGCTGGCGCCGAGGTTGCCCTTCTGCCAGTCCAGCGTCAGGTTGGAACGCACGCGGAAATTGCCGCCCCAGCCGGTGTACTGCTCCACCGGGGTGGTGTCGACGTTGTCGCTCTTGCGCGACAGGTAGTCCACGTAGGTGGTGTTCCAGCGCAGCGCGAGCTGGCCCAGCGCCAGTTCCGGCAGACGGTAGCGGATGCCCACGTCGTAGCCGGCGGTTTCCTGGTAGCCGGCGTTGTTCAACGACCGGTTCATGCTGCTGACCTGGCCCTTGTTGGCGCCGGAGGTGTAACGCTTGAAGCGTTCGCAGGCCGAATCGATGCCCTGCACGTAGCACTGGTTGAGGATGTCGGTGGCCGACTCGCCGACGATCACGTCGTCGATGCGGATCTTCCACCAGTCCAGGCTCAGGTCCAGGCCGCTGACGAAGTCCGGGCTGTAGACCAGGCCCACGGTCCAGGTCTTGGCGGTTTCCGGCTTCAGCTCCGGGTTGGAGCCGGAGGTGAAGTCGGTCACCGCCTGTGCGCCGGAGGTGCTGGCCACTTCGCCGTCGGCGGTCTTCTGGCGGAAGCCGTCACCCATGCCGGCGGCGGTGCAGCGTGCGGCCACCTCCGCGTTGCGTGATGCCGCGCCGAAGGAGCGGTCGCATGGATCGGTGATGCGGTCACGGGTGGTGACGGTGCCGCCGTACAGATCGTCCACGGTCGGCGCACGGAAACCGGTGCCGTAGGTGGCGCGCACCAGCAGCTCGTCGACCGGCTTCCACTTCAGGCCGAACTTGCCGTTGGTGGTGCCGCCGAAGTTGTCGTAGTCCGAATAGCGGCCGGCCACATCCAGCGACAGCTCGCGTACCAGCGGCAGGTCGGCCAGCAGCGGCACCTGCAGTTCCAGGTAGACCTCGTCCAGCTTGTAGTCGCCGGCGGTCGGCTGGCCGCTGGTGCCGGCGATCTGGCCGTTCTGCACCATCAGGTCCGGGGTGTAGCTGGCTTCTTCGCTGCGGTGCTCCACGCCCATTGCCGCCAGCACGTCACCGGCCGGCAGCGAGAACAGCGAGCCGGAGATGTTGGCGCTGAACACCTTGGTGGTGCTGCGGATATCGTCGACGAAGCTCTTGAACAGGTAGTCGCGCACCGCAGGGTCGCCGCTGAGCGAGCCGGGGCTGTTGCTGCCCATCGGCGCCAGTGGATTCCACGGCACGCAGCCTTCGATCACGTTGTCGACGGTGCCGCAGCGGGCCACGCCATTGGCGTCGATGAAGGAGGCGCCGACCGCATTGTTGACGTGCGGCTGGTACATGCTCTGCAGCGTGCGGCGTTCGCCCTCGTTGCGGTTGAACATGTAGCCGACGTTCCAGTCCCAGTAGCGCGAGCCGGTCTCGAAGCTGCCTTCCAGACCAAGGCTGGCGCGCTTGGTGGTCAGGCTGTTGTTGGTCGCGCGCGGGAATTCCTCGGTGCGGTGCGAGAACAGCACGTCCTTGCCCCACAGGTTGAACGCGCTGTCCTTGGACAGAGCCGCGCGCGCACCGCTGTTGGCCTGCGCCTGGGACACCGAGTACGGATAGCCGGCCAGCTGCTTGAGCGACTCGCGCTCGCTGTACAGCACGTCGGCAACGATGCGCAGGTTGTCGGTGATGTCGAAGCCGCCATTGGCGAAGGCCGACTTGCGCTCCAGTGCCGACAGCAACGTCATGCTGCTCTTGGTGTTGGAGTAGGTGGCCGGATCACGCGGCTTGAAGTTTTCAAGTTTCGACGGGTCGCCGCCGGGGCCTACACTGAGCACCTTGCCATCGACAGTGACCGAGCCCCATTCGGTGGTGCCGCTGAGGCCATCGTTGGGATGGTACGGACCGTTCGGATAGGCGGTGAATTCGCGCGCGCCGCCCAGCACCGGATCTTCCTGGGTGCTTTCGGCGCCGATGCTGAACCAGCCGCGCTCGAAGGTCTTGCCGAAGGTGGCACTGTAGGCCCGTTTCTGGCCGTCGCCTTCACCGTACTGGCCGACATAGGCGCTGGCGTCGCCGCCATCGAAGTTCTTGCGGGTGATGACGTTGACCACGCCGGCGATGGCGTCGGAGCCATACAGCGCCGAGGCACCGTCGGTCAGCACTTCCACGCGCTCGACAATGGCCGAAGGAATCGAGCCGACATCGGAATAGCCGCCGGCGCTGACGCCCATGCGGCGGCCGTCGATCAGCACCAGGGTGCGCTCGGGGCCGAGGTTGCGCAGGCTGACGAACATGCCGCCGTAATCGCGGCCGGAGGACAGCGCCGAGGCGCGGCTCAGCGACGGCGCGCCGGCAGCGGTGACATCCTGCAGGATGTCGGCGACGTTGACGTAGCCCTTCTTCTCGATCTCGGCGCGGGTCAGCGCGATGACCGGCTGGGCGGTCTCAACGCTGGCCTGGCGGATGCGCGAACCGGTGATCTCGATGCGGTCCAGCGTGGTGGTGCCGTCATCGGTGGACTGTGCGAAAGCGGGGGTGCTGCAGCTGGCGACCAATGCGAGGAGGATCGCATTGCGCAGCGGGGTAGTGCTGAGGTACATAGGAACTCCTGGACAATCAAACAAAAAAGCGGCTTCGGAAGGCGCTGTAGGTACTGCGTCAACACGTGGGGGACGCGGATTCTAACCTTTCAAGAAATTTCCATCCGGCTAGGACTGGCGGTGTTCAGATCGCAGCAAAGTGCTGCCATGCTTCGTCCCATCTGCGCGTTGAGGCGCAGACAGGCATGGGCGGATGTGGCTGCAGGCATGCCTTGTGGCGGTGCCGACAGCGCGTTGAACTGCAACGGGTAAGGAAGCGGTGGTGACGCTGTCATCACCACCGCCTGCATCAGGTCTCGCGCAGTGCGGTGGTGATCGGCAGCCGCGCCGCACGCAGGGCGGGGAAGAGGCCACCGACCAGGCCGATGCCCAGCGCCCACTTCAACCCGCTCCACAACAGCGGCGGTGACACCTTGAACTCGAACACCACCTGGCTGAAGTTCTGGCCCAGCGTGGACACGGTGAAGTTGTTGAACGCCAGCCAGGTGACCAGCCCGCCGAGCAGTCCACCGAGCAAGGCCAGCAGCATGGTCTCCAGCATCACCGCCGTGACCACGGGCATCCCGCGGAAACCAATCGCGCGCAGCGTGGCGATTTCGCGCGCGCGTGTGGCCACCGCCGCGTACATGGTGTTGAGTGCACCGAACACCGCGCCCACCGCCATGATCGCGCCGATCACCGTGCCCAGCACCTTGAGCAGGCCGTTCAAGCTGCCGCCCTGCTTGCGGTAGTACTCGGCGGTGGTTTCCACATCCAGTTTCAGGCGTGGATCGGCCTCGACGGCGGCCTTGAAGGCCGCGAAGCCTGCCTTGCCCTCGGTGCGCACACTGATCGACTGCCACGCGCTGCGGTTGTAGGTGCTGGCCAGGGTCTGTGCATCGGTCCACAGCTCGGACTCGTGCGCATCGCCGGATTCGAAGATGCCCACCACCGTCCAGGCCTGGTTGCCGAGCATGAGGGTGCTGCCCACATCCAGGTTCTGGAACTGCTTCTGCGCGCCGCGGCCGGCGACGATCTCGCGCACGCCGGTGCCGAACCTGCGGCCTTCGACAACCCGCACCTTGTCATGCACCGCCCAGGCCTGCTCGCCGACGCCACGGAACTGCGCGTTCACGTCGGTGCCATCGCTGCGCGAGGTGAGGTTGACCACCTGCGAGACTTCGGCCGACAGCAGCGGCCGGCCATTGTCGCCACGCGCCACCCCGGGCAGGGTTTCCAGCAGTGGCACCTGGTCGCGGGTGATGACCGAATTGGTCTCGGCCTGCGAGCCGCCGCGCAGCACGATGGCGGTGTGGTCATCGCCGGTGCTTTCCAGCGTGGCCTGGAAGCCCTGGCCCATCGCCAGCATCGCCACCAGCACGCCGACCACGCCGGCGATGCCGATCACGATCACCGAGGAGGCGCCCCAGCGTTGCGGCAAGCTGGCCAGACCGATGCGGGTGGCCGCCAGCGCCAGCCGGCCGCTGCGGGTGAGCAGCAGCCACAGCGCGATGATCACCACCACGACGGCCACGCCGATCCACGGCAATGCGATCCATGCGCCCAGCACAACGGCCAGCAGCACGATCACCAGCGCGTTTGCAAGAAACTTCTTCATGTCGTTCTCCTCAGCGCCCGGCCAGTGCGTCGACGATCTTCAGGCGCTTGGCGCGCAGTGCCGGCAACACGCCGACCACCAGCCCGATCGCCACGATCAACCCCAGTCCCATCCCCCAGGTCTGCAGCGGCACGCTCGGTGGCAGCAGGCCCATGGTCTTCGGTGCCATCACCGGCAATGCCGCTGCCGCCAGGCCCAGGCCGATGGCTCCGCCCAGCCCGACCAGCAGCACCGATTCGACCATCACCAGCATCAGCATGGTGCCGTCGGTGAAGCCCAGCGTCTTCAGTGTGGCCAGCTCCGGCACGCGCTCGCGCACCGCCTGCGCCATGGTGTTGCCGGTGAGCAGCAGCAGGGTGAAGAACACCGCGCCCATGATCGAGGTGACGATCAGGCCGATGTCGGCGAACTGCTTGATGAAGGCCTGCTGGAACGCCGATTCGGTCTGGGTCCTGGTCTCGTGGTCGGAGTTGGCCGAGAGCGCATCGATCGCCTGCGCCACGCGCGAGGCGTGGTCGGGATTGTCCAGTCGCACCGTGTAC
The DNA here is from genome assembly GCF_052180205.1 of Stenotrophomonas sp. JC08. Lineage (NCBI taxonomy): Bacteria > Pseudomonadati > Pseudomonadota > Gammaproteobacteria > Lysobacterales > Lysobacteraceae > Stenotrophomonas > Stenotrophomonas sp. JC08. Next base: position 2,966,494 of record NZ_CP197473.1, on the reverse strand, counting down.
CAGCTGACCTGGTTCTTGATGTAGTCGTTGGATTCGTCGAAGTACTTCCAGTTCATCATCAGCTGGCGTTCCTCGTTGTCGGCGGTGGCGGTGTTTTTTGACTTGAATATGCCAACCAGTTGCAACGGCCAGTCGTTGCTGCCGCCGCGTGGAAAGATCGTGGCCTGCAGCGGGATGGTGTCGCCGATCTTCCAGCCGAACTGGGTGGCCAGCGATTCACCGACGATGGCGCCGGTGCGGGTATTGCGGAACGCCTCGACCTGCTCTTGGGGAATCTCGAACTCGGTCATCAGGTCGAAATAGTTCGGCGCCACCGAGAAGTTGGGAAAGAAGTTCTTCGGGTCCTGGTAGATGCCACCGAACCACATCGCGTAGGTGACATCGCTGACACCCTCCACCTGGCGGATCTGCGATTCCAGCCGGATCGGAATGGTCTGGGTGATGGACAGCCGCGAGCCGACGATCAGCCGGTTGGCCCCGGCCACGCTGCTGCCGCCGCTGGCGAAGGCCACGCGCACCGAATCGAGCATGCCGAACAGCAGGAACGCGGTGACGATGGACAGCAGGGTGAACAGGGTCCGCGTGCGGCTGCGGAACAGCTGTGCCCATATCAATGAGAAATATTTCATGGCGCACCGCCCTGCGCACCACCGTGCGGGCGGCTTCGCCGTGAAAAACACCGGTCGTGTTGTTTCTTCATTGCCGCGCTCCTTCGTGCAGCGGGGCGTCGACCAGCTCGCCCTTGTCCAGATGCACGGTGTGGGTGGCGTATTCGGCCGCCTTGGGATCGTGGGTGACCATGATGATGGTCTTGCCGTGTTCGCGGTTGAGCAGTTGCAGCAGGCCCAGCACTTCTTCGGCGCTCTGGCGGTCGAGGTCACCGGTGGGCTCGTCGCAGATCAGGAAGGTGGGATCGGAGACGATGGCTCGGGCAATCGCCACGCGCTGCTGCTGGCCGCCGGACAGCTCGTTGGGGCGATGGTCGCGACGGTCGGCCAGGCCGACCAGGGTCAGTGCGATCTGCGCGCGGCGTTTGCGATCGGCGGCGGTGAGGCTGGTCAGCAGCAGCGGCAGCTCCACATTCTTCTGCGCGGTCAGCATCGGCATCAGGTTGTAGAACTGGAACACGAAGCCGACGTGGTGGCTGCGCCAGGTGGACAGCTGGCCGGCGCTGAGCTGGTCGATGCGCTGGTCTTCGATGTTGATCTCACCGCCACTGGGCACATCCAGCCCGCCGATCAGGTTGAGCAGGGTGGTCTTGCCGGAACCGGACGGGCCCATCAGCGCGACGAAATCGCCACGCTCGATGTCCAGGTCGATGCCATGCAGCACCTGCACTTTCTCCGGGCCACGCTGGTAGGTCTTGGTGATGTTGCGCAAGGAAACGAGGGTGCTCATGGATGGTCCTCTGCGGTGGATACGGAGTTGGACTGCGTTTTGTTTCTTCTCTTGCCTGTGCCTGGCATGGGAAAAGGGCGGAACCTGCCGTTGCCGTTGCCGTTGCCGTTGCCGTTGCCGTTGCCGTTGCCGTTGCCGTTGTTCGTGTTCTTACTTTTTGCTTTTGCTTTTGCTTCTGCTTGATGCCGTTGAACTGTCTCGCCGTAGAGCGGGCCGAGCACCGCAGCGGATCGGGGGATGAAGGCGCGGGTGTCTGAGCGAAGCGAGTTCCGCGCCGCCCCGATCCGCGAGGAGCACAGGGGACCGATGCGGTTTCATCGCATCGGCTCGCGTCCGGCCGTGCTTGACCAGCCATTCGGCTGTTGGAAAAACGCTTCTTTGGGCCACCTTTCTTTGCACGAGTAAAGAAAGGTGCGCTCGCTCCTGCGCAGCAGGAGTGAAAGCTTTGCTTCATGCCTTGGCTGTTGCTTTTTTCCAAAGCTGAAAAGCGTTTTCCAAAGCTGAAAGCCAAGCAGCGGCAGAAGCAGCAGCAGGGCTTTCGCTTCCCTTCGGGAGCGAGTTACTTCTCTTTGCTCGTGCAAAGAGAAGGTAACCAAGAGAAACACGGCCGGACGCGATCCGTCGGGCTGCGCCCGCCGGTCCCCTGCGCTCCTCGCGTGCCGAGGGGACGGCGCACAACTCGCTTCGCTCAGACACGTGCGCCTCTTTCCCCTCGGCACACTCCGGTGCTCGGCCCGCTCTACGGCAGGAGGAGTCAAAAGCAAAATCACGGGCAACAGCAACAGCAACAGCAACAGCAACAGCAACAGCAACAGCAACAGCAACAGCAACAGCAACAGCAACAGCAACAGCAACAGCAACAGCAACAGCAACAGCAACAGCAACAGCAACAGCAACAACAGCAGAATCAAAATTCGGAGCGACTGCCTGCTGCACGATTCGCCCAACGCCAGCAGGCATCACACAGCCGGCACCAAGCGGCTTACTTGTCCGCGGCGCCGGTCAGTGCCACCTTGTCGCCATCCTTCAAGCTATCCGGGGGATTCACCACCACCGTCTGCCCGGCACTCAGGCCCGACAGCACCTGCCTGTCCTTGTTGAACGTCTGGCCGGGCTGCAGCACCTGCAGCTGCACGGTGTCATCGGACTGCAGCACGAACGCCACCGGTTTGCCGTCGCGCTGCACGATGGCGGCTGCCGGAATGCGCACGCCCTTCGGGACGTCGGTGCCGGCCGGAGCGGCCTTCTCCAGGAAGCTCACCCGCACGCCCATCTCCGGCACGATGCGGTCATCTTTGACACCCAGCCCGACCCGCACCTTCACCGTCGCCTTGCCGCGATCGGCGGTGGGCACGATGGCGATCACCTCGCCGGGAATCTTCCAGTCCGGATAGGCGTTGAGCACCGTCTCCACCGGCATTTTCGGTTGCACGCGGCCGATGAAGGCCTCGCCGACTTCCACTTCCACTTCCAGCGAATCCATGTCGACGATGGTGCCGATGCCGGTACGGGTGAAGCCGCCGCCGGCCGACAACGGCGAGACGATCTCGCCCGGCTGCGCCGCCTTGGCGGTGACCACGCCGGAGAACGGTGCACGCACGATGTTGTTGTCCACGCCCAGATCGGCGATGGCCAGCGCATCCTGCGCCACCTTGGCGTTGTAGCGGGCGGTCTGCAGCTGCGCGCGCAGGCTGTCGCGTGCGGCCACGGCCTGGTCGTACTGCGAGCGCGAGACCAGCTGCTGGCCGACCAGTGATTGCAGGCGCGAGGCTTCGGCGTCGGCCTGGCGCAGCTGCGCCTGCAGACCGCCGATCTGGCTGCGTGCCGCCTCCAGCTGCGCGGCGTTGAGGCGGCGCTGGGCGTTGGCGTCGATCGGATCGAGCGTGGCCATCACCTGGCCTTCCTCCACGCGCATGCCTTCCTCGATCATCACCTCGCGCACCTTGCCGGTGATCTTGGCCGACACCGTGGCCATGCGCCGGGCGACCACGTAGCCACTGGCATCCAGCACCGCGGTGCTGCCGGCGCCGGCCTGCGCCATGGGCACGACCGTCGCGGTCTCGACCGTCGCGGCCGGTTTGCCGCTGGTGAACATGCCGATGGCAAGGGCCGCCAGCAGCACCAGCAGCAGGCCGATGACCACCCACAACCAGCGCCGCGAGGACGCCGGCCCGCGCGGTGGCGGCGTAGCCGAACGGTCGATGCGGAGTTCCTTCAGCAGTTCAGCGGATGCATTCATGTGGGAAAGGACGGCGCGGTCAGTGGAATGTGACGGAAGGTAACCCAAACCGGTGCGATGACCAGGTCAGGACTGGGGCAGAGCATAGGCGGCCGGCAGCGGCGACACAGGTGACGGCTGTCACCTGCTTTGCCTGACCGCCATGACTGCCATTACGCCGGCACCACGCCGAGGATGACGCCATTCCACCCGGAGATGAGTGTGATGGCGCAGGGCAAGGAGGTATTGGCCAGCCTGCATGGCGTATACAAACGCTACGGCAACGTGCGGGCGCTCGATGGCATGGATCTGGAACTGCAGGCTGGCCAGGTGCTGGCACTGCTGGGTCCCAACGGGGCCGGCAAGACCACCGCGATCGGCCTGTTGCTGGGCCTGCTGCGTGCCGATGCCGGCCAGGTACGGCTGTTCGGCCAGGACCCGCAACAGCTGGCGGCACGCCATGGCATCGGGGTGATGCTGCAGGATGCGCAGCTGCCGGAAACGCTCACCGTGCAGGAATTGCTGCGGCTTGCGGCCAGCTACTACCCGGCACCGCGTCCGCTGGCCGAGAGCGCCGCGCTGGCCGGTATCGAGGACCTGCTGGGCCGCCGCTACGGCAAGCTCTCCGGCGGCCAGCAGCGGCGGGTGCAATTCGCCATCGCCCTGTGCGGTCGCCCGCGGCTGCTGTTTCTGGATGAACCCAGCGTCGGTCTCGACCTGCCCGCGCGCCAGCGGCTGTGGGTCACGGTGCGCGCGCTGGTGGGTGAGGGGACGGCGGTGGTGCTGACCACGCACTATCTGGAAGAGGCCGAGCAGCTGGCCGATCGCATCTGCGTGATGCTGCGCGGCCGGGTGGTCAGCGATGGCAGCGTGGACGCACTGCGTGCCCGCGTGCTGATCCGCGCGGTGCGCTGCCGGTCGCGATTGGATGCGGTGCAGGTCGGCCGCTGGCCGGGCGTGCGCCAGGCACGGCGTGACGGCGACCATCTGCAGTTGGCCTGCGACCAGGTCGAGGCGGTGGTGCGCCGTCTGCTCGCCGCCGACCCGGACCTGTCCGCACTGGAGGTCAAACCGGCCGGTCTGGAAGAGGCTTTCCGCGATCTCACCGACACCCGCGCAGAGGCTGCCTGATGGATACCCTGTCTTCCCCGATTCCGGCCAGCGCAGCTGCCGACACCGCAATGTCCGCCCGGCGCGTGCTGGGTGCGTATCTGCAGGAGGCACGCGCCGAATGCCTGCGTTACCTGCGCAACCCCGGCTTCGTGCTGCCGTCGCTGCTGTTTCCGGCCGTGTTCTACCTGATGTTCGCCGTGGTGCTGGGCCTGGGCAACTCCGCTGACGGGCCACGCTTCCTGCTCGGTACGTACTCCACGTTCGGGGTGATGGCGCCGGGCCTGTTCGGTTTCGGCGTGTCGCTGGCGATGGAGCGCGGCAACGGTCTGCTCACGCTCAAACGCGCACTGCCGATGCCGCCGGCGGCCTACCTGCTCGGCAAGATGGCCATGGCGATGCTGATGGCGCTGGTGATCGTGGGGCTGTTGCAGGCGCTGGCGGTGCTGGCCGCCGGTGTGCAGTTGTCGCCCGTACAGATGCTGCGCCTGGGCGTGAGCGGTGTGCTGGGCGCGTTGCCGTTCTGCGCGCTGGGCCTGCTGATCGGCACGCTGGTCAAGGGCGATGCCGCCCCGGCGCTGGTCAACCTGCTGTACCTGCCGATGGCCCTGCTGTCGGGGCTGTGGTTCCCGCTGTCGATGCTGCCACCGGTGCTGCGCACGTTGGCCCCGGTATGGCCCAGCCATCACCTGAACATGCTCGCCCAGTCGGCGGTCGGCTTCGATACGGGCAGTGCATGGCCGCACGTGGTGTGGCTGGCGGTGTTCACCGTGGCGGTCACCACGCTGGCCGGCTGGCGTCTGCGCCGGCATGGCTGATGGCATCATTGCCCCACGACAACAGGACCTTGGCCGATGGCACTGCAGCGCCCTGAATGGTTGAAGCCGGCCCCGGATTCGGTGGTCGCCGACAACATCAAGCTCGGCAAATGGCCGTGGATCGATGCCGTGCATCTGTTCTGGACGGTGTGGGTGTTCATTACCCCGGTCTTCAGTGGCGGCTACGACCTGCGCTGGATCCTGATCACCTTGTGGTCGTACCCGCTGTTCCTGCTGCTGTATGCGATGGCCCTGCTGGCGCCGCGGCGCAGTGCGCCCTTGTGCGCGCTGGCGATGGTCGTGCTGTCCCTGGTGCTGCTGCGGGTGTATCCGTCCGGCCTGAGCTATTTCATTTTCGGCTGCGTGATGTTGCGGGCGAACCGCCCCATCGGTACCGGCCAGTACCTGATCGAAGTGCTGTTGTTGAACGTGGTGTTCGTGGCGCTGGCCTCGTGGATCGGCTACCCGTGGCAGACCATCGCCTGGGTGCCGGTGCTGGCGGTCATCATCGGCATCATCGTCAACGTGGAGCGTGCCAGCAGCGAGAAGGATGCCGCGCTGCGGCTGTCGCATGAGGAAGTGCGGCGGCTGGCCGCCACCGCCGAGCGCGAGCGTATCGGTCGCGATCTGCATGACCTGCTCGGGCATACGTTGTCGCTGATCACGCTGAAGATGGAGCTGTCGCGCAAGCTGTTCGAACGCGATCCGGAGCGCTCCAGACGCGAACTGTCCGAAGCCGAGCAGATCGCCCGGGACGCGCTGGCGCAGGTGCGCAGTGCGGTCACCGGTTTCCGCGCCGCCGACCTGGCTGCCGAACTGGCCTCGGCGCATCTGCTGCTCGAATCCTCCTGCGTGCACCTGCGCTACGCGCCACCACCGCCGATGCCGACGTGGATCGAGGCCGGGCTGTCGATGGTGCTGCGCGAGGCGGCCACCAATATCGCCCGCCATGCCCAGGCCAATGAAGCGCTGATCACCCTTCAGGGCGATGCCGAGGCTGTGGTGATGGAGATCGTCGACGATGGCCGCGGTGGCGTGGCGGCCAACGGCAATGGCCTGGCCGGCATGCGCGAACGCGTGGCGGCACTGGGTGGCACGCTGGAGATCCATTCGCCGCGCGGGCAGGGCACGCGTCTGAAGGTGCGCGTGCCCATCACCGCCGCGACAACGCCGTTGCCTGAGCCGTTACCGACACCGGAATCGCACGACGTGACCGGTTCACACGAGGTCCGCGCATGATCCGCATCCTGCTAGCCGAGGACCAGGCAATGGTGCGTGGCGCGCTGTCGGCGCTGCTCAACTTGGAGTCCGACCTTGACGTGGTCGGTACTGCACCCGATGGCGAGGCGGCATGGCGCGAGTTGCAGCGCTTGAAGCCCGACGTGCTGGTCACCGACATCGAGATGCCGGGTCTGACCGGGCTGGAGCTGGCCCAGCGCGTGCAGCGTCACCGGTTGCCGGTGAAGGTGGTGATCGTCACCACGTTCGCCCGCAGCGGCTTCCTGCGCCGCGCACTCGATGCCGGGGTGCAGGGCTATCTGCTGAAGGATGCACCGGCGGAAAAACTGGCCGAGGCCTTGCGCCAGGTGCAGCGCGGTGGCCGCGCGATCGATCCGCAACTGGCGACGGAGGCATGGTCCGAAGCCGATCCGCTCAACGACCGCGAACGCCAGGTGTTGCGTCTGGCCGGCGACGGCCGCTCGGCCAACGAGATCGCCCAACAGCTCGGCCTGTCGCACGGCACCGTGCGCAACTACCTGTCCGAATGCATCGGCAAGCTGGGCGTGGCCAACCGCATCGAGGCCTACCGGCTGGCACGACAGAAAGGGTGGCTGTGAGTCAGCGCCTGCCGCCGCGTGCCATCGCCTGGAACACCCCGTCGCGGCGTACCCAGGCGTGGTACAGCGCCGCGCCCACGTGCAGCAGCACGGTGGCCAGCAGCAGGTAGGCCAGCAGGCTGTGCGCGCTGCGCAGCGTCGCATACAGCGCCGGCGTGTGCGGCACGATCGCCGGCAGCTGCACGCCGGCCCACAGCACGATGGGATAACCGCCGGCCGAGAGCATCGCCCAGCCGACCAGTGGCATCGCCAGCATCAATGCATACAGCAGCCAGTGCGAGGCGAGGGCGGCGGCTTTCTGCAGCGCCGGCAGGTCGGCGGGCAGCGGCGGCGGCCGGTGGGTCAGACGGTTGTACAGGCGCAGCAGGGCCAGTAGCCCGATGGCGATGCCCAGCGGCCGGTGCAGGTCGATCAGCAGCGGTCGCAGATGGATCGAGGCGACCATGGTCACGCCGATGAACAGCATCGCCACGATCATTGCCGCCATGCTCCAGTGCAGCACGCGCGCGAGCAGGTTGAAGTGTCCGCTGGAAGCACTCATGGGCGATCTCCCGTGTCGTCAGTGCTGGCACCAGCTGCGCGTTCGCGTTCGCGGCGGTTGAACGATTGCGAATACACCGCCGAACGTGCGGCCAGGATCGGATCGTCACTGCCGTCGATGCCCTCGGGCAGGATCAGCGGATCGAAGTTCAGGTCATTGCAGCGGCCCTGCGCCTCCGATTGCATCTGCTCGAGGCTGAGCACGCCGGCCAGGACCTGCTCGCGTTCGGCCGGCCACGGAATGGACGGATCGGTGATGACGTCCTGCGGCCCGGCCAGCGTCACCAGCAGGTTCCAGCGCACCGGGCCGGCGGTCAGGCGTTGCTGCAGATCGGTGGTAAGGAAATCCACGCCAGCCTTCTCACGCGCGGCGGCGTCCAGTTCGCGCGGCGTGGCCTGCGGCTGCCAGCGCCAGCGTACCGCCCGGCGTTGCCCCTGCGCGTTGGTGAACCAGAAGCTGTTGACGCTGTTGAATTCGGTGCTGGTCCAGCTGTCGGTCCACGGCGCGCTCTTGGCCCATTGCGCGAAGGCGCGGGCGCTGGGGTACTTGTCCTGGATCGCCGCCAGCCTGGCCGGGTCCGGTTTGCCGGTGGCCGGATCGGGAACCTGCGCGCGGGTCTGTTCGTGGAACGCCTCTGGTGTAGGCACCGCCAGGAACGGAAAGCTGTTCATCGCCATGCGCCACTGCTGGCCGTCATCGCTGCGCAACTGCAGGCCGATGCTGCGCACCCGCGCGCTGTTGTCGGCGCCATGCGGATTGCCGCCGCCGATCGACAGCCGCCCCAGCACCGGCACGCGGGCCTGCTCGAATACACGCGCCCGCGACAGTGTTGCCGCCTGTGTGGAGGGCTCGAACCAGCCGGACACGCATACGCCTTTGCTATGCGCACGGCGGAAGCCCGGATGCTTGCCGCCGGTGGCTTCGATGGTGTCGGTGAAGGTCTGCGCGGTGAGCCGGTCGCGGCCGATCCAGCCGGCCAGCCAGGCGAAGGCGAACGCGACCAGCGCCAGGATCAGCGCGATCAGCGCCAGCCAAGGCAGCGGGGAATGTCCACGGATGCCGCGCGGATGCCCGCCGGCGCGGGTGTAATGGAACAGGGGCATGGCCACTCCCGTCGAGGTTGTAGAACGGCAGGTATGACCACCGTGGCAGAACTTGGGCGTCACGGCCAGTGGGGCAGATGCCCCGGTCCTAGAGGGCGCCGCGTGCAGCGCTATGCCCCCATCGACCGGCTGCGCCGCCCGAGCGACTTGCGCGCGGCCCGGAAGTCCCGGCTCAGCCGCCGTAGCGGGCCTTGAGCATCGCCCAGGCCGATCGCAGCGCCAGTGCTTCGCCACCGGCCGGACGGCCCGGGCGGTCGCTGTCGTTCCACGCATACACGTCCAGGTGCGCCCACGTCTGGCCTTCGCCGATGAAGCGCTCCAGGTACAGCGCGGCAGTGACGCTGCCGGCCATGCGCGAGCCGGCGTTGGCCATGTCGGCGATGCCGCTGTTGAGGTAGCGCAGGTACGGGCGCCACAGCGGCATGCGCCAGACCGGGTCGCGGGTGGCGTCACCGGCGTCCAGCCACTGCTGGGCCAGGGTGTCGTTGTTGGCGAACAGCGCCGGCAGGTCCGGGCCGAGGGCGACGCGGGCGGCGCCGGTGAGCGTGGCGAAATCGATGATCGTCTCGGGCTGCTGTTCACTGGCGTAGGCCAGCGCATCGCACAGCACCAGCCGGCCCTCGGCGTCGGTGTTGTCGATCTCCACGGTGATGCCCTTGCGGGTGGTGATGACTTCGCCGGGACGGAACGCATCCGGGCCGACCGCGTTCTCGACCGCGGCGATCAGTAGGGTCAGACGCACCGGCAGCTGCTGCGCCATCACCAGCCCGGCCAGCGCCAACGCGTGGGCGGCGCCGCCCATGTCCTTCTTCATGTTGCGCATGCCATCGGCCGGCTTCAGGTCCAGCCCGCCGGTGTCGAAGCACACGCCCTTGCCGACCAGCGCCAGATGCAGGGCATCGGCCTTGCCCCAGCGCAGTGCGATCAGTCGCGGTGCACGGTGCGAGGCGCGGCCCACCGCGTGGATGGTCGGGAAGTTCTGTTCCAGCAGTTCATCGCCGGCGATCACTTCCAGTTCGCCGCCGTGGGCGTTCACCAGCGCGCGTGCGGCATCTTCCAGCTGCTGCGGGCCCATGTCCTCGGTGGGCGTGTTGACCCAGTCGCGCACGCGCAGGCAGGCGGCGATGACATCGGCCACTTCGCTGGACGGCGAGGCCAGCAATTGCGCCGGCACGCGCGCCGGCTTGCGATAGCGGGCGAAGCGGTAGCTGCCCAGACCCCAGCCCAACTGCAGGTTGGTGGCGCTGGTTTCATCCAGTTCGCCGGCCACCTTCCAGACGCTGCCGGCCGGCAGTGCGAACGGGGCGTGCGCATAGGCGTAGGCATCGGCGCGGTCGCCGACGCCCAGCACCGCCCCGGCCAGGCCGCTGTCACCGGGCAGCAGCGCCACGCTGCCGGGGGCGGCGCTGAACTGCTGGCTCTTCAGCCAAGCCTGCACGGCGGCCGGCTGCTGCGCGTTCCACGTGGCAAAGCCGTCACGGTCCAGCACATGCAGCGGCAGGGCGTAGGTGGAATCGGTGGTGAAGCCGTTCGGAAGGGACATGCGATACCTCTACTGCAAGTGGTGGGGCGGCCGGTTCAGCGGGGTGCGGATGCGTTGCCATCCAGCCAGTCGGCCAGCCCGGTCAGGGTGTCGAACTGCAGGTCCGGCTGCAGCTCTTCATGGGTCCATGTGTGTGATTCGCGGTTGATCCAGCAGCCACGCAGGCCCGCGCGCATCGCCCCGGCCACGTCCATTTCAACGTGATCGCCGACGTGCAGCACCTGTGCCGGCGCAACGCCGAGGCGGTCGCAGGCGGCGTGGAAGATACCCGGGTCCGGCTTGGCGGCACCGTACTCGCGCGAGCCCAGCTGGAAGGCGAACAGCTCGCCGATGCCGATGCGCTGCAGGTCGGCGTTGCCGTTGCTGACCGCGGCCACCGGCACCCGCGCGGCGATGCGGCGCAGCGCGGCCAGTGCGTCGGGATAGAACTCGACCTGGTTGCGCGCGGCGTAGAACGCTTCGTAGGCGGGCTCCAGCAACGCCATGCTGGCGCCGCTGTTGTGCAGGGCTTCGGTCAGGGTCAGGCGCCGCAGCGCACTCAGGTCATAGTGCAGGTGCGGGTTGTCATCGAAGGTGCGCACGCGCAGTTCGCGCATCGCCTCCACCGGGTACATCGCCGCGGTGGCGGGGCTGTGGACGCACATCCAGTCGTGCAGCACCTGGTCGATGCGCGCGCCGATGGGCGCGAACGGCCACAGTGTGTCGTCCAGGTCGAGGGTGATGGCAAGGACAGGGAAATTCACCGCGCCATTTTACGCCAAGCCACCGCCGCGGGCCTGCGACGCACTATTCCAGCAGCCTTGCCCAGCCCTGCATGCCGTCCAGCCGGGTCAGCACCAGCTTCACGCAGACCAGCAGCGGCACCGCCAGCAGCAGGCCGACCATGCCCCACAGCCAGCCGAACAGCATCAGCGCCAGGATCAGCATCAACGGCGAGATCGCCATGCTGCGGCCGAGTACCACCGGCGTCACCAGTTGGCCCTCCAGCGTGTGCAGGGCCAGGTAGCACAACGCCGGCAGCGTTGCGGTGAGCGGATCGCGGAATTCGACAAAGCCCACCAGCAGCATCAGCGCGATGCCGATCAGCGCACCCACGTACGGTGCGAAGTTCAGCAGCGCCGCCACCGTGCCCCACAGCAAGGCGTCGGGCAGGTCGATGCCCAGCAGCACCAGCGCACCGGCCAGTGCCAGCCCCACCAGCACGTTGATCACGCTGATGGTCAGCACATAGCGCGAGATCTCGTGTTCGATCGAACGCAGGATCTCGGCGGTGAACCGCTTCTGCTGGCGGTTGGGCAGCAGCGCCAGCACATGCCGTTGCAGGTTCTGCCCGTAGATCATGAAGAACAGCGTCAGCAGCACCACCGCCAGTGCCGAGGCGGCCAGCTTGGGCGTGCGCACCAGCACCTTGTACGGGTCATCGAGCTGGGTGCGGACCACCTCCACCCTGCGGTTGCCTTCGCCCCCGGCGGCACGGGCGAAACTTTCGGCCGCCTGGTTGGCCTGCTGCACCGGCTTGACCAGCGCCTGCACCTGGCGCGAGATCTGCCGCAGCTGCTGGGGCGCCTGTTGCACCCAGTCGCTGGCCGGCCCGGCCAGTTGCACCGCCAGCGCGCCACTGCCGGCCAGCCCGCCCAGCAGCACCAGCATGGCGGCCAGGAAGCGCGGGACGCGCAGCTTCTGCAGCCCGCGGATGATCGGATTGCCGACCAGCGCGAAGAACATCGCCAGCAGCACAGGCAGGATCACGCTCTGCGCGGCCCACAGGGTGTAGCCGACGGCCAGCGTGGCCAGCACCACCAGCGCGGTGGGCGCGCGCGGGCGTGGCGCGGGGAGGGCGGTGTCGGCAGGGGTGTCGGCTTCGGGCAACGACTCGGACATGCGGACGATGCTCCCGGAGATGGGACGGCAGGGCGGCGGGTTCAGTCTTCCGATACTTCGGTGGCGGCTTCGGCTGCGCGCGGTGGCATCGGATGGGGTGCTGCGGCACTGGCGGTGCCGGGCGATGGCGGGGTGTCGCTGGCCTGTCCGGCTTCGTCGGCCGCTTCACTGGCCTGCTGCGCCGCCATGCCCGCCGCGGCGGCGGCAAAGGAGGCCACCGAGGCCTGTGCCGAGGCCACCAGTCCGGATACCGAGCCGATCATCTGCAGCCAGCGGGCACCACTGAAGGCGCCGTTCGGCTCCAGCTTCCCGGCCACGAAGCCACCGGCCAGGCCGGCCAGGAGGATGCGCCCGGGCGTCCACGCACTGCGCCAGACACGCTCCAGCGTGCTCCAGTGCTGCAGGGTCTGCTCGCTGCGGATCCGGGCCAGTGCTTCGGCGCGGCGCACGCGGCGCTGCAGATCATCGAAATTCATGGTGTGCCGTCCCCCGGAAGCTCCACCTCGGCATCGGCATCGTCCGTGGCCGGCTCGTCGAACAGTCCCAGCCGCGACAGCTGCCGGCGGGTGGCGTGCATGCCGGTGTGGTGGAAGAAGTACGACACCCGCCAGACCGCATAACCAGCCATCGCCAGGCTGGCGAGGGTGGGAACCAGCAGCGAGGTGAACAGTGACAGGCCGATGTATTGCAATAGGGCCACCAGCGTGGCGGCCAGCAGCAGCCACGCCGAAGCGCCGAACACGATGGCGACGCCGCCCCACGCCAGCGCCCGGCCGAACGCGCTGCGCGCCAGCGCGAAGTCGGCCGATACCAGCCGCCGCAACGAGCGCACGGTGTGGCCGGCGGCATCCAGCGTGTCGCGGCCGGCACTGCCGATCTGGCGGATGCTTTCCTCCAGGCCGGGAGCCGGGGCGGCCTGACCGTCGCTGTTGTCAGGCTCCGGCCCGGGGGCTGTCGCGGTTTCGCTTTCGCTCACGCCGGTCAGTCGTTGCTGCGGGCGAGCTTGGCGATGATCCAGCCGGCGGCGAAGGCGACGCCGAACGAAGCCAGCGGACGCTCGCGGATCAGCTCGGCGGCGCTGTCGACCAGATCCTTGCCTTTGTCCATCAGCGCGTCCATCTGCTCCTTGGCGGCGGCACCGCCGAGTTCGGCGGCGGCCAGCCCGGACAACGCGCTGTCGGACAGCTCGGCCTTCAGGTTGGCCTTGCCCAGACGCAGCTCGTCGGTGGCGGCACCGGCGGCGCCCTTGACCGCCGAACCGGCGGCGGAGGCGGCGGACTTCAGGTGCGATCCGGCCTCGCCCAGGTGTTCTTTCATGTTCTCGGTATTGGTGGGGCTCATCGTGATCTCCATGTTTCAGCGGGAGCGCCGTCACGCGGCGCGCGGTTGCAAACGGGCTTCCAGAAATACCAGCCGTGGGGTGTAAAGCGCGTTACGGCCGGGCTCCATCATCGCATCAACAGCTGCCCACGGCCGTTGCCGCGCAGGATGCTCAGCACCAGCTGCTGTGGCCGCGGCTGGAAGCTGGCACGCCAGCTGGCCAGATCGCTGAACTCGCCACTGCTCGAGGCCAGGATCACATCGCCACTGGCCAGTTGCGATTGCGCCGCACGGCTGCCGCGTTCCACCTCGCTGACCAGCACGCCCTTGAGGCCGGACTGGCGCAGGGATTCGGGAAGGTCGACAAAGGTGGCACCGGACAGGCGCGGATCCAGCGTGTCACCGCTCACCGCGCGCGGCTGCTCCTTCAGCGTGACCTTGAGCTGCAGCGGCTTGCCCTCGCGGCGCACGTCCAGCTCGACCGTGCGTCCCACCGCCTGCAGGCCCTCGTAGTTGTGCAGCGCCTGTGCGGTGTCCACGCGCTGGCCGTTGATCGCGGTGACCACATCGCCTGCCTTCAATCCGGCCGCGGCGGCGCCGGAGCCGGCCAGCACGCGGGTGACCAGCGCGCCGCGCGCCTCCTCCAGGCCCAGCCCCTGCGCGATCTGCGCGGTCAGGTTCTGGGTTTCCACGCCCAGTGTGCCGCGGACCACCACGCCCTTGGTGATCAGCTGCTCGACCACATCGCGGGTGAGGTTGGAGGGAATCGCCAGGCCCAGGCCGATGTTGCCGGCCATGCTGCCCTGCGGGTTGAAGCTGGCGGTGTTGATGCCGACCAGCTGCCCGGCCAGGTTGACCAGCGCGCCGCCGGAGTTGCCCGGGTTGATCGAGGCATCGGTCTGGATGAAGTTCTGGTAGCCCAGTCCGCGGATGCCGCTGCGCCCCACCGCCGAGACGATGCCGCTGGTCACCGTCTGGCTGAAGCCGAACGGGTTGCCGATCGCCACCACGAAATCACCCACCCGCAGCTGGTCGCTGTTGCCCAGCGGCAGGGCGGTCAGGTTTTCCGCCGGGATGCGGATCAGCGCGATGTCGGTGTCGCGGTCCGAGCCGAGGAACTCGGCCTTCACCGTGCGCCCGTCGGCCAGCGTCACCTGCACGTCGTCGGCGTTCTCGATGACGTGGTGGTTGGTCAGTACATAGCCCTTGGCCGCATCGATGATCACGCCCGAACCCAGCGACTCGTTGATGCGCTCCTGCGGCACCTGCGGGAACAGGCGACGGAAGAACGGATCATCGAAGAACGGGTTGCGCACCCGCACCACCTGTTTGGTGTTGACGCTGACCACCGCCGGCATCGCTTTTTCCAGCATCGGTGCCAGCGACGGCAGTGGCTGTCCGGCCACGGTGGCCGGCAATGCGGCCACGGCAGGAACGGCGCTGGCCACCACCGGCGCGGCGCTGGCGCGGTTGTCCAGGTGGGCATCCAGGGCCATGGCGGTGAAGCCGCCAAACGCGGCGGCCAGGGCCAGGGTCAACAGCGTGGGGATCGGTCGCATAAGCCGGTAGCTCCGTGCACAGGCGCCGGGTCGGCGCATCGGGTGGGGCGGAATTCGCTGAACAGGAGTGTGGCCGGCAGCAGCTAAATCAACAATGAAATCTTCTGCACTGCCGCAATCCCAAGGCCGGCAAGCGCTTCGCCGATTGCAAGAGGGAAAGGGCAGATTTTTCGTTTGACATCACCCGGCCGGTGGGTAAGCTTGAGCCCGCCATCAGCCACAAGATATTGGGTTGGTGTGAAAATCGTCCCCAAGCAGTAGGGTTAGTGCTCGGGGTGTCGGCACCCCAATGGAAGGCGTGCAATGACCGCGAAAGTGATGCAGAAAGCCGGTGTTTTCCGGATCCCCCTCATCCCGTCCGCAGACGCGTAAACACGCGCCTGCGCATCGTCGTCGTTGCCGCCCGGCCCGCCGGGGAACAGTTCAACCGCGCCCCAGGGCGCTCCAGGAGAATTTCCATCATCATGAGCACGGTGCGTCTTGAAGTGGTCAGCAATCAAACCAAATCGGACCTGATCCCCCTGCAGCCTGCCTCGCAGGACATCTGGGAAAAGAAGTACCGCCTCACCACCAAGGCCGGTGAGGCGCTGGATGCCGATATCGACGGCACCTACCAGCGCGTGGCCCGTGCCCTGGCCGATGCCGAAGCGACCGACGAGAAGCGTGCCTACTGGTACGAGCGTTTCGTCTGGGCGCTGCGCCGCGGCGCCATTCCAGCCGGGCGCATCACCTCCAATGCCGGCGCGCAGGAACACAAGCCGGCCACCAGCACCATCAACTGCACGGTGTCGGGCACCATCACCGACTCGATGGACGGCATCCTGGAGAAGGTCCACGAAGCGGGCCTGACGCTGAAGGCCGGCTGCGGCATCGGCTACGAGTTCTCCACGCTGCGTCCGCGCGGCGCGTTCGTCGCCGGCGCCGGCGCCTACACCTCCGGGCCGATGTCCTTCATGGATATCTACGACAAGATGTGCTTCACCGTGTCCAGCGCCGGTGGCCGTCGTGGCGCGCAGATGGGCACCTTCGATGTGTCGCATCCGGACGTGAAGGATTTCATCCGCGCCAAGCGCGAGGACGGCCGCCTGCGCCAGTTCAACCTGTCGCTGCTGATCACCGACGGCTTCATGGACGCGGTCAAGACCGACGCCGACTGGCCGCTGGTGTTCCCGTTCAACACCAAGGAACACGGTGATATCGACCTGGCCAAGGCCGGTGACGTGGTCTGGCGCGACTGGCCGACCCACGAGAACTACATCGTCCGCGACGACGGCCTGGTCGCCTGCAAGGTCTACGGCCACATTCGTGCCCGTCACCTGTGGGACATGATCATGGTCTCCACCTACGACTACGCCGAGCCGGGTTTCATCCTGATCGACCGCGTCAACGAGATGAACAACAACTGGTGGTGCGAGAACATCCGCGCCACCAACCCGTGTGGTGAGCAGCCGCTGCCGCCGTACGGCGCCTGCCTGCTGGGCTCGGTCAACCTGACCAAGTTCGTGCACGACCCGTTCACCGACAAGGCCGCCTTCGACTGGGAGGAATACAAGGAAGTGGTGCGCGTGTTCACCCGCATGCTCGACAACGTGGTCGAGGTCAACGGCCTGCCGCTGGAACAGCAGCGCAACGAGATCATGCGCAAGCGCCGCCACGGCATGGGCTTCCTCGGCCTGGGCAGCACCATGACCATGCTCAAGATGAAGTACGGCAGCACCGAGTCGTGCGAGTTCACCGAAGCCATCGCCCGCGACATGGCCGTGGCCGGCTGGGAAACCGGTCTGGAGCTGGCCCGCGAGAAGGGCGCCGCACCGATCATGGACGAGCAGTTCGACGTCACCGCGGCGATGCTGCGCCAGCGTCCGGAAATGAAGAAGGACGGCTGGAAGGTCGGCCAGAAGATCGCCGGCAAGGTGCTGCACGCCCGCTACAGCCGCTACATGCAGCGCATCGCCACGGTCGCTCCGGAACTGGTCGATGAACTGGCGCAAACCGGTGCGCGCTTCACCCACCACAGCTCGATCGCGCCGACCGGCACCATCTCGCTGAGCCTGGCCAACAACGCCTCCAACGGCATCGAGCCGTCGTTCGCGCACCACTACAGCCGCAACGTGATCCGCGAAGGCAAGAAGTCCAAGGAAAAGGTGGACGTGTTCTCCTTCGAGCTGCTGGCCTACCGCGCGCTGGTCAACGCCAAGGCCATGCCGTTTGCCGAAGACGCCGCCGCGCAGCTGCCGGACTACTTCATCAGCGCCGACGACATCTCGCCCAAGGAGCACGTGGACGTGCAGGCCGCCGCGCAGAAGTGGGTGGACAGCTCGATCTCCAAGACCGCCAACGTCCCGACCGACTATCCGTACGAGGACTTCAAGGACATCTACCGCTACGCCCACGAGCAGGGCCTGAAGGGCTGCACCACCTTCCGCTTCAACCCCGCAGCCTTCCAGGGCGTGCTGGTCAAGGAAGCGGACCTGGAAAACACCACCTACCGTTTCGAGCTGGAAGACGGCTCCACGGTGGAGGTCAAGGGCAACGAGCAGATCGAATACGACGGCGAGATGCACACCGCCGCCAACCTGTTCGACGCCTTGAAGGAAGGGTATTACGGCAAGTTCTGATTGCCCTGCCTGCCGCTCCCGCCCACCCGGCGGGGCGGCGGTGACGGTGGTCGCCGCCACCGGGTTGTTGTGCGTTTGTTCCACGCTCCATCGGCTTCGATATAGCATCGCCAACGTGACAGACCCGACGCCCTGAGGAGGGCTTTATGAGCAATGGCAATGGTGTGACGGCGACCGTTTCCCAGGTTGTCGAGAATGTGCAAGAAACCGCCGCCCACCTGGGCGATACCCTGGCCGTTACCGCCAGCGACGCCGTCGTCGCGGTCAAGACGCGCGCGCGCAAGGCCGAGGCCGGTGCACGCAAGCAGGTCGCCAAGGTGAAGAAGGTGGTGGCCAAGGCCGAGAAGGCCGTCGCCAAAAAGGCCGCCGCCGCCAAGAAGGAAGTGAAGAAAACCGTTTCTTCGATGCGCCAGAAGCTGCAGACCGCCAAGGCCAACGCCGCCGCCGAAGCCGAGGACCTGAAGAAGAAGGGCGCCGGCAAGCGCGCCGCCACCCGCAAGGCCATCGCCAAGGTCGAGAAGCAGGCCGCCACCAAAACCGCCTCGGCCAAAAAAGCGGTGAAGGCTACCGAGAAGAAGGTCGCCAAGGCGGTTGCCAAGAAGACCGCCGCGGTCAAAACGGCGGTGAAGAAGGTCGAGAAAAAGGCGGCCAGGAAAGTCGTCGCGGCCAAGAAGTCGGTGAAGGCTACCGGGAAGAAGGTCGCCAGGGCCGTCGTCAAGAAGGCCACTGCCGCCAAGAAAGCGGTGAAAAAGGTCGAGAAGAAGGCCGTCAAGAAAGCTGCCGCGGTCAAGAAAACGGTCAAAGCCGTTGAAAAGAAAGCGGTGAAAAAGGTGGCTGTCGCCAGGAAGGCAGTGAAGAAAGCCGAGGGCAAGGTCGTCAAGCAGGCGGCTGCCGCCCGCAAGACCGTCGCCCGCAAGACCGCCACCGTAACGAAGGCGGCCAAGAAGGCCGCTCGCAAGTAAGTCGCAACGCGCCCCGTCCCGACCGGGACGGGGTTGCCCCGTACACCCGCACCACAACGCATATCCAGGACACGCACCATGGCCGTCAAGATCGACAAGAAAATCAAGGGTTATTCCGTCATCACTCCGGATGACAAGGCCCGGGAGGCGGCGGCCAGCGCCACTGTCGCAGCGACCGCGAATGCAGCCCCGGCCGACAACATCGTGCACATGCACGAGCGCATCGAGCGCCCGGACGTGCTGATCGGCAGCACCTACAAGATCAAGTCACCGCTGGTGGAGCACGCCTTCTACGTGACCATCAACGACATCGTACTCAACCAGGACACCGCGCATGAACTGCGCCGGCCGTTCGAGATCTTCATCAACTCCAAGTCGATGGAGCATTTCCAGTGGATCGTGGCGCTCACCCGCATCATGTCGGCGGTGTTCCGCAAGGGCGGCGATGTCACCTTCATCGTCGATGAGATGAAGGCCGTGTTCGACCCGAAGGGCGGCTACTTCAAGGCCGGTGGCGTGTACATGCCGTCGCTGGTGGCCGAGCTGGGCTACATCGTCGAAGAGCACATGAAGTCGATCGGCCTGCTGCACGATCCGGAAATGAGCACGCACCAGCGCGCGCTGATCGCCGAGAAGCGCAAGCAGTTCGAGGAGCACGCAAAAAAAAACGCTGAAGCCGTAACCGTTGCGGTTACCGAGGTTGAAGCGGGCGAGGAAGCCAGTGCCGACAACGGCAGTTTCCCGGCCGCGGCCACCATGTGCCACAAGTGCAGCACCAAGGCGCTGGTGGTGATGGATGGCTGCCAGACTTGCTTGAATTGTGGGTATAGCAAGTGCAACTAGTGGTCTGAAGTGTATACATAGATAGCTGCCGAAGTTATCTGACCAGAACCCCAAGGCTTTGTTCCTTGGGGTTTTTTTGTTCTTGCGCTTTCGATCAGCCAATCAGGTTGTGTGGGCAAATTTATGTAAGGTGTGGTAGCTTGCTGGTTACATTGTGGATTAATTCGTAAGTGGTTAATTTTATAAGGTTAATGCCTTGTCAAACGCCGCTCGATTAGCAGCAAAAAGTAATCAAATAAGCGAGTCGAAGGCCCCCGCATCGCTGTTTCAGGTAAGCGTGGTCGTAGTTCCTGGCGCTGGCGTCAGGCACGTGCTGTCCGAACGCGGGACGCATTTGCCAAAGCCGGCTGCGTCGCTCTACGAAGCGCACCTGGCGCTGAAGACAGATTCACACAACACCAGGGTCAAGGAGTTGGCTACCTTCGCTTCCCTGTATGCATGGGCTGAGGCCGCGAAGATCGATCTCGATCGAGAGCTATTGACGGGGCAAGGCCTAACAGCGCCTCAGGTCCGGGCCTTCGCGGCATGGCTGCGTAAACCGCTCGCCCAAGCCAGCGGTGTGGTTCCGCTCGGCAAGCGACCATCGATCAACGGCATATTTCGCTCCGCCTCAGTCATCTGCCGTTGGTTCATCAAACAATTCGCCAGTCTGCCAAGCGGCAACCAGGCGCGGCGTGCCATCGAAATCGAAATGCTGCTGGCAGCTCAGAAAAGTGCGTGGAAAGAAGTATTGATCAAGGTGCGGACGCGCTCGGTTGCCCCCGACCTGACGGACCAGGAGGTTGCCGCGATTGAGCGGTTTCTGAGGCCAGAGACTCGATCAAAAGCCGTCGGCGAATCGATCGCTTGGCGGGACTACCTGATGTGGCGAATGGCCATCGAGTTCGGTATGCGCAAGAGCGAAATTCTGTCGATGCGCCTCTCCGATTGCCCCGCGCGCGCAGCGCCCTACTTCAAGATTGTGCGGATCGAAGAGCGGGGCGACAGCTATGTCGATCCTCGATCCAATCCGCCTCGCCCCAAGACCCTCTCTCGTGATCTGGGCTTGCTGTTCGATCACACCGTCTTCCCCAGATTGGTCACCGACTACGTGTCGACTTACCGATACACGATGGTTCAGGTCAACGGTCGTCGGAAGAAAAAATTCCTGCTGTCGCATGACTTTTTGATCACAGCTGAGAGCGGTGCGCCGCTGTCGCTACGCGCGGCCGACGACGTGGCCAGGGCGATCAAAGAGGGCGCCGGCGTCGACTTCAATTGGCATCTGGCACGACATGCCTTTTTCAACCGCGCTTATGAGGGTGTGACCGGCGAGGCCAGCAAGGAGACGCGAGAGGCCAAGATCGAGGACCTCGTGCACTGGGGCGGCTGGGAGAGCCCCAGAAGCCTTGAGATCTACACGAAGAGGGCGAGGGCGCAGAGAGCGCGTCAGGCATTGATGGTCTGGCAGCAGGGAGGTAACCAGTGGACGGCACTGACCTGATCGAGAACTTCGAGACCGGACTCTGGGAAAGTGCCGATGACCGGCGCTTCGTGCGCTGCGAATTCAACGCCCGGACTATGCCGGGCTGTACGCGGCCGAGCGGGCCGAGAATGCCGAGCTGCGCGCCGAGCTGGCCGCGACGGAAGGGCAGGGCATCAGCAGGGAGCGCGAGCGCCTGCATTCCGCCGTCGAGCACGCCCAGGAGCAGCAGCACGCCGAGGAATTGAGCCATGCCGGCGTTAGCCCGGAGCTGGCCGCCGAGTACGAGGCGCGAATCTTGGCCCGCGATGAATCGTTTGCGGGTGAAGTGGTGCAGCAGATCGAGCGCGACGACGAGGGCCGGGCCTTCGTCATCGAGGCCGACGGCGACCGCGTGATGGTTCCGCAGATCGAGGGCGCGGAAATGGACGTGGGCGACGACGTGGAAGTGAGCCGCGACCATCAGGGCAACTATGAAGCTGAAACCGGCTACGGTTACGGCCGTTGAGGAATTGAGTAAATGAGCGAAAAATCACCTACTCATAACAGCCCGCCGGATGAACGCCCCGACCCGTACCGGGCGCGGCCTGCCGACGATGGCGGCATGTATCTACTGATGCCGCGCGACGAGCACCTATTGCCGCCGCTCCCTGACAAGCCCGAGCGCGTTGTTATCGCGTGGCCGGAGGACGGGGAGACGTCGGAGCCGTCCGCGTCCTGAAACTGGCCGAGTTGTCAGCCGAGGGCGGCCTCAATGGCGGTTTTATAGACGTTTTCATCCGGCAAGGTGACGTTGTTGAACGCCTCTTGCCCTATATCCTTCAGGCCGGGGCCGTCATCCCGGCCGCCCTGATCACCGGCATCCGCTCTGACCTTCCCGGCCAGATCACCGCGCAGGTCACGGAAAACGTCTATGACAGCCCGACCGGGTCGCTGCTTCTGATCCCGCAAGGCACCCGCATCATCGGGCAATATGATGACGATGTGACCTTCGGCCAGCGCCGGGTTCTGCTGGTCTGGAACCGGCTGATCCTCCCCGGTGGTCGGTCGATCGTTCTTGAGCGCCTGCCGGGCGCGGATGCCAGCGGTTATGCGGGTCTTGAGGATGGCGTCGATTACCATTGGTGGGATCTGATGCGGGCGGCTGGCCTCTCCACGCTGCTGGCTGTCGGGGCCGAGCTTGCCACAAGCGATCGCGCGCACCCGGGCGAAGGCGACTTCGACCCCGGCGATGCAGCGAGCCAGTGTGGGAGCCTCCCACAAGGCGATCTCAGCCTGCCGTATACCCCCCGTCAATTACAAGCTTCTGGCCTGTAACAAAGGAAGATTCGTCCGACATCAGGAAGACTGCGGGCTTGGCAATTTCGACAGGAACGCCCATGCGACCACCAAACTTGCCCCGTGGAACGATATCGGCCTGTTCTACCGGGTCGTTGCAGAGCGGGTGCAGTGCCGCCAGTTGGGTGAAGTCGAAAGCATCCGTTGCCAGCGTCTTCTCTTTTGCCAACTCGCCCTTATCGGCATTGACCGCAGCCTGAAACAAGGGGGTCATGATATAGCCCGGGTTCACCGTATTAACGCGAATGCCATATTCCGCCAGTTGAAGAGCCAAGGCCTTCGACAGGCCGACGACGCCATGCTTGCCCATTGTGTATTGAATCAAGTTGAAGCGATCGATTAGCACATCGCCCGTGTCCGGGTTCACGACCTTTGGGCGACCAACGACACCGTGAATACTGGATACCAGCACGATGGAGCCTTTCGTCCCGTGCTTGATCATCAGACGCGAACCGTAGAGGGCGGTGTGGAAAACTCCGTCCTCATTAATGCTTTGAATGAACTTACGGGATTTCAGGACGGCTTCCGGATCCTTGTCGAAGTCCTCGGCCGTTGCCACCCCGGCATTGGCCATAACAGCATCGACGCGGCCATAGGTCTTTTCGGTGATAGCGAACAGCTTTTCGACATCCTTCGGATCTCTTACATCTGTATGGACATAGAGAGCCCGTCCGGTGCCGTATTGTTCGTTCAGGCTTTTCGCGAAGGCTTCGCCCAGTTCGTCGTTGATATCGGAGATGACGACTCCCGCAGCCCCTTCTGCCAGAGCTTCGCGAACGGTTGCCGATCCAATGGAATCATAACCCGGGATCGCAGAGACCGAGCCCGTCACCACGACAACTTTATCGTTTAGCTTACCCATGTAGACTTCTCCTTTGGTTGGGTTGGGGTGACGCAAATATTGCGTGCCACCACTGTTTGCATGCGCCTGAGTATATCTTTCTCACCTGATTGTGGATCGCCTCAACACGGATACGGAGGCCAGCGTCTTTGCTTGACATAGGATGACAGTATCGCATGGATACACGTTTGTGTATCCAAAAATGAGGCATGGCCTACCTGGCTCACTGGCGACAGGCCCGCGCACCTGGTCAGCTCGTTTTGTCACCAACGGTCGGCGCGGCCTTCATCCCTGGCGCGTACTTGTAAAGCGTGCTGCGCCCGATCTTGAGCGCCTTGCATATCTCCGACACCGACCGATTGCCGGTCGCCATTGCCTGTATCGCCGCGACCTTTTCCGGCGGCAGGGCAGGGCGGCCACCCTTGCGCCCTCGCGCCCTGGCCGCTTCAAGCCCGGCGTGCGTGCGTTCCACGATCAAGCGCCGCTCAAATTCAGCCAGGGCCGCGAACACATGGAACACCAGACGGCCGGCGGCCGAGCTGGTTTCAATCCGTTCCGTGACGCTCTCAAAGCCGACCCCGGCGGCTTCCAGCTCGCCCACGACCTTGACCAGCTCGGGCAGCGAGCGCCCCAGGCGGTCGAGCCGCCACACGACCAGCACATCACCCTTGCGGGCGAAGGCGAGGGCTTCGGCCAGTCCTGGCCGGGCCGCTTTCGCGCCGCTGGCCGTGTCCGTGAATACCTTCTCGCAGCCGGCGGCCGTCAGGGCGTCCCGCTGCAAGTCCATTCGCTGATCGTCGGTCGATACCCGCGCATAGCCGATCTTCATGTTTTCGTCCATTTATCCGATGAAAGCGCCAGTTTATAGATTTTGTTTTATAGACGCCATTATGGACAGCGAACAGGGCCAAAAGCGCGGCAGGGCAGGGCACCGCCACGAAATCCACAAAACGACCGTTTTCCGACTAACAAGGGCTTGCACGTTTCCTAGAAAACATGCACAATCAACCCTGTTATCTTTATCACCCTATAAGGAGTGAATCATGCAAAGCATGACCATTGAACAGCTTCGCGCCGCGAGCGATGCCGGCGGCGTCGAGGGCGTGACCCTGAAAGGGCAGGGCGGGGCGTTCCTTGTGCAGATCGCCACGCGCAGCGGAGCCGCCGCCTTGCTGGCGAAGGCCCGCAGCAACGAGCCGCGCCGTTTCGGCAATCCCATTGCAGCCTTGAACGTCCTGCGCGACGTAGGCATCACCATCGGCCAGTTCGACGCCAGCGAGTGGAACCCGGCCGAGAAAGAGGAAACCGCCGGCAACCGTGGCCGGGCCGACGCGATGCGCAAGGCGCACCAAGCCGCCGCCTATACGGAATGGCTGGCCGCCGAGATTCAGGAAGCTATCGACGATCCCCGGCCGAGCATCCCGCACGATGAAGTCATGGCGCGGATGGATGCCCGCATTGCACGCCACAAGGCGGCAGGAGCGAAGCGCGCATGAGCTTCGATGCCTTCGCCGCGCTCGCACAGCCCGGCGCTTCTGTCACCGTGCATAACGTCCGGCTGATCGACGTGCAGCAGGCCGAAGGCGGCCATGAGCTGCTGACCATCGAGCACGCCGGCACCACCCGCGAACTGATCGGCGGCGGGCCGTGGAGTCAGGAATACAGCCGCCGCAACGTCGGGAAGTTCGGCTACATCGTGCCGGCGCAGCCCTTCGGCCGGGAGCTGCCGACCGGCGCGTGCTACTTCCGCGACTACATCGACCAGAGCTTGCGCCGAGTGCCCGAGCTGGACAGCAGCGACCGGGCCACCAGTGACGACGGCCGCGCCCTGGAGGTTGTCGGCTGGCGTTGCGATGCCCGGCCGCATGGCTTCCGCGCCCCTGTCGGCATCATCCCCGGCGAGGCCGGCCGCTTCGTGCCCGATGAAACCGTGGCCGTCACGCTGCGCGTGCCGCCGGAGTTCGTGCGCGAGTGCCGGCGCGTGCAGATGACGCCCCAGGAGCTGCTACGCAGCTTCGCGGGCGATCTGGCCGGCATTCAGAACTTCGTCGCGTGCCCGCGTGCAGACGGCTACGGCAGCAACGGCAGCGATGAACGCGAATACGCCGATGCGTGGCTGCATCGAGCGCACGCCATGAACGCTATCGACCTGGACGAGCAGGACGCACGCGAGGCCGAGGCCGAAGAAAAGCAGTTCCAGCGGGACGACTTCGCCGCCTTGCTGGACGATTTCGAGAGCTACGGCGGCAAGGCTGATGACCTGTTCGCGGCCGTTCAGGCGCTTGTCGATAAGCAGGCCGAGACGGACGGCGATTGATCTATGGCGAAGGCAAAAACCCCTTACCGCATCGTATGGCGTCCGATGGCCGAGGCCGATCTAGACAACATCATCGACTACATCGCCCAGGACAACCCGACCAGAGCGGAGACGTTCGGCCAGGAACTGCGCGACAAGACCTTGCCGCTTGCGCAGCATCCGAAGATGGGCCGCACTGGCCGGCCGGGCTTGCCCGCCTTCGTGCGCGAGCTGGTCGCCCATCCGAATTACATCGTGTTCTATCGCGTGCTGGACGACGCCGGCACCGTGGAAATTTTGCGAGTGAAACACGCGGCGCAGCAAATGCCGTGACGTGGTGACAAGCGGATCTCGCCGGCGAGATCTACTTGTCACCAATACCAACCCCGGCGCGCTAACGCCGGATTTTTAGGAGTGGCGAAGATGAACCAGCAACACCAGGACTTTGAAAACGCAGGTATCCCGCAAGACCAGCTCGGCGCTTTCGTGGATGCCTTCTTTGACCAGTTGGAGCCGAAGCCCAGGAAGGGGCGGCCTTGGACGTTCGACCGTTTCAGCGCGGCGTGCGACACGCCCGGCCGGGAGCTGGTGCAAGCCGTGCTCTATCCCGACGACGAGGCCGGTTTCACGCTGTACGCGCGCCAGGGTAGGGCGCTGCATGCCGTCACCTACGAGGGCCGCCCGGTGCGTTTCCGCACGTTCGAGAAGGCGCTTTCGACGCTGGCCGACGTGGCGCACCTTGCGCCGGAAATCATCGTGGATTCGTCCAACTGGCGCGAGGCGACGGGGCCGATGTGAAAAAGAAAGGCCCGACACCGCGCTAACAGTGTCGGGCCGGGGTGCGGCCCCGGAGTGGCGAACTCGAAAGGGCCGCTGACCATCACCAAAACAGGCAAATGACCATGACCAATCTTAGCAAAAATGGCGACCGAGAAACAGCATTTGAATGCGCCATGAATGCCTTGCGCGAGCTGCGCGCACAGCGGGCCGACCGGCCTCAGGTGTTCCTCGTTGAGACGGACGGCAACTTTCTTGGCGAAGTGTCGCCCCTGTCAGATGGCCGATGGATGGCACGGCCCTACGGTCGGAGCTATCCAGATGGTGTCCCTTTCGACACGGCCGACGAAGCCGAAAACTTCATCAGGGAGGGCGCATGAGCCGAACACCACACGACGGCCCACGCGCCATAGGTGACACTAGTCGCGACGAAAGCCGAGCTCGATGCGGTTAAGAAAAAGCTGGTCGCCGCTGAGGCGGAGGTCATTCGACTCAGAGTGGAGGATCCGGCCCGTTCTTCAGGGCTCAGGTGTTGATAGGTTCTGGACATGGCAACGGCCCGATATGGGGGCGTTGCACTTGGAAGTTGAGTCTAAGCAGCAACAGCAACAGCAACAGCAACAGCAACAGCGGAACTCGTTGGTGATTCGCGGGTTGGTCGGCGTCCTATGGATACCTTAGGGAAGGTCTGATCAAAGCGCTCTGATACTTGGATTTCAGCGTCAAGGCGCCAAGTCGACCTCGATATGATCGATTTTGCGCCGTTTCTGAGGCTTTTCGACGGGTTTCCCCGTCCAACAGACGGATTTACCCCGTCGGCAGCAACAGACGTCGCCGTGCCATCCACAGGTTCGACAGCGCAAACAGCGTCAGCACCTGCGCCGTGTTCTTCGCCAAGCCGCGATAGCGCACCTTGGTGTAGCCGAACTGCCGCTTCACCACCCGGAACGGGTGCTCAACCTTCGCCCGCAGGCTGGCCTTGAAGTGCTCCCAGCGCTCGGCGTACTTGCGCTCGCGCTTGTTCTTCAGCGCTCGCAACTTCGAGGGCTTCTCCGCGATCCAGAACGCAGCCTCCACGCCTTGCAGCTCCTCGCGTTTGTCCGCGCCGGTGTAGCCGCTGTCGCCGCAGATCGTATCTTCCTTGCCGTGTAGCAGCTTGTGCACCTGTGTCACGTCATTGACGTTCGCCGCCGTGCACTCCACGTGGTGCACCAGGCCCGATTCCTCGTCCACGCCAATGTGCGCCTTCATCCCGAAGTGCCACTGGTTGCCCTTCTTCGTCTGGTGCATCTCCGGGTCGCGCTTGCCGTCCCTGTTTTTGGTAGAGCTCGGTGCCGCAATGATCGTCGCATCGACGATCGTGCCGGCCTTCAAGCTCTGGCCCTTGCGCGCCAGGTGCGCGTTCACGCGCTCCAGGATCTGCGGCGCCAGATCATGCGTCTCCAGCAGCCGGCGGAAGTTTAGGATCGTCGTCTCGTCCGGGACGTTGTCCAGCCCGCTCAGGCGGGCAAAGCGGCGCATCACCGGCATCTCGTACAGCGCCTCTTCCATGCCCGGGTCGCTCAGCGCGTACCACTGCTGCAGAAAGTGGATGCGCAGCATCGTCGCCAAGGGATACGGCTGCCGGCCGCGCTGGCCCATCTTCGGGTAGTGCGGTGCGATCAGCGCCAGCAATACGTTCCACGGCACAACCTGCTCCATCTCCGCCAGGAAGATCTCGCGCCGCGTCTTCTTCCGCTTGCCCGTGTGTTCCGCGTCCCCGAAGCTCAGCTGCATCGTCGTCATCCGTCGAACCTTGCGCTATTGTCGCCGAGGAATTGTTCAGAGCATCCTTAAGGGTGCGAGCCTGATCCGCCTTCCGCCTTCCGCCTTCCGCCTTCCGCCTTCCGCCTTCCGCCTTCCGCCTTCCGCCTTCCGCCTTTTGCTTTTCGGCTGCCTTTGACGTTCCCTCCCGTAGAGCATGGCTAATGACGGGCGCGGATACCCGAAGGGCGACGCGCAGGAGCACGTCGTTTTTCGCCGGTACATGGATGTGCCGTCGAAAAATGCGCCTGTCAGTGGCGGACCCGCGCGTAGCGCGGGCATGCGTCCGGGTGTGTTTCTTTTGGCTAGCTTTTCTTTGCACAAGCAAAGAAAAGTAGCTCGGGCACCGAAGGGGCACGAAAGCTTTTTGCTTCTGCTCGGGACACCGAGCTTCGAGCCCGGCGCGGGCCAACAAAAAACGGCGCCGGTTGCCCGGCGCCGTCTGTCATGCCTCACACCGGCAGTGCCGGTTCAGGCCGCCTTGCGCGCATCGATCCAGCGGTCAACGCGCTGTTCCAGCAGATCCAGCGGCAGGGCGCCGCCACCGAGCACGGTGTCGTGGAAGCCGCGGATGTCGAATTTGTCACCCAGCTCGCCTTCGGCCTTGGCGCGCAGCTCCAGCAGCTTGTTCATGCCGATTTTGTAGGAGGTGGCCTGGCCCGGCATGATCAGGTAACGGCGCACTTCCGACTCCATCGCCGAGCGCGGGATCGAGCTGTTGGCGGCGAAATAGTCCACCGCCTGCGACTCGGTCCAGCCCTTGGCATGCAGGCCGGTATCCGCCACCAGGCGGATCGCCCGCCACATTTCCGAGGTCAGGCGGCCGTAATCCGAATACGGATCCTGGTAGGTGCCCGGCATTTCCTTGGCCAGACGCTCGGTGTACAAGCCCCAGCCTTCGGCATAGGCACTGAGCACCAGCTGGGTGCGGAACTTGGGCAGGCCACTCAGCTCCTGGGCAATGGACAGCTGCATGTGATGGCCCGGCAATGCTTCATGGTAGGCAATCACTTCCAGCTCGGTCTTCGGCATCGCGCCCATGTCGGACATGTGCATGTAGTAGATGCCCGGACGCGAACCGTCGGCGGTGCCCGGGTAGTAATGCTGGGCCGCACCGGGCTGCTCGCGGAAGGCTTCAACGCGACGCACTTCCAGCGGTGCCTTGGGCAGCAGGCCGAAGTACTCCGGCAGCACCTTGCGGATGTTGTCGATGGCCGCATTGGTGTCGGCCATGTACCTGGCGCGGCCCGCGTCGGTGTTGGCGTACTTCAGCGCCGGGTTGTTGCTGACGTGCTTGAAGAACGCCGGCAGGTCACCTTCCACGCCCAGCTGCTGCTGGATCGCTTCCATCTCGCCGCGGATCCGGGCCACGTCGGCCAGGCCGATCTCGTGGATCTGTTCGGCGCTCAGGTCGGTGGTGGTGTTCTGGCGCAGCTGGTGGCGGTAGTACTCCGCGCCGTTGTGGTCGGCCTGGGTGGTGCCGACGCCGGCCGGGTTGACCAGCGCCTTGGGGGCGGCGGCATCGGCCCAGGCAATGATCTGAGCGTAGGCCGGCTGCACGCTGTCCACCAGCGCGGTGCGGGCCTGGACCTTGAGCTCGTCGGCACGGGCCTGGGTCACGGTGCCGGCGGCGACCAGTGCATCGGCCTTGCGCTGCAGGTCGCCCCACAGCGCGCTGTCGGCACCGGCGCTGTACGGGGCGCCGGTCACCAGCGCGCGCGATTGCTGGGCCACCGCTTCCAGCGCGAAACGCGGTGGCAGGATGCCGGCGGCTTCGGCCTTGCGGGCATGCTCGAGCAGCTGGCCGAAGAAGCGCGGCACTTCATTCAAACGGGCGATGTAGGCCAGGTAATCGGCCTCGCTGTCCACGGTGTGGAAGTTCATCAGCAGCATCGGCAGGGTCGACTGCATGCCGTTCATCTGGTCGAACGCGTACTGGTTCAGGCGGAACGCCTTGCCGTCGCGCTCGTTCTCGTACTGGCGCTTCCACAGTTCCCACGAGGTCCGGGTCTCAGCGTCGAGGCGGTCGAAGTCGAACTGGCTTTCCATCGCCTTGACCGACTTCTCCAGCCAGGCAATGCGCGCGTCGGCACCGGCATCGGAAACGTCATCGAGCGTGTCGTTGAGTTCCTTGCTGCCCTGGAAGCTGAGCATCAGCGGCGAGAACCGCATCCACTCGGCATATTGCGCATCGAACCAGGCATTCAGGCGCTGCGATTCGGCCTGCACCTGTTCGGCGGTAGCGGCTGCCGGCGTCTGCGGGGTGGGGCTGCAGCCGGCCAGGGCGAGTCCCAGGGCCAGGGCGAGTACGGTGCGGGATGCCGACAGGCGCATTGTGTGTTCTCCGGTGCAATCAACGTCGGCGCGTAGTGTGCACCGTGCCCGGACGCGTTCGACAGTGGCGTTTGTCATGGCGGCCGGCCGCTGCAAACGTGGCCGAGCCGGTGGTGATCGGCCGTAGGCTGGAGGTCCCTCCGGATGCGGCCGCCGGGCCCGGCCTGAGGGGATGGATGCGCATGGCCACAGGCAGGCGCTAAGGTACGCACCCTGCAAGCCGCCTCCCGTGCGGCGTGGTTGTGATGATGGGAATGGATCAATTCGACCGTGAGCACCTGTGGCATCCGTACAGTGCGCTGGGTGGGCCGGTGCCGGTGCTCAAGGTGGCGCGCGCCGACGGCGTGCTGCTGCAGCTGGACGATGGCACGCAGCTGATCGACGGCATGGCCTCGTGGTGGTGCGCGGTGCACGGCTACAACCACCCGGTGTTGAACCAGGCGGTGATCGACCAGCTCGGGCGCATGTCGCACGTGATGTTCGGCGGGCTCACCCATGAGCCGGCCATCGCGCTGGGCAAGGCGCTGCTGGAGATCGTGCCGGCCGGGCTGGAGGCGATCTTCTACGCCGACTCCGGTTCGGTGTCGGTGGAAGTGGCACTGAAGATGGCGGTGCAGTACCAGGCCGCGCGCGGCAGGCCCGGCAAGAACAATATCGCCACCACCCGTTCCGGTTATCACGGCGATACCTGGAACGCGATGTCGGTGTGCGATCCGGTGACCGGCATGCATGGCCTGTTCGGCAGCGCGCTGCCGGTGCGCTGTTTCGTGCCGGCGCCACGCACCGCGTTTGATGGCCCGTGGGACCCGGCCGATACCGCGGCGCTGGAGCAGCTGTTCGCAGAACGTGGCGACGAGCTGGCCGCCTTCATCATCGAACCGGTGGTGCAGGGTGCCGGTGGCATGCGTTTCTATCACCCGCAGTATCTGCGCGAACTGCGGCGCCTGTGCGACGTGCATGAGGTGCTGCTGATCTGCGACGAGATCGCCACCGGCTTCGGCCGCAGCGGACGGCTGTTCGCCTGCGAGCACGCCGGTATCAGTCCGGACATCCTGTGCATCGGCAAGGCGCTGACCGGCGGCTACATGACCCTGGCCGCGACGCTGTGCACGCGCGCGGTGGCCGACGGCATCGCCAGCGGTGAGCCGGGGGTGTTCATGCACGGACCGACCTTCATGGCCAATCCGCTGGCCTGCGCGGTGGCGGCGGCTTCGATCCGGCTGCTGCTGGCGCAGGACTGGCAGGGCACGGTTGCGATGATCGAACGCGGCCTGCACGAAGGACTGGCCCCGGCGCGCGCGCTGCCGCAGGTGGCCGAGGTGCGGGTGCTCGGCGCGATCGGCGTGATCGAGTTGAAGGCGCCGCTGCGACTGGAGCGGATCCAGCAGCGCATGCTGGAGGCGGGCATCTGGATCCGCCCGTTCGGCCGGCTGGTGTATGTGATGCCGCCGTATGTGATTGAACCGGCGCAGCTGCAACAGCTGTGCGATGGCATGGTGGCGCTGGTGGCCAGCCTGCAGGAAGAGGATATGCGCGCATGAGCGGCCAGGTGGTTTTCGTCAGCGGCATCGATACCGATATCGGCAAGACCGTGGTCACCGGCTGGCTGGCGCGGCAATGGCTGGAGCGCGGCGAGCGGGTGATCACCCAGAAGCTGGTGCAGACCGGCTGCATCGGTGCGTCCGATGACATCCTCATGCACCGGCGGATCATGGGCACCGGCCTGTTCGAGGAGGATCGGGACGGCAGCACGATGCCGGTGCTGTATGCCTACCCGGCCTCGCCGCACCTGTCGGCGCGACTGGAACAGCGGACGCTGGATTTCGCTGCGATCGAGGCGGCCACCGCACGCCTGCGGCAAGGCTATGACACGGTGCTGGTGGAAGGGGCCGGCGGGCTGATGGTGCCGTTGACCGATACGCTGCTGACCATCGACTACGTCGCGCAACGGGGCTGGCCGGTACTGCTGGTCACCTCCGGGCGGCTGGGCAGCATCAACCACACCCTGCTGTCGCTGGAGGCGCTGGCCGCACGCGGCATCACCCTGCAGGGCGTGGCCTGGAACAGCCGCGATGACGGCAGCGACGAGCTGATCACCGCCGACAGCCGCGAGTTCATCCGCGCGCATGTGGCGCGGCAGTTTCCGCAGGCGGCGTGGTACGAGGTGCCGCGTCTGGATCTGGCCTGAGGGCGATGCTTGCAGCGGCAAGCAGATTTGCCAGCGGGGGCTTTGCTGGGTATATGGAATAGTCATCCAAGTGGAAGGAGTCCCCGATGACGTTCTCGTTTCCCGCGTTCCATGAGCAGATCCTGCCGGGGGCGCATAGCGTCGAAGCCGTCGAGGCGGCGCTGCGCAAGGTCGGCTGGCAGAACATCCAGCGCCAGGGCGATACCGTGATCTGCCGGATCGGCATGAACCTGTATTCGTTCGGCGAAACCCTGGATATCGCGCTGGCGCCGGGCTACGCGGTCCTGCGCAGTGCCTGCATATTGCCGACCCAATGCCTGGACTGGGGCAAGAACCGCCGCAATATCGAAAAGCTGGTAGCGATACTGCGCGGTTGAATGCGCGCCGGCGACGCACGCTGGGGAGTGTGATTACGCCGTAGAATCGGCTTCCTGACGATTCGGGAGGCGACATGAGCATTCTGGGGTTCATCAAGAAGGAACTGATCGAGATCATCAAGTGGACCGATGACTCGCGTGACACCTTGTCCTACCGCTGGCCGGATGACGACCGCCAGATCAAGAACGGCGCGCAGCTGATCGTGCGCGAATCGCAGATGGTGCAGTTCGTCGCCGCCGGCCAGTACGCCGACCTGTTCGGGCCCGGCAAGCACACCCTCAGCACCCGGAACATCCCGGTGCTGTCGACCATCCTGGGCTGGAAGTACGGCTTCGAATCGCCGTTCAAGTGCGATGTCTACTACCTCAACACGCGCCTGTTCACCGGCAACAAGTGGGGCACGTCCAATCCGGTGATGATGCGCGACCCCGATTTCGGCGTGGTGCGCCTGCGCGCGTTCGGCACCTACGATTTCCGCATCGTCGATCCGCCGAAGTTCCTCAAGGAAGTGGCCGGCACTGACCAGAATTTCCGCCTGGACGAGTTCGCCGACACCATGCGTTCGCGCATCGTCAGCGTGTTCACCGAGGCGCTGGCCAAGGCGGGCGTGCCGGCACTGGATGTGGCCATGCGCTACTCCGAACTGGGCCAGGCGCTGCTGCCGATCATCAACCCGGCGATGAGTGGCAAGTACGGCATCGAGATCACCAGCTTCGTGCTGGAGAACGTGTCGGTGCCGCCGGAGGTGGAGCAGGCCATCGACAAGCGCTCCAGCATTGGCGTGATCGGCAACCTCAACGACTACGTCAAATACCAGATGGGCCATGGCATGGGCGAGGGCGGCGAAGGCGCGGCCGCCGCCGCGGTGCCGGCGCAGATGGCGGTCGGCTTCGGCATCGCCCAGGAAATGATGCGCGGCATGCAGAGCAACGCTCCGGCGGCGCCGGCCGCTGCGCCGCCGCCGTTGCCGGTGGCCGATGCCGCCCCGGCACTGGACGTGCTCACCCCGGAGCAGGCGGCGCAGGCGCTGTCGGTCTCGGTGGAGGACGTGATGGCCGCCATCGCCGCCGGTGACCTGAAGGCGCGCAAGATCGGCAACGCCACCCGCATCGCCCGTTCCGCACTTGAAGCGTTCCTGCACGGCTGATGGGCAAGGTCACCGTCGGCAAGCATCCCTGCCCGGAATGTGGCGGGGATCTGCAATGGAGTGCGGCCAAGCAGGCGCTGGCCTGTCCGTACTGTGGCACCATTGTGCCGTTGTCCGGCGCGGTGCCGGGCGCCGGTGACGGCAGTGCCGGCGTGGTCGAACTGGACCTGCTGGAAGCCCTGGCGAAGATGCAGGAACAGCAAGCTGCCTCGCCACCACCATTGCCGGGTGCCGATGCATCGCCGGGCGGTGTACTCGGCCTGCTGCAGAGCATGGCCGGCACCCCGGCGACGCAGCGTGGTTACGGCGCGCAGCCGCGCGAGGTGCAGTGCCAGAGTTGCCATGCGATCTCGGTGTTTGTCGACGGCAAGGTCGCCGACCGCTGCGAGTTCTGCGGTTCGCCGTCGATCATCGCCCACGAGGCGCTGGGCGATGCCATCACTCCGCAAAGCCTGTTGCCGTTCCGCATCAGCGATGGCCAGGTGCGCGATGCGATCCGAAAGTGGTACGGCAACCGCTGGTTCGCGCCGAACCGGCTGAAAACCGCGGCGCTGACCGACACGCTCAAGGGCATGTACCTGCCGTACTGGACCTTCGATGCCCAGGTGGCCGCACGCTGGACCGCCGAGGCCGGCTATTACTACTACGTGACCGTGCAGTACCGCGATGCGCAGGGCAACACGCAGAGCCGGCAGGAGCGACGCATCCGCTGGGAGCCGGCCGCCGGTTCGCTGCAGCACTTCTTCGACGATGAGCTGGTGCCCGGCACGGTCGGCGTGCATCCGGAACTGCTGCAGAAGATCGGCAGCTTCCCCACCCGCAGCGACCTGACGCCGTATTCGCCGGAGTTCGTGCGCGGCTGGACAGTGGAGCGCTACCAGGTCGACCTGCGCCAGGCTGCGCAGCAGGGCGAGGCGCAGATGCAGGCGCAGACGCGCGCACTGTGCGCCGAACAGGTGCCCGGCGACATCCAGCGCAATCTGCAGGTGCGTGCCGATTACAGTGCTCGCACGTTCAAACACATCCTGGTGCCGGTGTGGCTGGTCAGCTACACCTTCGGTTCGCGCAGCTACCAGATACTGGGCAACGGCTATACCGGCGAGATCGCCGGTGAACGGCCGTACAGCGCATGGAAAATCTTCTTCGCGGTGATGGCCGGTGTGATGGCCCTTCTGGTGCTGCTGTATCTGTTCGGCAACCTGTAGCCCGCCACGGCAAACGCTGCCGCCCGTGCTGGGCTTGAAATTCCGCATGCTGCCCCCATCTCTTGCTGCTGGAGCAATTACGTAACAGGGAGGCTTATGGAAGCCGATACGACTGGATGGGTCCAGTGCATGAAATGCAACGCGGTGTACGAGCCGGTGATCAGGGTGCTTGAGCGGGTCTGCCCGCAGTGCCTGTCGATCAAGACCATGCCGATGGACGTGGTTACCCCGGCCCGCAGCGGCTGAGCGCCGACACCCGTCACCTCGCAAGGCCAGGCATCGCCTGGCTTTTTTGTTGCCGGTGACGCTGCGGATGCCGGTCAGGGACATGAACGGGGGCTTTGCCGGAATTGGCGGCTTGGCGTTCATCACGAACCGCCCGATATCGCGCAAAGCCCCTGTACGCCAGCGTTTGCGCGTTGCATGGGCGTTTCGCCGGTAACCGCAATTGATCCGGATCAACCCTGTTCATCGACGGCCTTGGGACAATGCGCACGCTCCCGGCAAGGCAGGTCGCATGAAAAAGCTCACAAAACTGGTGTTGGTGGTGGTTGCCGGTACGGCTGCCGCCTATGGCATCGCCCGCTCCACGCCTTTGTGGTTCGCCTCGCGGCAGGACGCCTAGGTCGATATCCACGATCCGGCGCTGATCAAGCGTGGCGAATATCTCTCGCGCGTGGCCGACTGTGCGGCTTGTCATACCGCCCCCGGCGGCAAGGCGTTTGCCGGTGGTCTGGGCATGCAGACGCCGATGGGCACGATCTATTCGACCAATATCACCCCGGACGGGAAGACCGGTATCGGCGGCTACGACTACGCCGATTTCGAACGGGCGGTGCGCCGCGGCATCCGTGCCGATGGCCAGCCGCTGTACCCGGCGATGCCGTATGTGTCCTACATGATCAGCTCCGATGAGGAGATCAAGGCGCTGTACGCCTACTTCATGTCGGCGGTGGCACCGGTGGAGCAGGGCAACCCGGCCACCACGATTCCGTGGCCGGCGAGCATGCGTTGGCCGTTGTCGTACTGGCAGCTGATGTTCGCCCGTCCGCGCCAGCACCAGGTTGATCCGGCGCTGGATGCCAGCGCGCAGCGCGGCGCCTATCTGGTGGAAGGCTTCGCCCATTGCGGCGCCTGCCATACCCCGCGTGGGCTGGCGTTCCAGGAGAAGGCGCTGGCCGATGATGGCGGCCGCCAGTTCCTGTCCGGCTCGGTGCTGGAAGGCTGGTATGCCAAGAGCCTGCGCAATGAGGACATCGGCCTGTCGACGTGGAGCGAGGACGAGATCGTCCAGTTCCTGCGCACCGGCCGCAACGACCGCACCGCGGCCTTCGGCGGCATGGCCGATGTGGTCCAGCACAGCACGCAATACATGAGCGCCGAGGATCTGCAGGCGATGGCGCATTACCTCAAGCAGCTGCCGGCCCGCGACGGCCGCGCGGCGCAGTGGACGCCGCGTGCCGATACCACCACCGCGCAGCTGCGTGCCGGCGATTACAGCCAGCCCGGCGCACTGGGCTACTCGGAGCACTGCCAGGCCTGTCACCGTGCCGACGGCAAGGGCGCACCGCGCGTCTACCCGGCGCTGGCCGGCAACTCGATCGTGTTCTCCGATGATCCCAGCTCGCTGATCCAGGTGACCCTGGCCGGTGGCCGCACACCGGATACGGTGCATGACCGCATGGCCTTCACCATGCCCGGCTTCGCCCACATTCCCAATCGCGAACTGGCCGACATCCTGACCTTCATCCGCAACAGCTGGGGCAACCACGCCAGCGAGGTGACGGCCAACGACATCGCCCGCATGCGGCGGGTGGTCGAACACAAACCCGTGCACTACGTTCCCGCGGAGGCTGCGCAATGAACAAGTCGTGGATGATTGCCGGTGCCGCGCTGCTGCTGGCCGGCGTGGGCGGTGCCTGGGGCTGGCATGCCTATACGCACCCGGATCTGGATGCACCCGCACCGGTGCCGATGGACGTGCTGGACAAGGAGGGCAAGCTGCTGGGCCATCACCTGCCGCCCAGCGCCGACGAGATCGCCGGGCTGCCCAACGCCGAACAGGTGATGCTGGGGCGGCGGCTGCTCAATGAAACCGCGCGGCTGCTGCCGGACAACGTCGGCAACGGCCTGAACTGCAACTCCTGCCACATGGCCAACGGCCGCGAGCCGCTGCGCAACCATTACCTCAACACCGGTGGCAACTACCCGCGCTACATGCCGCGTCCGGGCAAGGAGATCGACCTGACCGAGCGCATCAACGGCTGCTTCATGCGTTCGATGAACGGCAAGAAGCTGCCGGTGGATTCGCCGGAAATGCAAGGCATGCTCGCCTACATGCACTGGCTCGGCGACGGCATGCCCAAGGGCTCCAAGGTTGCCGGCCGCACCGAAGGGCCGATCGATACGTCGCTGGTACCCGATCCGGTGCGCGGCGAGCAGATCTACGCGCGCAGTGCGCGTCCTGCCACGGCAACAACGGCGAAGGCATGAAGGACCAGTTCGGCGACTACATCTTCCCGCCGCTGTGGGGCGATGACTCCTTCAACATCGGCGCCGGCATGGCCCGGCTGTACAAGGCCGCGGCCTTCGTCAAGCACAACATGCCGCTGGCGGTCACCTACGAGCCGCCCTACGGGCAGACGCTGCTGCCGGACCAAGACGCGGTCGACGTGGCCGAGTACTTCATCAAGCAGCCGCGCCCCGATTTCGCCGGCAAGGCCAACGACTGGCTGCACGACAAGAAACCCAAAGACGCACGTTACTGATAGAGCCGTAGGCACATAGGAGTACAGGTAATGCAGATTGTTTCCCGCGGCATCCTCGCCCTGGCCGTGGCGGCCGGTTGCGCGCCGCTGGCCGCGCTGGCGCAGGACGCGGGCCCGGATACCCGGTTGTCCACCCAGATCTTCCTCAATGCCAGCCAGCTGGACCGTTCCGGCGTGGACACGGCCGACGAGGGGCTGGCGATCGATCTCAAGCGCACCTTCGTGACGCTCGATCACCGCTTCAACGAGCGCTGGTCGGCGCAGATCACCACCGACGTGCAGTGGAACCGCAACAGCGATCCGACCGATGTGTGGGTGCGCCATGCCTACCTGCAGCGCAGCTTCGGCAAGGGCAGCTGGCTGCGGCTGGGCAACGCGCCGACGCCGTGGATCGCACAGGAGTCGGCACGTGAAGGCTACCGCTATGTCGATCCGGGCCTGATCGCCCGCACCAAGATGGGCGCGCCGGTCGACTACGGTGTGCACGGCCAGTACCGCAATGGTGATTTCGTCTACAACGCCTCGGTGGTCACCGGTGGCGGCTTCCAGAAGCCGCGGCTGGGCAACCGTGCCGATGTGGAGGCGCGGGTGGGCTGGACGCCGGTCAAGGGCGTGGAGCTGCCCGCAGGCGGTTATCGCGGCACGCGCGCGCAGGATGCCGGCAGCAAGCCGCACGTGCATACCGCGCAGCGCTGGAACGCGATGGCCAGCTGGGTGGGCGAACGTGGCCGCGCCGGCGCGCAGTATTTCCGCGCCGAGGACTGGACCCGCATCACCAAGCCCGGCAGTGCCGACCAGCGCGGCTGGTCGGCATGGAGCAGCTACCAGTTCACCCCGCAGTACGGCGTGTTCGCCCGCTATGACGAAACCCGCATGAGCCTGGATATCGATCCGACCACGCGCGAGCGCTATCACCAGCTGGGCGTGGAGTGGAAGCCGAACAGGCACCTGCGCCTGGCCGCGGTCGGCAAGCGGGTGGAGCAGCGCTCGGCGAAGAAGGCGATGGAAAGCAATGAAGTGGGCGTGTGGGCGCAGCTCGCGTTCTGAGTGCCTTCGCCAGTGATGCAACGCAAAAGGCCAGCGTCCGACGCTGGCCTTTTCTTCTTCCGGCGTTGCCGGATCATTCGCCCTGGTACTGCTTCTCTTCCACCAGCGCCGAACCGGCGACGCGGTTGATCTCGTTCTTCACCGTGATGCGCTCGCCGTTGGTGGCGTAGACGCCGCGCGCCAGGGTGATGAATTCCGCACCGAAATCCTGTGCCGCTTCCTTCTCGCGAAGCTGGTCCTGGATGTCCCACATGCGCTCGTTGATCGCCTTGAGCTGGTCCTTGAGCGGCGCCAATGCCGGGCGCGCCTCCTGCTGCTGCAGCCACAACGGCCACAGCCCCTCCAGCTCGGTGCGCACATTGGCCAGCTTGGCGGCATCGGCGATGCGCTCGGCCTTGATTTCGAGAATGGTGATCTTGTCGATCAGTTCGCCGATCGATACCGGGGTCAGGATGGTCTGCACGTTGCCGCTGCCGTTTCAGGATTGGTCGCCATGATAGCGCCCCGCCGCGGCGTGACCGGGTGGCGACAGTTGCCGGTGTTCCCGGCACGGATGCAGGAAGATCGGCTGCGCAGAATGCAGCTCCGGTTCCTGCCGGCGGCCGCTATGAATTGCGCTACACGCTGCACGGCGATGTGTGGACGCTGGAGCGCCGGGAGGGCGAGCGCCGGGGCGAGCGCGAGGTGTGGCAACGCGTGCCACGCTGATCTATAGCGAGGGCGGCTGTCGCCGCCCTTCGCCGGGCCGGTCACGCCTGCAGCTGTGGCGGGAAGCCGGCTTCTTCCAGCGCCGTGAGGAAGCGTTCCACCGGCTGGCTGGACTGGATCTGCACGCGTTTGGCCGGAACATCGATCTCGACCGTGGCGGCCGGGTCCACGTCCTTGATGGTGGCGGTCACACTGCGCGCGCAGCCGCCGCAGGTCATGCTGTCGATATGCAGTTTCATCGGGGATCTCCGTGGAAAGGGGCGAGAATGGAGCTTGCCATGGTGGCAAGGTCAAGCGCTGCGAAGTGCTTGACCCTGCCATCGTGGGAAGCTTCAAGATGCGCTCGACAGCAGGCAGGTGGAGATGAGCCGATGATGAGTATGGCCAGTCCGGGTACTGCGCACCCGGCACAGCAGTCCGAAGAACTGTTGATCGAAGGCATGACCTGCGCCTCGTGCGTGGGCCGGGTGGAGCGCGTGTTGAACGCGGTGCCCGGCGTGCGCTTGGCCAGCGTCAATCTGGCCACCGAACGCGCCCGCGTGCAGACCGACGGCAGCGTGCCGCGCGGGTCACTGGTGCAGGCGGTACGCAAGGCGGGCTTCGAGGTGACGGAGTCGGCTCCGCTGGAACTGGTGATCGAGGGCATGACCTGCGCTTCGTGTGTGGGCCGGGTGGAGCGCGTGTTGAATGCGGTTCCGGGTGTGCGCTCGGCCAGCGTCAATCTGGCCACCGAGCGCGCGCAGGTGCAGGGCGAGGTGGCGGCCGAGGCATTGCTGGCAGCGGTCACCAAGGCCGGCTACAGCGCC
The DNA here is from genome assembly GCF_052180205.1 of Stenotrophomonas sp. JC08. Classification (NCBI taxonomy): domain Bacteria; kingdom Pseudomonadati; phylum Pseudomonadota; class Gammaproteobacteria; order Lysobacterales; family Lysobacteraceae; genus Stenotrophomonas; species Stenotrophomonas sp. JC08. The sequence continues at coordinate 2,925,644 of NZ_CP197473.1, read as the reverse complement.
CGCGTGCTGGATCCGGCCGGCAGCAGCGAGGATGCGCAGGCGCAGCGTCACGCCGAGGAGCTGCGCGTGCTCAGGCGCGACCTGTGGCTGGCCGCGGCGCTGACCCTGCCGGTGTTCGCACTGGAAATGGGCGGGCACCTGCTGCCGGCCTTCCATCATTTCATCGCCGCCACGCTGGGTACGCACAACAGCTGGCTGCTGCAGTGCGCGCTGACCACGCTGGTGCTGGTGTTCCCCGGCCGTCGCTTCTACCTCAAGGGCATCCCGGCACTGCTGCGTGCCGCGCCGGACATGAATTCGCTGGTCGCGGTGGGCACGCTGGCCGCCTACGGCTTCTCGCTGGTGGCCACGTTCGCGCCGGGTCTGCTGCCGGCCGGCACGGTCAACGTGTACTACGAGGCCGCCGCGGTGATCGTGACGCTGATCCTGCTCGGCCGCATGCTCGAGGCAAAGGCCAAGGGCCGCACCTCCGAGGCGATCAAGCGCCTGCTCAAGCTGCAGGCCAGGACTGCACGCGTGCGCCGCGACGGCGGCGTGGTCGAGCTGCCGCTCGAACAGATCGGCAATGGCGATGTGATCGACGTGCGTCCGGGCGAGCGCATCGCGGTGGATGGCGAAGTGATCGACGGCGGCAGCTATGTCGATGAATCGATGATCAGCGGCGAGCCGGTGCCGGTGCAGAAGGCGCCGGGCAGCCGCGTGATCGGCGGCACGGTGAACCAGACCGGCACGCTGGGCGTGCGCGCCACCGCGGTGGGTGGGGCCACGGTGCTGGCGCAGATCATCCGCCTGGTCGAACAGGCGCAGAGCGCCAAGCTGCCGATCCAGACGCTGGTGGACCGGGTCACGCTGTGGTTCGTGCCGGCGGTGATGGCGCTGGCGGCGCTGACCTTCGCGGTGTGGCTGCTGTTCGGCCCGGAGCCGGCGCTGAGCTTCGGCTTGGTCAACGCGGTGGCGGTGCTGATCATCGCCTGTCCGTGTGCGATGGGTCTGGCCACGCCGACCTCGATCATGGTCGGCACCGGGCGTGGCGCCGAGCTGGGCGTGCTGTTCCGCAAGGGCGAGGCGCTGCAGCTGCTCAAGCAGGCGCAGGTGGTGGCGGTGGACAAGACCGGCACGCTGACGGAAGGCCGCCCGCTGCTGACCGACCTGCAGCTGGCCGAAGGCTTCAAGCGCGCCGATGTGCTGGCCAAGGTGGCGGCGGTGGAAGACCGCTCCGAGCATCCTATCGCCCGTGCCATCGTCAGCGCCGCGCAGCAGGACGGACTGGCGCTGCCGCCGATCAGCGCGTTCGAATCGGTCACCGGTTTCGGCGTGCGCGCGCAAGTTGATGGCGTGCGCGTGGAAGTCGGTGCGGACCGCTTCATGCACAGGCTCGGCCTGGACGTGGCGCTGTTCGCCGAGGCTGCGCGGCAGCTGGGCGAGGAGGGCAAGACCCCGCTGTATGCGGCCGTCGATGGCGCGCTGGCGGCGATCATCGCCGTGTCCGACCCGATCAAGCACGACACCCGTTCGGCCATCGCCGCGTTGCACGCGCTGGGGCTGAAGGTGGTGATGATCACCGGCGACAACCGTCGCACCGGCGAGGCCATCGCCCGCCAGCTCGGCATCGATGAGGTGGTGGCCGAAGTGCTGCCCGAGGGTAAGGTCGAGGCGGTGCAGCGGCTCAAGGCCACGCATGGCCGTCTGGCCTATGTCGGTGACGGCATCAACGATGCGCCGGCGCTGGCCGCGGCCGATGTCGGCATGGCGATCGGTACCGGCACCGACGTGGCGATCGAGGCGGCCGACGTGGTGCTGATGTCCGGCAGCCTGCAGGGCGTGCCCAACGCGATCGCGCTGAGCAAGGCGACGATGGGCAATATCGGCCAGAACCTGTTCTGGGCATTCGCCTACAACACCGCGCTGATTCCGGTGGCCGCCGGCGTGCTGTATCCGCTGTGGGGCGTGCTGCTGTCGCCGGTGTTCGCCGCCGGCGCGATGGCGCTGTCCTCGGTGTTCGTGCTGGGCAACGCGCTGCGTCTGAAACGCTTCCAGCCGCCGCAGGGCTGATCGGAGACGATGATGGAAGAGGGCATGAACATCGGCCAGGCGGCGAAGGCCACCGGCATCTCGGCCAAGATGATCCGCTACTACGAGGACAGCGGCCTGATCGGGCCGGTGGCACGCACCGCTGCTGGCTACCGTCTCTACAGCCCGCGTGACATCCACACGCTGGGCTTCATCAAGCGCTCGCGCGACATGGGCTTCAGTGTGGAGCGCATCGGCGAACTGCTGGCGCTATGGCAGGATCGCTCGCGGCACAGTGCCGACGTCAAACGCATGGCCAGCGAGCACATCCAGGTGCTGCGCGAGCGTATCGCGCAGATGCAGGAGATGCTGCGCACGGTACAGGCGCTGGTGGATTGCTGTGCGGGGGATGCCCGGCCGGATTGCCCGATCCTGCGTGACCTTGAAACGGGAATACCGCTGCAGGGTGTGGCGGCACCGGCGACCTTCGGTAGCGCCAGCTCCGGCAAGCGCAAACGCAGCTAGCGCGCCACACGGAGTCAGGCGCACCGATCGAAGATTGCGTTACACGCGCCGCGCGTGCCAGAAAACGCCTGAATAAAGGCCTAAAAACCCCGTTCTGTGAATGTGCTGATTTCAGGATGGGTTGGGGCGGCTAACGGAAAAATTACAACCGGACGCAGGCAGCCGCCTGGCTGCAGCGCCATCCAGTCTGTAATCCAGAGGTTGTACCCATGAAGAATTCGCTGATTGCTTTGGCGCTGCTTGCCGCCGCTCCGTTTGCCGCTTCCGCTGCCGAAGGCCTGTCCTACAACTATGCGCAGGCCGACTACGTCAAGACCGATGCAGATGCCGGCAAGGCCGATGGCTGGGGCGTGAAGGGCTCCTATGAATTCATTCCACACTTCCACGCCTTCGGTGAATACAACCAGCAGAAGGCCGACATCACCGATGCCAAGACCGACCAGTGGCGCGTCGGCCTCGGCTACAACCGCGAAATCGGCAACAGCACCGACTTCGTCGGCCGCGTGGCCTACAACAAGTACGACCCGAAGCACGGTCTGGACTTCAACGGTTACAGCGCCGAGGCCGGTATCCGTACCGCGTTCGGTGCGCATGCCGAGGTCTATGCGATGGCCGGCTACGAGGACTACAGCAAGAAGCACGGCATCAACCCGGAAGGCCAGCTCTACGGCCGTCTTGGCGGCCAGGTGAAGTTGAACCAGAACTGGGGCATCAACGGCGACCTGAAGATGGACCGCGACGGCAACAAGGAATGGTCGGTGGGTCCGCGCTTCAGCTGGTAACCGGCTGAACCGCCTCCAGACAGGAAAAGCCCGGCAATGCCGGGCTTTTTCATGGAGTGCTGCGCCGACTGCCGGTGGTGTGCCGTGGGCTCAGCTGGCGCCACGCACGCGCTGGGTCAGGCCCTTGAGGAAGTTGCGCAGCAGCTGGTCGCCGCACTCGCGGTAGTTCTTGTGCTCGGGTTGGCGGAACAGCGCCGACAGCTCTGGCTTGGACACCGGGAAACCGGTGCCGGCGAAGATCGCGTGCATGTCCACGTCCTTCAGTTCGAAGGCCACGCGCAGTTTTTTCAGCACGATGTTGTTGGTGATGCGCTTTTCCGGCGGGCGTGCCGGCTGCGAGTCGTCGCGCCCGCGGCGCTGCACGATCAGGCCGTCGAGGAAGCGCGCCAGTACCGCATCGGGGCAGGTTTCAAACAGCGGCTCGTCGTCCTTGCGCAGGAAATCATGCACCTGTGCCGGATCGATATTGAAACCGGGATCGGCCAGGTGGACGGTATCCACCACCTTGCTGTCGCTCAGGTCGAGCATGTAGCGGATGCTGCGCAGTATGTCGTTGTTGATCATTGCCACTCCCTAAGCTGCGTGGCGGAACTGCCAGCGGCGCCTAGTGTAACGCCGCACCGTACCGGCGCCGGCCTACAATTGTCGCCGGTCCCGCTGGATTTTCCGCATGTTTCTACCTGCCGTGATCGCTGCCCCGGGCACCTCCCGGATACGGAGAAAGCGGTGAGCCTGCGCGCGATCGTGCACCTGTGCCTGCACGCGGCGGTGCCGGCGCTGCTGGCCTGGCTGTTCTGGCGGCCACAGTTCGGCAAGGCATGGCTGTTGCTGCTGCTGGGCTGGGTGATCGATATCGACCACCTGCTGGCCGATCCCATCTATGCGCCGGATCGCTGCAGTGTCGGCTTCCATCCGCTGCACACCGCGCCGGCCATCGCCGTATATGCGGGCATGGTAGTGCCGCGGCGCACGCGCCTGTTCGGCATCGGCCTGCTGCTGCACATCGCGCTGGATGCGATCGACTGCGTGTGGATGCGCTGCAGCAGCTGAGCTGCGTGTGTGAGGCTTACCAGCCGTACCACGGCCCCGGGCCGTAGCCGTAGGGACCGACGCCTTCGCCCTTGCTCATGTGGATATTCAGATCCACGCGGCGGGTCTTGCCCTCGTCGTTGGTGATGTTCTTGCCCAGGTTCAGGTCCACGGTCTGCCAGTTGCTGTTGCCGTAGGCCTTGGAATAGCCGATGCCGGCGCTGACCGCGCCATGTACCTGCAGCTTCTCGTCGACGACCGGACTTTTGCCGATGTCCTTGCGCAGGCCGCGGCCGCTGTGGTCGCCATAGAAGGTGCCCGGCGCATCGGACTGGTAGGCTGGATCGTCCAGATAGCGCATCGGCGCCTGCGGAATGCTCAGATCCAGCGCACCGGGCGTCACCGCGCCGTTCTGCGCGAGGGCGGCAGCAGGTACCAGCAACAGGGCAACGATGAGGGAAGGTCGGATCATGGCGGTAACGCTCCGGGCGCCGTACCGAGGTGGTACGGCTGTCTGGAAACTAGCAGATACGACTTGAACCATGCCTGTCGTCGCCCTGACCCGGAGCCGCTCACGCCAGGCGCTGGAAGGAAAACAGCTTCGCCAGCCGGTGCCTGCGCCGCTCGATGGCCGCACGGATCAGGCCCGCGCCGATCATCGAATAGGTGATGCCATTGCCGCCATACGCCATCGCGAACTGCACCCGTGGCCCCCACTGCGGGTGCGCGCCGAAGAACGGCAGCCCGTCGCTGGTTTCGGCGAACGTGCCGGCCCAGGCGAAGGCCGGGACCAGCGGCAGGTGCGGGAACAGGGCGCCGACCTTGTCCGCCAGCTTGCGGGCCTTGCGATCGACGCGCGCGTCACGCCGGGCCGGGATATCCACCGCATCGTCTTCGCCACCGGCCAGCAGGCGATGATCGGCGGTGCTGCGCAGGTACAGGTAGGGCCGCGCGGTTTCCCACAGCATGGTCGCCTGCAACTCTCCCAGCGTCGCCGCCGGCAGCGGGTCGGTGACGAAGGCATAGCTGCTGCGGTTGCGTGCCACGCGCTGCCGCAGCCACGCCTGGCTGGCGTAGCCGGTCGCCATCACCAGATGCTTGCAGGTGATGGTGATGCCGTGCCCGGTACGCGCCCGCACCTGCCGTGCGGAGGGCTCCAGCGAGGCGATGCAGGTACGGTCGAACACCTGTCCGCCGCGGCGCTGGAGTGCGGCCAGCAACCGGTAAGTCATGCGGTACGGGTCCACACTCGCGGCCAGGTCACTGAGGATCGCGCCCGGTGCGGAAAAACCGTACTGCTCCTGGATCCGTCCCGCATCCAGCCAGTGCACCGCCAGGCCATGTCGGCGGCGCAGTTCGAACTCGTCCATCAGCGCTGCCATATCGCGTCGCCGGCTGGCGTAGTAAAGGCTGCGGTGTTTTTCGAAATCGGTGCCACGCAGCCGCGCGGCCACTTTCTGCAGTGCGGGAATGGCATCGGCGCAGGCCTGGTAGGCCAGTACCGCCTGTTCCTCGCCGTAGCGCCTGGCCAGGTGCTGCAGCGGTGTATCGATCTCGTACTGCAGCAACGCGGTACTGGCGGCGGTGGAGCCCCAGCCGATATCACGTTGCTCCACCACCGCCACGTCATGGCCATGCCGGCTCAGCTCGTCGGCGATGAGTGCGCCGCTGATGCCGCCGCCGACCACCAGCACATCGCAACGCACTGCCTGCCGCACCTGCGGGTAGGCGTGCATCAAGCCATTGCGGATGGCCCAGAACGGGTAGCCGCTTTTAAGATCCATCGTCGTATCCGTTCCGATAGGGCCGCGCTGCCGGCATCAGGCCGTGGGATGGCCGGTATGCGGGGTATGGATCAGCTGGTCGACATCGAAACCCAGCTGCCGCGCGCGGGCGATGTAGTGGTCGCGGATGGTGGCATCCATCTCCGGCTGCCGCGACAGCAGCCACAGGTACTTGCGATCCGGGCTGCCGACCATCGCGGCGCTGTAGTCCGGGTCCAGCGCGATTACCCAGTAGTCGCCCTTGGTGAAGGGAATCCAGCGCAGCCCCTCGGGCAGGAAGCTGACTTCCAGCCGGCTGTTGGATGTGTCCGCCGGTGTGGCCCGGCCGATGGCCTCCTGCAGTTCGCCCTTGTGGATGCAGCGGTTGCGCACGCGCACACTGCCGTCGTCATCGAGCGAATAGTGCGCGCTGATGTCGGTCGCGTCCTCCGGTTCGTGGCGCATCGGCAGGCGGTCGATTTCATACCAGGTACCCAGGTAGCGCTGCAGGTCCAGCGACGCCACCGTGGGCAGCGGGGAATGATCGCTCATGGTCGGGAGATCCTTCATGTCATGGATGGCCAGCAACGCTATAGACCGGCGGCGGTGAACGGATTGTGCGCGGGCGGCTCCCGATGCGGGCGGGTGCAGGCAGGCGTAAGCTGGGTGCGACACCCGACGGGATGACTGCCATGTACGCCGTGATTCTCCTCCAGGGACAGAGCCGCTATGCGCGCGAGCGTTGGGAGCAGCTGCCGGCACTGGTCGACTACCAGGGACAGAGTCTGTCGCTGCGGGCCGGTCCGCGGCAGCCGCTGCCCACCGACCATGTCTGGGACCCGGTCGCGGTCTATGCGCCCGATGAGCTGACCGAGGAGGAGTTCCAGGAAATCTACGCACTCAACCGCCACAAGATCACCGAGCTGGACCTGAAGTACTGAAAGTCGACGCGGCGTCGCGTGATCCGGCGGGGCGCTGTTCTATAGTCGGCGCTGGTGCGGTGATCCGCGCGATTCCGGTATTCGCTCTTGCCCGTCAACTCTTTTCTCCCGTCCCTGCGTGCAGTTTTTTTCCGTGTCCTTCTGGTCGCAACGGTGCTGTCTGCCGGCACCGCGATGGCCACGCCCGGCAGTAATGGGGACGGGGTCGCCGCACCGGAGCGGATCGAACAGGCCGCGCAGCTGTTCGCATCGGTGCAGCAGGCGCTGGACGACGCCGATGCACAGGAAACGCTGAAGACGCTGTCCGAACGCGCGCAACGTGCGCAGCAGCTGGCCGACGCCGCCGTGCTGGCGCTGCAGCCCGAGCTGGACCAGTTCGATGCGCGTCTCGCCCAGCTGGGGCCGGCGGAGGAAGCCGGTGAGGATGCGGCCATCATCCAGTTGCGGCAGCGGCTGGAGCGCGAGCGTGGCCGCATCGATGCGGAGATCAAGCGCGGCAAGCTGCTGGCCGAGGATGCCCGCCAGCTGGGCGAGAGCATCGAGAAGCGGCGGGCGCGGCAGTTCGGCCAGCAACTGGGGCGAAAGGTCGCCTCGCCGCTGTCGCCGGCGCTGTGGCAGCAGTTCGCCACACATCTGCCCGATGATCTGGCGCGGCTGCGCTCGCTGTACCGGCAGGCCCGTACCGGCCTGCTGGGGGCGGTCGAGCGACATGGGTGGGGCATCCCGCTGGCCGGCCTGGCGGTAGCGCTGCTGCTGGTGTTGCCGCTGCGGCTGTGGCTGCGGCGTCTGGGACGGCGCTACGCCGCCTCCCCGCACGCGCCGGCCGGACGCCTGCGACGCACCGGACTGGCGGTGTGGCTGTTGCTGGTCGGCACCCTGTTGCCGGGTGTCGCGGCGATGGTGCTGGTGGGCGGGCTGCATGCGGTCGATGCGATTCCGCCGCGGCTGGAAGCGGTGGCCGGAGTGTTCATCCTCGCCAGTTTCGTGGCCGCCTTCATCGCCGCGGTGGCCTCCAGCCAGCTGTTGCCCCGGCGCCCTTCGTGGCGCCTGCTGGACATCGACGACCCGGCCGCGGCACGCCTGCAGCAGTTCGCCTGGGGGGCCGCGCTGCTGACCTGGGCCAGTCTGCTGCTGCGGGACATCAACCGCGCCGCACGGACCTCGGATGTGGTCACGGTGATGCTCGACGGGCTGATCGCGCTGACCTGGGTTGCACTGATCATGGGCGTGCTGACCACACTGGCCGGACTGCACCGGCGGCGGGCGGTGGCGGCCGCGCGGATCGAGCGGCAGGAGGGTGCGTCCGGCAAGCCGCCCGGGCGCGCACCGCGCAGCGGCTGGCTGGTGCTGGCCCGGCTGGGCGGCTACCTGACGGTACTGGCGGCGCTGGTCGCCAGTCTGCTGGGCTACCTCAACCTCGCGCTGTTCATCGCGCAGCAGATGCTGTGGGTGACCGCCGTGGTGCTGGCGACCACGCTGTTGCTGAAGTTCGCCGATGATCTGGCGCTGTGGCTGCTGGCGCCGCACAGCACCTTCGGCCGCCTGCTACGGCTGTCCACCGGCATGCCGGCGGCGCGGCTGGAACAGGGCGGCGTGCTGCTGTCGGCGGCGCTGCGGGTGCTGCTGGTACTGGCCGGGATCTCCGCGCTGGTGGCGCCCTTCGGCAATGCCAGCGCGTTGTATGGCGGCATGGAAACGCTGCTGTCGGGAGTGACGGTCGGTGGCCATCTGCTGCGACCCTCGACGGTGTTCTGGGCGCTGGTGGTGCTGCTGCTCGGTCTGGCGGTGATGCGCGTGGTGCAGCGCTGGCTGGTGGACACCTGGCTGCCCAAAACCGGCCTGGACGCCGGCGCGCGCAATTCGATCAGCACGGTCGCCTATTACCTGGGCATCGTGCTGGCGGTGCTGTGGTCGCTGGCCACGCTGGGCATCGGCTTCGAGAAACTGGCGCTGCTGGCCAGCGCGTTGTCGGTGGGTATCGGCTTCGGCCTGCAGGCGATCACCCAGAACTTCGTCTCCGGCCTGATCCTGCTGGCCGAGCGCCCGGTGAAGATCGGCGACTGGGTGAAGATCGGTGACCTTGAGGGCGATATCCGCCGCATCTCGGTGCGTTCGACCGAGATCCAGGTGGGCGACCGCTCCACCCTGATCGTGCCCAACTCCGAACTGATCACCAAGACCATCCGCAACATGACCACGGCCGATGCGCTGGGCCGCATCCAGTTGCAGTTCTCGGTGCCGCTGGGCACGGATGTGGCAATGCTGCGCGGTTTGCTGCTGGACATCTATGCGGCCAACCCGACCGTGCTGGAGCAGCCGGCGCCGTCGGTCTTCATCGACTCGATCAGTGGCGGTCTGGTGGCGATCAACAGCTTCGCCTACGTGCCGACCTCGCGGAACGTGTATGGGACGCGCAGCGAGCTGCTGTTCGAGCTGTTGCAGCAGGTGGCCGCGCACGATATCCGGCTGGTCACGCCGACCGAAATCCGCGTGCTGCATGATCCGCAGGACGCCTGAACCAGTGTTCCCGGCGTGGGGCAGCGGGCGCAGGATCGTCCTGCGCCCATTGCCGGTATCAGGTGCGCGGGAATCCGGCGGCGGTCACAGCAGGGCGTAGTCGTCGACCGCCAGCGTCTCTGCATGACTGAGCCAGGCGCGGATTTCGAGGTCGTCGATGGCGTGCTCCACGCCCAGCGGCATGCGGATGCGGCCGTCATGGTCGGCCTGCACCCACTGCTGGGCCACCACCACCTGGCGCTGCGATGACACCGCCTCGATCCAGAAGCCACGCGGTGGATGCTGCGCGGCGTACAGCTCCAGCGTGTACTGGCCGGGACGGGTGGCGCGCGGCTGGCGGCTGATCATGCGGGACTGGCGCACGCTCGGCCGCGGTCCGTGGAACGTCTGCAGCGGCGCATCGACGGCGATGCCGCGGCGCAGCTGACCGTCGCGGTACAGGCGCATGCCCTGGTCGCTGTCGACCAGCAGCGCGCACCAGTCGCCGGCGGCGGAGCCGTCTTCGAACGCGGTGCAGCGGTCGATGTAGGCCAGCCGGTGGCTGGGATCGGCTTCCTCGAACTTGCGCGAGGTGTTTTCCAGGGAGACCGACTTCAGTTCCCACTTCTGGTCGTACTCCAGCAGCACCGGCGGCTGCACCTGTTGCACGCCGACCCGCACATGTCCGTCCTCCAGCCGCAGCATCCGCGTCTGCTCGCCCAGCCACAACGACCGGGCGAAGGCACGGTAGCGGGCATAGCTGCCGCCATCCCCGTGCAGCGCGGCGACACTGGCGCTGGGCGGGCGCTGCGGCGCGACCAGCGAACGACCGAAACCGATCGCATCGATGGTCGGATCGATCAGCTGCAGCAGCGTCGCGCCGGAGTCCAGCGTGGTGCCGGCCTCGGCCTGCAACTGTCGCGGCGTGATGCCGTTGCCGAGGAACAGCAGCAGGTTCTCGCGCTGCTGCTTTTCCAGCACATGGCTCAGGTGGTTGGGCATGGCCAGATGATCGGAGGCCACCACCACCAGCGTGTTGTCGCCGAACTCGCTGTCGCGGATCCGCTGCACCAGCTGCGCGATCAGACGGTCGCTGCACTTGAGCGCCTTCAGCAGGCCAATATCGCCGTAGGGGCTGGGATAGCGGGTGCGTTTGCAGGCCACCGGCAGGTGGCCGGCCGGGTGGTGGGTGTCCATCGTCAGCGTGGTCAGCATGAACGGCTGGCCGGCGCGCGACAGCTCGATGAAACGGTCAAACGCGTGGTCCAGCAACACATCGTCGTGCACGCCCCAGTTGGAGAAATGCTTTCTGGCGATGTCCTGCTGCTGGAACCAGGCCAGATCATGCACCGTGTCGAAGCCGTGCGAGGCGAGGAAATCGGCCTTGGCCGCGAACTGGCCATTGGCACCGCCCAGATAGTGGTTGCGGTAGCCCTGCTGCTTCAGGTAATCGCCCAGGCAGAACGCTTCGGGCAGGAAGCTGGCCATGCGGCCCATGCTGTTCTCATCGCCTTGGGCGGTGGTCAGCGGCACGCCGCACATCGAGGACACCAGTCCGGCGATAGTCCAGCCGCTGCCGTCGGCCGAGGCCAGATTGCGCACGTCCAGGGCCTGTCCGGCAAGCTGCTGCAGATTGGGCATCAGCCCGGGGAACACGCTTTCGTCCAGATAGGTGCGCTCCAGGCTTTCACCGTAGATCCAGACGATGTTGGGTTTGCGTGCCAGAGGACGGGTCGGCACCACGTATTCGGGTGCGATTGCGCTGTAGTCCACCGGCTGCAGCTGCTGGTAGATGCGTCGTGCATCCGCATACAGCGGGCTGCCGGCCAACGCCGTGACCAGCAGCGCACAGAAACCGGCGAAGACGGCGTGGCCGCCCTTGCCCAGATGGAACCGCCGGATCCGCATCAGCAGCAGCGGTGACAGTGACAGCAATACCAGCGCGAGGAAGCCGGCGATATAGCTGCCGAAATCGGCGATACCCGCACCTTCCATATCGCTGCGCAGGTGATAGAGCGTGGCCGAGTTGATGCCATCGCCGCTGAGCCGGTCGATCAGCCACCAGCTGCTCAGGGAGAGCAGCAGCAGGGACAGCAGGGCGGCCTTGAGCCGCAGCAACGTCGGGGAAAGCAGCAGCAACACGGCCAACGCCGCCAGATACAGCCAGATGATCCAATGCATGCGGTCACTTGGTTGGGGAAGAGGACAACGGCCGCGGCCGCAGGCTCCTTGCCACCACACTATGTCAGGCGTGTGACGGCAGGATGGGCGGATGGTGCCTGCACCAACCTGACTGGAATGTTTATCTGGCCGGCAGCCGCAGTACTCAGCGGTGGCCTCTTTCCTCGTGTGCGCGGGCGCGGGTGCGCCGGTCGAACAGCAGCGAGCTGAGGATCAGTCCAAGGCCGATCACCACGCCCACCACGAACAGCAGGATTGCGAAGGTGGGGTAGCCCAGCAGTGTCCAGCGACTGGGAACGCGCATCAGCAGGGCCGAGGACAACAGCAGTGCGGCGGTGATCAGCGCCGCGGCGATGCGGTTGGCGACCTTCTGGATGTTCTCCATCAGCCGCGACTCTTCCAGGCCGGTGACTTTCATCTGCAGGCGGTTTTCCGCGACCACGCTGAGGAAGTCGGACAGGCGCCGTGGCCCGTTGCGCAGCAGCCGTTGCAGCTCCATCGTCTCGCTGGCGAGGTTGGCGGCCGACAGCGATTTTTTCAGGCGTGCACGCATCACGTGCTGCAGCTGTTTCTCCAGCACGCGGCGGGTGTCCAGCGTCGGCGCCAGTGCCTGGCACACACCTTCCAGGTTCAGCAGCGCCTTGCCCAGCAGGCTCAGCTCCGGCGGCGTGCGCAGGTTGCTGGCGGTGGCGATGCGCACCACTTCCAGCACCACGTGGCCTTCGGACATGGTGCCGCTGGCGGCGTAGCGGGCGATCATCTGCCCGGTCTCGCGCAGGTAGCGCTCCTCGTCGTAGTCCTCCAGCCGGGTGCTGATGCTGATGATCTCGTCAGCGACTTCCTCGCCCCGGCCATCGACCGCGGCGAACAGCAGCTTCAGCAGTCGTTCCCGCAGCCGCGGCGGCACGTGCGCGATCATGCCCAGGTCGAAGATCGCCAGTTGCCCCTGTGGCGTGACGCGGAGGTTGCCGGGGTGCGGGTCGGCATGGATTTCGCCATGCACGAAGATCTGGTCCAGATAGCCGCGCACCAGCGCCTCGGCCAGCGGCTGCATCGACTGCTCGGTGCGGCGCACCGGCGGAATGGCGTCCACCCGTACGCCGTCCACCAGCTCCATGGTCAGCACCCGGCGGCCGCACAGATCCCACAGCGGCTGCGGCACGGTCAGCTCGGGATAGGGCGCCAGATGCTGGCCGAAGCGGGCGAGGTTGCTGGCTTCGGTCTCGAAATCCAGTTCCATGCGCAGGCTTTTGGCGAACTCGCCGAGCCAGTCGGAAAAGCGCACCTTGCGGCCGACCCGGGTGAGGTGGTCGGCGGCACTGGCGAAGCTGCGCAGCACCGCCAGGTCCGAGCGCAGCTGCGCGGCGACATCGGGTTTCTGCACCTTCACCGCCACCTCGCGGCCATCGTGCAGGCCGGCACGGTGCACTTGGGCGATCGAGCCGCAGCCCAGCGGTTCGGGGTCGAACCACGCGAACAGCTTGTTCACCGGAACCCCGAGATCCTCTTCGATGACGGCGCGAATCTGCGCCACCGCGATCGGTGCGACGTTCTCCTGCATGCGTTCCAGCGCCGCCACATACTCGGGCGGAATCATGTCCGGCCGCGTGGACAGCACCTGGCCAAGCTTGACGAAGGTGATGCCCAGCGCTTCCAGGTCGGCGACGAACTGGGTGGGGTTGTCATTGGTGGCGACGCGTTCCAGGCGCGGCAGCTCGCCGTCGAACTGGATCCCCGAGAACACGCCCGAGTTCCGGTAGCGCAGCAGCAGGCGCACGATCTGCTGGCGCCGGTTCATGCCGCCGATGGGGGTTGCCGGTGGGTCAGTGGCTGGCTCGTGCAAGAAGATGCCTCCGCAATCATGCAGCGCCAGTGTTACCAGCAGCCGGTGGGCGGCAAGTGAATGCCGGCTCACATCAAGCGCGGCCGATGGTGGAAAATTGGCCCCCCTTCCTCGAACCCGGTGTGCCCATGGCTGGAGCCAGCCTGTTTACCCTGCTCGACGACATCGCCACCCTGCTCGACGATGTTTCCATCCTGACCAAGGTTGCGGCCAAAAAGACCGCCGGCGTGCTTGGAGATGATCTGGCGCTCAACGCGCAGCAGGTGACCGGCGTCAGCGCCAGCCGTGAACTGCCGGTGGTGTGGGCGGTCGCCAAGGGCTCGATGGTCAACAAGGCGATCCTGGTGCCGGCGGCACTGGCGATCAGCGCCTGGCTGCCTTGGCTGGTGACGCCGCTGATGATGCTCGGCGGGGCTTTCCTGTGCTTTGAGGGCGTGGAGAAACTGGCGCACAAGTTCCTGCAGGGCAAGGACGAAGAGGCCACGCACAAGGCCGAACTGAGCCGCGCGTTGGCCGATGACAGCACCGACGTGGTGGCGTGGGAAAAGACCAAGATCAAGGGCGCGGTGCGCACCGATTTCATCCTCTCGGCCGAGATCATCGTGCTGTCGCTGGGCGTGGTGTCCAGCGCACCGTTCGGACAGCAGGTGGCCACGTTGATCGTGATCGCCGTGGCGATGACGGTGTTCGTCTACGGGCTGGTGGCCGGCATCGTCAAGCTCGACGACCTCGGGGTCTGGCTGCTGGACAAGGGCCGCGCGCTGGCCGCCTTCGGTCGCGGCCTGCTGCATGCGACGCCGTGGCTGATGCGTGGCCTGTCCATCGCCGGCACCGCGGCGATGTTCCTGGTCGGCGGCGGCATCCTCATCCACGCGATCCCGGCACTGCACCACTTCATCGTGGGCCTGGCCCCGGCCAATCTTGAGTGGCTGGCCAACGCACTGGGCAGCGTGGTGGTGGGCATCGCCATCGGCATCACCGTGCTGGTCGGGGTGATGGGGTTCCAGAAATTGCGCGGCAGCAAGCCGGCGCACTGAGTGTGGAGCTGGCCCGGGCACGCAAGCGGTTGCCCGGGTTAGGCGTGAATCTCTCCGTGGAAGGACCTGTTGCCGGGGCGAGGCCTGTTCCAGCTCCCGCAACTGCTGCTGTGCGCGTACCAAGGATTGTGGCCGGACAAGCTGCCCAGCAGGCGCCGCAGCCAATGCGTGCCGTGCAAGCGTTTCAATGCCCATCGTGCTAACGCGATGCCGGGCGAGCAAATGCGCGAAGCGTTGCTGCAGTCCGGCAGTGGCATCACGGTTGGTCAAGGGAATGTCCATGCACAGGTGATTCGCACCAGCGCGGGAAATATCACAAGACGGCCCAGATGCCCAAGACATGCCGTTGGCGATCAGTCGGCCGGCATCACCTGGTTGCGGCCCGCCTGCTTGGCCGCATACAGCGCACGATCGGCGCGTTGCAGCAGGGCTTCGGCGGTTTCTCCCGGCAACGCGGTGGCCACGCCGGCGCTGAAACGGACCTGCACGCGCTCGCCTTCGTACAGGAACGGTCGCTGCGCGAGGCTGGCCTGCAGCTGGCGCACGTTTTCCAAGGCCTCGCCGCGTCCGCAGCCGGGCAGTACCAGCACGAATTCGTCACCGCCGAAACGGGCGAGGTGATCGCCGCCGCGGAGCCGCTGCTGGAGCACCGCGACCATGTGGCGCAGCGCCTGGTCGCCACCGGCATGGCCGTGGGCCGCGTTGAGCGTGCCGAAGTGGTCCAGGTCCAGCAGGGCCACGCTGAGCGGCCCGGTGTCTGCCTGCAGTGCAGCGCCCAGCACCTCGTCCAGCCCGCGGCGGTTGAGCGCGCCGGTCAACGGATCGCTGCGCAGCTGGCTGCCGGCATCCTCCAGCTCGCGTTCCAGTTGCAGCACGCGCTGTTCGGCGGCGCGGGCTTCGGCGCGGGCGTTGGCGAGATGGTCGCGCGCACGCAGCGCCTGGCCCTGCACGCGTGCGGTGTCCTGCAGCACGTCCTGCAGCAGCTGGTTGAGATCGGCGATGTTGCGGATCTGGCGCACCGACACCGCATAGCCGGCCAGGCGGTCGTGGTAGTCGCCGGCATCACTGGCGATGTCGTCCATCTGCTGGATGAAATCGACCATCAGCTCCTTCATCGCGCTCTTGGAGGCGTCGATGCCTTCCTTCAGCAGGCTTTGCCGATAGATCACTTCGCGCAGCTCGCTGCGGGTCTGTTCCAGCGAGGTGTGGTCCAGCGGGCCGGACAGCAGCTGGCGTACCGTTTTGATCTGGCCCTGCAGCCAGCTGTCGCCATCGAGCAGCTCGGTAATGTTCTCCAGCAGCAGGTCGAACAGGTTCAGCAGCAGGTCGTGCTGCTCCTGCAGGCCGTCGTTGCGCACACCGGCCTGGTGGCACAGTTCGCGCAACGGCTGCTCCACGGGTGCCAGCGACTGTCCCGGCTGCCAGTTGCGTAGTTCCAGACCGACGCGGTCGGCCTGCTGCCGCAGTTCCGGTGCCTGCAGCAGCAGGTTGGCCAGCACCACCTCGAGGGTGTCGCGCAACAGGTCGCGCAGGCGCGCGGCATCGCCATCGCCTGCGGCCGGTGTGTCCAGTTCGACGGTGCGGATGTACTTGTCGATCAGCTGCCGCAGCAGGCGTCCGTAGCGTTCCCAGTCGCGCTCGGCCTGGGCGCTGTGCAGGCGCTGGCCCATGTCGCCCAGCTCGCCGGGCAACGTACACATGCCCTGGGCGAAGGCGTGCAGCAGCGCTTCGGGTTCGTGCGCGCCGGCGAACAGGCGCTGCAGCAGTGCCATGCCGTTGGACGCCGGTGGTTGCCGGGTGCTGCTGCCGGTTGCGGCGGCATCGGCGTTGCCCTGCCGGCGTGACAGGATGCGTCCCAACCCGGCGCTGCGGGAGGGTGAGGGATCGGTGCTGTCAGCCATTGCTGGAGTCCGGACGGGAACAGGTGCGCAGGTGCTGCGGGAGTGGTATCCAGTCCCCATTATCGGCATGGTGGTGGCCGGCTTGAACGGCAGCCGTTCACGGGAGACAGGAAATGCGGGTATTGCTGGCCGGTGCAAGCGGTCTGGTCGGGGCGCAGGTGTTGCGGCAGCTGCTGGATGATCCGCGCTGCAGCAGCGTGGTCGCGCCTACCCGGCGGCCACTGGCGCAGGTCGACCCGCGCCTTCTCAATCCCGTGCGGGATTTTTCCGAACTGCCGCTGGAGGCCGACTGGTGGCAGGTGGATGCGGCGATCTGCGCGCTGGGTTCGACGATGAAGCAGGCCGGTTCGCGCGAGGTGTTCCGGCAGATCGACCACGGCTATCCGCTGTTGATCGCGCAGACGGTGAAGCGGCACGGCTGCAAGGTGTTTGCGCTGAACTCGGCGGTGGGCGCCAATCCGCGCTCGCCGGTTTTCTACAACCGCATCAAGGGCGAGCTGGAGTACAACCTGCGCGCGCTGGGCTTCGACGCGTTGACGCTGGTGCGGCCGGGTCTGATCGGCGGCGAGCGGGCCGAGCGGCGACCGGGGGAACACATCGCCGGCCGCGTGCTCGGCGTGCTGGGGCCGGTCCTGCCCCGGGCATGGCGGATCAACCCGGCCGATCGTATTGCCCGGGCGCTGGTCGAGGCGGCCTTGGCGCCGCAGCCGGGTGAGCGGGTGATCGGTCCGGCGCAACTGGCCTGAGTCGCCTCGCTGCACCCGCCGCTCAGGCCGGCAGTGACTGTCCGCCGTCCACCGCCAGCACCTGCCCGGTGATCCAGCGCGCGGCCGGTGAGCACAGGAACAGCGCGGCGCTGGCCACGTCCTCGGCATCGCCGAATCCGCCGAACGGAATCTTCGCGCGGATCTGTTCGTACAGCGCCGGCTCCCCGCTGCGCCGGCGGTCCCACAGGCCGCCGGGGAACTCGATCGACCCCGGTGCGAGCGCGTTGACGCGGATGCGCTCGCGCGCCAGCTCCGTGGCCAGTGACACCGTGTAGTAGTTCAGCGCGGCCTTGGCGGTGGAGTACGCGGCCGCACGCGGGGTCGGTACCGAGGCATTGATCGAGCTGATGTTGAGGATCGCCGGCTGCGCGCTCTGGCGCAGGTACGGCAGCACCAGGCGGTTGGTGCGCACGGCGGCCATCAGGTCGACATCGAAACCGGCCTGCCAGCTGGCGTCGTCATTGCCGTTGCCATACCCGGAGGCGTTGTTGACGACGATGTCGATGCCGCCCAGCGCTGCCGCCGCCGCGTCCACCCACGCTTCGATCTGTGCCGGATCGGCGAGGTCGCAGGCTTGCACATGCACCGCTGCACCCGCGTGCTCCAGCATCTGTCGCGCATGCTGCAGTCCATCGGCACCACGGGCACACAGCGACAGCTGCGCGCCGGCACGGGCGAACGTGGTGGCGATGGCCAGACCGATGCCACGGCTGCCGCCGGCAATCAGCACCCGTTGGCCGTGCAGGGGAAGGGTCATGACGGTGCTCGCCTATGGAAGGACAGGTGATTATCGCTGCGCGGGCGGTAATCCGGGCGCAGCCAGGCCAGCATCACCCAGACGGTGAACAGCCAGCAGGCGGCCGTCAGGCCAATCCATATCCGGGGACGCCGCATCGACGGCTCCATGCAAAGGTATCGACAGGGCTGGTATCAGCGCGGGTCCGGCTCCGGTGCAAAGCGCGGCACCGGCTCACCGTCGACGATGACGGCTTCCACGAACATCGCATACGGCCGCACCCATAGCGCGCCATCGCCATAGAGCTGGCGGTAAAGCACCAGCACTTCCAGGGTCTCGCTGTGCCGGCACAGGTCCACCAGCTGGTAGGGCTGGCCCTTGTAGTGGCGGTAGCGACCGCGTGGCAACTCGGGCAGGGGCGGCAGCTCGGACATGGCGGGTTCCTCGGCGGGGAGGGCCATTGTGCGGCATGCGCGATGAGCGGCAGACGCGGAACGGCAGCGCTGCTGTTATTGCCGCCGCGCAAAAAAAAACAGCCCGCATTGCTGCGGGCTGAAAGGTTGCTGCGGAAAACGGATCAGTGGGCCAGCGCTAGGTCGTCGATCAGCGCGCGCAGGAAGCGTGCGGCTTCGCCGCCGGTGCAGGCGCGGTGGTCGAAGGTGACCGACAGCGGGATGACCTTGTGGGTTTCCACGCCACCCATCACCGGGGTGAGCTGGAAGCGGGCGCGGCCGGCGGCAACGATCGCCACGCATGGCGGCACCACCACCGGCGTCGCATAGCGGCCGGCGAACATGCCGAAGTTGCTCAGCGAGATGGTGTAGCCGCTCAGTTCCGAGGGGGCGATCGAGCGGTCTTCCACCTGCTGGCGCAGGCGGTTGATGCCCTCGCGCACGCCACGGGCGTCGAGCATGTCGGCATTGCGCAGGGCCGGCACGAACAGACCGTCGTCGGTGTCCACGGCGATGCCGATGTCGACCTGCGCATGCAGGGTGCGGGTGAGGTTGTCGCCGTCGAACCAGGCGTTCATCGCCGGCACCGTCTGGCAGGCGACCACGATCGCGCGCACCAGCCGCGAGGTCATGTCGTTGCCCGGGGCCCAGGCATGGATGTCGGCGTCGTCGCTGAGCGTGGTCGGCACGACCTTGCTGTGTGCATCGGCCATCACCCGGGCCATGTTGCGGCGCACGCCCTTGAGCGGCTCCGGCTGGCCCTTGGCGACCACGCCCGGCGGCGCGGTACGCATCGGCTTGCCGGCGGCCGACAGCGGGGTGCGGCTGGCGTCGACGCGTGCGGCGGGTGCGGGTGCGGCAGCGGCCTGGACCGCTTGCGGTGCGGCTGCCGGCGCGCTGCCGATCTTCGCGGTGCCGGCTTCGGCAGCCTGCTTCACGTCATTCATCGTCACCGCGCCATCGGCACCGGTGGCGCGCACGCGGGTCAGGTCCACGCCCAGCTTGCGGGCGACCGCGCGCACCGCCGGCATCGCCTTGACGCCGCCCACGGCCACGGCCTGTTCGGCATGTACGGCATTGGAGCTGACCATCGCGCCGACCACCGTGCCTTCATCGGCACGTTCGGCTGCAGCGCTGGCTGCCGGGACGGGAGCCGGTGCCGGAGCGGCCGGCGCAGGTGCGCCATGGTGATGGCCGGTGTCCTGGCCTTCGGCGCGCTGCGGCAGGTCCGGGTCGATCTCGAACTGCGCCAGCATGTGCCCGGTGATGACGATGTCCCCCGGCGCACCGGCCAGCTGCAGCACCTTGCCGGAGAAGGGCGAGGGCACCTCGACCACGGCCTTGGCGGTCTCCATCGACACCAGCGGCTCGTCCAGCGTGATCACGTCGCCTTCCTTGACGAACCACTCCACGATGGTCGCGTCCGGCAGGCCTTCGCCCAGGTCGGGCAGGTTGAAGTTCTTGGTCTGGCTCATTTCAGGGATTTTCTTCCAGTAGTTCCAGGTCGCGTGCCGGTAGCCAGCCCCGCGCGCCATTGGCGCGTTCGGCCCACCACCAGCCCCCGTGTTCGTGATGCAGTTGCACCCTCTCGCCGCTGTCCACGTCCAGCTCCTGCGCGCTGTAATCGCGCAGCGCCTCGGCGCGGCCGTCGCCCAGCGGTCGCAGCCATGCCACCGGTGCCCAGCCGGCACGGCCCTCGCCGGTTTTCACCCAGGCGAAGTCCGGCCATTCCTCGTCGAGTACGCCCAGCTGGACGATCTCACCGGCGTGGAAGCGCAATGGCACCGGGTACTGGCTGCGATAGGCGTTGAGCAGGCGCGCCTTCATCTCAGCCCGCCGCCACCGCGCGCCGGGCCGCGGCCACGATCCGCTCCACGCTCGGCAGGTACTTCATTTCCAGCCGGAACAGCGGGATGTGGGTGTCATAGCCGGTGACGCGCTCCACCGGTGCCAGCAGGTCGTACATCGACTCCTCGGCCAGCCGCGCGGCGATCTCGGCGCCGAAACCGGCGGTCTTCGGCGCTTCCTGCACGATCACGCAGCGGCCGGTGCGGGCCACCGATTCGGCGATGGTGGCGAAATCCAGCGGACGCAGCGTGGCCACGTCGATCACTTCGGCGCTGATGCCTTCGCCGGCCAGCGTGTCGGCCGCTTCCAGCGCTTCCTTGACCTGTGCGCCCCACGCCACCAGGGTCACGTCGGTGCCGTCGCGCAGCACGAAGCACACGTCCAGCGGCAGCGCCTCGCCGTCATCGACGACCACTTCCTTGTACTGGCGGTAGATGCGCTTGGGCTCCATGTAGATCACCGGATCCGGCTCGCGGATCGCCGCCAGCAGCAGCCCGTAGGCACGCTGCGGGCTGGACGGCAGCACCACACGCAGGCCCGGCACGTTGGTGAAGATCGCCTCGTTGGCTTCGCTGTGGTGTTCCGGCGCGCGGATGCCGCCGCCCCACGGCACGCGCAGCACCATCGGGCAGTGCAGGCGGCCACGGGTGCGGTTACGCAGGCGCGCGGCGTGGCAGACGATGTGGTCCACCATCGGGTAGACGAAGCCGTCGAACTGCGCTTCGGCCACCGGTTTCATGCCCTGTGCGGCCAGGCCGACGGTGAGGCCGGCGATGGTGGTTTCATCCAGCGGGGTGTCGAGCACGCGCTGCGCGCCGAAGCGCTGCTGCAGGCCGGCGGTGGCGCGGAACACGCCGCCGTTGACGCCCACGTCCTCGCCCAGCACCAGCACCGAGGGGTCGTGCTGCATTTCCCAGGCCAGTGCCTGGGTGACGGCTTCGATGAGGGTGATCGGGGTGGCGGTCATCGGGACTTCTCCGCTGTTGCTGGCCGCGTTGTAGGCGACACCGTGATCGTGGCTGGCCGGGGTGACAGTCATGTTGTGCTTGATGTCATCCATTGCGCTGCTCCAGGGCGATGGCGGCCGCACGCTGGGCCAGCAGGTCCGGCGGCGGGTCGGCATACAGGTAGTCGAACATCGCTTCCACCGGCTGCACCGGGCAGTTGAGGTAGGCGTTGACCTCCACGTCCACGCGCGTGCCGCATTCGGCGATCCAGCTCTTTTCCTCCTCCTCGCTCCACAGGCCCTGCGCGGTGAGGTACTTGCGCAGGCGGATCAGCGGTTCCTTCAGCCATGCCGCCTTCACTTCGGCATCGTCGCGGTAGCGGCGCGCGTCGTCGGCGGTGGTGTGGTCGGACAGGCGGTAGGTCAGCAGTTCCAGCACCGTGCCGCCCTTGCCGGACAGCGCGCGTGCGCGTGCCTGTTCCATCGCCGCCAGCACCGCAAGCAGGTCGTTGCCATCCACCTGCAGGCAGAACAGGCCGCCGGCCAGGCCCTTCTGGGCCAGCGTTTCGGCACCGGTCTGGGCCGAACGCGGCACCGAGATCGCCCAGCCGTTGTTGACCACGCACAGGATCAGCGGCAGCTGGTAGGCGCCGGCCGAGTTCACCGCGGCGTAGAAGTCGGTCTTGGAGCTGCCGCCGTCACCGCACACGGTCACCGCCACCTGCGGCTTGCCCTGCAGCTTGAACGACAGCGCGCTGCCGGCCGCATGCAGGCACTGGGTGGAGATCGGCACGCAGATCGGGAAGTCGCGGGCGGCGTCGCTGCTGCGGTCATAGTCGCTGCCGCGTTCGTCACCGCCCCAGTACATCAGCACGTCGCGCGGGCGCACGCCGCGCATGAACATCGCGCCGTACTCGCGGTAGCTGGGCGCGAACACGTCGCCGGGCTTCATCGCCGCGCCGATGCCGACGTGCGCGGCTTCATGGCCGAGGCAGGAGGCGAAGGTGCCGAGCTTGCCGGTGCGCTGCAGCGCCACGGCCTTGGTGTCGAACACCCGCGTGGCCAGCATCTGCTTGAACAGCGGCAGCAGCGTGCGCGGATCGCGCAGCGAGGCGGGCAGGTCGTCGCGGACCAGGTTGCCGTCGGCATCCAGGTACTGCAGGTATTCGATTTGGAACTGGGCGGAAACCGTCATCGCATCAACACCTTGAACAGATGGTTTCAAATGATAGGAATTCACATGGTAAGGACTCGGGGCGGAAAAGCCGTCCTGCGGCGCAACACGAAAGACCGTACAAACCGCCCCGTGCCACGACTGCCATCAGCAAAGCCAACGTATTCAGTCATATTCCCTGCCGCCGGTATTGTCGCGCCGCAGGCGGGTGCGGGTGTTTCTTTTCCGTTGCCTGGCAACTGCGCAAGGTTGTCGCGCTGCGTTACGCTTGCGCCCCCGCGTACAGGGCAAGGCCGATGACCGTAGAAAAGAACCAGCGTGAACTGGAAGCTGGCATCCACACCGACCTGCAGGGCCGGCTCACCTACGGCGGCTACCTGCGTCTGGACCAGCTGCTGTCGGCCCAGCAGCCGCTGTCCAACCCGCCGCACCATGACGAGATGCTGTTCATCATCCAGCACCAGACCTCGGAGCTGTGGCTGAAGCTGCTGGCGCACGAACTGCGTGCGGCGATGGTGCACATGCAGCGCGACGAGGTCTGGCAGTGCCGCAAGGTGCTGGCGCGGGCCAAGCAGGTGCTGCGCCAGCTGACCGAGCAGTGGTCGGTGCTGGAGACGCTGACCCCGTCCGAGTACATGGGTTTCCGCGATGTGCTGGGGCCGTCCTCCGGCTTCCAGTCGCTGCAGTACCGCTCCATCGAATTCCTGCTCGGCAACAAGAACGCCGACATGCTGGCGGTGTTTGCGCATGATCCGGCCGGGCAGGCACAGCTGCAGCAGGTGCTGGATGCGCCGAGCCTGTATGAAGAATTCCTGCGCTATCTGGCACGCTTCGGCCATGCCATCCCCGACACTTACCGCGCGCGTGACTGGACCCTGCCGCATGTCAGCGACCCGTCGCTGCGCGGTGTGTTCGAGCGCATCTACCAGGACACCGACCGCTACTGGCGCGAATATGCGCTGTGCGAGGACCTGGTGGACCTGGAAAGCCAGTTCCAGCTGTGGCGCTTCCGCCACATGCGTACGGTGATGCGGGTGATCGGCTTCAAGCGCGGCACCGGCGGCTCCAGTGGCGTGGGTTTCCTCAAGCAGGCGCTGGAGCTGACCTTCTTCCCGGAACTGTTCGAAGTACGCACCAGCATCCGCGCCGATGCCTGAGCTGCGGCCGGGGCCGGCTTGCCGGGGCCCGGATAGTCCGTGGGCGTTACCTGCCGGCCCCAGTGATCCCGTCTCCTTTGGCCCGGCCGGCAGGTTTTTCCGCGCAGGCGTCAGCCAATGACCACTGTGTGCCTTCGCCCCCGCGGATTTGACGTGGTGGCGACGCTTCTGTGATCCTCGCCCGTCGTGCCGGTTCCGGCCGATCTCTTACCCAACGACCTGTTCAGGGGACACCGCATGAGCGCTGCCGCGCCGAATTCCGCATCAACCCCGGCGCCCGTGCCGGAGTTCAAGACCACCCTCGGCCATCCGCGTCCGCTGTGGATGCTGTTCATGACCGAGTTCTGGGAACGCTTCGCGTTCTATGGCATGCGCTGGGCGCTGGCGCTGTACATCGTCGCCCAGTTCTTCGACGGTGATGCCTCTGGTGAAGGTGCGGCCAGCAAGCTGTACGGCGCCTACCTGGCGCTGGTCTATGCGGCGGCGCTGTTCGGCGGTTATGTCGCCGACCGGGTGATCGGCTACCAGCGTTCGATCCTGCTCGGCGCGGTGGT
The DNA here is from genome assembly GCF_052180205.1 of Stenotrophomonas sp. JC08. Taxonomy (NCBI): domain Bacteria; kingdom Pseudomonadati; phylum Pseudomonadota; class Gammaproteobacteria; order Lysobacterales; family Lysobacteraceae; genus Stenotrophomonas; species Stenotrophomonas sp. JC08. The sequence goes on along the minus strand of NZ_CP197473.1, from coordinate 2,901,502 downwards.
GATGGCGGCCGGCCTGTTCATGGTCATCGTCCCCAACGAGACGGTGTTCAAGATCGGCCTGGCCACGATCGTGGCCGGCAATGGCCTGTTCAAGCCGAACATCTCGACCATGGTCGGCCAGCTGTATGCCACCGGTGACGAACGCCGCGATTCCGGCTTCACCCTGTTCTACATGGGCATCAACGCCGGTGCGCTGATCGCGCCGATCCTGACCGGCTGGCTGGCCGAGAACATGTTCGGCGGCTCCTCGCAGATGCCGGCCTACAAGGCGGTGTTCATCGCCTCGGGCGTGGGCATGCTGATCAGCCTGGTGTGGTTCTGGTTTGGCCGCGCGCAGCTCAAGGGCATCGGCCGTCCCATCGAAGGCGGCGAAGGCTTCGGGCGCTTGCTGCTGGTGCTGCTGGGCGTGCTGGTGGCGATCCCGGCGATCTACTTCCTGCTGACCATCGATGCCAACACCCTGCAGGTGCTGCTGACCATCCTGTTCGTGGGCCTGTGCGTGCTGATCCTGCGCGAAGGCTTCGCCAACGGTGCGGTGGCACGCGACAAGGCGATCGCGATGCTGATCATCTTCGCCTTCAACGTGCTGTTCTGGGTGTTCTTCGAACAGGCCGGCAGCTCCTTCAATTTCCTGGCGCAGAACATCGTCCAGCGCGATTTCGGCGGCTGGACGTTCCCGGTGGGCTGGTTCCAGTCGGTCAACTCGCTGGCCATCATCACCCTGGCCCCGGTCATCGCCTGGCTGTGGGTCAAGATGGGCAAGGCCAATCCGTCGATCCCGCGCAAGTTCGGCCTGGGCATCATCTTCAACGGCCTGGCGTTCCTGCTGCTGATGTTCTCGCTGTCCAGCCTGGTGGACCCGCAGAGCCTGAAGATCCCGTTCTGGACGCTGTTCATGGTCTACGTGATCCAGTCGGTGGGCGAGCTGTGCCTGTCGCCGATCGGCCTGTCGATGGTGACCAAGCTGGCACCGGTGCGCCTGATCGGCTTCGGCATGGGCGGCTGGTTCCTGTCCACCGCGATCGGCAACAACCTGTCGGGCATCTTCGCCAGCAGCGTCAGCGGCGAAGGCGGCATGACCGTGGCCTCGGCGCAGGCCGGCTACACCTTCGGTTTCTGGGTGCTGATCGGCGCCGGCGTGCTGCTGTTCCTGATCGCACCGCTGATCCAGAAGCTGATGCACGGCGTGAAGTAAGGCTCCTGTGATGATGCGGCTGCCCGCATGGGCTCCCCTGCTGCTGGCCGCGACCCTGGCCGGCTGCAATCCGCCGCCGGCCACCGCGCCGGTCGCGGTGCAGCCGCTGGACACCTCTGAGCAGAAGGCACCGGTGGCTGACATCAGCCAGCCGGTGACCTCCGGCAACACCGCCGCCGCGGCCGATGTCGCCGCGCTGGCGGCACTCAATGCACGCTTCGATCCGGCGCGCGATGCGGCCGCCGATCTGGAAATGGCCAAGGTCGAGGCCCAGCGCGGCGGCAAGCGGATCGTGCTGGAGGTGGGTGGCGAGGACTGCGCGCGCTGCCCGCTGCTGGACCGCTTCATGGAAGGGGATTCGCAACTCCGCCGCTTCCGTGACGCCCATTATGTGTGGGTGAAAGTCGATGCCGGCAGCGAGGCCGGCAGTGCCGCCCTGCTGGCGCAATTGCCGCCGGTCCAGCAGCATCCGCACTTGTTCGTGCTGGACGCCGAAGGCCGGCTGCTGCATTCCCAGCCCGCAGCCGGGCTGGAGAAGGGGCTGGGCTACGACCACGGCAGGTTTGACGGTTTTCTCAAGCACTGGGCGCCGCCCGCTGTGCCGGCCGGATGAAGCAACCGCGACGGCGCCCGGGGGCGCCGTTGTTTTTTGTGCGGCAGCCCGGGCAATCCGTCCGGCCAGTTCCGGGGTGTGCCGGGCGCGCTCTGGCCGGTGCGTCCACGGCGGGCCGGTGCCGGCCGGTTTCATTTTTCCGGCACCCGGCCGTTAACGGTTCAATCCCGTCTGCTTCCGGTATCTGCCGTGCCCGTCATGCAGCCCCTTGCCAACACGTCCTCTTCCGCCGCCGGGGAGCCGCTGCCGGACCCGGCCGGCACCGTGCTGCCCACGGTGGAGGCGCTGCTGGACGAAAGTCCGCCGAGGGAAGAGGTGGTGGCCCCGGCCTCGCGGCTGCCGCTGCTCGCTCCGCCGTCCAACATCATGCTGCAGTCGGCGGTGGCGCGGCTGGTCGAACAGAAGGACGGCATCGACGCGCTGGTGCGTGACGGGCTGCTGGCCGGACTGCTGCCGGCGGCCTGGAATGCGGTGCCGGGCAACGAGTTGCGGGCGTTCGTCGCCTCGGTGGTGCCGTTTGCCTCTGATGCGGTGCGCGGCGACACGGTGCCGGCGCAGGTGCCGCTGAAGTTCCTGCTCGGCCAGTCACACCGCTGGGGCAGGAACGAGGTGAACGAGCCGAAATCGCTGGCGGTGTACCTGGCCGCCGATGAGCGGGCCAGTGCCGGCGGCAGCGACCCGGCCGAGGTGATGCTGCTGGCGCCGCTGGGGCTGGCCTGGGCGCACCAGGGACGCAGCCGGGTGGGTTTCCTGCGGGCGATGGGTGTGGCCACGATGGCGGCACGGGTGACGACGCTGCCCTATCCGGAGGCCAGCCAGCTGGCGCTGTACCAGGTCACGGTGGACGGGGTCAGCCAGGTCTGGTGCGTACGAGACAACCAGCGGCTGCGGGTGTTGACCGCCGCTTCGCTGACATTGCCGCTGTTGACCGCTTATGGCGTCGCCGCGCCACAGTCATGGCCTGCGCAATGGCCTGATCCGCTCGAAGTTGGCGCTGAGCTGGCGCAGTTGCGTGGCGGGCGTGACGTGGTCGAGGTCGATCTGGTCAAGCTGGTGGACAAGATCAGGCGTGGCAAGGCCGGCGAGGCCTGGGCCAGCGCCAGTCTGATGCAGCTGCACACCTGGGTGCCGCGTTGGCGCTTTTTCCTGGCGTCCTTCATCGGCCTGCCGGCGGCACTGCTGCTGATTGCGGCGCTGGCGTTGCCGGGACAGATCGAGGTGGCCGCGGTGGCCGCAGCACTCGGATTCGCCGGCGGGGCCATTGCCGCACTGGCAGCGCCGTGGATCTACGCCAGGCGCAAGCACCTGAGCTGATCGCGGCGGGCGATCAACCCTCGTTCATGCGCGGCAGGCCGGCGTCGGCCAGGCGCGTGATCAGGCGTTCCAGCACCAGTTCTTCTTCTTCGGTGAGCACCGACATCAGGCGCCGGTCCATCTCGATCACCAGCGGCGCGATGCTCTCGTAGACCTCGAAGCCGGCAGCGGAAAGCGCCAGCACCGAGCGCCGGCGGTCATCGCCATGCGTTTCGCGCTTGATGAAGCCGCGCTCCAGCAGTCGCCCGACGGCGCGGCTGACGGCCACCTTGTCCATCGCCGTACGGTCGGACACCTCGGAGGCCGAGCTGCCCGGATACAGCGCCAGGATGGTGATCACCCGCCATTCGGGAATGGCCAGGCCGTAGCGGTCGCCGTACAGCCGGGCGATGTTGGCGCTGACGCGGTTGGACAACACGCTGATGCGATAGGGCAGGAACTGCTCAAGGTCCAGCAGGACGTGCGAGGCCCGGATGCTGGTGGACTTGCTGTAATCGGAAGAGCTCATGTTGCAGTGCACCTTGCTGGTGGTTACATATGAAACTATAACGTGGGATTACAACCCGCGTCGGGCGCAGGATCCAGTTGCGCCGCCGCTGGTCGACGACCGTTCTGCCTTCCGGAGCTGACCATGAATACCCCCGCCACCCACGCGCCCAATCCGGGCATGCAGGTCACCACCTTCGAAAACCCGATGGGCATCGATGGTTTCGAGTTCGTCGAATTCGCCGCCCCGGCCGGACAGGCCGACCGGCTGCACGACTACTTCAAGAACATGGGATTCACTGCCGTACTCCGCCATCGGCAGCGTGCTATTACCGTCTACCGTCAAGGCGGCGTCAACTTCCTTGTGAACGAGGAGCCGGACTCCTTTGCCGCCGACTTCGCCGCCAAGCACGGCCCCTGCGCCTGCGGCTTCGCGATCCGCTTCGGCAAGCCGGCCGCCGAGGTGCTCTCGGCCGCACGCAGCAACGGTGCCGAAGAGGTGGGCCTGCTGCCGGAAACCCGCGCGGTGCCGGCGCCGGTGATCAAGGGCATTGGCGACTGCATGCTGTATCTGGTCGACCGCTATGGCGCGGCCGGCAGCATCTACGACGCCGACTACGAGCCGATTGCCGGTGCCGAGCAGAACCCGGCCGGCTTCGGCCTGACCTTCATCGACCACCTGACCCACAACCTGTACCTGGGCAACATGCAGCAGTGGTCGGACTACTACGAGCGGCTGTTCAACTTCCGCGAGATCCGCTACTTCGACATCAAGGGTGCCAAGACCGGGCTGGTGTCCAAGGCGATGACCGCGCCGGACGGCATCGTGCGCATCCCGCTCAACGAGTCCTCCGACCCGAAGAGCCAGATCAACGAATACCTGGACGCGTACAAAGGCGAAGGCATCCAGCACATCGCCTGCTTCACCGACAACATCTATGAGACGGTGGAGGCGATGCGCGCGCATGGCGTCGAGTTCCTGGATACGCCGGACACTTATTTCGACGTGGTCGACCTGCGCATTCCCGACAACGGCGAGGACGTGGAACGCCTGCGCAGGAACAAGATCCTGATCGACGCCGACCCGGAGACCAAGCAGCGCAAGCTGCTGCAGATCTTCACCCAGAACGCGATCGGTCCGATCTTCTTCGAGATCATCCAGCGCAAGGGCAACGAGGGCTTCGGCGAAGGCAATTTCCAGGCGCTGTTCGAGAGCATCGAGCGCGACCAGATCAAGCGCGGCGTGCTGTAAGCGCACTACCATTGAGCCCCTCCCGCGCGGAGGGGCCCGGCACAACGGATACAGGCAGGTCAGTGATGGTCAGCAGTGGTTATCAATCCGGTTTCGGCAACGAATTCGCCACCGAGGCCGTGCCCGGCACCTTGCCGGTGGGGCGCAATTCGCCGCAGCAGGTGGCGCACGGGCTGTATGCCGAGCAGCTGACCGGCACTGCCTTTACCGCGCCGCGCGGGGCCAATCGCCGCAGCTGGCTGTACCGGATCCGCCCGGCGGCGATGCACGGCGAGTTCACCCCGTTCACGCAGCCGCGCCTGCATGGCGAGTTCAGCCATGCCGCGGTGTCGCCCAACCAGCTGCGCTGGGACCCACAGCCGCTGCCCACCACACCCACCGATTTCATCGAAGGCCTCTACACGATGGGTGGCAATGGCGGCCCTGCGGCGCACAGCGGTGCCGGCATCCATATGTATGCGGCCAACACCGACATGCGCGGGCGTTACTTCTACAACGCCGATGCCGAGATGCTGATCGTGCCGCAGCTCGGCCGGCTGCGGCTGCGCACCGAGCTGGGCCTGATCGAGATCGAACCGCAGCAGATCGCGGTGATCCCGCGCGGCGTGCGTTTTGCCGTCGAGCTGCCGGACGGGCAGGCGCGCGGCTATGTCTGCGAGAACTACGGTGCCCTGCTCAAGCTGCCCGACCTGGGACCGATCGGCAGCAACGGCCTGGCCAACCCGCGCGATTTCGAGACCCCGGTCGCCGCCTACGAGAACGTCGAAGGCGATTTCGAACTGGTGGCCAAGTTCCAGGGCCGGCTGTGGCGCGCGGACATCGGCCATTCGCCGCTGGATGTGGTCGGCTGGCACGGCAACTACGCGCCGTACCGCTATGACCTGCGCCATTTCAACACCATCGGTTCGATCAGCTACGACCATCCGGACCCGTCGATCTTCCTGGTGCTGCACTCGGCCAGCGATACCCCGGGCACCAGCAACCTGGACTTCGTGATCTTCCCGCCGCGCTGGCTGGTGGCGCAGGACACCTTCCGTCCGCCGTGGTTCCACCGCAACATCGCCAGCGAGTTCATGGGCCTGATCCACGGCGCGTATGACGCCAAGGCAGAGGGCTTCGTGCCCGGTGGCGCCTCGTTGCACAACTGCATGACCGGCCACGGCCCGGATGCGGCCACCTTCGACAAGGCCAGCCATGCCGACCTGTCCAAGCCGGATGTGATCGGCGACACCATGGCCTTCATGTTCGAGACGCGCGGGGTGATCTGCCCGAGCGAGCAGGCGGTGGCGGCAGCGCATCGCCAGCGTGGCTACCAGGCCTGCTGGAGCGGCCTGCGCGGCAATTTCATCCCACCGCAGGGGTAATCCGCTCCCGGTCCGGCGGCGTCCGGGTTTCCAGCACCGCCGCCAGGTGGGGGCCGGGCAGTATTTCCTGCAAGCGTTCGCGTACCCGCCGTGCATAACCGGCGGAGGTCAGTGCCGGCAGGTGGTTGAGCACCCGCTGCAGCGCTTCCACGGTGTCGTCCTCGCTGCGTGTCGCCAGCAACCCCTGGTGCAACTGCAGGGCAGTGGGATGGCGTTGCAGGGCGAGGATGTCCAGCACATACAGGCGTGCGGCGACCAGCGAGCGGCGGCGTCCGCTGACAGGCAGGGTCGCGGTGGAGGGCGGCGTTGCCGGTACTTCGACGCCGCCGTGCAGGTAGCCGTCGCGCTGCAGCTGGGCGATCAGCATCGGTGTATCGCTGCCAGCAGCACCGCCAGCTCGGCCAGCGAGCGCTTGCCGTCGCACAGGATCAGTGCGCGCCGCTGGCGCAGATCCAGCGGCGCACGATGGGCTTGCAGCGCGGCCCGGGCGAGCTCGGTCTTGCACGGTTGCATCGGGGGTGGGGCTCGACGCGGAAGGGGATGAGCCTGCCAGCGGCCCGTGAAAGACGCATTACAGCGGCGTACTCACCTGCAGGCTGCACCGTGCTGGCTAGACTCGGCCTCGACCTGCCCGGAGTCGCCGCATGAACCATATCGCCCTGTTGTTGCTGATCCTTGCCGGCCTGCTGGGTGGCTGTGAGCGCCCGCCGGCGCCCGACACTCCACCGCGTGCGGCCGAACCCACTCCTTCCTCCGCGGCAACTCCCGCGAAGGTGGCGAGCGGCGACGCCAGCTTGAAGGGCTACGGTCCGCTGCAACTGGGCATCGGCGCGGAACAGTTGCGCACGCTGTGGCCGGGCGAGTTGCAGGGCGATGTGGTGGCCGATGGCGGCTGCTATTACCTCAGTCCCGCGGGAGAGGGCGATGCGCGGCCGTTCTTCATGATCGAGGGCAACCGTTTCGTGCGCTATGACCTGCGCAGCAGTGCTGCCCCGGCACCGGGCGGCGGCACGGTCGGTATGGAGCTGGCGCAGCTGCAGGCGTTGTACCCGCATGCCGACGCTCCGCAGCCACACAAGTACGTGGCCGGTGGCAAGGTCCTGCGCGTCCCCGCTGCCGAAGGCGGCGCCGGCGTGCTGGTGATCGAGCTGGACGCCGATGGAAAGGCCAGCGCGTGGCGGGTGGGTCTGCCGCCGCAGGTGGATTACGTGGAAGGCTGCGGCTGATACCCTGCTGCCGTTTGCGGTGCGGGAGCTGGCGCGGCCCGGAACCACCGTCATCACTACCGGGAGAGACGCGCAATGTTTGAAGCCATCGTGTGGTTCGTACTGGGACTGGTGCTGTTGGCACTGGGCGGCGACTCCATCGTCAAGGCGGCCTCCGGGCTGGCGCAGCGTTTCGGCGCTTCGCCGTTTGTCGCCGGCCTGCTGCTGGTGGCGTTCGGCACCTCGCTGCCGGAGCTGGTGGTCAATGCCCGCGCGTTCGTGGTCGGCGCGCAGGACCTCGCACTGGGCAACGCGGTGGGCAGCAACATCGTCAACGTCGGCCTGACCCTGGGCCTGGCGGCACTGGCGTTCCCGCTGCTGGTGCGCACCCGGCTGCTGTCGCCGTTGTTGGTGCTGCTGGCGGTGGCCACGCTGGCGCTGATCGTGTTCGGTCTGGATGGCGTGATCAGCCGCTTCGAGGGCGTTGTGCTGCTGCTGGGCTTTGTCGCCGTGCTGGGGTTGCTGTTGTCACGCGCGCGCCGCGAACCGGTCGAGCTGCAGCAGAATATCGCCGACTACGCGACCACCCGCACGATGTTGTGGTTGAACGTGGTCCGCCTGCTGATCGCCGCGGTGGTGCTTTACTACGGCGCGCGCTGGGTGGTGCAGGCCGCGCCGCTGATCGGTGCCGGCTGGAGCATGTCGCCGCTGCTGGCCGGCCTGTTGCCGGTCGCCATCGGCACCGCGCTGCCGGAAGTGGCCGCGGCCATCGCCGCCGCGCGGCGCGGGCAGGGCGACATGGTGGTCGGCCACGTCATCGGCTCGAGCCTGTTCAACCTGCTGGTGGTGGTGGGTGGCATGGCGGCGCTGCGGCCGATGCCGCTGCCGGCCTCGTTCGTGAGGCTGGAACTGCCGGCGGCGATCGTGTTCGTGCTGATGCTGTACCCGATGCTGCGCGGTGACCTGAGGATCAGCCGTGGCGAGGGCGCGGTGCTGTTTATGGCGTTCCTGGCCTGGGTGGGGCTGGAACTGGCGCTGCTGTACTGACTGACAGGGGAAGGGAATGGGGATGCGCAAGTGGGTGGGCGGTGCGGTGCTGGGCGTGGCACTGGCCGGATGCGGGATGCTGCCCAGGCAGCCGTCGTCCTGGATCGACGCGGCGATGGCGGTGCAGCTGGCGGCCGCCGCCGGCCCCGGCCGCGGTGTGGATGGCGTGTTCGCACTGAACGTGCGCAGGACCGGTGAGGACAACGGCCGGCTGTTCCTGGGGTCGCAGCCGGACTACCGTGATCCGCGCAATCTCAGCGTCGCGCTGGATCCGCAGGCGAGGCTGGCGCTGGCCGGGCAGCTGCAGGCCGATCCGGAAACGGTGCTGAAGGACAAGCCGATCCTGGTGCGGGGTACCGCGCGCATGGTGCGCATCGACTTCACCGACGCCCAGGGCCAGCCCAGTGGCAAGTACTACTACCAGACCCATGTCCGGGTCAGCGACGCGGCGCAGATCCAGCTGCGCTGACACCGGCCGGGTCCGTACCGCATAAGCGCCGCCGCCTCAGCGCGGCGGCGTGTTGGCGTCGGCCTCGGCGTTCCCGCCGGCCGGCGGTTCCGGGCGGCTTTCCATCATCAGCGACAGCGCCGCCTTGGCCATCAGGTGGGCGCTGATCGGCGCGGTGATGAACAGGAACACGGTGATCAGCAGCTCGCGCGGCTGCGGGTCCTCGCCGAGGAAGATGTGATAGGTGACCGAGCATGCCAGCACGCAGCCCACGCCCAGCGTGCTGGCCTTGGTCGGCGCGTGCAGGCGCTTGAAAAAGTCGGAGAAACGCACCAGCCCCAGTGCCCCTATGAGGATGAAGAAACTGCCGAACAGCAGCAGCGCCGACAGTGCGATCTGCAGGAAGGTGATCATTCGACGATATCCCGGCGCAGCACGAACTTGCTCAGCACCACGGTGCTGCAGAAACCGAGCATGGCGATCACCAGCGCGGCCTCGAAGTAGATGGCCGAATCCAGATAGATGCCGAACAGCATCAGCTCGGCGATGGCGGTGACCGAGAGCGTGTCCAGCGCGAGGATGCGGTCGGGCACGGTCGGGCCACGCAGCAGCCGCCACAGCGCCAGCAGCATCGCCAGCCCGACCACGTGCATGCACGTCACCAGGGTGAGCTCGAAAATCTGGTAACCGTTCACGGGAAGATCTCCATCAATGGGGCCTCGTAGCGGCTCTTGATCTCGTGGATCAGGGCCTGCGCATCCTCAAGGTGCAGCACGTGCACCAGCAGGTGGCGGCGGTCGGCGGACAGTGCCGCCGAGACCGTGCCCGGGGTCAGGGTGATGAAGCTGGTCAGCGCGGCGATGCCGTGGATGTTGCCGATATCCAGCGGCAGCCAGATGAAGCCGGGCTTCACCTTGTGTTCCGGCCCCAGCACCTGGGCGGCCACGCGCAGGTTGCAGACCAGGATGTCCCACAGGATCACGCAGGCCAGTCGCGGCACCGGGCGCAGGCTGCCGATACGGGCGAACTCGCGGTCCAGCCGTGCCGCGAACAGTGGAATCACCAGCCCCAGCAGCATGCCCAGCAGCAACTGGCCGAGATCGAAAGTGAAGGACATCACCATCCAGAAGGCGAGGACGGTGATCGACAGGACCGGCGCCGGGAACAGCCGGCGCAACAACGGGCGGCGTGGACTCATGGCTGCCTCACCTGCGGCGTGGTGCCGCGTACATCATCCAGGTATTGCGCCGGTGCCAGCAGCTGCGCGGCGATGGCATCGGTCTGCCGCATCAGCGGCGCGGCGAAGATGGCCATCGCCACCACATAGGCCAGCAGCAGCGAGGCGGCGGCGGTTTCGAACGGACGCGGCGGCGCCTCGGATGACTCCGGTTCCGGCACCGCATCATCGTCACCGGGCACGTGCCAGAACAGGCGGATGCCGGTGCGGGTCAATCCGATGATCACCAGCAGGCTGCTGCCCAGCACCGCCGCCCACACCACGCCGGTATGTGCATCGGGAACCGCCGACAGCAGTGCGGCCTTGGCCAGGAAACCGGCCAGCGGCGGCAGGCCGGCAATGGCGACTGCGGCGACCAGGAACAGCAGGCTGGTGCCGGTCTTGCCCGGCAGCACGGTCTGTTCGCCATCGTGGTGCTGGCCGCCGCGGCGCCGGCGGCGGCGGATCAGGTCGGCCACCAGGAACAGTGCGGCGGCGGTGAAGGTGCTGTGCGGCAGGTAGTACAGGCCGGCGGAGATCGTGCCGGCGTTGCCCAGCGCGAAGGCGATGAACAGCGTCGCCGCCGACACCACCACCAGGTAGGCGACCAGCACGCTCAGGCGGGTCGCCGCCAGCGCACCCAGCGCGGCCACCAGCAAGGTGGCGATGCCCGCCCACAGCAGCCAGTCACTGCCATAGCCGCTCATCGCCCCGGCATCGGCGTCGAACCACAGGCTGCTGACCCGCAGCACCGCATACAGGCCGACCTTGGTCATGATGACGAACAACGCCGCCACTGCCGCCGGCGCGCGTGCATAGGCTTCGGGCAGCCACAGGTACAGCGGCAGCAGCGCCGCCTTGGAGCAGAACACCACCAGCAGCAGGCCCAGCGCGGCCTTGGCCAGCTTCAGGTGCGAAGGCGGCAGTTCGACGATGCGCTGGCTTATCTCGGCCATGTTCAACGATCCCAGCACCGCGTAGAGCATGCCCAGCGCGATCAGGAACAGGGTCGAGGCGGTGACGTTGAACACCACGTAATGCAGGCCGATGCGCATGCGCAGCCCGCGTCCGCCAGACAGCAGCAGGCCGTAGGAGGCGATCAGCAGCACCTCGAAGAACACGAACAGGTTGAAGATGTCGCCGGTCAGGAACGCACCGTTCAGGCCCATCAGCTGGAACTGGAACAGCGCATGGAAGTGCGGTGCGCGCCGGTCCCATCCGGTGCAGGCGTACAGCAGGCAGGCGATGGCCAACAGCAAGGTGGTGAGCAGCATCCAGCCGGCCAGCCCGTCGGCGACCAGCGCGATGCCCAGCCGCGCCGGCCAGTCGCCCAGCAGGTAGGCCGAGATCCGGCCCTGACTGGTCTGCGCGAACAGCAGCGCCACCACCACCGCCAGTGCGGCCATGCTCAGCCACGCCACGCTGCGCTGCACCTTCGGCCCGTAACGGCGGTGCTCGATGAACAATGACAACGCCGCGCCGAGCAGCGGTATCAGGACCGGCAGGACCACCAGATGGTTCATGCGCCGCCTCCCGGCTGGTCCAGCTGGCCGGCGCCAGGCCCGGTCTCATGCGCATCGACGTGGTCGCTGTGGTTGTCGCTGCGGCTGCGCATGGCCAGCACGATGCTCACCGCGGTCATCGCGAAGGCGATGACGATCGCGGTCAGCACCAGTGCCTGCGGCAACGGGTCGGTGTAGTGCGCCAGGCTTGTGGCCACGCCGTCCTTGAGCACCGGCGCCTTGCCGGTCACCGGCCGTCCGGCGCTGAAGATCAGCAGGTTGGTGGCGTAGGACAGGAAGGTCATGCCGAGGATCACGTCGAAACTGCGCGCGCGCAGCAGCAGGTAGATGCCGATGCCGGTGAGTACACCGATCGCGCTTGCAAGGGCCAGTTCCATCAGTGCATCTCCCCGGTGCGGGCCGAACGGCGGTGGATATCGATCTCGCCGTTGCGGGCGTTGCGGGTGCGCGAGGGCTTGATGGTGCCCATCATCGACAGGATCAGCATCACCCCGCCGAACACCACCAGATAAACGCCGGTATCAAAACCGATCGCACTGGCCAGCGGCACTTCGCCGATCAGCGGCAGCTGCCATTCCACGTGGCCACTGGTCAGGAACGGTACGCCGAACAGCATCGAGGCCATGCCGCTGAGCACGGCGATCAGCAGGCCCAGGCCGATGCAGCGGATGTAGTCGAAGCCGAAGCGCGACTCCACCGACACCGTGCCCTGGATCACGTACTGGATCAGCAGCGGCACCGCCAGCACCAGCCCGGCGATGAAGCCGCCGCCCGGCGCGTTGTGGCCACGCAGGAACAGGAAGATCGACACCGTCATGGTCAGCGGGAACATGATCTGCGCCAGGTCGGCCGGCACCGGCAACTTGATCGGCGGGCCGGGCATGATCTGCTCCGGCGCCATCCGTGAGCGCCGCAGCAGCGCATGCACCACCAGTGCGGCGATGCCGAACACGGTGATCTCGCCGAAGGTGTCGAAACCACGGAAGTCGACCAGGATCACGTTGACCACGTTGTGGCCGTAGGCTTCCGGCAGCGAGCGCAGCAGCAGTTCGCCGGCCATGGTGTTGGGCGGCAGCGTCATCAGCGAATAGGCCAGTGCGGTGATGCCGGTACCGGCGATGATGGCGATCAGCGCATCGCGGCGCTTGCGCCAGCGCGAGGGTTCGGGAAGCGAGCGCGCCGGCAGGTAATTCATCGCCAGCAGCATCAGTGCCAGCGTCACCATCTCCACCATCAGCTGGGTCAGTGCCAGATCCGGTGCCGACAGGAACACGAAGGTCAGCGCCACCATCAACCCGGTGCCGCCCATCACGATCACCGCCAGCAGGCGCTGCTGGAACAGGAACAGCGCCGCGAACGCGCAGGCCAGCATCACCAGCCACAGGGTCCAGCCCAGCAGTGGCAGCGGTTGCGGGGCCGGCCACACGGGCATGGCCGGATCGGCGACATAGGGCGCGGCCACCACGAGCATCGCCACCAGCACCAGCGCCAGCAGCATGCGCTGCAGGCTGCCGTTGGCCAGCGCGGCAGTGAAGCGGTGGGCCAGCCCGGACAGCACTTCCAGATTGCGCTGGAACAGCTGCTTGCCCACCGGCCGGTTGCGTGCGGCATACAGATCGGTGAAGCGGCGCAGGCCGACATACAGGGCGATGCCGCCGGCGACGCCGATCGCGCTCATCGCCAGTGGCAGATTGAAGCCGTGCCACACCGCCAGGCTGTAGTCCGGCAACGCCGGGCCGAGGATCGCCTGCGCGCCGGCCCGCAAGGTCGTGGCCACGGTCAGCGCCGGTACGATGCCCACCGCCAGACAGATGACCACCAGCACCGCCACCGGCACCTTCATCCAACGCGGCGGCTCATGCGGCACCACGTCGATGTCCAGCGGTCCCTTGCCGAAGAAGGTGTCATGGACGAAGCGCAGGCTGTAGGCCACGCCCAGCACGCCGGCCAGCAGCGCGGCCAGGCTGACCGCGTTGCGCATCCAGTCCGGGCCTTCGGTGGCCAGCGCCTCGGCGAACAGCATTTCCTTGGACAGGAAGCCGTTGAGCAGCGGAATGCCGGCCATCGCCAGCGAGGCGACGATCGCCAGCGCGCTGGTGACCGGCATCAGCTTGCGCAGGCCGCCGAGGCGGCGCATGTCGCGGGTGCCGGTCTCGTGGTCGATGATGCCGGCGGCCATGAACAGCGAGGCCTTGAAGGTGGCGTGGTTGAGGATGTGGAACACGCCGGCCACCACCGCCATCGGTGTGGACAGGCCGAACAGCAGGGTGATCAGGCCCAGGTGCGAGATCGTCGAATAGGCCAGTAGGCCCTTGAGGTCGTGCTGGAAGATCGCATTCCAGGCGCCGATAAGCAGGGTGATCGCGCCGATGCCGCTGACCACGTAGAAGAACAGCTCGGTGCCGGCCAGTGCCGGGTGCAGCCGCGCCAGCAGGAACACGCCGGCCTTCACCATCGTCGCCGAGTGCAGATAGGCCGACACCGGCGTCGGTGCCGCCATCGCATGCGGCAGCCAGAACTGGAACGGGAACTGCGCGCTCTTGGTGAAGATGCCGGCCAGCACCAGCAGCAGCGCCCACGGATACAGCGCACTGCTGCGGATCAGCTCGCCCGAAGCCAGCACCACGTCCAGGTCGAAACTGCCGACGATGCGGCCGATCAGCAGCACGCCGCCGAGCAGCGTCAGGCCGCCGGCACCGGTGATGATCAGCGCCATGCGCGCGCCTTCGCGCGCCTCCCTGCGGTGCGACCAGAAGCCGATCAGCAGGAACGAGCTGATGCTGGTCAGTTCCCAGAACACCATCAGCAGCAACAGGTTGCCGGACAGCACCATGCCCAGCATCGCGCCCATGAACAGCAGCAGGTAGCTGTAGAAACGCCGCGTGCTGTCCTGCGGTGACAGGTAGTAATGCGCATACAGCACCACCAGTGCACCGATGCCCAGCACCAGCCCGGTGAACATCCACGCCAGGCCGTCCAGGCGCAGGGTGATGTCCAGCCCGATCTGCGGCAGCCATTGCCAGCTGCTGCGGACCACTTCGCCGTCCAGCACCGCCGGCGTCAGGCTGCCGAGCAGGGCCAGTCCCAGCAGCGGCGCGGCACCTGCAAGCCCGGCGGCGGCAACGCGCGACAGACGACCGGACAGGGCGATGACGGCGGCCAGCAGGAAGGGCAACGCAAGGAGCAGCAACAGGACTGGCGGCATGCAGGGGAGGTGGGTGAAGCGGATGGCTTTCAAGTCTAGCAGGCGCGTTTTTACCGCTCGTCGCGTTTTATGAACAAGCCGTTCTATTTCAGTGGGGCGGCATGCCGGTACACCGCGTTGTGCCTGTGTGGACAGTCGCGGGAAACGCTGGTTCTGCATCTGCGACGGGAGGGGCCGGTGCGGGAAATCCGCCGCGTTCGCCTATCCTTGGCACATGGAAAATGATCTGGACATGTCCGCCGTTTCCCGCAAGGCGCTGGTATTCGGCGCCAGCGGCCAGATCGGCGTGTGCCTGCTGGCGAACCTGCGCGCCGCTGGCTGGACGGTGACGGCGGTGTCACGCCAGCCGCAACTTCCCGGGCCGGGACTGTGCTGGGTGCAGGGGGATCTTTCCGGTGCCTGGCAGGGGGCCGATGATTTCGACGCGGTGTTCTGCTGCGGCCCGCTCGATCACTTCGCGCGCTGGTATGCGGCTTCGACCATGCACGCGCCGCGCGTGGTCGCTTTCGGTTCCACCAGTGTGGAGGTCAAGCGCGATTCCAGCGACCCGGCCGAGCGCGATGTCGCCCGGCGCCTGCGCGAGGCCGAGCAGCTGCTGTTCGCCACTGCCGCCGGACGTGGCGTCGCCGTCACCGTGCTGCGGCCTACCCTGGTGTATGGGGCAGGGCGCGACAAGACCCTGAGCGCGATCGCGGCACTGGCCACCCGTACCGGTTTCTTCCTCCTGCCCACCTGCGCCACCGGCCTGCGCCAGCCGGTGCATGTGCAGGATCTGGGCGATGCGGCACTGCGCGTGGTCGAATTTCCGGAAACCGCCGGGCGCGCCTATGCGCTGGGTGGCGGGGAAATCCTCGGCTACAGCGAAATGGTGCGACGGGTGCTGGCCTCGCTGGCGACGCGCCCCCGGTTGTGGCGGGTACCGACGCCGCTGTTCACGCTGGCATTGCGCGTGGCGCATACCAGCGGACGGCTGCAGAACATCAACCGGGCCGCACTGGCACGCATGCGCGAACCGCTGGTGTTCGACACCGGCCCGGCGCAGCGCGACTTCGGCTATGCGCCGCGGCCGTTCCTGCCGACCCGGGAAATGGTCGGGCTGTAGCCGGCTGCCGTGCGCGGCGATTGCGGCGGCTCCTTGCCGGCGTCGCTACCGTCCGGTATGCCGCGTACGGGCGTTAGTAGCGCCAGCCGAATTGCCGGAACAGCTTGGCCAGCACCCAGATCGGGCCGATCAGCAGGTAGGTCAGGTCGGTGAGGAAGCTGGGACGGCGGCCTTCGATCTTGTGGCCGATGAACTGCGCAATCCACGCCACCACGAACACGCCGATGGCGATGTACAGCAGCATCGTGATTCCCAGACGGTCTTCCAGCAGCCGGCAGATGCAGCCGAACACGAAGAAGATGATCAGCATGCCGATGCCCAGCGGGCGTGACAGGCGGTTGTACCAGACCCAGGTGGCGAACATCGCCAGGGCGGCCCAGATGCCGTGCTGGAACCAGGTCAACAGCGGCGGGATGCACCACAGCAGGGCGATCACCGACCACAAGATGGCGGGAACCGCGACCACGTGGATGGCCTGGTTGGTGTGGTTGACGTGATCGCCGGAATAGCTGGCGAAGTACCGGTCTACCGGGCGTGCGATGCGCGTGTCCATGGTCTCTCCCACCTGTGGTGGGCCGAGCATAGCGCGGCTTCCCTACGGCTGCGCACGGTGCGCAGCCGTAGGGGCGGGGTCAGTCGATGTGGATGCCGGCCAGCCGCTGCAGCGCTTCGGCGTACTTGGCGCGGGTGTGTTCGATCACCGAGGCTGGCAGCGCCGGGCCCGGGGCGGTCTTGTCCCAGTCCAGCGTCTCCAGATAGTCGCGCACGAACTGCTTGTCGTAGCTCGGCGGGCTGATGCCGACCTGGTACTCGTCGGCCGGCCAGTAGCGCGAGGAATCGGGCGTGAGCATCTCGTCCATGATGTACAGGCGGCCGTCGGCGTCGGTGCCGAACTCGAACTTGGTGTCCGCCAGCAGGATGCCGCGCTCGGCCGCATAACCGGCGGCGAACTTGTAGATACGCAAGGTGGCATCGCGCACCTTCTCGGCCAGGTCCGCGCCCACTGCCTTGACCATTGCGTCGAAATCGATGTTCTCGTCATGGTCGCCGACAGCCGCCTTGGTGGACGGGGTGAAGATCGGCTCGGGCAGCTTCTCGGCCTGCTGCAGGCCGTCGGGCAGGGCGATGCCGCTGACCTTGCCGGTGCGCTGGTAGTCCTTCCAGCCGCTGCCGATCACATAGCCGCGGGCGATCGCTTCCACCGGCACCGGCTTGAGCTTTTTGGTCACCACCGCACGCTTGGCGTACAGCGCCGGATCGACGCCCTCGGGCAGCACGCTGGCCACATCGATGCCGGTCAGGTGGTTGGGCATCAGGTGTTCGGTCTGCTTGAACCAGAAATTGGACACCTGGCACAGCATCTCGCCCTTGCCCGGGATCGGGTCGGGCAGCACCACGTCGAATGCCGACAGGCGATCGGTGGCCACGATCAGCAGGTACTCGCCCGCAGGCGTATCGGCAGGCAGGCGTTCGCGCGGGATATCGAATACATCACGCACCTTGCCGCGATGGCGCAAGGGCAGGCCGGGAAGATCGGATTGCAGCAGCGTGGTCGGCACGGGCACTCCTGGGGCTTGGCAATGATGCCGCCGGCGTGGAGGACCCGGATCTGGAGGACCCGCTGGGCCCGCGGCTGGACGGCGGGCGGCCTAGTGTAAAGCCGGATTGGCCCGCTGTGGCATAAAATGCGGCTCCAATCCATCCACAGGCCATACCCTCGTCCATGCGCTGGTACGGAAAACTGCTCGGTTTCATCGCCGGGGCCCTGCTGTTCAGGCCCAACCCCCTGTTTGGCGCGGTCATCGGCCTGCTGCTGGGGCACGCCTTCGACAGCGACTGGTTCCGGCTGGGCAGGGACCTGCCGTACCGCGAGCTGGGCGTCACCCGCGAGGCCACCGACGCCGAGATCGACCTGGCCTACCGCCGGCTGATGTCCCAGTACCACCCCGACAAGGTGGCCGGCGCCGCGCCCGAGCTGCGCGAACAGGCCGAAAAAAAGGCCCGGCAGATCAATGCCGCCTACGACCGCATCAAAGCCCTGCGCAAGCGCTGAGAGCGTGCCCACCTTCCTGCTGCGCTCGCCCCACGCCCCGCGTGCGTTGCTCGCAATGCTCACGTATTCCACATACGCTGCGCTTGCTCCGCTACGCCACGGCGCGCAGACCGTCGCTCGCGACGGAACGTGAACCCGTTCTACAAGGCTCTTCCACCATGTCCAACTGCATCATCGCCCCCTCCATCCTGTCGGCCAATTTCGCCAAGCTCGGCGAGGAGGTCGACAACGTGCTGGCCGCTGGCGCCGACTGGGTCCATTTCGACGTGATGGACAACCATTACGTGCCCAACCTCACCATTGGCCCGATGGTCTGCCAGGCGCTGCGCAAGCACGGCGTGACCGCGCCGATCGACGTGCACCTGATGGTCGAGCCGGTAGACCGTATCGTCCCGGACTTCGCCGAGGCCGGCGCCAGCATCATCAGCTTCCACCCGGAAGCCAGCCGCCACGTGCATCGCACCATCCAGCTGATCAAGTCGCACGGCTGCAAGGCCGGACTGGTACTGAATCCGGGTACGTCGGTGGAAGTGCTGGACTGGGTGCTGGAGGACCTGGACCTGGTGCTGCTGATGTCGGTCAACCCCGGCTTCGGCGGCCAGGCGTTCATCCCGTCCACGCTGGACAAGCTGCGCGCGGTGCGGGCGATGATCGACAAGCTCGGCAAGCCGATCACCCTGGAAGTGGATGGTGGCGTCAAGGCCGACAACATCGGTGCGATCGCCGCTGCTGGCGCCGACGCGTTTGTCGCCGGCTCGGCCATCTTCAATGCGCCGGACTATGCCGACGTGATTGCCAAAATGCGTACGAACGTCGCCACGGCGCGAAGCTGAGCTATGGCCGACGTCCACATCCGTCCCGCAACGGCCGAGGATGCGGGGCTGATCCTGCATTTCATCCGCGAACTGGCGATCTACGAGAAGGCCGAATCCTCGGTGCAGACCGATGAGGCCGGCATCCGTGCCAGCCTGTTCGGTGCCGATGCCAAGGCGCAGGCGCTGGTGTGCGAACGCGACGGGCAGGCGATCGGCTACGCGGTGTACTTCTACAACTACTCCACGTGGCTGGGCCGCAACGGCATCTATCTGGAAGACCTGTACATCAGCCCCGAGCAGCGCGGCAGCGGTGCCGGCAAGGCGCTGCTGCAGCACATCGCCAGGCTGGCGGTGGCGCAGGGCTGCGGGCGATTCGAGTGGTCGGTGCTGGACTGGAATACGCCGGCCATCGAGTTCTACAAGGCGGCCGGCGCCGTGGCGCAGGACGAGTGGACGGTGTACCGGCTGCAGGGCGATGCTCTGCGCAAGTTTGCTGAAGGCCGCTAGCGTAGTGCCGAGCCATGCCCGGCAGAGGCGTTTGTGGTGCCACGATTTCGCAGGAGCGGTGTAAGCCGCGAAGCTCATATCAATGAGGCTGCGGCACATGCGCAAGAAGACAAAAAAGCCGCAGTGTCGCCACTGCGGCCGGGGAATCCATCGGAGGCTGATCCTGCCTCCATCCATCGTCCCTGCTATGGACTTCCATTCTCCGGATCGACAATGACAGCGGCGTGACAATCACCGGTATGCGCTGACGCAACGGGCCGCGTTATCTGCTTGAGAAGGACATGAGGCCGGTACTCCGGTTCCTCACTCTCAAGGGCAGGCCGGTTGTATGCGCAGGTGCCTGCCGGAACCCCGTTGTTTGATGGCTGGATCGTTGCCACTGCAAGCATTTGCGCCTGTTGCAGATGCACACCGCGGCACGATCTTGCGGTAGAGTTGCGCGGTGCCCATTCTGACGACCAAGCGTTACCTTTCTTCCGCTCGCCGCTGGTGGCGATGGTGGCCCGTTGCCGTCGTCCGTACCGCCACCGTCGATTCCCGGAAGGAAAGCCGTCTTGATCACGCAAGAGCAGTTCCAGCAGCTGGCCACTGAAGGCCATAGCGCACCCCCGCACAATTTCGTCCCCGTCGTCCGTGAAGTGCTGTCCGACCTGGACACGCCGCTTTCGGTCTACCTGAAGCTCGCCGACGGTCCGTATACCTATCTGTTCGAATCGGTCGAGGGCGGTGAGCGCTTCGGTCGTTATTCGATCATCGGCATGCCCGCACGCCGCATCTACAGCTTCCGCGGCCATACGCTGGAAGTGAGCGAACTGGGCGAAGTGGTGGAGCGCCGCGAGGTTGCCGATCCGCTGGCCGAAGTGGAAGTGCTGCGCAAGCAGTATTCGGTGCCGCAGCTGGACGGCCTGCCGGGTTTCACCGGCGGCCTGGTCGGCTGGTTCGGCTTCGAGTGCATCCAGTACATCGAACCGCATCTGGGTGCGGGCGACAAGCCTGATGAACTCGGTACGCCGGACATCCTGCTGATGCTGTCCGAAGAGCTGGCGGTGTTCGACAACCTCAAGGGTCGCCTGTACCTGATCGTGCACGCCGACCCGTCACAGCCGCAGGCCTGGGCGCGGGCAAACCGTCGTCTTGATGAGCTGGCCCATCGCCTGCGCCAGGGCGGTGCCGGTTACCCGCAGCCGCAGGTGTCCGATGCCATCGACGAGCAGGATTTCCAGTCCTCCTTCACCCGCGAGGAATATCACGCGGTGGTGCGCAAGGCCCAGGAATACGTGCTTGCCGGCGACATCTTCCAGGTGGTGCCGAGCCAGCGCTTGCGCGTGCCGTTCCGCGCGCGGCCGATCGACGTCTACCGCGCGCTGCGTGCGTTGAATCCGTCGCCATACATGTATTTCATCGACGTGGGTGGCACTCAGGTGGTGGGTTCGTCGCCGGAGATCCTCGCGCGGCTGCGCGATGGCGTGGTCACTGTGCGGCCGATCGCCGGTACCCGCCCACGCGGCGCCACGCCGGAGCTGGACAAGGCGTTGGAAGCCGAGCTGCTGGCCGATCCGAAGGAACGTGCCGAGCACGTGATGCTGATCGATCTGGGCCGCAACGACGTCGGCCGCATTGCCGAGCCGGGCACCGTGCAGGTGGGCGAGCAGTTCGTGATCGAACGCTACAGCCACGTCATGCATATCGTCAGCGAAGTGACCGGCACGCTGAAGGCGGGCCTGAGCTACAGCGACGTGCTGCGGGCGACCTTTCCGGCCGGCACGGTCAGCGGTTCACCGAAGATCCGTGCATTGGAAATCATCCGCGAGCTGGAGCCGGTCAAGCGCAACGTGTACTCCGGTGCGGTCGGCTACATCGGCTGGCACGGCGATGCCGATACCGCCATCGCCATCCGCACCGCGGTGATCCAGGACGGCCACCTGTACGTGCAGGCCGGCGGCGGCGTGGTCCATGACTCCGATCCGGACGCCGAGTGGCAGGAAACCATGAACAAGGGCCGCGCGCTGTTCCGCGCGGTGGCGCAGGCGGCGAAGGGGCTTTGATCCCGCGTCCGTTACCGACCTACAGGCAGGAATTCCCATGCTGTTGATGATCGACAACTACGACAGCTTCACCTTCAACCTTGTGCAATACCTGCAGATGCTGGGTGCCGAGGTGAAGGTGGTGCGCAATGACGCGATCAGCGTCGAGCAGATCGCCGCGTTGCAACCCTCGCACATCGTGGTTTCTCCCGGACCGAAGACGCCCAACGAAGCCGGTGTATCGCTGGAGGTGATCCGCCAGTTGGGGCCGAGCATTCCCCTGTTCGGCGTGTGTCTGGGCCACCAGAGCATCGGCCAGGTGTATGGCGGGAACGTGATCCGCGCCGGCAACATCATGCACGGCAAGACTTCGGCCATCCGGCATGAAGGCAAGGGCGTGTTCGCCGGTCTGCCGGACGGCTATGAGGCCACCCGTTACCACTCGCTGGTGGTGGACAAGGACAGCTTGCCGGCCGAACTGGAGATCACCGCCTGGACCGAGAATCCGGATGGTTCGATGGAGGAGATCATGGGCCTGCGGCACCGTGAATATCCGGTGGAAGGCGTGCAGTTCCATCCCGAGTCGATCCTCACCCAGCACGGTCACGCATTGTTGAAGAACTTCCTGGATCGTACGTGCTGATCGCCTTGCGTCATCTCCAGCAGTCCAGTCGCTGTTGCCTGACGGTAGCCGTGGGGCCGGCATCGTGAGTGATGCGGACCTGCGGCTGTTCGTGGTGATGCTCGGTGGCCGTCATGCGCGTGCCAATACCGAAGTGCATGACGTGGTGTTCGCGGTCGCGCCGGAGATCGGGCAGACCTACGCGCAGCTGCGCCAGCAATGGTTCGGCGAGCCGGGCGGGTTGCACCTGGATTCGTGGATGACGGTCGACGGCGTCGAGGACTGGCAGGTACGCCTGTCGCAGGATGCGCCCGCTGCCGATGCGCCGACGCTGTTCTTCGTCAACCTCGGTGGTTACGTGGACGGCGAGTTCGGTGAAGCGCACCGCTATCTGCTGGTGATCGCCGCCGACGCGGTGGAAGCCAAACACAAGGCACTGGCGCAGGCCGAAGCGCAGTGGGTCAAGCCGCACCGTGACGCCTTGCTGGACGTGGACAGCTGCCTGCCTGTCGGCCCGATCGGTGGCCTGCATGTGCAGCTGATCCCCGGCCCCCACACCGGCATCCGCTGCCACAGCGACTACATCGTTATTTCCTGACACTGGAGTTTTCATGACCATCACCGCGCAGGAAGCCCTGCAACGCACCATCGAGCATCGGGAAATCTTCTTCGACGAAATGGTCGAGCTGATGCGGCAGATCATGCGCGGGGAAATCTCGCCGACCATGACCGCGGCGATCCTCACCGGCCTGCGCGTCAAGAAGGAAACCGTGGGCGAGATCGCCGGCGCGGCCACGGTGATGCGCGAGTTCGCGTTGCCGGTACAGGTGTCCGACAAGACCCATCTGGTCGATATCGTCGGGACCGGTGGCGATGGCTCGCATACCTTCAACATCTCTACCTGCTCGATGTTCGTGGTGGCCGCGGCCGGCGCCAAGGTGGCCAAGCATGGCAACCGCAGCGTGTCGTCCAAATCCGGCAGCGCCGATGCGGTGGAGGCGCTGGGGGCGGTGATCGAGCTCACCCCGGAGCAGGTGGCTGTTGCGATCGAGCAGACCGGCATCGGCTTCATGTTCGCGCCGATGCACCACCCGGCGATGAAGGTCGTGGCGCCGGTACGCCGGGAGATGGGCGTGCGCACCATTTTCAACATCCTCGGTCCGCTGACCAACCCGGTCGGTGCCACCAATATCCTGATGGGCGTGTTCCATCCGGATCTGGTCGGCATCCAGGCGCGTGTGCTCGGCGAGCTGGGCGCAGAACGGGCGCTGGTGGTGTGGGGTCGCGACAACATGGACGAGATCTCGCTGGGCGCCGGCACGCTGGTTGGCGAGCTGCGTGACGGCAAGGTGCGCGAGTATGAAATCCATCCGGAAGACTTCGGCATCGCCATGTCCGCCAGCCGCAATCTCAAGGTCGCCAATCCGGAAGAGTCCATCGCCATGCTGCGTGGCGTGCTGGACAACGTGCCCGGCCCGGCCAACGACATCGTCGCGCTCAATGCCGGCGCCGCGCTGTATGTGGCCGGCGTGGCCGACAGCATCGCCGATGGCCTGGCGCGCGCACGCGCGGTGATCGCCGATGGCAGTGCCCGTGCGCGCATGCAGCAGTACGTCGCCGCCAGCCGTATGCTGGCCGGCAAGTCCTGAGTTTTCCGATTTTCCGTATCCGCAACACCCGTCTTCCAGGAAGCCGATCCATGAGTGACATCCTCAACACCATCCTCGCCCGCAAATCGCAGGAGGTGGCCGAGCGCAGTGCCCGCATGCCGTTGGCCGAGTTGAAAGCGCGCGTGGCCGATGCGCCGCCGGTGCGCGGCTTTGCCAATGCGCTGCAGGCGGCCATCGCCAATGGCGACCCTGCGGTGATCGCCGAGATCAAGAAGGCCAGTCCGTCCAAGGGCGTGATCCGCGCCGAGTTCCATCCGGCCGACATCGCCGTGAGTTACGAGTTTGGCGGTGCCAGCTGCCTGTCGGTGCTGACCGACGTGGATTTCTTCCAGGGTGCCGACGCCTACCTGCAGCAGGCACGCGAGGCCTGCACGTTGCCGGTGCTGCGCAAGGACTTCGTGATCGATCCATACCAGGTGGTCGAGGCCCGCGTGCTGGGTGCCGATTGCGTCCTGCTGATCGTCGCCGCGCTGGATGATCGCCAGCTGGCCGAGCTGTCCGATCTGGCGATGCAGCTGGGCATGGACGTGCTGGTGGAAGTGCACGACATCGACGAGCTCGAGCGCGCGCTGCAGGTGCCGGTGCCGCTGGTGGGCATCAACAACCGCAACCTGCGCACGTTCGAGGTTTCGCTGGACACCACCTTGTCGATGAAGGACGCGGTGCCGCGCGACCGCCTGCTGGTCACCGAAAGCGGCATCCTCGGTCCGGCCGACGTGACGACCATGCGCGACGCCGGCATCAATGCGTTCCTCGTCGGTGAGGCTTTCATGCGCGTGGACGAGCCGGGTGAGGGCCTGCGTCAGCTATTCTTTCCGGCATGAGCGACTCCTATCCTGTTCCCCATGACGACGCGCAGCTGGTCGTCTTCGACTTCGATCACACCCTGTACGACGGCGATTCGGGCAGCCACCTGTTCGCCTGGCTGATCAAGCGCAATCCGTTGCGGCTGCTGGCCGCATTGCTCATCACCCCGGTTTTCGGACCGTTGGTGGCGATGTTGCCGACCCGGCGCTTCGGGATTTCCGGTTATGTGTGGATCGCCACGTTCGGCCTGCACCGGGCGCGTGAGTTCAACCGCATCATCGACCAGTACGTGCTCCGGCATGAGGCGGAAATCCGCCAGAAGCTGCTGCCGCATGCGCTGGACGTGTTCGCCGCGCACCGCAGGGCCGGTGACCGGGTGGTGGTCGCCACCGGCGCACCGCCGGAGCTGGCCCGCGCCATCCTCACGTTCGTCGCCCATCAGGGCGTGCCGGTGATCGGCAGCGAGGTAGGCCCGCGACTGGGGGCGATGGGCGCCACCCGGCACTGCCACAACGAGGAAAAAATGCGCATGCTGCGCGAACGCGGCTACGGCGACATCGCCATCGCCTATTCGGACAGCACCGCCGACCTGCCGCTGCTCAAGGCGGCCAGGGCGCCGGTGGTGGTCAATCCGAAGCATTCGCGCGTGGCGTATTTCGGCAAGGTATTGCCGGCCGGTACACCGATCCTGAACTGGGGTTGCCCGGGCCGTGGTGGTGATCCACTGCCCTGACCGGGACGCAATCCGGACAGTCACAAGGTGATGCGGGCGGCCATCAGAAGCCGCCCCTCTTGGCCGTGACCGGAAAAGAGCCTGTCATACACGGATGTGGCAGGCTCCCGCTTATGCGTTGATGCTCTTCCGACAATGCCGGGCGGAGCGTCTGCCTGAAGCCGGTTCAGCGGGTTCCGTACAGCACCACGGTCTTGCCGCGCGCATGCAGCAGGCCGTCGACCTGCAGCTTCTTCAGTACCCGGCCGGCCATTTCACGCGAACAGCCGACCAGCCGGGCGATTTCCTGGCGCGAAATCCGCAGCTGCGTGCCTTGCGGATGGCTCATCGACTCCGGCTCCTTGGCCAGGTCGTGCAGGGTGCGGATGATGCGGTCGGTCACGTCTAGGAACGCCAGCCGGCTGGCCTTGCGGCTGGTGTGCAGCAGACGTCGCGAGATCTGTGAGCCGATCGCATACAGCAGCTTGGGCGCATCCGCGGACAGCGGCCCGAGGAACAGCTGATGCAGACGCTCGTAGCTGATTTCGGCCAGTTCACACGGGGTGCGGGTACGCAGGATGACCTCGCGCTTGTCCGACTCGATGAACAGGCCCATCTCGCCGACGAACTCGCCGGCGCCGAAATAGCCCAGCACCAGTTCGCGGTCGTCCTCTTCCTCGGCAATGATGCTGACCGAGCCGCTGATGACGTAATACATGGTGCCGGCGGCGTCGCCGGGGCGGAAAACATCGGTCCGGGTGGGATAGCGGCGGCGGTGGCTGTGGGCCAGGAAACGATCGATGGTGGCTATGTCCAGAGCCAGTGGGCTGGAGGCGAGACGCGCAGTAGACACGGTTTTGACGTTCCCTTGGCTCATGATGACATTCGTGGGGCGGTGAACCCGCCGATCCGGGCAAGCTTAGCGACGCGCATGATGGCGGGCAAACCTATATGACCGGATGCACGTATCACAGGGGGGAACTTTGCCCCATAATCGACCCCTTTCCCACCATTCACAGGATCGACCGCCGTGGTCAAGCCGTTGCCTCGCCTGAGGTTGCAAGGGTTCAACAACCTCACCAAGGCCTTGAGCTTCAACATTTATGACGTCTGCTACGCGCGCAGCGAAGAGGAACGCCAGCGCTACATCGAGTACATCGACGAGGAATACAACGCCGATCGTCTCACGCAGATCCTCACGGACGTTGCCGAAATCATTGGTGCGAACATTCTCAATATCGCACGCCAGGACTACGACCCGCAGGGCGCGTCGGTGACCATCCTCATCTCCGAGGAGCCGGTGATCGACAAGCAGGCGGCCGGCAAGGAACTGATCTCCGATGCGGTGGTCGCGCACATGGACAAGTCGCACATCACCGTGCACACCTACCCGGAGACGCATCCGCAGGAAGGTATCGCCACGTTCCGTGCCGACATCGATGTGGCCACCTGCGGCGTGATCTCGCCGCTGAAGGCGTTGAACTACCTGATCGAGAGTCTGGAATCGGACATCGTGATCATGGATTACCGCGTGCGTGGCTTCACCCGTGACGTGAAGGGCAAGAAGCACTACATCGATCACAAGATCAATTCGATCCAGAACTTCCTGGCCAAGAACATCAAGTCGCGTTACCAGACCTTCGATGTCAACGTCTACCAGGAAAACATCTTCCACACGAAGATGCACCTGAAGGACTTCGACCTGGACCAGTACCTGTTCGAGGAGAAGGCCAGGAACCTGTCCTTCAAGGAACGCATGAAGATCGAAACGCTGCTCAAGCGCGAGATCGAGGAACTGTTCCACGGCCGCAACCTGGCCGAGTAAGCGCTCACTGCGTGGGCCGGCATTGCCGGTGCGCGCGACAGGCGGGACGGCCCGCCCCCCGGGATGATCCGGGGACCACAGCCGACGGCGGCCCGGAGCTCACGCACCGGGCCGTTTTTTTTGGCATGAAATCAGGGAGAAAACACGATGGCCTGGATCTATCTGCTGGTGGCCGGTCTGTTCGAAGTGGTCTGGGCCATCGGCCTGAAGTACACCGAAGGCTGGACGCGCCTGTGGCCCAGCGTGGGCACGCTGGTGGCGATGGGGGTGAGCTTCTGGTGCCTGTCGCAGTCGTTGCGGTCGATTCCGATCGGCACCGGCTATGCGATATGGACCGGGATCGGGGCGGTGGGCGCCGCGGCGCTGGGCATCGTGCTGTTTGGCGACAGTGCTTCCTGGCCGCGCCTGCTGTGCATCGGCCTGATCGTTTCGGGTGTGATCGGCCTGAAGCTGTTCGGCTGACAGCGGCTCGAGGTGTCGGGCAATGCCGTGAAGGGGGCGTCGCCGGCAATGTCCGGCACCGCCCCTGTCCTGCCGGTTTCGGTTCAGATCCGGTAGGCCACGGTCTTCATGACTTTGGAGGCCAGTGCCATCGCCGAGGGGATCGGGAAGGGCAGTTTGCGGGCGCCGGCATGTTCGGCATGCTCGGCGTGGCGGGCCTCATCGTCCTTCATTACCTTGAGGATCTCGCGGCTGCGCTGGTCGGCTGCCGGCAGGGTTTCCAGATGCTCGTCGAGGTGGGCTTCGACCTGGCGCTCGGTCTCCACCACGAAGCCCAGGTTCCAGCCGTCGCCACGCAGGCCCGCCAGAGTGCCGATGGTGTAGCTGCCGGCATACCACAGCGGGTTGAACAGGCTGGGGCGGCTGCCCAGTTCGCGCAGGCGGTCGGCGCACCAGCTCAGGTGGTCGGTTTCCTCCTGCGCCGCGGCAAGCAGGTGCTCACGGGTGGCGGGGTCGCGGGCAACCGCAGCTTGGCCGAAGTACAGCCCCTGGGCGCAGACTTCGCCGACATGGTTGATGCGCATCAGGCCGGCGGCATGGCGCGTCTCCGCCGGCTCCAGGACCACCTCGGGGGTATTCCCGGCAGGGTTGGCGCGGGCCGCCGCCGGGTTGCCGAACACCGTGTCCAGTGCGCGTTGTGCTTCGGTGAGCAGGTGGTCCAGCGGGGTCTGTACGCGGGCGGTGGTGGTCATGGCGGTCTGGAGCGGGCGGGGTGTCGGGATTCTCGCCGCTGCTCCCGGGCCTGCCAAGGCCACCTGTTGCCACAAGGTGCGGGAGCTTGCGCCCGCCCCACTCGGGGGGTATGATTCGGCGCTTGTGTTTCATCTTCACAACGCGTGGCAGAGTTCCGGCGGGCCTTCCGTCGCAATGAGCCCGACCTAACAGAGTTCTTTATGAGCACTTTCACTGCAAAGAACGAGACCGTCCAGCGCGACTGGTACCTCGTTGACGCCGAAGGCAAGACCCTTGGCCGTCTGGCTACCGAACTGGCCCGCCGTCTGCGCGGCAAGCACAAGCCGGTTTACACCCCCCACGTTGATACGGGCGACTACCTGGTCGTCATCAATGCAGAAAAGATTGCCGTCACCGGCAACAAGCTGCAGGACAAGATGTATCACCGTTTCACCGGCTATATCGGCAACCTGAAGAGCGAATCGCTGGGCCAGGCGCTTGAGCGTCACCCGGAGCGTGTGCTCGAGACCGCGGTCAAGGGCATGCTGCCGAAGGGTCCGCTGGGTCGCCAGATGTACCGCAAGCTCAAGGTCTACGCCGGCGCCGAGCACCCGCACGCCGCCCAGCAGCCGCAAGTTCTGGATATCTAATCATGGCTATCACGCAAAACTACGGCACTGGCCGCCGCAAGTCCTCCACCGCCCGTGTGTTCCTGCGCAAGGGTGCCGGCAACATCACCGTCAACGGCCGTCCGCTGGACGAGTTCTTTGGTCGTGAAACCGCGCGCATGATCGTGCGTCAGCCGCTGGAACTGACCAACAACACCGAGAGCTTCGACATCCTGGTCACCGCCTCCGGTGGCGGCACCACCGGTCAGGCCGGTGCGATCCGTCTGGGCATCGCCCGTGCGCTGGTCGAATACGACGAAACCCTGAAGACCGAGCTGCGCAAGGCCGGCTTCATGACCCGTGACGCCCGTGAAGTCGAGCGTAAGAAGGTCGGTCTGCACAAGGCCCGTCGCGCCACCCAGTTCTCCAAGCGCTGATTTCCAGCGTGCTGGATCGGGCAACTCCGGTTGCCCGGCTGGTTGCGGAGCAAAAGCCCGGCCTGGCCGGGCTTTTGCTGTTCTGGTGGCAGGTGTTTTGCCGGTCCGCGCAGTCTCGGCGGATTCCGGGCAAAGAAAAAGGCCAGATCATTCGATCTGGCCTTTTGGTATCTGGCAGCCCCGGAAGGATTCGAACCTCCGAATGCCTGAGTCAGAGTCAGGTGCCTTACCGCTTGGCGACGGGGCTGTGGAATGCGTGATTATCGCATGCGGCAGATCGAAGGCCAAGGTGCGGGCAATCGTGCGTGCTGCGGTGCGATGAAAAAAAGCCAGATCAGAGATCTGGCTTTCTGGAATTTGGCAGCCCCGGAAGGATTCGAACCTCCGAATGCCTGAGTCAGAGTCAGGTGCCTTACCGCTTGGCGACGGGGCTGCAGGTTGAGGGCTTTCCAGCTCTCGTTCCCTTGGTGGCTATGGGTGGACTCGAACCACCGACCCCAGCATTATGAGTGCTGTGCTCTAACCGGCTGAGCTACATAGCCTCAGGGAGCCCGCAATTATTCTCGGGTAGCCGGTTCATGTCAATAGATTTTTTCCGCGCTTGTGGCCCGGCGGTCACCATGGCAGAGTCACTGCAGTAGATTTTTCAGGAGTCCGCATCGTGATCGATCCGGACGGCTATCGACCGAACGTCGGCATTGTGCTGATGCGTGAGGATGGACAGGTGTTCTGGGCGCGCCGTGTGCGTCGGGATGGCTGGCAGTTCCCGCAGGGTGGAATGAATACCGACGAAACGCCGATCGAGGCCATGTATCGCGAGTTGCAGGAAGAAACCGGTCTGTTGCCCGAGCACGTCGAAGTGCTGGGAGCGACGCCCGGCTGGTTGCGTTACCGGCTGCCCTCCCGGGCGATCCGCCACAACGAACGGCAGATCTGCGTCGGCCAGAAGCAGGTCTGGTTCCTGTTGCGGCTGACGGGTGACGAGGCGCATGTGCGGCTGGACATGACCGACAGTCCCGAGTTCGACCACTGGCGCTGGGTGGATTTCTGGTATCCGGTGGAGCATGTGGTGATGTTCAAGCGGGGCGTGTATGCGCGCGCCTTGCGGCATCTGGCGCCACTGGCGCAAGGAGTGGCCGGGGGTGGCATACAGGCGATGCCGCGTGCGGCGCAGGAAGCCTGGTTGCCGGGAAGCAATGCCGGCCATGACCGTCCGCGCAAGCGGAACGGACGCAATTCCGCGTGGCCGCGGCGGCGCGCGCAGGAAGATTAGGGAAGGTTCACTTTCTCAATTGACAACCATTCGCGTTTGCGGTTGAATCTCGATCAGCCAATCCGGCTGCTCGAGGTCAACGCAGCATGTACGTCTGCATCTGTATCGGGGTGACCGATCACCAGATCCGCGAAGCCGCACTCGCCGGCTGTGAAACCGTTGCGGAATTGACCATGCGTACCGGCTGCGGCTCCAATTGCGGGTCGTGCCTGGGAATGGCGGCCGACTTGCTGGAACAGGCACGAAACACGCGGTCGTTGCCGTTGCCGGTCCTGGGGCTCGCGCAGGCGGCCTGATCGTCCGACCCCCGGCTTAGGGCGTGGTCAATGATCACGATTCGCGTTTCTTCGCGATTTCCCACTAAGCGCTAGAGTGTTCGCAGAACATCTGCTGGAGCTAGCGCAATGAAGAGCGACGCCAAAGTCATCGGATTCCTCAACAAGGTCCTCTACAACGAGTTGACCGCCATCAACCAGTACTTTCTGCACGCCAAGATGCTGAAGAACTGGGGGTTGAAGGAGCTTGCCGAGCACGAATACAAAGAGTCGATCGAGGAAATGAAGCATGCGGACGCCTTGTCCGACCGCATCCTGTTCCTTGAAGGCCTGCCCAATTTCCAGGCGCTGGGGAAGCTGCGTATCGGCGAGAACCCGGTCGAGATCCTCAAGTGCGATCTGGCGCTGGAAAACGAGGCGGTGGTCGTACTGCGCGAGGCCGTGGCCTATGCCGAGAGCATTGCTGATTACGTCAGTCGCGAGCTGTTCGTGAAGA
Organism: Stenotrophomonas sp. JC08; assembly: GCF_052180205.1. Lineage (NCBI taxonomy): Bacteria > Pseudomonadati > Pseudomonadota > Gammaproteobacteria > Lysobacterales > Lysobacteraceae > Stenotrophomonas > Stenotrophomonas sp. JC08. The sequence goes on along the minus strand of NZ_CP197473.1, from coordinate 2,870,235 downwards.
TCCTCGATTCCGAAGAGGAGCACATCGACTGGCTGGAGACCCAGCTGGACCTGATCCAGCGTATCGGCGAACCGAACTACCTGCTGACCAAGCTGGACGACTGAGCGCGGCTCAGCGTTCCAGCACGGTGGCCGCCTCGCGCATTTCCGACTGGTAGCCGATCAATGCCAGCCGTGCGCGGGCGAACTCGGCGATGACCAGCGCCACCATGACGGCCGGCCGATCCAGGGTGCCGGCGCGGGCGTCCAGTTCGATGCGGCGGGCGGCCGCTGACAGGGCCATCGCGCCGACATTCGCACTGGAGGATTTGAGGCTGTGGGCTAGTTCGCGCAGCTGGTCCAGATCCGGAACCAGTGCCGCCTCTTGCAGCTTGCGCACCACCGGCGAAGTGTCGTCAAGGAATACGTCGATGATGGTGGCGGTTTCCGCGCCGGCGATCTCGCGAAGCTCATCCAGTACATCGCGCTGCAGCACCGGCAGCGAAGCGGACGGTGGGGTGGGCGAGGCGGATTCTTCCGGCACCACGATCGCGGTTGCCGCAATGGCGGGTTCGGGAGTCTGTGTGCGGGTTGCTGGCGCCGGTGCGGGGCTGCACCAGCGCTGCAGGCAGGCGGCCAGTTCCTGGCGGGAGATGGGCTTTGACAGGTAATCGTCCATGCCGGCATCCAGGCAGCGCTGGCGGTCACCGGCCATGGCGTTGGCGGTCATGGCGATGATGGGCAGGCGCGGCAAGCCGTTGGCCGCTTCATGCGTGCGCCAGTGCCGGGTGGCGCTATAGCCGTCGAGCACCGGCATCTGGCAATCCATCAGCACGGCGTCGTAAGGGTGGTCGCGCATCTTCTGCAGGGCGATTTCGCCATTGATCGCGGTGTCGGCCTGGCAGCCGAGCACGGACATCAGCTTCTGTGCGACCAGCAGGTTCACAGGATTGTCCTCGACCAGCAGCAGGCGGCTGCCCGCAATCGAGCCACTGACGGGGGCGTCGTGGGTGATCGTGTCGACGGCGGCGGCGAACGCCGGAGCGGCCGGTGCTGCGGGAGTCAGGGCCGAGCGCAGGTCGGCGTCGGGGCTTTGTCGCGGAAGCAGGGTGCCGTGCGAGCGCAGTTCCTCGGCGAAGCTGGCTTCGCCATACAGCCAGACCAGATGCAGGTCCCCGTGTCCCTTGCGGGCGATGGCGCGGTGCAGGGCCAGTGCGCTGTGGCGCAACGGCTCCAGGTCGCCGATGACGATATCGCAGGCGCCCCGTTGCGGGCTGCCATTGCGCAGGCGCTCCAGCGCCTCCTGCACGGTATCCACGCTGCGCACTGCAAAGCCCCAGCTTTGCAGCAGCAGTTCCAGCCGCTGGCGCAGGCGGGGTTCGGGGGTGACCAGCAGGACACGCCGCGCATCGTGTGCCGGTGCGTTCTGGTGCAGGTCGCCGATGATCTTCAGCAGCGGGATCTCGAACCAGAAGGTGGCGCCGTTGCCGGGCGTGGAAATCACGCCGATCTGCCCGTGCATCAGGTCGATGATGCGCTTGCAGATCGCAAGCCCCAGCCCGGTGCCGCCGTACAGCCGGGTGGTGGAGGCATCGGCCTGGGTGAAGGACTTGAACAGCCGTTCCTGCTGCTGCGCATCGATGCCGATGCCACTGTCGCGGACCTCGAAACGCAGCTGGTGCTGGGCATTGGTTTCGCCCAGCCGTTTGACGTGGATCTGGATGCTGCCGTGCTCGGTGAACTTGATGGCGTTGACCAGCAGGTTGCTCAACACCTGGCGCAGGCGCACCGGGTCGCCACGCACGGAAAGACGCACGGCCGGGTCCAGGTCCAGGCTGATGCGCAGCCCCTTGTGCTCGGCCGAGCGCTGCATCAGCTGCAGCATCGAATCGAGCAGTTCACGCAGGTTGAAGGTGGTGATCTCCAGTTCCAGCCGCTGGGCTTCGAGCTTGGAGTAATCAAGGATGTCATCGACGATGCGGAACAGCTGGCGCGAGCTGTCGTGGGCGGTGTCGAGCATCTCCCGCTGTTCGGGTTCCAGCGGACCTTGGGCAACCAGCTCCAGCATCGGGATGATGCCGTTGAGCGGGGTGCGGATCTCATGACTCATGGTGGCCAGGAACTCGCTTTTGGCCAGCGTCGAGGCCTCTGCTTCCTGCTTGGCCAGCAGCAGCTGTTGCTCCAGCCGGGTGTGGCGCAGCGCCTCCTGCCGCAGCTGCGCGAGCTCGCGTTCGCCTTCCCGTAATTGGCGCTGGCGAATTGCCAGGGTGTCCACCGCGTTACGCGCCGCGCCTGCGGCAAACAGTGCGCAGCAGGCCGCGGCGACCGCCGCGGCAGTGGCGGCCAATGCCGCGCTGCTTGCCGGAAGCAGCCAGATGCAGGCGCCGGCGACGACTGCGAGGACGGCGGCGGCCAGCGCCGTGTATGTGCCTGTACCGGTACGTGCTTCCGGCTGCATGCTCAAAGCACCGCGTTCTGGAAGTCGAAATCCAGCTCGGTTCCCACCGACTGCACAACGTTGCCCTGGATGAAGTCCACGCCACTCATCCACATCGCCGCGGCCGCCTGTGGATCCTCGATCTGCTGGCCGATGATCTGCAGCCCCGCCTGGCGGGCGCTGTCGATGGCCAGGCGCAGCTCGTCGCGCAGCTTCTGGTCGCCGGCGCTGCGGGCAAAGCGGCCGGCCATGCGCACATAGCTGAGCGGCAGCTGGGTGAGCAGGGCATTGGCTTCATCACCGGGCTCGAACCGGCTCAGGCAGAACTGCACACCGGCAGGCATCAGCTTGCGGCAGAACTGCTGCAGGGTGGCCGCATGTACCAGCGCATCGTCCAGACGCACATCCACGATCAGGCCGTTGCCGGGGATCTGCCGTTCGCGCAGGGCCTTCAGCAGCCACTCGGCAAAGCTGTCACGTGCCAGTGTGCGCAAGGATTGCGATACGAACAGCCGCATCGGCGGGGTTGCGTGCTGGTACAGGTGCAGCATGCCGAGGGCGTGGTCGAGCACCTGCTGGTCGAGGTCGGCAATGCGTCCGGCGGCTTCGGCGGCGGGAATCACCTGCCCGGCCGACAGCAGGGTACCGTCGCTCTTGCGCAGGCGCAGCAGCACCTGGTACTGGGCGGTGTCACCGCCGGCCACGGCGACGATGGGCTGGTAGGCCAGCTCGATCTGGCCATCAAGCAGGGCCAGGTGCTCATGCGCGGTGGCATCTTCCGTGGGCTGGTAGGCGGCCACCCCGTCGGTCAACAGGCGCGCCTGCAGGGCGGCGCGTTCCACCGCTTCCAGCGCGCTGCCGGCGTCTCTGAAACCGTGTGACAGGCTGGCATGGCCGATGGCGCAGCGCAGGTGGATCGGCTCGTCCTCGCGGGCCAGCAGCGTATGTGCCGACAGTGACCCACGCACCGAGTGCGCCAGCGCATCCAGCGCGGCTGCGTCCAGGTCACGGGCCAGCAGCAGGAAGCTGTTGTCATTCAGGCGTGCCAGCAGATGTGGCCGGGCGGCTTCGGCCAGGCGGCGGCCGGCCTGCACCATCAGCCGCTCGAAGGCGGCGTAGCCATAGCGCTCGCGCAATCCCAGCGCGCTGGCGACCTCGATGAACATCACCCCGCCCGCGTGGTTTCCCTCCAGTGCCGCGGTCAGCTGCAGCATCAGGTTGTGGCGGGTGGGAAGTCCGGTTTCCGGATTGACCAGTGCCGGTGCATCGCCGCCGGCGCCCTGTGCCTGCTGGCGTGCACGGCGGATACGGTTGGAGACCGCCGCCACCAGGTGGCGCGGGCGGATGGGCTTGGTCAAAAAGTCATCGGCGCCGCTGTCGAGCACCTCGAACTGGCGCTCGGGGTCCATGTCGCCGGTCAGGAACACGATCGGCAGCAGCTGCTGCTGCGGATTCTGGCGGATCAGCGTGGTCAGGCGCATGCCATCCAGGCCGGGCATGTGCAGGTCCATCAGCACCAGGTCGGGCCGGTGCTCACTGATCGCCTGCTGCACGCCTTCCACGTCCATCTGCACGATCGCCTGCATGCCGGCACCGTGCAGCACGCTCTGCGCGAACAGCGCCTGCGGGCGGTCGTCCTCGACGATCAGTACCCGGTACGGAGCCTCCGGCGCAGCTCCCGGCGCGGCACTTGCCGCTGCGGCCGGAGCCGGGGTCGGCGTCTGCGCAGGCGCGGAGGTGCTTGCGAGGGCCGCAAGGCCAGCCGGGGCGGCATTGCCCACACTCCAGCGCTGCCAGTAATTGGCCGGCGGGGTCTCGGCGCGAAGCGGCCGCGTGGACGAGGTCACGGTGTCGTTGGTTGCCATTGATACTCCCTCTCGACCGTGAATTATGCGGTCAAGGTGGCGGCAGCAGCGAATGGTCGCCGGCTGCCGGTGGCGGCACAGGGCCGGATGAGGGGGATGGGGCGGCGAACAGGCGGCGCAATCCGCGCCAGAGCATGCGCCACACCAGCCATACCAGCAGCGCGCCGATCAGGCTGGCGCCGATCACGAAAACCAGCGCCAGCAACGGATTGGCCATCGCCAATGCCAGTCCGCCAATGACCACGCCGTCCTCGGCGGTGGAGGCGACCCAGTTGCTGGCCGGCTCCGGCGAGGTGTTGAGCAGGGCGCGGGTGCCGCTTTTCAGGCCGTGGCTGGCCAATGCGACACCGGCGCCGGCGGCGAGCAGACCGGTGCTCAGCTCGCCGTCGGGTGACAATGTGGCGGCGGCCAGGAAGGCACCGGCCGGAACCCGCGCCAGGGTCTGCAACAGATCCCAGATGGAGTCCACGCCGGGGATCTTGTCGGCGAAAAACTCGACGATGGCCAGCGCGCCGGACGTTCCCAGCACCCACCAGGACTCGGTGGCCTGCAGGGCCGGGGGCAGGTCCACCCAGCCCAGCAGCCCGGCCAGGCCGACACCGAACACGGTCAGGTAGACACGGATGCCGGCCAACCATGCCAGCAGGATGCCGATGACGAATATATGGGCGTCGGTCACGGTCGTCGGTTCCGGGGGAACTGTGAGCAGGATCGCAACTATCGGGCATGCCCGCGGTGATTGCCAGAACGGCGCGGGCGACGGTCGTTTACACTGCCGCGTCGTTTCAAACGGAGCACGCGCATCTTCCCGTGGGACAGGTGCCGGGTACTGCCATGAACAACCGACCCACCTCGCGCTTCCAGATCACACCGCGCACGCCACAGCATCCGCGCCAGCGCCGGGTGCAGCTGGCGGTGCTCGCCGTGGCCTGGGGGCTGTCATTGCTGCTGGTCGGCTGGCTGGCGGCCCGCTACGCCTCGCCCGAGGCCGGTGGCCTGCGTGAACGCCTGCGCCAGAGCAACCAGCAGCTGGAGCAGCAGCGCGCGCAGGTCGAAGAGTTGCGCCAGCGCCAGGCCACGCTGGAGGCCTCCGACAGGATCAGCCGCGCGGCCAATGCCGAAGTGCAGGCCTCGCTGTCCGAGCGCGACGAGGAGATCGCGGGGCTGCGCGCGGATGTGGCCTTCTACGAACGGCTGGTGGGAGCCACCAGCCAGCGCAAGGGCCTGAATGCGCACTCGGCGGAGTTCTCGCCCGAGGCCGCCGGCAGCTGGCATTACAGCGTGGTGCTGACCCAGAACCTGAATCGCGGCGCGATCAGCCAGGGGCAGATGCGCTTTACCGTGGAAGGGGTGAAGGACGGCAAGCTGACCACGCTCGGCTGGGACGAGCTGCACCAGCGCAAGGGCGTGCCGGGGCAGGAGTATTCGTTCCGCTATTTCCAGCAACTGGACGGGAGCGTGATGCTGCCCCGGGATTTCACCCCGCAACGTGTGCGAGTCTCCCTGTCCGGGCCGGGGGGCGGCGCGACGCAGACTTTTGATTGGAAACTCGCCGGTAGCGGCAGAGGGGAGTAAGCATGTTCGGCAACAAATCCAACCGTGACAGCCACCTGGTGGTGGACGCCCTGATCGGGCCGCAGGTGGTGATCCGTGGTGATGTGGTGTTCAGTGGCGGGCTGTATGTGGAAGGTCGCATCGTGGGCAAGGTGGTTGCCGAGGAAGGCAGCAACGCGGTGCTGACGCTGGCCGAACAGGGCCATATCGAAGGCGAGATCCGCGCCTCGGTGGTGGTGCTCAGTGGCCGGCTGGATGGCGACGCGCACGCCAGTGAACGCATCGAGCTGACCGCCAGCGCGCGCGTGACCGGCGATGTCCACTACCAGGTGGTGGAGATGAGCGCCGGTGCGCAGTTGAACGGCCGGCTCCTGCACACCCCGCCGGCCGTGGCCGCGCTGCCGGCACCGGAAGCCGGCAAGGCCGCGAAAACCCGCAAAGCTGAAGCCGCCGAGGCTTGAATCGACCGCCCCCCGTCCCCATGCTGTGGGCATGAGCACGCTTGTTTCCCTGCCCGGTGCGCAGCCGGCACCTGATTACCAGTCCCTGGACCGTCCGCTGAACTTCACCGTCGCAGCGGCGGCGAAGGTGCGCGAGCTGATCCAGGACGAGGGCAACGCCGCACTCGCGCTGCGGGTCTACATCCAGGGCGGGGGCTGCTCCGGCTTCCAGTACGGCTTCGAATTCGACGAGAACCGGGCCGAGGATGATCTGGCGGTGGTGACCGAAGATGTCACCCTGCTGGTCGACCCGCTGAGCCTGCAGTACCTGATGGGCGCGGAAGTGGATTACAGCGAAAGCCTGACCGGCGCGCAGTTCGTGATCCGCAATCCCAACGCGCGCACCACCTGCGGTTGCGGCAGCAGCTTCACCGTCTGATTTTCCAGGGTTGCAGGTGCCGCTTGCGATAGTGGCGCTTTGCCGGCAGGCTCTGGCCGATGTCCATCCACCCGACTGCTGATTTTTCCGGTTATGCCTTCGCCACGGCGCCGCTGGACCGTGCCGATGCGCTGCGCGATGACCCCGCTGCGCTGGCCGCGCACTGGCCGCAGGCGCGCGTGCTGGTGCTGGATGCCGATGGAACCGCGTTCGCCGACGGGGCGGGACAGCCGTTCACGCTGACCGGTGGTGAACTGGGTGGTGGCCCGGGCACGGCGATCTTCCTTGGCCTGGATGCGGGACAGGCGGTGTTCGTCATCGAGGCCAGCGCACTGACGGTGCGGGCGCCGCAACGGGTGGATCTGCGCCAGGCGGCGCTGAGCTGGCCGGCGGCCGATGCGGCGCTGTTCTGCTATGCGCGCGGCATGTCGTACTGGCATTCGCGCAACCGCTACTGCGGTGTCTGCGGTGGTGCGGTGGCGTTCCGCCGGGGCGGCTTCCTCGGGCAGTGCGGGCAATGCGCCACCGAACATTACCCGCGGGTCGATCCGGCGGTCATCGTCGCCGTCGAGAACCGCGGACGGCTGCTGCTGGGCCGCCAACCCAACTGGGCGCCGCGGCGTTATTCGGTGCTGGCCGGCTTCGTCGAGCCGGGCGAGACCTTCGAGCAGACCGTGGCACGCGAGGTGTTTGAAGAAAGCCGGGTACGGGTGCGGCAGGCGCATTACCTGGGCACCCAGCCGTGGCCGTTCCCCGGTGCGCTGATGGTGGGCTTTTGCGCCACCGCCGAGGATGACGTGCCGGTGGTGGATGGCGAGCTGGAAGACGCGCGCTGGTTCAGCGCCGGGGACGTGGAGGCGGCGTTGCGGCGTGAACACGAGGATGATGGCGAGGGCATCCTGATGCCGCCGCGGATATCGATCGCGCGCAGTCTGATCATCGACTGGCTGCGGCGCCAGCGCGGTTGAGTTCCAGCAGCTTTACAGGGGGTGGGATGATGCCCGCGGGTGTGACGGGAGGACGCACATGTTCACGACATTGTTGGCGGTGATCGCGGCACTGGTGCTGGGGCATCTGGCTCCATCACTGGTGGCCGGCGTGCGTGACTGGCGCTGGTTCGAGCGCTGGCTGGCATGGGTGCAGGCAAGAAGCGGTGGCGAGGACAGCCGTCATGGGCTGTGGCTGGCCTTGCTGCCGTGCGTGCTGCTGGTGGCGCTGCTGCAATGGATGTTGTCCGGCCGCCTGTTCGGCCTGCCGGCGCTGTGTTTCGGTATCGCCATCCTGGTGGTGTGCTGGGGGCCGCGGGATCTGGATCGTGACGTGGAAGCGGTGATCGATGCCGATGACCCGATGGCCGCCACGGCGGCAGCAGCCCACCTGCAGCGTGCTGGCGGCAGCCTGGCGGAAGAGGTGCCCTCGCTGGTGGATGCCGTCGCCATCAACGCCCTGCGGCGCTGGTTCGCGCCACTGTTCTGGTTCCTGCTGCTGGGGCCGCTCGGCGCGGTGCTGTACCGGCTGCTGGCGCAGGCCACGCAGGGTGCCACGCGCGAGGTGCTGGCGGGCGCGGCGCGTGACGGCGGTGATATCGCGTTGAAACTGCTGGAATGGCCGGTCGCGCAGCTGATGACCTTGGCAATGGCGCTGGCGGGAAATTTCGATACGGTGCTCTCGGCCTGGCGCCGGGCCGGTGGCAACCGCGCGTCGCTGTCCAGTGGTTTTCTCGCCGAGGCGGCACGTGCAAGCGTGGGCGCCGAGCTGGTGGAGGAGGCCGAGCGGGTGAGTCTGGAGGGACTGCTGCCGCCGGACGAGCGTTTTCCCGAACTGCGCGATGCGATGAGCCTGATCTGGCGCATGCTGCTGCTGTGGCTGGTGGTGCTGGCGCTGCTGATCATCACCGGCTGGGTGGGGTGAGGGCGGTACCCGCGCTTTCCGGCCGGCCAAAAAGGTTCTTCGCACTGCCGCCAGTGGCCGGCAGGTAGGCTCCCTTGCTGTCGAAGATGGCCAGTGGAGCACGCGGATGTTGAAGATCTGGGGCCGGCGCAATTCCAGCAACGTGCGCAAGGTGCTGTGGTGCGCCGAGGAGATCGGCCTGCCATACGAATCGATCGAGGTGGGGGGTACGTTTGGCGGTACGCAGAGTGCCGAATACCGCGCGCTCAATCCCAATGGGCTGGTGCCGGTGATCGAGGACCACGGCCTGCCGCTGTGGGAATCCAATGCCATCGTGCGGTATCTGGCCGCGCGCTATGCGCTGGGCACGCTGTACCCGGTAGACGTGGCCGAACGCGCGCGCAGCGAGCAGTGGATGGACTGGACCAGCGCGAGCTTCGCGGTCGCGTTCCGCGACCTGTTCTGGGGCGTGGTGCGTACCGCGCCGGCCGATCGTGACGAGGCGCGTATCGCTGCCGCGCTGGTGCGCTGTAGTGACCTGCTGGCGGTGGCCGATACGGCGCTGGCGCAGCAGCCGTGGTTGTCAGGGGAGCAATTCGCCATGGGTGATATCCCGCTCGGCGCCTTCGCCTATGCCTGGTTCGAGATGCCGATCCAGCGCCCGGAGCTGCCCCATCTGGCCGACTGGTATGCGCGGCTGCAGCAGCGCCCTGCCTACCGCAAGGGGGTGATGACGCCGCTGACCTGAGTGTTGTCCGGTGCGCCAGTTGATGGCGCAGGAAAAGCAGCCGCACGGGTTCCTGCGCGGTGGCCGGAGGCAGCAGGCCCGGCTACAGCAGGCGACCGGCCGTCGCTGCCCGGAGCACCGGCGGGCCGAACTCAGTACAGGTCCAGCGGGTCCACATCCAGCGACCAGCGCACCCGGCGCGCCTGCGGCAGCGCGTACACCTGTGCCATCAACGCATCGAGCAGGCCGTGCAACGGTCGCCGTTGCCCGGCTGACAGCAGCAGCTGGGTGCGCTGGAACCCGGCGCGGCGCGGCATCGGCGCCGGCATCGGCCCGTAGCGCTCGACCGCGCTGTCGGCTGCAATCAGGTCTCTCACCGTGGTGAGGAATTCATTGGCCTGTTCCACCTGCTTGGCCTCGGCGCGCAGCAGTGCCAGATGCGCGAACGGCGGAAAGCCGGCGGCCTCGCGCTGGCCCAGTTCGGCGTCGGCGAAGGCGTGGTAACCGCCGTTGATCAGCGTATGCAGCAGCGCATTGTCCGGATGGTGGGTCTGCAGCCAGACCTCGCCGGGCCGTTCGGCACGGCCGGCGCGGCCGGCCACCTGGATCAGCTGCTGGGCCAGCTTCTCGCTGGCGCGGAAGTCGGACGAGAACAGGCCTTCGTCGATGCCCACCACCACCACCAGGGTCAGCTTGGGCAGGTCGTGGCCCTTGGCCAGGATCTGCGTGCCGACCAGGATCCCGGGTGCATCGCCGAGCGTAGCCAGGGTCTGTTCCAGCGCATCGCGGCGCGCGGTGGTGCTGCGGTCGATGCGCAGCACCGGGTGCTCGGGAAACAGCTGCAGCAGCCGTTCCTCCAGCCGCTCGGTGCCGATGCCTTGCGGTTGCAGCGCCAGGCTGGCGCAGTCCGGACAGGCCAGCGGTACCGGCGCGCGGGCGCCGCAGTGGTGGCATTGCAGGCGACGCCCGGCCCCATGCACGGTCATCGGCGTGCTGTGCAGTGGCGTGCTGCAGCGCTTGCACGGCGCGGTCCAGCCGCAGTCGTGGCACAGCAGTACCGGCGCGTAGCCGCGGCGGTTCTTGAATACCAGCACCTGGTTGTCGGCCTGCAGGTGCTGGCCGATGCCGGCGATCACCTCCGGCGCAAGTCCGTCCTGCAGCGGGCGCTTGCGCACGTCGAACACGCGCACGCCCGGCGGCCTGGCATCACCGGCGCGCTGCTGCAGGCGCAGGTGGGTGTAGCGGCCGCTGCGCGCGTTGTGCAGCGACTCCAGCGACGGCGTGGCGCTGCCCAGCACGACGGGAACGTCCAGCGCCTTGCCGCGCACCAGCGCGAAATCGCGGGCGTGGTAGCGGATGCCGTCCTGCTGCTTGTAGCTGCCGTCGTGCTCCTCGTCGATTACGATCAGCCCGGCCTGCGGCAGCGGGGTGAACACCGCCGAGCGGGTGCCGACGATCACCCGCGCTTCGCCGCGGCTGGCCGCCGCCCAGACCCGCGCGCGCTCGTTGTCGTTCAGCCCCGAATGCAACGCGTGCACGGCGATCCCCAGCCGGCTGCGGAAGCGTTGCAGGGTCTGCGGGGTCAGGCCGATTTCCGGCACCAGCACCAGCGCCTGCTTGCCGCGGGCCAGGCAGGCGGCGATCGCCTGCAGGTAGACCTCGGTCTTGCCGCTGCCGGTGACGCCATCGAGCAGGAACGGCTGGAAGCCGTCGGCGGCGGTGATCGCCTCGATCGCCTCGTGCTGCTGGGCATTGGGCACCGGGCCGGGCCGGGTGTCGGCCTGCGGGATCAGTGCCGGCACTTCGATCCGCTCGGCGAAGCCGCGCTTGGCCAGCGCCCGCGCCGCGCTGCGCCAGTCCTCCAGCTGCCCGTCGAGCCGGTCTTCGTCGATCGCTCCGGCTTGCAGCAAGGCGGCCAGCCGTTGCGGCCGGGTGTTGCGGCGCAGTTTTTCCAGGCCGGCATGGCCGGCGGCGGTCAGCTGCCAGGCCCAGCCGTGGGTATCGGCCAGCGGCTCGCCGCGGCGCAGCGGGGCCGGCAGCGCGGTGGCGACTACCTCGCCGAGCGGGGCGTGGGTGTAGCGCGCCAGCCAGCGCAGCGAGGCGGCCAGCTCGCCGGCCAGCAGCGGCGCCGGGTCCAGCCATTCCAGTGCCGGCCGCAGCGTGGCCGGGTCGTCACTCTGGCCGATGCCTTCAACCACCCCGACCAGCTCGCGCGAGCCGAACGGCACCCGCAGCCGCCGCCCCACGTCGCCCGGAACCGGTGGCGCAGCGCCGTCCGGCGGCAGGTAGTCGAACAGTTGCGGCAGCGGCACCGGCAGGGCGACGCGCAGGGTAGGGCAGGCGGACATGGCACCAGTCTAGCTGCTGCATGCGCGGCTTCACTTACGTGAAATGGCTGTCGTGATTTTCATAAATGGCGTGTAAACACACGCCGTACTTGGGGATTTCGGCTTATCCACAAATTTTGTGGATAAGTCTGTGGGTGACGTGGGTGCTCCACGCGCTCAGGACAGTGGCGCAAGCCTTCCCCTTTACTTGGTCAAAAAATAGCCACGCCAAATATTCTTTTAAAATCAATGTCTTGGTCGTGAAACAAAAATGAAGCATCGCCGTGGCACCGACCATGAGCGTTGACTTTCAAAGCGTATTGACGCTGTGCACAAGTTGCGCAAAGGGCCTCCGGGAGCGCGTAAAAACGGCGTGAAGAGCCGCGCGGGTGAAGGGCGCTGGGTATCATGTCGCCGATGATGGAGTTCACATGATGGCTGCCCCCGCCCCCCCTTTTCCGGCTGCGGCCAATGCGCTGTCCGCATTCCTGCGCGGGGTCGAGCGCCGTGCGCTGGTGGTCGCGCAACTGCAGTCCGGTGACGATGACGTGGCCGCGCGTGCGGTGGCCGTGGCGATGCGCGCCTTCGCCAGCCATGCTGCCGATCTGCCGATGGTCGACTGGCCGGCCCGCTTCTGGGGCCTGCTGTGCAGTACCCCGCAGTTGCTGGCGCCGGCAGTGGCTGGACAGTGGCCACCGGCACTCGGGCACCTTGGACAACGGGCTGCCGGCGAGCGCCTGGCGCTGCTGTTGCGGATCGGTGCCGGTCTGGATGAGGCGGTGGCGGCCGCCGTGCTCGGGGTCGAGGCCGATGCCTACCGCGGTGCGCTGGCGGGGGCCTGTCCGCTCGATGCGCAGGGCCAACCCGATGCCGTCGCTTGGCGCGCGCTGGCCGAGGCGGTGCAGGCGCAGGTGCGCGACCTGAGCCCGGCGCGGGTCCAGCAACTGGAAGCGCTGCGTGAATCGGTCAGCCGGGGGCCTTCTGCGGGCAAGCCCGCCAGCGCCACCGATCTGCCGGCGGCAAGGCCGCGCTCGGCCGCCGCGCGCAAGGCGGCCAGGCGCTGGCGCTGGCACACCTGGCTGTTGCTGATGCTGCCGTTGTTGCTGCTGGTCGTGGTGGCGCTGTGGTGGTGGCGTGGCGAGCACGCCGGTGTCGCCGGTATTGCCCCGCGCGAGGGGGTGCTGGTCGACAGCGGGCCGGTGCAGGTCGAGCCGTTGAGCGATGACAGCACCCCGGCCACCGCCACAGCCGCGGCCGATACGGCGGCCGACGCGGCGATGCTGGCAGATCCGGAGCTGGCGGTGGCGCGGGATGCCGATTTCCATGCGTGGATCGCCGCCGGTGGACCGCTGCCGGTGGACGAATCCCAGTTGCAGCCAAGCCGGCCGGAACCGGCCACCCGCGGTCTGGAAACCGTCGATGCCGAGGAGTGAGCGTTCGCGGCCGTGGCGGTTGCTGCTGGTGTTGGCGCTGATCGTGCAGGCGCTGCCGGCGGCGGCCGTGCCCGCACCGTTGCTGCCCGCTTTGCCGGACGCAGGCGATCCGGCGGCCGACTGGGCGGCGATGGGTCTGGCCCGGCAGCACGATCTGCGCGCCCGCTATGCCGCGTGGCAGGCATTGCCGGAGACCGAGCGCCAGAGTGTCCGCCAGGCTGCGGCGCGGGTGGCCACCCTGCCACCAGGCGAGCGCGACGCGCTGTATCGCCGTTTCCAGCAGCAGGACCGCCTGTTCCGGGATGGCTGGCGGCTGGGTCCGCAGCTCGGCGCGCTGTATCCGAAGCTGCACCCCCTGCTGGGTTACGTGCCGGCCGAACAGCGGACGCCATTGCTGGCACTGCTGCACCAGCTCGATGCCGACCAGCTGGCGCAGCTGGGCCTGATCGTCCAGCGCACGCCGCCGCAGGAGCAGGCTGAATTGCGCACGCAATTACTGGCACTGGACGCGCCGGCGCGGGCGCAATGGCTGCGGCAGAAGGTCGAAGGCCGCTGACGGCCCCGCGCGGCGGTTCCCCGGCAGGTGGCTGAACGGGCGCCGCCGCTCCTTTTCGCCGGCCGCTGCCTTTACACTGTGCGGCTTGCGTGACCCGGCATCTGCGCGCTTTCCGCGCCGTCCGCAGTCCACCTGCCCCCATCCGTATGTCCACCGTTACCGCCACGCCGCGTTTCCGCCAGGAAGTGCGCGCCACCGGCCTGCTCGCGCTGCCGCTTGTACTGGGCCACATCTCCACCGGCCTGATCGCCTTCGTCGACAACACCATCGCCGGTCACCACGGCACCGACACCTTCGCCGCGGTCAGCATCGGCACCGCGCTGCTGTGGCTGCCGATGCTGGTGCCGATCGGCACGCTGATCTCGTTGACCGCCTCGGTATCGCAATTGCACGGCGCCGGGCGTGATCGCGAGATCGGCCCGCTGTTCCGCCAGGCGCTGTGGCTGGGGGCGGGCCTGAGCCTGTTGATGTTCCTGTTCCTGAGCGTGGTGCCGGCGTTTTTGCCCACCTTCGGCATCGCCGCGGAGATCGTGCCCGGCGCCACCGGCTTCCTGCATGGCATCCGCTGGGGCGTACCGGCGCTGACCCTGTATTTCTGCATGCGCTACCTGACCGAGGGCATGCACTGGACCCTGCCGACGATGCTGATCGGCTTCGGTGGTCTGCTGGTACTGGGGCCGCTGGGTTATGCGATGTGCAACGGCAAGGCCGGCTTCCCGGAACTGGGGGCGCAAGGTCTGGGTATCGCTTCGTCGGTGACCATGTGGGTGCAGGCGCTGGCGTTTGCCACCTATCTGTGGACCACCCGGCGCTTCGCCCATCTGCAGTTGTTCGAGCGCTTCGAGCTGCCGCGCTGGAGCGCGATCCGGGATCTGCTGCGTACCGGCCTGCCGATCGGCATCACTGTGCTGATGGAGGGCGGGCTGTTCATCATCACCGCACTGCTGATCGGCCGTCTCGGTGCGATCGAGGCCAGTGCGCACCAGATCGCGATCAACGTCGCGCAGCTGTGTTTCATGATCCCGATGGGCGTGGCCGAGGCCACCACCGTGCGGGTCGGCCACGCGGTCGGCAGCAACGATGCGCCGGGCGTGCGCCGCGCCACCTGGGCCGGCTATGCCATCGTGCTGGTCACGCAGCTGCTGTCGATCAGCGTGCTGCTGCTCGGCCACAACGCGGTGGTGGGCCTGTACACCAACGATCTGGCGGTGGCGGCGCTGGCCTCGACGCTGCTGCTGTATGCGGCGATGTTCCAGCTGCCCGACGGCGTCCAAGTGCTCTCGGCCGGTGCGCTGCGCGGCATGAAGGACACCCGCGTGCCGATGTTCATCGCGATGTTCGCCTACTGGGGCGTCGGCATGCCGATGGGCGCCGGTCTCGGCCTGGGGCTGGGCTGGGGACCACAGGGCATGTGGGTCGGCCTGATCATGGGCCTGAGCGTGGCCGCGGTGCTGCTGGGCTGGCGCCTGCGGGTCAACAACCGGCGCCTGCTGCACCAGCTGGCCCCCTGACTTGCAGCCCATGCCGGCGCTGCCGGTCCTGTGTATCCTGCACCGCAACAAGCCCCTGTCGGAGCGTCCATGAATCCCCCGCCTCTCCCGCGTCGCAATCCCATCGCCAGCTTCTTCATCGGCTTGTGGGACGTGATGAATTTCACCCGCCGGCTGATCCTCAACCTGCTGTTCTTCGGCCTGTTGCTGCTGCTGTTGATGGCGTTCGTGGCGGCGCTGGGCATGGGCGCCTCCTCCACCAGGGTGCTGCATGAGCGCACCACGCTGGTGATCGCGCCCGAAGGCCGGCTGGTGGAGCAGTACAGCACCGACCCGGTCAGCCGCGCGCTGGCCAAGGCACTGGGTGAGCGCAATGCCGGGGAAATCCAGCTGCGCGACCTGATCCGTGCGATCGAGGCGGCCCGCGACGACAAGAAGATCGAGCGCGTGCTGCTGGACCTGGACCGGCTGCAGCCGTCCGGTTTCGCCTCGCTGCGTGAGGTGGCCGGTGCGCTGCAGGAGCTGCGTGCGGGGGGCAAGCAGGTGCTGGCCTTCAGCCAGAGCATGGGCCAGTCGCAGTATCTGCTGGCGGCGCAGGCCGACGAGGTCTACCTGGACCCGATGGGCGGGCTGCTGCTGGAAGGGCTGGGCCGCTATCGCCAGTACTTCCGTACCGGCCTGCAGGAAAAGCTGGGCGTGGACGTGCACCTGTTCAAGGTCGGCCAGTACAAGTCCGCCGCCGAGCCGTATGTGCTCGACGCCGCCTCGGCCGAGGCCAAGGAAGCGGACCTGTTCTGGATGAACGATGTGTGGCAGCGCTATCTGGCCGACATCGCCGCTGCGCGCAAGCTCGATGCCGCGCAGCTGGCCGCGGGCATCGACACCCTGCCCGAGGGCATTGCCGCCGCCGAGGGCGACCTGGCCCGCTTCGCGCTGCAGCAGAAGCTGGTCGATGGCCTGAAGACGCGTGAGGAAATGGACGCGCTGCTGGCCGAGCGTGGCGTCGCCGACGGCGATGCCGATGGCGGCTACCGCCAGATCGCACTGGGCGATTACCTGCTGCAGCTGGATGCGCAGCGCTCGCCGATCGACAAGCGCCCGCAGGTGGCGGTGGTGGTGGCCGAAGGCGAGATCGCCGGGGGCGACCTGCCGGCCGGCCGCATCGGTGGCGAGTCGACCTCGGCGCTGCTGCGTGCCGCGCGCGACGATGACGATGTGAAGGCGGTAGTGCTGCGCGTGGATTCGCCCGGCGGCGAAGTGTTCGCCTCCGAGCAGATCCGCCGCGAAGTGGACGCGCTGAAGGCCGCCGGCAAGCCGGTGGTGGTGTCGATGGGCGATCTGGCCGCCTCCGGCGGTTACTGGATCAGCATGAACGCCGACCGTATCTACGCCGATGAATCCACCATCACCGGCTCGATCGGCATCTTCGGCATGATTCCCAACTTCACCCGCAGCCTGGACAAGATCGGCGTGCATACCGATGGCGTCGGTACCACCCGTTTCGCCGGCGCGTTCGATGTCACCCGGCCGATGGACCCGGCGGTGGGCCAGGTGATCCAGTCGGTGATCAACAAGGGTTACGCCGACTTCACCGGCAAGGTCGCGCAGGCGCGCAACCAGAGCGTGGAGGCGGTCGACGCGGTCGCGCAGGGCCGCGTGTGGAGCGGGGCACAGGCCAAGGAGCGCGGGCTGGTCGATGAATTCGGCGGGCTCAAGGCCGCGGTGGCCGATGCCGCCGGGCGCGCCAAGCTGGGCGAGGCCGGCAAGTTCCGCGTGCGCTATATCGAGAAGGCCGCCACCCCGTTCGCACAGTTCATGAGCGGCTTTGCCGGCAGCCGTGCCGGGGCGTGGATGCTGGCCGATTCGGGCATCGCGCGGATGCTGCTGGCGCGTCAGATGCCGGAGCTGGATACCCAGCTGCGCTTTGTCGAGGATGCGATGAAGGATCGCAACGGTGCGCCGGTGAAATCGCTGGCCTACTGCTTCTGCGGTTTCTGAGCCGGACAATCCGCTGACCGACAGCGCCGCCTCCGGGCGGCGTTGTCGTCTCTGCGGGGCAGGCCGGCGGGGGGCGCGCCGCCGTTATTCCGGTGCCGGTGTGGCGGAGGTTTCCGCGGCCGCATCGATTGCCGCCCGTTGTGCCCTGGCCGCCTCATCCACTGCGGTTTGCGCGGCTTTGGCCTGCTCCAGCGGCTGGGCAATGGCGTCACGCAGTGCGGTGGCCTGCGGCTCGGGGGGACGTTCGCTATCGGGCAATTCGGGTTTGCCACATCCCGGCAGCGTGGCCAGTGACAGCAGCAACAGCGGCAGATGCAGGCGCATGGGCGGGCTCCGTCGGAAACAGCGGTTATCCTAACGCCATCCCAATGACGCCCTGCCGGGCAACACACGAAGGAGAGCAGGGTGAATCCGCAGCGCTGGCGACTGGATGGGCAAACCGCACTGATCACCGGCGCCAGTGCCGGCATCGGGCTGGCGATTGCGCGGGAGCTGCTGGGCTTCGGTGCCGATCTGCTGATCGTCGGCCGTGATGCCGATGCGCTGGAAACCGTGCGCGACGAGCTGGCCGATGCCTTCCCCGAGCGCGAGATCCATGGCCTGTCGGCCGATGTGTCCGACGACGAGGACCGCCACGCCATCCTCGACTGGGTCGAGGACCATTGCGACGGCCTGAACCTGCTCATCAACAACGCCGGCGGCAACATCACCCGCCCGGCCAACGACTATTCCGAGGACGAATGGCGCGGCATCTTCGAGAGCAACCTGTTCTCGGCCTTCGAGCTGTCGCGCTATGCCTATCCGCTGCTCACGCGGCATGCCTCCTCGGCGATCGTCAATGTCGGCAGTGTCTCGGGCATCACCCATGTGCGCAGCGGCGTGGTCTATGGCATGACCAAGGCGGCGATGCAGCAGATGACCCGCAACCTGGCCTGCGAATGGGCCGAGGACGGCATCCGCGTGAATTCGGTGGCGCCGTGGTACATCCGCACCCGGCGTACCTCCGGGCCGCTGTCCGATCCGGACTATTACGATGAGGTGATCGCGCGGACGCCGATGCGCCGTATCGGCGAGCCGGAGGAAGTGGCCGCCGCGGTCGGCTTCCTGTGCCTGCCGGCGGCGAGCTACATCACCGGCGAATGCATCGCCGTGGACGGCGGCTTCCTGCGCTACGGGTTCTGAGCGTCGCAGTCGCTGGCATCCAGCTGTGACCGCAGGCGCTGGAATTCCAGCTGCAAGGTTTCGGCACGGGCCGGGGAAGCGAAGCGCCATTGCGACTCGGCGTCCTGCACGCGCTGGCGCCAGCTCGCACACAGCAGGGCCGGTGGCACCTCGCTGCAGGTATCGCGTACCACCTCGCAGGCCTCACCGGCCCCGGTGCCGGGATTGCCGTCCAGCCCGGTGACGCGCATGGCGATGCAGCGTGACGGCGGCTCGCCGGTCTCGCCCAGATAGCTCTCGCCCTCACGGGTGCGGCACTGGAACAGCGGCGGCAGCGGGACGGGTTCCTTCGCCGGCAGTACCGGTATCGGCGGCGTATCCGTGGCGGCCGCTGGCATGGGTGCCGGCAACAGGTGCGGCAGCGCGGCTGGGGGTGCAGTGGGCGGCGGTGGAGGTGTCGCGGGCGCCTGCATCACCTTGCGGGTCTGCTGCGTGCCCTTGGGACAGGGCAGGTTCTGCACGGTGAGCGCGCCGCTGGCATCGGTGCAGCGGTAGAACACGATCTCGGGACCGGGCGCCAGCAGCAACAGCGTCAGCAGCCAGCGCCTCATGCGCCGCCGCAATCCTGATCCAGCCGCGCTTCGATGCCGCGTTGCTCGCGTACCAGCTGCTGGCGCTCGCTCTGCAGTGCGCTGTTGTAGCGGCGGATCAGCTCCCAGCGGCGGTCGTTCAGGCGTGCGCAGACTTCCTGCTGCGGCAGCGCATGGCAGCTGTCACGCACCAGCGTGGAGCCGATCGGCACGATCGCACTTCCCGGAGGATGCGGGTGCTGACCCGGAGCTGGCGGTCGTGGGCCGTGGCCGCCGTGCGGCCTGCGGCCGAAGCCCCAGATCGGCACCCAGCGTGGATTGCCCTCGTTGCTGTCACTGGTATAGCGCTCGCCCTCGGCGGTGACGCATTCGTACATCGGCTGTGGCGGCTGCACGGTGACCACCCGCACTTCACGCTCGATGACCGCCGCCGGTGGCTGTTGGACGGGCGCCGCCGGTCGCGGCGGTGGATCCTGTGGGCGCTGCATGTCCAGCACCTGCTGCTGGCGTGCGCCATCGCAGGGCGCATCCTGCAGCGCCACCGCGCCGTTGGTCCCGACGCAGCGGTAGATGCGCACGCTGTCCGTTGCCGGCGGCTCGGTCGCCGACAGCGCGACGGGCAGCAGGCTCAGGCAGGTGATCAGGAAGGGGCGGACGCTCATGGCGCCATGGTGCCACGCGGACTACCTGGCCGGAACCGGGGCCGGATTGACGTTGCGCGCGGGCGCAGATGGCCTCACCCGGATTGCGGCAAGGCTGTGCCGATGGCCGCTCAGTCGCGCAGCACCTGCCCGGTGGCGGCGACGCGGATGCGGGTGGGCTGAGCCAGACCGCCAGTGGCGCCGTCGAGCAGGCCATCGAGTTGCGCCAGCAGGGCCGGGTCCAACTGGTCGCGACTGCGTGCCGGCGGCTGCCCGGCGAGGTTGGCGCTGGTCGACACCAGCGGGCCGCCCCAGGCCCTGCACAGCGCCTGCACCAGCGGATGGGCGCTGACCCGCACCGCGATGCCGCTGTGCTGCCCGGTGATCCAGCGCGGCGCACGCGCGCCGGCCGGGACGATCCAGGTGTTGGCGCCGGGCCAGCTGTCCAGCACCGTCTGGCGGCGCTCCTCGGCCAGGGCCTGCAGTTCCACCCAGCCGGCCAGCTGCGCCGGTTCGGCGGCGACCAGGATCATGCCTTTCTCGACCGGACGCTGTTTCAGCGCCAGCAGTTTCAGCACCGCCGCCTCGTTGCCCGGATCGCAACCCAGGCCCCAGACCGCTTCGGTCGGGTAGGCGATCACGCCACCGGCCTGCAGGACCGGGACGACGTTGTGCAGATCAAGTTCCTTCATGGACGGCACCATTGCTGCCCGCAGCGGGTGCGCGGGGCGTTTGGGAGAGTGCAATGCGACAGGCCGCCCGGAGGCGGCCTGATGCGGGAGTCGTGATTATCCGCCTGTCGCCATGACAGGGGGTAATCGTCCTCAGAACGGCGGGGCGTCGTCGGTACCTGCCTTGGTCACCGCCTTCTTGGCGACGGTTTTCTTGGTGGCGGCCTTCTTGGCCGTGGCCTTTTTCGCCGCGGTCTTCTTGGTCGCGGCCTTCTTTGCCGGCGCCTTCTTGGCAGCCGCCTTCTTCGGCGCGGCTTCCTTCTTCACCGCGGTCTTCTTGGTGGCGGCCTTCTTGGCGCCAAAGCCCTTGCGTACCGGCTTGCCGGTTTCTTCCATCAGCTGCTGCACCTCGGCCAGGGTCAGCGAGGCCGGCTCGCGGTCCTTGGGGATCTTGCCGTTGAGCTTGCCGTCGCTGATGTACGGGCCGAAGCGGCCGTTGAGCACCTGGATGTCCGAGCCTTCGAACTCCTTGATGATGCGGTTGCGCGCGATCTCTTCCTTTTCCTCGATCAGGAAGATGGCGCGGGCCAGGTCGATCTTGTACGGGTCGTCCTCCTTCTTCAGCGAGGCGTAGGTGCTGCCGCGCTTGGCGAACGGGCCGAAGCGGCCGATGCCCACGCTGACCTCTTCGCCGTTGGCGTCGGCGCCGAGCTTGCGCGGCATGTCGAACAGCTTCAGCGCATCTTCCAGAGAGATCGAATAGATGCTCTGGCCCGGCTGCAGCGAGGCGAACTTGGGCTTGTCCTCGTCATCGACGGTGCCGATCTGCACCATCGGCCCGAAGCGGCCGATACGCGCGCTGACTTCCTTGCCGCTGGCCGGGTCGGTACCCAGCACGCGCGCGCTGCCGGCGTCGGTGCGGTCCAGCGATTCGCTCTTGTCGCTGACCAGTTCCTTGAACGGGCCCCAGAAGCGTTCCATCAGCGGCACCCACTCCTCCTCGCCGCGCGACACCGCATCCAGCTCATCCTCGAGCTTGGCGGTGAAGTCGTAGTCGACGTAGCGGGTGAAGTGGCTGGACAGGAACTTGCTGACCGCACGGCCGACGTCGGTCGGCTTGAAGCTGCGGCCTTCCATCTCGGTGTACTTGCGGAACAGCAGGGTCTGGATGATCGAGGCGTAGGTCGACGGACGGCCGATGCCGTATTCCTCCAGCGCCTTGACCAGCGCCGCTTCGGTGAAGCGCGGCGGTGGCTGGGTGAAGTGCTGGTCGGCGCTGATGCGGTCCAGCGGGATGCGGTCGCCGGTCTTCATCGCCGGCAGCTTGCGGCCTTCGTCCTCGTCCTCGGCGTTCTTGCTGTCCTTGCCTTCCTCGTACACGGCCAGGAAGCCGGGCACGACCACGGTGGTGCCGCTGGCGCGGAACACGTGCTCGCTGCCGGCAGCCAGGTCGACGCTGACGGTGTTCAGGGTGGCCGGGATCATCTGGCTGGCGATGGCGCGCTTCCAGATCAGCTCGTAGAGCTTGCGCTCGTCGTCGGTCAGGTACTTGCCGACCTGCGCCGGGGTGCGCAGCGCCGAGGTCGGACGCACCGCTTCGTGCGCTTCCTGGGCGTTCTTGGATTTGGTGGTGTAGACGTTGGGCTTGTCCGGCAGCGCGCCGGTGCCGTAGTCGCGGGCGATCACGTCGCGGATTTCGACCAGCGCGTCCTGCGACAGGCTCACCGAGTCGGTACGCATGTACGAGATCAGGCCGACCGTGCCCTCATCGCCGATGGCCACGCCTTCATACAGCTTCTGCGCCACCTGCATGGTCTTGCGGGTGGTGAAGCCGAGCTTGCGCGAGGCTTCCTGCTGCAGCGTGGAGGTGGTAAACGGTGCGGCCGGGCGGCGCTTGCGCTCCTTGCTGGCCACGTCGGTGACGTGCAGCGTGCCCTGTGCGGCCTGCTGGATGCGCAGCCGTGCGGCCTCGGCGGTGTCGCCGTCGGTGACGGTGAACTGCTCGAATTTCTGCCCGTCCAGCTTGATCAGGCGGGCGTTGAAGTGCTGCGACGGGTGCGCGCAGGCGGCCTCGATGGACCAGTACTCGCGGGCGATGAAGGCTTCGATCTCCTCCTCGCGCTCGACGATCATGCGCAGCGCCGGGCTCTGCACGCGGCCGGCGGACAGGCCGCGCTGGACCTTGCGCCACAGCACCGGCGACAGGTTGAAGCCGACCAGGTAATCCAGTGCGCGGCGCGCCTGCTGCGCGTCGACCAGATCGCTGGCGATGGCACGCGGCTGGGTCATCGCCTCCTTGATCGCACGCGGGGTGATCTCGGTGAACACCACCCGCTGCATCGGCTTGCCCTCGGCCAGCCCGCGTTCTTTCAGGATCTCGGCGATATGCCAGCTGATCGCCTCACCCTCGCGGTCCGGGTCGGTCGCCAGGAAGATGTCGTCGGCGCTCTTGGCGGCCTTGGCGATGGCTTCGACGTGCTTCTGGTTCTTCTCGATCAGGTCGTAGCGCATCGCGAAGGCGTTGTCCGGGTCGACCGCGCCCTCCTTGGGGACCAGATCGCGCACATGCCCATACGAGGCCAGGACCGTGAAATCCTTGCCGAGGTATTTATTGATCGTCTTGGCCTTGGCCGGCGATTCGACGATGAGCAGGTGCTTGGGCATGTCAGTTGGGTTCTTGCGGGAGAGGGCGGAGCCTGTGGGGCCGCTAGGGTGGCGTAATCGCCGGAGTTAGTGAAGCGATATGGCCGTTCTAGATGGACTGACGCCCGGGCAGGTGCCCGGGCGTTCAGCTTTCTTCCTTATTAGAGGAATCATGCCGGGCCGGTCGCTGTCAAGCATGGCCGCGGCACGGGGGTCAATTGAACTGGCTGGCGGCGATGCCGATCACGGCCAGCATGGCGAAGATACCGACCGCCAGCAGCAGGCCGAAAATCGACAGGATCACGATGGTGACGGTGCCCAGGCCGCGCTGCTGCCACTCCGGATGCTCGGTGAAGGCCCATTTGTCGACCACCAGGGTGTCGCAGAGCATGTCGTGCAGGCCCTGCTTGCGCTCGGTGAAGGCGGCCATCACAAAGCCGATGCACAGGATCAGGCCGCTGAGCATGGCGGCGAAGTAGCGGCCGATGCCACGGGCGATGCTGATCCGCGCGCCATCGGTGCGCACCACCTTGATGCCCACCGCCATCTTGCCCAGCGTGGCCTTGCCCGCCGAGGCGTGGAAGCCGGCGTAGTAGGCGGCCGACAGGGCGATGGACAGCAGGTTGGTCAGCAGCTGGATCATGATGAAACCGGCGCCCATCGCGTCGCTATCGCCACCGATGCCGGCCATGCCCAGCCCCAGCGCCATGCCGATGACCATGGCGATCACGCCACCGACCAGGCCCACGATCAGGCTGTCGATGCAGTAGGCGGCCACGCGCTTCCAGAAGCCGGCATAGACCACTTCACCGCCATGGATCACGCCATCACCGCCCAGCGTGGTGCTGGCCGGTGCGGTGTACGGTGAATGCGGCTCGGCCGTGACGGTACCGGCAACGGCGGTGCCGTTCTCGATGGCGACGTAGTCTGCGCGCAGGTCGATACCGGGATTGGCCTTTTCGACCAGCTGCAGCTCCTCGGTCACCGTCGACAGTGCCTGCCACTGCTGCATGCCTTCACGCCAGACCAGCGTGGACAGGTCCAGTTCGTTCTGGCGGAATTTGCCGCGCAAGGTGTCGGCATCAACCGGCCCGTGCCGTTCGCGCTGGGCATCGGCATAGTACCACTGACTCATCATGTTCCCCGTGTATATGAATGAAGTGTTTCAACCGCGGCAGTTTACCGGCAGGAAGCGGTCATCCACCTCTGAACTGCATTCCCAGTGGCCGGTGTCGGCATCGTAGTCGAGCCGGAGGTGCTTGCCGTCCAGCCGGGGAGTGCCCGGAGCCGCAAGGCGTGCCTCCAGCCCGCAGTGGCCGTTGTCAACGCGGCCGACATGGAGGCTGGCGATGCCCGTGCCGGCATAGTCTTCCGGTGCATTGAAGCCTTCATCACCATTGACCGGGCAGCGCTGGTGCTGCTGCACGAATTCGACGACCTGGGTCTTCAGCGGCTGCAGCTGGCTATAGGTCATGCCGGTTCTGGAGCGCAGGGTGTACTCCTGATAGGCCGGCAGGGCGATGGCGGCAAGTATCGCCAGGATGCCGATCAGGATCACGCCGGCAATCGCCGCGACGATGATCGCGATGACGCAACCGGACAGGCGGGGCTTGTCCGCTGGCGTGCTGCAGTGATGCACATGCTGTACCGGGGGTGGCAGCGGCGGCGTGGGGGGCGGGGTGCTGGAGCCGGCCTCCGCCGGCAGGCCCAGCTCGCCGGCGTAATCGCGCAGTGGTTGCCAGCCCGGGGCGCCTTCGCGCCAGATCAGGGTGCCGCCATCGATGCGGCCGGCGCGGTAAAGCGCGAGGATGTCGGCCGTTGCCAGCGGGCCCTGCCGCTGGCCGTCGCCGGCGGCGTAAAACCATGGGGTCACGTGGATTTCCTTGTGCGTCCCTGCATGCCGGAAGCGTCAGTGCAGGGGTTCGGGCTCGTCGATGAACATCTGCGTTTCCATCCAGGCGTAGGCCGCCTCGGCCCCCGGCTGGTTGAACAGCACCATCAGTACCACCCACTTCAGGTCTTCCAGGTCCAGTTCGTCCTGGTCCAGCGCCATGGCACGGTCCAGGACCAGTTCGCGCTGGTCGGCATCCAGGATCCGCTGCTGTTCCAGGAACAGCAGGAAGCCACGGCAGTCCATGTCGAGCTTGTCCAGCTCGGGGCCGTGGAAGACGCGGACAGGACCGTCGATGTGCGGGCGGGCGACGGCCGGGCGCTGTTCAGCCAGCGCGTCGAGCCAGTCGAACGCCTTGTTGATCTCGGTGGGACTGAAGCCGGCCTGGATCAGGCCGTTCTGCAGCGAATCGCGGTCCCGGATGAGGTCGGCATCCTCACTGAAATAGTGTTCAAACAGGTACAGCAGGACGTCCAGGATGCTCTCTTTCATTGCCCCTCGGCCTGCGCCAATGGCGCTGTGGAGGTGAAGAAACTTCAGGTGCGAGTGTAGCGGCCGTGTGCGGACGACACTTTTCCTTCCAGTTCCATGACCAGCAGCATGGAGGACAGGCTGGCAGCCGTCAATCCAGTGCGCTCGATCAATGAATCCATACCGGTGGGGTCGTAGCCCAGGGCGTCCCACAATCTGTGGTAGTCGCCGTCCGGCAGGTCGGGTGCCGGCGCAGAATCGGCCGGCGCCCCGGTAATGGGGGCGTGCAGGCGGCTTTGCAAGGCGGCGGCCAGTTCTCCGGCCATATTGCTCACGCCCTCGAGGATGTCGGCCGGCCGGGTCACCAGGGTGGCGCCGTCGCGGATCAGCCGGTGGCAGCCGCGTGCCATCGGATTGTGCAGCGAGCCGGGCAGGGCGAAGACCTCGCGCCCGGCCTCGCTGGCCAGCCGGGCGGTGATCAGCGCTCCGGAGCGCTCGGCCGCCTCGATGACGACCGTGCCCAGGGTCAGGGCCGCCAGCAGCCGGTTGCGGGCCGGGAAGTGGCCGGTCCGCGGCGGGGTGCCGGGGAGGTATTCGCTGACCACGGCGCCGTGTGCGGCCACCTGCTGTTGCAGGTCGCGGTGATGGCGCGGATAGCTGATGTCGGCGCCGGTGCCGATCACCGCGAAGGTGCTGCCACCACACGCCAGTGCGGCGCGATGGGCGGCGGCATCGATCCCCGCAGCCAGTCCGCTGGCGATGGTCAGGCCGCTGCTGGCCAGTGCGCGGGAGAAGTCACCGGCGTGGTCGCGGCCACCGGCACTGGGCGCGCGACTGCCGACGATGGCGATCGCCGGCTGCCACAGCAGGGTGGGCTCGCCATCGACGAACAGGGCCAGTGGCGGGCGTGGACTGTTGCGCAGCAGCGGCGGGTAGTCCGGATCGCTCCACCCCAGCAGGTGGTGATGGGGCTGCTGCAGCCATGCCAGTGCCCGCTCCCGGAGCGCGGGCTCAGGGTGGACAAGTGCCTGGCTCTGGGCCGGGGTGCAGCCGGCAGCCCGCCAGGCGACGGGGCCGGCGGCAAGCACCGCGTCGGCCGTACCGTACTGCTGCAGCAGGGTACGCAGGGGTTTGCGCGGACCGCCGGCCATCACCAGCACCAGCAGGGCCTGGTCGGGGCCGGTATCGGGGAGTGATGTGCGCGGGGAGAGGCCTGGCTTCATCCCGGAAGGCTGGCCCGCAAACAGCGACGGCGCCCTCGGGCGCCGTCGTGTTGTTGCGTAGGACTTTCCCGCTTACTGCGCGTCCGGGTGCTTGAGTTCGTAACCGACGCGGGCCGGCTTGGTGCCTTCCATCACCAGCGCATAGCTGACCTTGTCGAAGGTGCGGAACACCATCGCATGGGCCGCATATTCGTCCGGCAGGGAGACGCGGCTGCCGCCGGCCTTCAGTGCATCGTCCGCGCGCGAGGTGTTCTTGCTGCCGGTCACGCGGTCGTTGATGTGGCTGCCGTTGCGCCAGATCGAGAACACGGTGCCGTTGTCTATACCGTCGCGTGCGCCGCCGGAGATGGCGATGACATCGCGCGGACCACCGGCGGTGAGGGTGTCGGCCACCGCCAGCACGCGCAGGTGGCCCGGTGCCGCGGCACTGGCCGGAGCATGCGGGATGAACTGCAGGTCGTACGGGTTGGCCTGGACCGGGACGATGCGGTCGCCCGCACGGACTTCACGGCCGCTGTCTTCCAGCTTCAGGGTTGAGGCCTGAACATCGCCGGAGGCGACGTGGGTGAGCGTGCCGACGTTGACCTGCGCCATTTCGTAGCCGAGGAACTCGTTGCGGTCACTGGTGACCACATAGTTCTTCCACAGGTTGCCGTTGCCCGGAATGGTGTCGCCGCGGGCGTCCAGATCGTCGGTAGGCCTGGGCTGGGTGAAGCGCACGGTCGGGCGGATCACCGCGTAGCGCTGGCCCGGCTGTGCGTTCTGCAGGCCCAGTACATAGGCGTTCTGGCCGGCGCTGGCACGCAGGCGGTTGTCTTCCAGGCCGACGATGTAGGGCAGCTCCTTGAAGCTGTCCACGACGGACAGATTCTTCAGGAACGGCTCGACGTCCGCCAGTGGAATCGCCCCGATCGGCGCTTCCTCGCGCGGGCCCGGCTGCGCGGTGACGCGGTCCAGGTAGGCCAGGCTCAGCACGTCACCCGGGTAGATCAGGTGCGGATTCTTGACCTGTGGGTTGGCCTGCCAGATTTCCGGCCACAGCCACGGTTTTTTCAGGAAACGGGCCGAGATGTCCCACAGCGTGTCACCCTTTTTCACCACGTAGGTGTCCGGGTGCGCGTTGTTCATTTCCACCGCGACGGCGTAGGTCGTGACGGTCAGCAGCGCCATGGCGGCGACCGTACGGAATTGTTTCAACATGGTTGCGATCTGCCTGATTCCCCAACAGGTTGGCGCACTATAGTGCAGAAACGGGGGCATCAGGCAAGCACAAGCGGTAGAATTGGGACGTCCTGCCGAATTGATGCGGCATATTTGATTACCGGTATCGCCATGGCCCTTCTGCCCATTCTCGAATTCCCCGATCCGCGACTGCGGACCAAGGCCGCCCTCGTCGACGCGGCCGAGGTGACCACCCCGGCGTTCCAGCAGCTGCTCGATGACATGTTCCAGACCATGTACGAGGCGCCGGGCATCGGCCTGGCCGCCAGCCAGGTGGACGTGCACAAGCGCTTCATGGTCATCGACACCAGCGAGGAGCGGAACACGCCGATGGTGTTCATCAACCCGCAGATCGTCAGCGCCAGCGAAGGCGGCCGCGTCTACCAGGAAGGCTGCCTGTCGGTGCCCGGCATCTATGCCGATGTGACCCGCGCCGACAGCATCGTGGTGCGCTTCCTCGACCGCGACGGCAAGCAGCAGGAACTGGCCGTCGATGACCTGCTGGCCACCTGCATCCAGCACGAGATGGACCACCTGGACGGCAAGCTGTTCATCGACTACCTCTCGCCGCTCAAGCGCGAGATGGTGCGCAAGAAGCTGGCCAAGCAGCGCAAGCACGTGGCCTGAGTCAAATGGTGACCCGGTTGCGTCCGGGTTGCCGGTAGCGGGAGCCCTTGCCGGGTCCCGCGCTGCACGGCGCCGCGATCCGGCGCCGTTGTTCTTTCCGGGAGTTGGATTGCCATGAGAATCGTTTTTGCCGGTACGCCGGAGTTTGCCGTCGCCTCGCTGGGAGCGGCCGCGCGCCAGCACGAAGTGGTGGCGGTCTACACCCAGCCCGATCGCCCGGCCGGCCGCGGCCGCGGGCTGATGCCCTCGCCGGTCAAGCTCGACGCCATCGCCCGCGGCATTCCGGTGTTCCAGCCGGAAAGCCTGAAAACGCCCGAGGCCCAGCAGCAGCTGCGTGACCTGCAGCCGGACCTGATGATCGTGGTCGCTTACGGGCTGATCCTGCCCAAGGCGGTGCTGGCCATTCCCACCCACGGCTGCTGGAACGTGCATGCCTCGCTGCTGCCGCGCTGGCGCGGCGCGGCGCCGATCCAGCGGGCGATCCAGGCGGGCGATACCGAAACCGGCGTGTGCCTGATGCAGATGGAAGCCGGACTGGATACCGGCCCGGTACTGCTGCGCCAGCACACCCCGATCAGCGACACCGATACCGGCGGCCAGCTGCATGACCGGCTGGCGCAGCTGGGCGCACAGGTGCTGGCCGATGGCCTGGGCCTGCTGCGTGCCGGGCTCAAGCCGATCGCGCAGGTGCAACCGGCCGAAGGCGTCACCTACGCGCACAAGCTGGACAAGGCTGAAGCCAAACTGGACTGGAGCCAGGACGCGGTTGCGCTGGCGCGCACGGTGCGCGCATTCAATCCGTGGCCGATCACCGAAGCCACGCTGGCCGGCGAGCGGGTGCGCATCCACGGTGCGGTCGCTCTTGCCGACAACCAGGGCAAGGCGCCGGGCACGGTGATCGCCGCGGCCCGCGAGGGTATCGACATCGCCTGCGGCCAGGGCGCGCTGCGCCTGCGGGTGGTGCAGCGCGAAGGCGGCAAGGCGATCACCGCGGCGGACTACCTCAACGCCCGTCGCGACCTGCGGATCGGGGGCTGAGCCGATGGCGGGTGCGACTTCCTCGCCGTGGGGCAAGACCATCGCGGCGCAGCAGCCCGGGGTGCAGACCCGCGCGCTGGCCGCCCGGGTGCTGGCGGCGGTGATCGGCAAGGGCCGTTCGCTCAAGGCCGAACTGGGCGCGGCGCTGCCGAAGCTTGATGACAGCCGCGACCGCGCGCTGCTGGAGGCGATCTGTTTTGCCGCGCTGCGCCGGCGCACGGTCTACGACCAGGCGCTGCGGCAGTGGCTGCAGAAGCCGCTGGGGCCGCGCGATGCCGATCTGCGCGCGTTGCTGATGGCCGGTTTCGCGCAACTGGATGTGCTGCAGCTGCCGGCGCATGCGGCGCTGTCGGCGACGGTGGACGCGGCGCGCGTGCTGGGCCGCGAGCGCCAGGCCGGGATGGTCAACGCATTGCTGCGCCGTGCCCAGCGCGAAGGGTTTGCCGAGGCGCGGGCCGAGGAGGCGTGGCCGCAGTGGCTGCTGGCCAAGGTCCGCCAGGACTGGCCGCAGCAGGCCGAAGCGATCGTCAGCGAAAGCCTGCAGCCGGCGCCGCTGTGGCTGCGTGTGAACCGCCAGCAGCACAGCCGTGACGTCTACCTGGCATTGCTGGAAACGGCCGGTATCGAGGCGCTGGCCGGGCCGCTGTCGGCCGATGCGGTGCGGCTGCCGGTCGCGGTACCGGTGAGCAGCCTGCCCGGCTTCGCGCAGGGTGCGGTGTCGGTGCAGGACCTGTCCGCGCAGCAGGTGGCCGATGCGTTGCAGCCGACGCCCGGCGCGCGGCTGCTGGATGCCTGCGCCGCGCCCGGTGGCAAGTCCGCGCATCTGCTCGAACGTGATCCAAGCCTGCAGCTGCTGGCGCTGGATGTGGACGCGCGGCGCCTGCAGCGCATCGGCGAGACTTTCGCCCGCACCGGGGTCGGCGCCCGCGCGAAGATCCAGGCCGCCGACGCGGCCGATACCGCCCGCTGGTGGGACGGGCAGCCGTTCGATGCGGTGCTGCTGGACGCGCCGTGTTCGGCCACCGGCATCATCCGCCGCCAACCGGACGTGCTGCTGCACCGCCGGCCCGAGGACATCACCGCGCTGGCGGCATTGCAGGCACGGCTGCTCGATGCGCTGTGGCAGGTGCTGCGCCCGGGCGGGGTGCTGCTGTATTCGACCTGCTCGATCCTGCGGCAGGAGAACCAGCAGCAGGTGGCGCAGTTCCTGGCGCGCACCTCCGATGCCCGGATCGAGGCGTTGCCGGACAGCTTCGGCCATGACGTGGACGGCACCCGCCAGCGGCTGCCCGGCGAGCAGGGGGGCGATGGCTTCTTCTATGCGCGACTGGTGAAGGCCGCTGTGGCCTGAAGCGGCGACCGGGATCCTGTCCGGTGCCGCCTTCACGGGGCAACAGCATCGGATCGTCGTGAGCCAGCCGCCGTGCGGCTGTTTGCCCCGGGGTGAACATGGGGCAACCGCTGTCGCGCCGCTGGCACCAGGCCGCGCCCGACTGTGATGCAGGTGCTGCCATCACGGTGGCGGCTGGCTATCATGCGCGGTCCACACCACGGAGCGGCTCCCGGGCAGCTGGTGGTTCAGCGTACAGACCCCAGTATTCCGCAAATGACTCCGCCTTCTTCCGCCAACCCCGCTGCGCCTTTCCCGTCCACGCAGCCGCGTTGGCAGCTGTTGCAGCTGATCGCGACGCTGGCGCTGTTCGTGCTGCCGGCAGCGGTGATCAGTACCCCGGCCAACCTGCTGCCATTCGGGCTGCTGTTGTTGCTCAGCACGGTGCTTGGGGCCGGTTACCTGTGGCGCGCCCGTGCGCTCGCCGGTCCCGCGCTGCCCCTGCTGTGGGCGCTGGCACTGGTGGCCATCGGCCTGAGCGTGCTGTCGATATGGCAGGCCGGGCTGGTGCTGGAAGATGTGGACAACCGCAGCCGTTTTCTGGTCATGCCCTGGGCGCTGCTGTGGGTCTGCGCGTTGCGGCCATCCATGCAGGCATTGTGGTGGGGCGCACTTGCCGGGCTGCTGTTCACGCTCGCCATTGCGGCTTACCAGGTGCTGGGGGGGCTGGGGCGCGCCGAAGGGTTCACCAATGCCATCGTGCTGGCCGACACCGCGCTGGTGCTGATGGCGCTGCTGGTGTTCTGCCGGCAGCCGGGACGCTGGGGCCTGATCGGGTTGGGGCTGGCGGCGGGCGGTGGCGTGATCCTGCTCAGTGGCAGTCGCGGGGTATGGCCGGCGCTGCTGGTGCTGCTGGTGGCGATGGCGCTGTCGGTGCCCTGGAAGACCGGCCGCTTCCGGGCAGGGGCACTGTTTGGCCTGCTGCTGGTGGCGGCCACGCTGGTGTTGAGCGTGCCGCAATTGCGTGAACACACGCGTCTGGACGAGCTGCGCAGTGATGTCGAGCGTATCGAGCGCGGTGATGTGGATTCATCGGCGGGGGCCCGTCTTGAACGCCTGCAGATTGCCTGGGATGCTTTTCTGGAGCGCCCGCTGAGCGGCGTGGGCATCGGCAATTTCGACGCGGCGATGCAGCGCCTGCCGGAGTGCCGGTTGCCGATGGCGGCGGAGTCACCGGAGCCGCGCTGCCATCTGGGGCATGCGCACAATGATCTTGCCGAATGGGCGGCCACCCAGGGGGTGCCCGGCGTGCTGCTGCTGCTGTGCGTGTACGGGCTGCCGCTGTGGCTGTTCATCCACCTGCACCGGCGCAGTGGCGAGAACGGTTTCCGCGGCCCGGCGGCTGCCGGGGTGATGCTGGTGATCAGCTACATCTTTTGCGGCATGACCCAGTCGATGTTCGCCCACCAGATCACCGCCAGCACCTACACCGCACTGGTGGGCGTGCTGGCCGGACTGTCCCTGGTCGATCGTGCGCAAAGGGTAGTTGCACCCGAAGCGGCCAGCAGCAGCTGATCCTGTTGTGCGCTTGCTGTCAGGCGCTGACGTGCAAGCGATGTGACATCGGGGTGTGCAAGTCGCGGCTCGACCAGGGCCGTCCACGCGTTGCTGGCGGGTTGTGTTGGCGCACTGCAGGCAGGCTCGGCAGCGGTCTTCTGCTGATCAGGCATTGTCCGGCAGGGACTTGCCCCGGCCGGGAACCAGATCCAGCGCCAGGCTTGAGGAAACCGCGGCCGCGCCCCATCCCGCCCATTTGATGGCGTGCCGGCGGCGTGACAGCAGGCCGTAGAACAGCATCGCCGGCAATGCGACCTGCAGCAGTTTCGCCAGATGCCGCCGTGCTGCCGGGACACCGACATAGCGGCGGATCGCGATCTGCCGTGACCGGGCGTAATGGAAGCGCTTGATGAAGTCGGTGCGCAGGCCGGGCGTGGAAGAGGCACCACCTTGATGGAAGGCGCGTGCCGCCGGTTGCAGCAGGCACTGGTAGCCGGCCTGGCCCATGCGCAGGCACAGATCATCGTCTTCCGTAGTACAGGAAGAAGATCTCGTCGAAGCCGCCGATTTGGCGGAACGCGCTGGTCCGCACCAGCTGGCAGCAGCCATGGATCCACTCGGCGCTGACCACCTGCTCCGGCACGCGGAAACGCTCCTTCGGATCGGGCCGGAAGAAGGCGTCGCGGTGGCACATCTGCGGTACGCCGTTGTCGCGCCAGCTCTGCGGGCCGACCAGTCCGGCCTGCGGGAACTGCGCCAGGCAATCGAGCAGGCACTGCACATCGGCAGGGGCGATGCTGCAGTCGGGATTGAGCAGCAGCGCGAACGGAGTCTGGACCACCGCCATGGCCTGGTTGTTGGCCGCGCCGAAGCCGGCATTGGAGCGGCGACGGATCAGCCGCGCATGCGGAATTTGCTCACTGACGCGCGTGGCGGTGTCATCGCGGCTGGCGTTGTCGATGATGACCACATTCGGAAACCGCTCCAGCGTGCCGGCCATGGTTTCAACGAGCGGCGAGGAGTTGTAGGTGACGCAGACAACGGTCACCTCGGCGAGGGCGGGGGTGGACTTCATGGAACGACTTCGGCAAGGCAATGGCGCGATGGAACGGGCGGCCACTGGATGCGATGCCTGCGATGCAACAGACAAGGGAGCGTGCCGGTGTACGGAAGCCGGTGCCCTGACAGCCCGCGTGTTTCCACAGCAGCGGGTGCGCCATTTTAACGGCCCGGGCCGGCGCCACCGGCGGAATCGCTTGATGTTTTCTGGCGTGTTGCGCCGCGTTCAGCGTGCACGGAGGGGCGTTCCGGTCATGCCCGGGAACGGGTTCATACCGGCTGCCGGTGGCACAGCAGCCACAGCATGATGGTCTTCTGGCGGACGTAATTGGCGCTGACGAAGGCCTCGATCAGTCCCGGCCAGCCGTCCAGGAAGCCGCGCTTGAGCACATAGCTGCGGAAGAAGCGCCAGGCCGGCGCCACCACCAGCTTGCCCAGCGAGGCGCGCTTGCCGCGGCTGAATTCGTGTTCGGCCATCATCCGCGCGTATTTCTGCTTCTTGTCCAGCAACTGCAGGAAGCTGCGGTAGGGATGATGCAGCAGGTCGCCTTTGAGCAGCGCGACCGAGCCGTCCACCGACACCGCCTCGTGGATCTCGCGGTCCCCGCGCCAGCCACCATGGCGGCGATCGAACAGGCGCAGCACCCGGTCCGGATAGGCGGTGCCGTGGCGCAGGAAGCGGCCGAAGTATTCCGAACAGCGGGCGAACCGGTAGCCCTTGGCACGCGCGAAACCGGCATCGCGCTCCGCCTCGATGGCCGCACGCAGCGTCGCGTCCACCCGCTCGTCGGCATCCAGACACAGCACCCAGTCGTGGCGGGCCTGCTCCACGCAGAACGCCTTCTGGCTGCGGAAGCCGTCGAACGCGCGCTGGATGACCCGTGCCCCGGCCGCCTCGGCCACCGCCACGGTGGCGTCGGTGGAGAACGAATCCACCACCACGATCTCGTCGCAGAACGCCAGCGAGGCCAGGCAGTCGCCGATCCGGTCAGCCTCGTTGAAGGCGATGATGCAGGCCGACAGGTGTGGCCGCTGGGAGGAGGGAGCTGAGGTGGGCATGCAGCGGCAGACGCGGGGAACCGGGGGCAAGCCTAGCAGCGACGCCACTGACTGGCGATGCGATAATCCGCCGCCTCTGCCGGAATATCCAGGAGTTCTCCGCGTGCCACGCCACTATCTGCTGTACGGGTCCGAGCGCTATGCGCTGGCCATCCTCCGCCCGGTGCAGGCGGCGATCCGTGCGCGCGGCGATGAGGCGGCGTGGTTCTTCGACGGCCCCGGCGCGGAGGATCTGGCAGCCGACGAGACCCTGTTGACGGTCGAACAGGTGCGCGCGTGGAACCCGTATGCGGTGATCACCTCGTCCAACGCGGTGCCGCACTTCTTCCCCGGGGTGAAGGTCGAGACCTTCCACGGCTTCGACGCCGGCAAGCCGCGCCACATCTACATCCGCGGCTTCTTCGACCTGTACTGCACCACCGGTCCGCGCGACACCGCCGCGTTCTCGGAGCTGGCGCAGGAGACCGGACATTTCTCGGTGGTGGAAACCGGTTTTCCGAAGATCGACCCGTTCATGAGCCAGTTGCGTGACGAGCCCGAGCCGCTGCGCGAGCCACCGGTGATCCTGTATCACTCCACCTTCTCGCCGTCATGGAGCGCCGCGCCGGTTCTGTACGAGGAGATCAAGCGGCTGTCGCAGACCGGCGAATGGCGCTGGATAGTCACCTTCCATCCGAAGATGGATCCGGAAATGGTGGCCAGGTACCGCGCACTGGAAGGCCCATACCTGCGCTTTGCCGATGACGACAACATCCTGCACCTGTTCCCGCAGGTGGACATGATGTGCTCGGACACCTCCTCGGCGCTCAACGAGTTCCTGCTGACCTACAAGCCGGTGGTGACCTTCAAGAACCGCCGCCCCGGCCCGCAGCTGATCGACATCGACGATCCGGCGCACTTCGAAGGTGCCATCCGCACCGCGCTGTCGCGGCCGCCGGAGCTGATGGCCGCGGTGCGCGAGTTCGCCGACCAGTTGCACCCGTACCGTGACGGCCAGTCCAGCGAGCGCATCCTGCAGGCGATCGACGATTTCGTCGCCAAGGGCGGGCGCAACCGGAAGCCCAAGCCGCGCAACTGGTGGCGCAAGCTCAAGCTCCGCAAGCGCATCGGCTATTGGGGGCCGGCGCGGGTTTGAGGGTAAGCAACTTCGCCTTGCCACGATGCCAAGGGCGAAGTCAGGTTGTAGCGAGATGGTTGTAGCCCGTATATGGACTCCTCCCGTATATGGACTCCTCCCGTATATGGACTCCTCCCGATTGCCAAGCCGCTTTTGAGTTTTTCCGGTAGAGACTGCGAACGTATATTCGGCCTGTGAGTGAAGCCTGTGCTTCTGGCCATGATGGAGCAGTCGCCCGCGGGTGCCTCATTGGGTAAGCGGCCTTGTGGCCACCGGGCTACTCAGGCTCTTCCCGCGACGGTCTTACCGAAATTCCTCATCAACCACTGAGCAAACTCAAGGTGAAGTGACGCGTGCCCCATTCTCAGGGGCGATAGGGCTCGTTGCGTGCCAGCACCGCCCAGGCGATGCGTGCGGTCTTGTTGGCCTGGGCCACGGTGGCGGTGTTGCGGTGTTTGCGGGTCGACAGATTCACCAGCCAGCGGCTGCGATCATCGGGTTTGTTGGCGGCGGTGCGCAGTACGCTGCGTGCGCCATGCACCAGCAACTGGCGCAGATAGCTGTCACCGCGTTTGTGAATCCCCAGCAGCCGTGCCTTGCCGCCACTGGAGTGCTGCCGCGGTACCAGCCCCAGGAACGCGGCCAGTTGCCGACCATTGCGGAACTGGGTCGCATCGCCTATTGCTGCGACCAGCGCGCTGGCGGTCAACGGGCCGATGCCGGGGATCTGCATCAAGCGTTGCGTGTCCGGTTCCTGGCGCACCTGCTGCTCAATGCGGCCCGTCAGTTGCTCAACCCGCGCATCCAGCACGACCAGTTCGTCATACAGCTCGGCCAGCAGTTGGCGAAAGTCCAAGCTCAGGCCGTTCTCGGCATCTTCCAGCAACTCGGGGATTGCCTGGCGCAAGGTTCCTCGGCCGCGGCCGACCACCAACCCATACTCGGCCAGCAGCCCACGGGTCTGGTTGACCAGCGCGGTACGCTGCGCCACCCGCGCACTGCGGATCCGATGCAGGGCCTGCCGATCTTGCTGGGCGATGGTCTTGACCGTCACTGCAGGAATCTCTGGTCGGCTCATGGCTGCACAGATGGCAGCGGCATCGTTGGCGTCATTCTTCTGCCCTAGCACGAACGGCTTCACGTACTGCGGTGGCAACAACCGCACCCGATGCCCCATCGCCTGCAACTGCCGCGCCCAGTGATGAGCGCCACTGCAGGCCTCCATGCCCACCTCGCACGGCACAAGCTCACGGAAAAACGGCAACAGCTGGGTTCGGCGCAGCGGCTTGCGCACCAGCACCTTGCCCGAAAGATCCACGGCATGCACCTGGATCAGCTGCTTTGCCAGATCCAATGCAACACGATTAATCTGCATGACGGACTCCTCCTGCTGTGGGACTGGTTGATCAACACCTCCAGTCTGGCACCTCGATGCCGGATCAGTGGGAGGAGTCCATTCCATTGGGTAAGCGCAGCGCACCCGGGGAGAGGGATCAACCCGGTGACTCGGCTTCACGCCTGATACCGGATCCGGAAAAGCAGGTTTTCCGTTACCAGACTTTGGCGTGCCTCCCGGGTGCGCTTTGCTTACCCGGGCTACGGAACTGAGCGGCCGGGTTTTCAGCCGGCTGGAGGCGCGGCGTGATGGCTGCCGCTGACGCCGGCCGGGCCGTTACCAGCGCAGCTTGCGCCGGGCCATTTCCCGGCCCAGTTGCTCCATCAGCTCCCGCGCCCGTTGTTCGTCCAGGAACCGCAGCTGCAGCGGCGGTGCGCCGAATGCGCCGGCCGTGTCCAGGGTGAGCGTGGCGGTGCCGAACGCGCGGTCCAGCGGTGAGCGCTCCAGCCGCAGCGCCTGCAGCTTGTCCAGTTCGGCGATGCGCCACCAGCGGTTCCACCAGCCGCCGCGCACGGCGACACGCTGCGCGTCGACGCTGTAACCCATGCGGCTGACCTGGCGGTGGGCCTTGAACGCCGACCACGGCAGCCACAGCAGCGGCAGCAGCGGCAGCAGCCCCGGCGCGCCGGTCTGATGGGTGAGCACCGCGGTCAATGCGGCCACCGGCAGCAGCACCGGCAGGCACAGCCGCCACCAGCCGCGCGTGGAAACCGCGTGCCAGTGCGCTGGCGGCCATTGGATCTGCGGCAGCAGCTGCTGCAACAGGCCATCGCAGGTGTCCGGCGGCGCCAGCGGTGCCAGTTCCTTCAGCGCCCGGCCGTCCTTCTCGCCGGCCCCGCCGGCGGCGATATCCACCCGCAGCTGGCGGCGCCTGAACAACCGGTGCAGCGCACCTTCGCGCAGGGTCCAGGCCTGGATGCGGCGACGGGCGACGCTGCTGCGCAGGCGGGTCAGCAGTCCGCGTTCGACGGTCAGCCGGCGGTCGGCCTCGGTCAGGCGGAAACCGTGGTACTGCATGATCGCCAGCCCGATCGACATCGCCCACATCAGCAGTAGCGCGGCGACCAGCAGCATGGCCGCGCCAGCGACCACGGTGCCGGTGCCCAGCTGCAGCTGGCTGGCATAGCCGAACACCTGACGGCCCTGCTGGGTGATGGCCTCCTCCATGGCACGGCGCGGAAACAGCTGGTAGGCGGCACCGACCGCCGCGGCCAGCACCACCAGCGCGCGGTTGGAGATCAGGCCCTGTCGCACCAGTTCCGGCAGTGGCAGGGTGAGCAGCACGTCCGTGGCCGGTTCCTGCGCCTCCGCGCCGGGCGCGGCCTTGCCGCGATGGCGGATCAGGTGTTCCAGTTCCAGCGCCTGCTCCAGTTTGAGCACGCGCATCTGCGCTTCGGGTTTGTCGCCGGCGGCCGACTCCAGCCGCAGCTCGGCCACGCCGAACAGGCGGTGCAGCAGGTTCTGGTGCACCACCACGTTGTGGATGCGGGCGAAGGGAATCTCGCGGCGGGTACGTTCGAAGATGCCGCTGCGGATGCTCAGGGTGTCGGTACCGATGCGGTAGCGGTAGCTCCAGTAGCGGGCCAGCGCCGAGCCCAGCACGGCAGCGAACACCGCCGCGATGATCCAGTGCTGGTAGGGCAGGCCGTCCTCATTGCTGCGGCGGCCGAACACCAGCAGTGCCACCAGCGGTACCAGCAGCTGCTGGATCTGCTGCTGCAGCGCGAACAGCCACGACCACGGATGCAGCCGGCGTTCTTCAGCGTCCATGGGCGCCTGACTCACAGCGCGTCGTCATCGTGATTGAGCTGGCGCGCCAGGCGATCACGCAGGCGCTCGGCATCGGCCTGGTCCAGCCCGGTGATGGCGACGGTGTTCAGGCGGGTGCCGGCGGTATGTACGGTCAGGGTGGCCAGGCTGGCGGCGCGCTCCAGCGGGCCGCGGCGCAGGTCCAGGTGCTGCACGCGCGAGACCGGCACATGGCTTTCGCTCTGCCACAGGTGGCCGCGGCGTACGCCCAGTGCCTGCTCATCCAGCCGCCAGAAGGTGCGGCGGTGCCGGCGCCAGCCGAACACGCTGCCCGCCAGCAGGCCGATGACCAGACCGGAGACGGCGATCGGCATCCAGTGTGGACTGCGCAGTACCAGCGCCAGAACGCCGGGTGCCAGCGTGAGGATGATCGCGCTGGTCAGTCCGGCGCCGATCGCGGCGAACAGGGCGCCGCGCGGCGGCAGCGGCTGCCAGTCACCATCGTGGACAGGGGGATCGGGAGGGAGCGCGGGAGGTTGGATCGACACGCGGAGGATTCCGGCGACAAGGCAGCGGCGAGCCTAGCATCCGCCCGCAGGTCTGTGAGATGGGGCTACTGCGCGGCCATGATCAGGGCGTCGACATCGAGCTGATGCCCGGCCCGCTCGGCCTTGGTGCGCAGGTACTGCTCGTTCTCGAGGGTGATCTGGCCGGTTACCGGTACGCAGCCGACCACTTCGATCCCGGCATTGCGCAGGTGCTGCACCTTGGTGGGGTTGTTGGTCAGCAGCTGGACGCGCTGCACGCCCAGTCCGCGCAGCATCGCCACGGCGCTGCCGTAGCGGCGCTCGTCGGCACCGAAGCCCAGTTGCGCATCGGCGTCGATGGTGTCCAGGCCCTCGTGCTGGTAGCCGTAGGCGCGCATCTTGGCGGCGATGCCGGTGCCGCGGCCTTCCTGGTCCAGATACAGCAGGATGCCGCCGCCCAGTTCCTTGAGCGTGTGCAGGCCGCGTCGCAGCTGGTCGCCGCAATCACATTTGAGCGAGCCGAACAGGTCGCCGGTCAGGCAGGACGAATGCACCCGCACCGGCACGATGCCGTCCAGGTCCGGCGTGCCGACGATCACCGCGACCTGGTCGCGCTGGGCCACGCCGCCGCGGAACACGGCGAACTCGCTCATGCCGATATCCCGCAGCGGTACCGGCGAGCGGATCACCAGTTCGTAGTCCTGGCCGGCCTCGGCGGCACCGGCGGCAAGGTCGGACAGCTCCAGCGACAGGCAGCCGGCAAACGAAGGATTGCCGGCAGGCAGCTCCACCGCCACCAGCGCCGGCAGCAGCAGGCCCAGTCGCGCCAGCTCGACGGCGGCGGCATCGCCGGCATCGCCTTCGGCGAACGGGCCGGGAGGTGGCGTGGCATCACGCAGGTAGGCCAGCGCCGGCAGGCTGTCCAGGGCCAGGCCGGCCAGCGGAATGCGGATGCCATGGGGGCTGGTGATGCCCAGGGTCTGTGCGCGGTGGGCGCTGAGGAACAGGTAGTGCTGCTGTCCGGCGGCTTCGGCGAAGGCGTTGAAGCTGGCCGGGGTCGTGCTGTCCAGCGCAAGGATGGCGCGCTGGCGGTTGCCGTCGACCAGGACCAGGGGCCGTCCTGCGCGCAGCTCCGCGGCGGCACGCTCGCTGCGGATGGCGGCGGTTTCGGCAAAGCCCGGGGCAAGGGTCGAAGTGGAGGAAGAGGCGCTCATCGGAAACCAGATGGGGGTCGTCGCGCGGGATTCAATCGCGGCAGGCGGGTGAGGCAGCGTTGCACGCAGCGGATCAGTGCGGGTGCCGGGCGGTGGCGTAGGGGTCTGTTTCCCCGCTGCCCGGCGGGCGCAGGGTGTAGCGTTTATAGGTCCACTGGTACTGCGCCGGGTCGCGGCGGGCGATGCGTTCGATGCCGGCGCTGAGCGTGGCCACGGCGGTCGCCAGGTCCGGGTCGGCGATGCCGGCCTCGGCCGGCTGCACGTGCAGGGCGAATTCCAGGTCCGGGCCGATCCGCTCGCACCAGGCAAACAGCACCGTGGCACCGGTGCGCTGGGCCAGCCGGTTAACCAGGGTCATGGTCAAGGCCTGGATGCCGAAGAACGGCACGAACACGCCATCGCCGTTCTTGGGCTGCTGGTCGGGCAGGATCGCGACCGAACCGCCGTCCTTGAGCACCTTGAACAGCTGCCGCACCGCCGGGCCTTCGGCGCGCACCTGGCGCACGTTGTCGCCGCTGCGCACCCGCTGCAGGAAGGCGTCGCCGGCCGGGTTGTCCGGCGGGGCGTAGACGAACGCGAACGGGCCGCGCGAGGCCAGCCACTGGTTCAGCAGCTCCCAGTTGCCGTAGTGCGGGGCGACCACGATCACGCCCTTGCCGGCGGCCAGCGCCGCGTCGTACAGATCCTGCCCATGCCGCTGGCGCAGGTGGCGTTGCAGGTTGCGGGCCGGGTCGCGGGTCCACAGGTACAGGGTTTCCAGTGCCTGCCGGGC
Organism: Stenotrophomonas sp. JC08; assembly: GCF_052180205.1. Taxonomy (NCBI): domain Bacteria; kingdom Pseudomonadati; phylum Pseudomonadota; class Gammaproteobacteria; order Lysobacterales; family Lysobacteraceae; genus Stenotrophomonas; species Stenotrophomonas sp. JC08. Next base: position 2,829,144 of record NZ_CP197473.1, on the reverse strand, counting down.
GGTGGTGCGCAGGATCTCGCGGTGCAGGCGCTGGCGTTCGGCGGCCGGCATCCCGGGGTAGGCCAGTTCGAGGTTGCGGCGGGTCACGCGGCTTTCGCGTGCATCGATCCGTCCCCACACCCAGGCCAGGCCATCGGCCAGCGCACGCAGCCACGGCCACGGCAGACGGGTCAGGACGAGGGCCAGTCGGTAATAGAGGTTGGCGGCGGTTTCGGGTTTCATCCGGGCGAGTTTAGCGGTTGCTGGGGGGTGTTAAGGTTTGTGACCCTATAGCAGGAAGTTGCCATGCTTTGTCTGATCCAGCGTGTCACCCGGGCGTCGGTCACGGTCGAAGGGGACGTTGTCGGCGAAATCGGTGAGGGCCTGCTGGCGCTGGTAGGGGTGGAGCCCGGCGATGGTGACGCGGCGCTGTCGCGGATGGCCGAGCGCCTGCTCGGTTACCGGGTGTTTGCCGACGATGCCGGCAAGATGAACCTCTCTTTGCGCAATACCGGCGGCGGACTGCTGCTGGTGAGCCAGTTCACGCTGGCCGCCGACACCCGTTCGGGCATGCGTCCGGGCTTCAGCACCGCGGCGCCGCCGGACGAAGCTGAACCGGCTTTCAACCAGCTGGTCGCCATCTGCCGTGAAAAACACGCCGGAAGGGTGGAAACCGGCCGCTTCGGTGCCCATATGGTAATCAGCCTGGTCAATGACGGGCCCGTGACCTTCCTGCTCAGATCCTGACGCGCCGTGAAACCACCGCCCGGCAAGCGTTATGCTGCGCTGGTATAATAGTAGGTTCTCTTCATTTCCCCGCCGGTGGCGCGAGTACTAGATGGCCAACGAACGTCCTGCCCAGCAAAACGACATCAAGCTTCTGATCAGCAAGGGCCTGGAACAGGGCTACCTGACCTACGCCGAAGTCAACGACCACCTGCCCGACGACATGGTCGATCCGGAGCAGATCGAGGACATCATCGCCCTGATCACCGGCATGGGCATTGATGTCCATGAAGTTGCCCCCGACGCCGACACGCTGGCGTTGAGTGATGGCAACACCGGCAACCGTGAAGTCGACGATACCGCGGCCGAAGAAGCCGCCGCCGCGCTGACCGCACTCGATACCGAAGGTGGCCGCACCACCGACCCGGTGCGCATGTACATGCGCGAGATGGGTACGGTCGAGCTGCTGACCCGCGAAGGCGAAATCGCCATCGCCAAGCGTATCGAGGAAGGCCTGGGCCAGGTGCAGGCTGCACTGGGCACCTTCCCGCTGGCCGTGGAAGCGGTGCTGGCCGATTACGAGCTGCACAAGGAAGGCAAGAAGCGCCTGGCGGAAATCATTGTCGGTTTCAATGATTTTGCCGAAGAGGAGCCGGCGCCCCCGGCACCGGCGGCCGAGGCCGAAGAGGCCGACAGCGATACCGAGGCGGACGAGGAAGACGACGACGTCGCCGAAGAGGAAGCCGGCCCGACCGGTCCGGACCCGGCCGAGGTCGAGCGTCGCATGGACCTGCTGGCCAGTGACCTGGTCAAGTTCAAGAAGGCCCACGCCAAGGGCGACGACAAGGCCCGTACCAAGCTGCGTGACGAGCTGTCGGCCACCTTCGTCACCCTGAAGCTGCCGCTGCCGCTGACCGACGTACTGGTCAAGCAGCTGCGTGACGTGATGGGCTCGATCAAGGCCCAGGAACGCCGCGTGCTGCACCTGGCCACGATCACCGCACGGATGCCGCGCAAGGACTTCATCCGCTCCTGGGAAGGCAACCAGACCAACCTGGAATGGGTGGAAGACGCACTGAAGCGCAAGCAGAAGTGGTCCTCGGCATTGCGCGAGGTGAAGGACCAGATCATCGCCGAGCAGCAGGCCACCCAGGACGTCGAGAAGAGCACCTCGCTGTCGCTGGAAGAGCTGAAGGAAATGAGCCGCGTGATGGCCTATGGCGAGGCCCGTGCCCGCAAGGCCAAGAAGGAGATGGTCGAGGCCAACCTGCGCCTGGTGATCTCCATCGCCAAGAAGTACACCAACCGCGGCCTGCAGTTCCTTGACCTGATCCAGGAAGGCAACATCGGCCTGATGAAGGCCGTGGACAAGTTCGAGTACCGTCGCGGCTACAAGTTCTCCACGTATGCGACCTGGTGGATCCGCCAGGCCATCACCCGTTCGATCGCCGACCAGGCGCGCACCATCCGCATCCCGGTGCACATGATCGAAACGATCAACAAGTTGAACCGCATTTCCCGCCAGATGCTGCAGCAGTTCGGCCGTGAGGCGACGCCGGAAGAGCTGGCCAAGGAAATGGACATGCCCGAAGACAAGGTCCGCAAGGTGATGAAAATCGCCAAGGAGCCGATCTCGATGGAAACCCCGATCGGCGACGACGAGGATTCGCATCTGGGCGATTTCATCGAAGACACCAATGTGGAGTCTCCGGTGGATACCACGGTCAACATCAACCTGTCCGAGACCGTGCGTGATGTGCTCGGCGGCCTGACCCCGCGCGAAGCCAAGGTGCTGCGTATGCGCTTCGGCATCGACATGAACACCGACCACACGCTGGAAGAAGTGGGCAAGCAGTTCGATGTCACCCGCGAGCGCATCCGCCAGATCGAAGCCAAGGCGCTGCGCAAGCTGCGTCACCCGAGCCGCTCCGAACAGCTGCGCAGCTTCCTGGATATCGATTGATCGCAGGGATCATCGGGTCGTAGAAGTTTGCAAAGAAGAACCCCGCCTTGGCGGGGTTCTTCTTTTCCGGCTGCCGGGCATCGGAGATGTTGCCGGTGATGCTGCTGCGTGGCCTTTCGGACAGTGGCTTTGTCGTGCCTGCAGCAGGCGTGGGGCTGTCTATTTCTCCCGTCCAATGCCTCTGGACATCCTCGTTTCGGAAGAAGTTGTGCCCGGTATTTTCCGGGCCGCATGTCATGCCAAAGGCCTGTCTGTTGATGGCAAAAACGCCTGCAATCCAGCAGGAAATATCGCTTCCACCATGGCCGTTGTGCGCCCGCTCCACTACACTGTGCCGTCGCTGCGGGCCTATAGCTCAACGGTTAGAGCAGAGGACTCATAATCCTTTGGTTCCAGGTTCGAATCCTGGTGGGCCCACCATGGAAATCAATGCGTTGCGGTGTTTGTTCTGGAACGCATAGTTTGGCCGGAATGGCCAGACTATCATTTGCGTAAAGCACAGTCGGTCCGGCTCGGTGTCGGGGGTTTGGCGGGTTCCGAGCCAAGGGCAGCAGACAAGGCCGGTATCCAGAACTGCTGGATCGCTTGCCGAAGTACCTCCTTCGGGAGGCCGGTTTCCCTGATCAGTTCGGCCAGCAGCCCTTTCCGGGACAGGGGCTTCGTCTGCCGTTGATGCCAGGTCTGGATGCCGTTGAAGGTGGCCTCCCGCGCCTGGGCCCTCTTGCGATTGCGCTCTGCAGCAAGATGCGCATTCCAGTTCAAGGCAAGCCGACGGACGAGGTCCGGGTAGTGATAGCGCATTGCGCCTACCGTTGTCTCAGAATCTCGTGAGATTTGCTCAAGGGAGCGGGGAGCGCCAGTCGCTAGTGCCTCCATCAGCGTTTTGCCAAGCGCTTCGACTTTCACCTTCGGCCCTCGCTTGCCTGGCTCCATAGGGGCTGGCAGTGGTTGTTCGGCAGCGAAGCCAAACGACTGAACAGTTGGGGTGCCGCCGTCGAGAAGCTCGCTGATGGGCATTTCGAGCAGATAGGCGATTCGGCGCGCTGTTGGCAGTGTGATCGGTTCATCCGGGTTCGCGTAGCGGAGGCAGTCGTCTCGCGGAAGCTTCTTCCAGAGGTCCTGCTCCCTCTGGCTAGCCCATGCTTCATTGAATATCTGATCGATGAAGCGATTGGCGGCACCGATCGGGAACGGGATGTGGCGATGGGCGAGGTCTCCAACAAATCTGACCAGATCAGGTGCAGCAGCTGTCGAGACGGTAAGAACGACATCGTCAGCGGTCACCCGGTCCAACGGCGCGTCACAATGCTGGCAAACGTTGATCGCTAGCCAGCGATTCATCGGCCGAGCAAACCTCTGACAATGAGGGCACGTGTTCCTTAGCCGGAGGCGGTGTATCGCGCAAGCCTCTGCGCCTTCAAGGAGCCATGAGAGTTTCAGGTACGCCGCGCCGTGAATGACCGTTTGCTCGGACAGGCATGCAGGACACCATCTGATCGTCGGGGAATAAGTGTAGGTTGATCGCTTGATCGCGGGATAGAGAAACAGAAAGGTCCCTTGGATCAACGTTCCGAGCGGCTCCAGAACGTGCCGGGTCGCGCTCTCCAATACCCTCCGCGTAGTCGTGTTCGGACGTACCAGGCCTGCAAACGGCTGAGAGTGGATTCCTGCCGCCAGGTCGACTTCCGAGTTTCCTGTGTTCGCTAGTAGCAGACGCATCAGATGGCCCGTAGTGATGCCGTGTGCGGAAGCCAGGCGAATCAGATAAGAGGGCAGTGCTTCGACATCGGCTGATCCAGTGCCCAGCATCCGAAGCGGCAGCAAGTGGCCCATCAGGCCCTTCCGCCCGCCGGACTGCGTCGAGAATTGCGCTGGAATGGCCGCCCATTCTTCTGGTGGCTGCTCTTGCTCTCCTTGTTCACTTTCTGAGGCGGGAGCTGCGTTTGGTTGTTCTCGTGGAACCGCTTCATAGCCGCTTCTCCCAACAGTATTTCGTCGAGCAACTTGCATTCCTGGACTGTGGGGAGGCGCTCCGCCAGCAGCGCTTCCAGCGTCAGAGCGTTGACGCCTTCACTCAGCATCGATGCGAGGCAAGAACGAAGCCATCTGGAAAGCAGGCCAACACAGCCCAGTGAACCTTCAAAGAGCAGAATGTTCCATGTGCTGAGAGAAACTTTCTCGTCGAACCTGAGAAGCTTGCTGAACTCCCTGAGCACTTGCTCCCAACTGTTTACGTCGGAAGGGTTGACTCTGTATCGGCCAAAGTCCAGCGGACTTTGGCGGCCTACCATGTGGGGTGCCAGGGCCAGAAGTGGGAGTAACTTGTACGAGCCAGACAAAACCAGCTTGACCTTGGTCTTGTTAGCAAGGCACTTCCATGAATCAAGAACGCGTGCAGCCGCAGCGTCGCCACCGGGGACATATTTGACGTGATGTGCCTCATCGATGATCAGGTACTCGGTTTGCCTCAGCTCCAAAGCACGTTCGAAAGCTTGGCGCAATGTGGCTTCCGAGGTCTTGTGCAGGAGTTGATCCAGTTTGAATCCCCAGAGATCATCCTCGGCGGGCTCGCCATAGATTGGATGATGGATGGCCTTCAGACAGGAGATCATGAAATCCTTCGTGGAGAACTCGCCGTTTTTTGCGGAGTTCTCCGCATCGACCATGACAGCGCTCATCACAAGCTTGGAATCTGGCTTGTTGTCTTCCGATATCGATAGGGCGTCGCATATGCAACGCGACTTCCCGACACGAGGAGGCCCAACCAGCACCATCAACTCGCCGGGCAGAATGGCGCGCAGTCTCGCAACGATCGTCTTTCGAACAGTGACGTAGCGCTTGTGCTCGACTTTCGATATCTGTATTTGATCAATGGCGTCGCGTATCCAGCATCCCGGGCTCACCATTGATGAGTCTCCAGCCTCTCGAGCTGACTTGACGCGGCGGCAGAGAACAGCTCCTCGAGTTCAGTGTTGGCGGCGGGAACTGCGTGGCTGGGGGGCGGTGAGGTCATGTTGGCGGAAGAAGTATCGCCATTACCGGACTGTCTGGACAGGATTGCGCGGACCAGATTCCTGTCGGCATCGTTCTTGGCCGCGTCACGTGCCTTGCCACCGTCGTGTACCAGGACCCCTTCCACGGCCTGTTTCAAGTGCGTCTGCGTCATGTATGTCGGAGACCGTGAAGCAAGACACGTGATCCAGCTTCCCTCAACCAGTGCGTAGACGCGGTATGGATCTTCCGGATCGATCCTGACGTTGACCGAGCCGCGCCCGACAAGCAAGGAGAGCTTCGGGTTCCAGTAGTGGAAGGCGCCAATGTGGAGCCCGCGCTGCCGATCAAGCGCGTACTTTCCGTCGTCGACGGCCGAAGCGATGATGAAAGTGTCGTCGTAGGGGAGCTTCCTGCCAGAGCATGCGAAGCTTCCGAGGCCACGCTGCATAAGTACGCTCGGCGAGGCAAGGCTGGATTCAGTTGCGTAGCTGTCGAGCCACTGATTGAAGGTCAGAAGGTCGTCCCACAGATCGAGCAGCGAAAGGCAGGCGAGCTTTTCGGGACGGTGACTTCCCGAGACGCTGCGGATTTCCTTGACCGACACCTTGTTTCCTGGCCGCAACGACAGCCACAGGTCTTTGAATTGGCCAAAGAAGCGCTCTGCTTCGCTACCGAACCGTGGATGCCCCGATGGACGGAACATCAGATTGACGCGGCAGTGGGCGAGAAGACTCGAAAAATAGACGGATTCGAACTCGGCGCCGTGATCCACGATGATCGTTTCAGGCAGTCGACCATGCAGTCGCAAGCACTGTCGGATGATCAGCGCGCAGTTGCGACGGCTCGGCGGCTTCAGCGTGATCCAGAACGCGAGAATCGACTTCGTGTAACAGTCACGTAGAACGGTCAGCCATGGCTGCATGGCATAGGTCATGCCATTTGCATCCAGAACTTCACAGTACAAATCGGTGAGATAGTGGTCGCAAGTAGCCAGTTCGAAGGGCCTGCTGGGGAGCAGTGCACGTTCGTGGACATCGGTCGCTTCCTGGGCGGCGTTCGCGGCGCGCTTTCCACCACGACCCAGCGCCAATGCATCTCTGACTAAGTCCAGGATTCTGCAGAATGCGGGTTTGGAAATATGCTTGTAATGCGGGTGGAAATCCTCGGCAGCGGTCTTGTACAGGCGGTAAAGGGCGCTGGGCGTTGGGCGATTATCGGAAGGCCAATGTGTTCGGATCACGTCCTCGGCGAATGCGAGCACGATTTCTGGGCGCTTTGGATTCCGATTCCCAGACAAGTGGTACTTGGGCGTGACGGCCACGACTGGCGACAGACCGATGGCTTCACCTTCCAGCACTCTTTGCCGCCAACGCCTCGCACTTCGGCCCCTGGCTCCATTGCCAAGCGCTTCAAGGTTGGCTAAACCAAGTTTCAGGTGCCGGGCCAAGGGCAAGCCTTTGCGGCATGCATGTCCCTCCAGGTCGCCCGCAGGATCGCGAGCCATTTGCTCCCACTCATGGAGTACGGCTTCATGCAACAAGGATGGATCAGCAGTGATGAAGCAAGCGTCGGGTTGGGTCAACGAGAAGCGAGAGAGCTCGGTAAAGATCTGTCGTTTTGCAAGCAGTACAAGCAGAGGCGACAGATCCACCAGTCCGAGCGATTTTGCCAGCGATGCCAGTGACATCATGCCCGCTTCCCGCAGATGGGATAGGCATGAGTCTGTGAGGGCTGCATCTGGGCACGGTTCGTCGAGGGACTGGAGGAGCAAGGCAATGTTTGCTGTTCGAAGCTTGCTCAGTTGCGAGATGCAAACGACCTTGTGCGGAAGCCCCAGTGTTGAAAGGCCTCGCTCCGCAGCAAGATCACGATAGTTGTCGCCTTCAATGATCCAGTCTGGTGACTTCTCCGCCAGCTTTTTTAGTTTGTCTTCTGGCTTGATCTGTACGACACAAGGGCCCTCCTTGTGGAGGACGATAAAATCCGGCCTATAGGCGATGAGCCGGCTCGTACCGGACTTCAGGACACGATGACAATCCACAGCAGGTGGCTGCTCATAGAAGCCGATCACATCAGGGTCGTGATCCAGATGAACAGCGAAGGCCAGCTCGCCCGTCCGGCTTTCCGTGTTCACGGCTGTTCCCATTTTGGGCGACTGATACTCGGTCTTGATGCTGGCGTAGCCGCTGGTGCCAACATTTCTTGACAGCCCCCTCGATGCACTGCGCAGATAGTCTGCTGCCACTGGCGGCAGATCGTGGCTCACGATGTATGACTCGATATCCAAATTGGAGAATGACATCTCTTCCCCGGCATCCGTAAAGTTTGGCCCGTGGCGCGTTCCCGTTCGGCATCCCGGGAGGATGCTGTCTTTCGGACAGCACAAAACCTCCCGAACCGACTGGGGATTGCCTTCGTGTGGAAGTTGGGGGTACAGTCAGGCCAAGCGCTACCAACGCTGTCCTTTCGACGCCCCGGCCCTGACGCCGGGGTTCGTCGTTCTGGCCCCCGGCAAGCTAGCTCATAGGGGGATCCTCCAGGCAGGGCGGGATGGCCCGAAGTCTCTTCAGTTGCATGTGCAGCGTCTCTGCAGCCTTGGAGTGCGCCTCCGGCTTCAGTCCCAATGCGAGCGCGATCCTGTGCGCCTCGCCGCGCCGCCCCCTCGTTCGGCCTGAAAGCACGGCATAGACGTTCTCGCGGCGAAATCCGTGTGAATCAGCCCATTCAGATACGGAGATGCCGGCGTGCTCAAAAGCATGGCGGAGGTTGTTGAGTACCTGTGGGCGATCGGCCATGGTTACGACCTAGGTTGGAATTCTTTACAATATGGAGCGATGATAGTAAAAAGTAAAGAAACCCGACTTTACGGCAAGAAACTAAGGTCAGAGCGCCTGCGCTTGGGGCTGACCCAAGCCGCTCTTGCCGAATCAGGGGGCGTCAGCAAGGCGACCCAAGTGGCGTACGAAGCGGATGCGACCCGGCCCGATATCAGCTATCTGTCGAGGATCGCCGAGGTGGGTGTCGACATCCTGTGGCTGGCGACGGATCGGCGCGCCGCACGTGACGTCGACTGGGACCTGATGGACGAGATTCTGGAGTTGATCGAAGAGTGGGCGTCAGAGCGGGATAAGCCCACAACACGCTCGGACCGGAAGAACCTGTTGGCCGCGCTATATGCGCAGTTCAACCATCAGGGAAGCGTTGATCCCGCAGCTGCTGCGACGATATTCAGGCTCGCCAAATGACTGGCTCACGCAAGAAGGGTCGACTGACTCCCCAGCAACGGCAGGAAGTTCGCGACAGGTTGCGCTCCGTGGACAACGAGGGCCCGGAAGGGTCCATCGCACGGATCCGTAGAGTCGTCTCGCATCCCCCGACAGGCGGCAATCCCCGGCGATATCGCTTCGGACTGGCCATGGTGTTGCTTGCCGTCTTCCAGATGCTGATGGTCGTAGTGCTGCCTGATGATGATCGCCGTTGGACGTTCTTCGGGTTCGCGTGGCTGACTTTGCTCGTTGGGGCGTGGCAAATCGACAAGGCCGGGAAAAGTTAACAGGTGACTCGATCAAGCCATTTGGCAGAGGCTTTTGTGAGGAATATCGCTGCTTGGGCATTTAGGTTCACACGAGGTCGCCAATCGCCGCTCCCAGATCACGGCGTTGGGTTGGTATGCCATTAGGCCTTCCCTTGTAACTAAAGCAGATGGTGCCTTAGCACTGCCGATCAGGGGGCTTCGCACTAGAGCTCAAGATTTGACTCCTTGTCCCCTTGAAAGGAGTGACGCACGTCACCATCCTGATGCAAAGACGGTCAAGGAAGTCTCGTCGCAACTTTTGAGAGCCCTGGACCTGATAGTTGCTGGAAAGTGACCTTTCTCAGGGGGAAACAGGACGTGACTCAGCAGTACTCATCTACTGGTGCGGGAGTGGTAGACGTTGCGCTCCCCTCTGATCCAATCGTTGACGCCGCTACGAACCCTTTCAGGGTTCTGGCTCTCTCAGGAGGGGGTTACAGGGGGCTATATACAGCTCAAGTGCTGGCCGACCTCGAAGCTCATATCCAAGCGCCTATCGCCTCTCGATTCGACCTGATCGCAGGAACCTCTATTGGAGGCATTCTGGCGCTAGCTCTCTCGCTCGAAGTTCCTGCCGCTAGGATGGTTGAGCTGTTCACGGCTCATGGGCATGAGATTTTCAAAGCCCGCACTTCTGCTTGGGGCGTCTGGCGCTCAAAATACACACAGCTCGCGCTGCTGGATCTACTCCGAGGAGAGGACCTCTACGGACAGAAGACGCTGGGACACTGCAGCCGAAGGGTCATCGTACCGGCCATTGACTACAGCAACGGGGTGCCCGTGCTGTTCAAGACGCCTCATCATCCCGATCTGACAAGGGACCATGCATACGCGGCGACCGATGTGGCGCTTGCCACTAGCGCGGCTCCAGGCTATTTCCCGCGACATTGCTTCGACAATCGTCAGTTCATCGACGGGGGGCTGTTCGCCAATGCGCCTGGTCTCTTGGCCGTACATGAAGCGCAACACTATCTGGGTGCAAAACGGGATGATATTCATGTCCTATCTGTAGGCACGATGTCATCCCGTTTCACCGTTGACCCAAGCTCGGGGCGCGATGGCGGAACGTTGGACTGGGGCGGATTCAATCCGGTAAATACACCACAGCGCCTTTTCGGGATTGCGATCTCTTCGCAGGAATCCCTCGTGAATTCCATGCTCTCGCACAGGGTCAAAACAGGCCAGTATCACCATATCGACGAGCCCTTGACCGATGAAAAGGCGAGATCAGTCGCCCTCGACAAGACCGACTATGCAGCACAGGAAGCACTGATCGGCGCCGCTCGTCAATCATCGAAAGTCGCGCTGGGCAACTCAATATTTCGCGAACTTCTTAGAAGTCCCGCTGAGAATCCCACGTTCTATTACGGCCCCAATGCAACCGAAGAAGGAGTTACCCATGCTTAACCTGCACAAGCTCTTTCTCAATGACGACAACCCCATCAGCTTAGATAAGGTCATCACGCCTACAGATGATCAGAAGCGTCAGCTGCAGGAAGCAAAGAACGTCATCCGTGATCACCTGCGCAAGAGTATCCGGGAGGCAACCGTCACGGTCTTGGGCATGTCCCACATGGTCTCACCACGGTTCCGCACGCAGGGTTCATGGGCTTATCGGACCTGCATCCAAGGAGCACACCTTCCACCTCAGGAGATGGATTGGGACTTCGGCGTGTACTTGCCGGTGACCGCCTGGGAGGACACCGCACCTCCGCGAGCGATGGCGAAGCTGTATTTTGAATTCGTAGAACATTCACTGACCGAACTCTGCCTTACGCGCCCTTGGATTCTGGATCGCACCAACAATCGTTGCGTTCGCGTAAAGATCGCTAGTTGGGGTCACATCGACCTACCGCTTTATGCGGCGCCTGAAGAGAAGTTCCAGCACGTGTCCGAACGAGTTGTTCTGGACTCCGCGAAGGCCAGCGCCAACTACTTGCGCGAAAGCGCTGGACTGGAGGACTACTCTGACAGTGGCGAGATGCCCAACGATTTCTGGGTGTTGATGGAAGAGATCCACGTTGCCAAACGAGATGGCACTTGGCAGAAATCAGATCCGGAACAAGTCGCGAACTGGTTCGATGATCGCGTCACCGAGCATACCGATCAGTTGCGTCGAGTATGCCGCTACCTGAAAGCATGGCGCGATCACCACTGGGAAATCGGCGGTCCGTCTTCAGTCCTGTTGATGATCATTGCTTCACAGTCCTTCAAAGCAATTCGAGGAAGAGACGATCTCGCCCTCGAGAACGTGGCCCAAGTGCTTTCTCAGAAGCTATCGGGTGAGGTCCGCGAAGTCGGCATCGATTTCGGTGAAGAAGACTTTAATCGCCTCGATGCAGCTAAAAGAACTCAGGCAGCTGAGAAGGCTCGTGAGCTCTATCAGGCCATCCACTCTAGCCGTCACTATGGGCAAGGATTGATCGCATCAGCAATCCAGAACATGAGGAGACAGTTCGGCAATCGCATAGCGAACGAGCCTTCATTGGTGTCGATAGACACTGCTGCCGAGGTTCGCTCAGTCGAGCCTGTCCGGGTCGTTGCACCTGCAGTGGGCGCGACCAAGGCCGGCTAATCGATGAGCCAGCCAAGGAAGACGGCGCTTTCTTCCCTGCTGAGGTTCATGACCTCGCAAGGCTTCAAGCAGCTCCCAACTCGAGATGGGCTGTATAGCTTTTGCGGCTCGCTGCCCTGTACTGGTGGCGTGGCAAATGTCACGTTGACGATTGTCGATTGGGACTTTGTCAACTACCCCATCATTCAAGTCCACGAACTACCCGGTGGCTCACCGGCACTCATCCCTCATATCAGCGCATGGGGTGGGTTCTGCTACCTGGCACCCGGCTCAGTCGTACTTGATCGTTACAATCCCGATGTGGCGGTTGAACAATGTCTCGTACTTGCCAGGAAGGAGCTAGACCGCCTTCTTGGCAATCCCAGCTACAGACAAGGTGAGTTCCAAAGTGAGTTTGGCGCGAACTGGTCGATCGGCCAGGAACCCCTGCCTCGCCAAGTCCTGCTGGGGACTGTAAGTCCGGGCGACTCCGAGTCTGTCTCCTATCTTCTTCCCTTCAAGACACGTGCGGCAAATCTAATTTCATCCCTAGCGCTGGAGCCGGAGATGATTGCACGCGCATGTGGTTGGGAAGTACCACTGCGCGATGACTCTTCAAGTTGGATTCTCCGGTCCAATGAGATGCCCAAGCTTATGCCTAATGGGCTCCCTGCAACGATCGGGGAGATGTTCACATGGCTAAAGACCTGGGATCCTTCCCTCTATCGAAGGGTTTGCAGCGTCTTCTCTGGGCCTAGCTACCTGCGTTATGGCGAGATCACGTTCCTGATCCACTCCGCAGCGGGCTGGTTCGGCTTCTCCATGGAGATAGATAAAACACTAGCAGTGGCGTTCCGCCGCAAGCCCGGCCAGCTTCGTCAAAGGCTTCACACGGGACGTCGAGACACGGCGATCAGGGGGCGTGTCCGATTTTTTGTGTGTGAGGCGGTTTAGTCCGGAAGTCTCTTTCAGCGAGCCAGCGTGAATCGGTCTTCGTAGATTATCGCGAACTGGTTCATCGCCGCTTTCCAGTGCTGAGACGCGCGGCTCCACTCGGCGGTGATGTTCCGCAGCGCCAGCCAGATCAGCTTGGTGGCGGCCTCGTCGCTGGGGAAGTGGCCGCGGGTCTTGATGATCTTGCGCAGGCGCGCATGCACGCTCTCGATTGCGTTGGTCGTGTAGATCACCCGGCGCACGTCCGGCGGGAACGCGAAGAACGGCACCACGCGCGTCCAGGCACGGCGCCAGGCGGCGACCACCGTCGGGAAGCGCTCGCCCCAGTCGCCGGCCTCGAACGCATCCAGCTCGGCCTCTGCGGCCTCGGCGGTCGGGGCCGTGTAGATCGGCTTGATCGCCGCCGCCAGCGCCTTGCGGTCCTTCCAGCCCGCATAGTCCAGGCTGTTGCGGATCAGGTGCACGATGCAGGTCTGCAGCGTGGTCGCCGGGAACACCGCTTCCAGCGCCTCCGGGAAGCCCTTCAGGCCGTCAGCCACGCCGATCAGGATGTCGTTGACGCCGCGCGTCTTGAGGTCGTTGAACACCTTCATCCAGAACTTCGCGCCCTCGGTGTTCTCGATCCACAGCCCGAGGATGTCGCGGGTGCCGTCGGCCAGCACGCCCAGCGCCAGATACACCGCCTTGTTGCGCACCACGCCGTCCTCGCGGATCTTCACCCGCAGCGCGTCGAAGAACACCACCGGATACATCGCTTCCAGCGGCCGCGCCTGCCATGCGGTGACCTCGGCCATCACCTCGTCGGTGACCTTGCTGATGAACTCCGGCGACACCTCGACGCTGTACATCTCGGCCAGGTGCCCCTGGATCTCACGCACCGTCATGCCGCGGGCGTACATCGAGACGATCCGATCGTCGAACCCGGCGAAGCGACGCTCGTGCTTGGGGATCAGCTGCGGCTCGAACGTACCCGTCCGGTCGCGCGGCACGTCGATGCGCAGCGGACCCTCGTCGGTCAGCACCGTCTTGCCGCTGCGGCCGTTGCGGTGGTTGCCGCTCCCGCCCTCGGCGTCGGCCAGGTGCAGGCCGAGCTCCGCGCCCAGCGCCCGCTCGATCACGGCCTTCTTCAGCTGCTGGAACACGGCTTCGACCCCGGCCGCGTCCATCGGACCCGGGATCAGCTTCTCGAGAAATTCCTTCGGCAGATCAATGGCCGGCGTGACCACCGGCGTCTTCTTCTTGCGTGGCATACATGCTCCTTGGCAGCATCATGGTATGCCTCTCACACAAAATTTCTGACACGCTCCGATCAGGAGAGTGTCGGTCAATGAGATATCACCGGAATACATTCACAGCCGCAACTTGACCTTTCCTAGTCTCGCCGGCCGTCGTGTTGTCCTCATCGGCTGCGGCTCAATAGGAAGCTACTTGGCGCAGGCCCTGGTTAGGCTTGGGGCAGGATCGGGAGACGGCGAGCTACAACTCATCGACCACGACCACCTTTCTCCCGGCAACCTGGGACGACACGTCTTGGGTATCGAGTCCCTCTACCAAGCAAAGTCAGCTGCCCTTGCTGCGCTCCTGACGAGTCAGTTTCCCCACGCAAAGATCACCTCAAGCGTGCGGCGCGCGAAGCTTCCCAAGGACTTCAATGGAGCCAACCTCGTGATTGACGCAACCGGGGAGGAGTCTTTGAGTGAGGCTATTAACTACCACCGACTTGAACTTCCAGAGACCACTAGGCCTCACGCTCAACACGTGTGGGTGACAGGGAAAGGAGAGTGCGCACAAGTTCTCTGGGCTGATGGCGCCAAACATGCTTGTTACAGATGTATGGTCTTGAACGACGGTAAGCGGACACCACGGTACGATCTGGGCCTTCCACCGGATTCAGAAGTTGTGCAAGGATGCCAGACGTTTACCCCCTACGCCGTCTCCGCTCCGATGATGGCCAGCGCGCTCGCAATTGATCAAATTAGCGCGTGGCTTCGTGGAACGCCTTCGCCGCGATTCCGCACCCGGACGGTAGAAGGCAGCAGCGCCCGCAAACTCAAAAATCAGGACATCGAGCCCCTCAAGGATTGTCCTGCATGCCGCACGATCTGACTGCATCCGACGCGCTTGGCTTAGGAGCCCATCTCTTGACCTGATTAGCCCCGACCCTCAGCCGCGAGTCGCAGGATTTGCGCCGCCTGCGGCACAGCATGGTGCCACCTGAAGCCAACGAGGTGGCGCCATGGGCATCAACCGCGTGCAGTTCCAACCCGGCCTCTCGATGAGCGAGTTCATCCACCGCTACGGCACCGAAGCAAAGTGTTACCGGGCCTTGTACAAGTGGCGCTGGCCTGAAGGCTACCGCTGCCCGGCCTGTGCCGGACGCGCGCGTTCGCGATTCAGGCGCGGCGATGCGATCTACTACCAGTGCCGCGCTTGCCGGCATCAGACGACCTTGACGGCGGGCACCCTGTTGGAAGGCACCAAACTGCCGCTGCGCACCTGGATGCTGGCGATGCACCTGCTTACCTCGACCAAGACCAATTTGGCTGCGCTGGAACTGATGCGCCACCTGGGCGTGAACTACAAGACCGCCTGGCGCCTGAAGCACAAGGTCATGCAGGCCATGACCGAGCGGGAGGATTCCAGAAAACTCCAGGGTTTCGTGCAGCTTGACGACGCCTATTTGGGCGGCGAGCGCAACGGCGGCAAGCCCGGGCGCGGATCGGAGAACAAGCAGGCGTTCGTGATCGCAGTGCAGACGGACGAACACCTCGAACGCCCGGCCTTCGCAGTGATCGAGCCGGTCCGCAGCTTCGACAACGCCTCGCTCAACGACTGGATCACGCGCCGCCTGGCACCTGAGTGCGAGGTCTACAGTGACGGCTTGGCTTGCTTCCGCCGGCTCGAAGACGCCGGCCACGCCCACACAACGCTCGACACCGGCGGCGGCCGCGCCGCCACCGAAGTGTCTGGAGCGCGATGGGTTAACGTCGTGCTGGGCAACCTCAAGCGGGCGATCAGTGGCACCTACCATGCCGTCAAACAAGCCAAGTACGCGCGGCGCTACCTGGCCGAAGCGGCGTACCGTTTCAACCGCCGGTTCCGCCTGCGCGAGACGCTGTCGCGACTTGCGACCGCGATGATGCGGTGCAAACCATGTCCGGAGCCGCGTCTGCGGATTGCGAGCAACTTTCTTGGCTGAGAGTCGGGGCTAATCAGGTCTCTTGATTCAGGCGGAGGTGGTTGAGCTCATTCGTGGATTCTGCCAACGAGGCATTGATGCACCGGAATCGGGAGGAGTATTGCTGGGGTACCGACGTGGTGCTCATCTGCATGTGACCAAAGCGACCACACCAACGATCCATGATCGTTGCTCACGCACTTCATTTGAGCGTGCCGCTGAGGGTCATCAAGCTGCGGCCTTGGAGCATTGGTCATCCTCTTCAGGCACAGGTGATTACCTGGGTGAGTGGCACACCCATCCTCAGGTTCACCCTGCGCCTTCGGACACTGACCTGGTTGAGTGGAAGAAGATTCTTGCTGGACCCAACCCCCAAAAGATGGTCTTTCTAGTCGTCGGCACCCAGACGATATGGGCCGGTGTTGGGTCTGCTGGCGTAGTGAGGCAGGTCCAGCTTGAGTAGAGGGCAAGTAGAAATTGCTCTACCCAACCCATCCTTCTGTCACGCCAACCGAGACCGATAGGGCTTGCTCAACGAAACGTAGAAGGGGTCGTTTGCGGGAGGGGGCGGAATCCTACGCTAAGGCTTTGGCCAGCGATATTCTCCGGTGAGATTGATGTGTTCCCATCCGAGCGGCGAAACATGGGCCAAGAGATCGGGCGATAGCAGCTTTCCATCGCGTTTCTGGTTTGCAACGACCTCGCCGAGCTTCATGGTGTTCCAGAAGATGATGATGGCGGCGAGCAGATTCATGCCGGCGATGCGGTAATGCTGGCCTTCGGCGGAACGGTCGCGGATTTCACCGCGGCGGTGGAAGCTGATTGCCCGCTTCAGCGCATGATGAGCTTCGCCTTTGTTGAGCCCGATCTGGGCACGCCGTTGGAGTTCGGCATCCAGAATCCAGTCGATCATGAACAGGGTGCGCTCGACGCGACCGACTTCCCGCAGGGCTGTCGCGAGCTCGTTCTGCCGCGGATAGGAGGCGAGTTTCCGCAGAATCTGGCTTGGCGCGACGGTCCCGGCAGCAATGGTGGCGGCGATGCGCAGGATGTCGGGCCAATTGCGCTCGATCATGGCTTGGTTGACCTTTCCGCCGATCAACGCTCGCAGGTGCGCCGGGGCGGCCGACGGATTGAACGCGTAGAGCCGTTTGGATGGCAGGTCGCGGATGCGCGGAGCGAACCGGTAGCCGAGAATGGCACATGCGGCAAAGACGTGATCGGTGAAGCCGCCCGTGTCGGTGAACTGCTCGCGGATATGGCGTCCAGCATCGTTCATCAGCAGGCCATCGAGGATGTAAGGCGCTTCGCTTGCCGTTGCAGGAATCACCTGGGTTGCGAACGGCGCATATTGGTCGGAGACGTGGCTATAGGCTTTCAGGCCCGGGGTATTGCCATATTTCGCGTTGACCAGGTTCATGGCCTCACCTTGCTCTGTAGCGACGAAGAACTGTCCGTCGCTCGAAGCCGACGTGCCCATGCCCCAGAACCGGGCCATGGGTAACGCTGCCTGTGCCTCGACCACCATGGCCAGCGCCCGGTCATAGGCTTCGCCCTCGACATGCCACCGTCCAATGCGGATCAATTCCCAGAAGGTGTGGGTGTTTGTCGCATCCGCCATTTTGCGCAAGCCGAGGTTGATCCCTTCCGCCAAGATAACGTTCATTAGCCCGATCCGGTCAGCGCAGGGTGCTCCTGTGCGCAGATGGGTGAACGCTTCGGTGAAGCCGGTCGCCGCATCCACCTCCAGCAGGAGATCGGTGATGCGCGTGGGCGGGATCTGCTTGTAGAGATCGAGCACCAGATCTTCGGCGCCTGTCGGCGCGGCGGCTTCGAGTTTCTCGATATGCAGAACGCCGTTTTCAATCGACCCGCCCGGGATCGTGCCTGCGCGAGCGGCACGGCCAAGCTCGCGCAACCGCATGTCGAGGCGAGCTTGCCGGTCTGCCAGCCATTCCTCCGGCCGCAATGGCACAGCGAGACGACCGCCTTCCGCGATGGATTGTGCCGGAACGAGTGCGTGTTTCAGATCGCCATAGCGCCGGGACCTAGTAAGCCAGACATCTCCGGAGCGGAACGCATCGCGCAGATGGAACAGCACCGCGATCTCCCATAGGCGAGCGTCGCCAGCCCTCTGGGCCCGAAGGTGGCGATGCCATTTCGAGCTGGGCCGCAAGAAGCTGGTCATCGCGGCATCGTTCAAACCGGTACGAAGGGCCGTCACCGCTTCCAGAAGCGGCAGTGCAACGGGCGCAGCTCGCAGATCGAGCAGGCGCAACATGCGTGGAGCGTATCGGCGGAAGCGGTGATAACCGTCGAGCACATGATTGAGCGGATCGTCGGCCATGGTGGCGGTCAGCCTGGTTGCCATTGCAACAAGGGTTTTTAAGCCGTCCCACCCTGACCCACTCGCGATGACATCGCCCAGCGGCTGGCCATCATCCTGTGCATCGACCAGGGCGCCCCCGATCTCGGCGAAGGATTTCAGGGTGTCACGCACCACCCCCGCTTCGTCTGCGACCTTTGCATGGCAAATACGCTCCGAAGCACGGTAGAGACGGCCGACGATCCGGTCGTGGGTTTCGACCACTGCGTCGGCCAACATCGCCTGCCATTCCGAGACGCAAACAGCCAAGATCGCAAGCCGCCTGTCCTCCGGGAGATCGCGCATGCCGTCGGCATAATACCGTTCACCCTGCCTGCGCAGACGAGTCACCCGATGGGCAGGAACGCCGGCAAGCAGATCCTCGGGGAGATCGACGCGTTGCAGATATTCGAGCCGGTCGAGCAGCCGGTTGGCCGACGAAGAGTTCGAGCCAGGCTCGAACTGGCGCAGCCACACAAAACGGGTCACCCGATCATCAGCCGTCTCCTCGAGCAATGCCAGCAACTGTTCTCGGATCGACATAGGCAGCCGACTGGCGATCCTCGTCTCGATGCGTCGCTCGGCATCGACGAGAGCCGCGGCACAAAGCCGCTCGATCGTGGATGTCGCGGGAAGGACAGTGCGGGTGCGTCGGCACTCGGCTACGAAGCGACGGGCGATATCCTCGTTCGACACCGCCATCTCGGCTTCTCGGAACAACCATTCCTTCAGCTCGCTCGCACCACGTCCGGAGAAGGTGCGGAAGCCGTAGAGCCCCCGTAACTCGGCAAGATGCTCGTGCCGTGTTTCCTCGCGGGCAGCATAGTCTACGAGATCGTCGGCACCCAGGCCAAGCTGCGCTCCGATAAATTCGATGACCTCTGCAGGGATCAGTTCGCCTGGAGCCAGCACCCGGCCGGGATAGCGCAGGACACACAATTGCAGGGCGAAGCCGAACCTGTTGTGAGCGCGCCGACGCAGCCTGATATGCCCAAAGTCTTCATCACTCAGCGTATAGTGCTTGAGCAAATCCGTCTGTGAAGTCGGCAAGCGCAACAGCGCGTCTTTCTGCCGATCGGTTAGAGTGACGCGACGCGGCATACATGTTCCTTTTTCAAAATCTGATAGCGTTCAAGACGCTTTGTTTATGAAGCTGGTTGAGATACATTTCCAGAGGTCAATGCAATCGTGGCCGAAGCGCCGCCTCAAACCAACGTTTGTGATACATGCTGATCGGATATGCCCGCGTCTCCAAAGCCGATGGCTCGCAGTCTCTCGACCTGCAGCACGACGCCTTGCGCGCCGCAGGTGTCGAACGGGACAATATCTATGATGATCTTGCTTCCGGCGGTCGTGATGATCGCCCTGGCTTGACTGCCTGCCTCAAGTCATTGCGTGACGGCGATGTGCTGGTGGTCTGGAAGCTCGATCGCCTCGGACGATCGCTTGCCCATCTGGTCAACACGGTGAAGGAGCTGTCAGACCGCAAGATCGGCCTGCGGGTTCTGACTGGAAAGGGCGCTCAGAGGCACTGTTGCAAAGTTAGCGATGAGGCAGCCTTTTGTCTTATTCAAAGGCCTTACATTTCAAAAACTCTGCTTACCAGGCGCATTTCGCCCAGGGGATCACCATAATAAAATGCTGAGGCCTGGCCTTTGCGTAGTGCACGCATCACCTCAATACCTTTGATGGTGGCGTAAGCCGTCTTCATGGATTTAAATCCCAGCGTGGCGCCGATTATCCGTTTCAGTTTGCCATGATCGCATTCAATCACGTTGTTCCGGTACTTAATCTGTCGGTGTTCAACGTCAGACGGGCACCGGCCTTCGCGTTTGAGCAGAGCAAGCGCGCGACCATAGGCGGGCGCTTTATCCGTGTTGATGAATCGCGGGATCTGCCACTTCTTCACGTTGTTGAGGATTTTACCCAGAAACCGGTATGCAGCTTTGCTGTTACGACGGGAGGAGAGATAAAAATCGACAGTGCGGCCCCGGCTGTCGACGGCCCGGTACAGATACGCCCAGCGGCCATTGACCTTCACGTAGGTTTCATCCATGTGCCACGGGCAAAGATCGGAAGGGTTACGCCAGTACCAGCGCAGCCGTTTTTCCATTTCAGGCGCATAACGCTGAACCCAGCGGTAAATCGTGGAGTGATCGACATTCACTCCGCGTTCAGCCAGCATCTCCTGCAGCTCACGGTAACTGATGCCGTATTTGCAGTACCAGCGTACGGCCCACAGAATGATGTCACGCTGAAAATGCCGGCCTTTGAATGGGTTCATGTGCAGCTCCATCAGCAAAAGGGGATGATAAGTTTATCACCACCGACTATTTGCAACAGTGCCCCTGCAGATGATCGACAGCACCGTGATCCGCGCCCACCATCAGGCAGCGGGCGCTAAAGGGGGACTCCGCGACAGGGTTTCGGCCGTTCTCGAGGTGGCTTTACGACCAAAATCCACCTCCTCGTCAATGCACACGGGCTTCCCATGAGGGCAGAGATTACGCCAGGCCAGACGTCAGACTATCTCGGCTTCGATCTGGTGATGGCGGATAATCTGCCCCGCCCGAGTGTGCTGCTCGCGGATCGCGGCTACGATGCAGACAAGATCAGAGACGGCATGGAGGGGCGCAACGTCCTGCCCGTGATACCGATGCGCAAGTCTCGCAAGAAGCGGATTGGTGTCGATCGCTCCCTGTATCGCCTGCGTAATCTGGTCGAACGCTGCTTCAACAAACTCAAAAACGCCAGGCGTGTCGCGACCCGCTACGACAAAACCGCGGAAAGCTTCCTCGGCTTCATTGACATCACGTCGATCCGTCTCTGGATCCGCCATTTGTCAACATGACCTAGCCAAGAAGCCTCTCTCCGCACCGAACTGGTAAGCCGGGCAATCGAGGAAGCCACTCCCCTGATTGCCGGTTTTGAAAACATTGCAGTGCTCGAGCATCTCGATGTCGCGGTGCCACCAGCTGCCAGATTGGTCCAATCCTAGCCACCGACGGTATGTTGGTGCAGCACGATACGCCATACTTGCCCGATAAACACATAGGTAGATGAGCAAAATGCGGCGTAAGGCTGTTCACCCCGCTTCGCCTGCGCCTCGTAGCTGAAAACGACGACATTTTCTGTCGGCAGTTGCCAATGCCCCCCCTCAATTGTGACCTCGTCCCAGCGGGCGAAATTTCCGAGGCTGGCCAAAATTTCCTGCCGTGTCAAAATACCGATCGGCTTTGGAAAAACCATGAAACACTCCGGTGCCATGATCTTATCGAAAGCCTCGGAGCCTTCCAGCCAGAGCCTACGCTCCAACCCGGCAATCTGCTCTTTCAGTGCTGCATGCATGTCGGTTTCTCCTTATGCCGAGGGAATTGAGGCTCAGCGCGGCCCGGCGTCCGCGGACCGCGACCACAACTGCGTACACATGGTAGCCAACGCCGTAGCCAGCATGCAGGCCATCAGCGCCATGCCACTTCCCAGCGTCTCGACCAGGAGACCCGTTAGGAGGGCAATTGGTATCCCTGCCGCCAAAGTCAGAACTGCACTCGCGCTTTGCACCCGTCCGCGCAGATGCTGAGGCGCTTGGATGAAGAGCATAGTGTTCAGGGCGACACCCAAAGGGGCCAGCAGAAGCCCATAGATGAAGGCCAACGGGAGGATGGCTGGGAGAGGCGGAAGAAGCGCCACCGGCACCATTGCCAATGACGCGACAATCACGAGAAGTGCAGTGAACTGCCCGGCCAGCTTTGGAAAGATCGTCAGCAGCAAGGCACCGCAGAGCGATCCGGCGCCGATCGAGGAAGCGGCCAAACCGAATTCCTGAGGCGCTCTGGCAGCCTGATGAAAAAGGGAGGGTAGCAGCACGCTCGTAGTAGTGCTGGTAAAACCCACCACCACCATGACAAGCAACGTCAGATAGGCGAGCGGAGGAGCGCGAAATATAAAGCCGAACGCCGAGAGCATGCCGCCATCATTACGCTTAGTGCGTCGGCGCGCCTCTGGGAGCCAGACGGCAATCAGAAGCGCCGAAAGCATGCTGCATGTGAAGGCGATGACCAGGGCCACGCTCGCACCGCCAAAGCCGATAGAGATACCAGCAAGGGCCGGACCGGCCACGAAGGACGCATTGCCGATCAGCGACTTGAGCGAAACGGCACGCGCCAGCGGGATCTGGCCAAGCCGCGCCAGTTCTGGAATGCGATTATCTTGCGCCGTCATGCCGGGGCTGTCGAGCAGCGCGCCCGCAGCCACCAGCACGGCGATGAAAGGCAGCGCTTCAGGCCCGAGCTGCACTATGGCAGGAACCGCACCCACGCAGACAGCGCTCGCCAATCCCGCGATGATCGCGACCCTGCGCGCGCCATGCCGATCGATCAGCGCCCCTCCGAAAAAAGCGCCGATAACCAAAGCAATAAGGCTCGCGCTTGCAATCGCTCCGGCCCAGAGCCCGCTGCCGCTGAGATCGAGTACCAACCACGGCAGGGCGACGGCGGCAAACGCATTGCCCAGGCGAAACAGGCACCCTGCGGCAAGTACACCCAGGAGCGGGGCCGCGGACCGACGGAGCGTCAAATCCCTGGCGCCGACAAAAGCCCCTGGGCACCCTCCAGATGCTCTGCGCTGCCCGTCTTAAGGGCGAACATAGCATATCGGATGCCCTCGGCGCTCTGCAGCATCTTGCAATGCTCAACTATACGCGGCCAGGTTTGTCCCCCCGCCGCCTCGTAGTGACCGAGGAGGTCGCGCAGGCTAGCTTCGCCGAACACCTTGAGATGTCCAGCCAGATCGATTCCAGGATCGCCGATATGAGCCTCACTCCAGTCGATTATCCCGCAGACAGTACCGTCCGATTTGACCATGACATGCCCGACATAAAGATCGCCGTGCACTGAGGCGGCATGGGTAGGCCAGAATGACAAGTCAGCAAGCCAAGCGCGCCAGAGGGCAAGTCTTGCTGCCGGTACCTCAAAGCTTTTCTCGACAGTTTCGAGATCGCGCGTCCAGTTCTCTCGTACGGCATCGATACTGAGATTGCTTAGCCCCGCGCTAATTGCATCGTCGGTGTCGAGCCCATGCAATTGCGCGAGCGCCGCGCCCAGCGTTTCAACATAGACCGGAGAATTCTGGTCAAAGTGCCAGGTCGTCTCATAGGTCGAGGCGTCAAATGTCAGCCCCGGATTGCCCGGCAGGGAGGGGTAGGCGATGAGATCATCGCTAAAGACCTTCCAGTCCGGCACAGCGACTGGCAGCCGACTGCGGAAATAGTCGAGTATCTTCGCTTCCTTGACTGCCGCACATGCCACGTCCGTCCGGCGCGGCATCCGCAAAACCCACTCTACAGCGTCCCCATCCCTGCCGAAAGCAACTTGGAAATCGAGGCCCATTTCGTTGAGCCTAAGGGAACCGGGCGCAAGCTCCAAGCCTGCCTCCCTGGCCAGCTTCAGTATTCGGTCCGTGTCGTGCAGCATCGCATATCTCATTTATAACTTGCGCGTATGTTATAAACTGATGGAGCAATTGTCAATCGTTTGGCGCAATGCCATTGCCGGGAAAGATCAGGTCCAGCTGAAGCCGTATGTGATCGAGGATATGCCGTTTGAGTTCGCTTGGGCTGTCCACACCCGCCTGAAGTGCTGCGCCCTGCATGGTGGCCTGGATAAGACTTGCCAGCATATCATTTTGCCCCTCGGAAGCGTCGGGCAGTCGCTCCGAGATGGCGTTTCTGATAAGGCGGTTCCTGGCCTTGGCAATGGTATTGAGTTCCTTGTCTACCATGTCGTCGCGCAGCATCATCAGCAGAGATGGCAACCGGTCGTCGCTACCCATCGAATTCACGAGAGTACGAAGGAAAGTCCAGACGTCATCGACACCCTGATGAGAGGGCGCCTCTTGCAAGTACTCTTCGAGCATCTGGAGCCCGCGTTCTGCGACCCGCAGTTGCAGGCCGTCGCGATTCTGGAAGCGTTGAATCAAGGCGGCTCGGCTGAGGCCTACTTCCGTGGCAACGTCAGACAGGGTGAACGCCTCACGTTGAGGGCGCAACATGATCTTCAGAGCCGCATCAAGGACGGTATTGTCATCGACGGTTTTGGGTCTCGGCACGCAATCACCCCGACTGTTGGAATGCGCAAACTCTATATAACTGTCGCGTCAGTTACAATTGAGGTATTTGAGAAGCGGGCGCTACGGTGATTTCCATTTCAAGGCTGGGGCGGTCCAGTTGATTTGCGGGGGTCGACGATTTGTTGAACGAAACTGGCGTTTTACGGGCGCCGAGCGGTGTAATCGCCTGCTGTATCGCGCATTGTTCCGATGTCACTGAGAAGCCTATCGCTCGCATAGAAGAGCTCACACCGCGCCAAACTTCGCGCCCGCCAGCTACCTATGAATTCGGCTAAAACTCTAAGAAATTCTAGGTCATGTTGACAAATGGCGGATCCAGAGACGGATCGACGTGATGTCAATGAAGCCGAGGAAGCTTTCCGCGGTTTTGTCGTAGCGGGTCGCGACACGCCTGGCGTTTTTGAGTTTGTTGAAGCAGCGTTCGACCAGATTACGCAGGCGATACAGGGAGCGATCGACACCAATCCGCTTCTTGCGAGACTTGCGCATCGGTATCACGGGCAGGACGTTGCGCCCCTCCATGCCGTCTCTGATCTTGTCTGCATCGTAGCCGCGATCCGCGAGCAGCACACTCGGGCGGGGCAGATTATCCGCCATCACCAGATCGAAGCCGAGATAGTCTGACGGGCACTGTTGCAAAGTTAGCGATGAGGCAGCCTTTTGTCTTATTCAAAGGCCTTACATTTCAAAAACTCTGCTTACCAGGCGCATTTCGCCCAGGGGATCACCATAATAAAATGCTGAGGCCTGGCCTTTGCGTAGTGCACGCATCACCTCAATACCTTTGATGGTGGCGTAAGCCGTCTTCATGGATTTAAATCCCAGCGTGGCGCCGATTATCCGTTTCAGTTTGCCATGATCGCATTCAATCACGTTGTTCCGGTACTTAATCTGTCGGTGTTCAACGTCAGACGGGCACCGGCCTTCGCGTTTGAGCAGAGCAAGCGCGCGACCATAGGCGGGCGCTTTATCCGTGTTGATGAATCGCGGGATCTGCCACTTCTTCACGTTGTTGAGGATTTTACCCAGAAACCGGTATGCAGCTTTGCTGTTACGACGGGAGGAGAGATAAAAATCGACAGTGCGGCCCCGGCTGTCGACGGCCCGGTACAGATACGCCCAGCGGCCATTGACCTTCACGTAGGTTTCATCCATGTGCCACGGGCAAAGATCGGAAGGGTTACGCCAGTACCAGCGCAGCCGTTTTTCCATTTCAGGCGCATAACGCTGAACCCAGCGGTAAATCGTGGAGTGATCGACATTCACTCCGCGTTCAGCCAGCATCTCCTGCAGCTCACGGTAACTGATGCCGTATTTGCAGTACCAGCGTACGGCCCACAGAATGATGTCACGCTGAAAATGCCGGCCTTTGAATGGGTTCATGTGCAGCTCCATCAGCAAAAGGGGATGATAAGTTTATCACCACCGACTATTTGCAACAGTGCCTCAGCAATCATATTTTTAAATTATATAACTCCCAACTGAGCTTTTGCTCCAACGATAAGGCTTTCATTTTGAGTTTCTAAGGCAAATAAACCATACATCAAAGGAGAGGCCGCTGCTCTTTCTAAAGTCTGTTCATATAGTTTATTCCAAACTTTACCCCCTAGTTTTTCATACTCGATGATTAGAGTTTTGAGGCTTTCTTCTCCAAACAAAGTTACATGCCCAGCAAAATCAATCGCTGGGTCATCTATATGGGCTGTTGACCAATCAATAACGCCTGAAACAGCTCCATCCTTTGAAGCTAGTACATGCCCAGCATATAAATCGCCATGTATAAATTGGGTGAAATCTGCCCATAGAACATCATTATCCAACCATTTTCTGTAGCGGGTTTCCAATTGCTCACTTATACCAATTTCAGATTTTACTAACTGCAAATTGTTTGCTATTTCAGGTCTTAAATCTGAAGGTTTCATAATTTTCAAATCATTTTCCCGAACTTCTTTTTCAGGAATACTATGGATTTCAAATAAGGTTTTTGCCAAAGATGTTATGTATTTCGGGCTATCTTTGTCCATATTCCAAATTATTTCATAGGTTTCAGCATCCAAATTTAAAACAGGATTATCTTTAAGTATGGGATAAGCCACTAATTCTGTAGATGAAATTCTCCAATCAGGAACCTCTACAGAAAGATGTTTTTTTACCAATTCTAAAATGCGTTTTTCTTTCTTGATTTGTTCCCTCATGCCATCACGACGAGGAATACGCAGCAACCATTGTTGCCCCTTTGTATCAAGAGCAAAAACGACCTTAAAATCAATGCCCATTTCATTGAAATTCATTTTGTCCGTAAGCAACAAGCCGTGTGCTTCAGCAAGTGATTGAATATCTTGAATTGTCATTTTTAATTTCCTTTAAAGAGTTCAATAATTAATGTTCGGATTAGATTGGCTATCATTAACAATCTCTCTCAAAAGTCTTGATGATTTTGTGGTCTTTGATCTCGTAGATAATGTCAGCAATATTATCGACCAATTGCTTGTCATGAGATACGAAGATAATAGTTCCTGCATAGGACTTCATCATTGTTTCTAATGCGGCAATACTTTTTAGGTCAAGATAGTTTCCTGGTTCATCCATAAGCAAAATATTATATTTTCCTAAAAGCATTTTGGATAAAAGCAGTTTGATGATTTCACCTCCCGATAAGTCGGATAAGTTTTTTTGAATATCATTCGCTCCGATCCCCATTGAAGCCAATACTGCACGAATTTCCGCAACTGTGTACTCGCACTCTTCCTGCATAAAGGAGAGCACAGATTTATGCGTGTTAAATTTATATCCTGTTTGTGTAAAGTAGCCAATTTCAGCTTTTGGAGATATGGTTAATCCATCAGCACGTTCTGATATCATTTTTAACAAGGACGTTTTCCCTGTTCCATTCGATCCAGTTATAGCGACTTTAGCGCCAAGCGGTATTATAAAGTTAGCGTCATCAAAGATAGTACGGCTACCAAATTTTAAGCTCAGACCATCTGCCGTAATCGGGAACTTATTGTGCAGTTCTAGGGCTGAACTTTGACGAAAACGAATAGAACGCAAATGCTCTGGTGCTTGAATATCTTCTAATGCAGCCAAACGCTTTTCCATACTCTTAGCTGCCTGATACAGTTTTCTTTGCTTGGTGCCAGTCATTTTTGCATGCCCAAGTCGTCCAGCACTTTCGGTAGAGTTTTTGGATTTTTCTCCTTTTTTCTTATTGTCTAATCGATTAGCTTGCTGGCGTTTTTCTTGCACAGCAGATTCTAATCGCTCCCGTTCCTTCATCATCAGCTCATATTCTACGGCTTGGTGTTGTCGCTCTTCTTCTTTTTGACGCAAGTAATCCGAGTAACCACCCCAATATTCCGTAATTTTACCGTCTTTTAACTCCCATATCTTGTCTACAACCATATCAAGAAAATATCGGTCATGACTGATAACAAGTAATGCTCCATCAAATGCTTTAAGTTGACCAATAAGTAGATCTATTCCATTGAGATCAAGGTGGCTGGTTGGTTCATCCGCTAGAATGCCATGTACTTGTTGGGAAAATGCGGCAGCAATTTTTGCACGAGTTTCCTCTCCGCCACTCATTGTGTCGTTTTGTACATTGGAAACACCAAGGCGAGATAACATTGCCCGGTCTTCGACCGTTTCTATTTCGATTCCGCCCAGTTGGCTGATATGTGCAAAATCACCAAAACGCTGTAATGTCGCTTCGGCTAAAACAATTTCGCCATTAAGTACTTTGAGTAAACTACTCTTTCCTGCTCCGTTATCACCCACAAGACCAATACGGTCATAAGAGTGAATTTCCAATTCATCAATATCCAAAACATCACGCCCAGCATAATCCAAGCGTATGTTTCTCGCTTTAATAATTAAACTCATTTTTATTTACTCCTGTTTAGCTCTTGAAATTTTTTATGCAGCAAACAGGATTTAGGTGAAAACAAAAGCTAGCATCACAGTGTCCTCCCAAAAAAAAGCTATTCATCCACAGGGTGGACAAATAGCTAGTCAATTAAGTTATAACTGGAAACTATGCACTAAAAGCATACTTATAAATTAAGCATACTTTTACTTTATATATCCGCATATATTCTTAAAGACACAACAAAAGCCCACCATTATAAAATAGTGTCACTATGCAAATAGTTGTGTCTTAACGAATGCGGATAGAATGCATAAACTTACCTAAAAAATAAAATTCAGTTTTATGATAACTTTACTGTTAAAAGAAGTCTAGACAACCTTGTTTTATGCTTGGATATAAGGCTTATTTTAGGCACTGTTGCAAAGTTAGCGATGAGGCAGCCTTTTGTCTTATTCAAAGGCCTTACATTTCAAAAACTCTGCTTACCAGGCGCATTTCGCCCAGGGGATCACCATAATAAAATGCTGAGGCCTGGCCTTTGCGTAGTGCACGCATCACCTCAATACCTTTGATGGTGGCGTAAGCCGTCTTCATGGATTTAAATCCCAGCGTGGCGCCGATTATCCGTTTCAGTTTGCCATGATCGCATTCAATCACGTTGTTCCGGTACTTAATCTGTCGGTGTTCAACGTCAGACGGGCACCGGCCTTCGCGTTTGAGCAGAGCAAGCGCGCGACCATAGGCGGGCGCTTTATCCGTGTTGATGAATCGCGGGATCTGCCACTTCTTCACGTTGTTGAGGATTTTACCCAGAAACCGGTATGCAGCTTTGCTGTTACGACGGGAGGAGAGATAAAAATCGACAGTGCGGCCCCGGCTGTCGACGGCCCGGTACAGATACGCCCAGCGGCCATTGACCTTCACGTAGGTTTCATCCATGTGCCACGGGCAAAGATCGGAAGGGTTACGCCAGTACCAGCGCAGCCGTTTTTCCATTTCAGGCGCATAACGCTGAACCCAGCGGTAAATCGTGGAGTGATCGACATTCACTCCGCGTTCAGCCAGCATCTCCTGCAGCTCACGGTAACTGATGCCGTATTTGCAGTACCAGCGTACGGCCCACAGAATGATGTCACGCTGAAAATGCCGGCCTTTGAATGGGTTCATGTGCAGCTCCATCAGCAAAAGGGGATGATAAGTTTATCACCACCGACTATTTGCAACAGTGCCAACCCATGTTATATTGCACAAGATAAAAATATATCATCATGAACAATAAAACTGTCTGCTTACATAAACAGTAATACAAGGGGTGTTATGAGCCATATTCAACGGGAAACGTCTTGCTCGAGGCCGCGATTAAATTCCAACCTGGATGCTGATTTATATGGGTATAGATGGGCTCGCGATAATGTCGGGCAATCAGGTGCGACAATCTATCGATTGTATGGGAAGCCCAATGCGCCAGAGTTGTTTCTGAAACATGGCAAAGGTAGCGTTGCCAATGATGTTACAGATGAGATGGTCAGACTAAACTGGCTGACGGCATTTATGCCTCTTCCGACCATCAAGCATTTTATCCGTACTCCTGATGATGCATGGTTACTCACCACTGCGATCCCCGGGAAAACAGCATTCCAGGTATTAGAAGAATATCCTGATTCAGGTGAAAATATTGTTGATGCGCTGGCAGTGTTCCTGCGCCGGTTGCATTCGATTCCTGTTTGTAATTGTCCTTTTAACAGCGATCGCGTATTTCGTCTCGCTCAGGCGCAATCACGAATGAATAACGGTTTGGTTGATGCTAGTGATTTTGATGACGAGCGTAATGGCTGGCCTGTTGAACAAGTCTGGAAAGAAATGCATAAGCTTTTGCCATTCTCACCGGATTCAGTCGTCACTCATGGTGATTTCTCACTTGATAACCTTATTTTTGACGAGGGGAAATTAATAGGTTGTATTGATGTTGGACGAGTCGGAATCGCAGACCGATACCAGGATCTTGCCATCCTATGGAACTGCCTCGGTGAGTTTTCTCCTTCATTACAGAAACGGCTTTTTCAAAAATATGGTATTGATAATCCTGATATGAATAAATTGCAGTTTCATTTGATGCTCGATGAGTTTTTCTGATAGTTAGTCTTTGTAGAGACACAAACCTGAAATTCCGGACACCGCGCTTCAGGACATCTCCCTGGACGCCGATATCTGGCAGTATCCGGACGGGGCACTGTTGCAAATAGTCGGTGGTGATAAACTTATCATCCCCTTTTGCTGATGGAGCTGCACATGAACCCATTCAAAGGCCGGCATTTTCAGCGTGACATCATTCTGTGGGCCGTACGCTGGTACTGCAAATACGGCATCAGTTACCGTGAGCTGCAGGAGATGCTGGCTGAACGCGGAGTGAATGTCGATCACTCCACGATTTACCGCTGGGTTCAGCGTTATGCGCCTGAAATGGAAAAACGGCTGCGCTGGTACTGGCGTAACCCTTCCGATCTTTGCCCGTGGCACATGGATGAAACCTACGTGAAGGTCAATGGCCGCTGGGCGTATCTGTACCGGGCCGTCGACAGCCGGGGCCGCACTGTCGATTTTTATCTCTCCTCCCGTCGTAACAGCAAAGCTGCATACCGGTTTCTGGGTAAAATCCTCAACAACGTGAAGAAGTGGCAGATCCCACGATTCATCAACACGGATAAAGCGCCCGCCTATGGTCGCGCGCTTGCTCTGCTCAAACGCGAAGGCCGGTGCCCGTCTGACGTTGAACACCGACAGATTAAGTACCGGAACAACGTGATTGAATGCGATCATGGCAAACTGAAACGGATAATCGGCGCCACGCTGGGATTTAAATCCATGAAGACGGCTTACGCCACCATCAAAGGTATTGAGGTGATGCGTGCACTACGCAAAGGCCAGGCCTCAGCATTTTATTATGGTGATCCCCTGGGCGAAATGCGCCTGGTAAGCAGAGTTTTTGAAATGTAAGGCCTTTGAATAAGACAAAAGGCTGCCTCATCGCTAACTTTGCAACAGTGCCCGCTCAGATCGACACCACGACTGCGTCCGGTCGCATGGTGTTCGGAATCTTCGCCACCTTGGCCGAGTTCGAGCGGGATCTGATCCGAGAGCGCACCATGGCGGGTCTCGCCTCCGCGAGAGCGCGCGGTCGCAAGGGCGGACGAAAATTCGCGCTCACCAAAGCTCAGGTGCGTCTCGCGCAAGCCGCCATGGCCCAGCGCGATACTTCAGTTTCCGATCTCTGCAAGGAACTCGGCATCGAGCGCGTCACTCTCTACCGATATGTCGGTCCCAAAGGCGAGCTCAGAGACCATGGAAAGCATGTTCTCGGACTTACGTAGCAACTCGTTTCTTTTCGCAGGTTGAGCCACCTCCGCGCTTCATCAGAAAACTGAAGGAACCTCCATTGAATCGAACTAATATTTTTTTTGGTGAATCGCATTCTGACTGGTTGCCTGTCAGAGGCGGAGAATCTGGTGATTTTGTTTTTCGACGTGGTGACGGGCATGCCTTCGCGAAAATCGCACCTGCTTCCCGCCGCGGTGAGCTCGCTGGAGAGCGTGACCGCCTCATTTGGCTCAAAGGTCGAGGTGTGGCTTGCCCCGAGGTGATCAACTGGCAGGAGGAACAGGAGGGTGCATGCTTGGTGATAACGGCAATTCCGGGAGTACCGGCGGCTGATCTGTCTGGAGCGGATTTGCTCAAAGCGTGGCCGTCAATGGGGCAGCAACTTGGCGCTGTTCACAGCCTATCGGTTGATCAATGTCCGTTTGAGCGCAGGCTGTCGCGAATGTTCGGACGCGCCGTTGATGTGGTGTCCCGCAATGCCGTCAATCCCGACTTCTTACCGGACGAGGACAAGAGTACGCCGCAGCTCGATCTTTTGGCTCGTGTCGAACGAGAGCTACCGGTGCGGCTCGACCAAGAGCGCACCGATATGGTTGTTTGCCATGGTGATCCCTGCATGCCGAACTTCATGGTGGACCCTAAAACTCTTCAATGCACGGGTCTGATCGACCTTGGGCGGCTCGGAACAGCAGATCGCTATGCCGATTTGGCACTCATGATTGCTAACGCCGAAGAGAACTGGGCAGCGCCAGATGAAGCAGAGCGCGCCTTCGCTGTCCTATTCAATGTATTGGGGATCGAAGCCCCCGACCGCGAACGCCTTGCCTTCTATCTGCGATTGGACCCTCTGACTTGGGGTTGATGTTCATGCCGCCTGTTTTTCCTGCTCATTGGCACGTTTCGCAACCTGTTCTCATTGCGGACACCTTTTCCAGCCTCGTTTGGAAAGTTTCATTGCCAGACGGGACTCCTGCAATCGTCAAGGGATTGAAACCTATAGAAGACATTGCTGATGAACTGCGCGGGGCCGACTATCTGGTATGGCGCAATGGGAGGGGAGCAGTCCGGTTGCTCGGTCGTGAGAACAATCTGATGTTGCTCGAATATGCCGGGGAGCGAATGCTCTCTCACATCGTTGCCGAGCACGGCGACTACCAGGCGACCGAAATTGCAGCGGAACTAATGGCGAAGCTGTATGCCGCATCTGAGGAACCCCTGCCTTCTGCCCTTCTCCCGATCCGGGATCGCTTTGCAGCTTTGTTTCAGCGGGCGCGCGATGATCAAAACGCAGGTTGTCAAACTGACTACGTCCACGCGGCGATTATAGCCGATCAAATGATGAGCAATGCCTCGGAACTGCGTGGGCTACATGGCGATCTGCATCATGAAAACATCATGTTCTCCAGTCGCGGCTGGCTGGTGATAGATCCCGTCGGTCTGGTCGGTGAAGTGGGCTTTGGCGCCGCCAATATGTTCTACGATCCGGCTGACAGAGACGACCTTTGTCTCGATCCTAGACGCATTGCACAGATGGCGGACGCATTCTCTCGTGCGCTGGACGTCGATCCGCGTCGCCTGCTCGACCAGGCGTACGCTTATGGGTGCCTTTCCGCAGCTTGGAACGCGGATGGAGAAGAGGAGCAACGCGATCTAGCTATCGCGGCCGCGATCAAGCAGGTGCGACAGACGTCATACTAGATATCAAGCGACTTCTCCTATCCCCTGGGAACACATCAATCTTACCGGAGAATATCGTTGGCCAAAGCCTTAGCGTAGGATTTCGCCCTCTCCCGCAAACGACCCCTAGAAGACTGCTTGTCAGAAATTTGTTCGCCTTAGATAGCGCTTTGCACCCGGCTCGACCTACGCCCAACTCCCGTGAACACGGTCTGCGTAGAACTCCAAGCCTCCGAATAGTTCATGAAATTCTCCCCCTAAAGGGCAATGCAACTCCGACTCAAAGCCGTTCCCTGTATCGACCCCGGGCGACACTAACCATCTGTCTCGATTGGTAGCGGCACGTACACCCGCTGCAACGGCAGCAGCCCCTTGTGCTGGGAGTCGAAAGATTCGTAATGGTCGAGGATTAGCCTAACGAGTTCGTCGCCATCAATCAGCCGCAGGTTGGGCTTGCCCGCCTCGAAGTTCAGGCACGCGGGGCTGAAGGTCGACAGGGTGATGAACAAGCCGTACTCACCCGCCGACAGCTTGCCGTAAAGCGCGGAAACGTCTCGATCCTGCACGGTACCTTCACCGCTCTTGACCTGGATCTTGATGATCGGCGGCTCGATTCCAAGCCGATCCTTGTGGGCGATCACGTCCACGCTGGGCTCGTTCTTCCGTGTCAGGCGTGCGTGATACCCCATGCACTGCATCAGGTGGACAATGAAGGACTCAAGCGGCAGGCCCTTGGTCTCCTGTGACAGCCGCTTGATGATGAAGTCCCGCGTGTTCTCTTCGATCTCGTCGGCCACCGCGGCGATGGTGTGATCGTCGGTCACCGGAACCGGCGCGGTAACTGCCTTGCCTTCCACCACCGCACGGAATTCGTCGGCATAGGTCTTGATCTGGAACATGCTCAGGGCCGAGCCGATCTCATACAGGGCGCCCTGCGAGAACCGCGTGCGCGGGACGCTCTTGAGCCATGCCACAGCACGACGTTGCGGATAGCTAGCCTCCTGCGATGGGTCGTGGGTGTACTCGCCGGTAATTCGACCGATGTGCACCTGCTTGTCCATTTTGGATGGGTAGACCACAAGATCACCGGGCTTCATCTCGTGGACAAAGCGGAAGGAGACGCCGGACGCCGTGGGAATGGCCCCGGGCTTGGCCTCGGGATAGGCCAGCTCGTACTTCTTCTTGAAGGCCTCACGGTTGCCTGGAATCGCGGCCAGGTCGCCCATCCTGGCCCAGCCGATGGCGACGCACCCGCGTTGCTTGAACAGCGCGTCCGCATTGCCGGTCTTCCCGGCATGGATTCCCCAAATCGTGGTCTCGCTCATATCGCCTCCGGGCGGTCAACCATCACTGCTTTCCCCTCACCAGCGACGCCTCCTTCGGGTCGTATACGTACTGGATAATCGAACCATCCCTGATCCGGCTGACCGCCTCGTCGATCACCGGCAGGGGCACCAGGAACCATTCGCGCGGTTTCACCGGGTTGCCGAAGCGGTCATCGATGGTCAGATCGATCTGGGCCGGGCCGAAGATCCGGTGGAACAGGTTCTCCAGCTTGGTTCGGTTGATGTTGGACAGCTTGTAGGTGGCGACCACTTCCACGTCTGCCAGCAGGTAGGTCGCGTCCTTCGCTGCATTTGCGATCCGCGCTTCCACCTTGCCGCCGGTGACGCCGATCTTGTGGATCAGTTCGCGGTGTTCGGCGATGTAGGGCACGGTCGACTTGCTACGCAGCACGTAGATGGTCCCGGAGACGATGTCGTCCGGCTCCATCGCATCGCCGAACAGCGGACCAGTCGCCGAATCGGTAATCCGCCGACCGGTTTCGTCCTTGTAGAGGGCCCGCTGCAGGGACCGCTCCAGCAAGTTGCTCTCGGTTTCATTGGAGAAGATCACCCGCAGGCGAGCGTTCGATTCTCCATTCGGCGTGCGCGTGCGCTCCCCCACCTCGGCTACATAGGCGATCTGCCCATCCAGGATGAAGAAGTTGCCCAGGTCGATGCTGGCATCCCGGCCGAAACGCAGCGCCTTGCGCTGCCCCTCATTGAGTTCCTGCTCCACGCGCTCGAACAGCGGCTTGAACTTGTCAAAGTCCTCGCAGCGGGTCCGATTGGCAATCTCCTCGGCCGCCTTGCGCTCGGCGTGGCTGGGAACATGGCGCAACAGGGTGATGTCATCCTCACCTGCCGGCTCATCGGCGCCCAGCTCTGCCAGCAGAGCTTCGTCGTCCAGCGCATCGGCATCGACTGGCGCGGCCGATTCGGAGGCGTCAAGCAAGCCTGCCGGATCCATCGGCGCCAGCAGCTCTCGCGCATCGCTCATGCCGCGCAGGCGGTCCAGGCGCACGGCATACAGGCGTTCGAAGATGTCGCGGTCCTCGCCATGCTGCGGCGCACGGCCGTTGGCCTCCACGAAGCGCAGGATGTCCTCGAAGCCCGCGATCAGTCGCTCCTCCAGCCGGGTGTAGGCCGCAGCCTTGACCGGTGCGACCTCAACGCCCAGCGCGTCCAGCAGGCCGTCGTCGTCCAGATCAGACATTTGCGCCAGCCTCCCGGGCCTTGTCCTCCGCCCGGTAGCGGGCGAGGGCGGCGACGCCCTCGGCCATGCGCTTCTCCCAAGGGTCGGCCGCATTGATGTCGGGCAAGCGACCCTTCTCGGTCTTGAAGGCGAGCGCACGGCGGGCCAGGTTGCGTGCCTCGTCGATGGGAATCTTCACCCGCTTGGCAGAGATACTGGCCTGCACCTGGCGCAGCACCTTCTCGTCCATGGCCCGGGCGAGCACGGAGTACGCCGCCTCGAACGGATTGATCCGGTCGATCAGGTCGATGTCCAGGTCGCGGACGTTGATGAACTTGCGCACCCCGTCAATCAGCGCGGTATTGGCGTACTCGCCCTTCTCCTCGGCCACGGCCAGCGCCTGCTTGGCCTGCTGGGTGATGTTGAGGGCGGCGATGGCGTGCTGGCGCACGGCTTCCTGATCGGCGTCGCTCAGATCCGGGTAGCGATCGCGCACGATCTTGCCCATCTGTACCTGGGTGAGCTCCTCCGGCAGGGTCTGGTCGTTGAACAGGCCCTGCTCCAGCGCAGTCTTGTCCTGGACGAAGGCGGTGATGACTTCGTTGAGGTCTTCCTTGCAGATCCGGGTGGCTTCCTGCGACTCCGGCATGCTCAGGCCGCCGACCTCCACATGCACCTGCCCGGTGGCGGCATTGACGCCGACATTGTTGCCGCCCTCCACATAGCCACCCTCGTACTCGAAGCCTTCCAGCTTGCCCTGGTCCTTGGGCGTGAACTCGAAGCGCGGGGCCAGCACCTGTTCCATCAGGAGGCTGGCGGCGATGGCTTTCAGGGTGTCGTTCACCGCGGCCACCACCTCCGCCTCGCCCGCGGCCGGCTCGGCAATCAAGTTGGTGAAGCGGGACCGCTCCTTGCCTGGTGCATCGCGGGTGGCGCGACCGATGATCTGGACGATCTCGGTCAGGCTGCTGCGATAGCCGATGGTCAGGGCGTGCTCGCACCAGATCCAGTCGAACCCTTCCTTGGCCATACCCAGTGCGATGATGATGTCCACATGGTCGCGGTTGTTCTTCTGCGCCGGGTCCTTCAGCGCACCGAGCACCTTCGAGCGCCGGGTGGCGTCACTGTCGTCGACCAGGTCGGCGACCTTCAGCACAGTTCCATCCGCCCGCTCGACCAGGTGGAAGCCGGTCGCCCCATCGACACCCTTCCAGGTGCCCAGGGCCTCCATGATCTCCTCCACCTCCCGGTACTTGTCCTGCAGGCTCTCGCGGGAGTTCACGTTCGGGATGTGGACGATGGTCTTGAGGGCCGGGTCGAGCACCTTGGTGATCGCGTCCAGATACCGGCCCGTGTAGAAGTAGTAGCCGATCTCCAGCGACTTCAGCCACGTATAGCCGTTCAACTGCTCGTAGTAGGTGTAGCTCACCATCTCGAAGCGGTTCTCGTCCTGCGGCGCCAGCACGGCGGCCGAG
Source organism: Stenotrophomonas sp. JC08 (assembly GCF_052180205.1). Classification (NCBI taxonomy): domain Bacteria; kingdom Pseudomonadati; phylum Pseudomonadota; class Gammaproteobacteria; order Lysobacterales; family Lysobacteraceae; genus Stenotrophomonas; species Stenotrophomonas sp. JC08. The sequence continues at coordinate 2,791,819 of NZ_CP197473.1, read as the reverse complement.
TCGCCGCGGAAGTAGGAGCCGGTCATCGCCACGATGTGAACCGACTCGGCAGCAATAAGCTGGGTGAGCTGGCGGCCCAGCACGTTGTCCGGATTGGCGCTGACGTGATGGAACTCGTCCACGGCAATCAGCCGGTCATTGAAGGCGGCGATGCCGTACTCCTCCACGGCGAAGCGGAAGGTGGCGTGGGTGCAGACCAGCACCTTGTCTTCGCTTTCCAGGAAGCGGCCGACAGCTCGCACCTTGCTTCTGTCGACCCGCTCTTCATCGTCGCCGGGGGCGTTGCACAGGTTCCACTGCGGCTGCACGATCCAGTCTGCCCAGAACCCGTGCTCGGTCAGCGGTTCATCGGCAAAGCTGCCGCCGATGGACTTCTCCGGGACCACGATGAGGGCCTGCTTCATGCCCTGGTTATGCAGCTTGTCCAAGGCAATGAACATCAAGGCGCGGGACTTGCCCGAGGCCGGCGGCGACTTGATCAGCAGGTACTGCTCGCCTCGCTTGGCGTAGGCGCGCTCCTGCATGGGGCGCATGCCCAGTTCGTTGAGCTTGCTGGACGCGCCTGTGCGGGCGGTCGCGATCGAAACCGACGGGATCGCCTTCGTTCCTTCCGATGTCATTTCGCCTTCCCCTTCTTCGGCTTGGCTGGGCTCGCCGTCATCTTGGTGTAGAGGTCGAACAGCTTTTCCAGCCGCTCGGTGTCGTTCTTGAACTTGCGACCGATGTAGATGCGTTCCAGCACCTCGTCGTTCCTCTCGTGCGCTCGGCGCAGATCGTCCGGCATGGCTTCCGCGTCGTACAGGTCTGCGAGGGTGGCCGGAAAGTGGCTTTCACGGGCCAGCAGGATCTCTTGAGCGCACGCTGTCAGGTCAGCCTTGTTCTGTTCGGTGAGTGCAGGAACCGGGAAAGCGTTCCAGCCAATGGTGTTCGAGTAGCGAATACGCGTCTCCAGTTGGCCGCAAACTGTCGAAACCCAAACCTTGTGTAGGCGGGAGGCTATGAGCGCCATGTTCCAGAGCGGCGCGTCGTATAGGGCGAAGGCAAGGTTGCTGACGACAGAATGGCTGTCAATCAACCCGACGGGCAAATATTCTCGCCCCTCAGATGAAACACCAGGCAAGATGAGCGTGTGCCGCTGGCCACAGTACATTTCACGGAACTGGTGCGCCCGCGCTGCCATCTCCCGCGTGCCAGCATCTTTACTGGCCATTCGCATGGCTCGCACGCCTTCAATGCGCGCACGGATCGCGCCGATCTCCTGTGCTCGCTCCAATTCTTCATTGACAATCCACAAACACTTGCGAACCTGCCCGCGTATGAATTCCTGTGAGCCGTAAATGCGACGTACAAAGGTTTCTTCGTCCCGCTTGCTCAGATTCAAGGAGGTAGCTTCATCCGCCGAAAGCAGAAGATTCCCCCCATCGATGGGCATGTTCCCGAAAGACATGTCCGGCAACCCAGATATGCTTTTTCGCTGTCCTTCGACAACCATATTCTCGCCAATGGTCAGATACGGCGTGATGTTCGCCGCTTCGCGCACCGTGGTTTCACCTTCAATGTTCAAATCGTAGAGCGTGCGATTCTTGCTTGTGTCCGACGAAAGGCCGACGATGGCAACTGTCACACCGGCATTGTGCGCAGCCAAGTTCGCCCACTTGAATGACGTGTGCGCAAAGCTAATAAACGAACCGGCCTTGAAGATCACCGGCCAAAGGAGCGGCACGATCCGGCCTTGGCAAACGGAGTTCGTGCTGACGAAGGCCGAATCAGCCTTGGTGGCTTTTGCATAGGCGGCGGCCTTCATGAACCAACCGCCCACATAGTCAATCTGCTTCGACGATATGCCGTAAGGGTCGAACACGACAGCCAAGTCAGCTTTCTGTTCTTTGGACTGGGTCTGACTGCCCTTGTACGGCGGATTGCCGCAGATATACGTCTCGCCCCCTTCGTTCTCGAAGTCGATTTCAGCTTGGTCCAGTGGCGTGTTGAAGAGGTCGTCGCCAACCAACTTCACACCTGTACCAGTAGGTGGGCACACGGCCAGCCAGTCCAGTCGCAGGGCATTTCCGCACGTGATCCAGTTTTGGCTGTCCAGCGGCAGCACATCTTTCAGTGCCTCCTTCTGCCCGCGATACAGCACATCGCACTGGAACTCGGCGATGATCAGCGCCAGCCGCGCAATCTCAGCCGGGAAGTCGCGAAGCTCGATCCCGCGGAAGTTGTTGATCGGGATTTCGGAGGCCAGATCGGTCTCGTCGCGCCGCCGGTTGATCTCGGCTTCGATCTCACGCATCTGCTTGTAGGCGATGACGAGAAAGTTGCCGCTGCCGCAGGCGGGGTCGAACACGCGGATTCGTGCCATCCGCTTACGCAGGTTCAGCAGCTTGATCTTGTTATCGCCGGCCGCTTCCAGTTGCGCCCGCAGGTCGTCCAGGAACAGGGGGTTGAGCACCTTCAGGATGTTGGGCACGCTGGTGTAGTGCATGCCCAGGGCGCCGCGCTCCTCGTCGTCGGCCACGGCCTGGATCATCGAGCCGAAGATGTCGGGGTTGATCTCCTTCCAGTCCAGTTGTCCGGCCTGGTAAAGGTAGGCGCGGGCGGTACGGGTGAACTTCGGCACCTCGGTGCTGCCTGAGAACAGCCCGCCGTTGACGTAGGGGAACTCGATGGCCCAGCGCGGCAGGCCGGCGGCGGCGCGCTCCTGGGTCTTGACGTTCATGGCGCGGAAGACGGTTTCCAGCACCTCATGCACGTTGCCGCCGTCGCGCTCGGTCATGCGGTCGACGGTGGTGGTGAACAGGGTGGTGCCGGGGAAGATGTCGGTGTCCTCGGCGAAGAAGCAGAACACCAGCCGGGCCATGAACTTGTTCATGTCCGGGCGCCGCTCGGCGGAGGCCCACTCGGGGTTTTCGTTTAGCAGTTCGACGTACAGCTTGTTCAGGCGCCCGGTGGCGCGCACGTCGATGGGGTTGTCTTTGATCTCCTTGATGGTGGAGATGCCGGCCAGCGGCAGGAAGAAGCCGAAGTGGTCGGGGAACTGGGGGTAGTCGGCGGCGATGGCGTCCCCGGTGGCCAGGTCCTCGGCCTCCAGGGTAGTGCCGTCGGTGGCCAGGACGAATTTGGCCTTTGCCTTGGCGGTGCCGGGGCTGGCCTTCAGCGCGGCGAGGGTCTGCCCGACTTGCCCGGGCTCGGCCACAGCGATGTGGATATGGCTGCGCTGCAGCACCCCGCCGGGCACGTCGGAATGGTTGGTGTTGCCCTTGCGCAGGCGGTCGATGGTGACCGCCTTGTTGCCGAAGGCAGCCAAGAACTGGAAGGGGAACTCGGTCCCATCAAAGGGCTGGAGGGCGAGGTCGGAGAGGGCTTGCTCAATCTCTACGGCGTTCATCTTGCGGCACGGGCTCCGGTTCTTGCGCAGCGAATCGGAGGAACGACAGTGCAGCAAACTCCCCCAGACTTTCGCCGGCCGGTCGCTGCCTCGGACGAGGCGGGCAACGCCTGAAAATTCGGCCTCAAGGCGGCGAAAAGACAGTGTAGTGGAGCCCGTCGCAGCGGGCGAGACAGTCGCACCATTTTGTGCGACTGGCGCGCTCCGGCTTGGTAAGACGGCTTGGATGCAGGATCCGGTGCTGTGGAATTTCCTCAGTCAGGGGCCACTTCGGCGTCAGGAAACATCCCGTGTTCCGGGGGCGAAGCGACTTCGTAGCCCCCCAGCTCTCCGGGGACTGGCTTTAGCACGTGAAGCCAGGCCAGGCGTTCGATGAAGCGGTTCACCGGCAGGTAGAAGTTCGGGATCAAGCCGTTCTCCTCCTCGGTGAAGGCCCAGAAATCGAGCGTGCGCTTCCGGTAGCCGGCTTCGCGGGCCTCGCGTCGAGCGCCGTATTGGGCAATGAATAGGCCGTAGAGGTCCCTGTCGATCGGGAAGCTGCTCTTGATCCACTGGAAGACGTCGCGGTTGTTGATCCGGTCACCCGGCTCGCGGCGCTGGACGTAGTGGCGGAGCAGGCAGAGGCGCCACAGTGCGGGGGCGACGCCGTAGATCCAGTCGTCCTCGTCCGGCTTCATGCACAGCCGGTCCAGCGCGGACGGCAACCCCTCACGCAATTCGGCGATCCTGTCGGCGGCTTGGGCTTCCAGATCGGCGGTGAAGCTGGCGATCCGGTCGGGTGAGACGCGACCGGGCAACTCAGCCAGCGCCGGTAGGTGCCGCGTTCTGAGCTTCTGCCGCATGTACGCTCTGCGCCCCTCCTTGTCCTTGGCCTCGGCCTGGAGCGCCTCAAGCCGCTGCCGGGCCTCCCGCTGCTCGCGCCGGGCATCTTCCTCGATCTGCCGGTTGATCTCTTCAATCCGCTCGTCCAGCAGGCGCTTGGACTCGGCCCAGGCGGCTTCCGCGCCAGGGAAGCAGATCCAGGCGCGGTTGGCGGGCTCGTCCAGGACCAGCCGCTCGAAGGCGTCGGGGTCGTGGGGAGTGTCCCGGTCCATGCCGGACAGGTCGATCTCGAACATCCGGTACCCGCCGGCGCGGACGCGCTCCTCCTTCTGGTCGTCGACGGCATGGGTGTAGCGGATCTCGATCAGCAACTCGCCGTCGGCGTCGAAGGCATGCACGTCGGGGATGAAGCCGTCCATCACGAACTCTTGGTGGACCTCCAGCAAGGGGGCGTCGCTACCCGGGATGTCGATCCGGCGCCCCTCGTAGGGGCGGCGCAGGTTGTCGCGCCCGGTGGGCGGATTGGGCCGGTCGAGCAGATTGCCGCCCCAGGCCGGCAGCGCGACGCGCATCCGGTCGGCGATCACCTGCTTGGCCCGCATATGGATGCCGGACTCGGCCCCGGTCTCGCAGGCCACCTCGACCGCATGGGCGAAATGGGGGACGCGCTTGGTGCTGGTGATGGCTTTGGCGATCAGCGGCTGATGGCAGGCCGGGCAGACACAGCCGCAGGCAAGGCCCGGAGCGACTTCCCGCGGCGCCCAGACCCGGCCGTTACGGAGACCAAAGGGGACCCGCAGGCCATTGCGGTTCGGAGACTCGCAGGCGGTATCGGGCTGCGGCTGAGGGTGGAACGGCATGCTCTCCATGTGCTTTCCTCGGGGTTGGGGAAAGCTCAAATTGATCGGCAGCCGTGGACGGAAACAGCTCAAAACCTGACGAAAACACGATTGCGCAGCTTTCTGCGCTGGCAATTGCACTCAAATGGCTCGATGGCGAGGGGAGCGCGAGCCGCCCGGGGCACCTGCTCAAGACGCTGGTCACGACCACCCAGGAGGCCCTGCGCAGCGGACAGCCGCTGCCCGCGATGGAATCGGGCGCCTTGGCCGAGATCTGGCGGCAGGAGGAGGCACCCCGGTCGTCCGAGGTCGCGCCGCTGCGGAGTGGCGTTGTTCGGAAATGGTGGCAGGCTCGGCAGCAGCCCCTGCGGCAGCGGTTGGAGGACGAGGGCGCAGAGCTGGTCCCCGTGCTGGAAGTCCTGTCAGGGGGTGGACGTAGCATCCCGACGCGCTATCGCATCAGCTTCCAGCAGGTGGACCGGGATCCCGCCGTGGAACTGGACGAGGATCCGGGCGGACTGGAACCTCGGAGCGAGATCGTCTACCGCATTGATCCTGCCCGGCCGGCGCTGTGGCTTCGCCTCATGCTCGGCAGCAAGCCGTTCCCGGTTGCGTCGTGGCGCGGCTGGATCCTGATGGGATCTGCGGTCCTGAACTTCCTGATCATCGCCCTCATGTGGTGGGCGCTCTACACGCGCTGGGCAACGCCCCGGCCGGTGACGACCGACGAGTTCGCCGTGCTGAGCATCACCGCTGTTCTGTCGTGGTGTCTTTGGTGGGCGACTGGGCCGGTGCGCCGACTGCCGGAGCAGCGGGTCACCTTGGCCACCGCCCAGTACCTCGCGTTCGGCGAGCTCTACGGGCAGCTGAGGACCATGCCGGAAGGAAAGACGCCGGACCGCCGACGCATCTTCTCGGTCGTGCGCCACTGGGGCACATGCCCGGTTTGCTCGGCAGAGGTGGACCTAGGGGATGGGGGCAGGGAGTTTCCGGGGCGCCTTGTAGGGAAATGTCACGATGCGCCGTCGGAACATGTCTTCAGCTTCGATCCGGTGCGGCTGACAGGACGACTCCTGCGCCCAGAACTCCCCACAATGGCCCAGAGCTTCCGACAATGAAACTCCCCCGGCTGATGCCGGGGGGCGTGGCAGAAGGCCGGCAAGCCGGCCGCAGGTCCGTCGGCGCTCGCATTGGAGGGCGGTTCGCTTATGCATCGTTATGGCCGAATGCATAATTTTGCATCCGGTACCGTATGGGCCTGGCCCAGCTGCCGCAAGGTACAGAGCTTGTTCAGCGGTGCCGGCCTGAAGTGCAGCAACCCATTGAAACACATGAAATTTTATGTGTTTGGCCAGGTTATGCTTTCAGGCCGGGGTACAACTATGCTTTCTCGCACATGTTGCTTGCCGTGAAGCGGTTGCCCGCAATTCCTGCTGGTGTCCGTTGGGTGCCCGTTTCGCCAGAGCGATATGTGCCGGTCTGGGGGGCAGTCCACGCATGAGCCCGAGCCGCCGGCTTTCATATCTTCTGGTGCGCTGTTTGCCTGTCCGACGCAGCAGGGACGGGCCGCAGATGATCCGCATTACGCTGGTTTGGTAGAGAGGGATGAGGCGGATGAGGGTGTCTCCCGCCGTGGATCGATGCTGGTGGTCAACGTCGCTGGAGCGACTCGCTCAGACCGGTGCCAGCAGCGTGAGCGGATACCAGGGCAGATTGCGGGCGATCCAGTAGGACGGCAGCAGGATCAGCCAGAACTTTGGTTCCATCACCCATCGCATCAGAGGCTGCAGCCAGCGTGGTTGCCAGCCTGCCGACCACAGCGCCATCAGCGGAACCAGTGCCAGCGTGACCAGCCCGACCGGGTTCAACGAGAAGGCGCGGGCGATATCGCCGTGCACCAGTGCATGCAGGGCGCGGGTCAGGCCGCAGCCGATGCAGTAATGGCCGGTGAAGGCATAGAACATGCACGGCGGGAACGGGTTTCCCGCGGCATTTGGATCGAATTTCCAGAGCAGCCAGACGCCGGCCGGAACCGCGAGCGCGGTGCCGGCCAGCAGCAGTCTGTGGCTGGTTTTCAGGGCCAGCGTCACGCGCTTACTGGAGCTGCTGCATCATCTGCATGTATTCGGCCATGCCGCCGGTGGCGAACATCACGATATTGATCAGCAGGCCGATGATGGCCAGTGCGGTGGTTACCCAGCACCAGGTCTTGGCGCTGTCGGATGCACGGCGGGCGCCGTCGATATCGCCCTGCGCCAGCAACGAATTCACCTTGGAAGAGAACACGATGCCGACGATGCCCAGCAGCCCCAGCGGGCAGCACAGGCAGGTAGCCAGCACGGTGGCGATGATCGACCAGGCGAGGTGATTGGGAATGTTGCTGCTGGAGGTTGCGGTGTTCATTGATATCTCCGGTTGAAAGCGTCGGTCAGCGTGACTTGCAGGCATTGGCCGCGGTCAGCGGCGAGATGATCATGGTGGCGATCCAGCACAGTGGCCAGGTGATGAAGCCGATGAAGACAAAGCACAGCAGGAAGTTGACGAAGGCGATCGCCCAGTAGCCGAACATGATGATCAGGCCGGTGGCGACATTGCCAGCGTACATATGGCCGATGCCGAACACCTGGAACAGTCCGGGCAGCACCTCCAGCAATGCGGCCACGCCACCGGATTTGTGCGGGTGGTAGTAGTGGTGCACCTGCTGCTGGGCAGGCGGTGGCGGTACCGCTGGCAATGGTGGTGTGGTGTTGTCCATGGATCCCCGGCGCGTATCGGTTGCCTCGCATTTCCCCTGCGATGCGCAAGGCCGCTAGCGTAGCCAGTTGCCCTGCATCTGGAAAGCGTGACTTGCGCCTCAGGCGTCATCACCGCGCAAGGCGCGAACCGATGTCTCCAGCCGGGCGGCATCGGTGTCGGTGCCATCCAAAGCGGGTGCCGCGATGATCTGAATATGTGCGCGGAAGCGACGCGGGACGCGCATCCGCCCCAGCCGGGTGTCGCGCCGGCTCCACATGCTCGACCACATCCCCTTGAGCGCCATCGGCACCACCGGCACCGGGCGTCGTGCCAGGATCTTTTCCACGCCGGACTTGAATGGCGCGATCCCGCCATCGCGGGTCAGTGCGCCTTCCGGGAAGATGCACACCAGCTCGCCTTCGGCCAGCGCCGCATCGACCTCGTCGAAGGCACGCTGCATCAGCGCGGCATCCTCGCGTGGGCTGGCGATCGGGATCGCCTTGGCGGTGGTGAAGATCCAGCGCATCACCGGGATGTTGAAGATCCGGTAGTACATGACGAAACGTACCGGCCGCGGGATGGTCGCTGCAAGGATCAATGCGTCCATGTAGCTGACATGGTTGCAGACGATCAGCGCCGGGCCGTCGTCGGGCACGTTGTCTTCCACGCCGTGCACCCGCAGCCGGTACAGCGTGTGCACCATCAGCCAGCTGAGGAAGCGCATCAGGAATTCGGGGACGATGCTGAAGATGTACAGCGCCACCAGCGCGTTGGTGATGGCCAGCGCGAGGAACAGCTGCGGCACGCTCCAGTCCAGCACACTCTGGGTCAGCAGGCCGAGGCCGGCGGCGAGCACGATGAAGCCGGAGTTCTGGATGTTGAGCGCGGCGAATACGCGCGACATCTCCGACTTCGGCGAGCGGCTCTGGATCAGTGCGAACAGTGGCACCACGAAGAAGCCGGTGAACAGGCCGATGCCGAGCAGGTCGATGACGATGCGCACGCTGCCGGGCTGCTGCAGGAAGCCGAGCACATCCAGGCCGCTGACCGTCACCGTGCCGCTGCGGGCGAAGTACAGGTCCAGCAGGAACGCGCTCATGCCGAATGCGCCCAGCGGCACCAGCCCGATCTCGACGATGCGCCCGGACAGCTTTTCGCACAGCAGCGAGCCGGTGCCGGTACCCAGCGAGAACAGCGCCAGCGCGAAGATATACAGCGTCGAGCCGCCGCCCAGATTCACCTCGGCGTAGGTGGGCAGCTGCGAGGTGAGGATGGTGCCGAAGAACCAGAACCACGACACGCCGAGGATGGCGTTGCGTACGGCCTTCTGCTTTTTCGCCATGCGCAGCACCGCCAGCGATTCGCGCAGCGGGTTCCAGTTGATCTTCAGTTCCGGTGCACCGGCATCGACGGTGGGAATCATGCGTGCGGCGAGATTGCCGGCCAGCGACAGGACGATGATCGCGGTCGCCGCGACGATCGGGCCGTTGCTGCCGGCCAGCACGAAGATCGTGCCGCCGGCGATCATGCCGGTGAGGATCGAGATCGATGTGCCCATTTCCACCAGCCCGTTGCCGCCGGTCAACTCCTCCGGCTTGAGGATCGAGGGCAGCACCGAATATTTCACCGGGCCGAACAGGGTGGATTGCAGGCCGGTGCAGAACAGTGCCACCAGCAGCACCGGCAGGCTCAGGGTAAGGAAGCCGATGGCGGCCAGCGACATGATCACGATCTCCATCGTCGTGGTGATCACGATCAGGCGCTGCTTTTCCAGCTTCTCGGCGATCTGCCCGGCCAGCGCCGAGAACAGGAAGTACGGCAGGATGAACAGTGCCGGTGCCAGATTGGTGTAGAGCGTGCGTTCTTCGGTGCTGACGCCCAGATAGAACAGCAGGCCGATGATTGCCTGCCGGTAGATGTTGTCGTTGAACGCGCCCAGCGCCTGGACAATGAAAAATGGCAGGAAGCGTCGCTGCTTCAGCAATGAGAACTGGCTGTGGCCGGACATCGGGACTCCTTGGTCTGCGCGGCACATTAGCAGAGCGGCAGCGGCAGGATGGCGACGGCGATGGACTACGTGGGACGTGGCGATCTCAGGCCGGTGCCGGTGATGGCCGCGGTGCACTGTTGACGGGGGTGATCGCCTCGGCCGCCACCGCGCGCAGCCTGGGCAGCAGACGCAGCATCAACGCCAGCTGGGTACGCACCAGCCCCGATTTCTCGTCGCTGTCCTCGGGCAGCTGTTCCAGCGCATCGGCCACGGCGATTTCATCTTCCTGGGGCGGTGCGGGCTGCCGCTGGGCCAGTGCGGTGGCCAGTTGCGCCAGCGATTGCCGCAGCAGCTGCACGCCCTGCTCGATCAGCGGATCCTCGCCGACCACACTGGCCTGCGCGCGGTGTGCACCCAGCGCCGACAGGTAGCCGAGCAGGGTGTTGGACAGGGCCAGAAAACGGAAGCCGGCATCGAGGTTGCCGCGCGCGTAGCCGGGCTCGCGCAGCATGTTGGACAGGGCCACCGACAGGGCGACATCGGTGTTGTGCATGTCGCGCCGGGCGATGCGATAGGGCAGGTCGTCGCGCATGCCGCTGCGGTACTGGCCCAGTACTTCATCAAGATAGGCCGCAGCGGCGGTCACCACCTGCGCCATCACCTTGTGCAGGCGCCGGCCTTCCCAGTCGGGCAGCACCAGCAGCGAGGCGATGGCGGCGATCGCGCAACCGATCAGGGTGTCGAGCAGGCGTGGCCAGATCAGTACGAAGCCATCGCCCAGCAGGTTGAAGCACAGCAGCGCCATCACCGTGATCGCAGCGGTGGCGAGCAGGTAGCGGTCGGTGCGGCTGAAGAAGAACACCAGTGCCGCGGCCAGCGCCAGCAGCAGCTGCAGCCCGATGCCGGGGAACAGCTGCATCAGTGCCCAGGTCACACCGAGGCCGGCCAGCGTGCCGGCGATGCGCTCCACCAGCCGGCGCCGGGTGGCACCGAAATGCGGGCGGCACACGAACAGGATGGTCAGCAGGATCCAGTAGCCGTTCTCCGCATGCATCAACGTGAGCACCGCGTAGCCGGCGGTCAGTGCCAGTGCGATGCGCACGCCGTGACGGAACAGCAGTGACCCCGGCGTGAGCGCCTGCCGCAGGCGCGTGGCCATCTCGCGCAGGGTGTGCGGCGAGGAATCGCGCAGGCGGGTGTCGATGCCTTCCAGCGGGGTGTCGGCCAGCGTGGCTTCGGACAGCTGCCGTTCGATGCTGGACAGGTTGGTGGTGAGCAGTTGCAGCGAACCGAGCAGCCGCGCCCACTGCGGATTGTGCTGCCTGCGCAGGTAGTGCAGCGAGGACTGCAGGTCCTGTCCGGCGACCCGCGTGCGCTCGCCATAGTCGAAGGGCTGGCGCAGGCGGATCGCCTCGCCCAGCGCCTGGCAGGCCTTGCCCTGCAGCGACAGCAGGCGCCGGCAGCGGTACAGCACGTCGCTGTGGAAGAAGGCTTCGGCCAGCGCCTCGTAGGGGTAGTGCGAGGAGCTGGCGCGCTCGTGGAAATCCTGCGCCATGTAGTACAGGCGGAAATATAGGCCCGACTGCACCCCCGGTCGGCCGGAGCGGCCGAAGCGGCTGATGATGGCGGTCTTGGCGATGTTCAGCGCCTGCACCACGCGCACGTTCTGCTCGGCCAGCGCCAGTTGCCGCTGCTGCAGGTTGCCATGCCGTACCGGTTCGAACAGGTCGGCCTTGAGCTGCAGGTAGTGGCCCAGCTCGAAGAACAGCCGCGCCAGCCGCTCGCGTACCGGCCGGTTGGCGAACATCGCCGTCCACAGGATCGACAACAGGCCGTACCAGGCCGCGCCGGCCAGCAGCATCAGCAGGTCGTACAGCAGCTGCTGGCGGTCGCCGCCCTGATGCTGGTCCAGGGCGATCGCCGCGTACATCCACAGCGTCACGGTAGCCTGGCCGATGGACGCGTAGCGCTCGCCCAGCGCACCGAGCAGGGTCAGCCCGAAGGCGGCCAGCGCCAGTGTGGCGATGAAGGCGAGCGGATACGGAAACAACGCCACCACCGCGGCGGCGGCAATGGTGAAGCACAGCAATGACAGCAGTACCGAGCGGGTGCGGCCCCACCAGTTGTCATCGGTTTCGGCAATGGCGCTGGCGATGATGCCCAGGAACAGGCTGGGAATGGCCTGGATCTGGCCGTGGTACCAGCCGAAGGCGATGGCGCTGGCCAGCGCGATGAACACGCGCAGCCCGTAGCTGGCTTTCTCGTGGGCCCAGAGCTGGCCCAGATGGCGTTCGAGGCGCGACATGCCGATGGCATTGCCTTGCAGTGGGGCGGACGTCCAGCTTGCGGTGCGTGTGTTGCCCGGGCAAGCGCAGTTGCGCCGGCAACTCTTGTCCGCATCGGCGGAAGTGGCGCGCAGGCTCGGGGCGGAATGAACGCTGCCCGATCCTGCGCGTCTGCGGTTCAGTGCTGCTCGCGGGCGATCGCGCGCCAGCCGATATCGTTGCGGTGGAACTCGTTGGCCCAGCTGACCTTGGCCACGCCGGCATAGGCATTGCGCTGCGCCTCAGCGACCGAGTCGCCCAGCGCGGTCACGCACAGCACGCGGCCACCGGCGCTGACCACATTGCCGTCGGCATCCATCGTGGTGCCGGCATGGAACACCTTGGCGCTGTCGGGCACGTCGGCCAGACCGCCGATCACCTCGCCGGTGATGGGGGTTTCCGGATAGGGGCTGGCCGCCATCACCACGCCCAGTGACGGACGCGGGTCCCACTGCGCTTCCACCCCGGCCAGCGTGCCGTCGATGCCGGCTTCCAGCAGGTCGACCAGGTCCGACTGCAGGCGCAGCAGCACCGGCTGGGTTTCCGGGTCGCCGAAGCGCACGTTGAATTCGATCACCTTCGGCGCGCCGCTGGCATCGATCATCAGCCCGGCATACAGGAAGCCGGTGAACGGCACGCCATCTTTGATCATGCCCTGCACGGTGGGGTTGACCACTTCGCGCATCACGCGCGCATGCACGTCCGGTGTCACCACCGGGGCCGGCGAGTAGGCACCCATGCCGCCGGTGTTGGGGCCGGTGTCGCCGTCGCCCACGCGCTTGTGGTCCTGGCTGGTGGCCATCGGCAGGGCGGTGGTGCCATCGACCATCGAGATGAAGCTGGCTTCCTCGCCTTCAAGGAATTCCTCGATCACCACACGTGCGCCGGCATCGCCAAAGGCGTTGCCGCTGAGCATGTCGCGTACCGCTGCCTCGGCTTCGGCCAGCGTCATCGCCACGATCACACCCTTGCCGGCGGCCAGGCCATCGGCCTTGATCACGATCGGCGCACCCTTCTCGCGCAGGTAGGCCAGTGCCGCTTCCACTTCGGTATGCACGGCGTAGAACGCGGTGGGAATGCCGTGGCGGGCGAGGAAATCCTTGGCAAACGCCTTGCTGCCTTCCAGCTGCGCGGCGGCGGCGGTCGGTCCGAAGATGCGCAGGCCGGCCGCACGGAAGGCATCCACCACCCCGGCCACCAGCGGCACTTCCGGGCCGACCACGGTCAGGCCGATGGCCTCGTCCTGCGCCAGCTGCAGCAGGCCGGCGATGTCGGTGACCTTGATCGCGACATTGCGGCACTTGTTCTCGGTGGCGGTGCCGGCGTTGCCAGGGGCGACGATCACTTCACTCACGCGTGCGGACTGCGCCAGCTTCCAGGCCAGTGCATGTTCGCGGCCGCCAGCGCCGATGACGAGGATTTTCATGGAGTCGGTTCCTGTGGGGGCATTCAAGGGGAAGGGCAGTCGGAGGCACTCAGTGCGACCTCGAAAAACACCGCGCCGTTGGCATCGACAAAGCGCCGGCGCACACCGCCACCCGCGGCGTAGACCGGTGCCAGGAGCGGCTCGGCGCATACGTCGCGGATCGCCTCCTGTTCGTCCTGGCGCAGCGCGGAAAATATGTCCGGCTTGGCTTTGGCCATGGCCACGGTGGCATCGGGAAAACGGATCACCATCACCAGATCGTCGCCATGGCGATGCACCGAATCGGTAATCAGCCCGTCGCGATAGGGCGCCGGCAGCTGTTGGCCGAGCGTGGCGATGGCCTCGCGCTGGGCTTCGACGAGCGTGCCGTTGCCGCAGCCGGCAAGCAGCGCCGCACTGGTGCCGGCAAACAGGAGAATCAGCGTGTTGCGCATCAACTGCAGCCCTGGGTCTGGTGGGAAGGGATGGTGCGGTGGAGCGGTGATCGTGCGGATGTCGCCGGCAGATGATGCAGGAGCGGCACCACCGCTGCGCGATCGCACCGCTGCGGTGGTGTTGTCCGCAGCGGCGCGGTGGTCAGGGGCGGGCGATGACCACGCCCCTGCCGTCATCGTGTATGTCAGTGACGGAAGTGGCGCACGCCGGTGAACACCATGGCGATGCCATGCTCATCGGCGGCAGCGATCACCTCGGCATCGCGCATCGAACCACCCGGCTGGATCACCGCAGTGATGCCGGCTTCGGCGGCGGCGTCCAAGCCGTCACGGAACGGGAAGAACGCATCGGAGGCCATCACCGAACCCGGTACGACCAGGCCGGCGTCGGCGGCCTTGATGCCGGCGATGCGTGCCGAATACACGCGGCTCATCTGCCCGGCGCCGACGCCAATCGTGCGCTCGTCCTTGGCGTAGACGATCGCGTTGGACTTGACGTACTTGGCCACGCGCCAGGCGAACAGCAGGTCGCGCAGCTCGGCGGCGCTCGGCGCGCGCCGGGTGACGGTCTTCAGCTCGTCGATGCTCATGCCGCGGTTGTCGGCACTCTGGATCAGCAGGCCCGAACCAATGCGCTTGGTGTCGTAGTTGTTGCGCGCATCACCGGCCGGAATGCGCAGCACGCGCACGTTGGCCTTCTTGGTCGCATATTCCAGCGCGGCCGGCTCGTAGTCCGGGGCGATCAGCACCTCGACGAACTGGCGGTCGAGGATCGCCTTGGCGGTGGCCGCGTCCAGCGTGCGGTTGAAGGCGAGGATGCCGCCGAAGGCGCTGGTCGGGTCGGTGTTGTAGGCCATCTCGTAGGCGGCGCCGACATTGGCAGCCACGGCCACGCCGCACGGGTTGGCGTGCTTGACGATGACGCAGGCCGGCACGTCGAACTGGCGCACGCATTCCCAAGCGGCATCGGCGTCGGCCAGGTTGTTGTAGCTCAGTTCCTTGCCCTGCAGCTGCACGAAGGTGGCCAGCGTGCCCGGTACCGGGTACAGGTCGCGGTAGAACACGCCGCTCTGGTGCGGGTTCTCGCCGTAGCGCAGGTCCATGACCTTGATGAAAGAGGAATTCATCTGCGCCGGGTATTCACTGCGCACCGGCACCGCAGCGCTGGTATCGGTCACGGCCGAGAGGTAATTGCTGATCGCCGCATCGTACTGGGCGACGCGATTGAACGCGGCCACCGACAGTTCGAAACGCTTGGCCGCCGACAGCTGGCCGTCATTGGCGGCCAGTTCGGCCAGCAGCGCGTCGTACTGGTCCGGGCTGGTGGCCACGGCGACACGGGCGAAGTTCTTGGCGGCGCTGCGCAGCATCGCCGGGCCGCCGATGTCGATGTTCTCCACCGCGTCGGCCAGCGTGCAGTCGGCCTTGGCGGTGACCGATTCGAACGGGTACAGGTTCAGTACCAGCAGGTCGATCGCGGCGATGCCGTGCTGCGCCATCACCGCGTCATCGGTGCCGGCGCGGCCGAGCAGGCCGCCGTGCACCATCGGATGCAGGGTCTTGACCCGGCCGTCCATCATTTCCGGGAAGCCGGTGACATCGGATACGTCCTTGACCGGCAGGCCGGCCTCGCGGATCGCCTTGGCGGTACCGCCGGTGGACAGCAGTTCGACGTTGCGGGCGGCCAGCGCGCGGGCCAGTTCGAGCAGGCCGGTTTTGTCGGAGACGGACAGCAGGGCCCGGCGGACGGGCAACAGATCAGCGGACATGGGGTGTGGGAGGGAAGCGGAAGCGGGGCGCTATTGTAGCCGCGCCGCCGGCTCCCTGCCCTGCGCCCATTGGTTGCAGGTGGATGTAATCGTGGCCCGGCCAGCTGCCTGCTGTGTGGATCAGGCAGGTCGCTGCCGCGCCGGGACGGGCGTCACGCCAGCCCGTATTCCTTGAGCTTCTTGCGCAAGGTGGCGCGATGGATGCCGAGCATGGCCGCTGCGCGGCTCTGGTTGCCCTCGCAGTGGTTGAGGATTTCCACGAACAGCGGGATCTCCATCTCGCGCAGCACGATCTCGTAGACATCATCGGCTTCACTGCCGTCCAGATCGCGCAGATAGCGCCGAACGGACTGGGCGACGTGTTCACGAAGCGGCGGCTTCGGAGCGCCACGACTGGTGTCAGGACGGAGAGGGGCAGCGTTCAAGGGAGTTCCCGGGATCAACAGAGGCGGGCGCGCGGCCCGTCATGAGAGTGGGGAGTCTAGCGCGTGGGCCGGAAGGCTGCCACGGCGCACCCACCGGTCACTGGAATTCGAAGCTGAAGGCGACGGTGGCAGCGGCCGGTTCACGCAGGCGGAAGGACACCTGCGCACTCTGCCCCGGTTCCAGTCGCGCCTGCGGATCGCTGCCGGGCGCGAGATAGTCGGTCGGCTGCAGGGTGCGGCGGCCGATCACCCGGCCATCGGCGTCGGACAGCGACAACCGCAGTGCCGGCCATGCCTGGGCCCAGCGTGCATCGTTGCGGAAACTGGCCTGCACCTGCAGCGCACCGGCCTGGCCGGGGATCTGGCGGATATCGCGGCTGAGCATGGTGAAGGCGGCCGGTTCATGCCAGGCCGGGACGCTGCAGCGGAGGACCGTACACAGGCCGCTGATCAGCGGCCGGGTGCTGGCGCTGGCGGCCAGGTTGGCGCGATCGGCGATGGCGATCTGCAACAGCAGCAGCAGCGCCAGGGTGACCAGTGCGATCCACTGCCAGCGCGGCGTCGGTCCGCTGCGGGCGGGAGTGGCGGCGCGCAGGAAGCTGGGGGCCTCGGCCGCACCGGTTGCAGGCGCGGGGTCGGGGGTGATGGTTTCTGCGGGTGGCCAGACCGGATCGTCCTGGAGTGTCGCTGCCGGCTCTGCGGCGGCTTCGGCTTCCACCGTGGCTTCCAGCGCTTCGGCTGCAGGCGCGCTGTCCACTGTCACTGCTGCTGCGGCGGCCGCCTGCGTGGGTTCCGTCGCATCCGCGTCGTGCGGGACGGCTGGCGGCGCTTCCGCCTCCGCCGCAGGTGCGGCAGACGTGCCGTGCAGGAAGGTGGCCAGGGGCCGGCGGGGAGGCGTGGGTTCTACGGTCATGGTGTCAGGGCCGGAGCGCGGTGTTCATTCAAGCATGGCGGATGCCGGTGATGCGCATCCAGTCGCCATCCTGCACCGCTTCCAGCTGCCCGAACCACGGCGCGTAACGCTGCAGCAGTTCGTCTTCCTGGCCGTGCAGGATGCCGGACAGGGCGATGCGGCCACCCGGGGCGACGCGGGCGGCCAGCAGTTCGGCCAGCGCATCCAGCGCCGAGGCGAGGATGTTGGCAACGACCACCGGATAGGTCGCTGCCGGTTCGTCTTCGGGCAGATAGGCGGCAATGTGCACGCCATTGCGCTGGCCGTTGTCGGCGGTGGCGGTCAGTGCCTGCGGGTCGTTGTCTACGCCCACCGCCGCAGCGGCGCCGAGCTTGAGCGCGGCCAGTGCGAGGATGCCCGAGCCGCAGCCGAAATCGAGCACGGTGCGGCCGGCCAGTTCGCCGTCGGCGGCCAGCTGGTCCAGCCAGCGCAGGCACAGCGCGGTGGTCGGGTGGGTGCCCGAGCCGAACGCCAGGCCCGGGTCCAGGCGCACGACAGCGGCATCGGCGCGCTGCGCGGCTTCGGGCAGTTCATGGTTCCACGGGACGATCCAGGTGCGCTGGCCGAACTGCATGGGCTGGAACTGGTCCAGCCAGGCGCGCTCCCAGTCCTCGTCCTGCACCGCGCGGAAGCTGGCGTTGCTCCAGTCCAGCCCGGCATCGAAGGCTTCCAGTGCCGCCAGCAGCGCCAGTGCGTTGGTCTCGGCCGGGAACAGCGCGCTCAGCACCAGGTCGTTCCACAGCGGCGTCTCGCCCACGCCCGGTTCGAGGATGGCGCGCTCGTTGCTGGTGTCGGCGTCGGCATCGAGCAGGGTCACCGCCAGCGCGCCGACATCGTCGAGGGCGTTCTCGTAGCGGGGTTGGGTGGCTTCGGTGCAGCGCAGGGTGAGTTCGAGGAAAGGCATGGGAGCACGGCGACAGCGGAACGGAAGCGGGCATCCTAGACGAGGCGGCCGGCGAATGCGCGCACGCGTGGCAATGAGCAGTGGCTGAAAACGAAGAAGGCGGGTTTCCCCGCCTTCTTCACCGGCTACCGGTTGTGCGGCATCAGGTCAGTGCGATCGACTGGTTCTTGCGCTCGGCCAGACGCTTTTCCAGATAGTGGATGTTCTGTCCACCGGCCTGGAAGCCCTTGTCGCGCATGATGCGCTGCTGCAGGGCGACGTTGGTCTTGATGCCGTCCACCACCATCTCGCTCAGCGCCACCCGCATGCGGGCGATGGCGGTGTCGCGGTCCGGGCCGTGCACGATCAGCTTGCCGATCATCGAATCGTAGTTGGCCGGCACGCGGTAGCCGCCGTAGATGTGGGTGTCCACGCGCACGCCCGGGCCGCCCGGCGGGTAGAAGCCGGTGATGGTGCCCGGCGAGGGCAGGAAGGTTTCCGGGTCCTCGGCGTTGATGCGGCACTCGATGGCATGGCCGTTGATCTTGATGTCGCTCTGCTTGATCGTCAGCTTGTGCCCGGCGGCGATCCTCAGCTGTTCGGCGATCAGGTCGATGCCGGTGATCAGCTCGGTCACCGGGTGCTCCACCTGGATGCGGGTGTTCATCTCGATGAAGTAGAAGCGGCCGTTCTCGAACAGGAATTCGAAGGTGCCGGCGCCGCGGTAGCCGATGCGGATGCAGGCTTCCACGCAGACCTTGCCGATCTCCTCGCGCAGTTCCGGGGTGATGCCCGGTGCCGGGGCTTCTTCCACCACTTTCTGGTGGCGGCGCTGCATCGAGCAGTCGCGTTCCCCCAGGTGGATGGCATTGCCCTGGCCGTCGGCCAGCACCTGGATCTCCACGTGGCGCGGGTTCTCCAGGAACTTCTCCATGTAGACCATGTCGTTGCCGAAGGCGGCCTTGGCCTCCTGCTTGGTGGTGGCCACGGCGTTGACCAGCGCGCCTTCGGTGTGGACCACGCGCATGCCGCGACCGCCACCGCCGCCGGCGGCCTTGACGATGACCGGGTAGCCGATCTCGCGGGCGATCTTGATGTTGGTGGCCGCATCCTCGCCCAGCGGGCCGCCCGAGCCGGGAACGCACGGCACGCCGGCGGCCTTCATCGCGCGGATCGCCTCGACCTTGTCACCCATCAGGCGGATGGTGTCGGCCTTCGGGCCGATGAAAATGAAGCCCGATTCCTCCACGCGCTCGGCGAAGTCGGCGTTTTCGGCGAGGAAGCCGTAGCCGGGGTGGATGGCCTGGGCATCGGTGACCTCGGCCGCGGCGATGATCGCCGGGATGTTGAGGTAGCTGTCCGATGAGGGCGCCGGACCGATGCACACCGATTCATCGGCCATGGCCACGTGTTTGAGGTTGCGGTCGACGGTGGAGTGCACCGCGACCGTGCGGATGCCGAGGGTGTGGCACGCGCGCAGGATGCGCAGCGCGATCTCACCGCGGTTGGCGATAACGACCTTGTCGAGCATGACCGGCGCCTCAGGCGATCACGAACAGCGGCTGGTCGAATTCGACCGGCTGGCCGTTCTCGCCAAGGATGGCAACCACGGTGCCGGCCACTTCGGCCTCGATCGGGTTGAACATCTTCATCGCCTCGATGATGGCCAGGGTCTCGCCGGCCTTGACCTGCTGGCCGACGCTGACGAAGGCCGGCTTGTCCGGCGCCGAGGAGGCGTAGAAGGTGCCGACCATCGGTGCGCGCTGCACGTGGCCATCGGGCAGGGCGTTGCCCGGCTTGGGCGTGCCACCGGTGGCGGCTTCCACCGGCGAGCTCATCGGCATGGCGGCTGCCGGCGGGGCGGCGACGTAGGTCGGGGCCGGCGCCGGTGCGGCATAACCGCCGACCGGGGTGCGCGACAGGCGCACGGACTCTTCCCCTTCCTTGATCTCGATCTCGGCCAGGTTGGACTCTTCCAGCAGGTCGATCAGTTTTTTGATTTTGCGCAGATCCATGAGGGCCTCTTTCGTTCTGTTGTATCGGTAGGTGGGGGCGCGGTGCGCCGGGTCAAAGTTCGTAGAAATCGCGCAGTTGCCGGGTGCGGTCCTGCGTGTGGGTGGTGAGGCAATGCATCTTCGCGCCATTGCGCGAGGTGCCATCGGCATTGAAGGCGTAGACCGCGTCGCAGTCCTGGTCACGCAGGGTGATCCAGGCGCGTTGCGCGACGATCAGCTGCTGCACGGCGTCGGCGCAGTGCGTGCAGCTGCCATCGGCGGCCTGTTGCCGCAGCTGGCGGTGGGGCTGCCTGTAAGTGGTGTTCAGCAGCGCATCGGCGTCGCTGGCGCGGTCGGATGCGCACAGGTCGCGTTCCATCGTGCTGGCCGCGGTGGCGCAGTCGATGCCTTCGGCGGCGCGATCCAGGTGCTGCGCATGGGCAGCAGCCAGCGGCAGGCCGGCCAGTGCCATGCCCAGCGACAGGTGCGGCAGGACTTTCACGCCGCAGCCGCCAGCCGCAGCAGCGCGGCATCCATGGCGTAACGGTAGCTGTCGGCGCCGAAGCCGCAGATCACCCCCACCGCCTTGTCACTGAGATAGCTGTGCTGGCGGAACGGTTCGCGGGCGTGCGGGTTGGACAGGTGGATCTCGATGAACGGGATCGCCACGGCCGCCAGCGCATCGCGCAGCGCCACCGATGTGTGGGTGAAGGCGGCCGGGTTGACCAGGATGAAGGCGGTGCCATCGGTGCGTGCGGCCTGCACCCGGTCCACCAGCACGTGCTCGGCGTTGGACTGCAGGTGCTCGCTCACATGTCCGCCCTGCCGTGCCTGCGCTGCCAGCGCGGCATCGATCTGGGCCAGCGTGGTGTGGCCGTAGACCTCGGGCTCGCGGGTGCCCAGCAGGTTGAGGTTGGGGCCGTGGAGGACCAGCAGTTTCGCCATGTGCCAGCGGTCGGAAGGAAAGGCCGGCAGTGTGAGCGAAGCTGGCGATGCTGTCCAGTTCGACGAAATTAGCCGCGTTTTAATCGAATGTTTGAATTTTGCACGGGGTACGGCGCGTCCGAGCCGGTGCGGGTTGCGCGCGTGGCAGCGTGTGCTGCCGGGCTGCGTTGCGTGCGTGAAGCCTGCCGGTTCGCCGACAATCGCCGGGGAATGCCGGTGCAACTCAAGGCAGCTGCGCCCAGTCCTCGATTTCGCCGGCTTCGAACGGCCCCAGCTTCTGTTTGACGATGCGACCCTCGGCGTCGACCAGCACGCTGTAGGGCAGCAGTCCGCGGGTGTTGCCGAGCCGGACGCTGGCATCGGCCGGCCCCGGGGTTTCGATGACGATGGGGTAGTACACCGGCACGTTGCCGAGGAAATCGTGCACCGCCTGCGGCGTATCCAGCGCCAGGCCGACCACCTGGGGGCCGTTGTCGGCATGCCGGGCGGCAAAGCGCGCCAGTTCGGGCATTTCCTCGACGCAGGGGCCGCACCAGCTGGCCCAGACATTGATCAGCAGCGGCCGGCCGATGAACCGGTCCGGGAACGCGACCGGCAGTCCATCCAGGCCGGGCAGGGTGAAGGCCGGCAGCGGCTCACCGACCGCGGCGACTGGCACCTGTGGCGGTCGTGTCGGGGCGGAACTTTCCATCGACGGCAGCGGCGTGGCGGGATTGCTCAGCCATGCGCCGGCGGACAGTCCCGCCGCCGCGGCGATGCCAATTGCCCACCAGGCCGCGCGCCGCATCAGCGGGCCGCCCGCAGCAGGGCGTCTTCGGCGATGGCCTGGGTCAGCACCGTCGGCAGCACGCGTGGCGGCGAACCCGGGCCGTACACCACGTACAGCGGCACGCCGACCGCCTTGTGCTGTTCGAGGAAGGCGCTGATCTGCGGGTCGACATTGGTCCAGTCACCGCGCATGTACACCGCATCCACCCGCTTGAGCGTGTCACGGAAGCTGTCGCGGTCGAGCACGTTGCGCTCGTTGGCCTTGCAGGTGACGCACCAGTCGGCGGTCATGTTGACGAACACCACGCGGTTGTCGGCGCGCAGGCGATCGAGCATCTCCGGCGAGTAGGCCACCGAGCCCTCGTGGGCGACGCCGGCTGCCGGCGGTGCCAGCCGGGTCACCGCCCAGACGGGCGTCAGGGCCAGCACGATGATGATCACGCCCAGCGTCATGCCGGGCGTGCGGCTGTGCCAGCGGCTGCGCTCGAACCACCACAGGCCCAGCGCCAGCACCGCGGCACCGGCGAGCAGCAGGGCGACGGCATCGATGCCGCGCTGCTTGCCCAGCACCCACAGCAGCCAGATCGCGGTGAGGTACATCGGGTAGGCCATCACCTGCTTGAAGGTTTCCATCCAGGCGCCCGGCTTGGGCAGGCGGCGGGCCAGTGCCGGCACAAAGCCGATCAGCAGGAACGGCAGTGCCAGTCCCAGCCCCAGCATCAGGAATACCAGCATTGCCTGCAATGGCGGCGCGGTGAATGCATAGGCCAGTGCCGGACCCATGAACGGTGCGATGCACGGGCTGGCGACCACGCAGGCCAGCATGCCGGTGAAGAAGTCGCCGGCCGCTCCCTGGCGACTGGCCAAAGACTGGCCGACGCCGCCAAGGTTGCCGCCCAGCGTGAACACGCCCGACAGGCTCAGGCCGACGGCGAACATCAGGTAGGCCAGTGCGGCAATGAACCACGGCTGCTGCAGTTGGAAGCCCCAGCCGGCAGCCTGGCCGGCGGCGCGCAGGCTCAGTACCAGCGCGCCGATCGCGGTGAAGGCGACCAGCACGCCCAGCGTGTACCAGAGCGCATGAAGGCGTGCGTGTCGCCGGCTGACGCCGCTTTGCGCCAGGCCCAGCACCTTCAGCGACAGCACCGGCAGCACGCAGGGCATCAGGTTCAGGATCAGGCCGCCGGCCAGCGCCAGCAGCAGGATCCACAGCAGGGAGGCCGGTTCGGGCGTGCCCGGCGGCTGGCTGCGCTGGCTGTTGTCGGCCGAGGCATCGACCGCCGAAGTGCTGGCGGCCGGCTCACTGTTGGGGCGGATCACCAGCGGCTGCGGTGCCGGCTCGGGCTCCGGTTCCGGACGGGTGGTCACGGATGCGGTGTTCTTCTTCCCGCTGGGCAATGGCGGGATCACCAGGCTCGCCACGGCCGCTTCGGTGGTGTGCGACAGCTTGCCGGCGGGCAGCTCCAGCCGCACCCGGCGGGTCATCGGCGGATAGCAGATGCCATCGGTCTGGCACCCCTGGAACGTGGCGACCAGGGTGGCATCGCTGGCTTCCACCTGCTCGCGGCGCAACGGCAGCGGCACGTCGACCTGGTCGAAATAGACCACGACATTGCCGAAGTATTCGTCCTGGTAGGGCTTGCCGGCCGGCCACTGCGGCTTGCCGGTGCGGATGCCGGGCGCACCTTCCAGGGCCAGCGAGGTGCGGTCGCGATACAGGTAATAGCCGGGGGCCGGCGTGAACCGCAGCAGCAGGCGGTTGCCATCGTCGACGATGGCCTCAAAGCCGAAGGCCTGCTCCGAGGGCAGCGGCAGGTTCTGGACGGCGGCGGTGCCGGGCAGCTTGAGGCTGCCGGCATCGGTGCGTGCCAGTGGATTGAACAGCGGCGCACCGCCGTTGCCTGAGGTTGCGGGTAGGGCGGGTGCCGCGGCGACGGGCAGTGCCACCTGCAGCGTGCGCTTCTGCGGCGGATAGCACACGCCGGCGTCGGCACAGCCCTGGTACTGGACTTCCAGCGTGACCTGCGTGGCGGCTTCCGCGGCGACGCCGGGCAGGCGCGTGCGCAGCTGGCGGTGGTAGGTCTCCACATCGCCGAAGAACTGGTCGTGGTGCTTTTTCCCGTCCGGTATCTGCAACGTGCCAGCGGTGAACCCGGACACGGCCTTGACGCTGGTGCGGTGGCGGTACAGGTAATAGCCGGGGGCGATATCCCAGCGCAGCTCGATGCGGTCGCGGGTAGGCGCTTCGGCCTGCAGCGCGAAAGCCTGGTCAACCGGGAGCAGGTCCTTCTCGTTGAGGGCCAGCGCTGGCAGGGCGCTGGCGGAAAGCAGGAACAGGGCGGCCAAGCGTTGGAACAGCGTTTTCAATCAGGTTTCCTCGCGGGTCTGGGCCCGGATCCAGTCCAGGTATGCCGGCAGCCCGGCGCTGGGAGAGATCGCGATGATCTCCGGTAATTCGTAAGGATGCAGCCGCACGATCGCGGTCGTCAGTGCGTCCAGCCGGTCGGCGCAGGTCTTGATCAGCACCTGAACCTCCTGGGCCTGCTCGACCTGCCCCTGCCAGCGGTACACAGACAGCATCGGCGGCAACAAGTTCACGCACGCTGCCAATCGCTGTTCCACCAGTTGGCGGGCCAGAGTTTGCGCAGTCGTGGTGTCGGGGAAGGTGCAGAAGACCAGTCGGGTATCCATCGCGGCATTGTCGCAGAAGCCTCCGGGGCACTGCTTTTTGTCATCTGTTGACATCGTTGTCACCGCAGGTATATTGCGCCTCATCACAGTTATCACGTGAATTTCACGCCGTAGTCGAGCGACCCGCAGTCCGGGGTTGCGCGCAACGGGATGCCGGCGGCACGCAACGGGGGGCGGTTCTGTGCAACAAGGCAAGATCCGGGGTTTCACCCTGATTGAACTCATGATCGTGGTGGCGATCATCGCCATCCTCGCGGCTATCGCGCTGCCGGCGTATGGCAATTACGTCAAACGCAGCAAGGTGCGCACCGCCCAGGCGGATCTGCGCGCGGCGTCGGCCGCGATGGAAAACGCGCGGCAACGGACCCTCTCCTATCCCGCCGCCATTCCCGGCAGCTGGAGCGCCGCGTCCAAGTCGGTGGATTTCACCTTCGGTATCACCTCTGCAGGCGGTTACACCCTTGCCGCAACGGGGCAGGGTCGGTTAGTGGCTGCAATCTGAGTTTGACTGCCGGCAACGTCGCTTCCAGCAGCGGAAACTGCTGGGGTGCGGTTGACGGCAGCGGGAAGTGGTGAGGCCATGGCATCGCAGCGTGGTTTCAGTCCGGTCGAGCTGATGGTCACCGTGGCCATCATGGCGCTGCTGTTGCTGGCGGCCATGCCTTTCACCCGCGACTGGGTGGACGGCAACCGGCAGATGCAGGTGCGCAACCAGTTGTGGGAGGCGGTGGCGCAGGCGCGCTCGGTCGCGTTGCGCAACCCGGACAAGGTGGTCGGCGGCAATGTGCTGGCCGCCCGCTTGGACTTTGACGGCAGTAGCCGGCTGCAAGTCAGTGACAACGATGGCAGCGTGATCTGGCAGGCCACCGTGGCCGGCAGTCCGCTGCTCAAGCGCACCTCGGCGACGCCTTTCGCCGATGCCGCCGCGTTGAAGGCCAGCAGCGCCGGATTCAGCTGCCTGGCATTCAACAACCGCGGCCAGCGCGTGGATGCCGCCTGCAATGGTGTGATCAGCACGACCGACACCCGCATCGCCATTGGCGTGCGCACCCAGGAGCCGATGTATGTCGACTTGCTCTAACTCCGCCCGCCACCAGCGCGGCGATGTGCTGCTGGAGGCGCTGGTTGGTGTGTTGATCACCAGCCTCATCGGTGCCGGACTGGCCGGCGTCACCGCCCGTGTGCTCAACAGCCAGCACGATGCGGCCGTTGGCGCGGTGCTGGTCAATGAGATGCGCAATGTGCTGCAGATCAACGGGGTGGACCTGTGTGGTGATGATGCGCCGCTGGAAAACCTGAATGGCCTGCCGGAGGGTTTGAAGGAGGGCGTCACCCTGAAGCTTGGCGCATCCGGATGCGGTGCAGGAGTGTCGCAGTCGGTGACGCTGGGGGCATCGAGTTTTTCCGGGATCATGCCGCCTGAAGTCGCCATCGATGCGGTGCATGAAGGCAGCACCTATACCGTCCGTACCGTGGCACCGGTGACGGCAGGTGCCTGACCCACCCCCGAATCCCGGGCCATCAGCCAGTAGAGATTTCGGCCTTCTTTGGCATCTGCGAGTTCGCTTGGGACCCGTGTTTTCGGGCGAACTCTGCAGGGGAACACCGGGCATGCCTCGACAAGGGGCATGCCTTTTTCATTCCTACAGGTCGAGGTATCAAACGGCCGCCCGTGACAGGCCGTGGCGAGGGCCGGCCCATCCGGATTTTTTTTCAGGGATGTCGACCCCGCCCCTTGAAAGCTCCGTGACGGGCCCCATCTCGCTGTCATGCCCGTTCGCGGGCGTTTTTACGCGTAACGTCCGTATCGCCTGCAAGGGATCGGGTGTTGCCGAAGTTTTCAGGCCAATCAATAACTTAAGAGGTCTTTCATGAGCATCAAGCCGCTTCACGACCGCGTTGTGGTCAAGCCGATCGAAGCCGACGAGATTTCCGCCGGCGGTATCCTCATTCCCGATTCGGCCAAGGAAAAGTCCACCAAGGGTGAAGTCGTGGCCGTCGGTCCGGGCAAGCCGCTGGACAACGGCTCGGTGCGTGCGCCGGCGCTGAAGGTCGGTGACAAGGTCATCTACGGCCAGTACGCCGGCTCCACCTACAAGGCCGACGGCGTCGAGTACAAGGTGCTGCGCGAGGACGACGTACTCGCCGTTATCGGCTGAGCTGACGCGTCACCTGCTCCTGTCACTCCCCTTTCCCGATAAAAGCGGCCGGGCCTGGCCCGGCTCTACCAGAGGTAATTGCAATGGCTGCCAAGGATATTCGTTTCGGTGAAGACGCCCGTACCAAGATGGTGCGTGGTGTCAACGTTCTCGCCAATGCCGTGAAGGCGACGCTGGGCCCGAAGGGCCGCAACGTCGTGCTCGAGAAGAGCTTCGGCGCTCCGACCATCACCAAGGACGGCGTGTCTGTCGCCAAGGAAATCGAACTGGCCGACAAGTTCGAGAACATGGGCGCGCAGATGGTCAAGGAAGTCGCTTCCAAGACCAACGACAACGCCGGTGACGGCACCACCACCGCCACCGTGCTGGCCCAGGCGCTGATCCGCGAAGGCGCCAAGGCTGTTGCCGCCGGCATGAACCCGATGGACCTCAAACGCGGTATCGACAAGGCTGTGATCGCCGCCGTCGCCGAGCTGAAGAACATCTCCAAGCCCACCGCCGACGACAAGGCCATCGCCCAGGTCGGCACCATCTCGGCCAACTCGGACGAGTCGATCGGCAACATCATTGCCGAAGCGATGAAGAAGGTCGGCAAGGAAGGCGTGATCACCGTCGAGGAAGGTTCGGGCCTGGAAAACGAGCTGGACGTGGTCGAGGGCATGCAGTTCGACCGCGGCTACCTGTCGCCGTACTTCATCAACAACCAGCAGTCGCAGACCGCCGACCTGGATGACCCGTTCATCCTGCTGCACGACAAGAAGATCTCCAACGTGCGTGACCTGCTGCCGGTGCTGGAAGGCGTCGCCAAGGCCGGCAAGCCGCTGCTGATCATCGCCGAAGACATCGAAGGTGAGGCGCTGGCCACCCTGGTGGTCAACACCATCCGTGGCATCGTCAAGGTCGTGGCCGTCAAGGCACCTGGCTTCGGCGACCGTCGCAAGGCGATGCTGGAAGACATGGCCGTGCTGACCGGCGGCACCGTGATCTCCGAGGAAGTGGGCCTGTCGCTGGAAAAGGCCACCATCAAGGACCTGGGCCGCGCCAAGAAGGTGCAGGTCTCCAAGGAGAACACCACCATCATCGACGGCGCCGGCGAAGCCGCTGGCATCGAGTCGCGCGTCAAGCAGATCAAGACCCAGATCGAAGAGACCACCTCGGACTACGATCGTGAGAAGCTGCAGGAGCGCGTGGCCAAGCTGGCCGGTGGCGTTGCCGTGATCAAGGTCGGTGCCTCGACCGAGATCGAAATGAAGGAAAAGAAGGACCGCGTCGACGACGCCCTGCACGCTACCCGTGCAGCGGTTGAAGAAGGCGTTGTTCCGGGCGGCGGCGTTGCCCTGATCCGTGCGGTGACTGCGCTGGCTGGCCTGAAGGGCATCAACGAAGACCAGAACCACGGCATCCAGATCGCCCTGCGCGCGATGGAAGCGCCGCTGCGCGAGATCGTCGCCAACGCCGGCGAAGAGCCGTCGGTGATCCTGAACAAGGTCAAGGAAGGCACCGGCAGCTTCGGCTACAACGCCGCGACCGGCGAGTTCGGCGACATGCTGGACTTCGGCATCCTGGACCCGACCAAGGTGACCCGTTCGGCGCTGCAGAACGCCGCCTCGATCGCCGGCCTGATGATCACCACCGAAGCGATGGTGGCCGAGGCTCCGAAGAAGGACGAGCCGGCCATGGGCGGCGCCGGTGGCATGGGCGGTATGGGTGGCATGGGCGGCATGGACTTCTAAGTCCGCCGCAGCTTTCCCGCTGCTGATGTACGCAAAACCCCGCCGCGAGGCGGGGTTTTGTTTTGTCTGTACGCCGGAAGGCGATGTTGCCGGCGCGTCAGCCGCGCAGCTGGGCGCTGGCCCATTGCACGATGCGGCTGGCCGGCATTGCACCGGATTGGCGGGCGATCTCGCGCCCACCCAGGATCAGCACCATCGTCGGGATGCTGCGGATGCCGAAGCGGGTGGCGATGGCGGGTTCGGCCTCGGTATCGAGCTTGCCCAGGCGCATGTGCGGCTCCAGCGCGGCGGCGGCCTTGGCGAACTCCGGCGCCATCTGCCGGCAGGGTCCGCACCATGCCGCCCAGAAATCCACCAGCAGTGGAATCTGCGAGCGGCTGGCGTGGGCCTCGAACGCGGCGGCGTTCAATTCCAGTGGCGTGGCGGTGAACAGCGGCTGATGGCAGCGCCCGCAGGCCGGCGCCTGTTCCAGTCGCGCGGTTGGTACGCGGTTGATGGCATGGCAATGCGGGCAGGCGATCTGCAGCAGTTCGGCGGTCTCATTGTTCATCGCAACGGTCGGGAAAGCAGTCAGCGGTGTTGCAGTATGCCGCCGCCGCGGTGAACTTCTCATCGTGCATGCCCGGTGTGGGGCGCACACGGCCGCAGCGGCCGGCTCCGCTTTCCGTGTTTCGGGCGGTGCCTGCATCAACGCCGGACCGGTGCAGGACGCGCGCACATCATCGCGATTGCCGGCATGCAGCTGCGGTTGCGTCGTTGGTGGCGCGCGTGTCGCAGGCGCACAGGGCCAGGGCGATCAGGGCGGCGGACAGGAGAGCAGAGAATGCAGGGAATGTCGTCACCGCTCAGCACATTCTTGTGTAGGAACAGGGAAGCCCGTTCATCCGGGCTTCCCGTTGTCCGCTGTCGAGGAGTGGTGCGCCGTATAGGCGGTCAGCGTCCGAACAGGCCGCGCAGCATGCCCTTGGCCGCATCCTTCACCGCTTCGCGCGCGGCCGGTTTGGCGGCTTCACCACTGATGGCGGCGACGCCCGGCATCAGCATCGCGGTGGACTTGTTGCGCACGCGCACGTTCCATGCCGGTTGCCAGTCGCGCGGTGCATTGGCCGGGCGCGGCTCGGCGAGGTGGCGCTCGTTGCCGTAGGCGATCATCTGCACCATCGCGGTGTTCTGCGCGGCGTCGCCGAAGACACCCGGCGGGATGCGGCACTGGCGTGCGTCGCCACCCATCAGGGTGCGCTTGCCGATCCATTGTGTGACCAGTGATTCGGGCAGGAAGGTGATCATCTCCTGGCCGGCATAACCGTCTTCGGAACTGCTCCACATCACGATGGTGTCGCCATCCATGGCGGTGGCCTGTGCGAAGTAGGCGCGCGCGCCAGGCACCTGATCCCAGGCCAGGGCGATGCCCTTGCCGGCATCACCTTCGCGCCGGAGCTTGAGCTCGGGCAGGAAGTCGTGCTCGCTGCCGAGTTCAAAACGCATCGATTCGGGCACCGCGTTGCCGGTGACATGGTGGGCGCCGATCAGCGACGCCTGATTGCCGACGGCCTTGCGCGCGGCCGGATTGGGCCACAGCACATACTGCGGGCCGGCATCGATGGTGTTCGCCGGCACATTGCGTGGCTGCATCTGGCGGCCGCTGGTCACCGGTTTGCCATTGCGCACGGTCATGGAGAACTCGAGCGGTTGCCCGGCACCGACCTGCTCACCGCAGCCCCAGTAGTAGCGGATCTTGTAGCTGCCATCCTGCTGCGGGCCCGAGGCATCGTGCTCGCTTGTGCTGCCACCGCTGGAGGAGCTGCTTTCGGGTGCTTGCAAACGGATCTGCTCGCCGAGCCCCAGCCCCTTGGGCACGGCCTGGTCAGCCGGTGCGCCGGGCTGGCGGCGGTTGTGCAGGGCCACATCCAGGTATTTGCCCGGCATGCCGGGATGACGGGCCATGCCGTAGCTGGCGCGGTCACCGCCCATGGCGCCCGCCAGGCGGCCGATTGCGCCCATGCCGGGGGCGCCGGGCATGCTGTGGGTGGCTACGTCGAGGTAGAGCTCGGCCTGTGCCGCCCGCGCATCGGCGGAGAGGAGGGCGGACAGGGCGAGTGCCAATGCCGAGGCGGCGGGAATGAAAGAAACATGCATGATCGTGCCCTTGCGGAGAGACAGGCCGAACGGCGGCCGGGCCGGACCCGGCTATACCGGGTACCTCATCAACGAGAGGACCGCTCGGGAACTGACAGCAGACAGCGGAAAGTGGATCACGACGTCCGCGGGAGGTAGCCCCAGCGTCCTGATGCCATAACAACGGGACGCCGGCGGCCGGACGGGTCAGCGTGGCGTATGGCGCAGCGTGGCGATGCCTCTGTCCTCCATTGATGCCATCGCCGAGATCCCGTTCATGACTGACCACTCGGAGGTGGCGGTGACGAATGACTGGCCTGCCGGTGTTTGTTTGCCCTGGATCTTCCAGTCGCGGATAAAGCCGTCGCCATGGTTGACCAGATAGAGCGCCGGTGCGCCGGCCAGATCGGCCATCGGGGGTGAGGTGACCCCACCGCAGGTCATGCCGGAAATCAGCACCTGAGGCGAGGGCAGGCCGAGCTCGACTTCGATCGATTTGACGCCACCGCCGCCGTTGTAGAGATCGACCGGGTCAAAATCGAGATCCATCGCCAGGAAATGCCCGGTGTCGCTCCAACTCGACACGGTGCCAGGGATGCATCCGGGGGCTTTCTGCGTGTACACCTGTTTGAGCGACTCCATCGGCCCGCTGGACGGTTCGAAGTACGACGTGTTGCTGCTCAACGTACCGTCGAGGCTGAACGCGACTTCCGTGGACAATTCGCTGCTTTCGGCGAACGACAGATAGCTGCCGTTGAGGGATCGCGTATCCAGTTCGAACCGCGTGTCGACCTTGAAGTCCAGGTCGAAGTGCAGGCAGCCCTCGACCTGGCTCTTCATCTTCTCGAATACCGGTGAGTTCTCGATGCCCAACAAGGCAAGTTGTCTCTTGAACCCCAGATAGGCCACCGCGATGCGATGGACGATGTGCTCGTTCACGCACATCTGGTATTCCTCGTCCATGCACCTGGGCCCGACGGTGTTCTCCATCAGGTCGGCGACTTCGTCGAGGGTGCCTGGCGGGTCCTCGTATCCGAGCAGTTCGCGCTGGCGTGCGTAGCCGAGCACGGTCAGGATGGCCGAACGCCCGGCCGCGCAGCTCTGGCCGGCGGCTGCCAGGCGCGGCTGGATCACTTCGCGGTCGAGTTGTTCGAAGTACGGTTCGAGCCGTTGGGTGATGTCCTGCCCGAGTTCGTTTGGCCCGACCTGCTGTGACCACTCCTGCATGACCGCCCGCATCTGACTGGCGATCCGCTCCTCCGCGGAGCCGCCGATGCGCTTTCGCGCCTCCTCGACGTCGCCCATCAGTCCCTTGGCCACGCCGTAGCCGCTGAAGTGCGGCACCACGATCGCGATGCCCTGGGCCTTGAGCACCGGTTCGGCCAGCAGCAGCCGGTTGTCCGAATAGCCGTACAGGATCTGCTCGCCGGCCGGAATGGGCGTGGCCGGTTCGATGCGCAGCGTGGCCGGCACGTCGAACACCAGCCCGGACGGCTGCAGGTCGACGGTGACGTCGGTGCCGTTGCCGAAGGGCAGGCCTTCGAGCTTGCTCACCGGGGTCAGGGTGATCGACGTGCGCTGGCGCACCGAATCGGGCGGAACGGTGAGCGTGAACACGGTGCCGTCGGCGGCGGTGGCACTGATCGTGCCGCCATCGAATCCGATGACCTGGGTGGCGGCGCGTCCCTCGTCGAGTGTTGGTGAGACCTTGATCGCATTCTCGTAGTTGCCGAGTTCGACCGGGGCCGCGCCGCCGGCGCTGGTGTCACCTCCGGGGGTGCAAGCCCCCAGCAGGACTGCGATCAACGTTGTTGTGGCGATGACTCCCGCTGCTTGGGAAAGCCTCTTCAGCAGGGTCTTCATGGCGGCCGGCCCGGGCCATGCGGCGGATGTGTAGGGAATGAAGCGAATCTGCATGAGCGTGCCCTTGCGCAAAGAAAGGCCGGACGGTGGTCCGGGTATTCCATCCACGCGATCCGGTGGCGAAAACTGACAGCTGCGCGATTCAATGCCGCGCGGGCTTCAGTCGGCGATGGCGGCCAGATCCACGTAGGCGTCGTACTGCGGGCGCAGCAGGGGCAACTGCGCCTGCACTTGGTCGCGTTCGACGGCCGACAACGAGGCGTAGGGATCGCGGGCCAAAACCTCCACGGCGTATGCGCGTTTGTGCGGTTCCAGCCCGGCCAGCCGCGCTTGGCCCGCGGGGCCGGCATAGCGCTCATGCATCATCACTTCGTGGAGCATCCTGTGCATGTCGGTGCGCAGTACCCGATACGCCGGCAGTGGCAATCCGGCCTTGGCCGCCACCCGTCGACCTTCATCGCCATATTTGGAAAGGGATACGAAGTGGGTGCCGTTGGCGCGCATCAGGGCGATCTCTGCCTCCTGGCCGCGGACGTAGGCGTCCAGCGTGGCGACGGTGATGGCGGGTCGGGTTTCCTCGTCGGGTGTGTGGCTGGACGTGGCGAGACGATTCCGGGAGAGGGGCATGGGCTCGGCAGGACTGGCGGCACAGCGGGCATGGATGGTTGCCATGCGACGCCTGGCATCAGCGGTTTCGGCAGCGAAACGGGAGTGCAGTCCGGTCGCATCCACCGCCGCGATCCAGCCTTCCAGCGCTTGGCCGAGGGCGGGCGCACTGTCGCAGGATTGTTCCTGCGCGATGGCGGGCGGATCACTGAGTTGCCGGTAGGCCGTCTCCAGCGGTTCGGCCAGTTGCGATTGCGATGATGGAGCCACGGGGGCGTGCCCGTCGCAGGCGACGAGCAGCGTCAACAGAACCGTGACGGGCAGGCGCGCTGCGGCGCGAATGGCGGGATGGCGGTCAGGCGAGTGTGGCGTGGTGAGCGGTTTCATGGGATCGGAGCCTCGGCGGCGTGGAAATGGGACGGGTCGTGCTGTGTCGGCAGACCCGCATATCCCATCCACGCAATCCGGCGGCCTGGACTGACAGCGGCCGTGATCGCAGGCTCGCCGTGGCCGGCCTGCGGTGGCTCGGCTACAGAAGTGTGAGGCAGTTTGTCCGGTCAGGTGTGGCAAGGCACTGCGCCAGCGGCTGCTGCTGTGCGAACTCCCCGAGTCCGGCGACCAGCGCCGCCCTTGCCGTGGCATCGCCCGTTTCGTGTGCCAGCAGCAGTGACAGCATCCATGGCCGCATCCAGCTGCGGTCGGCGCCGCCCGGGGCGTTCTGTGGCTGCTCGCGGATCGGCGTCACCAGTTCAACTGCCCGGCCGCGATTGCCGCGGGCCAGTTCCAGTTCCACCTGCGCCATCGAATACCAGAACGAGGTGCCGGTTTGTGCGCTCACGGGGCAGCCATCGAGTGCCCGCGTCGCGGCGGCGACGTCGCGCTGCCGCAGGTGGACGGAGGCGCGCAGGCCGCAGATGCCGCGGGTAGTGCGGCTGTCCAGCACCTGGTTGAGCTGGCGCAGCGACTGGCTGCGGTCGAGGTCGCGCAGGGCCTCGTCGTAGCGCCCCAGACTGGCATGGGCGATGGCGCGGTAGCGGCTGCATTCGGACGACTGCACGTTCTGGCGGCCGGTGGCGGCATCGATATCCAGTGCGCGGCCGTAACTGCGCGTCGTCTCGTCCAGCCTGCCGCCGGCATGGAACCAGGCGCCGAGATGGCAGTGGATCACCGCACTCGCGTGGTGGGGCTTTTCGTAGATACGGTCGGCGATGGCGGCGGCCTGCTGGATCATCTCGCCGGCACGGTCCGTCTGGCCGGACGCGAGGAAGACCCCGCCATTGCTGGCCAGCATGTGCGCGTAGGTGCCGCTGTCTTCGCCCAGGATGCCGCGCCACAGCTGCAGCTCCTGTTCGAGCAGTTGCAGCACCTCGTCGCGGTCGCGGTTGGCCTGGAGCATCGCACCGCTGAGTACGCCCAGGACCTCGGCGTGCAGGCGGGTCTGTGCCAGGCCGACAGCCGGAATCTCGTCGAGGATGGCGCGCAGTTCCGCCTCGGCCTTCTCCGGCGCGGTGAACGCCAAGGCCTCGGCGAAGGCCTTGCGCGCGCGCAGCCGATCCTCGGGTGCGGCATCGAAGCGTTCCCCCTGGGCGATGGCGGTACGCGCCTGTTCGAGCGCGGCAGCGGCATCACCGGTGGCCGCGGACAGCGCCGACAGGCTCATGTGCACTTGCATGCGGTCGCGCGACGCGTCCGGCGCATGGCGTTGCAGCAGGGCCAAGGCGGCCTGCAGATCGGCCTGTGCGGCGGCGTATTCGCTGAGGCTGGAGCGGGCGTTGCCGGTCAGCATCAGGATGTCGGCGGCGGCCAGTGGATCGCTGGCCGACACGTCGCTGCGTGCGCGGCGGGCGCCTTCGTCCAGCAACTCCAGCGCGGTCGGCACGCCGCCGGACGCCGGTTCGGTGGAGGCGAACACGCGCTGCAGGAAGTCACGCACCAGCACCGCCCGCTGCGCCTGCGCGCGCGCGTTGGCGGCCTCGCGCCGGGCTTCGCCGGCCTGCCACAGGGTGGCGCCGATGCCGCCGGCCATGGTCAGCAGCAGCAGGGCTGCCGCCGCCACGCCCAGTTTGTTGCGTGCGATGAACTTGCGCAGCCGGTAGCCCAGCCGCGGTTTCTGCGCGAGCACCGGGCGGCCGTCGAGCCAGCGGCGCAGGTCGTCGGCCAGCGCTTCGGCGGTGGGGTAGCGCTGCCCCGGCTCCTCGGCCAGGGCTTTGAGCAGCACCCGGTCCAGGTCGTTGCGCAGCGGCACGTAATGGCGGTGGTAGGCGTCGCCGGCGTCGCGCACCAGCAGCGAGGGGCGGGTGGTCTCGCTGCCTGCGGTCACCGCCTGCGGGGTGCGCCCGGTCAGCAGCCGGTGCAGCAGCGCGCCCAGCCCGTAGACGTCGACCGCGGTGCTCGGCGGGGCGCCCTGCAGCTGCTCGGGCGCGGCGTAGCCGGGGGTGAGTGCGCGCCACAGCGTCTGCGTGCGCTCGTCCTGGCTGTCGGCGAACTGGCCGATGCCGAAATCGAGCAGGCGCACCTGGCCGCTGCCATCGACCAGCACGTTGGAGGGCTTGAGGTCACGGTGGATCACCAGGTTGCGGTGCGCGTAGGCGACCGCGTCGCAGACCTGCAGGTACAGCCGCACCACCGCGCGGGCGTCGGGCGCCTGCGTCTCGCACCAGCGGTCGATGCGCTCACCCTCCACCAGCGGCATCGCCAGCCAGCAGGTGCCGTCGTCGGCCACATCCGAATCGACCAGGGCGGTGACATTGGGATGGTTCAGGCGCGCCAGGATCGCCGCCTCGCGGCGGAAGCGGTCCGGTCCGCCCGCGCCCAGCGCGCCCAGGGTCAGGATCTTGATCGCCGCCTGCTGCCGCGCCATGCCCTGCTCGCGCCAGCCGCGATAGACCACCGCCATGCCGCCACGCCCCAGTTCCTCCTCGAGGGTCCAGTCACCGAGCCGGCTGCCACGCAAATTGCCGCCTGCCGGGTCCAGCGCGGCGTGCGGGCGCTGGTGCGCGGCGATCAGCTGTTGCAGCCGCGTGCGCACCGGATCGGGCAGCGCCAGCGCCGCCAGCCATGCCGCACGTCGCTCCTCGGGCAGATCCAGCCACTGGTCGAAGGCGGCATCGGCCGCCTGCCAGTGGGCGATGTTCTCAGCGTCCATCGCCGCCCTCGTCCAGCATGGCCTGCAGGAACGCGCGGGCACGCTCCCATTCCCGGTACACGGTGCGCTCGGATACCTCCAGCAGGCGCGCGATCTCGCCGAACTCCATGCCGCCGAAATAGCGCAGCTCGACGATCTTGCGCCGTTGCGGGCTGATCGCCTCCAGCGCCTCCAGCCCCTTGTCCAGCGCCAGCGCGGTGGTCATCGCGACCACGGCGTTGTCCGGGATACGGTCATCCAGATGGACCATCACCTGGCCACCGCCGTGTTTCCCGGCGGCCCGCCGGCGCGCGCGTTCGATCAGGATCCAGCGCATCGCCTTGGCCGAAGCGGCGAAGAAATGGTTGCGGTCGGCCAGCGGCAGCGGCGCACCCTGGCTGATGCGCAGGTACAGCTCATGCACCAGCACGGTCGGGGTGAACGTGGCTTCGTTGCCATACATGCGCGAATTGGCCAGGCGCAGCAGCTCCGGATACAGCGCCTCGAACACCGCGCCCAGTTGCCCGGGGGCACCGTCGCGGGCCCGCGCCAGCAGTGTGGTGATGTCGGTATCGGCCACGGTTCCCCTCCCTGAGCTTTCGCGGCGACGGTAGCAACCCCGCTGGCCACGGGCAATCTCGCAGAGGTGGCTGTTCCATGACGTGCCGGTTCCACGTTGCAGCTGAAACTGTCGCACTGCACAAAAAACCGTGTTATCAATGCAACCCATGAACGCAGCCCGCGCCAGCTTTTATTTCTGGTACTACTTTCCGAAGCCGCTGGCGGAGGAAGGACTGCGCTCATCCTGAAGAAACTTTCAGACGCATTCCCGAAAGCCGCCAGCGAACCTGGCGGCTTTTTTCATGCCGCCAGCGCTGGGGCAAACCATTCACGTTCTGACTGGAGTCCCCGCAATGCCCCCGCACACCGATGACCTTCGTATCCGCAAGCTCGAGCCGCTGACCTCGCCGGCGCAGTTGCTCGCATTGCTGCCCTGCGACGATGACGCCTCGCAGACCGTGGCCGATTCGCGCGCGGCGCTGCATCGCATCCTGCATGGTGAGGATGACCGTCTTGCCGTTGTGGTGGGGCCATGCTCGATCCACGACCCGGTCGCGGCGATGGACTATGCCCGGCGCCTGCAGCCGTTGCGCGAGGCGCTGGACGGCGAACTGGAAATCGTGATGCGCGTGTACTTCGAGAAGCCGCGCACCACGGTGGGCTGGAAGGGCCTGATCAACGATCCGGACCTGGACGGCAGCTTCAACATCAACAAGGGCCTGAGCGTGGCCCGTGGCCTGCTGCGTGACATCAACAAGCTGGGCCTGCCGGCCGGCGTGGAATTCCTTGATGTGATCTCGCCGCAGTACATCGCCGACCTGGTGGCGTGGGGCGCGATCGGTGCGCGCACCACCGAAAGCCAGGTGCATCGTGAGCTGGCCTCCGGGCTGTCGTGCCCGGTCGGCTTCAAGAACGGCACCGGGGGTGATGTGAAGATCGCCGCCGATGCGGTCGGCGCGGCCTCGCACCCGCACCATTTCCTGTCGGTGACCAAGGAGGGTGGCACCGCCATCGTCTCCACCGCCGGCAATCCGGATTGCCACGTGATCCTGCGCGGCGGCAAGACGCCCAATTACGACGCCAGCAACGTGCAGGCGGCCAGCGAGGTGCTGGAAAAGGCGCAGCTGCCGGCGCGGCTGATGATCGATGCCAGCCATGCCAACAGCAGCAAGAAGCCGGAGAACCAGCCGCAGGTGATCGCCGATATCGCCACCCAGCTGCAGGCCGGCGAGCAGCGCATCGTCGGGGTGATGATCGAAAGCCATCTGGTGGCCGGTCGCCAGGATCTGGTCGAGGGCCAGCCGTTGACCTACGGGCAGAGCATCACCGATGGCTGCATCGGCTGGGACAGCACGGTGCAGGTGCTGGAGCAGCTGGCCGAGGCGGTGCGCGTGCGCCGCCGCGTGCAGCTGGAAGCGGCGGCCTGAGCCAAGCGTGACCGCTGCACTGGCAGTGGCCATGACGCCCGGTTAATTTGGGCGACGGGAGGCGCAAGCCTCCCGTTTGCTGTGGTCACGGGGGCCAGGGTGCCACGTGGCAGGAAGCCTGTTGAATCATTACCAAGGAGAAAATGATGCGTAACCGTATGTGCGGCATGGTGCTGGTCATGCTGCTGGTGCCGGGCGTGGCGCTGGCCAAGAAGGAAGTGGTGGACTCGGGCAGTGGCTGCCTGCAGAACCTGTCGGTGAGTGGCGGCTTCACGTCCGGCAAGCAGTTCCTGGCCTCGACCGACCATGAAGACATCAGTTACGCCGAGGCTTTCCGCAAGACCGTGGCCGCGATCGAGGCCGAAGGCATGGTCGGCATCTATCCGAACGAGCGCACCGGCTATATCGCCGCGGAAAATCCGGTGACCGGCGGTGGTGGCGCCACCGTGCCGTTGCGTACCACGGTGCGCCGCCAGGACGACGGCAGCATCCGCGTGGAAGTGCGTTTCAGCATCAAGGGCGGGCAGATGACGTCCAACAAGGCCGTCGGCGCGGGCATGTGCAAGATCGCCGATGCCGCCAGCCTGTGAGCCGGGCAGCGGGGTGAGCGCGGGCGTGCACCGCTGGTTCCTGTATCTGCTGGAATGCCGTGATGGCAGTTACTACGCCGGCATCAGCACCGATGTGCAGGCGCGCTTCCAGGCGCACGTCGCCGGCAAGGGCGCGCGTTATACCCGCGCGCACCCGCCCCTGCGGATTCTCGGCTGGCGTGCCTATGCCGACCGTTCGGCGGCATCACGCGCGGAATGGCAGATCAAGCAGCTGCCGCGCGATCGCAAGCTGGCCTGGCTGGAGCAGGCGGCCGATTGAGGTAGAGTCGGTCATGCGGTGGCGGTGTCTGATCGCCGCCGCGTCCGGTTGTCCGGGCCCATGGCCGGGCATGCGGCCGCAGCGGCAGGGCGGTGGTGTGCCGGCATCATCCTGAAACCTGGGGGAATTGCGATGGCAGGTTGGTACGAGTTGGACCACAGCAGTGATGGCCAGTTCTATTTCGTGCTCAAGGCGGGCAACGCCGAGGTGATCCTCACCAGCGAGCGCTACACCACACGCGCGGCGGCCGAGAACGGCATCGCCTCGGTGCAGAAAAACAGCGGCGAGGAGGCGCGATACGAGCGCAAGACGGCCAGTGACGGGCGTCACCACTTCAATCTCAAGGCCGCCAACCACCAGGTGATCGGCAGCAGCCAGCTGTATGCCTCGCAGGCGGCGCGCGAGGCGGGCATCACCAGCGTCAAGGCCAATGGCTCCAGCACCACGGTC
The DNA here is from genome assembly GCF_052180205.1 of Stenotrophomonas sp. JC08. Lineage (NCBI taxonomy): Bacteria > Pseudomonadati > Pseudomonadota > Gammaproteobacteria > Lysobacterales > Lysobacteraceae > Stenotrophomonas > Stenotrophomonas sp. JC08. The sequence continues at coordinate 2,752,525 of NZ_CP197473.1, read as the reverse complement.
AAGGACAAGACGGCGGCCTGAGCGCGATCCAGAGAGTGGCCCAGACAGAAAAGCCCGGCATTGCCGAGCTTTTCTGTTGCGGTGGATGCAGGGCTCAGCCCTTCATGCTGCCGGTGTCGATATAGCGCTGGTGCCAGGACAGCGCTTCGGGCAGCAGGTGCGGGGTGTGCTTGCCATAGCTGTCACGGCAGGCGCGATCGAAATAGTCGTTGAGCTGGTCGCGGTAGTGCGGATGGGCACAGTTGTCGATCACCTTGCGGGCACGGGCACGCGGCGGCAGGCCGCGCAGGTCGGCCAGGCCCTGCTCGGTGACGATGATCGACACGTCATGCTCGGTGTGGTCGACGTGGCTGACCATCGGCACGATCGAGGAGATGCTGCCGCCCTTGACCGTGGACGGGCTCAGGAAGGTGGACAGGAAGCCGTTGCGGGTGAAGTCGCCCGAGCCGCCGATGCCGTTCATGATGCGGCTGCCCATCACGTGGGTGGAGTTGACGTTGCCGTACAGGTCCACCTCGATCATGCCGTTCATGCCGATGCAGCCCAGCCGCCGTACCAGCTCCGGATGGTTGGACATCTCCTGCGTGCGCATGATGATGCGCTCGCGATAGAAGGCGATATTGCGCTTGAACTCCTCGTTCGCCTCCGGGCTCAGCGCGAAGCCGGTGCACGAGGCGTAGTCCAGCACGCCGGACTTGAGCAGGTCGAGCATGCCGTCCTGGATCACCTCGGTGAAGGCGGTCAGGCCACGCAGGCCGCTTTCGGCCAGGCCGGCCAGCACCGCGTTGGGGATGTTGCCCACACCCGACTGCAGCGGCAGCAGGTTGGCCGGCAGGCGGCCCTTGGCCACTTCATGCTTGAAGAACTCGATCAGGTGGCCGGCGATGAGCTTGCTGTCCTCGTCGATCGGCTTGAACGGGCTGTTGCGGTCCGGGCCATTGGTGCGCACCACCGCCACGATCTTGTCCGGATCGACCTTGAGCGTGGTCTGGCCGATGCGGTCGTTGGCGCTGACCAGCGGGATCGGCTTGCGGTGCGGCGGCAGCGCGGTGCCGTAATAGATGTCGTGCATGCCCTCGATGCCGTCGGGCTGCCACTCGTTGACCTCGATGATGACTTTCCTGGCCAGGTCCAGCCAGGTCTTGTTGTTGCCGATCGAGGTGGAGGGCACCAGCGCGCCGTCCTCGCGGATCGCCGACACCTCGATCACCGCGGTGTCGATCTCGCCGTAGAAGCCGAACCAGACGTGCTGGGCGACGTGCGACAGGTGGATGTCGATGTAGTCCAGGGTGCCGTTGTTGATGCGGTTGCGCGCATCCGGATCACTCTGGAACGGCATGCGCATGGCGATACCGTTGGCCTTGGCCAGTGCGCCGTCCAGTTCCGGCGCGGTGGAGGCACCGGTCAGCAGCTGGATCTGGAACGGGCGGCCTTCGGCCTGCACCTGTTCGATGCGCTGGGCCAGCGCCATCGGCACCGCCTTGGGATAGCCAGAACCGGTGAAACCGCTCATGGCGACGGTCTCGCCCGGCTGGATGAGGGCCGCGGCTTGCTCGGCGGAAACGATGCGTTCGCGCAGATGCGCGTTCAGGATGCGTTCGACAGACATGACAGCAGCGAATTCTTGTGGGGACCGGCGATTATCGGCGATCGGGCACGCGGATGTTGTCCGACCTTGGTGGGATGGTTTTTCCGCCGGCCCGCTCTTGTACTGTGCAGTATTGTTTTGCACTGCAGCGTGCAACTTGCGCGCGCAGCCCGCACGATCGCCCTGCATCCCGACGTGGGGGAGGGAGCAAAGCCCGCTGACAGTTCGCTGTCAGCGGGCTTTTTTTATGACTTTTCGCTGAACATCGCGACGGTTGCCGGTGTCGATGCCAGAATCCACGGATGAATCCGTCCGTCCCCGAGTTTCCCGAATCCCTGCAGCCGGTCATCGAACGGGCGCTGGCCCGCCTGAAACTGGCTGCCGCCGACCCGGCGCAATGGCCGCCATCGGCGCGCCTGGAGGCCGGCCTGCGGCAACTGGCCGTGGCCAGCGACTTCGCCATCGACACCCTGTGCCGGCAGCCGGAGCTGTTGACGTTGCTGGACCAGGCCGATCCGCCGCCGCTGCCCTTGCCGATGCTCGATCCGCTGCAGCCCAGCGCCTGGGCCGGCCAGCTGCGCCGCTACCGTGCCGCGGCCTCGACCCGGCTGGTGTGGCGCGACCTGCACGGGCTCGATGACGTCGACGCCACGCTGGCCGGCGCCACCACGTTGGCCGAGGACTGCCTGCAGCTGGCGCTGGCGGCGCTGGAGCAGGAGTTCGCCAGTCGCCATGGCGTGGTGCGCGCGGCCGATGGCAGCGTGCAGCGGCTGGTGGTGTTCGGGCTGGGCAAGCTGGGCGGCGGCGAGCTGAATTTCTCCTCGGATATCGATCTGGTCTATGCCTACCCGCATGCGGGCGAGTCCGATGGCGCGCGGCCGCTGGCGGCGGAGGAATATTTCGCCCGGCTCGGCCAGCAGCTGGCGCGGCTGCTGGATGAAACCACCGCCGATGGCTTCTGCCACCGCGTCGACCTGCGCCTGCGCCCGTTCGGCAGTGCCGGGCGTCTGGCACTGTCGTTCGCGGCGATGGACCAGTACTTCCAGCGCGAGGGCCGCGACTGGGAACGCTATGCATGGATCAAGGCGCGCGCGGTGGCCGGCGATATCGCCGCCGGGCAGGCATGGCTGGAAACCCTGCGGCCGTTCGTCTACCGCCGCTATCTGGATTTCACCGCGCTCGACGGCCTGCGTGAGATGAAGGCGGCGATCACCGCCGAAGTCGCACGCAAGGACCGGCTGGACGACATCAAGCGCGGCCCCGGCGGCATCCGCGAGATCGAATTCCTGGCGCAGGCGCTGCAGCTGATCCGCGGCGGCCGTGAGCCGGCGCTGCGCGAGCGGCGGCTGCTGCCGGCGCTGCGCGCGCTGGTCGAGGCCGGGCAGATGGCCGCCAGTGATGGCGAGGACCTGATCGCCGCCTACCGTTTCCTGCGACGGCTGGAAAACCGCCTGCAGATGCTGCGTGACGCGCAGACCCACCTGCTGCCGGGTGACCCGCTGGAGCGCGAGCGCATCGCGCTGACGATGGGCTATGCCAGCAGCGATGCCCTGCTGGCGGCGCTGGAGCAGCAGCGGCAGCGGGTCAGCCGCGAGTTCGATGCGCTGCTGGCGCCACGCAGGGGACAGGCGGCGCCGGATGTGCTGTCCAGCTACTGGCGGGTGCTGCCCGGGGGGGGCAGTGCCGAGGTACTGGCCGAGGCCGGTTTCGCCGATGCCGGCGGTGCCGACCAGTCGTTGCGCGAATTCGCGCAGTCGCTGGGGGTGAAGTCGCTGTCGGATGTCGCCCGCGCGCGGCTGGACCGGGTGTTGCCGGCGCTGCTGCATGCGGCGGCCTGTTCACCGCAGCCCGATGCCGCGCTGCGGCGCGTGCTCGGCCTGCTGCAGGCGATCCTGCGCCGCACCAGCTATCTGGCGCTGCTGGACGAGCAGCCCAGTGCGCTGACCCGGCTGGTCAACGTGCTGGCGCGCAGCGCGCTGTTGTCCGAGCGGCTGGTGGGGTTTCCGCTGCTGCTGGATGAGCTGCTGGACACCCGCGTCGGCGGGCCGCTGCCGGAGGTGGCGGATATGCATGAGGGCTGTGCCACGGCGCTGGATATCGATGACCCGGAGGCGGCATTGCGCCTGCTCAACGAAGTGCGGCTGGCGCTGAGCTTCCGCATGGCGCTGGCCTTCCACGACGGGCGGCAGGGAGCGGTGGAGTGCACCCGGCAGCTGGCGCAGCTGGCCGATGCGGTGGTGGTGACGGTGCTGGAAATGGCCACGCGCGACATGCGCAGCGCCCACGGCGAGGTACCCGGCGGGCGCTTTGCGATCATCGGCTACGGCAGCCTGGGCGGGCTGGAACTGGGTTTCGGCTCGGATCTGGACCTGGTGTTCCTGTACGACCACCCGGCCGGCGCCGGGGAAAGCGACGGTCCACGTCCGCTGGAGAGCAGCCGCTGGTTTGCACGGCTGGCGCAGAAGGTGATGGCGCTGCTGGCCGCGGTCACCGCTGCCGGGCGCCTGTACGACATCGATGTGCGGCTGCGGCCCGATGGCGGCAAGGGCGCGCTGGTGTCCTCGCTGGCCAGCTATGCCGAGTACCAGCGCGAGCGTGCCTGGACCTGGGAACACCAGGCGCTGGTGCGCGCCCGTGCGATTGCCGGCGAGCCTTCGCTGCTGGCCGATTTCGAACAGGTGCGCACGGCCACGCTGTGCCGCCCGCGTGAGGCGGCCAGCCTGTTCGATGACGTGCTGAAGATGCGCGCACGCATGCGCGCAGAGCTGGACCGCAGCGATGCGGCACGGCTGGACCTGAAACAGGGTGCCGGCGGACTGGTCGATCTGGAATTCGTGCTGCAGGCCGGGGTGCTGGCCGGGGCCGCGGGTGATGTGGCGCTGTGCGTGCCGCGCGAAACCCCGGCGCTGATCGATGCGCTGCGGGCGACGGCGTGGCTGCCGGCCGATACCGCGCACGCCCTGCATGCCGCCCACGCCACGCTGCTGGATGCCGGCCTGCATTGCACGCTGGACCGGCGTCCGCGCATCACCACGCCGACGGAGGAGATCGAGGCCGCCTGCGCGGTGATCACCGCCGCCGCCGTCGCGCAGGGACTGCCGTTCGAACCGGGAGCCTGAGAGCCGGGAGAGGGGGCAGGGTACGGGCGAAGCCCGGCGATAACCGCCAGCATGCGGCTTCGTTCCTGGCCTCTCCGGCGCTTCGCGCCACCTTCCCGCACAGGAGAAGGAATCCTCACGCGCCGGCTTACGAACGCGCCGGCGCCATCTTCCACAGCAGGGCGCGGAACGGCGCCAGCAGGCACACGCCGATGGCCAGCTTCACCGCCAGATCGCCCAGCGCCCAGGTGACCCATGGCAGCGTCGAACCGGCAAAGGCGATCGACCAGAAGATCGCCGTGTCCACGGTGGCGCTGCAGGTGGTGGCGACCATCGGTGCACGCCACCAGCTGCCGGTGCGCAGGCGGTCGAACACGGTGATGTCCAGCAGCTGGGCGACGATGAAGGCGGTGCAGGAGGCCACGGCGATACGTGGGGTGGCGATCCAGATCGACAGCAGCACGGCGATGGCGAAGCCCACCCACGCCACCTGCCGGGCCGCGCGTGGGCCGAAGCGGCGGTTGATCAGGTTGCTGACCAGGAACGCGACCGGATAGCTGAACGCCCCCCAGGTCAGCCAGTCGTTGATCGGGTACTGCACCAGCACGTTCGAGCCCAGCACCACCGCACCCATCGCCAGCACCGCCAGCAGCAGCGCAGGCAGGGTGAGCGGGGCGAAGCGGATGGAGGCGTTCAACGACATGGCGACAGCAGGCAGCAACGCCGGGGACGGCGCGGCAGTTCGGGAAAGGGGGGCGGCCATTGTAAGCAGCCGCGCTGTATGGCGCTTCACCGGGATGCGCTGGATGTCGCGCGTGCCGGGCCCGTCGCGCCGTACTTACAGCCCCAGCCGGGCCTTCACCTCGGCGGCGATGCGCGGGGTCTCGCGCAGCGGTTCGACCGGCTGTGACGGATCGGCGTCCAGGGCCGCGAGCGCTTCCAGCAGGCGGCCGCGTTCGATCAGCGCGCTCTGGAAATGACGCAGCCGTGCCTGTGCGCGGTGGCCGAGCATCACGCTGACCGGCACCCGGGTGGCGCAGGCTTCGGAAAGCAGGTTCACCGAATCGGGCGTGCAGACAATGCGGTGGGCCCAGCCGAGCAGGCCGGCGTAGGGATTGGAGCCGTCGCCGCCATCGCTCCAGATCACCCCGGGTACATCGTCGAAGGCCTGCAGCAGTGCCTGCGTTACCGCGCGCGGGGTGCGTCGCGAGGTGGTCGCCAGGATGCTGCCGCCTTCGCCGCGGACCTGCGCGGCCAGCTGCCGGAACAGCGGCACGATCTCCTCCAGCTGCCACGGGGCGTGGTCGGTGGGGCCGCCGACCAGCACGGCGGTACGCGGCCCGGGCAACTGTTCGAAACTGGAAAACGCGGCGCGGCCACAGGCCAGCCACTCGTCCGATACCGGGTTCAGGCTGCCCAGCAGGGTGAGCACGTTGCCGCCGTGCAGGCGGTCGTGGGCCGGGGCCACCACCAGGTCCCAGTGGCGGGGGTTGATGCGCGGATCAAGAATCTGCACCGTGCGCGTGCCCTGCCGGCGCAGCAGCCGCAGCGCACCGGCCGCCTGCCGGCCACAGCCGATGGCCAGCCCCGGGGAGGCGCCGGCCATGCGCAGGAAGTCGTCGCCGAACCCCTGCATCGCCCCGGGCAGCAGCCGCGGGGCGAACCAGCGCCACGGCGCCTTGGGCTGCAACCGCAGCCGGTGCTGGCCGCCCAGCTGCAATGCCGATGCCAACGCGACGGCCTGGCGGACATTTCCGGCGCGGCCGTCGGTGATCGTCCAGGGAAGCATCGATCGTTTCGCGTGTGGCATTAATTCGTTTCATCGTGGCTGGGTGTTGCAACAGTCGTGGCGCCCTACACTGTTGCCACTCGTCGTCGTGCCATTGTCCGGCGCTTTCCGGCACAAGACCACGACCGTAGCCAATTCACCACGGAGTTTCCATGTCCGACGTCTTCACCGATGCCGCGCTCGACCAGCTGTTCCGCACCGCCCGCACCCAGAACGCCTTCCAGGACCGCCCGGTGGAAGACAGCCAGCTGCGCGCGCTGTACGACCTGCTGAAGTGGGGACCGACCTCGGCCAACAACAGCCCGGCGCGCTTCGTGTTCGTCAAATCGGCCGACGCCAAGCAGAAGCTGGCGCCGGCGCTGTCGGAGGGCAACCTGGCCAAGACGATGGCCGCACCGGTCACGGTGATCGTCGGTTTCGACCAGGATTTCCACGAGAAGCTTCCGTATCTGTTCCCGCACACCGATGCCAAGGCCTGGTTCGACGGCCCGCGCGAAGGCCGCCACGAGGCCGCGTTCCGCAACGGCACCTTGCAGGGCGCCTACCTGATCCTGGCCGCGCGTGCGCTGGGACTGGATGCCGGCCCGATGTCGGGCTTCGACAACGCCAAGGTCGATGCGGCGTTCTTTGCCGGCACCGCGATCAAGTCCAACTTCCTCGTCAACCTCGGCTATGGCGATCCGGCCGGGGTGTTCCCGCGCCTGCCGCGGCTGTCGTTCGATGAAGCGGCACGCATCGAATAACTCCACTGCCGGCGGCCGCTGTCCGCTGCCGGTGCCTGCAACCGAACACAACCCTTTCCCGTCCTTTCCGGAGAATCCCATGAACACTGTTTCCAAGCTGCTGCTCCCGCTGGCCCTGGCCGCCGCCGTCACCGCCTGCTCCAAGCCGGCCGAGACCACCGCGCCGGAAGCCGCTCCTGCTGCAACCGCTACCGCGCCGGCCGAAGCCGCCCCGGAAGTGGCCGCGATCGAAGTGGCGTCCGGCACCTACACCCTCGACCCGACCCACACCGACGTGCTGGCGCAGTGGAGCCACTTCGGCTTCTCCAACCCGAGCGCGCACTTCGGCAAAGCCGAGGGCACGCTGGTGTACGACGCCGCCGATATCGGCAAGTCGAGCGTGGAAGTGACCCTGCCGCTGTCCGGCCTGAACAGCTTCACCGCCAAGTTCGACGAGCACCTGCGCAGCGCCGATTTCTTCGACGCCGCCAAGTTCCCGGTCGCCACCTTCAAGAGCACCAAGGTGGAAGTGGCCGGCACCAACAAGCTCACCGTGACCGGCGACCTGACCATCAAGGACATCACCAAGCCGGTGGTGCTGGATGTCACCGTCAACGGTGGCGGCGAGCACCCGATGCTGAAGGTGCCGTCGGTCGGCTTCGATGCCAGCACCACGATCAAGCGCAGCGACTTCGGCGTCGGTGCCTATGCGCCGAACGTCGGTGACGAGGTCAAGATCCGCATCACCACCGAAGCCTCGATTCCGAAGGCCGAGGAAGCCAAGGCCGAGTAACCGGCCCGCGCTGGTCGCAGCGCTCAGCGGCTGCAACAACAAAGGCCCGCCATCACTGGCGGGCCTTTGCATTTGGCCGGAGTGCGACCGGCCGCGTTATTCGCAGCGTGCGGCGGTGATCACATTGCCGGCATCCACGTACACGCGCAGGCGGTCGCGGCGGATGTCGCGGGTGGTGATGGTGGCCGGGCCGATCGGATTGACCAGGCCGGCGCCACTTTCCTGCTTGAGCCGGCGCACGGTGGCTTCATCGTTGACCTTGCCGATCGCCCATTGCAGCGAGGTGTCGTTGCACAGGCCCGGCAGCGGTGCCGGCGCCGCTGTCGAAGCGGCGGGCGGCGGCGTGCTCTGGCAGGCGCCCAGGGCGGTGGCCAGCAGGGCGGCCGCCAGCGCGGTGCCGATGGCGGGGAAGCGGGGGCGTGAGGGGATCATGGGCATGTTCCGGGCGCGGCGGGAGGGGCCGAGCATAGCAGCGCCGATGCAGCCGCCGGTAGGCGGAAAAAGGTCATCCGGCCGCGTCCTGATCGGCCTTCCAGTAGCCGGTGGCGCGGATCCATTCCTTCGGCACCTGCAGGTGGCCCTCGATGAATTTGCGCATCATCCGCGCGCGGCTGGACTCGGTGGCGATCCAGTAGTGCGTGTCGCCGTCGGGCTGCTCGAAATCCACCAGCGCGTCCTCCAGCAGGGTGCTGCTGGACGCATCGAAGCCGTTGCGCTCGAACCATGACACCGTCACCTGCGCATCGCTGTGCAGCGGCTGGCGATCACCCTCTTCGGGAATCTCGATGAACACCTCGGCCACTGCGTCGTCCGGCAGTTCCTCCAGCCGGCGTGCGATCGCCGGCAAGGCGGTTTCATCGCCGATCAGCACATAGCAGTCGAAATCATCAGCAATCAGGTGCGAGCCGCGCGGGCCGGCCACCACCAGTTCATCGCCGGGCTGCGCCTTGGTCGCCCAGCGGCTGGCGGCACCGTCGCCGTGCAGCACGAAATCCAGCACCAGCTCGCCGGCCTGCGCGTCGTAGTGGCGCGGTGTGTAGTCGCGGGCCGGGGAGGGTGGCTGGCCTTGCGGATAGCGCGGGCCGTGTTCGGTCAGCTCCGGCAGCACGAAGGTGCCCTCGCTGTTGGGGAAGAACAGCTTGACGTGGTCGTCCGCGGCGCGGCTGTCGAAGCCCTGCAGCGCCTCGCCGCCGACGACGATGCGTTGCATGTTCGGGGTCAGGCGCTGGCTGCGCAGCACCTGCAGCGAACGGAAGTGGGGGACGAGGCGGATCTGCGTGGAGGCATGCGATGTCATGGCGTTACCTGGGGTCAATGGCGGCGGTGGCCGGGGTGACCTGGCTGGATCGCTCTGGCTGGGTCGGTACGGGGAAAGGGCGGTTCATTCGGGATGCGCCTCTTGCACCAGCGCGGTGGCCGCATCCAGCAACGTGGTGAGGCGTTCGATATCGGCGTCCTGCCAGCGGCCGTGGCGCAGCATCATCGCCCGGGTCAGCTGCTGCATCGCCTCGCGGACCGCTGGCGGCAGGTTGGCCTTGGTGATCGTGCGCGCGCTGTGGCGCGTGCGCAGCAGCGCGTCGTCGATCTGTGCCTGCTGCAGCTTCAGCTGCGCACGGCCGAGGGCGGTGAGGTGGTAGCGCTTGCGTCCGCCGTCCTCCTCGGCGCGCACCCAGCGCAGGTTCTCGAAATCGGCCAGCAGCGGATACACCGAGCCGGGGCTGGGCGTATACACACGCAGGAACATCTCGCCGACCTGCTGGATCAGCTCATAACCGTGCCGCGGCGCCTGGCCGAGCAGCGACAGCAGCAGCAGGCGCAGGTCGCCACGGCCCAGTGGACGGGACGCACTTTGGGAGCGGGATCGGGAGACGGTCATCCGAATGTTTTCGATATATCGGAATGCACAAAACGATATATCGGAAACCTCCGGGCGGCAAATTACCCGCTGCAACGCTGTGTTGCCGGCACCCAGGTCACTGCCCATTGGCACGGTGGCAATCGATGTTGCAGGGCAGCATTGTCGCCAGCGTCCCGTCATCGGCCAGTCCGCAGGTCGCCACGGTTGCCGGCATGGTGATGCGGGAGCCGCAGATGGCTGTCCTGTCGTGTCCAGTTGCCGGTCATCGCGTTGTCGTCATTTGTCTGCCGGACAGCGGCTTTTCCCTTGCCATACGCGGGCGTAGCCCCCTTTGAAGGGCAACGGTTGCGCTACACTTCCGAGCTCAAAATTAAAAACGAGCGCACGCAAGCGCGCAGTAACTGGGAGCGCCAATGAACTGGTTGAATGAAGTGCTGAACAACGATCCGAACCCCCTGGAAACACAGGAGTGGATCGAGTCGTTGAAGGCCGTTATCGATGTCGAGGGCCCCGCGCGCGCGCATCAGCTGCTGGAAGGAATGGTAGAACTGAGCCGCCGTTCGGGCGCCTACCTGCCGTTCTCTCCCACCACCGAGTACGTCAACACCATCGCCCCGCAGCTGGAGGCCAAGAGCCCCGGTGATGCCGACCTGGAATGGCGCATCCGCTCCATCATCCGCTGGAACGCGATGGCCACCGTGGTCCGCACCAACCGCAAGCCGGGCGACCTGGGCGGCCACATCGCCTCCTTCGCCTCCGGTGCCACGCTGTACGACGTGGGCTTCAACCACTTCTGGCGCGCCCCGAGCGAGAACCACCCGGGCGACCTGCTGTTCATCCAGGGCCACAGCTCGCCGGGCATCTACGCCCGCGCCTTTCTTGAAGGCCGCATCAGCGAGCAGCAGCTGGACAAGTTCCGCATGGAAGTGGACGGCGGCGGCCTGTCCTCTTACCCGCACCCGTGGCTGATGCCGGACTTCTGGCAGACCCCGACCGTGTCGATGGGCCTGGGCCCGCTGGCGGCGATCTACCAGGCGCAGTTCATGAAGTACCTGGAGAACCGTGGCCTGATAGAGAAGTCCGACCGCAAGGTGTGGTGCTTCATCGGCGACGGCGAGTCGGACGAGCCGGAAACCCTGGGCGCCATCGCTCTGGCCGGCCGCGAAGGCCTGGACAACCTGATCTTCGTGGTCAACTGCAACCTGCAGCGTCTGGACGGCCCGGTGCGTGGCAACGGCAAGATCATCCAGGAACTGGAAGGCGTGTTCCGTGGCGGCGGCTGGAACGTCATCAAGCTGCTGTGGGGCGGTTACTGGGATGCCCTGCTGGCCAAGGACACCAACGGCGTCCTGAAGAAGCTGATGATGGAAACCGTCGACGGCGAATACCAGAACTGCAAGGCCTTCGGCGGCGCGTACACGCGTGAGCATTTCTTCGGCAAGTATCCGGAAACCGCGGCGATGGTCGCCGGCCTGTCCGACGACGACATCTGGCGCCTGAACCGTGGCGGCCACGATCCGCACAAGGTCTACGCCGCCTACCACCAGGCGGTGAACACCACCGGCATGCCGACCGTGATCCTGGCCAAGACGGTGAAGGGCTATGGCATGGGCAGCGCCGGGGAGTCGCTCAACCCGACCCACCAGACCAAGAAGCTGGACGACGATTCGGTCAAGCATTTCCGCGACCGCTTCAACATCCCGGTCACCGACGCGCAGCTGGCCGACGGCCAGGTGCCGTTCTACCACCCGGGTCCGGATTCGCCGGAAGTGAAGTACCTGCAGGAGTGTCGCGCCGCACTCGGCGGCCACCTGCCGCAGCGCCGGCAGAAGGCCAGCAAGTCCTTCACCGCGCCGAAGCTGGAAACCTACGAGCGCCTGCTCAAGGATTCGGGCGAGCGCAGCTACTCCACCACCATGGCCTTCGTGCAGACGCTCAACATCAGCCTGCGCGACAAGGAGCTGGGCCCGCACCTGGTGCCGATCGTCGCCGACGAGGCGCGCACCTTCGGCATGGAAGGCCTGTTCCGCCAGATCGGCATCTACGCCCCGTACGGGCAGAAGTACAAGCCGGTCGATGCCGACCAGCTGATGTACTACCGCGAGGACCAGTCCGGCCAGGTGCTGCAGCAGGGCATCAGCGAGCCGGGCGCCATCGCCTCGTGGATGGCCGCCGGCACCAGCTACTCGGTGTCCAACGTGCCGATGCTGCCGTTCTACATCTACTACTCGATGTTCGGCTTCCAGCGCGTGGGCGACCTGGCGTGGATGGCGGCGGACATGCGCACCCGCGGCTTCCTGCTCGGCGGCACCGCCGGCCGCACCACGCTCAACGGTGAAGGCCTGCAGCACGAAGACGGCTTCAGCCACATCGTCGCCGGCGGCATTCCCAACGTGCGCAGCTACGACCCGACCTTCGGCTACGAAGTCACCGTCATCGTCCAGCACGGCACCAAGGCCATGATGGAAGACCAGATCGACGAGTACTACTACATCACCCTGATGAACGAGAACTACACCCACCCGGCCATGCCGGAAGGTGCGGCCGACGGCATCATCAAGGGCATGTACCTGCTCACCGATGCCGGCAAGCCGAAGAAGAACGAGCTGCGCGTGCAGCTGCTGGGCAGCGGCACCATCCTGCGCGAGGCCATCGCCGCGGCCGAGCTGCTGGACAAGGATTTCGGCGTCACCGCCGACATCTGGTCCTGCCCGAGCTTCAACGAACTGCGTCGCGACGGTTTCGACGCCGAACGCTGGAACCGCCTGCATCCGGAAGCCGAACAGCGCAAGCCGTACGTCACCGAGCTGCTGGAAGGTCGCCAGGGCCCGGTCATCGCCGCCACCGACTACGTCCGCGCCTTCGCCGACCAGATCCGCGCCTTCGTGCCGGGCACCTACTCGGTCCTGGGCACCGACGGCTTCGGCCGCTCCGACACCCGCGCCAACCTGCGTCGTTTCTTCGAAGTGGACCGCTACTACATCGCCCACGCCGCAATTGCAGCATTGGCGAAGGATGGCAAGATGACCGCGAAGGATGTGGCCCGGGCGATCAAGCAGTACGGGATTGATCCGGAGAAGGCGAACCCTGTGGGGGTTTGATTCTTCCTGCGGTGTGATTGAAAAGAGCGGTCTGGTGGCCGCTCTTTTTTATGTGCGGCGCGCATAGTGGCAGCGGAGTCAATACGCCAAGCCTAGCCAGAATGCCTGATTCGATGACCACACTCAGAAGAAAGAGGAGAGAAAGGCTTTGCCTAGGTAGCAGAGTGTTTCGATCCTTTTCCATCCGGTTACCTCAAGTACCTGAAATGGTAGGTCTTCGATGGGTAGATCGGCACTGTCGTCGAGCTAGTAATCTAGTGTTTGTAAATCGAATTCTTCTTGGGTCATTATGAGCTGTTCTCTCAGGTTCACTGGCTTGCCAGATCATTCGTACGGATGCTGAGTAAGCGGTAGTTACGGCTTTGGGTGCAGCGATATTTAATCGCCAACATTCCCTAGCGTGGATTGGAATCTATACGCAGTAATCGAAGGGGTTGCTGATTATTCGGAATGTGGCTACCGCGTAGGTTCTCTACTTATGACCTGTATGGAAGATTCGATCGACATTATTAATTATGTGCTCCGACTGGTGGCGGAGGCGTATTTGCTGTGTGCCGACTTGCTTCCGTGCCGTGCTCCAATGGCTCTCCGAAATTGCTCGTATCCCGGCAGGGTTTGATAATTACATGGAGGCAGTATGAGTACGGTAGATGCATCGGCTCCGGACTGTGGTTTTTATTGGTGCCGTCCTGTTGGCTTTCATGTGCGTTACCATTACGCTTTTCTGTGATAGCCTTGGTGAGAGTGGTTTTTTTGGAATGCGACGCTCAACGGCTGGATGGGGGTTAATATGTACTGCGAGCAATGTGGTTGTAAAACATCAGATTTTGCCAAATTTTGTGAAAGTTGCGGGAACCGCTTGGTAATCCCCCCGCAGGTTAGCTGACGCCAGAAGTGGAATTTTCTCGTACGCTTTCCCGAGGAGGTTCCATGAAGAAGTCCCGCTTCACCGATAGCCAGATCATCGCCGTGCTCAAGCAGGCCGAGGCCGGCACGCCCGTTCCGGAGTTGTGCCGCGAGCACGGCATCAGCTGCGCCACCTTCTACAAGTGGCGCAGCAAGTTCGGCGGCATGGACGCATCGCTGATGTCCCAGCTCAAGGAGCTGCAGGACGAGAACCGGCGCCTGAAGAAGATGTATGCCGAGGCCCAGCTCAGCGCCGACCTGCTGAAGGAAGCGATGTCAAAAAAATGGTGAGGCCATCTCAACGCCGGGAGATGGCCCGATGGGCGGTGGACAGTGGGCGATCGAGCATCCGGCACGCCTGCCAGACTTTCGCGGTGAGCCAGACCTGCTACCGCTACCAGGCCAAGGCGAGCGAGGAGAATGCTCGGATCGCCGACTGGCTGGTGCGATTGACGACTGCCTATCGCGACTGGGGTTTCGGCCTGTGCTTCCTGCATCTGCGCAACGTCAAAGGCTTTGGCTGGAACCACAAGCGGGTCTATCGCATCTACCGGGAGCTGGAGTTGAACCTGCGGATCAAGCCGAAGAAGCGCCTGGTACGCGAACGCCCGGAGCCACTGGCGGTGCCGGAGGCGATCAACCAGGTCTGGTCAATGGACTTCATGCACGACCAGCTCAGCGACGGACGCAGCTTCCGCCTGTTCAACGTGCTGGACGACTTCAATCGCGAAGGGCTGGGCATCGAGGTGGATCTGTCACTGCCGTCGGCCCGAGTCATCCGTGCACTGGAGCAGATCATCGAATGGCGGGGCAGGCCGCGGGTGATCCGTTGCGACAACGGCCCTGAATACATCAGTGGCGTGCTGCTGGCATGGGCCGAGCAACAAGGTATCCGCATCGAGCACATCCAGCCCGGCAAACCACAGCAGAACGCCTATGTCGAACGCTACAACCGAACCGTACGTTACGCCTGGCTGGCCCGAACCCTGTTCGACTCGATCGAGCAGGTACAGGACAAAGCCACCCGTTGGCTCTGGACTTACAACCACGAGCGCCCGAACATGGCGCTCGGCGGCATCACGCCCATGCAGAAACTGGCACTTGCCGCTTAGCTCCACTTTTGGAGACCGCTAAAAGCGGGGGGATTACCGCTTAAGTCGTGAGGAAAGTGCTTATCCGGCGACCCCTGTAAGTCGGGCTGATATAAGTATAAAGGCTAGTATCAATAATGGTGGTCGGAGGAAATCTCTCAGTGAATGGTATCAGTCCACGAGTAGTGGGCAGCGTGTGTTGATGGCTTTCGCTTCCATGGCATTAATGCCGCTCTATGGCGTTGGTTTCATTTTTCTGGCGATACTGGTTTATTTGCAGATAGGCCAAGAGCAAGATGTGGAGTGAGCTTTTAATTGTCTTGTCCTTTAGTCCCCGTGGCGAGATTTCCTCGATCGACTGGGGGCGCGGGATGGAGCGGTTTTAAGGAGAAAAACAGGAACAAAACAGGGGTCAGAGTGAATTAAATCTGCTTCTGGCTGGGGCTGTCTGGTACTGATGTTTCTTGGGTCTGCTTTCTGGGCCTCCCCACTTTTCGTGGGGTAACGCTGCGCCCCAGCTGGGCTTCGATGGCGGCGCGGAAGCGGTCGTTGCCCATAGGTTGCTGGTGATGCAGGTGGTGGGCGAAACGTGCGGCATCCTCGGCGACGGCCTGTTGCACCAGTTCACGGTAGGCCTGTTGCCGGTCCGATGGCGTGGTTCCCAGGTGCAGATAGCAGTCATGGGGATGCAGCAGCGGGTCGGGCAGGCCCTTTGCGTTACCTGCATGGCTGGACCAGCGGTACTGGTCCGCGGTGGCGACCATGCGCGCGCGGGTTGAGTTCGATATAGCGGTAGCAGCGCAGCAGGTGCTCGTCATTGGCGACCAGGTGGGATTTGTAACGTCTCTCCCACAAGGTGCCGGTGCGGCCATAGGTGTCGTTGATGTAGCGCACATAACGCCGCCCCAGTGCCTGCATCACGCTGCTGATGGCGCCCACGCGCGTTGGCGTCATCAGCAGGTGCACGTGGTTGGTCATCAATACATAGGCGTGCACGTTGCAGTCGCGGGCCAGTGTGATTTCCCGCAGATCCTGTACGTAGCGCTGGTAGTCGATAGCGCGGAAGAAGCAGGGTTGGCGGTCGTTGCCACGCTGGATGACATGTTGGGCGACGCCGGCCAGATCGATCCTCGGCTTCCTTGCCATGGGCTTGCTCCGTTGTTGGAGCAGCCCACGCTACGGGGTGGTGGCAAGCTCGCGTATCGGAAGTTGCCTCGTGAAATGCCGGAATTCCACTCTGACCCCGGTTTCCCAAGCCGGCTACACAAGGCTCAGCCGCAGCACCAGCGCCACCAGAGTCACAAGCAATACCGGAAGCGTCAGCACGAGGCCGATCTTGAAGTAGTAGCTCCAGGTGATCCTGATTTTCTTGCGTGCCAGCACATGCAGCCAGAGCAACGTGGCCAGGCTGCCGATCGGGGTGAATTTCGGCCCCAGGTCGCTGCCGATGACGTTGGCGTAGATCATCGCCTCGCGCACGGTTCCTGCGGCCTGGCTGGCGTCAATGGACAGTGCGCCGACCAGCACGGTGGGCATGTTGTTCATGATCGACGACAGGAAGGCGATCAGCAGGCCGGTCCCGATCGTCGCCGCCCACAAGCCGTAACTGGCGAAAAGATCCAGCAGTCTGGCCAGATGGCCCGTCAGACCCTGGTTGCGCAGGCCGTAGACCACCAGGTACATGCCGAGCGAGAAAACCACGATCTGCCACGGCGCTTCCCGAATGACTTTGCGGGTCGATATCACGTGGCCCTTTGCCGCCACGCCCAGCAGGACGAGTGCACCGGCGCCTGCCACCGCGCTGATCGGCACGCCGATCCGCTCCAGCCCGAAAAAGCCGACCAGCAACAACGCCAGCACTGCCCAGCCTGCCTTGAAGGTGGTGCGATCGATGATGGCCGAACGCGGATCCTTCAGCTGGGCCACGTCATAGCTGGCGGGAATGTCGCGGCGGAAAAACCACAGCAGCATGCCAAGCGTCGCCGCGACCGAGACGAGGTTGACCGGGATCATCACCGAGGCATATTCGGCGAAGCCGATATCGAAGTAATCCGCCGAGACGATGTTGACCAGGTTGGAAACGACCAGCGGCAGGCTGGCCGTGTCTGCGATGAATCCAGCGGCCATCACGAACGCCAGCGTGGCCGCCGGGCTGAACCTCAACGCCAGAAGCATGGCGATCACAATCGGCGTCAGGATCAGTGCAGCGCCATCATTGGCGAACAACGCCGCCACGGCCGCACCGAGCAATACGAGGAAGGTGAACAGCCGGCGTCCGCTGCCCTTGCCCCAGCGCGCCACATGCAGCGCCGCCCACTCGAAGAACCCGGCTTCATCCAGCAGCAGGCTGATGATGATCACCGCGACAAAAGTGAAGGTGGCGTTCCAGACAAAACCCCAGACCGTCGTGATGTCCGCCAGCGCCACCACCCCGGTCAACAAGGCCAATACAGCGCCCAGCATGGCGCTCCATCCCACCCCTAGGCCTTTGGGCTGCCAGATGACCAGGGCAATAGTGGCGATGAATATCAGCAGTGCAGTCAGCATGGATCAGTCCTTGTCCGCTTCCTGTGTGCCCTTGCGGGAGGTGCCGGAGGCCGGAAGACACCGGGCTCTGTCGCCGCAGCAGTTGTCGGTAAGGAACCCGATCAGAGCATTCATGGCGTCGAAGTCGGCCCGGTAGCAGATGTTGCGGCCACGCGGCTCTTTATGGACCAGCCCCGCGGCGGCAAGCTCCTTGAGGTGGAAGGATAAGGTCGCGCCGGGCAGCGACAAGGCCTCGGCAATCTCGCCGGGCATCCGGCCGCACGGACCGGCCTCGACCAGCAGGCGGAAGACCGAGAGCCGGGTCGCCTGTCCGAGCGCCGCAAGGGCGATGGTTGCTTCGTCAAGTTTCATAATTCTAGAATAATGGAAATTAAAGATGGCGTGCAATCGACATGACGATTCCCGAGATGGCCAATCTGGCACCGGAGGTGCTGGACATCCCCACGCAGGACAAGCTGGGCGTATCGGGCTCGGCACATCCCCCGCGAATCCTGATCCTGTACGGCTCGCTGCGCCCGCAGTCCTTCAGTCGCAAGCTCGCGCTGGAAGCCGAACGGCTGTTGCGCCACTTCGGCGCTGAAACCCGGGTGTTTGATCCAAGTGAGCTGCCGATGCTGGACAGCGTGAGCCCGGACCATCCCAAGGTCCGGCAGCTGCGCGAATGGTCACAGTGGTCGGAAGGCCAGGTCTGGGTGAGCCCGGAACGACATGGCACCCTGACGGCGGTGTTCAAGAACCAGATCGACTGGCTGCCGCTGGAAGACGGCGGTGTGCGCCCGGCCCAGGGTCGGACCCTGGCGGTAATGCAGGTGTGCGGCGGCTCGCAGTCGTTCAATGTCGTCAACGCCCTGCGCCAGCTGGGCCGCTGGATGCGCATGGTCACCATCCCCAACCAGTCCTCGGTGCCGAAGGCCTGGCAGGAGTTCAACGACGACGGGCGGATGAAGCCGTCCCCGTACTACGACCGCGTGGTGGATGTAATGGAGGAGCTGGTCAAATTCACCCTGCTGGTTCGCGACCGCAGCGACTATCTCACCGACCGCTACAGCGAACGCAAAGGCGATTTGGCCGCAGCGAAGCTGGCCGCCGCCTCCGGCGCGGTGACGTTGCCGCCGCTCACCGCGATCGTTCCTGCAGCTTCTGCCGATGTCGCCAATGCAGAAGTCTCCCGGCCCGCACGCAGCGAATGCTGCGGGACTTCATCGGCCAGCACCTAAGGACGCCACCATGGACGCCACGATCTATCACAACCCCGCCTGCGGCACTTCGCGCAACACGCTGGCGCTGATCCGCCATGCCGGCATCGAGCCGACCGTCATCGACTATCTGCATGAGCCGCCGACGCGTGATCGTCTGGTCGAATTGATCGCCGCGGCCGGCCTGGGCGTGCGCGATGCCCTGCGGAAGAAAGGCACGCCGTACGAAGCTCTCGGGTTGGACGATCCGACGATGACGGACGAGCAGTTGATCGATGCGATGCTGGCCGATCCGATCCTGATCAATCGGCCATTTGTGGTCACTTCGCTGGGCACGCGTTTGTGCCGGCCATCCGAGGTTGTGCTCGACATTCTGCCGACGGTCACCCGTCCATTCGCCAAGGAAGATGGCGAAGTGGTCATCGATCAGGATGGCCCGCGGCTTGAATAGAGAGCATCACCTGGCTTGGGAAAACAGCGGATGGAGTGGGATGTCCCGGGATTTGCCCCCATTTTTGCCGTTTTTCCCGGTTGTCGCGTCCCTGCGTCAGATCCTGTCGACCAGTACCAGCGGCAGCACCACGCAGACCAGGATCTGCACCAGCAGATAGCCGAAGAACGCGCCCACGCCGCCGAAGAATGCGGCGACGATGGCGGTGACCACGCTGAAAATCGAGCCGATGCCGACACGTGCCAGCGTCAGCCAACCACTGCCGCCGCTGCGGCGCCCGCCATATTCGCCCCACAGGATGAAGGTGCTGAAAACCAGTGACACCAGCACCATGATCCGCGCCGGGTTCACCAGCAGCCATTCCCCGATTTCCTGCATGTGCCGCTCCCTCAAGGTGGAGCGCATTGCAGCAAGCCGTGCGGGGACAGGCAAGTGACCGCAGCAGACAGGATTGGAGGCGACGCCGGCCTGGCCTCACCAACCCGGCAGCGGGAAAACAGGCAGAATTCGACTCTGACCCCGGTTTTTTCTTGCATGAACACCATCGACCACCGCGTCCAGGGCCTCAACAACGACGAGGTGCCTGCCGACTGGCCTGCGATCAGCGAAGCCGAGGTGGCTTGGCTGCGCGAGCGCTTTGCGCAGCTGCAAGGTGCCGGCACGGTGCAGTGGCACAGTCCGCGGCCGATGTCGGCGGCGGCCATCGTCGGTGGCACGTCCGGCCGCTACTTCATCAAGCGTCATCACCGCCATGTCCGCACGGCGGTGACGCTGGGCGAGGAGCATCGCTTCATCGCGCATCTGGGCGCTGCCGGCGTGCCGGTGGTGAAGGTGCTGCAGGATCGCGACGGTGTCACCGCGCTCGAGCAGGGCGACTGGACCTACGAGGTGCATGCTGTCGCCGAGGGCGAGGACCTGTATCGCGATGCACCTTCGTGGACGCCGCTGACCGTTCTGGACCAGGCGCATGAAGCCGGCCGGATGCTTGCCCGCTTGCATCAGGCGTCGGCCGGGTACCACGCGCCACAGCGCAGCACGCACATGCTGGTCGCGCGCGATGACCTGCTGCGCAGCGACGATCCGATCGCGATGCTGGAACGCGACTTCCGCCAGCGCCCGGCACTGGCCGACTACCTGTCACACAAGCCCTGGCGGCAGTCGCTCGAACAGGGGGTGCTGCCGTGGCACGCGGGTCTGGCTGCACGTCTGCAGGCCGAGCCGCGGCTGTGGGCGCACAACGACTGGCATGTCTCCAACCTGCTGTGGAAACGCGAGGGCGATGCCACGGTGGTGGCGAGCGTGTTCGATTTCGGCCTGGCCTCGCCGACCAGTGCGCTGTTCGATCTGGCCACGGCGATCGAGCGCAACGCGGTGGCGTGGCTGCAGCTGGAGCGCGGCATGGAGGCGGTGCATGTGGCCACCGCGCTGGCGCTGCTGGAGGGCTACCGGCAGCAGCGGCCGCTGTCCGCGCGACAGGTGCAGCTGCTGGCCGACCTGTTGCCGGTGGTGCATTTCGACTTCGCCCTGTCGGAGGTGGAGTACTTCCACGGTGCCACCGGCTCCACCGCCAATGCCGATGTGGCCTGGCATGACTTCCTGCTCGGCCATGCACGCTGGTTCGGCACGCGCGACGGACAGGCGCTGCTGGACGCGTTGCGCGCGGCTGCCTGAACACCAGCACAGGAAAAACCGTACCGTTTGTGGTCCAATACGCGACTGAAGCGGGGGTGCCTGGTTATCGCAGGCTGAGAGAGTCCCTTGGAACCTGATCCGGCTTGCACCGGCGTAGGGAGCTTTGAGCAGCAGGCACACCACCTTCAGGGTTGGATGGCCTGCGCGCCTTCGCTTCGTCTCCCCCATCCGGCTGATGACGAACGAATGAACCGCTGCTACCGAATCACGTTGTTGAGCGCTGCGCTGGGCGCGGCACTGCCGCTGCACGCCAGCCCCCTTGAAGCCGAGGCGCAGGAACGCACCGCCACCGAACTGGCGACCGTGCGCGTGCAGGCCGAGCAACCCGGTGCGAAGGACACGCAGTCCAACAGCTTCGGCCCCGGCGACTGGAAGAACACCCCGGCCTCGATCAACGTGCTGGACCGTGAGCTGCTCGACAGCCGCCACGTCCGCAGCCTCTCCGAACTGGCCCACAACGATGCCTCGCTCGGCGACAGCTACGCGCCGGTGGGCTACTACCAGAACATCGCCATCCGCGGCTTCGCGCTGGATACCGCCACCGGCTACCGCTTCAACGGCCTGAGTGTTGCCGGTGAACAGCGGCTGGCGCTGGAGAACGTGCAGCAGGTGGAAATTCTCAAGGGCGAGGCCGGGCTGGCGGCGGGCGTTATCGCGCCCGGTGGCGTCATCAACTATGTGGGCAAGCGCCCGGCCGAGGTGCGCAGCATCACCCTCGCCACCGATGCCGAAGGCACCCGCTATGCCGCCATGGACGTAGGCCACTGGATCACCCCGCGTATCGGCGTGCGCTTCAACGCGGCATGGGATGACAGCGGCTCCTACATCGAGCATGGTGATGGCCGTCGCAATTTCTACGCGCTGGCCACCGACTGGCTGATCGGTGAGCGCGGCAAGCTGCAGCTGGATGCCAACTACCAGACCAGCGCGCAGCGTTCGGCCTCCGGCTACCAGCTGCTCGGCGCGGTGGCACTGCCCGATGAGGTGGATCCCAAACACATGCTCGGCTACCAGGCCTGGCAGCAGCCGGTGGGCATCGACAGCACCAACCTCAGCGCACTGCACACCTACGATTTCAGCCCGGC
Source organism: Stenotrophomonas sp. JC08 (assembly GCF_052180205.1). Lineage (NCBI taxonomy): Bacteria > Pseudomonadati > Pseudomonadota > Gammaproteobacteria > Lysobacterales > Lysobacteraceae > Stenotrophomonas > Stenotrophomonas sp. JC08. The sequence goes on along the minus strand of NZ_CP197473.1, from coordinate 2,730,608 downwards.
CTGGCAGTCGCGGGTGGTGGCCAGCTACAGCCGCTCGATCATCGATGACAACGTCGCCTTCGCCTATGGCTGCTACTACGCCACCGAATGTGCCGACGGCAGCGTGCCGGGCAACTTTTTCGCGCCCAATGGCGACTACGACATCTACGACTACCGCAGCCCGGACGACACCCGCCGCAACCGGCAGCTGCGCGCCGAACTGCGTGGCCGCTTCACGACCGGCGACATCGAGCACCAGCTGACGCTGGGCGCCGACTACTTCGACCGCACCGTGGACCGGCGCCGCAACGTCAACGACTACGTCGGCACCGGCAATATCCACGATCCGGAGGTGCCGCAGTTCAGCCCTTCGCCGCTGCAGCCCGGCGCCCATGTACGGCGGCTGGACAGCGCGCAGAAGGCGCTGTTCGTGCTCGATCGTATCCGCATCGCCGGGGATTGGCAGTGGCTGGCCGGTGGCCGTTTCGTGCATCTGGATGAGCGCGCGTGGGACAAGCGCGGCAATCCCGAACGCGCCAGCCGGCTGTCGCGCTTCCTGCCGCAGACCGCACTGATCTGGAATGCGAATGACGCCCTCAATCTCTACGCCAGCTATGCGCAGGGCATCTCGCTCGGCCAGGAAGCGCCGTTCTGGACGACGAACGAAGGCACCTACCTGCCCGCCGTACGCTCGCGCCAGATCGAAGTGGGCGCCAAGTACACCCACGCCGATGCGCTGACGCTGGGCGCGGCGCTGTTCCGCACCACCCGGCCGTTCCAGTACGCCATGCCTGACGACAGCGCCTATGGTCATACCTTCGTGCAGCAAGGCCAGCAGGCCCATACCGGGCTGGAGCTGAGTGCGCAGGGTCGTATCAGCGAGCGTCTGCAGCTGACCGCCAGCGCCAGCGTGCTGCAGGCCCGTGCACGCGACACCGGCACGCCGGCGTATGAAGGCCATCAGCTGATCAACGTGCCGCGCACGCGTGCCACCCTGCACGTGGACTACCAGCTGCCGTTCGTGCCGGGCCTGAGCGTCACCGGCGGCTGGCGCTATGCGTCCTCGAATGTGGCCACCGCCGATGGCCGCGTGCGTGCGCCCGGCTACAACGTCGCCGATGCCGGCCTGTGCTTCCAGCACCGGCTGCACGGACATGCGCTGAACTGGAACCTGTCGGTGGACAACGTGTTCAACCGCTTCTACTGGCGCGATACCGGCAGCAGCTCGGGTGACTACTACCTGTTCCCCGGTGCGCCGCGCCAGGCGCGCCTGTCGGTCAGCATCGCGCTGTGAACCCGGTATTGCTGGAATGGTCGGCGGTCGGCTTCAGCATCCTCGGCGTCTGGCTGATGGCGCAGCGGCGGATGCTGGCATGGCCGGTCGGGCTGGTGTCGGTCGGCCTGTACGCGCTGGTGTTCGCCGACGCCCGGCTGTATTCGGACATGCTGCTGCAGGGCGCGTTCGCCGCGTTCCTGCTGTACGGCTGGTTCAACTGGCGGCGGCGGGTGCAAGGCGACGGACGCGTGACCATCGCCGCGCTGCCGGGGGCGCATCTGTGGCGTGATCTGGGGTTGGGCGTGCTGTTCGGCCTCGCCCTCGGCGCGGCCATGCACCACTTTACCGATGCCGCGCTGCCGTGGCTGGATGCGATGCTGGCCGCGCTCAGCCTGGTCGCGCAATGGTGGCAGGCCCGCCGTCATGTCGCCGCATGGTGGCTGTGGATCGTGGTCGACGTGGTGTACGTGGGCATGTACGCGGTCAAGTCGCTCAACCTGACCGCCGGGCTGTATGTGCTGTTCATCGCCCTGGCGGTGATGGGCCTGCGGGCATGGACGAAGGCGGCGAATAAGGCCGCCTGAAATCGGAAAGGCCACAAGAACACCGGGCCGGCGGCAGGGCGGTGCGATTCCGGGGCTGCCTCTGCCATTCCAATCTGCGCGGGGCCGGTGACAGATGGGCAGGTCATCAGCGCATGGTTTCGATTGCAACAGTTTCCGCAGGTTCGCGGGTGGCGTGATCCGCTGCGGCCTCGCAATGGTAAATCCCGCCACATAGGCGGAAGATGGCCCGGCACGCTTGGGGCAGGGCAGGTGGCCTGGGAGTTCCAGCCGCCTGTCCAAACGGTTTGCATGCTGCCTGGGCTTTGTTGCAGTCATGGGCCTGGAGGCGGGGCAAACCGGTCGCAGGGGTGCGGGGTGGTCGCACAGCGGTGGGAAAGTGCAGTGTGGCAAGTGATCCCTGCGGCCCGCGTGGCGGGCTTCATGGGGCTGCACTTGACCAAAGTCAACATACGGTTGTGCGTAACTGGGGAATATGGCGCTGTCTTCCGGATAGAAGGGGCAAGCTGTGGAACCAAAGAGCGTAAAAATAACCAGACAGCTATGGGTGGGTTTAGGCGCCCTGCTGATCATCAGCTTCGGCATCATGCTTTGGCTGGGCAAGGATCTTTACCAGACCGCGCCGCCGATGCCGGAGAAGGTCGTCACCGAGAGCGGGCAGGTGGTCTACACCCGTGACGACATCCAGGTCGGGCGGCAGGTATGGCAGAGCATCGGTGGTCACCAGAACGGTTCGATCTGGGGCCATGGTGCGTTGATCGCACCTGACTGGTCGGCCGAATGGCTGCACCGCGAGGTGCTGGCGATGCTGGACCTGCGCGCGCAGGCCGAGTTCGGGAAAGCGTACGAGGCGCTGGATTCGAGCGAGCAGGCCAAGCTGCAGGCCGAGATCAAGCCTGAAATCCGTCGCAATACCTACGATCCGGCCACCGGAACGATCGTCATTTCCGACGAACGTGCGCAGGCCATCGCGCAGGTGGGCACGCATTACTCCAGCGTGTTCTCCGACGATGCGGCTACCGCCGAATTGCGCGAGGCCTATGCCCTGCGCGAGAACCCGGTGCCCGACGCCGAGCATCGCGCCAAGATGAACGCCTTCTTCTTCTGGGCGTCGTGGGCGACGGTGACCAATCGCCCGGGTGATGTGAAGTCGTACACCAACAACTTCCCGCACGAACCGCTGGTCGGCAATACGCCCACCTCCAGCAGCTTCATGTGGTCGATGTTCTCCATTCTTTTCATGATTGCCGGCATCGCCTTGCTGGCCTGGCATTACGCGGTCTACCACGGCAAGGAAAAGCCGCTGGTGCCGCCGTCCACCGATCCGTCGCTGAGCATCACGGTGACGCCGTCGATGCGTGCCACCGCCAAGTATTTCTGGGTGGTGATGGCGCTGTTCCTGGTGCAGATCCTGCTGGGTGCAACCACCGCGCACTACCAGATCGAAGGCCAGGAGGCCTACGGTTTCCAGCTGGCCAACTACCTGCCCTACGCGGTGACGCGCAGCTGGCACACGCAGCTGGCCATCCTGTGGATCGCCACCGCGTGGCTGGCCACCGGCCTGTACCTGGGGCCGGCGATTTCCGGTCATGAACCCAAGTACCAGCGGCTGGGGGTGAACTTCCTGTTCATCAGCCTGATCGTCATCGTGGTCGGCTCGTTCGCCGGGCAGTGGCTGGCGGTGATGCAGAAGCTGGGTCTGGACAAGAACTTCTGGTTCGGCCACCAGGGCTGGGAATACACCGACATCGGCCGCTTCTGGCAGGTGTACCTGTTCATCGGCCTGATGCTGTGGCTGGTGCTGGTGGGCCGCGCGCTGTGGCCGGCCCTGCGCAGCAAGACCCATGAAGCCCGCCATATCGCCGGACTGCTGTTCCTGTCCACGGTGGCGATCGGCCTGCTGTATGCCGCCGGCCTGATGTGGAAGGAACACACCCACATCTCGATCATCACCTACTGGCGCTTCTGGATCGTGCACCTGTGGGTGGAAGGCTTCTTCGAGGTGTTCGCGGTCGCGGTGATCAGCTTCATCTTCGTCAAGCTGGGGCTGGTGCGTGGCCGCTCGGCGACGATCAACGTGCTGTTCGCCACCATCGTGTTCATGGCCGGCGGTGTGCTGGGCATGTTCCACCACCTGTACTTCGCCGGTGTCACCACCGGGGTGATCGCGGTCGGTGCGGGTATATCCGCGCTGGAGGTGGTACCGCTGGCGCTGATCGGGCTGGAAGCCTATGAGACCTGGAGCAACAGCCGCGCCACGCCGTGGATGGAGCGCTACCGCTGGCCGATCATGTTCTTCCTGGCGGTGAGCTTCTGGAATCTGGTGGGCGCCGGCCTGCTGGGCTTCCTGATCAACACCCCGCTGGCGCTGTTCTACATGCAGGGTACCAACCTGACCGCGGCCCACGGCCACACGGCGCTGTTCGGTGTGTACGGCATGCTCGGCATCGGCCTGATGCTGTACTGCCTGCGTGGCCTGCGCCCGGATGCGGTGTGGAAGACCGGTCTGCTGCGCGGCGGCTTCTGGGCGATGAACATCGGCCTGGCGCTGATGGCCATCCTGACACTGCTGCCGATGGGCGTGCTGCAGCTGGAAGCCAACCTGGAGCACGGCTACTGGTATGCACGTTCGGCGGAGTTCATGAACCGCTCGATCATCGACCTGCTGGTGTGGCTGCGTGTACCGGGCGACACGATCTTCGCGGTCGGTGCACTGCTGGTGGGACTGTTCGTGGCGGCGCTGTGGCTGAGCCCCGGCAAGGTCACGCAGTCCGGCAACAACACGCGCTGATCCCCGCGTGATGGTGTGAAAGGCAAGGGGCGGCTTCGGCCGCCCTTTGTCGTTGCGGGCATGGCATCACCAGTGCCGGCGGCAACGGCTCACAGGCCGGCCGGCTGATGCAGGTCAAGATGGTGTCGTACCGCTTCGGCCAGAATGTGGCCATCAGGCGGCACCGGCCACGGCAGTGGTGGCCGCCATCGCCAGTGACGTCCTTCGAGGTCTATCGATGATCGAGTTCTACCCGCAGATCAAAGCCGTCCATATCGCGATGGCCCTGTGCAGCGGCCTGATTTTCGCGCTGCGTGGTGCCGGTGTGCTGGCCGGTATGCGTTGGCCGCATTGGCTGGTGGTGCGCTGGTTCAGCTACAGCATCGACACCGCGCTGCTGACCGCGGCGCTGATGCTGCTGACGATATTGCCGGGCGCGATGTTCGCCAATGGCTGGCTGACGGTGAAGCTGGTGCTGCTGGTGATCTATATCGTGCTGGGGGTGTTCGCGCTGCGGCGCGGCCGGACGCGGGCGGTGAAGGCCGGGTTCTATGCGGCGGCACTGCTGGTGTTCGCGATGGTGTATGCAATTGCACGCATGCACGACCCGCTGGGATTCCTGCATTTCTTCGGTTGAGCGGGCGGTAGCGGCCGGAAGGCTTCCAGTCGCAGGTCGATGCCCGGGCCATGGGCCGGGTTGATAGGCGTTAGGAGTGCGGACGCCTGCAAGCGTCGCTGCGGCAGCGGCTCGCCTACAATCGCCGCTCTTCAAATTGCTGGAACCGCATCCCCATGCCCGTGAAATCCCTGTCTCCCGCCGGACGGCTGTTCGCCATCGCCGCCTTTGTCGAAGCTGTGACCTGGGCGGGGCTGTTGATCGGCATGCTGCTGAAATACGGCACGCAGACCACCGATCTGGGGGTGTGGCTGTTCGGTCGCCTGCATGGGCTGGCGTTCCTGTTCTACGTGGCGGTGAGCCTGTATGCATGGGGCAAGTTGAAGTGGCCGCTGTGGGCGGTGCTGGTGGCGCTGCTGGCGGCGATGCCGCCGCTGGTGACCGTGCCGGTGGAAATGTGGTTCCGCCGTATCGGCCTGCTGTCCGATCGTCCGGCCTGAGCGGCGCAAAGTACCGGGCCAGTTGAAAACGCCGGTGCTTCCACTGCAGCCGCTGGATATGGCCGGTATGACTGGCCGGTGGCGGTGAGGGTTTTGGTAGGAAAAGCCGGGCGCATTCCCGCAATGGATGCAGGCGCGCTGCGTCGCGGCCCGGCGTGGTGGCGCATGCGGTAATGTCCTGGCGTGACCATCTCTGACCGGTGCCGGACTGCTTTCTGGCAGTGCGGGCCGCGGACGGGACAACCTGCGGGAAATACTTCCAGGCTGTTTTGTTTGCAGGATAATTCCCCGCCGCCGCAACGCCCCAAGGCGGCGGCCAGAGGGCCATGACACGCCGTCACTCCCCGTCCAACACGGGATCTGTGCGGTGCCCAGCAGTGGCCTTGTCGCGCTGCGGATGGTCTGTTCGCGCCCTGTTTATGGTGCGCCCTCTAGCTTCCGTACTCCCACGTCGTCACACAGAGGTAAGCCGGTGCATCACGGAAATAGCGCTCATGCCTGTCCGGACCGGGGTTGTCGCCCGGCCCGCTGTTGTCCCGCCGTCGCGGCGGTGGAGCGTTGTCGGTGACGCCGGTGGCTGATGCCACGCCGTGCCGCGATGCCGGCATCGCCATCCTGCCGGACGAACATCCGTTGCCGATGCCCGAGCAGTCCCTGCGCACCGGTCGCCTGCAGGTGCCGCGGCAGGGCACCGCGCCGCGCAATATCCTGCTGCGGCGGCTGTATGTGTTCGGCGCCACCGCGCTGATGACGGCGGCGGCGACCTGGATGATGGCGCGGGTGCTGGCCAACGGTGGCATCAACGTGCTGGAGGCCTGCCTGCTGGTGTTGTTCGTGCTGCTGTTTGCGTGGATCGCACTGTCCTTCGTCGGCAGCCTGGCCGGCCTGCAGGCGCTGCTGCGCGGCCGGCGCAAGCTCGGTATCGATCCGGCCGCGCCGTTGCCGGTGCTGGGCACCCGCACCGCGCTGCTGATGCCGACCTACAACGAGGACCCGCGGCGGATGATGGCCGGGCTGCAGGCGATCTATGAATCGGTCGCGGCCACCGGGCAGCTGGACCATTTCGATTTCTTCGTGCTCAGCGACACCACCCGCGAGGCGACCGGCCGCGCCGAGGAGCAGGTGTTCGCGCGCCTGATCGAGGCAACCGGCGGCGCCGGACGGCTGTTCTATCGCCGCCGTGCCAGCAACGTCGGCCGCAAGGCCGGCAACATCGCCGACTGGGTGCGCCGTTTCGGTGGTGATTACCCGCAGATGCTGATCCTCGATGCCGACAGCCTGATGACCGGCGAGGTGATCGTGCGGCTGGTATCGGCGATGGAGAGCCATCCCACCGTCGGCCTGATCCAGTCGCTGCCGGCGGTGGTCAACGGCCGCACCGCGTTCGCCCGCATGCAGCAGTTCGGCGGCCGCGTCTATGGCCCGGTGATGGCCTATGGCGTGGCCTGGTGGCATGGCGCCGAGAGCAATTACTGGGGCCACAACGCGGTGATCCGCACCCGCGCCTTCGCCGAGGAAGCCGGCCTGCCCGAGCTGCCCGGCCGCAAGCCGTTCGGCGGCCATGTGCTCAGCCACGATTTTGTCGAAGCCGCTCTGATCCGCCGCGGCGGTTGGGCCTGTCACATGGTGCCGTACCTGCAGGGCAGCTACGAGGAAGGCCCGCCGACGCTGACCGACCTGCTGATCCGCGACCGCCGCTGGTGCCAGGGCAACCTGCAGCATTCCAAGGTGGTGGGCGCACGTGGCCTGCACTGGATCAGCCGCGTGCACATGCTGATCGGCATCGGCCACTACTTCACCGCACCGATGTGGGCGATGCTGATGCTGATCGGCGTGGCGATTCCGCTGGTGCGCGGTGGCATCGATCTGGCCCAGGAACTGCACCTGCAGCTGTCGCCCGGCCATTACTGGCGCGGGCTGGACCAGGACGGGGTGATCTGGGTGTTCGTGGTCACCATGGCGGTGCTGCTGGCGCCCAAGGCGATGGGTTATGTGGCGATGCTGACCGTGCGCGGCGAGCGCGTGGGCTGCGGTGGTGCGTTGCGCGCGCTGCTCTCGGTGCTGCTGGAAACCCTGTTGGCGGCGTTGATGGCGCCGGTGGTGATGTATGTGCAGTCGCGTGGCGTGGCCGAGGTGCTGGCCGGCAAGGACTCCGGCTGGGATGCGCAGCAGCGCGATGACGGCAGCGTGTCATGGGCCGAACTGCTGCGCCGTTATGGTGGCCTGAGCGTATTCGGGCTGCTGGTCGGGGCGATGGCCTATGCGGTCTCGCCACCGCTGGCCGCATGGATGGCACCGGTGGTGATCGGCATGGCGTTGGCGGTGCCGGTGGTGGCGTTGACCTCCTCGCGTGGCTGGGGAGACTGGTTGCGCCGGCACCGGCTGCTGTCCATTCCCGAAGAGAGCGCACCGCCGCCGGTGCTGCTGCGTGCGGCCGAGCTGAGGGCCGCGGCCATGCGCGAGCCGTTGCCGGACTGAGCCGCATTGCCCGGGCAGGCATAATGGCGGCCTGTCTTTGGGAGTGGTGGAAATGCTGGAAACGGTGGAGCAGCAAACCGGCGCGGTGCCGGAATGGTCGGTGATCTGGCTGCACGGCCTCGGCGCCGACGGCCATGACTTCGCGCCGATCGTGCCGGAACTGGTGCGCCCGCACTGGCCGGCGATCCGCTTCGTGTTCCCGCATGCGCCCAAGCGCCCGGTCAGCATCAACGGCGGCATGCCGATGCGTGCCTGGTACGACATCGTCAGCATGGATTTCCGCAGTCGTGCCGATGCCGCCGGCGTGGCCGAATCGGTGGCGCAGGTCGAGGAGCTGATCGCGCGCGAGCAGGCGCGAGGCATTCCGCTCACGCGCATCCTGCTGGCCGGGTTCTCGCAGGGTGGCGCCATCACCCTGGCCACCGGCCTGACCCGCCGCGAGCCGCTGGCCGGCCTGATCGCGCTGTCCACCTATCTGCCGGAAGTCGATGCCGCCGCCAGCCAGCTGGTGGACGGGGCCAACACCCAGCCGCTGTTCATGGCCCATGGCAGCGCCGATCCGGTGATTCCCGTGCAGGTCGCCGAGCACAGCATGCAGGTGCTCAAGCAGCTCGGGTTCGACCTGGAATGGCACCGCTATCCGATGGCCCACCAGGTCTGCGCCGAGGAGATCCACGCGCTCGGCCAGTGGTTGCAGCAACGTTTCGAAGGCTGAGCGGGGGCGGGGAGCCCACGACTGGCAGACAGGCGCTCAAATCCCGGGGGATGGAATGAAAGTACTGATCGCCGATGACGAGCCGCTGGCACGCGAGCGCCTGCGTTTGCTGCTGGCCGCCCATCCGGAGGTGACGGTGGTGGCCGAGGTCGCCAATGGCGCCGAAGCCCTGCAGGCCTGCGCCGAGCTGCAGCCGGAGCTGGCCTTGCTGGATATCGCCATGCCCGGTATCGACGGGCTCGAGGCCGCCCGCCATCTGGCGCAGTTCCAGCCACGCCCGGCAGTGGTGTTCTGCACGGCTTACGACGCGCATGCGCTGTCGGCGTTCGAGGCGGCGGCGATCGATTACCTGATGAAGCCGATCCGCGCCGAGCGGCTGGCGGTGGCGCTGGAGCGCGTGCGTGCCTTTGTCGCCGGGCGCGATCCGGCGCCTGCGGCGGGAGGGCAGGCGCGGCGTGTGCTGTGCGCGAAGCTGGGTGGCAGCCTGCGGCTGATTCCGGTGGAGGACATCTTCTATCTGCAGGCCGACGAGAAGTATGTGGTGGTGCATCACGCGCGCGGGCAGGACCTGATCGAGGAATCGCTGCGTTCGCTGGAGGATGAGTTCCCCGCCCGCTTCATCCGCATCCACCGCAATTGCCTGGTGGCGCGTGAGCGGCTGCTGGAACTGCGGCGTATCGCCACAGGGCAGGTGCACGCGGTGCTGCGGGATGTGCCCGAGACACTGGAAGTCAGCCGCCGTTGCGTGGCCAACCTGAAGCAGCAACTGCCGCAATTGTGACCCCCGCGCCGGCTGCGGCGATAATGGCGCCATGACTACCCTGCGCATTGCTACCCGAAAGAGCCCGCTTGCCCTGTGGCAGAGCGAACACGTCGCCGACCGCCTGCGCCAGGCCCATCCGGGGCTGGAGGTCACGCTGGTGCCGATGAGCACCCGCGGTGACGAGATCCTCGACCGCTCGCTGGCGGCGATCGGCGGCAAGGGCCTGTTCCTGAAGGAGCTGGAGCTGGCGATGCTGCGCGGCGAAGCCGATTGCGCGGTGCATTCGCTCAAGGACGTGCCGATGGAGCTGGAGGCGCCGTTCGTGCTGTCGGCGATCCTGACCCGCGCCGATCCGGCCGACGCCTTCGTCTCCAACCACTACGCCACGCTGGATGCGCTGCCACAGGGGGCCCGCGTCGGTACCTCCTCGCTGCGCCGTCAGGCCCAGTTGCGCGCCCTGCGTCCGGACCTGCAGCTGCGCGACCTGCGCGGCAACGTCAACACGCGCCTGGCCAAGCTGGATGCCGGCGAGCATGACGCCATCATCCTGGCCTGTGCCGGCCTGGACCGCCTGGAGCTGGGCGAGCGCATCCGCGACCGCCTGCGTGCGCCGCAATGGCTGCCGGCACCGGCGCAGGCGGCGGTGGCAGTGGAATGTCGCGCGGATGCGGCCGAGGTGATCGCGCTGGTGGCCGCGCTGGACGACGCTGCGACGCGCACCTGCGTGGAGGCGGAGCGGGCGATGAACCGTGCGCTGGATGGCAGCTGCCATGTGCCGGTGGCGGGATTCGCGCAGTGGCAGGGTGCCGATGCACTGTGGCTGCAGGGACTGGTCGGCGGCGCCAGCGATGGCCGCATCGTGCGTGCCGAGGCGACCGGTCCGGCCAGCGATCCGGAAGCGTTGGGCCGCGCGGTGGCGCGGCAGCTGCTGGAAGCGGGCGCGGGCGAACTGCTGCGCTGAGCCACGGCGAGGGGCATGTCGTGGCTGCGACGGCAGTCGCGGCGACGCTCTCCAGCGGACAGATACGGAAAAGCCGGCTTGCGCCGGCTTTTCCGTGAGGTGGACGCGAGCGCTTACTTGAAGCTGTAGACCACGTTCATCGTGGTCAGCGTATCGGTCTTGCGCTTGTCCTCGGAGACGTCGCTGTTGTGACGCGCCTGCCAGCCGGCCTTCAGCGCGAAGTGCTGGTTCATGTTCACCGCGACGCCGAAATCGTTCTGCGCGAAGGTGTTGTACGAGCCCGATTCCACCAGCAGGGTGTTGACCAGCTCGGTGTTGTCGGTGATCGAGAACTTCAGGTCGAACAGGCCGCGGCCGATCAGTTCGGTGCGGCTTTTGTCGGTTTCGGCGTTGTGCGAGCGGCGCACACCGGGGCCGACCTGCGTATCCAGCGTCACCCGCTCGCTGCCGATCAGGCGCGTGCCGTAACCCAGACCGAAGCTGCTCTGGCGGTCGTAGGTGGCGAAATCGTCGTTTTCATGACGCACCGTGGCCGTCAGCTGGCGGTGCTCGCCCAGCTGCAGCGCGCTGCCGGCGCTGGCGGTATAGCGGTTGGCGGTGGTCTGGCGCTTGCGCGTGACGGTGCCGTCGTCGGCGGTCTGCTTGTACTGGGCGCTGGAGCGCAGGCCGAACAGGTCCATGCTGTGCACCCAGTCGTCGTCGCTGTGGCGCAGCTTCAGGCGGCCGTTGAAGCTCTCGGTGGTGCTGTTGCCGTGCGCCGAGGCGAAGCCCAGCTCGCCACCGCTGCCACTCCAAGGGGAAGACATCGCGGCCGCGTCGGCGGCTTCGTCGGCCCAGGCCAGTGGCGCACACAGCAGCAGCGGCAAAATCAGAGAAACACGCAGGGACATCAATCGGTCTCCAGGGCAAGGGGAAAAGGGAGGCGTTTTGATGATACCGGAGGCGTCGCCACTGACCGGTTCAGGCGGAAACGGCACTTCATCCGCGGTTGCGGAAGCGGCCGGCTGCGGCGTGGCTCCATTGCGCCGTCGAGTCGGACATAATCGGCGGCATGGACCGCTATGAACGCATCAATGCGCTGCATCGTCTCCTCAAGTCCGCCCGCTACCCGGTCACGGTGGCACGGCTGCAGGAGGAACTGGGGTGTTCCAGGGCCACGGTCTACCGTGATCTGGCCTTTCTGCGCGATGCGCTGATGGCACCGGTGGAGGGCGACGGCGAGGCCGGCTTCCGCTACCAGAGCGATGAGAACGAACGCTTCGAGCTGCCGGGCCTGTGGCTCAGCTCCGAGGAGCTGCACGCGCTGCTGGCGTCGCAGCACCTGCTGGCGCGCACCGGTGGCGGGGTGCTCTCTTCGGTGCTGGCGCCGTTGCAGCAGCGGATCGAAAGCCTGCTGGCCACCCAGGCCGGGGCCTCGTCCTGGCCGGTGGAGCGGGTCCGGGTCATCCCGCATCGCGGCCGCAAGCTGGATGAAGCCAGCTTCCGTACCGTCGCCTCGGGGGTGCTGGAGCGTAAGCAGCTGTCCTTCGAATACCGCGCCCGTTCCACCGACGAGGCGACCCGGCGCACGGTGTCACCGCAACGCATCACCCACTACCGCGACAACTGGTATCTGGATGCGTGGGATCACAACCGGGAAGCTGTGCGCAGTTTCGCGGTGGACCGCATCCACAAGGCGCGGGTGGTCGACGAGGCCGCGCGTGACATCCCCGACAGCGAGCTGGATGAACAGCTGGGCGCCGGCTACGGCATCTTCTCCGGTGCGCCCAAGGGTTGGGCGACCATCGTGTTCAGCGCCAAGGCCGCGCGCTGGGTGGCCGATGAGCATTGGCACTCCAGGCAGCAGGGGCGTTTTCTGGCCGATGGCCGGTATGAGCTGAAGGTGCCGTACAGCGTCTCGCGCGAGCTGCTGATGGACGTGCTGCATTACGGCTCGGATGCGGAAATCGTCGAGCCGCAGTCCCTGCGTGAACAGGCCAAGACCTTGCTCGCGCTGGCGCTGGGCAACTACGACTGAGCCGGCTGCGACCGCCGCCCACGAAAAAGCCCGGCGCCATGGCGTCGGGCTTTCCCAGTTATGGTCGCCGGCCAGTGTGCCGGCGGATGGGAACGGTTATTTCCGGTTGGGAACCTCGAACCCCAGTTTGCCCACCTGGTCGGGGCGCTGCGGCACGCGCTTGAGCTTGTCGGTGTTGACCTCGTACCTGTCGCGCAGGCGTTGGGCCAGCTGGCGGTACAGCGTGGCATCCATGTCCGGCTCGCGGGCGAAGATCCAGGCCATCTCGCGCCCCGGGTAGCCGATCAGTGCCCAGGAGTAGTCCGGGGCCACTTCCAGGATCCGCGAACGGGTGGGCACCACCTTGTAGAACCAGGTGCGCCAGCGGCGGTTGCCGCTGTCCTCATCGACCTTGGCGCGGATCTGGATCTGCTCCTCCGGCTCGCCGAAGCCTTCACGGAACTGGTAGCTGATGGCGACCTTGTCCTCCTCGCGCAGGGTGTAGGTGTTGATGCTGGCGACATGGCCGCGCTCGACGAAGTTGGGTACGCGGCCAATCACATACCAGCGGCCCATGAAGCGTTGCAGGTCCAGCGGGCCATCGGCATCTCCCTCCGCAACCGGCGTCGCCACAGGGGTCTGCTGTGCATGGGCGGGTGCCAGCGGCAGGGTCAGGCTCAACAACAGGGCGGACAGAAACGCTGGAATGGATCGCATTGCGGACTGGGACACCGGAAGGGATGGGTGGACAGCATGTTGGGCGGGCAGCGACGGGCGCGTCAATGGCAGGTCGCAGTCCATGAGATGGAAGGCGGTGAGGATGCACTCCACCACACTTCTGTTGCCGGAGTACGTCATGTCCAACCTGTCCGCCCCGTCATCCCGCCGCTCCCGCCAGCAGCCCGATCCGCACGTGGTGCGTACTGTCCGGCAGGTGGCGCTGGCCGGGCTGGCACTGGTGCTGGTGTGGCCGGCCGCGCGAGGCTACAGCCAGTGGATCGGCTGGCTGCCGCTGTGGCTGGTGGGCATGCCGCTGGTGGCGTGGTGGGCGCTGTACCGTTTCCGTTTGCCGGCGGCATGGCGCGGGGGCAACGGTGCCGGCAAGCGGCGTCGCGGTCCACAGGCGCGACGGGCCCGGCGCCCGCTGCGTCCACGCTGGGGACAGGCGGCCTGACCTTTGACAGGGGGAGGGCGGGAACGGCTGTGCTAGCGTTCGCGGCCTAATGTCCGCATGGAGCCAACATGTCCAGAATCACCTCCGCCTGCCTTGTCGCAGGGCTGCTTTCCTCCGGCCTGGCCGGCGCCGCCATGGCCGCTGACCCCGCCGGGGACAACTACGCCTGGCTGGAGGACGTCACCGGCGACAGGCAGCTGGACTGGGTCCGGGAGCGCAACGCCGAGTCCGAGGGCCGGCTGGCGCGCAGCGCGCAGTTCAAGCAGATGGAGGCCGGCATCCGCGAGGTGCTTGATTCGGACGCCAAGATCCCCGGCGTGCAGAAGATCGGCGACTACTACTACAACTTCTGGAAGGACAAGCAGCATGAGCGTGGCATCTGGCGCCGCACCACGCTGACCGAGTACCGCAAGGCCGAGCCGCTGTGGGAAACCGTGCTGGATCTGGACGCGCTGAACAAGGCCGAAGGCGAGAACTGGGTGTGGCATGGCGCCAACTGCCTGCGCCCGCAATACACCCGCTGCCTGATCGCGCTGTCGCGCGGCGGCGCCGACGCCGACGTCACCCGCGAGTTCGACCTGTCGAAGAAGGACTGGATCAAGGATGGTTTCTTCCGCCCGGAAGCCAAGGGCGGGCTGGGCTGGATCGACCAGGACAACGTGTTCGTCTACACCGATTTCGGTGACGGCTCGATGACCACCTCCGGCTATCCGCGCGTGGTCAAGCGCTGGCAGCGCGGCACGCCGCTGTCGGCGTCCACCCCCGTGTACGAGGGCAAGCCGGAGGACATGTACATCTCGGCGATGCACGACGACACGCCCGGCTTCGAGCGCAACTTCGTCAGCCGCACGTTGGCCTTCTACAACAACGAGCTGTTCCTGATCGGCGCAGACGATGCACATGGATGTGCGAGTGGCGCGGGCGCAGGATGCGCAGGAGCGCCCACCCTGACCAAGGTCGATGCGCCCAATTCGGCCGAAAAGGGCGTGCATCGCGAATGGTTGACGCTGGAGCTGCGCGAGCCGTGGACCGTGGGTGGCACGACCTACGCCGCCGGCTCGCTGCTGGCGACGAAGTTCGACGACTTCATTGCCGGCAAGCGCGAGTTCGATGTGCTGTTCGCGCCGACGGAGAGCACCTCGCTGGCCCGCGCGGTGTGGACCAGATCGCACGTGGTGTTGAACGTGCTCGATGACGTCAAAAACCGCCTGAAGGTGCTGACCCACGGCAAGGATGGCTGGGTGTCCAGTGATTTCACCGGCGCACCGGCGTTCGGCACCATCGGCATCGGTGCGGTGGACCCGGATGAAAGCGACGCGGTGTGGATGACCGTCACCGACTACCTGACCCCGACCACGTTGTCCCTTGCCGACATCGGCCAGCAGCCGGAAGTGCTCAAGACCATGCCGGCGTTCTTCGACGCCAGCGGCAAGGTGATCGAGCAGCACTTCGCCACCAGCAAGGACGGCACCCGCGTGCCGTACTTCGTGGTGCACGACAAGGCGATGAAGCTGGATGGCTCCAACCCGACGCTGCTGTACGGCTACGGCGGTTTCGAGATCTCGCTGACGCCGGGCTATTCCGGCGGCATGGGCCGCGCCTGGCTGGACAAGGGCGGCGTCTACGTCGTGGCCAACATCCGTGGCGGTGGCGAGTACGGTCCGCGCTGGCACCAGGCGGCGCTGAAGCAGAACCGTCACAAGGCCTATGAGGACTTCGCCGCGGTGGCGCAGGATCTGGTCCGCCGCAACATCACCTCGCCCAAGCATCTGGGCGTGCAGGGCGGCAGCAACGGCGGCCTGCTCACCGGCAACATGCTGACCCAGTACCCGGAGCTGTTCGGTGCGGTGGTGGTGCAGGTACCGCTGCTGGACATGAAGCGCTACAGCCACCTGCTGGCCGGTGCCTCGTGGATGGCCGAGTACGGCAACCCGGATACGGCCGATTGGGAGTTCATCCAGACCTTCTCGCCGTACCACCTGTTCGATCCGGCCAAGAGCTACCCGCCGGTGCTGTTCACCACCTCCACCCGCGATGACCGCGTCCATCCGGGCCATGCCCGCAAGATGGCCGCGAAGATGATCGAGGCCGGCAAGGACGTGACGTACTACGAGAACATCGAAGGCGGTCACGGCGGTGCGGCCAACAACGCGCAGGCCGCGCACATGCAGGCGCTGGCCTACAGCTTCCTGTGGGAGCAACTGGGCGGGAAGTGATGTTCCTGCCGTTCTGATCCGGGAAAACGCCACCTCCGGGTGGCGTTTTTCTTGCGTCGCTCCTGCAGGTCCGGGGGATGAATGCTCCCGCGTTAGCGGGGCCGGCTGTCCCAGCTTTCCAGACCCCGCGCAATGCGCCTCACCGCTTCCTGCAGCCGTGCCACGTCCTGGGTATAGGCGATGCGCACATGCTGGTGGGCGCGGTATTGGCCGAAATCCAGCCCCGGCGTGAACGCCACATGCTCGGTTTCCAGGAAGTGCGCGCAGAACGCCTGCGCATCGTCGGTGAACGCGCTGACATCGCAGTACAGATAGAACGCGCCCTGCGGCTCGACGTCGATACGGAAGCCCAGCTCGCGCAGGGCCGGCAGCAGGTAGTCGCGGCGCTGGCGGAACTGATCGCGGCGCTGTTCGAAGATCGCGATCGTCTCCGGTTCGAAACACGCCAGTGCCGCATGCTGGGCCATCGACGGTGCGCTGATGTACAGGTTCTGCGCCAGTTTCTCCAGCTCAGGCACGGCCTGTGGCGGCGCCACCAGCCAGCCCAGCCGCCAGCCGGTCATGCCGAAGTACTTGGAAAAGCTGTTCAGCACGAGGGCCTCGTCATCCACTTCCAGCACGCTGGGGGCGTCGAAGCCGTAGGTCAGGCCGTGGTAGATCTCGTCGACCACCAGATGGCCACCGCGCGTCTTGATTGCGCCCGACAGCGCGGCCAGCTGGCCGGCATCGAGTGTGGTGCCGGTGGGGTTGGCTGGCGAGGCGACCAGCGCGCCGACGCTGTCGCTGTTCCAGTGCTGCCCGACCAGCTCCGGGGTGAGCTGGTAGCCGGTCTGCGGCCCCACCGGCACCAGCTGTGCGGCACCTTCGACCAGGCGCAGGAAGTGGCGGTTGCACGGATAGCCCGGGTCGGCCAGCAGCCAGTGCCGGCCGGGATCGACCAGCAGGCTGGAGGCCAGCAGCAGAGCGCCGGAGCCACCCGGGGTGATGAGGATGCGCTCGGGATCGATGGCCAGGCCGTAGCGGTCGCGGTAGAAGCCGGCGATGGCCTCGCGCAGCGCCGGCAGGCCACGGGCGGCGGTGTAGCGGGTATGGCCGGCGGCCAGCGCGGCCTGGCCGGCGTGGATGATCGGTGCGGCGGTGGTGAAATCCGGTTCACCGATCTCCAGATGGATCACATCAAAGCCGGCCTGTTCCAGCGCATTGGCACGCGCCAGCAGCGACATGACGTGGAACGGCGCGATCTCCTGGCTGCGGCGGCTGTAGAGCGAAGAAGTGTTCATGCCGCCATCATAAGCTGCGGTTCCGCCGCCGCTGCCGCCATGGCTGGCGTTTCTCGGGGCAGCCATCTCGGGCACACTGTCGGCCATCGCCCGGGCGCCGCTGCGTCCGTCCACACGGTGCCCGATCATGAAATCCCTCCTTTGCCTGTTGGTTGCCAGCCTGATGATGAACACCGCCGCCGCGTCCGCCCTGCCGGTTCCGCCCGATGTCGAACAACGTCCGCATACGGTCACCGCACCGTTCGGGGCGCAGCGCCAGGACGAGTACTACTGGCTGCGTGACGACAGTCGCCAAGATCCGGCGATGCTGGCCTACCTCAACGCCGAGAACGCCTACACCGACGCGCTGATGGCGCCGCTCAGGCCGCTGCAGGAAAAGCTTTATGGCGAGATCGTCGGCCGCATCAAGCAGGACGATGCCAGCGTGCCGTACCGCGAGCGCGGTTACTGGTATTACACCCGCTACGAGACCGGCAAGGACTACCCCATCCATGCGCGCCGCAAGGGCGACATGCAGGCGCCTGAGGAAGTATTGCTGGACCTCAACCCGATGGCCGAGGGCAAGGGCTATTTCAGCGTTGGCGACATGGACATCAGCCGCGACAACCGCCTGCTGGCCTGGGCCGAGGACGGCGTCGGCCGCCGCCAGTACACGCTGCGCTTCAAGAATCTTGAAACCGGGCAGCTGCTCGAGGATGTGATCGAGGGCGCCGCGCCGAACGTGGTCTGGGCCGATGACAACCGCACCCTGTTCTACGTCGAGAACGATCCGGAAACCCTGCTCACCGTGCGCGTGAAAAAGCATGTGCTCGGCACCCCGGCCAGTGCCGACGTGACGGTCTACGAGGAGGCTGACGACAGCTTCTACATGGGCATCGACCGCACCCGTGACGACCGTTACATCGTCATCGGCGTGGACAGCACGGTGTCCTCGGAGCTGCGTTACACCCCGGCCGCCAACCCGGGCGAGTTCACCGTGCTGGCGCCGCGCGAGCGCGATGTCGAGTACGACGCCGACCACTTTGATGGCCGCTGGGTGATCCGCACCAATGCCGATGGCGCGCAGAATTTCAAGCTGGTCACCGCCCCGGAGGGCGCCACCTCGCGCGCACAGTGGCAGGACTGGATCGCGCATGATCCGCAGGTGCTGATCGAAGGCTTCGAGCTGTTCGACGGTTTTACCGCCATCGCCGAGCGTGCCGATGCGCTGGAGCGCCTGCGCCTGGCGTTTGCCGATGGCCGCAGCGAGTTCGTCAAGGCCGACGAGCCGGCCTACTCGATGGGACTGTCGGTCAATGCCGAACCGGATACCGACTGGCTGCGTTACAGCTACACCTCGCTGACCACGCCTGCCACCACCTACGAGCTCAACGTGAAGACCGGCGAGCGCCGCCAGCTCAAGCAGCAGCCGGTGATCGGCTACGACCCGTTGCTGTACCAGACCGAGCGGGTCTGGGTCACCGCGCGCGATGGCGCACGCATCCCGGTGTCGCTGGTCTATAAAAAGGGTTTCAGGAAGGACGGCACGGCCGCCCTGTACCAGTACGCCTATGGCAGCTACGGCATTTCGATGGACCCGGGCTTCAACCAGAGCGTGGTGAGTCTGCTCGACCGCGGCGTGGTCTACGCCATCGCCCACATACGCGGCGGGCAGGAAATGGGCCGGGCGTGGTACGAGGACGGCAAGCTGCTCAACAAGCAGAACACCTTCAACGACTTTGTCGATGTCACCCGCGCGCTGGTGGCGCAGGGCTGGGCAGCGAAGGATCGGGTAGCCGCTTCCGGCGGTAGCGCCGGCGGTCTGTTGATGGGCGCGGTGGCCAACCAGGCGCCGGCCGACTACCGGGTGATGGTGGCGCAGGTGCCGTTCGTGGACGTGGTCACCACCATGCTCGACACCAGCATCCCGCTGACGACCAACGAGTACGACGAGTGGGGCAATCCCGAGCAGCAGCGGTATTACGACTACATGCTCGGCTACTCGCCCTACGACAACCTGCGGGCACAGGCGTATCCGTCGCTGTTCGTCGGTACCGGCCTGTGGGATTCTCAGGTGCAGTACTGGGAGCCGGCCAAATGGGTGGCGCGCCTGCGTGATCTCAACACCGGCGAGCTGCCGATCGTGTTCCGCACCAACATGGAAGCGGGCCACGGTGGCAAGTCCGGACGCTTCCAGCGCTACCGCGAACAGGCCGAGTCCTTCGCCTTCGTGCTGGCGCAGCTGGGCGTGGCGGACTGAGTGGCGGCCGGCGGCTGATGCCCGGGAGTCGGCCCGCAGCCGGACCACGTCGCCCGCGCCTGCGCTGGGCGTGGTGGCTGCTGGCCTATGCCAGCCTGGGGGTCGGCATCGTCGGTATCGTGCTTCCGGTGTTGCCGACCACGCCGTTCGTGCTGCTTTCAGTCTGGGCCGCGGCGCGTGGCTCCGAACGCCTGCATCGCTGGCTGCTGGCGCATCCGCAGTTCGGTCCGCTGATCGTCAACTGGGAGCAGCACGGCGCGGTCAGCCGCAAGGCCAAGTGGCTGGCCACGCTGACCATGATGCTGGCCGCGGCGCTGATGCTCTGGTTCGTGCCGCTGCCGTGGGTGAAATGGCTATCCGTTGCCAGCATGGCCTGCGTCTGCACCTGGCTGTGGCTGCGGCCGCTGCCACCCGGGCAGTAGCGCCGGCGGCGATCGGCTGGCGGATGAATCGCCGCCATTGCCGGCAGCGCAGGCCGGCGGCAGCCATGGCACGGCAGTGGATATACTCTGCGGCATGAACAAATCCATCCGTTTCATGATGTTCGTTGCAGCCGCCTGCGCGCTGCCGGCTCTCAGCGCATGCGGCAACAAGGGGCCGCTGGTACTGCCGCAGAAGCCGGTGCCGGTGGAGGAGCAGGAGATCGTGCCGGAGCCGCAGGACGTGGAGCCGGTCGATGAGGGTGTCGATGGTGATGCCGACGGCTCCGATGCGAATAATGGGTAAAACCGCTCCGGGGCAATTGCGTTTCAGCAAGATGCATGGCGCCGGCAATGATTTTGTGGTGTTGGACTTGCGTGAAGGCCACCTGCCGCCGGATGCGGCGCTGGCGGCGCGGCTGGCCGACCGTCACCGCGGTGTCGGCTGCGACCAGATATTGACCATCGAGCCGCCGCGCGACGAAGGCGCGGTGGCGTCCTACCGGATATGGAACGCCGACGGCTCCAGCTCGCAGCAATGCGGCAATGGTGCGCGCTGTGTCGCCGCCTGGCTGGTGCGCGACGGTGCGGCGCAGGGCGACAGGTTCGGCATCGACAGCCCGGCCGGCCGGCATGCGGTTCAGCGCCTGGCCAACGGTGATTACGCGGTGGCGATGGGCCGGCCGGTGCTTGAGCCGGGACGGATTCCATTGCAGGGATTTGCGCATGTGCGCGACGAGTACGTCATCTCGCTGCAAGGCGAGAGCCTGCACTTCGGCGCGGTATCCATGGGCAACCCGCATGTGGTGCTGGAAGTCGGACTGGTCGATGCCGCGCCGGTGGAGCGGATCGGCCCGCTGCTGCAGCAGCACGCTTCGTTTCCGCAGTCTGTAAATGTCGGGTTTGCCCAGGTTGTCGATGCAGGCCATGCCCGCCTGCGGGTGTTCGAGCGCGGTGTTGGCGAAACGCTGGCCTGCGGCAGCGGTGCCTGCGCCGCGGCCGTGGTGCTGATGCGGCGCGGTCGCCTGCGGCGTGATGCGATCATTTCGCTGCCGGGAGGCGATTTGCGTATCCAGTGGCCGGATGACGCTGCCGAAATCGTGATGTCCGGACCGGCGGCCTTCGTATTCGATGGGGAGTGGATGGGATGAGCGACGCAGTCGAAAAAATGGGTGCCCATGAAGTCGCGGCATGGCTGCGACGTCATCCGGGTTTCCTCAAGCAGTTTCCCGATCTGGCGCTGAGCCTGGTGGTGCCGCGCGATGACGGTCCCACCGCCTCGCTGGCCAGCTACCAGCTGGAAGTGCTGCGCGACAAGAACCGCGAGCTGTCACGGCGGCTGGCCGACCTTGGCAGCAATGCGCAGATCAACGAGCGGCTGGCGGTGCGTACCCATCAGCTGACACTGGCGTTGATGCGCCAGGGCAGCGCCGCCGACACCCTGAAGGCGATGGCCGCCTCGCTGGAGGAGGACTTCGCCGGTGACCTGGTCAGCATCGTCAGCCTGCAGCCGGTGCCGGAGCTAGAACAGGTGCCATGGCTGCAGGTGATCGCGATGGACGATCCGCGGCTGGCACCGTTCCACGACTGCCTGACCGACGGCGAACCGATCTGCGGCCGGCTGCAACAGGAGAAGAACCAGGTCCTGTATGGCGAGCGGATGAGCGAGGTGTCCTCCACCGCCCTGCTGCCGCTGCCGGGGGTCGGGCTGATCGCCGTCGGCAGCCACGATCCGAACCGGTTCTACCCGGGGATGGGCACGCTGTTCCTGCGCATGATGGGCGAGGCACTGGCCACGGGCCTGCAGCGTTTCCAGCAGGCGTGAATACGGTGGTGCGGCGCCGGGTGTCCCCGGCCCGGCAGCCCTTGGCTTGATCCGCATCAGTGCGCAGCCGATGGCGGTCGCGCAGTGTGGAGGCCCGTCGTGGAGGGATCGCAATGGCCAGGCCATTGCCGCTCAAACCCAGGCATCACGAGCGCATCTGCCGGGGCTGTGACCGCTATTGCGGCGCCGAAGCGCTGGCCTGCGGCAACGGTTCCGGGCGTACCCGGCATCCGATCGAGACCGATGGGGAAGCCTGGTTCCTCGCCTGGGGCATCGAGCTGGAGCCGGATCGTCCGAACCACGGCAGGCTCGGGCCATGGCGTGTTGCGATGATGCGGCGGGTGCGGATCAGGCGGTGCGCTCTGGCGTGCGGCAGTCGTGCCTTGTCCGACGGGAATGGTGTGGGTGATGGGAGCGCTGAACGCGGGCTGTCGCGACATGCCCAAGGGACGGGTTGATCGCGTCCGCTTCCGACCCCATTACCGTTGAACAGTATTCCGGAGGCCATATGGACCCCAGCCAGAACCCGAACGTTTTTCACGCCACCACTATCTGCTGCGTGCGCCGCGGCGAACATGTGGCGATCGCCGGCGACGGACAGGTCACCCTCGGCCACACGGTGATGAAGGGCAACGCGCGCAAGGTGCGCCGGCTCGGCCGTGATGGCCAGGTGCTGGCCGGTTTCGCCGGTGCCGCCGCCGATGCCTTCACCCTGTTTGAACTGTTCGAAGCCAAGCTCGAGAAGCACGGCCAGCTGACCCGTGCGGCGGTGGAACTGGCCAAGGATTGGCGCACCGAGCGCCGTCTGGGCAAGCTCGAAGCGCTGCTGGCGGTGGCCGACCGGGAAACCTCGCTGATCATCAGCGGCACCGGCGATGTGATCGAGCCGGAGGACGGCATCATCGCCATCGGTTCCGGCGGCTCGTACGCATTGAGCGCGGCACGCGCGCTGTTGACGCATACCGCGCTGGACGCGAAGGCGGTGGCGACCGAGGCGATCAATATCGCCGGCGGCATCTGCATCTACACCAACACCAACGTAGTGGTGGAGGAGCTCTGAGCAGGAAATGACGAGGAAGGGGGAACCCGTGGCCATGCCACCGCGTTCCGGCTCCTCGTCCTTCTCCGTTGCCCGTTCCTCCCACACGTTCCTGTCTTCCGGGGAAGCACCATGAACCACAAGATCGAAACCTCCTCCGCCACCATGACCCCGCGCGAGATCGTGCAGGAGCTGGACCGCCACATCGTCGGCCAGCATGACGCCAAGCGTGCGGTCGCCATCGCCCTGCGCAACCGCTGGCGGCGCATGCAGCTGCCAGCGGAATTGCGCAACGAGGTGATGCCCAAAAACATCCTGATGATCGGCCCGACCGGCGTCGGCAAGACCGAGATCGCGCGTCGTCTGGCGACGTTGGCCAACGCGCCGTTCGTGAAAGTGGAAGCCACACGGTTCACCGAGGTCGGCTACGTCGGCAAGGACGTGGAACAGATCATCCGCGATCTGGCCGACACCGCGGTCAAGCTGTACCGCGAACAGGCCAAAGTGCGCGTGCGCACCCAGGCCGAGGAAAAGGCCGAGGACCGGATCCTCGATGCGCTGCTGCCGCGCCGCAGTGCCGGGATCGGCTTCGATGCCGAGGCCGCACGCAACGAGCCGTCGGCGGCCGACAACGAGACCCGCATCAAGTTCCGCCGCATGTTACGCGCCGGCGAGCTGGACGAGCGCGAGATCGAACTGGAGATTTCCGCCAACGTCAGCATGGACATCATGACTCCGCCGGGCATGGAGGAGATGGGCCAGCAGCTGCGCTCGATGTTCGCCAACCTCGGTGGCGGCAAGTCGAACAAGCGCACGCTGTCGATCAAGGCCGCGCGTCCGCTGCTGATGGAGGAAGAAGCCGGCAAGCTGGTCAACGAGGACGATATCCGCGAGGCGGCGATCGAGGCCTGCGAACAGCACGGCATTGTCTTCATCGACGAGATCGACAAGGTCGCCAAGCGCGGTGACAACGTCGGTGGCGGTGATGTCTCGCGCGAAGGCGTGCAGCGCGACCTGCTGCCGCTGGTGGAAGGCTCCAACGTGTCGACCAAGTACGGCACGGTCAAGACCGACCACATCCTGTTCATCGCCTCTGGTGCGTTCCATCTGGCCAAGCCCAGCGACCTGATCCCGGAGCTGCAGGGCCGTTTCCCGATCCGGGTGGAACTGGACGCGCTGAGCAAGGCCGATTTCGTGCGCATCCTCACCGAGCCCAAGGCCGCCTTGACCCGGCAGTACGTGGCGCTGATGGCGACCGAGGGCGTCCAGGTCGAGTTCAGTGATGAGGCGGTCGATCGCCTGGCCGAGATCGCCGCACAGGTCAACGAGCGTCAGGAGAATATCGGTGCGCGCCGCCTGCACACGGTGCTGGAGCGGCTGCTGGATACGCTCAGCTACGAGGCGCCAGACCGTGATGGTGACAAGGTGACGATCGACCGCGCGTATGTGGACAGCCAGCTGGGTGAGCTGGTGCAGGACCCGGACCTGAGCCGTTACATCCTGTAAACCTTCCCGAAGTGGAACGACAACGGCAGCACGCAAGTGCTGCCGTTTTTCGTGGGACAACCTCTGGATCAGGCGGTGCCGCCAGGCGTCAGGTTCCCTGGTAGCCCAGGGGCAGGCCAGTGGTACCTGCTCAGGCCAAGCGGGCGGCCGGGTACAGCTCGGCATTCTCGCGCTGCAGGCGTTCGAACAGCGCCCTGAGCACGGTGTTGGCGGCGCGCCGGAAACCCTCGGGGTCGGCCGCCAGCCGGGCCGGTACGCGCCACTGCTGCACGAACCGGGCAAACGATGCCGCCAGTCCCTGCATCTCCAGCCGGTAGCGCTCGCCCAGTGCGGCGGTCGCCGGATCCTTGCAGCGGGCCAGTGCTGGATACAGCACCTGGTCTTCGGCGGCGAGGTGGAATTTGATGTGGCTGGCGGTGCTGATGATCAGGTCGCTGATGGCCTCGGCATTTTCGCCAATACCCGCCTGTGACAGTGCCCGCAGTGCGTCGATCTGGGAAAGAATCTGCCGGTGGTCACGGTCGTATCTCTGGATATCCATGGTTGCTGCCCGCCTGCCTCCGGGTCGATGTTCGGTCCATGGAATAGCGGCTGCACCGGGCAAGGCTTGAGCTGGTCACACGTGGATGCCGGAAGCGTCCGCTGACCGGGTTACGGCGTGGCAGGCGCATGTCCGCGGGCCGTTGCGCGCTGAAGGCCGCTTTCTGTCAGTGGTCTGGCCGATAGCGGTGCTGCCTGCCTGCGCTTTCGCGCAGATCCACGCCGGCGTTCATTGCAGCCCGCGATTACTCCACTTCGTCGGCGTCCGTGGCTGGCAGCGGCTGCGGTTTGGCGCCGGGAGTGAAGACGCCGGGATTCACGTAATGGGACAGCAGCGCGTCCAGCGCTTCGCGGCTGTCACCGGTGAGGTCGAACATCGGCGGCTTCAGCAGCATCGCAGCGGTCATGATTCCGGTCAGGGTGGCATGCAGGATGCGCGCCAGCTGCCGGATGTCGACGCCGGGCCGCAGCTGCTGCAGTTCCTGGGCACGCTCCAGCGCGCGCTCGAAGATTCCCATCTCCTCGGTGACGTAGTCATTCTGCAGGCGCTGCATGGCCACGCTTTCCGCGCTCAGGTCATTGCGCAGCATGATCTCCATCATCCGCAGCAGACACGGGTCGCCGGCCAACTCGTCCAGCGACACCAGCATCGCCGAACGCAGGTCCTCGATCGGGGTGCTGCGGTGCGCCGCATAGGCGCGGCGCAGGCGCTTGATGAAAGGCGTGCGCTCGCGGTTGATCATCGCTTCGAGCACTTCGGTCTTGTTCTTGAAATGCCAGTACACCGCGCCGCGCGAATAGCCCGCGCGCTGGCCGATGGCCGCCAGCGAGGTTCCGGCCACGCCGTGTTCATGGAAGCACTCCAGTGCGGCATCGAGGATGCCTTCGCGGGTAGCCTGGGCTTCTTCTTTGGTCTTTCTGGCCATGACGCTGCACACATCGGGAATGAAACCGCCCTGAATTGTATCCGTTTACAGACATGCGTGTATGTATGTATATTCCGCGTCCAGCTTCGCACCGCCGTGCGCGTGTGCGTGGAAGATGGCGGTCTTGAGGGTGGAACCCGTAACGTAGGCACAGTCCCTACGGCAACGGCACCCTTCCTGCCCCGTCTGTCGCGTGCACTTCTCCTTCCCTAGCGAGTCTTTCCCCATGTCGCCCCTCCGCCACAGCCGTTTCCTCGTGCTTCCTCTTGCCCTGTCCCTGGCGCTGGTCGCCTGCAAAGGCGGTGAGGCACCGCAGCAGGGCGGGCCGGGCCAGGTCACCGTGGTGACCCTGAAGCCCGCGCCGGTCACCCTCAAGCGCGAGCTGGCAGGCCGCGCCAACGGCTACCAGGTGGCCGAAGTGCGCCCGCAGGTGAGCGGCATTGTCGCCAAGCGGTTGTTCACCGAAGGCAGCCTGGTGAAGGAAGGCCAGCCGCTGTACCAGCTTGATGACGCCGCCTACCGCGCACAGGCCAACAGTGCCCGCGCGCACCTGGCCCGCGCCCAGGCCAGCGCCAACGCCGCGCGGCTGGCCGCGCGCCGCAGCAGCGAGCTGGTCAAGAGCAGGGTGATCAGCGTGCAGGACGACGAGAACGCGCAGGCGGCGTGGAAGCAGGCCGATGCCGACGTGCTGGCCGCCCGCGCCGCGCTGGATGCGGCCAATGTGACGCTGGGCTACGCGCGCATCACCGCGCCCATCAGCGGCCAGATCGGCAAGTCCTCGGTCACCCAGGGCGCACTGGTCAGCGCCGGGCAGGCGACGCCGCTGGCAACGATCAACCAGCTGGATCCGATCTACATCGATGTCAGCCAATCCTCGGCCGAGCTGTTGCAGCTGCGCCGGGAAATGGCCGAAGGCCGCCTGCAAGGCGCCTCGGAACTGCCGGTGGACATCGTGCTGGAAGACGGCAGCACCTTCGCCCACAAGGGCACGCTGGAGTTTTCCGAAGTCAGCGTCGATCCATCCACCGGCAGCTACGGACTGCGCGTGCGTGTGGAAAATCCCGAGCATGTGCTGATGCCGGGCATGTTCGTGCGCGCGGTGGTGGGCAGCGGCGTGCGTCCGGACGGGCTGCTGGTGCCGATGCAGGGCATCGCCCGCGATGCCAAGGGCAACACGTCGGCGATGGTGGTCGATGACGAGGGCAAGGTCGCCGTGCGCCAGGTGGTTGTCAGCCGCACCGTCGGCGACAAGTGGCTGGTCGAGAGCGGCCTGAAGGCCGGTGACAAGGTCATCGTCGAAGGCCTGCAGAAGATCGGCCCGGGCATGCCGGTCCAGGCCACCGAGAAGGGTGCCGAAACCGCCAAGCCCGCTGGCGCGCCTGCCGCGGCGCCGGCCGCCCAGCAGTAAGCGGAGAACCTCATGGCACGCTTCTTTATCGACCGGCCCATCTTCGCGTGGGTCATCGCCATCATCATCATGCTCGCCGGTACGCTGGCGATGCTCAAACTGCCGATCTCGATGTATCCGGAGGTCGCGCCGCCGTCGGTGTCGATCACCGCCAGCTATCCGGGCGCGTCGGCCAAGGTGGTCGAGGACTCGGTGACGCAGATCATCGAGCAGAACATGAAGGGCCTGGACGGGCTGATGTACTTCTCGTCCAACAGCTCCTCCAACGGGCAAGCCAGCATCACCCTGACCTTCGAGAGCGGCACCAACTCCGACATCGCCCAGGTGCAGGTGCAGAACAAGCTGCAGCTGGCGATGCCGCTGCTGCCGCAGGAAGTGCAGCGGCAGGGCATCAACGTCGCCAAGTCCGCCTCCGGCTTCCTCAACGTGCTCGGCTTCGTTTCCGAGGACGGCAGCATGGATGAGAACGACATCTCGGACTATGTCGGTTCCAATGTCGTGGATCCACTCAGCCGCGTGCCGGGCGTCGGCTCGATCCAGGTGTTCGGCGGCAAGTACGCGATGCGCATCTGGCTGGATCCGACCCGGCTGCAGAGCTACAAGGTTTCCATCGAGGAGATCACCGCCGCGGTGCGCGCGCAGAACGCGCAGGTGGCGGTGGGCCAGCTCGGCGGTGCGCCGGCGGTGAAGGGCCAGCAGCTCAACGCCACCATCAACGCGCAGGACCGCCTGCAGACGCCGGAGCAGTTCCGCAACATCGTCATCCGTACCGAAACCGACGGCTCGATGCTGAAGCTCGGCGACGTGGCGCGGGTCGAGCTGGGCGCGGAAACCTACGACTTCGTCACCCGTTACAACGGCAAGCCGGCCTCGGGCCTGGCCATCACCCTGGCCACCGGCGCCAATGCGCTGGAAACCGCCGAGGGCGTGAGCCAGACGCTGGAGCAGCTCAAGGCCAACTTCCCGCCCGGCCTGACCGCGGTGATCCCGTATGACACCACCCCGTTCGTGCGGGTGTCGATCAAGGGCGTGGTCAAGACCCTGGTCGAGGCCATCGTGCTGGTGTTCCTGGTGATGTACCTGTTCCTGCAGAACTTCCGCGCCACGCTGATCCCGACCATCGCGGTGCCGGTGGTGCTGCTGGGCACCTTCGGCATCCTCGCGGTGCTGGGTTTCTCGATCAACATGCTGACCATGTTCGCGATGGTGCTGGCGATCGGCCTGCTGGTCGATGACGCCATCGTGGTGGTGGAGAACGTCGAGCGCATCATGGCCGAGGAAGGACTCTCGCCGCTGGAGGCCACGCGCAAGTCGATGAGCCAGATCACCGGCGCGCTGGTCGGCATCGGCCTGGTGCTGTCGGCGGTGTTCGTGCCGATGGCGTTCATGAGCGGCTCCACCGGCGTCATCTACCGGCAGTTCTCGGCGACGATCGTGTCGGCGATGGCGCTGTCGGTGCTGGTGGCGATCGTGCTGACCCCGGCGCTGTGCGCGACCATGCTCAAGCCGCTGAAGAAGGGCGAGCACCACGTCGTCCGCACCGGCTTGGCGGGGCGCTTCTTCAGCTGGTTCAACAACGGTTTCGATCGCACCAGCGGCCGCTACCAGCGGGGTGTGCGTGGCATCCTGCACCGCCCGGGCCGCTTCATGGTGGTGTTCCTGGCGTTGACGGTGGTGATGGGTCTGCTGTTCGTGCGCCTGCCCAGCTCGTTCCTGCCCAATGAGGACCAGGGCATCCTGATGGCGCTGGTCAACGCCCCGGTCGGTGCCACCCAGGAACGCACACTGGAGTCGATCTACAAGCTGGAAGACCATTTCCTGACCAACGAGAAGGACGCCGTGGAGTCGGTGTTCTCGGTGCAGGGCTTCAGCTTCTCGGGCATGGGCCAGAACTCGGGCATGGCCTTCGTCAAGCTCAAGGACTGGGACGAGCGTTCGGATGACAAGGGCGTGGGCCCGATCACCGGCCGCGCGATGATGGCGCTGGGACAGATCAAGGACGCTTTCATCTTCGCCTTCCCGCCGCCGGCGATGCCGGAGCTGGGTATCGCCTCCGGTTACACCTTCTTCCTGAAGGACAACAGCGGTGCCGGCCACGATGCGCTGGTGGCCGCGCGCAACCAGTTGCTGGGCCTGGCCGGGCAGAGCGACAAGCTGGCCAACGTGCGTCCGAACGGGCTGGATGACACTCCGCAGCTGCGCCTGGACATCGACGTGGCCAAGGCCGGCGCGCATGGGCTGTCGCTGGATGCGATCAACAGCACCCTGGCCACCGCCTGGGGCTCGAGCTATATCGATGACTTCATCGACCGTGGCCGGATCAAGCGCGTCTACGTGCAGGCCGATGACGGCTTCCGCATGAATCCGGAGGACTTCAACCTGTGGACGGTGAAGAACAGCGCCGGCGAAATGGTGCCGTTCTCGGCCTTCGCCAGCCAGCGCTGGGACTACGGCTCGCCGCGCCTGGAGCGCTACAACGGCGTGTCGGCGCTGGAAATCCAGGGCGAGGCCGCGCCGGGCGTGGCCTCGGGTGATGCGATGCTGGAAGTGGAAAAGCTGGCCAAGCAGCTGCCGGCCGGGTTCGGCATCGAGTGGACCGCGGTGTCCTACCAGGAACGCGAGGCCGGTTCGCAGACGCCGCTGCTGTACACGCTGTCGCTGCTGATCGTGTTCCTGTGCCTTGCCGCCCTGTATGAAAGCTGGAGCGTGCCGACCGCCGTGCTGATGGTGGCGCCGCTGGGCATCCTCGGCGCGGTGCTGGCCAACACGTTCCGCGGCATGGAGCGTGACGTGTACTTCCAGGTGGCGATGCTGACCACGGTCGGCCTGACCTCCAAGAACGCGATCCTGATCGTCGAGTTCGCCAAGGAGCACCTCGAGAAGGGGGCAGGTGTGATCGAGGCGACGATGCACGCGGTCCGCGACCGGTTGCGCCCGATCATCATGACCTCGCTGGCGTTCGGCCTGGGCGTGTTGCCGCTGGCCATCGCCACGGGTGCAGGCTCCGGTGCCCAGCGTGCCATCGGTACCGGTGTGCTCGGTGGCATGCTGGTCGGCACCTTCCTTGGCCTGTTCTTCATCCCGCTGTTCTTCCTGGTGGTGCAGCGCGTGTTCAACCGCAAGCAGTTGGCCAGAAACGCCGGGCACGAGGAGTGACGGCGGCCGACATCGGCTGACGCTGCCGGCCAGCCACCGGACAGAACCTGCCATGGACAGCGCCCCGCAAGGGGCGTTGTCCGTTTGAGGCCGGCACACCAGGCCGGGTTCATGGGTGCGGTTCGGGCGCATGTCCATCGCCGGCCGATGCCTGCGCGGCTCACATGGAGACGGCGGCTGACGGGTTCGACGGCTGGTCGGAGTGCAGGGAGTTGACGTCCGCAGATTGCGCAGTTGCCACCGGGCTTGCCGGTCAGTTGCATGCACAAAAAACGCCCCGGGACCGGGGCGTTGGTGTATCAGTGGGCGGCCAGGCGCTGCGTGGCCGGCGCGCTCCGCTCGGATCAGAAGCCGTGGCTGATGCCAGGTGCAGGCGCGGCGGCACTGAAGTCCGCATAGGGGTCGTGCTCGCCGCTGCCGCCTTCGGACAGGCGGAACTTCAGGGCAAGGCCGTCGCGCGAGTCGGCTGCGCGCAGCGCTTCCTCCTGCTCGATGATGCCGTCCTTGGCCATCCGGAACAGGCACTGGTCAAAGCTCTGCATGCCTTCTTCCAGCGACTCCTCCATCGCCTGCTTGAGCGCATGGACTTCACCCCGGCGCAGCAGGTCGCGGATCATCGGCGTGTTGATCAGCACCTCGGTGGCCGGGCGGCGGCGGCCATCCTTGCCCTTGACCAGACGCTGCGAGATCACCCCGCGCAGGTTCAGCGACAGGTTCATCAGCACGTTCTTGTGCGCGCTTTCCGGGAAGAAGTTGAGGATGCGCTCGATGGTCTGGTCGGCGTTGTTGGAGTGCAGCGTGGCCAGGCACAGGTGGCCGGTTTCGGCGAAGGCGATGGCCGCTTCCATGGTCTCGGCATCGAGGATCTCGCCGATCAGGATCACGTCCGGCGCCTCGCGCATGGCGTTCTTCAGCGCGTTGTGGAAGGCATGGGTATCCAGGCCGACCTCGCGCTGGTTGACGATCGACATCTTGTGCTTGTGCAGGAACTCGATCGGATCCTCGATGGTGAGGATGTGCCCGGTAGAGGTGCTGTTGCGGTGGTCGATCATCGAGGCCAGCGAGGTCGACTTGCCCGAGCCGGTCGAACCGACCACCAGCACCAGTCCGCGCGGGGTCATGATCACGTCCTTCAGCACCTGCGGCAGGTTCAGCTCCTCGATGCTGGGGATGCGGCTCTTGATCGCGCGGATCACCATGCCCACTTCGCCGCGCTGCTTGAACACGTTGACGCGGAAACGGCCGGTATCGGCCAGTGCGATGGCCATGTTCAGCTCCAGGTCGCGTTCGAACTGCGGTACCTGGCCCTCATCCATCAGCGAATAGGCGATCTTCTTGACCATGCCCGGCGGCAGGCCGGTATTGCCCAGCGGATACAGCTTGCCCTCGATCTTGATGTAGACCGGCGCTCCGGTGGTCAAAAACATGTCCGAAGCGTTCTTTTCGGTCATCAGCTTCAGGAAATAGCCGATATCCATGCGCAATGTTTCCCCAACAAACGGCCGCGTGCCGTTGCAAGCACGCCGCAGGCTTGACCACAATGGCCGCGCACAATCTTTCTGGCAGCGGCTCCCCAATGAAACCTAGCTTCGCACAATTACGACGTTTTCTGTATGCGGCAGTTTGCAGTTTGGCCTTGTCCGGCGGTGCTTTCGCGCAGGATCCGGGGGCGGCGGAATTGCTGGCCGCCCAGCAGGCGGTAGAGCGCGCCGACCGCGCCGATGCCGATCAATACGCCCCCGACATGATGGCCATGGCCCGCCAGCAGCTGGAGCAGGCGCAGCGTGCGGCGGCTGATCGCCGTGAGCGCAAGCAGGCGCCGATGCTGGCCCTGCGTGCGGCGGCCGATGCCGATCTGGCCCGCGCCCAGAGTGAAGAAGCCGTGGCGCAGACGCAACTGGCCCAGCGCCAGGCCGAGGTGCGCCAGTTGCAGCGCCAGCTGGCGACAGGGGAGGGCCGCTGATGATCATCCGGAATTTCATCGTGGCCGGTTTGCTGGCCCTGCCGCTGCTGGCAGTGGCGGCCGAGGACCCGGCGGTGGCGTCGCTGAACCAGCGTCTGGTCGCATTGCAGGCGGACATGCGCACCGCGGATGTTGCCGCATTCGAGAAGCTGCAGGCGCAGCAGGCGATTGCCACGCTGGCCAAGGCCAGACGCAAGGATCTGGACAACGCCCGCTATCTGGCCGAGCGCCGGGTCGCCATTGCCGAAGCCAGCGCCCGCACCGCCGTGGCCTTGCGTGAAGTGGACCAGCTGGAACGGACCCGCAGCGAGTTGCTGATCGAGGCCAGCCGTCGCGAAGCCACGCGTGCCCGGCAGGAAGCCGAGCGGCTGCGGGTGCAGGCGCAGATCCAGGCGGAAGAGGCCGAGCGCATGCGGCTGGCGGCCGAGGCCGAGATCCTCGCCCGCCAGGATGCGGAAACCGCCCTGTCCAGCGTCGCCGGCAAGCAGGCCGCACGGCTGTCCGCCGCCCAGCAGAACGCGGCCAAACTCGCCCGCGAAGAGGCCGAGCTGGTCTCCGGCCACGCGCTGCCGGCCTCCCGCTTCAACAACCGTGGCGAAGTGTTCACCCTGACCGGAGACGCCTTTGCCGCCGGACAGGCAACGCTGTCCAGCGCTGCGCGCAACCAGGCCAAGGCGCTGGCCGAATACCTGAACATCGGCAAGAAGGGCCGGGTGACGATCGAGGCGTACGACAGTGCCAACGGCGTTGGCCAGCGCCGCGCGCAGGCGCTGAAGGATGCGCTGGTGGCGGCGGGCGTGTCGGCCAACCGCATCCAGGTCAGTGGCAAGAAGGCTGCCGCGACCCGGGCGCGTTCGGCGGAAGTCATCGTTGCCCCGTGAGCTTCACAATCGCCTGAAACCGTTAGGTTTTTGTTGGATTTGCGAAGCTGACTGTGCCGGTTTGCCCGGATTGCCCCGACAGTTCGCCACAGCACTTGCCGGAACTATTTTGCAGGCGTAGGGTCAATCGTCCGGGCGGCAATTTCGTCGTCCGGACAGCGGAGGGCCGAGCCGATGTATCTGTGGCGCGAACCAGTACCGGGCAGCATCCGGCAGGACGACCGGGGGCCGATGGAGGGTTCCATTCCGCAGGCATTGTCCCGGTGCTCCATCCCGCAACGCCCCGTGCCGCAAGGCCGGGGCGTTTGTGTATCTGCATGAAGGAGGTAGTCATGTTTGAAGGGCAGCCGCAGAGCGAAATCGATGCGTTGATGAAAGCCGATCCCGAGTTCAAGCAGCTCTACCAGCAACACCGGAAGTTGGACAAGAAGTGCACGGACGCAGGACTGGGAGTGCTTCCGATCGATGCCACGACACTGGCACAGATGAAACGCGAGAAACTGCTGGCAAAGCAGAAGCTGCTGCGGATCTATGAAAGTACGTTGAACTGAACCTTCCCCACGTTGAGGCTCCTCGCGGGCGATGGCGACCTTCCCCGGTTGTTGTCGCCCGCGCTGCTTTCCGGCCTGGGCTGATAACCGGGCGTTGCCTGACTTCCAGCGCCATCCAGCGGATAATCGCCGGTCCGGCCGCTGTGCGGCGCGATGCAAGGCAATCCCATGGCCATCCATTCCTCCGTCCTCGAACTCATTGGCAACACGCCCATCGTCAAGGCCCAGCGCCTGGATGCCGGCGTCTGCGAGCTGTACCTGAAACTGGAGAGTTCGAACCCGGGAGGATCGATCAAGGACCGCATCGGCCTGTCGATGATCGAGGCCGCTGAGCAGCGTGGCGATCTCAAGCCCGGTGCGACGCTGGTCGAAGGCACCGCCGGCAACACCGGCCTGGGTCTGGCGCTGGTGGCCCAGCAGAAGGGCTACAAGCTGATCCTGGTGGTCCCGGACAAGATGAGCCGGGAAAAGATCTTCAACCTCAAGGCGATGGGCGCCGAAGTGGTGCTGACCCGTTCGGATGTGGCCAAGGGCCACCCGGAGTACTACCAGGACCTGGCCAAGACCGTGGCCGAGCAGACGCCCGGTGCCTATTTCATCAACCAGTTCGGCAACCCAGACAACCCGGCCGCGCACGAGTTCGGTACCGGCCCGGAGCTGCTTGCGCAGATGGGCGAAGTGGGCGGGCTGGACGCCATCGTGGTCGGCTGCGGCAGCTCGGGCACGATGACCGGCCTGAGCCGCGTGCTGGCCACCCATTCGCCGGCCACCGAGATCGTGCTGGCCGACCCGGTCGGCTCGATCCTGGCCGAATACATCAACGAGGGCACGCTGAACGAGAAGTCGGGCAGCTGGCTGGTGGAAGGCATCGGCGAGGACTTCCTGCCGTCGATTTCCGATTTCAGCCGCGTCACCAAGGCCTATGCGATCACTGATGCGGAGAGTTTCCACACCGCGCGCGAGCTGCTGGGCAAGGAAGGCATCCTCGGTGGCTCGTCCACCGGCACCCTGCTGGCCGCCGCGCTGAAGTACTGCCGCGAGCAGACCGCGCCGAAGAAGGTGCTGGTGCTGGTGCCCGATACCGGCAACAAGTATCTGTCCAAGATGTACAACGACTACTGGATGCTGGACAACGGCTTCATCCAGCGCCCGCAATACGGCGACCTGCGCGACCTGATCCTGCGCCCCTACGGGCAGCGCGACACCGTGGTGATCGGCCCCAACGACCTGCTGACCACCGCCTACCAGCGCATGAAGCTGTACGACGTCAGCCAGCTGCCGGTGATGGAAGGCAGCCAGCTGGTCGGCATCATCGACGAGAGTGACGTGCTGCTGCACGTCTACGGCGACGAGGCCCGCTTTCGCGATCCGGTCTCGGTGGCGATGGTCAGCAAGCTGGACCGGCTGGACGTCAAATCACCGATCGAGGCGCTGCTGACGGTGTTCGACCGTGGCCAGGTGGCGATCATCACCGATGGTGACGCCTTTCTCGGTCTGATCACCCGGATCGACCTGTTAAACTACCTGCGGCGTCGGGTGCAGTGATCTTCACGGAAGCAGAAGAACCGGGTTCGGGCTTTCGATTGATTGGAACAAAATGCAGAACAGCATGAATGCGAGCCATACACCTGCGACGCACCACCGCCTGTTGGGCGAGCTGCTTGTTGATCGGCAAATAGTCAGCGCGGGTGACGTGCACAAGGCGCTTGCCTTCCAGGCCCAGTTCGGCGGTCGCATCGGCAGCGTGCTTGTGCGGCTGGGCGCGTTGTCGGAAGACTCCTTGGTCCCGGTCTTGTCCGACCAGTTGAACATCCCGATGCTGGCTGGCGAGGAATGGCCCGCCAGTGGCGAGGACGTGCGTTCGGTGCTCAATGGCGCCGGCTACAGCCTCGAATGGTGGCTGGACAATGGAGTCGTTGCCTGGGAGGCAAGTGAAGGAAAGATCCTCGCCGTGGCGCGGGATCCGCTTGATCCTTCGGTGAACGAAGCCCTGGACAAGGCCTTCGCGCAGACATGGGCGTGGCGTCTGACCCGCTCGCAGGAAACGGAAAGACTGATCGACATGGTCGGCAATTCCCGCGCCCGTGGTGACATGGACCTGGATGACGACGTGAGCCACCTGCGTGAACTCGCTGAAGAAGCGCCCGTCATCGAACTGGTCAACAACATCCTTGCCCAGGCGATGGACCAGCGTGCCTCGGATATCCATATCGAGCCGGAAGAGACGGTGTTCAACGTGCGCCTGCGCACCGACGGCATCCTGCATACGCGCATGGTGCTGCCGGCCAGTCGCTATCCGGCGGTAGCCTCCCGTGTAAAACTCATTTCGGGGATGGACATCGCAGAGCGTCGCCTGCCGCAGGACGGCCGGCTCAGCGTGCGCGTCAGTGGTCAGGAAGTGGACGTGCGCGCCTCGGCGGTGCCGGCTGTCCACGGCGAATCGATCGTGCTGCGCCTGCTGCCGAAGGAGCGGGACGACTTGAGCCTGGAGAGGCTGGGCTTCTCCCCGCGCGACCTCGCTCTGTTCCGTACCTGGGCAGCCGAGCCGCACGGCGTGGTCCTGGTGACCGGCCCGACAGGCTCGGGCAAGTCCACCACGCTTTACGCGACGCTGGAGGAAATGAACCAGCGCGACCGCAAGATCATCACCGTCGAGGACCCGGTGGAGTACGAGGTGGAAGGCGTCACCCAGATCCAGGCCAATTCGGACATCGGCTATACGTTCGCGCGGGCGCTGCGCGCCATCCTCCGGCAGGATCCGGACGTCATCATGATCGGCGAAATCCGCGATCTGGAGACCGCGGAAATTGCCGTCCAATCGTCCCTCACCGGTCACCTCGTGCTTTCGACCCTGCATACCAACGATGCGGTGAGCGCGTTCACGCGACTGGTTGACATGGGCGTGGAGCCTTTCCTCATTGCGACCAGTGTGCGTGCAGTCCAGGCGCAGCGACTGGTGCGCCGACTGTGCCCGCATTGCAGCAGGCCGGCGGTGGTATTGCCGGTGTTCGAACACATGGTCGGTCCGCTGGCGGGCGATGGCGCCGAGGCCTGCTGGAAGGAGGCGGTTGGATGCCCGCGCTGCCAAGGCACGGGGTATCGCGGACGCCTGGGTATCTATGAACTGGTGGACGTGACGCCCGAGCTCCAGGAGTTGGTCATCGCGGGCGCGACTGCGGAGAAGATGCGCAGCCTCGCCAACGCACAGGGAGGGCGAACCTTGCGGGATGATGGCTTGCTGAAGGCACGTGCTGGCCTGACCACCGTGGAGGAAGTCGTGCGCGTCACCGGCGGCATGGCATCCGATGAGTGAGATGGCGCAGTTTCGTTACGAAGCGCTGGATCGCAGCGGCAGCACGCTGACCGGCGCCGTGGATGCGTCCTCCGAAGCGGATGCGACTCGGCGTCTGGCCAGCATGGGGTTGACGCCCTATTCGCTGAGGCAGATCAAGGGCGGGCGCTCGCTGTCCAGCCGACGCAAGAACGCCTCCACGCGCGAACTGCAGCTCGTGCTGCAGGAGTTCACTGCGTTGCTGGAGGCGGGCGTGGGGTTGGTGACCTGCCTCTCGTCGCTGGCCAAGTCCAGCCACCATCCCTCGTTGACCAGCGCATTCGCTTCGATGGAGAAGGCGGTGCGTCGGGGCGAGAGCTTCAGCACCGCATTGCGCGAATCCAGGCTCCCCGTGCCCGAGTACCTGCACCAGCTGATGCAGGCCGGCGAGGCGACGGGACGCATGGCCGAATCGATGCGCGGCGGTGTCCGCCAGTTCGAGTACGACCAGCGCGTCCGCCAGGAAATGACCGGGGCGATGATCTACCCGGCGGTACTGATGCTTTCGGGCGTGGCGGCCGTCGGCATCATTTTCATGTGGGTCGTTCCGCGCTTCGGAGGCCTGTTGACCCAGCATGGGGAGAGCATGCCCGCCCTTTCGCGCTGGGTCATCAGTACCGGGGTGTGGCTCAGCTCGCATGCATGGTGGGTTGCCGGCGCGGTGGTCACCCTTGCGGCAGTGGTCCGCGCGTTGTTCGGCCTTCCCGGTTTCAGGGAGAAGCTGGCCGAGACGCTCATCAAGTTGCCGGTCATCGGAGAGTGGGTGCTGGAGGCCGAAGTCGGCCGCTGGGCCAGTACCCTGGCCGCGCTGCTGGAGGGCAAGGTCGAGCTGGTGCGTGCGCTGGGGTTGTCGGCGGCGGCAGTGCGCTTCGGTTTCCTGCGCAATCGGCTTTCGGCGGTGGTCAAGGGCGTCAAGGGCGGCATGACCCTGTCGGCCGCCCTGCGCGAGCACCGCGCACTGAACCCGACTGGCTATGATCTGGTGGCGGTGGGCGAGGCCAGCGGCGAACTGCCCAAGCTGCTGTCGGCGTTGGCCGGGTTGTATGAGGCCACGGGGCGTGATCGCATGAAGCGCGCGCTGCAGTTGATCGAGCCGCTTGCGATCATCCTCATTGGCGTCGTGGTCGGCGTGATCATGACGGCGATCATTCTTGCGATCACGAGCGTAAACGATGTTCCAATTTGAAGATTCGGAGAAAAAGATGAAGTTGCGTGGATATCGACGCACGCGGGGTTTCACCCTGCTGGAGATGCTGGTGGTCCTGGTGATCATCGGCCTGATCGCCAGCCTGGTGGGCCCACGCCTGTTCAGCCGGGTAGACAGTTCCAAGGTGCAGGTCGCCGAAACCCAGACCCGCTTGCTGCGTGGCGCGATCGAGACGTTCCGCCTGGAGGTGGGACGCTTGCCGACCGCCGAGGAAGGCCTGGCCGTGCTCTACACCGCACCGGCGGATGATCGCTCGAAGGCGCGTTGGCGTGGTCCCTACCTGGATGAACGGGTGCCGGCCGATCCCTGGGGCAATCCCTACCAGTACGCCATCCCGGGTCGCGACGGGATGCCGTTCGCGATCTATTCCTTTGGAGCCGACGGCAAGGCTGGCGGCGAAGGCAACGACACCGATGTGGGCTTCCTGCCGCAGGGTCAGTGATGGTTGGGCCACGAGTGCCCCGGAAGGGGGCTTTTCGTTGCTGGAATTGCTGGTCGTACTTGCGCTGATTTCTTTCATGACTGCCTTGGTCGCACCACGCCTGAAAAATACGGTTGATGCGATCAGTCGCAGCGGCGAACGGGCCGAGGCCATCAGGCAACTGGAGCGGTTGCCCTTGCTGGCGCGTCGCGATGGCACGCCCTTCATGATCGACAAGGGACAGGCGCTGTCTCTTCCCGGGCTGGAACTCCCCCAGGGCTGGAGTGTCCAGGTACTCGACCGGTTGCAGGTCGCCGCCAACGGCTACTGCGCGCCGGCGCTGTTGGATATCACCACGCCGGTGGGAGAGGAGCGCTGGATGCTGGGCACACCCGACTGCAGGATTTCCGATGCGCCCCCTTGAGTCGGCCAGGGGCTTTTCTCTGCTGGAAGCCATTGTCGCGCTGGCAATTGTTGCCACCGCGGGCTTGGCCCTGTTTGCGGCGATGAACCAGTCCATCCAGATGGCGCTCAGGGCGGAAAACGCACGCAAGAACGATACCGCTATGCGTAATGCCCTCGCCTGGATGGAAGTGGTGAACCCAGGGCTGGCGCCCACTGGCGAGAAACGGCTGGGGGGGATGGTGCTCGAGTGGAAGTCCGAGCCTGTCGAGCCACCGCGCGACGCGATGACCGGCTACCTGCAGGCTGGCTTATACCAGGTCGGTTTGTACGATGTGACCGTGGATGTCCGTGGCGAAGAGGGCGTTTCCGCGTCCTTCCACCTGCGCAAGGTCGGCTACAGGCAGGTCAGGGAGCCAGCACAGCTATGAGTGTCGTGCGCCTGATCCGGCCCGGTATGCGCCAGCGGGGTTTTACCCTGCTTGAGGCTATCGTCACCCTGGTGATCGTTTCCCTGCTGGTCACCATCCTGATGCAGGCACTGGGCCAGGCCATGAGCCTGCGCACCCGCCTGCTGCGTTTCGATGGTGAAAACCGCGTTGCCGGCCTGCAGGAAGCGTGGTTCCGGGAGACGGTGGCCGGCCTGCAGCGTGACCTGGAAGAGCAGGGCGACGGGACATTGGGAACCCGCGAGTCGATCGAGTATTCCACGCCGTCGCCGTTGGCTGCGCAGGGGTTTTCCGGCGTGCGCTGGTGGCTGGAAGGCGGCCGCCTGCACTATGCCGACGTGAAAGTGCCGGATGTCGTGATCGTCGAAGGTCCGTTGAAGGATGCGGCCTTTTCCTATCTGGACGAGGACGGTGCCTGGGTGGACGAGTGGAAATGGAAAGACCACAAATCGCCGCCCAAGATGGTCCGCTTCACCGCCAGCACGGCGCGAGGCTCCCTGGATTGGCTGGTGCCGATCATGGCCGATGGCCTGGATCCTGAAAAACTGAAACTGGATGAGGTTGGCAGCAGTGGGATTTGATGGCTCACGACTGGCTGCACGGCCCGAGGGGTTCATCCTCGCGGTCACCTTGTGGATTCTTGCCGGCATCACCATTGCGGTGGCACTGATGACGTTGTGGGCGGTCGCACAGGTGCAGGATGCCCAGATAGCGCGCGGGCAGTTCGAGGACGAAGCGTCCCTCTATGAGACCCGGGACACCCTGTTGTACCTGATGGCCACCCGGGAAAAGACCCTGGCTGGCCAACCCACCCGTGCATTGGGCGAAGACGAGCTGGCATACCGGCGGTTGAGCGAATTCGGCGGCCTCGCCCGTGATCCTGTCGGCGGTGAGTTGCGGCTGGATGGAAGTCCCTACAAGGGATTGGGAAGTGCCGAGTTCTCATTGCAGGATGAAGCCGGCCTGTTCGCGATGGTTTGGCCCAATCCTTCCGGGCTGGACCGTTTTCTCGATCTGTATGGCGTCCGGCCGGAGCGCTGGCCGCGGCTGCGCGATACCCTGCTTGACTATATCGACCCGGACGACTTGACCCGGGTCAATGGCGCCGAAGCCCGGGAGTACACGCAGGAACACCGGCGGCCGCCGCCCAACCGCCGCCTGCTGGTACCTGGCGAGTTGGCACTGGTGATGGGGTGGGACAGCCTGCCTCCCGAAACACTCGGTGCCATGATCGAGCACATCACCCCGTATTACACCGGCGGCATCAATCCCAACACCATGCCGGAGGAATTGCTCCCGCTACGCATCCCCGGTTGTCCCGAGGCATGCCTGCGGTTGGTGGAGCAACGGCGCCAGCGGCCCTTCACCTCGACCATGGATTTGCAGGCACGGCTGGCCCTGCGGGTGCCGGGAGATGATGCGCTGGACTACCGCTATGTGGCGGACGATACGCTGCGGATAACCCTGTGGCGGCGTACGGGCGCGGCCTGGCGGATGCATGTAAGATTGACGCCCCTTGCGGACCAGCAGGGGCCTTGGTCGATCCTGGCCGCCTATCCCATCGCTCGCCCCTTACTCAATGAACCTGTGGAACAAACTGGCAGCCCTCTTTTTGCCGACAAGACGCCTGGTGGGTGACGCCGAAGGATGCGTATTGCGTGGCGGCCCGTTCGGTGGCCGGCAATGGGTGGTAGGCAGGGGCGAGTGCCAATACCGGCGTGAAGACCTGCACCAGCTCCCCGCGCGCAAACGCATGCAGGCGGGCAAGCTGGCCATGATCCGCCACAAACCTTCTCCTTCCGCACTTTCCTGCATGGCCTGGACAGGGGGCATTGCGCATTTCTGGTTCTGGGCGGCGCCCGAGGCCGAAGTGCCGGCATACGAGCGAAACTGGATTCCGGAGAGCCTTTTGCTGGCGCCGCCAGCGGCCGGTGGCGTGCGCTTGCTGGAGCTTTCCCGGGGCTACGAAGCGCAGAACTGGCACGGCGGCGTGCTCGTCAGCAGCCAATGGTGGGAGCAGGTGCCCGGCGCCGAAGCATGGATGCGTTTTGTGCGCTCCACCGGGCAGGACCCGGCTGCGTTGCAGGAAGTACCCCAGCCCATCCATCTGCCCTGGTCGAACCGGCCGTGGGGTGAAACCAGTTGGGCCCAGCGTCTGGCGGGCCTGTTTGACGAGAAATTCGCATGGTTGCTGCTGTTTGCCGCGCTGGCGGCGGGATTGGGCTGGCAACTTTCCTCGCTGCTGCGCTGGCAGGCGGCAGGTGATCAGCTGTCCGTCCGTGTAGAGCGCATGCGTGCGGAAGTGGGTCCTCTTCTTGCTGCAAGGGAGCAGGCCGAGCAGGCGCAGGCCCAGTTGCAGCACCTGAGCGCGTTGCGCACATCCAACGACGACTACCTGCTGATGGCAGACATGGCATCCCATCTGCCCGAGGGCAGCACGTTGCTGAACTGGCGGCGCGAAGCCAACAAGCTGCAGACCACGGTACGCAGCAGCGAAACCGATCCGCGCGCGTTCGTCATCGCCTTTGACGCAGATCCACGCCTGTCCGGTGTCGCCGTGAAACCGCTGGCCAATGGCGTGATGCAGCTTGCGTTCGAATTGCCTGCCGGCACGGATGCGGGCGCGGATCCGAAGGGGGCGGGCCATGAGTGACCAGCGCCGATGGCAGCAATTGCGCAATGAATGGCGCGGCAACCCGCGACTGCGCTACGGCGCCCTGGTGATCGCGGCCATCCTTGGCCTGCAGGGGTTGTTCCTGCTGTCGGACCAGGTGCACAAGCGCATGGTTGCCCATGCAGATGACCTGGAGATGCTTGCCCGCCTGGAAGGCATGCGCAAGGAGAGCTGGTGGCCCGAGCGTGCGCAAAAGGCCGCTGAATTGCTGGAGGCGGTCATCGCGAGGATTCCGGAGGTCGCCGGCCGGGGCATGGCCCAGGCCGAGTCACAGGCATGGTTGACCCGCCTGGCGGCCGAACAGCAGGTGGGTGACGCCGCAGTAAAGGTGGAAGACACGGTCGACGTGGAGGGCTATCCCGACATGTGGCAGGTGATTTCGCGCCTGGAGGGCACGCTGCCCAACCGTGGCCACGAAGCCTTCATGCGTGCGCTGGCCGAAGCACTGCCGTGGGTGCAGGTGGAGCGCATTGAAATCGCCGAAGGTGACGCTCCGCGGGTGGTGGTGACGTTCCGCAGCTATTACCGCAAGGCCGTGGCGGTCACCGGCGCGTCGCCACAGGCGCCTGATTCGCGCGGCGATGCTCCCACCCATCCCGATGCAGCGGATCTGGCCCGATGAAAATCCACCTGCGCAACGCTGTCCTCATCGTCCTGGCCCTGCTTCTGGGCGGGCTTTCCAGCTATTGGTTCGGTGCCTCGCCGGCCGCGGTCGTGGCACCGGAGCCGCCGGCGCAGGCATGGCGCGATGGCTGGAGCGGGGAGGATGATCTGCTCGCCGCCAGCGCCACCTGGCAGGAGCGTGCTCCCTGGGGTGCACCAACGGCGGCTGCGGTCGAAGCGGCACCGCCGCCACCGCCGCCACCGATGCCGGTGGGCGTGTCCAAGGAAGGGCGGAACTATATGGCCATCTTCCAGGTCAATGGCACCGGCGTGGTTCGCCTCGGTGCCGGTGGGCGTTTGCCGGATGGCGGCCATGTGCTGCAGGTGAACGGTCGCCGCGTCGTCTGGCTGGATGCCGATGGTGAGCGACGCCAGCGTGAGATTTTCAATGAATTCCAGGGTGGACAGTGATCCTCCTCGTGCATCGTCCTGGGTGGGTCCGTCGTATCCGGCGCAACCTTGCGCAAGCTTCGAGCAAAGTGAGTAGCAGCATGATGAATCGGTCGCATGGGGCCCAGTCGCGCAACCGGCAGGCTGCCTGGCGCGCTTTTTCGGGGGTCTTCCTGCTCACGCTGCTGGCCGGTTGCGCCAGCAATGCGGTGCGGTTCCCCGAGCCCCTGCGTGCGCCGAAAGAGGCGGCCAGCAGCGGTGAGGTACTTGAGGGTGAACACGCTGTTGTCCGCAAGCGGCCGCTGGTCGAAGAAGGTCCCGTGCTGTCTCCGCCCAAGGCTGCGGCCGCCACTGCCGAGGCCGTGCAGGCGCCCAGCCCGGTGCCCCGGGTCATTCCGCGCAAGCGCCCGGTGGCGCTGGTGTTGGAAGGCGTCTCCATCGAGTCCTTCATCAATGTCGTGTACGGCATGGAACTGGGCTTCGGCGTGCAGATCGACCAGTCGCTGCGTGCGCGTCCCGAACTGCTGAGCCTGAGCCTGACCGAACCGCAGTCACCGGCCAAGGCCTACACCATCGCCCAGGAGGTGCTGGCCGCCTATGGGGTCAAGATCAACGAGTTGGGTGGCGTGCTGCAATTCCAGCCGGCCAGCCAAGGCAGGGGCGGCGGTGGTGAGCTGCCCGCGCTGATCGCCACCCGCTCGCTGCCGGACGTGCCGGCGGGCCAGCGCACTGTGTTCGTGGCCATGCCGCTGGAAATCTCCCAGCCCGGCGTGATCGCCGCCCAGGTGCGCAACCTGTTCGGCAGCCACCAGGTCAATTTCACCGAACTGGTCGAGGCCAACGCCCTGTTGATCAGCGGCCCCGGTGATGCCGTGCGTGCCGCCATGAGCGCGGTGATGACCCTG
The DNA here is from genome assembly GCF_052180205.1 of Stenotrophomonas sp. JC08. Classification (NCBI taxonomy): domain Bacteria; kingdom Pseudomonadati; phylum Pseudomonadota; class Gammaproteobacteria; order Lysobacterales; family Lysobacteraceae; genus Stenotrophomonas; species Stenotrophomonas sp. JC08. The sequence goes on along the minus strand of NZ_CP197473.1, from coordinate 2,686,426 downwards.
GATGGCGGTGGCCTGGTCGGCAAGCGCTCGCTGCGCATCAACCCGCTGTACGTGCCGGCGGACCTGCTGGCCAAAGACCTGCGCGAGGTGCTGACGGGGCAGGGTATCGCGGTCAAGACGGGCCCGGGTACCGGCGGCGTGGTGACCTTCGTGCCGGTGTCCTCGGCCAACGCGTTGCTGGTGTTCAGTGAATCGGAAGCCGCGCTCAAGGCCGCCCAGGAATGGGCCGACCGGCTCGACCAGCCCAGCGAAGACAATGCCGGCGGCGGCATGTACCTGTATGCCGCACGCCATACCACGGTGGAAACCCTGTTGCCGGTGCTGCAGACCCTGCTCGGCGGCGGTGCGGCCGGTGCCCCCCGCACGGGCGCCGGGGCAGGCCCCGGCCAGCAGGCTGCCAGTGGTGGTGAAATGGGTGCTGCCCGCACTGCCGACGCCGGCAATGCCGCCGCGCGTGCCAGCGGTATCAGCAGCCCGGACGGGCAGGTGGCGATTGATCCCATCCGCAACGTCATCGTCTTCCAGGGCGATGCGCAGCGCTGGCGTGCCATCCAGGGCGTGCTGGCGCGGCTGGACCAGCCGGCCCGGCAGGTGGTCATCGAGGTCACCGTGGCCGAGGTCACCATGACCGACGAATTCAGCCATGGCGTGGAGTGGGCGCTGCGCAACGTCAGCGTTGACGGCATGACCGGCCCGCTCACCGCGCTGCAGGGGCTGGTCGGCGCCGGTGGCGGTGGCCTGGTATGGCAGGGCGTGTCCTCCTCCGGCCAGGTCAAGGCCATCCTCAACCTGTTTGCCAAGGACAGCCGCGTCTCCATCCTTTCCACCCCGCGCATTCTGGTGAAAAGCGGCGAATCGGCCAGCATCGATGTCGGTACCGAAGTGCCGATCATCACCAGCCAGGCCACCGCCCCGGACCTGCCCAGCACGGGCGGCAACAGCTCCATCCTGCAGTCCGTGCAGTACCGCAAGACCGGCGTGCTGCTGGATATCGAGGCGGTGGTGCATTCCGGCCAGCGCGTGGACCTGAAGATCAGCCAGGAAGTCAGTGAGGCCACGCCCACCGACACCAGCGAAATTTCCTCGCCCAGCGTATTCAGCCGCAAGCTCAACACCAGCCTGAGCCTGGCCGATGGCGAAAGCACCCTGCTTGGTGGCCTGATTTCCAGCACCCGCAGTGAGGGCAAGACCAAGGTGCCGTTGCTGGGCGACATTCCGATCTTGGGCAAGGCATTCCAGAGCGCCAAACGCACTGGCACCCGTACCGAGCTGCTGATGCTCATCACTCCCTATGTGGTGGAAGATGCCGCGCAGACCCGCGCCATCACCGATGCCATCCGCGCCCGTTTCGGCACCGGGGAAGAAGGGGATGGGCGCCTGCGCCGCCAGCCGGCCGCAGACGCCCCGCCGCAGCCGTAGCACGGAGCCGTCGCCCCGCTGTGGCATGCCCCAGGCCTGTCCGCTGCCATGCGCCTTGCCGGGCATGCCCCGCTTGGCGCTATCGGGCCAGCAATCCGGTCCGGCACATGCGGGGTGCGGCATGGCCCCGCCGTGGCACTGCCGGCTCCGCCTGTAGGGCGCGGCACCGCCCCGCTGCCGCACCACCGGCAACGCCCTCCGCCGGGCGTCTCCCGGCACTGTCGAAACACCGCTCCAGCCCTGCACATGGGCAGGGATATCCCCCTGCTGGAACAGCATCTGTGCATGCCCGGCCGGGTGTTGCCAGTGCGACAAAGCCTTGCCATGACGGTGTTGCGGCAGGCCGCGCAATTCATGTAGGTCAATAGGGGAAAACACTACTTCTGTCGCGGTTATATGTATTGACGCGCGCTTAACGCCCCCCTATAGTTCTGCGGCACTGGGGACTGCGCAAATGTGTTGGATGGCATGCGCAGAAACGGGGTCAGGAGTGAGGTTCGGGAGGATTTCCGGATAAGCTTTCAACTCCAAGTGCCGGCGCCGGCACGTGCATGCGAGCGGCGAGTGGTGTCCAGTGATGTGGTTGTATACAAACAACAAACCTAAGCTTAGGAGTTTCACTCTAATGTTGAACAAGAAAATTCTCGTCGCCGCCATCGTTGGCGGCCTGTTCGCCGGCAATGCTGCTGCAGTTGATTTTACCTCGGGCAACGCCACCACTATCGCTGGCACCGTTGGTAAGTACGCTCAGGAAATCAAGACGGGCAGCACCTCCGCCAGTGCAACCACCTTTGCTGCTGCAAGCGGCACGGAAATCAAGTGGCTGAGCGGTTATGCGTACTCCCCGAACGAAGTGCGCTACATCCGCGTTGAAGCCCCCTCGCACGTCCTGTTCCAGAGCTTCACCCCGACGGCTACTGGCGGTACCGGTGCGTTGACCCCGGGTGCTGTGAACGGCGTCGGTACCAATGTGATCACCTTCTCCATCACCGCTGGTGCGGCTGGCGCAGGTGGCAATGTCGTCATTACGCTGCCGGCAGCTGTCAAGCTGACCAGCATTGCTGACGCCAATGTCACGGTTTCGCTGTACGATCAGCCGTCGCAGGCACAGGCTGGTGGCGACACCGGCAAGATCTCGGGCGGTTCGGTTTCGGGTAAGTACCTGACCTTCGCCCCGAGCTTGAAGTGGGTTGGTACCCCGGGTACGGCGACTGCTGACGTCAATGCTACTAATGGCAGCTACACTCAGTTCACCGGTGGCGTGGCCGTTGCTACGCTGAACGCTGGTCTGGGTATCGACGTCACCGGCACCTTGAAGGCTGTTGGTACCGCGATTGCTGTGACCGACCTGCTGGATAATTCGGCTGATGCGACCACTGTCTCCATCGCCGGTGATTTCAGCTTGGCTCGTAGCTCGGGCAATGCGCCGTACAATGGTGCTGCCGCAGCGCGTGTTGTTGGTTTTGGTGGTGGCGCTCTTGATCTGGCCGCTGATGAAGCTGTGTTCGACCTCTCCAATGGGTTGAGCGGTAACTTCGTCATCACCAAGCTGACCGGTACTGGTACGGCTTGGAACCCGGTGATCTGGGCGAGCGCTTACACCGCCTCGTTGAACGCAGTTAACGCCGATTCGAGCACCTACTCGCTGGCGACTCTGGCTGATACCAATGTTGGTGAGATCATCCGTAACGGCACCAACCTGCAGGCTCCGTTGGTTCAGGTTCCGGATGGCTGGCTGAGCCGTCTGGTGCTGACCAACACAAGCGCCGCTGCTCGTAACTACACCATCTCGCTGATGAGCGAAGAAGGTGTGACCCTGACCGCTGGTACGCTGACCGGTGTCATTCCGGCCAACGGCACCAAGGTCATCGACGACCTGCGTACCGTGTTCACGGGTAGCAACCGCGCCACCCTGAATGTGGACGTGGCTGGTCCGAACGACAAGATCCAAGGCCTGTACCAGATCGTCAACCCGACCTCGGGCTCGATCAGCAACCACGTCCTGGTTCGTCCGGCCAGCAACTAATCGTTTGATTGGTTGAACGCAACACGGAAAGGCCCGCTTCGGCGGGCCTTTCCTTTTGTGGAACCCCTTGATTTTTGTAGAGCGCGGCAACGCCGCGCCGGGACGTGCCCGGGATGGTTCGCAGGTTTCGATTCGGTGGTTGCCGCGCGTGGCCTTGCGATCCGCCGGGCGTTGCCCGGCGCTGCAGGTGGCTGGTACACCGGATGGGCGTAGTGGTCGGGACGCGTGACATGACGATCCGCCGGGCGTTGCCCGGCGCTACAGGGCGGATGGAATGGCAAAGATGATGCGCAGGCTGTTTCTGGCGCCGGCCACGGCCGGCACGGCGCATGTGCTGCCGCTGGATGGATTGCGCGGATTGGCGGTGCTGATCGTGATCGGTTCGCACCTGTCCAACGCCGGCTGGTTGCCGTGGCCGAACCTGTCGGGCATCGGCAAGAGCGGCGTGTACCTGTTCTTCGTGCTCAGCGCCTATCTGCTTGCCCACGCCATGCTGGCGCGTCCCTTGGCCAGCCTGGCCAACCGGCGCTACTGGATCAACTACGCGCTGCGCCGGGTGCTGCGCATCTGGCCGCTGTATCTGGTGATCCTGCTGTCGAGCTGGTCCCTGACCCGGGCGGGGATCGGCGACTGGCATTACCAGATCGACAACGCCGCCCTGCTGGGCCATCTGGCCCTGCGCGAAGGGCAAAGCGTGCTGTGGTCGATCCCGGTGGAATTCAGCTTCTACCTGTGGCTGCCGCTGATCGTCGGTGCACTGGCGCTGCTGCGCGCCCTGCCCGGTGGGCGCTGGCTGGGGCTGTTGCTGCTGGTGCTGCTGGTGCTGCTGGCGCGCTGGCATTGGCCCGCCGCGCAGGCGCCTGCCAACGGCGTGCAACTGGGGCCTTATCTGGTGGTATTCCTGTGTGGTGTCGCCGCTGCCTGGGTACATGGGGCGTGGCCGGGGTTGGCGCGCTGGCGGCGGCTATGGCAGGTGCTGGCGTGGTTGCTGCTGGGGCTGCTGGTGCTGGCCACACCCTCACTCTGGGCCCTGCTGCGGGGCGGAAACTATGATCCGGAACTCAACCACCGCTGGTTCACGGCATTCGGTATGGGGTGGGGGCTGTTGCTGCTGGCGGTGCTGTGGGGAGGGGGCGCGCTGGCGCGCTTCTTTGCCTGTGCCCCCATGCGGCTGACAGGCGTGGTCAGTTTCAGTGCCTATCTATGGCATATGCCGGTATTGCAGGCGGCCAATGCGCTGGGCCTGCGTGAATGGGGGGCGGCAGGCCTGATCCTGCTGCTGGCGGGCATGTTGTCGGCGGCCATGATCTCGTTCCTGCTGTTTGAGCGCCCCTGGCGGGGGGTGCATTACCGCGCCCGGCCCACCGGCCGGTAGAGCGTGGCATCGCCACGCTGGGCGTTGCCGGCGATCCGGCCGATACGCCGGGCAAGCCCCAGCCGGGCGGTGCCCGGCTCTACGCGCGGTTGGTGGACTCAGCTGACGGCAGGATGACGTCAGGTATCATTGCCCGTTTCCCATTACGGAGCGGCGCTCATGGCTTACCGTCTTGCAACGCTGGCCATCCACGGCGGGCAGTCGCCCGACCCAAGCACCGGCGCGGTGATGCCGCCGATCTACGCCACCTCGACCTATGCGCAGTCCAGCCCGGGCGTGCATCAGGGGTTCGAGTATTCGCGCACCCACAACCCGACCCGCTTCGCCTACGAGCGCTGCGTCGCGACGCTGGAAAGCGGCAGCCGCGGTTTCGCCTTCGCCTCCGGCATGGCCGCCAGCTCCACGGTGATCGAGCTGCTGGATGCCGGCAGTCACGTGGTGGCGATGGATGACATCTACGGCGGCAGCTTCCGCCTGTTCGAGCGCGTGCGCCGCCGCACCGCGGGGCTGGATTTCAGCTTCGTCGACCTGACCGATCTTGCCGTGTTTGAAACGGCGATCACGCCGAAGACGAAGATGGTGTGGATCGAAACGCCGACCAACCCGCTGCTGAAGATCGTCGACATCGCCGCGGTCGCCGCCATCGCCAAGCGCCATGGCCTGCTCGTGGTGGTGGACAACACCTTCGCCTCGCCGATGCTGCAGCGCCCGCTGCAACTGGGCGCGGACCTGGTGCTGCATTCGGCCACCAAGTACCTCAATGGTCATTCCGACATGGTCGGCGGCATGGTCGTGGTCGGCGACAACGCCGAGCTGGCCGAGCAGATGGCTTTCCTGCAGAACTCGGTGGGTGGCGTACAAGGCCCGTTCGACAGCTTCCTGGCCCTGCGTGGCCTGAAGACCCTGCCGCTGCGCATGAAGGCGCACTGCGCCAGTGCACTGGAACTGGCGCAGTGGTTGGAAACGCATCCGGCCATCGAAAAGGTGATCTATCCGGGCCTGCCGTCGCATCCGCAGCATGAATTGGCGGACAAGCAGATGGCCGGCTACGGCGGCATCGTCTCGATCGTGCTCAAGGGGGGCTTCGAAGCGGCCAAGCGTTTCTGCGAGAAGACCGAACTGTTCACCCTGGCCGAATCCCTCGGCGGCGTGGAAAGCCTGGTCAACCACCCGGCGGTGATGACCCACGCCTCCATTCCGCCGGAGCGCCGTGCGCAGTTGGGCATCAGCGATGCGCTGGTGCGGTTGAGTGTCGGGGTCGAGGATGTCCATGACCTGCGCGAGGACCTGCAGACCGCGCTGGCCGGCGAAGGCAAGCATGGTTGAGTTGCATTCCGGCGCTCCGCGCGCCCTGGTTGCCACGCTGGTGCGCAACCGCGGGTTGATACGCCAGTTGGCCTGGCAGGAAATTGCCGGACGCTACCGGGCCTCGCTGCTGGGCATGGCATGGATGGCGATCACTCCGTTGCTGATGCTGGCGGTTTATACCTTTGTGTTCGCGGTGGTATTCCAGTCGCGCTGGGGAACCAGCGACGATGCGGACAAGGCGAAGTTCGCGGTGGTCCTGTTCGCCGGGCTGGCCGTGTTCAATCTGTTTGCCGAATGTGTCAACCGGGCGCCAGGCCTGATCGTGGCCAATGCCAACTACGTCAAGCGCGTGGTATTTCCGCTCGAGTTGCTGCCGGTCATCACCTTATGTGGTGCGTTGTTCCACTTCGTGGCCAGCATGCTGGTCTGGGTGGTGATCTCGTGGCTGTTGATCGGGCCACCACCGCTGACCGCGCTGCTGCTGCCGTTGATGCTGCTGCCATTGCTGATCGGGACGCTAGGGCTGGGTTGGTTGCTGTCCGCGCTGGGCGTGTATTTGCGCGATGTCGGGCAGATGGTGGGCGTGGCGGTGACCGGCCTGCTATTCCTTTCGCCGATTTTCTACCCGATCGACGCGGTGCCTGAAAGCATGCGTGACCTGATACGGCTCAACCCGATCGGCTATATGGTCGATGTGGCGCGGGGCGTACTGGTGTTCGGTACCCTGCCGGATCTGGGCGGGTACCTTGTGGCGCTGCTCGCAAGCGTGTTGTTGGCATGGCTGGGTTTCTGGTGGTTCCAGAGCACCCGCAAGGGGTTCGCCGATGTCCTCTGACGATTACGCCGTCTCGGTGGATGGGGTGGGCAAGTGTTACCACCTCTACAATCATCCTTCAGACCGCCTCAAGCAGTTCGTGCTGCCGCGGTTGGCCTCGTTGGCGGGAATGGCGGAGCGGCGCTACTACCGTGAATTCTGGGCATTGCGTGATGTCGGTTTCCAGGTGCGCCGGGGTGACCAAGTCGGAATCGTCGGTCGCAACGGGGCGGGCAAGTCGACCTTGCTGCAGATCATCTGTGGCACGTTGACGGCGACCGAGGGCAGTGTGCAGGTGAATGGCCGGGTCGCTGCGTTGCTCGAACTCGGTGCCGGCTTCAATCCCGAATTGAGCGGGGCCGAGAACGTGTTCCTCAACGGGGCCGTTCTGGGCCTGGACCGGCAGCAGATGGAGCAGCGGTACGATCGGATACTGTCGTTCGCCGATATCGGTGAGTTCATCAGCCAGCCGGTGAAAAACTATTCCAGCGGCATGTACATGCGGCTGGCGTTTGCGGTGGCCGCGCATGTCGACCCCGAGATTCTGGTGGTGGATGAGGCCCTGTCGGTAGGCGACGAGGCGTTCCAGCGCAAGTGCAATCTCAAGATCCAGTCGCTGCGGGATGCAGGTGCCACGGTACTGTTCGTGTCGCATTCGGCAAGCCATGTGATCGAGGTCTGCAACCGCGCACTGCTGATCGACAAGGGGCGGCTGGTCTGTGAAGGCGAGCCGAAGAAGATAGTTTCGACATATCACCGGATGATCCACGCCGCGGCCAAGCGGGAGGATGAGAGCGAGGACGAAGCGCCGACGGCAGGGGCTGCTGAAGCGGGCGGGAGCGAGCAGCCGCCCGTTATGCCTGAAGGGCCGGATGACGATGAGGCGTTCCTTGATCCGGGCCTGGTGTCGACCACCGTGGTGGACTATCCCTCGCTCGATTGCAGGATACTTTCGCCGCGTCTGCTGACGCTGGACGGGCGCCAGGTCAATGTCCTGACCGGCGGTGGCGAGTATGTCTATGCCTACGAAGTCCATTTCGAAGCGTCGGCCGCAGCCGTCCGCTTCGGCATGATGATCAGGACCCTGCGTGGCCTGGATCTGGGAGGGGGCGTATCCACTCCGGCGGATGCACCCCACGAATTCTTCATGCGCGGCAGCGTGGTGGAGGTCCGTTTCCGCTTCCGTGCGGCCATGGAGGCCGGTGTGTATTTCCTCAACGCCGGGGTAGTCACCATTCTTGGTGACGAAGAAAAATATCTTGCACGTATTGTCGATGCGGTGATGTTCCGGATCCTGGCAAAGCGGGATTCACTGGCCACGGGCATGGTGGATTTCGGCATATCGCCCGGGATAAAGGTGCAGGAAGCAACGGGTTGATGAGGCCGCGTGGCCATTGGCGGCAGTCCCGGGCATGTATGAAGGAAAGGAAATGAATCAACGCAATTCGCACGCCCTGTTGGTACTGGGCATGCACCGCAGTGGTACCTCGGCTGTGACCGGAGCGCTGGCGCTACGGGGTGTGTTCCTTGGGCGGGACTTGATGCCGCCCGGTCCGGACAATCCCAAGGGGTTCTGGGAACACGCCGGTGTGGTGGATATCCACGAGCGCCTGCTTGATGCACTTGGCCGCAGCTGGGACGATCCGCGTCCGTTGCCAGAGGGCTGGCTGGATGTGCCGGCAACAGCGGTGGCGCGCGAACAATTGCGCGAACTGCTGTTGGCCGAGTTCGGTGGGCAGCCGCTGTGGGCGATGAAGGACCCGCGCCTGTGCCGGCTGTTGCCACTGTGGCTGCCGTTGCTGGCCGAACTGGGCATCAGTGTCAGTGCGGTGATGGTGGCGCGTGACCCGCGTGAGGTCGCGGACTCGCTCTGGGCACGCAATCGCTGGCCCGAAGCGCTTTCGCGCGAATTGTGGGTGCGGCATGTTTCCGATGCGATTGCCGACAGCGCAACGCTGACCAGGTGCGTGCTGGCCTATCCGCGGCTGCTGGCCGATCCGGCCAGGGAGATCGAGGCGCTGGTCGATGCGTTGCAATTGCCGGCGCCGGCGCTGACGGACAGCCAAGCTGCACGGATCCGCGAATTCATCAGTGGTGATGACCGCCATCATCAGGCCGAAGCTGATCCCGCACCGGAATGGCAGGTGGCGGTGTCCCTCTATCAACTGATGTTGCAGCAACCGGTTTCCTGGGACGAATTGCAGGTAGCCACATCGGCCATCGCGATGGAGAACCAACCGCTGGCCGATGCTCTGGCCGAATACGCCGGCCTGCATGCGGCACAGCGACGCGCGTTGGCGGAGGGCGCCGAGCAGGCACGGCAGCTGCAGGCGCAATGCGAGCAGTACAGCCATCGCATGGACGAACTGGGATTGTCGTTGGCGGAGGCAGGTGCGGAACTGGATCGGGTCAACAGTGAACTGGGAGCGCGCACGGACTGGGCGAGGAAGCTGGATGCGGATCTGCAGTCACTGCGAGCCACGCACGCGGCGCTGGAACTGCGCAGTGCGGAAAGCGAGGCGCAATCGGTACGGACGATCCAGGTACAGCAGCGGCACATCGAGCATGTGGAGCAGACGCTTGCGCTGGTAATGGGTTCGCGCTCCTGGCGACTGACCCGGCCACTGCGTGGCGTGGCACGACTGCTGCGTGGCGATTGGCAGTCGCTGGCGGGTGCGTTCCGCCAGAGTCGACTGGCGCGATTGCCGGGGATGGCGCTGTTGCGACCGCTGGGCAGGCGGTTGCTCGCACAGGATCACCTGCCTGCGAACGAGCAGGTGAAAGTGCCACCGCCTCCCGTGGAAGTGGATCTGACGGGGCTTGCGTTCCCCGATGCCGCCGACCCCGAGGTATCGATCATCATTCCCGCCTACGGCAATCTGCCTTATACGGCGGCCTGCCTGCGTTCCATTGCCGACAACCTGCCGGCAGCGGCGGTGGAGGTGATCGTGGCGGAGGATGCTTCCGGTGATACGCAGATCGACCGTCTGGCGCAGGTGCCGGGACTGGTCTATCGGCGGCATCCGTCCAACCTGGGCTTCGTGCGCTCCTGCAATGCGGCGGCCGGCATTGCCAATGGGCGATACATCTACCTGCTCAACAACGACACGCAGGTCACCGAAGGTTGGCTCGATGCGCTGCTGGATGTGTTTACGCGCAAGCCTGATGCCGGCCTGGTCGGGTCCAAGCTGGTCTATCCCGACGGCCGTCTGCAGGAAGCTGGCGGCATCGTCTGGAGGGATGGCAGCGCCTGGAACCATGGACGGCTGGACGATCCGGCACGAGCCCAGTACGGCTATCTGAAAACCGTCGATTACGTGTCCGGTGCCTCGATCATGTTGCCGCGTGCGCTGTGGGAAAAGCTGGGCGGCTTCGACGAGCGTTACGTGCCGGCGTACTACGAGGACACGGATATCGCGTTCAGGGTGCGGGAAGCGGGATTGCAGGTCTATCTGCAGCCCGCGTCGGTGGTGGTGCATTTCGAAGGTATCTCCAACGGCACGGACGAAGGCAGCGGCATCAAGGCCCATCAGGTCAGCAATGGCTTGAAGTTCCTGGAGCGCTGGCGCACGGTGCTTGAACAGGGCCACTTCGACAATGGCCAGCATGTATTCCTTGCCCGTGACCGTGGCCAGTTCCGTCATTCGACAGTACTGGTGGTGGATCACTACGTGCCGCAGCCGGACCGCGATGCGGGCTCGCGTGCGACCTGGCAGGTGATGGAACTGCTGGTCGCCAATGGCTGCAACGTCAAGTTCTGGCCCGACAACCTCAACTACGACCCCGACTATGCCCCCGCGTTGCAGGCGCTGGGCGTGGAGGTGATGCACGGGCCGGAATATGTGGAGCGCTTCGAGGATTGGGTGAGCGAAAACGGCAGGTATCTCGATGCCGCCATCCTCAACCGCCCGCATGTGGCGGTGAATTACCTGCGGGCGTTGCGTGAACACAGCAAGGCACGGGTGCTGTACTACGGCCATGACATCCACCATCTCCGCCTTGAGCAGCAGTTGCGGCTCGCTGCTGATCCACGTGTCCAGCGGGACATGGAGCAGGTACGCGGGCAGGAGTGGGCCATGTGGCGTGATGCCGACGTGGTGCTGTATCCCTCCGATGACGAAACCGCGCATGTGAACGAATGGCTGCGTACCAATGCAGGGCGTGCACAGGCGTTGACCGTACCGCTGTATGGCTATCCTGACGTGGTGCAGGCTTACCGGGAGGGGCCCGCTGGACGGCAGGACATCCTGTTCGTGGCTGGTTTCGCCCATGCGCCGAACGTGGATGCGGCCCGTTGGCTGGTGCATGACATCCTGCCGCGGGTGCGTGAGCGGCATCCCCGCGTGCAGTTGCACCTGGTGGGCGCCAACCCGACGGCCGATGTCTGGGATCTGGCTTGTGCGGACGTGCATGTCACCGGATACGTCAGCGACGAGGTACTCGAGGATTACTACGCGCGTTGCCGGGTTGCGGTGGCGCCGCTGCGCTTTGGTGGCGGCATGAAGGGCAAGGTGCTGGAAAGCATGCGCCATGGCCTGCCGATGGTGACCACATCGGTAGGCGTGCAGGGGTTGGCGGCGGCAGCGTTCCTGCCGCATGCCGATGCAGCCGATATCCTGGCCGATCACCTGGTCGCGCTGCTGGAGAATGAGAAACTGTGGCGCGACATTTCCGAACAGTCGGTGGAGTTCATCACCGGAAACTATTCCGAGCAGGCGTTGTGGCGGGTGCTTGATTCCCTGCTTGAAGGCAATGGATAAGACGATGCTCCGGTCAGACTTCTTTCGGAACGGAGAACGGGTACTACTTGTGGTGGTTGCGGGCCTGTTGGTCCTGCACCAGTTGTATCTGCTGCGTGCCATGCCTGTGGCGCCCTACATGGATACGCTGCGGGTAATTGCACTCCTTGACGGATGGGAACAAGGGCGCGTGGCCTTGTCCCAGTTATGGGGAGTTGGCAGTGCCCACCAGGGGCTGGTCAATGAGGCGTTCATTTACGCCAACATCAAGCTGCTTCATTACGACGCCTTGTGGGCGAGCCGCCTGACCGGTGTCGCCATCGCGTTGTCGAGTTTGACGCTTGGGCTGGCGGGGCTGTTCTGGTTGAGGCGGGAGCCGGAGCCTTCGAGCCTGTGGCGAGGACTGGGTTGCCTGCTGTTCTGCATGTTGATTCCGGTCCTGCTGTTCAGCGGTGCCGGATTCGAATTGCTGACGCTGGATCTGGGCTTGTCGCTGTGGGTGAAAAATGCCGCCATCGTGATGTACTTCGTCCTGTACTCCTCGTTCCTGAGGATGGACGCAGATTCGTCGATGCGCTGGCAAGGGCTGCTGCTGATGCTGCTCGGGCCGTTCCTTGTAATGCTGGTGACCATGGGCTGGAGCTTCGCATTCGTGGGTGGTGCCACCTTGCAATTGCTGGCCGCCAGCCGAACAGGGCGGTATTGGTTATATCGCACCCTGCCGGTCTTGCTGTTGTGGGTGGCTTTGGCGGTGTATGTGGGTATCAGCCTGTCAGGAGCATCGTCCGGAGAGCTGGCGGCGGCCGGGGTGCGGCTTTCCGAATTGCCGCGTTTGGTGGCATCGGCCTTGGGCGCAGCGGTGATTCCGCCAGAAACGTCGGCGCGCCTTAACCTGTCGATATCCGCGCAGCAAGCGATGGGTATGTTGTTGATGCTCGCCGCTGTAGTGATTCTGGCGGTGCTGGCAAGCCGGCGCAGGCGCTTGTCTGACACCACGCCGCTGGCATTGTTGGCCTATGCGGGAGCAACCGCATTGGCACTGGCACTTGGCCGTGGTGCCGATGGAGCGGCTGCGATGCTGGCTTCCCGCTATTACATGGATCTGGTGCTGTTCCCTATCGGGTTGATGTGGCTGGCATTGATGCTGGGGAACCCCAAGAAAGTACGCATATTGACAGCCTTCCTGGGTATATCGATTTTTTTCTTCATATTGCTTTTGCAATATTTCACCTACCGATATGAATGGCGTGCAGCGCCGTATCGTGCGGCTGTTTTCAGCGCGATGAACCGCGCGCTGTTGCAGCAGGTTCCTGACGAACAGGCCGCCGCAACCCTCCAGGCTCCCTTGGGAGATGCGCGTGCGGCCAGCCGGGTGATGCAGGAAGAAAAGCTGGGTCCCTTTCATGAGGCCACTTCTTCCGCCGACTGTGATCCCGGGCTTCTGACGCGCGGTCGGGGTTGGTATGACGAAGAAAACGGGGGGGCATGGATGGCCGCCGACGCATTTCTGGCGGTTCCGGGATGCCCCTGCAAGCTGAGTATGGATATCTATCTGCCGGAGGATTTCCCGGAGCGGGTCGTGACGTTCGCCACGCCCGATGGCAGACATGAAGATGTATCCGTACGCCCGGGCGTATCGACCAATGTGGCCGTCGATTTGCCGTTGCAAAAGGGTTTGCTTTCCCTGCGGACCAACGGGACCAGTCAACCAGCCCGATTGGGCCAAAGTGCGGATACCCGTGAGCTGGGTGTGTTTGTGGGGCCGCTGGCGATCCTGTGTCCGTCGCAGGAGGGCATGTGAACAGGAAAAACCCGTTGTCGATATATATGGGCGGCCTTGCCGCAAGGCTTGATCTTGTCTGTCAGCCAGTTGGCATTGCCGATCATCTTGCCGGATTGCCGGTGGACCAGGAGCAATGAGTGGACGTCGCTCACCACTGCCGGACTCGGGATCTCCGGGGCCTTTGCAGCGCCTGATCAAGGACCAGCGTGTGCTGTTCCTGCTGGTGGGTGGCGCGAATACCGCTTTCAGCACGGCATTGTTTGCGAGTCTGGTGTTGTTGTTTGGGCCGGAAGTGCCCGCAGTGTTAAGCCTCGGCATCGCCTGGATCGTGTCGCTGATATTGGTTTTTTTCGTCTATCGCCGACTGGTTTTTCGGGTAAAGGGAAACATCTGGCGTGACTTCATGCGTTTCACCAGCGTCAATATCGGAAGCTTGCTGCTGAACATGGCCGCATTGGCGGTATTGGCGGATGTGCTTGGGCTGCCTCCGATTCCCGTGCAAATCGTTATAACGGCATTGGTGGTGGCGTTCAATTATGTCGGCCACAAATATTTTTCTTTCCGGCGCACGCCGGAGTCGCGCTCCAGGGAGAAGCAATGATGCATCCGCGTGTTTCGGTAGTGGTACCTGCGTACAGGAATATCGAGTATCTGGCGCAGACGCTGGATTCGATCCTGGCGCAGGACTACCAGGATTACGAACTGGTGGTCGCGGATCACTCTTCCAATGACGGCACCGAAGAACTGCTGCGCCATTATGCCGGGCACCCGCGGGTGCGGGTGCTCTCCCCAACCCCTCCGGGCGGCGGTGCCAAGGCCAACTGGGATCGTGTGAGCCAAGAGGCGCGTGGCGAATTGCTGAAGCTGGTTTGCGGCGATGATCTGATCGCCCCGGATGCGTTGAGCCGGCAGGTTGCTGCACTGGATGCCCATCCATCGGCAGTGCTGGTGGCCTGCAAACGCGACCTGGTTGATGCGAAGGGCAAGGTAGTGATCGCTGCGCGTGGACTGGGCCGGCTCGATGGCTTGGTGCAGGGGCGCGATGCGGTGCGGGCGGCGGTGGTGGCCGGTACCAACCTGTTCGGTGAGCCGGGATGCGTACTGTTCCGCCGCAGCTTGCTTGCGACCGGTGGCTGGGACAACCGCTACCCCTATTTGATCGATCAGGCCAGCTACACCGCCATCCTGCTGCAGGGAGACATGGTGGCGTTGCGCAGCAGCCTGGCCAGCTTCCGTATCAATGCCGGGCAGTGGAGCGTGCGCCTGATGCATGAACAGGCGCGACAGGCCATTGATTTTCACCGGTCGCTGGCGGCTGCCGACCCGTCACTACTGTCAGCAGGAGCGCTATGGATTGGCAACCAGAGGGCGCGGCTGATGGCGCATGCCAGGCGGCTGACCTATCTGTGGCTGGGCCGGCGCATGCGCGGCGAGTGAACACGGCTGCGCCCGCACAATGCTGTGTGGGGCAGGTTGTTGTGCCGTGCTGCTTTCAATTGCGGGTGGAGTACCCGCCCTCGCCGGCGTCCAGGTTCACGGTGCGGCCAACTACATACTGGGGCCGGTTGTTGATGTTCAGGAGGATGCGGCCGGTGTATTCACCGATCACACCTAGCGCGAGCAACTGCAGTCCGCCCATGAACAGGATGGTGATGATCAAAGAGGGCCAGCCGACTGCGAGGTGCGGGGTATTCAGCTTCTGCCAGAACACCGCCACTGCCAGCAGGAAAGCGACGAATGACGCCGCCATGCCTGCCAGGGAGACGAAGCGTAATGGCACGATCGAGAAGCTGGTGGCCATCTGCAGCCACAGCGAGATCGACTTGCTGAGGCTGTAGCCCGAGCGCCCATCGCTGCGTGCATGATGCTTGGCGGTGATGGTGGTGATGCGCCGGGGGTTGGTGCTTTGGATCAGCAGCCCATCCAGGTAGACGAATGGGCCCTGGTAACGGCGTGCCTCCTCTCCCAGTTCGCGCACGAAGCCACGGAACGGGGAGAGATACAGGCCGCTGGGTTTCTTCAGCAGGCGCGCGGCGACCATGTCGTTGAATTTGCTTCCGGCGCGCTTCCACATGGCGTGCTTCTTGTCTTCGAACTCCACGTAGCAAAGATCCGCGCCCTGGTGCAGGGCATCGAGGATCCGCGGAATGTCGGCGGGATCGTGCTGCAGGTCGTCGTCCATGGTGACGATGCAGCGACCACCCGCGATGCCAAGCCCTGCCATGATGGCGTTGTGCTGGCCGGCGTTCCTCCGCAGATCGATGCCGCGAAGCCAAGGAAGGCGGGTTGCTTCGTCGGCGATTACCGACCAGGCATCGTCCGGGCCGCAGTCGTGTACGAGAATGACTTCAAAACAGTCCGCGCCAAGTGTGGGGATCAGGACCTGCTCAAGCCTGCCCAGAAGGTCCGGCAATATGCCGGCACTGCCATAGACGGGGATGACGACAGAGAGCTCAAGCATTTGCCGGGTTCCCGTAATATTTGCGCAACAGCCTTTCGACGTAACCCGGGCCGAAGTCGATGCCCAGGCGTTCGGCGATATGCGAGCTGATCGAAGTATCGATCACGAGTGATTCACCCTTTTCGAGAATTTCCATGGAGACCTTTTTTCCGAGAATCACCTCGAAGCGATCAATCAGGTCCGGCATGCGTATGGTGTGTGTGGATGCGATCGCCACGCATGATGGATAGGCGGCGCGGTTCTCGATGAGTTCGGACGCGATCGGTACGATATCGTCAATATCGATGAGGTTGCGATCCGCATATCGCCACACCGAGAGGGTGCGGCCGGAAAGGATTTCCGCGGCCAGGTAATTGGTCAGCGTATTGGGGTTGGCGGACCGGCCAACCACCTGTGGCAACCGGAGGATCAGCCCCTGGGGGTGCGAGCCTACAAGCTGTTCCATCTGCCGCTTATGGGCTATGTAGGCCGTTTCCTGTGCGCTGGTGACGCCACAACTGCTGAAGTAGACCAGCGTCGCATCGCGGGCAGCCATGGCGCGGGCAAGCATTTCCCGTTCGCGTGCGAATGCAGCGGGCGCCGTTTCGGTGGAGTTGGATACCCCGGAAGCGAATACCACCACATCGCCACGATCTGCGTAGCGGCTGGAAAAACTGTGGGCAAGTAGGCCGTTACCGATGATCACTTCGTGTACTGGTTGGGAGTTCTCTGCGCGAATCATTGTCGCGTGGGCCGCATGGTAACAGCCCGATTTCCGCTGACGGCAGGAAAACTGTCCGCCAGCGGAATGGTTGCAAGATCAGCCCAATGCCGCTTCCAGCTCCGGCAGCAGGGTGAACAGGTCGCCCACCAGGCCGATATCGGCCACTTCGAAGATCGGCGAGTCGCCGTCCTTGTTGATCGCGACGATGGTGCCGGCGTCCTTGATGCCGGTCAGGTGCTGGATGGCGCCGGAGATGCCCACGGCGATGTACAGCTCCGGGGCGATGATCTTGCCGGTCTGGCCGACCTGCATGTCGCTGGGCACGTAGCCGGCGTCCACGGCGGCGCGCGAGGCACCGACGGCGGCACCGAGCTTGTCGGCCAGTTGGTAGATCACCTTGAAGTTCTCTTCCGAGCCGACACCACGGCCGCCGGACACCACGCGCTTGGCGCTCTGCAGGTCCGGGCGGTCGCTCTTGCCGGCGGCCAGGCCGATGAAGCGGGTGTGCGAGGGCAGGGTGGCGTCAACGCTGATGGCCTCGACCGGCGCGCTGTTGCCCTTGGCGGCTTCCGGCCAGGAGGCGGCGCGGACGGTGGCCACAACCACCTGGTCGGCCGGCACCTCGACGGTGATGATGGCGTTGCCGGCGTAGATCGGGCGCTTGAAGGTGTGCGGGCCTTCGACGCTCATCAGGTCCGATACCTGGTTGACGCCGAGCAGCGCGGCCACGGCCGGCATCAGATCCTTGCCGGCGGTGGTCGAGGCGCCGAACACATGGCTGTAGCCGGCGGCGGCCTTGGCGATCTGCGGGGCCTGTACCTGGGCCAAGGTGTGTTCGTTGGCCGGGTTGGCCAAGGTCAGCACCTTGCTGACGCCGGCGATCTGCGCAGCTTCGGCGGCGATGGCGGCCGGGTCGGCGGCCAGCACCAGCACATCGATTTCACCACCGATGGCAGCGGCGGCCGACACAGTCTTGGCAACGGCGCTGTTGAGCTTGCCGTCCAGGTGTTCGGCGATGACGAGAATCTTGGCCATTACAGCAACCCCTTCTGCTTGAGTGCGGCCACCAACTCGGCGGCATCCTTCACCATCACGCCCTTGCTGCGCTTGGCAGGTGCGGCGTAGTGGGTGGTCTTGAACGTGTCGGCGGCTTCAACGCCCAGCTCGGCCAGCTGCAGGGTTTCCAGCGGCTTGGCCTTGGCCTTCATGATGTCCGGCAGCTTGATGAAGCGCGGCTCGTTCAGGCGCAGGTCGGTGGTGATGACGGCCGGCAGATCGACTTCCAGCGTTTCCAGGCCGGCGTCGACCTCACGGGTCACGGTGGCCTTGCCGTCGGCGATCTCCACCTTGGAGGCGAAGGTGGCCTGCGGACGGCCCCAGATCGTGGCCAGCATCTGGCCGGTCTGGTTGGCGTCGTCGTCGATGGCCTGCTTGCCGAGGATCACCAGATCCGGCTGCTCCTTCTCCACCAGCTTGAGCAGGGTGCGGGCGGCGGTCAGCGGCTGGATGGCCTGGTCGGTGACCACGTGGATGGCACGGTTGGCACCCATGGCCAGGCCGTTGCGCAGGTGCGCCTGGGCGTCGGCCGGGGCGATGGTGGCGACCACGACTTCGGTGGCGATGCCCTTGTCCCGCAGGCGCAGGGCTTCTTCCAGGGCGATTTCATCGAACGGGTTCGGCGAAAGCTTGACGCCATCGGTGACCACGCCGGAGCCATCCGGCTTGACTTGAATGCGGACGTTGTAGTCCACCACGCGCTTGTACGCGACGAGGATTTTCATGTGCTGCGGGGTCCTTCGGTTGCTGATGGGGGGCCGGCGCGGCCGGGGACAGATTTTCCCGATTCTAGCCGGGATACAGGTTCCATGCGAATGCGTATGGTGGTGTTGGGGAAATTCAAATGTCCGGACAAATTGTCGTCACTGCCCGCGCGTTGTCAATGGTCCAGCCTCGGCGGAACCTTGCGTTATATCCTTGTGCGCATCATTGCTGCTTTGGCAGCTGTAATTTCAGGAGAAACAACGCGTGGCTACATGGCTTGTAACCGGCGGCGCCGGCTTCATCGGCGGCAATTTCGTGCTGGAGGCGGTTGCCCGCGGCATCAGGGTCATCAACCTCGACCTGCTCACCTACGCCGGCAACCCGCAGACCCTGGCCAGCGTGCAGGACAACCCGGCGCATCTGTTTGTGCATGGCGATATCGGCGACCGCGCACTGGTTGCGTGCCTGCTGGCCGAGCACCAGCCCGACGCGGTGCTGAACTTCGCTGCGGAAAGCCATGTGGACCGTTCGATCGACGGGCCCGGTGCCTTCATCCAGACCAATGTGGTCGGCACCCTGGGCCTGCTGGAAGCGGTGCGTGACTACTGGAAAACGCTGCCGGCTGACAGGGCGGCGGCTTTCCGCTTCCTGCATGTGTCCACCGACGAGGTCTATGGCACCTTGGGTGACACCGGCTATTTCACCGAAACCACGCCGTATGCACCGAATTCCCCGTACTCGGCCTCGAAGGCGGCGTCGGACCATCTGGTGCGCGCGTTCCATCACACCTACGGGTTGCCGGTGCTGACCACCAATTGCTCCAACAACTACGGTCCGTACCACTTCCCGGAAAAGCTCATCCCGCTGGTGATCGCCAAGGCGCTGGCCGGCGAGTCGCTGCCGGTCTATGGCGATGGCAAACAGGTGCGTGACTGGCTGTTCGTCGCCGACCACTGCGAGGCGATCCGCACCGTGCTGGCCAAGGGCCGGGTGGGCGAGACCTACAACGTCGGCGGCAATTCGGAAAAGCAGAACATCGAAGTGGTCCAGGCCATCTGCGCATTGCTCGATGAGCGCCGCCCACGCGCGGATGGCCAGCCGCGCAGCAGCCAGATCACCTATGTCGCCGATCGTCCGGGCCATGACCGCCGCTATGCGATCGATGCGTCCAAGTTGAAGAACGAACTGGGCTGGGAGCCGGCCTACACCTTCGAGCACGGCATCGCCTTCACCGTGGACTGGTATCTGGACAATCAGGACTGGGTCAACGGCGTGCTGGACGGCAGCTACCGTCTGCAGCGTATCGGTACCGACGCCTGAGGAGGGCGGACATGACACAACGCAAGGGCATCATCCTCGCTGGCGGCTCCGGCACCCGCCTGTATCCGATCACCAAGGGGGTCAGCAAGCAGCTGCTGCCGGTATACGACAAGCCGATGATCTACTATCCGCTCAGCGTGCTGATGCTGGCCGGCATCCGCGAGGTGTTGATCATCAATACGCCGCACGAGCAGGCGCTGTTCCAGCAGTTGCTTGGCGATGGCTCGCAGTGGGGCATGGACATCCAGTATGCCGTTCAGCCCAGTCCCGATGGGTTGGCGCAGGCTTACCTGATCGGCCGCGATTTCGTGGCCGGCAAACCGAGCTGTCTGGTGCTGGGTGACAACATTTTCCATGGTCACGGCCTGCGCGAGGTGCTCAAGCGCGCCGATGAGCGCAGCAGTGGTGCCACCGTGTTCGGCTACTGGGTCAATGATCCGGAACGCTATGGCGTGGCCGAATTCGACAAGGATGGCAAGGTGATCGGGCTGATGGAGAAGCCGGAAGATCCACGATCGAACTATGCGGTGACTGGCCTGTATTTCTACGATGGCAACGCCAGCGACTATGCCGCCGAGCTGAAGCCCTCACCGCGTGGCGAACTGGAGATCACCGATCTCAACCAGCGCTATCTCGACGAAGGCAATTTGCACTTGCAGCCGCTTGGCCGTGGCTATGCTTGGCTCGACACCGGCACCCACCAGTCGCTGCTGGAGGCGTCCAATTTCATCGAGACCATCCAGACCCGTCAGGGTCTGCAGGTCTGCTGCCCGGAGGAGATCGCCTTCGGCAAGGGCTGGATCAACGCCGAGCAGCTGCAGGCGCTGGCGGCTCCGTTGATCAAGAATGGCTACGGCCAGTACCTGCAGAAACTCGCGTTGCGTGGAGTGGTTCCGTGAAAGTGATTGAAACGAAGTTGCCGGGTTGCGTGGTCATCGAGCCGGCGGTGTTCGGTGACGAGCGTGGTTTCTTTTTCGAGACCTGGAATGCGGAGCGTTTCAAGGCGCTGGGGCTGCCCGACAAATTTGTCCAGAGCAACGTGTCTGCTTCCAGTAAAGGTGTCTTGCGCGGCCTGCATTACCAGTGGCCACGGCCGCAGGGCAAACTGGTCAGCGTGCTGGAAGGCGAGGTGTATGACGTAGCGGTGGATATCCGCCGTGGCTCGCCGACCTTCGGGCAGTGGGACGCGGTGCTGCTGAGCGCGGAGAACAAACGCCAGTTCTGGATTCCAGAAGGCTTCGCGCACGGGTTTGCGGTGCTGTCCGAGCGCGCGGTGTTCAGCTATCTGTGCACCGAGGTCTATCTGAAGGATTTCGATGCCGGCGTGCGCTGGAATGACGCCGATATCGCCGTGGATTGGCCGATCAGTGCGCCAACCCTGTCGGCCAAGGACGAAAGCGCGCCGTTCCTGAAGGACATCGCCGAAGACCGCTTGCCGGTCTACACCCCATGACCGTGCTGGTGTTTGGTGGCAATGGCCAGGTGGGGCAGGAGTTGCTGCGTGCGCTGGCACCGCTGGGCAAGGTCGTCGCAACCACACGCAGTGGTCGCTTGCCCGATGGCAACACCTGTGAAGTGGCCGATTTCAGCCGTCCGGAAAGTCTGGTGCTGCTGCTGGACCGGCTGCAGCCGGCGATCGTGGTCAACTCGGCAGCCTACACCGCGGTGGATCGCGCTGAACAGGACGTTGAGGCGGCCTTCGCCGTCAACGCACAGGCGCCGGATGTGATCGCGCGCTGGTGCGCGGCGCACGGGGTGCCGATGGTGCATTACTCCACCGATTACGTGTTCAACGGTGAAGGAGTGGTGCCGTATCGCGAGGAAGACGCCACCGCGCCGCTGGGTGTGTATGGCACCAGCAAGCGCGATGGCGAAGAGGCCGTGCGTGCCGCCGGTGGCCGTCATCTGATCTTCCGCACCGCATGGGTGTATGCCTCGCATGGGGCCAACTTCTTGCGCACGATGTTGCGGGTGGGGGCGGAGCGTGACGAATTGCGTGTGGTCGCCGATCAGATCGGCACACCAACACCGGCGGCGTTGATCGCCGATGTCACCGCGCAGGCATTGCAGCATCCCGGGCAGTTGTCCGGCACCTGGCACCTGACGGCATCGGGGCAGACCAGCTGGCATGGTTTCGCCGAGGCGATCTTTGTCGAGGCGGTGGCTGCCGGCGTACTGGCGAAGGCGCCGACCGTGCAGGCGATCACCAGCGCGGAGTATCCGACGCCGGCCAAGCGCCCGGCCTGGTCGGTGCTGGACAACCGCAAGCTGCAGCGGGATTTCGGCATCGTGCTGCCCACGTGGCAAGAAGGCCTGCATCGGGTAATGGGCGAAATCGCCTCGGCATGATTCGTGGTTTCGGACATGCTGACGCGTAGCCACAGCAGTGTCGCCAACAAGAAAACCCCGGGTTTCCCCGGGGTTTTTTGATTGGCTGCAGTTGGCGACTCAGCTGCGCCCGTAGGTGTCCTCGAAGCGCACGATGTCATCCTCGCCCAGATAACTGCCCGACTGCACTTCGATCAGCTCCAACGGCAGTTTGCCGGGGTTGCGCAGGCGGTGGGTGACGCCCAGCGGGATATAGGTGCTCTGGTTTTCGGTGAGCAGCAGCACTTCCTTGCCGCGGGTGACCTCGGCGGTGCCGCTGACCACGATCCAGTGCTCGGCGCGGTGGTGGTGCATCTGCAGGCTCAGCGTGCCGCCGGGTTTGACGGTGATGCGCTTGACCTGGAAACGCTCGCCATGATCGATGGAGTCGTAGGCGCCCCACGGACGGTAGACCTTGCGGTGCCAGGTGGCCTCGCTGCGGCCGTCGGCCTTGAGCCGGGCGACCACGTCCTTCACTTCCTGCATGCGCTCGGACTTGCCGACCAGCACCGCGTCGTCGGTTTCGACCACGATGACATCGTCCAGCCCGACCATGGCGACCAGACGCTCGCCGTAGGCGAAGGTGTTGTGGCAATCGATGGCGATGACGTCGCCATGATGCGCGTTGCCGTCACCATCCTGTTCGGAGACATCACGCAGCGCGGTCCACGAGCCGACATCGCTCCAGCCGGCGTCCAGCGGCACCACGGCGGCATCGGCGGTCTTTTCCATCACCGCATAATCGATCGAGTCCGACGGGCTGGCGCTGAAGGCCTCGCTGTCAAGACGGATGAAATCCGTGTCGCGGCGGGCGCTTTCCCATGCGTTCTGGCAGGCGGCAAGGATCTGCGGCTGCAGGCGTTGCAGCTCCTGCAGATAGCGCGAGGCGCGGAACAGGAACATGCCGCTGTTCCAGTAGTACTCGCCGGAGGCGACGTAGGCCTGCGCGGTTTCCAGATCGGGCTTCTCGACGAAGCGCTCGATCGCGCGCGGACCGTCGCCGGGCACGGCCTTGATATAGCCGTAACCGGTTTCCGGCGCGGTCGGCTGGATGCCGAAGGTCACCAGCTTGCCGGCATCGGCGATGGCGGCGGCCTGGGCGATGGCCTGGTGGAAGCGGCCGATGTCGTTGATCAGGTGGTCCGAGGGCAGTACCAGCAGCAATGGGTCCTCGCCATAGCGGCGGGCCTCCAGCGCCGCCGCGCCGATCGCCGGGGCAGTATTGCGGCCGACGGGTTCGAGCAGGATCGCGGTCGGATCGGTGCCGGCCTGCTGCAGCTGCTCGGCGGCGACGAAGCGGTGCGACTCGTTGGCCACCACGATCGGCGCCTGAGCGGCCACGTCGGCCACACGCAGCCAGGTGGCCTGCAGCATGGTGTTGTTGCCGACCAGCTGCAGGAACTGCTTAGGATACGCTTCGCGCGACAACGGCCACAGGCGGGTACCGGAACCACCGGAAAGGATGACGGGCAGGATCGGACTCATAGCGGTTCTCAGGCGGTGATCAGGTCGGAAATTTCGCGGGTGCGCTGTGCAAGCAGTGCCGCATCGCCGCGCGTTTCGACATTCAGGCGCAGCAGCGGCTCGGTGTTGGAGCTGCGCAGGTTGAAGCGCCAGCTGCCGAAGTCGGCACTGACGCCGTCGGTGTGGTCCAGAACCGGCGACTGGTCGGCGAAGTGCTGCATCACCCGGGCCACCGCGGCCTTGGCATCGCTGACCTTGAAGTTGATCTCGCCGCTGCACGGGAATTTCTGCATGCGTTCTTCCACCAGTTCGGCCAGTGACAGGCCACTGCTGGATACCAGCGCGACGATCAGCAGCCACGGGATCATGCCCGAGTCGGCATAGGCGAACTCGCGGAAGTAGTGATGGGCGCTCATCTCACCGCCATACACCGCATTCTCGGCGCGCATCTTCTCCTTGATGAAGGCGTGGCCGCTCTTGCACAGCACCGGCACGCCGCCAGCGGCCTCCACCATTTCCACCGTGTTCCAGGTCAGGCGCGGGTCGTGGATGATTTTGCCGCCCGGGTTGCGCGCAAGGATGGCCTGGGCCAGCAGGCCGACCAGGTAATAGCCCTCGATGAAGCGGCCGTTGTGGTCGAAGAAGAAGCAGCGGTCGAAGTCGCCATCCCAGGCGATACCGAAATCGGCACCGTGTTCACGCACCGCCTGTGCGGTGAGCTCGCGGTTTTCCGGCAGCAGCGGATTGGGGATGCCGTTGGGGAAGCTGCCATCGGGCTGGTGGCAGATGCGCACGAACTCCAACGGCAGGTGCGGCGCCAGCAGATCGATCACGGTGCCGGCACCACCGTTGCCGGCATTGACCACCAGCTTCAACGGTTTGAGCGCGGCGACATCCACATAGCCGAGCAGGTGCCGGATATAGGCGCTCTTGTCATGTTCGGTGCGCTGGCCGGCAGTGGGTGGCTGCGGTGTCGAAGTGTCGGCGGCGACCGCATCGGAGATGGCGAACAGGCCGGTATCGGAGCTGATCGGCCGGGCCTGCTCACGCACCAGCTTCATGCCGTTGTAATCCATCGGATTGTGGCTGGCGGTGACCATCACTCCGCCGGCCGCACCGAGGTGGTCGGTCTGGAAGTAGACCTCCTCGGTGCCACACAGGCCGATGTCGATCACCTCGCGGCCGGCGCCGCGCAGGCCGGCCGCCAGCGCTTCCTGCAGGTCCGCGCTGGTCAGACGCACGTCATGGCCCAGCACCACCGGGCCGTCACCGAGCTGGGCCGCCAGCGCCTTGCCGACTTTCCGGGCGATGTCTTCGTTGAGTTCTTCCGGCACGCGGCCGCGGATGTCATAGGCCTTGAAGGCGGGGAGAGGCATTGCATGCATCCTGCTGGAATAAAGGCGCCTAGTTTAGTCGCCCTCTGCGGAACTGGCTGTCTGTGGGCTGGACGAAGGTCCAAGGCGGGTGGTACGGGAACGTCGTTAGAATGCGCGCATCCTTGGTTACTGTGGGCGTGATGCGATGAGCGATCTCTCTACCCCGACCGGCAAGCGCGGCAAGCTGTATGCCTCCGCTGCCGAGGCGCTGGCCGGCATCGTGGCCGACGGGCAGACCCTTGCGGTCGGCGGCTTCGGCCTGTGCGGCATTCCCGAGGCCCTGATCGCAGCGCTGCGTGACAGCGGGGTCAAGGGTCTGACCGCGATTTCCAACAATGCCGGCGTCGACGGTTTCGGCCTCGGCCAGCTGCTGGAAACCCGGCAGATCCGCAAGATGATTTCGTCCTACGTGGGCGAGAACAAGGAGTTCGAGCGGCAGTACCTGGCCGGCGAGCTGGAGCTGGAGTTCAATCCGCAGGGCACCCTGGCCGAGCGCCTGCGCGCCGGCGGGGCCGGTATTCCGGCCTTCTTTACCGCCACCGGTTACGGCACCGTCGTCGCCGAGGGCAAAGAAACCCGTGAGTTCGACGGCAAGCACTACGTGCTGGAGACCGCGCTCAAGGCCGATGTGTCGCTGGTCAAGGCATGGAAGGCCGACGAGGCCGGCAACCTGCTGTTCCGCAAGACCGCGCGCAACTTCAACCCGGCCTGCGCGATGGCCGGCAAGGTCTGCGTGGTGGAAGTGGAGGAGATCGTGGCGGTGGGCGCCATCGATCCGGACCAGGTGCACCTGCCGGGCATCTATGTCGACCGCATCGTATTGAACGCAACGCCGGAGAAGCGCATCGAGCAGCGCACCGTGCGTACCGAAGGAGGCAAGTGAGATGGCCTGGACCCGTGACGAAATGGCGCAGCGCGCCGCGCGTGAGCTGACCGACGGCGCCTACGTGAACCTGGGCATCGGCCTGCCGACGCTGGTGGCCAACCACATCCCGCAAGGTGTGGATGTCTGGCTGCAGTCGGAAAACGGCCTGCTTGGCATCGGCCCGTTCCCGACCGAAGCCGAGGTGGACGCGGACCTGATCAACGCCGGCAAGCAGACTGTCACCGCGCGTGCCGGTGCCAGCTATTTCGGCAGCCACGACTCGTTCGCGATGATCCGCGGCGGCCACATCAATCTGGCGATCCTCGGCGCGATGCAGGTCACCGACAAGGGCGACCTGGCCAACTGGATGGTGCCGGGCAAGATGGTCAAGGGTATGGGCGGCGCAATGGATCTGGTGGCCGGCGTGCAGCGCGTGGTGGTGCTGATGGAGCACACCGCCAAGAACGGTGAACACAAGATCCTGGCCGACTGCACGCTGCCGCTGACTGGCGTGCGGGTGGTTGATCGCATCATCACCGATCTGGCCGTGTTCGACATTACCGACAACGGCCTGGTGCTGGTGGAAGCCGCACCGGGCGTCAGCGATGAGGAGCTGAAAGAAAAGACCGGCGTGCCGTTCCGGCGCACCTGATGACGGTTGCGGGGCCGTATTGCGGCCCCTTGCCTGTATCAGCTGCGTTTGGCGTAGGCATACGGCGTGTCATCGTTGTGCGCCAGGCCCAGCAAGGTAGCAGCGTCTTTCTGGACGAAACCGGCATGGTGGGCAACCAGTGTGAATGTCCGCTCGATCGCATGTGCCAAGGTGCCATCCACCTGTCCGGCTTCCGTTTCAAACAGGGAGGGCTGAAGGTGTGTATCAAGCATCGGCCGCAGTGCGGCCAGGCGTAGCCAGAACATGCTGCCCGCGATGAAGCAATCCTTGCTTGTATCGGCTTGCGGAAGCCCGAAGCGGGTAAGCAGGCTGCGTACATTGCGTTCATTGGCGCCCCAGAAATAGTCCAGCCGTTGCACGTGCCCTTCCGGAGGAACCAGGCCCAGCGCAGGATCGGCGTTGAAGGCATCGACGATGCGGGCGGCGCGATCCGGTGCAAGCAGACGGTCGACTATTTCATTGCGCCACTGGTCACCATCCTGGCGGTGGGTGGAGCGCTTGGTATGCAGCTTCAGCACGATGTCTTCGCCCTCCTCCAGCAGGGTTTCTGCCACGTGCAGGAATGGCAGGATGTCGCGGCCGTGATTGGCGAACGCATGGATTTCACCCTGCATGCTGTGCGTGGCAAGTAGCTGCTCTATTTCCGCATGCCGCTCGTGGGTGGTGGTGATCACCAGACGCCACGTCAGCCCGCTGGCCTGCAAGGCCTGTAGCAGTTCGGCGAACACCTCCGGATACCAGGCGTGGATGACGGCGCAGGGTCGGGAAGGGTGTGGCGGCGTGCGTGCTGGTGCCAGTGCTGTCCGGGTGGCCTCCAGCCATGCATGGCCGAGCCGGGCATCCGGTTCCAATACGGCGCCCTCAGCCCATTCGTTCCAGGCATTGATGAAAACCAGGCGCTGCTCTGGAGCTGCCGCTGAAAGACGGCCGTATACCGTTTCATGCAGCCAGTCGCGATAGCCGCGTGGAGAGGCATGCAGGTAGATGCGGCCTTTTCCGGAGCGCCTCGCTTCGTTGTCCCAGCCGGGATTCACGCCGGGGTAGAGCGGATAGTCCGGTAGTGGCCGTGCGGCGATCTCGCTGGCCAGCTCCCGCCAGTCGCGTACATCGCCGTGGAAGTCGGGATTGATCAGCCATTGCTGCGCCGACAACGAAGACGGATTGCTCATGTTGGGCGGAAATTCGACGGCGGCATCGAAGCCGATGCTGCGCGGATCCGGACGTTCGAAACCCTGCACATAGGCCAGGTGGATTTCGCCCACGTTGTTCTCGCGACACCATCGGCGCCAGCGCCCGGCGGTTGCACGCGCATCAGGCAGCAGTTGTGGTCGGTACACCAGCAGCATCGGCCGGCCATCGACTTTCAGTGCCCGCCGGTCACGCAGGTAGGGCGCGATGTGCTCGATGAATGCCAGATCGTCCTCGGCGCTGTGCTGTTGAGCAATCAAAATATCCTCGTCGCGGCCATCCCAGCGCCGCGCCCAGTTTTCGTTGGCCCAGCACAGGCAGAACGGTAGCTCGATACTGTCATCGGACAGCCAATGAAGCAGGGGTGCTTCCATCAAAGTGCGGCCACTGAACCAGTAGAAATAGAAGCAGAAGGCACCAATCCCGTACTCGCTAGCAAGGTGGGCCTGATCGCGCATTACCTGTGGGTTGTGCAGGTCGTAAAAGCCGAGGTCGGCAGGCAGGCGCGGTTGCACATGCCCCTCGAATTGCGGCAGGGCACGGGTGACGTTGCGCCATTCGGTGAAACCCTTGCCCCACCAGCTGTCGTTTTCAGGAAAACAGTGGAATTGCGGCAGGTAGAAGGCAATCAGTATTGCCGGCATCGGCGAGGGGAGTGTTCCCGGGCGCCATGGAACATGACCAATGGCGGCCTCGTCGGCACGACCGCGAAGTTGTGCGCTGGCGCGGAACGCAGAGGCGCTGTTGTCCTGCTGGCCCCTGGGCGGAGGCGGTATCCAGTTGCCATGCTGGCTGAGCCAGCGCGTGCGCAGCCGATCCCGCTGGTTCTGTGAAAGGGGCAGTGCCCGGAATACTGCGCGCAGCAATGGGAACAGCGCCTGGCGCAGACGACGGATGCTCATCGGGTATGTTCAGACAGGCATGAGGTGGATGCGGGCATCAGTATTCCAAGGTGTGACTGAGAGGGCATTTTCGGTGCTGCCGATCATGGCGGCAAACCCCGTGCTAGCGTGAGCAGATGTTGTTCACCGGCAATCTTCCCGATGGTGGGGTCCATTACTTGCCAGGTTGGCTGCCTGCGCTGGAGGCCGATGGGCTGTATCGCACGTTGCAGGATGGCGTTTCCTGGCAGGTGCACCGCATCCGCCTGTTCGGGCGCTGGGTGGATTCGCCGCGGCTGAGTTGCTGGATGGGGGATGCCGATGCGCATTACCGCTATTCGGGCGCGGACTTTGCCCCATCGCCATGGCTGCCCGCGCTGCTACCGCTGCGTGAGCGTCTGCAGCAGGCCTGCCGGAGCCGCTTCAACAGCGTCCTGCTCAACCGTTACCGGGATGGCCGTGACAGCATGGGCTGGCACAGCGACGACGAGCCGGAGCTGGGAGAGCGTCCGGTGATCGCCTCCCTGAGCCTGGGAGCGCCCAGGCGCTTCCTGCTGCGCCGGCGCGATGACCATTCCCACAAGCGCGAGTTCCTGCTGGGCCATGGTGACCTGCTGGTGATGGCCGGCGATTCCCAGCGCGACTGGCAGCATGCCCTGCCCAAAACCGCGCGTCCGCTGGGCGAGCGCATCAACCTCACTTTCCGCCGGGTTGTGGCGGCGACTGCCGCGCCTCGTCGCGCTGGCCGCTGAGCAGGGTCCAGCCGATCAGTTCGCTGGCGACCTTGTCCAAGGCGGTTTCAAAGGCACGGGCGACGCTGGGAATGTCGGTGGAGGCTGCCGGCTCGGCAACCACGAAGGTGCGTGCGGCGACCACGCGCTGGTCCAGGCTGTGGATCAGTTTGGCGTTGAGCTCGATGG
Source organism: Stenotrophomonas sp. JC08 (assembly GCF_052180205.1). Lineage (NCBI taxonomy): Bacteria > Pseudomonadati > Pseudomonadota > Gammaproteobacteria > Lysobacterales > Lysobacteraceae > Stenotrophomonas > Stenotrophomonas sp. JC08. The sequence goes on along the minus strand of NZ_CP197473.1, from coordinate 2,656,983 downwards.
TGGCCGCGGGCAGGTCGCCGCCACGGTAGTCGGCTTCGAAACGGCGCACGTCGGTGGTCAGCTTGTAGTCCGAGCGGATGCCGGCGGCGATGCGCGCCACCGCGTCGATCCGGCCGGAATCCTCGAAGCCGCGCAGCAGGGTGTCTTCCAGCAGGTCGGTGGCCGGTTGCGACCAGGTCGCGCCGCGGTAGACCTCCAGCTCACCGGGAGTGGGCCGGACGCTGATGCGCGGGCTGTCCACCAGCCGTGCGGCGCTGGGCTTGGCGATGGCCAGTTGCCAGTCGACCTGCGGCCAGGCCGGATCGGCCTGCACGCGTACCTGTGGGGCGTAGATGGTGATGGATTGACGGTCACCGCCGGCCAGTAGCGAGCAGCCGGCCAAGGCCAGTACGCACAGCGGTGCGATCAGTCGGATGAAAAAGGACGGCTTCATTTCGGTTCGAACTCCTTCGGGGCATCACGGCCGAGCAGGTAGCGCGCCGGATTGTTCTCCAGCCGGTCGCTGACCCGGCGCAGGTCGCGGATCAGTCCGCGCAGTTCGGTCAGGGTGGGGCCGAGCTGGGCCAGGCCATCGTTGGCGAAACTGTTGATGGCCGCGCGGTTCTCGCCAAGGATGGCATCGGCATTGCCGGCGGCCGAATCCAGTTTGCCCAAGCTGGTGTCAAGCTTGTCCAGGGTGGCGGGCAGCTGGCGCAACACGTTCTGATCCAGGTTCTGCAGCGCGCCGTTGGCAGTGGCCAGTGTGGCGTTGAGCTTGCGCGCGGCGTCGCGGGCTTCCACCAGCAGCGCCTGCGTGCCCTGGTCGCGATCGGCCAGCCCGCTGCTGATGGTTTCCAGATGGCCCAGCGTCGCCGAGATCCTGTCCACGTTCTCGTCGCTGAGCAGCTGGTCCATGCGCTCGACCACGCGATTGGCCACATCGGTGATGTTCTGCAATGCCGAGGGCGTGGTGGCGATGGTCGGGATCGCCTCCTTGCTCACGGCGGTGAGGCTGGCGGCCTGCGGGGTGCCGCCACTGAGCTGGATGATCGCCGGCCCCGTCAGGCTGGTGATGGCCAGCTTGGCGCGGGTGTCGGTTTTCACCGGAGTGGTGGAATTCAGGCGGATGCGTGCGATCACCTTGCGCGGATCTTCCGGCGCGAGCGAGAGGTCGGTGATCGAACCCACGGCGATGCCGTTGTACTGCACCGGGCTGCCGACCGACAGGCCGGTGACGGCTTCATCGAACACCACCCGGTATTGCTGCCAGGTCCGGTCGGAGGAGTACTTGGCGGCCCACAGGCCGAAGGCCAGCAGCGCGATGCCGACGAGGAGGGTGAAGGCGCCGATCAGGACGTAATTGGCTTTGGTTTCCATATCAGGCGTGCTCGGTCAGTTGGCCGCGCGCGGCGCGGGCGCGGGGGCCGTGGAAGTAGTCGCGGATCCACGGGTGGTCGAGTTGTTCGATCTCGGGCAGGGGCGCATTGGCGATCACCTTCTGGTCGGCCAGCACCGCCACGCGGTCGCAGATGGCGTAGAGCGTGTCCAGGTCATGGGTGATCAGGAACACGGTCAGGCCGAGTGCTTCCTGCAGGGTCTTGATCAGGCGGTCGAAGGCGGCCGCACCGATCGGATCGAGCCCGGCGGTGGGCTCGTCCAGGAACAGCAGCGGCGGGTCCAGCGCCAGCGCACGGGCCAGCCCGGCACGTTTGCGCATGCCGCCGGACAGCTGCGAGGGCAGTTTGTTGATCGCATCGGCGGGCAGGCCGGCCAGTTTCACCTTCAGCAGCGCCAGCTCGTAATGCCAGCGCTCGCTCAGTTCGGGATGATGTTCCTTCAGCGGCACCTGCACGTTCTCGCCGACGGTCAGCGAGGAAAACAGGGCGCCGTCCTGGAACAGCACGCCGGTATTGCGTTCGATCTGCAGGCGGTCGGCAGCGGCGCTCGAACGGGCGTCCACGCCCAGTACCTCGATCTGCCCGGCATCGGGTTTGCGCAAGCCCAGGATGGAGCGCATCAGCACCGATTTGCCGGTGCCCGAGCCGCCGACGATGCCGAGGATTTCGCCGCGGCGTACGTCCAGGTCCAGGCCGTCGTGGACGGTCTGGCTGCCGAAGCGGTTGACCAGCCCGCGCACGCGGATCGCCGGAGCCTCGGTGCGGGAAATGCCGGTGTCTGTCACGGTCGCCATCGCCTCACCAGTCCATGTGCATGAACCACAACGCGGCCAGCGCGTCGAGGATGATGACCAGCGATATGGTCTGCACCACGCTGGAGGTGGTGCGCTCGCCGACCGACTGCGCGGTGCCTTCCACCTTCAGGCCCTCCAGGCAGCCGATCAGCGCGATGATCAGAGCGAACACCGGCGCCTTGGCCAGCCCCACCAGCATGTGCCGCACTTCGATCGTGTCGTGCATGCGTGCCAGATACATCTGCGGCGGGATATCCAGGTCGAACGCGCCCACCGTCACGCCACCGGCCAGGCCGGCCAGCATCGCCACGAAGGTCAGCAGCGGCAGCATCACCAGCAGCGCGATGATCCGCGGCAGCACCAGCAGGTCGATCGGGTCCAGCCCGAGGGTCTGGATCGCGTCGATCTCCTCGCGTGCCTTCATCGCGCCGATCTGTGCGGTGAAGGCGCTGGCGGTGCGCCCGGCCAGCACGATGGCGGTCAGCAGCACCGCGAACTCGCGCAGGAAGGCGATGCTGACCAGTTCGACCACGAAGATCTCCGCGCCGAAGTCGCGCAGGATGGTCGAGCCGAGGAAGGCGATCACCGCGCCCACCAGATAGGACAGCAATACCACCAGCGGCACCGCGTCCAGGCCGACGCTTTCCATCTGGCTGACGGTGGCGGTCAGACGCAGACGTCGTGGCTGTGGCAGCAGGCGGGCCAGTTTGACCAGGTTCTCGCCCAGAAAATTGACCAGCACCACGATGTTGCGGCCGATGGCGTGGACCGAGCGGCCCAGGCGCTCCAGCGCGGCGACAATGCCGTAATCGCGGGCCGGCCTGGGGCGTTCGTCGGCGACCTCCTCGATGGTGCAGACCAGCGCCTGGTGCTCATCGCGGAATTGCAGGGCGTCGTCGGCAATCCCGGCCTGGTGCGAGAAGCGCAGCAGCAGCAGCACGCCGGCCGAATCCAGCGCATCGATGGCACGCGCGTCCACGCTGCGCACCGGCCTGTCCATCGCGCCCAGAACCTCGCCCGCCTGCAACGCGGTGGCCAGCGTCCAGCTGCCGGACAGCCGGACCTGGCCTTCGACCTCCGGATCGATCAGGCAACGGGGTGGCTGCGGGTCTTTCATGGGCGGCATCGGCTGCCGAGCATAGCGTGTCCTTTGTCGCGCAAGGATGAGTAAGCGTGGCGCTTCCGGGTGATACTAACGGACATGTCTGCCGAACCCACTGTCGTCGTATCCAACCGGGCCACCTATGCCCAGCGCGTGGCCTTCGTCGCGGAGATCGCCGGGCGCCTGCACAGCTACGGAACGACCGCCCAGCGGCTGGAAGCGGCGGTGGTCGCGCTGTCGCAGCGGCTGGATCTGGATTGTGAGCCCTGGTCCAATCCGACCGGGCTGATCCTCAGTTTCAGTGACCCGACCTGCAAGATCGGTTCCAGCGACATTACCCGGGTGATCCGTCTGGGGCCGGGCGACAACGACCTGCACAAGCTGGCGATGGCCGACCAGATCGCCGAGGCGGTGGCCGGCGGGCAGATGAGCCTGGCCCAGGGCCATACCGCCCTGCGCCAGCTCGACAAGGACCCGGGGATACCCGGCAGGATCCAGATGCTGCTGTCGTTCGGCCTCGGCTCGGCCGGCGTGGCCGGGCTGTGGCGACTGCCGTGGCTGGATATCGCCACCGCTGGCGTTACCGGCCTGCTGATCGGGCTGATGCTGTTCTACACCGACCGCCGTACCGCCTCGCGCGAGGCCGGGGAGGCACTGGCGGCGATGCTGGCCGGATTCGTGGCGGTGCTGGTGGCCACCTTCATCGGTCCGCTCAACCTCAATACCGTGATCATCGCCTCGCTGGTGGTGCTGCTGCCGGGCATGTCGTTGACCAATGCGGTCAACGAGCTGGCCAGCCAGCACTGGGTATCGGGTACCGCGCGGTTTGCCGGTGCGTTGACCACGATCATGAAACTCACCGTGGGCGCGATGATCGCGGTGACGATCACCGGCATCCTCGGGCTGGAACCGGTCATCCGCGCCTCGCGGCCGCAATCGGACTGGGTGGAATGGGGCGCGGTGCTGGTGGCCTCGTTCGCGTTTGCGATGCTGTTCCGGGCCAGCCGGCGGGATTATCCGTGGGTGATCGCCGCCTCGGTGAGCGGTTATGCGATCTCCCGTTATGGCGGGCAGATGTGGGGAATACCGGCGGGTATTTTCCTGGCGGCGATGGCGGTGACCGCGGCCGGCAACCTGTTTGGCCGCCTGTTGCACCGGCCGGGCGCGATCGTGCGTCTGCCGGGTATCATCATGCTGGTTCCCGGCAGCACCAGCCTGCGCGGGGTATTGAGTCTGGTGCAGCAGCAGAACGTCAACGCCGGAGAATCGGCGATGCTGACCGTGGTGAATGTGGTCATGGCGCTGGTGGCCGGCCTGCTGTTCGGCAATCTGCTGATTCCGGCGCGGAAGAACCTGTGACCGGGTGAGCACCTGGGTAAATGAAAACGCCGGCGATTGCCGGCGTTTTCGTCACTCTGGAGTTCCCGCTTACTTCTGGATCAGGAATTCCTCGACCTTGCGGCCGTTGTTGGTGTATTCGGCCAGCCAGCGCGGCTGCTTGCCACGACCGGTCCAGGTCTCCTCGGCATTGGCCGGGTTGCGATACTTCGGAGCGACCTTGGCCACCTTGCGGCCGGCCTTGCTGGCGCTCTTGGCGGTTTTCCCAGCACGTGCGGTCTTGGCGGCCGGTGCATCGACGCCGAACAGTTCCTCGATCGTGTAGCCGGCCTTTTTCGCGGCGGCGATCACCTGGGCACGGGCCTTGGCCAGCGGCTGGCGCTTGGCGACGACCGTCCTGCGCTTCTGTGCATCGCGGATCAGGGTGGAAAGTTCTTTGGCCGACAGGCTGGAAAGATCGATACTCATCGAATAGCTACTCCGGATAATAATGATTGAAAGGGTGGAGCCATTCCGTGGCAGCGGGCAGAGCATACCGGGAGCGGCTTGCCGGTTTCAATCAAAATATTATCGACAGGGTGTGAGGGTGGAATGAAAAGGCCGGGATTATGTCCCGGCCTTCGCATCAAACCTTTGCATCAAAACGGTTGTCCAGCGCGTCGTTCAACCGCTGAGCTTGGCCAGCAGCGCCGTCTTGTCGAGATTCTCGGCCTCGCTTGCCGAGCGGGCACGGTATTCGTAGGTTCCTGCCGCCAGCCCGCGCTCGGAAACCACGATGCGGTGCGGGATACCGATCAGCTCCATATCGGCGAACATGGCGCCGGGGCGCAGCCCGCGATCATCCAGCGCGGCGTCGATGCCGGCGGCCTGCAGCTCGGCCAGCAGCGCCTCGGCAGCCGCGGTGACCGCGGCATCCTGTTTCGGATTGATCATGCACACCACCGCCTGCCATGGCGCCATGCTGGCCGGCCAGATAATGCCGGCATCATCATGGTTCTGTTCGATCGCGGCCGCGACAATCCGCGAGACACCGATGCCGTAGCAGCCCATCGCCATCACCGTGGCCTTGCCGTTTTCATCCAGTACGGTGGCCTTCAATGCCTCGGCATAGCTGCGGCCGAGCTGGAAAACGTGGCCCACTTCGATACCGCGGGCGATTTTCAGCTCGCCACCATCCCGGGCACGGTCGCCTTCCTTCACATTGCGGATATCGGCCACTTCCGGTTCGGCCAGATCGCGGCCCCAGTTGACGCCGGCAATATGGAAGCCGGCTTCATTGGCGCCGACGACAAAATCGGCCATTGCCGCCACGTCGCGGTCGGCCACCACGCGGATGGTCTTGCGCGGCTGCAGCGGGCCGAGGAATCCGGGTTCGCTGCCCAGATACTCGGCAATCTCGGCCTCACTGGCCATGCGGTAACCGGCCAGGCCGTCGACCTTGGCCAGTTTGATCTCGTTGACCTCGTGGTCGCCGCGCACCAGTGCCAGCACGAACGCGTCTTCACTGGTCATCACCGCCACCGACTTGACCGTACGCTGCAGGGCGATGCCCATCAATGCGGCCACTTCCTCGCAGGTTTTCTGGGTGGGGGTATCGATTTTGCGCAGGGCTTCGCTGGCAGCCGGGCGCGGCGCCGGGTCGGCGGCGATCGCCGCTTCGACGTTGGCCGCATAATCCGAACCGGTGGAAAACACCAGCGCGTCCTCGCCCGAATCGGCGATCACGTGGAATTCCTGCGAGGCGTCGCCACCGATGGCGCCGGAATCGGCCTGCACCGCGCGGAAATCCAGCCCCAGCCGGGTGAATACCCGGGTGTAGGCGGCTTTCATGTTTTCGTATTCGGCCATCAGGCTGGCCTCGTCCAGGTGGAAGGAATAGGCGTCCTTCATCAGGAACTCGCGCGAACGCATCACCCCGAAGCGCGGGCGGATCTCGTCACGGAACTTGGTCTGGATCTGGTAGAAATTGACCGGCAGCTGCTTGTAGCTGGACAGTTCCTGGCGCGCGAAGTCGGTGACCGCTTCCTCGGCGGTGGGGCTGTAGCAGTATTCCTGCTCCTTGCGGTCCTTGATCTTCAGCAGCTGGCCGCCGAATTTCTCCCAGCGCCCGGTTTCTTCCCACAGTTCCTTGGGCTGGATGGTCGGCAGCTGCAGCTCCACCGCGCCGGCGCGGTCCATTTCCTCGCGGACGATGCCCTCCACCTTGCGCAATACGCGCAGGCCCAGCGGCGACCAGGTGTACAGGCCCGAGGCCAGCTTGCGGATCATGCCCGCGCGCAGCATCAGCTTGTGGCTGACCAACTCGGCGTCGGCGGGGGTTTCCTTGGTGGTGTGCAGGTGGAACCGGGAAAGGCGCATGGGAGAGGCTTCGCAAAACGGCGGAATCGCCTATTTTGCCAGTCTCTCCGCACCGGTGGGGCACTGCGGTGGCGACGCGCGCCGGCTCAGGTCTTGGCGGCGGGTTTGCAGTAGACCGCCGCGGCCGATTCGGCCAGCTGTTTCTGCGCCGCGCGCTGGGCATCGTCGAGCGTCGCATCCGGCTTGCCGTCGCCGTCGGTGTCCTGCATCACCGGGCCACTGCCGGCCAGCAGCTCCATGTTCCTGCGTGCAGACAGGCACTGCTCGGATTCGGTGCTTTCCGCGGCAGGTGCTTCGACCACGGTGGCGCCGCTGCTGGTGACGCGACGGGTTTCATACTTCTGTCCGGTCGGCGGGCGCTCGGAATACTGGGTGACGCCATTGGCGTCCTTCCACTTGTAGAGGTTGCCGGCACTGGCGGTGGCAGCGCTGGCGAGCGCAAGCAGGCAGCAGAGGCGGGACAGGGTGCGCATGGCAACTCCGGGCAGCAGATCCAAGGTGAGCCCGGATTGCAGCATCCGGTGACGAGGCTGGCAAGTCGATTAAACTCCCTGCATGGACGAAATGAGACCACCCCCGCGTTCGCGCAGCATCTATCTGCTGCCGAACCTGTTTACCACCGCCGGCCTGTTCGCCGGTTTCTACGCGATCATCGCCGCCTCCAACGGGCAGTTCGTCCACGCCAGCGTCGCCGTGTTCGTGGCGGCGGTGATGGACGGCCTGGACGGCCGTGTGGCCCGGCTGACCGGCACCAGCAGCGAATTCGGCGTGCAGTACGACTCGCTGGCCGATCTGGTCAGCTTTGGTATGGCGCCGGCACTGGTGATGTACCACTGGGCACTGTCCTCGCTGAAGTTCGATGGCGATGTGCTGGGCCGGGTCGGCTGGTCGGCGGCTTTCCTGTACGCGGCCTGCGCGGCGCTGCGGCTGGCCCGCTTCAACACCCAGGTCGGCACCGTCGACAAGCGCTGGTTCGTGGGTCTGGCCAGTCCTGCCGCGGCCGGGCTGATGATGTCCTTCGTCTGGGCCTTTGCCGATGGCGAATTGGGCTGGAGCGGCGAGCAGCTGCGTTATGTGGCGCTGGCGGTGACGATTGTCTCCGGCCTGCTGATGGTCAGCCGCATCCGTTTCTGGAGCTTCAAGGGCGGCAGCGAGAAGGGGCCGCGCTCGGAGCGGGTGCCGTTCGTGGTGCTGGCACTGGTGCCGATCGCCATCGCCATCATGGTGCTGGATCCGGGCCGGGTGCTGTTCGTGGTCGGCGTGATCTATGCGCTGTCCGGCCCCGTGATGTGGCTGTTGCAGCGGTGGCGGCCGCCGGCGGACAAGGTGCAGTGATCGCGTTTTCGCCCGAGCCGGTGTGGTCGCCGCAGCAGCAGGCATGGTTGCAGGCGATGGGTTACAGCGTCTATCTGGCCGGCGGCGCACTGGATGCACCACCGGCGGTGGCGATGCCGGTGCGGGAGTCCGTGCCGGTATTCACCGGCGACGATGCGCCGTTGCCGCCCCGGCCGGCCGCGAAGCCGCCACGGCAGGTGCCTGCCGGCAATGTGCCCGAGGCGCCGGTCACCACGCCGACCCCAGCTGCGTCGGGTCGGCGGGCCGGTGGATTCCGGATGCCGGACCGGTTGCAGATTGCGCTGCTCAGGGCCTCGGGCCTGAATCCGAACGAGCCGGAAACCCGCGCATTGATGGACAGCTGGCCGCTGGCCGAACTGCGGGCCAACCCGGCCGCCAAACGCGCGCTGTGGCCACAGCTGCGGGCACTGCGGAAACGTCCGCAATGAGTGTGCCGGGGTCGGCAGGCGCACCGATCCTGCGTCCCCTGCACGAGGGCGATCTGGATGCGGTGATGGAGATCGAGCTGCGCGCCTATCCGTATCCGTGGACCCGCGGCATTTTCCTGGACTGCCTGCGTGCCGGTTATCCGGGCCGGGTGCTGGAATCCAGTGATGGCCTGGTCGGCTACGGCATGCTCAGCCTCGCCGCCGATGAAGCCCATGTATTGAATGTCTGTGTCGATCCGCGCCGCCAGTCGCATGGGTATGGCCGCCGCCTGCTACGCGAGCTGGTGCAACTGGCGCGCCAGCGGGGCGCGCTGCGGGTGTTCCTGGAAGTGCGGCCGTCCAATGCCCCGGCCATCGCGCTGTATGAAAGCGAAGGGTTCAACGAGATCGGCCGCCGGCCGCGTTACTACCCGGCCGCCAACGGGCGCGAGGACGCGCTGGTGATGGCGGTGGAGCTGGTGGCCGACGACATCGATACGATGCCGCCGCTGTAATGCAAACGCTGCCCGGAGGCGGCGCCTGCATACCATCCTGATGTCGCCTGCTTACAGCTTGGCGCGTTGTTCCTGCAGGCCGGCCAGCTGGGTTTCCCAGTCGAGCAGGCGCACGCGCTCCTGTTCGACCACCGCCGCCGGCACCTTGTCGGTGAACCTGGACAGCTTGGTCTGGCTCTTTTCCTTCTCCGCCGAGACGCGGGCGATTTCCTTGTCCAGACGCGCGCGCTCGGCGTCCAGATCGACCAGGCCTTCCAGCGGTACCAGCAGTTTCAGCTCGCCGACCACGGCCGGAGCCACCGGCGGGCAGGCCTCATCGCTGGCCAGCCAGGTGACCGCCTCAAGCTTGAGCAGGAAGCGCAGCTGCGCGGTGAAACGCTCGACCCGGCCGCGGTCGGCGGCGCTGCCGCCCTGCAGCAGCAGCCTGATCTGCTTGGACGGCGGCACGTTCAGTTCGCTGCGCACGCGGCGCAGCGCGCTGACCATGGTCTTGAACCATTCCACGTCGGCCTCGGCCTGCGCGTAGTCGCCGGTGAACTCGGCGGCGGTCGGATAGCTGCGCAGCGACAGCGTGTCGACCTGCAGACCCAGGCGCGGTGCGACCTGCTTCCACAGCTGCTCGGTGACGAACGGGGTCAGCGGGTGCAGCAGGCGCAGCACCGCTTCAAGCACGTACAGCAAGGTGTGGCGGGTGCTGGCCGCGTCCTCGGCATTGTCGCCATTGAGCGCCGGCTTGGTCAGCTCCAGGAACCAGTCGCAGAACTCGTTCCAGACGAACTCGTACAGCGCCTGTGCCAGCAGGTCGAAGCGGTAGTCGGCGAAATGCTGCTGCGCTTCAGCCGAAACGGTGGCCAGACGCGCCAGGATCCAGCGCTCGGCGTCGGTACGCGGCTGCGGCGCGCCGCTGAAGCTCGCACCCTCGGTGTTCATCAGGGTGAAGCGGCTGGCGTTCCACAACTTGTTGCAGAAGTTCTTGTAGCCCTCGGCGCGGCTCATGTCGAACTTGATGTCGCGGCCGTGGGTGGCCAGCGCGGCGATGGTGAAGCGCAGCGCGTCGGCGCCGTGGGCGATGATGCCGTCCGGGAATTCCTTGCGGGTGGCCTTCTCGATCTTCTCGGCCATCTTCGGTTGCATCAGGCCATGGGTGCGCTTGGCGACCAGGTCGTCGATGGTGATGCCGTCGATGATGTCCAGCGGATCGAGTACGTTGCCCTTGGACTTGGACATCTTCTGGCCCTGACCGTCGCGGATCAAGCCGGTGATGTAGACGTCCTTGAACGGGATCTGCCCGGTGAAGCTGTCGGTGGCCATGATCATGCGCGCCACCCAGAAGAAGATGATGTCGAAGCCGGTGACCAGCACGTTCGAGGGCAGGTAGCGGTCGAAGCCACGTTCGGTCATAGCCGCTTCGTTCGGCCAGCCCAGCGTGGAGAACGGCCACAGCTGCGAGGAGAACCAGGTCTCCAGCACGTCGCTGTCCTGGGTCAGTACCACGTCATCGCCCAGCCCGGCCTTGGCGCGGACTTCGGCTTCGTTGCGGCCCACATAGCAGTTGCCAGCCTCGTCGAACCACGCCGGGATGCGGTGGCCCCACCACAGCTGGCGGCTGATGCACCAATCCTGGATGTTCTCCATCCAGTGGCGGTAGGTGTTGATCCAGTTGCCCGGCACGAACTTGATCGAACCCGGCTTTCCATCAACACCTTCGACCAGTTCCAGGCCGCGCTTGGCCAGCCCGTCCATCTTCACGAACCACTGGTCGGTCAGGTACGGCTCGATCACCTGGCCGGTACGGTCGCCACGCGGCACCTGCAGCTTGTGCGCCTTGGTCTCGACCAGGATGCCCAGGTCTTCCAGTTCGGCCAGGATCACCTTGCGCGCTTCGTAGCGGTCCAGCCCGCGGTACTTCTCCGGCGCGTTCTCGTTGAGTGCGGCCACCGGGGTGAACAGGTTGATCATCGGCAGGGAGTGACGCACGCCGACCTGGTAGTCGTTGAAGTCATGCGCCGGGGTCACCTTGACCACGCCGGTGCCGAACGCCTTGTCCACGTAGTCGTCGCCGATCACCGGCACGCTGCGGCCGGTCAGCGGCAGGGTCACGCGCTTGCCGATCAGGTGCGCGTAGCGGCTGTCTTCCGGGTGGACCATCACCGCGGTGTCGCCCAGCAGGGTTTCAGGACGGGTGGTGGCCACGACCAGGTAGTTGCGGGTTTCGCGCAGGGTCTCGTTGCCGTCGGCATCGAACTCGACGTGCTCGTAGCTGGCGCCGTCTTCCAGCGCGTAGGCGATCGACCACAGGAAGCCGTCTTCCTCGACGCTTTCCACTTCCAGGTCGGAGATGGCGGTCTTCAGCACCGGGTCCCAGTTGACCAGACGCTGGCCACGGTAGATCAGGCCCTGCTCGTGCCAGCGGATGAACGATTCGATCACCGCTTCGCTCGGGCCCGGGTCCATGGTGAAGGTGCTGCGCGACCAGTCGGCCGAGGTGCCGAGGCGGCGCATCTGGCCTTCGATCACGTTGCCCGAGTGCGCCTTCCACTCCCACACCTTGTCGATGAAACCGTCGCGGCCCAGCGAATCGCGGGTTTCACCCTTGCCTTCCAGTGCCAGGTTGCGGCTGACCACCATCTCGGTGGCGATGCCGGCGTGGTCGGTACCCACCTGCCACAGCGTGTCGTAGCCGCGCATGCGGTGGTAGCGGATCAGCGCATCCATCAGCGTCTGCTGGAACGCATGGCCCATGTGCAGGGTGCCGGTGACGTTCGGCGGCGGCAGCAGGATGGTGTAGGGCTCGCCCTTGCCGGACGGCTTGAAGTGGCCGGCCTTCTCCCACCCGTCGTAGAGATCGGTTTCGAAGGATTTGGGGTCGTAGCTGGAGGCGAGTTGGGTCATGCGGGGAAAACCGGAAAAAGGCGGGGAAGGGCGATCAGCGGCCGAGGGCGCGCTTGATCTTCTGGTCGGTGTGGTACTGGCTGACCGCGTAGGCGGCCCAGATGGCGGCGGGCAGCCAGCCGATCAGGGTCAGTTGCAGGATCAGGCAGACGATGCCGGAAATGGGGCGGCCGATGGTGAAGAAGGCCAGCCACGGCAGCAGGATGGCGATCAGCAGGCGCATGGGTATTCCTTTACATGTCGTATTTGTTGAGCGTGTAGCCGGCGGCCTTGTACTGGCGCCAGCGCTCACGCAGCGGTTCGCGCGCGGCCGGATCGGCCGGCACCACTTCCAGCACGCGGTCGCAGCTGCCCAGGTAAGGCTCGTCGCGCAGGTTGATCACCAGCGGCCGCTGCGGCGCCTCGGCGCCCGGCGTGGCGATCAGCACGATGGCCTCCTCCTCGTCCACGTCCTCGCCGACGATCTGGTGCGGGATGTAGGCGTCCGGGTCGAAGGACCACAGCAGCTCGTCCAGCTCCTCGGCCTGGGCTTGGTCACGGGCCAGCACCAGCGTGTACAGGCCGCCGTCGTTGGCCTTGCGGGCCAGTTCGCACACCAGCTTCAGCGGCTCGGTGAGAAAACGCGGCTTGGCGATCAGGTAGAAGTCGGCGCGCATCAGGTCATCGGGTAGGAGGGGTGAGGTGGGGTCAGAGTGGGTTTTTCAAGAAAAACCCACTCTGACCCCGGTTTCGCCGGTTTTGCCTTAAGCGAGGCGATCCAGTAGCCACTGGCTCAGCAGGCCGACCGGACGGCCGGTGGCCATGCCGCGCTTGCCTTCATCGCTGGCCACGCCGGCGATGTCCAGGTGCGCCCAGCGCTGGCCTTCGGTGAAGCGCGACAGGAAGCAGCCGGCGGTGATCGCGCCACCCCAGCGGCCGCCGATGTTGTAGACGTCGGCGAAGGTCGAATCCAGCATCGGCTGGTACTCGTCCCACAGCGGCAGGCGCCAGGCGCGGTCGAACACGTGCTCGCCGGCGGCCAGCAGTTCGTTGGCCAGATCGTCATGCTTGCTCATCAGGCCGGCGGTCTGGTGGCCCAGCGCGACCATGCAGGCGCCGGTCAGGGTCGCCACGTCGACCAGTGCGGCCGGTTCGAAGCGCTGCGCGTAGGTCAGCGCATCGCACAGGATCAGGCGGCCTTCGGCGTCGGTGTTGCCCACTTCGATGGTCTTGCCCGACATCGAGGTGATCACATCCGACGGGCGATAGGCGTTGCCGTCGATGGCGTTCTCCACCGCCGGCACCACCACCACCAGGTTCAGCGGCAGCTTGGCGGTCACGGCGGCGACGAAGGTGCCGATCACGTTGGCCGCACCGCACATGTCGTACTTCATTTCCTCGATGCCGCCCTGGGTCTTCAGGTTGACGCCGCCGGTATCGAAGGTGATGCCCTTGCCGACCAGCACGTACGGCTTGGCGTCACCGCCGTTGTTCCACTTCAGCACCACCAGCTTCGGGCGGTTGGCCGAGCCGCGCGCCACCGACAGCAGCGAGCCCATGCCGAGCGCTTCCATCTGCGCCTCGTCGAGGATCTCGGCCTCGGCACCGTCGTGTCCGGCTGCGAATTTGACCGAGGACTCGGCCAGATAGGCCGGGGTGCAGTAGTTCGGCGGCAGGTTGCCCAGCTCGCGGGCGTATTCCACGCCGGCGGCAATGGCCTGGCCCTGCGCTAGCGCGGTGTCATCGCTGCCGGAGATCGCCAGCGTTTCCAGTCCCGGCGCTTCGGGCTTCTTCTTGCCCAGGGTGGCGGTGTAGCGATAGCTGGCGTGGTTGGCGGTGATCACCGCCTGGCGGATGTTCCACGCCGTATCGCGCTCCTTGACCGGCAGCTCGGCCAGGGTGAGCAGGGCGCTGCGGGTGGCGCCGCTCTTCAGGGCGCGGGCGGCGTCGCCAATGGCCTTGAGGTACTGGGCCACGCCGAACTTGGCCGGATCACCCAGGCCGATCACCAGCACGCGCGGGGCGGTAACGCCGGCCAGATCGTGCAGCAGGGAGGTGGTGCCGGTCTTGCCGTTGATGTCGCCACGCGCCAGCAGCGCCGAAATGCGGCCGGAGCACGCGGTATCCAGCGCCTGTGCGGCCGGGGACAGCGACTTGTCGGAGAAGGCGCCAACGATGACGCAGTCAACCTCGGCGGAGGTTGCGGCGGCGTGGTTCAGGGTGAATTGCAGAGACATTGATCAGATTCCGTTGCCAAATCCGTACAATCGCGGTCGATTCGTGCCCGGCCATCGTGGCCGGGTACACCGCGGACGAAACCGAGAGTTTAAACCACCGACCCCATGGCGAAGCTTGACCGCTACCTGCTGAGTGACTTCATCCAGAGCTTTCTGGCCACTTTGACCGTTCTGCTGGTGGTGAGTGTCGGCGGGGTGCTGGTGGACATCCTCGGCCGCATCGCCGATGGCCGCATGCCCGCCGGGCTGCTGCTGTCGCAGCTGGGCCTGCAGTTCATCGCCTACCTGCCGATCATCCTGCCGCTGGCGCTGATGCTGGGCCTGGCGCTGGCGATCGCGCGGCTGTACCGCGATTCGGAGATGGCGGTGCTGACCGCCATCGGCGTCGGTCCGAAACGGTTGCTCAAGCCGATCCTGCTGCTGGTGGTGCCGGTGGTGCTGCTGGTGGGGATGTGCTCGTTGTGGCTGGGACCGTGGGCCGGGCGCACCGCCGATGCGATGGTGGAAAACGCCAGCCGCTCGATGGTGGTGGCCGGGCTGGAGCCGGGGCAGTTCACTCCGCTGCCGGGCGGCGGCATCGTCTACCTGGCCTCGCTCAGCGAGGACGGGACGCGGATGGGCAAGGTGTTCATGCAACGGCAGAAGGACGGCCGCATCGACGTGGTATCGGCCAATCACGGCTCGATGTTCTTCGAGGGTGAGCGGCGGCGCTTCCTGCGGCTGGAGGATGGCTACCGCGTCGAAGGCCCGGAGAACGGCGAGCTGGACTACCGCCTGATGCGTTATGCCAGCAACGAGGTCGCCTTGCCCGACCGTGATGAGCCGCGTGACCAGGACGATCCGGAGATGCTGCCGACCCTGCGACTGCTCGGTGATGACCGTCCGGAGGCGCGGGCGCAGCTGCATGCGCGCATCACCCCGCCGCTGCTGGCGCTGGCATTCGCGCTGCTGACCCTGCCGCTGGCCCGCAGTGCGCCACGGCAACAGCGTTACGGCAGCATCATGCTGGCCTTCCTGGCCTACGTGGTGGGGGTCAGTCTGATGATCAGCGGCCAGCAGTGGCTGGCCACCGGCAAGCTGCCGCTACAGGCGGGGCTCTGGTGGCTGAGCCTGCCGCTGCTCGGGCTGGCGCTGTGGCTGTATTTCCGTGACGGCCAGCTGTCGCGTCGGCGGAGGGCGGCGGCATGAAGCTGACACCGCGTATCCACGATCTGTACATCGGCCGCACCGTGCTGTTGACGGTGCTGGTGGTCTGGATGGTGCTGCTGGGGCTCGATGCCACCCTGGCGCTTTCCGGCGAGGCCAAGAACATCGGCACCGGCAGCTATACCTTCGGCCATGCGGTGGCCTGGGCCGCCTATACCGTGCCGCGCCGTGCCTACACGCTGTTTCCGATGGCGGCGGTGATCGGTGCGCTGATGGGGCTGGGACAACTGGCCGCGACCTCGGAACTGACCGCGTTGCGTGCGCTGGGGCTGTCACGGCGGCGGATCGCGGTATCGGTGGCGATCGCGTTGTCGCTGCTGACCGTGGTGATGGTGGTCAATGGCGAAACGCTGTCGCCGTGGGCACAAAACCGCGCCGATGTGCTGAAAAACAGCGCGCGCTGGAATACCGATATGGCGATGGCCCGCTACTCCGGCCTGTGGGCGCGTGAGGGCGACAGCTTCCTGAACGCACAGACCGGCGAGGAGCAGCTGACCAGTGACGGCGGCACCCGGCTGGTGCTGCACGACGTGCGCCTGTATCAGCTGGACCCGGATGGACGGCTGGAAACGCTGACCCACGCAAAGAGTGCACGCCACGACGCCGATGGCTGGGTACTGGAAAATGTGCGGCATGACCATTTCGGCGAGCGCTCGGTCACGCGGACAACGGCCGAGAGCGAACCGTGGGACTCCCGGCTCGACGCGACCGCGCTGGCGGCCGGGCTGGCCAAGCCGCGCAACCTGTCCGTGGCCGAATTGCGCACCAGCATCGAATACCGCCGCCGCAACGGGCTGGATGCGCGCGACTACGAGGACACCTACTGGGGCCGCTGGTTCTATCCGTTGAATGTGCTGGCGCTGTGCCTGGCGGCGGTACCGTTCGCCTTCGGCTCGCTGCGCAGCGGCGGCATGGGCAAGCGCCTGTTCATCGGCATGCTGTTCGCGCTGGGTTTCCTGCTGCTGCAGATGTTCTTCAGCCGCATGGCCGGCGCGCTCAAGTTCGACTACCGCATCGCCTATGCGTTGCCGCCGGTGTTGATGCTGCTGATCTCCCACTGGCTGTTCCGCCGCCGTCGATAGCGGCGGCGGTCGGGCTACTGCTTGGGCACAAACACCAGCCGGGTACCGCTGAGGCGGTCGTGCAGCGTGCGCCGCTCGGGATCGAACAGCACCCACCAGAAGCCCAGTCCTGCACAGGCCAGTGACAGGGTGGCAAGCACGTAACGCTTCCACAGCTGCGCCATGGAGGGGGTGCCGTTGTCAGCGCGCAGGTGCAGCCGCCAGGGGCGCATGCCCAGCGTCTGTCCACCGTAGCGCCAGCTGAGTGTCGCGTAGACACCGGTGCTGGCCCAGCACGCCAGCCACAGCAGCCACTGCAGGGCGCTGAGCGGTGCGATGTTTTCCCGGGGCGGATGACCGGCAACGGTGTAGGCGACGGTGAACAGCGCCGACACCAGCATCCACAGGGCGAGGGCGGGCCAGAAGTCGTAGAACAGCGCAGCCAGCCGGCGCAGCAGCAGGGTGGGCGGGCGATTGCGGGGGGAGTTCGGTGCGGTCATCGGGAAAGCATAAAGGCTGGCGCTCGCCGGGTGGACCGCGCACGTCGCAGGCACCGGATGTCGCCAGGTGGCGACAAGCCGTCTCCGTAGCGGTGCCGCCAGATGCACGGGGGCGCCTGCGTCTGCCATCTGGCCGGTGATCCCGCGGACGGTGCCGGTGCCGGGGTGTGCGAGAATCCCCGGGTTTTCCGTCTGCACCTGGACCCTACATGCAACGAATCGTCATTGCCGCGCTGCTGGGCGCGATCAGCCTCTCCGCCTGCGCCCAGCCGGCGTCGCCTGCCGCGACCACGGTCGCCACTTCGGCCACGGCGGCAGCGCCGGTGTCTGAAGACGCCGCCGCCAAGCGGGTGCGCGATGCGCTCAAGCAGCTGGACCCGAATTTCAATCCCGATTACGTCGGTGCCGCGCCGTTTCCGGGATTCCGGGAAGTCATCGTGTCCGGGCAGGTGATGTACGTCAGCGACGATGGCCGCTTCCTGATGCAGTCCCAGCCGTATGACATCGAAAAGCGCGGCATGGCCACCAGCGAAGGCCTGCTGGCGTACCGCCGCAAGCTGCTGGCCACGCTCCCGCACGCGGACCGGATCGTGTTCGCGCCGCCGAACGCCAGGCACACCATCAGCGTGTTCACCGATACCGAGTGCGGCTACTGCCGCAAGCTGCATCAGGACATCGCCGAACTCAACCGCAACGGCATTGCCGTGGAATACCTGGCGTTCCCGCGCATGGGCCTGGGCAGCAAGGACTACACCGACATGGTCTCGGTGTGGTGCGCGAGCGACCGCAAGGCCGCGTTGACCGCCGCCAAGGGTGGTGCCGTACCGGCGGCGAAGAACTGCACCAACCCGGTGGCGATGCAGTACACGGTGGGCCAGCAGTTGGGAATCAACGGCACGCCGGCGATTTTCGCTGCAGATGGCAGCCAGTTGGGCGGTTATCTGCCCCCGGCACAGATCAAGGCCGCGCTGGACCGGCTGCCGGCGGGCGGCGCCCGCTGAGGCGGAAATCCCGTTGTAATGGCCGCCGTTCCCACCACGTGGGCGGCGGCCGGGTCGATGAGCAGTGGAGGAGCCGGCCGGGCGCCGGCTCCGGTACAATGGCGGGCCCGATTCCCACCATGGTCTCCCGGACATGATCGTCCTCGAGGGCGCAGCTGCCCTTTCGTCGTTCCGCCGCGAACGTCTTGAATCCCGCCTGCAGTCCATCGCCGCCGATCTGCGTATCACCGGTGCATGGCACGTCTACTTCACCCAGGCCGCCGATGCCGGCGCGGTCGACCGGGAAACGCTCGGTCGCATCCTGCAGGGCCAGCCACAGGCCAGCGAACGGGCCGATGGCGCGGTGTCGCGCTATGTGGTGCCCCGGCTGGGCACGCTGTCGCCGTGGTCGAGCAAGGCCACCGAGCTGGTGCGTGGCGCCGGTTTAGCGATCGAGCGCGTCGAGCGCGGTACCCGCATCGACCTGGCCGGCTGGCCGTCCGATCCGGCACAGCAGGCCGCCGTGGCCAAGCTGCTGCACGATCCGATGACGCAGTCGCTGCTGGCCGATATCGACCAGGCGCAGGCACTGTTCAGCCACCCGGCGCGTGGCGCGCTGGAGCGGATCGCGCTGGCGGATCTGGAAGACGCCAACAGGCGCCTGGGTCTGGCGCTGGCCGATGACGAGATCGACTACCTGCGCCAGCGTTATGGCGAGCTGGGCCGTGATCCGTCCGATGTCGAACTGATGATGTTCGCGCAGGCCAATTCCGAGCACTGCCGCCACAAGATCTTCAACGCCAGCTGGACCATCGATGGACAGGAGCAGGACCGCTCGTTGTTCAAGATGATCAAGCACACCCACCAGCAGACCCCGCAGCACACGTTGAGCGCGTACAGCGACAACGCTGCGGTGATCGCCGGGGAGCCGGCCGCGCGCTACCGCCCGGATCCGGCCAGCGGCCAGTACCGCAGCGAGGCGGTGGTGCCCAGCGCGTTCCAGATCAAGGTGGAAACCCACAACCATCCGACCGCGATCGCGCCGTTCCCGGGCGCGGCGACCGGTGCGGGTGGCGAGATCCGCGACGAAGGCGCAACCGGCCGTGGCGGCAAGCCCAAGGCCGGCCTGACCGGCTTCTCGGTCTCGCACCTGCGCATTCCGACTTTGCCGCAGCCGTGGGAAGCGCCGCGTGCGCTGAACCCGCGCATGGCGCCGGCGCTGGAGATCATGCTCGACGGCCCGCTGGGCGGTGCCGCGTTCAACAACGAGTTCGGCCGTCCGAACCTGCTGGGCTATTTCCGCAGCTTCGAACTGCCGGAAGGCGATATCACCCGCGCCTACGACAAGCCAATCATGCTGGCCGGCGGGCTTGGTGCGATCGACCGCGTGCAGGTGGACAAGCTGCAGCTGCGCGATGGCGATGCGGTCATCGTGCTCGGCGGCCCGGCGATGCTGATCGGCCTGGGCGGCGGCGCGGCCTCGTCGGTGGCCTCGGGCGAGAGCGCCGAGGACCTGGATTTCGCCAGCGTGCAGCGCGAAAACCCGGAAATGGAACGCCGCTGCCAGGAAGTGATCGACCGCTGCGTGGCGATGGGCGCCGACAACCCGATCAAGTTTTTCCACGACGTCGGCGCCGGTGGCCTGTCCAACGCCATTCCGGAACTGCTGCACGACTCCAGGGTCGGCGGCGTGATCGACCTGGGCAAGGTGCCGACCGACGATCCGTCACTGTCGCCGCTGGAACTGTGGTGCAACGAGTCGCAGGAACGCTATGTACTGGGCGTGGCGCAGGAACGGCTGGCCGAGTTCGCCGCGATCTGCGCGCGCGAGCGCTGCCCGTTTGCTGCGGTTGGCATTGCCACCACGGCAGAACATCTGGTGGTCGCCTACGGTGCCACGCCGGGCAACATCCCGGCCGATGCGCCGATCGACCTGCCGATGGACGTGCTGTTCGGCAAGGCGCCGAAGATGCACCGCGATACCGCACATCCGCCCGCGCCGCGCTGGCCGCAGCTGAAGACCGCCGGCATCGATCTGCGCGAGGCGGGCCTTCGCGTATTGGCGCACCCGACCGTGGCATCGAAGAATTTCCTGGTCACCATCGGCGATCGCAGCGTCGGCGGGCTGACCGCACGCGAGCAGATGATCGGCCCGTGGCAGCTGCCGATGGCCGATGTCGCCATCACCCTGGCCGGGTTCGACACCTATGCCGGTGAGGCGATGGCGCTGGGTGAGCGCACGCCGCTGGCGCTGCTCAATGCCGCCGCCTCGGCACGCATGGCCGTCGGTGAGGCCATCACCAACCTGTGCGCCGCGCCGGTGCTGTCGCTGGAGACGGTCAAGCTGTCGGCCAACTGGATGGCCGCCTGCGGCCACGACGGCGAGGACGCGCTGCTGTACGACGCGGTCAAGGCGGTGGGCATGGAGCTGTGCCCGCAGCTGGATATCAGCATCCCGGTGGGCAAGGACTCGCTGTCGATGCAGGCGCAGTGGCAGGCAGATGGCAAGACCGAAAAGTCGGTGTCGCCGGTGTCGCTGGTGATCAGCGCGTTTGCGCCGGTGGCCGATGCACGCCAGCAGCTGACCCCGCTGCTCGACCGCGAAACCGACAGCGAGCTGTGGCTGATCGGGCTGGGCGCCGGCAAGCAGCGCATGGGCGGTTCGATCCTGGTGCAGACCCAGGCCGACCACAGCGCACTGCCGGCCTTCGGCGGCGAAGTGCCGGACCTGGACGACCCGCAGCGCCTGCGCGCCTTCTTCGAACTGATCAACGATGCGCGCGAGGCCGGCCTGCTGCTGGCCTACCACGACCGCAGCGACGGCGGCGCGTTTGCCACCCTGTGCGAAATGGCGTTCGCCTCGCGTCTGGGCCTGGACATCGTGCTCGATGCCTGGGGCGATGACCCGTTCCGCAGCCTGTTCAACGAGGAGCTGGGCGCGGTGGTGCAAATTGCCAAGGAAGACCGCGCCGCGTTTGCCGATCTGGTCGAACGCCACGCGCTGACCGAATGCGCGCAGCGCATCGCCCGGCCGAGCACCGCGCCGGTAGTGCGCGTGCAGCTCGATGGCCAGAGCCTGGTGGAATGGCGCTGGGAAGAGCTGTTCGACGCCTGGTGGTCGGTGACCCATGCGATGCAGAAGCTGCGTGACAACCCGGAAATGGCCGACCTGGAGCGGGCCATCGCGCGTGATTTCAACGCACCGGGGCTGAAGCCGAAGCTGACGTTCGATCCGGCTGAGGATGTGGCTGCGCCGTACATGGCTGCCGGCACCCGCCCGAAGGTGGCGATCCTGCGCGAGCAGGGCGTCAATGGCCAGATCGAGATGGCCAACATCTTCGAACGCGCCGGCTTCGATGCCTTCGATGTGCACATGAGCGACCTGATCGAAGGCCGCGTGCAGCTGTCCGACTTCCGTGGCATCGCCGCCTGCGGTGGCTTCAGCTACGGCGACGTGCTCGGTGCCGGCCGTGGCTGGGCGACCTCGATCCTGGAGCGTCCGGCGCTGCGCGAGGCGTTCGCCACGTTCTTCGCCCGCCCGGATACGTTCGCGCTGGGTGTGTGCAACGGCTGCCAGATGATGAGCCAGCTCAAGGACATCATCCCCGGCGCCACGCACTGGCCGAAGTTCCTGCGCAACGCCAGCGAGCAGTTCGAGGCGCGTACCGCACTGCTGGAAGTGCAGGAGTCGCCATCGATCCTGCTGCAGGGCATGGCCGGCTCGCGCCTGCCAGTGGCGGTGGCGCACGGCGAGGGCCGTGCCGCGTTCGACAGCGCCGCCGACCAGGCCGCAGCCGGCATCGCGCTGCGTTACGTCGATGGCGATGGCAAGGTGGCCACGCAGTACCCGCTCAATCCGAACGGTTCGCCCGACGGCATCACCGGGCTGACCACCACCGATGGCCGCGTCACCATCCTGATGCCGCATCCGGAACGCACCCCGCGCACGATCAACCTGAGCTGGGCGCCGTCCAGCTGGGGTGAGGATTCGCCGTGGCTGCGCATGTTCCGCAATGCGCGGGTGTGGTGCGGCTGAGCCGCACCACCAGCAACATCACCTGCAGGAGCGACGCGAATCGCGACCGGGCTTCACCGGGAAAACCTTGTCGCGACTTGCGTCGCGCCTGCAGGGCGGCTGTCCGCTGCTAGAGTTCGTCGTGTCAGCACGAGGACGACACCGGCGATGACCACTTCCGTATCACCCGTTCCATGCAGGGCGCACGCATGAGCCTGCCGGTAATCCTGTTGCCGGTGGGCGTGGACGATGTCGCGCTCGATGCCTGCCTGGCCGCTCTGGAAGGTTCCACACCGGCCGGCACACCGGTGTGGCTGGCCGATGATGCACGTGGCGGACCACGGGTGCAGACGGTGATCGAATCGTGGTTGGCGCAGACGCGGCTGCAGGCCGAATACACGCGTCGCCCGCGCGGTATCGGCGAGTCCATGCACCTTGAGCAGATGCTGCAGGCCTGTGGCGATGCCGACGTGGCGGTGCTGGCGCCGGATGCGCTGCCGTTGACGGGCTGGTTGCAACACCTCGCCGACTGCCTCGCGCGCGATGCCTCCATTGCCACCGCGACACCGTGGAGCAATGCCGGCGAGACGGTGGCGTGGCCCCGCACCGGTGAGCTGAATCCATTGCCGCAGGAACCGGCGCGGCTGGCCCTGGCCTGTGCGTCGATGCCGCTGCTGCATCCGGAGTTGCCCTCGGCCATCACCCATGCAGTGCTGATCCGCGGCAGTGCGCGGCGCCGTGCCGGTGGCCTGGATACACAGAGCTATGCCTCGTGGTACGCCGCGCTGGTGGACCTGAGCCTGCGCATGAGTGGCTTGGGCTGGCGCAATGTGCTGTGTGACAACGCCTTTGTCGCGCGCTGCGGCGAAGGCCAGCCGGCCGACGGCGACATGGAGGTGCTGGGCAGCCGCTGGCCGGTCTGGACCACACGGCTGGCCGCCTTCCTGATGGACGACCCACTGGCGACCCATCGCGCGCAGCTGCAGCAGTTGTGCGCACAGTCGATAATCGACGCTGCCCAGCGCGACCTGTTCGAGGCCTGTGCTTTCCTTCCAGGCGTGGAGCCGGTGTGAGCGATTCGATTGCCGTTGTTGTCGTCAGCTACCAGAGCGCGAGCACGCTGGACCAGTGCCTGCAGCGGCTGCGGGAAGCGCGCGATGTGACCGAGATCCGCGTGGTCGACAATGCATCCGATGACGGCTCGCTGGCCATCGCCCAGCGGCATGCACTGGCTGATGCGCGCGTGCGCTTCATCGCCAATCCGGATAATCCCGGCTTTGCCACCGCCTGCAACCAGGGTGCAGAAGACAGCAGCGCGGCGTGGCTGGCGTTCGTCAACCCGGACCTGATGGTCGAGACGGACACGCTGGTACGGTTGCGCGAACTGGGACAGCCGCTGGGCGATTGCCTGCTCGGCGTGGAACAGGTGGATGAAAACGGCCAGGCCGATGCGGCGGTGCGCCGCCGTGATCCGGATTTTGCGGCGATGCTGCGGCATCCGGGGCGTGGCTCGCGGTTGGCGGTGCCCGCCGATCCCGCGCAGCCGTTGCAACCGGTGCAGGCGCTGTCCGGCGCGTTGCTGCTGCTGCCGCGGCAGCTGTTCCAGCGGCTGGGCGGCTGGGATGCCGGCTATCGCCTGCATGCCGAGGATCTGGACCTGTGCCGGCGCGCGCGCGAGGCCGGAGCCACGGTGGCGATCGCCAACGGCTTGAAGGTGCTGCATGTGCGCGGGGTGTCCAGCCGTTCGCGTCCGTTTTTTGTCGAATGGCACAAGCATCGCGGGCTGTGGCGCTATTTCCGCAAGTTCGAGGCGCCACGGCGTCCGCTGCCGGTAAGGTTCGGCGTGTGGTGTGCGATCTGGGCGCATGCGGTCGTGCAGGTTCCCAGGCTGCTGCGCCGTCGATAACCGGTTCGCCTGGCCGGCTTTCCTGGTGGGGCCGCCGCCCATGCCGGTGCGGCGTCTTCATTTTTCCGGCATTTCCGACGCCACCCCGCAAAGGCGGTGCCATCTGGCCGCCGCTCTCTTACGGTCGTGTGTTTAGCTGTGCCATCCCCGTGGAAAGATGATGGCGCGGCGGCATGGGTCTGTCGCGTCGGTTGCTCCATGGGTCGAGATTGAAAGTGTGATCTAATCCGTAATTCTTTTTGTGGTTCGCGAGAGAGGGCGGGATGGGCTGCGTAGGCAAGGTGGCGGTGCACAAGGGGGTGATCCGGTGAATCCGGCAGAGTTGCTCGATGGTTACCGTGACCGTTCCTGTGCCCGGCAGTGGCGCGGTTTCCTGCGCGCGATGGCGGTCGAGTTCGACCAGGCGCTGCCGGATGAAGAGTCGGCACGCCTCATGGCGCGTATCGGCCAGCGTTTTGCCGACGCCCATCCATTGCCGCCCGCCGCCACGGTCGAGGCCCTGCAGGCGTCGGTCAATGCCGTCTGGAGCGGATGCGAGTGGGGATGGGCGGCGTTCGAGGAACGCCATGACCAACTGCGCATCGTGCATGCCGGCTCGCCGTTTGCCGTGGCGCTGGGGCCGGGCAACGGCTGGCAGCATGGCTTCCTCGAAGGCGCCTACCGTCACTGGTTGCGCGCTGCCGGTATGTTGGCCGTTCTCGATGTCCGCCATCTGGCGACGGAGAACCGCGACCTTTCGATCTTTACCGTTGCGCGGGTGTTCTGACGATGGAAAAGGTGTGTGTGGCATGAGCAGGGATCATTCGATGGGCCCCCCGGGATGCGACGATGACGTGGCGGGGCTGTTCATGAAGCTTGGCGACGGCAAGAGAAGGCCGGAGTACCGGGATTTCTCCGAGGCCGCTCTGCCCCAGCCCACGGCGGCCGCACGACCGGCCAAAGCGGCGGCGGACGTGCTGATTCCGCAGGAAGCGGGTATGCCCCCGGCCTCGGTTGCTGGCGTCGCTGTGGCAGCGGACACGCCGCTGTCGCAGCTGTTCCGCAGGCTTGCCGAGACCGGCGGAGCCATCGCGGATGACAGTCCCCTGATCCGGCTGCGCGGGCAGTAGGCGAAGGGGCTCCAACGCCGGGCAGGGACGCCGTGGAGGCGGGCCCGGACCGGCATGGCCGCCCCGACCGGGCGGCGCAGAGGGAAAAACCATGAGACTTTCGATCAGACCCGAGGGCTCGCAGGCTCTGGCCCGCGTTGCTTTGGCCGCACTGGTGCTGGTGGGCGGGCTGTTTGGCGCGTTCGTCGTCACCGTGCCGCTGAACGTGGCGCAGCAGTTGCTGTTCTCGTTGGCGGTGTTCGTCATCGGCCTGTGCCTGCGCCGTGCCAGCAACCGCATCGTGCCGCTAGTGCTGATGGGGCTGTCGCTGGTCATGTCCAGCCGCTATATGTGGTGGCGCCTGACCGAAACCATGGGCATGGGCAGCTTGGTCGACCTGACCCTGGGCTTCGGTCTGGTCATGGCCGAGGTCTATGCGTTCGTGGTGCTGGTGCTGGGGTATTTCCAGGTGGTCTGGCCGCTGCACCGTCGCTCGCTGCCGTTGCCCGAGGACCAGTCACAGTGGCCGACGGTGGACGTGTTCATTCCCACCTACAACGAGCCGCTGTCG
Source organism: Stenotrophomonas sp. JC08 (assembly GCF_052180205.1). Taxonomy (NCBI): domain Bacteria; kingdom Pseudomonadati; phylum Pseudomonadota; class Gammaproteobacteria; order Lysobacterales; family Lysobacteraceae; genus Stenotrophomonas; species Stenotrophomonas sp. JC08. Next base: position 2,631,302 of record NZ_CP197473.1, on the reverse strand, counting down.
GTGGTGCGCACCACCATCCTTGCAGCGACGGTGATGGACTGGCCGGCCGACAAGCTGAAGATCCACCTGCTCGACGACGGCCGCCGCGAGGAATTCCGCGCATTCTGCGAGGAAGTGGGGGTGAACTACGTCACCCGCACCAACAACAACCACGCCAAGGCCGGCAACATCAATGCCGCGTTGAAGAAGAGCGACAGCGAATACGTCGTCATCTTCGACTGCGACCACGTGCCGACACGTTCCTTCCTGCAGATGTCGATGGGCTGGTTCCTGCACGACGCGCGGTTGGCGGTGGTGCAGACCCCGCACTATTTCTTCTCCGCCGATCCGTTCGAGCGCAACCTGGGCACCTTCGGCAAGGTCCCGAACGAGGGCGAGCTGTTCTACGGACTGCTGCAGGACGGCAACGACACGTGGGACGCCACCTTCTTCTGCGGTTCGTGCGCGGTGATCAAGCGCGCGCCACTGGAGGAAGTGGGCGGCGTGGCGGTGGAAACGGTGACCGAGGACGCGCATACCGCCATCCGCCTGCACCGCGCCGGCTACCGTAGCGCGTACATCCCTGTGCCGCAGGCCGCCGGCTTGGCTACCGAGAGTCTTTCGGCGCACGTGGGCCAGCGCACGCGCTGGGCGCGCGGCATGGCGCAGATCTTCCGCGTCGACAATCCGCTGCTGGGCCGCGGCCTGAGCCTGATGCAGCGCCTCTGCTACACCAACGCGATGCTGCACTTTTTCTACGGATTGCCGCGCATCATCTTCCTCACTGCGCCACTGGCCTTCCTGTTCTTCGGCGCGCACGTCATCCATGCCTCGGCGCTGATGATCTTTGCCTATGCCCTGCCGCACCTGGCACAGGCCAGCCTGACCAACCTGCGCATTCAGGGCGCGCACCGCCACCTGCTGTGGAACGAGGTGTACGAGACGGCGCTGGCTTGGTACATCCTGCGGCCGACGCTGATGGCGGTGATCAACCCGCGGCTAGGCAAGTTCAACGTCACCGCCAAGGGCGGCCTGGTCCACAAGAGCTATTTCGACGCGCAGATCGCCCGCCCATACCTGTTCCTGCTGCTGCTCAACCTGGCCGGCGTGGTCGCCGGCATCGTCAGGCTGGTGCTGGCCGACAGCAGTGGCGAGGTCAACACCATCTGGCTCAACCTGGGCTGGACCTTCTACAACATGATCATGCTCGGCGCGGTGATTGCCACCTGCAGCGAGCAGCGCCAGATCCGCCGCGCCCATCGCGTGCCGCTGGAAATGAAGGCGGTGCTGCATTTGCCCGACGGCCAGGCGCTGCCCTGCAGTACGGTCGATTTCTCCACTGGCGGCATGGCCATCCGCCTGGACCTGCCGCAGCCGATACCGCCGGACATAGCGGTGGAGATCGAACTGCGTCATCGCCAGCGCAGCCACCGCCTGCCGGCCGTGGTGCGCCACGACCGCGACGCGCAAGGCCTGAGCCTGCAGTTCAGCGAACTGAATATCGAGCAGGAGCGCTGGTTGATTGCTTCCACCTTCGCCCGCGCCGACATCTGGGTCTCGCTATGGGGCCGGCACGAACGCGACACCTTCCTGCGCTCGCTGTCCGACGTGCTCCGCGCCAGCCTGCGTGGCTTCCACCGCTTGGGCCGATTCGTCATCACCAGGGGGCGGCATGACGGCCAGTCCCAGCCCGCTCCCGGAGAAACCGCATGAAGCATTGCCTGCACACACCACTGATCTCTGCCGCGCGGGCGCGCTGCGCTTCGCTGGCGTTCGCCTTGACTCTGCTGGCCGGTGCCGCCCACGCACAGGTGCCGGTCACCGCGCCGCCGCCGGGCCTGCAAGCCGAGCCCGCCGCCGCTCAGCCGGTGCCGGGGTTGCCGCTGCAGCGCAGCCGCTCCACGCTCAAGCAGCTGGGGCTGGATTACGAGGTGACCCTGCGCGGCATCCAGGGCACGGCCGGCATTCCGTTCTCGATCCGCAGCGACCAGGTCGTCGACCACGCCGCGCTGCACCTGAAATACACCTATTCGCCGGCGCTGCTGCCCGACCTGTCGCACCTGCGCGTGACCGTCAACGACGTGACCGTGGCGACGCTGCCGGTATCGGTGGAGGAGGCTGGCCGGCCGGTCGAGCGCGATGTGGCCATCGACCCGCGCCTGGTGACCGACTACAACCGCGTCAACCTGCAGCTGATTGGCCATTACACCCGCGAGTGCGAGGACCCGGACCACACCAGCCTGTGGGCCAACATCGACAGCGCCAGCTATCTCGAACTGGGTTGGTTGCCGCTGCCGCTGAGCAACGACCTGGCGCTGCTGCCGGTGCCGTTCTTCGACTCGCGCGACACCCGCCGGCTCGAACTGCCGTTCGTGTTCGCCGGGCAGCCGGCCAATGGCCAGCTGCAGGCCGCGGGCATCGTGTCCTCGTGGTTTGGCGCGCTGGCCGGCTACCGTGGCGCGATGTTCCCGGTCTCGACTGGCGTCTTGCCGGTACGCGGCAATGCCGTGGTCGTGGCGACGCCGCGCAACCTGCCGGCCGGGCTGGTGCTGCCCGAGGTGGCCGGGCCGACGCTGGCGGTGGCGACCAACCCCAATGATGCCGGTGGCAAGCTGCTGCTGGTGCTAGGGCGCGACGACGCCGAACTGCGCGCGGCAGCCACCGCGCTGGCGCTGGGGGCACCGTTGTCCGGCGCCAGCGCCACCCTGCGCGAGGTCAAGGAGGTCGCGCCGCGCAAGCCCTACGACGCGCCCAACTGGGTGCCCAGCGATCGCCCGGTGCGTTTTTCCGAACTGGTGCGCAGCACCAGCGAGCTCAACGTTGTCGGCTACAACCCGGACCTGATCCGCATCGGCCTGCAGCTGCCGCCGGACCTGTTCGTGTGGCGCAAGGACGGCATCCCGGTGGACCTGCGCTATCGCTACACCCTGCCCGAAGGCGCGGACAAGTCGGCGCTGAACATCAGCATCAACGACGCGTTCGTCACCACGCTGCCGCTCAACGGCCGGCCGCTGGCCACCTCGGTGCCGCGGCAGATGTGGCAGAAGCTGGGCGCACGCGGCGCGATGCCGATCCAGCAGCCGCTGCTGCTGCCGACCGGGCCGCTGTCGGCCAGCAGCCAGCTGCGTTTCCACTTCTTCTTCGACCGCCCGCGCGCGGAGGAATGCAAGAACACCTTCCCGGACGTCTCGGCTTCGATCGACGATTCCTCCACCATCGACCTGAGCGGCTTCGCGCACTACATGGCGATGCCAAACCTGGCCGCCTTCGGCAATGCCGGCTTCCCCTTCACGCGGATGGCCGACCTGTCCGAAAGCGCGCTGGTGATGCCCGACAACGCCAACGGCGACGACGTGGCCAATGCACTGGCGCTGCTGGGGCGCATGGGCGCCTCGACGGGCTACCCGGCGCTGCGCACGCGTTTCATCCAGGCGCGGCAGGTCGACGAACACGCCGACCAGGACCTGCTGGTGCTCGGCTCGCGGCGCAGCCAGCCGCTGTTCGCGCGCTGGGCCGAGGTGATGCCGGTTGGCGACGGCGCACAGATGCGCGGCTTCAGCCTCTCCGACTGGCTGTTCAACAAGATGCCGGCCTTCCTTTCCGCGGACGCGCGCCGTACCGACCTGCCGACGGTGGCCGAGGTCGGCCTGCGCCCGGAGCCAGGCGACCTGCTGCTGATGGGCTTCGAATCGCCGTTGCGCAAGGGGCGCAGCGTCGTGGCGCTGATGGCCGACGAACCGGGCCATGTCAGCCGCCTGTTCGAGGCGTGGTTCGATCCCGAGCGCCTGCGCGACTTTCAGGGCAGCGTGGTCCTGCTGCACGGCGAGAAGGTGCGCAGCCTGGCCGGCAACCAGACCTATTACGTCGGCGAGCTGCCGCCGCTGCTGGCCCTGCGCTGGTTCTTCGCGCATCACCCGCTATGGATGGCGCTGGGCGTGGGGCTGGCGTGCCTGTTGCTGGCGATGCTGGCCGGCTGGCTGCTGCGCCGGCATGCGCGCGCGCGCCTGAAGGTCGCGGGCTGAGCATGGGCGAGGACGGTCCGGCCATGCTGTCCCGGCGCGACGTCCTCGGCCTGGTGGCCGCGGCGGCGGGGCTGGCCGCCTGTCCGGCGCGGGCGGCGGCGATCGCCTGCGGCACGCCCTGGCGCGACTGGCACGCTTTCGTGCAGCGGCACGTGCAGGACGACGGACGGGTCATCGATTTTTCCTACCCGGACCAGCGCAGCACGTCCGAGTCGCAGTCCTACGCGCTGTTCTTCGCGCTGGTGGACAACAACCCGGTGCTGTTCGACCGCATTCTGGCGTGGACGCGCCGCCACCTGTGCGGCGGGCGCCCGGACCTAAACCTGCCGGCGTGGCTGTGGGGACGCGCCGGCGACGGGCAATGGCGCGTGCTCGACGGCAATACCGCTTCGGACGGCGAACTGTGGATCGCCTACGCACTGCTCGAGGCCGGCCGCCTGTGGAACCGGCCCGGGCTGGCCCAGGCCGGGCGCCAGATCCTGGGGCTGATGCGCAGCGCCGAAGTGGTCGAGCTGCCGAAATTCGGCCCGATGCTGCTGCCGGGAAACCGCGGCTTCGTGCACCGTGACCGCTGGATCCTCAATCCCAGCTACCTGCCGCTGTTCGCGCTGCGCCGGTTCGCCGCGGTGGAGCCGCGCGGTCCTTGGGCGCGATTGGCCGAACGCAGCGTGGCGATGTTGCGCGCGGCCTCGCCGACCGGTTTCGCGCCGGACTGGATCGCCTGGAACGGCGAGGCCTTCGTGGCCGATCCATCCAAGGGCGCGGTGGGCAGTTACGACGCTATCCGCTGCTACCTGTGGGCGGGCATGACCGATCCGGGCGAACCGCTGCGGCGGCAACTGCTCGACGCGCTGCCGGGCCCGGTACGGCTGCTGCGCGCCCAGGGCGGTTTCGCCGAGAAGATCCAGACGCGCAGCGGTTCCGGTACCGGCGCCGCGCCGGCCGGCTTCTCCGCCGCGCTGCTGCCTTACCTGTCGGCACTGGGCCAACCGGCCATGGCCGCCGCGCAGGCCGCCCACATTCCGGCGCCAGGCCCCGCGGCCGACGCCCTTGGTTATTACGACCGCGTCCTGGTGCTGTTCGGGCGCGGCTGGATGGATCGCCGTTTCCGTTTTGCTGCCGATGGGCGCCTGCTGCCCGCGTGGAGTCACACATGTTCCGCAAAAACCTGAAACCCCTCTGCCTGCTCGGCTTGTGCGTGCTGACCGCCCCGGCATGGAGCCAGAACGCCGCGTCCACGCAGCAATTGGTCAACCAGGGCAACTACTGGCTCGACCAAGGGCGCGAGGATCTGGCCGCCGATGCATGGCGCAAGCTGCTGGCGGCCGACCCGGCGCAGCCCGATGCGCTTCTGGGTCTGGGCATGATCGACCTGAACCAGGGGCGCCGCGGCGACGCGCAGCGGCGCCTGCAGCAGCTGCAGGCCAAGCACCCGTCGGCGGCGCAGACCGCGCGGCTGCGTGCGGCGCTTGCCGGTGGCGGCGCCGCCGCCGGCGCGGGCTCGCTGCAGGCGGCGCGCGGCGCGGCCGCGGCCGGCCGCTATGCCGAAGCGATCAAGGCCTACGACGAAGTGTTCGGCGCCGGCGGGCCGCCGGACAACCTCGCGCTGGAGTATTACCAGGTACTGGCCGGCACCCAGGATGGCTGGGCGCGCGCGCGCGACGGCCTGCGCCGGCTGGTGGCTGCCGACCGCGACAACGGCGCCGCCGCGCTCGCGCTGGCGCAGGTGCTGACCTACCGTGAACCGAGCCGGCGCGAGGGCATCGCCCAGCTCAGGACGCTCAGCCAGCGCCAGGACACCGCCGGTCCGGCGCGCGCCGCCTGGCGCCAGGCGCTGCTGTGGCTCAACGCCACCCGTGCCGACGCGGCGCTGTTCCAGGCCTTCCTCGAACAGCAGCCGAACGACCGTGAAATCGCCGCGCGGCAGGCGCAGCTGCGCGACCAGGCAGCGCGTGCGGAAGCGGCGCCGGATCCGAACCAGCGCCTGTTGGGCGAGGGTTTCCGCGCTCTGCAGGCCGGTACCCTGGATGTGGCCGAGGCGCGTTTTGCCCAGGTGCTGCGTGCGCAGCCGAAGAATTCCGAGGCAATGGGCGGGCTGGGCTCGGTGCGGCTGCGCCAAGAGCGTTTCGGCGAGGCCGCCGAACTGCTGCGCCCGGCGGCATCGGCCAACGGCAAGTGGCGCAGTGCGGCCAACGCCGCGCGCTACTGGCTGGTCCTGCAGGAGGCGCGCCGGCAACCGGGGCCGGAGGCGGTCGCGAAGGTGCGCGAGGCCATCGCCCTGCAGCCGAAGGAACCCACCGGCCATGTACTGCTGGGCGACCTGCTGGGCGCCAGCGACGCCGCCACGGCCGAGGCGAGCTACCGCAGGGCGCTGGAGCTGGATGCCGGCAACGCCGGTGCGCTGCAGGGGCTGGGCGGCCTGCTCGGCCGTCTGGGGCGCGCCGACGAGGCGGCGGCGCTGTTCGACCGGTTGACCCCGGAACAGCAGGAACGCGCCGGTGGCGCAGCGATGCTGCGGGCCAACCTGGCCCGCGCCCGTGCGCAGCAGGCGATCGCCTCGGGCAGTCTGGAGATGGCGCAGATCGAACTGGAGGATGCCGTGCTGCAGCAGCCGCGCGATCCGTGGCTGCGACTGGAACTCGCCCGGCTCTACCAGCGGCAGGGACGCCCGGACCAGGCCGATGGTCTCATGGCCGGCCTGCGCGCGCAGGACGAAAGCTCGCCGCAGGCCTTGTTCGCGCAGGCGTTGTTCGCGCGCGAACGCAACGACTGGAACGGCGCCTGGGCGCTGCTGGAGAAGATCCCGGCGGCATCGCGCGATGCGGAGATGAGCGCGCTGCACGACACCGCCTGGGTCCAGCTGCAGGCCGCTCAGGCGCGCACGCTGGTGCAGGGCAACCGGGTCGGCGAGGCGCAGTTGCTGCTTGCCCGGACCGAATCGGCATTGGGCCCGCGCGCTGCCCAGCCCGCCATCGCGGCGGCGCTGGCGGGTGCCTATGCGGACATCGGCAGCCAGCAGCGCGCGCTGGCGCTGGCGCAGCGGTTGATGCAGGGCAACCCCGGCGTGGAGGAGCGCCTGCAGTACGGCCAGGTGCTGCTGCGCGCACGCCAGGACGCCGAACTGGCGGCCCTGCTGCGGCAGCTGGGCGAGGCCGATCTCACTGCGCCCCAGCTCAAGCGCCTGCAGGAGCTGCGCAGCGCCTATGTGCTGCGCCAGGTTGACGCGCTGCGCGAACTCGGCAACCTGGAAGGCGCCTACGAGGTGCTGGCACCGGTGCTGGCGCAGCAGCCGCAGGATCCGCAGACCATCGCCGCGCTCGCGCGCCTGTATGCCGCGGCCGGCGATCATGGCCAGGCACTGGCGCTGTACCAGCAGCAGCTGCAGCTGGCCCCGGGCGACGTCGATGGGATGGTGGCCGCGGCCGGCAGCGCCGCGGCGATGCGCGACCTGGGGACCGCTGAGCAGTACCTGGAGCAGGCGCTGGCGCAGTCGCCGCAGTCGCCGGAAGTGCTGGCCGCGGCCGGCCGCGTGTACCGCTCGGCGGGCAAGAACCGGCGTGCCGAGAGCTACTTCAAGGCGGCCATCGCCGCCGCCGCGCGTGGTGCCGGGCAACTGGACAATGGCTATCCGCGCGCCAGTACCGCCCTGGCCGGCGGTGGCCGCGCCTTCAATCCCTTTGCCGGCATCACCCGCGGCAATACCCGGCCGGTCGCCCTGCGCGCCGATCCCGCGCCGCTGCCGACCAGCGCCGCCGCGCTCGCCGGCAATGCGCCGCTGGCTGCGGCGGCCCTGCCTGCGCCGCAGATCGGTGCCGATGGCCTGCCGGCACCGGTGCTGGCGCTCGCCGCCGCTCCCGCCGCGCCGGTGCCGCAACGCGCCGTGGCTTCCGCCTCGATGACCGGCCCACTGTCGGCACCCGCGCCGGTGCGCGGCGTGATCGATGAACTGCGCGAACTGCGCGCCGACAACAGCAGCGCGCTGGCAGCCGGCGCTGCTTACCGCAGCCGCGACGGCGAGGCCGGGCTGGGGCAGCTGGCCGATCTGCAGGTGCCGCTGGAAGCCCGCTTCGCCGTCGGCGACGGCAAGCTCCAGGTCTCGGTGACGCCGACGGTGCTGGATGCCGGCCGCGCCTACGCCGCCTACGCCTCCAGCAGCCGTTTCGGCGCAGGTCCGCAACTGGCCCTGTCCGGCGCGCTCGCCGCCGACCGGGCTCCGGTCGACGACCTGGTCGGATCGTCGCTGTACCAGACCCTGCTGACCAACGGCGCCACCACCGCGACCCGCAACCTCATCTACGAGCGTGCGCTGGACAACGGCCGCTACCAGGAGCTGTTCAACCAGACCGACGCCACGCTCACCGCGGCCGAGCGCCGTCAGGCCACGCTGGAACTGCTGTATGCCGATCCGCTGCCGGACTACATGCTCGGCCGCGACCTAGGCAATACGCCGATCGCCGACATCGCCCGGCAGGTACTCGGCAACAGCGCTCTGCTGCGTGGACTCAGCGCGGCCGAACAGGCCCAGTTGAAGGCCCTGGCTGGCGGCAGCAGCGCTTCGCAGACCCCGCTGGCCTTCCAGGACACGCTGTACGCGATGGTGGCCAATGCCGCCGGCGCGCGCCGCCTGGGGTCGCAGGATGCCAGCGGCGCCGGCGTGTCGGTCGGGTTCCAGCAGGGCGGCTTCAGCGCCGATGTCGGCACCACGCCGCTGGGCTTTGGCGAATCCAACATCGTCGGCGGCCTCGGTTACCGCGGCCAGATCGGCGACACCCTGACCTGGTCGGGCGAAGCTTCTCGGCGTGCGGTCACCGACAGCCTGCTGTCCTTCGCCGGCGTGAGCGATCTGCGCAACGGCCTGCAATGGGGGGGCGTCACCGCGACCGGCGCACGCATGGCCGCGACCGTCGACAACGGCCTGCTCGGTGGCTACGCGAGCCTGGCGTGGCATCGCCTGCAGGGCACCCACGTGGCCGACAACGACCGCCAGGAACTGGGCGCCGGGGTCTATGTGCATGCGCTGGAAACGGCGAACCAGTCGCTGACCGCGGGCCTGAACCTGACCGCGATGCAGTACGACCGCAACCTCAGTGGCTTCACCTATGGCCACGGCGGCTACTTCAGTCCGCAGCGCTACGTCGACGTGAGCGTGCCGCTGCATTGGAACGGGCGCGACGCCGCGCAGCGCCTGGCCTGGCAGATCGATGCCAGCGTCGGCGTACAGAGCTTCAAGGAAGACCCGGCGGATTACTTCCCGCTGGACCCGGTGATGCAGCAGGAGGCCTACGATGCAGCATCGCTGGCGGCGCTGCTGGGCCTGACCCCGCGCTATGTGGCGCCGGTCTATGACGGCCAAACCAAGACCGGCGTGTCCTACAACCTGAGTGCAGCGGCCGAGTGGCAACTGTCCTCGCAGTTGTTCCTGGGCGGGCGCATGGAATTCAACAATGCCCGGGACTACCGCCAGCTCGGCACCAATCTCTACCTGCGTTTCCTGCTCGACCGTCTTGGCTCGGGCCTGGGCAAGCAGCCGCGGCCGCTGCGCTCGCCCTACGCTGGCGACGAATAAACGTCCATGCGCGCGCCCGGCCCGGGCCGGGCGCGTCCTGCACGCGGTGCGCAGGGGAGGGCGGCGCATAATGCGCCCATGATCATCCCGTCCCTGCTCGATACCGACCTCTACAAATTCACGATGATGCAGGCGGTGCTGCACCAGCATCCCGGTGCCCTCGTCCAGTACCGCTTCAAGTGCCGCACGCCCGGCATCGATCTGGCGCGCTACCTCGACCAGATCAATGCGGCTATCGACCACCTGTGCAGCCTGCGCTTCAGCGCCGAGGAGCTGGACTACCTGCGCCGGCTGCGTTTCGTGAAACCGGATTTCATCGATTTCCTCGGCCTGTTCCATCTGGACCGCAAGTACATCGACCTGCGCGCCTCACAAACCGTGCCCGGCGAGATCGAGCTGGATATCACCGGGCCGTGGCTGCACACCATCCTGTTCGAGGTGCCGTTGCTGGCGATCATCAACGAGGTCTGGTTCCGCAACACCACGACGCCGGACTTCGCCGAAGGCGAGCGCCGCCTGCAGGCCAAGGCGGCGCTGCTGCGCGATACGCCGGGCTTCGACAACTGCCGCATCGCCGATTACGGCAGCCGCCGCCGCTATTCGCGGCAGTGGCACGGCCACATGCTGCCGCTGCTGCGGGATGCGCTGGGGCCGCAGTTTGTCGGCACCAGCAATGTGCACTTCGCCCGCATCTACGGCATGACCCCGCACGGCACCATGGCGCACGAATATCTGCAGGCGTTCCAGGCGCTGGGGCCGCGTCTGCGTGACTCGCAGGTGGCGGCGCTGGAGTCGTGGGCGCGCGAGTATCGCGGCGATCTGGGCATCGCGTTGTCGGACGTGGTCGGAATGGATGCGTTCCTGCGCGATTTCGACATGTACTTCTGCAAGCTGTTCGACGGTGTACGGCATGACTCCGGCGACCCCTTCAGATGGGGCGACAGGATGTTGCAGCACTTCAAGGCTAATCGCACCGACCCGGCCAGCAAGATCCTGGTATTCAGCGATGGCCTGAACATCGAGAAGGTGATGCGCCTGTACAGCTATTTCCGCGACCGCTGCCAGCTGGCGTTCGGCGTCGGCACCCACCTGACCAACGACCTCGGCCCGACGCCGCTGAACATCGTGATCAAGATGGTCCGCTGCAATGGCCAGCCGGTGGCCAAGCTGAGCGATTCGCCGGGCAAGAGCATGTGTGACGACCCGGGATATCTGGCCTATCTACGGCAGGTATTCGGCTTGCCGCCAGCGCCCTGAACAAGGGCGGCTATGGTTACCCATTCATCACAAAAATGAATGTGACGTTCTACATGCGCTGTGGAAGTGTTCTGTGTCAATGTCGCGGTGAGCAACTGATATTAAGGCGCGCGCAGATGATGCTGGGCGACCTGCAGGGGTTCATCGACGTGCTGGAGAAGAACGGACGCCGCGAGGTGGTGGTGCCCGAGCACGGTGCGGCCCTGCACGGCGACCGCATGCAGATCCCGGGCATGCGCGAAATCCCCAGCCCGTCCATCACCCACGTCCCGGGTGGGGGTGAAGCTGGTCGGCATGGGCATCCCGGCTGCGGCCGGTCCGCGCCACGTGACCGCCCCGAGCAGCTACCTGGCGCTGTCCGAACTGGTGACGCGGATCTATGCGCTCAACGCCCAGGCCAGCGCCGGCGAGCGCAATTGGGACGGCCTGCTGCAGGGGCTGCCGACGACCCCGTCGGTGTCGGAGAACGAAGGCGCCAAGGTGATGGAGTACGACGGCAAGCCGTGGCTGCAGCTCAAGGGCCAGGACTGGACGCCCTACCCGGAGGACAAACGGTGATGACGATCGGACCGGATATGAACCTGACTTCGGTACTGGATGACATCGACATCCTGCGCGAGCACCTGCAGATGCCGGAGCTGCCGTACCTGGACTTCTCCGCGCAGCGCGCGCGGTCGCAGGCGCTTGCGCGCTGGCCGCTGTTCGCCGAGCTGGCGGCGGAGCCGCGGCGATGAGTACCACGCTGTCCCTGCAGGGGGTGCGTGGTGGCGTCGGGGTGACGACGATGGTTGTCGCGCTCGGTCATGCCCTGCACGCGCAGGGGGAACGGGTGCTGCTGGTCGAATGCAGCCCCGACCACCTGCTTGGCCTGCACCTGGGCCTGCCCATGGCCGAAACACTGGGCTGGGCGCGGGCCTGGCTGGATGATGCCGACTGGCGTGATGCCGCCTTCGAGTCGATGCCGGGGCTGGCACTGTTGCCCCATGGGGCGCTCGCCGATGCGGAGGAGGTCGAAGCGGTGGAGGAGCGCCTGCGGCAGGCACCGCGGCTCTGGAGCGAGCTGCAGGCCGCGCGGCGCATCGCGCCGAACGACGCCAACGTGATCCGCAAGCTGGTGCAGTTCTACGGGCGCACCGATCCGTCCCAGCTGGAAACCTATGCCGCCAGCCTGCCGGCGGCGCAGCGCGCGCTCTACGCCGACGAGCTGCGCAACCTGCGCCTGGCGCGGCTGCTGCGCGCCGGCGATCCGCAACAGGCGCTGGACATGTACGCCCGCGCGATGGAGGAAGACGGGCTGATCGCGCCACAGCAGGCGCAGCCGCGCGACAACCGCGCGCTTACCTTCGCCAGCCGCGAGACCGCCGGCGACGAGTGGCTGCGCCGCAGCCTGCGCAGCGACGTGGAAACGCTGTACCAGCAGCAGAACCCGACGTTGACCGTGATGCAGGACTCGGGGCGGCGCAGCGACGGCACGCCGGGCATCTCCAGGCTCTCGCGCGACACCCGCATTGTCCACCTCGACGCGCCGTTCGCCGGCGGACTGGGCTGGGCGCGGCTGGAACAGGTGCGGTTGGATGCGCGCCGTTTCGAAACCGACGCCAACGGCTTCCACGACCAGGACTTCGGCAGCTGCGACCTTTCGCTGCTGCGCCCCGACGGCAGCTCTCTGCAGGCGCCGGGCTGCGACACCCGCCTGCGCCAGCGCATGAACTCCAGCGCCGGCTTCGCGGTGGGCTGGCGCACCCTCGACGACCGCTGGAACCTCGACATCGGCCATACGCCCGCCGGTTACGCGGTCGGCAACTGGCTCGGCGGCGTCACCGTCAACGGCGACCTCGGCCGGCTCGGCTGGGGCGCCACGCTCTCGCGGCGGCCCATGACCAACTCGCTGCTGTCGCAGGCCGGCGCCATCGACCCGCGCAGCGGCATCGTCTGGGGCGGCGTCACCGCCAACGGCGTGACCTTCAGCCTCGGCTACGACGAAGGCGGCCGCAATGGCATCTGGTCGAACTGGAGCTGGCACCGCCTGACCGGCCGCAACGTGATGGACAACGACCGCGCGCGCGCCATGGCCGGCTGGTACCACAAGCTGATCCAGCGCCCGGACCTGCGCCTGGACGTCGGCCTGACCGGCATGTACTGGCGTTACGCGTACGACCTGGGCGGCTATTCGCTGGGGCAGGGCGGTTACTACAGCCCGCAGCGTTACGCCTCGCTGAGCGTGCCGCTGAGCCTGGCCTGGCGCAACCAGGATTGGTCGCTGCGCGTGGATGCTTCGTTGAGTGTTTCCAATGCGCGCACCGCGTCGATCAGCCGCTTCCCCGAACAGTCGCTGATCGGGCGGGTGATCGAACAGCTGCAGCCGCTGTTCGGCCCGCTCACCTTGGACCCGGCCGGCCTGTACACCGCCGACTCCAGCAGCGCCGGTACCGGCCACCGCCTGTACATGGCGGTCGAGCGCCGGCTTGGTGACCGCCTGGTACTCGGTGCCGCCGGCACCGTGCAGCGCAGCCAGGACTATTCGCCGAACACGTTCCAGATCTATCTGCGCTCCACCCTGAAACCCTGGCAGGGCAATCTGCCGCTACCGGTCTCACCGCTGGTGTCCTATGGCGAATTCCGCTGACCTCACACGCCGCGCGCTGCTGCAGGCGATGGCCGCCGTACCGTTTCTGGGCGTCTTGCCAGCCGCATGCGCGGACACCGGCTGGCCGGAATGGCGGGTGCTGGTGGACAGCAGCCTCAGCGCCGACGGGCGCATGATCGACCGCAGCCAGGACGACCTGCGCTCGACCTCGGAAGGCCAGTCGTACGCGCTGTTCTTCGCCCTGGTCGACAACGACCAGGCGCTGTTTGACCGCATCTTGGCCTGGACGGTGGACAACCTCGCCGACGGCGACATGGGCAAGCGCCTGCCGGCGTGGCTGTGGGGGCGCGACAGCAAGGGCGGCTGGGGCGTGCTGGACGACAACCCGGCCGCGGATTCGGACCTGTGGCTGGCCTACGGTCTGCTTGAAGGCGGCCGCCTGTGGCGCCGCCCCGCGCTGGAGCGCATCGGTGCGGACATGCTGGCGCAGGTACGGCGTGTGGAGATCGTCGACCTGCCGGGACTGGGGCCGATGCTGCTGCCGGGCCCGCACGGGTTCGTCGAGGATGGCACCACCCGCATCAATCCGAGTTACCTGCCTTTGCCGCTGCTGCGCCGTTTCGCCGCGGTCGATGGCCGAGGGCCGTGGGCGGCGCTGGCCGCCAATACCATGGAACTGCTGCGGCGGAGCGCGCCGCACGGTTTCGCTCCCGACTGGGCGGCGTGGCGCGCCGGTGGCTTCATCACCGATCCGGTCAAGGGCGCGGTCGGCAGTTACGACGCGATCCGCTGCTACCTGTGGGCGGGCCTGCTGTCACCGCGCGATCCGCTGTTCCGTACGCAGCTGCAAGTGTTGTCCGGGCCGTTGCAGCGGCTGCGTGGTGGCGGGCCGATGTGGGAGAAGGTCGACACCGGCAGCGGTGCAGGCAGTGGCGAGGGCGGTTACGGATTCCGCGCGGCGCTGGTGCCGTACCTGCTGGCGCAGGGGGAACGCACGCTGGCGCAGACGCTGCAGTCCAACCTGCCCACGCACGAGCAGCAGCGCCGCGACGCGCCCGCCTACTACGCGCAGATGCTGACCCTGTTCGGTCGCGGCTGGGCCGAAGGCCGCTACCGCTTCGCCGTGGATGGCCGGTTGCGGCCACGTTGGCATTGATCCCGCGGCGCAACCGTCACCTGTGCAAACCGTGGATACAAAAAGGGAGCATGCGTACATGCTCCCTTTCCTGTGCCGTCACCCCGCGCGCAAGGTGACGGTTGCACGGCGTGTCGCTTACTGGCTGCTTTCCGGCAGCAGCCTGGCTTCGGCATCGTGGGTCAGCAGGCGGTTGATCTCCTGCACTTCGGCGATGTCGACACTGCCCACGGCCTGGCTCAACTGCAGGCGGCTGAGCAGGAAGCTGTAACGCGCCTGCGCGTAGTCCAGCTGCGCCTGGAACAGGGTGCGCTGGTTCTGCACCACGTCCAGCACGGTGCGGGTGCCGACTTCCAGACCGACCTGCGAGGCGTCATAGGCGCTCTGCGCCGACACCACCGCCAGGCGGCGGGCTTCCACTTCGCTGATGCCGGCCACGACCGTCTGCCAGGCGTTGCGGGTGTTGCGGTCCAGCGCACGCTTCTGCTGCTCGTAGCCATCCTGGGTCATGTCACGCTGGGCCAGCGCCTGGCGCACGCGCGACTGGGTGGCACCGCCGGCGAAGATCGGCACGCTCAGGGTCAGGCCGATCGTGTTGCTGGTGCTGTCCGGTGTGCGCGAGGAACCGCCGATGCTGTCGCCCCAGCTGGCGTTCTTGCCCCAGCTGCCGCCCAGTGACAGGGTCGGGTAGTGGTTGCCGCGGGCGGCCGAGACGCTGGATTCGGCGGCGCTGACCTGCAGCTCCTGCGCCTTGAGTGCCGGATTCCGGCTGATAGCCTCGGCGACCAGCTGGTCGACATTGCCGCGGTTGGCCGGCAGTTCCGGACGGAAGTCTTCCGGCAGGCCGCGCAGGCCACGCACCGGCTGGCCGGTCAGTTCGGTCAGGGCCTGATAGGCGTCTTCCAGCGCATTGCGGGCCAGGATGGTGTTGGCACGGGCCTGGTCGTACTGGGCGCGGGCTTCGTGGACGTCGGTGATCGGCGCCAGGCCCACTTCCAGACGCTTGTCGGCGTAGTCGAACTGCTTCTTGGCCGCCGCTTCGTTGGTCTGCGCCGCGGTCAGCGATTCGATCGCCACCAGCACGTTGAAGTAGGTGGTGGCCGAGCGCACGATCAGTTCGTCATTGGCCGAATCCAGGGTGAAGTCGGCGGCCTTGCTGATGTCGCGCTGCGCCCGCAGGTTGGCGAACTGGCTCCAGTTGAACAGGGTCTGGCTGCCGGTGACGCGGTAATCGCGGCTCTTGCTGGTGGTCGAACCGCTGATGCCGTCCAGCTCGGTACGGGTGCGACCCAGCGATGCATCGCCATTGATCTGCGGCAGCAGTGCCGCCCGCGCCTGCACCTGTCCTTCCTTGGTGTACAGCCGTTCGGATTCGGCCGAGGACAGCTGCGGATCGCCGTTGCGGGCCATCTCGTAGACCTGCAGCAGATCGGTGGCGTGGGAAGTCAGGGGCGTAAGGACGACTGCCAGCGCAAGAGCGAGGGATCGGCGGGTCATTGCGGCTTCCTTGGATGTTTCAGAGTTGGAATTGGGGAGCAGGAGCGGCGCCCTGCAGATAGGCGATATCGGTTTCGAACAGCGACTCGATGCTGCCATCGGCCCTGACCAGCTGTGCTGCCATCACCGGCGAGTTGCCCTGGATGATGAACATGCGGCCACCCGGACGCAGCAGCTTGAGGAACTGCGGCGGGATCGTGTCCACCGCGGCAGTGATGCAGATCGCGTCGAAATGACGCTGTGTCTGCCAGTCCAGCGCGTCGGCGACTTCGATGCGGACGTTGCTGCCGAGCTTGGTGGCATCCAGGTTCTGGCGCGCACGCTCGGCCAGTTCCGGCTGGATCTCCAGGCTCAGCACTTCGCGGGCGAGATCGCCCAGGCAGGCGGTGATGAAACCGCTGCCGGTGCCGACTTCCAGCACTTCATCGCCCGGCTGCAGGTCCAGTGCCTGCAGCATGCGGCCTTCGATGACCGGCTTCATCATCTTCTGGCCATGGCCCAGCGGCAGTTCGACGTCGGCATAGGCCAGCGCACGGTGGCTTTCAGCGACAAAGGCCTCGCGCGGCAGGCGGGCCAGGACCTCCAGCACGCGGGTGTCGAGCACGTCCCACGGACGTACCTGCTGTTCAACCATCATTTCACGGGCGTGGGCGTAATCGATCGTCATGGGAAAGCTCATCATTCCGGCGCAGTGGGCCGGCCATTTTACCGGTTAGGAGGCGCAGGTGCGGGGCAAGCATCGCTGCCGTCCCGCCCGGCCCGCAGTGCCGGAAGTCATCACGACCACCGGTTCGTTCAGGTTGTCAGCGCGGCGCATAGGCGGCCAGGAAGAAGTCGACGCTGGCGGTGATGTGGGCGCGGGCATCCAGCGCGGTGGGCGCAGGACACAGGCCGCACATCATATGGGCGTGCAACTCGCCCTTGACCAGGCAGAAGAACTGGCGCGCGGCCAGTTGCAGGTCGTCGATCAGCAACTCGCCGCGGGCGACGCGGGCGGCGAGAAAGTCGGCCAGCGCCGCCTCGGTACGGGCCGGGCCGGCCTGCCAGAACATCTGGCGGATCCGGTCGTCGGTCTCGGCGGTCATCATCGTCCGTTGCGTGGCAATGGCCGCATCGCTGCTGACCAGGGTGAAAAACGCCTCGGCGATACCCAGCAGCTGGTCGCGCAACGGGCCCTCGCAGTCGGTGACGAACAGCTCATCAGGCAACATTTCCACGCACTTGGCCTGGATGGCCTCGGAGAACAGCGTCTCCTTGTCACCGAAATGGCTGTACACCGTGAGTTTGGAGACACCGGCGGCGGCGGCGATGCCATCCATGCTGATGCCATTGAAACCCTGTTCGATGAACAGCTCCTTGGCGGCCTCGAGGATGGCGGCGCGCTTGCCCAGATCCTTCGGGCGGCCGGGACCGGCACCGCGGGCGGTGGGCTTGGCGTGGGCAGGGGCGTGCGATCGGGAGGACATCAGGTAATACTAGACCAGCTGGTTTGATATTTATACCATACCAATCCGTACAGTAACGGCGGGCAACTGCCGTCACCTTCCCCCACACAATGCGACTCCTCCCCATGAAAAATGTTCGATGGATTGGCGGCACCCTGCTGATGGTCATGCTTGCCGCCTGTGGCAACTCCGAACCCGCCGCGGTGGCAGCGGTGCCGGTGCTGGTGACGCAGCCGGATGCCGGGCAAGGGGCGGCGGCGCTGGCGTTCCCCGGTGAAGTGCGCGCACGCGAAGAAGCCGCGCTGTCGTTCCGTGTCGGCGGCAAGCTGCTGCGGCGGCATGTCGATGCCGGCGCGCAGGTGAAGAAGGGGCAACTGCTGGCGGAACTGGACGCAGCCGACTACGCGCTGCAGGCGCGTGCAGCGCAGGCGCAATACGCGGCGGCCGAAGCCGATCTGGTGCGGGCGCGCGATGACCACAAGCGTTACGAGGCGCTGGCGGCGCAGCAACTGGTGAGCCGCTCCGCGCTGGACGCGCAGGCCGCCGCGTTCAAGGCCGCGCAGGCGCAGGCCAACGCCGCGCGTTCCAATCTGGAGGTTGCGCGCAACCAGGCCGCCTATGCGCAGCTGCGTGCGCCCGAGGACGGGGTGATCGCCACCCGCCAGGCCGAGGCCGGGCAGGTGCTGGCGGCGGGGCAGACCGTCTATACGCTGGCCGCTGCCGGCGCCCGCGAGGTGGCGATCGCGCTGCCGGAAGGCGGCATCCGTGATTTCCGGGTCGGCCAGCCGGTGCAGGTCGAGTTGTGGAGCCAGCCGGGCCGGCGCTGGCCCGGCAGCATCCGCGAGATCGCGGCCGTCGCCGATCCGCAGGCGCGCACGTACGCGACGCGGGTGAGTCTGGCGGCGGAAGCGCTGGATGCGGTGGAACTGGGCCAGAGCGCGCGGGTGTTCGCTACCGGGACCGGGGACAGGCAGGCGGCGTTGAGCGTGCCACTGGCAGCGGTGCAGCAGAGCGGTTCGTCGCAGCAGAGCAGTGTCTGGGTGGTGGAGCCGGCCAGCAGCACGCTGAAGGCGCGCGCGGTGGTGCTGGGTGCCTACGGCGCGGACAAGGTGCCGGTGCTGTCAGGCCTGAAAGCCGATGACTGGGTGGTCGCCGCCGGCGGTCATCTGCTGCGCGAAGGCCAGGCGGTGATCGCCGTGGACCGCAAGAACCAGCCGGTACTCGTGCCGGCTGCTGCCACCCGGCAGGGGGAGTGAGGCGTGCGCCGCTTCAATCTTTCCGAGTGGGCGCTGGGCAACCGTCCGCTGGTGCTGTTCGTGATGATCGCCATGGCGGTCATCGGTGCCTGGTCGTACAAGCATCTGGGCCAGTCCGAAGATCCGCCGTTCACCTTCAAGGCGATGGTGGTGCAGACGCTGTGGCCCGGCGCCACCGCCGAGCAGGTCTCGCGGCAGGTGACCGAGCCGATCGAGAAGGCGCTGATGAACACCGGCCAGTACGAGTTCATCCAGTCGTATTCGCGGCCGGGCGAATCGCAGGTGATCTTCATGGCGCGCGACTCGATGCGCTCCAAGGACGTGCCCGAGCTGTTCTACCAGGTGCGCAAGAAGGTCGGTGACATCCGCACCCAGCTGCCGGCGGAAACGGTGGGGCCGTTCTTCAACGACGAGTTCGGCGACACCTTCGGCAACATCTATGCGCTGACCGGCAAGGGTTTCGATTACGCGCTGATGCGCGACTATGCCGACCGCATCCAGCTGGAACTGCAGCGGGTGGCCGACGTGGGCAAGGTCGATCTGCTCGGCCTGCAGGACGAGAAGATCTGGATCGAGTTGTCCAACACCAAGCTGGCCACGCTGGGCATCTCGCTGCAGCAGGTACAACAGGCACTGGCGCAGCAGAATGCGGTTGCGCCAGCCAGTTTCTTCGAAACCGCCAGTGATCGCGTGCAGCTGCGCGTGACCGGGCAGTTCGATTCGGTCGAGGCGATCGAACAGTTTCCGATCCGCGCCGGCGACCGCACCATCCATCTGGGTGATATCGCGCAGGTCAAACGCGGCTTTGCCGATCCGGCCTCGGCGAAGATGCGCTTCATGGGCGAGGACGCGATCGGCATCGCGGTGGCGATGAAGCAGGGCGGTGACATCCTCAAACTCGGCGCGACCCTGGATGCCGAATTCGAACGGCTGCAGAAGACGCTGCCGGCCGGGATGGAGCTGCGCAAGGTGTCCGACCAGCCGCATGCGGTGGAGGAATCGGTCGGCGAGTTCGTGCAGGTGCTGGCCGAGGCGGTGATCATCGTGCTGCTGGTCAGCTTCTTCTCGCTGGGCCTGCGTACCGGGCTGGTGGTCGGGGTGACCATTCCGCTGGTGCTGGCGATGACGTTCTTCGTGATGCACTACTTCGACATCGGCCTGCACAAGATCTCGCTGGGCGCGCTGGTGCTGGCGCTGGGCCTGCTGGTGGATGACGCGATCATCGCGGTGGAGATGATGGCCACCAAGATGGAGCAGGGCTATGACCGCCTGCGCGCGGCCAGCTTCGCCTGGACCAGCACCGCGTTCCCTATGCTGACCGGCACGCTGATCACCGCCGCCGGCTTCCTGCCGATCGCCACCGCCGCATCGAGCACTGGCGAGTACACGCGCTCGCTGTTCCAGGTGGTGACCATCGCGCTGGTGGTGTCGTGGATCGCCGCGGTGCTGTTCATCCCGTACCTGGGCGACAAGATGCTGCCGGACCTGCACAACCCGCAGCCGCCGAAGCCGGGTACGCTTGCCGGGCGCTGGCACGCGCTGCGGCTGCGCTGGGCCGACCGCAATCCGGCGCTGGCCAACCTGATCGCGCCCAAGCAGCTGGCGCACGACCACGACCCGTACAAGAGCGCGTTCTACCAGCGCTTCCGCCGCTTCCTCGATGCCAGCCTGCGCCGGCGCTGGCTGGTGATCTTCGCCACCATCGGCCTGTTCGTGTTCTCGCTGGTGATGTTCCGCTTCGTGCCGCAGCAGTTCTTCCCCGACTCGACCCGGCCGGAACTGATGGTGGACATCGAGCTGGCCGAAGGCGCTTCGCTGACCGCCACGCAGGCGCAGGCGGAGAAGTTCGAGGCCTTGCTGAAGCAGCGCAGCGGCATCGCCAATTTCGTCGGCTATGTCGGCAGCGGGTCGCCGCGCTTCTACCTGCCGCTGGACCAGCAGCTGCCGGCGACCAATTTCGCCCAGTTCGTGGTGCTGGCCGATGACATCCACGCGCGCGAGGACGTGCGCCAGTGGCTGCTGGACGAGGTGGTGCCACAGTTCTCCGACGTGCAGCTGCGCGTGACCCGGCTGGAGAACGGCCCGCCGGTGGGCTATCCGGTGCAGTTCCGCGTCTCCGGCGAGCACATCGACCGTGTGCAGGCCATCGCCCGCGAAGTGGCCGACAAGGTCCGCGAGAATCCGCACACCGCCAACGTCAACCTCAACTGGTCCGAGCCGAGCAAGGTGGTGCGGCTGGTGGT
This sequence comes from Stenotrophomonas sp. JC08, assembly GCF_052180205.1. Classification (NCBI taxonomy): domain Bacteria; kingdom Pseudomonadati; phylum Pseudomonadota; class Gammaproteobacteria; order Lysobacterales; family Lysobacteraceae; genus Stenotrophomonas; species Stenotrophomonas sp. JC08. The sequence goes on along the minus strand of NZ_CP197473.1, from coordinate 2,610,315 downwards.
GGACCAGGAGCGTGCCCGAGCGCTGGGCGTGAGCAGTGCGCAGGTCGCACAGTTCCTGACCAGCTCGCTGTCGGGCATGAACGTGAGCACCTACCGCGAAGGCAACCGCCAGATCGGCATGTTGCTGCGCGGGCCCGAGGATGAACGCGCGCGGCTGGAGATGCTCGCCAGCCTGGCCATTCCCACGGCCAGCGGCGCGGCGGTGCCGCTGGCGCAGGTGGCGACGCTGGAATCCACTTTCGAGAACGGCATCATCTGGCATCGCGACCGCCTGCCGACGGTGACGGTGCGGGCCGATATCGGCGATGACACCCTGCCGGTGGGCGTGGTCGAGCAGATCCTGCCGACACTGGCGCAGATCCGCGCCGCGCTGCCGGACGGCTACCTGCTGGAAACCGGCGGTACCGTCGAGGACTCGGCGCGCGGGCAGGATTCGATCAAGGCCGGCTTGCCGCTGTTCCTGGCGGTGGTGGCGACCTTGCTGATGCTGCAGCTGCGCAGTTTCTCGCGGGCGGCGATGGTGCTGGTGACCGCACCGCTGGGCATCATCGGCGCGACCCTGTTCCTGCTGCTGTTCCGGGTACCGTTCGGGTTCGTGGCGATGCTGGGCACGATCGCGCTGGCCGGCATGATCATGCGCAACTCGGTGATCCTGATCGATCAGATCCAGCAGGACATCGATGCGGGACATGACCGCTGGCACGCGATCATCGATGCCACCGTGCGCCGTTTCCGGCCGATCGTGCTGACCGCGCTGGCGGCGGTGCTGGCGATGATCCCGCTCTCGCGCAGCGCGTTCTACGGCTCGATGGCGATCTCGATCATGGGCGGGCTGATTGTCGGCACGGTGCTGACGCTGGTGTTCCTGCCGGCGCTGTACGCGGCCTGGTTCCGGGTACAGCCGGAAGAGGCCGGCCGCTGACGCCCATCCCGGTGGCTGCCCACGGGTGCCGCCCCCATGCGGGGCGGCCGCCCCGGGCGATGGTAAATTGGCGCACAGGCGGGGGGACCGTTGTGACTGGATGCGAACGTGCTGCCGATTTTCCCGTGTAACCGCAATTCCCGTGCCGGGCGGGCACGCGGCGGGGTGCTGGTCGCGTTGATGCTGCTGCTTGCGGCGCTGCTGCCCGTGACGGGGCAGGCCGGCAGCCGGCATACCGTGGTCGGCTGGGGCATGGAGGAAGGGCTGCCGCACAACCTGGTGCAGTCGTTGGCGCAGGGCAGTGATGGCTTCCTGTGGATCGGTACCTGGGAAGGCGTGGTGCGTTTCAACGGTCGCCATTTCACCGTGTTCGATCGCCATAACACCCCGGGTGTGGAGCTGTCGGGAATCCTGAGCATCGTGGCCGAAGCCGATGGCGCGATGCTGTTCGGCACCGCCAGCAATGGCGTGTACCGCTATCACAAGGGCCAGTGGCAGCCGCTGGGCGGGGAGGACGCGCGCAACCTTTCCGTGGTGGCGCTGCTGCCGGATGACGAAGGCGTGCTGTGGATCGCCACCCCCGGCCATCTGTACCGGCTGTTGCCCGGCGGTGAGCTGGAAGATGCCGGCAGCCGGCTGGGGTTGCCGCCAGTGCAAGTGACCGCGCTGCGCGCCGATCCCGAAGGCGGGGTGCTGATCGCCAGCGAAGCGGGTATCCATCGCGCGCTGCAGGGAAAGCTGCAGCCGTGGAAGGGATCGTCCCGCTGGGTGGTGCGTGATTTCATCGACGATGGAAGTGGGGGCTGGATCGTCGCTGCCGATGACGGCATCCACTGGCTGCATGTGGATGGCGGGATCGAGCAGCTGAAGGCCGGCGAACGCGTGGATGCGGTCCGCCTCGATGCTTCCGGCGCGCTGTGGATGAGCCTGTCATCCGGACGGCTTGAACGGTATGTGGACGGGGGCGTCGAGCCGCTGCCGGTGCCTGGCCATGTCAGCCAGGCGTTGTTGATCGACCGCGAGGGACTGGTGTGGTCGGGCAGCACCGATGGCCTGTTCCGCATCGACGAGGGGGCGGCCAGTGGACTGACGGTCGCCGATGGGCTGGGGTCGGACTATGTCCGCGCGGTGATGCAGACGCCCGATGGCACGATCTGGATCGGCCACTCCGCAGGCCTGGACCGCCAACGTGACGGCATGCTGTCGATGGTGCCGCTGGAGCCGGGAGTGGCACGCCAGGCCTCGGTGCTAGCGTTGGCGCAGCAGCCCGGAAAGCTTTGGGCGGGGACCTACGATCGCGGGGTTTTCGAGCTGGACGGCGAGGGCCGGGTACTGGGTCAGGTGCGTCTGCCAGGAGCGGTGCAGCCGCTGGTGCGGGCCCTGCTGGCCGAGGATGACGGCACCTTGTGGATCGGCAGCAGTGATGGCCTCTATCGCCACCAGCGCGGTGACCTGCAGCGTTACGGTGTCGAACAGGGACTGCCGGCAGCAGTGGTCCACGCGTTGTACCGCGATCAGGCCGGTGTGCTGTGGATCGGTACCGACAACGGCATGGCGTCCCTCGATGCGGCCGGGCGGGTGGAGGCATGGCCCGGCCCCGGGCGGGATTTCCCGGCGCGCTATGTTTTCGATTTTCTCGGCGATGGCAATGGTGATCTGTGGATCGCCACCGATCGCGGCCTGTTGCGCCGCCGTGGGTTGTCGCTGCAGGTGTTCGATCACGCCAGCGGATTGCCGCGCGACCGGGTGTTCCGCATCCTCGATGACGGCGCCAATCACCTGTGGCTGTCCAGCAACCAGGGGGTGTTCCGGCTGGACCGGCACGACCTGATCGCGGTGGCCGCAGGCGCGCGCCCCAGGCTGGCGGTGCATGTGGTCGACCACAGCGACGGCATGCCCAGTTCCCAGGCCAATGGCGCCTCTTCACCAGCTGGCTGGAAGACCGCCGACGGGCAGTTGCTGTTCGCCACGTCCGCCGGTCTGGCGCTGATCGATCCGCAGCGGGTCGACCATCGGCGTGACCAGACCGCGCCGATGGCCATTGAAAGTGTCGGCATCGATGGTGCACAGCAGCCGCTGCGCAGCCATTACCTGCTGCCCCGCGACGTGGAGCGCATCGCGGTCAGCTACAGCGGGCTCGGATTCCGGGCGCCGGACAAGCTGCGCTACCGCTATCGCCTGGAAGGGTTCGATACCGACTGGGTGGAAGCCGGCAGCCGCACCGAGCTGGTCTATACCAGCCTGCCGCCGGGCCGCTACCGGTTGCGCATCCAGTCGATGCCATTGCCGCTGGACTGGACCGACAGCCGGCGCATCGGCGAGGCCACGCTGTCGCTGGAGGTGGCAATGCCCTACTGGCAGCGGCCCTGGATGCAGGCATTGCTGCTGGTGGCCGCAGCCGGCCTGCTGGTGCTGTTCATCCGCTGGCGTACGGCCGCATACCGGCGCCGGCAGCGGCAGCTGGCCCGGGAGATAGCCAGCCACACCCGCGAGCTGAGCGAGAAGAACCGGGCGCTGGAGCAGGCCGCATCCGAACATGACCGGCTGCTGGACCAGCTTGCCCACCAGGCGACCCACGATGCGCTGACCGGACTGCCCAACCGGCGCGCGGCCAATGCGCACCTGCAGTACCTGCTGGGCGATGGCAGCGATGCACCGCTGACCGTGGCGCTGGTGGATATCGATCATTTCAAGCGCATCAACGATGTCCACGGCCACGCTGCCGGCGACCGGGTGTTGCGCGATGTGGCCGGCCTGCTGCAGCTGCAGCTGGGCAGCGGCCAGTTCATTTCCCGCCATGGCGGCGAGGAATTCCTGATCGTGCTGCACGGCATGGGGCTGGCCGAGGCCATGCCCCTGCTGCAGTCACTGCGTGCGCGGGTGGAGCGGCTGCGACTGCAGGACGTCACTGCCGGCACCACGGTCACCGTCAGCATCGGTGCGGCGGAGCGCAAGCCGGGGCAGGAGGCGGTGCAGGCGCTGCTGGTGGCGGCCGATCGCCAGCTGTACCGTGCCAAGCACGAAGGCCGCAACCGCGTCCTGTCCTGAACCGGTAGGACAGGGCGCGGCAAACCCGGCTCAGTACAGGCCCTGGGCCAGCATCGCGTCGGCCACCTTGACGAAGCCGGCGATGTTGGCGCCATCGACATAGTTGACGCTGCCGTCGGCGCGCACGCCGTGCTGCACGCAGTTGGCGTGGATCTCCTTCATGATCACGTGCAGGCGTTCGTCGACATCGGCATGGCGCCAGGACAGACGCAGCGAGTTCTGCGACATCTCCAGACCCGAGGTGGCCACGCCGCCGGCATTGCTGGCCTTGCCGGGTGCGTACAGGGTGCCGGCCTGCAGGAACACATCCACCGCTTCCAGCGTGGACGGCATGTTCGCGCCCTCGGCCACGCACACGATGCCGTTGTGGACCAGGGTGCGCGCGTCGGTTTCGTCCAGTTCGTTCTGGGTGGCGCAGGGCAGGGCGATGTCGGCGGGGATATGCCAGGGCCGGCGGTCGGCGAGGAATTCAAAGCGCCGGTCGTCGGCCAGCTCGGCGAGGCGGCCACGGCGCTCGTTCTTCAACACGATGACTTCCTGCAACGCCTGCTCGTCGAAACCGTCGCGTGCGTACAGGGTGCCGCCGGAGTCGGAGAAGGTCAGCACCTTGCCGCCGAGGTCGGCGGCCTTGAGCGCGGCGAACTGGGCGACGTTGCCGGAGCCGGAAATCAGCACCCGGGCACCATGCGTCTGGCGGCGGGCGTGGTGCAGCATCTGCTCGACGAAATAGACGGTGCCGTAGCCGGTCGCCTCCGGACGCATCAGGCTGCCGCCATAGGCCAGCCCCTTGCCGGTGAACACGCAGGCCGCGTCGTTGCTGAGCTTTTTCATCATGCCGGCCATGAAGCCGACCTCACGCGCACCCACGCCGATGTCGCCAGCCGGCACGTCGGTGTTCGGCCCCAGATGGCGGTACAGCTCCAGCATCAGCGCCTGGCAGAAGCGCATCACCTCGCCGTCGCTCTTGCCTTTCGGGTCGAAGTCCGAGCCGCCCTTGCCGCCGCCCATCGGCAGCGTGGTCAGGGCGTTCTTGAAGGTCTGCTCGAAGGCGAGGAACTTCAGAATCGACAGGTTCACCGAGGGATGGAAGCGCATGCCGCCCTTGAACGGGCCGATCGCCGAGCTGTGCTGCACGCGCCAGGCGCGGTTGACGTGGGTACGGCCGGCATCATCGGCCCAGGTGACGCGGAACTGGATCACGCGCTCGGGCTCGACCAGCCGTTCCAGCAGACCGTGCAGCAGGTATTTCGGGTTCTGTTGCAGGAAGGGCCACAGGCTGTGGGTCACCTCCTTCACGGCTTGCAGGAACTCGGACTGGGTCGGGTCGCGTCGGGCCACGTAGGCCAGGAAGTCGTCTGGAGTGCGGTAGTTCAAGGTCATTCCTTTCGGGATGCGGGCCTGAAAGAACAGGTCCAATGGGGGAGGTACGTGGTATCCACAGCGGGAACGGCCCGCAAACAAAGACGCGGCCAAGGGCCGCGTCGGGTACATCAATCCAGTTGTGCAAGCACCGCTTGCGCCGCCTGTCGGGTGGAGAGCGCCTGCCCCTGCGCGGCCAGGTCGGCGGTGAAGTGGCCGCCATCCAGCGCTGCCGCCACCGCCTGTTCGACGGCAGCGGCCTCGGCCTCCAGTCCCAGCGAGTGGCGCAGCAGCATCGCCGCGCTGAGGATGGTGGCGTAGGGGTTGGCGATGCCCTTGCCGGCGATGTCCGGTGCCGAGCCGTGGATCGGCTCGTACACGCCGATTCGACGGATCGGCGCTGCCGATCCATCAGGGCCGACCTTGCCTTCCTCGCCCAGCGAGGCCGACGGCAGCAGGCCGAGCGAACCGGCCAGCATCGAGGCCTCGTCGGTGAGGATGTCGCCGAACATGTTCTCGGTGACGATCACGTCGTAGGCACGTGGCTTGGCGAGCAGGTGCATGGCCATCGAGTCGACCAGCTGGTGTTCCAACTGCACATCCGGGAATTCCTCGCGGCCGATACGCGCGGCGGTGTCGCGCCACAGCCGCGAGGTTTCCAGCACGTTGGCCTTGTCCACCGAGGTCAGCTTGCCGCGGCGCTGCCGGGCCAGGCGGAAGGCGCTGCGCAGCACGCGCTCGATCTCCACCACGGTGTAGCGGCACAGGTCGCTGGCGCTGTCGGCGTCACGGGTCTTGTCGCCGAAGTAGATGCCACCGGTCAGCTCGCGCACCACCACGAAGTCCACGTCCTTGAGCAGCTCGGCCTTGATCGGCGAAGCATGCAGCGCCGCCTCGTGGGTGCGTACCGGGCGCAGGTTGGCGAACAGCCCCAGCGCCTTGCGGATCGCCAGCAGGCCCTGTTCCGGGCGCACCTTGGCGTTGGGGTCGGACCACTTCGGGCCGCCGACCGCGCCCAGCAATACCGCGTCGGCCTTGCTGCAGGCCTCCAGCGTGGCCGCCGGCAGCGGCTCGCCGTGCTTGTCGATGGCGATGCCGCCGATGTCGTGTTCGCTGAAATGGAAGCTGTGGCCGAAACGCGTGGCCACGGCCTTGAGCACCTCGACGGCGGTGGCGGTGATTTCAGGGCCGATGCCGTCACCCGGCAGTACGACGATGTTGGCTTGCATGCAGGTGTTTCCGTGTCTTCTTGGTTTCCGCGGGAGCGGAGTGGATCAGCAGTTGCGCTGGCGTTCGTATCCGGTGATGGCGTCGGTGCGGCCCAGCAGCCAGCCCAGCTGGTCCACGCCTTCCAGCAGGCAGGTCTGCGAGAAACCGTCCAGCGGGAAGGAATACACCGTGCCCGACGCGGTGCGCAACTCGCGCGCGGCCACATCGATGGTCAGCTCCTCATCCGGGTCCTGCATCAGCGCCTGTACGTCGGCTTCATCCAGCACGATCGGCAGCAGCCCGTTCTTCAGCGCGTTGCCACGGAAGATGTCGGCGATCTCGCTGCTGACGATCGCGCGCAGGCCCAGGTCGGTCAGCGCCCACGGCGCATGTTCGCGCGAGGAGCCGCAGCCGAAGTTGCGGCCCGCCAGCAGGATCGAGCGGCCTGCGTTCTGCGGCTGGTTGAAGGCGAAGTCCGGGTTCGGCGAACCATCGGCCTGCCAGCGCCAGTCGTTGAACGCGTTCTTGCCCAGGCCGGCACGTTCGGTGGTGGAAAGAAACCGCGCCGGGATGATCTGGTCGGTGTCGATATTGGTCTGGCGCAGCACCACGCTGGCCGAGGTCAGGCTACGGAAACCGGCCATCAGGCCACCTCCTTGGCGAACAGTTCACGCGGATCGGCGACCTTGCCGTTTACTGCGGCCCAAGCCGCGCTCAGCGGCGAGGCCAGCAGGGTGCGCGAGCCCGGGCCCTGGCGGCCTTCGAAATTGCGGTTGCTGGTGCTCACCGCCAGTTGCCCCGGGGCGACCAGATCGCCATTCATGGCGATGCACATCGAGCAGCCCGGCTCGCGCCATTCGGCACCGGCGGCGCGCACGACCTCGTGGATGCCTTCGGCTTCGGCATCGCGCTTGACGATCTCCGAGCCCGGCACCACCAGCATGCGCACGCCGTCGGCGACGCGGCGGCCGCGCAGCACCTGCGCCACGTCGCGCATGTCGCTCAGGCGACCGTTGGTGCAGGAGCCGACGAACACCACGTCAACCGGTGTGCCGGCCAGCGCGTGGCCGGCTTCCAGCTGCATGTAGTCCAGGCCCTTCTGCGCAGCGGCATCGCTGGCGGCCGGGATCGGGGCATCCACCGCGATCGCGGTGCCCGGATGCGTGCCCCAGGTCAGGGTCGGGCGGATGTCGGCGGCATCGATCTGCACTTCGACATCGAAGCGTGCGCCGTCGTCCGTGTTCAAGGTCTTCCAGTACGCCACCGCGGCGTCGAACTCGGCGCCCTTCGGGCCGCGCGGGGTCCTGGCGACCCAGTCGAAGGTGACCTGGTCCGGTGCCACCATGCCGGCGCGGGCGCCGGCTTCGATGGACATGTTGCACAGGGTCATGCGCTGTTCCATGTCCATCGCGCGGATCGCCGAGCCACGGAATTCCAGCACGTGGCCGGTGCCGCCGTTGACGCCGATCACGCCGATGATGTGCAGCACCACGTCCTTGGCGCCGACGCCCGGCGCCAGTTCACCGTCGACGGTGATCGCCATGGTCCTGGCCTTGCGCTGCAGCAGGCACTGCGTGGCCAGCACGTGGCCGACTTCGCTGGTGCCGATGCCGAAGGCCAGCGCGCCGAACGCGCCGTGGGTGGAGGTGTGGCTGTCGCCGCAGACGATGGTCATGCCCGGCTGGGTGAAGCCCTGTTCGGGCGCGATGACATGGACGATGCCGCGGCTGCTGGATGCCATGTCGAACAGTTCGATGCCGTACTCGGCGCAGTTGCGCGCCAGCATCTCCACCTGCGCTTCCGAAGCCTTGCTGGCATACGGCAGCTTGCCGTCCGCATCGGCCGGCAGGGTCGGGGTGGAGTGGTCCATCGTCGCCTTGGTGCGGTCCGGGCGGCGCGGCTTCAGGCCACGCGTGCGCAGCTCGGTGAAGGCCTGCGGCGAGGTCACTTCGTGGATCAGGTGCAGGTCGATATACAGCACGGCCGGCGCACTGTCGCTTTCGGGGACAACGACGTGCGCGTCCCACAGCTTGTCATACAGGGTTCTGGGTGCGGAGCTCATTGCTTGCGGATTCCGTTGCCGATGGGGCCGTCGCGCTCAGGCGCTGACGGCCTCCTGGTTCTTGACGCCTTCGCGCTGGCGCAGCAGGCGGTTGGTGACATCCAGCCAGGCCAGTGCGCTGGCTTCGATGATGTCGCGACTGGTGCCGGTACCCTCCAGGATCTCGCCTTCATGGCGCACGCTCAGGTTGGCTTCACCGCGCGCATCGGTACCGATGCCGACGCTGTGCACATGGTAGCTGTCCAGGGTCAGCTGGATGCCGGTGGCCGCAGACAGCGCGGCGAACAGCGCGTCGACCGGGCCGTCGCCCTGTGCGGTCTCGGCCACGCGGTTGCCTTCCGGATCGGACAGCTCGACCAGCGCGTTGGCGCGGCTGCCTACGTCGCTGATGGTCATCGACGCCAGGCGGTAGCCGTCGCTGCTGGAGGTGCCCTGCATCAGCGTCTGCAGGTCGGCGTCGGTGACCACGCGCTGCTGCTCGCACAGCGCCTTGAACTGGTCGAACACCAGCTTCAGTTCTTCCTCTTCCAGCCAGTAGCCCAGTGCGCGCAGGCGTGCCTCGACCGCGGCGCGGCCACTGTGGCGGCCCAGCACCATCTGCGAGGACTCCCAGCCCACGTCTTCCGGACGCATGATCTCGTAGGTGTTGCGGTTGCGCAGCATGCCGTGCTGGTGGATGCCCGACTCGTGCGCGAACGCGTTGGCGCCGACGATGGCCTTGTTGCGCTGGACTGGCATGCCGACCAGCCGCGACAGCAGCTGCGAGGTCGGCACGATGCGGCGGGTGTCAAAGCCGGTGTCGAAGTTGTTGTAGAACGCGTTGCGCACCTTCAGCACCATCGCCAGCTCTTCCAGCGCGCAGTTGCCGGCGCGCTCGCCGATGCCGTTGATCGAGCCTTCCACCTGGCGCGCGCCACCTTCGATGGCGGCCAGCGAGTTGGCCACGGCCAGACCCAGGTCGTTGTGGCAATGGGTGCTGAACACCACCTTGTCGGCACCGGCGGCGTTGGCGATCACGTGCTGGAACATCGCGCGGATCTCATCGGGCGTGGTGAAGCCGACGGTGTCGGGCAGGTTGATGGTGGTGGCACCGGCGGCGATGGCGACCTGCGTGACTTCGGTCAGGAAATCCAGCTCGGTGCGGGTGGCGTCTTCGGCGGAGAACTCGATGTCATCCAGATAGCCACGCGCCATGGTGACGTGCTTGTGCACCGATTCCAGCACCTGCTCCTTGTTCATGCGCAGCTTGTGCTCGCGGTGCAGCGGGCTGGTGGACAGGAACACGTGCAGGCGCGGGCGCGCGGCCGCTTCCAGCGCCTTCACCGAAGTTTCGATGTCACCGGGCAGGCAGCGCGACAGCACCGCCAGCACCGGCTCGCGCACCTCGCGGCCGATCAGCGCCATCGCCTCGCGGTCGGACTGGGAGCTGGCCGGGAAGCCGGTTTCGATCACATCCACGCCCAGTTCGGCCAGGGCGCGTGCCATCACCAGCTTCTGCGGTGCGGTCATGCTGCAGCCGGGGGATTGCTCGCCGTCACGCAGGGTGGTGTCGAAGATGGTAATTCGCGGGGTATTGATGGTTGGAGTATTCACCAGAGGGTCTCCTCGACAGCGGCGGTAACGGGAATTTGGGAAAGTTCGGCTTTGCTGGTGCGTTGTGCCGTCGGGACGGCGCGGCTTCTAAGTCGTTCGGCATTGCGCTGCCGGGGTTTGCGTGGCGGCCGGGGACGTACTTCCGACAGCAGCGTGGACAGTACGGTGGCATCGATGTTGCCGCCGGACACCACCGCGCATTTGCGCTTGCCGGCAACGCGGCGGCCGGCAGCCAGCGCCAGCGCGCCGGCGCCCTCGGCGATCAGGTGTTCTTCCAGCGCCAGTCGCACCAGCGTTTCACGCAGCTCGGCCTCGCGCACGATGACCACATCATCGAGCAGGCTGGCGCACAACCGGCGGGTGATGAAGCCGGGAATCTTGACCTTGACGCCATCGGCCAGGGTCGGCACCGGATCGATCTCGCGTATATCACCGCGGATCGCCCGCGCCATCGAATCCACGCCTTCGACCTGCGCGCCGATGATGCGTACACCCTGCGATTTCAGTGCCAGGGCAACGCCCGACGCCAGGCCGCCGCCGCCGATCGGCACGATCACCACGTCCGGCGCGTGCGGCGCCAGCTCGATGCCCAGCGTGCCCTGGCCGGCGATCACGTCCGGATCATCGAAGGCGGACAGGAAACGGTAGCCGTTCTGTCCGGCCAGCTCGCGGGCGAAGGCGTAGGCCTCGTCGTAGCTGTTGCCGTGCTGGCGCACGGTGGCGCCCCAGTGCTGCACGCCGGCGATCTTGGTGGCCGGTGCGCCGTGCGGCATCACGGTGATGGCCTGCACGCCCAGCCGGTGCGAGGCCCAGGCCACGCCTTGGGCGTGGTTGCCGGCCGAGGCGCAGATCACCGGGCGCTCGTCGCCACGCTCCAGTGCCGCCAGCATCGCGTTGAGCGCACCACGCACCTTGTACGAGCCGGTGCGCTGCAGGTTCTCCAGCTTCAGCCAGGTGCCGAAGCGTTCGGCGTAATGCAGCGGGGTGGGCGGCAGGAAACGACGCAGGCGGGCCTGGGCGGCCAATACGTCGGCGACGCTGACGTTCAACGCGTCAGCAGGTGTTGCAACGGCGTCGGGGCGGCCACGATCAGGCATGTACGTGGCCGTCACCGGATGCAAGCGGATTTCCTGCCGGATATTGGCGTTGAAGAAGACGCCTCCGTTGCTTGCGGCGGCGTACTGCCGGTACGCCACTTACATCGCTGTTCATGCGCTGGCACCTGCGACCGGCACGACCTGTACCGATTCGCACTCGTAGACCTTGCGCAGCTGATGGCACAGGGTCTCCGGCGGGCGCGTGCCCTGGATCTGCATCTGCACGTGCCAGCGGCCGTCATCGTCGGCGTTGCGGTTGCCGGCGATGTTGCTGGGTGAAAAGCCACGGCGTTCGACCATGCCGATCACGCGCACCAGCGCGCCCTCGGCGGGCTTCAGCACCAGGTCAAGCCGGTATTGCATTGGAACTCTCCTGCGTTGCCTTGGCGTGGGCGGGGTTGCTGTCGAGCATGGTGCTGTTGGCGTTGTTGGGCGGCACCAGCGGCCACACGTTGGCGCGGGCGTCGATGGCCACGTGCAGCAGCGCCGGTCCGGGGGTGTCCAGCAGCGCGGCCAGCGCATCCTCCACTTCGGCACGCTGGGTGATGCGGGTGGCGGGAATGCCGAACACCTGCGCCAGCGCGGTGAAGTCGGGGTTGTCGGACAGGTCGATCTCGCTGTAGCGCTCGGCGAAGAACAGTTCCTGCCACTGGCGGACCATGCCCAGCGAGCTGTTGTCCAGCAGCACGATCTTCACCGGCAGGCGGCAGCGGGCGATGGTGACCAGCTCCTGCACGTTCATCATGAAACTGCCATCGCCGGAGACCAGCACCACGGTGCGGTCCGGGCAGGCGAACTGCGCGCCCATCGCCGCCGGCAGGCCGAAGCCCATCGTGCCCAGCGCGCCGGAGGTCAGGTGGTTGCGTGGATGGTTGAAGCGGCAGTGCTGTGCCACCCACATCTGGTGCTGGCCGACGTCGCAGGCGATGACGGTATCCGGCGGAGCCACTTCGCTCAGGCGCTTGAGCAGTGCCGGGGCGTAGATGTCCTGGCCGGGTGCGTCGTAACGGGCGCCGAACTTCTCGCGGTTGGCGGCGCAGCGGGCGCGCCAGCTGTTGCAGTTGCCGCGGATGCGGGCCAGCGCCTGCAGACCGGTCCTGACGTTGCCGGGAATGGCGACATCGGCGCTGCGCAGCTTGGCGATCTCATAGGCGTCGGCATCCAGATGGATGACGCGGGCGAACGGCGCGAACTCGGCCAGCTTGCCGGTGGCGCGGTCGTCGAAGCGGGCGCCGACCACGATCAGCAGGTCTGCTTCCTGTACCGCCATGTTGGCGGCACGGGTGCCGTGCATGCCCAGCATGCCCAGATACTGCGGATGGTTGGCCGGCAGCGCGCCCAGACCGCGCAGGGTCAGCACGGTGGGGATGCCGGAGGCCTCGACGAACTCGCGGAAGGTGTCGACCGCATCGGCCAGGCCGATGCCGCCGCCGCCGTAGATCACCGGCTTCTCGGCCGCGGCGATCAGTTCGACGGCTGCGGCCAGCCGCTCTTCGGCCGGTGCCGGTACCGGTTCCACGATTGCCGGCACATGCTCCGGCAAGTGCGAGGCGTCGGCCAGCTGCACGTCCTTGGGCAGGTCGATCAGCACCGGTCCGGGCCGCCCTTCACGGGCGACGCGGAAAGCCTCGGCCACCACTTCCGGCAACTCGTCGACACTGCGCACCAGCCAGCTGTGCTTGACGATCGGCATGGTCATGCCGAACACATCCAGTTCCTGGAACGCATCGGTCCCCAGCAGCGGGGTACCGACCTGGCCGGTCAGGCACACCATCGGTACCGAGTCGAGCATCGCATCGGCGATACCGGTGACCAGGTTGGACGCACCGGGGCCGGAGGTGGCCACGCAGACGCCGACCTTGCCGCTGGCGCGGGCGTAGCCGTTGGCGGCCAGCGCCGCGCCCTGTTCGTGGCGAACCAGGATGTGCTTGAGGCTGGAATCCACCAATGCGTCATAGAACGGCATGATGGTGCCGCCCGGGTAGCCGAACAGCGTTTGCACGCCTTCGGCTTCCAGGGCCTGCGTCAGCCAGCGTGCGCCGTTTCGGGGCGCACCGGAGGTGGGAGTGTTCATGCAGCGACCTTTGCGTTGTGCGGGTGGGGGACCGCGGGATAGAACCTGTTTGCGACGCTGTAGTGCTCGTCCCGTGCCGCGCGTGCGGTGCCCGCAATGGCGGCGTAGCGGTAACCACGCTGCGCTTGCGGTGCTGCATCGCGGGTCACGGGATTTTGCTCCTGGCGGTTCGCAAACACGTTCTTACGCGCTCTGTGCCTGCAGCCAGACCATCTTGGCACGCAGCTCCCTGCCGACCTTCTCGATCGGGTGGTCCTTGTCGGCCTGCTGGAACTTCTTGTAGTTCGGCAGCCCGGCTTCGTACTCGGCTTCCCAGTTCTTGGTGAAGGTGCCGTTCTGGATGTCGGTCAGCACGTCCTTCATGCGCGCCTTGACCGAGGCGTCGATCACCCGCGGGCCGCTGACGAAATCGCCGTACTGGGCGGTCTCGGAGATGAACTCCAGCATGCGGGTGATGCCGCCTTCGTAGAACAGGTCGACGATCAGCTTCAGTTCGTGCAGCACTTCGTAATAAGCGATTTCCGGCTGGTAGCCGGCTTCCACCAGCGTCTCGAAGCCGGCCTGCACCAGCGACGAGGCACCACCGCACAGCACGGCCTGCTCGCCGAACAGGTCGGTCTCGGTCTCTTCCTTGAAGGTGGTCTTGATTATGTTGGCGCGGGCACCGCCCAGGCCGGCGGCATAGGCCAGCGCGAACTGTTCGGCCTTGCCGCTCTTGTCCTGATAGACCGCGTAGATGCACGGCACGCCGCGGCCGATTTCATATTCACGGCGCACCAGCGCACCGGGGCCCTTCGGCGCGACCAGCACCACGTCCAGGTCCTCGCGCGGTTCGATCATGCCGAAGTGCACGTTCAGGCCGTGCGCGAACAGCAGGCAGGCACCCTGTTTCATGTTCGGTGCCAGCACCTCGTTGTAGAGCTTCTTCTGCACCATGTCCGGGGTCAGCACGGCGACCAGGTCGGCATCCTTGACCGCTTCGGCCGGGGTCTTGACGGTGAAGCCGTCGGCCTGGGCCTTGACTTCGGTGGGGCCGCCGGCGCGCAGACCGACCACGACATCGAAGCCGGATTCACGCAGATTCATGGCATGGGCACGGCCCTGGCTGCCGTAACCGACGATGGCGATTTTGATCTGGGGCAGTTCGTTGGAGCTCATGGTGCTTGGATTCCTTGCGGTGAAGAGTAGAGGTGGGGAAAGGGGACGGACAGGTGGTCTGCGTGTCAGCGGGAGCTGATGACGGAGGCGGGCGGGGCGGCAGACGATGCGGACGTGCCGGCGGTGCGTGGGGCGTCGCCGATGCGGTGGAATTTCAGGCTGTCTGCGGTGGTGGACATGGTTTCAGATGAAATAGAAGCGGGAAACGAAAAACCCCGCACCGGGGGCGGCGCGGGGTCTTTAGTCGAAATCTGGCAATTTTTCTTCTACGCGCCAGCTCGCCCCGCACTTGTTGGTCCGGTAATAAGTACGAGCACAAGGAGCGACGCCACGGCGCTGGCCGGGTTGGCGTGCAGGTGTCGGGCGGTGGTGTGGCGTTGCAGCATGGGGTCGAGATAACCACCCGGGCGGCGGGCCTGTCAACACCTGCAAGTGCGATTTCCCGGTGAAACGCCGGCAAGCCCCGCCACAGAAGCTTGGTTTCTGTTGAAACAGGCTGCGCTCCTCCGGCGGGGGCCGCCCCGTTGCGCGAAATACGGGCCAGGCGGTGGCTGCCATCAGCAATATGTGAAGACGATGATCGGATTCTTCCGCTTTTGCCGGTTTAACAGGTAGAGGCCGAATTCCGGCGCGAATCGGGGGATTCCATGGAAGTACATTTTCAGCACGTCAAGACACGCGGATCACGCGCCCAGGGCAGGGACGCGGAAACCGGGGCGGAGCCGCCGTGCCTGGTGCGGTTGATGGGCTCCGGGGAGGGTTTGCCGGCGCCGATCATCTATCGCAAGGGCTGGGCGCTGCTGGGATATCTGGCGGTGGAATCCAACCGCATGCATTCGCGGGCGTCATTGGCCGAGCTGTTCTGGCCCAGCCTGGATGAAACCAGTGCGCTGACCAACCTGCGCCAGGTGCTGAGCAACCTCAACCGGTTCTGCAAGCCGGTGCTGGGGGAGGAAGTCCTGCGCATCGAGCGTACCGCCGTGGGCCTGATCCGTGGCGAGCAGCCGTTGTTTGATATCGACCTGCTGCAGGTGGCACCGTGCCGATCGCTGCACCTGCTGACCGAGCAGCGGGTTTTCATGGAAGGTCTGGAGGACATCGCCGGAATCGGCTTCCGTAGCTGGCTGGAAATCATCCGGCAGGAACTGGGCGAGCGGCTGGTCGCTGCCGCCGAGAAGTGCTGTGATGAACTGCTGGCAAGCCGGCAGTGGGAGCGGGCGGCGAAAATCGCGCATTCACTGGGCCAGCACGATCCCTGGAACGAAGCCAATGCGAGGCGGATGATGTTGATCCACGCCGGCAGTGGCAGGCGGGGTGCGGCAGTTGCGGCATACCGGCGCATCGAAAAAACACTGCACGCCGAGCTGGGAGTGGAGCCGGCGGCTGAAACCCGGCAACTGCTGGAAAGGATCTGCAGGCTTGACGCTTCTCCCGTCTCGAGCAGCCTGGCGAGCTGGATTCCATCAGTCACGTTGAGGAAGACGGGGCTGGAGGAAGCGCTTCTCTGAAGCGCGGTACAACGCTGGGCCGGGTGAGCATCGGCGTGGCAGGAGAAGAGCACGCGCGATGGGTACCTCCGGATCCTGCTCCCAGCATTCCGTGTGTTGTGCCATGAACAGATCCGGTGCCTTCAAAAGCTAATTGTCTGGAGGCCCCCCTCGGGCTTGACCGAAGGCCGATCAAATGACGCCGGCCGGGTTACAGCCAGACCTAACACAGCGGGCCGGGCCGGTTGCGCGGTTGCCGGCTGGCTGCATTGAACTTCTATGCCCCGCTCATGAATCCATTGCATGACCGGTTCTGCTTTCCGGTTGATGGCCGGGACGGACGAGCCGGAGGGGTCGCCACCCGCCTGGCCGGCCGGCCCGGGGATCGGGCCGTACGCAGCAGTAAGGACGCGTTCAAGACGACTCAAGGCTCAGGGGCTGGCCGGTTTCCTGCCGAACGCATCCACCTCTTTGCGCTCCTGAGCGCCGGGTGCCAGGCCTAGCATGTTGGCCTTGATCGACGAGACCGCGCTGCTTTGTACCAGTTCCACCGCTTTGGATTTCAGCGGGTACGGGAGTCCGTCGGTACCCGCTTCTCCCTTGGAGAATGCTTTTTCCGCGCTCTTCGCCTTGTTGACGTTGGTCACAGACAGGCCCTTCATCGTGGCAGCGGCGACCGTTGCTCCCAGTGCGCTGCCCAGGCCGGCACCGGCGATGGCGATGCGCCAGGAAAACCCGCCCATCGTATTTGCCGCTTCCGAGGCGGTGTCGTAGAGGCCGGAGGTGGCGCTGAATATCTGTGCAACTGCAAGGGTCATGTCGGCGTCGGCGCTCAGGTCGCCGGCTTCGGCCAACTCGACCATGATCGACAGCTGCTCGGCGTAGTCGTTCATGGCGGGCACATTGATGTCCGCTGCGGCAGCTGCGTTGGCATGGGCGTGGAGCGCGGAGGCGGAGGCCTCCGCACAGCGCAGGCGCGACCAGAGCTGCTCGAAACCGACAGCGCGTGTCGTTTCCAGGATCTCCGCGCTGTTGCCGGCACGTGGAGAGGGAAATTTCAGGGCCACGGTCTTTGAATCCGGATTGCCGGCACTCAGGGCATAGGCGACGTTGGCGATGCGGGCACCGGTAGTGGCTCTATGTTCGACGTGCAGGTGCTGGCTGGAGGGTGCCATGTTCATCGCAGAACGGAGCGCGTAGCAGAAATCAAGACCGTTGATCCCCAGGTCCGGTGCACGCTCACACATTTCCGGGTGCTCAAAACAGGTGTCCGGGCGCTTGACCATGGCAATGATGCCGCTGCCCATCATCTCCAGGCGCGGTGCCCGATCAAGCTTGTCGGCAAGATCAAGGTTGATGCTGGGCATATCCACATCGGAAGAGGTCGCATCGGCGTTGCGATAGACCGCGTAGCGGATTGCCGAGGCCCTCCTGTCGGGCAGGCCTACGTCACGATAGGGGAAATTGCCGTCGCTGAGCGAACAGTCGCCGACACCTTCGGCGTCCAGCGCCGGACAAGGCAGGTGGTGGTGCACGGAGATATAGGAGGTCAGCGCATCATCGGTACGTTGCAGCAGGCTCCTCTGCTGGCTGTCGCGCCGTTGCTCGTTGCTGGTCATTATCCAGCGTGCGACAAGCACGCCGATGATGCCCAGGACCACGATGGTCAGCGTCAGCTCGATCAGCGTCAGGCCACGCTGGTGGCGAGGGTTTTCCCTACTCTGTCTTTTCATCTGGAAATCCCCAGTGCGTCCAGCCGGCGCGCCTCGGCGATCGCCTGATCACGTACCGCAATGGCTGTCTGATGTTGCTGTTTGGCGCGATCGCGCGCGGCCTCGGCATCGGCCAGCGCTTCCGCTGCGCCAGCGACGTCATCCTCGGAGAGCTTGATCTGCCGAATGGCATAGATGATTGAAGCCGCCGCCACTGCGTGTTCGCCAACACCCACTACGGCGCCGAGCGGGCTGGGAGGCCAGCCGGCGAAGGTGAGGAAGACAGCAATGCTCTCGTCGAAGATGGCAAACGCCAGTGATGTTCCCGCGGCGGCAAGACCGGTCTCCGCGGCGGTCAGCATGGCCTCGGAAGTGCGGACATCGAAACTGCGGAAGGCGGAATTGAACTCCGCCAGATCCGCCACCGTGATGGCCGCATAGGCGGACTGGGCGGCGCCTTGTGCCCGGCCGAGGCGATCACTGCAGTTCAGCTGCGCGGCCAACTCGCCGATACCGGCCGCATAGGAAGTGCTGAAGTTGGGGTCCGCCGTTCCCGGCAGGGGCTGGGCGGTTGCCAGTGTGCCGATGCCCAGGCCATTGCCGGCCACCGGTTGGGCGATGACATAGGCTGAAGGCATGCCCAGTGCAGCAACCGGTGTTGCCAGCCGGGAGGTGTTGAACAGGTGGCGGCAGAGGTCAAGGCCATTGATCGAGGGAGCACCGGGTGTTGTGGCTTCACCGAGGTAGGGCGAAAACTCGTCACCGGGCGCGGCAAGCAACGACGGGTGTGCGTGGTAGGCAATCCGCAAAGGGTCCTCCAGGCCCAGCTGCTTGATCGGCAGCCAGCCCGCCGTTTCACCCGGGTCGGACTTGCCATCGCCATCAGCATCGGCATAGGGCAATGCCAGATTCGCCTGCAGGTAGCCCAGCAGGGCCTGGTTGGCCCGTTCCATCGTAGTGGCGGCGTGTTCCTGTTTCAGCGCCTGGCCGCCAAGGGGTACCAGTGAAATGGCGGCAACCGAGATCAGGGCCACGATGACCACCACCACGGCCAGCTCGACGAGGCTGAAACCCTGTTGTCTGGAACCGTACGCGCGCTTCATTGCCTGTCCTTGTTGCCAGGTCCGACCGCGCCACGGCTGTCGGCCTTCCGCAAGATGGCGTCGGCACCCACGGCAAGCATTTCCTCGGCGGCCCCGCCGGGCGCTGCAGCCGCCTGCAATTGCTCATATTCCTTTTTCAGCTTCTCGAACTGCGCCTCGAGTTCAATGCGGCTGGCTTTCGCCTTGTCAGCGGCCTCATCCGCACGGATCCAGTCGAGATAGGCGCGGCTGTAGGGATATCGTGAACACTGGCTGGCAACCTGGAAGCTGCCATTGATGAATTTGCCGCAGGGCTTCCCGCCTTCCTTACCCACATCCTGCGCCAGGTGGTAGCCATTGCTGCCCTGCGTGCCGACCTGGAAATAGTGTGGCTGGCCGTCAGCCACCCATTCAAAGCTGGGCACGCTCGCGTCGGCCTTCACCATGCTGCTGGTCCATCCGGCTGGATAGGTGAGGTAAGGCGAAACCTGGTTTTCATAGGCGCGCTGCGCGTTGCCCAAATTGTCTTTGGTGGTGCGAAGCACTGCTTTCGCCTCAACGAGCACCATTTCCTTGACCGGTGTGCACTGCGCATCCATGTTGGGGCCGCCCCCCCCGGGAGGTGACAGTTCCGAATACAGATTGTTGTCCTTGTCGCGGTAGGTGCAGGTTTGCATGTACTGCACCTGGGCCAGCGAGTTGCGACAGATCTGCTGCCCGGCAGGATCGTTGGAGTTGGCCTTACGGCAGGTGGCGGCGGCATCGCCCTCGGCCAGTTTGACCAGGTCTTTCCACCCGTCCAGGTCCTTCTGCTTCTGGTCGACGTCGTTTTCGGCATCCTCCACGTCGAGGAATGCCCGCGCCCAGCCCTCGGCCAAGTTGCGCCTGGCAATCGCATGAGTCCTGGCCAGATCGCTCTTGAAGACGTTGACCCAGGCATAGCCACCGGTTTCGTTCTCGCCTGGGGAGCGGGAGCAACCCGCTATCAGGTTGCCACTTCCGGTATTGCGGCAGACCCTGTCGAAATAGCGCGAGTGGGAACGATCCTGATCCACGCGGTAGAGGATCCGGGAGTCGTTGAACCAGTCCAGTTTATTGACCTGATAAAGATTGGAGGCTGCGACAAGTTTGTCTTCCTGCTCCCTGGCCGACTCGACGTCCTTGTCCATCCCCGGAACGAACTCGGTGACATCGTCACACTCGTAGACAATACCGCCCTTTTCGTTCACGACCTGCTTGCCGTCCTCGTACTTGATGATTGGGGCGTTGGTTGCCGCGTCGTAGCGGGTTTTGCAATACGTCTGGTTGGAGCCATAGAGGGTCGCACGGATGGTCTCCAGGGCATCCTCGATCGACTTGACCGGCGGCTTGGCCGATTGCTCGGCGCGGTCACGTGCTTTGACGTTTGCATCAAGCGCCATCGAGACCGGAATCATCGAGGCGGAATTCAGCGCCAGGGCGACAATGCTGCTGCTGACGGCAAGGACGCTGCCGACCACACCGGCGGCTTTGAAGGGAACTTCAAAGCATGTGATACCCAGTGAGGCGATGCATGTGATCACCGATCGCACCGCGTCGATGCTGTTCCAGGTGGTGCTGATGATGATGTCGGCCAGTCCGCCGGCGTTGAGGGCGAGGCCGGCAATGGCAACAGACTGGGCAAAGGCGGCATCGTTGACCTGCGCTTCGCCGTTACCGGCATTGTTTTCCTGGAAGTCGGCCACGGTCACGTGGTTGGCCACCGACGCGGCGAGCATGTCCATGGCCAGCAGCGACACGCTGGCCGGCTCCACGTCCGGGGTCGGGCCTGCGTACTGGCGGCATCCGGCCGCCTGCGCCAGCGAGTCGAATGAACGGACGAGCGTCCTGTCGTCGTAGTCCAAGGCGGAATGATCCGCTGACAGCAGCTCGGTCGCGAGCCCGGTATCAAACCTGTCGCCGTTACCTACGGTGGGGCCGGCAGCGACCAGACCGTAGGCATAGTTGAAGCCGACGCCGGTCCGGGTTTTGCTGCGGTGGCTGGAAAGCGATGCCAGCGGATGGGTATTGGCATGCAGCGAGGCGCAGAAGTCCAGACCGTTGCGGATCTGCGTGCTTTCATCATCCGCATCGACATAGCCTTCGACCGGCTCACCCAGCGGGTCGCGCGGCAGATACAGGTCTTCGAGCAGGGACAGCGGCCGTGCCGTTGTTCCATGGGTCGTGGTGCCGGTGGCTACCGAATAGCGGATGGGGCCTTGGCCAAGATCCATCTCGCGGGCGCCCGGCAACAGCGCCAACGGCAGGTAGCCGACGCTGCGGGTGGCGCCGGTCGCGCCGCCGGTGCAGTCCTCGATCACGGAGGCGGGATCCTCGTCCCAGCGTGATGCAGGGCAAGGCAGGCGCGCGTGCGCGGCGGCGTAGGCGGCGAGGGCCTCGTCGGCCCAGTGCAGCTGCTCTTGCTGGGTGAGCGCCTGGCGGACGGGCTTCTTGCTGTGGATGACCAGTGTCGTTGCCGCCACCGTGCCGCCGACGAGCAGGGTCAGCAGCATGGCCTGCATGAGGCCGAAACCGCGTTGTCGCGGCAGGGTGATCGGGTGCCTTCCTGGCCGGTGGCAGCGCTTGCTGGCGGGGCGAAGTTTCATTTCACTGGCCCAGTTTGATGTAAGCGGTAACGGTCTCCACCCGTGCTTCGGGGTGGGACGCGTTTTCAGGGTGTTCGTTCCTGCTCCACTTGCCAGCATCGGCCGTGAGTGAAACCGACGTGGTGTTGTGGCGGGTGGCCTCGCGCACGCGGCCAAAGCGTGCATCCACGCCACCATCGATGCGCTGGTCCAGCTGGTTGGCCAGCTCCGGGGTCAGGTTGCTTATCCGCATCACATTGCGGCTGCGCGGGATATACGAGGTGGTGCTGACCGGTTCGGCCCAGTCCTTGACAGCCATCAAACAGACTTGAAGCCGTTGTGTCAGGCCGTTGCGGTCCTGGTAGGCATAGGTGTCCTGTCTGCCCTCGAACGCCCCTGCGGGAAGTGCGACGCCGCGGGCCAGCATCTGGTTGAGCAGCTCATCGCCGCACAGGGGAGTCGCGCCCGTGGAGCCGCCGATCAGGCCGCTGTAGGTCGGATCATTGGGTACGGTGCCGCTTTGTGCGAGATAACGGTCATAGGCGAGCAACCAGCCCTGGATGAAGTCGCTGTTGATGCGCTCGGCCACCGCACTGCGGTAGACGTCGCGGCCGACGGTAACCGCGCCGAGAATGACGGCGATGATCACCAGCACCACGGACATTTCCATCAGGGTGAAGCCGCGCTGGCGGCGTACATGGGACATGACAGAGGGTTCCTTAAAGTGCGGGTGAGCTGATCGCCTTCTGCACCAGGTCATAGACCGGCAGAAGCAGGGCAACAATCAGGAAAATGAACATCCCGCCGCCAAACAGCACGACGACGGGCTTGATGATTTCCGAGAGGTTGGTGATCAGCCGCTGCAGGCGCAGGCTGTATTCCTCGGACAGCCGTGAGAACTGGCTGTCCAGGGTGCCGGTGTCTTCGCCGACGCTGATCATCCGCACCATCATCGAGGGGAAGCCGCCGACCTGGCGCATCGCCGAGGACACCCGGTCGCCGCGTTCAAGCACCTGGCGGATGGCGATGATGCGGTCGCGGTAATACTCGTCGCGCATCGCCCGTTCCATCACCTGCAGGCTGGACACCATGTCCACGCCGGCACGGATCAGCAGCGACATGTATTCGGTGAAGAACGCCAGTCCCGAAGAGAACATGATCGTCTTGGCGATCGGCAACTTGTGCAGGGTGTAGTGGATGGCGCGACGGAACTTCCGGCTGTAGCGCCAGGCCACCCAGAGCGTGAAGACCAGTGCGACCAGGCCGATGAAGATGTAGCCGAAATTCGAGATCAACCATTCCGAGCCGGCCATCACCGCCACCGTGAGCGGCGGCAACTGGGCATTCATCTGTTTGAAGAGATCGGCCAGATTGGGGACGACGTAGTAGATCCAGAAGCCGCCGGCGGCGATGATCGCCGAGAACACGAACACCGGATAGATCAACGCCTGCTTGGTATCGGCGGTCATCCGTGAAATACGCTCGATATGCTCGGCGGCCTCCTTGAGCATCAGGTCCATGGAGCCGGTTTCGTCGCCGATCATGATCAGGTTGCGCACGGTCTCCGGGAACGCGTCCGGATAGCGGGCGAACGCCTCGCTCAGCGATGCGCCGGCATCCAGCTCTTCCAGCATGCGCCGTGCCAGCTTGGCCGCATTGGAAGTGCGGCCCTGGCCGACCTCATTGGCCACCGCGCGCAATGCCTCCATCACCGGAATGCCGCTGCTGGTCATTACCGCCAGGTCCTGCAGCATGCCGGACAGCTCGATCGGCTTGATGGTCGGCTTCACCAGGTGCGACAGCGACCGCTGCGTCTCCGCCAGCCAGCCGGGGAACCGGGTAAGGGTGATCACCACCGCATCGAAGTTTTTTTCCAGCCATATCCGGGCCGAAGCGTCATGCTCGACCGCCAGCTGGGTGATGCCGCTTTTCACCCGGCCGTTGGACAGCAGCAGCTTGTAGTAATAGACGTTCATGGCGTGGGCCCGATGCCGACCACGCGGAGGATCTCCTCGGTGGTGGTCTGGCCGGAGAGGATGCGACGGCGGGCGATACTTTCAATGCTGCGGAAGCCGGCCGACATGGCCAGGTTGCGCAGGCCTTCGCGGTTGATGTCATCGGCGATGCCGTTGGCCAGTTGCTCGTCGACGATCATGATGTCGTAGACCGGAAGACGGCCGTAGTAGCCGCTGCCACGACAGCGATCACAACCGGTGCCGCGGCGGCCGCTGGTTCCCAGGGGCACATCCAGCCATTGGCATTCGGATTCGGTGAAGGCCGATTCCGTGGCGCAGAACGGACAGACCTGGCGGACCAGTCGCTGGTTGACCACTGCCAGCAGGTTGTCGGCGATCACCTGGGCTTCCAGACCCAGCGGACGCAGGCGCGGCACCACGCCGAATACCGTGGTGACGTGCAGGGTGGACAGCACCAGGTGACCGGTGGCAGCGGCCTCGACCGCCGCCTGGGCGGTTTCGGCATCGCGCATTTCGCCCAGCAGGATGACGTCCGGGTCATGGCGCAGGAAGTGGCGCAGGGCCGAGCCGAACTCGTAGCCGGCACGGCGGTTGACTTCGGTCTGCCCGGCGCCGGGCACGCGGTATTCGATCGGGTCTTCGACCGTGAGCACGTTGCGTTCGATCAGGGACTGCATGCGCAGCGCGGCATGCAGCGAGGAGCTCTTGCCCGAGCCGGTGGGGCCGGTGATCAGGATCAGCCCGGCGGGTTTGGCGAACAGGCGTTCCAGCAGGCTGACATCTTCCGGAAAGAAGCCCATTTCCTCCAGCCCGGCCAGGTCGCTCTGCTCGGGCAGCAGGCGCATCACCATACGCTCACCGGAATCGGTGATCAGGGTGGAAACACGCACCGTGAGCGGTGAATCAAGCACCGTGGCGCGGAAGCTGCCGTCCTGCGGGCGGCGCTGCTCGGAGATATCCATCTCCGCGGAGAGCTTGATGTAGCCCAGCAGGCGGGCCAGCGAATTGGGCATGGCCCACATCGGCCGCAACACGCCGTCGACGCGGAACAGCACGTGCAGGCTGTGCTCGGACGGGGCGATATGGATATCGGTGGTGCGCTCGCGCACGGCAAGGTGGAGCAGATAGTCGAGCAGCTTCTCCGGGCTGTAGGCGTGGTCGTTGTCGACCGCCAGGCGGCGGATTTCCTTTTCCAGCAGCGTTTCGATCGGGTTCTGCGCGAAGTAGTAGGTCTGGCGGATCAGCCGCGCGACCTTGCCGTACTCGCCCTGGATGAAGTGGCAGCGCAGCCCGGAGCGCTGCAGGACCAGCTGCGCCACCGCGGCCTGGTCGGCATCGCCGAGCAGCACTTCCAGCATGTCCTCGTTGCGGCGCAGCGGCAGGAACTGCCGCATCTGGCACAGCTCGCGGTTGAACATCGCCAGGATGCGTGGATCGGGGATCGGCAGCGTCTCCACCGGCGCGAAGTCAATGCCCTGCATTTCGGCGTGGGTGCGGACGATGTCCGATTCGTTGGCAAGACCGTGGCGGATCAGCAGACGACCGAAGCTGGTCTGTTCGACCAGGTTCTTCTGCCGCGCGTAATGCAGCTGGATCGGGTCCAGCAACCCCTGTTCGTTGAGCAGCACGCCCAGCTTGGCCTGCTCCAGGCTCACCAGCCCTTGCGTGTTGTTTGCGGTCGCCGAGGGAATGCGTGTGTCAGCGGTCATGGGAGTGGACATCCGTGGTGTTCGTGGAGGCGGTGGTGAAAGGAGGCAGGGTGCTGATCAGATGCTCGGTAAGGGCATCGACCTGTGCGGTGACAGGCAGCCCGTGGGCATGTTGCAAACGGGCGATGGCGCGTCGGGTCAGCGGGCCGAGTACGCCATCGGGCCGGCCGTCGTACTGGCCGACTTTCTGCAACGCCTGCTGCAGGGCCAGAACCGGGGCGTCGGCGGTGGAGGCGCGCCCGGCGACCGGCTGCCAGCTCACCTGCCAGTAATCACCGTCGCGGCGGATGCAGCTCTGCGGAATGCTGGGGGGCTGTGCGGTGGTGGCCGGGATCGCGTAGGTGACCGTGTCAGCCGCGCGGTTGCCGTCGCAGGCCGGATCCCGCGCGGGCAAGCTCGTGCCGGAGGTCGCAGGTAACACCTGTGCGGGTGTTGCCGGGCGCGAGGCGTGACTGTCGGGAAGCGCGCTGATCACCGCCCAGGTCAGGCCGCTGGCCACGGCCAGTCCGAGCGAGGCGGCGATGGCCATGCGCGGTGGCAGTCGCCGCGGCGCAGGCGATCTGACCCCGGATTCGGCCGCGGCGGTGTGTACCAGCGCTGTGCCGATGCGTCGTGGCGTCTGCTGGCCGTACAGGCCATACAGGCAGCGGTCCATGATCAGGTGGATGCGGCGCTGGTTGCCGGTGCTGTAGGCATGCAGCGCGCGCGCGGCATCGTCGTCGATCACGATGTCGTCGCCGGCACCGGCCGCTGACAGGCGGAAGCGGACGTACTGGCCGATGGCGGCGGCATCCAGACCTTGCAGCTGTACATGGGTGGTGATGCGGCTGGTCAGCTGGCGGATCTCGGGACGGGCCAGCAGGGTCAGCAGTTCCGGCTGCCCGGCAAGGACGATCTGCAGCAGCTTCTCCTGCTCGGACTCCAGACAGGTGAGCAGCCGCAACAGCTCCAGCGAGGCGATATCCAGGTTCTGCGCATCGTCGATGATCAGCACGCAAGTGACTTGCTGCTGCCAGCGCTGTACCAGGAACCGGTTCAGGCTCTGGATGTCTTCGGCCGGGGTGCCACTGGGGGCGAGGCCGAAGTCGCGCAGCACCGCGGCCAGCAGGTCCGGCCCCTGCAGGAATGTGTTGAACACCAGCGAGACGGTGGTTCCGTCATGCTCGAGATCCTTGATGAGGCGGCGCAGGAAGGTGGTCTTGCCGGTACCTATTTCGCCGGTCAACAACACGATTCCGGCGCGGGTGCGCAGACGGTGGCCGATCTCGACCTGGTCGCGCTCCAGCTGCGGCGAGGAAAAATAGCCGGTGCTGTCGGGCGTGGGCGGGAAAGGCGAGCGGGACAGACCCAGCCGCTGCAGATGGGCGGTCATTTCCGTGTTCATGGGCGGCCGGCTCCGGAGAGCTGGTCCATGGCGCGCGCGATCAACGGCGAATTGCCGTTGTGTGATGCCAGGCGGCGCAGTCGCGCCTGCGCGGCATCGCTGTCACCGCGCGCCGCTTCCAGCAACGCCAGGTTGACCCCGGCCTGTTCATCGTTGGGAACGCGTCGCAGGATCGTGCGGTAGTGCGTTTCAGCGGTATCGCCGTCGCCTTGCGAATGCGCGGCCCATGCGCGGGCACGCAGCAGGGTCAGGCTGTTGCCGGGCAGCTGCCGGCCCAGCGTGGCCAGCAGTTGCGGGATGGCCTCGACATCATTGTCGGCCAGCGCGCTGTCCAGTGCTGCCAGCTGCTCGCCCACGTCATGGAGAGGGGTGGGAGAGGTCGCCGCGGCACGGGTCACGTTGATCTGCAGATGCGCGCTTTGTATATCGGTCAGCTCCTCACCTGCGACTGGTGCAGCCGGGGTGGATGGGGTGGTTGCCGATACTGTTGCCCGGGTGATGGCCGTCATGGGATCGGGGGACGACAACGGCGTGACAGGGCTGGCCGGGACTGTTGCAAACGCCGGCAGTGGCGCGGGCAGGGGCGGTGCGGTGTGGTCTGTCGCCGCATCCACCGGAACAATGGCAGTGCTTGCCACCACCGCGTTGTCGGCAGCCGTTGCTGGCGCTGGCACAACGTCGACTGCGTCCGCTTGCGTCTCCGCCATCGTTGCGGGCGTGTCGTTGAGCTGGGCCAGTGCAAGCACCACGATGCCCGCGAAGGCCGCGCCCCCCAGACCGGAAACGATCCAGGCTGAGCGCGTGCGCGACCGCCGGACAACGCCGACGGCCGCGACCGGGCCAGCGACGTTCGACGCGGGCGTCGAGTCGGCCTGCGCGTGCCTGAGGGCGTCGTAGATCATGCTCACAGCACTTTGACCCTCAGCACCAACACCAGCTCGCGGGTGGTGTGGCGCTTGGCACGTGAGCCGAACATCCGGCCGAATACCGGCACATCGGACAGGCCGGGAATGCCCTTGTCATTCAGGCCGGAGTTCTGGTCGATCAGGCCACCCAGCATCACGGTGTCGCCATCGCGCATATTGAGCGTGGTGGTGATGCCCTTGACGTTGACTTGCGGCAGGGTCACCGCGTTGCCATTGGGGAACTCGCGCAGTTGCAGGCTGCTGGTATCGACCTCGGTCTGCATCGGATGGACCAGAAGCTCGACGTTGCCGTTGTCGTGGATCATCGGCGCCACGCCGATCACCACACCCGAGAACAGCGAGTCGGTCTGGATGTCCGATGACTGGTTGAAGGCGCCACCACCCCCGGCATTGGAGAAGTTGGTGGTGGACTTGGTGACGTAACGGATGCTGGTACCGACGCTCAGGTAGGCCGGACTGCCGTTGCGTACGCGCACGCTCGGGTTGGACAGCACCTTGACGTTGCCGAAGCCGCGCAGCACGTTCACCGCGGCGGAGAACGTGTCGCTGGCATAGCTCAGCCCCATCGAGCGGCCCAGGCTGCTGCCCAGGGCCTGGTTGGGGAACATGATCGTGCGCGCCTGTGCGTTCAGGCGGGTCAGGCCGTCGTAGGCCAGCGTACTGTCGGCTTGCGGCAGGATGGTGGCGACGGTGTCGCCATAGATGCCGGCTACGCGGTCACGCAACAGGTTCCAGTCCACACCGAAATTGCTGTCATCGTTCAATGACACATCCAGGATCTGTGCCTCGACCAGCACCTGGCGGCGCAGCTTCTTCTTGTTGTGCTCGATCAGCTCCTCGACCGCGCGCATCTGCGAGGGCCGTGCCCGTACGAACAGGGTGCCGACACCCGGATCCAGGTTGTAGCTGGCGGCCGCTGCCGGCCGGGGCTGGTTGGGATCGGTGACCGGTGCCGAGGCCTGCTTGGCCTTTTCCGCATCCAGGATGATGTCCAGTGCCGAAGCCAGCTGCTTGTAGGGATCGTTCTCCTTGCCCATGCTGCCGTTCATCGTCAGGGTGCCGCGCAACGACTGCCCGCCGCCTTCGCCGGACATTCCCGCGCCGAACACGTCACCGCCGGCGGAAAGATCCAGCGAGGTGACCGAGTTGAGCATGTCGACGTTGAAGATGCGCTCATGGGTCTGGTTGACCACCAAGGTTCCATTGCGCGTTTCCCCGTGCAGGTCGAACGCATCGAGAACGTGGTTGAACACCTCGCGCGCGGAGACGTTGGACAGGTGCAGGTTCGAACGCTGCTTCTGCTCCAGCACGCGCGGATCGACGATCAGGTTCATCTTCAATTCGCCGGCCAGCGCCCACAGCAGCTGGCCGACATCGGCGTCATACATGCTGATGCTGACCACGCTGTGTTCCAGCGGGTCGTAGGCCGGGGCCAGCGGTGTGGTGGCCGTGGTGGTGGGGGCGTGTTGCTCCAGTGCCTGCTGGCGACGGTCCTGCGCGCCGAACAGCTTTGCCGACTCGTCGCGGATCGCATCACCGGTGCGTTCGAGCGCCTTGTGCTCGACTTCCGGCAGATCCTGGATGCTGCGCGGCGGCATATTGACGCAGCCGGCCAGCAGCAGCGTGCCGATGGCGCCGGCCAGCAGGCGGGGCAGGGGGCGGTGCTGCTGTGAACGACGGGCGGTGCGGAGATGGCTGGTCATGATCGTGTTCCCGGAAAACGGTTGATAGAAGTTCAACGCTCGAGGCGGGTCAGCCAGCCGAGCAGCGCGATGGGGCTTTCCACAACGACGAGGTCGTCATAGCGGAAGCTGGAGGGGCGATTGGGGTGGGCGAAGCACAACGTGCTGCCTTGCTGGGAGACGAAGCGGCTGTTCTCATCGTCAAACTCCGGATGGATCGTGCCGATGCGGTCCAGGTCCTTTGCCGGGGCGATGATCACGTAGGCCGGGTTGATGGTTTCCCCCGCCGTCCCGCAATCGATGACCGCGGTCGCGGAGCTGTCCGGTGCTCGCGGTGCCGGATGCTTGTAATAGGGAAGTGCGGTGCTGGGCGACGCCTTGGCGAGCAGTTTCAGCGACTCGATCAGCGCGCTGGCACCGTCCAGGCTGGCGAACTCTCCGGAAACGATTTCCTTCGGCTGGACAAGGTCGGCGGCGGTGGTGCGCTGCACTCCATAGAACAAGCGCATGCCTTCGCGCGGCATTTCCATGCCCACGGCGTGGTAGGGGAACCAGCCTCTGGTCAAGGCGACCGGACAGGCAGCCGGCAGCGGCGTACCGGCAGCGATCTGCGCGTTGCTGCGGCTGTCCGGGCAGGGCAGCCGCTTGTGCCGCGCGACATAGCTGCGGATCGCCTGGTTGGCCTCGATCAACCGGGAACTGTTGGCCGTCTGCGCACGCGCCTGCGAAACCAGCTCGTAGGTGCGGCTGCCGGCGCCGCTGAGCAGCGCCAGGATGACCAGCACCACCGACAGTTCGACCAGATTGAATCCCCCCTGCAGCCGCCGGCACGTCATCGTTTCGCACCTGCACCCGCGGCAACCATCACGTCCTTGCGCAACTCGTGCTGCAGGGCGGTCATCTCGGCCGTGATCTGGGCGATGCGCCGCTGGCGCTCCGGTGTGCCGGGTTGCTGGGTCAAGGCGATCAGCTCACGTCCCAGCTTCTGTGCCTTGAGCGCGACCTTTAGGTTGGTACGTACCGCCTCCGGATTCAGGTCCGGTGGCAAGGTCCCCTGCGCCTCCGCCAGATCCAGCTGCTGCAGGATGGCGGTGGCTTGCGCTTCCTGCATTGCGATCTGCTGGTCCATCTGGGCGATGGAAAGCGCGGCATGCGCCTTCGGCAGACTGGCAGGCGGGAGGGATGTCGACGTGCGTGCCGATGTGGAGGTCGCATCGTCCTGTGCCGTTTCCCACGGTGCCGGCTCACCTGCCATGTCGCTGCGCACGGATTCCGGCGGCTGTGCGCCGGCCGGTGCCTGCACAACTGCCGGCGCTGCAGATGCAGTGCTTTTCCCGGGTGATTTTTTCAGCAGTGTCAGTCCACCGGCCAGCAGCACAGCGGCCAGCGCCAGTCCGATGAGGACTTTGTACGTGCGTGTCACTGCCGGGCTCCTGCCGACGCACCGCCGGCAATACCGGGCAGCTTCAATGTCTGTAGCGAACCGTCCACGTGGCGCAGGCGCAGCCATGTGTCGCCGATGGCGGCCACCCGGCCGCCGCTGGGCAGCCGGCTGCCGACCTGGACGCGGTTGCCGTCGACAATCGCGCTGGTCACGCCCCGGGCGCGGATGATCAGTGACAGGCGTGTGGGGCTGGCAGGCTCGCTATCGCTGTTCCCAAGCGTGTCCATCCCGCCTTCCAACACCGGTGAGCTTGGCGTCTGGCGGGGAAGGGCGATCAGGTCGGCACCGGTTGTTGCCGGCGCCGGGGCGCGCAGTTTGCCCGCGACCTCAAGCACGGCCTTGTTGCGCTGTACCGCGGCCCGCAGCTGGGCGGCCTCGGCGCTTTCGTCGAGGTTGTTGCCGAGGAACAGCACGGCGGGTTTGACGATGACCATCGAGGCCAGCCAGGCCGTGACGCCGATCCAGCCGGCGAGGGCGACCATCGCGATGTATTTCTTCTTCACGGGGTCGGCTCCACGGCGGATGAAGGGGTTCTGCTCAACAGGTAGGAGAAAATGCCGCCATTGCTGGTGCGCGTGCCGCCCCCCGATTGCGGGTCCAGCGGCACCGGGTTGAATCCCTGCCGGCGCAGGCGTTCGACGAAGTGCGCCACCTGCATGCCGGGGGTGCCGCGATCGATATCGACCATGCCGTCCACACGCAGGGTGCGGCTGTCGGCGGGTGGATTGGTTGCAGCCTGGCCGGCCGCATCGGCCGGCTGTTCCACACGCAGCCGCAGGATCCGCACCTCATCCTGTGCGGCTTCCTGGATCAGCTGCAGCCCGGATACCGGGTCCATGCCGGTGGACAGGCCCTTGGCTTTCTCGATGAACCCCAGTGCCGCATCGAAACCCTGCGGCAGGCGCATATCGCCAGCCAATGCCTGGGTCTGCTGTTCGAGTTGGACGATCTGCTGGTTGATCAGCGCGGCACGGTCGTCGGCTTCACCTGCGGCCAGCGCCCAGCGCGCACCCAGTGCGCCCAGTGCGATGGCAAACACCAGCGAGGCGCAGGAGGCCAGCGGCAACGCCCATTCGGCAAGATGGGCGGCACGGCTCGGCAACGGATTGACGGCGATGCGGGTGGAGCTCCGGGAACGCACCCAGTCGATGGCCGACAGCCAGGTGCCGCCGTCGTTGTCCCTGTAGGTGCGGGTCGGTACCTGACGTACCTGGCAGCCGGTGTTGGCTGAAAATATCTCGGCCAGCGTCTCGCTGCTCGTGGATTCGCCCGGCAGTGGCTGTGGCATCAGCAGCGGGCACCACTGGAACACCATGGTCTCGCTGCCATCCTCGTTGTTGCGTGCCAGGTCGTCGGCTACCTGGCCGGCGAGGGCGCCAACGGTCATGGCCAGGTCCGTGGCGTCTTCGCTGTACGCCATCGACGAGCGGTGGATGATGTCGTGCTTGCGCAGCGCCAGCACCGAGAACTGCCGTCCATTCTGGACAATCAGGCCCTCGCCGGACTTGATCGCGTTCCACATCAGCGAGGTGATCGGCACCAGCAGGCAGTGGTCGGGCTGCGCCTCGGCCCAGGCGAAGGTCTGTTGCCAGACATCCAGCGGTACGGCGGTGAACAGGCTCTGGTAGCCGGCACCCATGGTCCGGCTCTTGTGGATGAGGATCTTGCCGTCGCCATCGATCATGCCGTCGGCGCGCAGCCGTTTTTCGATCAGCGCCACCGCGTGCGCGGGGCTGCCTTCCAGCGAAACCACGCTGCTGACACCGCCCTCGAACTCGCAGAACAGCCATGCCGGCTGTTCCACGCGTGGACGTGTCGTGGAGAGGGTGACCGTGTCGTTGTCGAAGACGATCCAGCGTCCGGCCAGTTGGATGATGCTCTGCATGCTCATGGCTGGCTGGCTCCCGTGGTGCTGGTGCTGGCGATGCCGTTGTCGTCGGCCGGACCGGTGCGGAACAGCAGGCTGCCGCGCAAGGTCACCTGCAGAGGGGCCGGTATCCGTTCATCCACGAGTACGGGCAGGTGGAACAGGCCCTCGGCAGGGTTGGTGACCGACAGCTCGAAGGCTTCAGCACCGAACAGGCGGTCCGGCCCGGCGGCGATGCCGGCCAGCAGGGCGGCGGATTCGTCACGTGACAGCTGGGTGGAGCGCAGGTTGATCATGCGTTCGCCCCAGCCCTCGGGTTGCAGCCCGAGGGCGGACAGGCGGTCCATGACCTGTTGCGCGGAACGCGCGTTTTCCACTTTCAGTTGCGCCTCCTGTTGGGCCATCAGCGCCTGGGCAAGCAGCTGATTGCGGCTGCTGAGCTGGTCGTAGGACCTGGCAAGGTCCGTGCGTGCGGCGATGAACCACGTCGCGGCGATGACGAGGGCGATGAGCGAGCCCGCGAACAGCAGCAGTGATAGACGGCGTGACCGGCGCAGCCGGCTCAACGGAGAGGCGGTGGCCATAGTGGTTACTGGTTCATCTTGTAGTGGGCGACCATCGTCATCACCTGGATCGTGTCGTCACCACCACCCTGTGCGGTGGACGTGGTCGAGCCGGTGCTCTGGTCGGTGTTGTTGCCGGCCCATTCCACGCTGATCGTGTCGGCGTTGTCCGAGGCCGCACGTGCGGTGATGCCGGCCTGGCGGAACGCGCCACCCTGCGGATCGGGCTTGCCGTCGATCATCTGGTCCAGCGAGCGCGCCAGGTCCGGGGTCAGGCCGGAAATGACCATGACGTTGCCCGAGCCCGAGCCGGTGCCCGGCGGGTTCCACTGGAAACAGATCTGGATTTCCTGCGGGTTGCCGTTGGTGTCCAGGTAGGCGAAGCGGTCTTCAAAACCCTCACCACGACCCGGTGCCA
Source organism: Stenotrophomonas sp. JC08 (assembly GCF_052180205.1). Taxonomy (NCBI): domain Bacteria; kingdom Pseudomonadati; phylum Pseudomonadota; class Gammaproteobacteria; order Lysobacterales; family Lysobacteraceae; genus Stenotrophomonas; species Stenotrophomonas sp. JC08. Next base: position 2,576,940 of record NZ_CP197473.1, on the reverse strand, counting down.
GGCTGATGCCGGCGCCGCGCATGAAGTCGCGCAGCTTGGCGCCATCGGTCGGCACCAGCGTCACCGCCGGGGTGGTGTTGCGGGGAGCCGCCACGTTGCAGACCGCGCCCTTGCTGGCGGTATTGGCGGTCATGTCGATGTCGTAGTCGCGGCCGCCGACCATCAGGCGCGGTGCGGCCTGGTTGTCGCCGACCGGTGCACCGAAACGCTGGTGGTAGCTGTTGTAGCTCACCACCCACTGGTCGACGAACTTCTGCTTGATGCGGGTGTATTCGGCGTTGCGCTGCACATCACGGCCGATCATGACCGCGCCGATGATGACGCCGATGATGACCAGTACGACGGCCATTTCGACGAGGGTGAAACCGCCTTGCTGGCGCTTGGATCGTAATTTCATTGCAAAAAGCCCCTTGTGGTTGAAGCGAGATGGCGGTTCGATCCGACGAGGAAGGCGACCGGCCGTGTGTTCGCGCCAACTAGATAGGCCGGTGACGTAAGAGCGGCGTAAGACGCGGCGCAGGAGCGCCGAATCGGGCTATCGTGATGCCGGTCTTTTCCATGGGGTGCGCCATGTCACGTCTGTTGTCGCTGTTCTGCCTTTGCGGCCTTGCCACCTTCCCGGCACTGGCCGCCGACCGCATCACCGGCCCGGGCTTTGCCACGCGCTCGGAGGTGATCGCGCCACATGCGATGGCCGCCACCTCGCAGCCGTTGGCCACGCAGATCGCGCTGGAGGTGATGAAGTCCGGCGGTTCGGCGGTGGACGCGGCCATTGCCGCCAACGCCGCCCTCGGGCTGATGGAGCCGACCGGCAACGGTATCGGCGGCGACCTGTTTGCTATCGTCTGGGATCCGAAGACGCAGAAGCTGTACGGCTACAACGGCTCCGGGCGCTCGCCGCGCTCGCTGACGCTGGCCGAGTTCCAGCGCCGCGGACTGAAGGAGATCCCGGCCACCGGACCGCTGCCGGTATCGGTACCCGGTGCGGTGGATGGCTGGTTCGCACTGCACCAGCGCTTCGGCCGCAAACCGATGGCCGACAATCTGGCCCCGGCCATCGGCTATGCACGCGACGGCCACCCGGTGGCCGAGGTGATCGCCTACTACTGGGACCGCTCGGTGCCGAAGTTGTCGCAGTATCCCGGCTTCACCGAGCAGTTCACCATCGAGGGGCGTGCCCCACGCAAGGGCGAGATGTGGCGCAATCCGAATCTGGCCGACACCCTGCAGAAGATTGCCGACGGCGGCCGTGATGCGTTCTACAAGGGCGAGATCGCCCGCACCATCGGCGATTTTTTCAAGGCCAACGACGGTTTCCTCAGCTACGAGGACATGGCCAGCCATCAGGGCGAGTGGGTCGAGCCGGTCAGCAGCAACTACCGCGGCTTTGATGTGTGGGAGCTGCCGCCCAACAGCCAGGGCATCGCCGCGTTGCAGATCCTCAACATCCTGGAAGGCTACGACTTTTCGAAGATCCCGTTCGGTTCGGCCGAGCATGTGCATCTGTTCGTCGAGGCCAAGAAGCTGGCCTTCGCCGACCGCGCCCGCTTCTATGCCGATCCGGCGTTCTCACCGGCACCGGTGCAGCGGCTGGTGTCCAAGGACTACGCGGCGCAGCGGCGCGCGCTGATCTCGATGGACAAGACCTTGAAGGAAGTGCAGCCGGGCACGCCGAAACAACTGGAGGAGGGCGATACCATCTACATGACCGTGGCCGATGCCGACGGCATGATGGTGTCGCTGATCCAGTCCAACTACCGCGGCATGGGCAGCGGCATGGCGCCACCGGGGCTGGGCTTCATCCTGCAGGACCGCGGCGAGATGTTCGTGCTGCAGAAGGATCACCCGAACGGCTACGCGCCGGGCAAGCGGCCGTTCCAGACCATCATCCCGGCCTTCATCACCAAGGATGGCAAGCCGTTCGCGAGCTTCGGCGTGATGGGCGGGGCGATGCAGCCGCAGGGCCATGCGCAGATCGTGATGAACCTGGTCGATTTCGGCAGGAACCTGCAGGAAGCCGGTGACGCGCCGCGCATCCAGCACGAAGGCTCGACCGAGCCCACCGGGCAGGGCGTGGCGATGCGCGATGGTGGCGAGGTCAATCTGGAAACCGGCTTCCCCTACGAAACCATCCGCGCGCTGATGCGCAAGGGCCACCGCGTGGTGTTCGCCGACGGCCCGTACGGCGGCTACCAGGCGATCATGCGTGACGCGGAAAGCGGCGTGTACTACGGCGCCTCGGAAAGCCGCAAGGATGGCCAGGCGGCCGGCTACTGAGCGGGGCGGCATGCGCCGCATGCCGTCTTCTGTCGCGTCCGGGAATGCCGCTTGCGTTGCCGGACCCCGGCCCATCGTGATGATGCACGCGATGCAGCGTGCGATGGCTTTGTGCTCTAATCCCGGCCGAAGCGGGGGTACCAAGGCCAGCGGGCCGCGGTTGAGACAGTCCCTTCGAACCTGATCCGGCTGATACCGGCGTAGGGAAGCTTCGTGTGCCGCCAGTGCAGGTGCCGTAATGGGCCATGCCGGGCGGCGTGCGCCTTCGCTTCGTTCCACCATGCGAATCCCTCGCATGGCCTCGCACCCCGGTGCGGATTGACCAGGACGAATGCCGATGAACGCCCAGCCCAGCCTGCAGCAGCAGGCCCAGCAACTCTCCGGATCCGTGACCCAGCCGATTCCCGGCTCGCGCAAGATCTTCGTGCCCGGCTCGCGTGCCGACCTGCAGGTGCCGATGCGCGAGATCGTGCAGACGCGCACGCCCACCTTGTTCGGTGGCGAGGAGAATCCGCCGGTCACCGTGTACGACACCTCCGGCCCCTACACAGATCCGCAGGCGCGCATCGATCTGGCCGCCGGTCTGGCACCGCTGCGCGCCGCCTGGATCGCCGAGCGTGGCGACACCGGAACGCTGCCGGGCCTGAGTTCGCAGTTCGGGCGTGAGCGCGAAAGCGATGCAAAGCTTGATGCGGTGCGATTCCCCAATCGCGTGCTGCCGCGTCGCGCGCATGGGGGCGCCAATGTCACGCAGATGCATTATGCGCGGCGCGGCATCATCACTCCGGAGATGGAGTTCGTCGCCATCCGCGAAAACCAGCGGCTGGAGGCGGTGCGTGACGCCGGCCTGCTGGCGCAGCACCCGGGACAGAGTTTCGGCGCCAGCATCCAGAACATCATCACCCCGGAATTCGTGCGCGATGAAATCGCCCGCGGCCGTGCGGTACTGCCGAACAACATCAACCATCCGGAAAGCGAGCCGATGATCATCGGCCGCAACTTCCTGACCAAGATCAACGCCAACATCGGCAACAGCGCGGTGTCCTCGGGCATCGCCGAGGAAGTGGAGAAGCTGGTGTGGGCGATCCGCTGGGGCGCGGACACGGTGATGGACCTGTCCACCGGCAAGCACATCCATGAAACCCGCGAATGGATCGTGCGCAATTCGCCGGTACCGATCGGCACCGTGCCGATCTACCAGGCGCTGGAGAAGGTGGATGGACGCGCCGAGGAGCTGACCTGGGAGATCTTCCGCGACACCCTGATCGAACAGGCCGAGCAGGGTGTGGACTACTTCACCATCCACGCCGGCGTGCTGCTGCGGCATGTGCCGCTGACGGCAAAACGCGTCACCGGCATCGTCTCGCGTGGCGGCTCGATCATGGCCAAGTGGTGCCTGGCGCATCACAGGGAGAACTTCCTCTACACGCACTTCGAAGACATCTGCGACATCATGAAGGCCTATGACGTGTCCTTCAGCCTCGGGGACGGCCTGCGCCCGGGCTGCATCGCCGATGCCAACGACGCGGCCCAGTTCGGTGAGCTGGAAGCGCTGGGCGAGTTGACCAAAGTCGCATGGAAGCACGATGTGCAGACCATCATCGAGGGTCCCGGCCATGTGCCGATGCAGCTGATCAAGCAGAACATGGACAAGCAGCTGGCCGAATGCGGCGAAGCGCCGTTCTACACGCTGGGGCCGCTGACCACCGATATCGCACCCGGCTATGACCACATCACCAGTGCCATCGGCGCGGCGATGATCGGCTGGTACGGCACGGCGATGCTCTGCTACGTCACGCCGAAGGAGCATCTGGGCCTGCCCAACCGGCAGGACGTGCGCGACGGCATCATGGCCTACAAGATCGCCGCACATGCGGCCGACCTGGCCAAGGGCCATCCCGGTGCCCAGGTGCGCGACAACGCGCTGAGCAAGGCGCGTTTCGAGTTCCGCTGGGAGGACCAGTTCAACCTCGGTCTGGACCCGGAGAAGGCCCGGGAGTTCCATGACGAGACGCTGCCGAAGGACGCGCACAAGCTGGCCCACTTCTGCTCGATGTGCGGCCCGCATTTCTGCTCGATGAAAATCACCCAGGACGTGCGCGACCATGCCGCCGCGCAGGGCGTGGACGCTGCTGCCGCAGTGGAAGCGGGCATGGCTGAAAAATCGAAGGAGTTCCGTGCGCAGGGAGCCGAGGTCTACAGCGCCGGGTAACAGCCGGCCGGGGGCATGCCGCGTGCTGCCCCCGGCCGCCGATCCATGGATGGGCGCGCCGGCGGTGTCATGACCCATGGCAACGCCGGCGCGTGTTAGCGTTTGATCCGTCCTCGATGGGAGAACCGCCATGCAATTCCGATCCGTACTCCGCCTGGTCGCACTGTCCTCCCTGCTGGCGTTGGCGGCTTGCGCCAGCGGGCCGAGGATTGCCAGCCAGAGCGATCCGGGCGCCGACTTCTCGCGCTATCGCAGCTTCGCGTTCTATACGCCGCTGGCACTGGAGCAGAACGGTTACACCACCATCACCAGCAACCGCATCCGTGCCGCGGTCCGCGCGCAGATGGAAGCCCGCGGTTACGTGTTCGACGAGACTGATCCGGACCTGTGGGTGAATCTCAATGCCTACCTGCAGGACAAGACCCGCGTCACCACGATGCCGGAAGTGGACTACGACTATTACTACAGCTACCGCGCCCGCGGTTACTTTGCGGTGCCGTACTGGCGTGACCGCACCGACGTGCGCCAGTACACCGAAGGCACGCTCAATGTGGACCTGGTGGATGCGCGGCGGAAGCAGCTGGTCTGGGAAGGTATCGCGGTCGGCACCGTCGGCCGTGCCGACGCGCAGCGGCGTGGTGAGCAGATCGATACCGCGGTTGCGGCGATATTCGCCGCCTATCCCCACCGGGTGGCGGCCACCCACTGAGGCGCAAGCGCGTGAAGCAGGCGCCAAGTTCGGACTCCGGAGCGCCGGAAGCACCGGAGCGTGCCCGGCTGAAATGGATCGTGCTGGCACGCCGGCACCCGTCGGCATGGCTGCTGGCGGTGCAGTTGCTGGTCGTGCTGCTGTACCCGTCGATGGAAAACATGCCGGCTGGCCGCGTCGTATTCGGCGTGTTCGGCATGGCGGTGCTGGGGCTGGCGGTGTGGGTGGTGCGGCGCAGTCCGCTGGCGATCTGGATGGCCTTGCTGCTGGCGCTGCCGGCGGTGGTCTTCTCGGTCACCGGCGTATTGCTGGAGCGGCACAACCTGATGATGGTGGCGCAGGTGTTCGAATGCCTGCTCTATTTCTATACGACCTGCAGCCTGATCGCCTACATGCTGCAGGATCACAAGGTCACCCGTGACGAGCTGTTCGCCGCCGGCGCCACCTTCACCTTGCTGGCGTGGGCATTCGCATTCGCGTATTCGGTCTGCCAGTACTGGTTGCCGGGCAGTTTCACGGCCACCAGCGTGGGCGAATTGCGTAGTTGGACCGAACTGCTTTATCTGAGCTTCAGTCTTCTCTCAGGGGTGGGGCTGAGTGACGTGGTGCCGGTACATCCACAGGCGCGTGCGCTGGTCATGCTGGAGCAGTTTGCCGGCGTCATGTATGTGGCACTGGTGGTTTCCAGACTGGTGGGACTGGCGATTCACAAAGCCGGAAGAATGAACGCCAGATAAAAATATCGCGCCCGGAGGCGCGAATATTGAAACGGATTATGTGAATTCATCGGCGAGAGAGAGCCTGATGTCGTCCCGCGCGCATACGCAGGGAACCGCCCATAGGCTAATATCCGCCCGGTCAGATACTTTTGCTTTTCACGTTGACGCCGTTTGCGGAATTTGGCGGTTCACTGGTTGCGTCGCTTCCAGGGGGCGGGCACGGGAGTGTGCCCACCAGCGATTTTTTCCCTGAGTGGCATGGAAACTTCCAACATTGAAAAACAGGCAGCCGACCGGCTGCTGATCGGCGACTGTCTTGTAGTGGTGTCCTCGCGTGAGGTGCATCTGCCGGGCGTACGCCGTTTGCGGCGGCTGACACCCAAGAGTGTGGCGGTGTTGCTGGTGCTGGCGCGCAACGCCGGGCAGGTTGTCACCCGCGACGAGCTGTTTGCCGAAGTCTGGCCGGACACCATGCCGACCAACGACGTGCTCACCCAGGCGGTCACGCAACTGCGCAAGGCCTTCACCTCCAGCGAGAGCGGCAGTGATGGCGCGGCCTACATCGAGACCATCGCCCGGACCGGCTATCGCCTGCTGGTGCCGGTGTCGTGGCAGGACGTGGCGGTTGATGAAAGTGCTGGTGCGGTAGCAGCAGGTTCCTCTGCGCCGGACAGCGCACCGCTTGCGGATAGGGACAAGCCGCTGCGTACGGCACGCCGCCGCGTGCGGCGCTACCTGCTGATCGCCGCGGGAGTGGTGCTGCTGGCCAGTTCCCTGATCATGTTCTGGCTGCTGTGGATGCGCCAGGAAGCCGCTGACACGAACGTACTGAGCAGCAGTGGCACCCGGGTGGTGGGCAGTCCCGAGCGCCCGTATCGGCTGATCACCTCCAGCGCCGACTTCGAGACCTCTCCCGCGTTGTCGCCAGATGCATCGCTGGTGGTCTTTGCGCGTGAGAAGGCGGGGCTGTCGAGCCTGTGGGTGCAAAGCACCGGCGCCACCACAGCGGCACAGCTGCTTGAACCTCCCGCCGACGCGTCCGACCGCTTCCCGGCCTGGTCGCCGGATGGGCGCGAAATCGCCTTCGCCCGTTTCCTGCCGGAAGGGCGGTGCGACGTTCTGCTGGTGGCCGCCACCGGTGGCGGTGCGCGTCGGGTGGCCGGCTGTGACGGCACCGAGATGCTCAGCTTCGACTGGTCGCCGGACGGGCGTCGCCTGATCTTCGGCTCGATGACCGGCCGTTACGCCAGTCGTGGCATCCGCATGTTGGATCTGGCCTCCGGCCGCTGGTCGGAGCTGTCCTATGCGGTGGGGCCCGATGACTTCGACTATGCGCCACGCTATTCGGCCGACGGCAAGCGGATCGGCTTCATACGCAATCCGCAGGTGGGTGACCTGTGGGTGATGGATGCGGATGGCGGCAATGCCACGCGCTTGACCGAGGAAGCGGCGGAAATGCGTGGCTGGAGCTGGCTGGGCGCCGATGCGATGGTGTTCGGCCGCAGGGTCGACAGCGAGTCGCGGCTCTATCGGCTGGAGGTGGACACGGGCGTGTTGCGCGATCTTGGCCTGGGTGATGCGGAAAGTCCGACGGTTTCCGGCAACGGCGCGCAGCTGGCGTTCAAGCGCAACCAGCCGCGGTTCGCCCTGGTCAGGTATCCGCTGGGCGATTCCGGTGAAAAGCCGCAGCGGCTGTTCGCCTCATCCGGACGCGACGGACAGCCGATGGTGTCGCCCGATGGCGCGCATCTGGCATTCACCTCCGACCGCTCGGGCGTATTCGCATTGTGGTGGGGGCGACTGGAGGACCCCGACTCGCTACGGGTGATCGAAGGATTCCGGCCGGAAGCGCGGCAGCCGATGGACTGGTCGGCCGATGGCCGCAGCCTGCTGGTCACCGGTCGCGATGACGACGGCGAGCCCGGCATCTATGAGGTGGTGCCCGAGCAGGGCTACTGGAAACGCCTGCCGGTACCGGTGCGCGAACCGTTGCAGGCGATCTACGGTTCGCAGGCCGGCACCGTGCTGGTGGTGGAGCGTGGCGAGGACGAGCGGATGCAGCTGAGCCTGTTCGAGCGCTCCCCGGCACAGTGGCGCCGGCGGGCGTCGCTGGAGGGTGTTTCGCAGGCCCGGCTTGACCGTGCCGGCCAGCGTGTTCTCTACACACGGCTGGCCGATGCCGGCCTGTGGCAGGTGGACGCGATGCTGACACCGGGCAGCGTGCGCGAATTGAGCGGGCGGGCGCCAAGCCGCTGGCGTTACCGTACCTGGGCGGTGTCGGGCGATGGCCACGTGGCCTACCTGCACATGCGCCGCGACTGCCTCAGCCAGCTCACCGTCCTGGGGAGCCCGGAGCGCAGCCGGTGCCTTGATGCCGGGCGTTTCAGTTCGGGCAACGGCTTGAGCCTGGCACCGGATGGGCAGGCGGCTTTTGTCGCTCTGGCAGTCACCGACAGCTCGGATATCGGCCTGATGCCCGCCCCGCAACGGCATGCATGGACACCGATGGGCGCGGCCAAGTGGTTGCCGTGGTTGAGGAAACCGCCTTCGTGATTCTTTCGGAAGCGGGTTCGGCAATATTTCGGAGCAATATCGCCGCACCGTCCTGACGCTTCGCGCCAGAGTTGGCAAAACCATCGGCCATTGATGGCAAAAGATGGTGTGTCACATGCGGCAGATGACCTGGGTCGATCGCGGCCAGTCGGTTACGTTCGACAAGCAGTTTGAAGAAGACGGGCGTCCCTACTGCGTGGGGGTGGCGCGGCTGGGCAGCCTGCAGACCTCCGGCGCGGTGTTCACGGCATGGATACAGCTGCGCGGCAGTGCCTGGGTGGAATCCAAGGAAGGCAAGTTCCGGTTGCACCAGCGCGAGTGGATCGCGTTCGAGAAAGAATCACGGCCGCTGATCCAGGCGGGCCGCGATGGCGTCTGCATCGGTGTGGCGCTGGACAACGATGCGCTGCGGCTGCTGGGCACGCTGGCCGACTGCAGTGTCTATACCGGTCGCGGCCGCATGAGCCATGCCGAGGCACGGCTGGCGCTGCGCCTGTGGCGTGAGGCGCAGGGGCCGGGCACCAGCATCCATCACCTGCGGCCGCTGTTGCTGCACATCGCCTCGTTGCAGCGCGAGCTGTCCGGCGGCGTGCAGCGTTGTCCCGGACGGTCGCGCCTGCGCAAGCGCCAGGTATTCGGACGCATGCAACGGGCGCGCATGTACCTGGAAGGCAACAGCCACCGGGTGGTGCGTATCAGCGAACTGGCCGAGCTGACCAATTTCTCCAGCTGGTACCTGTCCAAGACCTTCCAGAGCCTGTACGAGGAGAGTCCGCAGGCATTGGCTGCACGCCTGCGGCTGGAGCGTGCGGCGATGCTGCTGCGCGATACCGACATGATGATCGGCGAGGTCGCCTCGGCCAGCGGTTTTGACAACTGCTGCAGCTTCGCCCGGGCTTTCCGTTCCCGCTATGGCACCTCGGCCAGCCGCTACCGCGAGGCCGCTGAAACACTCCCGCCACAGTCGGCAAAGTTTCCGGTGGCTTCGCGCAAATGAATCGATGCGGCGCAAACGTAACGTTCAGGGGTGTTTAACGCACCACTAACGTAATCGGAGAGATTGATGAAATTTCGTACTCCCGCTGTGCGGTTGGGCTTGCTCCCGGCCGGCATCGCCATTGCGCTGACCCCGGCATTTGCCTCGGCGCAGGACACCACCGCCGGCGCCACCACCCTGGACCGTCTGGAAGTCACCGGCTCGCGCATCCGCGGCGCCAACATGGAGACCCAGCAGCCGATCCTGACGCTGAGCCGTGAGAACCTGGAAAAGCAGGGCTTCACTTCGGTTGCCGACGTGCTGCAGAACATGACCTCGGCCGGTTCGCCGGCCATCTCGCGTTCGGAATCGCTGGCTTCGGGCGAGAACGTGGGTGGTTACTACATCGACATCCGCAACCTGGGCGCCAACCGCACCCTGGTGCTGATGAACGGCAAGCGCCTGGGCGCCACCTCGGGCGGCTACCAGGATCTGAGCCAGATCCCGATGTCGGCCATCGAGCGCATTGAAGTCCTGAAGGACGGCGCCTCGGCCATCTACGGTTCCGACGCCATTGCCGGCGTGGTCAACGTGATCACCCGCAAGAACTTCGACGGCGCCGAAGCCAACGTCTACATCGGCCAGTACGGCGAAGGCGATGGCGACCTGGAGCAGTACTCCTTCACCATGGGCGCCGCCGGTGAGCGTGGCAGCCTGACCCTGTCGGCCGAGTACTCCAAGCAGGACCCGGTGATGGCGAAGGACCGCTGGTTCTCGCGCGACGGTGGCAAGGGCCCGAACACCCAGCCGGGCGATCTGAGCCCGGTCGGCCCGAACAGCGTGTGGTGTGATCCGCGCGTATTCGGCGACTGCAAGCCGGCCAAGGGCAAGCCGACTCCGATCTGGATGACGCTGAACCCGGGTGGTGATCCGACCAATCCGAACGATTACCACGCGCTCACCCCGGCTGAGTATGCCAACGCCAACGAGCAGATGTCGCTGCAGACGGGCATCGAGCGCAAGTCGGTGTACATCAACGGCACCTACGACTTCTCCGACAATATCTCGTTCAACTCGGACATCCTGTACAACGAGCGCAACACGGACCAGCAGATCGCCGGCTATCCGTTCCAGTCGCAGTCGTTTGGCACCCCGCTGTCCGGTGACAGCGTGTTCAACCCGCTGCCGGGCCAGGACATCGAGTTCCGTCGCCGTCTGTGGGAAGTGCCGCGTACCACCCAGAGCCAGCTGAAGACCCTGCGTTTCGCACCGTCGCTCAGCGGCTTCTTCGACTTCGCCGGCAAATCGTTCGACTGGAACGTCGGCGCGCTGTTCAACCGCAACGAATCGGTCAAGAGCAACCACGGCGACATGAGCCTGATCGCTGCGCGCCAGGCGCTGGGCCAGTCGTTCATTGACGCCGATGGCATTGCCCGTTGCGGCACTGTCGACAAGCCGATTGCGGGCTGCTATGCATGGAACCCGCTGCTGCCGGCTGGCGTCGCAGGCCCGGGTTCGCTGGACAACAAGGATCTGCAGAACTTCCTGTTCCCGACCTTCACCACCACCGGTGTCTCCAAGACCACCGCGTTCACCGCTGATCTGGCTGGTTCGATCATGACCCTGCCGGCGGGTGAGCTGGGCTTTGCGGTCGGTGTCGAGCACCGTGAAGAAGAGGCGCGTTACGTACCGGACGCGTTCATGCAGTCGGGCGAGTACACCGGCCTGCCGCAGAGCACCACCAACGGCAAGTACGAACTGGACGAGGTCTACCTCGAGCTGAACATCCCGGTGCTGGCCGACATGGCCTTCGCCAAGGAACTGACCGTCAACGTTGCCGGCCGTTACTCGGACTACAGCAACTTCGGCGACACCGTGAACGGCAAGTTCGGCATCACCTGGCGTCCGCTGGATGAGCTGCTGGTCCGCGGCACCTACGCTGAAGGCTTCCGTGCTCCGTCGGTTGACAACATGTACGGCGGCATCGGTGGCAGCTTCGAGAAGTACACCGATCCGTGTTCGGTCGGCGTGGCAGGCAGCGTTGCCGGCAATGACGCCTGCACCGCCGCCGGGGTGGCCCCGGATTACGTGCAGCTGGGCCAGGGCCTGGTTCCGTGCGGTACCTGGCCGTGCCAGACCCCGGACCAGTTCATCTCCGGCTCCAACCCGAACCTGAAGCCGGAAACCTCCAAGAGCAAGACTGTTGGTCTGGTGTGGAGCCCGCGCTGGGTGCAGGGGCTGGACATCTCGCTTGACTGGTACAACTACCAGATCAAGGACATGATCATCTCCGACAGCGTCGACCGCATCCTGCGTGACTGCTATGTGCTGGGCGACAGCAGCCGCTGCGCCGGCATCGTGCGTGCGGCCGATGGTCACATCACCGAGATGTTCTATGGTCTGGCCAATCTGGGCCAGATGGAGACCGAAGGCTACGACCTGGGCGTGAAGTACCGCCTGCCGGAACTGGCCATCGGTCAGTTCAGCATCGATTGGCAGACCACCTATACCGCCAAGTACGACGAAGTCGGTCAGAACGATGATGGCGAAAAAATCATCATCGGCAACGTCGGTGCACCGGGCATCTTCCGCGTACGTTCGAACCTCGGCGTGAACTGGGAGTACGGCGACTTCGGTGTGAACTACACCGCGCGCTACTACTCGGGCATGAAGGAAGGCTGCATCAGCCTGGCTGATGGCTGGTGTGATCTGGCCGACCGTTATGCCAACGGTGAGTGGGAGCCGCTGCGCAGCACCGGTTCCAACACCTTCCACGACCTGCAGGTCAGCTACAAGGCACCGTGGAATGCCACCGTTGCCATCGGTGCGAACAACGTGTTCAACCACCGCGGTTCACTGCAGTACTCCGCACCGAACAGCGATTTCGCCTACTACGGCGGTTTCGATATCGGCCGCTTCATCTACATGAAGTACACCCAGAAGTTCTGATCCATCGAACTGCTGTGATGCAAGACGAAGGGTGGGCCGCAAGGCCCACCCTTTTTTCATGCGCCGAGGTGTGTCTGCTGTAGGCGCGTAATCCGGGCGGCGGAGCCCTTCATCTGTGCCTTCCAGAGCCGCCGTGCGTGCGGGCGGGCGGTGCGGTGCGGTGTTGCCTCATCCGCACGCAGGCAATGCGCCGTGGCAGGAAGGTTTCCACGCGGTTGCCGGGAGAACAAAAAACCGCCCCGGTTTCCCGGGGCGGTTTTCTTCAGCGGCTCCAGTACCGGCTTACCACTTGTAGCTGATGCGGCCGTAGGCGTAGGCACCGTTGAAGCCGAACGGCGACAGGTTGCTGTACGGGAACTGGCCGTTGGTCGAGTTGGCGAAGCTGTTCTCGTCCGGGTACTCGTTGAGCAGGTTGTCCGCGCCCACGGTGAGGGTCCAGTTCTGCGAGGGCTTGTAGCTGGCCGAGGCATCCACCACCCACTTGGCACCGTAGGTCTGGTCGTTGACCGGCGAGCTGGTGCGGGTGGTGACGCTGCCATAGCGGGTGGCGCCGAGCGAGAAGTCCCAGTGCTCGAAGTTCCAGGTGCCGGAGGCGAGGAACTTGCTGCGCGGGAAGCCTTCCTCGATGCGGCCGCGTTCGGTGCGGTCGATACGCTCCAGGTTCAGGCCGTTGCTCTGCAGCGCGGCCGGGTTGGGGGCGATGCGCTGCACCTCGGTCTTGGAGTAGTTGTAGCCGGTGGTCAGGTTGAAGCTGCCGCTGTCCAGATCGAAGCGGTAGCTGCCGACCACGTCCACGCCGCGGGTACGGGTGTCGATGGCGTTGGTGAAATAGCGGCCGCCGTTGACGCCGTAGATGCCCTGGGCTTCCAGCAGGGCGCGCACGCCGTTGCCGGTGAGATTGGAGGACAGCACGATGCGGTCGTCCACGTCGATCTGGTAGGCATCGACGGTGACGTACAGCGCGTCCACCGGCTGCAGCACCAGGCCCAGGCTGTAGGACAGCGACTCTTCCGGCTTCAGGTCTTCGGCACCGAAGGCCTTGGCCACCGCGCTGGAGGCCGGGAAGGTGCGGATCTCGAACGGCGTGGAAATGCCGGCCAGGTAGGTGGTGCTGATGGTCTGGAAATTCTGCTGGGCCAGCGACGGCGCGCGGAAACCACTGGACACCGTGCCACGCAGTGCCACCGCGTCGGTGAAGGCGAAGCGGCCGGACAGCTTGCCCGACAGCTGGCTGCCGAAGTCGTCGTAATCCTCGTAACGTGCAGCCGCACCGGCGGACAGGCGCTCGGTCAGGTCGGCTTCCAGGCCGAGGTGGGCGGCATAGCTGTCACGCGAGTAGTGGCCCGAGACACTGGGAGCGAAACCGCCGAAGCCCTGCGCGCCGCCGGGCTTGCCGAGGTCGGGCTGGCTGTAGGAGCCTTCCACGCCGGGCGACTGGTTCCACTTCTCGTTGCGCGCTTCCACGCCCACCGACAGCGTCACCGGGTAGGCCAGGCCCCAGTCCAGCGACTTGCTGGCATCGAGGTTGACGATGTTCTGCGTGGTTTCCAGTGCGCCGTCGTAGAACGAGGTCGGCGAGCTGGCGCCGATGCTGGCATTGAGGGTGTTGCGGGTATAGAACTCGAGGTGGTTGTAGCCGTAGTTGTAGCTGGCATCCCAGCGCCAGCCGTTGCCGGCTTCACCGCGCAGGCCGGCCACCAGCGAGCGGTCCTTGGAGACGTTGTTGATCTGCGGCAGGAAGCCGTCCGGATAGATCGACGGAATGTTCTGGGTGGGATTGCCCGGTGCGCGGAAGAACGCGAACGAGGTGATGTCGCGGTTGCTCAGTGCGCTGAACGCATAGGCGGTGATGCTGTCGCTCAGCGTCACCTCGCTGTTGAGCGAAATGGCCGAGAAATCGGTGTCCGGCTCGCCGATCACGAAGGCCTTCTGGCCCAGCGCCGGCTGGGTCGGGCCCGGGGTGCCGGCGAACGGGCGCGCGCGGTTGGTCAGGTCCTGCTGGCTGAGTTGCCCGGCCACGTGCAGGAAGCCGCGCTCGCCCAGGGCAACACCGGTATCGCCGGACAGCTGGTACTGCTTGCCGTCACCGGCCGAATACTGGCCGACGTTGGCGGCCAGGCTGCCCCCGTGCTCGGCACCCTTGAGCACCACGTTGACCACGCCGGCGATGGCATCGGAACCGTACTGGGCCGAGGCACCGTCACGCAGCACTTCCACGCGGGCGATGGCCGCCACCGGGATGGTGTTCAGGTCCACCGGGGCCGAGCCGCGGCCGATGGAGCCATTGAGGTTGAGCAGCGAGGAGGCATGGCGGCGCTTGCCGTTGACCAGCACCAGTACCTGGTCCGGCGACAGGCCGCGCAGCTGCGCCGGCCGGATCGCGCTGGTACCGTCCACCAGCGCCGGGCGCGGGAAGTTCAGCGAGGGCAGGGCGCGCGCCAGCGCGGTGGCCAGCTCGGTGGTGCCGGTCGCGGTCAGTGCTTCCGGGGTGATGATGTCGATCGGCGACTGCGACTCGGCCACGGTGCGATCGGCCACGCGGGTGCCGGTGACGATCACGGTATCCAGGGTGGTGGCGCTGGACTGGGCAAGGGCGGACCCGGCCGGGGCGGCCAAGGCGGCGGCGATGGCGAGGGCAAGGGTACTGGACGTGCGGTTCATCAGATTGCAGCTCCGGTAATGAAATGGCACACCGGTGACAGGTCGGTGCCGGTCGGAATTGATGCGGTGCGCCATTACGGATTAATGGAATTTTTACCTCGTGTCAAATCAGGGTGACCCGTTAAATCGTTGCTTTTGAAAGCATTTTTCAATTCAACCGGTGGCCGGTGGCCGGTGGCACGTGGCTATCTGCGTTGCTGGACGGAACGGTTTGACGTTTTGTGCAGCGGCAGAAGGTGAGTCCAGTATTGGTTGCCGTTAGAATCGCGTCGCAGGAATGCTGCTCACATGCACATTCCGTTTCGTTATAACGGACCTATTCATGATTTCCCTTCGTAATTTCGCCCTGCGCCGGGGCGAACGCCTGCTGCTGTCCAATGTCGACCTCACCCTGCATGCCGGCTACCGCGTTGGCGTGGTGGGCCGCAATGGCGCGGGCAAGTCCAGCCTGTTTGCCGCCGTGCGCGGCGAGCTGGAGGCGGACAAGGGAGACGTGTCGCTGCCGGGCAAGATCCGCATCGCCGACGTGGCCCAGGAAACCCCGGCATTGCCGGACCGCGCCATCGACTACGTGCTGGGCGGGGACGACGTGGTGGCCGCAGTGCTGGCCGAAGAAGCCGCTGCGACCGCGCGCGAGGACTGGGAAGCGGTGGCCGACGCCCACCAGAAGATGGCCGAATTGGGCGCCTATGACGCCGAGGCGCGCGCCGGCAAGCTGCTGCACGGCCTGGGTTTCCCGGCCGATACCCACAGCCGGCCGGTGGCCGCGTTCTCCGGTGGCTGGCGCGCGCGCCTGAACCTGGCCCGCGCGCTGATGATGCCCAGCGACCTGCTGCTGCTGGACGAGCCGACCAACCACCTGGATCTGGACGCGGTGTACTGGCTGGAGCAGTGGCTGCTCAAGTATCCGGGCACGCTGCTGCTGATCAGCCATGACCGTGAGTTCCTCGACAACGTCGCCACCCACACCCTGCATCTGCATGGAGGCACCGCCAAGCTGTATCCGGGCGGCTACACCGATTTCGAGCGCCAGCGTGCCGAGCACCTGCGCCAGCAGCAGATCGCGCACGACAAGGAACAGGCCGAGCGTGCCCATCTGCAGAGCTTCATCGACCGCTTCAAGGCGCAGGCCTCCAAGGCCACCCAGGCGCAGAGCCGGATCAAGCGACTGGCCAAGATGAGCGGCACCGAGGCGGTGCGTGCCGAGCGCGAATTCCGTATCGAATTTTCGCCACCGGCCAAGCTGCCGTTCTCGCTGATCCGGCTCAACGATGCGACCGCCGGTTACGGTGCCGATGCGGTGATCCTGGACAACGTCGGTTTCGGTCTGGAAGCGGGCCAGCGTGTGGGTCTGCTCGGCCCCAACGGCGCCGGCAAGACCACGCTGGTCAAATCGCTTGTCGGCGAGCTGCCGTTGCTGGCCGGCGAGCGCATGGCGCACCCGGACCTGCAGATCGGCTACTTCGCCCAGCACACGGTGGAGTCGCTGCGCGAAGGCGCCACGCCGATGGACCACTTCCGTGACCTCGATCCCAATGGCGTCAACCAGAGCTTCCGCGACTTCCTGGGCAAGTGGAATTTCCCGGGCGATCGCGCGTTCGAACCGGTGGACGGCTTCTCCGGCGGCGAGCGCGCGCGCCTGGCGCTGTCGCTGATCGCCTGGCAGCAGCCCAACGTTCTGCTGCTGGACGAACCGACCAACCACCTGGATCTGGAAATGCGCGAGGCGCTGGCCGAGGCCTTGGCGCTGTTCGAAGGCGCCATCGTGATGGTCAGCCATGATCGCCACCTGATCGGTCTGGTCTGTGACACCTTCTGGCGTGTGGCCGATGGCGTGGTCGAGCCGTTCGATGGTGATCTGGACGAATACGCGCAGTGGCTGCGTACCCGTGCCAGCGCGCAGGGCGCGCGCAGCAAGGCCGACCGCGTCGAGAAAATCGAAGCCCCCGTGCCGGCGGCTCCGGCGGCCCCCACCAAGCCGGCAACAGCGAAGAAGCCGGTCAATCCGCACAAGCTGGAAGCGGCCGAGAAGAAGGTGGAGCAGCTGGGCGCGGCGCTGGCTGACATCGATGGGCAACTGGCCGATCCGGCCAACTACGCCGACGCGGCAAAGATGACCCGGCTTGGTGGCGAGCGTGATGTGCTGGCGCAGCAGCTGGAACAGGCCGAGGTGGCGTGGATGGAGTTGCTGGACGATTGAGTCCGGGCAGCGGAGAGGCTTTCTTCCGTTGTTGCGGCGTGCCCGGGGTGGCGGTTGCTGGCGGTGCAAGGCCCAGTCACCGGCAGTGGTGATGCGCGCGTACGGCTTGTCCTGCTCGAAGCCAGCGGCTAGGGTCGGCTGATGCAGATCAAATCACTCAAGGTTCTTCCGTGGGCGCTGCTGACCGCAGTCGCCTGTGTTTCCACCACCGCGCAGGCACAGACGCCGGCCGACGGGTTCATGGCGGCGCTGGCCTCGCATTGCGGGCAGGCCTTTGCCGGCCGCGTGGTGGCCAACCAGCCGGCCTCCGCCACGCCGGACGCCTTCGAGGGCAAGGCGCTGATAATGCACGTGCGCGGCTGTGACGCGCCCACGCAGGAGCTGCGCGTTCCGTTTCACGTTGGCGATGACCATTCGCGCACCTGGGTGCTGACCCGTATTGCCACCGGATTGCGGCTCAAGCATGACCATCGCCATGAGGATGGAACGCCGGATGCCACCACGATGTACGGTGGCGACACCCGCGATGCCGGCAGCGTGCAGCGGCAGAGCTTCCCGGTGGATGCCGAGTCGGTGGCGCTGTTCCAGCGCGAGGGCCTGTCCGCTTCGCTGGACAACACCTGGGCGATGGAGCTGGAGGCGGGCAAGCGCTTCGTCTATGAGCTTTCGCGGCCGGGCGGGCGCCTGTTCCAGGTGGAGTTCGATCTCACCACGCCGGTCGCGTTGCCGCCCGCACCCTGGGGTAGCGAGCCCTGAACCACGTCTTTAGCCATGAGTGAAGAAGGGCGCCGATGGGCGCCCTTCCTTATTTCTCGACCTGCTGACTGGCGCTTACGTTCAGCGGCTGCCGAAGCGGGCGCGGCAGCCGTTGTTGACCCACAGGCTGTTGCCGCTGTAGCCCCAATTGCGGCCTTCGACGCACTGGGCCTTGGACAGCTGCTGGATCAGCACCGGGCGGCCTGCACGACGGTCCCAGGCACAGGAGCGCATGCGGTTGTCTTCGCTGCTGCAGGTGACGGTGTAGTTGTTGATCTGGCCCTGGTTGTTGCCCCAGCCATGGCCGCGGGCCTCGGTGAACTCGGCGCGACAGCCACTGTTGACCCACACCGAGCCATTGCTGCTGCCCCAGTTGCGGCCTTCGATGCACTGGGCCTTGGACAGCTGCCGCACCAGTGTGGCGCGACGCCAGCCGGTGTTGCAGACACGGTGGCGCCGGTCATTGCTTTCGCAGCGGATCGTGCCGGCATTGCCGTTCCAGTTGCCGTTCGAATTGCCACGACCTTCGGCGAACTCGGCGCGACAGCCGCTGTTGACCCACACCGAACCATTGCCGCTGCCCCAGTTGCGGCCCTCGATGCACTGGGTCCTGGACAGCTGCCGCACCAGCGTGGCGCGCCGCCAGCCGGTGTTGCAGACGCGTTGGCGGTTGTCGTTGCTCTCGCAGCGGATCGTGCCTGCGTTGCCGTTCCCGTTCCAGTCGCCGCCGCCATTGCCACGCAGCGAGGTGGCGATGTCCTGCTTGATGCGGGAGAAGCCCCAGCCGGAGTTGATCTGGTCCAGATAGAACTCCATCTGGTCGTCGGGGATGCGGCGCCCCCGCGACTGGTCGGCATATTCACGCTCGATCACCCGCGCGCGGTCGGCGCGATTGAGCTGGCGCAGGTCCTCCGGGGCGTAGGCGCGGGTCGCCTGCGCGTGCGCTGGCAACGGCAGGGAGGCCAGCACGGCAGCAGGAAGCGCGGTGGCCAGAAGGGCGAGCAGGAGATGGCGTTTCATCGTGACGTCCCCATTCAGTTCCGGAGGTGGCTGACTATAGGCCCCACCCTGCTTAAGCGGGCGTGACTGGCTGCGGGATTTGCTCCTGCACCGTCCGGGCCGCAAAATAACCGGCTTGACCGGCCGTGGCCGGTAAAATCTTTCCGGTGCCGTCGCGCACCGGCAGCCCCCTGCGGAGTTTTCCATGCGTACCCATTTCTGCGGCCTGGTCGATGAGACCCTGATCGGCCAAACCGTCACTCTCGCCGGCTGGACCGACGTCGCCCGTAATCAGGGCGGTGTCTGCTTCATCGATCTTCGCGACCACGAAGGCATCGTGCAGGTGACGGTGGAGATCGACAACGCGGAAGTGTTCGCCGTCGCCGCCAGCCTGGGCTACGAGGACGTGCTGCAGGTGGAAGGCGTGGTGCGCGCGCGCCATGCGGTCAACGACAAGATGAAGACCGGCAAGGTCGAGGTGATCGCCACCGCCATCACTGTGCTGAACAAGGCCGCGCCGCTGCCGTTCCACGCGCATGAGAACCCGGGCGAGGACACCCGCCTGAAGTACCGTTACCTGGACCTGCGCCGCCCGGAAATGCAGCGCATGCAGCGCACCCGCATCAAGCTGGTGCAGGCGCTGCGCCGCCATCTGGATGGCCGTGGCTTCCAGGACATCGAAACCCCGATCCTGACCAAGGCCACCCCGGAAGGCGCGCGCGACTTTCTGGTGCCGGCACGCATGCACCCGGGCGAGTTCTACGCCCTGCCGCAGAGCCCGCAGCTGTTCAAGCAGATCCTGATGGTGGCCGGCTTTGACCGCTACTACCAGATTGCCCGCTGCTTCCGCGATGAAGCGCTGCGCGCCGACCGCCAGCTCGAATTCACCCAGCTGGACATGGAGTTCGCCTTCGTCCGCGAGCGCGACATCCAGGATTTCGTCGAGAACATGATCCGCGCCACTTTCAAGGAAGTGGTGGACGTCGAGCTGGCGGCCGAGTTCCCGCGCATGACCTGGGCCGAGGCGATGCGTCGCTACGGCTCGGACAAGCCGGACCTGCGCATCGCGCTGGAGCTGGTCGACGTGGCCGAACTGGTCAAGGACAGCGAGTTCGCGGTGTTCACCGGCCCGGCCAATGACGCCGACGGCCGCGTGGCCGCGCTGCGCATCCCCGGTGGCGCGTCGCTGTCCCGCAAGCAGATCGACGAATACGCCGCCCACGCCGCCAAGTACGGCGCCAAGGGGCTGGCCTACATCAAGATCGCCGACAACGGCGAGATCAGCTCGCCGATCCAGAAGTTCTTTGCCGATGACGCCTTCGCCGCGCTGCTCAAGCACGTGGGTGCGGGCAATGGCGACATCGTGTTCTTCGGTGCCGGTGGCTACAACAAGGTCTCCGACTTCATGGGCGCGCTGCGCCTGAAGGCCGGCAAGGATTTCAACCTGGTCGCCGACGGCTGGGCACCGCTGTGGGTCACCGACTTCCCGATGTTCGAGTGGGACGAGGAAGAGCAGCGCTACGTGGCCCTGCATCACCCCTTCACCGCACCGGCGGTGGACGATGTCGCCGAGCTGCGCGCCAATGCCAAGACCGCCGTCTCGCGCGGCTACGACATGGTGCTCAACGGCAACGAGATCGGCGGTGGTTCGATCCGTATCCACCGTCCGGAAATGCAGAGCGCGGTGTTCGAGCTGCTCGGCATCGGTGCCGAAGAGGCGCGCGCCAAGTTCGGCTTCCTGCTGGATGCGTTGAACTACGGCGCGCCGCCGCACGGTGGCATCGCCTTCGGTATCGACCGTATCGCCGCGCTGATGGCCGGTACCGAGTCGATCCGTGACGTGATCCCGTTCCCGAAGACCACTGGCGCGCAGTGCCTGATGACCGACGCGCCGTCGCCGATCGCCGATGCGCAGCTGGCCGAGGTGCACGTGCAGGTACGGGAAAAGACCGCCAAGGAATAAGCTGCGGCTGCATCTCAAGGATTGCCCGGTCGCGTCGATGAGCGCCGGGCGACAGCGGCCGTCAATGCCTCCGGAGGGATGCGTTGGCGGTTTTGTTTGAAGGCGGCTTCTTCGAATAGATTGGACGCCGTTTCCGCATCATCGGAAGTCCACGTGATCGACGATCGCTACACGCTCCGCCGCGCCACTACCGACGATGCCGACACGTTGTCGGCGCTGGCCACGCGCACGTTTGTCGAAACCTTCGGGCATCTGTACCCGCCGGAGGATCTGCAGGCGTTCCTGGACGAGGCCTATCCGGCCGAACGCCAGCGGGTGATCCTGGCGCATCCCGATTACGCGGTGTGGCTGCTCGAATGTGACGGCGTAGCCGTGGGTCATGCCGCGGCCGGGCCGTGTGGCCTGCCGCATCCGCAGGTGCGCCCCGGCGATGGCGAACTCAAGCGCCTGTATCTGCTCAAGGAACATCAGGGCAACGGCTGGGGTGGTCGCCTGTTCGAGGCCACGCTGGCCTGGCTGGAGCGGGACGGCCCGCGTACCTTGTGGATCGGGGTATGGTCGGAAAACTTCGGCGCACAGCGCTTCTACGGCCGGCATGGGTTCGAGAAGGCCGGTGAGTACGAATTCCCGGTCGGGCGCGTCCGCGACCGGGAATTCATCCTGCGCCGCACCCCTTGAAACCATTGCCGGTTGCCGGCTTCACCTGCGATTGGCGGTGTGGCGGTTATCACTTGCCTGTCGGTGACGGGCGCCGGGTGTGGCGCGGGGGGTATGGATGACATCGCGGATAGTGTTGCTGCACGGCATCTGGAACGCCCGCGCCTGGGTGGGGCCGCTGGCGTGGCGGCTGCGTGCGCAGGGATTCACGGTCGACACCTTCGGCTATCCCAGTGTGTTCGGCGGCCCGGAAGTGGCGGTGCCGCAGCTGGTGGAACGCTTGCATGCTGCCGGCCCGGTCGCGCTGGTCGGTCACAGCCTGGGCGGGCTGGTGGCGCTGGAAGCGCTGCGAGTGGCACCGGAGCTAGAGGTGCCGCGGGTGGTGTGCCTGGGCTCGCCGCTGTGTGGCAGTGAAACGGCGCGCGCGCTGGCCAGCCATGGCTGGTCGGCGGCGCTCGGGCGTAGTGGTGGCCTGCTGAGGCATGGTTTGCCGGAGTGGAAGGGGCGGGCCGAGGTCGGGCTGGTGGCCGGTTCGGTGCCGCACGGACTGGGCGCGCTGCTGGGCGCGGTGCATGCCGACTCCGACGGCACCGTGGCGCTGGCCGAGACCCGTTTGCCGGGCCTGGCCGATCATTGCGTGGTGGCCGCCAGCCACAGCGGGCTGGTGCTGTCGCCGGAGGGGGCGCTGCAGACCGCGGCGTTCCTGCGTGAGGGCCGCTTCCTGCAACGCCCGGTGCGACAGGTCGCCTGAGCGGCCGGAGCCGGGCGATCGGTTAGAATCCACGCCCTGTTCCTGACAGATGTACGGTATCGCCATGGGTAGAGGTCCTTCCATCGAAGGCCGCAAGAACGCGTCTGACGCGAAGCGCGGCAAGATTTTCACCAAGATCATCCGTGAGATCAGCGTGGCGGCACGCGGCGGTGGAGGGGACCCCAACAACAACCCGCGGCTGCGCACGGCGATGGACAAGGGCATGGCGGCGAACATGTCCAAGGACGTGATCGAGCGTGCGATCAAGAAGGCCACCGGTGAGCTGGAAGGCGTCGAATACGAAGAAGTGCGCTACGAGGGTTATGCGCCGGGCGGCGTGGCGGTGATCGTCGACTGCCTGACCGACAACCGCGTGCGTACCGTGGCCGACGTGCGCCATGCCTTTTCGCGCAATGGCGGCAACATGGGCACCGAAGGCTCGGTGGCTTTCATGTTCAAGCGGCTGGGCGTGCTGGCCTATGCGCCGGGTGCGAGCGAGGAGGCGATCACCGAAGCGGCGATCGATGCCGGTGCCGACGACATCGCGGTCTATCCGGAAGATGGCGCGATCGACGTGATCACCACGCCCGAGTCGTTCCTGGCGGTGAAGGAGGCGATGGAGGCGGCGGCGCTGGCCCCGGACCATGCCGAAATCACGTTCCGTGCCGACAACGACATCGTCGTGGAAGGCGATGTCGCGCTGCAGGTCAAGAAGCTGCTGGACATGCTGGAAGACCTCGATGACGTGCAGGGGGTGTATTCCAATGTCGACCAGGCCAGCATCGAAGGCCTCTGAGCCGCTGTCCCATGGGTTGAGACGGCGGTGCGGGACCATGGCCGCTGTTCCCGATCCGGCAAGGTATCCATGACACGCATCCTCGGCATTGACCCCGGCTCGCAGCGCACCGGTGTCGGCATCATCGACATCGACGCCAGCGGGCGGGCCAGCCCGGTCTATCACGGGCCGCTGGTGCTGCTGGGGGCGGACGGCTTCGCCCAGCGGCTGAAACGGCTGGCCGATGGCCTGCATGCGCTGATCGAGGAATACCGTCCGCAGGAAGTGGCCATCGAGAAGGTGTTCATGGCCAAGAACGCCGATTCGGCGCTGAAGCTGGGGCAGGCGCGCGGCGCGGCGATCTGCGCGGTGGTGATGCGCGATCTGCCGGTCAGCGAATATGCGGCCACCGAAATCAAGCTGGCGGTGGTCGGGCGTGGCAGCGCGCAGAAGGAGCAGGTCCAGCATATGGTGGGCCTGATGTTGAATCTGAAGGGCAAGCTGCAGGCCGATGCCGCCGATGCGCTGGCCGTGGCCATCACCCACGCGCATGTGCGCGCCACCGCCAACCGGCTGGGCGTGGATGTGCGTCAGGCGTGGAGTCGCAAATGAGGAGCTGGAAATGATCGGACGCCTGCGTGGCATCCTCGCCTACAAGGCGCCGCCGTGGCTGGTGATCGACGTCAACGGCGTCGGCTACGAGCTGGAAGCGCCGATGAGCACTTTCTATGACCTGCCCGATGTCGGTCGCGAGGTCATCCTGTTCACCCATTACGCGCAGAAAGAGGACAGCGTCTCGCTGTACGGCTTCCTGCGCGAGGGCGAGCGCCGGCTGTTCCGCGATGTGCAGAAGGTCAGCGGGATCGGCGCCAAGATCGCGCTGGCGGTGCTGTCGGGTGCCAGTGTCGAGGAGTTCGCACGGCTGATCCAGACCGGTGACATCACTGCGCTGACCCGTATTCCGGGGATCGGCAAGAAGACCGCCGAGCGCATGATCGTGGAGCTGCGCGACCGCACGGCCAATTTCAGCGGTGGCGGTGCGCCGATTGCCGGACAGCTGGGCAACGACCCGGTGTCGGAGGCGACGGTGGCGCTGCAGCAGCTCGGTTACAAACCCACCGAAGCGGCGAAGATGGCGCGCGATGCGGTCGCCGAGGGTGACGATGTCGCCACCGTCATCCGCAAGGCGTTGCAATCGGCGTTGCGCTGAGTCCACTCTTTTTCCGCCGGTACGTCGCCAATCGAGGCATCCATGTCCCACGCGTCGCCGCAGTCTGAGTCTTCCGGGCAGTCCAATGGTCACGGTACCGCCGGGGGGCTGGCGCTGGTCATCGGCGCCATCGGCGTGGTGTTTGGCGACATCGGCACCAGCCCGCTGTACACGCTGAAGGAGGCGTTCTCGCCCCACTACGGCCTCAACAGCGATCACGACACCGTGCTGGGCGTGCTGTCGCTGGCGTTCTGGGCGCTGAACATGGTGGTCACGCTCAAGTACGTGACCATCATCATGCGCGCCGACAACAACGGCGAGGGCGGCATCATGGCGCTGATGGCGCTGGCCCAGCGCACCTTGCGCAACGGCTCGCGCTCGGCCTATGTGGTCGGCATCCTCGGCATCTTCGGCGCCTCGCTGTTCTTCGGCGATGGCGTGATCACACCGGCCATTTCCGTGCTGGGCGCGGTCGAAGGGCTGGAGGTCGCCGCGCCGGGGCTCAAGCCCTTCGTGGTGCCGGTCACGCTGGTGGTGCTGGCGGCGGTGTTCGCCGCGCAGCGCTTCGGCACCGCGAAGGTCGGCAAGGTGTTCGGCCCGGTGACGACGCTGTGGTTCCTGTCGCTGGCGGCGATCGGCATCTGGAACGTGATCAACGCGCCGGAAGTGCTCAAGGCCTTCAATCCGCTGTGGGGTGCGCGCTTCTTCCTGGACCACGGCTGGCAGGGCATCTTCATCCTCGGTGCGGTGGTGCTGGCGGTGACCGGTGGCGAGGCGCTGTATGCGGACATGGGCCACTTCGGTGCGCCGCCGATCCGCCATGCCTGGTATTTCTTCGTGCTGCCGTGTCTGGTGCTGAACTACCTCGGCCAGGGCGCGCTGGTGCTGCAGCGGCCCGAAGCGGTGTCCAACCCGTTCTTCGAGGCGGTGCCGGGCTGGGCGCTGTACCCGATGATCATCCTGGCGACGATGGCGGCGGTGATCGCCAGCCAGTCGGTGATCACCGGCGCGTTCTCGGTGTCGCGCCAGGCCATGCAGCTGGGTTACATCCCGCGCATGCGCATCCTGCATACCTCGCACGACACCATCGGCCAGATCTACATCCCCGGCATCAACTGGGGGCTGGCGGTGATGGTGTTCGGACTGGTGCTGGCGTTCCGCAGCTCCAGCAATCTCGCCGTGGCCTACGGCATCTCGGTGTCGGCGACGATGCTGATCGACACCCTGTTGCTGGCGCTGGTGGCACGCGCGCTGTGGCCGCGTGCGTGGCGTGGCATCCTCGCCTTGTGCGTGGTGTTCCTCTTCATCGATGTGGGCTTTGTGATCGCCAACGGCGCCAAGCTGTTGCAGGGCGCCTGGTTCCCGGTGGTGCTGGGGCTGGCGCTGTTCACGATGATGCGGACCTGGCGCCGTGGTCGCGAACTGTTGCGTGACGAGATCCGCAAGGACGGCATCCGCATCGACACCTTCCTGCCCGGGCTGATGCTGGCGCCGCCGGTGCGCGTGCCCGGCACGGCGGTATTCCTCACCGCCGATCCCGGCGTGGTACCGCACGCGCTGATGCACAACCTCAAGCACAACAAGGTGCTGCATGAGCGCAACGTGTTCCTGCATGTGGAGACCTGGCCGGTGCCCTATGCGCCGGAGGCGCAGCGCCTGAAGATTGAATCCATCGGTGACGATTTCCACCGCATCATCCTGCGCTTCGGCTTCATGGAAACCCCGGATGTACCGCTGGCGCTGATGCGTTCCTGCGATCATGGCGGCATCTATTTCGATCCGATGGACACCACCTTCTTCGCCAGCCGCGAAACCATCGTCTCCGGCGCGAACCGTGGCATGCCGATCTGGCGCGACAAGCTGTTCGCCTTCATGCACCGCAATGCGGCCCCGGCTACCGGTTTCTTCCGCATTCCGGGCAACCGGCTGGTGGAGCTGGGCGCGCAGGTGGAGATCTGAACCGCGATGGTCGTGACTTGCCGCGTGCTTGCCGCATAATTACGCGATGACTGACGACCGCATCATCGGCGCTGGCGCCACCCGGGAAGACGAGGTCGCCGACGCCAGCATCCGCCCGCGCAGCCTGGCCGATTATCTGGGCCAGGCGCCGGTGCGCGAGCAGATGGATATCTACATCCAGGCCGCCAAGGCCCGCCGCGAGGCGCTGGACCATGTGCTGATCTTCGGGCCGCCGGGGCTGGGCAAGACCACGCTCAGCCACGTCATCGCCAACGAGCTGGGCGTGGCGCTGCGGGTGACTTCCGGGCCGGTGATCGAGAAGGCGGGCGATCTGGCCGCGCTGCTGACCAACCTGCAGCCGCATGACGTGCTGTTCATCGACGAGATCCATCGTCTTTCACCGGTGGTGGAGGAGGTGCTGTATCCGGCGATGGAGGATTTCCAGATCGACATCATGATCGGCGAGGGTCCGGCCGCACGTTCGATCAAGCTCGACCTGCCGCCGTTCACGCTGATCGGTGCCACCACCCGCGCCGGGCTGCTGACCGCGCCGCTGCGTGACCGCTTCGGCATCGTGCAGCGGCTGGAGTTCTACTCGGCCGAAGAACTGACCCGCATCGTGCGGCGCTCGGCGCAGATTCTGGGTATCGACTGCAGCGCCGAGGGCGCCGGTGAGATCGCCCGGCGTTCGCGCGGCACCCCGCGTATCGCCAACCGTCTGCTGCGGCGTGTGCGCGACTATGCGCAGGTCAGGGCCGCCGGCCACATCGACCAGGCTGTCGCGCAGGCGGCGATGCAGATGCTCAAAGTCGATCCGGAAGGGTTCGACGAATTGGACCGGCGCCTGCTGCGCACCATGGTCGACTACTTCGATGGCGGCCCGGTCGGTATCGAGTCGCTGGCGGCGGCGCTGTCGGAAGAGCGCGGCACGCTGGAGGACGTGGTCGAGCCCTACCTGATCCAGCAGGGGTTTCTGGTGCGCACCGCACGCGGTCGCATGGCCACCCACAAAGCATACCGGCACATGGGGCTGACGCCCAAAGCGGCACCGGTCGCAGCCGACCTGTTCGTGGAGCAGCGCGATGACGGTTGAGGCGCGGTTCAGTTGGCCGACACGCATTTACTGGGAAGATACCGACGCCGGTGGAGTGGTCTACCACGCACGCTACGTGGCCTTCATGGAACGGGCGCGCACCGAGTGGATGCGCGCGCTGGGATATGGACAGGAAGCCATGCGCAGCGGTGGCGAACAGGTGTTCGTGGTCCGTGCCATGAATCTGGATTTCCTCAAGCCGGCCAAGCTGGACGATGTGCTGACCACCACGGTGGAACTGGTGCAATGCCGGCGGGCCAGCCTGCTGATGGCGCAGGCGGTGATGCGCGGGGACCAGGTGCTGGTCAGTGCGCAGGTCCGGCTTGCCGCTGTCGGTGCTGCGGACTTCCGCCCGCAACCCATCGATGAAACGCTGTACGCAACACTTCAACCCCTTCAAACAAAAACCGCTTAGGCAACACTGAGGAAGATCGGATGATCGCTTTGCTTCTGGCCCTGCAGGCCACCGTGACCGAGGCCCTGCCGGCGGATGTCAGCGCCGCGGCCGCGCAGACTGTTGCGCAGGCCAGTCATGGCGGCATCAACTATCTGGAGCTGATGCTCAAGGCGAGCATCCCGGTCAAGCTGATCGTGCTGCTGCTGCTGGCCGGTTCGTTCATCAGCTGGGTGATCATTTTCCGCAAGTCGCGCGTGTTCAAGGCTGCCGACCGTGCCGCCGACGAGTTCGAAAACCGCTTCTGGTCCGGTGCCGATCTGGGCAAGCTGTACGCTGCGGCGGCCGATCGCAACCGCTCGGTGGATGGGCTGGAGGCGATCTTCGAATCCGGCTTCCGCGAGTTCAGCCGTCTCAACGGCCGCCGTGGCCAGGACAGCCGCAGCCAGCTGGAAGGTGCACAGCGCGCCATGCGCACCACCTTCGCACGCGAAGTCGACGGGCTGGAGCGCAACCTGGAGCTGCTGGCCAACATCGGCTCCAACGCCCCGTATGTGGGCCTGGTCGGCACTGTGTTCGGCATCATGGTGACCATGCACGACATGATCAGCAGCGGTGAACAGGCCGGTATCGCGTCGGTTGCGCCGGGTATTTCCGAGGCGCTGTTCGCCACCGCCATCGGTCTGTTCGTGGCCATCCCGGCCACCTGGGCCTACAACCGCTACACCACGCGCGTGGAGCGGCTGGCGGTGCGCTACGAAACCTTCGCCGAAGAGTTCAGCTCGATCCTGCAGCGCCAGCCCGGCGCCGACGAGTGATGCCAACCCCTCGCCAGTGCCCGCCGGTTTCCGTGCGGGGATCCAATAGGAACCGCTTTCCATGATTTCCGGCATCTCCCGGCGCAAGCGCCGCAAGCTCAAGTCCGAGATCAACGTCGTGCCGTACATCGACGTGATGCTGGTGCTGTTGATCATCTTCATGGTGACCGCGCCGCTGTTGACCTTGAGCTTTGAAGTCGACCTGCCCAGCTCCACCGCCAAGGCGCTGGAAAGCAAGCAGGATCCGGTGATCGTGTCCGTGCGCAATGACGGCCAACTGAGCCTGAAACTGCCCGAAGCCAAGGAGCCGCAGGCGATGGATGCGGGCACGCTGCAGGCGCAGCTGGGCGCGCTGGCATCGCAGGACCGCGAGCTGCGCGTGATCGTGGCCGCAGACAAGGCCGTGGCCTACGAAAAGGTTGTGGCCGCGATGGATGTGATCAAGGCGGCGAAGATCGAAAAGGTGGGTCTGGCGACCGATGCACGCTGACGCACTGCCACCGTCGCACGACCCCCGCAACGAATGGGGCCTGCCGGTCGTCCTCGCACTGCTGGTGCACCTGCTGGTGGCGGCGGTGTTCATCATCGCGTGGCTGTGGTCGCCGACCCGCAGCACCGAGGCCGCCGCAGGCGATCCGGTGGTGGAAGCGAGCCTGCAGGTGTCCTCGGCCGAGGCAGCCGCCGCACGGCGGGCGCTGCAGGCCTCGGAGAAACTGCCGGACCTGCCCGAGCCGGTGGAAGAGGTACCGCCCGAGCCGGTGCCGGAAGATACCGTCACCCCGCCACAGCCGCTTCCCGAGCCGCGTCCGCAGGATGCGATGACACCGCAGCAGCACAACGCGCAGGAGCGCATCGCCCAGCCGGATACGGTCGACCAGGAGCGCGTCAGTGCGCTGGCGATCTCCCAGGAGAAGGCCCGGCAGGAGCAGGAAGCCAAGCGCCGCCAGGAGCAGATCGACCTGACCGAGCGCAAGCGCGTGGAAGAGGCCGAGCAGAAGACGCGGCTGGCCAAGCAGCAGGAAGAGGCCGACCGGCAGAAGAAGCTGGCCGAAGAGCAGCGCGTGGCCAATGAGACCAAGGCCGAGCAGGACCGCCAGAACCGGATCGCCGAACTGCGGCGCAAGCGTGAGCAGGCCGAGCGCGAGGTCAAGCTGGCCGAGCAGCGTCAACGCCAGGTCGCCGATGCCCAGGCGCGGGCGCAGG
Organism: Stenotrophomonas sp. JC08; assembly: GCF_052180205.1. Taxonomy (NCBI): domain Bacteria; kingdom Pseudomonadati; phylum Pseudomonadota; class Gammaproteobacteria; order Lysobacterales; family Lysobacteraceae; genus Stenotrophomonas; species Stenotrophomonas sp. JC08. The sequence continues at coordinate 2,547,106 of NZ_CP197473.1, read as the reverse complement.
CGGCATCGACCAACAGCGCTGCCAGCAGCGGATCAAGTGCACCGAGTCCGGGGCAGGGCGGCACCAGCACGGACCTGACGGCCAAGTATGCGGCGGCGATCCAGCAGGCCGTGCTCAACCAGTGGATCCGGCCGGACACGATTCCGCGCGGGCAACGTTGCCGCCTGACCATCCGCCAGCTGCCCGGTGGCGAGGTGAGCAGTGTCGAGTTCGCCCCCAGCTGTCCCTACGACGAGGCGGGCCGGCGTTCGGTCGAAGCGGCGGTGCTGCGCGCCCAACCGCTGCCCTACCGGGGGTTCGAGTCGGTGTTCCAGCGCAATCTCAATTTCAATTTCGAGGCGCAGGATCGCTGATCGCCTGATCGCGGTTGCTGGATGCTTTGTCTTGTCGGCCCGATTTCCGTAACGTCCCGTGTTCATCCAGGGGATGGGTTTCACACGGCAGTCCGTTCACGATTGCGAAAATATTCATCCGCCTGCTGGTATCCCTTTCCAGTCCTCACCCCGTAACGTTGAGCGTCCCATGAAGAAACTGTCCCGTTGGCTGGTCGCCCTCGTTGTCCTGTTGCTGCCATTGGCGGCGATGGCACAACAGAAGGGTCTGGAAATCGACATCATCGGCGGCAACGCCTCGGCGCAGCCGATCGCCGTCGTCCCGATGCCGTACCAGGGATCGGCCGCTGCGCCGCAGACCGACGTGGCGGCGGTGGTGCGCGCCGATCTGGACCGCTCCGGGCAGTTCCGCACCCTGCCTGAAGCGCAGATCGTGGAGCGACCCACGCGCGGCAGCGAGGTACAGTACCCGACCTGGCGGGCACTCAAGCAGGATTACCTGGTGGTCGGTCGCGTGCTCGATGCCGGTGCCGGCGCCTACCGCGTGGAGTATGAGCTGTTCGACGTGGCCAAGGGCGAACGCATGCTCGGCCTGGCGATGACCGCCCGTGCCAACGCGATGCGTGATGTCGCCCATCAGATGGCCGATGCCATCTACGAGAAGATCACCGGCGTGCGCGGCGCGTTCTGGACCCGCATCGCCTACATCACGGCCAGCGGCAAGGGAGCCAACATGCGCTACGCGCTGATGGTGGCCGATTCGGATGGCTTCAATCCGCAGACCATCGTGCGCTCGGCCGAGCCGCTGCTGTCGCCCAACTGGAGCCCGGACGGCAGCAAGCTGGCCTACGTGAGTTTCGAACGCGGCAACTCCTCGATCTATGTGCAGGACATCTCCACCGGCGCGCGCGAGCTGTTGACCAGCTTCCGCGGCATCAACAGTGCACCGTCGTTCTCTCCGGACGGGCGCAGGCTGGCCCTGTCGCTGTCGCGCAGTGGCAATCCGGAAATCTATGTGATGGATCTGGGCAGCAAACAGCTGACCCAGCTGACCAACCATTTCGCCATCGATACCGAGCCGACCTGGGCGGCCGATGGCAGTTCGATCTATTTCACCTCCGACCGTGGTGGTCGCCCGCAGATCTACCAGGTGTCCTCCAGCGGCGGCAGCGCCAACCGGGTGACCTTCCAGGGCAACTACAACGCCACCGCCAGCGTGTCCTTCGACGGCAAGAAAATGGCCGTGGCACAGGGCAGTGGCAATACGTATAAGATTGCGATGATGGACAGCAGTCTGGGGGCGCCGCGCTGGAGCACGCTGTCGACCGGTTCGCTGGACGAATCCCCCAGTTTCGCTCCCAACGCAAGCATGGTGCTGTACGCCGCCCGCGAAGGTGGCCGTGGGGTTTTGTATGCGGTATCCGCTGACGCCCGCGTGCGCCAGCGGCTGGTTCTGGCGGATGGGGATGTGCGGGAACCCGCATGGGGTCCCTACCGCGTTGTACGTTGATAAAATGTTAATATCGATGCTCTATTCACCCATTCATCCTGCTTAGGAGCCTTTAGGTAACGCCATGAACAAGTCCACTCGCGTTTTGCTCGTTTCGCTGCTGTCCGTGGCCGCACTGGCCGGTTGCTCCAAGAAGGTCAAGGAACAGCCTGCCGCTCCGGTTGACACCACCCCGGCCACCCCGGTTCCGCCGCCGGCCTCTTCCGGCCTGTACGGCCCGGGCGATCTGGATACCGACGCCTGCCTGCGCCAGCGCGTGGTGTACTTCGACTTCGACCAGGATTCGGTCAAGCCGGAGTTCCAGGCCATCATGGCGTGCCACGCCAAGTACCTGCGTGACCGTCCGTCCTCGCGCATCACCCTGCAGGGCCACACCGACGAGCGTGGTTCGCGTGCCTACAACCAGGCACTGGGCGAGCGTCGTGGCAATGGCGTGAACTCGGCACTGCAGGCCAACGGCGGCTCGGCTTCGCAGCTGACCGTGGTGTCCTACGGTGAAGAGCGTCCGGTGTGCACCGAGACGAACGAGTCCTGCTGGTCGCAGAACCGTCGCGTCGAAATCGTCTACACCGCGCAGTAATCGATGCGTACTGGCATCAAATTGATGCTCGTGGTCGCGGCAGCCCTCGTGGCTGCCGCACCCGTGCAGGCACAGCGGCAGAGTCTGGCCGATCGTGTCGGCGCGCTGGAGCAGCAGGTCAACAACAGTCAGGTCAATGCCGACATGCTGCAGCAGCTGCAGCAGTTGCGCGACGAGATGCGTGCCCTGCAGGGCACGATCGAGCAGCTCCAGCATGAGAACGAGCAGCTGAAGCAGCGTGGCCGCGACCAGTATCTGGATCTTGATGGCCGCCTCAACCGCCTTGAAGGTGGTGTGCCCGAGTCGTCCACCAACACGGAAACGCCGGCTGCAGCCGCCAAGCAGCCGGCAGCAACGACCGCCGAGCGCCCGCCAACCGTGCGTGGCGATGCCGGCAGCCTGGCATCGGCCGGCAATGAACGTGCCGCCTACAACGCCGCTTTCGATGCCCTGAAAGCCGGCGACTATGCCGATTCCGCACAGCTGTTCCAGGGATTCCTGGAAATCTACCCCAATGCCGTATACACGCCCAATGCGCTGTACTGGCTGGGGGAAAGCTATTACGCGACCCGCAATTTCAAGATGGCCGAGGTGCAGTTCCGTGACCTCGTCGCCCGCTATCCGACCCATGACAAGGCCGCCGGTGGCCTGCTGAAGCTGGGTCTGTCGCAGCTCGGTGAAGGGGATGGCACCCTGGCCGAACAGACGCTGGAGCAGGTTGTGTCGCGCTTCCCCGGCAGTGATGCGGCCCGTACCGCACAGGACCGGCTGCAGTCGATCCGGCTCGGCCAGCAGTTGCGTTGAGGTTGATGCCGCGCCCGGCGCGGTCGATGTGATGATGAATACCCCTTCCGCCGCTGTTCCCAGCGAGATCGTGCAGTCGCCGTTGCCGCGGCTGAAGATCACCGAGATTTTCCTGTCCCTGCAGGGCGAAGCCGACAGCGTCGGCTGGCCGACGGTGTTCGTGCGGCTGACGGGTTGCCCGTTGCGCTGCCTGTACTGCGATACCGAGTACGCCTTCCACGGCGGCGACTGGTGGGATATCGACGACATCGTCGCCGAGGTGCTGAAGGCCGGCGTGCGCCATGTCTGCGTCACCGGCGGTGAGCCGTTGGCGCAGAAGCGTTGCCTGGTGCTGTTGCAGAAGCTGTGCGATGCCGGTCTGGATGTCTCGCTGGAGACCTCCGGTGCACTGGATATCGCCGCGGTTGATCCGCGCGTATCGCGGGTGGTCGACCTGAAGACGCCGGATTCGGGTGAAATGGCACGCAACCGGCTGGAGAACATTCCGCTGCTGACCACACGCGACCAGCTCAAGTTCGTGATCTGCAGTCGCGCCGACTACGAGTGGGCCAGGGCGATGCTGCGTGAGCACGGCTTGCCGCAGCGCTGCATGGTGTTGTTCTCGCCGAGCAAGTCGCAGGTGAGCGCGCGCGAGCTGGCGGACTGGATCATTGCCGATCGCCTGCCGGTGCGCTTCCAGATGCAATTGCACAAACTTCTCTGGGATGACGCGCCCGGACACTGATCCCGGGCAGCATTCCCATGTGCCCCCTCTCGCAGGGTGGTTTTGCAGAACTCCGGCGCGGGACAGCGTGCTGGCTTTGACTCCCAACCGGATGAAATTCGATGAAGAAAGCAGTTGTGCTTCTTTCCGGCGGCATGGACTCGGCCGCCGTCGTCGCCATCGCCCAGGAACAGGGCTTCGAGGTGCATGCGCTGAGCGTGCGCTATGGTCAGCGGCATACCTCCGAGCTGGATGCTGCGGTGCGGGTTGCCGCCGCGCTGGGCGTGGCCGGGCACAAAGTGGTCGATGTCGACCTGCGCAGCATCGGCGGCTCGGCGCTTACCGATGACATCGACGTCCCCGAGGCCGGGGAGGCCGGTATCCCGGTGACGTATGTGCCGGCCCGCAACACCATCATGTTGTCGCTTGCACTGGGTTGGGCCGAGGTGCTGGGGGCCAACGACATCTTCTGCGGCGTGAACGCGGTGGACTACTCCGGTTACCCGGATTGCCGGCCCGAGTTCGTCGCCGCCTTCCAGGCATTGGCCAACCTCGCCACCAAGGCCGGGGTCGAGGGTGCCGGCATCCGCGTGCATGCACCGCTGCAGTACCTGAGCAAGGCGCAGATCGCCAGCGAGGGCCTGCGCCTGGGCGTGGACTTCGGCCTTACCGTGTCCTGTTACCAGGCCGATGCCCAGGGGAAGGCGTGCGGCCACTGCGATGCCTGCCGGCTGCGGGCGGACGGCTTTGCCGCGGCCGGACTGGCCGATCCCACCCATTACGCCTGAGCGCACCGCGTCAGCGGCCACTTGCGGTCCCGGCGTCACGGCCGGGGGCCCTGTGCTGGGAGTCCGGCGGGAAGCGGGTTACACTGCCGGGCTCGCCAATAGGCCGTGATTTTTCCCATGCTGCAGAAACTCCGCGACAAGACCTCGGGCTGGATCGTTACTGTGATCCTGGGCCTGTTGATGATTCCGTTCCTGTTTGTGATCGACAGCAGCTACCTTGGCGGCGTCGGCGCGCAGAACGTGGCCAAGGTGTCCGCCCCCCCGGGATGGTGGAAGTCGGCACCGTCGTGGTGGCCGCTGTCGCTGTTCTGGAACCATCACGAGATCAGCAACGAGGAGTTCCGCACGCGTTTCGAGCAGGCGCGCATGCAGGCCCGCGAGCAGGACGGCGACAACTTCGATCCGCGCGAGTTCGAATCCGTGGAGAACAAGCGGGTGGTGTTGGACCAGCTGATCGACGAGCAGGTGGTCCGCCTGGCCGCCGAGGATGCACGCATCGTCATCGGTGATGCGGCCGTCCGTGATTACATCGCCAGCATTCCGGCGTTCCAGCGTGACGGCAAGTTCGATGCCGACCAGTACCGTCTGGTGCTGGCGCAGAGCATGCCGCCGCGTACGCCGGCGATGTTCGAGGAGGTCGTGCGCACCAGCCTGCAGCAGTCGATCATCCCCAGCGCGCTGGCGCAGTCCGGCTTTGCCACCAAGGGCGAGAGCGAGCGTCTGCTGAAGCTGCTGGGCGAGACGCGTGATGTCGAATTCGCGCTGTTGCCGGAAGTGCCGGCCGATACCGCCGCGGTCAGCGATGACGAGATCAAGCAGTGGTACGAAGGCCACCCGAAGGATTTCCTGCAGCCGGAAACCGTCTCCATCGAGTACGTCGAACTGGATGCGGCCAAGATGCCGGCGGTGGCGGCTGCCGACGAGGCGACCCTGCGCCAGCGCTATGAAGAAGAAAAGGCGCGTTTCGTTGCGCCGGAGCAGCGGCTTGCGTCGCATATCCTGATCACTGCGGGCACGGATGCGGCTGCGCAGAAGGCCGCCGAGGGCAAGGCCGCCAAGCTGGCCGAAGAAGCGAGGCAGGGCGCCGATTTTGCCGCGCTGGCCAAGGCCAATTCGGATGATCCCGGCTCCAAGGACGAGGGCGGTGACCTGGGCTGGGTCGAGCGCGATGTGATGGTCAAGCCGTTCGAGGATGCGCTGTACGCGATGCAGCCGGGCGAGATCCGTGGGCCGGTCAAGACCGATTTCGGCTATCACGTGCTGAAGCTGCGCGAGATCAAGGGCGGGGAAGGCCGCTCGTTCGAGGACGTGCGTGAACAGCTGGCAGCCGAGCAGCTGCAGGCCGACAGCGAGAAGGCCTTCAACGAACTCAGTGGTCGCCTGGTCGACCTGGTCTACAAGAATCCGACTGCGCTGGAGCCGGCTGCCAAGGAAGTGGGCCTGCAGGTGCAGCAGCTCGGTCCGTTCAGCCGGACCACGGCCGCTGGCATTGCCGCCAATCCGGCGGTGCTGCGCGCCGCCTTCGCCGATGCGCTGATCGAGGATGGCACGGTCAGCGATCCGATCGAGATCACGCCCAACCACAGCGTGATGCTGCGCGTGACCGCCCACACTCCGGAACAGGCAATGCCGTTGGCGCAGGTGCGTGACCAGGTGATCGCGGCGATCCACGTACACCGCACCGCCGAGCAGTCTGCCAAGGCGGCCGATGCGTTGCTGGCCAAGCTCGAGGCGGGTCAGACCCTGCAGGCGCTGGCGGAGCCGGAAAAGCTGCAGCTGCTGCCGATGCCGGGCCTGCCGCGTACCGCGCCGATGCCGTCGGTCGAGGCCAACCAGGCCGTGTTCGCGGTCGCACCGCCGGCCGGCGACAAACCGAGCCATGGCAAGGTGGCGATGGAAGGCCGCTATGCGGTGTTTGCGGTCACCAAGGTGACGCCGGGCGATATCAGCCAGGTGGACGCGCAGCAGCAGGCGATGCTCAAGCAGCAGCTCAGCCAGATCGATGGCGCCGCTGCCGCCAAGGCCTATGTCGACGGCATGCGCAAGCGCTTCAAGGTGCAGGTGCAGGAAGACCAGCTCTGAGCCTGCACACCGGCACCGCTTGAACCGGTGCCGGACAACCGCTCAACAAAACGGCGCTTCCCGATGAGGGAAAGCGCCGTTTTCATTGCCTATGACAGACCGGTTCAGGCGGTGGGCGGATCTGCTTCAGCAGCGCCGGGGCTTTGCCGCTGCCGGGCTGTGCTCAGGAGCCTGATTCCTCGAAGCTGAGCACCATGCCCGGCTTGAGTGCTGCCTTTGCATCGAGGTTGTTGCGGCTCAGCAGGGCCTTGAGCGGAATGCCGTAACGCCGGGCGATGGACCAGGCCGATTCGCCGCTGCGGACGGTATGGCGACGGGCGCTGCGGGCGCTGCTGCTGGTGCTGGCCGTGACGCGGGTGGGAGCGGCTGCGGCGGTGGTAGTGGCAGTGGCGTAGATCGCGGTGCTGCTTTCCTGCTGCCCGCTTCCGGCATGTACCGGCGCCAGTACGCGCACGCCTGCACGCGTGCCGGACACGGCAGGGTTGAGGCGGGCGATATGGGCCGGATCCAGCGCATTGCGCGTGGCCCAACTGCCCAGCGAGGTATTGGCCGGCAGCGTGTGGCTTTTGAGGATCGGCACCGGACGATCCAGCGTGGCCATCCGGTCAGGATTCTGCTCGGCCTGCTCCAGCACGCAGGCCAGCGCGTGCAGTTTTTCCACATAGGCGTAGGTGATCGGCGACAGGCCGGGCAGTTCCGCCGGGCGTGCGTTCTGGGCGTTCATGCCGGCGCGTCGCAGCGACTGCAGGATGCGGTATTCACCGGCGTTGTAGCCCATGACCGCCAGCCGCCAGTCGCCGCCGAACATGCCGTGCAGGCTCTTCAGGTAGCGCACCGCCGCCTGGGTCGAATCCACCGCAGAAAGACGGCCGTCATAGCCGTTTTCCATCGGGATGCGATGGTTGCGCGCGGTGGAGCCGATGAACTGCCACAGCCCGGTCGGTCCACTGGGATTGCGGGCACCCGGCCGGTAGCCGCTTTCGACGAAGGGAATCAGCGCGAACTCGGTGGGCAGGTGCGCGGCGCGCAACTGATCCACGACGTAGCCGAACAGCGGCAGCGCGTCATCCTCGATATTGCCCAGCCGTGCCGGGGCATGGGCGAAATGCTTGCGCCAGCGCGGATTGGTGGCGTCGGCGTCGCATTGCGGGTCGGCCAGCCCTTCGCGGAAAGCGGTGAAGATATCGTGGCCGTTGCGGACGCTGGGGGCCGGCAACGTGGCCGGATCGAGCGGAAAAGCGCCCAGTGCCGCAAGGTTCTGGCTGACCCCGGCGCTGGCGGGCAGCGATTGCGCGTTGCTGGTGCCGATCCCGAGGGCCAGTGCCAGTGCCAGCGGCAATATCGGCCGCTTCATGCGCTGAACCCGTCTTTCCAGCGGCGCAGCTCGGCGAAGGTTTCCACCGCATCCGCCGGTGTCCGGCCGAGCCGGGTGGCGACTGCGGCGACGACGGCGGCATCGCCGGTCCGCAGGAACGGATTGCATTGCAGTTCATCGGCCAGTACGGCCGGAACAGTGGGAAGGCAGTGGCTGCGCATGTCCTGGGCTTCCTTCTGGCGGCGTTGCAATGCCGCGTTGTTGGGGTCGACATGCCGCGCGAACACGGCATTGGCCAGCGTGTACTCGTGCCCGCAACAGACCCGGGTCTGCGGGGGCAGGGCGGCCATACGCGTGAGCGAGGCCAGCATCTGGGCCGGCGTACCTTCGAACATGCGTCCACAGCCGAGGCTGAACAGCATGTCGCCACAGAACAGGTGCCCGTGGCCGAAATAGGCGAGATGGCTCCGCGTGTGGCCGGGAACTTCCATCACGCTGAAATCAAAACCGGGCAATTGTACCCGCTGGTTGTCGCCCACCCGTTCACATTCCACGGTGATGCGTTCATCCACGGGCGCGAAAACCGGCAGCTGCGGCCAGCGCTGGCGCAGCTCGGCGACGCCGCCGATGTGGTCGTTGTGGTGGTGGGTGAGCAGCAGGGCAGCGGGCTGCATGCCTTGGGCGACGGCGTCGAACACCGGTGCCGATTGGCCCGGATCGACGAAAACCGCACGTCCATCCGTGGTTTGCAGCGCCCAGATGTAGTTGTCCTGGAATGCAGGCAGGGCTGTGAGTCGCATAGAATTGGACCATGCCTGCCGCCCCGTTCCCCCGTCAAGCTGCAGTCCCGGCCTGGTTCGCGATGGAAAGCGCCCTGGCAATGCGTGAGCTGGAGCACCGCAGCCTGTTTGAACGCCTGAACGAAGTGCCGGTGCAGCCGTGGCTGTGGCTGGCACCGAATCCGGACTGGCTGCCCGGCGAGTTGCCGCAAGGACGGGGCCTGCGGCTGCATCCCTGCGCGGGCGGCCGCGGTTATGACGGCGACCTGCGTTGCAGCCTGCCGTTGCCGCTGCCGGGCGAAGCGCTCAAGACCATTGTGCTGCAGCATGTCGCCGCCGAGCAGATGCAGGCGCTTGTGGCTGAATGCGCGCGGGTGCTGATGCCGGGTGGACGCCTGTGGATGACGCTGCTCAACCGCTGCAGTCCCTACCGCGCCCACTGGCAATGGCATGATGCGCGACCGCCATCCGCCGGCCGCTGCCGTATGCAGCTGCGCGGCGAAGGGCTGCAATGCACCGCCGTGCATCACCTGGGCCCGCTGCTGGGACGCCCGGGTGCTGGCAACGGACGCTCATTGCCGGCCCTGCGCGCTGTCTGCCTGCTGGTCGCGGAGAAGCGGGCGGTTCCCCTTACCGGTGTCGGCCAATTGCGGTCGGCCGATTGGCGCAGGCCGCTGGCGACCTGATCCCCCTGACGGAATTACATGAAATCCATTGAAATACACACCGACGGCGCCTGCCTCGGCAATCCCGGGCCCGGCGGATGGGCCGCGCTGCTGCGTTACAAGGGCCACGAACGCGAGGTGACCGGCGGCGAAGCCCACACCACCAACAACCGCATGGAGCTGATGGCGGCGATCTCGGGGCTGGAAGCGTTGATCGAGCCTTGCGAAATCACCCTGCATACCGATTCGCAATACGTACGCCAGGGCATCACCGAGTGGATGCCCGGCTGGGTGCGGCGCAACTGGAAGACCGCCGGTGGAGATGCGGTCAAGAACCGTGACCTGTGGGAGAGGCTGCATGCGGCCACGCAGCGGCATCGCATCGACTGGCGCTGGGTGAAAGGCCATTCCGGCGATCCGGACAACGAGCGCGTGGACCAGCTGGCCCGCGATGAAGCCATCCGCGTGCGCGCAAGCGCCGGCAGCAACTGAGGTAGGCCATGCGCCAGATCGTCCTTGATACCGAAACCACCGGCCTGGAATGGAAGAAGGGCAACCGCGTGGTCGAAATCGGTTGCGTGGAACTGCTTGAGCGGCGTCCCAGCGGCAACAACTTCCACCGTTACCTCAAGCCCGATTGCGAGTTCGAGCAGGGCGCGCAGGAGGTCACCGGCCTGACCCTGGAGTTCCTTGCCGACAAGCCGCGTTTCGAGGAAGTCGTCGACGAGTTCCTGGCCTACGTGGATGGCGCCGAGCTGATCATCCACAACGCCTCGTTCGACATGGGCTTCCTTGAAAACGAGCTGTCACTGGCCGGCAAGGGGCGGCTGGCCGGACGGGTGACGGTGACCGATACGCTGGCCATGGCGCGCGAGCGCTATCCGGGCCAGCGCAACTCGCTGGATGCGCTGTGCCGGCGGCTGGGCGTGGACAACTCGCACCGCCAGCTGCACGGCGCCCTGCTCGATGCGCAGATCCTCGCCGATGTGTTCATCGCGCTGACCTCGGGGCAGGAAGAGATCGGCTTCGGCCAGCCGGAAGCCGAGCGTCGTGGTGCCGATGTGGCGGTGCAGGCGTTTGACGCCTCGGTCCTGCTGCCGCGCCCGCGGGTGCTGGTCACCACCTCCGAGCAGGAGGCGCATGTGTCACGTCTGGAGCGCCTGCGCAAGAAGGCCGGCCATGCCTGGTGGGATGGCGAACGCGCGCCGGAGCCGCAGGAAAACAGCTGACCGCGGCGCGCCGCTCAGTGGCAGCGGATCAGCACGACGCTGATGTTGTCCGAACCGCCACCGTCCAGCGCCGCACCGACCAGCGTATCCACGCACTCCTGCGCACTGCAGTCGGCATGCGCCAGCGTGCCGGCGATGGCGGCGTCATCGATCTCTTCGGTCAAGCCGTCACTGCACAGCAGCAGCTGCATCCCGGGTCGCAGCTCACCGGTCATCGAGGACACATTGAGGTGCGCCGGATCGGTCACGCCCAGTGCCTGGGTGACCACATTGCGATGCGGATGGGCACGCGCCTGTTCGGCGGTGAGCGTTCCCTGCGCGATCAGCTCCTGCACGTAGCTGTGATCCTGGCTGAGCTGGGCCAGCTTGCCGTCGCGCCACATGTAGGCGCGGCTGTCGCCGACCCAGGCCACTTCGAACTGGTTGTCCTGCACCCGCGCGGCCACCACGGTGGTGCCCATCGGCAGGCTGTCGTTGCGCCGCTGCGAGGTGCGGATGATCTCCTCGTCGGCGATACGGATGGCCTGTATCAGCGGCGTACCGCTGCGCACTTCGCGCACGATGGTTTCCCGTGCCAGCGCACTGGCCACCTCGCCACAGGCGTGCCCGCCCATGCCATCGGCCACCAGCCACAGCCCCAGCTCACTGTCACCGTAATAGGTGTCCTCGTTGAGCTGGCGGCGCAGGCCGACATGGCTGAGATGTCCGAATTCGATCATGGGTGCCCGGGCAGGCCGTTCCATTGGAGGGGCAACGCATCATCGCGTTCATGGAGGTGCACGGCAAGCGCCCGTGCCCGTTTTTTCCGGCCGTGCTAAGCAGCGGGAAAGCAGGCTTGTGGCCGGGAACCGGAAAAACCGCTTGTCCGCACGGCCATTGCCCCTTATCATTTGCGGCCCGGTTCGCCGGGACCATCTGGAGAGGTGGCAGAGCGGTTGAATGTACCTGACTCGAAATCAGGCAGGCGTTTATAGCGCCTCGGGGGTTCGAATCCCCCCCTCTCCGCCAGATACTTGAACTAAGCCCTTGAATTTCAAGGGCTTTTTTCATTTGTGGCTTGGCTGGTATGCCATCTGGTATGCCATTGGGGGCTGGCTGCTGCTGGATCCATCTGGACGGGGGGCGCGTCTGCCTTGCTGGTCAGAGCGTTTGGATGCCATAGGAGCCAAGCGGGCAGGGCGCGGTCCCTCGAGGCACTTATATCGATATGGCACACAGATGCGTTGGATCTGTGCTGCAAAGCGTGCTGTACGATCGCTTCAACTTTTCTACAAGCTCAAGACTCCCTGTTGCGATGAGGGCCATCGGCAGCAGCTGGTTATGGTGGTGATCTTGGTGCCGTAGCGTCCTGATGGCCGTTCTGCAGTGCTCTGCAGGTGGATGGGCTGCCTCGAACGAGGATGGTTATCAAAATGCAGCCCTTGTGTGATCATGATGGTAATGTTTGGGTGGTTGCCGGTAGGCCGCAGGCTTTCCCCTAGAACTCGTACAAGGAATTACTGACCCGGATGAGTGATCTTCCCCGGTAACGCACGGATGACGAACGAGCAGCTTGCAGATCTAACCCAGCCACAGCGTGACCGACTCGCGTTCGTGGAGTTGCGGGTGCGCTTCATCGGGGAGATACGACGCCAGGACTTGGTCACGCGGTTTGGCATCCAGTCCGCCGCCGCATCCAGGGATCTGGCGCTGTACAAGGAGTTGGCCCCGGGCAACATCGATTACGACTCCAAGGGCAAGTCCTACATCCTGGGGCCGGATTTCCGGCCCGTATTCGACTTCCCCCCGGAGCGGGTGCTGTCGTGGCTGACCCAGGGCTTTGGTGACGGTGAGCCGATGCGGCTCAAGGCGTGGGTGGCCAGCGAGAGCCCGTCACGGCTCACGTATCCGGATCTGGATGTGCTGGCGAGCGTGACCCGTGCGATTCACCAGAAGTGTCCGCTCGGCATCGAGTACCACTCCATCACCAGTGGCCGCACTGAGCGGGAGATCGTCCCGTTCGCGCTGATCGACAACGGCATCCGCTGGCACGTCCGCGCCTTCGACCGGAAGTCCCAAGAGTTCCGGGATTTCGTCATCACCCGGATCAAGTTTCCGGTGGTGCTCAAGGGTCAGCCAGTGGCGCCCCACGAGATGAGCGATCAGGACATTCAGTGGACCCGAATCGTCGAACTGGAGCTGGTGCCACACCCAAGCCAGCCCCGGCCGGAGATCACCGAGATGGACTACAGCATGCAGGGTGGCGTGCTGCGGATGAAGCTGCGGGCAGCCACCGCCGGTTACATCCTTCGCCAATGGAGTGTGGACTGCACGCCCGACCACAGCTTGCGCGGGCATGAGTATCGCTTATGGCTGAAGGATTGCATGGTGCTTTACGGCGTCAAGAACGCTGTTTTGGCGCCAGGTTACGTAGTGCTTGGTCAGGAGTTGGATCGATGTCAGGATTGATTTCCTCATATCACGCGAAGTACTACGCCCATGAAATTACCCGCCGGCATGGCGCTGATGGCGTAGATCGTTTGTCGCGATCGTTGTTCGACGCCAGTGTTGATCTGAACCCACATCAGATCGAGGCGGCGCTGTTCGCACTTCGGAACCCGCTGCAGGAAGGCGTGCTGCTGGCTGACGAGGTGGGCTTGGGTAAAACCATCGAAGCCGCGCTGGTGGTTTGCCAATACTGGGCTGAGCGCCGCCGTCGGCTCTTGGTCATCTGCCCGGCGAGCCTGCGCAAGCAATGGGCGCAGGAGCTGCACGACAAGTTCGCCGTGCCCACCACCGTGGTCGATGCCGTTTATCTGCGTAAGCAGTCCGCTGGCGACATGCTCGCCACCCTGCAACGGCAGGTTGGCAAGGCAGTCGTCATCATGTCCTACCAGTTTGCCGCCAAGCTGGAGGCCGAGCTGCGGGCCGTGCCTTGGGATGTGGTGGTCATCGACGAAGCGCACAAGCTGCGCAATGCGCACCGTGCCAGCAACCGCACAGGACAGGCGCTCAAGCGTGCGCTGCAAGGCCGCAAGAAGCTGCTGCTCACCGCCACGCCGTTGCAGAACTCGCTGATGGAGTTGTACGGCCTGTCGACGCTTATCGACGAGCACATGTTTGGCGACGAAACTGCCTTCCGCAAGCAGTTCATGAACAGCGAAACAGGCTTGGAGGAACTGCGTGAGCGTCTTGCCAGCTTTGCCAAACGCACGCTTCGTCGCGATGTGCTGGAGTACATCAAGTACACCGAGCGCAAGGCCCTCACCCAGCCGTTCAACCCCACTGACGACGAGCATGCGCTGTACGAGCGCATCTCGGCCTTTCTGCAAAAGGAAGACTCCTACGCCCTGCCCAAGCAGCAGCGCCACCTCACGGCACTGATCCTGCGCAAGCTGCTGGCCTCCAGTTCGCACGCCGTTGCCGCCACCTTGGTCACCATCCGCGAGCGCCTGCAAGGCCTGCTCGCAGCGGGCAAAACGGAAGACGACGGCAGCCAACTGGTCGAACAGCTCATTGCCGAGGACGACCTGGAGCAGGACTACCTGGAAGAGGAAGCCAGCGAGGCAGAAGAAAACGTCGAAGCCCCGACGCCTGCGCCAGTCGAAGAAGGTAAGCCGGGCGCAGCAAAAGATGCCCATGCCGTCCGCACCGCCATCACCACCGAGATCGCGGAGCTGACTGCATTCGTCGATGCCGCCCAAGCCCTGAAAACCGACACCAAGGCACAGGCGCTACTGAAGGCGCTCGGCTTGGGCTTCAGCAAGATGACCGAGCTGCGCGCGCCACGCAAGGCCATCATCTTCACGGAATCCAAGCGCACTCAGGAGTACCTGCACCGCTTCCTCTCAGCCAACGGGCACGCGGGAAAGTTGGTGCTGTTTAGTGGCACCAACACCCACGAGGAATCCACCGCCATCTACCAGCGCTGGCTGGAAGAATATAGAGGCACAGATCGCGTCACCGGCTCGCCGCAGGTAGATCGCCGCACCGCGCTGATCGACCACTTCCGCAAGGACGACGGCACCGGCGCGGAAATCATGATCGCCACTGAAGCGGCTGCCGAAGGCGTCAACCTGCAGTTTTGCGCGCTGATCATTAACTATGACCTGCCCTGGAACCCGCAGCGCGTCGAGCAGCGCATTGGCCGTTGCCACCGCTACGGTCAGCGTTTCGATGTCGTGGTTATCAATTTTCTTAACACCCGAAACCAGGCCGACCAGCGCGTGCTGGAGCTACTTACTGAGAAATTCAATCTGTTCTCTGGTGTGTTTGGCGCAAGCGATGAAGTGCTGGGCCGCATTGAAGGTGGCCTCGACTTCGAGAAACGCATCCTCCAGATCTACGACACCTGTCGCCAGCCCGAGCAGATCGAAGCCGCCTTCAACGCCCTGCAAACCGAGCTGGAAGAAGTTATCGCCGACCGCATCAAAGACACCCAGTCCCAATTGCTGGAGAACTTCGATGAGGACGTTCACGACCGCCTCAAGCTGCGCCTTCAGGACGCCGAAGCGCGGCTCGACAAGCTGGGGCGCTGGTTCTGGGGTGTCACCTGCTTTGCATTGGACGGCCGCGCGCGCTTCGACGAGCAGTCCTACGCGTTTTCTCTGAGCACGCCGCCAACTGGAATCGCCACAGGCCGCTATCAGCTCATTCGCGGGGCGGCACAGCCGGATATGCTGGCACATGCCTATCGCCTCAGCCACCCGCTGGGGGAATGGAGTATTGAGGCCAGCCTGAACGCGGCCACGCCCGTCGCCACATTGAAACTCGACTACGACAAACACGGTGCGCGTGTCTCCGTCATTGAGAGACTGCGCGGCAAGTCCGGCTGGCTGACGCTGGCTCGACTGGAAGTCACTGCCTTCGAGACCACAGAGGCGCTGCTGTTCTCAGGCCTCACTGACGATGGTCAGGTACTGGATCAGGAAGCCTGCGAAAAGCTGATGGCCATTCCTGCAGCGGGCAAACCCACCCCTTTGAGCTCCACCGTGCCCGAGGGATTGCTCGCTAACAGCCAGCGTGCGGTTGCCGCAACTATTGCCCAGGTCCTGGAAGCCAACCAGCGCCTCTTCAATGAAGAGCGCGACAAACTGGAACGCTGGGCCGACGACAAGTTGCTGGCCGCTGAAGAGGCCCTGAAGAACACCAAGGCGCGCATCGCACAGTTGAAGCGTGACGCCCGTAAGGCTGTCACCTTGCAAGAGCAAGACGGCATCCAACGCGAACTGTCTGAGCTGGAACGCAAGCAACGCCGTCTGCGGCAGGAAATTTTTGCCGTCGAGGACGAGATCATCGCCAAGCGCGATGAGCTAATTGCCTCGCTCCAGCAGCGCCTGCAAGAAAAAACAAGCAACGAGACCCTGTTCAGCATCCGCTGGCAGGTCACGTAACCGAAGAATCAGATATCCCGAGATCAGGGCAACCTATGACCACCAAACAGAATCCCAAATTCCAGGAGCTCGTCGCCAAGCTGCGCGAGATCTTCCAGATCGACCGCCCGGAACTGGACTTCGGTATCTACCGCATCCTCAACGCCCGCGCGGGCGAGATCAACGACTACCTGAAAAACCGGCTGGCTGAGAAGGTTCAGGCAGCCCTCTCCGCAGGGAGCACCGCCAGCGCCGTGCAATTGCAAGCTGAGTTGCAAGAGGCAGAGAAGAACGCCCAAGCCTTGGGTGTCAGCCCCGATGCCGTACCCAAGGTACAGGAACTACGCGCCAAGCTGAAAGAGACAGCAGCAGGCAGCAGCGAACACGAGAACGCAGTGTTCTCGCACCTGCTGGCCTTTTTCTCCCGCTACTACGAGCAAGGCGACTTCATCAGCCAGCGCCGTTACAAGGGCGACACCTACGCCATCCCCTACGCGGGCGAAGAGGTGATGCTGCACTGGGCCAACAAGGATCAGTACTACACCAAGAGCGGCGAGAACTTCAGCAATTACAGCTTCAAGCTCGAAGACGGTCGCACGGTGCATTTGCGCCTGGCCGCCGCCGACACCGCCAAAGACAACCGCAAGGACAACGACAAGGAACGGCGCTTTGCCCTGGTAGCGGCCAAAACTGTTACCCGCGTGGATGACAACGGCGACGAGTACGAAGAAGAGCTGCTACCCGTTGAGGAAGTACAAACCGCCGATGGCAGCAAGGAGCTGATCATTCGCTTTGAATATGCCACCCAGCCCAAAGGCACCAAGCAGGAGGCGCTGGTTACCAAAGCAGTGGAAACCGTGCTGAATGACGCAGCCGTCAAGGCCCGCTGGCAGGTCCTGGGCAGCCGCGCGCCCACCGAGAAGAGCCCGCAGCGCACCCTGCTTGAAAAGCACCTGAGCGACTACACCACCAAGAACACGGCGGACTACTTCATCCACAAGGATCTGGGTGGTTTCCTGCGGCGCGAGCTGGACTTCTACATCAAGAACGAAGTCATGCATCTGGATGACGTGCAGAACGCGGGCGCGTTCGCCGACATCGAAAAGAACCTGCGCATGATCCAGTGCCTGCGCAGCATCGCGCTGGAGCTGATCACTTTCTTGGCTCAGTTGGAAGACTTCCAGAAGAAGCTGTGGCTGAAAAAGAAATTTGTTGTCTCCAGCCACTACTGCATCACGCTGGATCGGGTGCCGGAAGCGCTGTGGCCGGAAGTGGTAGCGAACGAGCAGCAGTGGGCTCGCTGGAAGCAGCTGGGCGTGTGGGATGGCGATGCGCCAGGGACTGTGGACGACTTGAAGGCTGCACCGTATCGGATGGTAGATACCAGTCTGTTTGATGTTGAGATCGTGCACAAGCTGGTGGCACACATCGAGGACATTGATGCAAGCGTGAACGGCCTGCTTATCAACGGAGACAATTTTCAGGGACTTTCGTTATTGCAGGAGAAATACCGCGAGCGTGTGAATTGTATTTACATTGACCCGCCCTATAACACGGATGCCTCCGCGATTATTTACAAGAACGGATACAAGGACTCTTCTTGGTTATCTTTACTTCAGACTAGGCTCGATCTAGCAAAGCGTCTCATGCAAGAAGATGCCCTGATTAGCGTCGCCATTGACGATCAGGAGGCATCCCCGCTGGTTCAAGTTCTTGACTCAACATTTGAGAAGCAAGTTGGTGTCGCTGTCGTTAAATCGAACCCTCAAAGCCGAAAAACGAAGGGTAAATTTTCCCCGGTTCATGAGTACGCCCTTTTTTACGGGAAAAGTGAAAAATCGTTGCCGTACACCATTGGGTACAGCGCAAGCAAAGCTGCTCGATATCCATTAGAGGATGAGCAAGGCAGATATTCATGGATGAATTTCATCCGCGCAGGTAATGGCGATCGTCGCGAGGATCGTCCAAAGTCATGGTACCCGATTGCAGTGAATTCACAGAACAAGATTCGCATCTTGAGAATGGAGTGGGACGAGGAAACGCAGGACTACAAGCTCCTGGAGCGACCAGCGGCGGATGAAACTCTTGTCTATCCCGTCAAGTTTGAGAACGGGCAACGCATCGAGAAGCGGTGGCAGCGCGGCTATAAGCGAGTGGCGACTGAGTATGAGGAATACCGAGTTCGTCGCGCTAATGATGGCGATATAACCATTGACTTCAAGACGCGCATGGATGATGAAGCACCACCAGTTACTTGGTGGGATAAGGGCGAGTACGCCTCTGCAAATTATGGCGCATCGGAGTTGAAGGACTTCTTTGGAGAAAAGACGTTTGATTTTCCGAAAGCTAAGAAGCTTGTCGAGGATGCAATTCGTTCATGTGGGGCGGCAGAACCTGAAAGCATTACGTTGGATTTCTTCGCTGGTTCTGGCACCACAGGGGAAGCTGTATTTCGGATTGGGCGAGAAACAAAGGCTGCTCATCGCTATATTCTTGTTGAGCAAGGAGCCTATTTCGATACGGTCGTCAAGCCGCGAATTCAGAAGGTTGTGTATTCCGCCGACTGGAAAGAAGGAAAGCCGACCGCACCCGAAACGGGCATCTCCCAATGCTTTAAAGTCATCAAGCTCGAAAGCTACGAAGACACCCTGAACAACCTGCAACTGCGCCGTACGTCCGCGCAGGGTGATCTGCTGAACACTTTGCCGCAGCAAGCCAAGGACGACTACCTGCTCAACTACCTGCTGGACGTGGAGAGTCGTGGCTCGTTGCTATCGGTGGAAGACTTCAAGAAGCCCTTCGACTACACCCTCAACGTGGCCGTGGATTCGGCGGGCGCGTTCGAGCCGCGCAAGATCGATCTGGTCGAGACCTTCAATTTCCTGATCGGCCTTCGCGTCAAGCACATCGACGCCCAGCCGCAGCGCGGCTTTGTCACCGTCACTGGCACGCTACCCAGCGGTGAAAGCTGCCTCGTGCTGTGGCGCGATTGCGATGTGCTGGACTACGAAGGCATCAGCAAGCTCTGCGACAAGCTGGCCATCAACCCGGCGGACAACGAGTTTGACGTGGTCTACATCAACGGCGACCACAACATTCCCACCGTGCTGACGCAGACGGCCGAGGAAGGCGGTGCCACCCGCGTGCTCAAGCTGCGCCAGATCGAGCCGGAGTTTCTGGAGCGCATGTTCTCCGTGGAGGACATCTGATGGCACGGCCACGCAAGACCCCTGTCGCCGGTTCTGGCGCAAGCGGCGCAGCCGGTTCCAGTCGCGGCGTCAGGAAGCGCAGCTTCCATCAGGAATTGGTGCTCAACCGCTGGGTGCTGGGCTTCTTTCAGGGCGGCACGCTGGCCGCACTCAAGATGCGCTTGGGCGACGACCGCTTCGAGGGCATCGACGAGGACGGCCAGACCAAGTTCTTTCACGAACTGATCCGAGGCTTGTTCGATCCCAACAAGGTGCCCGAGGCCGACCTGCGGCGCTACGACTTGAACGTCGTCGCCCACTGGCAGGCCATCACCGCCCAGCGCAACAAGCTGGAGGGCCATGAGTTGCAGATGAAGTACTTCCAGTACCTCTCGCTGTTATTCACTGAGCTGTATCTGGACTGGTACTTCAACCATCACCAGGAGCTGCTAGATGGCCTGAACGACGAAATGACGCGCTACCGTGCCGAGACTGGCGCGGAACCGTTCCGCGATTTCGAAGCGGACGACCTGAACAAGATCGCCTTCTGGAATGCCACCGGCAGCGGCAAGACACTGCTGCTGCACGTCAACATCCGCCAGTACCTGCACTACTTCCAGGCGGGGCGCAGCGATCACTACCCGAGCAAGATCATCCTGCTCACGCCCAACGAAGGGTTGAGCCGTCAGCATCTGGAGGAGCTGCACCTGTCCGGCTTCGGGTTCTCGCAGTTCTTCAACAAGGCTCAGTCACCCGCGCGCGGCACCATCGAAATCATCGACATCAACAAGCTGGGCGATGAGATGGGCGACAAGACCGTCGCCGTGGATGCCTTCGAGGGCAACAACCTGGTGCTGGTGGACGAAGGCCACCGTGGTACTGGCACGGCGGCGGGCGCGTGGATGGCGCGGCGCGATGCGCTGGTGCGAGGCGGCTTCGCCTTCGAGTACTCGGCCACCTTCGGGCAGGCAGTGGCTAAGGGAAAAACCATTGAAGGCGCGGAAGAAGAAATTCGCAAAAGCAAAGCTGACTTCTATCGTTCAGTCGAGTTTCCGGGTCGAAAAGTTCGAGAGTTAAGTGCAGATGAGAAACAGCAGATTGAAGATTTCAGGTCTGTTTATGAGCTTACTGCCGAGGACAAGCGCCGCGCGCGCATCACCGCCACGCGCGAGATCTACGCCAAGTGCATCCTGTTCGACTACTCGTACAAGTTCTTCTACGAGGACGGCTACGGCAAGGAATCGCTGATCCTCAACATGAGCGGCGACGCCTACGAACAAGCCGACAACGCCGCCAAGTATTTCACCGCCTGCCTGCTGGCCTTCTATCAGCAGCTTTGGCTGTGGAACACGCACCGCGACAAGCTCACCGACTTCAATATCGAAAAGCCGCTGTGGGTGTTCGTGGGCAACACGGTGTCGGGCGAGGAGTCGGACATTCTGGAAGTGGTTAACTTCCTCGCCGACTTCCTGAACAGCGAAGCGCAGATCAAGAGCTGGCTGACCGACCTGATTGCGGACAAGGCGCAGATTTTGGACGCCAAGGGCAACAACATTTTCAGCGGGCGTTTCACGCCTCTGATGGGCTTCAGCGGTCGCGTGGATGAGCTGTACGCCGACATCCTGCTGCGAGTGTTCAATGCCTCGGCCCGCCAGCGATTGAAACTGGTCAACATCAAGAGCAGCAAGGGTGAGCTGGCGTTGCGCGTGGGCGATGCGGAGCCCTTCGGCCTCATCAACATCGGCGACGATGCGGGCTTCTTCGGGATGGCGGAGGACGCGGAGGCTTTCGATAGCGAGCGCGACGACTTTGGCGGTGCGCTGTTCGGCACGCTGAACAACAAGGACAGCCGCCTCAACGTGCTGATCGGCTCGCGCAAATTCACGGAAGGCTGGAGCAGTTGGCGCGTGTCCACGATGGGTCTGCTGAACATGGGCCAAGGTGAAGGCTCGCAGATCATCCAGTTGTTCGGACGCGGGGTGCGCCTCAAGGGTAAGGGCTTCTCGCTCAAGCGCACCTTGCCGCAGGACCGGCCCAAGGGCGTGCATCTGGACAAGCTGGAGGCGCTGAACATATTCGGTGTGCGTGCCAGCTACATGGCCGCGTTCAAAGACTACCTGCGCGAGGAAGGCATCACGCCTAGTGACGAAGTGCTGGAGCTGGACTTCCCAACGCGGGCCAACCTGCCCAAAGGCAAACTCAAGACCTTGGCGCTGAAGGATGGCTACAAGGACAACCAGAAACTTGGGTTCAAGCGCACGCACTTTCCGTGGCTGTACGAAATACCCGTGCAGTTCCAGGGAAAAATCAAGCCGCCCCATGTGGTACTCGACCTGTACCCGCGTGTCGAAGCGCTGTCCAGCAAGGACAAGGGCACAACCCCCACGACGGAAGCCCGCAGCAAGGGCAAGTTGAATCAGACGCTGTTCCCGGCTTTCAATTGGGATCGCATCTATCTGGCGCTGCAGGATTACAAGTTGCAGCGCAGCTGGAGCAACCTGCGGTTGGAACGGCAGAAGCTGATCGACTTCTGCGCGGGCGCGCAGGACTGGTACACGTTGTTCATTCCGGCAGCGGAACTGAACGTGACCACGTTCGCCGACATCCGCAAGCAAGAGGACATCCTGATCCGGCTGCTGACCGACTACACCGATCGCTTCTACAAGGCGCTGAAGACCGGCTACGAGGGTCAGTTCTACGACATCGTCCACATGGACGAAGAGCACGGATCGATGCTCGAGCGCTACCACTTGGAGATCGAGAACACGGACGACGGCCTGGAGTATCAGAAGAAGCTGGAAGTGCTGAAGAAACTGGTGGCGGACGGCAAGATCGGAGAGGCGAGCCAATGGAACGCGCCACATATGGTGGCCATCAGCTTCGATCGGCACCTGTACTACCCGCTGCTGGCGTTGGAGGACAAAGACGCCGTACCGCTGAAACTGCGCCCGCTGGCTTTTGATGCGCCGAGCGAAGTCGAGTTCGTTCGCGATTTGGAAGCGTTCTACAACTCGCCCGACGGCAAGCAGGCCATCGGCCAGCGCAGTCTCTATCTGCTGCGCAATGCAGATCGGGAAGAGAAGGGTTTGGGCTTCGCGCTGGCGGGCAACTTCTACCCGGACTTCCTGCTGTGGTTGGTGGACGACGCCAGTGGCAAGCAGTGGCTGACCTTCGTCGATCCCAAAGGTCTGCGCAATCTCGATCTCTCGCACCCCAAGCTGGGCCTCTATAAAGAAGTGAAGACGCTGGAGGCGACCCTGGCAGGACAGGCGAAGGCGGGCGAAGCGCCGCTGGTCTTGAATGCCTTTGTCCTCTCGCCAACGAAGTTCGCCGACCTGCTCAACGTCGGCGGCCCGACAAAGAAGGCCGATCTGGAGGGCCGCCATGTGCTGTTCATGGAGGACGGCGGCAGTGCCTACCTGAAAAAGCTGTTTGCGGTGCTGGCGTGACCAGCCATCGATCCACCGATTTGCCCAATTGAAATAGTCAGAGAAATCAACTCATGGCCCGCATAGAAAACCACAAGTACAGCATCGAGGAAGCCTTCAGGGAATGCTTCTACATCGTCCCCGACTACCAGCGCGAGTACGTCTGGACGGACAAGGAGGTGCATCAGCTGCTGGAGGACATCGGTGAGCAGATCGATGCGGGCACGACGCGGGAATACTTCATCGGCACCGTGCTGGTGTCGCCGACTGACCAGAAGAACCATTACGAGGTGATCGACGGCCAGCAGCGTCTGACCACGTTCTTCCTGCTTCTGTGCGCGCTGAAGCATCTATTTCAGGGCGAGCCGCAGCGGCAGATGATCTCCGGGCTGATCTCGACCAGCTACGTGGACGGCGACGGCGATGTGCGCACCAACCTGAAGCTGGAGCCGCGTTACGAGAGCGCAGGCGAAGTGATGGCCAAGCTGGTGGAGTTGGACGCCGAACCTATGACCGTGCGCACAGGCATCCAGGCGGCAGGCATCGCCAGCTTCGGCTCGCTTGATAATCTGGTGAGCGCCTACAGCACGCTGTATCGCTACCTGAAGGACAACTACGACGACACGGCCAAGCTCAAGAAGTACTGGGGCTATCTGGCCAACAACGTGGTGTTCATCCAGATCTCCACCGACGTGAGCAGCGCGCTGAAGATTTTCGAGACCATCAACGAGCGCGGCGTGGGCCTGAACCCGATGGACTTGCTCAAGAACCTGCTGTTCACGCAGGTCAAGCAAGCGCAGTTCACCCAGCTCAAGGACGAGTGGAAGAAGATCACCAAGCCGCTGGAGAAGGAGAAGGAAAAGCCACTGCGCTTCCTTCGCTACTTCCTGATGGCCAACTACGTCATCAAGAACGAACGCGGCGACGCGGTGGTGCGCGAGGACGAAATCTATGACTGGTTCATCGCCAAGGACAACGCGGCGCTGTGCGATTACGCAGGCAAGCCCTTCGAGTTCGTGCGCAAAGTAATCCGTAACGTCGAGCACTACCTAGCCTTTGCCAACGGGCTTGGCAACGATGGCAAGCCGAGCCTGGCAATGGACAGCCTCAAGCGCCTGGCAGGCGGCGCGTTCAGTCTGCACTTCGTCCTGCTGCTGGCAGCGGCGAATTTCCCAAAGCCGCTCTTCGACCATTTCGTTGCGCAGCTGGAGAGCTTCCTTTTCTATTACATCTTCACCAAGACACCGACCAAGGATCTGGAACGCAGCTTCTCACAGTGGGCCGACGAGCTGCGCGTGATTGCCGAGACCAGCGATCCGGTGAAACAGAAGGTGCAGCTCAACGCTTTCATTGCCGAGCGTTTTGAGAAGAACATGGCGGGCAAATCGCAGGAGCTGACCGACGCCCTCAAGCGTTTCACGCTGCACTCCATGCAGCAGTACCGCACGCGCTACCTGCTGGCGCGACTGACGCAGCACGTCGACATGGCCTTCAGCGGGCTGAAGGTGCCGGGCAGCCTGGAGCCGTTCACCAATCTGGAAATCGAGCACATCCTGCCCAACAAGCCAGAGGACGATCTGCGCAGCAACTGGGCAACGGAGAATCCGGGGATGGCCTACGACCACTTCAAGAACCGGCTGGGCAATCTGACCTTGCTTGAGAAACCCATCAACATCGTCGCAGGCAATGACTTCTACACGGCCAAGCAGGTCGAGTACAGCAAGAGCGGCAACTATCTGACTCGCAGCCTGGTGGCGCTGACGGACGTTGGGCAAAACACGTCCATCTCGCGGATCAACTCCAAGCTGGAAGCGTTTCCGGAGTGGGATGCAGCGTCCATCGAGAAGCGCCACGCGATGCTCATTGTCTTAGCGCAGGACGTTTGGAAGACGACGCCAATTGACGTTTGATGGAAGTTCGCGATCAAAGTTTGATAGAAATGCTGAATGATGATGGCTACTCGTTGCAGCGATTAGAGAAGCCTTTAGTCAAGAATAATTCAGACACATATTACCCAGTTGATGCCGGTGGTTGCTGGCTTCGCGTGTCGATGCTCCGCAATGAAGCATCTTCCTTGGGTATGGCTGTATGAAAGAAAGATCCGATTGTCTGTACTGTGTTTTGGTTGTCGCAGCCTCCATCATCGCTGCGGTTGCTCGGTGTGCTCTGTCTTCGGGCAGTGAAGACATCGAACCCTTTAATTGATACTGCATTGGCATACGCACAAGGCCCGGCATCGTCCGGGCCTTGTGCGTTTGTGCCGTAAGAAGCGAGGAAAATACGATGCATCTGGTTGAAACGATGGCTTATGCGGGTGCTAAGCCGTGGCATGGTCTGGGCAATAAGCTTGAACAGCACCAACCCATTGAGGTCTGGAAGCGTCAGGCAGGCATGGATTGGCAGATCGAGGACTCCGAGGTCCGCTTCATTACGGGGAGCAGTGCCATCGGTGCCATCCACTCCTTCCCGGAGCAGAAGGTGCTCTATCGCTCCGATACCAGGGAGCCGCTGGCAGTCGTCTCCAAGCGGTTCAAGGTGGTCCAGCCGGGAGAGATCCTGGAGTTCTACCGTGACCTGACGCAGCACAGTGGCTTTGAGCTGGAGACGGCGGGGGTGCTCAAGGGTGGCAAGAAGTTCTGGGCCATGGCTCGGACGGGCCAGAGCACGTCGCTCAAGGGGCGTGACCGGGTGGATGGAGCGTGTCAGAAATTTTGTGTGAGAGGCATACCATGATGCTGCCAAGGAGCATGTATGCCACGCAAGAAGAAGACGCCGGTGGTCACGCCGGCCATTGATCTGCCGAAGGAATTTCTCGAGAAGCTGATCCCGGGTCCGATGGACGCGGCCGGGGTCGAAGCCGTGTTCCAGCAGCTGAAGAAGGCCGTGATCGAGCGGGCGCTGGGCGCGGAGCTCGGCCTGCACCTGGCCGACGCCGAGGGCGGGAGCGGCAACCACCGCAACGGCCGCAGCGGCAAGACGGTGCTGACCGACGAGGGTCCGCTGCGCATCGACGTGCCGCGCGACCGGACGGGTACGTTCGAGCCGCAGCTGATCCCCAAGCACGAGCGTCGCTTCGCCGGGTTCGACGATCGGATCGTCTCGATGTACGCCCGCGGCATGACGGTGCGTGAGATCCAGGGGCACCTGGCCGAGATGTACAGCGTCGAGGTGTCGCCGGAGTTCATCAGCAAGGTCACCGACGAGGTGATGGCCGAGGTCACCGCATGGCAGGCGCGGCCGCTGGAAGCGATGTATCCGGTGGTGTTCTTCGACGCGCTGCGGGTGAAGATCCGCGAGGACGGCGTGGTGCGCAACAAGGCGGTGTATCTGGCGCTGGGCGTGCTGGCCGACGGCACCCGCGACATCCTCGGGCTGTGGATCGAGAACACCGAGGGCGCGAAGTTCTGGATGAAGGTGTTCAACGACCTCAAGACGCGCGGCGTCAACGACATCCTGATCGGCGTGGCTGACGGCCTGAAGGGCTTCCCGGAGGCGCTGGAAGCGGTGTTCCCGGCGACCACGCTGCAGACCTGCATCGTGCACCTGATCCGCAACAGCCTGGACTATGCGGGCTGGAAGGACCGCAAGGCGCTGGCGGCGGCGATCAAGCCGATCTACACGGCCCCGACCGCCGAGGCCGCAGAGGCCGAGCTGGATGCGTTCGAGGCCGGCGACTGGGGCGAGCGCTTCCCGACGGTGGTCGCCGCCTGGCGCCGTGCCTGGACGCGCGTGGTGCCGTTCTTCGCGTTCCCGCCGGACGTGCGCCGGGTGATCTACACGACCAACGCAATCGAGAGCGTGCATGCGCGCCTGCGCAAGATCATCAAGACCCGCGGCCACTTCCCCAGCGACGAGGCCGCCACCAAGCTGATCTGGCTGGCGCTGCGGAACATCACCGCCGAGTGGAGCCGCGCGTCTCAGCACTGGAAAGCGGCGATGAACCAGTTCGCGATAATCTACGAAGACCGATTCACGCTGGCTCGCTGAAAGAGACTTCCGGACTAAACCGCCTCACACACAAAAAATCGGACACGCCCGGTGGATGGCTATCTTTTGCTTGCTACTGCCTGTGACGGCACGTTGGCCACCACGGCGCAGTTCACCTCGGTGCGCGTGGTGTGCAACAACACCCTGCAGATCGCTCTGGGAGACAACAGCGGAGCCATCAAGGTCCCGCATCGTAGTCAGTTCGACCCGGTTGCTGTGAAGCGCCAGTTGGGGATCACCGTCTCGACCTGGGACAACTTCGTGTCTCGCATGAAAGCCCTCTGTGACCGTCCAGTTGACCCCGATACGGTCGATGGTCTGTTGCGACGGGTGCTTACCTACCAAGGCCAGGGCACCACCGCTGAGGTCGTCAACGAGCAGGCGCTGGCCAGTGTCCGTGCTCTGTATGAGGGCGGCGGTCGTGGCGCGTTGTTGCCTTCCAGCCGTGCAACGGCCTGGGGCGTACTCAACAGCGTCACGGAGTACGTTGACCACCACCGACGAGCCCGTAGCGATGATCACCGCCGTGATGCGGCATGGTTCGGTGCTGGAGCTCAGCTCAAGCAGCGCGCGTGGGATGAAGTGATGAAGTTGGTGGCCTGATGGAAGCGCAGGCCTATCACATGACCACATCAGGGGCCGGATCCAATGAGGAGGAGAGCAGGATCCGGGTACGTGAGGACAGGACGATTGCGAGGGCGCTGCAGATCCTGCAGAAACGGGCATCGTTGCCAGGGGAGGTGCTGGGAGGAGTAACCCAGGGTGCATTGTTCTTCCGGCTACGTCTGGGAGGCGAAAACCGCGAGCATTTTGAGGTCGCCTTTCTCAACACGCAGTTCCAGCTCATCGCAGTTGAGCGGCTTTTCTCAGGGACGATTGACGCAGCCGAGGTCCATCCTCGGATCGTGGTTCAGAGGGCACTTGCCCACAATGCATCGGCGGTACTCATGGCTCACAACCATCCAAGCGGTAGCTTGCAGCCATCTGCGTCAGATCGGGCAGTCACGGCGCTGCTGAAGGCTGCCTTGGACACCGTGGACGTGAGGCTGTTGGACCATTTCGTTGTCACCAGCCAAGAGGTGGTCTCGATGGCCTCTCAAGGCATGGTCTGACAGACCTGCAGCGAGCAGTGCTTTCGCCTCGCCCATCCAACTTGCCCACATCGATAGCTTGAAATGAAAGACCTGACCAAGGCCGCCCATCAAGGCGGCCTTTTCTATTCCGGAGATTGCCAATGAGCAAGCACACCGCGTTGCGTTTGGTTGATACGCGTTCACTGGATCGCCAGCAGTGGCTGGAGGTCCGCAATGGCGGCATCGGTAGTTCGGATGCTGCCACCGCCGTCGGGTTGAACCCCTACAAGAGCCAGCTGGAGCTGTGGCAGGAGAAGACGGGCCGCAAGCCAATGGAAGAGATCCCCCCTGGACAAGAGGATCCCCGCTACTGGGGAACCCTGCTCGAACCCATGGTGGCCACGGCCTACCAGGAGCGCACGGGGAACCGGGTACGCCGGGTCAACGCCGTTCTGCAGCATCCGACCTTTCCGCACATGCTGGCCAACCTCGATCGAGAGGTAATTGGTTCCCCGGCGGTCCAAATTCTTGAGTGCAAGACAGCAGGGGAGTTCGGCTCTCGGCTGTGGAAAGACGGGGTTCCCGAGTACGTGCAGCTGCAGGTACAGCATCAGTTGGCAGTGACGGGGAAGCAGGCGGCAGATGTGGCAGTGCTGCTGTGTGGCCAGGCGCTAAGGATCCACCGTATTGAGCGAGACGAAGAGATCATCAGCCGCTTGGTGGTATTAGAGGCCCGGTTCTGGGAGCACGTCATCAATGACATCGAGCCTCCAGCCGATGGCTCGGAGTCAGCGGCCAGGGCGTTGCGGAGCTTGTACCCAGGCAAGGACACCGTTGTCGATTTCAGTCAGGACCCGGAATTGGTCGAGACCTTCACCAACCTGGTCACGATCACTGAGGCAGTTGCCGAGCAGGAGCAGCAGGCAGAACTGCTCAAGCAGACACTGCAGCAAGCCATGGGGGACGCTTCCATTGCCCGGTTCGGTTCACTGGGGGAGGTGATCTACCGCCGCAGCAAGGATGGCACGTCACTGGACACCAAGCGGCTCGCAGCCGAGCACCCGGAGATTGCTGCGGCCTACACGGTCGTACGTCCGGGTTCGCGCCGCTTCCGGATCAACACCACGATCAAAGAGGTCACATCATGCTGAAGGGATTGGCTATCACGCCGCCCGTGATTGGGCGTA
The DNA here is from genome assembly GCF_052180205.1 of Stenotrophomonas sp. JC08. Lineage (NCBI taxonomy): Bacteria > Pseudomonadati > Pseudomonadota > Gammaproteobacteria > Lysobacterales > Lysobacteraceae > Stenotrophomonas > Stenotrophomonas sp. JC08. The sequence continues at coordinate 2,518,105 of NZ_CP197473.1, read as the reverse complement.
TTTCCATTGGCCGGGTAGTAGAACGCAATGGCAAGCGACTACCTGAGAAGGACGATCAGTTCACCCTAACCAGCCAGGTACAGAACCGTGAGGGTTGGGTGCTGCACCCGCTGGATGAAGAGCTGCGGAAGGCATCGGAGGGTAACAAGCTGCGATCCATCCCGGTGCGCCTGCTCTTCGACGATCCAACCCTGAACCTCCGGGCTGACTACTCGCTGTTCAATCGCGAGAACGGAAGACCGCTGTGCGTAGGCAATGGAGACACCTGCCGTCGTGTAGGGCCAGATGGCATGGAGACGCTACCTTGCCCTAGTCCAGATGCGTGCCAGTTTGCCAGTGGGGGCTGCAAAGCCTACGCCCGCTTGAATGTGGTCATTGGGGACGGGGAGGGGGATGCGATGGGCAGCTTTGTCCTGCGCACCACCTCCTACAACACCATCCGCACACTGGCAGCTCGGCTTCACTATCTCAGTGCGGTGTCGGGTGGAAGGCTGTCCTGCCTGCCGCTGGAACTGAAGCTGCGAGGCAAGTCAACGACGATGAGTTACCGGTCGGCGATCTACTACGTTGATCTGGTGGTTCGAACTGGGCTGACACTCGAACAGGCTGTCGCAGAGGCAGTAGAGCAGCACGCTACCAGAGCTGCAGCGGGCATTGACCAAGCTGCACTGGATGAGGCTGCGAGACAGGGCTTTGCTAACGGGTCCTTTGAGGACCTGGACGAAGATGTGCCGGCTGTGGTCGAGGAGTTCTATCCGTCAGGACACGACGAGGTTGCTCAGACTCCTGCGAACGTAAGTCTCAAGGACAGACTGGAAGCACAGGCGTCTCGGTTGGCGTCGTAGGGGAGCAGTGCCGGTCCTGACCTGTATCAGTTACGGACCAAAGGCAGGCAGGTTCGGAGTGGACAGCTGATGGAACGGACCGGTTTGCGAACGTAGAGGACGAGACAGGCCAGGGAGCGAAAGCTCCCTGGCCTTGTAAGTGCATGATTTATATTGGTAATGAGTGCATTCGTGTTGTTGCGGATATCGACCAGAACAAATCTTGATTTTTTTTTCATGGCTCTTGGAAACCTGTTCGGTTGAAATCTCCTCCACTGGAGCGCGTCTCCAGTCAGGAACCGGCCGGATTCCTACACACGTACTTTCACAACGTTTAGGAGTCCAATATGCAGTACAAGACGAACAGTCTGCGCCACGGCGACAAGAGCCCGACTTTGTCCGAAGTGGAACACACTGCCAACAATGCAGCCTGGCCGAATAGCCCTACGTTGCGCTTGAAAGAGCTGATCAAGCTGCTCCGTGTCAGCAGGAGCAAGGCGTACGAGCTGATGAAGTCCGATCCGGACTTCCCGAAGGGCATTCCGCTCTATGACAGCGAACTGTCACCGAAGTTCTACTGGACCCATGAGGCCATCGCATGGGCTGAAGGGCGCGCAGCCAAGTTCCGTCGTGGCCAGGAGGCGAAGTGATGGCGGCCAATTTCGGAATCCCCACTTCGCCCCTCGCCGCGCTCAAGCAGGCTTTGGATGAACAGTTGTCCAAGGGGAAGAGCAAGCTTGAGCAGGATTTCAGGGAGGCCTATCCGATCCTGGAACAGCACATCGCAAGGAAGATGCGAAAGAAGGTCTTGGTAGATCAGTTCAATGCTGCGTACAAGCATGAGCTGAATCTGATTCAGTTCCGCAAGCTGCTCAAGGAGGAGCGTGCTCGTCGTCAGGCGGATGGTGATGCAGCTCGTTGTACGAGCTGCGGTCGGCTGTTGGTCGAGGCCGAAGAAATGACCGCTGCTGTAACGACTGAGGAGGATGCGGGATGACTGCCAATCAGCCTCGTTTTGCCCCCTACTATCCGCTGGACGCCTTCCATCACGTTGCGCGTGAGGCTGGTCTTGAGCTCCGACGCAATGTTCAGGTACCCGATGCCATGATCGGCATGGGGCTTATCAATGCCATTTCGATGACATGCCAGGGACTGATCGATGTCAAGCTGCCGACAGGCCAAACTAGGCCGGTAACGCAGAACTTGATGCTTGTGGCTGAGTCTGGAGAGCGCAAGTCGACCGTGTTCGAGCTGCTGCAGGCACCTTTCCGCGATGCAGATATGAAGGCGATGACTGCGTTCAAGCTGCAGGCTGAGTCCTACGAGGTAGAACTGGGATTGTGGACGGCTAAGGTGAAGGGGCTGAAGGGGGCAATCAGTAAAGCGGTTGCTTCAGGGATGTCTAGCGAAGCGCTGGAAGCACAGCTGAAGGAGTATGCCGGAAAGAAGCCTTTGCAGCCTCGCCTGCGTTGCTTCCTGAGGCAGGACATCACGGCCAAGGCCATCATGGAGGCATTACAGGGTGATGGCGAGTCCATCGCGATCACTACTGACGAAGGGCACATGCTGTTCAAGAGCGAGGCAATGGCGAATGTGGGCTTGCTCAATCGGCTCTGGGATTCACCAGGAATGATGCCGTTGGATCGTGCGGAAAACGAGCATCTGATTGCGATGAATCCGCGAGTTTCGGTGAGCATCATGACCCAGTACGAACCGCTCAAGCAGTTCCTCAATAGGCGAGGTTCTGTCGCAAAAGGTAGTGGGCACTGGGCACGCTACCTGGTCGCGTGGCCTCGCTCCATGATGGGTTACCGGCGAATCGAGGACGTGGAGCCAGTTTGGGAGCATTTGCCTGCATTCCATGAGCGGATCGCCGAGTTGTTGTCTAAGTACAAGGAGCTGTCTGCCACGGGGGCAATCGCTCGTGAAGTCGTGTCCTTCACGCTAGATGCCAGGGCGCGTTGGGTGGCATTGGCAGCAGAGACTGAGTCCATGCTGCGCGACGGGGAGTACTTGAGTGACATCAATGACTTTGCGGCAAAGATCATGGAGATCGTGGCTCGACTCGCTGCATCGATGCAGTACTTCAGTGGAGAGGGAGGTGACATTACCCTCGATACGATCAATCGTGCCTTCGACATCGTTCGGTGGCACGTCGAGGAGTACAAATATCTGTTCTCCCCCGACTTTGTGATGGCTCAGGATCAGGTTGATGCTCGAGCATTGGACAGCTATCTCTTTACAAGGTGGTGGCAGGGACGCAACTCAGATACGTACGTCCCCAAGAACCAGGTTTTGCGTTGTGGGCCTGTACGTGACCGAGCAAGACTGAACGCAGCCCTCGCGATTCTTAAAATTCAGGGGGCGATTCAGATCGGTCCCGGCTACCGGGACAAGAGGACCTATCTGCGGTTGATGAACTACTACTTTGAGCGGAGGGCTTTGTAAGCTAGCTCACGACCAAGGCAGCCCCTGCAATAGGCAGGGGCTTTTCTGTTGAGATTAGCTGGATTTATCTTGATTCTGCGACTTTGTCGCAGAATCGCCGGGTGGAGTACTGATTTCTGCCAGATTGCTAGGCGCTGAAGCTGCCTTCCCGTCTTTGCGGCATTGAGCATACTGGGACTTCTCGGCGTCTGCCATCTCCTTGACGAAGCGTTGGCCGAGGTGGCGTTCTGCGGGCCTGGCAATGCCTTGCTCTCGCAAGCTGCGATGATCTACGCGGGTCGAATATCCATTCTCAGCAAGGAATCTATTCTGGATATCAGCTACCAGCTTTCGCTGTGCAGTTACCTGCTGCTTCAACTCCATCGGGCTTTTGCCCCCACTGTCCTTACGGCATCCACCTGTGGAAGGATTCTTTGAGTTGTAGCGAGCGAAGGTCTGTTCAGGTGCTCGTTCGATCCCGTCAGGCAGCCTGTCTGAACACATCAGATGGATGTGTGGGTTCGGATCTCCGCCAAGTTTCCCTTCAGGTGCGTGGATTGCGTACTGATAGGGTTTGATACCTGCCAGGTTCTTGGCGATTCGGTCAGCCAGTTCGGTCTGTTGTTGGGTGCTGAGCTCACTCGGTAGTGCGATTTCATGCTCACGGTAGACTGCGCCATTGGCACGCTCATGCTTGTCAGCAATGCTCCAGAACCGTTTCGGATCATTGCCCGCCCATTCGGGCATGTTCCCGTGACCCGTGTGGACAAGGTCCTTCTTGTCACTATGTGAGCCTTGTCGCTCGATGTAATTGGCGTGCCTGCGTGCACTGCCTTTCTTGCCGCTTTTGATGCTGTAGTGGAAGCTTGCCATTGCGGTATCACCCTTTCTCCATGAAGAATAAAAAAGGCCGGCGAGAATGCTCTCGTCGGCCACTGTGGAGATGGGCTATCGCTTAACTTTTGATAATTCAGGAGAAAGGGTAAGTGCGCGTGCTCTTCCTCTCTCCATCCGATGCATCAGTTCGTTGTTCTTTCTGTGCTACCGGATTGTGTGTTCCATCTCCATATGTATAAGAGGGTGTGTAGTAAAAAAATACTTGTTGTGATCCATGTGCTCGATCATGATGTCTTTGGCCATGTCTATGCAGAGGAAGTTCATCCCTATCACGCCATTAGCAAGGCTGACAATGTCGTTGATCTCAACTAGACGAAGGTAGGCTTGAAGACGGGATGTCTGAAACTGCATCCATGCGTGATGGCTATGTGTCGTTCCTTTGAACGATGCTTGAAACTCATAGAACCGGTTGAGGTAGATCTGGATAACGCCTTGGTGCTGGTGGGGATCATTTGACCTAAGCCCTTTGTCAAAGAGACGCTGGGGATCCTTGCCTTGCTCACCTTGTCCATGCCAGTAGGGCTTGTAGTCGTCACCTGCCTCTTGCTGATACCGGAACGAGCACAATGCAGCCACGATGTCATGCACCGAAAGGATCTTGGCGTCGTGATCAGAGCTATCAAACGAACGGTAAGCATATGAAGCCAGAAGTGCTCGGGACCTGACTGTATTTTTCTTCATCAGTAGCGATGAAGTGTCAAAGCCGGTGGCAGCTTTCACTAGTTCTGCGATTTCCTTTGGCCAGTCAAAGACTAGACTGTGAAATTTGTTGACAGAGAACATTCTTGTCGATGGGGAGATATGAGTATTGGTCTCCTCACTCACTAGCCGGCAGAAGCTCTCCATCGGTTCCTCAATCTGCCCGATTTCTTTCTTGATCCGGGTTTCCTTAAGGTGTGACGGATAGTGGCGGGCAAAGTGCTGGAACGCTAGCGTTTCCAGATACACGAATAGCGCTTCATTCGCTGGCGTGTCTGAATCGGCGGTTCGCCGGAATCCAATCGAGTCCAATCGTTTGGAAAGCTTTGAATATGCGCTGGCAAGTGTGTGGTCATCACCGAATATTTCGCTTGTCAGGATATGCCTCACCTCATCGTTGGTTCGCTCGGAATGGAGCAGAAGTTTTTCCGCTGAGGTGTGCAGATCCTTGTTGCCCAGCATCCTGTAGAAAAGCTTCAGTTTCACGGGATCAACTTCGATGGACAAGCTCTGCGTCAGTGACGTAATGAGCGCGGCAGCATCTTTGTCTCGTGGGATAGTGGTACCAGTGCTGAACTCCATGGTCGCTTCGCCCTCGCTTGGCGGGGCGGAGCGTGTCAGAAATTTTGTGTGAGAGGCATACCATGATGCTGCCAAGGAGCATGTATGCCACGCAAGAAGAAGACGCCGGTGGTCACGCCGGCCATTGATCTGCCGAAGGAATTTCTCGAGAAGCTGATCCCGGGTCCGATGGACGCGGCCGGGGTCGAAGCCGTGTTCCAGCAGCTGAAGAAGGCCGTGATCGAGCGGGCGCTGGGCGCGGAGCTCGGCCTGCACCTGGCCGACGCCGAGGGCGGGAGCGGCAACCACCGCAACGGCCGCAGCGGCAAGACGGTGCTGACCGACGAGGGTCCGCTGCGCATCGACGTGCCGCGCGACCGGACGGGTACGTTCGAGCCGCAGCTGATCCCCAAGCACGAGCGTCGCTTCGCCGGGTTCGACGATCGGATCGTCTCGATGTACGCCCGCGGCATGACGGTGCGTGAGATCCAGGGGCACCTGGCCGAGATGTACAGCGTCGAGGTGTCGCCGGAGTTCATCAGCAAGGTCACCGACGAGGTGATGGCCGAGGTCACCGCATGGCAGGCGCGGCCGCTGGAAGCGATGTATCCGGTGGTGTTCTTCGACGCGCTGCGGGTGAAGATCCGCGAGGACGGCGTGGTGCGCAACAAGGCGGTGTATCTGGCGCTGGGCGTGCTGGCCGACGGCACCCGCGACATCCTCGGGCTGTGGATCGAGAACACCGAGGGCGCGAAGTTCTGGATGAAGGTGTTCAACGACCTCAAGACGCGCGGCGTCAACGACATCCTGATCGGCGTGGCTGACGGCCTGAAGGGCTTCCCGGAGGCGCTGGAAGCGGTGTTCCCGGCGACCACGCTGCAGACCTGCATCGTGCACCTGATCCGCAACAGCCTGGACTATGCGGGCTGGAAGGACCGCAAGGCGCTGGCGGCGGCGATCAAGCCGATCTACACGGCCCCGACCGCCGAGGCCGCAGAGGCCGAGCTGGATGCGTTCGAGGCCGGCGACTGGGGCGAGCGCTTCCCGACGGTGGTCGCCGCCTGGCGCCGTGCCTGGACGCGCGTGGTGCCGTTCTTCGCGTTCCCGCCGGACGTGCGCCGGGTGATCTACACGACCAACGCAATCGAGAGCGTGCATGCGCGCCTGCGCAAGATCATCAAGACCCGCGGCCACTTCCCCAGCGACGAGGCCGCCACCAAGCTGATCTGGCTGGCGCTGCGGAACATCACCGCCGAGTGGAGCCGCGCGTCTCAGCACTGGAAAGCGGCGATGAACCAGTTCGCGATAATCTACGAAGACCGATTCACGCTGGCTCGCTGAAAGAGACTTCCGGACTAAACCGCCTCACACACAAAAAATCGGACACGCCCGCGGGGCGAGTAAACCAAGCAGATGTTTGCCGCTATTCGTGCCTTTCACATACAACAACTTGATGGTCTTCAATGTCGAGACAGGTATTCTTTGGGTACTACCCTTTACCTTGATACCAATGGATTGCTCCAAGAACTCTAGCGTTCTCCGGAGATCCCTTGCTGTTATCGGCTCACCACTTTCCTTGTAGTACTGGGCATTGAGCTCAGCCAAAAGGCTGCCAAGGGTGTTCGCTTCCTCACTTGCCCTGAAATCGAAAGCTGACTTATCTGCCTCAAACATGCTCTGCTCCGTGAGCCTCTTAGCCATCACTCCACCGTCTTTGTTATAAATACATCTCAATGTAATATTACAGCTTAAATCACGCCATATTCAATCCCAGCTGCTCGCTCAAGCCCTTGTCCACAAGGTGCCGCACCAAAGCACACGTAGTGCTTGGGCGGTCCCACTTCATTGATTTCGGTGGGTGCAGCAGGAGTTCATCACCCCGCACTGCCCGCAACAGAACGGGATGGTGGAGCGGGTGATCCGGACACACTGAAGGAGCAATGCGTGCATCGGCATCGCTTCGAGAGCCAGACCCATGCCCTGCGGGTGATCGGTGACTGGATCGCCTTTTATAACCAACAGCGCCCGCACCAGGCGCTGAAGATGATGACCCCGGACGCGGCCTATGCCGCTACGTTAACCGTATGACCTGAGCAGAAATCGGTGGGTCATTACATGCGCACCCGTATAGGTCATCTTTTCGACAAGATGTATCGTATTTCATCTATTTATACGACATAAACGCACAAGGCCCGGACGATGCCGGGCCTTGTGCGTATGTCTTTGAATTATCTATTAAAGGACTGGGTGGCATCAAAGTCTGCTGACAGGGCGCGCCGAGCAATCGCGTGAAGCGATTAAGGACTGCCTCCACAACCAAACACAATGCAGGCATTTAGATCTTTATTTCATTCATCTATGCCATAGATAAGCGCGTTATTACGGATTTTCCACGCGCAATGACAGCGCCCGCTAACTTCAGCTGAATTGTATTTTTTAATTTATTTTGGTTGCGACTTTGCCGACCAGTTATTTCATTTAGCGCAAAAAATGAAGCCCCATCATAGGGCTTAAACATTTCCGCGGATATGACAATTTCCTTCCCACCCAGTCCGGATAGATGAGTTGACCTGGAGAGCGGCCGCAGTTATGAGGAGTGGTCAGTCAAGCCGAAGGTACTCTCTGTAGTTAATTGCATCACTCTGTGACAAGATCTCAAGGGCATCTGCGCCCCGATGGTGTTTAATGATCTTATTCTCATTAGGGTTGCCGCTTAGAGCTACCACTTGGCCCGAAATTAGTGTTGGTTTATTTTCACGATTCACCACCCACTGAAAGGTCTCAACAATGCCCTCATATCTCGGGTAATCGATCTCGCTCTGCTCTTTTAAGCCATTGATTTTATCTTCGTGCTCAGCAATATATTTATTCGATTCCTCGATCCTCTCCTTGAGAATGTCGATCATGTCCTGACGTATCCTGGCGGATCCTTCCTTATTCAGCTCTTCAAGCGCGTATGCTCGCTGTCTCTCTTCTTCCTCAAGCATCTCCTCCCTGGCGATCTGCCCTGCAAAAAAGTCACCCAGCTCGTCGATATAAGCACGCATTCGCTGCAGGTACCTATCTATATTATTTTTTTTGTAGTTCGCCCGATCAGCTGGGGTGGATTGACTCTCCATATACTCAAATTGCCGTTCAAGCGGCCCGATGAATCCCCTAAAAAATCGAATCATATCCGCATGCTCATCTGTCATGCGTGAATAATTAAGCGCCCATTTAAAGTCATCGCCTAGCAAAAATCTCACATAGGCGCTTTCTGAGTACTCATTGCTAATCGCAATGAGCTGCTTTCTGACCGCAATCAGCCGATTATAGTGATCAGAAGAAGGCTTAGGTGCCGTGGTGGACTCGAAATTCCGCAGCTCATCACCGTCACTCCTTCGCACTAAATTCGACAGTTCATCTTCATACTTGGCGATATCAAGCTTATATCTGTTAATTCGCTCGGTATTGTATGCCTTCTGCCCGACAATATAATTCTCCCGATTAGAGGCGAGAAAGTCATCGGAATCAGGAAATGTGCACTTGTACTCCACCACGGTGCGCCCATTGTTATCCTCGAGCTTTCTCCACGTTACCTTTCCGCAAGCCTGCCTATTATTGAGCAGTTGCGCGGCCGTCAGCGTCTTGCCATTGTCAACATACGACTCCTTGACAGCAGAAATCGCGGCGTTCTCGCAACCCACCAGCCCGAGAGCTATGGCAATGACTAGGCCGCTCCCGAGAATACGGAAAAAGGCGCTTTTCCTTTGCGCTGAAATAACGATACTCATAAAACTCCTTTGAAAATTTAATTTCCACATAAAAAGGCTTACCCCTATCAGAGCCAAACCAAAGCTGATCATGCCAAAACAGTTCGCACCATGCCAGTTCGCCTTGGCTTTGTCGCACAAATGCACATCAGCGCCCTGATACGCTGATCCGTTGACGGATCATAAGTCAACGCGGCACTGCTATCGCACGACGAATTGGGCGCAGTGCAACGCAGCGCTGAAGGTACGTGGTTTGCTGTCGGTGTGCCTGGGGATCAGAGGATGAACTGGTACGCCAAGTCCACCGGCAAGCGTGGACGTTGCTAGACATATTCCGACCTGATTAGCCCCGACCCTCAGCCGCGAGTCGCAGGATTTGCGCCGCCTGCGGCACAGCATGGTGCCACCTGAAGCCAACGAGGTGGCGCCATGGGCATCAACCGCGTGCAGTTCCAACCCGGCCTCTCGATGAGCGAGTTCATCCACCGCTACGGCACCGAAGCAAAGTGTTACCGGGCCTTGTACAAGTGGCGCTGGCCTGAAGGCTACCGCTGCCCGGCCTGTGCCGGACGCGCGCGTTCGCGATTCAGGCGCGGCGATGCGATCTACTACCAGTGCCGCGCTTGCCGGCATCAGACGACCTTGACGGCGGGCACCCTGTTCGAAGGCACCAAACTGCCGCTGCGCACCTGGATGCTGGCGATGCACCTGCTTACCTCGACCAAGACCAATTTGGCTGCGCTGGAACTGATGCGCCACCTGGGCGTGAACTACAAGACCGCCTGGCGCCTGAAGCACAAGGTCATGCAGGCCATGACCGAGCGGGAGGATTCCAGAAAACTCCAGGGTTTCGTGCAGCTTGACGACGCCTATTGGGGCGGCGAGCGCAACGGCGGCAAGCCCGGGCGCGGATCGGAGAACAAGCAGGCGTTCGTGATCGCAGTGCAGACGGACGAACACCTCGACCGCCCGACCTTCGCAGTGATCGAGCCGGTCCGCAGCTTCGACAACGCCTCGCTCAACGACTGGATCACGCGCCGCCTGGCACCTGAGTGCGAGGTCTACAGTGACGGCTTGGCTTGCTTCCGCCGGCTCGAAGACGCCGGCCACGCCCACACAACGCTCGACACCGGCGGCGGCCGCGCCGCCACCGAAGTGGCTGGAGCGCGATGGGTTAACGTCGTGCTGGGCAACCTCAAGCGGGCGATCAGTGGCACCTACCATGCCGTCAAACAAGCCAAGTACGCGCGGCGCTACCTGGCCGAAGCGGCGTACCGTTTCAACCGCCGGTTCCGTCTGCGCGAGACGCTGTCGCGACTTGCGACCGCGATGATGCGGTGCAAACCATCTCCGGAGCCGCGTCTGCGGATTGCGAGCAACTTTCTTGGCTGAGAGTCGGGGCTAATCAGGTATTCCGATGCGGCGATCCAGTTTTGCCTCAGCATCGAGATTCTGTTCGGCCAGCCATTGCGGCAGACATTTGGAGTGGTGCCAAGCCTTCTGCGCTTGGCTGGTCACGCCGAGCCGACGTCAAGCCATGCTTGATGTGCAGCTAAACTATCGGTCAAGTCCCAAGGGCCTGCGCCTGCTTGTGGACAGCGCTGGGATCAAACTCTTGGATGAAGAGGAATGGAAACGCAAGAAGTGCGGCGCTGACTATCGGCGGCAGTGCGCAATGTGTACTTGGGAATAGACGCGCAGACACTGGAGATTCGTGCTATTGAAGTCAACGACAACTGCGTAGGTGGCGCGCCGATGTTGCCGTACCTGCTGCAACAGATCGCAGTGGATGAGCCGATCATTCGCGTCAGTGCCGATGGCGCTTACGCCACCGAAGCGTGCCAAACCGCGATTGCCGAACGCGGCGCGATTTCCGTCATTCCGCCACGATGCAGTGCGCGTCCCTGGAAGTGCGAGGCGGCTGGATAATCCGTTCGCAATGATGCAATTGCAGCTTGAAAACGACTGGGCGAACGGGTGATGTCCCGCACCTTTGAACGTCAAGTTATGGAGGGCGGTCTCAAGATTCAAGTGCAACACGGAGTGATAAAATTTCGCCAGCTCCTCGGCCATCGCTTCTTCCGGGCTTTTCCAGCCCAGTGTTTTACGTGGCCGTCCATTGAGCAGGCGTGCAATATCGTTGAGCAGGGTCTGACTGGCTATCGAAAGATCCGTTCCCTTTGGCAGGAACTGGCGCAGCAGGCCATTGGTGTTTTCATTGCTGCCGCGCTGCCAAGGGGCATGCGGGTCGCAGAACCAGATAGTCATGCTCACCCGCTTACTCAAGGCATCAAAACAGGCCAACTCGCTACCGCGGTCATAGGTCAGGCTCTCACGTAGGAAGGCTGGCAGTTTCTTCATCTGGCGGCTGAAGCCCTCCAGTGCATCTGCTGCTGTGCAGCCGTTCATCCGACACAGGATGACGAAGCGTGTCTTGCGCTCCACCAATACACCCACGGCCGAGCGGTTGAAGGCGCCCTTGATCAGGTCGCCCTCCCAGTGGCCTGGCAGCAGTCGCTGCTCAATTTCCTCGGGACGGTACTTGATGCTCAGCTCTTCCGGGACGAAGGTCCTGGCTGCGGCCGGCTTGCGCCTCGGGCCGCGCGTCGGCTTGGCTTGCCTGAGCGCTTCCACCATGGCCTGTTTGAGTGCACCGCGTGGCTGGGCATAGATGGCCGCGTAAATCGTTTCGTGCCTGACAAGGCCAGGGCTGATGGACTCAGGCATCTGGCGGAGTTTGGCGGCAATCTGCTGCGGTGACCAGCGCCTGTAGACAAGGTGGTCGTGGACGTATTGATAAAGCCTGCCTCCGGCCACCAACCGTTTCATTGGTCTGCAACGGCTGCGGCGCCGGCGATAGCTCAGAGCGGCTTGGCTGGCGTTGTACGCATCTTGATCGCAGCGCCGCAGCTCCCGCGAAACAGTGGCTGCCGATCGCCCAAGGCGCAGACCGATCGCTCGTAAACTGCTGCCGTTTTGGCGCTCGATCATGATTACGGCCCGTTCTTCAGGGCTCAGGTGTTGATAGGTTCTGGACATGGCAACGACCCGATATGGGGGCGTTGCACTTGGAAGTTGAGTCTAAGGAGCTGCAGGTGTGGGTAGTACTACTCAATCGTTTCAGCCAGTTTGGTCGACCGAAAACGGTTGTCATGGGACAAATCCGTCCGGACGGGGTATTGTGCCCAAAGATCGGTTCGTGCAATAAAGTCAATAAAGTACTATCTTTCATTGGTACCTGCCTGCAACCTGCATAAAGAGCGACGATGACCAACTTCCACAGAATTGCAATTGCTGTCTCCATATGCTTGGCCTCCGTGTCCTGCTCCAATGCCGATTCCCCCAAGACCATGGCTGAACTCCGTGAAGCCTATGGCGCTGCGGAAGATCCGGCCAGTAAAGCCAGTTCCTCTAAAGCCAACTCCGTGGAAGGTATCCCGGCTGACCATGTTCGTGAGGAGCTGGGCGTAGAGGGCGATATATTCATTCCACCGTCTAAGTGGTCACCGTCTGATCTGCCGGAGGATGTTATCGCTGCCAAGCGTTACAAGGCTGGCGGTCAGGCTTATGCCAATAGCCAGAAGTGGCACACTGTTGGGCAAGGTTCCCACGGTTACGCTTACTTCGATTTTGAATGCGAGTCGAGTCTGATCGATAATATCCGCTGGCATATCAACTGTTGGGATGATCGTGGTCGGGATATTAATTTGGAAGAAACTGCTAAGGAGCTGCCGCTGGTTATGAACATCGATACGTTCAACCCGGGCTGGCGCTGCACCTCTAATGTTTGCCTGGACGAAACTGGCAAGCTGGTAGGCGCCGTCCAGGAGCAGTGGGCAGGCGTTCAAGCGTTGTACTGTTGGAACGTAGAAGGTACGGGCGAGATTGACTGTGACTTTGACCAAGAACTGTAACTAGGCAAAAGAGCTTTAATGTCGTGGTCAAGTTCTGATGGACACCGAGATAGGGAATTTCAGGTAGTGAATTTCTCGTAGTTAGCCGGGGATTGGTAGCCGGGCGCCCCTGGGGGATTTCCTCTTTGAATCCTCGAAATTCGGCGCCTGGGACGCCGCGTTTCTGGAGCATGCGCAGCAGTAGCGAGTCCGAATGTGCTTCGACTTGCTCGCGCTTGGCCATGAAGGTTGTGTAGCCACGTCCTCGACGATAGTTCATGTGGTACAGGCCCGTGGCGTACTCGAAGAACGCAGCGGGGGCCATGCCCACAAGCTTGTGAGCAACCTCGATGTGGAGAGTGAAGACCATTGCCTATCTCATGCTTCCAGTGGAAGGGCGAAATCAGCCCATGCTTGCATCATGGGGCGTCGCTGCTCCAGCAGATCAGTGCGGTGATAGGCGGCTTCGACTTTGTTCTTGACTGTATGGGCCAATGCACGGTCCGCTAGTATGAGCGTCCAACACCGCGGCAATTACCGCTCACAGAACTTTCCACATGCCACCCTTGTCCGGGCCAATTCGTTCCAGTTGTCCTGACTCTCTTAGGCTACGAATGGCGCGGTGGATGGTGATTTCGGCCTTGCCTAATTCAGCTGCCAGCTCAGGCACGGTTAGGGTTGGACGCTTGGTCAGCAGTTTCAGCACCGCTTGCGGTGTCGGGAGTGCCTTTTTCTTGGCGACCTTCCCTGTCGTTTCCACTGTCGTTTTCCCTGTCTTTTGATTGCTGGCCTTCACGACGGCCTCGTGGATCCGTTCAAGCATGAAATGGACAAATGGCGCGCAATCGCTCGCAGCCGTGCTGTCATTGATGGCCTGGTAGTACCCGGCTTGGTGGAGGTGCACTAGGCTTTCCACTGGGAGCCAGGCCAACGCCGGCTGCCATTGGCTCAGGATCAGCGTCTGCCAGAGCCGGCCCATGCGGCCGTTGCCATCGCTAAATGGATGGATGAATTCGAACTCATAGTGGAATACGCAGCTGGCAATCAGCGGGTGCTCGCTGGTGGTTTTCAGCCAGCCCAGCAGATCGCCCATCAGAGCCGGCACCCGGTTGGCCGGCGGCGCCATGTGGACGACTTGGGTACCGGCCATAACTCCAATCCCGCTACTGCGGTAGGCGCCTGGATGCTCGAGCAGGCCATGCATCAGCAGCCGGTGAGCAGCCAGTAGGTCGCGCTCGTTGCTGGCCTTCCAGCGCGGCAGACTTTCATAGACGGCCAGCGCATTGTGCGCCTCCTGTAGCTCACGGGGTGGGGCCAGAACCGTTTTGCCTTCAAGGATGCCGGTGATCTGTTCTTCACTCAGCGAGTTGCCTTCGATAGCCAGCGAGCCGGTAATCGATCGAATACGGTTGACCCTGCGCAGGCGCAGATCCATCCCGTAGTCGACTTGGGCACTGAGGCGGCCTACCTGCTCGGCAATCCCTGCCACCAGGGCGATGATCGCGCTGGTGGGGGTGAATGGTGGGAGGTAACGAGACTTGGTCATCACTGCGGTCGCTCCAGCTCTTTGAGGGAAAAGGAGCCGATCCGGCTACTAGCAGATGCCATGTTTGTCGGATACCGCAATGCTGCTTTTATCGTTGCGGAGCTTGTCATAGGAGACCCAGAAGTGGAGCTGAGGTGTGGATGTCTTGATCACTATTTGTGGGGGCGTATGGACGGACTAGAGCGATCAGGGTCGGGCGCGTTCACTTCGTTGCCGCCAGCTTCTCTGGCAGGATGAAATCAGCCCATGCCTGCATCATGGGGCGTCGTTGCTCCAGCAGATCAGTGCGGTGATAGGCGGCTTCGACCTTGTTTTTGACAGTGTGGGCCAGGGCGCGCTCAGCGAGATCGCGCGCACACCCCTTCTCGCTGCACCAGTCACGAAAGCTTGAGCGAAAGCCATGTGCGGTGGCTACCCGCTTATCGTTGTCGCTGTGAGCTTTCAGGCGGCGCAGTAGTGCTGTCAGGGTCATATCGGAGAGAACTGTTCGGGACTGGATCGATGGGAAAACCAGCTGATCGTGATGGCCTGCTTGCCCCTGCAGCAAAGTGATGGCTTGTTCAGAGAGGGGTACGCGATGGACCTGGCTAGCCTTCATGCGATCGGCGGGAACAGTCCACAATTTCTTGCGGAGATTGACCTCATCCCAGGTCATGGCTCTTACCTCGCCAGAGCGCGCTGCGGTCAAGATCAAAAATAGCAATGCGCGCTTAGTGACATCCAGCTCGTTTGCATCTGCCAGTTTGGCTTCAATAAATGCCGGGATGTCAGTCCAAGGCATGGCAGGTTGATGCTCTTGTCGGACCGTCTTGCTGGGTTGTACCGGTAGTAGATGGGTGACTACATCCACAGGGTTGGCTTGGTTGAACCCGTGTGCCCAGCCCCAGGCCATCACAGCATGCAAACGTTGCTTTACTCGGGAAGCTGTCTCCGCTTTTTCCAGCCAGATCGGGCGCAAGACATCTGCCATATGACGGGGCTGAAGTTGATCCATCGGCAATGAGCCGATCTTGGGGAAGACGTATTCGGTAAGCGTGTTGATCCACTGCTGAGCATGCTTGGCATTCTTCCAGCCTGGCTTGAGTTCGGCATGTACCTGTTCTGCCGCCTCTTGGAAGGTCGGCATCACGGGGGCAGCAACTGGGGGCGCCTTGGTCGCCAGGGGGTCTTGCCCAAGTGCAATCTCTTCGCGCATTTCGCGAGCCAGCTTGCCGGCAAGGGCGATGCCCACATGCGGGTAGCTGCCGAGGCCCGCATTGCGGCGTTTGCCAGTGGTAGGACTCACGTAGCGTAGGACCCACTTACCTTGACCCTTCTGTGTGCGTGAAGGATGCAGGCTTAGGCCGGTGACTCCGCCGTGTGGCAGTGCTGTGCTCCCGGGAGTGGTGCTTCTGGCTTTGATGTCGGTAAGCAGTGCCATGGGTGTCTGGTATGCCATCTGGTATGCCATCCAGTATGCCATTTCGCCCTGGATAGTGATGGGCGGCTTCGGACGCACATGGATTGATATTTTTATAAGTTGTTGAAATAAAATGATAAAATATCTTAAATCTGGATGGTTCTGGATTTATACGAACAGTTCGATGGCAGACCCCCTCTCCGCCAGATACATGAAAAAGCCGCCTCCGGGCGGTTTTTTCTGTTTCAGCAATGGAGCCTGCCACGTCTTGCTCAATGACCGCTCCGCGACCGGTTGCCGATGGCTACACTGTGCGCCTGATCCAACTGGTAGCTGTCATGTCTGAAATTCTTGTGCCCGTGTCCTTTGGCGAACTGCTCGACAAAATCTCCATCCTGCAGATCAAGTCCGAGCGGATGAGCGATGCGGGCAAGCTGGCCAATGTCCGCAAGGAGCTGGCGGCGCTGGATGCCACCTGGATGGCGCACCCGGCGGCGGGGCAGGACATCACCGCGCTGCGTGCGGCGCTGAAAGCGGTCAACGAGCGCCTGTGGGACATCGAGGACGATATCCGCCTCAAGGAGAAGGCACAGGCGTTTGACGATGCCTTCGTGCAACTGGCGCGCAGCGTGTATTTCCAGAACGACGAGCGCGCGCGCATCAAGAAGGCCATCAACCTGGCCCTAGGTTCCAGCTACGTCGAAGAAAAGTCCTACCAGGACTACCGCGCCGGCTGAGCCGCAGGTCGCGAGGGCCATACCCTGCAGCGGTTTGCCCCGGCAAAGGGGTGCAGCCGCGCCCGGTAGTGTGGATGTCAGGGTCTAAAGTGACTTGAGAAATTGCGAGGCCACTGCGATGCAGTGGTCGAGGGTTGGCGTGTAGGTACGGCGGTCGATCGCATCGAATCCGGCTTCCAGGATCTGGGGACGGGCGTGGATGCGCTCCAGGAATGCATCGCGATGCCGGAGCAGGTAGGGAGCGGCTGCGCGCAAGGCCTCGGGGGCGCGTTCAATCACCAGACACAGGTCGAACAGATCGCGGGGCGTAGCCTGCTGGCCGCGGTGATACATCTTTTTGGCGATGATTTCAGCCGGGTGCTCCACACGCACATCCCTCCCGGCGATGCTCCACCACTCCCAGGCATCATCGAGCAGGTTGGGTGAGGCGACAAAATCAATCTCGCCCTCGTCGAATTGTAGTTTGACGTAGGAGCTTGGCTCTTCCACATAATCGCTGGTCATATCGGCAGCGGTGTCGCTGAGCCTTGGGCTCAGATAGCCCAGGTACTGTGGATCGGGAACAAAGATGTCGATGTCTTTGCTGGCACGGTGGTCGTAACGGAACATCAGCACGGTGCCGCCGCCAAGCGTCCAGAACGGATGAGGCATCGCGGTTGCGTTGCGCAGGTCGTCCAGCAGCAATACCGCGCGGGCGAACAGCGGCTGCCAAGGCCCGGTGGGCAACGAGGGAGAAACGGTCACGACAGCAGATCCTGCCGTGACAGCCGCAGTTCTTTCGCCATGGCTGCCACGTTGCGCCAGATCTTTTGCGGTTTGACGTGTCCATCCCGGGCGGCTTCTTCAACAGCCATTACCAGCAGGGGGATGGGGGCTTCGTCCAGCAATTGCGCCAGGTGCGGAATGTACTGTGCCGGGGGGGTGCCTGTGATCAGTGCCTGGGCAAGAGAGTCAGGTGCCAACTCCTGCCTGTAGCTGACGCTGGCGGTCTTGGCGGCCATCCACAACCCTCTTTTCCGGTCGCGCGCCTGTGTTGTGGGAGTGGGGGTATCCATGCCCAGCACATTCAGCACCTGGGCCACCCGATTGACACCGAGGTCTTGCAGTGTGCCATTTTCCAGACCGCTGAGTGTTTGGCGCGAGAGTCCACTGAGCTGCGCCAGCCGGCCCTGTGACAAGCCGAGCATGGTGCGGCGCGTGCGGATGGCGGCGCCTATCGTGTTGAGATGAGTGCCCATGCCCGATCTCTCTTGTCAAATAATTTTGACAATATAGCAGTCAGGTTCCTGTAGTGCCGGGCAGCCTCCCAGCGGAGTGTGGCTCCGCCGGGCAATAGCGGCAGGATCAGCCCAGCCCGGCCAGGCGCATGTAGCTACCGATCATCTGGTCGCCCCACATGAACACCAGCCAGCCGGCAATCGCCAGATAGGGGCCGAACGGAATCGGCGTGGCACGGTCGCGGCCACGTGAGTACAGCCAGATCGAGCCGATGATCGCGCCCACCAGCGAGGACAGCAGGATGATCGGCAGGATGCCTTTCAGCCCGCACCAAGCGCCCAGCGCGGCCAGCAGCTTGAAGTCGCCGTGGCCCATGCCTTCCTTGCCGGTGATCTGCTTGAACAGCCACCACACCGTCCATAGCGACAGGTAGCCCACCGCCGCGCCGATCAGGGCCGGTTTGGCGGGGATATACAGGTTGTCCATGCTGCCGATCAGTCCCAGCCACATCAGTGGCAGGGTCAGCTGGTCGGGCAACAGCTGCGTGCGCAGATCGATGCCCGACAGCGCCACCAGGAAGCAGCTCAGCACAATCGCGCCAAAGCCCTGCCAGCCGAAGCCGAACTGCCACACGCTGGCCACCACCATCAGCGCGGTGACCAGTTCCACGATCGGGTACTGGATCGAGATCGGTGCCTGGCAATGGCGGCACTTGCCGCGCTGGATCAGCCAGCTGAACAGCGGGATGTTCTCGTACCAGCTCAGCTTGTGCTTGCAGTTGGGGCAGTGCGAAGGCTCCACCACGATGCCCGGCGGCGGCGGCTCGTAGATGTCCGGCTGCTCCAGGATTTCGCGCGCATCGCGCTTCCACTGCCACTCCATGCGCTTGGGCAGGCGCAGGATCACCACATTGAGGAAGCTGCCGACCAGCAGCCCCAGCCCGGCGGCGAGGGGGTAGCCCAGGCCGGGGTTCTGGTCGAGAAATGCCATTGCTTAAACCACCGATGCCAGTTTGAAGATCGGCAGGTACATGCCGATGACCATGCCGCCGACGATGGTGCCGATGAACACCATGATCAATGGTTCGATCAGGCTGCTCAGTGCGTCTACGGCGTTGTTCACTTCCTGCTCGAAGTACTCGGCCACCTTGAACAGCATCTCGTCCAGTGCACCGGCTTCCTCGCCGATGGCGGTCATCTGCACCACCATGTGCGGGAAGATGTTGACCTGCTTCATCGCCATGTTGACCGGGTAACCGACCGATACGTCATCACGCATGCGCAGCACAGCCTGCTCGTAGACGATATTGCCGGTGGCACCGGCGACGATGCCCAGCGCTTCCACCAGCGGCACGCCGGCTTTGAAGGTCACTGCCGTGGTGCGGGCAAAACGGGCGATGGCGCTGTTGTGCATGATCTGCCCGATCACCGGGAATTTCAGGATCAACTTGTCCATCGTGTGTTGCAGTGATGGCGAGCGCTTGTAGGCGAAGATGAATCCGCCAAGGGCGCCAATCGCGGCCAACAGCATTACCCACCACCACGACACCATGAAGCGCGATGCGCCAACGATCAACTGGGTGAAGGCCGGAAGATCGGCACCGAAGCCCTTGAACACCTCCTCGAACTGCGGCACCACCCAGACCAGCAGAATCGAGCTGACCAGTAGTGCGACCACGATAACCATGGCCGGATAGAACAGCGCCTTCTTGATCTTGCCCTTGAGGGTTTCAATGTTTTCCTTGTAGTTGGCAATCGTCTCCAGCACCGTTTCCAGTACGCCGGCGCCTTCACCGGCCTTCACCAAGTTGCGGTACAGCTCGTCGAACTGCACCGGATGCTTGCTGATCGCCTCGTACAGCGAGGAGCCGCCTTCGATGTCGGCGCGGATCTGGCCGACCATCTTCTTCATGCGCGGGTTCTTGTGGCCGTCGCCGATGATCTCCAGCGAGCCCACAATCGGTACGCCGGATTTCATCATCGTCGCCATCTGGCGGCTGAAGAAGGCGATTTCCTTGGCGGTGATCTTGGAGCCGGTGGCGCCGAACAGTGGTTTCGGCTTGGGCTTCACAACGGTAGGGTTGATGCCTTGCCTGCGCAGTTCGGCGCGCAACAGGTTGGCGTTCTTGGCGGGCTGCTCGCCCTTCATCTTGACGCCGCGCTTGTCTGTTCCCTCCCAGACAAACGGCTGCATCTGGCTGGTGGCGCGGGCGACCGGCTCGTTCTTGATAGCACTACGGGTAACGGACATATCTCTAGGCTCCCCCGCCAGCCCTCCCCGGGCCGGCAACCGTTGCATGGTAGCGGTATCGCCGGGTTCCGGCATCCCATCCGTTGAAATAGGCGAACCCCATCACGCCTGTCGGTTAGGAGTGACGCCGGGTGGCCTCGGGCCATCAGTCGCGACCAAGCTTCAAGGTATGGCAAATTACAGCCTTGCTTTGCACCCGCCGGGTATCCGTCGCAACGCCAAGCCTCTGTGCTCGTGTCCTGGGGCGTGCTGTAGAGCATCAACAGGTGCTGCCTGACGCCCAATCCCGCCGTCGCACTGAATTGCGTTGCCACAATGTGACGCAGAACGTCACATTGCGGGCTGGATCGCACTCCATCAATCAGGGGCTTCCAATCTGCGCGGGTGCTGCCATCATTGTCGGCGGGGAGTAGGGGAGTTCCAGCAACTTGGCACGCAACCTGCTTTGTTCTACCCCGCATGGGGCGGATCGCCTCGGCATCCGCTCCAATCACCAATCCAAACCTCTAGGGGATGTACCCATGAAGAAGCAGCAAGGTTTTACCCTGATTGAACTGATGATCGTCGTTGCGATCATTGCCATTCTGGCCGCCATCGCGCTGCCGGCTTATCAGGATTATGTCGCGAAGTCTCAGACTGCGGCTGGTCTGGCTGAAATTACCGGCGGCAAGACTGCCGCTGAGTTGCTTTTGAATGAGGGCAAGGATTTTGCACTCCCCGCCGATATCGGCTTGAAGACCTCTACTCGTTGCACTGCTCTTGCAACTACGGGGACGGCCTCTACTGGCGCATCTTCGCTTGCTTGCACATTGGCGGGTAACTCGCAGGTACTTGGTAAGACGATCACGCTCACCAGGGCTACTGCTGATGGTGCTTGGACCTGTGCTACCACGGTTTTGGCGAAATTCGCACCAACTGGTTGTACTGGCGCCTAATCGCCTTCGTATTAAAGAAGCCCCGCTTATGCGGGGCTTCTTTTACGGAGCCTCTAGAGGTTTAAGTGCTTGGCATCGCAAGGGGGAAGGAGATGCGAGTCAATAGAGGATTTACGCTTATAGAGCTGATGGTTGTTGTGGCGATTGTCTCCATCTTGGCAGCGATCGCGATTCCGGCCTATCAGGACTATGTTTCCAAAAGCCAATTAGTATCAGCACTCGCAGAAATTCGTCCGGGTAAAACGACTATTGAAGTGGTCGTGCAAGATAGTCGAGATGTGAGTCTGGTCGATGCTGACTACGTGGGCGTTAAGCCATCGGTGAGATGTACGGCAGTTAATGCAACTTTGGCTGCTGATGGGGTGGCCCAAGTCGGATGTATAGTTGCGGGAAATGCAGCAGTAAGTGGTAAAAAACTAAGTCTTAACCGTGATGCGAATGGTGTCTGGACTTGCG
This sequence comes from Stenotrophomonas sp. JC08, assembly GCF_052180205.1. Lineage (NCBI taxonomy): Bacteria > Pseudomonadati > Pseudomonadota > Gammaproteobacteria > Lysobacterales > Lysobacteraceae > Stenotrophomonas > Stenotrophomonas sp. JC08. Next base: position 2,496,511 of record NZ_CP197473.1, on the reverse strand, counting down.
ATGGAAGTGTGTTTGCAGCGCAGTATCGCCCGCTAGGATGCTAAGAAACCTCTGAGAAAATCCCTTCGAAATTGTCAGGCTGGAGAAATGGGGGCGAAGTCTGAGGTATTCCCACATTTTTCAGCACAGCCCGTAGGCTGGGTTGGCCTTACTAACCCAGCACTTCCCTCAGTTTGATCGTGCCAGGGATCATTCGGCTTCGCGCAGTGGGGCAGACCAACCTATTGTTTCATAGTAGCGCCAGAAGCGTTTCTTGATTGCATTGATGAAGACGCCCCGTAGGGCATGGTCAAGATGTTGGGCCGCGATGCAACCGGTCGGCCCACGATATTCTGAAACACTGTCTACTCTGCCATTACCCATACTCCTGCCGCCAAGTTGAGGCGCATGAGGCTCCGAGCTGTACCGTTGAGGCTATTTGCTTGTCCGGTCAGGCTGCGGGCTTGTCCGTTGAAGCTCCGGACTGCGTTGATGAGGCTATTTGCCTGTCGGTTGAGGCTTTTCGCTGTTCCCTCAAGGCTTTCTGCTGAACGGCCAAGGATTTTTGCTGTGCGCATGAGCTTTTTTGCTTGTCGGTCGAGGCTTTTTGCTGTTCCGTTCAGGTTTCGGGTGGCAGCGGACTTGGATGAGGCGAGTGTTTTGACCTGTCTGTCCGGAGGCAGGGGCCGTGCACCGCCTTGGTAGCGCACAGAGGGTTTTTTGGACTTCTGTATCCAATGAAACAGGCCGCCCGGAGGCGGCCTGCGCATGTCGACGGAGAATGGGGGAGGGTGGCTAGGCCGGTTCGGGCATGCTGTCGTTGCGGCGGCGGCCCTTCTTCCAGCGGGCTCCCAGCTCGTTGCGTACCGCATCCAGGCCCCTGTCGCGCCCGGACAGTTTGAGCTGGTTATAGCCCTCCAGCGCCACGTTCATGACATCACTGCCCAAGGCCATTTCGGTATCCGATGCGCTGCCGCACAGCCGGTTGAGCCGGTCCAGGATGGGGCGCAACTGGTCGATCCCCAGCAGGTCGGCTTTGGCAGCGGGCAGTTGCGTGGCAAGGCTGGGCGGAATGATGTCCGGATTCTGTTCCAGTGCTTCCAGTGCGCGACGGGCAAATACCTCCGAACCCGGCCGCATCTTCAACAGGCGCTGGCGTTGTTGTGGCGGCATGGCGATGAGCTGCTCCAGTTCGTCCTCAGGCGGAGCAGCAGGTCATTGATGCGGTCCACCTGGTCCGGGGGCAACACCAGCGAAGCTTTGTTCTGTCCCATTCAATCTTTCCTTCCATGAAAACCACCTTGGTGGTGGCAGGGCTTATTGGGGACAGTTGCAAGGCGCCCGGCCATCGGGGTTTTGCTGCTTTTCCCAGCGGCAATTGCCCGTTGTATGGGGGAACAAGTCTGACGGGGCTGTAAGAAAGGTGCGCGGGATTGCAGCGGAACGTCGTACGGCGGCTGCGCGGCAGGGATAATGCCGCTCCGCGTTGCCGCCGGAGATCCTGCCGGCCGGCACGCACCTCCCCCTCTTTGAACAGGAATCAGCAATGGGTGATGCCATCCGCATCGGAATCGTGGGTTACGGCAATCTTGGGCGCGGGGTGGAGCTGGCCATCGCGCGCAATCCGGACATGGCGCTGACGGGGGTGTTCACCCGTCGCCCGCCCGGGCAGGTGGCCACGGTGTCGGCGGATACGCCGGTCTACGGCATCGAGGCGCTGGACGTGCCACGCGCCGATATCGACGTGCTGGTGCTGTGCGGTGGCTCCAAGGACGACCTGCCGGCGCAGGGGCCGGCATTGGCGGCGCGCTTCAACACGGTGGACAGCTTCGATACCCATGCGCGCATCCCGGAGTATTTCGAGGCGGTGGATGCGCCGGCCCGCGCGGCCGGGCGTACCGCGCTGGTGGCCTGTGGCTGGGACCCGGGGCTGTTCTCGATCAACCGCGTATTCGGCGAGGCGCTGCTGCCGGAGGGCGAGACCTATACCTTCTGGGGCCGGGGCTTGAGCCAGGGCCATTCCGATGCGATCCGCCGGGTGCCGGGTGTGGCCGGCGGGGTGCAGTACACCGTGCCTTCGGAAGCGGCGATGGCGCAGGTGCGCAGCGGTGCACGGCCGGTGCTGTCCACCCGCGACAAGCACACCCGCCACTGCCATGTGGTGCTGGAGGACGGTGCCGATGCCGGGCAGGTACGGCAGGCGATCGTGTCGATGCCGCATTACTTCGACCAGTACGACACGCAGGTGGACTTCATCAGCGCCGAGGAGCTTGCACGGGAACATTCGGCGATGCCGCACGGCGGTTTTGTGATCCGCAGCGGCAGCACCGGCGAGGGTGTCTCGCAGGTGGTGGAGTATTCGCTGACGCTGGACAGCAACCCGCAGTTCACCGCCAGCGTGCTGGTGGCCTATGCGCGCGCGGTGTACCGCATGAACCGGGCCGGGCAGGTGGGCGCGGTGACGGTGTTCGACGTGGCACCGGGCCTGCTGTCGCCGCGCTCGGCGGCGGAATTGCGGCGCGAACTGCTGTAAGCAGGAGGGGCCACTGTCGCGGCGCTCTGCGGGTGGGAGTTGTTGTGCTCCCGGTGGCGGGGCGACGCAGTGGCGGTGCATGCATGCCGGATGACGCCGGGCAGGCGGTATGCGGTATCTTTCCGGTCTGGTTGAAGGGGGAATCCCGATGAACACGATGGCATCCGCCAACCTGGTGGGTATAACCGGCATTGCCCGGCGGTTGGTGCAGGACGGCGCGCTGGACGAGGCTGCCGCCCGCACCGCGATGACCCAGGCCGGTGAGGCCAAGGTGCCGATGGCGCAGTGGCTGGCCGACAAGAAGCTGGTGAATGCGGCCAGCCTGGCAGCGGCCAACGCGATGGAATTCGGCATGCCGCTGCTGGATGTGTCGGTATTCGACGCCAGCCACAACGCGATGAAGCTGGTCAGCGAAGAACTGCTGCGCAAGCACCAGGTGCTGCCGCTGTTCAAGCGCGGCGGCAAGCTGTTCGTGGGCACCTCCAACCCGACCAAGCCGCTGGACGAGATCAAGTTCCACACCAATCTGGTGGTGGAATCGATCCTCGTGGACGAGGACCAGATCAAGCGCACGCTGGACCTGTGGCTGGCCAGCAATGACAGCATCGGCGACGTGCTGGGCGGCGACGATGACGGCATGGGTGACCTGGAAGTCGCTCCGGGCGACGAGGACATGGGCGCCGGTGGCGACAGCGGCGTCGATGCCAAGGGCGACGACACCCCGGTGGTCAAGTTCGTCAACAAGGTGCTGGTGGATGCGATCCGCAAGGGTGCCTCGGACATCCACTTCGAGCCGTATGAGGACGAGTACCGGGTCCGCTTCCGTATCGACGGCCTGCTCAAGCAGGTGGCCAAGGCGCCGGTACAGCTGCGCGACCGCATTGCCGCGCGCCTGAAGGTGATGTCGCAGCTGGATATCGCCGAGAAGCGCGTGCCGCAGGACGGCCGCATCAAGCTCAACCTGTCCAAGAGCAAGCAGATCGACTTCCGCGTGAGCACCTTGCCGACGCTGTTCGGCGAGAAGATCGTGCTGCGTATCCTCGATGGCAGCGCCGCCAAGCTGGGCATCGACAAGCTCGGTTACGAGCCGGACCAGCAGAAGCTGTTCCTGGAGGCGATCCACAAGCCCTACGGCATGGTGCTGGTGACCGGCCCGACCGGTTCGGGCAAGACGGTGTCGCTGTATACCGCGCTGGGCATCCTCAACGACGAGACCCGCAACATCTCAACCGCCGAAGACCCGGTGGAAATCCGCCTGCCGGGTGTGAACCAGGTGCAGCAGAACAACAAGCGCGGCATGACGTTTGCCGCCGCGCTGCGTTCGTTCCTGCGTCAGGATCCGGACGTGATCATGGTCGGCGAAATCCGTGACCTGGAAACGGCGGAAATCGCCATCAAGGCGGCGCAGACCGGTCACATGGTGCTGTCCACGCTGCATACCAACGACGCCCCGCAGACCATCGCGCGCCTGATGAACATGGGCATCGCGCCGTACAACATCACCTCCTCGGTGACGCTGGTGATCGCCCAGCGCCTGGCGCGCCGGCTGTGCTCCAACTGCAAGAAGCCGGTGCAGCTGCCGGAGAACGCGCTGCTGGCCGAAGGCTATACCGCCGCGCAGATCGAAAAGGGCATCAATCTGTTCGAGCCGGTCGGCTGCGAGGAGTGCACCGAGGGCTACAAGGGTCGTACCGGTATCTACCAGGTGATGCCGATGACCGACGAGATCGCGACCATCGTGCTGGAAGGCGGCAATGCGCTGGATATCGCCGAGGCCGCGCAGAAGGTCGGCGTCAACGACCTGCGCCAGTCGGCCCTGCTGAAGGCCGCGCAAGGGGTTACCAGCCTGGCCGAGATCAACCGCGTCACCAAGGACTGAGCGCCGTCTGCAACGGCCACGGCGCCGGTGTCGTCCGGAAGGGCGGCCGGCGTCGATGGTGCCGGCTATTTCCGGCAGTCCGGGCGGGTGCCGGTGCGGCACCCATCTGGGCCGGGAGCATCCGGCGGTCCGTGGCGCCGCTCTACGGCGACGGTGGGCTGTGGCCCAGGATCAGGCTGGCGGCACGCTCGGCAATCATGATGGTCGGTGCGTTGGTGTTGCCGCTGGGCAGGGCCGGCATCACCGAGGCATCGATCACCCGCAGGCCGTCGATGCCGCGCACGCGCAGCTGCGGATCGACCACGGCGGCGTCATCGCTGCCCATGCGGCAGGTGCCGGCCGGGTGGTAGATGGTTTCGGCCTTGGCACGGATGAAGGCTTCCAGCCCGGCATCGTCCAGCTGATCGTCGGCCGGGAACAGCGGCGCCTTGCGCCATGGCGCGAAGGCCGGCTGTTGCAGGAGGTGGCGGCTCAGGCGCGCGGCCTCGACCATCATCTTCATATCGATGCCTTCGGCATCGCTGAGATAGTTGGCATGGATGCGCGCCGGTGCCAGCGGGTCGGCACTGGCCAGTTCGATACGGCCGCGGCTGCGTGGATGCAGGTAGCAGGCGTGCAGGGTGTAGCCGTCGCCGGGCAGGCGGTGGCGGCCGTGGTTGTCGAGCATCGCCGCGACGAAGTGGAACTGGATGTCGGCACGCTCGTCGGCGGCGAAGCGTGAGCGCACGAAGCCGCCGGCCTCGGCCACGTTGCTGGTGCCGGCACCGCGGCGGCCGCGCAGGAAATAGTCCAGGCCGATCTTCAGCTCGCTGGCACGGTCGTAGCTGACCCCGGGCACGCTGCGGTACAGCGTGCAGATGTCCAGGTGGTCCTGCAGGTTGGTGCCGACCCCGGACAGATCCACACGCACATCGATACCGTGGCTGCGCAGATGTCCGGCCGGGCCGATCCCCGAGAGCATCAGCAGCTGCGGCGAGTTGATCGCGCCCGCGCTGAGCAGGACTTCGCGCGTGGCCCGCAGCGTCTGCGGGCGGCCGCCCACGCGCAGCACCACGCCGGTGGCGCGCCCGTTTTCGATCTGCACCCGTGCGACCTGCGCGGCGGTGAGTACCTGCAGGTTGCGGCGCCGGCGCACCGGCGTGAGGTAGGCGGCGGCCGATGAACAGCGGGCGCCGTCCTTCTGGGTGACCTGGTACAGGCCCACGCCTTCATGCTGCGGGCCATTGAAGTCGTTGTTGAGCCGGTAGCCGGCCTGCTGCCCGGCTTCGATGAAGGCGTGGCTGAGCGGGTTGACGTGGCGCAGGTCGGCCACCTGCAGCGGGCCATCGGCACCGTGCAGGGCATCGCCGCCGCGCGCGTTGCCTTCGCTGTGGCGGAACCACGGCAGCACGCTGTCCCAGTTCCAGCCGGTGGCGCCGGCCTGTTCCCAGCGGTCGTAGTCGCCGGGCACGCCGCGCACGTAGCACATGGCGTTGATCGAGCTGGAACCGCCCAGCACCTTGCCACGCGGCCACCACAGGCGGCGGTTGCCCAGCGCCGGCTCCGGCTCGGTGTCGTAGCTCCAGTTGAGCTTGCGGTTGTTGACCAGGCGGGCAATGCCGGCGGGCATGTGGATGAACGGGTGCCAGTCGCGCGGGCCGGCCTCGACCAGCAATACCCGCAGCTGCGGATCGGCGCTGAGCCGGTTGGCCAGCACGCAGCCGGCCGAGCCGGCACCGATGATGATGTAATCGAACGCGTCCACGGTTTCCCCCTTTCCCGCCGACAGCATAGAACGGCCCGTTGCGGATCGGCGAGACCTGTTGCACTGGCGATGTTGCAGTGCATCGGATAAGTTGCGCCCACGCCGTGGAACCGGCGTGCCGGTTCCCCCACCCGTGGTGCAGTCAGACGTATGAGCAAGCTTTCCCCTCCCGCGCGCGGTGGCTTGCGCCAGGTGATTTCCCTGCTTGGAGTGGAAGCTCCGGCACTGTGGTGGTCGCTGCTGTACTTCTTCTGCCTGCTGACCGGCTATTACCTGCTGCGCCCGGTGCGTGATGCGATGGGCGCCTCGGACGACGTGCTGGCGGTGTTCCCGGCCGGGCTGGTGCAGTGGGCCGCGCAGCTGGGCATCAGCCTGGGTGACTTCACCCTGCAGGTGCTGTTCACCGGCACCTTCGTGTGCATGGTGCTGGCGCAGCCGGTGTATGGCGCGCTGGTGTCGCGCTACCCGCGGCGGGTATTCCTGCCGGTGATGTACCTGGCCTTCATCGGCTGCCTGCTGTTTTTCTACTGGGCGTTCCGCGAGGAGCTGCCGGGGCGCGGTGCGGCGTTCTTCATCTGGGTGGCGGTGTTCAACCTGTTCGCGGTGTCGGTGTTCTGGAGCTACATGGCCGACGTGTTCTCCAACCAGGACGCGAAGAAGGTCTACGGCTATATCGGCGCCGGCGGCACCATCGGCGCGTTGACCGGGCCGCTGATCACCCGCCTGCTGGTGGAGAAGATCGGCGTGGGCAACCTGTTGCTGGTATCTGCCGCCTTCCTTGGCATGTGCCTGTTCGCGATCCTGCAACTGCGCAAGTTCGCGCTGCAGCGTGAGCAGCGGCTGCGTGATGCCAGCGGCGAGCAGGCGATGGGCGGCTCGGTGCTGGCCGGGCTGAGGCTGGTGTGGAGCGATCCGCTGCTGCGCGCACTGGCGGTGCTGATGTTCTTCGGCGTCGGCGTGGGCACCTTCCTGTACAACGAGCAGGCCGCCATCGCGCGCCGTTTCTTCACCGAGGATGCGGCGCGCACGGCGTACTACGCCAACATCGATCTTGCGGTGAATGTGCTGACGATTTTCGTGCAGCTGTTTTTGACCCGCTGGCTGATGCGCCGCTACGGCATCGCGCCGTTGCTGCTGCTGCCGGCGCTGGCGATCCTGCTCGGTTTCTCGCTGCTGGCCGCCTCGCCGTTGCCGCTGCTGGTGGCGGTAGTGCAGGTGATGACCCGTGCCGGCGAGTTCTCGCTGGCCAAACCGGCGCGCGAGACGCTGTACACGCGGGTCAACCGCGAGTCCCGCTACAAGGCCAAGGCGGTGATCGACACGGTGGTCTACCGCGGTGGCGACCTGACTTTCGTCTGGCTGCACAAGCTGCTGGCCAGCATGGGCTCGCATCTGGTGTTCCTGGCCGGCGTGGGCGTGGCGGCGGGCATGACGATCGGCGCGATCCGGGTGATCCGCGCGCAGCGGACCCTGCCGGACGAAGCCCCGGTCAACGCCCCCGCCGATCCGGCGTAACGGGCAGACGCTGGCGGCTTGCCGGGCCGGCTATGCTCACGCCATCCCAACCGGATCGATGCCGATGACTCCGATTGCGCTGACCGCGTTGCTGGTGACGGTGCTGGTCGCCGTCCTGCACGGCTACTTTCTGGTGCTGGAGATGTTCCTGTGGACCCGGCCGCTGGGCTTGAGAACCTTTCGGAACACGCCGGAAAAGGCGCAGATCACCCGCGTGCTGGCCGCCAACCAGGGCCTGTACAACGGCTTTCTCGCCGCCGGGATCGTGGCCGGGTTGCTGCTGGAGCAGCCGGTGCTGGTGACGTTCGCGCTGCTCTGCGTGGTGGTCGCCGGCAGCTACGGGGCGATCAGCGTCAACCGGCGGATCTTCTTCATCCAGGCGCTGCCGGCGATGGTGGCGCTGGGGCTGCGCGCGCTGTAGCCCAGAAGGTCGACGTGGCGGCTCAGCCCTTGCGCGGTGATACCCACATCGCAATCGTCGCCTGGAATACTTCCACGCCCGCCGCATCGGTCACGCTGACATTGACCGGCAGGTCGTAGCCGCTGGTTGCGCTGCTGATCGGCTGTGCGGGCGTCGCCACCGCCTTCAGCACGCCGCGTGCCTTGGCCTGGTACTTCACTTCCATGCCCTTGGGAATCCAGCGCATGTCGGCCGGCAAGCTGGCATCGACCATCACCCCGCCGACCAGTTCGGCGAGGTTGCACATGGCGATCGCATGCACGGTGCCTATGTGGTTGCTGATGCGGCGTCGCTGGCGGATCACACCTTCGCAGCGGCCCGGCTCCAGCACGGTGATCCGCGGCGAGATGCTGTCGAAGTACGGCGCCTTGAAGCACACCGCGCGTGAGAACAGCCAGTTGCCGGCCGGCCAGCGGCTGAAGCGGCGGTACAGCGAAAGCAGCGGAGCGGTCATGTCGATGCGTCCTGATATGAAAACGGCGGGCACCTGGCCCGCCGTTGTTGTCACATTGTTGCCGGCTCAGGCGGCCTGTTGCGGGCGCTGTTTGCCGGGCAGGTCGTAATAGCCGGCCGAGCGCAGCTCGTGGGTGTCGAAGTCGTCCACGGTGATCGTGTCCATGGTGATCTCACGCAGCTCCTCCAGCAGCTTGCGCTCGTCCTGGGTGATCACGCCCTCGGCCACGGCCTCGTCCAGCTGGGTGGCGAAGGTCAGCGCCTCGATGCCCTTGGTCTTGAGTGCCTTCAGGAACTTGCGCTCCACCGGCTCGGCCATGATCGCCTTGACCAGGTAGCTGTTGATGCGGCCACCCGGGTTGTTCTCGCACGGGGTCAGGAACACGCCGTGGGCCAGGCGCTCGCGGGCTTCGTTCGGCGACATCAGCGAGGCGGCGACGCGGCGGCTCAGACGATCGCCCGGGGCCTCGGCGCGACGGCCCAGCGGGAAGATCAGCGCCCACATCAGCCAGCCGATCGGGCGGATCGGGAAGTTGCGCAGGGCAGCCGACAGCGATTCCTCGATCTTGTGCACGCTGTCGTGGAACGCCCAGGCCAGCAGCGGCTGGTCGGCCGCCGGTGCGCCCTCGTCGTGGTAACGCTTGAGCATGGCGCTGGTCATGTAGATGTGGCTGAGCACATCACCCAGACGACCGGACAGCGACTCCTTGAACTTCAGTTTGCCGCCCAGCGTCATCATCGAGATATCGGCCATCAGCGCCAGGTTGGCCGAGTAACGGTCCAGCTTGCGGAAGTAGCGGCGGGTGTAGGCATCGCCCGGCGCCGCACCGAAGCGGGCACCGGTCAGGCCGAACCACAGCGACCGCACGGCGTTGGAGATGCCGAAGCGCACGTGCCCGAACAGCGCCTGGTCGAACTCGCGCAGCCCGGCCTTGCGGTCCTCGTCCTGCGCGGCCTTCATTTCCTTCAGCACCCACGGGTGACATAGGATCGCGCCCTGGCCGAAGATCAGCAGCGAGCGGGTCATGATGTTGGCACCTTCCACCGTGATGGCGATCGGCGCGGCCTGCCAGCTGCGGCCGGCGAAGTTGCGCGGCCCAAGGATGATGCCCTTGCCGCCGATCACGTCCATCACATCGGCGATGACTTCGCGGCTCATGTTGGTGCAGTGGTATTTGGCAATCGCCGACGGCACCGACGGCACGTCGCCACGGTCCACCGCCGCGGCGGTGGCCTGCGACAGCGCGCTGATCTTGTAGGCCTTGCCGCCGATGCGCGCCAGCGCTTCTTCCACGCCCTCGAAGCGGCCGACCGACAGGCCGAACTGCTTGCGGATGCGCGCATACGCGCCGGTCACCACCGCGCCGGCCTTGGCACCGCCGGAAGCGGTGGAGGGCAGGGTGATGGAACGGCCCACGGCCAGGCACTCGTTGAGCATGTTCCAGCCCAGGCCGCGCTTCTCGGCGCCGCCGATCAGCTGGGTCAGCGGGATGAACACGTCCTTGCCGCGGATCGGACCGTTCTGGAAGGTGGAGTTCAGCGGGAAGTGGCGGCGGCCGATTTCCACGCCATCGGTGTCACGCGGCAGCAGCGCCAGGGTGATGCCGATGTCCGAGGTGTCACCCAGCAGGCCGTCCGGGTCGTACATGCGGAAGGCCAGGCCGATCAGGGTCGCGACCGGGGCCAGGGTGATGTAGCGCTTGTCGAAGGTCAGCTTCAGGCCCAGCACTTCCTCGCCCTTCCACATGCCCTTGCAGACGATGCCGAAGTCGGGAATGGAGGTGGCATCGGAACCGGCGAACGGGCCGGTCAGGCCGAAGCAGGGCACTTCCTGGCCGATCGCCAGGCGCGGCAGGTAGTAATCCTTCTGCTCCTGGGTGCCGTAATGGTTGAGCAGCTCACCCGGGCCCAGCGAGTTGGGCACACCGACGGTGGAGCTGACCACGCTCGATACCGAGGCCAGCTTCTGGATCACCTTGTGGTGGGCCAGCGCGCTGAAGCCCAGGCCGCCGTATTCCTTCGGGATGATCATGCCGAAGAATTTGTTCTTCTTGATGAAGTCCCACATCTCCGGCGGCAGGTCGGCATGCACGTGGGTGATTTCGAAATCGTTGGTCATCCGGCACAGTTCTTCGACCGGGCCGTCGAGGAAGGCCTGTTCTTCGGCGGTGAGCTGCGGCTTGGGATAGTTGAGCAGGATGTTCCAGTCCGGATCACCGGTGAACAGCTCACCCTCGAACCCGACCGAACCGGTTTCCAGCGCGATGCGCTCGGTCTTGGACAGCGGCGGCAGCACCTTGCGGAACACGCCCATGAACGGCGCGGTGATCAGCGGCTTGCGCAGGAACGGCAGCAGCACCGGCACGCTGACCAGTGCAAGGATGGCCACCGCGACGATGATCGCGGTCTGGTTGACGCCGGCGAACCAGCAGGCGGCCAGCAGCACCGCACTGGCGAGGGTCCAGACGACCAGCCGCATGCGGTGGTAGGCGACGAAGGCACCTGCAAGCAGCAGGGCCAGGAAAGGAAGGACGATGCTCATAGGCTTGCTCCGGTAACGTGCTCGGTTCGGGCGGACGCGGCAGCCGAAGGCAGTGCGTCCAGATAGTTCAACACGGCGGCGGTAAACGCGTTGTTGTCATCGCCGGCGACCATATGGGTGGCGTCGGGCAGATGCACGTGCTGCGCATGCGGCACCAGCGCCATGAATTCTTCAACGGTCTGCGGCGAGACCAGATCGCTGCGGCCACCGCTGATCAGCAGCAGCGGGCAGCGCACCTTGCGCGCGGCTGCGGCGATGGCGTCCTGGTGCTGCTCGCTGTCGCGCGCCAGCTCATCGACCAGGCGCGGGTCCCAATGCCAGTTCCAGCGGTCATCCTGCGTCGGGCGCAGCAGGGCGCGCAGGGAATCCCCGCTCTTGCGCGGGCGGTGCGGCATATACGCGGCGATGCTGTCGGCGGCCGCTTCCAGCGAGGCGAAGCCGTGTGGATGGGCGCTCATGAACGCCAGAATCCGCTCCACGCCACCGGTTTCCCAGCGCGGGGTGATGTCCACCAGCACCATCGCCGAGAACAGCCCGGGCCAGCGCGCTTCGGCCATCAGTCCGAACAGGCCGCCCATCGAAGCGGCGACCAGCACCGGCGGCGTCGGCAGTTCACCGGCGACCACGATCAGGTCATCGGTGAACTGGTCACCGTGATAGGGCGTGTCCGCCGGGTTCCAGTCCGAATCGCCATGGCCGCGCGCGTCATAACGCAATGTGGCATGACCGGCGGTCGCCAGTGTTTCGGCAGCTGCGGCCCAAGCGCCGCGGGTCTGACCAAAGCCATGCGCGAACAGGATCGGCGGACGGCGCCCGGTCGTGCGCGACGCGCCCAGGGCAATGCCGTGGGCGCCATGCAGCACGATGTCTTCGCTGGTCTGGGAAAGGGAGGATGAATTTTCCATACCCGATGGTATGGATGCCGTGGCGCGCCTGTCAATACGTTTGCGTATGGATGGCGGAAAGTCGCGGAAAACAAGGGATTCCCGGAAGGGCACCCGAGCCGGTAGCCCGGTTCAGGATTGCATTGCATACTGCAACCAATCTCCGCCGTATGGTTAAATCGGCACATGAACGACTCATCAAATCTTCCGGCAGATTCCCGTGGCGGCCGTCACAGCCGGCTCAGTGCCGACGATTGGGCGCAGGCGGCACTGGATCTGATTGCCGAACAGGGTGTCGGCGCGGTGGCGGTCGAGCCGCTGGCCCGTCGCCTGGGTGTCACCAAGGGCAGCTTCTACTGGCACTTCCCCTCGCGCGACGCGCTGCTGCAGGCGGCACTGGAGCGCTGGGAAGTGGTGGAGCAGCAGCAGGTGTTCGGCAGTCTGGAAGAGGTGCCCGACCCGCGTACGCGGCTGCGCGCGCTGTTCCAGCTGGTCGCCCACGAAGTCACCCCGCACATCATCTACAGCGAACTGCTCAAGGCACTGGACAACCCGATGGTGCGCCCGGTCATCGACCGCGTCTCGCAGCGGCGTATGGAATACCTGATCGCCTCGTTCCGCCAGGCCGGGCTCAGTTCCACCGACGCCCGTCATCGCGCACGCCTGGCCTACGCCGCCTACGTCGGCTTCCTGCAGCTGTCGCTGCAGCTGCAGCAGCCCAAGCAGGCCCGCGAGGATTTCGAGGCCTACGTCGAACACGTCATCGAGACGTTGATTCCCGTCTAGGAAACCGGAACCACATCGAACGCGATACTGATGCGGGCGGTGCTGCCTGTATACGGCGTGGTGTGGTGCAGGAAAAAGGACGGGAAGAACAGCAGCTGTCCGCTCCGCGGTTGATGGCTGAAGTCATCCTGCGGCGCTGGCAGCTGCAGTTCATCGGGTGGGTGGCCAAACACCAGCATGCCTTCGCCCGGATGGGGGTCGCCGCTGTCGAGGTAATAGACGCCGCTCAGCCAACCTGCGGGGTGGATGTGGGGGCGCTGGTGACCGCCCTCGCCGTGCAGCACGGTGGCCCATACCTGCAGTTTCCACTTTGCCGGGCGTCCGCCGAACCATGGGTGGGCGGTGCCTTCACTGGCAAGCGGATCAAACGTTGAAAACGCCTGTTCGACGCGCTGGTGAAGCAGTGTCGACAGCGGCTTGAAGGCGGTTGTATCCAGCTCAAGCAGGGTGGTCTGCTGGCCACCTGTGGTCGATTTCCCGGCAGGCTCCCAGCGCAGGCGGGGGTGCGAGAGGATCTGTGTCTTCAGCACGTCCCGATCCAGCAGGTTGCCGTCATCTGCAGGCAGGACCAGATCCGGGGGCATGAGCCTGCGCGCAGCGCTGGTATCGCAGCGGGCTGCGCTGACGATATAGAGCCCGGAAAGCGCCCACTGGTCACCGGGTGAGCGCTTTGCCACCGTCTGATACAGGTGCTGTGCCTGGTCGAATTGCCGTGCCGCCAGCAGCGCAAGGGCGTAGTCGGTCTGCACGGCATCGACCTGGGGAAACTGTGCATCCAGGCCTGCGAGCATGGGCAATGCCCGCTCAAGGTTTCCCATCGACCGATAGGCGTTGGCCAGGCTGCGGACTATCTGCGGGTTGCGGGCGTAGCGCTGCAGGTACAGCTCGAGCAGTCCGGCTGCCTGTGTGTACTCGTTGCGGCGGAGGTGGATGATGCCGCAATTGCCGAGTGCGTCGCCATCGTGGGGTGCCAGCTGATGGATTTTCTGGAAATCCGCCAGTGCCGCGTCAAGCAGGTCCAGCTGTGCCAGCAGGGTTGCGCGCTGGCGTAATACCGCCAGATTGTCCGGGCTGATCTGCAGGCTGGTATCCAGGTCGGCCAGCGCGGCGGTCGACTGTCTGCCGGCGATCAATGCCAGTGCCCGCAGGAAATACAGATGCGCATCTTCCGGAGCGGTCTCCAGTGCCGCCGTGATCACCTGTGCGGCCCGGCTGGAATGCCCGTGCTGATAGAGGAGCCCGGCATACTCCTGGTGAACGGGAAGCTGCTGTTGCAGGCACGACTCGTAGCCGGCGATCGCGCCGGCAAGGTTGCCCCGCTGGGCCTGTTGCCGCGTGGCGGCAAGCAGTGCTTCAGGACTTGTCATCCAGTACCTCCGGCTGCAGCAGGTCACGGCAGATGGCCTCGATTTCGCTGGCTGCCCGGCGTGGATTGAGCAGCTCCAGGCGTTTGCCGGATGAGGCCAGCATCGCCCGCATGGCCAGCAGTGCGCCTGGCTGCGTGATGATGCCGATCGCCTTGTCGATATAGTCGGGAATGCTGGTGGCCATCAGCCGATCAAGACCGAGATGGTGATTGATGCTGGCGGACATGCGTGCCGCTGGCGTGTCGCCAACGAGGCACAGGTTGGGCAGGCCTGCGGCCACGGCATCCATCGCGGTGGCGCCGGCGCTGTAGTCGAAGGCGTCGAGCATGAGGTCGCAGCACTGCATCCGCGCCAGATGCATGGCGTGATCGAGTTTGTCGACGAACAGCAGGCGCTTTGGATCTCCACCGCTGCGCAGCCAGTGCGCGCTGATGCCTTCGCGGGCATGGGCGGGCGCATAGACGGCCAGATTGGCGGATGGGCACGCGGACAGGATGGCGGCCCAGGCCGATATCAATCCGGCACTGAGCTTGTAGGTGCTGTTGAGGCTGATCAGCAGCGGCCCATCCGCTGGCAGGCCGAAGTCGGCGCGGGTCAGCCCGGTGGCTGCGGGTGCTGCGACTCCCGGCAGCAGCGGCGACTGCATGTGGATGACACGGTCGGAGAACGGCCAGTCCGTATCTGGCGGTTGTACGACCGTGTCCAGGATCAATCCATCCATCCAGCTCGCCTGGTGCGGGCTGATGAAGCCCAGCCATCCCAACTGGATGCGGGCCGGCCGCAACGCCAGGATGGAGGGGCGTGCCCCCAGGGTGTAGCCGCCCAGATCAATCAGCACGTCAATCTGTTCGCGGGCGATCAGTGCGGCGGCTTCGGCATCGGCAAGATGGTGGAGGTCGAAAAAGCCGTCAAATCCCTTGTCTGCGGGCGATACCGGCGCAGCTGTCGAGGGACGCAGGGAGAAGCCGGATACCTTGAAGTGCTGCCGGTCATGTGCGGCGAACAGGTCGCAGACCAGGTGGCTGATCGCATGGTTGTCGAAATCCGCCGACAGATAGCCGATATGCATGCGCCCATCGCGGCGAGGGGAATCATTGGAGTGGATGGGGGCGGCGGGCGCTGGGAACTGTGCTGCATAGTTCTCCAGGACCTTGCGGTATGCGGAAGCGGACAGATTCTGGTAGCAGAGCAGGAATGGCTCGGGCACATCGCCTGGCTGCAGCGGGGTGGAGAGCAGTGCGTCGATTGTGGCTTTGACAGATTCGCGGGCCGGGAAATCACACAGGCTGGCCAACAGGTGCAGCAGGCGGGCATGCGCGTCGACATGGCGGGGAAGCACGCTGACCGCCTTCTCGTAATACTGGCGGGCGGTTGTCATCGAGCCCATGAGCTCGGCGCATTGGGCGATGTTCAGTGCTTCCTGCGGCCTTTGCACAAGTGCTTTCTGGTAGTGCTCGATGGCCTCGCGATAGCGGCCCTGCCGTTGCAGGCACTCGCCCAGGAAGTGGTGTGCTTCGCCAAAGCCGGGTGCCAGCTGCAGACAGCGGCGCAGTGACCTGTCCGCTTCTTCCAGTCCACCTCTACGCACCAGCAGGCTGCCATGAAGGAGCCAGCCCACCGGATCCAACGGGGTGGAGACGATCGCCTCCTGCGCGCTGGCAAAGGCGTTTTCTGTTCTCCCTGTTTCCCGCTCGCAAAGCGCCCTGGGCACAAGGGAGAGTGGATATGCCGGATGCTGTGCCGGAATTTTTCCGAACTGCTCAAGTGCATCGGCAGGGCGTCGTGCCTGCATCAGCAGCACGCCGAAGTCGCGCAGCAAGCCGGCATCCAGCGGGAACGCCTTGATCGCCTGCACGTAGGCGGCCTGCGCCTCTTGCAAGTGCCCTGTCTGGTGGAGCTTGCGGGCGAGTTCGGCTTCATCCACGGTGCGCCACCAAGGTCCAGCCCATTGTCATTCCGGCCTGTTGCAGCACTCCCGGTTCAACCTGCATGCCTGTTGCCCGCAATCTCTCGATCAGGGCATCAAGGCGCGGCCTGTCATAGGTAGCAGCGGCCATTTCCTGCAGACGTTTATGTTCATGCAGGAGTTGCTCGCGGCCGCGGACCAGTGACTCAAGGGCCATGGCGGGTGCGTGTGGAAGATGCGACAGCGCCGACTGCAACAGCTGTCCGGCCTTGTCGATGACCGGTGCGGAATCCGGTGCGGAGAGTGCGGACATCATGGCCTGGGCGGCCGTGTTGAACTCCAGTCGTGCGTTCTCGGCATTATCCGGGCCGCCCTGCATCTTCTGCAGCAGTCCAGCTGAAAGGCGCATCGCTTTGTCGAACATGCCGAGCTGCCCGAAGATGAGCTCCAGCCCCTGCAGCTGGCGGGCGGTCATCTTCGCGATTTCGGAGTGGTCACTGTGGATGGCCATGGCGATACGCCCGCGCTCCGGATCCAGCACGCGCAGCACCTCGGCCAGTGCCGTGGGCAATGTGGCGTATTCGAACGCGTACTGGGAGGTGACCAGTTGCATGCTGCCGTCGGCAAAGGGCATTGCCTCCATCGAGCAGCCGGGATGGAAGTGGATATCGCGGTAGTCGATCCGGCTGTGCTGCATGTCTCTGGCCGGGTCGATCTGTGCGCTGTCGATGCCGTGCAACACCAGGTCAGGCCATGTTTCCCGTGCCAGCAGCAGCAGGGCGCCGTTGCCGGTACCGAGGTCGAGAACACTTTTCCCCGGACCGATGGCGTTGAATTGCATGGTCCAGAAATCGCGGATGCTGCCGTCATAGTTCCCGCCCATCGCGGCGTTGCATGAATGCAGCACTCCGGCTTTCCAGAGTTTCGTCCAGTGCTCGTTGGGGCCGGATGCCGGAGGCGTTGAGGAAGTCATGGGGAGCCTTCTGAAAATGCCTGGTCGTAGCGGGCGAGGAATCCGGCGGCCGCTGTTCCTGTGCGGATCGCGATGCCGCGACCCTTGCTGTTGAGGGGTTGTCGTACCTGGGATTCGCTGAAGGTGGCAGTGCTCTGCCGCTTCCTCCAGAAGTCCAGCATCTGCCCCTCGTATGGCAGTCCGAGGCGGGCCAGTGTTCTTTCCAGGATGTTCTCCGGATCAGCCAACAGGGCCTCGAACGCGACGCTGATCATTCTTTGCGGATGCAGCTGCGCAAGACGCTGTGCGTGGTCCGAGGCCAGTGCGCTATAGCGGCCGATGGTCGCGGGGCTCGTCGAGTAACTGCAGCCGAAATCGAAGTCGCGCAGATGGATCGAAACAGCGCAGTCATGTGCATCGCGCTGCATATGGATGATCCGCGCATCAGGAAAACAGGAAAGGATGAAGCCGCAGTATTCGATGTTGGCGGGAAGCTTGTCGACGGAAATTCCGCCTTCCCTGCACAGATCGGCGGTGGCCGCGGCATACCATTTCCCCGCGAAGTCCGCGAACGCAGTGGCAATGGGTGTTTGCCCGGCATGGCTGGCCAGGGAGGGCACCAGGTTCTGTTCACCGACATTGCTCATGGCGGAGTGGGCGCCAAGCAGTGAGCTGAGCAGCGTGGTGCCGCTGCGTGGCATGCCGACAATGAAGACTTTCCGGGCCGGCTCGACCGGGACATCCTTGGAGTACCGGGCCCACTGCCGGTCATTCAGAAGACGCCGGCGCAGCTCCTCTTCCTGCCATACGGGCAGGCGCTGTCTTTTGAGGTCCTGTGCCGAAGATGCCCAGGAGAACGCCTTTCCGGGGTCGGTGCGCAGGAGCGCACTGGACAGCGAGAACCTGAGCTTTTCCTCCGCATAGGCATCGCCGGCTTCCTGCAGCAGGCTCAGCAGTCGAGGCTGCAGATCATCCGGAGGGGTATGGGGCGCGATGAACTCGACATACTTCTGCCAGGTGTCGGCATCGGCCTCGTGCATCTGCAGGCGTTGGAGGAACAGCGATTGCGCCGATTCCCTGTCGCCGATCACCTGTGCGACCTGCGCTGCCAGGAGGTAATGCCTGTCCTCCAGCGTGCCGGCCTGCATGGCATGGCGCAGCCGTTCCCAGACCGCAGTGGGGCGGTTGCCCATAAGCATGGCCTGGGCCCAGTGGTCGAACGCCTGATGATTGCCGGGCTGCAACTGCAGCAGGCGATCCAGTGCACGCAGCCATGCGTAGGGATCGTTCTTGATTCTTGGGTGGAGCAGTGCGCTGCTGATGGTGCCGGCGTCTGATGACTGCAGCAGCTTTTCGATGCCAGGGTCCGGGTGTGCCTGCCAGTCGATGCCGGGATCAGCGGGATGCCTGGGCGGAGCTGGGGCTTTCATCAGATATGCCGGAAATCTCTTAAAAAGCGACCCGCATTAAGCGGGTCGCTGTGGTGCTTCAAACGGGAAGCGCTGGATCAGAAATTCTGCTCGTAGCGCATGTACGGGGTGCGACCCCAGATGTTGTACAGCGAGTTGTCGTAGTACGGGAAGCCGTAGAGGGTGGCATTGAACGGCGGCATCTTGTTGCCGACGTTGCGGATACCCAGGGTGACCTTGGCATTCCACGGCAGTGCCACGCTGGCCTGGAGGTCAAACGTGGTCCAGGACGGCAGCGACTTGGCGGGCGTGCCATCCGAGGAGTCGCCGATGTAGTTGGCGATGGCGGAGGCGGCGAAGTCACCCTTGTCCCAGCCCAGCATCAGCTGGCCGCGGTCCTGCGGAAGGCCTGCCGTTCCGGCGCGCTCCAGCGTGGAGGAAGCGATGGGGGTGAAGTCGTATTCCAGCTGGTGCGACCACGACAGCTTGGTGGTGAAGTTGCCAGCCGCCGCGGTTTCGAAGCGGTAGGAGCCTTCGAAATCGATACCACGTACCGTCTGCACGGCACCGTTGTCGATCGGCAGCAGGATCTGCTGCGGCACGCCCGGCAGGACGGCGCCGTTCGGGGCGATGATGTCACCGGTACGATCGACACCGTAGCCCGGGACGCCCTCGTCGCCGTAACGGAATGCCAGCGCGCGCGGCACCGTGGAGATCACGTTCTTCAGCTCGACATCGTAGTAGTCGACCGCGAAGGACAGCGAATCAAGCGGGCTCCACACAAAGCCCACACCCCAGTTTTCCGACTCTTCCGGCTTCAGGAACGGGTTGGACGACACCAGCCACTGGTACTGGTCGGTCGAGGCGCAGGGATTGACCGGATACGGCTGGTAGTTGGCATTGCCCGGGGTGGCCTGTACCGCCTGCAGTGCCTTACAGGCCAGCTCGTCACCACCCGGGTGGCCGGCCGAGGCCAGCGGCGGGCTGTTCAGGTTGGTGCTGGACGAAGCGCCGTACAGGTCAGGCAGGGTCGGTGCGCGGAAGCCCTTGCCCCAGGAGCCGCGGACCAGCAGCGTATCCAGCGGACGGAACTCGAACGAGGCACGCGGCGAGAACTTGCTGCCGACGTCGTTGTAGGAGTCGTAGCGGCCGGCCAGGGTCAGGCTCAGGTTGTCCAGCAGCGGCAGCAGGCTTTCGAAGTAGACGGCGTAGGAGGCGCGTGAGCCACCGGCGCCGGCACCGGCGGAGCCGAACACGTTGCCGGCAGCGCTCTGGGCGTCATAGACCGATACCAGACGGTCGTCCAGGTACTCGAAGCCGGTCACGAAGCCGGACGGGCGGCCGCCGATCTCGAACAGGTCGAACGAGATGTTGCCGCCGACGTTGACGGTGCGCTGTTCGTTTTCAATATAAACAGTGTGGCCAACCGACGGTGCAGCGGCGGCGACGCTGGCCGAGGTCGGATCGAACGGGTTGTAGTTGCCCGCGTCGATGGCGTCCTGCAGCGCACTGCCCAGACCGTAGTTGTAGTTGACGCTGCTCAGGGCGACGCGGCCGTGGCCGGCAAAGACTTCCCAGTCAGCGCTCTTGCTGAAGAAATCGAAGCTGCCCTGCAGACCGAACGAGTAGTCGCGGTAGCTGTCCTTGCGGATCGAATCGCGGGTACCCAGCGGGGTGAAGCGGTAGTACAGGGTGCCGTCCACGCCGAACGGGTTGAACGGGTTGCTGGCGGAGATGGTCGGGTAGGTGTCTACCGGTGCCGACGCATACACGCCCATGCTCTTGGTATCCGATGCGATCGCACGGAAGAAGAACGAGGTGTTGTCGGTCAGCTGGTAGTTGGAGTTGACCAGCAACGAGTCACGCGACATCGAGGATTCGTTGGCCGATGTCGCACCATGGTCGAAGCCGCAGCGGTCTGCGTTGACGCGGATGCTGTTCTCGAAGGTGTCGCAGTTCGGAACACCGACCAGGCCGGTGGAGGGGCTGAAGAAGTTGGCCGAGGAGTTGAAGGAGCTGGTGCCCCATGCCAGGCCGGCACCGGTGACGATGTCCTTGATGTCACGGTTGTACATCATCTCGCGCTCCTGGTGATCCAGGACGAAGGTGACGTTGCCGCGGTCGGAACTGATGCCGCCGGCGATGCTGCCGGTGTTGCCGTTCGGGCCAACCTTCGGAGCTTCATAGCCAGCGGAGAAGGTCAGGCCTTCATAGTCCTTGCGCAGGATGACGTTGACCACGCCACCGATGGCATCGGAGCCGTACACCGCACCAGCGCCTTCACGCAGGATTTCGATGCGCTCAACCGCAGCGGTGGGGATCAGGTTGATGTTCGCGGCGCCGCCATCCTGGGATGCCGACTTGGTCATGCGGCGACCGTCCAGCAGGACCAGGGTGTATTCGGCACCCAGGCCACGCAGGCTGATCGATGCGAAGGAGCCGGTTGCCGAACCAGACGACTCACGGTCAGAACCGAAGGAGTTGTAGACGGTGTTGCGCAGGAAGTCGGCGACCGAGATTTCACCGGCGGCTTCGATGTCCTGACGCGAGATGACGGTAACCGGGCTCGGGCCTTCCACGTCGACGCGCTTGATGCGCGAGCCGGTGACTTCGATGCGATCCAGGTTGGTGGCGCCGGTCTTGGCTTCGTCCTGGGCGTAGGCGGCACCTGCGGTGCCGGCACTTGCGACCAGCGCAAGTACAACTGCATCACGCAGCTTGTTGGTCTTGCAATTCATGGGCTCTCTCTCTTCCAAGGGATCTTGGTGGTTTCAAGTGGAATGGCCATCGCAACGAGCCGAAAATCGGGCCCAAAATTACGAGGCTGGCTCGATAGTACTTCCGTATCCGATGAAATTAAAGCTTTGTTAATAAAGTCATTGGATTTGGTGAAATTCGGCAAAGTCTGTTGCAGGTGCAACAAAAAACGCCCCTGTTGAGGGGCGTTTTCCAGTGCTTGCGCGGGTGGGACCTCAGAGGTCCTGTTCGTAACGGACGTAGGGGATGGCGCCGTCGTCGTTGCTCTCGTTGCGCGGAGAGAACGGATTTTTGCCCCGGGTGATGATGTTCTCGGCGCCGACGGTCAGCTGTCCGCTCCATGGGGTGCGCCAGGTGATGCCGAGGCCGAGGCCTTCCCACTTGCTCTGGCCCGGGGCATCGATGACGCGGCCGATGACGTTGGCGCTGAAGGCGCCGTAGCCGCCACCCACGGTCAGGGACTTGCTGTCCCACTGGTCCACGATGGCCGGGTTGGCATCGCTCAGGGGAACGAGGCGGGCTTTGGCATAGGTGCCGCCGATCGAGACGAAGGCTTCGCGGCCGATGCTCTTCTGGCCGAACACGGTAAGGTCATTCTGTTCCACCCGTGCGGCGGGCGTGCGGGTGTTGCCGGACAGCCAGGCAGGCAGTGAATCACGGCCGCTGCCCACGCTCAGGCCGATACGGCCGCCGGGGCGGTTGAAGGTGGTGGTGGCGCTGATGTGCCGGCCAGGCGTGGCTTCGTCATCGTCGCCGAGGCTGGCGAGCATGCAGTGGCTGGCCAGTGCGCCGATGCTGTTGCCGCGGCTGCTGTTGCACAACAGACCCAGGGAGTCACCGGAAGACAGGCCGAAGGCCGCATCCAGCGAGTTCTGGCCGAAATGCCAGCGGGCGCCGGCCATCTGTTCGCCGGTCGGTTCCAGATACAGCAGTGCCTCGACCTTGCCGCTGCCACGGTTCCAGACCGGAATGACGGTGTCCGTCGCCTTGGCCTTGTTCTGCGCATGCACGCCCGTAACCGCGCTCAGCGCGATCATCAGGGCAAGTGGCAGGCGCAGGAAGATGTTCATGGACGCTACTTAAGACAGGCCAATGGCCGCCAAGTTCCCGGCGGATGAAGATCTGATCGTATGTCGTTTATGAATCCTTAACAAGTCTTCGCCCTCCCCAGTGCGCAACCTGTGCATCCCGTCACTGAAGCCGCTCGGGAGCGGGCTGGTTGGCGGGCGTGGAAGAGAACAATACGCCGATTTCCTGCAAAGGAAAGTGATATTCCTGTCCGCAGAATTCGCAGCGCACCTCCACTTTGCCGGTCGGTTCGGCTGCGGCCAGCGCCTCCTGCTCTCCCAGCGACTGCAGCATGCCCTCCACCCGCTCGCGTGAGCAGGAGCAGGCGAAGCGCAGGGGCTTTTCAGCCATCAGCTCGGGCTTTTCCTCATGGAAGAGGCGGTGCAGCAGCTCGCTGGCGGGCAGGGCAAGCAGTTCCTCGCGGCCGAGGGTGTCGAACAGGGCACCTGCCCGGATCCAGCCATCCTCGTCGCCTTCATCTCCCGGCAGCTTCTGCAGCAGCAGGCCGGCGGCTTTGTCGGCATCGGCCACGAGCAGCAAGCGGGTCGGGAGCTGCTCGGAATGGCGGAAGTAATCTTCGAACGCTTCATCCAGTGAGCTGCCCTGCAGCGCCACCATGCTCTGGTAGCGCTGCGGTTCGCGCGGATCCAGACCGGGATTTTCGATGGTGATGGCCAGCAGCGCATCCTCTCCCAGCGCGGGCAGGCCGGCAGGCGCATCCTGACCTTCTTCCAGCTGGACGATGCCGCGCAGGGTGCCGGCGGCGGTGCATTCGGCAAACAGCGTGCGCAGGGCCGAGCTGCTGCGCAGCTGGATCGACAGGCGGCCATCGATCTTGGTGTGGCCGGTGAACAGCGCCGATGCGACACAGGCCTCGCCCAGCAGCTGCGTGGCATTGGCGGGATAGCTGGCGTGGGACAGGATTTCCTGCCAACTGCCGGAAAGCCGTACATGCACGCCACGGACACCCGCATCGGGCAGGAGGAAGCGGACAAGCAGGTCGGAGGTGTCGGTCATGGTGATGGGTATCTGTACGGGGAAGGACGCCGGTGCCGGATAATGCGCCGGACGTCTGATGGTAAAGGTGAGGCTTGGATGGGGGCGGAACAGGACAAGCACAAGGTGGGGGAGCGGGGGGCTGCATCGCCACGCAGGCGCTGGCGTCTGCGTCGCTGGCTGTGGATGGCGCCGTTGTTGCTGGTGCTGCTGAGTGTGCTCCAGGTGCTGGCGCTGCGCTTCATCGATCCGCCGTTCTCATCGGTGATGGCCTTGCGCCAGGTGGAGGCCTGGGCGCAGGGGGACTGGGGTTTCCGGATCCGGTACCAGTGGGTGGATAGGGAGGCGATGGCGCGCAGCGTACCCATCTCGCTGGTGGCGGCCGAGGATCAGCGCTTCCCCTTGCACAAGGGCTTTGACCTGGACGCGATCGAAAAGGCGCTGGACCACAACGCGCGCGGCAAGCGCCTGCGTGGCGGCAGCACGATCAGCCAGCAGGTCGCCAAGAACCTGTTCCTGTGGCAGGGCCGGAGCTGGCTGCGCAAGGGACTGGAGGCCTGGTACACGGTATTGATCGAGCTGTTCTGGCCCAAGCAGCGGATTCTGGAGGTGTACGCCAACGTGGCCGAATTCGGGGACGGTATCTACGGTGTGCAGGCGGCATCGCGGCAGTACTGGGGCAAGGACGCGGCGCAGTTGAGTGACGCCGAAAGTGCCCGTCTGGCGGCGGTGCTGCCGTCGCCGCGGCGCTACAGTGCCACCCGGCCCGGCCCGTTCGTGCAGCGGCGCGCCGCCTGGATCCAGCGGCAGGCACGGCAGCTGGGCGGTGCGGCCTATCTGGACGCTGCGGACTGACGCTGCGCGCCAGGCGCTTTCCGTAGAATCCCGGGCATGGCTACCTACAACCGTCTGACTGTCGTGATCGCCGCCTTCAACGAGCAGGAGGCGCTGCCGTTGATCCATCCGCGCATCAGCACCGAGCTGGAGCGGCTGCAGGGCGTGGAGGGCAGCATCCTCTATGTGGACGATGGCAGCAGCGATGCCACCTGGGCGGTGATGCAGCAGTTGGCCGCCGCCGATCCGCGCGTGGCCACGCTGCGCCTGTCGCGCAATTTCGGCAAGGAGATCGCACTCACTGCCGGACTGGATTTCGTCGAGGATGGCGCGGTGCTGATCCTTGATGCGGACGGTCAGGATCCGCCGGAGCTGATTCCCGAGTTCGTGGCGTTGTGGCGGCAAGGCTATGACGATGTCTATGGCACGCGACTGGTGCGTGAGGGCGATGGCTGGCTCAAGCGCGTGACCGCGTCGCTGTTCTACCGGGTGATCGGACGCCTGTCGAAGACGCCGATTCCCGCTGATACCGGTGATTTCCGCCTGCTGTCGCCGCGTGCGCTGGCGGCCTTGCGGCAGTTGCGCGAGCGCCAGCGGTTCATGAAGGGCCTGTTCGGCTGGGTGGGTTTCCGCAGGGTGGCGTTGCCCTATCACCGTGTGCCGCGTGTCGCCGGGCGCAGCAAGTTCGGCTTCTGGAAGTTGTGGAACTTCGCGCTGGAGGGCATCACCAGTTTCTCGACCGCGCCGTTGCGGGCAGCCACCTATCTGGGGCTGCTCACGGCGACTTCCGCATTCGGCTTTGCCCTGTTCGTGGTCGGCAAGGCGGCGCTGTACGGGGACCGTGTGGCGGGCTGGCCGACGATGATGGCGGTGATCCTGTTTCTGGGCGGCGTGCAGCTGATCGCGCTGGGACTGATCGGCGAATACCTCGGACGCCTGTACATGGAAGTCAAACAGCGCCCGCTCTACCTGGTTGACACCTGGTACCCGGCGGACGTGGCAGTATCGGCGGACATCCATCGTGCGGGAGAGTGCAATGCAGACCGTTCGACAGCTGCTCGGGAACAAGTCCCCTGAGGTCCATGCGATAGCGCCGGATGCGCCGGTGATCGAAGCCGTGCGCCTGATGGCGCAGAAAAGCATCGGTGCATTGCTGGTGATGGCCGGCGGACGCCTGGTCGGCATCCTGTCCGAGCGCGACTACGCCCGCAAGATCGTGCTGAAGGACCGTTCCTCGGCCACCACGCCGGTGCGCGAGATCATGACCGCCGAGCTGGTCACGGTGACACCGGCCGTCTCCGTGGAGGAATGCCTGGAACTGGTGACCGATCGTCGCATCCGCCACCTGCCGGTGCTGGACGGCGATACGGTGGTGGGAGTGATTTCCATCGGCGACCTGGTCAAGTCGGTGATCGAACAGCAGCGCCAGGAGCTGGGACATCTGCAGCAGTACATCACCGGCGGCTGAGGCTTCTGATGGTGTGCCGCCGCGGCATTAGCGGGCGTACTTGCCGCCGCAGTCGGCATCCTTGCCCGGTCCGGTTTCGATCGTGGCCAGCAGCGCCGCCGGCGGGGTGATGCTGCCCAGCGTCAGCGCGATGGCGCCGCGCAGACCCAGCGCCTTGAAGTCCGGCCGGAACGCGGGGGCCTTGAAGCTGCCGCCGATGCGCAACGGCGAGCGCAGGGCGAGGATACTGATGTCCTTGGGGCGTGGACGCAGCAGCAGGTCGAGCTTTTCCTGTTTCAGACTGATGTCGCCTTCACCGATGACCAAGGTGTCGGTCGTATCGAAGGCCAGTGCGCGCGATTGCATCAGGCCGTCGCGGACGCCGAAATCGGCGAAGGCGCAGCGCAGCGGAATCTGCTTGTCGCCGGTGAGCAGGAATTTCAGCGACTCGGCGATATCCAGCCCGGCCAGTTCCATCAGCAGATTGCCGATATGGCCACGGCCCATGCCGATGGCGACATCGCCGTTGCTGCTGCCCAGCATGGCGGCCATCGAATTGCCGGTACCGCTCAGGCGCAGTTCGCCGCCGATCCCGCCGGAGGCCTGGTCCACCAGTTCCGCATCGGGAAACAGCTGGCCCAGCTGGATCTTGCGCAGGTGGGCGGTCAGGGTGGTGGCGATCTGCGGGCGGCGTGCGTCCATGCGGATCGTGCTGCGGATATCCCCCCCGGCAACGCCGAAATTGAGCGGCTCCAGCCGCAGCAGGCCGTTGTCCAGCAGCAGGTGCGCATCCATGTCGTCCAGCGGCAGCCGGGGCGCATTGATGTGCGCGGCCTTCCAGCGCACGTCGGCATCCATAGCGCGTAGCTTGCCGAGGTTGTAGGGCGTGTCCGGCAGCAGCGTGGGCCTGGCGGCGAGTTGTGCGGCCTGTGCCTTCTGCGACGCATTGGCCGACTCATCGCCACCGGTCTTCGGCGGTGCGCCGATGAAGCCGGCCAGATCGTCGAAGTCCAGGCGTTTGGACAATAGATTGGCGGTCAGGCGCGGACGCTTCCCGGCAACATCGACCTGGACATCGCCCGCCAGGTCGCTGTCGCCGACCCGGCCGCTGAATTTCTCATAGCGCCAGCGCTGATGGTCGCGCTTGAGCCGACCTTCAAGGCGATAGGGCGGCGAGGAGGGAATGGCCAGGCCGATCAGTGGATACAGCTCGTCCATATCCTGGCCGCTGAGCTGGAGCTGCAGGTCCAGTACCTGCAGCTGGAACGGATTGGTCAGCGTGCCGCGGGCGATGGCATGGGGGGCACCGGCGCGTGCATCCAGGTGGATACGGAACGGATGGTCGCTGTTGCTCAGTTCCAGCGGCGATTCGCTGTCGTCCTTCAGGGTGAACGCGGCGCCGCGCCACCGGCCCTTGCCCCGGATCAGCAGAGGCGGTGCGGCATCGGCTGCGTCGGCCTGGCCGCTGTGGACGGCCAGGTCGATATCGGTGCGGTCACGGGCATCGATGAACTGCAGTCGGCCATCGCTGATATACAGGCGACGCAGCTGAACAGTCTTTCCGTCGCCATTGCCAAGGAAGCGCCAGTTGCCCGGCTCACCTTCGCGTGGCGCGGTCTGCAGCAGCACCGCTGGACGGGTGAGGCGTATTTCCGGCAGCTGCACACTGCCGCGCAGCAGCGGCCACAGGCGGATGTCGATCTCGACCCGGTCGGCGCTGGCCATCTGTGGCTGCTTGGCCCAAGCGGCATTGGCGAAGGTGACGCGGTCACCGCAGACGGTGCTGGTGCGGCCGAGGTCGACGTCCAGGTTGCCGATGTGCAGCGCACGACCGGTGCGCGCCTGCACCGCACGTTCCAGCGGGCCCTTGAACCAGTTCCAGTCCCACAGCAGCAACAGCACGACGATGGCCGCGAGCATGAGGCCGATGGCGATCAGCGTGCGCCGGCCGGGCTTGCGCGGGCGCAGCCGCTTCCAGCGTGATGCGGGCGATGTGGCGGTGGGCGCAGTCGTGTTCACGCGGCCCATGGTGGCGGCCGCTTCGTGGAGGACGTGCGAAAGGGATATTCGCCCGTTGTGCAGACGGCGTCGGCAATGTGTTGGCGTCGGCCTGGACCCGGCGATACCGGCTACAGGATCTGCGCGGTCACCGAGACGAAGTGGCAGACGCTGCCGGCGATGACGAACATGTGCCAGATCGCGTGCGAATAGGGCAGCTGTTCGCGGTGGTAGAACACCGTGCCCAGGGTGTAGAACAGTCCGCCGGCGAACAGCCAGCCGAGAGTGAAGCCATCCAGCGAGTGCCACATCGGTTTGATCGCCACCAGTACCAGCCAGCCCATCGCGATGTAGATCAGGGTGGACAGGCGCTTGAAGCGGCCGGTGTAGAACAGTTTGAAGATCACTCCGGCAAAGGCCAGGACCCAGATCGCGGTGAACATGCCCCAGCCCCACGGGCCGCGCAGGCCGATCAGGGTGAACGGGGTGTAGGTGCCGGCGATCAGCAGGTAGATCGCACAGTGGTCAAAGACCTTCAGGCGGCCTTTGGAAACCGGGTGCTGGATCGCGTGATAGAGCGTGGAGGCGGTGTACAGCAGCAGCAGGGTGGCGCCGAAGACGATGGCGCTGGCCAGTTGCCAGCCGTCACCGTAGATGCTGGCCAGGGTGATCAGTACGGCGCCACCGGCGAGGGCGGCAGTGGCGGCCAGCCCGTGGGTCAGGGCGCTGGCGATTTCTTCGCGGATCGAAGCGGCAGAAGTCATGGGCAATGTGGGGCGCGGAAGGGGGAGCCCGCTCCCCCCTATCATGGCCGCGTTGGCGCATGGCTGCACGCCTTGGTTTGGACCTAGTCCGCGGAAACCGTGTGCGCTGCTTCACGGGTGGCGGCAAAACGCACGTCCGGTGCGCGTTCCTGCGCCAGCTGCAGGTTGACCCGGGTGGGTGCCAGATAGACCAGCTGGCCGGCTGCGTCGATGGCCAGGTTGTTGGCGTTCTTCTCGCGGAACTCCTCCAGCTTCCTGGCGTTGTCGCAGTGCACCCAGCGCGCGGTGACCACGCCGACCGGCTCGAAGATCGCCTCCACGCCGTACTCGTCCTTCAGCCGGTAGGCGGCCACGTCGAACTGCAGCACGCCGACCGCACCCAGGATCAGGTCGTTGCTCATGATCGGGCGGAAGAACTGGGTCGCACCTTCCTCCGACAGCTGCGCCAGACCCTTCTGCAGCTGCTTGAGCTTGAGCGGGTCACGCAAGCGCGCACGGCGGAACAGTTCCGGGGCGAAGTTGGGGATGCCGGTGAAGGTCACCGCTTCGCCTTCGGTGAAGGTGTCGCCGATGGAGATGGTGCCGTGGTTGTGGATGCCGATCACGTCGCCCGGCCACGCCTCGGCGGCGATCTCGCGGTCGGAGGCCATGAAGGTCAGTGCGTTGGCCAGCTTTATCTCCTTGCCGCTGCGCACGTGGAAGGTCTTCATGCCGGCGCTGAAGCGGCCCGAGCACACGCGCATGAAGGCCACGCGGTCGCGGTGCAGCGGGTCCATGTTGGCCTGGATCTTGAAGACGAAGCCGCTGAGCTTGTCCTCCTGCGGGGCGATGTCGCGGCCGGTGGTGGCCCGGGCCTGCGGCGCCGGCGCGTGCTTGACGAAGAAGTCCAGCAGCGGCTGCACACCGAAGTTGTTGACGCCCGAGCCGAAGAACACCGGGGTCTGCTTGCCGGCCAGGTATTCGTCCAGGTCGAACGAATGGCTGGCGCCCTGCACCAGCTCCAGTTCATCGCGCAGGTCGGCCAGCACCTTCTCGCCGATCCTCTCCAGCAGCCCGGGGGCGTCGATGGACGGGAAGATGGTCGAGTCCTGGCGGGTGAAGTTGCGGCCCGGTTCGTACAGGTGCACTTCGCCGGTGAGCAGATGGACCACGCCCTTCAGGCGCTTGCCCATGCCGATCGGCCAGGTCACCGGCGCGCACTGGATGCCGAGCACGGTTTCCACTTCATCCAGCAGCTCGATCGGGTCCTTGCCCTCGCGGTCGAGCTTGTTGATGAAGGTCATGATCGGGGTGTCGCGCAGGCGGCACACCTCCATCAGCTTGATGGTGCGCTCCTCCACGCCCTTGGCCACGTCGATCACCATCAGCGCCGAGTCCACCGCAGTGAGCACGCGGTAGGTGTCCTCGCCGAAGTCGGCATGGCCGGGGGTGTCGAGCAGGTTGATGATCTTGCCCTCGTAGGGGAACTGCATCACCGAGGAGGTCACCGAGATGCCGCGCTCCTTTTCCAGCGCCATCCAGTCGGAGGTGGCGTGCTTGCTGGTCTTGCGCGACTTCACCGAGCCGGCCATCTGGATCGCGCCTCCGAACAGCAACAGCTTTTCGGTCAGCGTGGTCTTGCCGGCGTCAGGGTGGGAAATGATGGCGAACGTGCGGCGACGCGCGGCTTCGGAGGCGACTTCGGACATGGCGAGCGCGCCGGCGAGGGCGCATCAGTAAACGGATAAGCCGGCGATTATACCTGCCGGCACCTTCCGGTCCGCCCCGCCCGCAAGCGCGTAACCGGATCGGCGGCGGCTCAGGGGGTTGTCCGCGGGAACCGCAGTTCGCCGCGCGCGCTGCCCATCCGGAACGGGATCGAGGTCAAGGCCAGTCCGGTGTTGATCTGCACGGCGAAATGCAGGTGCGGCCCGCTGCTGCGCCCGGTGTTGCCGGAGGCGGCCAGCCACTGTCCGGCCTCCACGCGCTGGCCAGGGTGCAGCCTCAGGCTGCCGGCCTGCAGGTGGGCATAGACGGCCATGCTGCCGTCCTCGTGCAGGATCCGCATCAGGCTGCCCAGGTCCGCGGTCGCATTCACGGCCTGCATCACCTTGCCGGCGCGGGCGGCAAGCACCGGGGTTCCCTCCGGCAGGGGGAAATCGACCGCATGCAGGTTCTGCGCATCGGTATGGCTGTAATGGCCGCCGGAGGCCTGGCTGACGCGCACCGGCACGGCGCGGAACGGCAGCTGGTACACATGATCGTCGGCGCGGATGGTCGGGACGCCGGGAAAGGCGTCCAGCAGCAGCTGTTGCCGGCTGCCATCGCCGGGCAGCCATAGCAGGGCGCGCTGCTCGCCCGGCTGCAGCACGACCGGGGCAGCGGCCTGTGTTGCCAGCGTGCCGTTGTGCCCGCGCAGGCGCACCTGCACCGGGCCGGCCAGCAGGTTGCGGGCGATGACGGTGTGTCCGCCCGCACGTGGTTCCAGGATCAGGCGGGCGAATGCCGGGCTGCTGGAGTGCCGGGCGGGCGCCGCGGTTTCGACCAGCCCCCAGCCGTGACGCCAGCGCGAGGCGGGCGCGGCATCGGCGGCAGTCACGGCGATACCGGGCAGGAGCAGGAAGGAGGCAAGGAGGCGTTGCACGTGGAGAAGGGTGGAACACACGTGGAGAAGGGTGGAACAGGGGCGTTGATTGTGCCTGTTTGGTTGCATCTGAAATCTATTCATCGCTCCATCCGAATAAAGAGATTGACATGTGGGTGGAGGGCTGGCATCGTGGCGCCACCATCGAGACCGGCAGAGGGACAGGCCCTTTGAAGCCGGGGCAACCAGCAGACGCGCAAGCGCCTGTGTTTGGTGCCAAATCCTGCGGGGACCACGCGTCCGCCGAAAAGATGGTTCGATCTGCGCCTCCGCACGTCGAACGCGAGCTCCGCGAAAGCTCGATGGCCGCTCCTTACCGGATACCGCCATGAGTTTCGCCGCCGCCCTCCAGACATTTCCCGTCGCCGCCCCGTCCAATGCCGAAGCCGGTGCTGCCGCCGTGCGCGGCGAAGTCACGGTACAGCTGACGATGCGGCATGCCGGAGCACGCACCCTGCAGCTGCGTTACGAGCGGGTCGGCCCGGCGGATGCGCCGGTGGTGCTGGTGGCCGGTGGCATTTCCGCGCACCGGCATCTGGCGGCCAACGCCGAATTCGCTGAAAAGGGCTGGGTCGATGGCCTGGTCGGTCCGACCCGTGCGCTGGACCCGCAGCGGCGTTGCCTGCTTGGTTTCGACTTCGTCGGTGCCGACGGCGATCTGGATGTGCCGATCGACACCGCCGACCAGGCCGATGCCATCGCCGCGCTGCTCGATGCACTGGGCATCGAGCGTCTGCACGGGTATGTCGGCTACTCCTACGGCGCGCTGGTCGGCATGCAGCTGGCGATCCGCCATCCGCAGCGGCTGAACACCCTGATCGCGGTCAGCGGCGCCCACCGCCCGCATCCCTATGCCTCGGCCTGGCGTGCGTTGCAGCGCCGCGCGGTCGCGCTGGGCCAGCTGCAGTGCGCCGAGAGCCACGGGCTGGCACTGGCGCGGCAGTTCGCGATGCTCAGCTACCGCACCCCTGAAGAATTCGGTGAACGCTTCGACGCCGCGCCGGAAGTGGTCAATGGCCGCGTGCGCGTGGCCGCCGAAGACTATCTGGACGCCGCCGGTGCGCAGTACGTCGCCCGCACCCGGGTCAACGCCTACCTGCGCCTGTCCGAATCCATCGACCTGCACCGCATCGATCCGGCCGCCATCGCCGTGCCGACGCTGGTGGTCGCGGTTGAAGGTGACCGGCTGGTGCCGCTGTCCGACCTCGTCTCGCTGGTCGAGGGGCTGGGCCCGCGCGGCAGTCTGCGCGTACTGCGTTCGCCCTATGGCCACGACGCCTTCCTCAAAGAAACCGATCGCATCGACGCGATTCTCGCCAACGCCCTTCGCCTTCCCGGAGAAACCGCATGAGCCTGTCCGCCGCTTCCGATATTCCCTGTAGCAGTGCCACCGCTGCGGTACGGGCCGGTATTGACCGTGATACCGCGTTCGGTGCGGTGACGCCGCCGATCGTACTGTCGTCCAACTTCAGCTTCGACGGCTTCGGCAACAAGCGCCAGTACGACTACACCCGCAGCGGCAACCCGACCCGCGACCTGCTGGGCGAGGCGCTGGCCGAGCTGGAAGGTGGCGCTGGCGGGGTGATCACCGCCACCGGCATGGGCGCGATCAATCTGGTGCTCAACGCGCTGCTCAAGCCGGGCCAGAAGCTGGTGGTGCCGCACGACGCCTACGGCGGCAGCTGGCGCCTGTTCAACGCGCTGGCGAGCAAGGGCCATTTCGAACTGATCACCGCCGACCTGACCGATCCGCGTTCGCTGGCCGAGGCGCTGGCGCAGTCGCCGGCGCTGGTGCTGGTGGAAACCCCGTCCAACCCGCTGCTGCGCGTCACCGACCTGCGTTTCGTCATCGAGGCCGCGCACAAGGCCGGTGCCAAGGTGGTGGTGGACAACACCTTCCTGTCGCCGGCACTGCAGAATCCGATCGCCTTCGGCGCGGACGTGGTGCTGCACTCGACCACCAAGTACGTCAACGGCCACAGCGATGTGGTCGGTGGCGCGGTGATCGCGCGCGAGGAGGAGGTGCACCAGCAGCTGGCATGGTGGGCCAACGCGCTGGGCCTGACCGGCTCGCCGTTCGACGCCTTCCTGACCCTGCGCGGGCTGCGCACGCTGGACGCGCGGCTGCGCATCCACCAGGAAAACACCCGCGCGCTGGTCGACCTGCTGGCGGGCAGCGATGCGGTGGCCAACGTCTATTACCCGGGGCTGGCCTCGCATCCGGGCCATGCGGTGGCCGCGCGCCAGCAGAAGGGCTTCGGCGCGATGCTGTCGTTTGAACTGGCCCCGTGCGAAGGCGACGATCCGCAGGCGGCGGTGAAGGCGTTCCTCGATGGCCTGCGCTACTTCACCCTGGCCGAATCGCTGGGTGGCGTGGAAAGCCTGGTCGCCCATCCGGCCACGATGACCCATGCGGCGATGACGCCCGAGGCGCGCGCCAACGCCGGCATCTCCGACAGCCTGCTGCGGCTGTCGGTCGGCATCGAAGGCACCGAGGACCTGCTGGCCGATCTGCAGGCCGGGTTGGCCCGTGTCGCACGGGTGATTGAGAACGGCAAGCGTGACGCCCAGCGAAAAACGGTGGATGCGTGAGTGCCCAGTTGCGTGCGGTGAGTGTGGGACAGACGAGGCTGGCGCTGCTGGGAACCGGCACCGTCGGCTCGGCCTTCGTCAGTCGCTACCGGGCCTTGCAACAGCGGCAGCTGGTGCTGCCGGCGCTGGAGGTGGTGGCCAATTCGCGCATCGCATTGGCGTGCGCCGACGCGCCGGAGCAGGCGCTGGAACAGGCCCGCGCAGCGGCGCGCAGCAGTGATGGGCAGATGCACCGGCAGCAGCTCGGGCACCTGCGTGCCGGCGATATCGTCATCGATGCCACCGCCAGCGAGGCGGTCGCCGCCGACCATGCACACTGGCTGGCGCAGGGCATCCACGTGGTGACCGCCAACAAGCTGGGCAATGGCACCGCGCTGGCGCGGGCGCGCCAGATCGATGCCGCGGCCCGTGCCGCCAACACGCGCTATGGCGATGCCGCCACCGTGGGGGCGGGACTGCCGCTGCTGGCCAGCATCCGCGCGCTGGTGGCCGGCGGCGATCACATCCACTCCATCGAAGGCGTGCTGTCCGGTTCGCTGGCGTGGCTGTTCCATCGCCATGACGGCAGCCAGCCGTTCTCGGCCTGCGTGCGCGAAGCGGCGGCGGCCGGTTACACCGAGCCGGACCCGCGTATCGATCTGTCCGGTGAGGATGTGCGGCGCAAGCTGCTGATCCTCGCGCGGGCGGCCGGTGTGGCGCTGGAGGCCGAGCAGGTCCAGGTGGAGTCGCTGGTGCCCGCGGCGCTGGCGGCGTTGCCGGCTTCGGCGGTGGATGGCGCGCTGGAACTGCTGGATCTGCCTTTGGCCGCGCAACTGCTGCAGGCCCGGGCACAAGGGCTGCGGTTGTGCTTTGTCGGCCGGCTGGACCGGCACGGTGCCAGCGTCGGCCTGCGTGCGCTGCCGGCCGAACACCCGCTGGCCGGAGGACGTGGCACCGACAACCGGGTGGCGATCCACAGTGACCGCTACAACGTGCAGCCGTTGCTGATCCAGGGGCCGGGCGCCGGTGCCGAAGTGACCGCGGCGGCGCTGCTGGACGATGTGTTGCGCATCGCCGGTAACTGAAACCGGTTGCGCCCTATCATGGCGCCGGTGCCGCATCCGCGAGCCGGCGCCCACTCGTGCCCTGCGTGCCTCCATCACCACCCGTTGCGGCTGGCATGGGCCGGTAATGGTGGCTTGCCGCGGTGATCTTTCCTGCAGGTAGTGGCGTGTCCAAGGGTGTACTGGTTTCGTTGGCGGCCTCGCTGCTGTTTGGCCTGATGTACTACGCCAGCCCGTGGCTGGTGCCGCTGCAGGGGATGGACATCTTCGGCTGGCGGGTGCTGTTTGCGGTACCGCTGGTGGCGGTGATGCTGCACGTTGGCGGAGAACCACAGTTGATCCGGCAGACGCTGGTGCGGATTCGCCAGGATCGCCGCCTGTGGCTGGCGATGCCGGCCTGTGCGGCGATGGTGGGCGTGCAGCTGTGGCTGTTCCTGTGGGCGCCACTGCAAGGGCGCGCGCTGCAGGTGTCGATGGGCTACTTCCTGCTGCCGCTGGTGATGGTGCTGGTCGGCCGGGTTTTTTATGGCGAGCGGCTGTCGGTGCCGCAGAAGCTGGCCGTTGCCAGTGCCGCCGCCGGCGTGGCCTGGGCGCTGCTGCGTGAGCAGAGCCTGTCCTGGGAAATGCTGCTGGTGGCGCTGGGCTATCCGGCCTATTTCCTGCTGCGGCGCCATCTTGGCGTGGCCCATCTGGGCGGTTTCTGGGTGGAGCTGGTGCTGTTGTCGCCCGTCGCCTGGTGGGCGGCGATCGGCGATGGCCAGGCGCTGGCGCAGATGCTGGCACAGCGGCCGGCGCTGTACGGGTTGATTCCGCTGCTGGGGGTGGTCAGTGCGGTGGCGCTGATGTGCTACATGCTGGCGGCCAAGATGCTGTCCTTCAGCCTGTTCGGCCTGCTCACCTATGTCGAGCCGGTGCTGCTGATGCTGGCCGCGCTGCTGCTGGGTGAGAGCGTGGGCGATGGCCAGTGGCCCACCTACATCGCCATCTGGCTGGCGGTG
Organism: Stenotrophomonas sp. JC08; assembly: GCF_052180205.1. Lineage (NCBI taxonomy): Bacteria > Pseudomonadati > Pseudomonadota > Gammaproteobacteria > Lysobacterales > Lysobacteraceae > Stenotrophomonas > Stenotrophomonas sp. JC08. The sequence goes on along the minus strand of NZ_CP197473.1, from coordinate 2,460,982 downwards.
GGGCTGCTGGCGCTGGAAGGCGGATTGAAACTGCGCAGCCGTGCCTGAGCCGCCGGCGCCGCAACACTCGCTACCCGCCGGTTTGGCGTGTCGCGGCTTTCGCCACCAGGTACTGCTGGACCACAGCTCGGCTCATGCGGGCACCTTCCCGGTCGACCACGCTGAAGTCCACGCCGTTTTCCCACAGTTGCAGGACGTTGAGCACGGCGATGTCCTCGGCCGCGGTGCGGGACTGCAGGTCCAGCAGGTAGCGGTTGAAACCGGCATCGCGCAGCCAGGCCTCGTAGCTTGAGGCGTGGTCGGTGGCGAACTGCATCTGGTAGTGGCATTCCTCGCGCTGCGGCGAGGGGCGGGCGTCGCACTGGGCGTCCCACTGGTGCAGGCCGATCAGCGCGTCCGGTTCCATCTGCCGCTGCGCGGCGGCCGCCCACAGCCCGACGCACATGCTGGCACAGTGCGACTGCACGCGGACAATGAGGTTGCGCCGGCGGATCATCCGCGCCGCTTCCAGTCCCGGCTTGGAGTAGCCGCCACCGCTGGTGATATCGATACGCTGCAGCGACGGGTTGGCGGCCAGTGCCGCCTGCAGGTCGGTGGCGAAATTCCGGCCGATGCCGCCTTCGATGCGCAGTACGGTGCCGTGTCCGTCCACCTGCATGCGCGCGTCATCCACCTGCCTGAGCGTGGTGGATTTCTCACTCTGCACCACCTGTGCCCGCGACCGCGTTTCCATGCCGGGCGAAATCGAGGTGTCCGGCCCGGCAGCGGCAGGCGTTTGTCCGTCAGTGGAGCTTCCCGAGGTCTTTTCACCGATGAACCAGGCCAGCACCAGCAGTGCGCCCGCCACCAGCACCAGCCGGGTCAGCGTGAGTCCGCCGTTGCGTGGTGCGGGCCGGGCACGGATGGGGCGTTCCAGCGGCGGCGGTGTGTGAGCTGGCTCCTGCCCGGTATGCATCCCTTTCCCCTGCGTGGTGCTGGTGATGGCCGGATTCTGTGATGCTGGCCGGCGCGATGGCAAGACGCGGCGATCAGCACTCGATGACGTTGACCGCCAGGCCGCCGCGGCTGGTTTCCTTGTACTTGTCCTGCATGTCGCGGCCGGTGTCGCGCATGGTCTTGATGACCTTGTCCAGCGACACCTTGTGCTTGCCATCACCGCGCACGGCCATGCGTGCGGCATTGATCGCCTTCACCGAACCCATCGCGTTGCGTTCGATGCAGGGAATCTGCACCAGTCCGCCGATCGGATCGCAGGTCAGGCCGAGGTTGTGTTCCATGCCGATCTCGGCGGCGTTCTCGATCTGCCCGGGCTTGCCGCCCAATGCCGCCATCAGCCCGCCGGCAGCCATCGAACAGGCCACGCCGACCTCGCCCTGGCAGCCGACTTCGGCGCCGGAGATCGAGGCGTTTTCCTTGTAGAGGATGCCGATCGCCGCAGCGGTGAGCAGGAAGTCGAAGATTCCCTGCTCGTTGCTGCCCGGGCAGAAGCGGTCGTAGTAGTGCAGCACCGAGGGGATGATGCCGGCCGCACCGTTGGTGGGCGCGGTGACCACGCGGCCGCCGGCGGCGTTCTCCTCGTTGACCGCCAGCGCGTACAGGTTGACCCAGTCCAGCGTGGTCAGCGGATCGCGCATCGCCGCTTCCGGGCGCGCGGACAGCTCGCGGTACAGCGCCGGTGCGCGCCGGCCGACCTTCAGCCCGCCGGGCAGGGTGCCTTCGGAACGGATACCGCGGGTCACGCAGGCCTGCATCGCCTCCCAGATCTCGCGCAGGCCGGCGCGGATATCGTCCTCGCTGCGCCAGCATTTCTCGTTCTCGAACATCATCTGCGCGATACTCAGGCCGCTGCGCGCGGCCTGCGCCAGCAGTTCGTCGCCGCTCTTGAACGGGTAGGGCACCGGCGTCTGGTCGGGCACGATGCGGTCGTCGGCGGCGTCGTCCTCGTTGACCACGAAGCCGCCACCGACGGAGTAGTAATCGCGGGTGGCGATGACCTGGTCGTCGGCGTCGTAGGCGGTGAAGCGCATCCCGTTGGTGTGGTACGGCAGCTTCTGGCGCTTGTTCAGGGCCAGGTCGCGCTTCTCGTCGAAGGCGATCTCATGCTGGCCCATCACGTTGATGCGCTTGCTGGCGCGGATGCGCGCCAGCGTGGCCGGGATGATGTCCGGGTCGATCAGATTCGGGCGGTTGCCTTCCAGCCCCAGCAGCACGGCGGTGTCGGTACCGTGGCCGCGGCCGGTCAGCGCCAGCGAGCCGAAGACTTCGGCGCGGATGCGCACGGTGTCCGGCAGACGGCCCGGATCCAGCAGCCAGCGGTGTACGAAGCGCTCGGCGGCGCGCATCGGACCCACGGTGTGTGACGAACTCGGGCCGATGCCGATCTTGAACAGGTCGAACGTACTGACGGACATGCTGGTTCTGCGTACTGCATGGAAGATGCCCGGTATTCTACGGTCCGATCGCCGCGGCCCTTGCCCGCAGCGCAGCATTTCCGGTGGATGTGATGATGAGTGGATGGGTTCTGTACCAGCGCGATGACTGTCACCTGTGTGACCTTGCGCTGGAGGTGCTGGCGCAGGCGCGGGTGCCGGAGTTCGACAGCGTGTTCATCGACGATGACGCGCAACTGGAGGCGCGTTACGGCACGCGGGTGCCGGTATTCGGTGACGGGACCGGCAGGGAGCTGGACTGGCCTTTCGATGCGGCGACCCTGCAGCAGTGGCTGCAAACGCGTCAGGCGTGATGCATCGGTGCGTGGCGGAAGGTGCCGGCCGGAGTCCGGATGACGCTCCGGTTCCGGTGGCTACCGGTACGGCCCGGGGCCTTGCCAGACCAGCTCGCCCTGCCGGTACACGTTCATCACCATGATGATCTCGCGGGCATCGCCGATGGACTGCAGTTCCGGCGAGTCGGGAGGAAGCAGGCGGCAGCTGCTGGAGCCGCGCCGCAGCGCGACTTCGGCCGGGCAGACCATCAGATAGCGGGTACCCGGCAGCGGAATGGACAGCTCCTTGATGCCCTCGGCCATCCACGCACGCAGCCGGGTTTCGCGCAACAGCTCATAGATGATCTGGTAGCCGCCCACCTGCATGGCCGGCTCTCCCGCAGCCCTGTCGATGTAGGTGCCGCCGCGATCGGCTGGGCCCGGGGAGCGCCCGGCATCGGGTGAGCTCTGGGTGTCGACCCAGCCCGGAGGACGACCGCTCCAGGTCTGCGGGCGGCGCTGGGCGGGCTCGGATGGGGCCGGCGGTGAGGGCGGGGCCGGTTCCGGCGTGGGCGGCTCGCGGTTCTCAACCAGTGCCGGTGCGGCGGGCGGCTCGGCGTACCGGGCCTCGAGCACCGGTTTGCGGGTGTCTTGTCTGGGGCGCGTGGCGGGCCTGGGGACGGGCTTGGGTGTGTCCTGCGGTGGCGTGGTGGGCGGCGTGGGAGCCGGTTCGCCGACGAAATCCACCTTGACCCGGCCACCGCTGGAGGCCCCTTGCGGCGTGCTCACCTGTGGCGGTTGCGAGTGCAGCAGGAGCAGCACCATCAGCACGTGCAGCAATGCGCTCGCCAACGCTGCCGCCCACGGCTGCAGGCGCTCGCTCCACGGCGAAGGTGCACAGGTGCGGGAAAACGCGAGGGTGTTCATGCCGCTGCGGGGGCGAAGGAGGTGCGGGCCCTCATGCGGACGTCATTCCAGATAATCAACGGAAGGCCGGAATGGTAACGCCTGCCGCCGCCCGGTGAACCGCTCGCATGGAACACGCCATGACATGGGCGGGTGCGACGGGCATGGCACGCGGAAAGATGCGCTTGTGCCTGCCGTCACGGCGCTGCCGTGGCTTCCCGGAGACAGAACTTCGTAACGCAGGAAACCGAGCCGGGCTTCAGCGCCGGCTCGGGCTATGATGCGCGTCCCGCCCGGTCCATCCGGCGGCTCCCCACATTCCAATGGAAATGCTGCATGCGCATCCTGCTTGCCCGTCACGGCGAAACGCCGTGGAACGCCGAAGGCCGCTACCAGGGCCAGATCGACATTCCCCTTTCGCCGGTGGGCGAAGCCCAAGCCAAGGCGCTGGGTGAACGGCTGGCGGACATGCAGATCACCCGCGCCGTCGCCTCGCCGCTAAGCCGTGCGCAGGCCACCGCCAAGGCCGCCCTCGGCAGTGCCCGCGAAGCGATGCTGCTGACCGATCCGGACCTGCAGGAAATCGCCCATGGCGAATGGGAAGGCCTGTTGGCCAGCGAGATCAACGACAAGGACCCGGCGCGCCTGCGTGCCTGGCGTGAGGAACCGGACACCGTGCTGATGCCCGGCGGCGAATCGCTGCGGCAGGTGCTGGACCGCAGCTGGCGCGGGCTCACCGCCGCCGCCGAAGGACTCGGCGAAGACGACACGCTGCTGGTGGTCGCCCATGACGCGGTCAACCGGGTGATCCTGTGCAGGATCCTCGGCCTGCCGATCGCCAGGCTGTGGAGCTTCCGCCAGGCACCGACCACGCTGAACCTGCTGGAAGGCCCGGACGTGGAGCACCTGGAAGTGGTGCGCCTGAACGACTGCGCCCACCACACTCCGTTCTTCGGCGAAGCCAAGCACCGCGCGCTGTAATGCGCCGTGTCGTCACCCGCGCCGGCGGGCTGATGGCCTTGCTGCTGGCGTTGCCGTCGGCGGCCCACGCGCAACAGGGAATGGCGGCGGAGTGCCCGCCGTTCTCCGCGACCAGCAACCGTGCGCCGTTTTATCCGATGGAGGAGCTGTGGCGGCTGCTGGATTACACCGTCAACGTGATCATCGAGACCGATGCCTGCGGCCGGGTGCACGATGCGCGTGTGGAGCGGTCCTCGGGCGTGGTGGCATTGGATGCGGTTGCGCTGCAGGCCGCGCGCGGCTGGGTAGTGGCGCCGCAGTACCGGGGGCAGCCCCGCTACCGCCTGCCGTTCGTATTCGACCCCTTGCCTGAGCCGGTGCCGGCACGTACCGGTATCCGCGTGCAGGACCCGTTCTTCGCCGAGCGCAGCACCGGCCAGGTGCCCGCCGGGCTGGGCGATGACGCGGCGGGGGTGGCGGGTTTCCTGGCCGATCCGGTGCCGATCGGTTTCATGCAGATTTCCGAGGCGATCGCGGTGATCGGTCCGCAGGCGGTGTTCCGTCGCTATGGCGATCTGGTCAATTTCTGGCTGCGCGACGAGGAAGGTCTGAGCCTGTTCCAGCTCGACGGCACGATGCTGGTGCGCAATCGCCTGGTCGACAACGGGCAGCACCGGTTTGTGGTCAGCAGCGTGCTGTGCGGGCGCGATCTGGAGGTCTGCCGGCATTCGCTGGCACAGCTGCGCGCAAACCGCACCACGCAGCAGCCGCTGCCGGTGGATGCGCCCACGCCCTGACCGCCAGCAGGCGGGATCGCGGATACCTGCAGGGCGTTGATGGCGCGGTGTCGACGGCGGGTCGGGGCGGACGACGGGCTGTATCATTGCCCCTTTCCTGCGCGCCCCGCGCCGCCTGCCCGATGGCCGGCATCCCGCACGAGCTCCGAGAGTCCTTCGCATGTCTTCCGCACGTCCCGCCACGCTCGAGCAGTGGCTCGCCCATATCGAACAGCAGCACCCGCAGCACATCGCGATGGGGCTGGAGCGTGTGCGTGAGGTCGCCGGGCGCATGGGGCTGGGGCAGCCGGCCGAACGCAGCATCGTGGTCGGCGGCACCAACGGCAAGGGCTCGACGGTGGCCTTCATCGAATCCATCGCCCGTGCCGCCGGCTGGACGGTCGGTGCCTACACTTCGCCGCACCTGCTGGCCTACAACGAGCGCGTGCGCATCAACGGCGTCGATGCCGATGACGCCAGCCTGGTGGCCGGCTTCAATGCGGTCGAGGACGCGCGTGGCGACACGCCGCTGACCTATTTCGAGTACGGCACGCTGTGTGCGCTGTGGGTGTTCGCACAGGCCGGGTTGGACCTGGTGGTGCTGGAAGTCGGCCTGGGCGGGCGGCTGGATGCGGTCAACATCGTCGATGCCGATGTGTCGGTGATCACCACGGTGGACATCGACCACGCCGACTGGCTGGGCAGCGACCGCGAAACCATCGGCACGGAGAAGGCCGGCATCATCCGTGGCTGGAAGCCGGTGATCCTCGGCGAGATCGATCCGCCATCGAGCGTGCTGCGCCGTGCCTATGTGCTGGGCGCCAACGCCATCCGCTTCGGCAGCGACTTCTTCGCCGACGTGATCGATGACGAAAGCTGGTGCTGGCGTGATGTGTCCTGCCGGATCGACCTGCCGCAGCCGGCGCTGTGGGCGCCGGTGCAGCGGACCAATGCCGCTGCCGCCATCGCCGCGCTGCGCGCGCTGGACCGCGACGTGCCGCTGGCCGCGTGGGCGCAGGGCGTGGCTGCCGCGCGGGTGAGCGGGCGCCTGCAGCCGTTCCAGCGCGACGGTGTGGAGGTGCTGGTGGATGTGGGCCACAACCCGCAGGCCGCCGCCGCACTGCTTGCCGCGCTCAAGGCCCGGCCGGCCAGCGGCCGCACCCTGGCGGTCTATGCGGCGTTGTCGGACAAGGATGCGTCGGGCGTTGTCACGGCGTTGCAGGACGAGGTGCAGGCGTGGTTCCTGGCCGGCCTGGACGGTGTGCGCGGGCAGAGCGCCGCGCAGCTGCGTGATCGCCTGCAGGACACCGCGGCGGCGGCCGCGTCACTCTCGGCGGACGTGGAGCAGGCACTGGATGCGGCTCTGGCGCAGGCACGCCCGGGGGACCGCGTGCTGGTGTTCGGTTCCTTCCACACCGTGGCCGAGGCATTGCCGCTGCTCCATTCAGCAGTTTGAAAACGGGACGCGGACAGGACGCCTATAATCGCGGAACATTCCGCCAAGCCGCTTGCACGCCATCTGTGGAAACTCCTCTGAAACAGCGACTGATTGGGGCCATCGTTCTGGTGGCATTGGCCGTGATTTTCCTGCCGATGCTGGTGAAAGGGCCGGCGCCGGACAGCGGCGTGCAGGACGTGCCCCTGAGGGCACCGGCCGCCCCGGCTGAAGGCCAGTTCGAAACCCGCGAATTGCCACTGGTGACACCCTCGCTTCCGGCAGGTGGTGCGCTGGGCATGCCGGCGGCGCAGCCTGAAAACGCCGCTGCGGCAGCCACCGGCAGTGCCTTGCCACCGGCCGCCGCTGCCGGTGATTACGCGGTGAACTTCGGCGCCTATGCCAGCGAGGCCGATGCCGATGCGGTGATCGCGCATCTGCTCAAATCCAACCTGCCCGGTTTCCGCCAGCCCGACACCATCAATGGCCGTCCGGCATGGCGGGTGCGCATCGGCCCCTACATGGACCGCGCGCAGGCCGAGCTGGTACGTCTGGAGGCGGGCAAGGTGCGCAGTGACGTCAACGCGCAGGTAGTGGTGCTCAATGCCGATGCCGCCGCGCCGGCACCGGCCCCCGTCGCCAGTGTTCCTGCCACACAGCCGGTGCGCACCGAAGCGTTGCCGCCGGCCCCGGCCAAGCCGGTGGCGGCAGCACCGAAGCCCGAGCCGAAGCCGGAAGCGCCCAAGCCCGCGCCGGCCAAACCGGTCGCCGCCACGCCCGCTCCGGCCCCGGCGCCCAAGCCGGCTGCGCCTGCCGCCAGTTCGGTGGGGTTTGCGGTGCAGCTGGGCGCGTTCGCGCAGACCGCCGATGCCAATGCGCTGCGTGACAAGGTGCGCGCGGCCGGTTTCAGTGCCTTCGTCGAACAGGTGCGTACCGACAACGGCGTGCTCAGCCGCGTGCGGGTCGGGCCGGTGGCCAGCCGCGCCGACGCCGAGCAGCTCAAGGCCCAGGTCGCCGCCCGTATCGGCATTGCCGGCATGGTCCGCCCGCACCCCTGATGGGCGTTGAACCGACCTGCCGGGTGCCAGGCGCGCTGCGCCGTGCGGGTCGCAGATGATCGACATCCTGTTGCTGTCGGTGATCGGCGTGTCGGCGCTGTTCGGAGTGATGAAAGGCTTCGTCGGCACGGTCATCGGCACGCTGTCGTGGCTGCTGTCGGGCTGGGCCGCGTTCCAGTTCGGTGATCACGCCGCGCACTGGCTGGCCGAAGGTGTGCAGCCGTCGATGACCGATTATCTGGGCGGCTATGTGATGGTGTTCGTCGGTGTGCTGGTGGCCATGCTGCTAGCCGGCATGTTGCTGCGCGGCGCCATCCAGGCTACCCGTCTGACCGGAGCCGACCGCAGCCTGGGGCTCGCTCTGGGCGTGCTGCGTGGCACCTTTTTCTGCTGCGTGCTGATCCTGCTGATGGGGTTCACGCCGCTGCCGCGCGAGGTGGCATGGCAGCAGTCGCGGGTGTTGCCGCTGCTGCTGCCGGGGGCCAGCTGGATGCGCGGGCAGCTGCCGGATTTCTCCATCCCGGAGACGGATCCGGCTGGCTTGCCGGCGGCCGGCGGCGATAAAAATGCGTCGTTGGACTTGGGCAAGCTGCCCATGGCAGGCGATAATGCCGCCTTGAACGAGATGATGAAGGGCGGCGGACTGTCGAAAGTGGTGACCCGGGCGCTGGGTGCCGGTGGTCAATCACCTGATGCAGGCGACCAGGACCCGGCGAAGGCGCTGCCTTCCAATATCGATCCGGCGCAGGTGCGCCCGGGTCACCCCGATCCGGTACGGGTCGAGGCTCCCGGCCAGGCACGGCCCCCTTCACGTTAACCGGGCCACAGCGCCCAGCGGAGATCGCGCAACATGTGTGGCATCGTCGGAATCGTCGGCAACCAGAACGTCGCCGGGCAGCTCTATGACGGCCTGACCGTCCTCCAGCATCGTGGCCAGGACGCGGCCGGCATCGCCACCGCACACGGCACCCGCCTGCGCGTGGAAAAGGCCAACGGGCTGGTGCGCGACGTGTTCGACGAGCGCCGCATGGAAGTGCTGCAGGGCCGCGTCGGCATCGCCCATGTGCGTTACCCGACCGCCGGTTCGGAAGGCACCGACGAGGCGCAGCCGTTCTACGTCAACTCACCTTACGGCATCGCGCTGGCGCACAACGGCAACCTGATCAACACCGAAGCCCTGCGCAAGCAGGTGTTCGAGGCCGACCGCCGCAACATCAACACCGATTCGGACAGCGAAGTGCTGCTGAACGTGTTCGCCTACGAGCTGGACGCGCAGCGCATGCTGACTCCGGAAGCGGCGATCCGTGCGGTGGCCGGTGTGCACCGCCGCTGCCAGGGCGGCTATGCGGTGGTCAGCGTGGTGCTGGGGCTGGGACTGGTGGCGTTCCGCGATCCGCACGGCATCCGCCCGCTGGTGCTGGGCAAGCGCAGCCATGTTGAAGGGGACGAGTACATCGTCGCCTCCGAGTCGGTGGCGCTGGACGTGCTCGGTTACGAGCGCGTGCGCGATGTCGCCCCGGGCGAGGCGCTGGTGATCACCGAGCGCGGCGAGCTGTTTTCCGAGGTCTGCGCGACCACCACGCAGCAGACTCCGTGCATCTTCGAGTACGTGTATTTCGCACGCCCGGATTCGATGATCGACAATGTCTCCGTGCACAAGGCACGCATGCGCATGGGCCAGAAGCTGGGCGAGAAGATCCTGCGCCTGCGCCCGGACCACGACATCGACACCATCATCCCGATACCCGACACCTCGCGCGATGCCGCGCTGGAGATGTCCAACGTGCTCGGCGTGAAGTACCGCGAAGGCTTCGTCAAGAACCGCTACGTCGGCCGCACCTTCATCATGCCGGGGCAGGGCGAACGGGTGAAATCGGTGCGCCGCAAGCTCAACCCGATCCATCTGGAATTCCGCAACCGCGTGGTGCTGCTGGTCGACGACTCGATCGTGCGTGGCACCACCAGCCAGCAGATCGTGCAGATGGCGCGTGACGCCGGGGCGCGCAAGGTGTACCTGGCCAGCGCCGCGCCGCCGGTGCGTTACCCGAACATCTACGGCATCGACATGCCGGCCGCCGAAGAGCTGATCGCGCACGAGCGCAGCATCGAGGACATCGAACGGCACCTGGGCTGCGACTGGCTGGTGTATCAGGACCTGGAAGATCTGGAAGCGGCGGTGCGCGAAGGCAACCCGGAGCTGAAGTCCTTCGACTCGTCCTGCTTCAACGGCGAATACGTCACCGGCATCGAGCCGGGCTACTTCGAGCGCATCCAGCAGCTGCGCTCGGACGACGCCAAGACCCAGCGCCGCGCCTGATCCATGCCGACCGGTGGTGCCACGGCCGCGGAACTGCCTGCGGCGGATGATCTGCTGCAGGCCGCGCAGTTGTGTCTGGCCGAGGCCGACCCGCTGCGCAAGGTCGCGTTGACCCAGCATTTCGCCGCGCGTTTCCGTGCCGGGGGGCTGAAACTGCCGGCGCAGGCGCCTGATCCGCAGCCGATCCGTATGCCGGGGCGGCCACCGCAGCTGGTGCTGGTGCATCCACGCGAGCTGCCGCGGCGCGGGCTCGGTTCAGCGGAAGGACGCGCGGCCTTCATCCACGCCATCGCCCATATCGAACTCAACGCGATCGACCTGGCCTGGGACGCGGTGTACCGCTTCCGTGGCCTGCCGGGCAGCTTTTACGCCGACTGGGTGAGCTGCGCGGACGACGAGTCGCGCCACTTCCTGCTGCTGCGTGAGCGGCTGCTGGCCCATGGCCATGACTACGCCGATTTCCCCGCGCACAACGGCCTGTGGGAAATGTGCGAGAAGACCGCGCACGACGGGCTGGCGCGCATGGCGCTGGTGCCGCGCGTGCTTGAAGCGCGCGGGCTGGATGTGACCCCGGCGATGATCGCCAAGCTGCGTTCGCTCGGCGATGAGGCCACCGCCGACGTGCTGGAGGTGATCCTGCGCGAGGAAGTGGCGCACGTCGCCGCCGGTTCGCGCTGGTACCGCTGGTATTGCGAGCGCGTCGGTGTCGAGCCGCGGGCCCGCTTCAAGGAGCTGTTGCGCGAATACGCCGGCGGCTACCTGCACGGCCCGTTCAATATCGAAGCGCGCCTGCTGGCCGGTTTCGACGAGGACGAGCTGGCCAACCTGGTCGAACAGGCCGGTTGAGTCGCGCTTGGCCGGAGGCGGGCCTTGTCCGTGCCCGGCCGGCGGATCTTGATGGGTTGTGCATGCCTGTTGGGACGATGCGGCATATCGCGATAGGCTGGCGTCCCGATCCGATGACGAGCGTTGCCATGAAATATTCCGCTGTCCTGCTGCTGTTGCCGATGCTGGGGCTGGTGGCCTGCAAGCCGCAGGCCGTGGAGCCGGCCGCATCGGCGGAGACATCACCGGCACCTGCCGCAGAGGTCGCCGCCGTCGATGACTATCCCGCCGTCCTGCAGGCCGCGGGCACCGAGCCGTTCTGGGGCGTGCGCGTGGATGGCGCGGCACTGGCCTACACCACGCCGGACACCCAGCAGAACCCGCGCCACTTCGTGGGCGTGCGCGAGCTGCATGACGGCCTGCTGCGCGTACAGGGCGGTGAAGGCGGAAACGCGTTCCGCCTGACCCTCAAGCGTGAGCCCTGCTCCGACGGCATGTCCGACCTGACCCATCCGTACACCGCCGAATTTGTACTGGGGGCGGAAACCCTCAGGGGCTGTGCGCGTGATCCGGCACTGCCGGTGGAGGCGCCCTGAAACCGCAACGGCAGCCGTGAGGCTGCCGTTCCAGCAATCGGCCACAAGCAGCCGGGGCTCAGCCCAGCGTGTCCAGCGTGAAGCCGTCCGCATCCACGCGCAGCACCGAACCCTGTTCGTACCAGTCCCCCAGCACGATACGGGTACAGGTACGTGTGCCGGTGTCCACGCTGTGGATCGCCGGGCGGTGGGTGTGCCCGTGGATCATGGTGTCCACACCATAACGCTGGAAGGTGGCGACGACTTCGGCCGGTGCCACATCGGTGATGGTCTCGAAGGTGGCCTGGTCGTCCTTCTTCATCTCCGACTGGTGCGCCTGGCTGGCGGCCCGCGCCTGCTGGGCGAAGGCGATGCGGGCTTCCAGTGGCTGTGCCAGGAACTGCGCTTGGAATGCCGGATCGCGGGTCTGCGTGCGGAATGCCTGGTAGGCGGTGTCGTCGGTGCACAGCAGGTCGCCGTGCTGCAACAGCACCGGCTTGCCGTACAGCTCGATCACTGCCGGGTCGGGCAGGATGCGCATGCCGGCGCGGGCGGCGTAGTCATCGCCGACCAGGAAATCGCGGTTGCCACGGATGAAGAACACCGGCACGCCGCTTTCATGCAGCTCGTGCAATGCAGCGGCCACGTCATCGGCGGCGCTGGAGGGGGTGTCATCTCCAATCCAGGCTTCGAACAGATCACCGAGGATATACAGCGCCTCGGCGTGGCGAGCCTGGTTGCGAAGGAAGTCCAGGAACAGCGCGGTGATGGCAGGACGGCTCGGGTCCAGGTGCAGGTCGGAGATAAACAGCGTTGTCATGCGCGGCATTGTAGGACGCGGGCCGCAGCGTAGTGCAAGCCCCGGGGATCAGGCCGGCCATGGCCACAGCTGCAGGGAGGCCACGCCCAGTAGCAGGCCGATGCCGGTCGCCGCCAGCACATCGCTGGGGTAGTGCAGGCCCAGCACCACCCGTGACAGCACCACTCCCGCAGTGAAGGGCAGCAGCAGGGGCGCCAGCCACGGGTAGTACGCCATCGCCACCACGGTGAAGGACACCGCATGCAGGGTGTGCCCGGAGGGGAAGCTGTACTCGTCCAGCGGTGCCACCCAGGCGCGGATGCGCAGGTCGGCGGCGAATGGACGCGGACGCCGGGTCCAGCGCTTGAGGGTTTTGTACAGCGTCAGTGCGACCACCCCGGTCGCGGCCATGTGGATCGACGCCTGCAGGCCGTGCATGCCATCGGCCACCACCAGCGCACCCATCAGCAGATACCAGAACACGCCATCACCGAGCCGGCTCAACACCGAGAACAGCCAGCGGATGCCGCGCCGCCGACCATAGCGGTTGGCCCGTCGGCACCAGCGGACCTCGCGTGCGGCGATGCCGTCAGGCCGCTGCATCGTCATGCTCCCCGGTCCGGCTGGCCAGCGTTTGCAGCAGCGCTTCGAATTCCAATATCACCTGCGCCGGTTGCAGGTGCTGCACCGCGCGGCAGGCATTGGCGCCGAGCAGGGCACGCAATTCATTGTCGGCGGCCAGCTGCAGGGCGGCGCCGATGAAGGCCGCATCGCTGTCCACCGCGATCCCGCTCCGGCCGCTGCGCAGGTGCTCGCGTGCGGCGCCGTAGTTGAAGGCCACGGTCGCCACGCCGCTGGCCATGGCTTCCAGGGTGACGTTGCCGAAGGTCTCGCTGCGGCTGGGAAACAGGAACAGGTCGCTGCTGGCGAAGTGGCGGGCCAGCGCCTCGCCGCGCTGGATGCCGCAGAACAGGAAATCGGGATTGTCGCGCGCCAGTTTCCCGCGCAGCGGACCATCGCCGACCCAGATGAAGCGGGCCGTGGGCCGTAGCTGCTTCAGCCGGCGGAAGGCCCTGACCGCCAGCTCCAGGTTCTTTTCAGCGGCAATACGGCCGACATGGATCACCGCCAGCCCGTCGTCGCCGATGCCCCACTGCCGGCGCAGATGCGGGTCGCGCCGCCGGGGAGCGAACTGGCCGGTATCCACCGCGCGTGCCAGCAGGCGCACCCTGGCAAATCCCTTGTGCTGCAGGAACTGTTGCAGCTCGCGGGTCGGCACCAGCGTGGCCTGGCCCCGGTTGTGGAAGCGTCGCATCCACGCCAGTGCCGCCGGCTGCAGGCGTGCGGCGCCGTAATCGGGCAGGTATTCATCAAACCGGGTATGCAGTCCCGTGGCGACGGGAATGCCCAGCCGCTGCGCACAGCGCAGCGCCGACCAGCCCAGCGGCCCTTCGGTGGCGATGTAGACCGCATCCGGACGCTGCCGCTGCCACTGCCGTGCCAGGGTGAGCGGTGCGGGCAGGCCGAAGCGCAGGCCGGGATAGCGTGGCAGGGCGGCACCACGCACCAGCAGTTCGTGCCCGAGCGCCTGCTCCGCGTGCCGGCGTGGACGCACCAGCTCCACCGCATGGCCGCGGTTGCGCAATCCCTGTTCCAGCCCCTGGACGGTCAGGGCAACGCCGTTGACTTCCGGCGGATAGGTCTCGGTGACGATGGCAAAGCGCATGGCAGCCTCCCGGTTTTACCCGGAGGATGCCGGCGCTTCATGGCGGAAACGTGTCGCCCGGATGCCGCCGGTGTGACAGCAGCCGGACTCTCAGGTGACGAACGGGTGGAAGCGGATGCCCAGCCCGGTCATGCCGTCCACTTCGCCGGCCAGGTCGGCGCGCAACAGTGGCCGTGCATCGATGTAGGCCTGGTCCAGGATCAGGCTGAGCTGGTTGCCATCGGCGGCCAGTTCCAGCGTCGGGATCGGGTCGGACTCGTGGGCACGGTGCAGCAGCACGGCGATGCGCAGCAGCGCCGCCAGACGGCGCGCGGTCGTCAGCAGGCGGTCGGGCAGCACGTCGAACACGGTCTTGGGGACGTTGCGGCGGTGGGTGCGAACCAGTGCCGCCAGGAACTGCTGCTCCTGCCGCGAGAAGCCGGCGATGTCCGAGTTGGCCAGAACATAGCTGCCATGGGTGTGATAGCCGCTGTGGGCGATGGCCAGGCCGATCTCATGCAGGTGCGCGGCCCATCCCAGCATCTGCGCATCGTCCGGGTCCAGGTTCCATCCACCCATCACCTGCTCGAACAGGCGCTGGGCGGTGGCACTGACGCGGCCGGCCTGCACCGGGTCGATGCCGTAGCGGTGCATCAGCGCGGCGACCGATTCATCGCGCATGTCGTTCTCGCTGGCACGGCCGACGATGTCGTAGAGGATGCCTTCGCGCATCGCCGCCTTGCTGACGTGCAGCTTCTGCAGGCCCAGCGCCTGGAAGGCGGCTTCCAGCACCAGCACGCCGCCGGCGAAGATCGGGCGGCGCTCGTTGGACAGCGTGGGCAGGTCGATATCGTCGATGTGCTTGGCGCGCAGCAGCGCATCGCGCAGTTGCGGCAGGGCCTCGGCGGTGATCGCGCCCTTGCTCAGCTTCATCGCCGCGCAGATGTCGCTGATGGCCTTGTGCGTGCCGGACGAGCCCAGCGCCTCGTTCCAGCCGAGGGTGCGGTACTTGACGGCGATCGGCTGGAAATCGGCACCGATCTCGGTCAATGCATCCTTCCAGCGCTTGCGGCTCAGTTTTCCATCAGGGAAAAAACGGTGGGTGCTGGCGATGCAGCCGGCCTGCAGGCTTTCCCGTTCAAGGGTTTCAAAACCGCGGCCGATGATGAACTCGCTGGAGCCGCCGCCGATGTCGATCACCAGCCGTTGCTGGCCCGGATGCGGAGGTTGCGCATGGGCGACCCCCAGATAGATCAGGCGCGCTTCCTCGCGTCCGCTGACCACTTCGATAGGATGACCCAGCGCGGTTTCCGCCGGCATCAGGAAGGCCAGCGGCGAGCGCAGCTGACGCACGGTATTGGTGGCCAGCGCGCGCACCCGCAGCGGCGGGATGTCGCGGATGCGCTGGCCGAAGCGCGCCAGACACTCCAGTGCGCGTTGCCGGGCGTCGGCGCTGAGGCCGCCCCTGCCATCCAGACCATCGGCCATGCGCACGCTTTCACGCAGGCGGTCGACCACACGCAACTGCCCCAGCACATAACGGGCGATCACCATATGGAAGCTGTTGGAGCCCAGGTCGATGGCGGCCAGCAGGTCGCCTTCCTGCAGGGGCGGAAGTGTCGTTGAGGACAATGGCATGGCGGAATTGTAAGGGCAGGCGCGGGCAAGGAGGGGGAACGGGCGGGCTGGCGTCCATCACAGGCCGAAGAGGAACAGCCGGCAGGCCTGCCAGGGCAGCTCAACGGCTTGTGGCGCACCCGCTTGCCGGGAGCCCGCCCGGGTACGGCCAGCGGGCCCGGTTCATTCCCATTTCAGCGCTTCTCACAGAGCGTCGAGCAGTGCCTGCTGCGCAGAGTGCGGCGGCTGGCCCGGTTGCGGCGTGCACTTGTGGTAGCGGCCGTCGGCCTGCAACTCCCAGGCGTTGAGGTTGTCATCCAGATAGTTCTGCAGGGTTTCGCGCTGTACCCGCTGGGCGATGTCGGGTGAGAGGATCGGGAAGCAGGTCTCCACACGGCGCAGCAGGTTGCGCTCCAACCAGTCGGCGCTGGCGCAGAACAGCTCCGGCGCGCCGTTGTTGCCGAACCAGTAGACGCGGCTGTGCTCGAGGAAGCGGCCGACGATCGAGCGCACGCGGATGTTGTCCGATACGCCCTCCACGCCGGGGCGCAGGGTGCAGGCGCCGCGCACGATCAGGTCGATCTGCACGCCTGCCTGCGAGGCGGCGTAGAGGGTGCGGATCATCTGGGGTTCGTTGAGTGCGTTCATCTTGGCGATGATGCGCGCCGGCTTGCCTTCACGGGCGAGCCGGGTTTCGCGTTCGATGCGCTTGAGCAGGCCCGGGTGCAGGGTGAAGGGCGATTGCAGCAGGCGCTTGAGCTTCATCTTCGGCGCCAGCCCGGACAGCTGCTGGAACAGCAGGTGCACATCGTTGCCGATGTCCGGATCGGCGGTGATCAGGCTCAGGTCGGTGTACGCGCGCGCGGTACCGCTGTGGTAGTTGCCGGTGCCCAGGTGCACGTAGCGGCGCAGCTTGCGGCCTTCACGGCGCACGATCAGCAGCATCTTGGCGTGGGTCTTGTAGCCGACCACGCCGTAGACCACCTGCACGCCGGCATCCTGCAGGCGGTCGGCCAGACCGAGGTTGGCCTCCTCGTCGAAGCGTGCGCGCAGCTCCACCACCACGGTCACGTCCTTGCCGTTGCGCGCGGCCAGGATCAGCGCTTCGACGATCCCCGAGTCCTTGCCGGTGCGGTACAGCGTCTGCTTGATCGCCAGCACGTTCGGGTCGGTCGCCGCTTCGCGGATCAGCTCCAGCACGGTGCTGAACGAATCGAACGGGTGGTGCAGCAGGATGTCGCTGCGCGCGGCGCGCTCGAAAATGCCCTCGGCGGTCTTGAGCACGCGCGGGGTCATCGGCGGGTATTTCAGGTCCGGCCGCTGCACCAGGTCATAGACCTGGATCACGCGGTTGAGGTTGACCGAGCCGTCGATACGGTAGGCCGCGTTCTCGGACAGGCCGAAGTTCTGCAGCAGTGTCTGCACGATCGGCTTGGGGCAGTCGTGGGCGATCTCCAGCCGCACCGCCGGCCGGTAGCCACGGTCGGCCAGCTCATCACGCAGCGCCAGCGCCAGGTTCTCCACTTCCTCCTCGTCCACCACCAGCTCGGAATTGCGGGTGACGCGGAACTGGTAGGCGCCGAGCACCTCCATGCCGGGGAACAGCTCCTCGACGAAGGTCGACAGCACCGCCGAGAGCAGTACGAAATCGTGCGAGCCGCCCAGTGCGCGCGGCAGCTGGATGATGCGTGACAGCGAACGCGGCGCGCGCACCAGTGCCAGGTGGCCGGTGCGGCCGAAGGCGTCGGTGCCCTTTAGCACGACGACGATGTTCAGCGATTTGTTGAGGATCTTCGGGAACGGATGCGACGGGTCCAGCCCCAGCGGCGACAGTACCGGCATGATCTCGCTGCGGAAGTACGCCCGCAGCCAGCGGCGCTGGCGGGTTGTCCAGTTCGAGGAGGACAGGATGCCGACACCGGCATCGGCCAGTGCCGAGCGCAGGGTCTCGTTCCAGCAGCGGTACTGCAGGTCCACCAGCTCGGCGGCGCGGACATGGATGGCCGCCAGGATTTCCTGCGGGCTCAGGCCGTCCGGGGCCGGCGGCAGGCCGAATTCCTGCGCGTGGCGCACGGCCGCGGCACGGATCTCGAAGAACTCGTCCAGGTTGGTGCAGGAGATGCACAGGAAGCGCAGCCGTTCCAGCAGCGGCACCTGCTCGTCCATCGCCTGTGCCAGCACGCGGAAGTTGAAGTCCAGCTGCGACAGCTCCCGGTTGATGTACAGCGTCGGATCACGCAGCGGATCGGGGCTGCTGCACGGGGACGGAACGGAGGGCGTTGAAGGGGTCATGCCGGGGAGTCTTCGCTGGACGAGATCGAAAGGAGGGGAGCACGCGGGCGCACATGCCCGGCGTCGAAATGGCAGGAAAACGTGCTGCCGATGCCGACTTCGCTGCGGATTTCCAGGCGTGCCTGGTGCAGGCCGAGGATGTGCTTGACGATGGACAGGCCCAGACCGGTACCACCGCTCTCACGTGAGCGGCTGCTGGAGACACGGTAGAAGCGCTCGGTGAGGCGCGGCAGGTGCGTGGCGGGAATGCCGTAGCCGCTGTCGGTCACCGACAATACCGCACCGTTGCCTTCACGCTCGAAAACGAGGTGGATGCGACCACCCGCCGGGGTGTAGCGCACCGCATTGGTCAGCAGGTTGGAGAAGGCGCTGTGCAGTTCCTTGTTGGAACCGGCCAGATCCAGATCGGCGCGATCCTCGACGGTGATGGTGTGGCGGCCCTGGCTGTGGGCCTCGGCTTCGCGCCGCAGCGAAGCCAGCATCGAGGCCATGCCCACGGCTTCCAGCTCGGTATGCTGCTGCGATTCCAGCCGCGACAGCGTCAGCAGGTCTTCCACTAGCTGTGCCATGCGCTGTGACTGCTTGCGCATCTCCACCAGCATCGGCCCGGTGTCGGGGAAGTCCTCCGGCTCCATCATGTCCAGATAGCCGTGTACCACGGTCAACGGGGTGCGCAGCTCATGCGAGACATTGGCGACGAAGTCGCGGCGGACCTGTTCCAGATGCAGCAGCTTGGTGACGTCGCGGGCGACCAGCAGCCAGTGGTGGTCCGAATAGGGAATCAGCCGCAGGTGCAGGCGGATGCCCGGGTCGACCGGCGAGTTCGCATCCAGGATCGGTTCGGCGTTGCGTCCGCCCGCCAGCCAGTGCGCCAGCGGCAGCGGCTGCAGGCGCTCGACCAGCGGCGCATCCATATCGGCCGGGTGGCGCAGGCCCAGCAACGTGGTGGCCGCTTCGTTGAACCACTGCACGCGCTGGGTGTTGCGGTCCACCACCACCACCGCATCGGGCAGCGCGGTGGCGGCGGCACGGTAGCTGCGCAGCATCTCCACCAGCCGGCGCTTGCGTGCGCGCATCTCCTGCTGGTTGCGGTAGAGCAGGCGGTCCAGCTCGTTCCAGACGCCGTTGCCCGGGGAGGTTTCCCAGCGGCGGCGCGCGGTCAGGTGCAGCAGCACCCGCCGCAGGCGCCAGTAGTGCCAGACCAGGATGCCCAGCGCGGCCAGTGCCAATGCCAGGCCGGTATGGTCCAGCAGGGCGCCGATCAACCCGGCCAGCAACAGCAGCGCGGCCAGGGTGGCCAGCGTCTTCAACCAAGCGGAGCGGAATTGGCGGGGCATTGCGTTCTCGGGTGATGCGGAGGATCCGTCGGGTGAATGCCGCGTGCGGTATCCGCCGGTTCAGGTCGAAGCCGAGAAGCGGTAACCGGCGCCGCGCACGGTCTGCACCATGTTCTCCGCGCCGAACGGTTCCAGCGTCTTGCGCAGGCGGCGGATATGCACGTCGATGGTGCGCTCCTCCACATACACGCTGCCACCCCAGACATGGTCGAGCAACTGCGAGCGGCTGTAGACCCGCTCGGGGTGGGTCATGAAGAAGTGCAACAGGCGGTATTCGGTCGGCCCGATCGACACCGGGGTGTCGCCGGCGAACACGCGGTGGGCGGCGCCGTCGATGCGGATCGGCCCCACCGCGACGCTGCCATCCTCGTCGTCGTCGCGGGTGCGGCGCATCACCGCGCGGATGCGTGCCAGCAGCTCGCGCGCCGAGAACGGCTTGACCACATAGTCGTCGACGCCGGCCTCCAGCCCGCCCACGCGGTCGTTCTCCTCGCCGCGCGCGGTGAGCATGATGATCGGCACCTCGCGGGTCAGGTTCTCCTTGCGCCAGCGTCGTGCCAGCTCCAGGCCGCTGGTGCCGGGCAGCATCCAGTCCAGCAGGATCATGTCCGGTACCCGGTCGGCGATGGCGGTCTGCGCTTCCAGCGCGTCACCGGCATGCACGGGTTCATAGTCGCCCTTGCGCAGGGCGAAGGCGACCATGTCGCGGATCGCGGGTTCATCATCGACGATCAGGATACGTTTCTGCACGAGTATCTACCGTAGCGCCCATCAGACTGGAGTGTGCCCAGTAGACTACGGTTTGATGACGCCTTTGTGACACCGCCGCGCGCTGGCGGGCGGGCTCAGTTGCGTGACATGTCCGGATCGCGCACGCCCAGCCGGCGCATTTCCAGCACGGTGGGCATGATCGACTCGATGCGGGCATCTATGCGTGCCCGGCTGACGTAATCCAGCCCGGGCTGCTTGAGCAGGTTGTTGAACTGGATCAGCGCCTGTTCCGGGCGACCGTTCAGGTAGGCGGCCTCGGCATAGGCCTCGCTGGCGCGGGCCGGGTCGCCGGCCAGCTCGCAGGCGCGGGCGAACAGGCGCTGGAACACCGGGTCGTCGCCGGAACGCGCCAGCAACGGCCGCAGCATGGCCTGTGCACGCTTGCCGGCCGCTTCGCCGCCCTGCTCGTTGAGCGCCTGCGCGTAGGTCAGGGCCACGGCGCGATTGCGCGGCAGCCGCTGCAGCAGCGCCTCGAAGCGCTGGTTGGCCTCGCCGCGCATGCCGCTGCGCGATTCCGCTTCGGCCAGTGCCAGGTTCACCCACAGGTTGTCCGGATATTCACGCTGCAGCTGCTGCAGGTCGGCCAGTGCCAGGCGGGTGCTGTCGCCGCCGTCGCGCAGCCGGGCGATGGCCACGCCGTAGCGCTGCGGATCGTTCAGGCCGTCCTTCTGGCTGCGGCGCAGGCCTTCGTACTCGTGCACCAGCTCCGAGGGTGTTGTCGCGCTGAGCACGCGCAGGCGCTCGCGCGCCCAGTCGAACTGGCCGGTTCCGCCCCGGGCCATGCCGGCGGGTGGCAACGACAGCTGCAGCCCGCCGGGCAGCAGGGGGTTGCCGGTGGCCAGCGGATCGCGGATATCCGGCTGGGTCGGGTCCACCCGCTCCTGGCGCACGCCGCCGGGAGTCGTCGTGGTGAGCAGGACGGTGTCCTTCTTCATCTGCTCGGCGCGGGATTTGGCTTCGCTGATGCGGGTGATGTTGACCGGGTGGGTGCGCAGGAAATCCGGCGTGCTGTAGCCGCCCTCGTTGCCGCGCATCGCCGCGGACATGCGCTCGAAGAAACCGGCCATCGCATCCACGTCATAGCCGCTGTGGGCCAGGGTGCGGATGCCCAGGCGGTCGGCTTCCGATTCGTTGGAGCGGGTGAAGTTGATCTGCCGCTGCTGCATCAGCCCCATGCCGGAGGTGATGGCCGCCATCGTCGCGTCGCTGGCGGAATTGCCGCCGGCCTGTTGCGCGGCCACCACCGCGGCGAGCATGCCCAGCAGGATCGGGATCTGGTCGCGCTGGGCACGTTCGACCCCGCGCAGCACGTGCTGCTGGGTGACGTGGGCGATTTCGTGTGACAGCACCGCGGCCACCTCGTCCTCGCGCTCGGCGGTCAGCACCAGCCCGGCATTCATGCCGATGTAGCCGCCCAAGGTGGCGAAGGCGTTGATCTGCCGGTCCTTGAGCATGAAGAAGGTGAAGGTCTGCCGCGGCTGCGCACTGTTGGCACCGAGGCCGCTGCCCATGGTCTGCAGCCAGTCATCGATCAGCGGATCATCCAGCAGGTAACCGTAGTTGCGCAGCTCGCGCAGCATCATGCCGCCGTATTCGGCCTGGCGGGCGGGGGTGAGCAGCTCGCCGGCCGAGGAGCCGATATCCGGCAGCTTGGTGTCCTGGGCAGCGACGGGCAGGGCGATGGCCAGGGTCAGGGCGGTGGCAAGCAGCAACGGGCGCAAGCGGTAACTCCGGTAAGGCTGGATGGAGGATGGCGGGGAAGGGGCGGACGGGTGTGAAGCGCAGGTTAATCCGGTGTGTTCCATCGGTGACATCGAAAATCCGCATGCCCGCTACCATATGCAGACAATATTCCATGCGAGGAGTTTCCCGAGTGAGCCTTTCGACCCCGGATGCCGCCACTGGCGCTGCTGCCATCACCATCTACTCCACCGCCGTGTGCCCGTACTGCGTGGCCGCCAAGAACTTCCTGCAGAGCAAGGGCCAGACCTGGACCGAGGTGCGTATCGATCTGGACCCGGCCGCGCGCGAGAAGATGATGACGCTCACGCGTCGCACCAGCGTGCCGCAGATATTCGTCGGCGACGTCCATGTCGGCGGCTACGACGACATGATGGCGCTGCACCGCGCCGGCAAACTGGATGAGCTGTTGCGCTAAGGCGGCACTGCCGCCTGCAACGGTGCATGCCCGGCCAGGGATGGTCGGGCCGGGCCATCCGAAGCCGGACCTGCGACGCCAAGGAAGGTAGTCGTTTCCAGGGGAAGTACGATCATGAGCGGACAAGAAAAAAACGACCGGTTGGCGGAATTCACCGAGTTCCGCCAGCGCATGAACCAGCGCATCCTGGCCGAGCCCAACCAGGTGGTACGGCGCTTCTTCGCGCTGGATACCCAGACCTACCAGGCCGGCGCGCTGGATGTGAAGACCAAGGAGCTGCTCGGTCTGGTGGCCTCGCTGGTGCTGCGCTGTGACGACTGCATCAGCTACCACGTGGCCCAGTGCAAGGAGGCCGGGGTCAACCGTGAGGAGTTTTTCGAAACCTTCTCGGTCGGGCTGGTGGTCGGTGGCTCCATCGTCATCCCGCACCTGCGGCGGGCGGTGGACTTCCTCGATCAGCTCGAAAACGGCGCCGTCCAGGCACCGGCCGGGCACGATCACAGCTGAACCAGACCTTGGTCCAGTTGGGGGCGGGGGAGGGGATCGGGCATAATTGCGGACTGAAACCTTTTCAATAGCGCCGGTATCCGGGCAGCCGGATGGCGTTTTCCCCTCTCCTCCCTGTTTGGAATATCCAAAATGACGCAGACAATCACCGTTATCCGCGGCGATGGTATCGGCCCGGAAATCATGGATGCCACGTTGTTCGTGCTTGATGCACTGAACGCCGGCCTGACCTACGAATACGCCGACGCCGGCTTGGCCGCGCTGGAAAAGCATGGCGAGCTGATGCCGGCCGCCACGCTGGAATCGATCAAGAAGAACAAGGTCGCGCTGAAGAGCCCGCTGACCACGCCGGTCGGTGGTGGTTTCAGCTCGATCAACGTCGCCCTGCGCCGCCAGTTCGACCTGTACGCCAACGTGCGTCCGGCGATCTCGTTCCCGAACACCAAGGCGCGCTACGACGACATCGACGTGATCACCGTGCGCGAGAACACCGAAGGCGCCTACTTGGCCGAAGGCCAGGAAGTGTCGGCTGACGGCGAGACCGCGTTCTCCGGCACCCGCATCACCCGCAAGGGCTCCGAGCGCATCGTGCGCTACGCCTTCGAGCTGGCCAAGAGCACCGGCCGCAAGAAGGTCACCGCCGTGCACAAGGCCAACATCATCAAGTCGACCTCGGGCCTGTTCCTGGACGTGGCGCGCGAAGTGGCCGCCAAGTACCCGGAAATCGAATTCCAGGAAATGATCGTCGACAACGCCTGCATGCAGCTGGTGATGCGTCCGGAACAGTTCGACGTGATCGTCACCACCAACCTGTTCGGTGACATCATTTCCGACCTTTGCGCCGGTCTGGTCGGCGGCCTGGGTCTGGCCCCGGGTGCCAATATCGGTGCCGACGTGGCGATCTTCGAAGCCGTCCACGGCACCGCCCCGGACATCGCCGGCCAGGGCAAGGCCAATCCGTGCGCGCTGCTGCTGGGCGCGGCGCAGATGCTGGACCATATCGGCCAGCCGCAGAATGCCGAGCGCCTGCGCAAGGCGATCGTTGCGACCATGGAGGCCAAGGATTCGCTGACCGGCGATCTGGGCGGCACCGGCAGCACCATGGAGTTCGCCAAGGCGATCGCCAGCCGCGTCTGATCGGCCGGACTGCAGACTGTGGTTGTGGAAACGGAGCGCTTCGGCGCTCCGTTTCTGTTTCAGGCGGCCTGTGCGCCGGGCGTTGCAGCGGCCCTTCTGGCAGCGCCGTGACATCGCCGTGACGTGGAAGTAAGGCATCGCAGCCGGGGCGGACAGTACGTGCCGCAGGTCTGCCGCCCTTGGGGCATGCCGGACAAAAAAAGGGCGCCTTGCGGCGCCCCGGATGCTGCCTGTTGCCGTCGCTTTCAGTCGCGTGACTGCAGCTTGGACAGCAGGCGCAGGAACTCCAGATACAGCCACACCAGCGTGACCATCAGGCCGAACGCGGCATACCACTCCATGTATTTCGGTGCACCCGCTTCCACGCCGCTTTCGATGAAGTCGAAGTCCAGCACCAGATTCAGTGCCGCGATCACCACCACGAACAGACTGAAGCCGATGCCGATCAGGCCCGATTCATGGATGAAGGGAATCTGGATGTTGAACAGGCCCAGCACGATCGTGGCCAGATACACCAGCGCAATGCCGCCGGTGGCCGCGACCACGCCGAGCTTGAAGTTCTCGGTGGCCTTGATCAGGCCGCTGCGATAGGCGAACAGCAGTGCGAACAGCGTGCCGAACGTCAGGATCACCGCCTGGAACACGATGCCGTCGAAGCGGGCTTCATATACGGCCGAGATCGCGCCGAGGAAGAAACCTTCAGCCAGTGCGTACAGCGGCGCGCTGACCGGTGCCCAGGTCTTCTTGAAGATCGTCACCAGCGACAGGATCAGGCCGGCGATCAGTCCGCCCCACAGGTAGAACATCGCCGCCGGCGCCAGTTCACCGGTGCTGGTAAGGGTGTTGTTCCATGCGAATGCCGCGGTCAGCACCGCCAGCAGCAATAGCAGGCCGGTCTTGTTGACCGTGCCGTTGATGCTCATCGCATCGGCGCCGCGTGACACCACGCTGCCGTTGCCAAGATCGAGGAAGGTGGATTCGGACAGGGCCGGGTTGCCGCTACGCATGTACTGCTCCGCTTCGGGAAGGATGGAAGGCGTTGCAAGCATATCCGCATTGGACAATTTGCAATTTGCCGTTGACAGATGGCGCCGCAGTTCCCACAATAGCCGGCCTTTCGGGGATAACCCGGGAGATTCACCGCCGGGGTATAGCGCAGTCTGGTAGCGCGCCTGCTTTGGGAGCAGGATGTCGGGGGTTCGAATCCCTCTACCCCGACCATCACATGCCCTGGCATGCGTTGGAATGCGACAATCCGGTCAGAGCGCCCGTAGCTCAACTGGATAGAGCACCGGCCTTCTAAGCCGGCGGTTACAGGTTCGATTCCTGTCGGGCGCGCCAATCGGCGCAAGCGGTAGGCGGTTTTTCAGTGGTGGCTGTAGCTCAGTTGGTTAGAGTACCGGATTGTGATTCCGGTGGTCGGGGGTTCGAATCCCCTCAGCCACCCCACTGGTTTATGAGGCGCCGATATCAAATTCGGGGTTTCAAAAAAGACAAGGGTGCGGTAACATTCGCTCCCTGATTTTCGGGGCCGTTAGCTCAGTTGGTAGAGCAGTTGACTCTTAATCAATTGGTCCAAGGTTCGAATCCTTGACGGCCCACCAACAAGACAGCCATCTGCCAGCCAGGTGGCTGTTTTCCCTTCAAGTGAGGGAGCCGCATCCAGTGCGACCGGTGTTGCAGGCGAAAGCTTGTACACCTCCAGTTTCAGGGCCGTTAGCTCAGTTGGTAGAGCAGTTGACTCTTAATCAATTGGTCCAAGGTTCGAATCCTTGACGGCCCACCAAACTGAAAAGCCGCCAGAGCAATCTGGCGGCTTTTTCATTGCCGGCCAGTGCGGAGGCTGTGATGCGGCCTTCCGCTTTGAGGCGGCTCCTGCAACAATGCCGGCCTGAATCGGCAGCGCGAAAGTGGCGGAATTGGTAGACGCCCTGGATTTAGGTTCCAGTGCCGCAAGGCGTGGGGGTTCGAGTCCCCCCTTTCGCACCATCTTTGGATGTGTCCGGTCTTCTTTCCCGATGCCCCTCCGGCATTGCGGTCATTGCGGTGGGCTGGAAGCGCTCGCCGGAATCGGCGAAACTAACGGGCTGGCGTGGATACGTGCGCCACTCATAATCCGTTTCAACCACATCGAGCCGGGGCCAAGATGCCGCCGGTGGCAGGAGTCCACATGCAAGCTTCGATCGAATCCACCGGCAATCTGGAACGCCGCCTGACCTTCTCCCTGCCGGAGGAGCGCCTGCAGACCCACATCAACGGCCGTCTGGGTGAGATCGCTCGCACCGCGCGCATCAAGGGCTTCCGCCCGGGCAAGGTGCCGGCCAAGGTGATCGAACAGCGTTTCGGACCGCAGGTGCGCGCCGAGGCGGTGGAAGGCCTGCTGCGGGAAACTTTCGATGCGGCGTTGCGCGAGCATGAGCTGCGTATCGCCGGCAATCCGCGCATCGACAAGGCGGGCGAGGGCGAGTTCGACTTCGTTGCCACCGTCGAGCTGATTCCGGATTTCGGCGATGTCGACGTGACCAAGCTCAGTGTGGTGCGCCACAGCGCCGAGATCAGCGATGCCGACATCGACCAGATGATCGAGAACCTGCGCGCCCAGCGCCGCAGCTGGAAGCCGGTTGCGCGTGGTGCGCAGGAAGGAGATCTGGTCGGCCTGGAGACCTGGTCGCAGGTCGGTGACGAGCGCCTGCCAGCCGAAGGGGCCGAAAAGGGCACCATCATCATCGGCCAGGGCATGATGTTCGAGCCCATCGAAAAGGGCCTGGTCGGCCTGGCCAAGGGCGAGGAAAAGACGCTGGACGTCGATTTCCCGGCCGACTGGCGCGTGCCGGCACTGGCGGGCAAGTCGGCCAAGGTCACCGTCAAGGCGGTTGAGGTGTCCGAGCAGGACGTGCCGGAAGTCGATGCCGCGTTCATCAAGAGCTTTGGCGTGAAGAACGGCGATCCGGAGCAGTTCCGCGCCGATATCCGTTCCAACCTGGAGCGCGAGCTCAAGGGCGCGCTGATGAACCGCCTGCGCCGTGAAGTGGGCGAGCAGCTGATCGCCGCCTATTCGTCGGTCGAGCTGCCGCCGCGCCTGGTCGAGAATGAAGCCCGTGCGATGCTGGCGCAGCAGATCGAGACGATCCGTCGCCAGGGCGGCAATCCGGGTGAAGTCCCGGCCGATGCCCATGAAGGCTTCAAGGACGCCGCTTCCAAGCGCGTGCTGGTCGGCCTGCTGGTCGGCGAGGTTGCCCGCAAGAACGAGCTGCGCCTGGAGCCCAAGCGCCTGAACGAAACCATGCGCCTGATCGCCTCCACCTACGAAGAACCGGAGCAGGTCATTGAGATGTACCGCAATGATCCCCAGCTTATGGCTGGCCTGCAGAACCGCGTGATGGAAGAGCAGGTCATCGACTGGATCGCCGAGCGTGCCCAGCACACCGAGCAGACGCTGTCGTTCCAGGAAGCCATCCGCCCGTAACGGCGGGTTGTTCGATCCCCGCGTCACTGGCGCGGGGCGTTTCTCTCAAGACAGGTGCCTCACGTAATGGATAACCGAGCCAAAGCATTGAACATGGTTCCGATGGTGGTCGAGCAGACCGCCCGTGGCGAGCGCGCCTATGACATCTATTCGCGCCTGCTCAAAGAGCGCCTGATTTTCCTGGTCGGTCCGATTGACGACCACATGGCGAATCTGGTGGTGGCGCAGCTGCTGTTCCTGGAAGCGGAAAATCCGGAAAAGGACATCAGCATCTACATCAATTCGCCCGGTGGCGTGGTCACCGCCGGCATGGCGATCTACGACACCATGCAATACATCAAGCCGGACGTGAGCACCATCTGTGTCGGCCAGGCCGCGTCGATGGGTGCGTTGCTGCTGGCGGCCGGCGCGCCGGGCAAGCGTTTCGCGCTGCCCAATTCGCGGGTGATGATCCATCAGCCGCTGGGTGGCTTCCAGGGCCAGGCCACGGATATCGACATCCACGCCCGGGAAATCCTCACTCTGCGCGCGCGTCTGAACGAAGTGCTGTCCAAGCACACCGGGCAGTCGCTGGAGACCATCGCCCGCGATACCGAGCGCGACAACTTCAAGAGCGCGGCAGACTCGGTGGCCTACGGCCTGGTCGACCAGGTGCTGGAGCGCCGTCCGGACGAGTCGATCCAGGCGTCTTGATGGTCAAAAACGCCGGAAAATACGGCTATTCCACAGGGTCGGAGTTGGACTGGTGTCCATCCGGCCCTGTGCTATTCTCGAATTCGAATCCCCTGTTCATGGGGGAGAGCAACTGGGTAAGCGAAGTATGAGCGAAGACCGGCAAGGTCGTTCCGGGGACAGCAGCAAGATTCTCTACTGCTCGTTCTGCGGCAAGAGTCAGCATGAAGTACGCAAGCTGATCGCGGGCCCGAGCGTGTTCATCTGCGATGAATGCGTGGAGCTGTGCAACGACATCATCCGTGAGGAGCTCGAGGAAAAAGCCCAGTCGGCACGCAGCTCGCTGCCCAAGCCGAAGGAGATCCTCGAGGTCCTGGACCAGTATGTGATCGGCCAGACCCGCGCCAAGCGCACGCTGGCGGTGGCCGTCTACAACCATTACAAGCGCATCGAGAGCCGTCAGAAGAACGACGACGTCGAGCTGTCCAAGTCCAACATCCTGCTGGTCGGCCCGACCGGCTCGGGCAAGACGCTGCTGGCCGAAACGTTGGCGCGGCTGCTCAACGTGCCGTTCACCATGGCCGATGCGACCACGTTGACCGAAGCCGGCTATGTCGGCGAGGACGTGGAAAACATCATCCAGAAGCTGCTGCAGAAGTGCGACTACGACGTCGAGAAGGCGCAGCAGGGCATCGTCTACATCGACGAGATCGACAAGATCTCGCGCAAGAGCGAGAACCCGTCGATCACCCGTGACGTGTCCGGCGAAGGCGTGCAGCAGGCGCTGCTGAAGCTGATCGAAGGCACCGTGGCTAGCGTGCCGCCGCAGGGCGGTCGCAAGCATCCGCAGCAGGAATTCCTGCAGGTGGACACCAAGAACATCCTGTTCATCTGTGGCGGTGCGTTCGCCGGCCTGGACAAGGTGATCCAGCAGCGTTCCTCGGAAACCAGCAGCATCGGCTTCGGTGCCAAGGTCAAGAGTGCCGAGCGCAAGCAGGAGATCGGCAAGGTGCTGGCCGAGGTCGAGCCGGAAGATCTGATCAAGTTCGGCCTGATTCCGGAGTTTGTCGGCCGCCTGCCGGTGGTCGCGACGCTGGAAGAGCTGGACGAGCCGGCGCTGATCAAGATCCTGACCGAGCCGAAGAACGCCATCACCAAACAGTTCAAGAAGCTGTTCGAGATGGAGAACGTCGAGCTGGAGTTCCGTCCCGACGCCTTGGCGGCGATCGCCAAGAAGGCGATCAAGCGCAAGACCGGTGCCCGCGGCCTGCGCACCATCGTCGAGTCGGTGCTGCTGGACACCATGTACGACCTGCCGTCGGAAGAAAACGTCAGCAAGGTGGTGGTGGATGAATCGGTCATCGAGAACCGGTCGGCACCCTATGTGATCTACGAGGTGCCTGAGACGGTGGCACCGGCCAAGGCCGCTTCCGGCGACTGAGTGCCGTCAGCGGAACGCATGGTTTCCGGCTTTGCCTGCCGGTTCAGTCTGTAGACGATCCGCCTCTTGCAACACCCTGCCGATGGCCCCATAACGGGGCCATCGGCTTTTTATTTCGGCCTTCCAGCAGCCTGTTGCGACGGGCTGTTCCCATGGATTCACGCGGAGCCCCCCTCATGGCCCAGTCCCAACTCGAAGTCCTCGACCTGCCGGTCCTGCCACTGCGCGACGTGGTGGTGTTCCCGCACATGGTCATCCCCCTGTTCGTGGGGCGCGACAAATCCATGCAGGCGCTGGAGCGCGCGATGGAGGCGGATAAGCGCATCCTGCTGGTGGCGCAGAAATCGGCGGAAACCGATGACCCCGCAGCCGCCGACCTGTACAGCGTCGGCACGCTGGCGCAGGTGCTGCAGCTGCTGAAACTGCCCGACGGCACCATCAAGGTGCTGGTCGAAGGCCTGTCGCGCGTGAATGTGAACAAGGTCTACGAGCATGAGGGTGCGCTGCAGGGCCAGGGCGTGGAGGTCGACTCGGATGACAGCCGCGAGCCACGCGAGATCGAGGCGATTGCCCGTTCGCTGATGTCGCTGTTTGAACAGTACGTCAAGACCAACCGCAAGCTGCCGCCAGAGCTGTTGCAGACGTTGGCCGGCATCGAGGAGCCGGCGCGGCTGGCCGACACCATCGCCGCACACATCGGCGTGCGCCTGGCCGACAAGCAGAAACTGCTGGAAACCCTGCAGGTCGGTGAGCGCCTGGAAATGCTGGTCGGCCTGGTCGATGGCGAGATCGATGTGCAGCAGCTGGAAAAGCGCATCCGCGGCCGGGTGAAGTCGCAGATGGAAAAGAGCCAGCGCGAGTACTACCTCAACGAACAGATGAAGGCCATCCAGAAGGAGCTGGGCGATCTGGACGACGCCCCGGGCGAACTGGAAGAGCTGGCCCGCAAGATTGCCGAGGCCGGCATGCCCAAGGCGGTCGAGGCCAAGGCCAAGAACGAACTCAACAAGCTCAAGCAGATGTCGCCCATGTCGGCTGAAGCCGCGGTGGTGCGCAACTATCTGGAGTGGCTGCTGGGCGTGCCGTGGAAGAAGCGCACCAAGGTGCGCAAGGACCTGAAGGCCGCGCAGGACACGCTGGATGCCGATCATTACGGCCTGGACAAGGTCAAGGAGCGCATCCTCGAATACCTCGCGGTGCAGTCGCGGGTGAAGCAGATGAAGGGGCCGATCCTGTGCCTGGTCGGGCCGCCGGGTGTCGGCAAGACCTCGCTGGGCCAATCCATCGCCAAGGCCACCAACCGCAAGTTCGTGCGCATGAGCCTCGGTGGCGTGCGTGACGAAGCCGAGATCCGTGGCCATCGCCGCACCTATGTCGGTTCGATGCCGGGCCGCATCGTGCAGAACCTCAACAAGGTCGGCAGCAAGAATCCGCTGTTCGTGCTGGATGAGATCGACAAGATGTCGATGGACTTCCGCGGCGACCCGTCCTCGGCGCTGCTGGAAGTGCTCGATCCCGAGCAGAACAACGCGTTCAACGACCACTACCTCGAGGTCGATCTGGACCTGTCCGAGGTGATGTTCGTGGCGACCTCCAATTCGCTCAACATCCCCGGCCCGCTGCTGGACCGCATGGAAGTGATCCGCATCCCGGGTTACACCGAGGATGAAAAGCTCAACATCGCCACCCGTTACCTGGCGCCGAAGCAGCTCAAGGCCAATGGCCTGAAGCCGGAAGAGCTGGCGATCGAGGAAGATGCGATCCGCGACATCGTGCGCTACTACACGCGTGAATCCGGCGTCCGCAATCTTGAGCGTGAAGTGGCCAAGATCTGCCGCAAGGTGGTCAAGGAGCTGGCATTGGCCGGTCCGCAGCCGGTCAAGAAGACTGCGGCACGCAAGTCGGCCAGGAAGCCCAAGGCGCTGGTCGTGGTGGATGCGAAGAACCTGGACAAGTATCTGGGCGTGCGGCGCTACGATTTCGGCCGGGCCGAAGAGCAGAATGAAGTCGGCCTGGTGACCGGTCTGGCCTGGACCGAAGTGGGCGGCGAGCTGTTGCAGGTCGAGTCCACGCTGATCCCCGGCAAGGGGGCGGTGACGTTGACCGGCCAGCTCGGCAACGTGATGAAGGAGTCGGCCACGGCAGCCCTGTCGGTGGTGCGCGCGCGCGCCGAAGCGCTGGGCATCGATGTGGATTTCCTGCAGAAGCACGACGTGCACCTGCATGTGCCCGATGGCGCCACGCCGAAGGATGGCCCCAGTGCCGGCATCGCGATGGTGACCTCGCTGGTGTCCACCCTGACCAAGGTGCCGGTCAAGGCGGAAGTGGCGATGACTGGTGAAATCACCTTGCGCGGGCGTGTTACCGCGATTGGCGGTTTGAAGGAGAAGTTGCTGGCCGCATTGCGTGGCGGCATCCGCACCGTCGTCATCCCTGAAGAAAACCGCAAGGACCTGGCGGACATTCCGGCTAACGTCACGCGTGATCTGGACATCATTCCGGTGAAGTGGATCGACGAGGTGCTGGACATCGCACTGGAGTCGCCGCTGGTGCCCAAGAAGGCCCGCAAGAGCGCGCAGCGGATGACGGTGAAAGGCAAGGCCAAGGCATCTCCGGCGCCGCGCGTCAAGCATTGAGTGTGTCGTAAAAAGCCTTGAAACCCGCGTCGTTATTGGCTTTTCAACTTGCGCGGGAAAGGGGCGGCTGGTATAAAAGTGCGACTCACGTACCTGTAAAAACGCAGGCGACGTGTTTCAAAGATTTTTGCGGTTGCCGTTGCGAGCCATGCATGCGGCAACCCACCCAACTATTCCGCGGCAGTGCCGCAAAGGGAGTTTTACCTACATGAACAAGACCGAATTGATTGATGGCGTTGCCGCTGCTGCCGACCTGTCCAAGGCTGAAGCCGGCCGTGCAGTGGATGCCGTCATCGCCGAGATCACCAAGGCGCTGAAGAAGGGCGATGCCGTGACTCTCGTCGGCTTTGGTACGTTCCAGGTTCGCGAGCGCGCCGAGCGCACCGGTCGCAATCCGAAGACGGGTGACACCATCAAGATCGCCGCTTCGAAGAATCCGGCTTTCAAGGCTGGCAAAGCACTGAAAGACGCTGTAAACTAAGCGGCTCACCCAGGGTGCTTAGCTCAGCGGTAGAGCGTCTCCTTTACACGGAGAGGGTCGGGGGTTCGATCCCCTCAGCACCCACCAGGCATCACGGGTAACGAGTTTGAAAGTGGAGCGGTAGTTCAGCTGGTTAGAATGCTGGCCTGTCACGCCGGAGGTCGCGGGTTCGAGTCCCGTCCGCTCCGCCACTTCAATACAGGCCTCTGAGAAATCGGAGGTCTTGTTTTCTGAAGTCCACGGACTTGGAAAACAAACAGGTTAAATGCGGAGCGGTAGTTCAGCTGGTTAGAATGCTGGCCTGTCACGCCGGAGGTCGCGGGTTCGAGTCCCGTCCGCTCCGCCATTTATTCTGGCATTCTGCGGAATGCTTGTTTTGCAGGGAAACCTGCAAAGCAGAAAGAGTTAAACGTGGAGCGGTAGTTCAGCTGGTTAGAATGCTGGCCTGTCACGCCGGAGGTCGCGGGTTCGAGTCCCGTCCGCTCCGCCAGTTGTATGAAAGCCTCCGGTGCAAGCCGGAGGCTTTTTCTTTGGCCGGCGTGCAAGCCGATGGCGCGTATCAGGCGAGGGTTGTATCGCATCCGTACATGGCGTGGTGGCGGGCGCGAAAGAAACACTGCAGCACTGAAGCAATTGACCGCCACGCAGGGCGGTCAATGCATGGGCCATTCAAACCGGGTGCACGCGTTGATGCACGCGTTGGCTCAGTGGACGTCGACCCATACCAGGTGGTGGTCGCTGCCATCGGCGATCTTCGCCTCGGGACTGTCATTGGCCGGCCAGAACACGCCGCTGCCGAGGTGGCCGAAGCCGGTCGAGGGCAGGACGTAATCCAGCCGCATGGTGCCCGAGCGTGGGCCGAAATCACCGGTGGCGTGCTGTGCCGCGCCGCGGCGGATGATGCCTTTTTCCGCATAGACGGCGCCGGTTTCCTCGGCTCCCTCGCTGCGTGGGGTGGGAAAGCGCAGTACCCGCGGATGTTCGAGCAGTTCAAGGATGGCGTCATGGCGACCATCGCCATCGACCGGGTCGTTGTTGAGGTCGCCAAGGATCACGAAGCGCGCGTCCCTGCCCAGTCCGCCGCAGCGTCCCTGGTCATCGCACAGCCACGGCTTGTCGCCGCCATCAAGGTATTCCTTCCACAGTCGCAATTCGTCGTGGTTGCGGGCGGCATTGCGTTTTTCCTTGCCGTCGAACACCGGGGGCGTCGGGTGCGAGGCCAGCATGTGCACGGTGCCCAGCGGTGTCCTGACCGGTACATCCCAGTGCGATTTGGACGACAGCCGCAACTGTGACCAGGTGGCATCGTTCCAGAATGACGTGCCCATGTCCGGATCGACCGGTCGTTGCGCGCCGGGCAGCGCACTCCATTTCAGCAGCTGGAAGGTGCGTACGGCGCTTTCATCGATGGGATACCGGGATAACACCAGCATGCCGTACTGGCCCGGGTGCAGGCCGTAACCCCAGGCATCATTGCCGCGGTTGCGGCCGCTGCCACCAATCTCGCCGTTGTTGTCCAGATCCAGACCGCTCTGCACGCCGGTGTTGACCGGAGCCAGATAGCGGTAGGGATAGTGCAGCGGCTCACCGCCGCCGGGCTGGGCCACGGCCAGATAGCGCTGCTGGAACAGGTCGGCGGCACGGTGGCCGGCGTCGTAATCGAATTCGTTGAGCAGCACCAGGTCCGGGCGCACCTGCTGCAGCACGGCGGCGATCTTGCGCGCGTGGCTGCTGTCGCCTTCCAGTGTGCGGATCAGGCC
Organism: Stenotrophomonas sp. JC08; assembly: GCF_052180205.1. Classification (NCBI taxonomy): domain Bacteria; kingdom Pseudomonadati; phylum Pseudomonadota; class Gammaproteobacteria; order Lysobacterales; family Lysobacteraceae; genus Stenotrophomonas; species Stenotrophomonas sp. JC08. Next base: position 2,426,647 of record NZ_CP197473.1, on the reverse strand, counting down.
GCCTGATTCGTCGGAATAAAGCGAGGTGTTGTAGGTGGCCAGTCGCAACTGGGCGGGGATGGCGTCGTCGATGGCCGTTGTCGAGGAGCAGGCAGCCAGCAGCAGGGTCATCGGGAGCAGGAAAGTTGGAATACGCATGCCGCCGATTTTCTCATGCCTTGGTGACGATGGCGGGAAGTGACGGCATTTCGCAGAGCGGAGGGCCGCGGTGCGGGCGCTGGATCCAGAGTCTGCAGCCCGTCACGCCCAAGCTGGTCGCGGGCTGCTCCGTTGGGCCTCGCACGGATCGGCACGCTCGACGTTGCCGGTGATGCATGGCCTGCCGGTTTCGACTGCTCGCTCCTCTGCTTTATCCGCTCATGTTGCGCGCGGGTCACCTTGCCAATGATGCGGGTGTGGATCTTTTCCGGAGGCGGGGCGCACTCGGCACTGCCGGTGCCGGCGCGGAGGGCATCAGCAGTCGGAAGGGCGTATCGGTGGCGGCCGGGTTTCAGCCGGTTCGCAGGAGCTCGGAAATGATGCCGTCGTAGTGGTGAGATCTGGCCTCACGTTGTACGCCGATGGCCGAAGGAGTTGCGCGCCCATCGGGTGTGGATGCCTCGATGATGCGATCGGGAGTGGACGCTCATTGCCGCGAGCGTGGCTTCCCGGTGTCTTCCATCAATTGCCAGCGGCGGCCGTCATAGGCTTCGAGGGGGCGATAGCGGCGCTTGTAGTCCATCTTCTGATGACCCTCGATCCAGTAGCCGAGATACAGGTGCGGCAGGGATTGGCGCTGTGCCCAGGCAATCTGCTGCAGGATGGCGTAGGTGCCGAGGCTGCGGTGCTGTTGTTCCGGGTCGAAGAAGGTGTACACGGCTGACAGCGCGGTGTCGGTGACGTCGGTGACCGCTACCGCCAGCAGACGTCCCGGTGTGTCGGCGCTTCTGGCCGTGCGGACTTCCAGAAAGCGGCTGTGCGGCCAGCTGCCGATCAGGAACCGGTCAAATTCGTGCGGGCCCTGTTTGTCCATGCCGCCGTTGGCGTGGCGCCGGTCAAGGTAACGCTGGTACAGCGCGAAGTGCTCCTCGTTGCGTTCGGCGGGCAGCACGCGGCATTCCAGATCGGCATTGCGGGCCAGGCAGCGCCGCTGGCTGCGGTCGGGACTGAAACGCGCGACCGGAATACGTACCGGGACACAGGCGCGACACTGCGCGCAGTGCGGGCGGTAGACCAGATCGCCGGAGCGGCGGAAGCCCCAGCCCAGCGCCATCGGATACAGCGCCCCGAGCCGGTCATCCTGCGGGTCGAGTACCAGATCGCGGGCCTGACGGTCCGGCCAGTAGCCGCAGGGGTGCTCTCCTGTCTGGAAAAGGCGCAGCTCTTCGTTCGGGTTGCCTTGCAGTGCCATCGACACAGCATAGCCGCGCCGGGTCGCAAAACCTGCGCCTGTCTGCGTGATGAATACAGCCGGTTGCCGGGTCAACGAGGACGGTCACCGCGCGTTGACAGTGACGAGGACGCACTGTCGCGTCCGTTCCACCACCCCAAGGGAGTCCGACCATGACCCGACGCAAGCCCCTTCTCCTGCTGGCCATGCTGCTGGCAACATCTGTCACCGGCCTTGCCGTCGCCGCCAGCCCGACGCCGTCCAAGCCTGCGGCACCGCGCATGGATGCCAATGGCGATGGCATGGTTGATCGTCAGGAGGCCGCCGCGCATCCGTATCTGGCGCAGCGTTTCGATGAGCTGGACAAGAACAAGGATGGAAAGCTGTCACGTGAGGAAATGCCGCGTCGACATGCGCGTGGTGGCGATGGTCATCACGGCAGGCACGGTCATCACCGCGGCCATCAGGAAGATGGCTTCATGCGCAGGATGGATGCCAATGGTGATGGTCGCATAAGCACGGCCGAGCATCAGGCGTTCTTCGAGCGGATGGATGTGAACAAGGACGGTTTCATCGACCAGGCCGATCGCCAGGCCCGTGCCGAACAGCGCCGTGCCGAATGGTTCGCCAAGGCCGACACCGACAAGGATGGCAAGCTGAGCCCGGCCGAACTGGAGGCTGCACGCAAGGACGGTCATCGCGGCCACCAAGGCCCGCGTGGGCCGATGCCGCCGCAGGCGCCGACGGCGAAGTAAGTTCTGCACAGAGGCTGATCGACACCACCCCCGCTGGCAACCGCGGGGGTGTTCTGCTATCCGGTACTCATTGGCGCAGCAGGGCCGATGCCACGGCTGCCACGACCAGCACCGAGGCGCTGGCGACCGCGCCGCGCCCGAACAGGCTGCGATAGATCCAGCTGGGGCCGCTGCGGCCATGGCGTGCAGCATCGCGGGCCAGCATCGGCGCCATGATGCGGGGCAGGGTGACCAGATACTGGTAGTTCAGCGCGGTCATGCCCAGTGCCAGCAGAAGCAGGCCGGCGGTGGTGCCCACTCGCAAGGCCACGCCGGCCAGGGCGCTGATGCAGAACAGGACGGCGGTGAGGGTATGCAGCCGCATGAAGCGGCGTAGCTGGCTGCGTTCTGCCGGTGTCTGCGCGTAGTGCAGCAGGTAAAGGCTGGAAAAGAATGCCGCCAGCGTGCCGAACAGCATGCTGCCCAGCACCACCCACAGGTCGAAAGGATTCGGAAACACCGTGTTCAGGACCGCGCCCAACCCGCCTGCGGCCGTGCCGCCAAGCGCACTGTTGGTGCCCAGTCCCGCCAGGCCGGCTTTGCCGGCGCTGCCACCAGCCACCCCGATCGAGGTCGAAAGGATGACCGCGCTGGCGGTGCCGGGAGCGGCCAGCATCACCGCCGAGCTGACCACGGCCGCGAAAGCGGCACCGGGTGCGCTGCTGCGGGCGAACTCGCCGAAGCGCTTGAGCATTTCCTCGCGCACGCTGGCACGGGCGCGCGACAGGCGTTTGCGCACGGCGGCATCGCTCAAACCCAGCAGCTGGGCCACCTGCTGCGAGCTCTGGCCTTCGCGATAGAACAGCAGCAGGGTTTCGCGGCTGTCCTCGGGCAGCGCGGAAATGATCTCCGCCGCCGCCAGTTCCTCTTCCACCTGCATCAGCGCATCGGAGCCGTTGGGCGAAGGATCGGCGGCCATGCCGATGGCTATCTCGGCGGCTTCGCCGCTGAGCGGACGGTTGCGGTTGGCGTGCAGCCAGTCGCGGGCGAGATTGCGGGTGATCTGCCGCAGCCATGGCAGGAAGCTGGTGGTGTTGTTGAGCTGGCTGAGCCGCTGCCAGGCCTTGAGGAACGCTTCCTGGGCGATGTCCTCGCTGGCCTGCACATCGCGGGTGATGGCCAGCGCGATGGCCGTCACCGTGTTCTGGCAGAGCGCCACGATGCGGCCATAGGATTGCGTGCAGCCGTTGCGGGCGGCAGGCAGCTCACGCTGCAAGGTGGCTTCCAGCTGTGTGGCGGTCATCGGCGGCTCCCGTGGACAGTGTTGCAATACATGACGGGAGCCACCGGTGGATGTGACCGCAGCCTAGTTGCCGGGGGCCGGGGCGCTGGGCTGGATGCGTACGCGGACCTCGTCGGCATCGTCCTGGGCCGGCATGGCTGGTTGCGATTGGGGTGCGGGCACGCTGGCGGCCGGTTCCGGTGCGCTGCGCTGGCGCAACACCATCAGCAGCATCACCCCGGCAATGACCGCGATCAGGATGAAGCGGATACGCCATGCCCAGCTGCGGCTTTTGCCGCCTGCCGGTGCCGGGGTGTCGGCGAAGGCGTACTCGGCCGTGGGATGGTCACGCCGGGTGGTATCCAGCAGCCGCGCATCGCGCAGGATTTCGCGCGCGCGTGGCTGGTCATCGGCGAACACCACCCACACCGCCGGCAGCTTGGCAGGGTCGGTCTTGTCCAGATAGCTGAACTGGCCGCGGCGCCTGCCGTGGTAGGAACGGCCATTGGTGACGCGCACCTCGATACCGGCATCGCGCAGCATCTGCGCCACGCCTTCGACGTTTTCGACCCGCTGGCTGCTGAAGATCCTGCGCATGGCTCATTCTCCGCCGCTGCTGGGGCTGTCCGGCATCACCCGGATCAGGCCTTCCTGCGCGGTGCTGGCCACCAGCACACCGTCGCGGGTGAAGAACTGGCCGCGCGCCAGCCCGCGTGCGTCCTGCGCGCTGGGGCTGTCCAGCGAATACAGCAGCCAGTCATCGACGCGGAACGGGCGATGGAACCAGATCGCGTGGTCGAGCGAGGCCATCTGCACGTGCGGCTGGTAGTAGCTGATGCCGTGCGGGAAAGTGGCCGTGCCCAGCAGGTGGAAGTCCGAGGCGTAGGCCAGCAGCGCCTGGTGCAGCTCCGGGGCATCGCCGACCGGTTCGGTCAGGCGCAGCCACACCTGGTGATACGGCGGACACTTGGCCGGGTGCAGCTCATCACGCGGGTACACGTGGCGGAACTCGAACGGGCCGCCGCGCGACAGCCAGCGCTGTACCTTCACCGGCAGCTGCTCCAGTACCTCGGCCGGCAGCGGGCGGTTGGGTTCGAGGTCTTCCGGCTGCGGCACTTCCGGCATCTTGAGCTGGTGCTCGGCGCCGCACTCGGCCTGCTGGAACGAGGCCGCGCAGAAGAAGATCACCTTGCCGTGCTGGATCGCGGTGACCCGGCGCACCGAAAAACTGCCGCCATCGCGGGTGCGATCCACGTCGTAGACGATGGGGTGGTCGATATTGCCGGCACGCAGGAAATAGGCATGCAGCGAATGCACGTGGCGGCCGTTGTCGACCGTGGCCTGGGCGGCGGCCAGCGCCTGCCCCAGCACCTGCCCGCCGAACACGTACTTGGTGCCGATATCGCGGCTCTGGCCACGGAACAGGTTGGTCTCCAGCCGCTCCAGCGACAGCAGCTCAATCAGTTCGGATACCACGGGTTCGGCGTTGGCGGACAAGACAGCGACCTTCATTTCGACAGGTCGCGATTATAGCGGGCGGCAGTCCGCCACCGCCCGCGGCGGCCCGGTTCAGCGTTTGCCGAGGCGGGCCGCCAGCGCCTGCAGCGCCGCCTGGGTATCGGCCGAGAACCAGGCATCGACGAAGCGCTCGAGCTGGATGTGCTCCGGCTGCATCGCCTCGTGCAGGTCGGCGCGGGCGATGGCGCGCGTCTGCAGCATCGGCTGGCGTGGCATTGCCAGCTGCGTCTGCAGCCAGCCGATGGCCCGGGCCACCACCTGGGCGGCGTCATCGGCCAGTTCGTCGACCAGGCCGATCTCCAGCGCACGCTCGGCGCTGACCAGTTGCCCGCCAGCCAGCAACACACCGGCGCGATGGGGGCCGATCACCCGGCGCATCAACCGCTGGATTCCTTCCGGGGCGACCAGCCCGACCTGCACCTCGTTCAGCCCGATCACATGCGGCTTGGCCGGATCGGCGCTGCGCGCCATCACCCGATAGTCGCAGCACAAGGCCAGCACGCAGCCGCCGGCCGGCGAGTGCCCGGTCAATGCCGCCACCACCGGGGTGCGACTTTCCGCCAGTGCGCGGGCGGCACCGAAGAACGCCTGCCAGCTGTCCATCAGCTTCTGCCGGTCGTCACCATGGCCGAGCAGGTAGGGCACGTCCATGCCGCCGGTGAAAATACGCTCGCTGCCGGACAGCACCACGCCTTGCACATCGTCGGCGCTGGCCTGGGCCATCGCCTCGATCAGGGCACGGCACAATCCGGTATCCAGCGCGTTCACCGGCGGGCGCGCCAGCCGCAGCTCGCGGATCGGGCCATGGTTGATCACTTCGATGAGCGTGGTCATGCTGTGTTTTCCCGTAGGGCGGCAAATGATGGTCCCGATGATAACCAAACCATTCGTGTGCGTATTGTTGGCGCTGGGGGCATCCACCGCATTGCCGGCTGCGGCCGCGCCGGCCTGCGTGACGATCAACAACGGCTGGGTGCGGTTGCCGCCCGGGCCGATGCCGATGACGGCCGGTTATGCGCGCATCCGCAACGATTGCCGCGACGAGGTGGTGGTGGTGGGCGCGGGCAGCCGTGCGTTCGAGGAGGTGTCGCTGCACCAGACCACGCTGGTGGAAGGTGTCAGCCGCATGCGTGAAATCACGCGCCTGCCGGTCGCTGCGGGGACCTCGGTGCAGCTGCAGCCCGGCGGACTGCACCTGATGCTGATGCGTCCGGAAGTGGTATTGCAGGAGGGCGCGCAGCTGCCGCTGCGGCTGAGTCTGGCCGATGGCAGCAAGGTGGATGGCACATTGCAGGTACGGCGTGAGCCGCCGCCGCGGCCGTAGCGATTGCGGCCGCGTCAACCGGTTGTGATTCCGGGGCGCGTACCGCTGCGGCGCTGGCGTTCGCGTTGAAGGTGATGAGCAGCGTGCGCAGGTCGATGAGGCGGATGTTGCGCTCAACCTGTTCACCCGCTACATCAACGTGGCGCTGCAGGTGCCGGTGGATTTCCCGAAGACCGCATGAAGTGATGATGGTCGGGAAACCGCTGGCCTGATCCTGGTGCCCGCCCACGCCGGCGGCATCATGCGGCAACAGGAAAGCCGCCCATCGGGCGGCTTTCTCCATCGTGTGCAGGCGATGACGCGATCAGCTCGATGCCGTGCGTATTGCCTCCGGTAGCGGCGCGCTCCTGCCGGTCTGCGTATCCATCCACACCACCACCACGTTGCCGTCCGAGTACAGCCTGCTGCTGTCCTGCTGGTCCACAATGCGGTGGCCGATGGTCACGCTGCTGGTGCCCAGCCGCTCGACGAACAGCTCCACCACGATGTCGTTGGGCCACATGATCGGTAGCCGGTAGTTGAGGTTGGTGGCGGCCACCACCGGCGCGATGCGGTCGTTCATCGACACACCCTCCACGCCCAGCATCCAGCGCACCCGCGCTTCTTCCAGATACGACACGTATTTGGCGTTGTTGACGTGGCCCATCGCGTCCATGTCACGCCAGCGCACGCTGATCGGAACGCGGGCCAGTTGTTTGGGTTCAGTGCTCATCACTCGGTCTCTTGCTTGGACGTGGCCGCTTTTTTGGCGGTGGTTTTTCTGGCCGGTTTTTCCTTGCGTGGCGGACGCGCATCGGGCTTGTTGGCCACGGCTGCGGGTTGCTCCGGGCGCGCGCTGGTGGAGGGCAGCATCCGTGCAAGGAACTGCCCGGTGTAGGAGTCCGGATGCGCCGCCACATCTTCCGGCGTGCCGGTGACCAGGATGGTGCCGCCACGGTGGCCGCCTTCCGGACCGAGATCGACGATCCAGTCGGCGGTCTTGATCACGTCCAGGTTGTGCTCGATCACCACCACCGTGTTGCCCTCGTCGCGCAGCTTGTGCAGCACGCCCAGCAGCGCCTCGATGTCGTGGAAGTGCAGGCCGGTGGTCGGCTCGTCGAGGATGTAGAGAGTACGGCCGGTGTCGCGGCGTGACAGTTCCTTGGACAGCTTCACACGCTGCGCCTCACCGCCGGACAGCGTGGTCGCGCTCTGCCCCAGCTTGATGTAGCTCAGGCCAACGTCGATCAGCGTTTCCAGCTTGCGCGCGATGCTCGGCACCGGCTCGAACAGCTGCAATGCATCTTCGACCGTCATTTCCAGCACGTCGTTGATGTTGAAACCCTTGTAGAGGATTTCCAGCGTCTCGCGGTTGTAGCGTTTGCCGTGGCAGACATCGCAGGGCACGTACACGTCCGGCAGGAAGTGCATTTCGACCTTGATCAGGCCATCGCCCTGGCAGGCCTCGCAGCGGCCACCGCGCACGTTGAAGCTGAAGCGACCCGGCGAGTAGCCGCGTGCACGGGCCTCGGGCACCTGCGCGTACAGTTCGCGCAGCGGTGTGAACAGGCCGGTGTAAGTGGCCGGGTTCGAGCGCGGGGTGCGGCCGATCGGTGACTGGTTGATGTCCACCACCTTGTCGAACAGATCCAGCCCTTCCACCTGGCGGTACGGCGCGATCGGATGCGAAGCGCCGTTGATCTCGTTGGCGGCCAGCGAAAACAGCGTGTCGTTGATCAGCGTCGATTTGCCCGAGCCGGACACGCCGGTGACACAGGTCAGCAGGCCCGAGGGAATATCCAGATCGACATTCTTCAGGTTGTTGCCGGTGGCGCCGCGTAGGTGCAGCGTCATCTTCGGGTTGGGCTTGTGCCGACGTGCGGGGATCTCGATGGCGCGCTTGCCCGACAGGTACTGGCCGGTCAGCGAGCGTGGCGCATCGAGGATGTCCTGCAGCGTGCCCTGGCCGACGATCTCGCCGCCGTGCACGCCGGCACCGGGGCCGATGTCCAGCACATGGTCGGCCAGCCGGATCGCGTCCTCGTCATGCTCGACCACGATCACCGTGTTGCCCAGATCCCGCAGGCGGGTGAGGGTGGCGAGCAGGCGCTCGTTGTCGCGCTGGTGCAGGCCGATGGACGGCTCATCGAGCACATACATCACCCCGACCAGACCGGCGCCGATCTGCGAGGCCAGGCGGATGCGCTGCGCCTCGCCGCCGGACAGGGTGTCGGCCTTGCGCTCCAGCGTCAGGTAATCGAGGCCGACATCGACCAGGAAGCCGAGCCGCTCGCCGATTTCCTTGACGATCTTGGTGGCGATCTCGCCGCGCCAGCCGGGCAGGCTCAGCTCGCTGAAGAAGCGCTTGGCTTCATCGATCGGCATCACCGCGATTTCCGGCAGCGGCCGCTCGGCGACGAACACATTGCGGGCCGCCTTGTTCAGGCGCGCGCCCTCGCACTCGGGGCAGGCACGTTCGCTGATGAACTTGGCCAGCTCCTCGCGCACCGCCGCCGACTCGGTTTCCCTGTAGCGGCGCTCGAGGTTGGGGATGATGCCCTCGAAGCGATGCTTGCGCTGGCTGCGCCCACCGGCCTCGGTGAAATAGGTGAAGGTGATCTGCTCCTCGCCGCTGCCGTACAGCACCGCATGGCGCACGGCCTCGGGCAGCGACTGCCACGGCGCATCGACGTCGAATGCGTAGTGCTTGGCCAGCGAGGCGATCAGCTGGAAGTAATAGGCATTGCGGCGATCCCAGCCGCGCACCGCACCGGCGGCCAGCGACAGCTCTGGATGCACGACCACACGCGAAGGATCGAAGAACTCGGCCATGCCCAGACCGTCGCAGCCCGGGCAGGCGCCGACCGGCGAGTTGAACGAGAACAGGCGTGGTTCCAGTTCCGGCAGTGCGTAGTCGCAGACCGGGCAGGAATACTTGGAGGAGAACAGCTGCGGCTCGGTGTCGGCCGCATCCAGGCTCTGCACCGAGGCCATGCCGTCGCCGAGCTTGAGCGCGGTTTCGAAACTTTCGGCCAGCCGCTGCTTGATGTCCTCGCGCGGGCGGAAGCGGTCGATCACCGCCTCGATGGTGTGTTTCTGGCGCAGTCCCAGTGCCGGCACTTCATCGATTTCATACAGCTGTCCATCCACGCGCACGCGCACGAAGCCCTGCGCGCGCAGCTGGTCGAACACCTGCACGTGCTCGCCCTTGCGGTCGCGGATCACCGGCGCCAGCAGCATGTAGCGCTGCTCCGCATCCAGCGCCAGCACCTGGTCGACCATCTGGCTGACGGTCTGCGCCTCCAGCGGATAGTGGTGCTCGGGGCAGCGCGGGCTGCCCACGCGGGCGTAGAGCAGGCGCAGGTAATCGTAGATCTCGGTGATGGTGCCCACGGTCGAGCGCGGGTTGTGACTGGTGGACTTCTGCTCGATCGAAATCGCCGGCGACAGCCCTTCGATGTGGTCCAGATCGGGCTTTTCCATCACGCTCAGGAACTGCCGCGCATAGGCTGACAGCGACTCGACATAGCGGCGCTGGCCTTCGGCGTAGATCGTGTCGAACGCCAGCGAGGACTTGCCCGAGCCGGACAGGCCGGTGATCACGATCAGCTTGTCGCGCGGCAGGTCGAGGTCGATGTTCTTGAGGTTGTGCGTCCGCGCACCGCGGATGCGGATGAAATCCATCGCCATGGGTAATCCGTTTGGGATCGCTGCCGGAGGCCGGAAGCTGGGGGTATAGGGGCGCCGCTGACGGCAGTCGATCAGCCTAGCGAGCTTGTGATTTGGGGGCAATTGCGCGATTTCGCAATCCACGGGCGATGGGGGCGGTGCGCGCCGTTCATCGGCGGCAGGATGAACGGCGGCAGTAGGGCTTGACTTGACCCGAACTTTGTCTACCCCGTAAAATTCCGCTCCTGTCTGCCCTCGATGGCAGGCACGGCGACCACAATAACTACAGAGGAAGTCTGGTCATGTATGCAGTTCTGGTAACTGGCGGTAAGCAGTACCGCGTCGCACAGGGTGAAACCCTGCGCGTTGAAAAGCTCGAGGCCGAAGCAGGCAGCGAGATCAAGTTCGACAATATCCTGATGCTGGGCGATGCCGATGGCATCAAGCTGGGTGACGCGCTGAAGGGCACTTCGGTGACTGCCAAGGTTGTGGCCCACGGCCGCGCCGACAAGATCCGCATCATCAAGTTCCGTCGCCGCAAGCACCACATGAAGCGTCAGGGTCACCGTCAGTACTACACCGAAATCGAAATCACCGGCATCGCCGGCTAATTGCTAAGGAGAATCCGTCATGGCACATAAAAAGGGCGTAGGCTCCTCGCGCAACGGTCGCGACTCCAACCCGAAATATCTCGGCGTCAAGATCTTCGGTGGCCAGGCCATCGAAGCGGGCAACATCATCGTGCGTCAGCGCGGCACCCAGTTCCACCCGGGTGCAGGCGTGGGCCTGGGTCGTGACCACACGCTGTTTGCGCTGGTCGACGGCAAGGTCGAGTTCTCGGTGAAGGGCGCCAAGAAGCGTCGCACCGTCAGCGTGGTTGCGGAAGCCTGATTCCGCACACGCAGGCGCCCACGTCCAGTGTGGGCAGCTGACGAAAGCCCCGCTTCGGCGGGGTTTTTCGTTGCTGTGAATCCGTATCGTGCTGTTTTCCCCGGGATGGCCGGGGCCGTTAGAATCCGCGGTCGGGCAATGCGCCTGCCGCCATCAACAGGCAACCAGAATCATGAAACTTGTAGACGAAGCGGAGATCCAGGTCATCGCTGGCAACGGCGGCAATGGCTGTGTCGGCTTTCGCCGCGAGAAATTCATCCCCCTGGGTGGCCCGGACGGTGGTGACGGCGGCGACGGTGGCAGCGTGTGGATCCGCGCCGACGAAAACCTGAACACCCTGGTCGATTTCCGCCATGACCGCATCTTCCGGGCGCAGCGCGGCGAGAACGGCATGGGCCGGCAGATGTACGGTAAGGGCGGCGAGGACCTGACGATCACTGTGCCGATAGGGACGGTGGTGATGAATGTCGACACCGATGAGGTGATCGGTGACCTGACCCGGCATGGTGACCGCCTGCTGGTGGCCAAGGGCGGGAAGGGCGGCCTGGGCAACATGCATTTCAAGAGCTCCACCAACCGCTCGCCGCGACAGGCGCTGCCGGGCGAGGAGGGCGAGGAGCGCCTGCTCAAGCTGGAGTTGAAGCTGCTGGCCGATGTCGGCCTGCTGGGCTTTCCCAACGCCGGCAAGAGCACCCTGATCCGTGCGGTGTCGGCGGCGACACCGAAGGTGGCCGATTACCCGTTCACCACGCTGTACCCGAACCTGGGCGTGGTCAAGGTCGAGAATTACCGCAGTTTCGTGATCGCCGACATCCCCGGCCTGATCGAGGGTGCGGCCGATGGCGCCGGCCTGGGTGCGCAGTTCCTGCGCCACCTGCAGCGCACCCGCCTGCTGCTGCATCTGGTCGATATCTCCCCGATGGAGGGCGGTGTCGATGGCGTTTCGCCGGTCGAGCAGGTGCGTGCGATCGAGCGTGAGCTGGGCAAGCATGACCCGGAACTGCTGGAAAAGCCGCGCTGGCTGGTGCTGAACAAGGCCGACCTGATGTTCGAGGACGAGGCGCGTGCGGCTGCCGAACAGGTGATCGCGGAGCTGGGCTGGACCGGGCCGTGGTATCTGGTGTCGGCGCTGGGGCGTGAAGGCACCTGGCCGATCATGAAGGACATCATGGCGTTCTTCGACCGGCAGAAGCTGCTGGAGGCCGAGGAGCGCGAAGCGCAGGGCGGCTGAGTTTCCCTGCCCTTATCGGTAAAGGCGCCGTTTTCCCTGCCGGGAAAGCGGCGTTTTCATAGGTGGCAGAGCCTGTTCATGACCGGTGTGGGCGCTTCCTGTCGTCCTTCATCTGGTCTGCCCTCCGGGATTGCAGGCAACAAAAAACCCGGCGCGGGCCGGGCTTTTTATGCCGGGAGCCTTGCGGCTCCTGGATGTCGCGCGGATCAGGCGGCCTTGAGGGCCTTGATGCGGGCGTTGATGCGGCTCTTGTGGCGCGCAGCCTTGTTCTTGTGGATCAGGCCACGGGCGCTGAAACGGTCGAGGATCGGCTGGGCGACGGCGAAGGCTGCCTCGGCGCCGGCGGCGTCGTTGGCGTCCAGAGCCTTGATCACCTTCTTGACGGCGGTGCGCAGCATCGAACGCTGAGCCGTATTACGCGCGTTGCGCACAACGGTCTGCTTGGCGCGCTTCTTGGCGGACTTGATATTGGCCACAGTGGTGGTTTCCTGAAAATCGGTGTGGTGGGAACAGCAAGCACGCAAGTATGATGGCGACCCGGGCGAACGTCAAGCCGGGTTGTCAAGAGGGGAGTCCAGTGAGCGGCCGCTTGCTCAGATCCACAGCAGTATTCAGCGCAATGACCTTTCTTTCACGCATCAGTGGCCTGGTGCGTGACCAGATTTATGCACAGGTCTTTGGTGCCAGTGCGGCGATGGATGCGTTCGTCATCGCGTTCAGGATTCCCAATTTCATGCGCCGGCTTTCCGCCGAGGGCTCGTTCTCGATGGCGTTCGTGCCGGTGCTGGCCGAGTACAAGGCCAAGGGCGACCAGGCGGCGGTCAAGGCGCTGGTAGACCGGGTTGCCGGGGCGCTGGCGGCGGTGCTGCTGGTGGTGACCGGGCTGGCCATCCTGTTGGCGCCGTGGGTGATGCGGGTGTTCGCGCCGGGGTTCGAGGCGGGCGGCGAGCAGGCGCGGCTGGCCACGCTGATGCTGCAGATCACCTTTCCGTATGCCCTGTTCATCTCGCTGGCATCGCTGGTCGGCGGGGTGCTGAACAGCTACCAGCGCTTCGCCATCCCGGCGCTGTCGCCGATCCTGCTGAACCTGTCGATGATCGCCGCCGCGCTGCTGCTGGCGCCGCAATTGCAGGCCTGGGGTTATGAGCCGGTGCTGGCGCTGGCCTGGGGCGTGCTGGTCGCCGGTGTGCTGCAGCTGGGCTTCCAGCTGCCGTCGCTGGCGCGGCTGGGACTGCTGCCGCGGCCCCGGCTGGACTTCGCCCATACCGGCGTACGCAAGATCATGACGCTGATGGTGCCGACGTTGTTCGGTTCCTCGGTGGCGCAGGTCAACCTGCTGTTCAACACGCTGGCCGCGTCGCTGTTGATGGGCGGCAGCGTGACCTGGCTGTATTACAGCGACCGTTTGCTGGAGTTCCCGCTGGGCATGTTCGGGGTCGCCATCGGCACGGTGATCCTGCCGCACCTGTCCAGCCGCCATGCCGATGCCGATCCGGCCGGCTATTCGAAAGGCTTGGACTGGGGCTTCCGGCTGTGCCTGCTGATCGGTATCCCGGCCTGCCTGGGGCTGGTGCTGTGCGCGCAACCGCTGCTGGCGACGCTGTTCCAGTACGGGGAGTTTTCCGAGCGGGACATGCGCATGAGCAGCTTGAGCCTGATGGCGCAGTCGCTGGCGGTGCCGGCGTTCCTGTTGGTGAAGGTGCTGGCGCCGGCGTTCTATTCCCGGCAGGACACCCGTACCCCGGTGAAGGCCGCGTTGGCGTCGATCGCGATCAACATCCTCTGCACGCTGGTGTTTTTCGTGCTGCTGCTCCAGTTCAGTCCGGTCGGTCAGGCGGCGCTGGCCCAGGCCGATGGCCGCTGGATTGAGGCGTTGAAGAAGGTCGAAGGCGCGCATGCGCTGCTGGCGCTGGCCATTGCCGTGGCGGGCTGGGCCAATGCGCTGCAGCTGGGCTGGTACCTGCGCCGGGCCCGCGTCTACCAGCCGCAGCCGGGCTGGGGGCGTTTCCTGGTGCAGCTGCTGGTTGCCAGCACGCTGATGCTGGCCGCGGTGGCGATGTTGCGGACGTTCTGGGGCGACTGGACGGCCTGGGCATGGTGGGAGCGCGGCTGGCGGCTGGCGGTGCTGGTCGGAAGCGGGGGGGCGGTGTATGCCGCCGGCCTGCTGCTGGCCGGTTATCGGCCCCGTGAACTGCGTGGGCAGTAAGCCGGCAGCATGGCCGGCACCGCTATACTTCCCGGCTACACATGACAGAACCGGCCCGCACGGCCGGATCCGGATGGAATGAGCAGGCTTTTTAGAGACGTCGAAGGCGGGGTGCTTGCCCCGCAGGGAAGCGTGGTCTGCATCGGTGCCTTCGACGGCCTGCACCTGGGCCATCGGGCGCTGGTGCGCCACGCGGTCGCCCGTGCCAGAGCACTGGGCGTGCCCGCTGTGGCGCTGGGCTTCGAGCCGCTGCCGCGTGAGTTCTTCGCCAGGGAGAATCCGCCGCCGCGGCTGATGCTGGCCCGCGACAAGGTCGCCACGCTGCGTGCGCTGGGCGTGGACAGTGTCGGTCTGCTGCGCTTCGACGCGAAGATGGCGGCGATCACCGCCGAGGATTTCGTGCGCGACATGCTGGTGCGCCGGCTGGGCGTGCGCGAGGTCTGGATCGGCCCGAAGTTCCATTTCGGCAACCGCCGTGGCGGCGATATCGCGTTGCTGCAGGCGATGGGTGCCGAGCTGGGCTTTGTTGCCGGCGAGATCGAGCCGGTGCACCTGAACGGCGAGCGCATCTCCAGCACCCGCATCCGCGAGCTGCTGGTGGCCGGCGACTTCGCCCGTGCCAGCGATCTGCTCGGGCGGCCGTATGCGATCGGCGGCCGGGTCGTGCGCGGGCGGCAGCTGGGGCGCACCCTGGGCTTTCCTACCGCCAACTTGCGTTTCCCGAAAACGCCCGCACTTTCAGGTATCTACGCCACCTGGGTGCATGGTGTGTTCGAGCAGCCATGGCCGTCGGTATCGAGCTTCGGCACGCGGCCGACGGTCGAGGGCGTGGAGCCGCTGCTGGAGGCCCACCTGTTCGACTTCAGTGGCGACCTGTACGGCCGCCATATCGAAGTCGAATTCGTCGCCAAGCTGCGTGACGAAGAGAAATTCAACGATCTGCCGGCGTTGACCGAACAGATGCACCGCGACGCGCACCAAGCCCGTCATATCCTCAACGAACAACGACTGCGAGCCACCGCGTGAGCCAGGATTACAAAGCCACCCTCCATCTGCCGGCAACGGACTTCCCGATGCGTGGCGACCTGCCCAAGCGCGAGCCGGGCATCCTGGCGCGTTGGGAAGAGCAGGGCATCTACGCGCAGCTGCGCGAGAATGCCAAGGGCCGGCCGCTGTTCGTGCTGCACGATGGCCCGCCGTACGCCAACGGCCAGATCCATCTGGGCCACGCGGTCAACAAGATCCTCAAGGACATCATCGTCAAGTCGCGCTATCTGGACGGCTTCGATGCGCCCTACGTGCCGGGCTGGGATTGCCATGGCCTGCCGATCGAGATCGCGGTCGAGAAGAAGTGGGGCAAGGTCGGCGTCAAGCTCGATGCCGGGCAGTTCCGCCAGAAGTGCCGCGAGTACGCCGAAGAACAGATCAACCTGCAGCGCGCTGATTTCAAGCGCCTGGGTGTGATCGGCGACTGGGACAACCCGTACAAGACGCTGAGCTTCGACTTCGAGGCCAGTGAAATCCGCGCGCTGTCCAAGATTGTCGCCAACGGCCACCTGGTACGCGGCGCCAAGCCCGTGCACTGGTGCTTCGATTGCGGTTCGGCCTTGGCCGAGGCGGAGATCGAATACCAGGACAAGACCTCGCCGGCCATCGATGTGGCCTACGCCGCGCGTGATGCCAAGGCATTGGCCGCCAGCTTCGGTGTCGAGCTGCCGGCCGGTGTGGAAGTGGCGGTGCCGATCTGGACCACCACCCCGTGGACGCTGCCGGCTTCGCTGGCGGTGTCGCTGGGCGCGGATATCGAGTACGCGCTGGTCGAAGGCCCGGCCCACAACGGCCAGCCGCGCTGGCTGGTGCTGGCCTCGGCATTGGCCGAGCGTTCGCTGTCGCGCTACGGTGTGGGCGAGGTGATCGTGCACGGCCATGCCAAGGGTTCGGCGCTGGAAAACCAGCTGTTGGCGCATCCGTTCTACGCCAACCGCGATCTACCGCTGCTCAACGGCGAGCACGTCTCCGATGCCGACGGCACCGGTGCGGTGCATACCGCGCCCGGCCACGGCCAGGAGGACTTCGCGGTCAGCCAGCAGTACGGGGTGATGGACAAGTACAACGCCGGCCAGATCAATCCGGTCGATGGGCGTGGCGTCTACCTGCCGTCGACGCCGGCTGCCGGTGACGTTGAGCTGGCCGGCCAGCACCTGTGGAAGGCACAGCCGCTGATCGTCGAGGTGCTGCGCGAGAACGGTGCATTGCTGGCCTTCTTCGAGATCCAGCACAGTTACCCGCATTGCTGGCGCCACAAGACGCCGGTGGTCTTCCGTGCCACCCCGCAGTGGTTCATCTCGATGGACAAGGCCAACCTGCGCAACGACGCGATGGCCGCCATCGACAACGTGGGCTGGTTCCCGGGCTGGGGCAAGGCGCGCATCAGCAGCATGGTCGATGGCCGCCCGGACTGGTGCATCAGCCGCCAGCGCACCTGGGGCGTGCCGATCGCGCTGTTCACCCATCGTGAAACCGGCGAGCCGCATCCGCGCACGGTCGAGCTGATGCAGCAGGTGGCCGATCGCGTGCAGGCCGAGGGCATCGATGTCTGGTATTCGCTGGACGCGGCCGAACTGCTGGGTGATGACGCCGCGCAGTACGAAAAGGTCACCGACATCCTCGATGTCTGGTTCGACTCCGGCGTCACCCACGAAGGCGTGTTGCTGGCGCGCGGCTTTGGCAAGCCGGCCGACCTGTACCTGGAAGGCTCGGACCAGCACCGCGGCTGGTTCCAGTCATCGCTGCTGACCGGCGTGGCGATCGACAAGCACGCGCCGTACAAGCAGTGCCTGACCCACGGTTTCACCGTGGACGAGCACGGCCGCAAGATGTCCAAGTCGCTGGGCAACGGCATCGAGCCGCAGGACATCATGAAGACGCTGGGTGCGGACATCCTGCGCCTGTGGATCGCTTCGGCCGATTACAGCAACGAGATGTCGCTGTCGCAGGAGATCCTCAAGCGCAACGCCGACGCCTACCGCCGCCTGCGCAACACCGCGCGCTTCCTGCTCGGCAACCTGGACGGCTTCGATCCGGATCAGCACCTGCGTCCGCTGGAGGACATGGTGGCGCTGGATCGCTGGATCGTGCATCGCGCCTTCGAGCTGCAGGAGAAGATCAAGGTCGCCTACGCCAACTACAACATGGCCGAGATCGTGCAGCTGCTGCTGAATTTCTGCAGCGTCGACCTGGGCTCGCTGTACCTGGACGTGACCAAGGACCGCCTGTACACGATGCAGGAAGACTCGCGCGGGCGTCGTTCGGCGCAGAGTGCGATGTACCGTATCGCCGAGGCGTTCGTGCGCTGGGTGGCGCCGATCCTGACCTTCACCGCCGACGAACTGTGGGGCTATCTGCCGGGCAAGCGGGTGGACAACGTGTTGTTCACCACCTGGTATGACGGCCTGGCGCCGATGCCGTCCGATGCCCAGCTGACCGCGGCCGATTTCGACCAGTTGCTGGCCCTGCGCGAGCAGGTGGCCAAGGTGCTCGAGCCGATGCGTGCCAATGGCGCCATCGGTGCCGCGCTGGAGGCGGAAATCACCGTCGCCGCGAACGAGGAGCAGGCCGCGCGCTGGCAGCCGCTGGCCGACGAGCTGCGCTTCCTGTTCATCAGTGGCGATGTGAGCGTGCGTCCGGCGACCACCGACGAGGTGTTTGTCAGCGCCCAGCCGACCGACAAGGCCAAGTGCGTGCGCTGCTGGCATTACCGCGCCGATGTCGGCTCGGTCGAGGCGCATCCGGAACTGTGCGGGCGTTGTGTCAGCAATATCGATGGCGGCGGCGAAGACCGTCGCTGGTTCTGATGAGGCGAGAAACCGGTGAAGAGGAGCGAGGAGCGGGAAAGGACAACCGCTGCCGCTGTTCCCGCTCCTTGATCCCCGCATAGAGACATTGCATGCAAACAAATGCCGTCAAACCCAATGCCCTGATCTGGCTGCTGCTTTCGGTTGTCATCATCGGCCTGGACCAGTGGAGCAAGGCGTGGGTGTTGTCCAGCCTGCCCGAGTACACCGCGGTGCCGGTGATCGACGGTTTCTGGAACTGGTACCGCACCTACAACACCGGTGCCGCGTTCAGCTTTCTCAGTGATGCCGGTGGCTGGCAGTTGTGGTTCTTCACCGGGCTGGCGGTGGTGATCAGCGGGTTGATGGTGTTCTGGCTGTCGCGCACGCCGCGCGCCAACTGGCGCAGCGCGCTGCCCTATGCGCTGGTGATCGGCGGTGCCATCGGCAACGTGATCGACCGGCAGATCCACGGGCATGTGATCGACTTCATCCAGTGGTACGCCGGCAGCTACTACTGGCCGTCGTTCAATGTCGCCGACGCGGCGATCGTGGGCGGTGCCATCGGCATTGCCGTATCGGGCCTGTTTGACGGCAAGTCCGCTGCAAAAGCCGGATAATTTCCCCCTGTTCCACCGAAACCGGCCATCGCCGGCCGGAGTATCTGAAGATGGACGTACTGCTCGCCAATCCCCGTGGTTTCTGTGCCGGTGTCGACCGTGCCATCGAGATCGTCAAGCGTGCGATTGAAGCGCTGGGTGCGCCGATCTACGTGCGCCATGAAGTGGTGCACAACCGTTTCGTGGTCGATGACCTGAAGGCGCGCGGCGCGATCTTTGTCGAAGAGCTGGATGAAGTGCCCGACGACAATACGGTGATCTTCAGTGCCCATGGCGTTTCCAAGGCGGTGCGTGAGGAGGCCGAGCGCCGTGGCCTGAAGGTGTTCGATGCCACCTGTCCGCTGGTCACCAAGGTGCATCTGGAAGTGGCCCGGCACTGCCGTGCCGGTCGTGACGTGGTGCTGATCGGCCACGAGGGGCATCCGGAAGTTGAGGGCACCATGGGGCAGTGGAGCCGGGAAAACGGAACCGGCCATATCTATCTGGTGGAAAGCGTGGAAGATGTCGCGGCGCTGCAGGTCAGCCAGCCGGAGAACTTCGCCTACACCACCCAGACCACGCTGTCGGTGGATGACACCCGTGCGGTGATCGAGGCCCTGCGCCAGCATTTTCCCGCCATCCAGGGGCCGAAGAACGACGACATCTGCTATGCCACGCAGAACCGGCAGGACGCGGTACGTGAACTGGCCGCGCAGTGCGACCTGGTGCTGGTGGTCGGTTCGCCCAACAGCTCCAACTCCAACCGCCTGAGCGAGCTGGCGCGCCGCGAAGGCGTGGAGTCGTACCTGATCGACGGCGCCCATGAGATCGACCCGCACTGGGTGGCGGGCAAGCAGCGCATCGGCCTGACCGCCGGCGCCTCGGCGCCACAGGTGCTGGTGGATGGCGTCATCGCGCGCCTGCGTGAGCTTGGTGCTAGCGGCGTGCGGGAGCTGGATGGCGAGCCCGAGTCGATGGTGTTCGCGCTGCCCAAGGAGCTGCGCCTGCGGCTGGTCGATTGACCGCAGCTCGTCGCTTCACTTAGAATTCGCGCCTCGCCGGAATAGCTCAGTTGGTAGAGCGGCGCATTCGTAATGCGTAGGTCGTAGGTTCGATTCCTATTTCCGGCACCAGTACAGAAAAGCCGACTGCTTGCAGTCGGCTTTTCTGTTTTCAGTGGCGTCGTTTCCATTGTCCGGCAATGTGGTGCGACAACATGTCGCACATGCATGAGCGGGCTTTTTGCGCGAAATCATTGTCAATGGCCTTCTTAAGTAGTGCGTGAAAGCCTAGAATTGCCGCGCTGAAGTCTGGCAGTCCTATGCACGTGTTCCCCGGTGGGCAATCCCCGGGCAAGTCGATCGCGCAAGCACGCAAGCGTGCGCAGGGGTGCCAGGTCAGGCATCCCCCCGCAATTGGATCGACCGATGATTCCGTTGAAATCTCTTGGGCGCATGTTGCGCCCGGGCCTCCTTGTCGCGATGGCCGTCATGATGACGGGCTGTGACTGGGCCCTGTTTGACCCCAAGGGCCAGATCGCCCGGGATGAACTCACACTGCTGATCACCTGCACGGTGCTGATGCTGCTGGTGGTGATTCCGGTGATCGTGATGACGCTGGTGTTCGCGTGGAAGTACCGCGCAACCAACACCAAGGCCCGGTACGAACCGGAATGGTCGCATTCCACCGCTATCGAAGTGGTGGTGTGGTCGATCCCGTGCATGATCATCCTGGTGCTGGCGGTGCTGACCTGGCGTTCCTCGCATGCACTGGATCCGTACAAGCCGTTGGTCTCGGACAACAAGCCGGTGGTGATCGAGGCGATCTCGCTGGACTGGAAGTGGCTGTTCGTCTATCCCGAAGAGAACATCGCCGTGGTCAACGAGCTGACGTTCCCGGTGGATACGCCGCTGAACTTCAAGCTCACCGCCGATACGGTGATGAACGCATTCTTCATTCCGCACCTGGGCAGCATGATCTACTCGATGGCGGGCATGGAGACCAAGCTGCACCTGATCGCCGATGAGAAGGGCGAGTACCCGGGCCGTTCCTCGCATTACAGCGGTGCCGGCTTCAACAAGATGTACTTCACTGCCCACGCCGTGAGCAACGACGAGTACCAGGCCTGGTTGGCCAAGGTGCGCGGCGATGCCAAGGTGCTGGACCAGAAGGCGTTCGCCGAGCTGGGTGCCGAGAAGAACCACGACTGGTATCCGGTGACCTATTACGGCAGCACCGAGCCGGGTCTGTTCGCCACGATCATGGCCCGCCATGCCGGTGACAACCACCATTACGGCATGCAGCACGACGGCAATGGCCACGCCGGCCATGACGCCGCGACGCCTGCTGCGGCCGAGGCCGACGGGCACGCCGGCCACAATGCAAACGATGAGGCCGGGGCTGCGTCTGCCGCCCACGGCACCTCGGGAGAATGACGATGTTGGGAAAACTCTCTCTTGATTCACTGCCGCACGATCCCATCGTGCTGGCCTCGCTGGTTGGAGCGGGTATCGCCGGGCTTGCTGTCGTGGCCGCGATCACCAAGTTCAAGCTGTGGGGTTATCTGTGGAAGGAGTGGTTCACCTCGGTGGACCACAAGAAGATCGGCGCGATGTACCTGATCGTGGCATTCGTGATGCTGCTGCGCGGCTTCGCCGACGCGATCATGATGCGTGCCCAGCAGGCGGTTGCCGCCGGCGGGGCGGAAGGCTATCTGCCGCCGCACCACTTCGATCAGATTTTCACCGCGCATGGTGTGATCATGATCTTCTTTGTGGCCATGCCGCTGATCACCGGCCTGATGAACCTGGTGGTGCCGCTGCAGATCGGCGCGCGTGACGTCGCCTTCCCGTTCCTGAACTCGCTGAGCTTCTGGCTGTTCATGTCGGGCGTCGCGCTGATCATGATCTCGCTGTGGGTGGGCGAGTTCGCGGCGACCGGCTGGCTGGCGTTCCCGCCCCTGTCAGGGCTGGAATACAGTCAAAGCGTGGGCATGGACTATTACATCTGGGCCCTGCAGGTCTCGGGTCTGGGTACCACGCTGAGCGGCATCAACTTCTTCATCACCATCCTCAAGATGCGTACCCCGGGTATGCCGCTGATGAAGATGCCGGTGTTCACCTGGACCGCGCTGGTGACCAACCTGCTGATCATCGCCGCCTTCCCGGTGCTGACCATCACCCTGGTGCTGCTGACCCTGGACCGTTACCTGGGCATGCACTTCTTTACCAATGACGGTGGCGGCAACGCCATGCTGTACATCAACCTGATCTGGATCTGGGGCCACCCGGAGGTCTACATCCTGGTGCTGCCGGCATTCGGTGTGTTCTCCGAGGTGATCGCCACCTTCTCGCGCAAGACCCTGTTCGGCTACAAGGGCATGGTCTATGCGACCTGCGCCATCGGCGTGCTGTCGTTCCTGGTGTGGCTGCACCACTTCTTCACCATGGGCTCGGGTGCCAACGTCAATGCCTTCTTCGGCATCACGACGATGATCATTTCGATCCCGACCGGCGTGAAGGTGTTCAACTGGCTGTTCACCATGTACCGCGGTCGCGTGCACTTCACCTCGCCGGTGCTGTGGACGATCGGCTTCATGATCACCTTCGTCATCGGCGGCATGACCGGCGTGATGCTGGCGATTCCGGCCATCGACTTCGTGGTGCACAACTCGCTGTTCCTGGTGGCGCACTTCCACAACGTCATCATCGGTGCGGTGGTGTTCGGCATGTTCGCCGGCATCACCTACTGGTTCCCGAAGATGTTCGGCTTCAAGCTGGATGAAACTTGGGGCAAGCGCGCGTTCTGGTGCTGGTTCATCGGTTTCTACGTGGCCTTCATGCCGCTGTACGCGCTGGGCTTCATGGGCGCTACCCGCCGCATGCAGAGCTACCCGAACATGGACTACCAGCCGATGTTCATCGTTGCCGCCGTCGGTGCAGCGATCATCGCCCTGGGCATCCTGTGCCAGGTGATCCAGTTCGCCGTGTCCATCCGCGATCGCAAGAAGAATGTCGATCTCACCGGCGATCCGTGGGATGCCCGTACCCAGGAGTGGGAAACCACTTCCCCGGTGCAGTTCTACAACTTCGCGGTGCTGCCCAAGGGCGAGGAGCTGGACGGGTTCTGGTATCGCAAGCAGCGCGGTGAAGCGTGGCAGCGTCCGGCCAAGTACAGCGACATCCACATGCCCAAGAACACCGGTACCGGTGTCGTCATCGGCGCGTTCAGCCTGCTGTTGGGCTTTGCGATGGTGTGGCACATGTGGGTATTCGCCCTCATCGGCCTGGCCGGCATGATCGGCACCTTCATCTACCGCTCCTTCGACAAGGACGTGGATTACTGGGTGCCGGGCGCTGAAGTCGAGCGTATCGAGAATGAACATCGCAAGCACCTGGTTGCCCAGGGGCTGGTGAAGAGCGAGGTGAAGGCATGAGCACGAACGCCCACACGTTGACCCATGGCCAGGCTGCGCATGCAGCCGGCCATGACCACGAGCATCACGACACCGGCGAGAACACCGTTTTCGGTTTCTGGGTGTACCTGATGAGCGACCTGCTCATCTTCGCCACACTGTTCGTGACCTACATAGTGCTGGCCGGTGCCACCAACGGCGGCGCCTCGGCCAAGGACCTGTTCGACCTGTCCTTCGTCGCATGGGAAACCGCGCTGCTGCTGGTGTCCTCGCTAACCTTCGGGCTGGGCATGATCGCCCTGCACCAGGCGAAGCAGGGGCAGATGTTCTTCTGGCTGGCCATCACCTGGCTGCTGGGTGGCGGCTTCATGGTCATGGAAATCTGGGAGTTCAATCACCTGATCCATGGCGGCCATGGCCCGGATACCAGCGCCTTCCTGTCGGCGTTCTTCGCGCTGGTCGGCACCCACGGCCTGCACGTCAGCGCCGGCATGCTGTGGCTGCTGGTGATGTTCATCCAGCTCAAGCGTGATGGCCTGACCCCGCGCAACAAGACCCGCATGGCGTGCCTGAGCCTGTTCTGGCACTTCCTGGATCTGGTCTGGATCGGCGTGTTTTCTGTCGTCTATCTGTCGGGAGCGATCTGATGTCCGCACATGACAATCATGCACAAAGCGCCGGTGGCGAGAACCACGGCAGCGTCAAGTCCTACCTGACCGGCTTCGTGCTGGCGGCGATCCTCACCGTTATCCCGTTCTGGGTGGTGATGGACGGCAGCCTGTCCAGCTTCGCCACCGGTGCGGTGGTGGTGGTGGCCGGCATCCTGCAGCTGCTGGTGCACCTGGTGTTCTTCCTGCACCTGGACCGCTCCTCGGCGGCGCGCTGGAACGTCAATGCCGGCATGTTCACCTTGTTGGTGATCGGCATCATCATCGGCGGTTCGCTGTGGGTGATGTGGAACATGAACTACCACATGATGTAAGCAGCCCCGGCTGCAATCGTTGTACGAAGGCCGCCGCAAGGCGGCCTTCGCTTTTCCAGGCGCGGGCGCGGGGTCGCAACCGTTGCGACGGTGCTCGGCTATCCTGCGCGGCATCCCGCAGCGATATATCAGGAAGATCGATGGCCAAGACCGCCGGCAAAGCCCGCACAGCCTATGTCTGTGGCGAGTGCGGTGCCGAATACAGCAAGTGGCAGGGCCAGTGCACCGAGTGTGGTGTCTGGAACGTGCTCAGCGAAATCGTGCTGGAAAGTGCGGCCGCGGCCAAGTCGCCGGCCGCCCGGCGCAGTGGCTGGGCCGGCAAGGTCGAAGCGCCGAAGATCACCGCGCTGAAGGATGTGCAGCACAGCGACCATCTGCGCGTGTCCACCGGCATCGGCGAGTTCGACCGGGTGCTGGGCGGGGGACTGGTCGAAGGCGCGGTGGTGCTGGTCGGTGGTGATCCGGGCATCGGCAAGTCCACGCTGCTGCTGCAGGCGGTGGCGAAGATGGCCGGCACGCTGCCGGTGCTCTATGTCACCGGTGAGGAATCGCTGGCCCAGGTCGCCGGTCGCGCGGTGCGGCTGGAGCTGCCACTGGAGGGCGTCAATGCGCTGGCCGAAACCGGCGTCGAGCACATCCTGCGGCACGCGGCGTCGGCGCGGCCGAAACTGATCGTTGCCGACTCGGTGCAGACGCTGTGGACCGAGTCGCTGACCGCGGCGCCGGGATCGGTCAGCCAGGTGCGCGAGAGCGCGGCGCGACTGGTGCGTTTTGCCAAGGAGACCGGCACCGCGGTGTTCCTGGTCGGCCATGTCACCAAGGAGGGCGGCATTGCCGGCCCGCGCGTGCTCGAGCACATGGTCGATGCGGTGCTGTATTTCGAGGGCGAGAGCGGCAGCCGCTTTCGCGTGCTGCGCGCGTTCAAGAACCGCTTTGGCGCGGTCAACGAACTGGGCGTGTTCGCGATGGGCGAGAAGGGCCTGAAGGAAGTGTCCAACCCGTCGGCGATCTTTCTTTCAGGCGGCAGCACGCGGCAGCCGGGCAGCTGCGTGATGGTCACCCGCGAAGGCACCCGTCCGCTGCTGGTGGAAGTGCAGGCGCTGGTGGATTCCTCGCCGTTGTCCAACCCGCGCCGGGTCGCGGTCGGACTGGAGCAGAACCGGCTGGCTATGCTGCTGGCGGTATTGCACCGGCATGGTGGCGTGCTGGTTGGCGACCAGGACGTGTTCGTCAACGTGGTCGGTGGCATCCGCGTACAGGAAACCGCGGTCGATCTGCCGGTGCTGCTGGCGGTGTTGTCCTCGCTGCAGGACCGGCCGTTGGCGGAGAAGACCATCGCCTTTGGCGAGGTGGGCCTGTCCGGCGAGATCCGCCCGGTGCCCAACGGCGAGGACCGGTTGCGTGAGGCGGCCACGCATGGCTTCAAGCGGGCGATCGTGCCGCGTGCCAATGCACCCAAGGCCGGTGCAGTGAAGGGCATTGAAGTGATCGCGGTGGAGCGCTTGTCACAGGCGCTGGAAGCGGCACTGGAGTAACCGGGCCGCAAGCCTTCCCCGCAGCTGCCGCCGTGCCGTCACGCTTGTGGATGGACGCCGTCCGGTTCAGTGGCGCTGCAATACCAGCTCGATGACGAACTGGCTGCCGAAAAACGCCAGCAGCAGCAGCGCCATCGCGCTCAGTGTCCAGTGCACGGCCTTGCTGCCGCGCCAGCCGTAACGGTGACGGCCGATCAGCAGGGTGCCGAAGACCAGCCACGACAGGATGCTGAGCACGGTCTTGTGCACCAGCTTCTGCGCGAACAGGTTGTCGACAAACAGCACGCCGGTGACCAGAGTCAGGGTCAGCAGGCTGAAGCCGACGGTGATGGTGCGGAACAGCAGCATTTCCAGATCGGCCATCGGCGGCAGGGCGCGCAGCCACGGGCGGAAATCGCGCAGCCGCAGGGCGCGCTCCTGCAGCCACAGCATCATCGCCAGCAGCGCGGCGATACTCAGCGTGGCGTAGGCCAGCAGCGCCAGCCATGCGTGCGAGGCCAAGCGCCAGCCCAGCAGTTTCGCCGGCTCATGGCCATGGCCGTGATAGAGCACCAGCAACACCGCCGCCAGCGGGAATGCCACCACGCCCAGTGCCGCCCAGCGGCCGCGCGCGCCGACCAGTGTGGTCAGCAGCGCCATGCCCAGACCGACCAGCGACAGCGCGGCGAAGAAGTGCATGTCCGGGCCACCGGGAGTGCCCAGCGCCACGCTGGCGTGATAACCGGCGTGCAGGAGTCCGGCGCCGATGGCCGGCAGCAGCCAGGCGCGCGGCGTCACGTTGTGGCCGGCGGACAGGCCGCGGATGAGCAGGCCGGTGGCAAGCAGGTAGAGCAGGACGGCGATGAGAACAATTGTCATCGCAGCAGTTTCGCATACGGGCCTGTTGCTGGCGATGCGGACCGGCGGCAATGACGGTGGATCGCTATACTTGGCGCCTCTGTTTTCACGATTCCCGCAGGTTGCATCGCATGTTCGAGTCACTGACCCAGCGCCTTTCCGGCACCATCGAGCGCCTGCGTGGGCGCGGCCGCCTGACCGAGGACAACATCCGCGAGGCCACCCGCGAGGTGCGCATCGCGCTGCTGGAGGCCGATGTCGCGTTGCCGGTGGTGCAGGCGCTGATCGAACGGATCAAGGTGCGTGCGGTCGGCCAGGAAGTGCTCAAGTCGCTGACCCCGGGCCAGGCGCTGATCAAGGTCGTGCGCGACGAGCTGACCGCGGTGATGGGCTCGCAGGCCACGGACCTTAACCTCAACGTGCCGGCACCGGCCATCATCCTGATGGCGGGCCTGCAGGGCGCGGGCAAGACCACCACGGTCGGCAAGCTGGCCAAGCACCTGAAGGAAAAGCGCAAGAAGAAGGTGATGGTGGTGTCGGCCGACGTCTACCGTCCGGCCGCGATCGAGCAGCTCAAGACGCTGGCCGAACAGGTCGGCGTGCTGTTCTTCCCGTCGGCGCCGGAGCAGAAGCCGGTGGACATCGTCCGCGCCGCCATCGACGACGCACGCAAGTCGTTCGCCGATGTGCTGATCGTCGATACCGCCGGTCGCCTGGCCATCGACGAGGCGATGATGGCCGAGATCAAGGCCCTGCACGCGGCGGTCAATCCGGCCGAAACGCTGTTCGTGGTCGATGCGATGACCGGCCAGGACGCGGCCAACACCGCCAAGGCGTTTGGCGAGGCACTGCCGTTGACCGGTGTGGTGCTGACCAAGACCGACGGCGACGCCCGCGGCGGTGCCGCGCTGAGCGTGCGCCATATCACCGGCAAGCCGATCAAGTTCACCGGTACCGGCGAGAAGGTCGACGGCCTGGACGTGTTCCATCCCGAGCGCGTGGCCAGCCGCATCCTCGACATGGGCGACGTGCTGTCGCTGGTCGAGCAGGTCGAGCAGCAGGTCGACAAGGACAAGGCGCAGAAGCTGGCCGAGAAGGTCGCCAAGGGCAAGAAGTTCGACCTCAACGACATGCGCGACCAGCTCGAGCAGATGCAGAACATGGGCGGCATCGGCGGCCTGATGGACAAGCTGCCGGGCCTGGGGCAGATCCCCGAGCACCTCAAGGCGCAGGTCAGCCAGAGCAAGGAAGTGCCGCGCATGATCGCCATCATCAACTCGATGACCAAGAAGGAACGGCGCAATCCGGGCCTTTTGAACGGTTCGCGCCGTGCCCGCATCGCGCGCGGCTCCGGCACCCAGCCGGCCGACGTCAACAAGCTGATGAAGCAGTACATGCAGATGGAAAAGATGATGGGCAAGCTTGCCGGTGGCGGCATGAAGGGCATGATGCGCAACATGAAGGGCATGCTCGGCGCCATGGGCGGCAAGGGCGGCCTGCCGTTCCGCTGAGCCCTTCGAGCGACCGGGGAAACCAAGCCGTGTCCTGGTCGCCGGGCCAGCATGCCGTCCTCCTGGGCCTGGCGCTGGTGCTGGCCCTGCGGCTGGCGTCGGGCTGGGCCGTGCTACCGGCCACGCTGGTGCTGTGGGTCGCGCTGGTGCTGGCCGCAGGGCTGGTCGATGCCCTGTTCCGGCGGCGCCGTACCAGCTCGGCCGCGGCGCAGGTGGAGCACGAGTCCTCCATCACCACGAGCGCCACATTGGCGCCCCTGCATGGCCCGGTGCCGGGCGCCATCGCGATGCCGGCGTCGGCTCCGGCCGGGCGCGAATGGCGCCGCCATGTCGTCGATCTGGCGCCGTTCCACAACGAGCGCTACCCGCGCGCGGACATCTGCGCCACGCACGAGATGTTCCTGCGCGCAGGCGACGTGCTGCTGCTGCGCTTCCATCCCGACACGCCGGACGAGGGTCGTGCGCCGACGCACTGGCCCTGCGACCTGTGCGCGCCGGAACAGGGCGCACGGCGCTGGTTCGACGTGGGCGGCGTGGACGAGACCCGTATCGCCATCGAGCGTACCGGCGTGCATTCGCTGGGCATCGGCCAGGACGCGTCGGACGCGTCCGCGGCCGCCGGCAGCATCGGCGTCTGGCTGGCGGTAGCCGCGCCGGATGCGCTCTCGCTGTCGCTGGAGCCGGCGCACGGTGCGAGCTGCCGCTATGAGCGCGACGCCGATGGCGGCGTGGTGGCGCGGATCGAAGGCGAGCGCCCGCTGCAGACGCATGCGCGCCTGCCGTCGTGCACGGTCCGCGAGGTGCCCCGCGGCGCGTGCCTGCTGTTCGCCGGCGATGCTGATGCATGGGACGTGGCGGGTACAGGCGATCCTTCCAGCGACTGGCTGGCGCAGTACCGGCACCTGCACCGCTGGTACCTGCAGCTGAGCCGGGGCGACGTGCTGGTGCTGGAGCAGGCGTGGCAGGCCGACGCATTCGACCGCCGCCTGCCGCGCGACGACGGCGCGGTCGGCTTCACCGACGGCGCGCTGCGCCTGTACGGCTTCGTGCGCGGGCCGCACCTGTACGACGGCGGCGTGGTGGACGGCCGCCATGCGTTCACCTGTGGCGCCGATGGCTTCCACTGCCTGGAGCTGGAACTGCACGGTCCGCCGGAGTGGCGCGGCCGCCCGGCCACGGATTTCGTCGACCTGCGGCTGTGGGGCGCCTTCCTGCAGCGTCCGCAGGCCGTGCGCGACTTCGACCTGCGCGAAGGCCGGGTCGAGGACTGGTACCGGATGCCGATGCCCGTGCCGCGGGACCTGGCGTGAGCTGCCTGCCGGCATTGGCGCCACAGGACGGCTCGGCGATGATGACGGCTCCCGATTGGAGTGCGCCATGACCCCGGACATCCGGCAACGCGCGGACCATTTCTGCCAGCGTTTCGGCATCGCGCTTCCCATCCTGCAGGCGCCGATGGCCGGCGCCTGCCCGGTGGCCCTGTCCGCGGCCGTGGCCAATGCCGGCGGCATGGGCGCGATGGGCGCGGTACTGTCCACGCCGGAACAGATCGGGCAGTGGATGGACGACTTCCGCCGGCAGTCGGACGGCCCGGCCCAGGTCAACGTCTGGGTGCCCGACCCGGCACCGGCGCGCGACGCCGTGGCGGAAGCGGCGACCCGCGCCTTCCTCGAGCGCTGGGGGCCGCCGGTACCGGCCAGCGCCGGCGATGCCGGACCGGCCGATTTCGACGCGCAGTTCGATGCCCTGGTCGCGGCGCGGCCGGCGGTGGCCTCGACCATCATGGGCGTGTTTTCCGCGGCGCAGGCGCGACGTCTGAAGGCCGCCGGCATCGCCTGGTTCGCCTGCGCCACCACGCTGGACGAGGCGCTGCAGGCGCAGGCGGCCGGCGCCGACGCGGTGGTCGCGCAGGGCATGGAGGCCGGCGGCCATCGCGGCGCATTCGAGGCCGGGTGTGCCGAGGCGCAGATGAGCGGCCTGTTCGCCCTGCTGCCGCGCCTGGCCGACCGGCTCGAGGTGCCGGTGATCGCCGCCGGCGGCATCGGTGACGGTCGTGGCGTGGCCGCGGCATTGATGCTGGGCGCCAGCGCGGTACAGGTGGGCACGGCCTTCCTTGCGGCGGAGGAATCCAGCATTCCCGGGGCATGGCGTCAGGCGTTGGCGGCGGCCGAGCCGGAAGGTACGCAGGCTACCCGTGCTTTCAGTGGCCGGCTTGGACGTGCGCTCGCTACCGCTTATGTGCGTGCGGCCGCAGCCACCGATGCGCCACCGTCGCAGCCCTATCCGGTGCAGCGCGGCTTGACTGCCGCAATGCGGGCGCAAGCGAACACGGACAACCGGATCGATGCAATGCAGGCCTGGGCCGGGCAATCGGCATGGATGGCGCGCCACGCGCCGGCGGCTGACATCATGCGTTCGATGTGGGCGCAGGCACAGGCGTTGCTGTGACTGGCCTGTTCTGCAATGGCCAGCCCGCCGATGCATCGCTGCTTGCCGGTGCACTGGTCAACTATGGGCATTTCACCTCGTTGCAGGTGCGCAGTGGTGCCGTGCAGGGCTGGGCGTTGCACGTGCAGCGGTTGCAAACGGGCACGCGGGAGCTGTTCGATGCGGAGCTGGACAGCGAACAGGTGCTGCGTTGGTTGAAGGATGCGCTGGCGCAATGCGGGGTGTGCGATGCCTCGGTGCGCATCACCGTGTTCTCACGGCTTTTTGATTTCCGCCAGCCGCTGCGTGCCGTGCCGGTGGATGTGTTGATCGCGATTTCCGCGCCGGTTGTGATGCCACCCAAGGCGCGCTCGGTGTTGCCGGTGTGGCATGAGCGCGCCTCGCCGCACCTCAAACATGTGGGTACGTTCGAGCTGTTCCATCAGCGCCGGCAGGCGATGCGGGCGGGATTCGACGATGCGCTGTTCATCGACAGCTCCGGCAGGGTCTGCGAAGGCACGACCTGGAATCTTGCGTTCTGGGATAGCCGCGAGGTGTTGTGGCCCCGGGCGGCCGCGCTGCGCGGCACGGCTGAACAGCTGTTGATGGCTGGGCTGGAGACGAGGAGCCAGCCCCAGGCCTGCCGTGCGGTGATGCTGGAGGAAATCGGCGCATTTACCGGTGCGGTCGCCTGCAATGCCACCGGCGTGTGGCCACTGGCGCGGATCGGGGAGCAGGGGTTCGAGCAGTCGGGCCGGTTGCTGGAGGTGTTGCAGCAGGCGCTGGCCGAGGTGCCGTGGGTACTGCTTTAGGCAGCGGTGCCGGGAGTTTCGATGAAGCCGGCGTTGGCGCGCTGGCCGCCCCTGCAGAAGGCCCATTCAGTCTGGATGGCAGGGGCAGGGTTGGAATGCGGCAGGTGCGTCGCTATAATCGCCGGCTTACCGCGCCATCCTGGCGACTGGGCTACAAAGGAAAACCACCATGGTCAAGATTCGACTGACCCGCGGCGGCGCCAAGAAGCGTCCGTTCTACCACATCATCGTCACCGACGTCCGCAGCGCCCGCGACGGCCGCAACATCGAACGCGTCGGTTACTACAACCCGGTGGCCCAGGGTGGCGAGCAGCGCATCGTGCTGGACATCGTCGCTGTCGACAAGTGGGTCGCCAATGGCGCCCAGATGAGCGACAAGGTCCGCAACCTGTACAAGGAAGCGACCAAGGCACAGGCCGCAGCGGCCTGATCCTGACGGGCCGCGTGCAAGCGCGGCCCGACTGGTTTCCGACATGAAGAAAGATTCCGAGCGCCGGATCCTGCTGGGCAGGGTGACCGGCGCTTTTGGTGTGCGCGGTGAGCTGAAGCTCGAGTCCTGGACCGAGCCGCGGCTGGCCATTTTCAATTACCAGCCCTGGATCCTGCGCAGTCCTGCCGGCCAGGAAACGGAAATCACCGGTGTACGCGGGCGCGAGGCGAGCAAGACGCTGGTGGCCGTGTTCCCCGGCGTGGATGACCGCAACGTGGTCGAATCCATGCGCGGTACCGAGATCTACGTCGCCCGCAGCGCACTGCCGCCGCCAAAGCCGGACGAGTACTACTGGGTCGACCTGGAAGGGCTGGACGTGCAGACCGTGGAAGGTGTCCGGCTGGGGCAGGTCTCGCACCTGTTCGATACCGGTGCCAACGATGTGCTGGTGGTGCGCGGTGACCGCGAACGGATGATTCCGTTCGTGATGGACGATTTCATCAAATCGGTCGATTTCGACGCCAACCTGATCGTGGTCGACTGGGATCCGGAGTTCTGATTCCGTGCGCGTCGATGTCATCAGCCTGTTCCCTGAATTCCTCGCCCAATCCGCCGCGCTGGGCGTGGTCGGGCGGGCGCAGGAGCGGGGCCTGCTGGAACTGCACGGCTGGAACCCGCGTGACTATGCCGAAGGCAATTACCGCCGGGTGGACGACCGTCCGTTCGGCGGGGGGCCGGGCATGGTGATGCTGATCGAGCCGCTGCGCGCCGCGCTGGCCGCCGCGCGCGCGGCCGACCCGCAGCCGGCGCCACTGATCTACCTCAGTCCGCAGGGGCGACCGCTGACCCAGGCCAAGGTCCGGGAGCTGGCCGCGCTGCCGCGGATGATCCTGCTGTGCGGGCGTTATGAAGGCGTGGACGAGCGTTTTCTGGTCAACGAAGTCGACGAGGAAATCTCCATCGGCGACTACGTGCTGTCCGGTGGTGAGCTGGGCGCGGCGGTGATCATCGATGCGGTGACGCGCCTGCAGGAAGGCGCCCTGAACGATGCCGAATCGGCGGTGCAGGACAGTTTCGAAGGCGATGGCCTGCTGGATTGCCCGCATTACAGCCAGCCATCCAGCCATGCGCTGGGGGACGTGCCGGAGGTGCTGCGGTCAGGAAACCATGCCGCCATCGCCCGCTGGCGCCGGCAGCAGTCGCTGATCCGCACCGCATTGCGGCGCCCGGACCTGCTGGATGAAGCGGGGCTGGGCAAGGCCGATCGCAAGCTGCTGGCCGAGGCCCGCGCGGCGCTGCAGGATGAAATGCCACCCACTGGCGCCGGGGACGGACAGTAAGTTAGAATTGCGAGTTCCCGCCAGCCGCGTGCCGGTTGTTGTGGGAGCCAGAACAACAAACGTGCAGCGCAATCCGGTGACTGCATCAGATCCAAGCTGTCGAATCGACACGCCCACCCGAAACCTATCGGTGTAATCCAATGAGCAAGCTGAACAAGTCCATCATCGCGGAATTCGAATCCGCCCAGATCACCCGCGAGCTGCCGAAGTTCGGCCAGGGCGACACCGTTGTGGTGAATGTGAAGGTGAAGGAAGGCAACCGCGAGCGCGTGCAGGCCTACGAAGGCGTCGTGATCGGCACCAAGAATGCCGGCCTGAACTCCTCCTTCACCGTGCGCAAGATCTCGCACGGCTACGGCGTCGAGCGCGTGTTCCAGAACCACAGCGCCCTGATCGAATCGGTCGAAGTGAAGCGTCGCGGCAAGGTCCGTGCCGGCAAGCTGTACTACCTGCGTGGCCTGGAAGGCAAGAAGGCGCGCATCAAGGAAGATCTGGCCGGCAACGCCCGCGCCAAGGCCGCCCGTCAGGCCGCCGAAGCTGCCGAGTAATACCCGCCGGCTGGCTCAGCCAGTTTGCAGCAACGGCCACCTCCGGGTGGCCGTTTGCGTTTCTGAACCGGTGAAATGGTGCGGCGGATGGGCAGGGCGGCTGGCGATCCGTGTCGTCACCTGTTCCGGCGCCCGAGAGCGGCACGGCCGCAGTAGTCCCGACGTGCCAATGCCGCTGCAAGCCCGTGAAAAGTCAGCCTGTGCGTGAGCGGCTGTCGCTTGAAGCATCCAGATCGGCGACCGGTGAGGGAGGCTCGGCGCCGATTTCGGCGGGCGTGGCCAGCAGATCGGTCTCCGGGGTGACCAGCATCTTCGCCTTGCGCCAGCCGCCCCAGCGGTAATAGGCCATGATCATCAGCATCGAGCACAGTGCGCTGACCGGGAAGCTCCACCAGATCGCGTCGGCGCCCAGCACCGGTTGCAGCCACAGCGCGAACGGCACGCGGATGCCCCACATCGCCATGGCCAGGATCAGCAGCGGCGGCACTACCGCGCCGGTGGAGCGGACCACGCCGGCGAGTACGAAATTCACGCCGAAAAACAGGAACGACCAGACCGCGATGTGGTTCAGGTGCCGGCCGATTTCCAGCGACTGGCTGGCTGCGGGCAGGAACAGTGCCAGCGTGCTGCGATCGAACAGGATGATCGGCGCGATCAGCGCCCCGGTCAGCAGGAAGTTGAACAGCACGCCGGTGCGCGCGGTGGCATCGACCCGCGGCCACAGGCCGGCGCCCACGTTCTGCGCGGCCATCGTCGAGCAGGCGGCGCCGATCGCCATCGCCGGCATCTGCACATAGGTCCACAACTGCAGCGCCGCGCCATAGGCTGAGGCGGTTTCCACCCCGTAGCCGTTGACCATGCTGATCATCATGATCATCGCCAGCGAGATGACGATCATCTGCAGGCCCATCGGCACACCTTTGAGCACCAGTGCCTTGAGGATAGCCGGGTCGATCTTCAGCAAGCTGGCGTCCTTGCGCCCCAGCCACAGCATGTGCCGTTTGTTGCGCAGGTACAGCAGCAGCGCGCCCAGTGCCAGCGCCTGCGAGAACAGCGTGGCCCAAGCCGCCCCGGCCACGCCCAGTTCCGGCAGCGGGCCGATGCCGAAGATCAGCAGCGGATTGAAGACGATATCCAGCACCACCGCCAGCAGCAGGAAACGGAACGGCGTACGCGCATCGCCGGCACCACGCAGTGCCGCGCTGATGAAGGCGAAGGCATACAACAGCGGCATCGCCAGAAAGATGACTTTCAGATACGCGTCGGCCATCGGCAGCGATTCGGCCGGCGTGCCCATCGCCAGCAGCAGCCGGTGCGACAGGAACCAGCCCAGCACCGCGATCAGCGCCGACAGGCTGATGAAGAATGTGGCGCTGGTGCCCATCACCCGTCGCGCCTGCGGCAGGTCGCGCGCGCCGATGGACTGGCCGATCAGGATGGTGGCGGCCATGCCGATGCCGAACACCGAGCCGATCAGGAAGAACATGATGTTGTTGGCGTTGGCCGTGGCGGTCAGCGCGGCCTCGCCGAGGAACTTGCCGACCCAGATCGCGTTGACCGAGCCGTTCAGCGACTGGGCGATGTTGCCGGCGAGAATGGGCAGGGCGAACAGCAGCAGATTGCGCCCGATCGGACCTTCGGTCAGCGAGCGGGACGGGGCGGTTTTCGGCATGGGCGCGGCAGGACTTTTGGAACGGGCACACTAGCATTTCGCAGGTGAGGCCGGCCGGGGGATTGTTTGCAGGGTGCGAGGAGGAACATGGAGGCAATGGCGACACGATGAACCGGGATGCGCAACCGATGGAAGGCATCCGTCTTGATGTATGGCTGTGGGCGGCGCGTTTTTTCAAGACCCGCAGCCTCGCCAAACAGGCGGTGGAAACCGGCAAGGTCGAGGTGGGCGGACAGCGGCCGAAATCTTCGCGCGCGGTGCGCGTGGGCGATGCGTTGCGGGTGCAGCGCGGCGAGGAGGTGTTCGAGATCGCGGTCCGGGGGCTCAGCGACAGTCGTGGCCCGGCACCGGTGGCGCAGGCGCTGTACGAGGAAACCGGCGCTTCACGCACCGCGCGCGAGGCGCTGCGCCTGCAACGTGCCGCCGCCCGCGACGGTTATCTGCCGCCGGAGCACAAGCCGGACAAGCGCGCACGCCGCCTGATCCGTGCACTGGGCGATATCGACGCCTTGTAGGAGCACGCGGATGGCTGCTCCGGTGGCGTCGTGCCGCCAGTAAAAACGCCACCGCGAGGGTGGCGTTTTCCGTCATGCGGGAGCCGGGGCTCAGCGCTTGCCGCTGCCCAGCAAACCGCTGCCGAGCTTGATCAGATCGCTGACGCCGAACTGGCCGTCGCCGTCCTGGTCCAGCACCTTGCCGAGCAGGCCCGCACCGATGCCGCCGGCCTGTGCCACCTGCTGCTTCTCCTCGCCCAGCAGCTGTGCCAGTCCGCCGGCGCTGGCCTGGCCACCACCGCTCATGCGCTGGGCGATGAAGGCCATCACGATCGGCGCGAGGATTTTCAGCAGCTGGCTTGAATTGCCCTGGCTCAGACCGGTGGCCTGCGCCAGCCCGGCTTCGGCACGGCCCTGGTTGCCACCGAAGATATGGCCGAGGATGCCGGCGCCGTTGGCCGCCGGGCTGTTGCCCGCGCCGCCGAGTACCGAGCCGAGCACGCTGCCGATGTCCAGACCGCTGTGGTTGTTCTGCAGCGCACCGAGCAGCGCCGCGGCGCCCTGCGGTTGGGCGGCGTTGTTGCCCAGGGCGCCCATCAGCAGCGGCAGTGCGGCACCGATCGCGCCGGAAGCCTGCTGCGGATCGATGCCCAGCTGCTGGGAAACCTGCTGCAGGGGTGCGCCCTGCAACTGGGAAAGGAGGTCGTCGGTCAGGCTCATGGGTTGCAGTCCTTGTGATGGTGGCTGCCGGGCATGGTACCCGCCGGCGCGGTCCGGGTGGGCAGGCGGTGCGATTGTGGACCGGCTGCGGCAACGACACCGCCCGCACAGGGCGGGCGGTGTTGCGGTGCGAACGTCCAGTAACGTTGCCGGTTACAGCTCGATGTCCTCAGCGCCCGGGGTGGCGGTCGGGAAATCGTGGCCCGGATGCGGCGGCGGTGCGAACGGATCGGCCGAGGCCGCTGCGCTGGCCAGCTTCTGCAGCGCCGCCACGATGCCGGCACCGTAGGCCGGATCGGCCTTGTTGCAGTTGTCGATGTGGCGCTGCTTGATGAAGTCCGGGGCATCACCCAGGGCGCGGGCGGTGTTCTCGAACAGGCGCTGCTTCTGCTCGGCGTTGTAGCTGCGGAACAGCGCGCCGGGCTGGCTGAAGTAGTCGTTGTCGTCTTCGCGGAAATTCCAGAAGTCGGCATCGCCACGGATCTTCAGCGCCGGCTCGCGGTAGGCCGGCTGCTCCTGCCACTGGCCGTAGCTGTTGGGCTCGTAGTGCGGCAGACCACCGTAGTTGCCGTCCACACGCATGGCGCCATCGCGGTGGTTGCTGAACACCGGGCAGCGGGCGGCATTGACCGGGATCTGGTGGTGGTTCACGCCCAGGCGGTAGCGCTGTGCGTCGGAGTAGGCGAACAGGCGCGCCTGCAGCATCTTGTCCGGCGACGGGCCGATGCCCGGCACCAGGTTGCTCGGTGCGAACGCGGACTGCTCCACGTCCATGTACCAGTTGTCCGGGTTGCGGTTGAGCTCGAACTCGCCCACTTCGATCAGCGGGTAATCGCTCTTGGGCCACACCTTGGTCAGGTCGAACGGATGGATGCGGTAGGTTTCCGCGTCCAGCTCCGGCATCACCTGCACGAACAGTTTCCACTTCGGGAACTCGCCGCGCTCGATTGCCTGGAACAGGTCACGGCCATGGCTTTCGCGGTCCTTGCCGACCAGCACTTCGGCCTGCGCGTCGGTCAGTGCCTGCACGCCCTGCTGGGTGAGGAAATGGAATTTCACCCAGAAGCGTTCGCCGCCTTCATTGATGAAGCTGTAGGTGTGCGAGCCGAAGCCGTTCATGTGGCGGAAGCTGCGCGGGATGCCGCGATCGCTCATCACCACGGTCACCTGCATCAGCGCTTCCGGCAGCAGGGTCCAGAAATCCCAGTTGTTGCGGGCACTGCGCAGGTTGGTGTGCGGATCACGCTTGACCGCCTTGTTGAGGTCGCCGAATTTGCGCGGGTCACGCAGGAAGAATACCGGCGTGTTGTTGCCGACCAGGTCCCAGTTGCCTTCCTCGGTGTAGAACTTCAGCGCGAAGCCGCGGATGTCGCGTTCGGCGTCCGCCGCGCCGCGCTCGCCGGCCACGGTGGTGAAGCGGGCGAACATCTCGGTCTGCTTGCCCACTGCCGAGAACAGCTTGGCGCGGGTGTACTGGCTGATGTCGTGGGTGACGGTAAAGGTGCCGAACGCGCCGGAGCCCTTGGCATGCATGCGGCGCTCGGGGATGACCTCGCGGTTGAGGTTGGCCAGCTTCTCCAGCAGCCACACGTCTTCCATCAGCAGCGGGCCACGCGGGCCGGCGGTCTTGCTGTTCTGGTTGTCCACCACCGGCGCGCCGAAAGCGGTGGTCATCGGCGTTGCCGGAGCATCGCCATGTTTCTGTGCCGGGGTGGTGCTGGTGTCGCGTTGCGCCTGGGCGGCCTGTTCGGGCGACGGGGCGCTGTGATACGGACAGCTCGGCTTGGTGTCGTTGTTGCTCATGGCTTGCTCCTGCTGGCGGTGGTGAATCCAGCTTCGACTGTAGCCACAGAACGATGAAATAGATAATCGAATGATCGACTTGTACCAATAGGTTTCAGCTATTGATCATGCGATTTTTGATGCACAGCACCTGTTCATCGGTGCTGTGCATTCCATTGCACCGGTCTTTGCTGAATTCGCGGACTCTGGAGGAGCAGGGGAACGGGCGCGACACCTGACGGTATCGCGCTCTGGCGTCACAGCAGCGACTTCACCCGGTACAGGGCTTCCAGCGCCTGCTTCGGGGTCAGCTCATCCGGATCCATCGCCTGCAGTGCATCCAAGGCTGCCGAACTCGGCGCGGCGAACAAACCGAACTGCTGGGGTGCATCCAGCGCCTGTGGGGCCATGGCCGCGCTCTGGGTGTCGCCGCCGCGCTGCTCCAGCTCGGCCAGGCGCCGGCGCGCCTGCGCCACCGTGGCCTTGGGCAGGCCAGCCAGTGCGGCCACCTGCAGGCCGAAGCTGCGGTTGGCCGGGCCGTCCTTGACCGCGTGCATGAATACCAGCGCCTCGCCGTGCTCGACCGCGTCCAGATGCACGTTGGCGATGCCGCTGGGCCCGCCTTCGTGGCTTTCATCGGCCAGGGCGGTCAGCTCGAAATAGTGGGTGGCGAACAGCGTATAGCAGCGGTTCTGGTAGGCCAGATGACGCGCCACCGCATCGGCCAGTGCCAGGCCGTCGTAGGTCGAGGTACCGCGGCCGATCTCGTCCATCAGCACCAGTGAGTGGGCCGTGGCGTGATGCAGGATGTAGCTGGTCTCGGCCATTTCCACCATGAATGTGGACTGGCCCTTGGCCAAATCGTCGCCGGCGCCGATGCGGGTCAGGATGCGGTCGATCGGGCCGATCAGCGCACGACTGGCCGGCACGAAGCTGCCGATATGCGCCAGCAGCACGATCAACGCGTTCTGGCGCATGTAGGTGGACTTGCCGCCCATGTTCGGGCCGGTGATGACCAGCATGCGGCGGCCCGGATGCAGGTCCAGATCATTCGGTTCGAACGGCGTATCGCGCACCGCCTCCACCACCGGATGACGGCCACGTTCGATGCGCAGGCAGGGTTCTTCCTGCAGTTCCGGCCGGGCCCAGTCCAGCGCCTGCGCACGTTCGGCGAAACCGGCCAGCACGTCCAGCTCACTGAGCGCGGCCGCACAGCGCTTGAGCGGCTCCAGATGGGTGGCGATGCTGTCGAGCAGGCCTTCGTACAGCAGCTTCTCGCGTGACAGCGAGCGCTCGCGAGCCGACAGCACCTTGTCCTCGAAGCTCTTCAGCTCCTCGGTGATGTAGCGCTCGGCATTGGTAAGCGTTTGCCGGCGCGTGTAATGCACCGGCGCCTTGTCGGCCTGGCCCTTGCTGATCTCGATGTAGTAGCCGTGCACACGGTTGTAGCCGACCTTCAGCGTCGGAATGCCGCTGGCTTCACGCTCACGCGCTTCCAGGTCGATCAGGAACTGGTCGGCATTGGTCGACAGGCGCCGCAGCTCGTCCAGCTCGGCGTCGAAGCCTTCGGCGATCACGCCGCCATCGGACAGCTTCAGCGGTGGCTGTTCGGCAACCGCACGGGCCAGCAGCTGCGCGCTTTCATCATGCGAACCCAGCTCGGCATACAGCTGCTGCAGGCGCGGTGAATCCAGCGGCTGCAGCTGCGCGGTGATGGCCGGCAGCAGCGCCAGGCCATCGCGCAGGGTGGAGAAGTCGCGCGGCCGCGCCGAGCGCAGTGCCATGCGGGTGAGGATGCGCTCGATATCGCCAAGGGCGCGGAACGATTCACGCAGGTCGGCATCGGCGCCGCGATCGATCAGCGTGGCCACCGCATGGTGACGCTGCTGCAGCACCTCGCGCAGGCGCAGCGGGCGGTGCAGCCAGCGCCGCAGCAGGCGCCCGCCCATCGGCGAGACGGTGCTGTCCAGTACGCCGAGCAGCGTGTTGCGGGTGTCGCCGTCCACGCGCGTGTCCAGCTCCAGATGGCGGCGTGTTGCGGCGTTCATCGCGATCGCCTCGCCGGCGTTTTCCATCGCGATCGAGGTCAGGTGCGGCAGGCGTTGCTTCTGGGTTTCCTCGACATAGCCGAGCAGGGCGCCGGCGGCAGCGGTGGCACGCGGCTTGTCGTCGATGCCGAAGCCGGAAAGGTCGTGCAGCTTGAAGAACGCCAGCAGCTGGCGACGGCCGCTGTCGGCATCGAACAGCCACGGCGCGCGACGCCGCACGCCGCTGCGCTGGCGCAGGAACTCCGGCCAGTTCTCCTCGTCGGGGACCAGCAGCTCGGCCGGCTCCAGCCGCGCCAGTTCCGCTTCCAGCGCGTCGTCGCTGTCGACCTCGTTGACCAGGAAGCGGCCGCCGGCCAGATCGGCCCAGGCCAGCCCATAGCCGGCCTTGCCGCGCGACAGGGCCATCAGCAGGGTGTCGCGGCGCTCGTCCAGCAGCGCCTCGTCGGTAACGGTGCCGGGGGTGACCACGCGCACCACCTTGCGTTCGACCAGCCCCTTGGCCAGCGCCGGATCGC
Source organism: Stenotrophomonas sp. JC08 (assembly GCF_052180205.1). Lineage (NCBI taxonomy): Bacteria > Pseudomonadati > Pseudomonadota > Gammaproteobacteria > Lysobacterales > Lysobacteraceae > Stenotrophomonas > Stenotrophomonas sp. JC08. The sequence continues at coordinate 2,385,945 of NZ_CP197473.1, read as the reverse complement.
CGATCTGCTCGCAGATCGCCACCGATTCGCCCAGCGCCACCAGCCGCGCCAGGTAGCCCTCGAAGGAATGCACCGGCACCCCGGCCATCGGGATCGGCGCGCCGCCGGAGCTGCCGCGCTGGGTCAGGGTGATGTCGAGCAGCCGTGCGGCCTTGCGCGCATCGTCATAGAACAGCTCGTAGAAATCGCCCATCCGGAAGAACAGCAGCAGGTCCGGGTAATCGGACTTGGCAGCAAAAAACTGCTTCATGAGCGGGGTATGTTCCTGCGCGCCCTTGGCTAACTTGCCGGATGCTTTGATATCAATGGGTTGTGGGTTGTTTGGATCTTGCATCACTGGCTCAGAAAGGGGCTAAAATACGTTTCAAGGCGACTCCGATGGTCCATAAATGGACCGCAAACGAAGGGCGGGGCGCTGACTTTGGTCCCCTGGACCATCCATTAGCCACGCGTAGAGGTGTGGACCATGGCAAAAGTCGCCTTACAGAAGTATCGCCTGACTCAGGCTCAATTGCGTTCCCTGACCATGGCCGAGCGTCCCGAACTGGATGCGAGCGGCAAGGTTGTCTTTGTGCCCAACGAAAAGGGCGAGCCCTATCGCTTCGTTGACGACACCCCAGGTGCGCCCGCGGGCTTCGGCTTCTATGTCGGCCCCACGGGCGTGTTCTACGAACTGCGGATGCAACACAAAGGCGTCCGGCGGCGGCTGGCCTTGGGTTCCGTTCAAGAGCTGACGTTGGCCCGCGCGCATGAGCTGGCGGGCGCGCAGCGTCATCACATCCGGCAGACCGGCGAGGATCCGCGCGAGCGGATCCGTATCGAGACAGAGCGACAGCAGGCCAAAGGCACAACGGTGGGCGACGCGCTGCGTGCCTACCTGGCTCACCTGGAGGACAAGCTGGCCCGTGGCAAGGCTAAAAAGGGTGGCGTGGAAGGCGTGCGCGACTCACTCATGCGGCTTGAACGCGAAGAGGTCGGGCTCGCCAAAAAGGCCATTGCGGGGTTGGCGGACAAGGACATCCTGAACGCCTGGAATGCCCTGCGGCACTCGTGCATGCAGCAGTCCAATCGGTTGAAGCCTGAACTCAAGACCTTCATTGCCAAGCAGGGCAAGTGGTGGACGCTCAGGCTGGAAGACTGGGTGCGTCTGGGTCTGACCGGCAAGGACATTGAGCTTGCGTATGCGGCGGGGCTTTCAGCAACCGAGCAGACGATGGGCAATGCGGCACGTGCCGTCACACGCGCCATTGCCGCCGAACGCAAGCTGGCCAGCCAGCAGGGGCGCCCGCCCGCCTTGGGCTACAACCCCTTCGATGTGCTGCGCGAGCAGGAGCGCTACCGTTCCTCCCGAGAGCTGGCGACCCACTACGAAAACGCCAGGGTGCGTAATCCGTTGGGTACGGATGACTCGGCGACCGGCCAGCAGACCCTGCCCACGGTTCTCAAGGCGTTGGTGGGGCGGCGTGACATGCAAAACGGCCACAATGCGGTGGGCGTGGACTATGTCCTGCTGACCTTGCTGTGGGGTGCGCGACGCAATGAGGGCGCCAAGCTGCGACGCTTTGAGAGCTGCTCGCCCGAAGAGTTGAGCCTGCAGATCGTGTCTTGGGTGTGGCTGGCGCCCAAGCCCAACGTCAAGAACCCCACTACCGGCCTTCGCGGCTCCCAAGTGTTCTTCCACGACACGAAGAACGGGCAGATCCAGCTGCTGCCAGTGGCGTACTTCGCCGAGCGGATCCTGCGGTGGCGTTTCGACGACAGCTACATGAAAGAGCGCGCGCTGGCCAAGGAGCTGGTCAAGGCCAAGCGCGAAGGCGACAAGAAGCGGGTGGCTCATATCGAGTGGCAGCTGGTCAACCTGGCTCGCTGGGTGTTCCCCGCGCGTAATCCGAAGTCAAAGGAAGGTCACCACACCGATAGCAAGGCCATCTTGCACAACGTCCGGCTGGACGCTGGCCTACTGGATCCCAAGCGTGGCATCGACATCGGTCTGACTCCGCATGACTTGCGTCGTACCCTGGGGCGGTTCGCCGGCAAGTTGCTCCCTGGCCACGTGGTAAGCCAGTTGCTCAACCACCACAGTGACCAGGACGACGGCGGCAAAATGGCCAAGGTCACCGAGCGATACAGCCAGCAGGAGTGGCCGGCGCTACAGGAAGCCATGGATAAGGTTGAAGGGGCGATGATCGCCACCAGCCCGCGCGTCTGGAATATCCTCAAGGGCCCGGACCGCCCCATGCTGGACGAAATCCGAGATCCCCCCTTGAACCTCCCGTCGAGGCGAACCCTTGGCCATCGCAGCAAAGCGCACACCGCAGGACGCAAAGGAGACGCTGGCTCAGCGGCGAGCGAAAGCCGACGCGCGCGCCAAGGCGGTCATTGAAGCCCTGCGCCATGCCGGCGATCTTCGCCGGCATCAGGCCGCCGCCGATGCGCTGGAAGGGCTGCTCGCCCGGGCAACCGGCTTGCGCTTCGGCACGCTGGCCGATCTGCTGGCACCCCAGCCTTGGGCGCTGGACGAGAACGACAACATCCTAGGTCATCTGCTCACGGTGGAGGACGTGGTCTATCTGGCGGCGGTCGCCGACGAGCGGGTGGACGGGCTGACGCTGGGCGAAGCGTTCGCCCTGCCATGGGCCGACTTGGATGAGCGGGAGGCGTGGACGCGGGTGTATGCGGATGCCTTGCGCGCGCTGGCTGACGAGGCCGAAGGGCAGCTGGAGGCTCAGCGTAGGCGGGAGGCGTTGGGGCAGTTGGCGAGCAAGGAGTAGCTCAGGAAGTTTCAGGCTGGAAGCGGGGTTCCTGAAAGTTTCCGCGTCAACGCGTGCTGGCTGTAGATTACAGAAACGTTGTGGGGTGGCTGTAATTGAGTCCATAGGCGAGGGCTGGCCTCGCTCGGGGAAAGTTTAGGGAAGGCAAGGGAAGGCTAGGCTAGGGGGCGCGCATGAGCCGGATACGGAAAGTTTCAATTCGACGTTTCCGCGGTATCCAATGGATGGACTGGATGCCGAGGCCGGGCCTGAACGCCATTCTCGGTTCAGGCGATTTTGGGAAGAGCACCGTTCTAGATGCCATCGCTTTGGCGATGTCGTCCACTCGGCGCGAAGTCTTCTACGACACAGACTTTTTTCGTCTAGATCCGGCGGCAGGATTTGAGATCTTTGTTACGTTGGGTGAACTGCCCGATGAACTAAAGGATGTTGATCGGTATGGCGACTATCTACGAGGCTGGAACCCGCTGACGCGCGAGGTGGAAGACGAGCCAGGAGAGCTATTGGAGGATGTGCTTACCCTGCGGCTGGCAGTAGGGGAGGACTTGGAGGGGTATTGGTCACTGTTCTCCGACCGGACTGCTGGCCAAGAGCCTCGGGACCTGTCGCTGCCACATCGAGCCCTGATTGCGCCGGTCGTTCTAGACCAGTCACCTGTCACCCATCTGCGGTGGGCTAGGCAGTCCATCCTCCAGCGCTTGGCTGAGCCTCAGTTCTCTGTCCGGTCGTTGGTGGCGCGAGCTGCCAGGGGACTGAGGGAGCAGGCAGCCGACGAGGAGGGGGTTGATGCCGAGGTCGAGGCGGTCGTCACGCAGGTGAATGAACGAGCCAGGGAGCTCGGAATTCGGCCCGCCCAGGACGTGCAGGTGCTGCTGGATGCATTTGGCATTCCCGGCTGGAATGCTTCGCTGGCGTTGCACGACAACCAAGGGGTTCCCCTTCGTCGCTTAGGTACAGGATCTTCGCGATTGCTGGTGGCGGGGCTGTTTCATAGCCGCATGGCTCCGGCAGGCATCGCGCTGGTCGATGAAGCCGAGTTCGGTCTGGAACCCCACCGAATTGCCCGGTTCCTCAGGCTGCTCGGTGCGGGGGACGATGGAGGGCCTCAGGTCTTCTTGACGACGCATTCGCCAGTCGTGGTGCGTGAGTTGCGCGCCACCGAGCTTGCGATTGCACACTGCGATCCCATTTTGGGCACGCATGAAATTACCAACGTGGCCGACACCCAAACGGGCATGGACACGCAGGCCCTTGTCCGCCAGAACGCCGAGTCCTTCCTGGCCGCGTCGATCATCGTTGCCGAAGGTCCAACAGAGATCGGACTTGTAAGGGGGCTGGATTACTACTGGATCAGTCAGGGGCAGGATCCGCTTGCGCTCGCCGGTATTGCGATTTCCAACGGAAATGGCATCCCTCAAGCAGCCCCCCGGGCCGCTGCGTACGCCAAGCTTGGCTATCGAACGGCGCTGCTCATGGATGACGACCGGCCGCTTACTGCCGAGGAGCGAGCGCCGGTGGATCAGGAGGGTGTGAAGGTTATCTCCTGGGGTGCCGGTCATGCGACTGAAGAAGCACTATTCAATGGACTTGGATGGCCTGATGTACTCGCACTGGTGGCTATCGCAGAGGAGATTTGGGGTGAAGGACACCTTAGTCAGGGCACGCGTAATGCGTCAGGCGGCGTATTAAATCTTGCCGGATGTCGAGTAGGCGATAACCCTGTGGCTCGAGCTACCCTTGCAGCAGCCTCGAAGTCACAAGGATGGTTCAAGCGGATCGACTTCGGAGAGCGAGTCGGACAGGAGGTCGTGGGGCCTGGTTACGAACGGGCCACACCTGAGCTTCGTGCAACTTTAGAAGCGATCTATTGGTGGACGCGCAGTGGCCAGGACGCTTGATTCAGAACAACTGGTGGGTGTGGCGCGGGGACTGATTGAAGCTGCGGCTGGCTGTGGGAAGACAGAAGCAATCGTACGGCTGACGGCAGAATGGCAGGGGCCACGCACTCTCATCCTTACCCACACCTTGGCGGGTGTGGCAGCCCTGCGGCGGCGACTCCAAGGGGCGAATGTTCCGACAAGCCGCTACACGCTGATGTCGATCGACGCCTGGTGCGTGCGCAGGGTCTCGGAGTTCCCACTTCGGGCGGGGCAGCTGCCCGACGCCTCTAATGCCGGTGTGTTCTATCCGGCAGTGCGCACAGCTTGCTTGGGTCTACTTGAGAGCAGGGCCCTGAACAGGGTGTTGCAGGCCACCTATGGCCGCGTGTTCGTGGATGAGTATCAGGACTGCGGGCCTACTCAACATGCGATTGTGTGCAAGCTGGCAGATCTGATTCCCACGTTCGTTTTCGGAGACCCTCTTCAGGCTGTCTTCGGGTTTAGGAACGCCCCTGTGATCTCCTGGGACCAGGATGTCGTTCCGACCTTCCCTTTGATTGAGACGCTTGACCATCCATGGAGGTGGGAGCGGGTTGGTGCTAACGAACTAGGTCAATGGCTAGCCCGGGCCAGGGTGCAGCTGAGGGATGGTACCGGTATAGATCTGCAACAGCTCCCGGCTGGCTGCGAATGGCGACAGTTGAACGGGAACTACGCCAACGACAGTCAGATAATCCGGAACGCAACAAGCTACTGGAAACGTAACGACGGCAGTGTCTTGGTGATGGCCAATCCGCAACAACCCCAACGGCACGCTGAGCTGGCACGGAATGGGGAAGGTATTCAGGTCGTGGAGAACCTTGATCTACGTGCTGTGTTCATGAGCGTGAACCAACTTGATCGAGCTGCCCCCTCAGAGCGGTTGGGCCACCTGCTGGAGTTAGCGCACTCGGTCATGACGGGGATTTCTGTCAGAGAGATCCAGCGGCGTCTGGAAACATTGCGACGCGGCCGGGCACGTACTCCGGCTACGTCAGATGAAACAATTGCGTTGGCCTTTGAGGCCCAGCCAGATTGGCGTCAGGCTGGACAGGCACTGCGGAGCTGGTCGACTCAGCCGGGACGAAGGGTCTTCCGGCGTGATGTACATCGCATGCTCGTGGACTGCTTTGCCTCCGTTGCCGAAGGGCGACAGCCCTCGCTTGCACAGGCCATGGGTTCGGTACGCGAAAGGCGAAGGCACCAAGGCCGGCCGGTCAACGCGAGGGCTGTCGGTAGCACGCTACTTCTGAAGGGACTTGAAGCTGACTACACGGTGCTACTCGATATGGAAGAGCTAGAGCCCGCTCACATCTATGTCGCATTGACGCGCGGGACGCGAGGGATGCTAGTTCTGTCGCGCGAACGTTGGCTGGGACGGGCGTGTCCGATTTTTTGTGTGTGAGGCGGTTTAGTCCGGAAGTCTCTTTCAGCGAGCCAGCGTGAATCGGTCTTCGTAGATTATCGCGAACTGGTTCATCGCCGCTTTCCAGTGCTGAGACGCGCGGCTCCACTCGGCGGTGATGTTCCGCAGCGCCAGCCAGATCAGCTTGGTGGCGGCCTCGTCGCTGGGGAAGTGGCCGCGGGTCTTGATGATCTTGCGCAGGCGCGCATGCACGCTCTCGATTGCGTTGGTCGTGTAGATCACCCGGCGCACGTCCGGCGGGAACGCGAAGAACGGCACCACGCGCGTCCAGGCACGGCGCCAGGCGGCGACCACCGTCGGGAAGCGCTCGCCCCAGTCGCCGGCCTCGAACGCATCCAGCTCGGCCTCTGCGGCCTCGGCGGTCGGGGCCGTGTAGATCGGCTTGATCGCCGCCGCCAGCGCCTTGCGGTCCTTCCAGCCCGCATAGTCCAGGCTGTTGCGGATCAGGTGCACGATGCAGGTCTGCAGCGTGGTCGCCGGGAACACCGCTTCCAGCGCCTCCGGGAAGCCCTTCAGGCCGTCAGCCACGCCGATCAGGATGTCGTTGACGCCGCGCGTCTTGAGGTCGTTGAACACCTTCATCCAGAACTTCGCGCCCTCGGTGTTCTCGATCCACAGCCCGAGGATGTCGCGGGTGCCGTCGGCCAGCACGCCCAGCGCCAGATACACCGCCTTGTTGCGCACCACGCCGTCCTCGCGGATCTTCACCCGCAGCGCGTCGAAGAACACCACCGGATACATCGCTTCCAGCGGCCGCGCCTGCCATGCGGTGACCTCGGCCATCACCTCGTCGGTGACCTTGCTGATGAACTCCGGCGACACCTCGACGCTGTACATCTCGGCCAGGTGCCCCTGGATCTCACGCACCGTCATGCCGCGGGCGTACATCGAGACGATCCGATCGTCGAACCCGGCGAAGCGACGCTCGTGCTTGGGGATCAGCTGCGGCTCGAACGTACCCGTCCGGTCGCGCGGCACGTCGATGCGCAGCGGACCCTCGTCGGTCAGCACCGTCTTGCCGCTGCGGCCGTTGCGGTGGTTGCCGCTCCCGCCCTCGGCGTCGGCCAGGTGCAGGCCGAGCTCCGCGCCCAGCGCCCGCTCGATCACGGCCTTCTTCAGCTGCTGGAACACGGCTTCGACCCCGGCCGCGTCCATCGGACCCGGGATCAGCTTCTCGAGAAATTCCTTCGGCAGATCAATGGCCGGCGTGACCACCGGCGTCTTCTTCTTGCGTGGCATACATGCTCCTTGGCAGCATCATGGTATGCCTCTCACACAAAATTTCTGACACGCTCGCTGGGACGGACGCGTTAGTCATAACCCGATATCCATCCCGCGGCGGTTCCGTTCCCGGGCTTGTTCGATTGCCGCCGCTTCCGCGGCCAGCTCCACCTCATGCTCCAGTACGCGTGCCGCTTCTGGCACCTTGGCCATCCACTCGGGGCCGACGCGCTCGACGGCCTCGGCCATCGTGTAGCCCATCTTGGACAGTAGCTCGGGCTGATTGAGCACCAAGGCCACCGTCAGCTTCTCGCCCGTAGACAGCACATCGAAGTGGCCGTCACGGGCGGCACGGGCCTTGTCCAGGATCTGCTCTAGGACGTGGTCGGTCGGAGCCTGCGCGTTCACTTGGACCTCCCGCTACGTTCGGCCTCCAGCGCCTCGAGCATCTTCCTGGCTTCGGTGATTGTGATGCCATGTTCGTCGGCACATGCCAGCAACGCGTCGGCGATCTTGCGACGGCGTTCAGTCACGGCGGCGACCAAGGCTTTCTCTTCGCTCTTGGCCTTCACTAGGGCCTGATGGGTGTTGTACCTGGACCATGCCTTGACCAGCTCATCCAGTCTCCTGGGAGGAACGCCCGCCATGATGGCGTCGTCGATGGTCTGGGCCGGTCGGCGGGGGGCTGCTTTCTTCTTCTTGTTCGTCGTCTTCCTTTCCAGGTTCAACTGCTGCTCGGTGCCGTCTAGGCTTTCGATCGCAGTACTGGCGGCGGCAGCGAGCGTGGGCTGGTTCGAGTTGTCTTCTGTCATGTGGCTACACCGGTAGCAATGGGGATACCAACACCATGAAAGAAACACGCAATCGCGCAAGGGCAACGCCGACGGCGGAAGCCGAGGCGCCAGAGTGCAGCCGCGGCAGCGGCCAGATAAAGCATCCGCCGTCAGGCGGCTTGGTCTGGGGCGAACGTCGCGACGACAGTCGCGACAGCACATGCCGCCCGAGCAAAGCGAGGGCGGCATCGGCGGCTACCTGTCAGGGTGCAGGCTGGCCGTCCTGATCTTGTGGTTGTGCTGGCGGATGTACGACGGCGCAACGGGAAAGGAACCGCGACAGATGGTTGGTCAAGCGAAGCCGGTCTGCGTCGGTCATGTGCTTGGCCTGCGGAAAGCGCGAGACGATGTCGGCGGCGAACTTGGCAGCGTCGGCTGGCGGGATGAGCTTGTGGCGAGGCATGACGCAGAGTGCTGGGTCGATGGAACCAGTCTGCGACGGGGAGCGTGTTTGGCAAGTCGTTAGGCTGGCGCCTGTTGAGCTGTTGGCGACTGGCTGATCGCGAGTAGGCCTGGCAGGGAACGCTGGCCAGTTGGGTAAGGCGGGCGCAGCGGGGGGAGGGGGAGGCGCAGCTAGGCTGGCGGCGACGCCAGACGATGGGGCTGTCTGGCGTCGCGACGGTTGACGATGAAGCCGTCAACCGCAAAAGCCAATGACTAGGTCATTGCTGACAAGCAGCAATACACGAATGCACCTCCGGTGTTTCGTGTGGCCTGCCGCCGGCTTGAAAATCAAAGGCTTACCCCCGTAACACCCCCGCTCTTGCGCTTTTCAAAACCCACCGCAAACTGGAATGGGAGCACTCCCGCCCCCACCCCAGATGAGCACCCTGATCCAGTTCCGCGTCAGCGGCGAAGACGAAAAAGCCATCCTTGAAGCAGCCCGCCATGCGGGCATGCGACCGGCCGACTACGTCCGCCATGCCGCTAAGCTTTCCGCCAACCGTCCAGACACTGCGCTGGATCGGATCGAGCGTCGGCTTGCAGAACTGGAAGGCAAGCTGGCCAGCCCAGCACCGGCAACACCCATGGCCCAGGGCCCCGCCACCTTGGTCAAGGGGCTGGATGCTACCGATCTCATCCTCGAGCTGCGGCGTGAACAGATTGCCGGGATCAACGCCATCCTGCGCCTGCTGGACGGCGAGCCGTTGCCCGACATCCCGCACCGCCGGACGACGCCCGGCCAAAGCGAACACTGATAGGCGGCTGACCCATGGCCATCCTGAAGTCCACCCGCCTCAGACTGAAGACCAGCGGTAGCGTTGGTGCGGTCCGGAACTACCTGCGCACGACGCGCGAGTACTACGCCCAGACCGGCGAGAGCGCGAACGGCAACCCCATCCTGCCGGACGCTGAGTGGCTGGATAGCCCTGCGGCCGACCGTCTTGGCTTGAACGATTCGGGGCGTGACCCCGACGACGACTTCGCCAAATTGCTCGCCGGCTACCACCCCCGCACGGGCGCGCCCTTGGTCCAGAACGCAGGCGAGGCCGGTCGCTGCATGGGGCTGGACCTGACCTTCTCTCCGCGTAAAGAGTACAGCTTGGCATTCGTCGCGGCCCGCGATCCGGAGCAGCGCGAGCAGATGACCCAAGCCTTCCATGCGGCACGTGACAAGGCCTTGGCCCTGATCTCAAGCGGTCTCAACACGCGGGCGGGCAAGGGTGGCAAGCTCCATGTGGCCATCGATGGCCTGGTGATCCGCGCCGTAGACCACATCGACTCACGCAACGGTGACCCCCAATGGCACTGCCACGCGGTGGTCGCAAACGTGGCCCTGGACGCCGATGGCGAGTGGCGCTCGGTCGACTTCCGCGACCTCATGCGAACGAGCGGAAGCCTGCAAGAAGCCGCCCAGGAAGTTTTCGCTCGGGAGCTGGCCGAAGGGTTTCAGCGACTTGGCTTCGGCATCGAGCGGGAGCGGATCCTGGACGAGGACGAGCGTGACACGGGCAAGGTGGCCAACAAGATCGCTGGCATTGACCAGGCAACCTGCGATGCTTTCTCGTCCCGGCGCGCCGAGATCAAGGAGGCGATCAAGGAGGCTGCCGAGCAGGGCGAGACCTTGACCGGTGGCGAGGCCGCCATGAAGACCCGGGCTGCCAAGCACATGAGCGCCAGTGAAGTGCTGGTGGCTGCCCGCACCCGATTGGAAGAGCTGGCATCGCTAACACCAGGCCACTTCACCCAGGCCCGCGACCTATTGAGGCTGCCGTCGGTGGAGCTGGAAAAACAGAAGAGCGCCCGCCAGTGGTTCGACGAGTTGCATGCCACCGACAGCCACTGGAACCGGTCGGCTCTGATCGCCAAGCTGGCTCGTGAGCTGCCCCTGGGAACAGGCTTGGACATCCCGGAAGAGGCCGACCGACTGCTGGCAGAGTGGGAGGCCAACGGCACGATCATCCGTTTGAAGGACGATCCCGACCTCCAGCAGGCGCGGTGGTGTTCGCGCGACCAGTGGTTTCTGGAGGTGGGCGTGCTGCCCGCGGCTAGGGCGCGGGTGGAAGATCCGGGGCTGCGTCTGAGTCGGTCGGCTGCCAGGACGGCGATCACCATGCACGAGGCGGCTATGTCCGAGCGCTTCGGCAAGGAGGTTCACCTGACCGACGAGCAAAAGGCCAGCGTGTATCACGTGCTGTGCGAGACGGGCGGGCTGGCCTGCATTATCGGTCAAGCGGGTACTGGCAAGAGCGCCAGCGCTGGTGCCTACATCCGTGCATTCGAGCTGGCGGGGCGACGAGTCATCGGCACGTCCACCAGCCAGGCGGCCACCGACAACCTCAAGAAGGAAGCCGGGATTGAGGGCTACAACTGCGCCGAGCTGCTTCATGCTCTGGACAGCGGCAAGCTCACCTTGGGCCTGGACGATGTCATCGTGCTGGACGAGGCCGGGATGGTGGGCGCGAAAACCTTCCGCCGGATCCAGAAGCACGTGGATAAGGCCGGCGGCAAGTTGGTGGCCGTAGGCGACCCCAAGCAGTTGGAAGCCATTGAAGCCGGCGGCCCGTTCGCCGAGCTATGCGAGAAGTTCGGGGCGGCGGAAATCACCCAGATCCAGCGGCAGCGCAACCCCGAGGAGCGCGCGCTGGCCGAGTCGTTCTACGACGACAAGAAGACCGGCGAGGACATCGTGGAGGAGATGCTGGCCAAGGGTTTCCTCAGGCAGGAGAAGCGCCAGGTCAAGGCCATGGCCGAGGCCTACCTGGCCGACGAGCGTTCGGTCCAGGACAAGCTGATCGTGGTGCACACCCACAAGGATGCGGCCGCCGTGGACCACTACGTTCGCCGCGGCTTGAAGGCCAGCGGCGTGCTCCACGAGCGCGCTGTCGAAATCCTGACCCTAGGATCGGGCGAGTATGAGCGCCAGTTGGAGGTGTGCCTGGGCGAGCGCATCCTGTTCCAGAAGAACGACCGGAAAGACAAAGACGGAAACCGGAGCTGGAACAACAACGACATCGGCACGGTGGTGGGCTTCAAGCGCGCCACTAGCAAGCGGGGCCTGGTCCTGAAGATCAAGATGGACGACGACGGCCGGGTGGTGGAGGTCGACACAGCCAAGTTCCAGCGCTTCGGCTACGCCTACGCGCGCACTGCCCACAGTGCTCAGGGGCTGGGTGCGGAGAGCGTGTACTGGCTGGCCAGGGGCGGGATGATCGACCGCAACGCAGGCCTTGTGGCCATGACGCGCACGAAGAGCAACTTCCACGCCTTCGCCTCTCCCGAGGAGGTGGCCCGGCTGGCCGGCGCCCTGGACGAATGGGGCAAGAAGGAGACAGTCAAGGAACTGGCCAGACGGAAGAACGCCCCTGAGGTGGCGACCACCTTGGGCAAGCCGTTGCCGACTGCGCTTGGCGAGAAGGAACACCCGCTGGCCAGCGGAGTGCAGCAGGTCAAGGCGGCTGAGACGATCAAGAGCCTGGACCATGCCCAGGATGTTCAGCGCGCTGGGCGCGAGTTCGACCAAGCCATCGCCGTGTGGCAGGAGCGCTGCCTGGAAGAGCGGGGACGGGTGGAAGCTGAGCTGGAAGTGCTGGCGGCTCCCGATGGCGATATCCAGCGCTACAAGGACATGCAGGGTGGTGACGACCCCTACATCGAGGAATCACTCAAGAAGAAGCACGACAAGGCCATGCGGCAGTACGCCCACTTGAAGGAGCGGCGGGACGTGCTGGCGCTGGCGTCAGAAAAGCACAAGGACAAGCACAGCCACGAGTTGATGGCGTGGCTGGATGGCTTTTACATCGGTGGGAGCGACGCCGCCAGGCGGGACAAGGAGCTGCGCAAGGCTCCAACACGGTTACCCACACTCCGTGAGCGGGCGGTGTACCGGCGGCTGGCTGTTCTTGAACGCAGCCAGATCAGCCTGGACGACATCGGCACACCCCTAGAGAGTGCTCATCCCGCACCGGAGCCTGCCCAACCTGAAACGACGACGGCACCTGTCGGAGATGTCGGCTGGAAGAAGACGCAGCAGATCTTGGCTGACCAGGAAGCGTTCTTCAGCCGGTTGGCCGAACGTCAGCGGCGCAAGATCGAGCGCGATCGGCAGCAACGGGCACGTATTGAGGAGGTGGGCGATGACGTAGCCAAGCAAACGGTAGTGCTGGGCGCGGGCACGACGGTGCCGCCGGACAAGATTAACTGGACCGACTCCCGTTTCGAGGATCGGGATAAGCACACGCAGATCGATCCGGAGTCTCCGGCCCGGCCTTCGCCAACTGGACGCAATCCCGCACCTGCGCCCAGAAAGCGGCCGGGCATGTTGCCGACCCAGCCCACGATCCCCACAGCACCGCAGCCCCCCAGACCGTCTGGGTGGGATCAGGAGATCGGCTTTTAGCCTTCGTCACAACTCCGAGGACCATCGATGCCATTGATACCCGAAGATTCGCCCCAAGCCCGAACCCAACGCGGGTTCTTGCTCGTTCTTACCGCACTGGGGACGGGGTGGGTATTGGGAACGTGGTTGGCCACGCTCTGATCAGACGGACTCATACAGTGCAGCGTCCAGCAGTGCGGCGCGGCGTTCCCACAGTTCGACTTCGCGCCCGTCCGCTGGGCGTGGGGAGCGGTGCCATTCCGTTGCCCAGAGCGCACCCAAGAGAGCGATGTACTGCTTGACGGACGTGACCTCCCGGCCGCCCAGTAGCTTGGCTAGCTGGGGATTGCTGCCGTTGTTCACCGACACGAACAGGTCGGGACGCTTGACCGCAAAGAAGCGAGTAGCCACGCCAATCTTCACGCCCTTGAGCTGGGTCAGCTCGTTCAGGAGGTCGGCCGCTTCCAGGAGCGTCACAGGTCCAGTTAGCGGTAAGCGATCGAGCGTCTTGCCGATCTTTTCCGGCTCGCCTCCGACCAGCCCCCTGGCGTAGCCAGCGGGCTTCATTGAGCCCAGGAAGCCGCTGGACGTGCTACCCACGCCCATCAGGAGATTGCGCTCATCCTTGGAGAGGTTCTCGAAGCGGGGCTCGCGCCGGAACACGGCCTGGGCGAGCCGCAGTTCCTCCATGTAGGAGGGGGAGGCGCCGGAAACACGGATCGGTGTCCCGTTGGCCAACTTGCGACCTTCCTGCTTCCCAATGAGATCGACGTACGTGCTCCAGGGCATTTCAAGATCAGTCAATGAGCCGACCTCAAGCTTGGCTTGGGGCACGACGATCTTCTGTCGCTTGGCGGCCTTCCATGTCAGCGAGTACTCGGCCAACCATTCGTCGGTTAGCGCGGTGCCCCGCTGCCATTGCTCTTCGATGTAGGTCTCGATGGCCAGCAGTTCCGGATCGCTGTCCGTGCCTTCCAGTAGAACAGACAGCTCGGTGTTTCCTGTGTAGGCCGCAGTGGTGAAGTTGGCCGATCCCAAGATGGCGACGGCCTGCTTTCCGTTCCGGCCGAAGATCACTTTCGGATGGAAGGTGCCCTCGGAGTTGATCATCAGCCGGAGCCGATTGGGCTGGGTGGCCAGTTCTTCAAGCGCTGCGGGCTCGGATTGAGCAAAGGCGGTGCCAACCACGGCGCGGCGAACGTTGCCCAGGTCTAGGGTCTTCCAGTGGCGTCCTTGGCCGTTGCTTGACGTGGCCCAGGCCACGCACAGGTCAACGATGGAAGAAGTACGCGTGAGCGTTTGGAGCGCGGCGAACAGCGTTTCGGTGTCCGTGATGATGGTGATCTTCAAGCGCTTCCCCTTGTTGGGCTGGCCATCAGGCTCGTCTGGAAGCGGCTTGTATCGCTTCCACATGTCCATCCAAAGTATCGAGTTCCGCATCGAGAGCGTCGAGGGCAGTGTCGAATATCTCCGGCTGATCATCTGCCTCGGAACCGTCTCGAAGGACAAGCAGCGGGCCCTGCATGCTGAGTTTCAATACGGTGGAGGCCAGGTAGTGGTAGTAATCCTGGCTTTGGCCTTCCGGGAGGTTAAGTTTGGCCAGCATGTGGGCAACCCGCTGGTGAAGGTGCGGATGGCGCTCTTGGTAAACCTCTTGCGGGCCATGGATCAGGTAGAACGATGAGAGCACCGCGGCAAGGATAGGCCAGGCCTTGTGGCGCAGCGTTTCTTCGTCGTCATCGTGCGACACGATCATGCGATAAGCGAAGTCATCAGCCTCCTTTTCCATTTCCAGGACGCTGTTTGGATCAAGCCCTTCACCTGAGCCTGCCGTTATGAAGCCTAGATGGCCTTGCTGGGCATGTGCGAACTCGTGGAACAGGTAGAACGCTACCGCCTGCTGGAACACGCTATTTGCCTTGAGGCAGATCTCCCGTTCTTCTTCGTCTTTCTGGTGTGCGGGGGAAGGCAGTCCTTGGGGCCAGGGTGTATACCCGTGTTTGAGGCTTGCGGCCCAGTCCAGCAGGCGGGCTGCCCGCTCCTTGAGCGGAGTGTCGAAATGGATGCGTCCGTCGAAGGTGTCAGCCAACATGGGGCGTTGTACGCCCCACTCGTAGACCACCATCCAGCCGTAGATGAAGGCCCAGACGAGCTCCAGATGGGCCACTTGCATTACCAAAGACGCTGGGCTCCCATTGGCTTGGATAGCGCGTGGAGCCTGAGGGATGCCAGGTGTCAGGTCTAAGTCCAGTTCGTTTGAGACCTTTCCTTCGTCAATGGCCCGACGTAGCTGCTCAACGGCGCTACCGTTGGGGTTCTCAAAGGCGTGAATGATGTTTCCCTGTAGGGCGAGGATGGGCGAGGGCATTAGCTTTCAGGGATACTTGATTTGACAGTCGAAAGTGACACAACAGCAGGCTTGGCAGTTGCACGGGTGCGAGGGTCAATCCGCAGCATTTGAGGGCCAATCCTCGGGAACCAGTGCGGGTGGCTTGGTCCAAGGCTCTTCAACCAAAGCGTCTTGGAACCACTGTTCGCTTAGGTTCGCATGCTCGGTGACGATTAACTGGAAGCCCGGAACGTCTTCTTGGGTGAACTTCAGCAGCAACTCGAACAGACGACGCACCGCTACAAGATCGGCGTCGGCCTCGGTCTTTTGCACTGAGCCGTCTGCCTCCTTGTAGGCCTGTTCAGACGGGAAGTAGACCTGGGTGGGCTGATCGATCAGCATGAAACGAGGGATCGGGCGGTTGTTCTGTGCTGCGAACAGGTGCAAGGCAAGAAGTGCCGAGAGGTGATAGGCAAGATGGTTCTCGCCACCGCCGGTCCGGGTCATCGGTACCGGGCGTTCGGGGCGATCGAAGATGATCGTTAACTGCGGCAGGTTGAGTCGTGCGGGGTAAGGGCTGAATTCGGCATTGAACTTCTGGACGTACCGCGAAACTTGTGCGGAGATGTTGCTGAGAATTGATGTCAGGCGTTCATTGCTGTCGTCGGCGCCGAGCTGCTCCTCAAGTTGCTTCACCCTCCCAATGAGGCGGCGGTTCTCTGCTTCCAGCTTGGCGAGATCATCGTTCGGAAGGAGTGTCTCCAGAAACAAGCTGATGCGGCCGACCACGCGCGCAGCCGCGTTATTTCGTGTGCCCATCTGGGCGATGACCTCGTTGGCCGAGATTGCAGCGGATAGCTCCGCTTCCTTCTGTTTGATACTTCCCGCGATTTCGTCCACCTTGCCGGAAAGCTCGGTCAAGTAGGCTTCGAGTTTTGGGCGCTGGCCGGTGGCGATACGCAGTTCCTGGTCGAGGGATTCCAACTCGTTGAGAAGCACGACGGCGACCGGGGAGTCCAAGGCCAAATTCCGCTCGCTGAATGGCCATTGCCATTCACCGCTGTCGGGGTTCTTCGGCAACGCTTTGATAGAGGCTAGCCGGTCGATCTGTTCGGCAGCCTCACTTTCGTAACCGCCAGCTTGCTTGGCGAACAATCGAGTTGCGTCGATCCTGGCCTGAGTATCGCGGCGATCTTGGCGCAACCGACCCAGCTCTTCCTCCAGAAGAGAAATCCGGCTGCCGTCGTCATCTGGCACGGTTTCGGGCTTCCATGAAAGAGAAGCTCTCAGTGCATCGGTAATTCCGTCCTTGTTCTGGTTCTCGTCGGAGTTGCTGACAACTCCGACCGTCCTTGCTTCGGAATATAGGCCTATGGCTTGCTCTTGCGAGGTGTCGACGGCGTCTCGTGCCTGTTCCAACTTTTTTTTGCTGATCCGAAGATCACGCTGCGCGGTGCGAAGTCTGGACTCCAATTCGTAGCGGTCATGGGAGGATACGCCGAGCAGAATTGGCAGCGTGTCGCGGATTGCTTGCGGCTGGAACTGCTCATTCTGGCGGTAGAAGAGCTGATCTTTGTTGGCGACTAGACCCTGCTTCTGGAACAGATAGTAGAACGTGTGCTTGACGTTTGCGTCATAGCTGTCGCGGCTGTGTTCGAGCGGGACATCTGTGCGGTTCTCGGGAATACCAAGCAGGCGTGACAGCAACTCGACGATGCTATCGTCGTCGGTGTTGGTCGCCAGTTCATTAAACTCTGGTGCCTGCAGTTCGGGGCCGCGCCGCAGCATAACGGTGCTGCAGCTAGCTCCGCCACCTGGTGGGGTTGGCTTGGCGACCAGTACCTGTTCCTTCTCGAATTGGTAGATTACGGCGAACCAGGCAACCCTGTCGCGGATGACTCCTTCTGGAACATTGAAGGTGGAGCGGCCCATACAGTATTCGATGATCTCTGAAAGCGCGGACTTTCCGGTAGAGGAACGGCCGGTGATGACGTTGAGCCCGTTCACCTTGAACCGGAGATCCCGGCGTTGGCCATCGTGGCTGTAAATGTGGATCGAATTGATCTTCATGGGCGGATCCCAAAAGTCGTATAAACGGTCGCCCGGTCGGCGATACGTGCGAATTCCTTTCCAACGATACGCGCCACTTTCTGGCAAGCGATGGTCTCGGCGGTTCCATCGACGGATTTGCGGACCTTTCTCGGCGCTGTCTGGATGCGGCCGTCGTCGGTGATGGTGATACAACCTCTTTCCATCAGCAGGCCGAACCCCTCGAAGGCGTAGGGCAGCATTTGCGTGACCCGGTCAGCAAATCCCACCATGATTTGCTGGTTCTTCTCCGTAGTCTTGAGTAGGTAGCTTCGAGGGCTCTCGGCAATCACCTCGCGCGAATCCTTGTGCAGGCACAGGGGCAGTACCAGTAGCGACAATGAGAAGGGCATGCCGCGGGTGTCCTGCTCCTCATAGCCGTGCAGCGCACGGAACAAGACCAAGCCGCAGAAGGCAGGATTGAAGAGGTTACGGATCTCGAAAGGGCGCTGATCCCATCGCTTCACGGGGTCACCCCCAGTACTCCGCTGAGGCGGTCGAGGAACCTGGGATGCCAGTAGACCCTGGGCTCCGGCGTGGCATCGGCCAGGATGTGGAAACTGCCGCGAAGGACGTAGGGCTCCGTCACCCGTGCGCGGATGCGCAAGGACTCGATCTTCCCGGTCTCGAACTCCGCCCAGTTGTAGAGGGTCGCGCCGGCTTCTCGCAGCGCCTCCTCCGCGCTGTCGTCCTTCAGTTTCTCGAAGGCGACATCCTTGTAGCGGTTCCACTCGTCGGCAAGGCGATCTTCGTACTCCTCGACTTCTCCCGACACCAGTAGGTTCTCGCGCGCCCAAGCCGATCGTTGTTCAAACGCTCGGTAGTAGTCGAGGATCGCGCTCCTAATCCGGTTGGAGGAGATGCCGATTTGGCGAAGTTGCGCCACGAACATGCGCGGATCGGCATCCGTGTCAATTTCATCGGCAGGCAACTTGCCACGGAATGTGATGGGTAGGTTGTCAGCCTTGTATTCCTCGGCGAAACCGGAGAGCTTGTCCGAGACTTCATAGCCGAAGATGCCATCTGGCCTCGAACCGGTCAGGTGCTTGATGATGGCATCGGTCCACCAGCCTTCCAGCCGCCCGAAGACAAACTCGCGGTGCTCGCGTCGAACGCTCCGCATGTGCTTGTCCTTGATGATCGCCGGGATGTCGTCGATACGTGGGCTTCCATCTAGGATCAAAATGCGTTCAAGGAAGTCCTGCTTCTCAGCCTCGCTCAGTTCGTCGAATGCTGCGGTGATCGGAGCAATTGTTTTCGACGTTGATCCGGCCAACGCTGCATCGGCGAACGCGGGCAGTGCCGTTGCATCGGCGACGGTCGCGGTGTGGTTGGGTAGAAGACGTGAAAGGAACGAGTTGGCCGATACTGTGGCGGTGGTTAATAGGAGGAAGCGCAGGTTCGATGCTGCGCGGCCATTGTTCTTATAGCGCACCAGCCAGATATTGACGGACTTCCAGAAGTCGGTCGATAGGTCGGTCAATCGGTCGCCCGATGCTTTGTGTTTGAGCGAAGCCAAGGACTTGCGCCCATCACCGTCGACAAAATCGAGGTCGTCATCCTTTTCCAGGAGGACGGCTGTGTCTTCTGGCAGCTGCAACAGATGAAGTAGGGCTAGGCGAGGTTGGTAGATGTATCCCAGCCCCTGCTCGCCTGCGGAAAACTTGTCGGTTGGTGCCTCGGCCATGCCCAAGTCCTTATGCTTAGTCTCGCAGGGCGGGCTTGGTATAGCAGGGGGTACATCTTCCGATGCACCACGGCCTATTTACTTCGGCTCTCCCCTGCGACGGCGGCCGCAATCCCGCCCCCATGCCTGACCGTCGCTGAGGATGGTAGCAAACCATCGGGGAGTCGCTGGTCGAACGCCTTGCTAGCCGGCGGCGATGTGGTTCTGGATGGTAGCAAGAGCAGAGGCCTGCCTTCCCTTCGACATCCGCGACAGCAACAAGATCGCCTCAGCTATCGCGTCGGTCTCAGCATGAAACCACGCCTGAGGGAGACGCAGGGCTTTGGCCAAGGCGTCAGCCGTTGGTCCATCGGGCATGTGTTGGCCGTTCTCGTAACGGCTGATCCGCACGGCAGCGGTGGCCGGATCCACATCCAGGCAGCGGCCTAGCTCGGGCTGGGTCAGGCCTGCGGCCTTCCGTGCCTTGCGGAGGCGCTGGCCGTAGGTTGTTTGGGCAGAAGAGGGCGGCATTGCTGACTCCAGAGTTACTGCAGTGTTGGGTGAGACTCGACTATAGCGCAAAGATTACTATAATCGTAAGTGTAGCCGCCCGCCAGGATCTGTCCATGTCACCGAATAGCCGTCTTCCGAACAGTGCCCGAGCCAGCGATCTGGCTCGGATGGCCATCTGCCTTTCCCTCATTCTTATTACCGCAACGATTACTTTTATCGTATTTCGTGGATTACTGAAGGATGCCTCGGACAGTGGGCTCGAGCGGCGCAAGGAGGTTGCTGCGGACGACGTCCAGCGCGTCCGCATCCCGGGCATCGGCGTCGTGGACTATCAGCGACTGTTCGAGGTCGTGAGCGAACCGGGGGAAAGTATGGACGCTTTCGCCCTGCGGATCGGGCCGCGCTTGCGTGCCTACAGCGACGAAACGGGCTATGAGGCGTGTGGCGTGCTGGCTACCGATGGCGAGCATTTTGGCGTAGTGATCGGTACCAATCGGGCGCACATCGCTTGTGCGAACTTTGAGGCGTTCTTGCCCGAAGGAATGGCGCCGACTGGTCAGACCATTCATAGCCATGGTAATGATCGCGCGAGCAGAGCCAACAAGAACGACAAGGCGCTTATGGGGCAGCACTTGGCGACCCAGGGAGGTGCCGGCAAGGCAATTGTGACCGTGGCCGGCCAAGCCTTGGATGCGTTCAGCGGCACCGACTTTCACTCTGGCCCCGGGTATCTGGCGATCCCGCGAGGTGTTATCCACCACGCGGGGAGCGCTAGCAGCGTCCGCATCGTACTGCCGATCTCAGACTAATCGATCATGCAGGGGTAGACGGCATGGTCGTACTGCACGCCTACCGGCTTGTCAGGCACGCAGCCCATGTTTGGATCCACTGGCCATGGCACCATGCCTGGGGTCGTCCAGCATGAGCAGCTTTCCGGCAGGATCGGCGCGCAGGTGTTGCTGGTCGTA
The DNA here is from genome assembly GCF_052180205.1 of Stenotrophomonas sp. JC08. NCBI lineage: Bacteria > Pseudomonadati > Pseudomonadota > Gammaproteobacteria > Lysobacterales > Lysobacteraceae > Stenotrophomonas > Stenotrophomonas sp. JC08. The sequence goes on along the minus strand of NZ_CP197473.1, from coordinate 2,365,392 downwards.
GTCCAAGCACCGTAGGTATAGCTTCCACTCCACGTTTCTGTCGTGGATGAGGTCGGGCCAGGGCAAGCCCAGCTGGTGGTGCGCGTGCCGCTTTCGGTCACGGTGCGGGTCTGCCAGTGGTTGCCAGTTTGGCCGGCCGGGCATCCCACATCCCGGCCCTGGTTGGACAAGGGGCGCGAGATCCCGGTCGTCGTCGGGGCTGGGGCGGTGCAAGTAGCCGCACAGGTATTGGACACAACCGTCCAGGCCGACGTGCTTGATACTGGCGAGCCCGTAGGCGAAGGGCACGACCAGCTCGTGGTCTGGGACTCAGTGATTACGCCAGTCTGGCCGGATGGGCAAGATTGAGTGCGCGTAGCTGTGGTCGATGCAGGCGCAACGCAGTTGTTAACGCACGAGTTCACATAGTTGCGCTCTGCGCCTGTGTAGGAATATCCAGACCAGCTGCCGATGGTTTCTGCGGGAAGCGCTGTCGTCCCCTCTGGGCAAGCGTATGAGCGGGTCCGCGTGCGAACACGCTCTCTTTCCCATGTAATCGATCCGGACTGCCCTGAAGGGCAAGAGGCGCTGGCGGGTTGCCAGTCGATACCTGTTTCGGTCGTATTCGCCGGGCATGCCGTGCAACTTGTGTTCGGAACAAGGATGTTCCAGGTCGACCAGCCGCCTTGGGTCGTGGCATTCACACAATTGCGAAAGCGTTCGCGATCGCCCATCCACGGGCCGTAGTAGCCAGCTGCACAGGGAACAGGGCCATTCTCACGCTGAGGTGAACAGGTCGCATTGCCGCGACACGTGTCACTAACGGTCTCCCATGCCGACCATACGGGGGTGGCGGTTGGAGACGAGCAGGTCGAAGAGCGAACCTGGGTGATCGATCCAGTCTGACCTGGAGCACAGGCTAGCGTCTGCTCGTCATCTTGCGGCACGCAGGTAGCCACAGGCATGGTCTGGCAATTACTTACACTTGCATCAACCACCCATGGCGTGTAGGCGCCCGTACAGGTGTCCAAAGTGCGGCGGCGAATGACCTGGCCCGTCTGTCCAGCAGGGCACGTCCCCACCTCAGTGAAGGTCGTGACCGTGCAATTGTCCGCGGTAGGAGTCACCGGAACCGTAGGCGGCGGGGTTACCGTGGCACCACAGGTGTTGGAAATCGTCGTCCATGTCGTGTAGACGAACGCATTGTCGACGCCCGAACAGTCGCCCGTGCGCTCCTGAGTGATGGTGCCAATCTGACCAGCCGGACAGGGGATCTGCTGAACTTCACGCGTTGGGTTGCAGACAGGAGCGGGGCGGGAGGAAGGTGTTGCTGCGGGTGGGGTGTGAATTGCGCGTGCCGGAGCGAAGTACAGGAACACCGTGGGCGAGCCTTCCCCGCAGTTGTTGGTGACGATGTCGGGGGTTGCGGTGAGCTGGCCGCGCAAGGCCAGCTGGGCGGCGGCGGTGTCATCCAGAGCTGAGTGGGCGACGCTTACCTTGTGTGCAATCGGATAGGTGGCCGTGACCAAGCGGGAGCACTCGTTGGCAGTCAGGCCCTGATAGGCCAGTCGGTAGCCGCTGTTGGGAACGGCAGGGCCGGTCGCGGTATCCACACTCCATGCCGCCAGGTTGAGCTGGCCTGATCCCAAGCCAGTCGTGAGGGCGGCCGCGCCACTGGCCTCCTTGGTCAGGTTCAAGCCCGAGCGCGATGCGCCTCGGGTGCTCAGGTACTCGGCGCCGTTCGTGCCCAGAGCCGCGAAGTTGGGCTGGAGCGCGAACATCGAGTCGACCGTCTTGACGATGTCCTTGACCTGGCGTTGTTCCTTTTCCACTGCCGCATTGACGGAGGTCTTCTTGGCGAAGACGAAAAGCCCAGCGGCGGCGGCCGTAATGATGGCGCAGACCAAGATGATTTCGATGAGAGTGATGCCGCGCTGACGGCGCGTAGGGGTGGGGAGCATGGGCGGAGTTCCGGATGTACCTCTTTCCAAGGTATGGAAAGGGCCGGATCTGTCGAATCAGGCGGGGTAACTGGCCGCGAGGCGGTTCGCACAAAAAGAAGCGGCGGGCCCATGCTCAGGATCCGCCGCTTTTGTCAGTAGGGGATAGCACTCCTCGGCCGACGGGATCAGGCTAGCAAAGGATTTGCGGGGCGCAAGGGGGTTGTTGCTTGAAGCGGACGATGATAAAAATACTCTGCCCGTCTAATTTGTAGGCGGGGGCGTCTTTATCACACCTGGACAGCGTGCGCTAGCGCACGCCCACCAGTGGAACAATGCGACCAAGACGGTCAGCAGCAGTTTGACCACGATTGACTCCATAAGTTCCTCCGTGAGCAGGCAATACAACAATCTTGTATCTGTGTGGCTAAACCTCGGTAATCGACTGAGGTGGGTAGGGTCTCCTTAGATGGGGCCTGTGTTGTACCAGCAGGGAGGGTGTATGGTCGCCACAGCCAACCCCACCCTGTAGAAATTGAGGGCTGTGAATGCGAGAAAAAGTTCCGCCTCGCTCAGCTCTGGAAGCTGCGCTTCAGAAGAGGCGAGGCTATAAGCACTTCGACGTGCCACTGAACGCAAAAGAATGCGAGCGGCTGGTTTCCGACCCAATTGCAGTCAGTAGACATGCATTCTTTCCGTTCCTGCGCTTGGATATCGTTCGTCCGCGCATTAAGAGACTGGCGTCTGGCAAGCTGCAGAAGAGCAGCAAGGTTCGGGACATCCGATACGCAGCGCATGCCGATGCGGCGATCTATGCGTATTACAACTTTATCTTGGCTGACTTGTACGAACGAGCGCTCGCCCAGGCGGGACTTCAAGAGGAAGTGATTGCGTTCCGTCCTCTTGGGCGATCGAACGTCGATTTCGCCAAAGAAGCTTTCGATTGGGTGGCTTCAAACACCCCGTGTGTAGCACTCGGATTTGATGTTAAGGACTTCTTCGGCTCTCTCGATCATTCGCTCCTAAAGCGTGCGTGGACTAGGTTGCTTGCGGAATCGACGTTGCCGGTGGATCACTATGCCGTGTATCGGTCCCTTACTAGGCATGCTTCCGTTGAGCTGATTGAGGCACGTAAGGCGCTAGGCATTAGCAGGACGGCTCTCGAGAAAAAGGAGAGGATTTGCGAGGCATCTGAGTTCCGGAGTGTCATTCGTGCGGGTGGCTTGATTCGGGTGAATGGATCCGGGAAAGGTATTCCCCAAGGGTCGCCGATGAGCGCGTTGCTATCCAACATTTACATGCTCAACTTTGACAAAGAGATGAGTGAGGCGGCTCGTTATGTTGGAGGTTACTATCGACGCTATTGCGACGATATCCTGGTGGTCGTAAAGACCGAGAATGTTGCAGATTTCAAGCGGCTTGTGGAAGATAAATTGGCCAGGCTTATGTTAACCATGCAGGCCGCCAAGACGTTGGAATGCGTTTTCACACCGCTTGCTGACAAGCCTCTCCAGTATCTTGGGCTCGTGTTCGACGGAAGTCGTATCCTTCTGCGATCGTCTGGGGTTGCACGTTATTACAAGAAGATGCGCGCTGGTGTGCGCCAGCACACCAAGGCTAAGGCCATGGATGGGGGAACTCCATTGGTCATCCAACGACAAAAGCGACTGCTTCAGCAGTATACGGAGCATGCGCCCGAGTATCAGAGAAGCTATCCAAGTTACGTGAAACGCGTATCTGCGGCTACGGGATCGCCGGCGATAGTTCGACAGCTTCGACATCATCGGCGACGCTTCAAGAAACTTATGGATGAGTAGCGTCAGCAGCTAAGCCGAAGTCAGAGTGCAAAAAGGGGGGGTGGTTTCATTCCTGCACCAGCGATCGAATGATGTCTTCTTCGGTCTCAATCCGAACCAGGGAGCCGATGGCAGCCCTGAGGCTGTCTAGCTCGCCGCCTGTGTCGCGGTCACTGATGAAGAACTCCAAGGACAGCGACGCGCTCATGCGGTTGATGTCGGCCACGCCAAGGCACGGTGGTGTATTCGGGACGTGCCCCACAATGCAGCGTGTAGGTGATACCGGAAGGAATACAGCGTTGATTACTACGTCATCGGAAATGGCGGCCAGCATCAGCTTGGGCTTTCCGTCGGAGAACATCGCAACAGACCCGCAGTCGCCTAGGATGAAGAACTCACTTGGTGGGGCGTCGATTACGCAGAACGTCAAGTCGGTGGCCATACGGGTTGCACGCGTGGCCATGGCTGGATCTTTAGCGAGGGCTTGCAGGTAGGCATTGTTGGCCCAGGTGTCTGCTTCCGCCCGGGCCTTGCTCAACACGAAGTAGGCCAGCTGCCAAGCCTGGGCCACCAGTTGCTGTTCCTGCTTGGCTACCTCGGTCTTCCATCGTGGAAGCAAGAGGCCGTAGGCCTTGGCGCGCTGCTCACGGGGCAGTGGTCCCATGTTCTTGTCGATCTGCTCGTAGATGAGCCGCTTTCGTTCCTTTGGGTCTGTCAGGCTGGCCATGAGGTCACGTCGCAGACGCATAGGGTCAAGCAGCTTTACGCGAAGTGCCTCCAGAAGGGCAGGGAACAGCCCGACCAAGGCCTCCCGCATGGACTTCGTGCGGAAGGCCAGAGCGCAGATGAGGGTCGCCATGTCCGCAGGCGCAACGGCATCCCCACGATTGATGGCCTGCACGGTCTCGGCCAGCGCGTCCTCACCCCGGGTGATGGCGTCGTCCAAAGCCGTGTCCTCAGGGCCGCCGTAGAAGTCCAGCTCCTTACCTAGACCTCTGGTGTTGGGGGTGAACCGCCCCCGGGTCCGGTGGTGGGCGTGGACGTAGAACTCCTTGCCCTGCTGACGGTAGGCAAACGGACGTTGGATCAGCTGGGGCAGGTAGTGGTGCTTGCGGCCGGACATGGGGTGATCCACAGGGGTCCATGCCAGTCTACGAAACGGATGAGTCACCAAGTGAGACAGGGCTTTGCGACGATCCAGTCCGGCTGGGGCTGAGGGCGTGGAACCGGGCGATGACCCTGTGTGACAATCCTGAACGAACCTGCGCCTGCCCTGTGCGCCCTGAAGTAGCCAGATCGAGCCCATGACCCAAACCGAAAAGCCGACAGACCTTCTTACCCGTCTTGGCCAGCTAGGCGCCCCCGAATTGCGGCGACTGCTGGTCGAGCACCTCACCAAGCGGAAGCTGGGTCTGACTTGGGAGCGCAACGCGATCGAGCATGATGAGGCGTTGAATGCCGACATCGTGTTGCCTCAGTTGGTGCCGGAGCTAAGTCACAAACCTGAGGGTGGGGGCGAGAAGTTCGTGCACCGCAACCTGATCATCGAGGGTGACAACTTCGATGCGCTGCGCCTGTTGAAAGCCACCCACGCAGGCCGGATCCGGGTGATCTACATCGATCCGCCCTACAACACTGGCAACAAGGACTGGGTCTACAACGATCGCTATGTCGGGAAGGCTGACAGGTGGCGACACTCCCAGTGGTTAGAGTTCCTTTATCGACGCCTGTTGCTTGCACGGGAGCTTCTGGCACCCGATGGCGTCATCCTAGTATCCATCAACGACGAGAACAGGTCTCGGCTTGAACTGCTGATGGATGAGGTGTTCCCAGGGCGGCGGCTGGGCAGCTTGGTCTGGCGGACGAAGGACACCGGCAACGACCTGTCCCAGCGTTTCAGTCATGTCCATGAGCATGTGCTTGTCTATGCAAATCCAGGGTTCGCTTTCAATGGTCGTCCCACGGACCGAAAGAAGTTCCGCAACCCGGACAATGACGAGCGTGGCGAATGGTCCCCTCAGCCGCTAACAAAATCCCACACGTACACCGAGCGCGGTAACACTTACTACCCGATCCAGAATCCAGAGACCGGGTACTGGTACCCATGTGACCCAGACAACGTATGGCGATACGCGTCGGAGCAGGAAATCAGGAAACGACTCGACAATGATGAGGAGGCAGTTGCCGCGGCCCTTGATGGACTGCGCAGTGACACCATCGAGCAGCTCATCGAGAAGAAACTGATCTACTTCCCCCCGTGCGATCCTGAGGATGTCATGCGGTTCGACACCCGGGAGGATCTGCTGGCAGCTATCCGAGAGCGACGGGGGCCAGCCCTGCCCAAGAAGAAGACACCGCTGCTGCGAGAAGAGCTTCCAGACTTGGACTTCTGGATCGGAAAGCCGATCGCAGCCGGGCGCCCTTCCCGCAAGGAGCACTGGACCGCACGCCCTGAGGAAGAGCGCCTGGCGCCGTTGAGTAGCTGGATTGCGGGTATCAATGAAGAGGTTAACGATGATGACGAGTACATCGAGGCTGTCATCACTATGCGCAGCACCCGTGGTGGCGTCGCCACCGAGGAAGTGAAGTCGGTTCTCGGCGGGAAGGCCTTTCCCTATCCGAAGCCGTTGAGTCTGTTGAAGGGGTTGCTGGAACAGGCGACGCGGCAGGATGACACGGTGCTAGATTTCTTTGCGGGCTCCGGGACCACCGCCCATGCGCTCCTCCAGTTGAATGCCGAAGATGGGGGGGAGCGGCGCTTCATTCTGTGCTCAAGCACAGAGGCAACCGACAAAGAGCCTGGCAAGAATGTTTGCAGGGACGTGTGTGCAGCTCGCATGCGAAGAGTTATCACTGGCTACAACGGCAATGCTGGGTTCACCGTAGAGCAGGGTGGGGAGTTCGCTTATCTGACGCTCAACAAGCTTGCAGTAGCGGACCTTCCATTTGAGGCCAAGACAAGCAATGCTGCGGCACTACTGAGCCTGCGACTGGCTCACGCAGTGTGGGAGTTCAACGAGGGACTGATTCAGCACATTGCCAGAGCTGACGACTACGACATCCTGTTGTGTACCGAGGTCACAGCGGATGCCGTGGATGAACTAGCTGCGTGGCCGAAGGCGCATGGTGTTCAACGTCTATCCGTGTATTGCGATCGACCTGTTGCATTGCAGGAGGCACTAGAAGCAAGGGGCGTTGATGCCAGCTGCCATGGGCTTGTTGAGGCATTGCTCAGTGGCCAGGCAGGAGGTCGCGCATGAACATGGATTTTGTTGCTGCGCAGACGTCCAGTCATGAGCCCATTGGCTTTCAGAAGGACATCATCAACAACCTGTCGGCTGCCCTGTTAAGCCATCCCTCGCCGCCCGTCTTGCTCCGCTCTCCCACTGGCTCGGGCAAGACCTTCATGCTGGTGCGTGCCCTGTCCAAAGTGTCGGCGGCACAGGACACCGTGTGGCTGTGGTTCGTTCCCTATGTGAACCTGGTCCAGCAGACTGAGGACGCGATCCTGGGCAATGCGGATGGGCAGCTGTTCCCCGTCATGCTCTCCCGCGGGCGCAACCAGGAGCCCAGCAAGGGCATGGTGCTGCTATCCACGGCGGCGGGCGTGGCCAGTGCTAAGGATCGCAAGACAGGTTATTCCAGTGGGGCAGATGACGATCAGCGGGCGCTTAACGAGTTCGTCGAGCTGGCGCGTGCCCGCAAGCTCAAGATCGGCCTGGTCGTGGACGAGGCCCATATCGGCTTGAAGACCGGCACGGAATTTGGCGCGTTCGCACTGTGGGTCAATCCCGACTACATGGTGATGGCGTCGGCCACGCCGAAAGACGCGGTCCTGGACCAGTTCCTTACCCAGTCAGGAAAGCAAGCCCGCAGGTCGTTCGTCGTGAGCCGGGCTCAGGCGGTCGAAGCCCGCTTGAACAAGAAGTACATCGAGGCGGTGAAGTACGACCTACAGCGCTCCATTTCCACCGTTGCTGACCTCAAGCGGACCGTACTGCGGCAGGCCTGGAAGAAGCACCTGTGGTTGAAGAAGATCCTCAAGGCCGAGGGGATCGACCTTACGCCACTTTTGCTGGTCCAGGTCGCCAACGGCGACAAGACCGTGGACGAAGCCCGGGAGGATCTCATCCGCCTGTGCCGGGTGCCCATGGGGGCCATTGGCGTTCATTCGTCCGACGAGCCCGATCCGGTTCTGATGGCGGCCATTGCCAATGACCATAGCAAGGAAGTCCTGATCTTCAAGCAGTCGGCGGGCACGGGCTTCGATGCTCCCCGGGCGTTTGTTCTGGCGTCAACGAAGCTGGTCAACGACGCGGACTTCGCTATGCAGTTCATCGGGCGCGTCATGCGCGTGGCGCCTCAGGTGCGGGACGCCTTCCCCAAGCCTCAGGAAATTCCCGACTCGTTGGATACGGCGTTCATCTACTTGGCCGATGGAGAGGCCCAAGCGGGCTTCCAGTCGGCGGTGAATACGGTGGGTGCGGTTAAGAGCCAGTTGGAAGGCCAGACCGAACAGATGATCGTCAAGCAGACCAAGAGTGGCGCGACGGTCATCACCAACAAGACCTCGCCCCAGCTGCCTGCGTTCTACGATGGGACCAAGCCCCCGCCGGCCAGGATCATTGAGGAGACGGACGAGGAAGACGAAGAGGGGCTGCCGAGTACCGGTACCGATCAGCCCGGCCTGTTCGGCAAGGACACGGGTGCCGACACGGGCACCACGATCATGGAGACGGATTGGGTGGTGGATACCACGCCCAAGCCGGCCGTCGTTCCTGCAGATGAGAACGAAATCCTGGAACGGCTCAAGGAGCAGGGACTCAAGGCTTACAGGCTCAACTTGAAGCTGCCCGGTGCGCCCGCGGTGTTCCAGCAAGAGAGCCGGCCGGCGATGGCCGACATGGCCAAGGTGTCGGCGCATGTGGCCATGAACCTGCCACTGACCGAGGACAAGGTGGCCTTCGCAGTACGTGCCGCTTACAACCTGCTGCGCGATAAGGAGATCCACACCGAACTGACCAAGGACGAGGACAACATCCGAACGGAAGAAGTCACGGTCATCACGGATCGAGGCTCGTTGGCACGGGATGCGGCTGCCCTCTTGAAGAAGATCCCGCAGGTGGAAGATGCCGACGTCAAGATCATTATCGGGACGCTGGCGGGGCGATTGAGGGAGGATGTGGCAGTGCCTCCTTCTGATTCGAGTTCATCGGTGCTGGACGACAAGCAGCTGGATCGGTTGGCGCGAGACGCCGCCTGCTGGGTTGTTCGCCGAGACGCCCAACGAATCGGTGAGATGGTTCAGGACGCGATTGCGGAGTTCGCGACCATCGGTAGTGCGTCGCCGTTGCCCCAGTTCCTGCTTTACCCGCTGAACAAGGCGCTCGACCAGGCCCAGAAAAATCTCTACGGCGTTGTTCCGCCGTTGGATGGCACGATTACGAGTGCCCGTGACAGCCTCGACATCGAAGGCCAGACGACCATGTTCAAGGAAACCTTGGCCCACTCAGGCGGGACAGTCTCGGTTTTCGGTATTGACGGGTCGGCGGGCGTCAACCAGGAGGAACGGGAGTTCATCCAGTCGATGGAGCGCGATGACCACGTCGTGTGGTGGCATCGCAATCCGTCACGTAAGCCTTGGTCTGTCCGGGTCGTTCGCAGCGAGCACAGGAACTACTTCTATCCAGACTTCATCGTCTGCCTAGAGTACCCCTTGGGAGAGCCCCCGGAAGTCCGAATGGTAGAGACGAAGGAGAGCACCAAGGACGCCAGCCGCAAGGCGCAGCGGACACCCAAGATCTACGGCAAGGTGCTGTTCGTCACTCGGGAGGATACGCGCCTACGCATCGTCAATGATGACGGTAGTCTGGGCGATGAGTTCGACTGGGTTGATCTCACACCGGCTTGGAAGTGGATGGCGGCGCGGAGGAGCGGCTAACTATGCAGTAGTGCGGTGGCTCGATTGAGGTGTAGCTACTTGAGGGTCAGGTTATTTTTCGGGCAACCGTAGACAGCGGATTAGGGCGCAAGAAAGTTGCACGGAGCGCGATTGGGCTTGCGCTGAGCGCAACGTGGTGCTGGCCTGGGCGGCGCTTGGCGCGCCGCTGCTCCGCACTGGGGTAGGTGTGGGGCAGGGATCCTAGAACGGGATATCGTCATCGCATAGATCAGTCGAGGCATGGCCGCCCGGGCCGTTCTCCAGAGTCAAGCCAGCTTGGCTTGCTACGAGCATGCGCGAGTCTCCACTGTCAAAAACCACGCGTACAACTCGGCCGTCCACCCAGCGATCAATCTTCCCAGGGCCGAAGCTGGGGTGGCGGATCCTGGTTCCAGGAGGCATGTCGGTAGAGGTAGAGCGGCCAGTTGTTGCGACGCGATGTACCCTGGGGCGGCGGGTGTAGGACCACCCAGACGCGCAAGGGAAGCGTTCAAAGTAGGCGTTGGCAATTTCCGGCCTGGCCACAGAAGCCGTTGAAAAAGGGCCGCCATTTTCCACCGCAGCGGCAGCATGTCGGGCCAAGGCCAGATCCATTTCCCAGACGAACTGAGATACGGGGCTCGCGCTGGAGATGGCCTTATCGCAATCAATGTTTTCGGAGATCTCCTTGAAGTCCGAGTCAGCAGGATGTGCGACAAAGAGCTGCTGGCTTGCACGTGTGATCGCAACATAGAACAGGCGCCGCTCGGCTTCGATCTGCTCATGCTCGAGGTCGTCCCTGGGGAAGGAACGAGCAGCAAGGCCGGGGACGAAGACGTGCGGCCACTGCGCGCCCTTTGAACGATGAATTGATCCTATCCAGACATGGGGTTCGTCCGGTGGATCTTTCTTCGATGAGTCGATCAAGGGGTCGATTTCTTCCAGGAACTCGGCGATCGTCCCTTCATGCCGCTTTGCTATGAGCTTAAATGCTGCGACGTTCGCCAAGATGGCCTCTGCCGCCTCCGCGGTTGGGGATTGCTTGGCAATCATCTTCTCGAAGTTCGTTCCCGACAGGTAGAGATCGAGAACCTCAATCACCTTGGCATCGGGCTCGGTAGTGGTTCCTATGATGTCCAAGAGGTCTGCGCGGTCCCTGATCTGATCCGCATGAAACTCCTTGGTCTGCGGTGTGATGACTGACCGAATTACATTCGCAAGGTGCTCGGGAGCGCGTGATGCGTCTTGAACCACGCGGTCGATCGCCACTTTGTCCAGATAGAGGGCGGGGCGCTGCAACAGGCTCCGGATGATGTAGTTGACTTCATCCTCACCCAGCTTATTCCAGCGTCCGCTGGCTAGTTGGAGTACGCCTACGAGGGCACTTATTTCCGGAATTCTGGTGAGGGGCGGGCGTCCATAAACGAAGTACGGAATGCCGTGATGGTGAAGCTCCAGTTCGATGGACACACTTAGGCTGTAGGTCCTAACCAGTACCGCAATATCCTCGGGGGAGGCTCCTTCATCGACGACCTCCTTGATGTAATCCCCGAGCCCTGTGAGTCCAAGCGACAACCCTAGGCTGTGGATCCGAGTTCTCGGAGTGCCCTCGGCCGAAATGCTGATCTTGGGGTTGCGATTGGCATTGCGCGTGATGACCTGACTCGCCGCTATGGATAGATGGTGACCAAAGCGGAAGGTGTGCGGCAGGGTGTAACGGACGGCTTGGGTGAAGTCCTTCTCGAATCCGCGGATGAGGTAGTCGGGCTTGGAGCCGCGCCAGTCGTATATCGCTTGGTCTTCGTCGCCCACGAGCATGACTTTCGCGCGCGTTCCGGCCAGGATCCTAAGCAGCGCAATCTGGATCCCGTTCATGTCTTGGGCTTCATCGACAATCAGGTGATCAACCTTGTCGGCGACGTAACGTTGGGTTTCCTGGGTTTTGAGCATCAGCTTGACGGGATCGTAGAGCTGATCTTCGAAGAAGCGGATCTTCAGCCTCTTTCGTTCCTTCTCGAAAAGATGGAACGCTTCGACAAACCCCTGAGCCGACTTCTGGTAGTTGCCGGCTTCGAATACGTGATCCGGAGATCGGGTATCAGACTTCACCAGTTGAAGGAACGTGATGAAAGCGTCGATCAGGTCCTTATCGGGTGTCTCATCCTCGCCATTGAGACTCTTGAAAACATGAGTGAAAGCCCCTTTGGCTATCCTGGTTCGGTGATGGTCTTTCTCTTCGATCCTGGCATCCGGCAGGAGGCCGATCTGCACGAACCGATTGACGATCCGATTGCCCATTGAATTGAACGTGCGGATCTCTGGTGCTGTCCCACCAACGGCCCTTTCGAAGCGCTCGCGGAAAGATTGCGCAGCATCCTTGTTGAACATGACCACAGCAGTCTGATTTGGATTGTGGTCGCGCAACAGATGACGAACACGGCCAATCAGCGTTTCCGTCTTTCCTGAACCGGCAACCGCTGCGACTACGGCGTGGCCACCATCGTGCTCGATGACACGCACCTGTTCGCTGGTGTAAGAGGTCTCGCCCATAGCCTTGTAAGCCGTTCCCCAGCGTCGATCTTAACCGGAGATACGAGCCGAGGGCCAAGGCTGTCAGGGGCTGCCAGCGTGGAGAATGGCCCTTATGCAGCCAGGCCGGTCAGTACCGCATCCGTGGCCAGTACCACCTGTCGGATGAAGTGGATATGCCGGCGAAGGTCATCACGGGAGACGGCGTGCTTGGTGGGTGCGCCACTGCTCGGACGCCATGAGCGATGGGCGATGTCGCCCCGCTTCTTGGCCAAGGCGTTCAACTCCGACCGGGCGGCCGACGGCTCCATCATGTTCCACTTCCAGCCTTCCGTGATGTCAATGCCCAGGTACTTCTGGAACAAGGGCCGGACGCGATCGGTGCTGGGGGTGTGGAAGTACTTGAGATCGTTGGCCAGGCTGTCGCGCATGAACTTCGACAGGTGGCCTTCGCCCGTGCCAGCAACGGTCTCCACGGCCTCGACCAGCCGATCCTCGAAGTAGGTCTCCAAAGCGGCCAAGGCCATGACCAGGCTGGCTCGTTTCAGAACTTCGTTCTCGGGCGGTGGCGGTTGGGTGTTGAGCTTGTCGAAGTGATTGACCAGGTCGACGGCATCCTGGATGGCGTGGTCGAAGGTTAGGCTGGCTTTGGATGGCATCGGTTCCCCCTGTGGTGGCCGATTGTGTCACCAAGGTTCGGTTAAGCGCCAAGCGGTTGGTTGGCCGCCTGACGGCGGCCGGACAACTGGGGCAGAGCAAGGGCCTGGGCGGCGCTTGGCGCGCCGCTGCTCCGCACTGGGGCAGGTAGGGCTGGCTGGCCCGTGGGTGGGTGCTGGCGGGCTGCCGGGAGCGTTCTGGGGTCAAGGCCGAAGGCAGGCCGCCGGCAGGCGGCCAGGTCCTGGCCACCGGCCAGTGGTCCGCTCCCGCAGGGAGCGTAGGGATGGGGAAGGTTTCCCATGGGTGCGGTGATATCCACCCATTGGATGAGGCCGGCGGGGCGGCAGCCCCCGGCGCTTTGGCTGTTGCTTTTCCCTTCCGATCTGAAAGATCACGCCCGCGGCAGCGGGCCCTTAAGTCCTTAAAGCTCTAAAGCCTAAAGCCTTTTGCGCGCGCGTAACGCGCGCGTTACCCGGGCGCGCGAGGGGAGTGTAAGAACATAAGCAAAATCAAGCGGATGGCAAGCTTTCGTGCATGTAACAAGTAACGCTTGAAAAACCGCGGTGATATCCACCTTTTCCGCGGTGATATCCACCCGAAATTGGGTAAAACCGCGGTGATATCCACCCTGGGCGCGGTGATATCCACCTTTTCGCGGTGATATCCACCCTGGGCCGGGCGCGGTGATATTCACCCGGGACCTGTCGCGGGGAATTACACCAGTGTAAGTCGCCGGAACGGTGTGACGAATGGCTTGACGGTCTTCGATTTTCTGTTTGCATCCTGGTGAGTTCTCACTAGGAAAACCTATGCCATCCCCAAAGACCAGCACTTACCACCTCGTTCAAGGTGAGCCGCTTTCCGTCAACCGCGTCACCCGACTAACCGCGTCGCAAGACAGGCGTCTAGCCGCGGCAGCGAAGAAGAGTGGCGTCAAGGTGGGCGTGTACATGCGCGCTGTCCTGGACCACGCCGTGGCTCAGGAATGGAAGGTTGAACAGCGGGCAGACATCGTCGAGCGTGTTGTCAGCGAGAAGACGGGGGGGCGTCATGACTGAAGTCCATGAAGTGGGCACTGGTACAAAGCTGGCGGTCAAGAAGGTTTCTGTGTTAGCGCCCCTGCCGTTGTCGATCGCTCGCAGTGCGTTGTTCAGCGTTGCCACGAATGGGCCGATGTACAAACATCGCCTCATCCCTACGGCAAAGAAAGGCGTCAATGCGACGATTACCTACACAGGTCCGCATCTGAACATGGAGCACTTCAGGTTGTGGCAGGCACTGCTGTTCATTGCGCATGATCGAGGCCAGATAGGAGGCGAAGAATTTGATGTGCCATTGTCCGAAGTGCTGCGGTACATGGGGAAGAACTACAAGCGTCAAAATCTCAAAAAGAGCATTCTTGATGTCATGACCGAACTCAGGGCGGGACTTGTTACAGTTATCTCGGAGCGAGTTCATTACGACACTAAGAACCTTATCGATGTGGCAAGGATGAATCTGGAAACGCGGGTACTGACCGTGAGGTTTGGCGAGGAGATTGCTGATGGATTGCTGGATCGTGAGATCTTGAGGAACGACATCGCACGGTCGCGCGAGCTCAAGCGACACCATCTGGCCATTTGGTTGCACGGCTTCATTTCAAGCCAGGCAAGCCGCTCCGACAGGAAGGAAACGAAGCACACCTTCTCCGTCGACGAGCTGCGCCTGCTGTGTGGTTCGCAGGCCAAGGAGCGTAGGCACTTCTGCGAAGATCTTGATCGCGCATTGAGGCGCTTGAAAGAGGGCGATAACCCGCTTGTGACCCATTGGGATTGGGATGATGCACGTAAGAAGTCCAAGGTCATCGTCACGAAGAGTCATACGCTGGTGAAGCTGCTCGATGAGACGAAGAAAACGGTGGCTGCAAAAGAACGGCGATCAGCAGCCGACCGGGCGGCTGCTTCTCGGGCAAGGGTGGTGCTGTGATGGGTAGTGAGATCCCAGTTGTGCAAATTCCACGGTGCTTGATTGAAAGTGACTTGTTTAGCATTAACGAGGGCGGTCAGAAAAGTGACCAGAGAGTCATCCAAGTTCATGTGGATGAAGCAGGCGAGTTTGAGTACGAGCTTAAACACACGGGACCTCCCCTTGGTCCAAAGCATCTTGCTCTTTGGCGAGCGCTATTTGTCCTGGCGTCCCTGCGGAAGGAATTTGGGATGGAGAGGGCGGATGTTATCGTGTTGCGTGATGAAGAGCTGGTTTCGATGGCGGCGACAGGAATTGGTGCAGCTAAAGCTATTCTTCATGATTTAGCTGACGCTCGTATTGAAAGGAACCATAAGGATCCCGAACGACGGGCAGGATGGGCGCGTAGTAGGTTGGTGCACGAGGTGCTTACTGACGAAGAGTATTGCCTTGCCGAAGTGAGGGTGAATCTGAGTGCCGGCGGCGCTTTTACAGCTTGGTTGGAGGAGGCTGGATACGTGGGCGTGTCCGATTTTTTGTGTGTGAGGCGGTTTAGTCCGGAAGTCTCTTTCAGCGAGCCAGCGTGAATCGGTCTTCGTAGATTATCGCGAACTGGTTCATCGCCGCTTTCCAGTGCTGAGACGCGCGGCTCCACTCGGCGGTGATGTTCCGCAGCGCCAGCCAGATCAGCTTGGTGGCGGCCTCGTCGCTGGGGAAGTGGCCGCGGGTCTTGATGATCTTGCGCAGGCGCGCATGCACGCTCTCGATTGCGTTGGTCGTGTAGATCACCCGGCGCACGTCCGGCGGGAACGCGAAGAACGGCACCACGCGCGTCCAGGCACGGCGCCAGGCGGCGACCACCGTCGGGAAGCGCTCGCCCCAGTCGCCGGCCTCGAACGCATCCAGCTCGGCCTCTGCGGCCTCGGCGGTCGGGGCCGTGTAGATCGGCTTGATCGCCGCCGCCAGCGCCTTGCGGTCCTTCCAGCCCGCATAGTCCAGGCTGTTGCGGATCAGGTGCACGATGCAGGTCTGCAGCGTGGTCGCCGGGAACACCGCTTCCAGCGCCTCCGGGAAGCCCTTCAGGCCGTCAGCCACGCCGATCAGGATGTCGTTGACGCCGCGCGTCTTGAGGTCGTTGAACACCTTCATCCAGAACTTCGCGCCCTCGGTGTTCTCGATCCACAGCCCGAGGATGTCGCGGGTGCCGTCGGCCAGCACGCCCAGCGCCAGATACACCGCCTTGTTGCGCACCACGCCGTCCTCGCGGATCTTCACCCGCAGCGCGTCGAAGAACACCACCGGATACATCGCTTCCAGCGGCCGCGCCTGCCATGCGGTGACCTCGGCCATCACCTCGTCGGTGACCTTGCTGATGAACTCCGGCGACACCTCGACGCTGTACATCTCGGCCAGGTGCCCCTGGATCTCACGCACCGTCATGCCGCGGGCGTACATCGAGACGATCCGATCGTCGAACCCGGCGAAGCGACGCTCGTGCTTGGGGATCAGCTGCGGCTCGAACGTACCCGTCCGGTCGCGCGGCACGTCGATGCGCAGCGGACCCTCGTCGGTCAGCACCGTCTTGCCGCTGCGGCCGTTGCGGTGGTTGCCGCTCCCGCCCTCGGCGTCGGCCAGGTGCAGGCCGAGCTCCGCGCCCAGCGCCCGCTCGATCACGGCCTTCTTCAGCTGCTGGAACACGGCTTCGACCCCGGCCGCGTCCATCGGACCCGGGATCAGCTTCTCGAGAAATTCCTTCGGCAGATCAATGGCCGGCGTGACCACCGGCGTCTTCTTCTTGCGTGGCATACATGCTCCTTGGCAGCATCATGGTATGCCTCTCACACAAAATTTCTGACACGCTCGGATACGTCGGTTGTGTGCCCACAGACGAGGAGATTGAGTTTGCGTCTCGTCCAACGCTGACAATGAGATCTTTCCGTGAGCTTTTCAGCACACTATTCGAACCAGTCCATCTGGACGAGAACGGTGACGTGCTCACCATTGAAGAGGTTCAGCGGGTAAGACGACGACGCCATCGTGGACCCGGCTTCGTCTACATCCTGACCAACCCATCCATGCCTGGCCTGATCAAGATCGGCAAGACCCGCTTGAACCCCATTGATCGCGCCGCCCAGCTCCATACAACGGGAGTGCCCGCGGGCTTCCAAGTGGAGTACGCCTGTCGAACCAATGACCCGGAAGCGGTGGAGCAGGCCATGCATGTCGCCTTTGGTCCGACGCGGCTAAGCCACAAGCGGGAGTTCTTCCAGATCACGCCTGAGCAGGCCATTGCGGTGCTGTCGCTCCATCACCAGGAAGAGCCCATCGCCGCCTGAGTTTCAGGCCGAAGGCAGGCCGCCGGCAAGCAGCCAAAGCCCTGAGCGGCTAGGTTGACATCACTCGCCAAGGGTGTAATATACGAAAAACCGTATAAACCGGAGTGGCTATGACCAAGCTCGTTTACAACAACATCTTCGACGCGATCACTCAAGACGCAAGCCAAGCGGCTGATCTGCAGTTCCGGGCCGATATGCTCTTGATGCTGCGCGACATGTTCGAAGAGCGTACGTGGGGGCAGGCCGAGATCATGAAGGCTCTCGACATCCCCCAGCCCCGGGTAAGCGAACTCGTCAACGGCAAGATCGACAAGTTCTCGTCGGATAAGCTAATCGGGTTTCTGGACAAGATGGGCTACCGCATGCGGCCGCGGCTTGTTACCAAGCAACGTTCAAAGACAGGCCATGTCAGGTGCGACGTGCAAGAATTGGAAGTGGCCTGAAATCAGAACGCTAGCCTCGCCTAGCTTGCTTCTTCGCCGCAGCTGCAGCTGCCCGTAGTTGGGCAGTCATTTCCTTGTAGCGTGCTGCGGCGGTATCCATCTGTTTTTGGTCGACGTTATTTGTCGTCTTCGTAAAGGCATGAAGGATATAGACGGTATCGGCGAACTTGGCGCAATAGAGTGCTCGATAGGCGGGGCTTCCGTTTTCAATAAGTTCGTATGTACCCTGGCCGACGCTGGCTGATACGTCCTTGATTTCAGAAAAAGGGCGTTTCCCTTGCTGAATTGCGTTCAAATCGGTGCCAAACTGCTGTTTGATCGTATCCGGAAGATCAAGATAGGCCCGTTTGGCCGCCTCGCTGACGAATGCGAATTTCTTCTCTTTAGGTTGGCTCACGGATCCACCCTGTTTCGTGCACTGTCATAAGTTATCTGTGTGCCTCAGTGTTGTCTACTTAGACACTGAGCAGTAAGCAGGCCGCCTATCGGCGGCCAAGGCCCTGGGCACCGGCCAGTTGTCCGCGCCCGCAGGGAGCGTAGGGCTGTGGCAAGTCTGCTCAATGGGTGCGGCGATATTCACCCATAGCACCAGGCAGCACCCAGCAAAATCAGAAAAACCTTACACGGCCGCGCGCCACCGGCTGAAGACAAACGCCTCCCTCAGAGCACACTCTACCCCTGCCGCCTGCGATGCCGGATCGAGCCAACACCATCGACGTCAGTCTGGGGTGCCGTGAAGCTCGCCGTCCAGGAAGGACAGGGCGGCTCCACTTTGCTCCGCTGACGCAGGGCGGCGGCAACGCTGACGCGCCCTTTGGTTGCGGCGGCTCCGTTTCACTCCGCTGACGTGGGGCGTCCCCTTAAGTTGACGAACGCAAACCTTCTGCTACTCGTGGTTACATCACCACCACGAGAGATAATCCATGCGGAAGCAGGGCGAGAACGTCGGCAAGACCATTCCGGACAAGAATCCGATCAAGAAGGCGAGGGTAGTCGGCACACGCATTAGTGGCGCACAGGCTGAGAGCCTGGAAACCCTGGCCACGGCCAGCAACATGACCGAGTCGACCTATATCCGGCACGTGATCCAGCGGGCCATTGCCGAAGGCTGGGTGTTCAAGCTCGAGATGACGGCGGTCGCTACGTCGTCTGCCAAGCCTCGCATGCCCTGAGGCGGAGACCACTATGCGAGAGATTGGATCCAACTACGGACGGCTGGCGCCTGACCAGCACATCACCATCAAGGAAAAGCCCGTGTCCGCCCGCGTACATGCCGAACAGGCTGAGCAGATTGAAGCGCTGGCCGCGGAAAGCAACATGACCCTGTCGACCTACCTGCGATTGATCTTGCAAAAGGCCATCGACGAGAAGTGGGTGTATCAGCCGCAAGCTGATGCAGAAAATGCGAACGAAAACAGCAGATCTCATGGGCCCAAGCGCATGATCCGTTGACTGTGTTCATTTTCTGTTTAGGTTGCGATGAAGGCCCTGGGTAAGGGCTGCTCGCACAACCTACTCAGAGACCTTTTCCAATGAAGAATTTCAAACAAGCCCGCAACCAGGGTGGTTTCTCGCTGATCGAATTGCTGCTGGTGCTGGCCATCATCGCGGCCTTGGCTGTTGCCGCGTTCATCGTGTACCCGCGCGTCCAAGCTGGCCGTAATGCCACCTACGAAAGCCAGGTTCTTTCCTCGGCTCAGGCTGGCGTCAAGGCGCTGTTCACTACGAACAATTATGCAAACGTCAGCAAGGCCGCTGCCTACAATGCCGAGATCTTCCCGGCCAACATGAATATTTCGGCTACCGACATCCAGAACCAGTGGGCTGGCGCGGTGAATGTTGAGCCCTCCGATGCTGCTGGCGCCACTGTGTCAACGCCGATCGCTCGCTACTTCAAGATCACATATCCGAACGTGCCTGCTGACGTCTGCATCCGTTTGGCTGGTGCGGCTGTTCAGAACTTCGGAACCGTCCTGGTTGGCGGTGCTACGCCCGTCAAGGTGCAGGACCTCTACAGCGCTGGTACTGATGCTCTCCCATTGAATGAGGCGCTGATCGCCACGAACTGCAAGCAGGATGGTGGTGCGACCCTGGTGCTGGTCTCCAACTGATCCAAACGCCCCGCTGCAAAACGACCAACGGCGCCCTGGGGCGCCGTTGGTTGTTACCGCCTACGGTTAGACATCGCTGTCCTCCTCGCTTTCGTCGTCCTCTTCGGGGTCAAGGATCTCGTCAATCTCATTTTCAACATCCCCCACGGCGTGCTCGACCAGGGCGTCGACCTCCGCTTCCGTGTAGTAGCCGGTATTGGCCCACCGCTCAATCGCCTCCATGACCAGCCAGGCGATCCGCTCACGGCCTTCCGGGGTTGCGCCACTCAGATCGTAGCCGAGCAGGAAGACGTCGATGGCCTTGATGGCAAGGGCGCGGCATTCCTCATTAGTCATTGGCAGCCGTCCTCGTCCTCGTAGGTACCGGCGAGGATGGCGTCGATGTCGTCATTCGCCCGGTCAGTGGCTTCTTCAATCAGGTCGTCGACAACGTCCATGGAGGTATAGGCGTCGAAGAACCAGTCCATTGCGATCTCCTCCATGTGCTCCCAGACCACACCGACAATTCGGTCGCCGGTGTCGCCGTCTGCGCCGCCCAGGTCGCTGTTGGCCAGGAACTTGTCCATTGCAGCCTCGATGATCTTTTCGATCACCTGCTGGTCTTCGTCCCGAACCAGGATCTCGTCGCACTCCGGCTCGATCAGTTCGGTCACTTCCTGGACGATCTCGTCCATGTCGGTCAGCTTGCCTTCTTTGATCACCTCGGCAATCTTCTCGGAAGCCAGCTTCCTGATTTCGGCAATAGCGTCTTCCCGCGCGTTTCTGAGCGAAAGGCTAGCCAAGTAGGCTACCAAGCACTTGGTTTGCAGTTCATTCGTCATGGCGTGCTCCGTTGTTGGAATGTTGGCGATCATCGCCCTCCCACCTCCGTTCTTTGGGTGGGAGGGAGCGCACCTATAGGTCGTCAGTCGAGCACCATGCGAATGGTTTCCCCATCCGGATGCTGGCGGCTGTACTCCTGCAACGCCTCGAAGTTGGCGATGGCCGCACGACGCGCTTCGTCGTCGCCCTTCTGGTGGTAGTACCAGCTCAGATGATTGACCAGGAACTGCGTGACGGTCAGGCCCGCCCCGTCCTTGCTCATGGGGTAGCGTTTGCCCTCCCAGTTGGTCAGTTCGTAGGTGTCATGGTCGTCAGGCACCATGTACCAGCCGCCATTGGACAGCGAGTAGTACGACCAGCACCCGCCCGTGTACGCCGGACAGAGCTCTCCCATCTTCTTGTACAGCACGTTCTCGAAGGGAAGGCCTGGCCCGATGTAAGGGAAGTAGGGCGCTTTGTCGTGGAGCCCAATGAACTCAGCATCCGACATCACCCGGCTGGTGATGGGGGTGAGGGTGGGGCTCTTGATGAGCGACTTGCGGCGGTTGAGGACGCCACCCTTGCGCTTGGCCATGTCAGGCTCCGCTGTTGAGGGACCCTCTATTGAAGATGCCGCCCACCAAGGAAATAGGTGGGCGGGATGACACCTAAAGCGTGCTGGGCGGTGCGGGCTTGTCAGGCTTGCGCTTGGCCAAGGCGGCCAGTGCCCTCTTCTCGACGTCGGCTTCCAGCAGGCGATTGCCGGCACGGTAGCGGGCTACCCACAGCTTCTGCTCGCTGGGATTGCGCCACGGGCGTAGCAGGGCTTCGTGGAGCGTCAGCGAACGGATTTCCCACTGGCTGACCGGGATGTCAGCGATCGCGTCCTCAGGCAACTGCTCGATCCAGCCCAGCACTTCGCCCTTGGCGATCACCCATTGGAGCTTTCGCAGCAGGGTGGCTGCCGCCTTGTTTGTGGCCTGAGCCCCGGACGCGTGCATGTCCTGGACGCCCTTGCTCACCATCTTCTTTAAGCGCCACGCGGCATCCCACTCCAGGATGGCCTTCTTGGGCGCCTTCTTGGCGGCGCCCACCTTCTTGAAGGGATTGGGCGGCGGCTCGGTCTTGCGACGTTCGCGCTCATCAGTCTGGCTGATCCTGAGCCACAGCGCGGCCAGGGCCGATGAAATGAGCGTGTCGTCGGGCAGCGTGTCCAGGCGCTTGCGCAACTCGTCCAAGGAGATGGTGAAGTCCACGCCGTGAGTGCTTCGTCCGTTCGGGCTGCGCGGATGCAGCTCGTCGAACAAGGCAACGGCCTGAGGAATGCCTTCGGCGTGGTAGTACGCCTCTTTGGTCGGGTGCGTGGTCATGCGCAGAGCATATCCGTGGTCAAAAAAGACGCGCTAGAGGGCAGGCGTGGCCGAGATCTGACGTGCAAAAACATATGGACCATAGCTGGACCATGAGGATTTCGTGATCTGTGTAAGACGCGATAATAGCCAAAAACAAGGGAAAAATTGTCTTTCAGAAAGCTACCGCTTTTTATGCTTCATCAGCGGGGTGTGTTCTTCGTGGGACTTCTTCGTGCCGCTCTTGGAAATCTTCTGCATGTGCTTGGAGTGTTGTGCCTGTCCAGGCCGGGTACGACGGCGTGCAAGTATGGCAGCAGTGCCCGCTGGCGGTAGAGGCTGCGGCATGTAGTGGCCGACTCAGCCGGGAGCGCTGGCCTCCAGGGCTTCGGCGGCCATGATCCCGGACAGCAGCGCGCTGGGCACGCCGAAGCCGGGGAAGGTGGTCTGTCCGGCCAGGGCCAGGCCGGCGATGCCGGAGCGGTGCGGGAAGTGGTGTTGCGGCGGGGTTCCCGGCGCGATGCCGTACAGCGCGCCCTTGTACAGATGGCGGTCGCGGGCAAAGGCGATGGGGTCGATGACCCGGCAGGTTTCGATATGTAGCGCCGGCAACTGGCGACGCAGCGCGGCCAGCTGCTGTTCCACCGCCACGGCGGTATCGGCCTCGGTCCAGGGACGTTCCTCGCCTGCACCGGAAACCGGAGCGTACAGCTCGATGATCGACTTGCCGGCCGGTGCCAGTCCGGGCTGCACGCGGGTGGGCACGGTGTAGGACAGGCCGACAGGTGGTGCGTGCGGGGTGAAGCGGTGCATCCGCCCCTGTTCGTCCATTGCCGGGACATGGTTGACCATGAACGCGCCGTGCGCGTCCACCCCGGTGCAGCCCAGCTGTACCGCGATGGCGCGGTGTGACAGCGGTGCCTTGCGCTGGATGCGGCGCAGGACTGCCGGCGCCGCGCTGGCCGGATGCAACCGTTCCAGTGTGTCGAAACCGGACAGCGTGCTGACCACCGCTTCGACCGGCAGGCGTTCGCCACTTTCCAGCAGCAGCGCCTGCACGCGTTTTCCGTTCACTTCGATCCGTCGCACACCCGCGCCGCAGCGCAGCTCGACATTCGCCGGCAATGCGTTGCGCAGAGCATCGCTGATCGCGCCCATGCCGCCCTGTGGCAGGTGGAAGCCTTCTTCCAACAGCCCGAGCAGGCCGACGATCTGGGTGGAGGGCAGTTGCGCCGGTGCCTGTCCGGTGAAGAGCAGGGTTGAAGCCACCGCTGCCTGCAGCCCCGGATCGGGGAAGTGGCGGGCGATCAGCCGGTCGGCCTTGCCGGACAGCAGCGGCAGGTAGCGCCACAGCGCGGCCAGGGTGCGCGGCAAGGAGGGTTCCTGCACCAGCACCTGCCCGATCAGTCGCCGGTAGAGCGGATGCCATTGCTGTTGCAGTGCCGCCAGCCCGCGGCGCAGCTGCGCGGTACGGCCGGCCGGGTCGGGACCGCCTTCGACGAAGGAGTCGGTGGCGCTGGACAGCCAGACCGCGGCGCCATCCTGCAGCCGCGCCTGGATCGGGTGGGTGATCGGCTGCAGCGTCAGCGCCTGCTCCAGCTGCAGGCCCAGGCGCTGGAATGCCAGCCGCAGCAGCGAGGGCACAGCGACATAGATCGCGCCGTTGTTCAGCCGGTAGCCGTCGATGGACTGCGTGGAGCAGCTGCCGCCGATCGCATCGCCGGCTTCCAGCAGCAGCACCGGCCGGCCGTCGCGCCCCAGCCGCAGGGCGGCCGCCAGCCCCGACAGTCCTGCGCCTATCACCACCGTGCCTGCCGGCATCTCGGCTCACCTCGTTGAACGCTGTAGAATATTGAACATTGTCCAAAAATGATTGGCAAGCATGAGTGAAGCGTCCCCGGGAAAGCGTTTGCGCACCCGCCGGCAACTGGCGCAGGTGGCCTGGCAACTGTTCGGCCAGAGCGGCTTCGAGACGGTGACGATGGAGCAGGTGGCCGTTGCCGCCGGTGTCGCGCGCGGCACGCTGTACAACCATTTCCCGGTCAAGGAAGCGCTGCTGGTGGAGGCCATCCACGCCCGGTTGGCGGAGGATCTGGGGATGCTGCATGCGGCGGTGCTGCAGCCGTCCGGCTTTGTGGCGCGTGTGGCTGTGCTGTGGCAGGCATCGGCCGACTGGTGGGAGGCGCACCGTGCCTATGCGGCGCCCTATATCGGTTACCGCTTCCGGCAGCTGCGCGAGGGCAATGCGGCGGAAACCGCTTCGGACATGCGTGTGCTCTACGAGCAGCTGATCGCCAGCGCACAGGCGCAGGGCGAACTGGCTGACGAGCGGCCGGCCCCGCGACTGGCCGGCTATCTGCACTTCCTGTATCTGGCGGCAATGATGGAGTGGCTGGAGTGCGATGACCGTTCACTGGCCGAAGCGCTGGTCGATGCATTGGCGTTTTTCGACAGCGCCGCAGGGCGCGCCCGGTGAGCGGTCCCGGTGCCGGTAGGACGGCGCACTCCGGCATCATGCGGCGATGACGTCCGTTCCCGCTGCGCCGCCGCTCACCCGCATGGCCATCGTCCGCCAGGCCTGGCCGATCATCCTCGCCAACGCGTCGGTGCCGCTGCTGGGACTGGTCGATACCGCAGTGATCGGCCACTTCGGCAGCACCGTGGATCTGGGTGCGCTGGCGCTGGGGGCGCTGCTGTTCAATTTCGTCTACTGGAGTTTCGGTTTCCTGCGCATGGCGACCACCGGTTTCGTGGCGCAGGCGGCGGGGGCGGGTGACGAGGCGGAGGTGCGCGCGGCACTGCTGCGGCCGCTGCTGATGGGCGCGGTGCTGGGCGTGGCCGTGTGGCTGCTGCAATGGCCGCTGGCGGCCGGCTACTTCGCATTGATGGATGCCGGCGATGCGGTGGCGGCGACCGGCACGGCCTATTTCCGCGCGCGGGTGTGGGGTGCGCCGGCGGCGCTGGCGTTGTATGCGCTGTGCGGGGCGCTGGTCGGGCTGGGCCGCAGCCGCGCGCTGCTGGCGGTGCAGCTGCTGCTCAATGGCCTCAACGCCGCGCTGGACGTGTATCTGGCCGGGGTGCTCGAGATGGGCGCGTACGGCATCGGCCTGGGCACGGCGATCGCCGAATGGAGCGCCTGCGTGATCGCGGCGCTGCTGGTGTGGCGGATATTGCGCGAGCGCCATGCCGATACCGAACCGTTCCTGCCGTGGACACGTATCGGCGACCGCGCGCGCCTGCGCCGCACGCTGGCGGCCAATGGCGACATCATGCTGCGCACGCTGTGCCTGCTGGCCGGTTTCGGGCTGTTCGCGCGGCTGGGCACCGCGCTGGGCGCGGCGACGCTGGCAGCCAACCACCTGCTGTTGCAGCTGGTGTCGTTCAGCGCGTTCTTCCTTGACGGTTTCGCCTTCGTCGTCGAGGCGCTGGTCGGTGCGGCGGTGGGTGCCAATGCACGGGAGCGCTTGCGCCAGGCGGTGCGCCTGTCCAGCGAACTGGCACTGGCCACCGCGGTGCTGCTGGCGGGGCTGTTGTGGCTGGGCGGCGATGCACTGGTCGGGCTGCTGACCTCGTTGCCGGAGGTGGTGGTGCTGGCACGCGCGCAACTGCCGTGGGTGGCGGTGTACGTGCTGCTGTCGGTGGCCGCGTTCCAGCTCGACGGTGTGTTCATCGGCGCCACCCGTACCCGTGAGATGCGCAATGCCGCAATGGCGTCGCTGACGGCGTTTGTGCTGTGCGCGTGGCCGGCCACGGCCGCGTGGGGCAACCACGGGCTGTGGGCGGCACTGGTGCTGTTCGTGGTGGCGCGGGCGCTGGCGCTGCTGCCGTATTACCGCGCGCTGGAGCGCTCGCTGGGCGGGAAGCCCGCAGCTTCTGCCAGCTGCTGAACGTCGCGCAGGTCAGTTGTTGCGCGGCTGGCCCTCGGCCAGCGGCACGCGTGAGCCGTCGAGCAGGCCACGGCTGAGCTTGCCGTCCTCGATGAACAGCAGTTCGCCGTTCTCCCCGTTCTTGATGCTGCTGTCGATGGCGATGATGCGGCCGTCATGGAAGCTGCTGATATGCGGCATCGAGGTGTGGCCGACGACGATGCGCGCCAGCTTCAGGCGCTTGAGCAGCGCCTCGACCTGGTCGCCATCGAGCTGCCCGTCGAAGTAGCCGCGATACCAGATCGGGCTGTTTTTGCCGTCATACAGTCGCGCAGTGCGGCGCCCGTTTTTGACCTCATCGCGCGGGCGTCCCAGCGAGGCGCGGTAGGTGGCGTTGGTGGTGGCCAGGCGACGCACCAGGTCCAGATTTTCCGGGGCGATGCCGCCGTGCAGGAACAGGGTGTCGCCGATGCGCAGCAGCACCGGCCGGGTGCGCAGCCACTGGCCGAGGGTGGAATCCGGGCCATACAGCTCGGGATACGGGCGGCCGAGCAGCTCGGCGCTGCGGATGTACTTGGGATGGACGTAGCTCAGGGTGTCGTACAGCACCATGGTCTCGTGGTTGCCGAGCACGAAATGCACCGCACCACCGACGGCTTTGGCCTGCTGCTGCAGTGAATACAGCAGCCAGAACACCTCGGTGACCTGCGGACCACGGTCGAACACATCGCCGGCGATGACCAGCGTGGCGTTGCCGAGTGACCAGCGGTCATGCGCATCGATCACGTGGTGGGCACGCAGCAGCCTGACCAGCAAACCGTATTGGCCGTGGATATCCGACAGCGCGACGATGCGCGCGGTAGCCGGCAACTGCGCGGTGGTGGCCGAGGCGGGAGGCAGTACCGTCAACGGGTGCGGATAACCGCACTCGGGCGTGATGACGCTGCTGGCAGCCCGTGCCGGCAGGGTGTGGCGGATGACCTTGTCGTTGCAGATCCATTCCGCCCGCAGGCCGGCGCGGGTGCGGAACACATAGGGGCCATCGGCATCGACATGCGCTGCCGCAGGCGGTGCCTCGCGTGCTCCGGCCAACACCGGGGCCAGCAACAGCGTCAGCAGCAGTACGGCGGGAAGGCGGATCAGGGACTGGAAGATCGACATCGGTGATTTCCTGGCTGGCGCGCCGGTGCGCGCCACGTCAACAATGCTACGCCGGGAGGTGGCCGGCGGTATCCGGGACGATTCAGGAACGCTGCAGCGCCTGTTGTCCCGGTGTGGCAGGCAGATCGCCGGAGGCCAGCACCACCTGGTCGCGGCCACGCTTCTTGGCCTCGTACATGGCCGCATCGGCCTTGGCCATCACCAGCTGGTAGTCCGGGTGCCCGTCATGCAGGGCGACACCGATGCTGGCGCTGATCGTCAGTGAACTGCCGTCCGCCAGTACCACCGGGGTGTCGGCGATACGGCGGCACAGGCCATCGGCGATCACCAGCGCCTGGCGCTCCTCCACGGAGACCAGCACGACCACGAACTCCTCACCGCCATACCGGAACACGTAGTCACTGCCGCGCGTGAACTGGCTGAGGATGGCGGCCACATGCTGCAGGGCCTGGTCGCCGCCCTCGTGTCCATGGGCGTCGTTGATCGCCTTGAAGTGGTCCAGATCCAGCAGCAGCACCGCGAAACTGCCACCGGTTTTTGCCGCCAGCTCGATTTCCCGGCGCAGCACGGTCGGCAGGAAGCGGCGGTTGAGCAGATTGGTCAGCACATCACGGCCGGCCTCCAGTTCGCCGATACGCTCGAACAGCATGCCCAGCAGCGTGCGGATCTGGTGGACGCGGATGCGCACCTCCTGCAGACGGGCCGAGCGCTGCTGCGGGTCAAGGGGAGTGTGCAGGGCTTGTTGCAGGATCTGGTCGACCTCGCGGACAAGGCTGCAGATCTGTTCGGTTTCCGGGCTCTCGCCAAAGCTGGGAATGCCCTTGTGCAGGAACCACAGACCGAACTCGGAGCCTGCCAGTGGCTGGAAGGTGGTGTCGTCGCCCTGGCTGGCCAGCGTGTAGAGCAGGGTGTTTTCCCAGTCCAGCAGCAGTGCGCGCTGGCGTTCCCGTTCGGTTCCCACGTTCTGCATCAACGAGAACAGCCGGTAGGCCGCGTCGGTGCGGGTGGAACGCTCGCGGGCGTTGGAATAGGCCAGCGTCATCGCTTCCAGTGCGATGTCGAACGAGGCGGAAAGACTGGTACAGGCCGCATGCGCGACCTCGCCGTGGCCGGCCTGCGCAAGGATGAGCTGGAACAGCCGCTGCTTGAGCACGCGGGTGCCGCGCGTCACCAGATCCACCGGAATGCCGACCCGCGCATGTACGTCGCCGACCACGCGCTGGGCGGCAATCAGTGCCTCCACCTTTTCCGGCGTGGCCAGCAGCAGGTCGGAAACCCAGCGCTGCATGGCCGGCTGCAGGCGGGTACGTACCTGCTCGTGCGACAGCAGCCGCGAGGCGCGCTTGTCATCCATCATCAGCCGGTAAAAGTGCAGCGCCATGTCCGCCGCGCCGGCATCGGCCAGGCTGGCCAGCAGCTGCATGGCTGCCGGGCCACACCCGGTCAGGCTGTGCTGCCAGGCCGCGACAAGGGCGGCGTTGCCGGTATCGGCGGTATCCGCAGTTTCGGAGGGAAGCGTGGGGCTGGACATGAGGAAGGTACGCGACAGCTGGAGTCAGGCAGCCGGTATCGGCCGGAGGGGACGTAACCTTAGCCTTGAACCGTGGTGAATATCACGGTTTTTCTATTCCCGGACATGTTTGCAAGAGGCCGCTGCACCGCCCAGGTGTCGCGGGTCAGCCCCGGCTCACCCGCGTTCATCCATGGTGTATGCGATATGAACTCCAACTTCTCTTTTCCGGGCGCGCAGGACGCCACATCGGCGGCCTCCATAGTTCGGCGTGACCACGCCGTCTGGTGTCCGGGAGGACCGGCATGATCAGCGCCGGCCCGTTCCCGATGATGGCGGTGGTGGCGTTGCTGGCACTGGCGATCGCCTGGGGGTTTGCGCGTGGCCTGACTCCGGCGGCCGGCGACGCCCGCAGCCGTTCCGGTGCGATGGTGCTCGATGCGTTCCTGTGGGGGCTGCTGGCCGCGCGGCTGGCCCATGTGGCCTTGCACTTGCGGGATTATCTGGGCGATCCGCTATCGATCATCCGTTTGGGCGATGGCGGATTTTCGCCGGTGGCGGGAATCGTGGTGGCGGTGCTGTACGCGCTGTGGAAAACCCGCCGGCCATTGCCGCGCAAACCGGTGTTGCTGGGACTGGTGGCCGGAGGCGCGTTCTGGCTGATGGCCGGGCTGGCCTTGTTCGCGGTGCAGCGCTCGACGGTAAGCATGCCGGTGGCGGTGCTGGCGGACCTGCACGGCGAGGCCGTGGCGCTGGAACGCTTCAACGGGCAGCCCCTGGTGCTGAACCTGTGGGCGACCTGGTGCGGCCCGTGCCGGCGCGAGATGCCGGTGCTGGTGCAGGCGCAGCAGGCGCACCCGGCGGTGAATTTCGTCTTCGCCAACCAGGGCGAGACACCGCAGGAAGTGGCCGACTACCTGCGTGCTGAAAACATGGCACCGGACCATGTGCTGCTCGACGCGCAGTCGGAGCTCATGCGCCAGACCGGTGCGCGGGCGCTGCCCACCACCTTGTTCTTCGATGCGCAGGGACGGCTGGTCCGCGCCCATATGGGCGAGATCTCGCGCGCCACGCTTGAAGCGCGCCTGCGCGATATCCAATAACCGATTGTTCTTTCCCGAGGTTGATGATGACTGTCATTCGTTCTTTGCTGCTGTCCTGCGCGGTATTGCTGCCGGCCGCCTGTGCGGCTGCGGCCCCTCCGGTCGCGGCAGAAGCTGAAAAGGCCACCGCCGAGCCGGCGGTGATCACCACGCTGCGTGACCAGGGCGTGGATTTCATGGGCACCTTCGAAACACCAGTTGGTCTGACCGGCTATGCCGGCGTGGCCGGCCAGCAGCCGTTGGCGGTATACGTCTCCGCAGACGGCGAATACGCGGTGGTCGGCACCCTGGTCAATGCCAAGGGGGAGGACCTGAATGCGGCCAAGCTCAAGGAGCTGGTACAGGGCCCGCTCGGGCAGAAGGCCTGGGCCAGCGTCGAAGGCAGCCACTGGATCGCCGAAGGCAAGGCCGATGCGCCGCGCATCGTCTATTCCTTCAGCGATCCCAACTGCCCGTACTGCAACCAGTTCTGGCAGGCGGCACAGCCGTGGGTGGAGTCGGGCAAGGTGCAGATCCGGCATATCCTGGTGGGCGTGATCCGCGAGGACAGCGCCGGCAAGGCCGCCGCGATCCTGGGCGCGACCGCGCCGCAGCAGGCGTTGCTGGAGAACGAACGCACCTTTGCCAAGGGCGGCATCAAGCCGCTGTCCACGGTGCCGGCCGAGGTGCAGGCCAAGCTGCGCGCCAACGAGATGACGATGCTGGAGCTCGGTTTCCAGGGCACGCCGGGTATCGTCTTCAAGGATGCCGATGGCAGCGTGCAGATGCGTTCGGGCATGCCGCAGGGTGCCGATCTGGAAACAGTCCTCGGGCCGCGCTGAAGCCGTGGGGCAGGGCGCGGCCGCGGCGATGTAATAGTCTCCGTGGCGACGGGCTGACTATGCTGGCCGCGCCTGCCGGAGCCGCCGATGAGTCACGACCACAACCACCTGCCCAGTGAAATCCGCCACGAGAAACCCCTGTGGTGGGCGCTGGGGCTGACCTCGGCCTATCTGCTGGTCGAGATCATCGGTGCGTTCATGACCAACAGCCTGGCGCTGTTGTCGGATGCCGCGCACATGGCCACCGACGCGCTGGGGCTGATGATCGCATTGACCGCGGTGCGCCTGAGCCGACGGCCGCCGGATGCGCGCCGCACCTACGGCTATGTGCGGCTGGAAGCGCTGGGCGCGGTGACCAACGGCCTGCTGCTGTTCGGCGTGGGCCTCTACATCCTGTGGGAGGCGGCGCAGCGGTTCCAGCAGCCGCAGGCCATCGCCTCCAGCGGGATGGTCTGGGTGGCGGTGTTCGGCCTGATCGTGAACCTGATCGCGATGCGCCTGCTCAGCGCCGGCAGCGGCGAGAGCCTGAACGTCAAGGGCGCCTATCTGGAAGTGTGGAGCGACATGCTCGGCTCGCTGGCGGTGATCGCCGGCGGCCTGGTCATCCATTTCACCGGCTGGACCCTGGTCGATCCGATCCTGGCGGTGCTGATCGGCCTGTGGGTGGTGCCGCGCACCTGGGTGCTGCTGCGTGACGCGTTGAACGTGCTGCTTGAAGGCGTGCCCAAGGGCATGGCGCTGGCGGATATCGAACAGGCGCTGCAGCAGCACGCGGAAGTGGCCGGCATCCACGATCTGCATGTATGGGCGCTGGGTTCCAGCACGCCGGCGTTGACCGCACACGTGGTGCTGGCCGAAGGTGGGGAGCCGGAGGCGTTGCGGCGCGCGCTGGCGCAGATGCTGCACGACCGCTTCGGCATCGAGCATGTGACCTTGCAGGTGGAGGCCGAACATTGCGGTGATGCCTGCGCGGTGCATGGGCCGCCTGCCGGTCACGACGGGCACGATCACAAGCACGACCACGACCACGACCACGACCACTGAGCGACGATGGCCGGTATCGATCACCAGTGCCCGGTCTGCGGCTGCGCCCTGCCGGCGCTCACCCGCTATCCGCGTTACGTCTGCACGAGCTGTGCCGGCCGGGCGTGTTCGGCCGCGGGGCGTCGGCTGGAATTCTTCAACGTCGGGCTTTCCGGCGGCTTTGCAGCCCGTCATGCCGATGATGGCAGTCCGCATGCGGGCCACGACTGCTTCATCGACGGGCGCCTGTGCCGCGCCGACGAGGCGCACCTGGGTGGCATCGTCGTCGAGCTGGTGGCGCCGCTGCCGGACTGGTCGGAATACAGCGATCGCCAGCTGCTGTCGGCCCATTGCGAATTGCTGGCCGCGCTGAAGGCACGCGGGGTGGTGCGCAGTGCCAACAACCCGGTTGCCGACTACACCGAATCGCTGGTGTCACGCGCGCTGGATCTGCGCCTGGAGGCACAGTCGCGGGCCGGCTATGACGCGCGCGATGCGGCGGGGCTGCGCTATCAGATCAAGGGCCGCCGGCTCACCGCGCACAACGCCTCGCCACAGCTGGGCGCACTGCGCAATCTCGACCGGGAGCCGTTCGATGTGCTGGCCGCGGTGGTGTACGACGCCGGACTGGTGGTGCGCTACGCCGCGCTGCTGCCGATCGCGGTGGTTGCAGGGCTGAGCCGTTATTCGGCCCACAGCAACAGCCATGTGCTGATCTTCCGGCGCAGCCTGCTCGATGATCCACGGGTCACCGACATCAGCGCATTGCTGATGACATGAGAATCCCGTCCGTCGTGTTGTCCGGCGCAGGAGTCAGGCGCGAACACGTGGGGCAGGACAGGAAACCCTCGACTCCCGGCTCATGCCGTGTCTGCTTTGCGGCACGCTGGCAGTGATGGGAGGGAGAGTGGCTGCCGCATTCCTCCGTTTGCCGTCGATGCCGGGTCACTTGATCGGGGAGGGCTGTCTTTTGCGGGCGGCGCTTTGCCAAGTCTTTATCTGTTCGACCACATTGCACTCAAGCGCAGGTGCGCGGCGCGTTCATGGCACAAGCTGCGGGCTCCGCATGCGCTGAGTTACGCGGCGCGCAGCCGCATGCGGTCAGCGTGACGACAGCGGCTGGCAGCCCAGTGCGCTGAGCACGCCGTGCAGGGCCGGTACCTGCATCAGCCATGGTGCGGCGATGGTCAGCAGGCCGGCGGCGAGAACCAGGCCGGCCAGCGCCTTGCGCAGGCCGGGGCGTTGCAGCCAGCGGCCCATGCGCGCGCCGGACCAGGTCAGCGGCAGCATCACCGGCAGTGTCGCCAGTCCGAACGCGGCCATCACCAGCGCCCCGCCGATGGCGCTGGCCTGCAGCCAGGCCACGCTCAGCAGGCTCAGGCTCAGGCCGCAGGGCATCCAGCCCCAGAGTGCGCCCAGCGCCAGCCGTCGCCAGGTGCGGTCGGCCGGCAGCAGGTGCCGGTGCAGCGGCCGCAGCCACTGCCAGAGCTGCTGGCCGGGACGCGCCAGCAGGTCGAAGCGGCTGCCACCGCCAAGCAGGCGCAGCGCCAGCAGTACCAGCGCGAGGCCGGCGGCGACGCGCACGCCCAGCACCAGCATGTCGCTGCGTGCCAGCCGCAGCAGGCCGCCGCCAAGGCCGCCGACCAGCGCCCCGGCCACGGTGTAGCCGCCGATGCGGCCGAGATTGGCCTGCCAGGCCACGCTCAGGGGACGCCCCGGAGCCATTGCCGGGA
Organism: Stenotrophomonas sp. JC08; assembly: GCF_052180205.1. NCBI lineage: Bacteria > Pseudomonadati > Pseudomonadota > Gammaproteobacteria > Lysobacterales > Lysobacteraceae > Stenotrophomonas > Stenotrophomonas sp. JC08. The sequence goes on along the minus strand of NZ_CP197473.1, from coordinate 2,332,370 downwards.
AGCCGGTGGCGATGCCGCCACACATCACCGCGCAGTGCAGGCCGCCGAGCAGGCCGGCGATGGCGGCGGCGATCAGGACCGGGATATCCAGCGGCAGCATGCTCAGCCCCCGTGTTTTCCGGTTGTGGTGTTGCTGTCCGTGCCGGTGCCGGCAGGCGGTTCCGGTGCTGGACGGTCGTTGTCTTCGAGGATGTCCAGCGCCGGCGTATCCATATCATCGAACTGGCCGCGCTTGACCGCCCAGACGAAGGCAGCCACGGCCAGTGCCATCAGGATCAGGCTGATCGGTATCAGCATCAGCAGGATGGCCATCAGCGAGTCTCCATCGGTGTCTTGAGCCGCGACAGGCGCAGGGCGTTGAGGGTCACGATCAGCGATGACAGCGCCATGCCCAGCGCCGCCAGCCATGGCGTGACCCAGCCGGCGGCGGCCAGCGGCAGCGCCAGCAGGTTGTAGCCGGTGGCCCAGGCCAGATTCTGGCGGATGATGCGCTGGGTGGTGCGGGCCAGGGTGATCGCGGCGGGAATACGCAGCAGGCCGCCCCCGGTGGTGACCAGGTCGGCGGCGCGGTGTGCCAGTGAGGCGCCTTCGCCCATGGCGATGGAGACGTCGGCACCGGCCAGTACCGGCGCGTCGTTGAGGCCGTCGCCGACCATCGCCACCACCCGGCCTTCGGCCTGCAGGCGGCGTACCAGCGCCAGCTTGTCCTCCGGTGACTGCCGGGCATGCACCTCGGCCAGCCCCAGCGCCGTGGCCATGCGCTGCACCGCCGCATCGCCATCGCCGCTGGCCAGATGCACGCGCAGGCCCTGCGCCCGCAGTGCCGTCAACGTCTGCGCGGCATCCTCACGGGCACGCTCTTCCAGCACGAAGCGGGCAATGGCACGTTCGCCATCGCCCAGCCACAGCACGCCGTCATCGACCTGTGCGGCGGCGAAATCGGCGCGCCCCAGCCGCCAGTGTTGTCCTTCGACCATGCCCTGGATGCCGTGTCCCGGTACGGCTTCGACCTGACCTGCCTGCAGCACACCACGGTCGCCGAGGGTGAAGGCGGCTGCCAGCGGATGGCCGCTGTCGCGCTCCAGTGCGGCGGCGATGTCCAGCACGGTGGTGGCATCGAAGCGCGCGTCCAGCACCTGGGTGGTGGCCAGTACCGGCCGGCCGTCGCTGAGCGTGCCGGTCTTGTCGAAGACGATGTCGGTGGCGCGCGCCAGCGTGTCCATGGCGTCCGGCCGCAGCGCCAGCAGGCCGATGCGGGCCAAGGCGCCATGGGCGCTGGTCAAGGCCGCCGGCACCGCCAGCGACAGTGCGCAGGGGCAGCTGATCACCAGCAGGGCGAGGGTGACCTCCAGTGCGCGCTCGGGCTGGTAGTGCCACCAGCCCAGGAATACCGCCACGGTCACCGGCAGCAGCGCCAGCACGAAACGGCTGCCGATACGGTCGGCCATCCGCGCCAGCGCCGGTCGGTGTTCCTGCGCCTGTTCGACCAGCCGTGCCAGCTGCGACAGGCGGGTGGCGGTACCGGTCAGGGTGACCCGCAATCGCGCCGGGCGCTCGCGGCAGACGGTGCCGGCATAGACCGGCTGGCCTGGGAGCTTGCGCACCGGGGCCGATTCGCCGGTCAGCAGCGCCTCCTCGAACCAGGCCTCGTCGCCAGCCTCACCCAGCAGCACGCCATCGGCCGGTACCGCTTCGCCGGCGGCCACGCAGGCCACGTCGCCCACGCCCAGTGCCGCCAGTGGTACCGCCTCACGGCTGCCATCGGCCAGTTCGCGGGTGGCGAAGGCCGGGCGGGCACGGGCCAGCGCATCGACCTGGGCGCTGGCCACGCTGCGCGCGCGCTGCTCGAGCATGCGTGCGATCAGCAGGAAGAACACGAACATCACCGCCGCGTCGTACCAGACGTGCGGACCACCGCGGATGGTTTCCATCAGGCTGGCCAGATAGGCCAGCAAGGTGGAGCTGGCGATCAGCACATCCATGCCCAGGCGGCGCTCGCGCAGTTCGCGTACCGCGCCGGACAGGAACGGCCAGCCGGAATAGAACACCACCGGCGTGCACAGCAGGAAGGTCAACCAGCGGAAGAAGTCGCGGGTCGGCACCGACATCGTGTTGTTGAAATCCAGGTACAGCGCCTCGGCCATCATCATGGCCTGGAACATGCCGACGCCGGCAATGCCCAGCCGCAGCAGCCAGCGCCGGCGTTCGCGGGTGCGTTGCTGCTCGGCGGCCTCGCTGCCGGCCAGGTAAGGCCGGTAACCGAGCATCGCCAGCCGTTGCAGCGGCACCGACAGTGCGGTGCGTGCCGGGTCCCAGGCGATGCGGATGCGGCCGGTGACGGCGTTGGCGGCGCAGTCGATGATCCCCGGCTCGCGTGCGAGCGCGCGGTCGATCAGCCAGGCACATGCCGCGCAGCGCATGCCATCAGTGAGCAGGGTGATCTCGCGGCCGCTGGCGATCTCGCGGCTGTGCTGGGCCTGCACATCGGCACGGTCCCACACCGCCAGATCCGGCAGGTCTTCACCGACGCGGGCGGCGTTGGCGCTGCGCAGGCGGTAATACCCCTCCAGATCGGCACTGGCGATCCACTCGGCAGCGGCGGCGCAGCCCTGGCAGCAGAAAGCATGGGAGTTGCCGCCCAGTTCCATGATGCAGGGCTGGGCGGTCAGGAGTTCGCCGCAATGGTGGCAGGAGGCGCCGGCCGCCACAGCAGCGGGCGACCGGACGGAATCAGCGACCACGGTGATGCTCAGTGACCCCCGCCCAGCGAGGGCGACAGGCGGGTGGCATGTTGCTCGCGGGGCAGGCGGCCGTGCAGGCGCCACTGGCCATCGGCATCACGCAGTTGCACCAGCCAGTCATGCTCGTGGTCCAGGGTGTGCTCGGTACGCCAGCCCGCCCCCTCCGGGACAAGTTCCAGCGACACGTCAGCGGCCTGGCGGGTGGGGTGTTCCAGCACCAGCTGCAGGGCGCTGCCCTTGGCGAAATCGCCGGTAGCCGGCAGCACCTCGACGATGCCATCCTCCACCCGCAGCACCACGCTCAGTCCGCGCTTCCTGGCCGCTTCGTCAGGGCCCAGGTTGGCGGTCTGGATCTGCGACACGCGCCGTACCGGATCGGAGACCGCGTCCGAGCCACCGGAGCGTACCGAGATGATCACCAGGCCGACGCCGGCGACGATCGACAGCAGCGGCAGGCCGATCACCAGCCAGAACACGGGGATGCGCCAGGGGGATTTGGAGTTTTCGTTCATTGCACCGGACCAAAGAAACTGCTTTCGATGACGCGCTTCTCGCCGCCATCTTCACGTTCGACCACAAAGTGCAGGGTGCGGCGGCCACTGATGTCGCCATCGGCGACCACGTTCAGCGCGATCGGCAGCACCTGCTCGGGGCCGGCCTCGATCTCGGTCTGGCCGACCAGGCGCAGGCCGGCGTCGGCCGGTTCCAGGGTGATGTGGTAGCGCCGGGTTTCCTGGCCCTTGTTGATCAGCTTGAGGGTGTAGGCGTTGGCGATGCTGCCGTCGGCGGACTGGCGGTACAGCGCGTTGCGGTCGCGCAGCACTTCGGCGATCAGCTCGCTGCGGTGGGTCACGCCCCACATCCATGCCGCGCACAGGCCCAGCAGCAGCGCACCATAGATCAGGATGCGCAGGCGCAGCACCCGGGTGGGCTTGCCATCGATGGCGTTCTGCGTGGAGAAGCGGATCAGGCCCTGCGGGAAGCCCATCTTGTCCATCACTTCGTCGCAGGCGTCGATGCAGGCGCCGCAGGCGATGCACTCGTACTGCAGGCCATTGCGGATATCGATGCCGGTCGGGCAGACCTGCACGCAGATGGTGCAGTCGATGCAGTCACCCAGTTCCTCGGGAGTGAACTTCGGCAGCGGCGTGATCTCGCTCTGGTCACCGTCCCAAGTGATGGTGCCCTTGGCGTGGGCGGCCTGGGTGGCAGCGGACGGGTGCAGGCCCGAGCGCAGCACATAGTCGTAGGCGACGGCGGGCTTGAGCAGGCCGCGCGCGCGCTCCAGCACGCTGGACAGGCCGCGCTTGCGCGGGCCGCGCGGCTCGCCGCGCATCGGGTCGTAGGCGATCAGCAGGGTGTCGCGATCGAACATCGCGCTCTGGAAGCGCGCGTACGGGCACATGTATTTGCACACCTGCTCGCGCAGGAAGCCGGCGTTACCCCAGGTGGCCAGCGCGTAGAACAGCACCCAGAAGGTTTCCCAGCCGCCCCAGTCGAACGGCACCAGGCGCGCACCCAGGTCCTTGATCGGGGTGAAGAAGCCGACGAAGGTGAAACCGGTCCACAGTGCGAACAGCAGCCACAGCGTGTGCTTGCTGCCCTTGCGCAGGATCTTTTCGCGGTTCCAGGGGCCGGCGTCGAGCTTCATGCGCTTGGGGCGGTCGCCCTCGGTCCAGCGCTCCATCCACAGGAAGGTCTCGGTCCACACCGTCTGCGGACAGGCAAAACCGCACCACAGCCGCCCGAACAGCGCCGTGGAGAAGAACAGCGTCATCGCCGCGATGATCAGCAGCAGCGCCAGGAACAGGAAATCCTGTGGCCAGAACACCAGCCCGAAGATGTAGAACTTGCGCGCCGGCAGATCGAACAGCACCGCCTGGCGGCCATCCCACGACAGCCACGGGAACACGTAGTACATGCCCAGCAGCCACACCACCGCGGCCACGCGCAGGCGGTTGAAGAAGCCGGAGACATCACGCGGGTAGACCTTGCGCTCGCTGACGTAGAAGGAATTGCCCTTCTCGTCCACCACATCCAGCGGAATACGCTTGCTCATGGCGTACGGCCCCGGGCGGTCGCCGCCAGAGGCAGGGAGAAGGAAAATAGCAGTGGCAAGACAGTCATGACGTGGGGTTGCAACGCGCAGGTGCGATCAGTATCGGCTTGTGGGGGAAGTCCGGAAGTGACGGATTGTCGCAGCCGGCCGATCACAGGCCCGGAGGGCGGGGATGATTGAAGCGGCTGGCAGGCCGCAGCAGGATCCAGGTGAACAGGCTGGAGGCGGCGGTCGCCACCCAGAACATGAGAAAGCCCAGCGAATAGCCGAGCTCTCGTGAAATCTGCATGTCAGGAAACGTCAGGTCGCGCAACGCCAGTGGATCGACGAAGGCGAAAAACACCATGGTCGCCACGCCCGCTGCGAAGAAGCTGGGCCAGGCGATGGCCCCCACGCGCTGGGCCAGCGGACGTGGGGGATGGTCGAAGCGAGGTTCGCTGAAGTCGGTCACTGTGCGCCTGTGTTGGCGGTGGGCTTGTCCTGATTATGCGACAACGACCACACATAGGCAGCGACCAGACGTGCACGGGTTTCGCCGAGCAGTTCGCGGTGGGCCGGCATGCTGCCGTGGCGGCCTTCGGCGATGGTCTTGTACAGGCTTTCGCGGCTGGAGCCGTACATCCAGTAGTCGTCGGACAGGTCGGGGGCACCGATATCCTGGTTGCCCTTGCCATCCACGCCGTGGCAGGCCACGCAGACGCCTTCGTACAGCTTCTTGCCGCGGGCGGCCATGAAGTTGTTCTGCATGGTTTCCGGCGCCGACAGGGTGCGCACGTAGGCGACGGTGTAGTCCACCGCCTCCGGGCCGCCCATGCCGGTCAGGACCGTGCCCCACTCGGGCATGATGCCTTCGCGGCCGTCCAGCACCGTTGCCAGGACGTTCTCGGGCGAGCCGCCCCAGTGCCAGATGTCATCGGTCAGGTTCGGGTAGCCGATCGCACCCTGGCCGGAGGAACCGTGACAGGTGGCGCAGGTGTTGCCGAAGATCGAGCTGCCCAGGGCCAGCGCCTTCGGGTCCTTGGCCAGCTGGTCGATCGGCTGGCCGGCGAAGGGCTTGAAGGTCTGTTCCAGCTTGGCATCCTCGACCGCCTTCTTCTCGGCGTGCTCGCTCTGGGAACTCCAGCTGCTGTAGCCGGGAATACGGCCCAAGCCGCCGTACCAGAACAGGTAGCCGATGGCGAAGATGATGGTCAGGTAGAACATGTTGATCCACCAGCGCGGCAACGGCTTGTTGTACTCGGTGATGTCGCCGTCCCAGGTGTGCAGCGTCTCCTCCGGCTTGGGATCATCCGGGCGGCGGCGGGCGGTCCACCACAGCAGCCAGACGCAGCCGAGGATGTTCAGTGCAACCAGGGCAATGACGTACCACGTCCATCCCATGCTCAACATCTGTGCTCTCCCCCGTTGCTGTACTGCTCGTTGTCGTCTTCCAGCGGCAGGCGTGCCGCATCCTCGAATTCACGCTTGCGCTTGGGGCTCCAGGCCCAGATCCAGCCGCCGATGAACAGCACCAGCAGCAGCGCGGTGACGATGCCGGAGATCATTGCTGGCCTCCGCGCGGTGCGTGCCGGCCCAGGCCCTGCAGGTAGGCGACAACGGCGTCCAGTTCGGACTTGCCCTCGACATCGGCGGCCGCACTGGCGATTTCCTCATCGCTGTACGGATCACCGATGGCCTTGAGCGACTTCATGCGCTTGGTCACGCTGGCACCATCGACCATGTCCTTGTCCAGCCACGGGAAGCTGGGCATGTTCGATTCGGGCACCACGTCACGCGGGTTGATCAGGTGCACGCGGTGCCAGTCGTCGGAGTAGCGGCCGCCGACACGGGCCAGGTCCGGGCCGGTGCGCTTGCTGCCCCACTGGAACGGACGGTCGTAGACCGATTCGCCCGCCAGCGAGTAGTGGCCATAACGCTCGGTCTCGAAGCGCAGGGTGCGCACCATCTGCGAGTGGCAGTTGTAGCAGCCTTCGCGGACGTAGATGTCGCGCCCGGCCAGCTCCAGCGCCGGGTAGGGCTTGACGCCTTCCAGCGGCTCGATCGCCTCGGCCTGGAACATCAGCGGGACGATTTCGGTCAGGCCGCCGAACGAGATGGCGATTGCGATCAGCACTGCCATCAAGCCGACGTTCTTTTCGACTTTCTCGTGGGGATTCTTGTTTTCGCTCATGGATTCGATTCCTCAGGCGCGCACTTCGGAGGCGTCGACCGGCAGCACCGGCTGCGCTTCGATCGCCGCGGCGGTGCGCCAGGTGCGCCATACGTTCCAGGCCATCAGGCACATGCCGCTCAGTATCACCACGCCGCCGCCGAAGCGGATCAGGTAGTAGGGGTAGGTGAAGTTGAGCGACTCGACGAAGGTGTAGGTCAGGGTGCCGTCGTCATTGGTTGCACGCCACATCAGGCCCTGCATCACGCCGGCGATCCACATCGAGGCGATGTACAGCACCACGCCGACGGTGTGCAGCCAGAAGTGGGTGTCGATGGCCTTGATCGAGTACATCTCGTTGCGGCCCAGCAGCTTGGGCATCAGTGCGTAGATCGAGCCGATGGAGATCATCGCCACCCAGCCCAGCGCGCCGGCGTGGACGTGGCCCACGGTCCAGTCGGTGTAGTGCGACAGCGAGTTGACCGTCTTGATCGACATCATCGGACCTTCGAAGGTGGCGATCATGTAGAACGACACGGCCACGATCAGGAACTTGAGGATCGGGTCGGTGCGCAGCTTGTGCCAGACGCCGGACAGGGTCAGCACGCCGTTGATCGCGCCACCCCACGACGGGGCCAGCAGGATCAGCGAGAACACCATGCCCAGCGACTGCACCCAGTCAGGCAGGGCGGTGTAATGCAGGTGGTGCGGACCGGCCCACATGTACACGGCGATCAGCGCCCAGAAGTGCACGATCGACAGGCGGTAGGAGTACACCGGGCGGCCGGCCTGCTTGGGCACGAAGTAATACATCATTCCCAGGAAGCCGGCGGTCAGGAAGAAGCCGACCGCATTGTGCCCGTACCACCACTGCACCATCGCATCCACCGCACCGCTGTAGACCGGATAGGACTTGGTCAGCCCGGCGGGGATGGAAATGTTGTTGACGATGTGGAGCAGGGCGATGGCCAGGATGAAGCTGGCATAGAACCAGTTGGCCACATAGATGTGCTTGACCCGGCGCTTGGCGATGGTGCCGATGAACAGCACGGCGTAGGCCACCCAGACCGCGGCGATCAGGATGTCGATCGGCCACTCCAGCTCGGCGTATTCCTTGCCCTGGGTCCAGCCCAGCGGCAGGGAGATGGCCGCGGCCACGATCACCAGCTGCCAGCCCCAGAACACGAAGGCCGCGAGCTTGTCCGAGAACAGCCGCACGTGGCAGGTACGCTGCACCACATGCAGGCTGGTGGCGATCAGCGCGCAGCCGCCAAAGGCGAAAATCACCGCATTGGTGTGCAGGGGCCGCAACCGGCCATAGCCCAGCCACGGAATGCCCTCGCCGAGCGTCGGCCAATAGAGCTGGGCGGCGATGAACACGCCTACCAGCATGCCTACGATGCCCCAGACCACGGTCATCACCGCGAACTGACGCACCACCTTGTCATTATATGTCCCCAGCACGCTTTGCATGCGGCATATCCCTCAGATTGAACGGGAGAATCATCCCCCAGATGAAAAGCGTGGAGCATTGACTGAAATCAATGCGCTGCCGGAGTACTCGCAAATTCCCCGGTTCTTGCCATTTTGTATGAGGTCAGAACAGCAATTGACGGAATTATAGAACGAAGGCCCGGGCAACGTTGCCGTTGCCCGGGCCTTGGCCAGTCAGCTGGTCGTTCAGCGAGTGACGTTCAACTTGCCCTTCATGATGGAGGAATGGCCCGGGAACGTGCAGTAGAAGCTGTAATCGCCACCGGCGGTGAGCTTGTTGCCTGGGAAGCGGACCTGGGTCTTGGCGCCGCCGCCGATCAGCTCGGTGGAGGCGATCACGCGGGCGTCACCAGCCGGCACATAGTGGTTGGCGACACCGGCGCGGATGGCGTCGCGGGCGACGCCGGCCATGTTGGCGGTGGTGGAGACCACCACGTTGTGGCCCATCGCGGCGGCAGGCAGCTTGCCGGTGTGCAGCAGCTCGATGGTGATGTTGGCGCAGCCGGCCGAGACGGTGGCTTCCTTCAGGTCGAAGCGCATCGCATCGTCGCCCTTGAGTGTGACGGTGCAGTTGGCTGCAGCCTGGGCCGCGCCAGCGGTGCCGATCAGGGCAAGGGCGAGGAGGAGGCGACGGGAATTCTTCATGGGGTGTGGCTCCTTGGTTGATGGGGTGGCGACCGGTGTTGCCGGGTCGCTACAGCCCGGCCTGATGCTGTGCCGGATGACGGGGCTAGATTCGTCCCTGGCGCATGCCTTTGCATTGATCTGGGTCAAGCAACACGCGGTTGAAGGTGCGTGCTTCAGGTTCTGGCAGGGATATGGAACGCTGGTCGCCAGGTGGGTGCCGCCTTGTCCAGAGGGATATGAAAACGGGCTGCAAGGCAGCCCGTCTATCCGGTATCCACTATCGAAGCAGGCTGCCGGTCACGACGGGCCGGCAGCGGTTGGGCTCAGGCCACCGGCTCACGCAGTACCGGCAGGTCCCAGCCCGGGCGCGGCGCGAAGCGGTCGCCGTAACGGGCCTGCAGGACCTTGAGCTTTTCGACCAGTTCGTCGGCGCCGCTGGCGCGGATGTGCTGGATCGGGCCGCCACGGAAGGGTGCGAAACCGGTGCCGAAGATCACCCCGGCATCGAGCAGGTCGGCATCGGCGACCACGCCGTCGTGCAGGCAGGCCACCGCCTCGTTGAGCAGCGGCAGGATCAGGCGGTCTTCCAGATCCGACGGCGCCTGGTAGTCCTTGGCCACCTCCGGCTTCTTTGCGCGGCCGTTTTCCCAGGTGTAGATGCCTTGGCCGTCCTTCTTGCCGCGCTTGCCCTGCTCCACGCTGGCCAGCGCCGCCGGGATCTGCAGGCCCAGGAACGGCGCCAGCTCCTTGCCCACGCCAGCGGCCACGTCCAGACCGACGGTGTCGAGCAGCTCGATCGGGCCCATCGGCATGCCGAACTTGACCGCCGCCTTGTCGATCACCGGGCCGGGGATGCCTTCGGCATAGGCGGTGGCGGCTTCCAACATGTACGGGAACAGCACGCGGTTGACCAGGAAACCCGGCGTGCCGGCCACCGGCACCGGGAACTTGCCCAGCGCCTTGCAGAACGCGGCCAGCCGCTTTTCGGTTTCCGGCGCCATGCCGTCGTGGTGGATGATTTCCACCAGCGGCATCTGCGCCACCGGGTTGAAATAGTGCAGACCGGCGAACTGCGCCGGGCGCTGGATATGGTCACGCAATTCGACCAGCGGGATCGAGGAGGTATTGGTGGTCAGCAGCGCGTCGGCCTTCATCTTCGGTTCCAGCGTCTGGTACAGCGCCCGCTTGGCTTCCGGGTTCTCGATGATGGCCTCGATCACCAGATCGGCCTGCGCCACGCCGTCACCGGTCAGGTCGGCCTTCAGCCGGGCGGCCACTTCCGGACGCTTGGCCGGGTCTTTCACTTTCTTTTCGAACAGGGTCTGCGCACGGGCCATCGCCGGGTCGATGAAGCGCTGCTCGCGGTCCTGCAGGGTGACGGTGAAGCCCTTGTAGGCTGCCCAGGCGGCGATGTCGCCGCCCATCACGCCGGCGCCGACCACATGCACATGCGCGATGCCCGAATCCTTGCCGCCCAGGCCCTTGAGCCGTTCGGTCAGGAAAAAGATGCGGATCAGGTTGCGCGCGGTTGGGCTGCTGGCCAGCTTGACCACGGCGCGGCGTTCGGCATCCAGGCGCTTCTGGATCGGGCTGCCGCCGCTGCGCTCCCAGGTGCTGATCAGTGCGTACGGCGCCGGGTACTGGTCCTTCTTGGCCTTGCGTGCGACCTGTTTGGCCATCTGCGGGGCCAGCAGTTTGCGGGCGAGGAAGGTATTGGTGGCCCAGGCGGTGGCGCGTTGCTTGAATGGCCGCGTGGTGCCCGACAGCGCCAGTGACACCGCCGCGTCCACCAGTACCGCCGGCGCGGTGACCTTGTCGACCAGGCCGATGCCGCGCGCGGCCGAGGCCGACAGGGTGCGGCCGGTCAGCATCATGTCCATCGCCGCCGGGGCGCCGACCAGCTGTGGCAGGCGCGCGCTGCCCCCCCAGCCCGGGAAGATGCCCAGCTGGGTTTCCGGCAGGCCGATCCGGGTGGAGGGATCATTGGAGGCCACGCGGTAGCGGCAGGCCAGCGCCAGCTCGGTACCGCCGCCGAGGCAGTGGCCGTGGATGGCCGCCACCGTCGGGCAGGGCAGTTCGGCCAGCTTCTGGTAGACGGTCTGGCCGCGGCGGATGGCGTCATTGACGGTGCCGCGCCGGTCGAACTCCTGGAACTCCTTCAGGTCGGCCCCGGCGATGAAGCCGGCCGGCTTGGTCGAGCACACCACCACACCCTTGGGCGGGTCGATCGCCAGGCGCTCGAGGATGTCGCCCAGTTCCAGCAGGACGTCCTGCGACATCGCATTGACGGGGCTGTCCTTGCGGTCGAGGCTGAGCACGGCGATGCCGTCCTCGCGCAGCTGGGTGTGCCAATGATTGAAGCGGAGCCCATCGAAGCCTGGGAGCATGGGACGTTCCATCCGGTTGTGTATGGAGAAGATGGCTATGATCCAGAGGTTGTTTCCCCGGCGTCAAATCCCAATGCTTGGGTACGTGAAGCACGCGCGCCGACCAGCACTCGAAGACAGGCTATCCCAACGGGAGTTAAAAGCCGGTGCGCGCCCCTCCGGCGAGGGGACTGAACTTTTCCCGCGAACAGCGGTCATATCGCCTGACGTCGGTTGGGCTGACAGGAGTGCGGCCCGTTATGGCCGAGGTTGAAACACCGCAGGAGCTGGATCTGGAGCTGGTCCGGCGCGTGCAGCGCGGCGAGAGCGCGGCGTTCGATGTGCTGGTGCGCAAGTACCAGCACCGGATCATCGCGCTGATCGGGCGCTACATCGCCGACTGGAGTGAATGTCAGGACGTGGCCCAGGACACTTTCGTGCGTGCCTATCGCGCAATCGGCAGTTTCCGTGGCGACGCCCAGTTCTATACGTGGTTGCATCGGATCGCAGTGAATACCGCTAAAAACCATCTGGCCGCCCACAACCGGCGTCCTCCCACGGGCGATATCGACATCAGCGATGCCGAACAGTTCGACAGCGGCATTCGCCTGCGCGATACCGATACGCCCGAGCGCGAGCTGATGCGGCAGGAGCTGGAGCAGACCGTGATGAAGGCGTTCGGGGCGCTGCCCGAAGAATTGCGCGAGGCCATCACGTTGCGAGAGGTGGAAGGCATGAGTTACGAGGAAATCGCACAGAAAATGGGCTGTCCGATCGGCACGGTGCGTTCGCGGATCTTCCGTGCGCGCGAGGCCATCGATGTGCAGTTGCGGCCGTTGCTGGATGCCACCAGTGCCACCCGAGAGCAGGGCCGCGCATGAATACCGGTAATCGTCTGGAGCAGGTGGATATGTCTGCCGACAAGTTTGAAGCCCATTACCGGCGGCAGCTGTCGTCGCTGGTGGACGGTGAGCTGGCCGCCGACGAGGCGCGCTTCATGCTGCGCCGGATTGAACATGATGCCGAGCTGGCGGCCTGCCAGGAACGCTGGCAGCTGCTGGGCGATGCCCTGCGTGGGCAGGCCTGTGCGCCGGCGCCGGTCGATTTCAGCAGCCGCGTGCGGCAGGCGATCGCTGCCGGCGACCCCGGTGGGCACCGCGAGGTCCCGGTGTCCAGGCCGGTGACGCGCGGCAGTTGGCGGCGCTGGAGTGGTGGTGCCGCGCTGGCCGCTTCGGTCGCCGCGGTGGCGCTGTTCATGGCGCGTGAGCAGGTGCCGGAGACCGCAATCCCCGAGACCGTGATTGCCACGACAGCGCAGGTGGCAACGCCGGTGGTGGCGCCCGTTGCCGAGCCTTCGCCGGCCGCGGCGGGTGGTGCCGGGCTTGCCACGGCGGTGCCGGCGATCGCGGTCGCCGCGGCGCGACGCCAGGAAACCGTGCGACGCGGCAGCGCCACCCGCAACCAGCAGTCGGCCCGCGCCAGCGCGGTGCGACTGGAGGAGCCGCAACGTGCGGTTGCCGTTGCGCCATCGGCGCCGGTCGTGCCGCCGTCGGGCGCCGATCCGTTCAGCAGCAGTCCTGCCACCTTGCATGCGCGGCCGTGGCCGCGGTCCGCCGTCGCGACCGGCTTGCCGCAAGGCGCGTTCAATGCCCGCTTCCCCGCGCAGGAGCCGGGCGGGGCCACGTTCTATCCGTTCGAGCCGCGCCTGCCGGCGGAGAGTGCCGGCGAGGCCGGATTGCACGAGCTGTTGCCGCAGCACTGATGAACCACAAGCCGGCGCGCTGCGGCGTGCCGGGTGCTTTCCGCGCTGATGCGCCCGTCGGGCACAGCGTCGGAGTCCTTTCCAGAGTGAACCGGAGCCAGTAACCAGATGACTCACCGTATTCCTACCCGGCTGTTGGGCCTGTTGGCAATGACGCTGCCGCTGGCGGCCTGTGCGCAGAGCACCGCGCCGGTGGCGCCCGCCGAGCAGGCTGCGCCGGCGCGTGCAGCGGCTCCCGCCCCGCAATTGGTCAGCGGCTTGCCCGACTTCACCCGGCTGGTCGACCAGGTCGCCCCGGGCGTGGTCAATATCGAAGCGACCATCGGTGCCCGCCGCAACCCGCGCATGGCCGGTGGTCCGGATCTGGAGCAGATGCCGGAGTTCTTCCGCCGCTTCTTCGGTCCGGATTTCCAGATGCCGGGCGCACCGGGCCAGCCGGGGCCGGGCGATGGCCCGCGAGGCCGCAGTGCCGGCTCGGGTTTCATCATCTCCAATGACGGTTATGTGCTGACCAACCACCATGTCGTCGATGGTGCCGAGTCGGTCAAGGTCAAGCTCAGCGACCGCCGCGAATACACCGCCAAGATCGTCGGCAGCGATGCCCAGTACGACGTGGCGCTGCTGAAGATCGAAGGCAAGGACCTGCCGAGCGTGCGCGTGGGTGACTCCAATACGCTCAAGCCCGGCCAGTGGGTGGTGGCGATCGGTTCGCCGTTCGGTCTGGACCACTCGGTCACCGCCGGCATCGTCAGTGCGCTGGGGCGCAATACCGGCGGCCAGGAACAGCGCTATGTGCCGTTCATCCAGACCGACGTGGCGATCAATCAGGGCAATTCCGGCGGGCCGCTGCTGAATACGCGCGGGGAGGTGGTCGGCATCAATTCGCAGATCTTCTCCGCCTCCGGTGGCTACATGGGCATCAGCTTCGCCATCCCGATCGATCTGGCGATGAGCGCGGTGGAACAGATCAAGAAGACCGGCAAGGTCAGTCGTGGCCAGCTCGGGGTGATGGTCGGCGAGGTGACGGCGGAAATCGCGCAGGGCTTCAAGCTGCCTGACAGCCGCGGTGCGCTGGTCAACCAGATGGTGCCGGACAGCTCGGCGGCCAAGGCCGGCATCGAGGTGGGCGACGTGATCCGCTCGGTCAACGGCACCGAGATCGCCACCTCGTCCGAGCTGCCGCCGCTGATCGGCGCGCTGCCGCCGGGCAGCAAGGTGCGGCTGGGCATCCTGCGCGATGGCAAACCGCGCGAGATCAGCGTGACCTTGGGCGAGCTGGCCGAGGACGCGGCGCGGCCGGGCAATGCCGCTGCCGGCGTCGACCAGGACAAGCCGCAGGCCGGCGCCAACGCCCTGCTGGGGCTGGATGTTGCCGACCTGACCGCGGCCGAGCGCCGCCAGCTGGGGCTGGAGTCGGGCGAGGGCGTGCGCATCACCGCTGTCAACAGCCGGGCCGCGCGCGAGGCGCGACTGGCGCCGGGCATGGTGGTGCTGCAGGTCGGGCGTACCGCGGTGGGCAGCGTCGCGGCGCTGAACCGGGAGCTAGCCGGCTACAAGAAGGGCGACGTGGTGATGCTGCTGGTCCGTTCAGGTGGCAACAGCGCGTTCGTTGCGGTGCGGGCCGGCGAGTAAGCCGCCCCCGCAGGTCCATGAAGAAGGAGCCGCCTTGGGGCGGCTCCTTTCGTTCAGCTGTCCCAAGGCGCCTGTGCGGGGCAGCGGCCGGGCATGCGATAATGCCGCGTTATCTTTGACGACGCTTCGCGACGCCGCCACCTATGCCCCACGATACGATGCAGTTCATCCGCAATTTCTCCATCATTGCCCACGTCGATCACGGCAAGTCGACCTTGTCCGACCGTATCATCCAGCTGTGTGGCGGCCTGACCGCGCGCGAGATGGAAGCGCAGGTGCTGGACAACAACCCGATCGAGCGCGAGCGGGGCATCACCATCAAGTCGCAGTCGGTGTCGGTGCCGTACAAGGCGCGCAACGGCCAGACCTACTTCCTGAACTTCATCGATACCCCCGGCCACGTCGACTTCTCCTATGAAGTCAGCCGTTCGCTGGCCGCCTGCGAGGGCGCGCTGCTGGTGGTCGATGCGGCCCAGGGCGTGGAGGCGCAGTCGGTGGCCAACTGCTACACCGCCATCGAGCAGGGCCTGGAAGTGGTGCCGGTGCTCAACAAGATCGACCTGCCCACGGCCGATATCGACCGCGCCAAGGCCGAGATCGAAGCGGTGATCGGCATCGACGCCTCCGATGCGGTGGCGGTCAGCGCCAAGACCGGCCTGAACATGGAGGAGGTGCTGGAGGCCATCGTCCATCGCATCCCGCCGCCGGCCGACCGTGGCAGCGACAAGCTGCAGGCGCTGATCATCGACTCGTGGTTCGACAACTACCTGGGCGTGGTCTCGCTGGTGCGCGTGATGCAGGGCCAGATCAAGGCCGGTGACAAGATCCAGGTCATGTCCACCGGGCGCTGGCATCTGGTCGACAAGGTCGGCGTGTTCACCCCCAAGCGCAAGGAAATGCCGGTGTTGCGTGCCGGCGAAGTGGGCTGGATCAACGCCAGCATCAAGGACGTCCATGGCGCGCCGGTCGGCGATACGCTGACCCTGCTGGCCGATCCGGCCGCCGAGCCGCTGCCGGGCTTCCAGGAAATGCAGCCGCGCGTGTTCGCCGGCCTGTTCCCGGTGGATGCCGACGATTACCCGGACCTGCGCGAAGCGCTGGACAAGCTGCGCCTGAACGACGCCGCGCTGCGCTTCGAGCCGGAAAGCTCCGAGGCGATGGGCTTCGGCTTCCGCTGCGGCTTCCTCGGCATGCTGCACATGGAGATCGTGCAGGAGCGGCTGGAGCGCGAGTACAACCTCGATTTGATCAGCACCGCGCCGACGGTGATCTACGAGGTGCTGAAGAACGACGGCAGCATCGTGATGATGGACAACCCGGCCAAGCTGCCGCCGGTCAACCAGGTCGAGGAGATCCGCGAGCCGATCATCCGCGCCAACATCCTCACCCCTGAAGACCACATCGGCAGCATCATCAAGCTGTGCGAGGAAAAGCGCGGCACCCAGCTGGGCATCAACTACATGGGCAGCCAGGTGCAGATCAGCTACGAGCTGCCGATGGCCGAAGTGGTGCTGGATTTCTTCGACAAGCTCAAGTCGGTCAGCCGTGGCTACGCCTCGCTGGACTACCACTTCGTGCGTTTTGACGCCGGCCCGTTCGTGCGCGTGGACGTGCTGATCAACGGCGACAAGGTCGATGCGCTGTCGCTGATCGTGCACCGCAGCCATGCCGACCGCCGCGGCCGCGAGCTGTGCGAGAAGATGAAGGACCTGATCCCGCGGCAGATGTTCGACGTGGCCATCCAGGCTGCGGTGGGGGCGCAGATCATCGCCCGCACCACGGTCAAGGCCATGCGCAAGAATGTGCTGGCCAAGTGCTATGGTGGCGACGTTTCGCGCAAGAAGAAGCTGTTGGAAAAGCAGAAGGAAGGCAAGAAGCGCATGAAGCAGGTGGGCCGCGTGGAGATTCCGCAGGAAGCCTTCCTGGCCGTGCTGCAGATGGACAAGTAACGCTGAAACGGGCTTCGGCAGCGGCGGCGGGGCAAGCAGGCATCGCCCTGGCCTTGCCGGCTTGCGGACAGCCAATTCCATTGCAAAGGAATACGAATGAAATGGTTTGAAATCGCGCTGGTGCTGCTGACCCTGGGCACGGGCCTGGTGCTGTTGCTGGACAAGCTGCTGCTGGCCAAGCGCCGCGCCGCCAAGGCCAGTCTGCTGGACGGCGAGGAGCCGGTGGTCGTCGACTACTCGCGGGCGTTCTTCCCGGTGCTGGCGGTGGTGCTGGTGCTGCGCAGCTTCGTCGCCGAGCCTTACAAGATTCCCTCCAGCTCGATGATGCCCAACCTGCTGATCGGCGATTTCATCCTGGTCAACAAGTTCTCCTACGGTTTCCGCCTGCCGGTCACCAACACCAAGATCATTCCGGTGGGCGAGCCCAAGCGTGGTGACGTGGTGGTGTTCAAGGCGCCGCATGCGCCGGACCAGAACTGGATCAAGCGCGTGGTCGGGCTGCCGGGTGACCGCATCGGTTTCCACGGCGATACGCTGTCGATCAACGGCGAACCTGTGGGCTACGAGCTGCGCGGCGAATATGTCGGCAAGGGGCGGGGTGCGGAGATGACCGGTGCCTCGCTGCTGACCGAGAACCTGCCCGGCCGCACCCACACTGTGCTGGAATGGCAGGGGCGTGCCAGTCCCGCGGGGCAGGGGGACTGGGAAGTGCCGGAAGGGCAGTACTTCGTGATGGGCGACAACCGCGACAACAGCGAAGACAGCCGCTTCTGGACACAGAGCCATTTCCTGCCTGAAGAGAACCTGCGCGGCAAGGCGTTCCTGATCTGGCTGAACTGCGAAGGCTGGTTCTGCAAGGGCAGCTTCGAGCCGTCACGGATCGGAACGGGTATCCAATGAATTCACAATGCGTTTCAGGGGAGATCGCAATGATTCAAAAACAGCGTGGCATGACACTGACCTCGTTCCTGATGGTGCTGATCGTGGTGGCGTTTGCCATCTATATCGGCATGAAACTGATCCCGATGTATCAGGAATACTATTCGGTACGTTCGGCGCTGAAGGGGCTGGCCAACGAACCGGGCAGTGCCGACATGGATCCGTCCAAGATCCAGGACATGTTCTTCAAGCGCATGGACATCAACTACTCCGACCACGTGAAGCCGCAGGACGTGAAGTTCGAGCGTATCGACGGTGGCTGGCGGATGAACGTCAACTACGAAGTGCGCCGCGAACTGATCGGCAACCTGGATGTGGTTGGCAAATTCGACACTTCCCAGGATCTGACCCGCCGCGGTGCCCAATAAGACTTTCCAGCGGGGTGACCCGATCGGTCACCCGTTCCGCGATCAGGGCTTGCTCAAGCAGGCCCTGACCCATCGCAGTGCCGGCGCGCCGCACAACGAGCGCCTGGAATTCCTGGGCGACAGCATCGTCAACATGCTGATCGCCGAAGCCCTGTTCCTGCGCTGGCCGAAGGCCGACGAGGGTGCATTGACCCGCGCCCGTGCGTCGCTGGTGTGCGAGGGTGCGCTGGCGCTGATCGCCCGCACGCTGCAGCTGGGCGAGCGGCTGACGCTGGGTCCGGGCGAGATGAAGTCCGGCGGCCATCGCCGCGATTCGATCCTGGCCGACACCGTCGAGGCGGTGGTTGCGGCGATCTATCTGGATGCCGGCTTCGACGCTTGTCGCGCGCATGTATTGCCGTGGTTTGAAGCCTCGTTGTCCGCGGTGCCGGTCGGCAAGCCGGAGAAAGACCCCAAGACCCGCCTGCAGGAATGGTTGCAGGCCCGGCAGAAGATGCTGCCGGTGTACGAGCTGGTATCGGAAACCGGCGACGACCATGCCAAGCACTTCCATGTGCGCTGCCGCGTGGCCGACCCTGCCGTGACCACCGAAGGCGAAGGCACTTCGCGGCGGCTGGCCGAACAACAGGCGGCTGCGGCCGCGATCGAACAACTGGATCCGAAGTGAACGACACCTCCTCCCATCGTTGCGGCAGCATTGCCGTCATCGGTCGCCCGAATGTGGGCAAATCCACCCTGACCAATGCGCTGGTCGGCGCCAAGATCAGCATCGTTTCCAACCGGCCGCAGACCACGCGCCATCGCCTGCTCGGCATCGCCACCTTCCCGGAAGGACAGCTGGTGCTGGTCGACACCCCCGGCCTGCACCGCCAGCAGAAGCGCGCCATGAACCGGGTGATGAACCGGGCTGCGCGGGCTTCGCTGGAGGGCGTGGATGCCGGCCTGCTGGTGATCGAAGCCGGGCGCTGGGACGAGGAAGATACGCTGGCATTCAAGGTGCTGCGCGATGCGGGCATCCCGGTGGTGCTGGTGGTCAACAAGGTCGACCGCATGAAGGACAAGGGCGGCCTGCTGCCGTTCCTGCAGGAAATCGTCGCCGATCGTGATTTCGCCGCGGTGCATCCCATCTCCGCGCTCAAGCGCAACGGTCTGGAGCCGCTGGTCAAGGACCTGCTGAAGCTGGTGCCCGAAGCCCCGCCGATGTTCGGCGAGGATGAGATCACCGATCGCAGCCAGCGTTTCCTTGCCGGTGAGCTGGTGCGCGAGCAGCTGATGCGCCAGCTGGGCGAAGAGCTGCCGTACGCCACCACGGTGGAGATCGAGCGCTTCGCCGAGGACGGTGCGCTGCTGCGCATCGGCGCGGTGATCTGGGTCGAGCGTGAAGGGCAGAAGGCCATCGTCATCGGCAAGGGCGGTACCCGCCTCAAGGAGATCGGCGCCAAGGCGCGGCTGCAGATGGAACGCCTGTTCGGCGCCAAGGTTTTCCTGGAAACCTGGGTGCGCGTGCGTGAAGGCTGGTCCGATGACGATGCGGCCCTGAAGGCGTTCGGCTACGGCGAATAAGCCCGGGCCGGTGATCGTGGCCGGCGTGCCTGCCTGCTGCGGACCGGGCCTGCGATCGTCCCGGTACCTGTACTGTATTGACGGCTCCCTGGGCGGCGGTCGAAGGGCTTTGCGCCTTCGGCTACCGTGTAGCCTCCTTTCCATTGCCTGTGCCCGCGTGGTCCATGCCCATACGCTTTGATGATGAGCCGGCCTATGTGCTGCATGCGCGGGCATGGCGCGAAACCAGTCTGCTGGTCGAGGTGTTGACCCGCGAGCATGGCCGGATCGGATTGCTTGCACGGGGGGTGCACAGCCCGCGCAACCAGGCCTTGCGCGCGGCGCTGCAGCCCTTGCAGTGGATCCGCTTCGATGCGGTGCTGGGCGGAGAACTGGCGCAGCTGCGGCGGGTCGAGAGTCAGGATGCGGCACCGCGGCTGTCGGGTGAAGCGATGCTGGCCGGGTTCTATATCAATGAACTGGTGCTGCGGCTGGCACCCCGGCAAGACCCTCTGCCGGAACTGTATGACGCCTATTCCACCATGCGCGGCTGTCTGCGCGAAGGACGGCCACTGGCGTGGTCGCTGCGCTGTTTCGAGCGCGACCTGCTGGATGCGCTGGGGGTCGGTTTCGACTGGATGCACGCGGCCGATGGCCAGCCGCTCGATCCGGCGGCCCGTTACCGGCTCGATCCGCAGGAAGGTCCGGTCCGGCTGCTCAGCGAGCGTGGCGGCGAGCGTCGCCGGCTGGCCACCGGCGCGGCCTTGCTGGCCTTGGGGGAAGGCTGTGCCCCGGCCGCGGAGGATCTGGCCAGCCTGCGGTTGCAGATGCGCGCGCTGCTGCTGCATCACCTCGGTGGGCGGGGACTGAAGTCCTGGGAAATGCTCGGTGATCTGAACATCCGCCGCCCATAGGTACGACTCAGCGCAGCAGTGCTTCGACCGCGGTGCTGAACTGCTGCCGGGCCATCGGCGATTCCGGTGCCTGTTGCAGCTGGCGCACCGCCAGCGCCAGCCGGGACGCGCCGACAAAACCGCAACTGGCTTGCAGGCGATGGAGCTGCGAGCGCAGTGCGCCGGCATCCTGCTGCCGGCAGGCCGAGATCACCGCGTCGTGGGTGGAGGGCAGTTCGCTCAGGAACAGCCCGCGCAAGGCGTTCAGGTGCGCCTGCTGGCCGTTGAGTGCATCCAGTGCGGTGGCCTCATCCCAGTCCGGAGCCGCTTGCATGCTGTCCAGACGGCTGGTGCCGGGATTGTGTGCAAGCAGGCTGCGTACCGCGCCGAGCAGTGTCTGAGCGCCCAGTGGCTTGACCAGGACGTCGTGGAATCCGGCCTGCAGCAGCCGTGTGCGGGTGTCCGCGCTGCTGTCGGCGGTGTGGGCCAGCGCGGGAATGTCCGGGTGCGTCTGGCGCAGCTGGCGCAGCAGCGCCGCGCCATCGCCGTCAGGCAGGTTGGCATCGATCAGCCACAGGTCGTGGCGCAGGTCGTTTGCATGCTGTCGGGCGTCGGCGCACGACTGGCTGATATCCACCCGGGCGGGCAGCCGCTGCAGAGCGACTTGAAAGAACTGCTGGCTGGTCATGTCGTCCTCGACCAGCAACAGGCGGGGGATGGAATCCTGATTACGCGTATTCATCTGCTGCCTCCATGTCAGCTATGCCCGCATCTTAGCGGTGGCGCGCCCCACCGCAAGTGGCGGAAGTCGCATCGGGCCGCTTCTGCGACAATGGCGTCCCTTTTTTGTCCGTACCCGTTCGCCACGTGGCCCGATCCAGATCCCGCATAGACAAGACCCCGTTCCAGACCGACATCCTCGAACTGAGCCATGATGGCCGTGGCGTGGCCCGCCGTGAAGGCGCGGACGGCAAGATCACCTTCATCAATGGCGCCTTGCCGCAGGAAACGGTGATGGCCGAACAGAGTGGCAGGAGCCGCCAGTTCGATGAGGCACGCACGCTCGAGGTGCTGAAGGCGTCGCCGCATCGCGTGGCACCGCGCTGCGCGCATTTCGGCGTGTGTTCCGGTTGCGTGCTGCAGCATCTTGAGGAAGGGCAGCAGATCGTGGTCAAGCAGCAGGTGCTGCTGGACAACCTGCAACAGGCCGGCCAGGTCATCCCGGCGACGGTGTTGCCACCGCTGGTGGGCGACAACTGGGGCTATCGCCGCAAGGGCCGCTTCTCGGTGCGCCGCGTCGAGAAGAAGGACAAGACCCTGGTCGGCTTCCGTGAGCTGGACGCGCGTTTTGTCGCCGATCTTTCGCAGTGCCTGACGGTGATCCCCGAAGTCGGTGGCAAGGTGGGGGCGTTGTCGGCCTTCATCGAGACGCTGGATGGCAAGCGCGATATTCCGCAGATCGAATTCATCGGCGGTGATGCGGCGGTCGCCCTGACCGTGCGCCACCTGCAGCCGCTGTCCGAGGCCGACCGGCAGGCATGGATCGCCTTCGGCCAGCAGCACGGCTTTGCGATCTACCTGCAACCCGGTGGCCTGGATACGGTGCAGCCGCTGTGGCCGGCCGAAGGCGTGGCGCTGTCGTTCGCACTGCCGCAGTGGGATGTGGAACTGGCGTTCCGTCCGCTGGATTTCATCCAGGTCAACGCCAAGCTCAACGAGAAGATGATCGCCCATGCCCTGGCGCTGCTGGACGTGCAGGCCGATGAGCGGGTGCTCGACCTGTTCTGCGGGCTGGGCAACTTCACCCTGCCGCTGGCGCGCAGCGTGCGCGAAGTGGTGGGCGTGGAAGGGGATGCCGGGCTGGTGGCACGGGCGAAGGAGAACGCACAGCGCAACGGGCTGGACAACGCACAGTTCTTCGCTGCCGACCTGACCCAGGACCAGCGCGAGGCACCGTGGATGCGGCAGGGCTTTGACAAGCTGCTGCTGGATCCGCCGCGTTCGGGCGCGATCGACGTGCTGCGGCAGCTGCCGCTGGACCAGTTCAAGCGCATCGTCTATGTCAGTTGCCATCCGGCCTCGCTGGCGCGTGATGCCGGCTATCTGGTCAACGAACAGGGCTTCACTCTGGTCAGTGCCGGTGCGATGGACATGTTCCCGCATACCGCGCATGTGGAAAGCATCGCGGTGTTCGAGAAGAACTGAGCACGCGCACATGGCGGTGCGCCGCTGTTGCGGGGATTGGCGGCAATGGATCCGTGCACAGGGCGGCGTGCCGCTCCATGAACAATCCGCATCAACGAGGTGATGGATGGGCATCGAGATCGAACGCAAATTCCTGGTCACCGGTGAGGGCTGGCGCACTGCCGCGCATGCGGTCGTGCCGATGGCGCAGGGTTACCTCAATGCTGTCGGCGCACTGGACAGCGGCGCGCAGAAGGCGTCGGTGCGCGTACGTATCCAGGGCGATGCCGCCTACCTGAACATCAAGTCGTGCGAGCTCGGCCACACGCGCCAGGAGTTCGAGTATCCGGTGCCCGTCGCCGAGGCCCGCGAGCTGCTGGCGCTGTGCGTGGGTGGCCTGGTCGACAAGCGCCGGCATCTGGTCAAGCACGGTGGGCTGTTGTGGGAGGTGGACGAGTTCCTCGGTGACAACGCCGGACTGGTGGTGGCCGAGGTCGAGCTGCAACGCGCCGACCAGCGCTTCGATCTGCCTGACTGGGCAGGTGCCGAGGTGACCGATGAGCCGCGCTACTACAACCTCGCATTGGCCTCGCATCCCTACACGCAATGGAGCGCCTCCGGGCGCAACTGGGCACCATGAAAAAAGAAGGAGTCCCCATGCGCATCGATATCTGGTCCGACGTGGTCTGCCCTTGGTGCTGGATCGGCAAGCACCGTTTCCAGCGGGCGCTGGAACTGATGGGCGACACGGCGCCGCAGGTGGAGGTGCGCTGGCATCCGTTCCTGCTGGCCCCCGAGGCCGATGCCACGCCGGTACCGCTGCGGGAAGCCTATGCGGCCAAGTTCGGTGGTGCCGAACGTACCGAACAGTTGCTGGCCCAGACCCAGTCCGCGGCCCGTGCGGAAGGATTGCCGATGGACTTCGGGAAAGGGCAGGTGCGGGTGACCACGCTGCCGGCCCACCGCCTGCTGTGGCTGGCCGGACGTGAAGGCGTGCAGGAGCCGGTGGGTGAGGCATTGTTCCGCGCCCACTTCGAGCACGGCCGCAATCTGGCCGATCCGCAGGTGCTGGCCGACGCGGCTGCCGCTGGTGGCATCGACGCGGCGCGTGTCGATCGCCTGCTGGCCTCGGATGAAGGACTGGCCGAGGTACAGGCCGGGCTGGGGCAGGCACGGATGCTGGGTATCCAGTCGGTGCCGACCTTCGTCATCAACGGCCGCTATGCCGTGCAGGGCGCGCAGCCGCCGGAAGTCATCGCCGAGGTGCTGGGGAAAGTCATGGCCGAAATGGCGCCGGATACCCCGTCAGATGATGGTGAACAGGGCTGTGATTCCGATGGCTGCAAGGTCTGACGCCGTCGGCGCCATCTGCGACAATGCGCAGCTGCGCCGCGGTTTGCGGCGAACTGGAGCCCCCGCATGCTTTTGATCGGCATCGCCGGTACCGAACTGACCCCACAGGAGCGTGACTGGCTGCAGCACGATGCCGTCGCCGGCGTGGTGCTGTTCAAGCGCAACTTCGCCTCGCGTGGCCAGGTGACCGAGCTGACCGCAGCCATCCGTGCCGCGACCCCGCGGCCGCTGCTGCTGGCGGTGGACCAGGAAGGTGGCCGCGTGCAGCGGTTCCGCGAAGGCTATGCCGACCTGCCGCCGCTGGAAGGCTTCGGCCAGCTGTATGCACGCGATCCGGACGCGGCGCTGGCGCTGGCTGGCGAGCACGCCTGGCTGATGGCCAGTGAAATCCGCGCCACTGGCCTGGACCTGAGCTTCGCACCGGTGGTCGATGTCGGTCATGGCAACCTCGCCATCGGCAGCCGTGCCTTCGCCGAAGACCCGCAGGTGGTGGCCGCACTGACCGCCGCGTATGTGCGCGGCATGCATGAAGCCGGCATGGCCGCCACGCTCAAGCATTTCCCGGGCCATGGCACGGTGCGTGAAGACACCCATGTCGACATGGCGGTCGATCCGCGTCCGTTGCATGAAATCGAAGCGCACGACCTGCTGCCGTTCCGCGCCGGCATCGATGCCGGTGCCGATGCGGTGATGATGGCCCACGTCATCTACCCGCAGGTGGCGCCGGAGCCGGCCGGCTATTCGCCGCGCTG
Organism: Stenotrophomonas sp. JC08; assembly: GCF_052180205.1. Lineage (NCBI taxonomy): Bacteria > Pseudomonadati > Pseudomonadota > Gammaproteobacteria > Lysobacterales > Lysobacteraceae > Stenotrophomonas > Stenotrophomonas sp. JC08. Next base: position 2,307,560 of record NZ_CP197473.1, on the reverse strand, counting down.
GATCAACGGGATCCTGCGCGAACAGATGGGTTTCCGCGGCGTGGTGTTTTCCGATGACATCGGCATGGCGGCTTCGTTCGCCGCCGGTGGCGTCAAGGGCCGCGTCGATGCCCATCTGGATGCCGGCTGCGACGTGGTGCTGGTGTGCCACCCGGAGCTGGTCGAAGAATCGCTGCAGGCCGTGGCCGGTCGCGCGCTCAATACCGCCGCGCTGCTGGGCCTGATCGCCCATGGCGCCATGGGCTGGAGCGGCCTGCTGGCTGATGCCCGCCACGCCGATATCCGTAACCGTTTGCTTGAAAACACTGGAAGAATCGCCTGATGTCCAAACTCACTCTTGAACAAGCCGTGGCCCAGGCCGACCTGATCGTCGACCGGCCCACCATCGACAAGGCCATCGCCGGTATCGCCGACGCCATCGCGCGCGATTACAAAGGCGAGACCCCGGTCTTCATTTCGATCATGAACGGCGCGCTGCCGTTCGCCGGCCAGCTGGCGCTGGAGTTGGGCGCGCGCGGCCAGGATGCCCAGTTCGACTACATGCAGGCTTCGCGCTACCACGGCGAGACCGGCGGCGAGCTGGTATGGCGCCATCGCCCGGTATCGGCGCTGTTCGGTCGCCGTGTGCTGCTGGTCGACGACATCCTCGATGAAGGCTTCACCCTGCAGGGCGTGCGCCAGTGGTGCCTGGAACAGGGCGCCACCGACGTGCGCATCGCCGTGCTGACGGTCAAGCAGCACGATCGCTGCCTGCCGGACGTCAAGGCCGACTACGCCGGCATCGAATTGCCGGACCGCTTCGTGTTCGGTTTCGGGATGGACGTGGACGAGGCCTTGCGTCCGTTGCCGGCGATCTACGCGATGAAGCAGTAATCCCACCTCACGCCGCTGCGCACAATCGCGCTGCAGCGGCGCGGCAACGGCTGTCCGGCCGGAGTTTCCGCGCTGGACGTCATGACAGGAATGCATCAGGAAACAAGCATGGGAAATATCGCCCTGGCCGTGATCGGCGGTACCGGCGTGTACAAACTCGCCGCGCTCGATGACGTGCACAGCCACGACGTGCAGACCGCTTATGGCGCGCCGTCCGGCCCGGTCCGCGTCGGTCTGTTGAACGGCCAGCGCGTGGCGTTTCTGGCCCGGCATGGCGAAGGCCATTCGATCCCGCCGCACAAGATCAACTACCGTGCCAACCTCGCCGCGCTCAAGCAGCTGGGCGCGACCCGCGTGCTGGCGTTGAACACCGTTGGCGGGATCACCGAGAACTTCGGGCCGCGTGTGCTGGCGTGTCCGGACCAGCTGATCGACTACACGTGGGGCCGTATTTCCACGCTGTGCGAGGACGAAGGCAGCGAAGTGCTGCATGTCGATTTCGGCCATCCCTACACGCCATCGTTCCGTGCCCGGGTACTGGCGGCGGCCAAGGCCAAGGGCGTGGCGATGCACGATGGCGGCTGCTATGGCGCCACCCAGGGGCCGCGACTGGAGACCAATGCGGAGATCGCGCGGATGCGTCGTGACGGCTGCGATCTGGTCGGCATGACCGGCATGCCGGAGGCCGGCCTGGCGCGCGAGCTGGGGCTGGACTATGCCTGCCTGGCGATCGTCGCCAACTGGGCGGCCGGTTGTGGTGATGCGGAGGAAATCACCATGGCAGAGGTGCTGGCCAACGTCGAGGCGGCCTCGTCGGGTTTGCCGACTCTGGTGGGTCAATTGGCGCTGGGGTGATTGTCATCGCGGCTAAAGCTTTGCAATACTCCGGTTGTGCGCTCCATTCAGCGTGCATCAATCCATTCATCGAACAAGGTCTCGCATCACCATGCCGAACGGTACCGTCAAGTGGTTCAACGACGCCAAGGGATTTGGCTTCATCTCACCGGAGGACGGCAGCGCCGACGTCTTCGCGCACTTCTCCGCGATCAATTCCAAGGGCTTCCGCAGCCTGCAGGAAGGCCAGCGCGTCAGCTATGACGTGACCCAGGGCCCGAAGGGTGCCCAGGCTTCGAATATCACGCCAGTCGAGTGATCCACCCGGCTGTGCTGGAAAAACCCCGCTGCGGCGGGGTTTTTTTTTAACCGCTGACGTGACAGGAAAAGACGGTAATGGGTAAAACGCTGGATATCGCCATCGTCGGTTATGGCACCGCCGGTCAGGCACTGGCGGTGTTGCTGACGCGCGATGGCCATCGCGTGCAGGTGTTCGAACAGGCCGCCGCGCCGGGGCCGGTGGGCGCGGGCTTCCTGCTGCAGCCCAGTGGCCTGCAGGCGTTGTGGCAGATGCAGTTGCTGCCGCAGGTGCTGGCCCATGGTGCGGTGGTGCGCCGGCTGTATGGCGAGACGCCGTGCGGGCGCGCGGTGATGGACATGCGCTATGCCGGACTGGATGCGCGGCTGTGCGGTATCGGCATGCAGCGCGGTGCGCTGTTCTCGCTGCTGGATGCGGCCTGGGACAGCGGCGATGCGTTGCACGTGGACAGCAGGATCACCGCTGTCGACGATTCCTTGCAGCGCGTGCAGGACCGGCATGGACGCTGGCACGGGCCCTTCGATCTGGTGATCGCCACGGATGGCTCGGCGTCGATGCTGCGCGAACAGGTGCAGGGCACGCGGCTGGATCGCATCTATCCGTGGGGCGCGTTGTGGTGCCTGCTGCCGCGTGGTGACTGGCAGCACGTCGATGAGCTGCGGCAGCGCTATGTGGCGGCACGCAAGATGATCGGCCTGTTGCCGGTGGGCACGCGGCCGGGGGATGACGAGTCGCGGCTGAGTTTTTTCTGGAGCATGCCACGTGAAGGTTTCCATGCCTGGGAGCAGATGGGACTGGAGCCGTGGCTGGAAGAGATCGGCACCTTGTGGCCGGAGGCGCGCGAGCGGCTGGCAGGCATCACCGTGCAGACGCAGCTGGCACGCGCCAGCTATCGCGATGCGGTGATGGATCGCTGGTATCGCAGCCGGCTGGTGCTGGTCGGTGATGCCGCGCATTCGATGAGCCCGCAGCTGGGACAGGGCGTGAACATGGCCCTGCTCGACGCGATCGCGTTGCGGGATGCACTGCGTGCCGAGGCGGATGTCGAGGTGGCGCTGGCCCACTATCAGGCCCGGCGCAAGGCGCATGCGTGGCTGTACCAGTTCTGGAGCCGCTGGCTGACCCCGGTCTTCCAGTCCGATCGCGACTGGGTTGCGCGGGCGCGTGACGTGCTGTTCCAGCCCATTGGGAAGATGCCCGGCGGACGCGGGCACATGCTGCGGGTGCTGAGTGGCACGCAGCACGGCCTGTTCGGCAAGCTGCCGCTGGAGCCGGAGTTTCTCACCGCGCTGGCGGCGATTGCGCAACGGCCGGCCGCATAACAACCGCACCGGACGCGTGCGGCAGAATCGGGCGACAGCGCACCGAGGAGGCATCGCCATGCCACTGCCGCCGTTTGAAACCCACGTTGTCCAGAACCAGCCACCGCCGTTCATGGACCGAGATCTCTGGCGCGACGATGGGGTATTGCGTGAGGCGGTGCTGCGCGAGGGCGCTGCGGTGTTTGTGGAGGGACTGGCGGCGTACGGCGCGCTGGCTGGCGGCGAGTTGTATCAATTGGGGTTCGAGGCCAACCGCCAGCGTCCGCAACTGCGCACGCACGATGCGCAAGGCAACCGGATCGACAGCGTCGATTTCCACCCGGCCTATCACCGGCTGATGCACTACGGCAAAGCCCAGGGTGTGGCGGGCTTGTCCTGGCAGTCGGCACAGCCCGGTGCGCATGTCGCCCGCGCAGCGCTCAGCTATCTGCATCACCAGGCCGAAGCCGGCACCAGCTGCCCGCTGACGATGACCCATGCCGCGGTGCCGGTGTTGCGGCAGTCGCCGGCGCTGGCCGGCTGGGCAAGGAAGGCGGCGGCACCGGTCTACGACCCGCGCGATGTGCCGGTCAGCGACAAGGCCGGCATCACCGTCGGCATGGGCATGACCGAGAAACAGGGGGGCTCGGATGTGCGCGCCAACACCACCACGGCCACACCGCTGGCGACTTCCGGGGAATACCGCCTGGTCGGGCACAAATGGTTCTTCTCCGCGCCGATGTCCGATGGCTGGCTGGTGCTGGCGCAGGCACCCGATGGCCTGAGCTGCTTCCTGAGGCGCAACGACTTCCGCCTGATGCGGCTGAAGGACAAGCTCGGCGACTGGGCCAACGCCTCCAGCGAGGTCGAGTTCTGCGGCGCATGGGCGCAGCGTGTGGGCGAGGAGGGGCGCGGGGTTGCCACCATCATCGAGATGGTGATGCTGACCCGGCTGGACTGCATGCTCGGCTCGGCGGCGCAGATGCGCATGGCACTGGCGCAGGCGCTGCATTACGCCCGCCATCGGCGCAGTTTCGGCAAGCGGCTGGTCGAGCATCCGCTGATGACCAATGTGTTGGCCGATCTGGCGTTGGAATCGGAAGCGGCCACCACCTTCGCGCTGCGCGTGGCACGCGCGGTGGATGCGGCCGAGCTCGATCCCCGGCAGGCCGCATTCGCGCGGATCGCCACCGCGCTGGGCAAATTCTGGATCTGCAAGCGCGCACCCACTTTCATCAACGAGGCGCAGGAATGCCTCGGCGGTGCCGGCTATATCGAGGAGTCGATGCTGCCGCGGCTGTACCGGCAGGCGCCGCTCAATTCGATCTGGGAAGGCAGCGGCAACCTGCAATGCCTGGACGTGTTGCGGGCGTTGCAGCGGGAGCCGGCAACCCGCACGGCGTTGCTGCGCGAGCTGGAGCACGCGCAGGGCCGGTATCCCGGCTATGACGCGGCATTGCAACGAGGCCAACGGATGCTGGCCGATCCACGACCCGATGAAGGTGCGGCACGGCAGATCGCAGCGGCATTGGCGACCCTGCTGCAGGCCGCGGCACTGCTGCGTGCGGACAGCCCGTCCGCGATGCCCTTCATTGCCGCGCGGCTGGCGGAATCCGCACCAGGGCCGTGCTACGGCATGCTGCCGGCGAGCCTGCCGTTTGCCAGGCTGTTTGAACGCGCGTTGCCGACGGACTGATCAGCCGTTGCCGTCGAGGTGGCTGTCAAAGCGCACCACCCGGTTGCGGCCGGTGCGCTTGGCCCGGTACAGCGCCGTATCGGCCTTGCGCAACAAGGTCAGGCCGGCCACGCCATCATCCGGGTAGGTGGCCACGCCCAGCGACACGGTGACCGGTGGCAGGGGCTTGCCATTGAACGTCACCGACAGCTGTGACACCGCCAGCCGCAGCTCCTCGGCATAGCGCTCGGCGGCCGGACCATCGGTCTCGGGCAGGATCAGGGTGAATTCCTCGCCGCCGTAACGGCAGGCGATGTCCTCGCCGCGAACGCGCGAGGAGAGCAGTTCCCCCAGCGCCGCCAGCAGGGCATCGCCACCGCTGTGGCCCTGGGTGTCGTTGAAATTCTTGAAGTGGTCCAGGTCCAGCATCAGCACCGACAGCGGCAGCCTGCGGCGTCCGCAGCGGGCCAGTTCGCGGGTCAGCGACTCTTCCAGATAGCGGCGGTTGTACAGCCCGGTCAGCGGATCGCGGATGGACTGCAGCGCAGCGATTCGCGCAGCCGCAGATTGCTCAGCGCCAGTGACAGCTGCTCCATCGCCGATTCGGCAATGGCCAGTCGCGGCAGCGGGCCGGGACCTTGCCCGCACAGGAACAGGAAGCCGATCTGGGTGCCCTGTGCCGACATCGGGATGCAGGCAGTGGTGATGCACGCATCCGCGGCCGGTGCGGCGATGTGCGGGCAGCTGGCATCGTGGCGCAGGTCGTCGATCACATGCGGCTGACTGCGACGGATCGCCCAGCAGTCGCCTGGCGCGAGGAAGGTTGCCGTTTCCACCAGTGGCGTGCCCCAGCTGACGAGGCTCTCGGCGTGGTCATTGGACGCGCGCAGCAGGTAGACCGTGCCGGCGGTGCCGGGAAGCAGCGCTTCCAGCGTACGCGCGGTGATCTCCAGCGCCTCTTCCGGATTGGCACAACTCTGCAGCAGGCCGGTGTAGCGGCCCAGCGTGTGCAGGTCCGCGCTGGCCCGCTCCATCTGTTCCAGGCTGGCGCTCAATTGCTGGCTGGCACTGGCGGCGCGTTTCTCCGCACGGCTGCGCCGGTTGAGTTCCGAAAGCAGGATGCCGTAGCCCGAGATCAGCACGATCAGCCCGAACGGAATACCGGCCAGTGCCAGTCCCAGCAGCAGGTCGGCACTGCGACGCGAACTGGCTGCGCGCTGGACCAGCAGTTCCTGTTCCAGGCTCACCATGGTCAGTGCCTGTTCGCGGATCGCGCTGGTGGTGCGGAAGGCGTTCTGGCTGATCGCCGCGCGTGCCGGCTCCAGTCCCTGCCGGTCGTAGATGTCGACCACGTGCTGGATCTGCGACAACCGGCGCTGTGCCAGCGCCTCCAGTTTCTGGGCGTTGCGTACCTGCTGGGGGTTGTCGTGCAGTGCCCTGGTCAGGTTGGACAGCAGCACCGGCACCCGCTCCACGCTCATCTGGTAGTCCAGCAGATAGGCCTCGCTGCCGGTGAGCAGGTAGCCGCGCTCGGCGGACTCGGCATCCAGCATCCTGGCCTGGATTTCATCGATGCGGCCGATCACCTCGTGGGTGCTGGCGACCTGCTGCGCATCGTCGATGAAGTGGCGGGCACCGATGAAGACGCCGATGCCAATACCGATGAAGACGAGTGCCGAAAATGCCAGTGCAACCTTGCTGCCTTTACGCTGCTGCATCGCTACCTTGACCGGGAAAGTGGGAATCGAGGGAATCCACCTGCGCGCCGCTATCCGTGTTCGGAGCGGCGATGTTCCGGCCCGTATGGCCGTGCGGCATCCATCACTGAATGGCGCACGGCCAGTCTATCAATGCTTGGCGTCGTGGGCTTCCTCGCGTGCTTTCCGGGCCATCGCCTCGGCCTCGTCGGCGGCCCGTTCCAGCGCCTGCCTGGAGTCGTCGGCAGCTGCACGGGTGGCTTCGGCGGCCCGGTCGGCGGCATCGCGCGCATTTTCCGCGGCCGAGTCACCGGCATGGCGCGCGGCTTCGGCGGCATGGTCGGCGGCGGCCGCCGCATCGCGTTTGGCCTGTTCCGCATTGGGGTCATTGCAGGCGACCAGTGCCAGCATCAGGCCACCTGTCAGCAGCGGGGCAAGAATCTTCATCGAACTCTCCAATGTCGGGATGACGGCTGCAGCGTAGAGCGATGCGGATTCAGAATTTGTCAATGCGCGGCAACCGGCCATGAATCGCGTGCAAAGAAAAAGCCGCTGGCGAACCAGCGGCTTCTCCTGACGTGCGTTGAAGCAGCAGATTACTGCTTGGCTTCCTCAGCGGCGTCCTTGGCTTCGGCAGCCACGTCTTCAGCAGCCTTGGCGGTGTCGGCAGCGGCTTCGGCAGCAGCGTCGGTGGCGGCGCCAGCGGCGTCAGCAGCAGCGGCACCGGCGGTGTCGGCAGCGGTGGCGGCGGTGTCGGCAGCAGCCTGGGCAGCGTCAGCGGTGGCGTCGCCAGCAGCAGCGGCCTGGTCGGCAGCGACCTGCGCGTCAGCAGCGGCTTCGTTGGCCGAAGCAGCGGCGTCCTGGGCAGCTTCCTGCTGCGAGCAGGCGGCCAAGGCCAGGCCCAGGGTCATAGCGATCAGCAGCTTGTTGATGCTCATTGGTGAATCCTCGTCGTGGAAATTGGGCAACGCGCCATTGCGCGCCGGGAACATGATGACAATCCCATTTCGACTGTCAAGCGACTACGCATTCATATTTCGAAAAATCTTGAATTTTCCAGTCAAATCAGCTCGATAGCGATGGCCGTCGCTTCGCCGCCACCGATGCAAAGTGATGCGATGCCACGCTTGAGGCCGCGTGTGCGCAAGGCGTTTACCAGCGTGACGACCAGTCGGGCACCCGATGCACCGATCGGATGACCGAGTGCGCAGGCACCGCCATTGACGTTGACCTTTTCATGCGCAATGCCCAGTTCGCGGATCGGTGCCATCGCCACCACGGCGAAGGCTTCGTTGATTTCGAACAGGTCCACGTCGGCGATGGTCCAGCCGGCTTTTTCCAGCACTTTGGTGATCGCGCCGATCGGTGCGGTGGTGAACCATTCCGGCTCCTGCGAGAACGTGGCATGGGCGGCGATACGTGCCAGCGGCTGTACGCCGCGCTTGGCCGCATCGTCGGCCGAGAGCAGCACCACGGCGGCGGCGCCGTCGGAAATGCTGGAGGAACTGGCGGCGGTGACGCTGCCATCCTTCTTGAACGCCGGACGCAGGGTCGGGATCTTGGCGATGTCCGACTTGCCCGGCTGTTCGTCCTGGTCGAATTCGACCTCGCCCTTGCGGGTGGCGACCTTCACCGCGACGATTTCATCGGCGAACGCACCGCTGGCCTGCGCGGCCTGCGCACGCTTGACCGATTCGATCGAGTACGCGTCCTGCTCCTCGCGGGTGAAGCCGAACTTGCTGACGGTGGCCTCGGCGAACACGCCCATCGACTGGCCGTCGTACGGGTTGGTCAAGCCGTCCCAGGCCATGTGGTCGACCGCCTGGAAATTGCCGTAGCGGTTGCCGGTGCGCGAATTGGGCAGCATGTGCGGGGCGTTGGACATGGATTCCATGCCGCCGGCAACCACGATGCTGGCCGAGCCGGCCTTGATGAGATCGTGACCGAGCATGATCGCCTTCATGCCCGAGCCGCAGACCTTGTTGAGGGTGGTGGCGCCGGCACTGGTCGGCAGGCCGGCCGCCAGCGATGCCTGGCGCGCCGGCGCCTGGCCGAGGTTGGCCGGCAGCACGCAGCCCATGATCACTTCGGAGACGTCGGCGGCGGCAACGCCGGACTGCGCCATCGCCGCACGGATGGCGGTCGCGCCGAGGGTCGGAGTGGGGACGCCATTGAACTGGCCGAGGAAGGAGCCGATGGCGGTGCGTTTGGCGGCGGCGATGACGATGTCGGACATGAGCAATCTCGGTTATAGCTTGCGGCAATTATCGAATTCCCCCGCAGGTGCGCCCATTGGACCAACGGCACATCCCGGGAGACAGCGGACTGTCCTTGCAGTATAGATGTTCGCCATTGCGTGGCCGGGCGGCGTTGATACCTGAACCGGGTGGCGCCGTGATCTGGATAAACGGGGAGAGGGAATGAACGGAAAAGTCTGGGGACGCACTCTGTTGGCCAGCGCGCTGGCGCTGGCGCTGGGCGCCTGTGGTTCGGGCAGCGGGACCAAATCCACGCCGCCGGACCCGCCGCCGACAGCGCCGCCACCCACGCCCGCACCCCCGCCGACGCCGCAGCCGGCAGTGGACGCGCATCTGGCGCTGACCAATGCCAAGGCCGCGCATGCGATGGGGCTGACAGGGGCGGGCATCCGTATCGGCATCATCGATTCGGGGGTGATGCGCAACCATCCGGCGCTTGCCGGGCGGGTGATGGCCAACTACAGCTATGTCGATCCGCGCAAGAACAATCTGGCAGTGGATGACGTGGACGGCCATGGCACCACGGTCGCGCAGTTCGCGGCGGGAGCGGCGGCCGGGCAGTGGCCGGGCGGCATCGCGCCGGGCGCGGAGATCGTCTCGGCGCGCATCATCTCCGACAAGCCGCCCACCGATGACGGTTCCGGCCAGGGCAACGAGGTCGATGGCGCGCTGGGGCTGGCGCAGATCCATGACGACCTGATCAGCGCCGGCATGCGCATCATGAACAACTCCTGGGGCGGCCTGTACTGGACCCGGCCCACGGCCACCGCGCCGATCGCCGCCGAGTACCGTCCCTTCATCGCCAATCACGATGGGCTGGTGGTGTTTGCCACCGGCAACGAGTCGCGCGCCAACCCCACCGACATGGCGGCACTGCCGAGCAAGGCCGGACCGAATGGCACGCTGCCGGCGGCCGATCTGGAGCGTGGCTGGCTGGCGGTGGCGGCGCTGGACACCGCCAACCCGGACCAGCTGGCCAGCTACTCCAACGCCTGTGGCGTGGCGAAGAACTACTGTCTGGTGGCGCCGGGCACCGGGGTGTTCATCGGCCATGACAGCACCGCCGACAAGCTGGAATATTTCTATGGCAGCGGCACCTCCTATGCCGCGCCGCTGGTGTCCGGTGCCGCAGCGCTGGTGTGGCAGGCGTTCCCGTACTTCAACAACGACCTGGTGCGGCAGACCCTGCTGGGTACTGCCACCGATCTGGGCGATGCCGGAGCCGATGCGGTGTTCGGCTACGGCCTGCTCAACGTCGGCAAGGCGGTCAAGGGGCCGGCCAGGTTCGACTGGGGCGATGTCACCGTCGATCTTGCCGGTGAATCCACCTGGAGCAACGCCATCACCGGCAGTGGCGGCTTGATCAAGCGCGGTGGTGGCACCCTGGTGCTGGGGCATGCCGGCCTGTACCTGGACTACACCGGCACCACCCGCATCCAGCAGGGCACGCTGGCCGTGGCCGGTGACCTGCATCATTCCAACGTCGTGGTCGAGAGCGACGGCCGGCTGGCCGGCACCCCATGGCTGGGCGCCAGCCTGAGCAATGCCGGCAAGGTCGAGATCGACAGCGCCGGTGCGGCGCAGGGCGGCCTCCGTGTCGAAGGCGACTACACCCAGCAGGCAGGTGGCCGGCTGGACCTGACCATCGGTTATGGCCAGCTGCTGGTGAAGGGCAAGGCCACGCTGCAGGGCGGTGGCCTGCATGTGCTCGGCGTGCGCGACGGCTACGTGCATCAGGCGCGCGAATATGTGCTGACCGCCGATGGCGGCCTGAGCGGTACCTTCGATGCGCTGACCTCGGCGCCGGGCGTGCTGCTGACCGCCACCCAGGGCTACAGCGCCAATCAGGCGTGGCTGGATATCAGCCGGCTGGATGTCAGCGCCGCGGCGTTGTCGATGCGCAGCATCACCCCGCAGGCACTGGGGGCGGCGGTGCGCGTGGAATCGGCCTTCCGGAAGATCGATGCGCAGCAGGGCAGCGGCAGTGGCGTGATCGCCGACGGCTTCATCCGCGGTGCCGGCGCGATCCAGCGCAGTCCCAGCGAACAGGCCGTGGCCGGCACCTTGCGCAGCCTGTCCGGCGAGGCCCACGCCGCCGCCACGGCGATGACCTTCGACAGCATCGACATGAACCGCCGCGCGCTGTCGTCCCGGTTCGATGAGGCTGCGGGCGTGGCCGGCAGCGGCGGGGCGTGGATGCGTTCGCTGGGCGCGGGCGGGCAGGGCGGCTTCCTCGGCAGCGGCTACAACGCCGGTGGCTGGATGCTGGGCAGCGAGGTGGCGCTGGGAGGCAATGCGGTGGCCGGCTTCGCCTTCGGTGAAACCCGCGCCCATCTCGTGGGCGGCATCGCACAGGATCGCAGCCGTGACCGCCAGACCCAGAGCCAGCTCTATGCCGGCTGGCGCAACGGTGATGCCTACGTGCTCGGCCAGGCCGGGTTCGGCCAGTACCAGCGCGAGCTGGAGCGCGGGCTGCTGCTCGGCAGCGAGCGTGCCGGGGTACGTGCGCGCTACGGCGGCAGTTTCCTGTCCGGCAGCGTCGAGGCCGGTTACCGGCTCGGCCATGGCGCGGCATCGCTCACGCCCTATCTGGGGGCCGACTACACCCGCATCGCCGGTGACGGTTTCCGCGAGCAGGGCGGTTACGGCTTCGGCCTTCGCGCCGATGACTGGAACAGCACCCGCACGCAGGCGCTGGCCGGTGTGCGCGGGCAGTACCAGTGGCGGGGTGTCGCGCTCAACGGTTATGCCGAATGGCAGCAGGCATTGTCGGCCGATGGCCTGAGCCTGCAGGCCGGCTTCACCGGTGTGGATGCGTGGGCGCCGCTGGCTGGATTGCAGCCGGCCGGTTCCAGTGGCCTGTTCGGCCTGTCGCTGGACAGCTGGCTGTCACGCAATGCGCGGTTGTCGCTGGGCTATGACCAGCGCTTCGGCTCACGTGGTGACTACCGGCAGCTGTCGCTGCGCTTCCAGCAGGCGTTCTGAGTCCGCGCTGCGGGCAATGAAAAGGCGGGCGAGAGATCGCCCGCCTTTTTCGTATCCGCCAACCGACTTATTCGCCGCGCAGGCGGTTCATGCGCGGGGTGGCCCGGCCCATCGGCATCTTCAGTCTGCCGATGGCGGCGATGCGGGCTTCGGCGATCCGGTCGGCCGCGCGCTGCGGCGAGATGCCATCGCGCTCGGACTGGTCGAAGATCCTGCCGAGGTTGTGATAGATGCTGCGGATCTGCCGCATCGCCCGCTCGCGGTTGTAGCCGTCGATCTCCAGCGCCACGTTCATCACGCCGCCGGCATTGACCGCGTAGTCCGGTGCCCACAGCACGTCGCGCTTGAACAGCTCATCGCCCACCGCGTGGCTGACCAGCTGGTTGTTGGCGGTGCCGCAGATCACCTTGGCCTTGAGCCGCTCCAGCGTGTCCATATCGATGGCCGCTTCCATCGCACACGGGGCGAACACGTCGGCGGCCACGTCGTAGATCGCATCGGGCTTGACCGCCTCGCAGCCGTACTCGGTCACCGCCTGTTGCACCAGCACCGGGTCCAGGTCGGTCACATACAGCCTGGCGCCGCGCTCGCGCAGCAGCTTCACCAGCTCCATGCCGATATGCCCCAGCCCCTGCACGGCGATGCTGACCTTGCCGATCTCCTCGTGGCCGAACTTGCGGTTGATCGCCGCCATCAGCGCCTGCAGCGCGCCGTAGGCGGTGAACGGGGCCGGGTCGCCGGAGCCGCCATGGGCCTGGTGCACGCCGGTGACGAAACCGGTTTCCAGGTAGATGTTCTCCATGTCGTTGACGTCGGTGCCCACGTCCTCGGCGGTGATGTAACGCCCGCCCAGCGCCTCGACCTGGCGGCCGAACGCGCGCAGCAGCACCTCGCTCTTGTCGAGCTTCGGGTCGCCGATGATCACCGCCTTGCCGCCGCCCACGTTCAGGCCGGCCAGCGCGTTCTTGTAGGTCATGGTGCGGCTGAGCCGCAGCACATCACGCAGCGCATCGTCGGTGCTGGCATACGGGCGCATGCGCACGCCGCCCAGCGCCGGGCCCAGCGTGGTGTCGTGGATGGCGATGATCGCCTTCAGGCCGGCATCGTGGTTGTGGCAGAACACGACCTGTTCGTGGCCGGAAGTCTCGAGGGTTTCGAAAAGCATGGAAGCTCCGATTGCGCTGTTGCGGCAACGTCCGTGATCGTGCAGCCAAATGGCGGCCCATAAAACAAAAATGCGACGTCGTCGGGGTGAGTGACTCGGTCGCAGGGCGCCATTCTAAAGCATTCCCTCTCCACCAATGTCTACATGCGCCGGGGATGGGGTCGTCGCATGATGGGCGGCCCCCGGCAAAAACCGCAAAGGTCACGCTGCGCTGCAACCTGACCTCCCGGCCCCCCGGTTCTATGATCGGTTTCATCAGAAACAGGATGTCGCACGGCCCATGAGTACTCCCGCCCCCCACGTTCCGCAGGCCCAGCCCCCCATGCTCGATGCGAGCCGCACGCCGCTGCGCTTCGTCACCGCCGCCAGCCTGTTCGATGGCCACGACGCGGCGATCAACATCATGCGCCGGCTGATCCAGGCGCAGGGCGCCGAAGTGATCCACCTGGGCCACAACCGCAGCGTCGAGGACGTGGTGCGCGCCGCGCTGCAGGAAGACGCCGACGCCATCGCGCTTTCGTCCTATCAGGGCGGGCATGTCGAATATTTCAAGTACATGGTCGACATGCTCAAGGAGCGTGGCGCCGGTCATATCAAGGTGTTCGGCGGCGGTGGCGGCACCATCACCCCGGAGGAGATCCGCGAGCTGCAGGCCTATGGCGTGGAGCGCATCTACCACCCCAACGACGGCATGAAGATGGGGCTGGTGGAGATGATCGAAGACGTGGTCGCCCGCGCCGGTAGCGCGCGCGATGCCCACGCCCGCGATGCGGTGGACGACACCCCGGCCAATGGCGACGAGATCGGCATCGGCCGCGTGCTCTCGCAGCTGGAAGACGGCAACTACAGCGAGGCCGAGCTGGCGCACCTGCGCAAGCAGTGGCAGCTTGCGTCCGGCAAGACGCCGGTCATCGGCATCACCGGCACCGGCGGCGCCGGCAAGTCCTCGGTCACCGATGAACTGCTCAACCGCTTCCTGGCCAACTTCCCGGCCATGCGCATCGCGGTGATCTCGGTCGATCCCACCCGCCGTCGCACCGGTGGCGCGCTGCTGGGCGATCGCATCCGCATGAACTCGCTGCGCAGCCCGCGCGTGTACATGCGTTCGATGGCCACCCGCCGCCAGCACGCGGCCATCAACACCGTGCTGCGCGACTGCATCGGTTTCCTGAAGTCGCTGCACCTCGATCTGGTCATCGTCGAAACCGCCGGCATCGGCCAGAGCGATTCGGAAATCGTCGATCTGGTCGATTTCCCGATGTACGTGATGACCAGCGATTTCGGCGCGCCCAGCCAGCTGGAAAAGATCGACATGCTCGACTATGCCGAGCTGGTGGTGCTCAACAAGTTCGACAAGCGTGGCGCCGAAGACGCGCTGCGTGACGTGCGCAAGCAGTGGAAGCGCAACCGCGTCGCCTTCGCCATGAAGGATGAAGACGTTCCGGTCTACCCGACCATCGCCAGCCAGTTCAACGATCCGGGCATCAGCTGGATGTTCGCCAACCTGTGCCGGCTGTTGAACGAAAAGACAAACCGGGGTCAGGGTCCTGTTTCTGAAAAATCGGACTCTGACCCCGGTTTCCACCCCGACATCGACACCACGCTCAAGGAACCGCGCGCCACCGTGCTGATCCCCGGCAGCCGCGTGCGTTATCTGGCCGAGATCGCCGAACAGGGCCGCAGCATCAATGCCCGCATCGACTCGCAGGCTGAAATCGCCGAGCGTGCGCAGAGCTGCTGGCAGGCGCTCAAGGAACTGGGCGATACCGCACTGCCGGCCGCACTGGATCTGTTCCCGGCCGACGCGCTCACCGACGCCGCTGCCGATACCAGCCTGCGCACCCTGCGCCAGCGCTACAACGATGCGGTGCAGTCACTCGATTCCGACGCCCTGCGGCTGCTGCGCGAGTGGCCGGCACGGCTCAAATCCATCACTGATGAAGTCACCGAATACCAGGTGCGCGGCAAGGCCATCCGCGTGGAGAACTACCGCGAATCGCTGTCGCACCAGCTCATCCCCAAGATCGCCGCGCCCACCTACCGCAGCTGGGGCGAACTGCTGGTGTTCCTGCAGAAGGAAAACCTGCCCGGCTCCTATCCGTACACCGGCGGCGTCTACCCGTACCGCCGCAGCGGCGAAGACCCCATCCGCATGTTCGCCGGCGAAGGCACGCCCGAGCGCACCAACCGCCGCTTCCATTACCTGAGCGTCGGCCAGCCCGCCGCGCGCCTGTCCACCGCCTTCGATTCCGTCACCCTGTACGGCGAAGACCCGGCGCCGCGCCCGGACATCTACGGCAAGATCGGCAACTCCGGCGTCAACATCCCCACCCTGGATGACATGAAGAAGCTGTACTCCGGCTTCGACCTGTGCGCGCCTACCACCTCGGTGTCGATGACCATCAACGGCCCGGCGCCGATGATCCTGGCGATGTTCATGAACACCGCCATCGACCAGCAGGTCGAGCTGTACCTGAAGGAAGATGCCGCGCGCTGGGCCGAGGCCGAGGCGAAGATCGCCACCATCTTCGAAGGCCGCGCCCGCCCGCAGTACCACGGTGAACTGCCGCCCACCAACAACGGCCTGGGCCTGGCGCTGCTGGGCGTTACCGGCGACCAACTGGTCGATGCTGATACCTACGCCCGCATCAAGGCGCACACCCTGTCCACCGTGCGCGGCACCGTGCAGGCCGACATCCTCAAGGAGGACCAGGCGCAGAACACCTGCATCTTCTCCACCGAGTTCGCGCTGCGCATGATGGGCGACATCCAGCAGTACTTTGTCGATAACAAGGTGCGCAACTTCTACTCGGTGTCCATCTCCGGGTATCACATCGCCGAGGCCGGGGCGAACCCGATCAGCCAGCTGGCTTTCACCCTGTCCAACGGTTTCACCATCGTCGAGTACTACCTCGCCCGTGGCATGAACATCGACGACTTCGCGCCCAACCTGTCGTTCTTCTTCTCCAACGGCATGGATCCGGAATACACCGTCATCGGCCGCGTCGCCCGCCGCATCTGGGCACGCGCCATGCGTGAGCGCTACGGCGCCAATGAACGCAGCCAGATGATGAAGTACCACATCCAGACTTCCGGCCGTTCCCTGCACGCGCAGGAGATCCAGTTCAACGACATCCGCACCACCTTGCAAGCGCTGTATGCGCTGTTCGACAACTGCAACAGCCTGCACACCAACGCCTACGACGAGGCCATCACCACGCCTACCGAAGAGAGCGTGCGCCGCGCCGTCGCCATCCAGATGATCATCAACAAGGAGCTGGGGCTGAACTTCTGCGAGAACCCGTGGCAGGGCAGCTTCATCGTCGACAAGCTCACCGATATCGTTGAGGAAGCCGTCTACAAGGAGTTCGAAGCCATCAGCGAGCGCGGCGGCGTGCTCGGCGCCATGGACACCATGTACCAGCGCGGCAAGATCCAGGAAGAGTCGCTCTACTACGAGCACAAGAAGCACGACGGCAGCCTGCCGCTGGTCGGCGTCAACATGTTCCTGCCCAAGGAACACGCGGGCGAAGTGGCCACCGAGATCGAACTGATCCGCTCCACCGAAGAGGAAAAGGGCCAGCAGATCGAAAACGTGCGCACCTGGCAGCACAACCGCAACGCCCTAGCCCCCAAGGGCGAAACCTCGCACGCACACGAAGTGGGGCAGGGCGAATCAGTCGCTGAAATCCACGACGGCCACGGCCTGGCCTACCTGCAGAAGACCGCCCGCGACCGTAAGAACGTCTTCGAGGCGTTGATCGAAGCGGTCAAAACCCATAGCCTCGGCCAGATCAGCCACGCGCTGTATGACGTCGGTGGGGAGTATCGGCGGAATATGTGAATTGCTTGTATCAACAAGCGAGGCACAGACAAAAGGCCCGCAGATGCGGGCCTTTTGTTCTTTTTGCACTTGCAATGGTTACAAGTCAACTTTTATGACAGGTGGGACAGCAGTAGGCGCAGCCGTTTGATTGCCAGTAGGTGGCTTTGGCTTGCTGCACGGCAGAAGCGCAGTTCTGGTGGTAGCCGAGAGAAAGCTGATTGCTTGCCAATGGGAGGCGGCCGCAGGCCCCCGGTGTCAGATCGTGGACTTCGTGATCACCATTGGACTGGACGTTCTTGTTGACGCAGTAGTAGGGCATGCCTCAAGTCTCCGTTCGATGGGTGAGTACTGCGACGCCATCCTGTCAGCCTTCAGTCTCACTGCGTGAGAAGGGAGATTGCCAGTTGCCAAATTGAGGTTTTCCTGCGTAACAAACAGTGATCCAATTGGATAGTTCTGCCAATACACTGGAAGTCACGGCATGTCTTAGTATCTGTCTCTGCAATGTAATTGTGAGGCAGTTTGGGAAGGGTGGAGCCTGGCGGTTTGCTCATTTGAGATAAGTAATATAGGCCGCCGGGACGCCTAGTCAGCAGCCTCTTGCACTTGTTTTCCGTACCTAAGATGGCCTGCTACCCTCAGCAAATCATTCTCACGAATGCGTCCCTGGCTGGACAAGTGCGCGTACGCTCGCAGCTTGTTTCGATATCGCTTAGTCAGTCGAATCTGTGGTCCGTGGACAAGCACGCCGTGAACCTTCAAGCGCCCCGGAAGCTGATTGAATTCGGTCTTTTCCTCCGACAGCATCCAAGGCGTATCGGTTAGCAAGTTCACAAGCTCGGCACGTAACCCCTGAGGAAAGTCACCTGTTCCAGAAAAGACGATATCGTCTGCATATCGACTAAGACGAGTGTCGAATCGCCGAGAAATCTCAGATAGTCGCGTGTCGATAGCCGAAAGCGCTATGTTCGATAGCATAGGGCTGGTTGGAGGGCGGTCTCAAGATTCAAGTGCAACACGGAGTGATGAAAATTTCGCCAGCTCCTCGGCCATCGCTTCTTCCGGGCTTTTCCAGCCCAGTGTTTTACGTGGCCGTCCATTGAGCAGGCGTGCAATATCGTTGAGCAGGGTCTGACTGGCTATCGAAAGATCCGTTCCCTTTGGCAGGAACTGGCGCAGCAGGCCATTGGTGTTTTCATTGCTGCCGCGCTGCCAAGGGGCATGCGGGTCGCAGAACCAGATAGTCATGTTCATCCGCTTACTCAAGGCATCAAAACAGGCCAACTCGCTACCGCGGTCATAGGTCAGGCTCTCACGTAGGAAGGCCGGCAGTTTCTTCATCTGGCGGCTGAAGCCCTCCAGTGCATCTGCTGCTGTGCAGCCGTTCATCCGACACAGGATGACGAAGCGTGTCTTGCGCTCCACCAATACACCCACGGCCGAGCGGTTGAAGGCGCCCTTGATCAGGTCGCCCTCCCAGTGGCCTGGCAGCAGTCGCTGCTCAATTTCCTCGGGACGGTACTTGATGCTCAGCTCTTCCGGGACGAAGGTCCTGGCTGCGGCCGGCTTGCGCCTCGGGCCGCGCGTCGGCTTGGCTTGCCTGAGCGCTTCCACCATGGCCTGTTTGAGTCCACCGCGTGGCTGGGCATAGATGGCCGCGTAAATCGTTTCGTGGCTGACAAGGCCAGGGCGGATGGACTCAGGCATCTGGCGGAGTTTGGCGGCAATCTGCTGCGGTGACCAGCGCCTGTAGACAAGGTGGTCGTGGACGTATTGATAAAGCCTGCCTCCGGCCACCAACCGTTTCATTGGTCTGCAACGGCTGCGGCGCCGGCGATAGCTCAGAGCGGCTTGGCTGGCGTTGTACGCATCTTGATCGCAGCGCCGCAGCTCTCGCGAAACAGTGGCTGCCGATCGCCCAAGGCGCAGACCGATCGCTCGTAAACTGCTGCCGTTCTGGCGCTCGATCATGATTACGGCCCGTTCTTCAGGGCTCAGGTGTTGATAGGTTCTGGACATGGCAACGGCCCGATATGGGGGCGTTGCACTTCTCTCACTCCGGCATGGGCGGATGACGCAAATGCACGGCACGGGGATGTGGAGGAGTGGCTGCCACCATTTCCGGGCCGGCAACGTGGCCGGTCGTGCCGGTGTCTGCAACATGGCTCCAGGTGTGCTTTCACGCGACAATGCGCCGGCGGCACAGCGGTGCCGCGTATCACCACGGATCAAGCACTTTCCCATGCGAACTTTTGTAATGCGGGCGCGGGCGGCGCCGACCGACCGCCAGAAACTGCTGGCTTCGGTGGGGCAGGACGCGCACACCGAAATCCTGGCGCACACGCTGATGAACGCGATCTTCGTGGCGCAGTCGCACCGGGCCGATGTGGTGGTCTATCTGGTGCTGGAAAGCACCCAGGACTTCTCGCGCACCGTGCGCTTCGAGGTCAATGCCATGCACGAATTCAACGGCTTCCACGAGGCCGCGCTGCTGGGCAAGGTGGCCAAGGCGCTGGATGTGTCGCAGGGCATGGGCAAGGAGCAGGAGCGGCCGGTGGAATCCGGGGTCACGGTGCGCACGCTGAGCTTCGAGCGGCTGATGCAGGAGCTGGCGGCGGACCACCAGCTGTTCCTGATGGACCCGAAGGGCACGCCGATTGGCGAGCAGGTGTTCGCCGACAGGCCGTGCTTCGTGCTGACCGACCACATCCCGATGCCGAAGAAGGTCATCCCCAGTCTGGAACGGATGGGCGCCAAGAAGATCACGCTGGGGGCGACGATGCTGTTCGCCTCGCAGTGCGTGGTGCTGATCCACCACGCACTGGACCAGCGCTGAGATCCACCTGGCCCGGCCGGTCTGGGCGCCGCTGAGGGGTGTGGCGGACCGGCGCGGCGCCGATACTTTCGTCACGCGCGTGGCACGGTGTCTGGGTGCGAGAGTGGGTTTTTCCCGTCTTGCACCGGAGTGTCTGGATGACCAGCCGTCGTGATCTGCTCAAGCTTGGCGCCCTGGGCGCCGCTGCCACCGTATTGCCGGCAACGGCGCTGGCACACTCCGCTGCACCGGTGACGCGCGCCGCCCGGCCGCTGCGCATCCTGATCCTCGGTGGCACCGGGTTCACCGGGCCGTTCCAGGTCAACTACGCGCTGGCGCGCGGCCACAAGGTGACCATTTTCAACCGCGGCAAGCGGCCCTCGCCGGAGTGGGCGGGCGAGGTGGAGCAGCTGCACGGGGATCGCAATAGCGGCGACCTGTCCGCGCTCAAGGGCCGGCAATGGGACGTGTGCATCGACAACCCGACCAGCGTGCCGTTCTGGGTGCGCGATGCCGGCAAGGTGCTGCGCGGCAATCTCGGCCATTACCTGTTTATTTCTTCCATCTCCGCCTATGCCGATGGCAGCAGGCCGGGCATCACCGAGGACGCCGCGCTGGCGCCCTACAGCGGCAAGGATGCGATGGCCGAGACGCAGGAAAGCCTGATGGCCGACATGGAGAACCTGTTCGGTCCGTTGAAGGCGTTGAGTGAAGCCGAGGCGCTCAAGCAGTTCGGCGAGCGCACCACCATCGTGCGCCCCACCTACATCGTCGGCCCGCGCGACCAGACCGACCGCTTCAGCTACTGGCCGCTGCGCGTGGCGCAGGGCGGGGAGATGCTGGTGCCGGGAGAGCGCGACGATCCGATCCAGATCATCGATGGCCGCGATCTGGGCGAATGGATGATCCGGTTGGCCGAGAACGGCACCTATGGCGCCTTCAATGCGGCCGGGCCGGACTACACGCTGGGCATGGAGGCGATGCTGCGCGGCTGTCAGGCGGTCACCGGCGGTGGCGTGGACTTCACCCATGTGCCGATGTCGTTCCTGGAAGAACACAAGGTCTGGCTGCCGATCTGGGTGCCGCCGCGCGACAACCCCTACGCCGGCTACGGGCAGGTGAGCAATGCCCGTGCGATCGCCGCCGGGCTGACCTTCCGCCCGCTGGCCACCACGGTGGCCGATCTGCTGGCATGGTTCGGCAGCCTGCCGGCCGAGCGTCAGGCCAAGTTGAATGCCGGTATCACCCGTGAGAAGGAGGCCGAGCTGCTCACGCTTTGGCACGCACGCGCGGCCGGGTGACAGGCAGGTTCGGCGCGCGGATGCGATATTGCGCGGTACGGCCGGTTGCAGGCTGGACGAAGACTTGGGAGAGAACGACACGATGGACAGACGGCGTTTCATTGGCGCTACCGCACTGGCAGGGGCGTTGCTGCCGCTGACGGGCATGCAGGGGGCGACGGCGGCCACACCGCGCGGGCGGCTGCTGCCACCGGCCTTGAACAAGGGCGACACGGTGGGGCTGGTGAGTCCGTCCGGGGCCAGCAACGAACGGCTGAACCTGCAACTGGCAGGGGAGGCGATG
This sequence comes from Stenotrophomonas sp. JC08, assembly GCF_052180205.1. Classification (NCBI taxonomy): domain Bacteria; kingdom Pseudomonadati; phylum Pseudomonadota; class Gammaproteobacteria; order Lysobacterales; family Lysobacteraceae; genus Stenotrophomonas; species Stenotrophomonas sp. JC08. Next base: position 2,286,228 of record NZ_CP197473.1, on the reverse strand, counting down.
GAGGCGCTGGGCTTCAAGGTGAAGACCGGCGCGCACTACGGCGACCGTTACGGCCATCTGGCCGGGACCGATGCCGGGCGGGCCGGTGACTTGAATGCCATGTTCGGCGACAGGCAGGTCAAGGCGATTGTCTGTGTGCGCGGTGGCTCCGGCGCGGCGCGGCTGCTGCCGCTGCTGGACTACGAACGCATCCGCGCCAACCCGAAGGTGCTGCTGGGCTATTCGGACATCACCGCGCTGCATTGCGCGATCCAGGCCAAGACCGGGCTGGTGACTTTCCATGGGCCGATCGCCGCGGCCAGCTGGCCGCGCTTCAACGTCGACCAGTTCGAGCGGCTGTTCTTCCAGCGCGAGCTGATGCAGTACCGCAACAGCATCGTCGCCGGCGACGAACTGGTGCCGCGCAGGAACCGCACCGTCACGCTGCGCGGTGGCAAGGTGCAGGGCGAACTGGTCGGCGGCAACCTGACGGTGCTGACCGCGCTGGCCGGCTCGGCGTACCTGCCGGATTTCCGCGGCAAGATCCTGTTCCTGGAGGATGTGGGCGAAGCGCCGTACCGCATCGACCGCATGTTCAGCACCTTGAAGCTGATGGGCGCGCTGGACCAGATCGCCGGTTTCATCTTCGGTGACTGCAACGACTGCAAACCCGGCGACGGCTACGGCTCGCTGACGCTGGACCAGATCTTCGATGACTACATCCTGCCGCTGAACATCCCGGCCTATACCGGCGCGATGATCGGCCACATCCGCGAGCAGTTCATCGTGCCGGTCGGCGGCAAGGTGGAAATGGACGCCGATGCCGGCAGCTTCCGCCTGCTGGAGCCGGTGCTGGCCGCCGGCTGAGGGATGGCCGGCGCCCTGCCGGGCATGGAGTGGAATGCAAAGAGCCCCGCATGGCGGGGCTCTTTGCTGTCTGGCGGCATGGCGGAAACCGCTTCCGTCATGCCGGCGCGCCACTTACGCCTTGACGGCGGTCTGGGCGGCGGCCTGCTTGCGCTGGGTGTTGCCCTTGGAGCGGAAGGCGGTGACGTTCACACGCAGGGGCGTGTTGCCCAGTACCTCGATGCGCCCGCCCTGCTTGCGGAATGCGGCCAGATCGGCGGCGATGCTTTCGCTGGTGATGTCGAAGCTCACGTTCTTGCTGGCGGCGCTGGTGCGCTTGATCTGCGGGGACGAGGCGGTACGTGCCTTGGTGGCCTTGCGTTGCATGGAATCTCCTTCTGACGATGCGCCTTGGCGGGCCTGTCGACCTGCCGGCGGAACGGCAACGGCGCCGTGAGGCGGGTGTTGCCGGGATCGGAACTTCCCGGGGTGGCGCGAGAACTGCGCCCATACGCGCCCACGATGGCGGCGTGAAGGATGGACGGGAAGTGCGGGCATGATGCCTGAACGAGGCTGAACTTGATGTTATTTCTGTATGAATTCCGAAGAAACCGGCGTCTATGCGCCGATTTCGTGGATTTTCAGCGACGTTCCGCCTGAATTCGCCGGTCTGGCCGGCTCAGGGCGTCGGGCCGGGGAGACTGCGGCAGCGTTTGCCGGCCTTGGTGGCATACATGGCGCTGTCGGCATGGCGCAGCAGGGCATCGACGGTGGTGCCGTCCGCCGGGAAACAGGCTACGCCGATGCTGGCGTCGACCCGGGTGATGCCGTCGATGTGGCTGGCGCAGCCGCTCAGCTGCGCGCGCAGCAGCTGGGCGATTTCCAGGGCGAGGGCGCTGTCGCCGCAACCGGGCAGCACCGCGATGAATTCGTCCCCGCCGATGCGGGCGATCAGGTCGCCCTGTCGCAGGCCCTGGCGCAGTTGCAGCGCCACCTCGCACAGCAGCTGGTCGCCGGCCTGGTGGCCGAGGCGGTCATTGGTGTCCTTGAAACCGTCCAGATCGATATACAGCAGGGCCAGCCCTTCGCTGTCCTCGGCCGCGCGCAGCAGCGCCTTGTCCAGCTCGCGCTGCAGGTGGTGGCGGTTGGGCAGGCCGGTCAGCGGATCGTGGCTGGCCAGGTGTTCCAGCTGCCGCTCGAAATTGCGCAGGGCGGTGACCTCGTGGCCCACGCCGATGCGGATGCCGTATTCCGGCAGCCATTTGGCCGACCACTGGATGTCGACCACGCTGCCATCGCGGCACAGGTAGCGGTTGCGGAAGTTCTGCCGGGCGCGGCCTTCCATCACTTCGCGCGCGGCCTGTTCGGTGGCGGTGCGGTCGTCGGGATGCACCAGTTCCAGCAGCTGGCGGCCGACGACCTCGTCGGGGCGGTAGCCGAAAATGCTCTCGAAGGCGGCGTTGACCATCAGCAGGCGGCCATCGGGGGCCACCACGCACACCGCGTCCGGGAGCAGGTCCAGGATCTCGCCCGAGGGTGGCAGTTTGAAATGCATGGGACGTCGGAAGGCTGGTCGCAGGAGTGGTGGGAACGGATGACCGGGTGCCACGGGGGAACGCCACTGTAAGGGATGCGGCCGGCAGGGAGTGTGCTGGCGATGGGCGGCGGGCATGCCGTGGTCAACCGCCGGCCGGTTGCGGGCAATTGCCGCTGCCGGGTTTGCTACCCTGTGGCTCTTTCGGCCCTGGGTCGCTCCGGTATTGCCAATGGTGTGGTTGCGCGTTGTCCCTATTCTGCTGCTGATCGTCCTCAATACACTGCTGCATTGCATGCCGCTGTTCGTGGTGGCGCTGGTCAAGGCGGTGCTGCCGTTCGCGCCGGTGCGGCGGGCCTGCAACCCGTTGCTGACCGGTCTGGCCGAGAGCTGGGTCTCGGTGAACAGCGCGATGATGGCGATGTTCACCGGCACCCGCTTCAGCGTGGAAGGCCAGGCCGACCTGCTGCGTGACGGCCACTACCTGGTGCTGGCCAACCACCAGAGCTGGGTGGATATCCTGGTGCTGCAGAAGGTGTTCAACCGCCGCATTCCGCTGCTGCGCTTTTTCCTGAAGCGTTCGCTGTTCTGGGTGCCGGTGCTGGGGTTGGCGTGGTGGGCGCTGGATTTCCCGTTCATGGGCCGCTACACCCGCAAGCAGATCGCCAAGAACCCGGAGCTGGGCCGGCGCGATATGGAAGTCACCCGCAAGGCCTGCGAGAAGTTCCAGAGCATTCCGGTGGCGGTGATGAACTTCGTCGAGGGCACGCGTTTCACCGCCACAAAGCACGCCGCGCAGAATTCGCCGTTCCAGCACCTGCTCAAGCCCAAGTCCGGTGGCGTGGCGTTCGTGCTCGATGCGATGGGCAAGGGTCTGAACGCGTTGCTGGATGTGACCATCGTCTATCCCAAGGGCATCCCCTCGATGATGGATCTGATGGGCAACCGCGTGCCCGAGATCAAGGTGCTGATCCGCCAGCATCCGATCCCGGCCGAGCTGATCGGTGGCAACTACCAGGACGACCGCAGCTTCCGCGCGCAGTTCCAGCAGTGGATGAACGGCCTGTGGCTGCAGAAGGACGCCGACATCAGCGCGTTGCTGGCCTCCCGCAACTGAGCGCAGCCGGATGGCAGCACAAAGGCCCCGGAAGGGGCCTTTGTTGTTTGCGGGGTCGGATGGGGGGTGGCAGGGCGGCTGGTCGCGGCGGTGGACACCACGCGGCGGCTGATCAGGCCAGTGGTGGTCCGTCGGCGGTTTCCAGGCGCGTTCCCGGCACGCAGTCACGCGCGCGCAGCTGCTGCAGCATGGCGCCGCCGTTGGCCAGGAATGCGGCATCGGCCGGCACCTGCGCCTCCTGTGCCAGTGCGTGCAGCTGCTGGTGGCCGCTCAGCTCGGGATGCAGTTCCAGCCGCTCCAGCAGGCGGTACAGCAGCGGTGACAGTTCGGAGAAGACGATGCGGCCGTCCGCCTGCCGCCGGGCCAGCAGCAACGTCGGCTGCGGTGGGAGCGAGGTGGGGCAGTGGTCCGGGCCGATCTGGTGCACCGGCCACTGGTAGGCCAGCGGCCGGCACCACGGTGAAAGCACCGGCCCGCCCGCGAGCAGGTCGCCGTCCGGGTCATGCGGCGGCATCGGTGCATCGCTGATCTGCAGGGCAAGTTCGATCCATTCGTAATGGGCCAGCTCCAGCAGCCACGGGGCACCGCTGTCGGTGGGCCGGGCATCGAGGAAATGGATGAACTCCTGGCCGATCTCCGGGAACAGCGGCGAGCGCGCGCGGTGCTCGCGGCAGAACGCGCGCACCAGCGGCAGCCAGCGCTGCTCGCCCAGCGTGCGGGCGATGACCGGGAAGTTGGCTGCCAGCAGGCTCTGGATATTGTTGAAGTACAGCTCGCGATAGACCTGCAGGCGGCGCGCATCGATCCGCGCCGGTGCCGGCTGCTGCTGCGGATCACGCAGGTGGGCGGCGAAGTGCAACTGCAGCTCGCGCAGGGACTCAGCCATGGGCGGAAGCCGTCACCGGAACGGCAGCCTGCTGCAGTTGGCGGATCTGCCCGACTTCGGCCAGCAGCTCGGCCAGTGGCGGGAAATTGAAGTCGCGCTCCAGCAGGGTCGGGCGCACGCCATGCCGTGCGTAGGTGTGCGCCAGCAGTGACCACACATCGTCCTTGACCGGCATGCCGTGGGTGTCGATCTTCAGGTCGACGGCTTCGTCGTGATGACCGGCGACGTGGTAGCTGGCAATGCGTGCCGATGGCAGCCGGGCGAGGAACTCCCGCGCGTCATAGCCGTGGTTGATGGCGTTGACGTAGACGTTGTTCACATCCAGCAGCAGGTCGCAGTCGGCTTCTTCCAGCACCGCGTTGATGAAGCCGGCCTCATCCATGTCGGCGGCGGGCACGGCGTAGTAGGAGGCGTTCTCCACCGCGATGCGGCGACCGAGGATGTCCTGGGTCTGGCGGATGCGCGCGGCGACGTGCTGCACGGCTTCTGCGGTGAACGGCAGCGGCAGCAGTTCGTACAGGTGGCCGCCATCGCTGCACCAGCTCAGGTGCTCGCTGTACATCGCCACGCGGTGCCGGTCGAGAAAGCCGCGGGTACGGGTGAGGAAGTCCACATCCAGTGGTGCCGGGCCACCCAGTGACAGCGACAGGCCGTGGCAGCTCAGCGGATGCCGTTGCGACAGCTCGGCCAGCGCCTCGCCCAGCCGGCCACCGACGCCGATCCAGTTGTCCGGCGCACATTCGAGGAAATCAAACGCATCGGCCGGTGCCGCCAGCAGGGCGTCCAGCAATGAACGTCGCAGACCCAACCCTGCACCGGCCGGAACCGGCCAGTGCGGAGTGGAGGCGGGTGACTCAGTGGTTGCCGCCACACTTGCCCTCGCCACACTTGCCTTCGGCCTGGGCCTTGGCTTCGCCGGCGGCCTTGTCTGCGGCCTTGGCGTCGGCAGACGTGTCCTTGCTGGCGCCGCACTTGCCCTCGCCACACTTGCCTTCGGCATGGGTCTTGGCGTCGTCGGTCTTGTTTTCGCTGGCGCCGCACTTGCCTTCGCCACACTTGCCCTCGGCGCTGTGCTTGGCGTGGGCGTCGTCGGTCTTCGCGTCTTCAGTGGTGGCCTGCTCGGTGGTCGGCGGGGTCTGCACGGTGGCGCCGAGCGCGTAGCCCTGAGCCAGATCGTTGATGGCGAAGGCCGGAGCCGAGGCCAGGCCGCCGATCAGGGCGGCACCGAGGGCAAGGGAAGTGGTTTTGCGGATGTCGATGGCCATGTCTGCGCTCTCCGGAAAGGGGTGGGCCGGGGGAGAGCGGAGAGTAGCAAGCATCCATGCAGGTCGGCGTGGTTTTCCGCGCACGCATACGGGAACGGCGCGGCCGGACGCTACCGGCAGCGCCGTGACGGGGCCGCGACTGTGCTGCAACGGGACAGCGGCCAGCGCCGCTGCCGGTCCGTGTTCAGGCGTGGTCGACGGTGCTGGTTTCGTCGCGCTTCTCGCGCGGCGGCAGCGGCGCATCGCCGTGCACGAGGAACCACACATTCTCGGCGATATTGGTGGCATGGTCGCCCACGCGCTCCAGGTTCTTGGCCATGAACAGAAGGTGCGTGCACGGGGTGATGTTGCGCGGGTCTTCCATCATGTAGGTCAGCAGCTCGCGGAACAGCGCGGTGTACTGCGCATCCAGCCGGGCGTCGTCGGCCCGCAGCTGCAGGGCGGCCTCGGCGTTGTTGTCGCGATACGCTTCGAGGGCGCGACGCACCTGTTGCGCGGCCAGTTGGCCCAGCGCCTGCAGTCCCTGGATATGCGGCAGCGGCGGCATGCTGGCCAGTGCGATGGAACGCTTGGCGACGTTGGCGGCGTAATCGCCGATGCGCTCGATATCGGCGGGAATGCGCAGGCCGGCGAGGATCTCGCGCAGGTCGCGTGCCATCGGCCCGCGCAGCGCCAACCGCATCACGTCGTGGCTGATCTGCTGCTCGAGTTCGTCGATGGCTTCGTCATTGGCGACGATGCGTTCGGCGGCCTTCTCGTCACGCCGTTCGATCACGTCCAGCGCCGCTTCCAGCTGGGCGACGGACATCTCGCCCATGCGCACGATTTCGGCGACCAGACGCTGCTGTTCCTCGTCGTAGCTTCTGACGATGTGGTCGTTGGGGAGGTTCATGAGTTTGGGTCCAGTGGGTTCGTTCGGTTTTGCCGCAGCCATCCATGGCGTTTGATCTCCAGCTTCGGATCGTCCTGCCCGGCCCTCCGTGGCCGGGCGTTCGCGGTCGCAGCCGATGCCGATAGGGCATCGGCCAGGCGCGACCACTCACCCAAATCGACCGGTGATGTAGTCCTCGGTCTGCTTTTTCGACGGGTTGGAGAAGATCGTCTCGGTGCGGTCGTGTTCGATCAGGTCGCCCAGGTACATGAAGGCGGTGTAGTCGGACACGCGCGCGGCCTGCTGCATGTTGTGGGTGACGATGGCGATGGTGTAATCGTCCTTCAGCTCCTCGATCAGCTGCTCGATGCGGCTGGTGGAGATCGGGTCCAGCGCCGAGGTCGGCTCATCGAGCAGCAGCACGTCCGGGCGCAGCGCCACGGCGCGGGCGATGCACAGGCGCTGCTGCTGGCCACCGGACAGGCCCAGCGCGCTCTGGTTGAGCTTGTCCTTCACCTCGTCCCACAGCGCCCCCTGACGCAGCGCCTGTTCCACGCGCACGATCATCTCGGCCTTGGACAGCTTCTCGTGGTGGCGGATGCCGTAGGCGACGTTCTCGAAGATGGTCATCGGGAACGGCACCGGCTTCTGGAACACCATGCCCACCTTGGAGCGCAGGCGGTTCATCGGGTACTTCGGCGAGAGGATGTTCTCGCCATCGAGCAGCACCTCGCCGCGGGCCTCGAGCTTGGGATACAGCGCGTAGATGCGGTTGAAGATGCGCAGCAGCGTGGACTTGCCGCAGCCGGACGGACCGATCAGCGCGGTCACGCGCTTTTCTGGGATCTCCAGGTGGATGTTCTTCAACGCATGGAACTTGTCGTAGTAGAAATCCAGGCCACGCGCGGCCAGCTTGACCGGTGCGGTGGGCTGCAGCGACTGGTGGGCGGCGGGCACGCTGATGCGCTGCATCGGCACGGCATTGCTGAGGTCGTTCATGGCATGGTCCATGGGATCAATCGTTCAAGTTCAGTCGTTTGAAATGCGGTTGCGCAGCAGCAGGCCGCGCGCGGAGAGGCTCACCAGCAGCACGAACACGGTCAGCACCAGCGCGCCGGCCCAGGCCAGCACCTGCCAGGATTCGTAGGGGCTGCCGGCGTACTGGTTCATCACCACCGGCACCGAGGCCATCGGCTGGAACACGTTGGAATTCCAGTACTGGTTGCCGAAGGCGGTGAACAGCAGCGGTGCGGTTTCGCCGGAGATGCGCGCCAGTGCCAGCAGGATGCCGGTGACGATGCCGGCCATCGCGCTGCGGTACAGCACCTGCATGATCACCTTCCACTGCGGCACACCCAGCGCCAGTGCGGCTTCGCGCATCTGCACCGGCACCAGCCGCAGCATCTCGTCGGTGGTGCGGATCACCACCGGCAGCACGATGAAGGCCAGCGACAGCGCGCCGGCAAACGCGGAGAACTGGCCGCCGGTCTGCATCACGTACAGCGTGTAGACGAACAGGCCCAGCACGATCGACGGTGCCGACAGCAGGATGTCATTGACGAAGCGCACCACCGTGCCGGCCTTGCGGGCGTTGCCGTACTCGGCCAGCCAGGTGCCGGCGGCCACGCCCAGCGGCGTGCCGATGGCGATGGCCAGCGCGCACATCACCGCGCTTCCGAAGAAGGCGTTGAGCAGGCCGCCCTGCTGCATCGGCGGCGGCGTCATCTTGGTGAACAGATCGATGTTGATGCCCGGCAGGCCCTTGGACAGCAGCGTCCACAGGATCCAGCCGAGGAAGAACAGGCCGAACAGCGCGGTGGCGCAACCCATCAACAGCGCCACGGTGTTGGTGATGCGGCGGCGCAGGTACAGCGATTCGGACGAGGCGGTGGACATCAGTTGCCCTCCTTGCGGGCCAGGCGCATCAGCATCAGGCGGGCGATCGCCAGCACCACGAAGGTGACGATGAACAGTACGAAGCCGAGCAGCAGCAGCGCCGAGCGGTAGGTTTCGGTGGCCTCGCCGAAGTCGTTGGCGATCAGCGCGGCGATGGTGGTGCCCGGCTCCAGCAGCGACGGCGTCAGGCGCACGCTGTTGCCGATCACGAAGGCCACCGCCATCGTTTCGCCCAGCGCACGGCCCAGGCCGAGGAAGATGCCGCCGATCACCGCCGAGCGGGTGTAGGGCAGCACGATGTCCCAGCTCACTTCCCATTTGGTCGATCCCAGCGCGTAGGCCGATTCCTTCAGGCGGGTCGGCACGGTCAGGAACACTTCGCGCATCACCGAGGAGATGAACGGGATCACCATGATCGCCAGCACGAAACCGGCGGTGAGCATGCCGATGCCCAGCGGCGGGCCCTGGAACAGCACGCCGATCAGCGGCAGCGTGCCGAGGTGGTCGTTGAGGAACGGGGTGACGTATTCGGTCATCACCGGCACCAGCACGAACAGGCCCCACATGCCGTAGATGATCGAAGGAATACCGGCGAGCAGTTCGATGGCGGTGCCGATCGGGCCGCGCAACCAGCGCGGCGCCACTTCGGTGAGGAAGAAGGCGATGCCGAAACTCACCGGCACCGCGATCAGCATCGCGATCACCGCGGTGACGATGGTGCCGTAGATCGGCGCCAGCGCGCCGAACTTGTTTTCAACCGGATTCCACTCGGCCGAATAGAAAAAGCTCAGGCCCTGCGCCTGCAGGGCATGGCGGCCACCCCACAGCATCGACAGTGCGGCGCTGGCGAGGGCGACTAGCACGAAGGCCACGGTGGCGATCAGGAACCAGCGGAACAGCCGGTCGTTGCGGGCGTCGCGCAGGTCACGCGAACTGGGCGAAACAAGAGGCGGTGCGATGGCATTCATGGCAGCGGCGGGGGCCCAGGAGGATGCGGTGGTGTTTCTGTCCCCGGGGTCGGGGAGTACAGATTTTCGAGGTCGTTGTCCCCGACTGCGCGGGGACGACGCAATGACAAAGGCGGGCGCACCGGTGGTGCGCCCGCGTCATTGCGTCACTTGAACTCGGTGGCCCAGTAGCTTTCGATCTGCGTCACCAGCTCGGCCGGCAGCGGTACGTAGTGCAGTTCGTTGGCCTGGGTCTGGCCATTCTCGAAGGCCCACTTGAAGAAGGCGCGGGTCTCGGCGCTGCGCTTGGCGTCCTTGGGCTGCTTGTGCATCAGCATGAAGTTGGTGGCGGTGATCGGCCACGCGTTGGCGCCCGGTGCATTGGTGATCACCAGGTTGAAGTCCTTGGCGTTGGCCCAGTCGGCGCTGGCCGCGGCGGCGGCAAAGGTTTCAGCGGTCGGCTGCACCCAGTTGCCGGCGGCGTTCTGCATCGAGGCGTACGGCATGTTGTTCTGCAGCGCGTAGGCCAGTTCGACATAGCCGATGGCACCCTTGATCTGCTTCACATACGAGGCCACGCCTTCGTTGCCCTTGCCGCCGACGCCGTCCGGCCACTGCAGCGAGGTGCCTTCGCCGACGCTGTCCTTCCACTGGCCACTGACCTTGGACAGGTAGTTGGAGAAGTTGAAGGTGGTGCCCGAGCCATCGGAGCGGTGCACCAGCGAGATCTTGGTGTCGGGCAGGGTCACGCCCGGGTTGGCATCGGCGATGGCCTTGTCGTTCCACTTGCCGATCTTGCCCAGGTAGATGGCCGCCAGCAGCGGGCCATCCAGACGCAGCTGGCCCGGCTGCAGGCCTTCGAGGTTCACCACCGGCACCACGCCGCCGATGGCCGACGGGAACTGGCCGAGGCCGGCCTGCGCCAGCTCTTCGGTGGACAGCGGCTTGTCGGAGGAACCGAAGTCCACGGTGTCGGCCTTGATCTGGGCGATGCCGCCACCGGAGCCAATGGACTGGTAGTTGACCTTGGCGCCGGTGGCGGCGTTGTAGTCGGCCGACCACTTGGACACCAGCGGGTAGATGAAGGAGGCGCCGGCACCGGCGATTTCGACCGACACCTTGTCGGTGGCGGCCGGTGTGTCGGCAGCGGCGTTCTGCGGGGCGGAAGCGGCCTGGTTGCCGTTGTCGCCACAGGCCGACAGGCCCAGGGCGATGGCCAGCGAAAGGGCGGCAAGACCGGTCGTGTGCAGCTTCATGCGTCACTCCATAGCGGGAGAAGGGCTGGCGGTACCAGCGGATGCGGCTATGAAATGATGTTTTTGTTACAGCCTGATTACATCGTCAAAGAAATCTGCAAACGGCAATGGAATCAACGGTTTCTGACGGCAGGCTGGATCGCCGCCGGTTCCGGCAACGGAGTCGTTGATGACACGTGCGGTGACATAAGTCTCGAAAGCCGAGGCATATCCGTCCGCAGGGATCAAGACATCGTGCCGGGACATACCTGCCCGCGTGGCGGCAGCAGCGTCGCGGGTATGGGCAACCTCAATGCTCCACCGGCAGTGGGCCTTGGATTGGGCAAGGGAAAGGGATCCGCAGTGCGGCTGGTTCACGCGCTTTGCGGCTTACGCGGTCCCTGCAGCAGTGGTGAACGGTATTGGCCGGCTCGCGGCTTGCGCGGTTTGCCGGAAGGCAAAAAGAAGGCGCGGATCGCTTGATCCGCGCCTGAGGCGACAGGGGAGAGAGGGACCTGCCGTCTCGTTGCTCAGTACTGCAGGTTCTGCTGCCAGTAGGTTTCGATCTGGCGCACCAGGCTGTCGGGCAGCGGCACGTAATCCAGCTGGCGGGCCTGTTGGTCACCGTTGGCATAGATCCAGCGGAAATACTCGACCGCAGCCTTGGCGCCTTCAGCACTCTTGGGCTGCTTGCGCATCAGGATGAAGTTGGTGGCGGTGATCGGCCAGGACTGGTCGCCCGGGGCGTTGGTCATCACCAGGTGGAAGTCGCGGGTGCCGGCCCAGTCGGCGCTGGCGGCAGCGGCGGAGAAGTTCTCCTCGCGCGGCTGCACGAAGTTGCCGGCGGCGTTCTTCATGCGCGAGAAGGTCAGGCGGTTCTGCAGCGCGTAGGAGAACTCGACGTAGCCGATGGCGCCCTTGATCTGCTTGACGTAGGCGGCCACGCCCTCGTTGCCCTTGCCACCGATGCCGACCGGCCACTGCACGCTGGTGCCTTCACCGACGCTGCTCTTCCAGTCGGCGTTGACCTTGGACAGGTAGTTGACGAAGTTGAAGGTGGTGCCCGAACCGTCGGAGCGGTGCACGACGGTGATCTTGGCATCGGGAAGGTCCAGGCCGCCGTTGAGCGCGACGATGGCCGGGTCGTTCCACTTGGTGATCCTGCCCAGGAAGATGTTGGCCAGGGTCGGGCCGTCCAGCTTCATCGCGCCCGCCTGCACGCCGGCGACATTGAGCACCGGCACCACGCCGCCGATCACCGACGGGAACTGCACCAGCCCCGCGGCGGCCAGTTCTTCCGGCTTGAGCGGCGCATCGGAGGAACCGAAGTCGACCGTGTTGGCCTTGATCTGGGCAATGCCGCCGCCCGAACCGATCGACTGGTAGTTCACCTGCTTGCCGGTGGCGGCGTTGTAGTCGGCCGACCACTTGGTCATGACCGGATAGATGAAGGAAGCGCCGGCGCCGGTGATGTCCGCCGCGTTGGCGGTGAACACGGAGGATGCGGCGAGGATGGCAACGGCGGCGCGCGACTTGAAGGTGTGGATCACGAAGGGCTCCTGGAAGAGAGAGGTGCGGAGGTTCCGCCCGGCGCCTATTGCATAGCCCTTCGATGACAGCGGCGGGTCGAACGTATGACGTTGCGGTGACAGCGCGGTTGCCGCCCGCTGCCGGTATGGCGAGGGACGTGGTGCTGCCGTATCGCTGCGGTCGAGCGGACGTGGTGTCTGCCCTCGCCATTGTCCTTGTCCTTGCCGCGCGCGATGGCATGGGGCGGAGGTCACCCGCATGTCATTGCGCTGAAGTGAATCTGTCACATTCGCCTGTCAGCCTTGGCGCTCCTTTGACGGGTCCCTCAGTGCTTCACCGGTGCGGCCCAGTACAGCCAGCAGTTCCAACGACAATCTGACCGGAGAGTTTCCCCATGCGTTATTCCCTTCTGGCTGCCGCACTCGGCGTTGCCCTGGGTACCACCAGTTTCACCGCGGCGGCCGACAGCCGTGACCAGCAGATTGCCGAACTGCGTGAGCAGATGGCGGCGATGCAGGCCAAGCTGCTGGAACTGGAAGAGCGCAGTGATGCCCAGTCCGGGGTCAACATCGACACCGCCGGCGCGCTCGACAAGCTGGCCAACAACAGCACCAAGGTCGAAACCAAGGGCGGGCTGAAGGTCACCTCGGCGGACAAGAAGTTCGAGGCGTCGCTGGGCGGGCGCATCCATTTCGACGCCTACGCGTTTGACCGCGATATCGCCGATACCACCGGCACCAGCGAGTTCCGCCGCGCGCGCCTGACCCTCGGTGGCAAGGCCTATGGCTGGGAGTACAAGCTGGAGCAGGATTTCTCCGCCGGCAGCAATCTGGACGGCCTGCGTGATGCCTACATCGCCAGGTCGGCGCTCGGCGGCAAGTTCACCATCGGTCACTTCAAGCCCTATCGCGCGATGGAGGAGCTGACCAGCTCTAATGAGCTGCTGATGATGGAGCGCCCGTTTGCAACCGCCACCGGGCTGTTCAGCGGCCGCCAGTTCCAGCAGGGCGTGGGCTACCTGCGTGCGGGCGAAAACTACACCGCCGGCCTGAGCGTGTTCAACCTGCGCGGCGCCGCCAGCAGCCGCACCGAGGGCACCGGCATGGCCGGCCGTGTCACCTACGCGCCGATCAACGATGAGAACCGCACCCTGCACCTGGGCGCATGGTTCAGCCATGAGAACGCCAACAAGGGCTCGGGTGACCTGTCGGCAACCGCCAATTACGCCGGCCGCCGTGGCCCGTCGCAGAAGATCGCCACCACCACCGGTGCCAGCCGCAGCCAGGTCGATGTGTATGCGGTGGAAGCGGCCGGTTCGTTCGGCCCGGCGTTCTTGCAGGCCGAGTATGCCGACGCCACCTTCGGCCAGCCGGGTACGCGCGATCAGGACGTCACCACCTACTACGTGCAGGGCAGCCTGATGCTCAATGGCGGGCACAAGGGCTACAAGGCTGGCACCGGCGTGTTCGCCTCGCCGAAGGTGGGCAACCATGGTCTGTGGGAGCTGACCGCCCGCTATGACAGCGCCGAGAACGACACCCTCGATTACGGAGTCAGCAGCTGGCTGATGGGCGTGAACTACTACGTCAACCCGAGCCTGCGCTTCATGCTCAACTACACCAAGGGCGACAACGAGGTCACCGGCGACAAGACCGGCCAGTACGCACTGCGCACCCAGTTCAACTGGTAAGCCGCGGGTATCGACTGGATGCAAACCCGGCAGTTGCGGTCTGCGTGGAATGGTTCGGCTGCTGGAAAACAACAACGCCCCATCAGGGGCGTTGTTGTTTGATGGGACAGGGCAAGTGCTGCACGCGTTTGTGCATCAACGTGTTGTCCAGTGCGACGCCGTCGAGGTGTACCGTTTGCCGCCGGTCCACGGTGAAGCCGTGCGTTGCGAAAAATCCTTCCGCACTGCGGCTGACGTGGGCATGCAGGGCGCTGAGGCCGCGCTGCGCCGCCTGCTGTTCGATATGCCGCATCAAGGCGCCGCCTACGCCGCGCCGGGCGTGTCCGGCGTCGACGAAGAAGTGGTCGATGAGTCCGTCCGCCTGCAGATCGGCATAGCCGGCCATCACGTCCCCGCGCATCGCGATGAACGGCCGGAGGCGCTGGATACGCGCATTCCACGCGGCGATGTCCATGGCAGTGCCCGCCCAGGCCGCGCGCTGCCTGCGGTCGTAGTCGGCGGTGGTCAGGCCCTCGATCGCACGGATGAATATCTGTCGCAGTCCCGGCTCATCGCCGCTGCCGAAGGCACGGATGGTGATCTGCGGGCGAGCACTTCCGGAGTGTGGAGGCACCGGCTGCCGTTTGCGCATCTGCAACGTCCTGTTCCGGGGAGCGGAGGGAAACCTTCGACCGGGCTACCAGTCGATGGTTCCGCGGATCACGGTCTGCACCTGGCCACCGGACCAGACTTCGCCATCCGCGTCGATGTGCAGTTCCAGCAGCGCGTCGTGGCCGACCTCGCGGCCCTGGCTGGCGGTGTAGCGCTTGCTGTTGCCGGGCAGCGCGTTGCGCTCATCCAGCCACGCGGCCAGCACCGCATTGGCCGCGCCGGAGGCGGCATCCTCGAAACGACGACCGTTGCCGACGAAGGCACGCACGACCAGCTGGTAGGCCGCACCTTCGCTGCGGGCGTAGGCGAACACGCCCATCGCGCCGGTGCTTTCGGCCAGCGTGGCGATCGCGTCCCAGTCCGGGGCGAGCGTGCGCAGGCTGGCTTCGTCGGCCACTTCCACCAGCCACCAGCGGCGGCCGCCGTCCATCAGCACCGGCGGCAGCCCGTCCAGCGGCCAGCCACTGATCGCCGGTTGCAGGCGCGGATCGTCGGCGCCGACCACTTCGGCCACCGCCGCACGCGGGGTGCGGATGGCGATGGTGCGCACGCCGCCATGCTCGCTGATGCGCAGCGGCAGCTGCCCGGCGATACCGTCCTGGATCAGCTGGCCGTCGAGCGGCGCGGCGAGGCCGGCTTCCAGCACCGCATGTGCACTGCCGACGCTGGGATGGCCGGCGAACGGCACTTCCTTCTGCGGTGCGAACATGCGGATGCGGTAGCTGGTGCCCGGCACGGTGGGCGCGCTGATGAAGGTCGTCTCGGGCAGACGGGTCCAGCGGGCGATGGCCTGCATCGCGGCGTCATCCAGACCGTCGGCATCGAGCACCACGGCCAGCGGATTGCCGGTGCCGGGGCGCGGGGCGAAGACATCCAGTTGCAGGAAGCGGCGGGTGGTCATGGCGGGGTATCCGTAATCAGTGGAGCGGGTGGGCAATCAGCTGGCAGGCGGGGTGCGCATGTGGTGCAGGGAGGCCGCTCACCATTGCAGTTGCCCGGAAATCACCTGCTGTACCTCGCCGCCGATCCAGATGTTGGAATCGCCGTCGACCTCCACCCGCACCTCGCCGGCGCGGCCCAGCTCACGGCCCTGGCTGGCCAGGTACTGCTGGAACGGCTTGATCCGGCCCTGTGCCAGCAGGTGCGCGGCGACCAGCGCATTGGCGCTGCCGGTGACCGGATCTTCGTTGATGCCGACGCCGGGAGCGAAAGCGCGCAGCACATATTGATAGCCGACGTCCGGGCGGTCGGCGGCGGCGAACACCGCCAGTTTGCCGCGCCCGGGCAGGGCGGCGATGGCGGCCAGTTCCGGCTGGTAGCGGCGCAGCGCGGCTTCGCTGCCGGCTTCCAGCAGCCACCAGTCCGGGCCGTTGTTCCACAGTTCCGGGGCATGGCCGGGCTTGGCCAGCGCTGCCAGGCCTTCGGGCAGTGCGGGTACTTCGATGGCGCGGCGCTCGGCCTGCGGGCTGCGCACGCGGATCTGGCGGAACCAGCGGCCGCCCTGCACCCGCACCGGCAGCAGCCCGGCGGCACATTGCTGGACCAGCTGGCCGGCATCATCGGGCGTGGCCAGTCCCAGCTCGACCGCCGCCCACGCCGCGCCGACGCTGGGGTGGCCGGCGAACGGCAGTTCGCCCTTCGGGGTGAAGATGCGGATGCGGTAGCTGGCGCCCTCGTCCGGCGGCAGGAAGAAGATGGTCTCGGACAGGTTCAGCCATGCGGCGATGGCCTGCATGGCGGCATCGTCCAGACCTTCGCTGTCGACGATGACGCCCAGCGGGTTGCCGGCGCCCGGGCGGGCGGCGAAGACGTCCAGTTGCAGGTAACGACGTGCGGTCATGGCGGAGTGCATGGAATGGGGCGGGCCAGCTTAGGCAAGCCGGGCCGAAATGTCCCCCCCGCGCGGCCGCAGGACGGGGCGGAACAGATGGCGGTTTGCGCGCTGGAACAGGCCCGGCCCGGGTCTGCCGGAGGCGATCACCTCGCAGCGGAGGGGTGCAAACAGGAAAACGGCGGGCTGCCCGCTTCAGATAGCCGCAACAAAAACGCAGCCATGTCATTCACGGCGCATATGCGGCAGTACACACGAAAAGAATATGGTTCCTGCGCGGGCGGGCCAGTCTGTGAACGCATCCGATCCGTGCCTGGGAGGGTGCAGCCGGCAGCGATGCGTGCGCTGCCTTCAGCCCAGAACGAAGGCGGCGACCACGCGCCGGTCCTCAGCCGCCAATACGTTGAAGGTGCGCGCGGCCGAGGCGTTGGTCATCACCTCGATGCCGATGCCCTTGGTGAGGCAGGCGGCCATCACCGCCGCGGGCGGGAAAACCTGGCGTTCCCCGGTGCCGAGAATCACCAGTGCCGGCTCCATCGCCAATACCGCGTCCAGGTGTGCCGGGGTGAGTTGCGTCTGCGAGGTGACCGGCCAGTCTTCGACCAGCTGGTCCGGTGCGAGCAGGAAGCTGCGGCTGAGGACGCGGTCGTTGACCTTGGCCTGGTGCCCATCGGCGGAGCGCAGGCTGTAGGCGTAATCAGGCAGTTCCCGGCTGAGGTGCATCTGCAGGTGCCTCGCCGGTCAGCCGCGGGGCAGCACGATCTGGCGCTGCTCCTTGCTGGGGCGGTACAGCACCGCCACATGGCCGATGCGCTGCACCAGTGCACAGTCGCTGGCGGCGACCAGCTCGGCAATCATCGTGTCGCGTGCTTCGCGGTCTTCGGCGCCGACCTTCACTTTGATCAGCTCGTGGCGTTCCAGTACTTCGTCCAGCTCCGCCAGGAATGCTGGCGTAACCCCCTTTCCACCGATCTGCAGCAGGGCTTTCAGGTCGTGCGCAGCACCGCGCAAAAATCGGTTCTGGGCCGGGGTCAGGGCGATAGACATACAGGAACACAGGTAATCAAGGGGGTTCAGGGTATCATGGCGGCCCCCTCCGGCTCTGTTTCCGATGGCCTCCCGCAGTAAAAGCAGTCAACGCTGGTTGAAAGAACATTTCTCCGATCCCTTCGTGAAGAAGGCGCAGGCGGAAGGCATGCGTTCGCGTGCCGCCTACAAGCTGGAGGAGATGCTTGCGCGTGACCGCCTACTGAAGCCGGACATGGTCGTGGTCGACCTCGGCGCCGCTCCCGGCGGCTGGTCGCAACAGGTGCGCAAGCAGATGGGCGACAGCGGCCGCGTGCTGGCGCTGGACATCCTGGAGATGCCGCCGCTGGCCGGCGTGGAGTTCCTTCATGGGGACTTCAGGGAGGAAGCCGTCCTATCGCAGTTCGAAGCCATGCTCGGCGGTCAGCCGGTAGACCTTGTGCTGTCGGATATGGCCCCCAATAAGAGTGGTATGACGGCGGTCGACCAGCCGCGGATGATGTACCTGGCGGAGTTGGCACTGGATTTTTCCGACAACCACCTCAAGCCCGGTGGGGCGTTCCTGATCAAGCTGTTCCAGGGCGTCGGCTTTGATGACTACGTGCGTGAAATGCGCCGTCGTTTCGACAAGGTCGTGATCCGCAAGCCGGAGGCCTCCCGCGCCCGTTCGCCGGAAGTCTATGCCCTCGGGCAGGGCAAGCGGGCACAGATCAAGTAAGCTAAACCATACGCATTGCGTCAGAAATTAGAGGAACATCGGAGCCGATGAGGATGAACGACCTGACCAAAAACCTCCTGCTATGGGTGGTTGTCGCCGTCGTGCTGATGGTGGTGTTCCAGAGCTTTGCGCCGCGCAACAGCGCGGTGACGGCCGGTGACGCACGCAATTACACGCAGTTCCTGCAGGAAGTGGATTCCGGCCGCATCAAGTCGGTGGAGTACACCGACAAGACCACGCTGACCACCAACCATCTGCGCTTCAAGCGTGCCGATGGTTCGGAAGGCCAGCTGTTCGCGCCGGCCGATCCCAAGCTGCTGGACCAGCTGTACTCCAAGAACATCGAAGTGGCGCGCCAGGAGCCGGCCACCGGCCCGGGTTTCTGGGGGCTGGTGCTGCAGTTCCTGCCGGTGCTGCTGCTGATCGGTTTCTGGATCTTCATGATGCGGCAGATGCAGGGCGGTGGCGGTGGTGCCAAGGGCGCGATGTCCTTCGGCAAGTCGCGCGCCAAGCTGCAGGGGGAGGACCAGATCAAGGTCACCTTCGCCGACGTCGCCGGGTGTGACGAGGCCAAGGAGGAAGTCGGCGAACTGGTCGAATTCCTGCGCGATCCGACCAAGTTCACCAAGCTTGGCGGCAAGATTCCGCGCGGTGTGCTGATGGTCGGTCCGCCGGGCACCGGCAAGACGCTGCTGGCGCGCGCCATCGCCGGCGAGGCCAAGGTGCCGTTCTTCGCGATCTCCGGTTCGGACTTCGTCGAGATGTTCGTCGGCGTCGGCGCCAGCCGCGTGCGCGACATGTTCGAGCAGGCCAAGAAGCACGCGCCGTGCATCATCTTCATCGACGAGATCGATGCGGTGGGCCGTCACCGCGGCTCGGGCATGGGCGGTGGCCACGACGAGCGCGAGCAGACCCTGAACCAGATGCTGGTCGAAATGGACGGCTTCGAGGGTGGTGAGGGCGTCATCGTGATTGCCGCCACCAACCGTCCGGACGTACTGGACAAGGCGCTGCTGCGTCCGGGCCGTTTCGACCGCCAGGTGATGGTCGGCCTGCCCGACATCAAGGGCCGCGAGCAGATCCTGCGCGTGCACCTGCGCAAGGTGCCGGCCGCCGATGATGTGCGTCCGGAAGTGCTGGCGCGTGGCACCCCGGGCTTCTCCGGTGCCGACCTTGCCAACCTGATCAATGAAGGCGCCCTGTTTGCGGCCCGTCGCAACAAGGACGAGGTCGAGATGAAGGACTTCGAGGACGCCAAGGACAAGATCTACATGGGTCCGGAACGTCGTAGCATGGTCATGCGCGAGGATGAGCGTCGCAACACCGCTTACCACGAGTCCGGCCACGCCGTTGTCGCCATGTCGCTGCCCAAGGCCGACCCGGTGCACAAGGTCACCATCATGCCGCGTGGCTGGGCGCTGGGCGTGACCTGGCAGCTGCCCGAGCACGACCACATCAGCAAGTACAAGGACCGCATGCTGGAAGAGCTGGCGATCCTGTTCGGTGGCCGCATCGCCGAGGAGATCTTCGTCGGCCAGATGTCCACCGGCGCCTCCAACGATTTCGAGCGCGCGACCAAGCTGGCGCGTGGCATGGTCACCAAGTACGGCATGTCCGATGTGCTGGGTACCATGGTCTACGCCGACGATGAAGGCGGCTACGGCATCCAGAGCAAGACCATTTCCGAGGCCACCCAGCAGAAGGTGGATGCGGAGATCCGCCGCATCCTCGACGAGCAGTACGCCGTCGCCTACAGGATCCTGGATGAGAAGCGCGACATCGTCGAGGCGATGACCGCCGCGCTGCTGGACTGGGAAACCATCGATGCCGAGCAGGTCAAGGCGATCATGGAAGGCCGCAAGCCTTCGCCGCCGGCAGGATGGGTGGAAAAGGGTGGCGGCAACGGCCCGGCCGGGGATGACAAGGGCGGTGACGAACAGCGCCCGGTCGCACCGATCAGCAGTGATCCGGCCAGCCAGCACTGACCGCCACTGTGATCTGCAGCAAACGGGCCGGCCTTCCGGCCCGTTTGCGTATGCGCCGCCGCAGGCACTGGGAGAGAATAGGCGCATCTCCCGCTTTTCCCGGTCCCCGTGATGAATACTCCCCAGTCGCCGCAGCCACCACCGCTGCACCTGCCCGAAATGGTCATCGCCACCGTCGCCGGCGTCAGTTTCGGGGTGAAAACCGGCAACTACTTTGCCGGCATCTTCGTGGGTGTGGTGCTGGGCGTGGTGCTGAGCATCATCGGCAACCGGGTCCGCTCAAGGAACAAACCGTGATGTTCGACGTCGCTCCGACACTGGATTGCCGTGGCCGTGTGCTGCGGCTGGATCGTGCGCAGGTGATGGGCATCGTCAATGTCACCCCGGATTCGTTTTCCGATGGCGGCTTGCACTTCGATACCGCGGCGGCGATCGCCCATGGGTTGGCGCTGGTCGAGCAGGGCGCGGACCTGCTGGATGTCGGAGGCGAGTCCACCCGTCCCGGCGCTGCTCCGGTGTCGGCGCAGGAGGAGATTGCACGCGTGGTGCCGGTGATCGAGGCGCTGGTCGCGCAGGTATCGGTGCCGGTCAGCATCGATACCTGCAAGCCGGAAGTGATGCGCGCCGCGTTGGCGGCCGGGGCCGGGATGGTCAATGACGTGCAGGCGCTGCGCCAGCCCGGTGCACTGGAAGCCGTGGCCGATTCCGGCGCCGCGGTGGTGCTGATGCATGCGCTCGGCGGGCCGCATGACGCGGGTGTGGCGTGGCACAGCGATGATGTCGCCGGCGAGGTGCAGCGCTTCCTGGCCGAACGCATCTTTGCCGCGGAAATGGCCGGCATCGCCCGCAGCCGGCTGGTGGTCGATCCGGGTTACGGCTTCAACAAGGATGCCGCGCAGAATTTCGCGCTGCTGGCGGCGCAGGAAAAACTGCTGGTGCTGGGCGTGCCGCTGCTGGCCGGGCTGTCGCGCAAGCGCTGCATCGGTGACGTCACCGGGCGTGCGGCTGCTGCCGAGCGCGTGGCCGGCTCGGTGGCCGCGCATCTGCTGGCGGTACAGCGCGGGGCCAAGCTCGTGCGCGTGCATGACGTGGCCGCCACGGTCGATGCGCTCAAGGTGCTGGCGGCATTGGATGCGGTGCCGGCGCCGCGTGCCGACAGGCCGGCGCTGCCATGCTGGCCGGATGAGGACTGATGGCGGTTGATACCCGGCCACTGGCCATCGCGCTGATGGGGCCGACCGCCTCGGGCAAGACCGCCGCGGCGATCGCGTTGGCCAAGGCGTATGAGGGCGAGATCGTCAGCGTCGATTCGGCGCTGGTGTACCGCGGGCTGGAGATCGGCGCGGCCAAGCCCGATGCCGCCGAGCGCGCCGGCATTCCCCACCACCTGCTGGATGTGCGCGATCCGTGGCAGAGCTATTCGGCCGCCGAGTTCGCCAGCGATGCGGCGGTGGCGGTGCGGGAGATTGTCGCGCGCGGCAAGCTGCCGATCCTCGCGGGTGGTACCGGGCTCTACTTCCGTGCCTTGCTGCAGGGCCTGTCGCCGATGCCGGAGGCCGATCCGGCGATCCGTGCGCACATCAGCGCCGAGGCGGAGCTGGTCGGCTGGCCGGCGTTGCATGCGCAGCTGGCGCAGATCGATCCGCTCGCGGCCGGACGCATCCATGCCACCGACCCGCAGCGGATCCAGCGGGCGCTGGAAGTCTTCCGCCTGACCGGCAAGCCGATCAGCTACTGGCAGGCGCTGCCGGGTGTCGCCCGGCTGCCGGCGCGGGTGTTGAAGCTGGTGCTGGCACCGGCCGAGCGCGCGGTGCTGCATCAGCGCATCGAAAAGCGTTTCGACCTGATGCTCGAACACGGTTTCCTGGATGAAGTGCGCCGCCTGCGCGCGCTGCCGCAGATGAGGCAGGTGGCGGCCCCGCTGGATCTGCCGGCGGTGCGTGCGGTGGGCTACCGCCAGGCCTGGCAGTATCTGGACGGGCAGGGCAGTGCCAGCGAGTTCCGCGACAAGGGGATATTCGCCACGCGCCAGCTGGCCAAGCGGCAGTTGACCTGGCTGCGCGGCGAGCTGGATGCGCGCTGGTTCGACCCGGCACGCGACCTGCCCCGTCTGCAGGACGCGGTGTCACTGTTTCTGGGCCGCTGAGGGCATGCCGCCCGGTGTACCATCTGTGCTCCGGACAGGCAGGGGATGCCGCCATCGGTCCGGCATAAAAACAATAACGAGGAGTAGACGATGTCCAAGGGGCAGTCTTTGCAGGATCCCTTTCTGAACGCATTGCGGCGTGAGCGGGTGCCGGTTTCGGTGTACCTGGTCAACGGCATCAAGTTGCAGGGCACCATCGAATCGTTCGACCAGTTCGTGGTGCTGCTGCGCAATACCGTCAGCCAGATGGTCTACAAGCACGCCATCTCCACGGTGGTGCCGGCCCGCAATGTGAAGGTCGGCCCGGGCGGTGGGTATGTGCAATCGGCCGACGGCAGCCAGGCAGGCGATGACGACAACAACGAATAAGCAGGGCCAGGCGCGTGTTTGACCGTTCAAAAAAAGGCGAACACGCGCTGTTGATCCAGCCGCACAGCGGACGGCTGGAAGAAGAAGTGCTGGAAGAGTTCACCGACCTGGCCCGCTCCGCCGGTGCCAGCATTGCCGCGACCATCACCGCGCGCATGGAATATCCGAACCCTTCCACCCTGATCGGCAGCGGCAAGCTGGAAGAGGTGAAAGCGGCGGCGGATGCGACCGGTGCCGACCTGATCCTGGTCAACCATTCGCTGTCGCCGGTGCAGGAGCGCAACCTGGAGCGTTTTCTCGAACGCCGGGTGATCGACCGCACCGGCCTGATCCTGGATATCTTCGCGCAGCGGGCGCACAGCCACGAAGGCAAGCTGCAGGTCGAACTGGCCCAGCTGCGCCACTTGGCCACGCGGCTGGTGCGCGGCTGGACCCACCTGGAGCGCCAGCGCGGTGGCTCGATCGGCCTGCGAGGACCGGGTGAAACCCAGCTGGAAACCGACCGCCGCCTGCTGCAGAAGCGGGTGGAACAGTTGCAGAAGCGGCTGGAGAAGGTCGAAGTCCAGCGCAACCAGATGCGCCGTGCGCGGGTGCGCAGCGAGCTGCCCCGGGTGGCGCTGGTGGGCTATACCAATGCCGGCAAATCGACCCTGTTCAATGCGCTGACCGGTGCCGAAGCCTATGCCGCCGACCAGCTGTTCGCCACGCTCGATCCCACGGTGCGGCGTATCGCCTTGCCGGGCGGCCATGTGGTGCTGGCCGATACCGTCGGCTTCGTCCGCGACCTGCCGCATGAACTGGTCGCCGCCTTCCGTTCCACCCTGAGCGAGGCGCGCGAGGCGGACCTGCTGCTGCATCTGGTGGATGCGGCCGATCCGTTGCGCGAGGAGCGCATCGCCCAGGTCGATGAGGTGTTGCAGGCGGTCGGCGCCGGCGATCTTCCACAGATGCTGGTGTTCAATAAGATCGACCGCATCGAGGGCGCGGAGGTGCGCCACGACGCGCAGGACGGTATTCCCGATGCCTCGCGCCGCGAGCGGGTATGGATCTCCGCGCGTGATGGCCGCGGCCTGGACCTGTTGCAGGCCGCGCTCGGCAAGCGGCTTGGCTTGCAGCATGTGACCGGCACTGTGCGGATCCCGCCAGGCGCGGGACGCCTGCGTTCACGCCTGCATGATCTGGAGGTGGTCCGCAGCGAGCAGGCCGATGAGGAAGGCTGGCTGATCGAGGTGGATATCCCCATCGCCGAAGCGGAAAAACTGGCCGGTGGCCGCGACGGCGAGGCGATTCGTGCGCTGCTGCCGGAGCGGGCGCCGGAATGGTGATCCCCGGCGCCATGCCGGGGCGATAAATGGCCGCGTTTGCCCACGCCTGCAAGCGTGAACGGCAAAAGTAGGCTACAACGCGGTGGTTCTTCGACAGGAGTTCCCATGGCTGTTCCCTCCGATCTCGACCTGGACCACCTGGCCCTGCGGCTGGGTGAGCGTCTTCGCGCCGCCCGCGACTTTGTTGTCACCGCCGAAAGCTGTACCGGTGGCTGGATCGCCAAGGCGATGACCGGTGTGGCCGGTTCGTCGGAATGGTTCGACAGCGGCATGGTCGCCTACAGCTACGAGGCCAAGCAGGCCTTGCTGGGGGTGAGTCCGCAGACGCTGGAGCGCGAGGGTGCGGTAAGCCGCGAGACGGTGATCGAGATGGTTTCCGGAGCGCTGGTGCGCTCGGGTGCCAGTGTCGCGGTCGCGGTGACCGGAATCGCCGGACCGGGGGGCGGCAGTGCGGACAAGCCGGTCGGGACCGTGTGGATCGGCTGGAAGCGCCGGGGTGGCTATACCCGTTCGGAGCTGTTCCATTTCGACGGTGACCGTGATGCGGTGCGCCGGCAGACGGTCGCCGCGGCGTTGCTGGGGCTGGAGACGCTGTAACAACGGCTGCGGGAGTGCATTGCGGCAGTTGACGCGGAATCTGTTAGTAGCAATACTACTAATCATGAATCTGACCGACACCCAGCAGGCCATCCTCGATCTGATCGCCGAGCGCATCGAAGCCGAGGGCGTGCCGCCTTCGCAGACCGAAATTGCCCGGGCCTTCGGCTTCAAGGGCGTGCGTTCGGCCCAATACCATCTGGATGCACTGGAAGCGGCCGGCGCCATCGAGCGGGTGCCGGGCCGTGCGCGCGGCATCCGCCTGCTGCACGCGCAGACGGAGCCGCAG
Source organism: Stenotrophomonas sp. JC08 (assembly GCF_052180205.1). Classification (NCBI taxonomy): domain Bacteria; kingdom Pseudomonadati; phylum Pseudomonadota; class Gammaproteobacteria; order Lysobacterales; family Lysobacteraceae; genus Stenotrophomonas; species Stenotrophomonas sp. JC08. Next base: position 2,261,495 of record NZ_CP197473.1, on the reverse strand, counting down.
CAGGTCGCAAACGATGACCAGGTGCTGCGGCTGCCGGTGCTGGGCCGGGTGGCTGCCGGGCTGCCGATCGGTGCCGACATCGCTTCGGACGACTTCGTGGTGCTGGACAAGGTGTTCTTCTCGCCGGCGCCGGATTACCTGCTGAAGGTGCAGGGGGATTCGATGATCGATGAAGGTATTTTCAATGGCGACCTGATCGGCGTGCATCGCACCCGTGAAGCGCGCAGTGGGCAGATCGTGGTGGCGCGCATCGACGAGGAAATCACCGTCAAGCTGCTCAAGATCGGCAAGGACCGCATCCGCCTGCTGCCGCGCAATCCGGATTACGCCCCCATCGAGGTGTTGCCGGACCAGGACTTCGCCATCGAAGGGCTGTACTGCGGATTGCTGCGACCGAACCGCTGAGACGGGTGGTTTCCCGCAGCCACGATGATGTGTTTCTCCTATGGGCGCAGGGGGCAAGCGCCGCTGCCGGTATCCTTGCCGGCCCGATAGTCTGGCCGTGTCGCATGCAGTCTCAGCCTGTGCGATACGCCTTCGATACAGTGAGCCCATGACGAAATCTACGAAATCAACGACGAGGAAGAACCCGATGGACGAGAACAAGAAGCGCGCGCTGTCCGCTGCACTGAGCCAGATCGAAAAGCAGTTCGGCAAGGGTTCGGTGATGCGCATGGGTGACCGCGTGGTCGAGCCCGTCGAGGCGATCCCGACCGGTTCGCTGATGCTGGATATCGCGCTGGGAATTGGCGGCCTGCCCAAGGGCCGCGTGGTCGAGATCTATGGTCCGGAATCGTCCGGCAAGACCACCTTGACCCTGCAGGCCATCGCCGAGTGCCAGAAGCTGGGTGGCACCGCCGCCTTCATCGACGCCGAGCACGCGCTGGACCCGATCTACGCCGGCAAGCTGGGCGTGAATGTCGATGACCTGCTGCTGTCGCAGCCCGATACCGGCGAGCAGGCGCTGGAAATCGCCGACATGCTGGTGCGCTCGGGCTCGGTCGACATCGTGGTGGTCGACTCGGTCGCCGCGCTGACCCCGAAGGCGGAAATCGAAGGGGAGATGGGCGACCAGCTGCCCGGCCTGCAGGCACGCCTGATGAGCCAGGCGCTGCGCAAGCTGACCGGCAACATCAAGCGCTCCAACACCCTGGTGGTCTTCATCAACCAGTTGCGCCACAAGATCGGCGTGATGATGCCGGGGCAGAGCCCGGAAGTGACCACCGGTGGTAATGCACTGAAGTTCTACGCCTCGGTGCGCCTGGATATCCGCCGTATCGGCGCGATCAAGAAGGGCGACGAGATCATCGGCAACCAGACCCGGATCAAGGTGGTCAAGAACAAGCTGGCGCCTCCGTTCAAGCAGGTTGTCACTGAGATCCTCTATGGCGAAGGCATCAGCCGCGAGGGCGAGCTGATCGACATGGGCGTGGAGGCCAAGCTGGTGGACAAGGCCGGTGCCTGGTACAGCTACGGTGAGGAGCGTATCGGCCAGGGCAAGGACAATGCGCGCGGCTACCTGCGCGACAACCCGCAGCTTGCGGCCAAGCTTGAGGCCGAGCTGCGCGAGAAATTCCAGCCGGCTGAAGCCGCCCGCGAGGAAGGCGACGGCGCCGCGGACGAAGAGTGAGTTTTTCCGCAGGACGGGACGCGCATCGTCAGTGACGCAGTCCCGTCCTGCGGACTTTGAGTCCAGGAGGAAAGGCGCCATGGATGGCGCGATCCTGGAAAGGTGGCCGATGTGATGGATGAGATTGATGCAGGCTCTGCCGGTCGCGGAAAACGGCGACGGGAGCAGACGCCGCTGCAACGCGCACTGGGTCTGCTGGTGCGACGGGAACACTCGCGCAAGGAGCTCGGGCGCAAGTTGAAGGCACGCGGGCTGGATGCCGAGGCGGTGGATGCGGCGATCTCGAAGCTGGCCGATGAAGGCTGGCAGGACGATACGCGGTTTGCCGAAGGGCTCGTGCGCAACCGTGCCGGTGGCGGCTATGGCCCCCTGCATATCCGTGCGGAACTGGGAACCCATGGCCTGGACAATGCGGCGATCGAGGCGGCGATGGCTACTTTCGAAGGTGACTGGGCCGAAAACGCCAGGGAGCTGGTGTGCCGTCGCTTCGGGCCGGAGGGGCCGCAGGAGCTGGCGCAGCGGCGCAAGGCGGCGGACCTGTTGATGCGGCGCGGGTTTGACGGCAGCTGTATCCGCAGCGCCACCCGTTACGAGGCTGAGGACTGAGCGGTCCGGGCCTGATACCCTTTCAGGGTTTCGGTTTCCCGAATTCCCGCGTCCTTGAGGACGGTCGGGACCCGCTCGCCCGCTTATTGCCAGTCCCCCATGAATACTCCTGCCAAATTCACCACCTCCCAGATCCGCGCCGACTTCCTGGAATTCTTCAGATCCAAGGGTCACACCATCGTGCCTTCGGCGCCGCTGGTGCCGGGCAACGACCCGACCCTGCTGTTCACCAACTCCGGGATGGTGCAGTTCAAGGATGTATTCCTGGGCGCGGAGAAGCGCAGCTATGTGCGCGCTGCCGACGTCCAGCGCTGCCTGCGTGCCGGCGGCAAGCACAACGACCTGGATTCGGTGGGTTATACCGCCCGTCACCACACCTTCTTCGAAATGCTGGGCAACTGGTCCTTCGGCGATTACTTCAAGAAGGAAGCCATCGCCTGGTCGTGGGAGCTGCTGACCAAGGTCTGGGGGCTGGCGCCGGAGCGCCTGCTGGTCACCGTCTACCACACCGACGACGAGTCGTATGAGCTGTGGAACAAAATGATCGGCCTGCCGCCGGAGCGCATCGTGCGCATCGGCGACAACAAGGGTGCGCCGTTTGCCAGCGACAACTTCTGGCAGATGGCCGACACCGGCCCCTGCGGCCCGTGCACTGAGATCTTCTATGACCACGGTGAACACATCGCCGGTGGCCCTCCGGGCTCGCCGGATGAAGACGGCGATCGCTACATCGAGATCTGGAACAACGTTTTCATGCAGTTCGATCGGCAGCCCGACGGCACGCTGGTGCCGCTGCCGGCACCGTGCGTGGATACCGGCATGGGCCTGGAGCGCCTGGCGGCGATCCTGCAGAACGTGCACACCAACTACGAGATCGACCTGTTCCAGGCGCTGATCCGCAAGGCGGCCGAGCTGACCGGGATGGCGGATCTGGAGAACAAGTCGCTGCGGGTGATCGCCGACCATATCCGCGCCTGTTCGTTCCTGATCGTCGATGGCGTGCTGCCCTCCAATGAGGGCCGTGGCTATGTGCTGCGCCGGATCATCCGTCGCGCCCTGCGCCACGGCTGGATGCTGGGTGTGCGCCAGCCGTTCTTCAGCAAGCTGGTGCCGACGCTGGTCGAACAGATGGGCGAGGCCTATCCCGAGCTGGCGGCGCAGGCCGACACCGTAGTGCGTGCGCTGCAGGCCGAGGAGGAGCGTTTCGCCGAGACGCTGGATGCCGGCATGAAGATCTTCGACGAGGTCGCGGCCAAGGTCGCTGACGGCGTGATCCCCGGCGCCGATGCCTTCCGCCTGTATGACACCTACGGATTCCCGGTCGACCTGACCGCCGACATCGCCCGCGAGCGTGGCATGACGGTGGATATGGACGGTTTTGAATCGTCGATGGAGCACCAGCGCGAGACCGCGCGCGCCGCCGGCAAGTTCGGTGGCGGCGTGCAGCTGCCGGCCGACCTGGTCGCGACCCTGTCGCCGACGGTGTTCCAGGGCTATGACGCGCTGCAGGCCGATGGCCTGGAAGTGGTAGCGCTGATCCGGGACGGGCGCCCGGTGGATGCGGTGCAGGCCGGTGATGAGGTGATCGTGTTCACCGCGCAGACCCCGTTCTATGCCGAATCCGGCGGTCAGGTGGGCGACACCGGCGTGCTGTCGGCCGCCGGCGTGACGCTGGCGGTAACCGATACGCAGAAATTCGCCGGCCAGTTCCATGGCCATGTCGGCCGGCTGGAGCAGGGCGGCATCAAGCTCGGTGACGTGCTGTCGGGTGCGGTTGATGGTGTACGCCGCAGCGCCACCATTCTCAATCACTCGGCCACCCATCTGTTGCATGCGGCGCTGCGCGAAGTGCTGGGCACTCACGTGCAGCAGAAGGGCTCGCTGGTGGCGCCGGATCGCCTGCGCTTCGACTTCTCGCACTTCCAGCCGATCACGGCCGAAGAGCTGGCCATCATCGAGCGCAAGGTCAACGAGCAGGTACGCGCCAACCATGCGGCCGAAGTGCATCACATGGGCATGCAGGAAGCGCTGGATTTCGGCGCAATGGCGCTGTTCGGCGAGAAGTATGGCGAGAACGTGCGCGTATTGAAGATGGGCGGGTTCTCCACTGAGTTGTGTGGCGGCACCCATGTGTCGCGCACCGGCGACATCGGCCTGTTCAAGATCACCTCCGAAGGTGGTGTGTCTTCGGGCGTACGCCGCATCGAGGCGGTGACCGGGCAGGGGGCGCTGGATCATGTCGCCGGCGAGGAACAGCGCCTGCATGATGCCGCGCAGCTGCTTGGTGGCAGCGCCGCGGATGTGGTCGACAAGATCCGCCAGCTGGGCGAGCGCCAGAAGAAGCTGGAACGCGAGCTGGAGTCGCTCAAGGCCAAGCTGGCCTCGGGTGCCACGGCCGACCTCGGGGCTTCGGCGGTCGATGTCGGCGGGGTGAAGGTGCTGCTGGCGCGGCTGGAAGGCTTTGATGTGAAGGCCTTGCGCGAGGCGGTGGACCGCCTGAAGCAGCAGCTGGGTGACACGGTCATCCTGCTGGCGGGTGTGCAGGACGGCAAGGCGGCCTTGGTGGCGGGTGTCAGCGGTGCCGCGCTGGGCAAGGTCAAGGCCGGGGAGCTGTTGTCGCATGTTGCCAGCCAGATCGGTGGCAAGGGCGGCGGCCGTCCGGATATGGCGCAGGGCGGCGGTGAAGACGGGCCGAAGCTTGTCGCCGCGCTTGACGGTGCGATGGCCTGGCTCAAGCCGCATCTGGCCTGAATATGAGAAGCTTGACGCCTTGAAGCGGTTTGCGCCCTGCCGTTACTATTGGGAGTCATTTCCCTTTGTCGTGGGGCGCATTGCTACAGCGCGCCAATGCCGGTGGGAATCCAACCGGTTCCATGGAGATTTGTAAAATGTTGATCCTGACTCGCCGTGTAGGCGAAACCCTGATGATTGGTGACTCGGTCAGCGTGACCGTGCTCGGCGTCAAGGGCAACCAGGTGCGTATCGGTATCACCGCGCCGAAGGATGTGGCCGTGCATCGCGAGGAAATTTTCCAGCGTATCCAGCGCGGTGATGAGCCGGCTGCACCGGGAAGTGAAGAAACTTCCAAATAAGGGTTTACCTTTCACCCTGATAAACGTTATCCTTCGCGCCCCGCTTCGGAATACACGGCGCGGCGAGAAAAACGGAGTGATGCCCGAGAGGCCGAAGGGGCTCCCCTGCTAAGGGAGTATAGGGTCAAAAGCTCTATCGAGGGTTCGAATCCCTCTCACTCCGCCAGTTGCGAAAAAGCCCCTGCTTCAGGGGCTTTTTGTTTTTCCGCTTCTGCGTTTTCAGCACGCAGTGAAGGTGCTTTCTGTCTGCAACGAGGCAGCTTGCGGGAGTGGGCCGGCTTGCTGTGGATGGGGCATTTTCTCCAGCTGTCTGCCAGCCCTTCCGGTTGCTCGCAAGGGCTGTCGCCTTCGGCGCGGGTCTGTACGGTTTTGTGGGTAGAAAGATGCGCTGCGGGTTGGTGATGCCGCAGAGGGGCTGGTCAGCTTCTTGTCGTGAGGGGGTGTGTCGCCAGGAAGTGCTGCGCGTGATCTTGTCATGCTGATCACAGGGTCGGACGAAGGGATCGTTGCTGGACATGGTGGGCGGTTCGGCTGTGCGCGAGCCATCCACGGTTCGCGGATCGGAGACTGGGCTTGGCTGTTCGTGCCGTCGCAAAGCTGACTCACCCGCGTGGGCTGAAACCGGCACGCCCGGCCGAGGATGAGGGATGGGGCAGTCGGAGAGTCGCTTCTGCATCAGCGGCAGGACGGGCTGATCATTCAATAGATCGTGCCAGGCGCGTATGGGTTTGGAATCTCACTGCCGGCAGCTGGGCGAAAGATCTCTCCAGTCCTTGGCTGTCACGTGTGGAGATTGCATTGCAGGAACGCTGTGGCGAACGCAGGGCTTCGTCTTGTCGAAGAGCGGTACCGGTGGTGCCGATGCGGCGGCCTGCGATGTGTGTGGCGGGCGGGCCGAATATCGGCGTCCAGATTCATGAGCCGGAAGTCCCAGCCTGGGCGCGCGTCGTGCAATAGCGGGATGCAGAAACAGAAACAGCAGGCGATGCCTGCTGTTGTATTCAATGCAATGGTGCGCCCGGAGAGATTCGAACTCCCGACCGCCTGGTTCGTAGCCAGGTACTCTATCCAACTGAGCTACGGGCGCGGATTACATTGTTCTGTTTTGGAGGTGTGGAATGGAATTCCACTTCTGACGTGGTGCGCCCGGAGAGATTCGAACTCCCGACCGCCTGGTTCGTAGCCAGGTACTCTATCCAACTGAGCTACGGGCGCGTCGTCAGGAGCGAGATTATGCTGACATGCTGCGAGTGCGTCAATGCTTTTGTGAAATTTCCCTGACTATCGTGCTGTTGTCAGGACTGACGCTACGTTGTGCGGTGCTTTCATCCAGTGGAAGTGATCGGCGCTTGTGCCGAGCTCGCGGGATGACATTTCGTGCAGTTGATATCTGGCTGCAGGCATCTTCGCCAGCAGCTGCCGCATCGAGCTGGCGGGTGCCAGCCAGTCCTGGTCGAAGACGATGGCGGAGATGGAGGCGTTGATCCCGCGCATGCCGGCCTCAAGGTCGTCAGCCAGGTTTCGCGCGGCATAGCGGTTGCTCAGACCGACGCGTGACCAGTCATCGATCAAGCCACGCGCTTCGGTGCCGCCGAAACCGAGGTGGCGGCCGGGCAGGGCGCCCCTGCGTCGGGCCAGCCATGGCAGGAAGCGATACGCCGCCGGCAGCAGATAGCGGCGCGGGGCCGGGAAACTGCGCCACCACGGTGTACCGCTGGCGACCAGCCACAGGGCCTCCAGCGTGCCGCCATGCAGCCCGGCATGGCAGCACGCCAACTGCCCGCCGAGGCTGTGGCCGCCGAGCCGGAATGGCAGTCCGGGTGCAGCAGCACGTACCGCGGCCTCGGCGGCAGGCAGGTCGAACTGCAGCAGTTCGCGGTAGCCCCAGTCGTGGTGCCGGTCCGCGCGCAGGCGGCTGCTGCCGTTGCCGCGCCATTCGTGCAGGAACACGGCGATGCCTTTGGCGGCCAGCGCGTCGGCAAAGGGCTGGTAGTGACGGGCGGCAACGCCCAGTGCGGGCAGCCACAACAGGCTGGCGGTCGCCTGTGCCGGCAGGTGGGCAAGCAGTTCGAACTGATGCCCGTCCGCGCTGGTGATGGGCAGACGGGCGCAGGTGTTCATGCGCGGAATGCGGCGCCGATGTGGTCGAGCACCATGACTTCGCTGCGGCCGGGCTGATAGCCGCCGTGCAGGCCGCGTGCGATGTAGTCGATGGCCGCCTCGCAGGCTGCGGGCATGGTCCGTCCGCGACACAGCTGCGCGGCGATGGCCGATGCCAGCGTGCAGCCGGTGCCATGAGCATCGACAGGCAGGCGCGGATGGTCGAACTCCCTGTCATTGGTGCCGTCGAAGTAACGGTCGATGACACGCTCGCCTTCGAGCAGATGGCCGCCCTTCAGCAGAACCGCACGGGCGCCCATGTCGAGCAGGGCGCGGGCGGCGCTTCGGGCGTCGGCAGCGTTGCCGATGCGGCGGTCGAGCAGCAGCTCGGCTTCCGGGGTGTTGGGGGTGAGCAGGGTGGCCAGCGGCAGCAGGCGTTCACGCATGGCCTGCAGTGCACTGTCCTCGAGCAGCTTGGCACCGCTGGTGGCGACCATCACCGGGTCCAGCACGATCTGCGCCGGACGGTAGCGCTCCAGTGCATCGGCCACGAGATGGATGACATCGGCATTGGCGAGCATGCCGAGCTTGACCGCGTGGATGTTGAAGTCGTCGAAACAGGCGTCGATCTGTGCGCGCAGGAAATCCAGCGGCGGCACATGCACTGCAGTCACGCCACGCGTGTTCTGGGCGGTGAGCGCGGCAATGGCGGAAAGGCCGTGCACCTGGTGTGCGGCGAATGTCTTGAGATCGGCCTGGATGCCGGCACCGCCACCGGAGTCGGAGCCGGCGATGGTGAGGGCGGAAACGGAGGTTGAAGGACTCATGCCGCGATTGTGCAATGTTTGGCGTGGACGTGTCCTACCTGCGCGGCTGTTGTGTCCACTGGTAATACAGCACGTAGCCAAGGCCGGTGATGCCGGTCAGCAGCGCCGGGGCAAGCAGTGCGTCGTACTGCCAACGTATATACAGCCAGGTGCCGATACAGCCACCGGCAAGAAAGCCGGTGATGATCAGGCCGCTGAGGGTCAGGCGCCGCATCGGCAGTGGCAGGCCGCGCAACAGGTGCCCCAGGCCGATGCCCAGGTCGGTGAACATGCCGCTGAGATGGGTGGTGCGCACCACTGCGCCGCTGAAGGTGGTGGCCATCGCGTTCTGCAGTCCGCAGGCGGTGGCTGCGGCAAGTGCGCCCCACAGCGGCTGCTGCCGGAACAGGGGAATGGCCAGCAGCAGCAAGGCCGATTCCAGGGCCAGCGCGACGCCATAACGACGACCGATCTGCAAGGTGCTGTCCTGGATGATCAGGCCGCTGAGCATCGCGCCGGCCGAGAACGCGATCAGCAACCCCCACAGCGGACCGACCTGTCGCCAGTCACCCTGTGCCAGTGCAATGCCGAGCTGGCTGGTGCTGCCGGTGACATGGCTGACCGCGTGGTTGATGTAGCCCAGAAAGCCGACCGCATTGACCATGCCGGCCACGCAGGAGAGGGCGATCGCGCCCACCCACACCCAGCGTGGCAGCCGCATTCCCATGCGTAGACCTCAAGGCACCGACGGCGGGCCGTTGTGTTCGATAGCGGAAAACGCCGCGGTCTGCGGGTCGTAGACCGCCCCCCAGAACTGCGCACCGCCATCGCAGACGCGGACCGCTTCGCGGGAAGGATCGATGTCGTTGTGGTCGGGCAGGGTGAAGGCGTTGATGTAGATCAGGCGTTTGTCGCCGGACTCGAAACCGACGTACTGGCGCCCCGAGCGTGCCGGCTCGGGGATGGTTGGCTGCAGCTGTGACAGGCGACTTTCCAGCGCTTCGATGTCGGCGCGACCGGGTGCCCAGTAGCCGGTGACTTCACCGGCGTGCCGGGCGGGACTGTCGCGCGAGCAGGTGTCCAGTACCTGTGCGGCCACCACGGGTCGGGTGACCACCCAGGACTGTCCGGCCTTGAGCGCCGTCGATACGCTGGCACCGCGCTTGACGTTGGCCGGCGTACAGGCGGCCAGTGCCAGCAATGCGCCGGCAAGTGGAAGGACGTGCAGCGGTTTCACAGAACCTCCGATGCGTAATCGGCCAGGCGCGAGCGCTCGCCCCGGCGCAGAGTGATATGCGCACTGTGTGGCCAGTTCTTGAAGCGGTCTACCGCGTAGGTCAGGCCGGAGGTGGTTTCCGTCAGGTAGGGAGTGTCGATCTGCTCGACATTGCCCAGGCAGACGATCTTGGTGCCGGGGCCGGCGCGGGTGATCAGCGTTTTCATCTGCTTCGGCGTGAGGTTCTGCGCCTCGTCCAGGATCAGGTAGCGCGACAGGAAGGTGCGGCCGCGCATGAAGTTCAGCGAACGGATCTTGATGCGGCTGGCCAGCAGGTCGTTGGTCGCCGCGCGCCCCCAGGTGCCGCCTTCCTGGTTGTGGGTGAGCACCTCCAGGTTGTCGGTCAGTGCGCCCATCCATGGCGTCATCTTCTCCTCCTCGGTGCCGGGCAGGAAGCCGATGTCCTCGCCGACGCTGACCGTGGCACGGGTCATGATGATCTCGCGGTAACGCTGCGTGTCCATCGTCTGCGCCAGGCCGGCGGCCAGTGCCAGCAGGGTCTTGCCGGTGCCGGCGGTGCCGAGCAGGGTGACGAAATCGATCTCCGGATCCATCAGCGCATTGAGCGCGAAATTCTGCTCGCGGTTGCGCGCGGTGATGCCCCATACCGAATGCGAGCCGTGGCGGTAGTCGTTGACCAGCGACAGGGTGACGCGGCCATCGCCCTCCACCTTGGCCACCTTCAGTTCGACTTCGTCATCGCCGGGCAGGTAGGCGTACTGGTTCGGATACCAGTCCTCGTCGTCAGCGGCAGTGATCTCGTAGCTGGTGCGGCCCTTGTCGCTCCAGCTGCGCAGGTTCTCGGCATGCTTCTTCCAGAAGTCCTCCGGCAGCTCGCTGGCGCCGGTGTAGAGCAGGTTGAAGTCGTCCAGCGCGCGGTCGTTCTCGTAGTCCTCCGAATCGATGCCGGCGATGGCGGCCTTGATGCGCAGGTTGATGTCCTTGGAGATGAACACCACCGGGGTTTCCGGGTGCTGTTCCTTCAGGGCCAGGATGGCGCCGAGGATGGCGTTGTCCGGGATCACCTTGCCAAAGCTCTTGCCGGCCTCGAAATGGCTGGTCTGGAAGTACAGATTTCCGGCACTCTGGGCGCCGCGCAGCTGCAGGCCCTGCGGACGTGCCAGCGGCACGCCGTTCTGCACGCTGCCGATGCCTGCCGCTTCGATCAGCTCATTGAGGAAGCGGCTCACCTGGCGGGCGTTGCGGCTCGCCTCGGTGGTGCCCTTCTTGCCGTTGTCCAGCTCCTCGATCACCTGCATCGGCAGGTAGACATCGTGCTCCTCGAACTTGAACAGCGCGGTGGGATCGTGCATCAGCACGTTGGTGTCCAGCACGTAGATGCGCTTGCCTCGGGTCATCGTCGGTTCCTTGTGGCGGGACAGGGTCACGCCATCGCACCTGCGGGGCAGGCCGATGGGGCGAGTGGGAGTGGCAGGGGGCTCACGTGTTCCGGGCGGCCTTCAGGGCTTCAAGCACGGCAGCGGCATGACCGGCGACTTTCACTTTGCGCCATTCCTGCACCAGCGTGCCCTCGGGCGAGATCAGGAAGGTGCTGCGCTCGATGCCGCGCACCTGCTTGCCGTACATGTTCTTCATTTTGATCACGTCGAAGGCGTTGCACAGCGCCTCGTCGCTGTCGCTGATCAGCGGGAACCTGAAGCCCTGCTTGGCGCAGAAGTTGTCGTGGGATTTCACCGAATCACGCGAAACCCCGAACACCCTGGCGCCGGCACGGGTGAACTCCGGCAGCAGCGCATTGAAATCCAGGCCCTCGGTGGTGCAGCCGGGGGTACTGTCCTTCGGGTAGAAGTACAGCACCAGCCAGTGGCCGGCCTGTGCGGCGAGGGTGGTGCTGTCGCCGCCGGACAGGGCCAGCGGAAGAGCGAGGGTGGTGCTGTCCAGGGTATCGCCGATGTTCATCAGATCCTTTCCGGAGCCTGGGGTGATTCGATTGCGGTTACATGAAACGCCGCACACCCGTGATGGGTGCGCGAAACCATCAGAACTTCATCGGATCCATGATCGCGTCCAGGTTGAGGTGGTCGCAGAATTCAAGGAAGTCATCGCGCAGCGCGGCGATATGCATATTCGACGGGACGCCGATGGTGATCTGCGCCGAGAACATTTCCGCGCCGGTCTGCATGGCCTGGTAACGGGTGCTCTGCAGGTTCTCGATGGTGATGCCCTGGCGGTCGAAGAAGTCGGCCAGCTGGAACAGGATGCCCGGCTTGTCGGCGGCGATGACTTCCACGATATAGGGCAGCAGATTGGACTGGATCTGCTTGGCCTCGGTGCGGTACCACACCAGTTTCATGCTTTCCTCGCGCTCCAGGCGCGTCAGCATGGCTTCCAGCTTGGCGATCGCATCCCACGAGCCGGTCGCCAGGGTGGTCACCGAAACGTCGCGACCGACGGTGGAAAGGCGGGCGTCGGCCAGATTGCAGCCGCTGTCGGCGATGCGACGGGTGACGGACAGCAGGGGGGACTCCGGATGCGTCGTATAGGCGTTGATCAGGAGGTGGTTTTCGGTCGGCAACGGCCGCGGTGTGGTGTCGGTCAAGGTGGTTCCGGTGATGCTTGAGAGGCTGAACGGCACCGGCAGCGGTCCGTTTACTGGTGTCCAGCATACTTGCCCCTCCTTTCGACCGGCAAGTAACATGCTTTTGGTCACCAAAGCTGCCGGTTGGCCGGCCTCTTCACCTCCATTACGGGCAGCCGCTCCCTTGCCGATCCCAGTCCTTGCCGCCGCATTTCCAGCTTCACTGCGCACCGGTGGTGCCTCTAAACGCGGTATGGGCCTTGCACGTGCAGGGATGTCCCCGGTCGCCGCTCCGGAGGCCGCATTTCTCCGGGAAGGAAGTGGTCGTGCGCCACTTCCGGCTGGTATCGGATTTCCGGGCGGCATGCGCTGCCACCAAGCGCTGCCGTCGCGACAGTCCGCTCCATTTCATTGCCGATCATCCCGCCGCCCGTATCGGCAGGCAGGAAAGCTATCCAGCCACTGCACCGCAGTGGCCTGAACCAGGAGATACACCATGCGTCAAACCTCAACCTTCCGCGTGCTTTCGCTGACGCTGCTGGCCGTTGCCACCATCGCCACCACCACCGGCTGTTTCAAGCGCGGAGCCAAAGGTGACTACGCCCTCGCCCCGGAATCGCGTCCGCTGGAAGTACCGCCGGATCTGAATCTGCCCAACACCGCCGGTGCCGCAGCGGTGCCGGCACTGGCGTCGGCGGTCAAGCCGTCACCGGCAGCTGCGGCCGCCAGCGCGCAGAGCGGTTTCGCGCTCAGTGGCAGCCGTGACGAAGTGTTTGCCAAGGTCGGAGAGGCACTGGCAGGGATCGAAGGGGTGAATATCGCCAGCCGGGCGCAGCTGCTGGGTTCCTATGACATCGGCTATGAGGGCAGCAACTTCCTCGTGCGCGTGGTGGCCGTGGATGCCGGCGCATACGTGTCGGCGGTGGATCCGCGTGGCCTGCCAGCCACCGATGCGGCGGCACTCAAGCTGGTGGAGGCATTGAAGGCGCGCCTGGGCGGCTGAGTCCGGGAGGATGCCGGAAAACGGAACGGGCGCCCAGAGCGCCCGTTTTCCATGGTCACGTTGAAAGGTTTCAGCGTTCCAGGAGTTTCAGCTTGTCCGGCCTGCCGTCCCACTCGGCGGCGTCGGCCGGCGGGTCCTTGCGCACGGTCAATACCGGCCAGGAGCGCGACAGCTCGGCGTTGAGGGCGACAAAACCTTCCTGCCCGGCGGGCACGTCGTCTTCAGGATAAATGGCGTTGACCGGGCACTCCGGTTCGCACAGCGTGCAGTCGATGCACTCGTCCGGGTCGATGACCAGGAAGTTCGGGCCTTCGTGGAAGCAATCGACGGGACAGACTTCAACGCAGTCGGTGTGTTTGCACTTGATGCAGTTTTCAGTAACGACAAAGGGCATGGCAGGGTCCGGCAGTTAGCCGCCTAATTCTAGAACAGATGCCGCCTCGGGGCATGGCTGTTCTCAGGATGGGGGTGGGCAGGGCGAATGCAAGCAATAGCCCGAGGTGCTGTTCTGCGGGTACCGCTGGTGTGGCTGCCCGGTCGCCGTTGCCATCGGGGCGAAGTCTGTCCGCAGCCGCCATCGGCCGGGGAAAAGGTCTGTGCACCGGGATCGTGCTGCTGGTGTGCCGGCTTCTGCCGGGCGCAGAAACACAAAAACCCCGCACGGGCGGGGTTTCTGCTGGAATCTGCCGGGCGACTGGCGCTCCCTAGGGGACTCGAACCCCTGTTTTAGCCTTGAGAGGGCCACGTCCTAACCACTAGACGAAGGGAGCGTATTGGTCGCGTCCGGCGAGCGCGCTAGTATATGCGTCCGGTTGCCGCTCGGCAATCCTGAAATTTCAACGGGAAGCGCCACCATCAATTCCACAGTTACAACGCCGTTCACGCTGCGCACCGTTGCGCGCGACCAGCACTGCATCTCGCGCAAGGACATCAGTCCCAATGCATTGCGCGTGCTCTACCGGCTGCGCGAGGCGGGCTTTGGCGCCTACCTGGTGGGCGGCGCGGTCCGTGACCTGCTGGTTGGCGGGCAGCCCAAGGATTTCGACGTGGCCACCGATGCCACGCCGGAGCAGGTCAAGCAGCTGTTCCGCAATTGCCGGCTGATCGGCCGCCGCTTCCGCCTGGCACATGTGGTGTTCGGCCGCGAGATCATCGAAGTGGCCACCTTCCGCGCCAACAGCGATGACGGCAGCGGCGACCGCGAGGTCGAGAACGGCATGCTGGTGCGCGACAACGTCTACGGCACGATCGAAGACGATGCGGTCCGGCGCGACTTCACCTGCAATGCGCTGTATTACGCGATCGAGGATTTCTCGGTGCGCGACTACACCGGCGGGTTCGAGGATGTGCTGGCGCGCAGGATGAAGCTCATCGGCGATCCGGAGCAGCGTTATCGCGAAGATCCGGTGCGGATGCTGCGCGCGGTGCGCCTGGCCGCCAAGCTGGGCTTCAGCATCGAGGCCGCCACCGCCGAGCCGATTCCGCGCCTGGCCAGCCTGTTGAACGAAGCGGCGCCGGCACGCCTGTTCGAAGAGGTGCTCAAGCTGTTCCTTTCCGGTCACGGTGTGGCCAGTTTCGAAGGGTTGGAGCGTTTCGGCCTGCTGGCGGTGCTGTTCCCGGAAAGTGCGGCGGCGCTCAAGAGCAATCGCACCGGTGCGCTGCGCCGCATCCTGATCGAGGGGCTGGGCAATACCGATGCGCGGGTCGCCAATGATGAGCCGGTGTCGCCGGCTTTCCTGTTCGCGCTGCTGCTGTGGCCGGCATTCTGCCGCTCGCTGATGGCGCTGCAGAAACAGGGCGTGGCGATCGAGGAGGCGCAGCGTCGCGCCGCTGACCGGGTGACAATGCACCAGCTCAGTACCATCGCGCTGCCACGCCGGTTCTCCCTGCCGATGCAGGAAATCTGGCTGCTGCAGTCGCGCTTCGGCTCGCGCCAGCGCAAGCGCGTCTACCGCACGCTGGCGCATCCGCGTTTCCGTGCGGCGTTTGATTTCCTGGTGCTGCGCGGGACGGCTTCGGCTGAACATGCTGAAGACATCGCTTTCTGGCGCGAGACGCAGCAGCAGTCCAGCCACGACCAGGACTCGGCGCAGGACGAGCTGGCTGCCGAAGTGCTGGTGGAGGGTGATGAACCGAGTCGCCGCCGTCGCCGTCGCCGCCGTGGGGCACCCACCGCGCTGGGCGAATAACGCCAGATGGATTCCGTGCTGGCCTGCGTCGGGCTGGGGGCGAACCTCGGCGATGCCTGTGGAACGGTCCGCGCCGCCATGCAGGCGCTGGCGCAGTTGCCACGCACGCGCGTGCAGGCCGGTTCCAGCCTGTACCGCACTCCGGCCTGGGGCAATGAGGCGCAACCACCTTTCATCAATGCGGCGGTGACGCTGGCGACGACGCTGGCGCCACTGGAGCTGCTCGACCAGTTGCTGGCCATCGAGCAGCGCTTCGGCCGTGTCCGCCTGCCGGGCGAACGCTGGGGTCCGCGCACGCTGGATCTGGACCTGTTGCTGTATGCCGACCAGGTCATCGACCTGCAGCGGCTGACGGTGCCGCATCCGTATCTGCATGAGCGCGCGTTCGCCTTGCTGCCGCTGGCTGAAGTGGCGCCCGAGGCGCTTATTCCCGGGCATGGAACGGTCCGTGCGCTGCTGGATGGCATCCAGACCTGCGCTATCAAGCGGATAGGGGGATAATGGCTGGCTTATCACCAATCGTTATCCTGACATGAGCATCCACGCTGACAGCAAGCCCTGGACGGTTCCAGCCCTGGTCGAAGCCAAGCGCAACGGCCAGAAGCTGGTGATGTTGACCGCCTACGATGCCGGCTTCGCCCGCGCCTTCGATGCCAACGGTGTCGACCTGATCCTGGTCGGCGATTCGCTGGGCATGGTGGTGCAGGGCCATGACTCCACGCTGCCGGTCAGCGTCGAGGATGTGGTCTACCACACCGCCGCGGTGAGCCGCGTGCTGCAACGCGCGCTGCTGGTTTCCGACCTGCCGTTCGGTGCCGATGCCACGCCCGAGCGGGCGCTGGATGCCTCCCTGAAGCTGCTGCAGGCCGGCGCGGAAATGGTCAAGCTCGAAGGTGCCGGCTTCAAGCTGGACATCATCCGTTACCTGGTGGAGCGTGAAATCCCGGTGTGTTCGCACCTGGGACTCACCCCGCAGTCGGTGTTGCGGCTGGGCGGATACCGGGTGCAGGGGCGCGGCGATGCCGCCCGGCAACTGCTTGACGATGCCAGGGCGGTGGCTGATGCCGGCGCCAGCCTGCTGGTACTGGAGTGCGTGCCGACGCCGCTGGCCGGGCGCGTCACCGCCGAAACCGCGATTCCCACCATCGGCATTGGCGCCGGCCCCGAATGCGACGGGCAGGTGCTGGTGCTGCACGATTTCCTGGGTCTGGACAGCGGCCACCGTCGTCCCAAGTTCGTCAAGGATTTCCTTGCCGAAGGCGGTTCGGTGGCGGGTGCGGTCCGCGCCTATGCCGACGCCGTCCGCGCCGGAACCTTCCCCGACGCAGAGCACGCATACGCATCATGATCGAAACCGTCACCGAACTTTCCCGGCTGCGCGCCCTGGTCCGCGGCTGGAAGCGCGAAGGTCTGCGCGTGGCGCTGGTGCCCACCATGGGCAACCTGCATGCCGGCCACTATTCGCTGGTGAAGCTGGCACGCCAGTACGCCGACAGGGTGGTGTCGAGCGTCTTCGTCAATCCGACCCAGTTCGGCCCGAACGAGGATTTCACCCGCTACCCGCGCACGCCCGAGGCCGATACCAGCGGCCTGGAGCAGGCCGGCTGTGACGTGCTGTGGCTGCCGACGGTCGAATCGATGTACCCGTTTGGCGTGGAGCTGGCCGCCAACGTGCATGTGCCGGGCGTGAGCGCACTGCTGGAGGGCGCCCACCGCCCGGGTCATTTCGATGGCGTGTGCACGGTGGTCACACGGCTGTTCAACCAGGTGCAGCCGGATGTGGCCGCGTTTGGCCGCAAGGACTACCAGCAGCTGGCGGTGATCCGGCAGATGGTGGCTGATCTGGCGTTTCCGATCGAAATCGTCGGTGGCGAGATCGTGCGCGAGGCCGATGGCCTGGCGATGAGCTCCCGTAACCAGTACCTCACCGCCGATGTGCGGCCGCAGGCTACCGTCATCCGCCAGGTGCTGCTGGAGATGCGTGACGCCTGTCTGGCCGGGACAGCGCACGGCCAGGTGGAGGCTGACGCAACGGCCAGGCTGCAGGCGGCAGGCTATCAGGTGGACTACGCCACGGTGCGGATGCCGGACCTGGGCGAGCCGGGTGATGACTGTGGTGGCGCCCGGGTGGCGCTGGTGGCGGCCAAGCTGGGCAGTACCCGCCTGATCGACAATATCGAGTTCTGAACCTCGCCCCGTGAGACTCCGCATGTCCGTCAATGGCGTGCGGGAGGACGGAAAATGGCGCCGCTATGGCGCCATTTTCGTGTGCGGCAAGCGCCGCTGGGGACGCCATGTTGCAGTGCGGGCAAGTGCCGCCGCCGGTGCTAGACTGCGGGTTTTCTCCCTGCAGTTCTGTATCGCCATGCAACTTTCCCTGCTCAAGACCAAGATCCACCGCGCCACCGTCACCCACTCGGAGCTGAACTACGAAGGCTCCATCGCGATCGACGACAACCTGCTGCAAGCCACCGGCATCCGCGAGTTCGAACAGGTGCACATCTGGGACGTCACCAACGGCGCCCGTTTCAGCACCTACGCCCTGCGTGCCGAGGCAGGCAGCGGGATCATCTCGCTCAATGGCGGTGCCGCGCGTCATGTGCAGGTGGGCGACATCATCATCATCGCCGCCTTCGCCAGCATGAGCGAGGAAGAGGCCGACCGTTTCCAGCCGAAGCTGGTCTACGTCGATGGTGACAACCGCATCACCCACACCAACAACTCCATTCCCACACAGGCCGCATGACCACAAACAACGGATTCGACCTATTGCACGCCCACGCCCAGCGACTGCAGGGCATGGACATCCCCACGCTGTTGGCCGCCGAGCCGGACCGGGTGAAACGCCTGGCGCTCAAGGTCGGTCCGTTGTACGTGAACTTCGCGCGGCAGACCTACGACCGTACCGCGCTGGATGCGCTGCTGGAACTGGCCGCGCGGCGTGATGTTGCCGGCGGCTTCGCGCGCCAGTTTGGCGGTGAGCGGATCAACATCACCGAAGACCGCGCGGTACTGCACAGCGCCTTGCGCGGTGATGTCGGCACCACCCCGGTCGCGCTTGCCGCACGCGCCGAAGCCAGTGCGGTGCTGACGCAGATGGGGGCGCTGGTCAAGGCGCTGGAGGCCGGCACGGTCACCGACATCGTCAGTGTCGGTATCGGCGGTTCGGATCTCGGCCCGCGTCTGGTGGCTGATGCGCTGCGCCCTGCCAGCGGTGCGCGTTTCCGCGTGCATTTCGTCTCCAATGTCGATGGCGCGGCGATGCAGCGCACGCTGGCGACGCTGGATCCGGCCACGACTGCCGGCATCCTGATCTCCAAGACCTTCGGTACCCAGGAAACCCTGCTCAACGGCAGCATCCTGCGCGACTGGCTGGGGGGCAGCGAGCGCCTGTACGCGGTCAGTGCCAATCCCGAGCGCGCCGCCAAGGCCTTCGACATTGCTGCCGAGCGTGTATTGCCGATGTGGGACTGGGTGGGCGGACGCTATTCGCTGTGGTCGGCGGTCGGTTTCCCGATCGCGCTGGCGATCGGCTTCGAGCGTTTCGGCCAGCTGCTGGAAGGCGCCGCGGAAATGGACGCGCATGCGGCCAGTGCGCCGCTGGAGCACAACCTGCCGGTGCTGCATGCGCTGACCGATATCTGGAACCGCAACGTGCTTGGCCACGCCACGCACGCGGTGATGACCTACGACCAGCGCCTGGCGCTGCTGCCGGCCTACCTGCAGCAGCTGGTGATGGAAAGCCTGGGCAAGCGGGTGAAGCTGGATGGCAGTCCGGTGGATGCCGATACCGTGCCGGTGTGGTGGGGCGGGGCCGGCACCGACGTGCAGCACAGCTTCTTCCAGGCGTTGCACCAGGGCAGCAGCATCGTGCCGGCCGATTTCATCGGCTGCGTGCACAGCGACCATCCGTATGCCATCAACCACCAGGCGCTGCTGGCCAACCTGCTGGCGCAGACCGAGGCGCTGGCCAACGGCCAGGACAGCGAGGACCCGCACCGCCAGTATCCGGGCGGTCGTCCCAGCACCTTGATCCTGCTCGATGCGCTGACGCCGCACGCGCTGGGCGCGCTGATCGCGATGTACGAACATGCGGTGTACGTGCAGTCGCTGATCTGGGATATCAACGCGTTCGACCAGTTCGGTGTCGAGCTGGGCAAGCAGCTGGCCAGCCAGCTGTTGCCGGCACTGCAGGGCGAGGCGGTGGAAATCACCGATCCGATGACCCGCGAGGTGTTGGCGCAGCTGCGCTGATTGTTGTTTTCAGCAATACGGAAACGCCGCGCCTGTAGCGCGGCGTTTCTTTTTTTGGCCGATTCCCGGTGCCGGAGCGGAGTAGACTGGCTGCAGGAATTGCCACGTCCGGCTTTCAGCTTTCTTTGCCTCGCGGGCGGCGTGCCGCAGCGAATACTCAGCGATTGGGATCACGTTCCGGACTGGGCCGCTTGAGCAGCTTGCGTTGCAGCGAGCGGCGGTGCATACCGAGCAGGCGCGCGGCAGCGGAAACATTGCCGCCGGTTTCATGCAGGGCCTGCTGGATGTGCTCCCACTGCAGGCGGCTGATCGGTGTCATCGCATCCGGTGGTTCCACTTCTTCGGGTTCTTCGCCGGCCTCGTCGTCCTCGCCGAGGGCGCGCAGGATCATCTGCACCGTTGCCGGTTTGGGCAGGTAGTCATCGGCGCCCAGCTTGATCGCCTCCACCGCGGTGGCGATGGAGGCGTAGCCAGTGACCAGCAGGATGCGCATCTCCTGACGCAACTCGCGCAGCGGCTGGATCAGGTTCAATCCGGACTCGCTGCCGAGCTTGAGGTCGATCAGCGCGAAGGCCGGAGGCGCTGCCGTGGCCGCTTGCAGTGCGCTGTCGATGTCGGTGGCGGTGACCGTCTCGATCCCGCGACGGGCCAGCGTGCGTTGCAGGGTGCGCAGGTACAGCGGGTCATCGTCGACCAGCAGGCCGTGTGTCACAGGGTCATTCATGCATTTGTTCCGGAGTTGTCCAGCGGCAGGCGGAAGCCGACACGCGCGCCCTGGCCTTCGGCCGGGCGCATCCACAGTTCGCCATGCAGCCGCTCAATGGTGGCATGGGAGAGAGCAAGGCCGACACCCATGCCGCCGGCCTTGCCGCTGTTGAACAGGGTGCCGGGCAGGGCGGCATCGCCGGCATTGAAGCCGGGGCCATAGTCGCGCACCTCGCCAAACAGCTGCCCATCCTGCAGCCGCAGGTCCAGATCCACCTGCGGACGCCCGGCGTGTTCGCCGGCATCGGCGGCGTTGTTGAGCAGCACCTGCAGCAGGTGGCCGATGCCTGGATCCAGCTGCAGTTGCAGCGGTGCGTCAGGGTTGCGTTGCAGCTTGATGGTCGGCCGCACCAGTCGCCATTGTTCAAGCACATGGCCGATCGAGGCACGCTTGCGGCCAGGGCGCGCGCCTTCGGCGGGGGCGGCCAGTGCCAGCACCCGCTCACGGCATTGGACCAGCAGCTCGCGCAGGGTTTCCAGATCGTCGCGCATCTCCGGATCACCGCCACACTGCTCGGCGATATCGTCGGTAAGCAGGGTCATCGTCGCCAGCGGGGTATTGAGTTCATGCGCAACCGAGGCGGCGTGGGTGGCCAGCGCGACAATGCCCTCGTTGCGTACGAAGCGTTCGCGCAGCAACGCCAGCTGGTTCTCGCGCTCGCGCAAGGCCGCCGCCAGGCGGGTGGAAAACACCAGCACCACGACGCTGGACAGCAGGAAATTGGCTGCCGCGCCCCACAGGTGCAGGCTCATCGAATCGAAATGGCCGCCCTTCAGTGGCAGGCCGAACACCGCACTGAGGGCGTAGCCGGCCACGCATGCGGCGGCCACCGCATGGGTCCAGCGCAGCGGCAGGGCCAGTGCGGCCAATGCGATCAGGATCAGGAACAGCGAGCCGAACGGGTTGGCGATGCCGCCGCTCCATCCGACCATCCAGGTGAGCACGGTAACATCGACGAGGATGTGGCCGAAGGCGGTGACCGGCGCCGGATCGCTGTCGCGCACGCGCAGTTGTACGTACAGGTTGAACAGCGCCAGTACGGATACGCCGGCCCACAGCGGCACATGAGGCAACTCCAGTCCCAGCAGCCAGGTGGCGACGAGGATGGTGGTGGCCTGGCCGGCGGTGGCCAGCCAGCGCAGGCTGCACAGGGTGCGCAGGAACGAGGTGTCGGGGGAATTCATATGCCCATCGTAGGGTGTCATCGGGGTCAGGCCCAGCATGATTCATACCCGCTGCTGGAGGGGCGCGCTAAAATGTCCGCATGCATGATGCCGTGACCCGACCGACTCCGCCCACCGACGCGACCGCGTGGCCCCGCCGTATCACCCAGCCCGTGGATATCGGCGGGGTGAAGGTGGGCGGTGGCCATCCCGTTGTCGTCCAGTCGATGACCAATACCGATACCGCCGATGTCGCTGCCAGCGTCAAACAGGTGGCCGAGCTGTGGCGCGCCGGTTCGGAGATGGTGCGGCTGACCGTCAACAATCCCGAGTCGGCCGCGGCCATCCCGCGCATCGTCGAGAAGCTGGCGATGATGGGGATCGACGTGCCGCTGATCGGTGATTTCCACTACAACGGCCACCAGTTGCTGAGCAATGAACCGGCGTGTGCCGAGGCGTTGGCCAAGTACCGCATCAATCCGGGCAACGTCGGTTTCGGCAAGAAGAAGGACACCCAGTTCGCGCAGCTGATCGAGTTCGCCATCAGGTACAACAAACCGGTGCGCATCGGTGCCAACTGGGGCTCGCTGGACCAGTCGCTGGCAGCGAAGCTGATGGACGAGAACAGCCAGCGTGCGCAACCGTGGGATGCCGGCCGGGTGCTGCGCGAGGCGCTGATCCGTTCGGCCATCGACTCGGCCGAAACCGCTGTTGAACTGGGTCTGCCGCGCGATCGCATCGTGCTGTCGGCCAAGGTCAGCGGCGTGCAGGAACTGATCGCGGTCTACCGTGACCTCGCCAACCGCTCCGACTTCGCCTTGCACCTGGGCCTGACCGAAGCCGGCATCGGCAGCAAGGGTATCGTCGCCTCGTCGGCGGCGCTGGCGGTGCTGTTGCAGGAAGGCATCGGTGACACCATCCGCATCTCGCTGACGCCCGAACCGGGGCAGTCGCGTACGCAGGAAGTCATCGTCGCGCAGGAGCTGCTGCAGACCAACGGGCAGCGTGCGTTCACGCCGATGGTCACCGCCTGCCCGGGCTGCGGCCGTACCACATCCGAGTTCTTCCAGGAGCTGGCCAAGGTGGTGCAGAACCACGTGCGCGAGAAGATGCCGGTGTGGCGCGTCAGCCATCCGGGCGCCGAGAACATGACCCTGGCGGTGATGGGCTGCATCGTCAACGGCCCGGGTGAGTCGCGCCATGCCAACATCGGCATCTCGCTGCCGGGTACCGGTGAGGCGCCGGCGGCGCCGGTGTTCGTCGATGGCGAGAAGAAGGTGACGCTGCGCGGTGAAAACATCGCTCATGAATTTGTCGCGCTGATCGACGAATACGTCGATACGAAATATGCGCGCAGTGCGGACTGAGGAAGGGGGCGATTCCCGCCTGATGCGGCGGCCGGCGCGGGTGGTGGCATGCCGGCCGTGCCGCACGGGACACCGGCATGGCGCCTGAGGTTCCTGCCCGCAGGCGCGGGGAGGGTGGCGACAGGCTCGCCGCTGAGGCCGAGGTCGATCGTGAGGTGGCCGGTCCGCACCGCTGGCGGACCGGCAGTGCACGCTGGTTGACGGTGCTGTTCACCGGCGTGTTGCTGCCGCTGACGGTTTTTATCGTGCTGGTCGATGCCATCGGTGAGGGGAAGCCCCTGCCTGTGGACACTGCGCTGCTGATGTGGATGCAGGCACGTGCATCGCCGGCGCTGGATGGGTTTTTCGTGGTGGTTTCCAGGTTCGGCTACGAATGGGGCGTGATCCCGCTCGACCTGCTGCTGGTGGCGGGATTGCTGTGGCGCCGCCGCTGGCGTGATGCCGCCTTTGCCGCAACCGCCCTGGCCGGTGCGGCCCTGTTGAATCTGGGCAGCAAACAGCTGTTCCAGCGTGTCCGCCCGGATTTGTGGGAATCGATCGCACCGGAAAGCACTTTCAGTTTTCCCAGTGGACACGCAATGGGGGCGATGGCGTTGGCGCTCACGCTGGTGCTGCTGGCCTGGCCCACGCGCTGGCGGCACCTGGTTGTTTTGTTCGCCGTCGTTTTTGTCGCGCTGGTCGGGATCTCGCGGGTCTATCTGGGTGTGCATTTCCCGTCCGACATCCTTGCCGGCTGGTGCGCGGCGCTGGCGTGGGTGCTGGGAATGCATCTGCTGATGTACCGGTGGCGCAGATCAGGGCCGGATGGATGATGCCGGGATCAGGGATTTCCCTATTCCGGCCGGGTCATATCCTTATGCTGGCAATGGGGGTGCTTGTGCATAGTGGGCCCGCTGCCGCCATGGGCGATGCCTGAGCGACTCCGGCGCCGGCTCGTGGTCATGCCCGTCCTGGCCGATAATGGCCGGATTGAACAGGATGATCGATATCGGGGAGGGAGATCGATCATCCTCTTGTATACGGGATATGGATGGATCCAGCCTGTTGGCTAGTCTTCGGGGAGTGTTGCCATGACCGTCGAAGTTTTTCTGGTGGACGACCACGCGCTGGTCCGCACAGGTATCAAGATGATCCTGTCCGGGCAGGCCGATATCACGGTAGTGGGCGAAGCCGAAAGCGGTGAGCAGGCGCTGCCGGAGATCCGCAGGCTCAAGCCGCATGTGGTGCTGTGCGACCTGCACCTGCCCGGTTTGAGCGGGCTGGAAATCACCGAGCGTATCGTCAAGGGCAATTACGGCACCCGGGTCATCATCGTCTCGGTACTGGAAGACGGGCCGATGCCCAAGCGGCTGATGGAGGCCGGTGCATCCGGCTATGTCGGCAAGGCAGGGGATGCGCAGGAGTTGATCCGTGCGATCCACAGTGTCGCGCAGGGCAAGCGCTATCTGGCCAGCACTGTGGCCCAGCATCTTGCACTTGCGACCATCGGCCCGGAGTCGCCGTTCGATACGCTGTCACCCCGCGAGATGGAAGTCGCCCTGCTGCTGATCCAGGGTTACCGGCAGGAAGAGGTGGCGCGCCGCCTGAGCCTGAGTGCGAAGACGGTGAACACACACAAGGCGCGTCTTTTCGAAAAGCTCATGGTGCACGATGGCATCGCCCTGGCCCGCTTGGCGACACAGTACGGGGTGGTTGAACCGGTGAAGAGTCTCTGATCCGGCCAATATCGCATCCACACTCGTCGAGCGCTGGCAGACGACTGCCCAAACAGAAAAGCGGCCTTGAAGGCCGCTTTTCTGTTTTCCAGGAAGGAGAAGGTCAGGCGCCGTGAGCGGTCCGGCTTTCTTCTTTTTCCGCTTTGTCTTCAGCGGAATCGGCAACGGCTGCGGTCTGTTCTGCCGGCTGCGGCTCGGCGCTGGCCGCCACTTCCGTGGCAGTTTCCGGCACCGGCTCGTTGCTGGCAGCCTCCGCCGCTGCGTCCTGTGCAGGGGTGAACAGCTGGCCGTTTTCCGGTGCCGGTGCGGCCTGCGGCGCGATAGCCGGCTGCACTTCGGCGAGGGTTTGTGCAGGCACATCCTTCACAACCGGGGCCGGTGTTTCAGCACGGGTTTCGACCGCCGGAGTGGCCGTTTCCGCAGCGGCAACCGGGGTGGGTTCAGCCGTGGCTGCAGGTTCGGACGGGGAGGCCGCAGCGGCGCTGTCGGCCTCCGGGGACGGAGCTTCCTCCGCAGCCGGGGGCGTGGTGGCGACCGGAGCGGAGGGGGCGATTGCTTCCGCAGCAACCACGGCGGTGGCAACTGCTGCCGGCACGACCGGCTTCGGAACCTGTCCGCTGGCGATTGCCGGAGCTGCGCCGGGCTCATCGTCGAAGTCGAATTCCGGCTGCGCACCGCGCGGCGGGGTGATGTCCGCCGTGGTCGCCGCAGCGCTTTCGTCTGCAGCGTCCTCGTTGCTGCCGAGCATTTCCTCGTCAGTCCCGCTGTTTTCACCTGTCTCGGCGTTGTCGCTACCACCACGACGGCGGCGGCGGCCACCGCGACGCCCGCGACGGCGACGGCTGCCACCATCGCCGGTACCTTCGCCATCCTCGGCAACGGCCGGGTTGGCTGCGCTATCACCTTCATTGGCGGTGGTGCGGCTGGTCGGATCCTCGTCAGCAACCAGCGGCTGGATAGCCTCGGCCGCCTGCGGTTTGCCCTGCTGCGGCGCCAGCGGGGTCGCCGTGGTCTCGCTGGTGGCGACGATGGCTGCCGCTGCCACGGTTGCCGGCAGGGTATCCACAGGAGCCTGTACTGCCTGCGCGGCTTCAGCCAGCGGCTGACGGGCCTGCTTCTCGGCGGACGCTACCGGGAGATTCTCACCTTCATGCTGCTTCGGTGGACGTGGCTGCTTCTGCTGCTTGGGCTGCTGTTCGTTGTTGCGGCCCTGCTTCTGCTGCTCGTTGTTGCGCGGGTGCTTTGGCTGCTTGGCCGGCTGGGCATTGCCCTGTGCCTGCGGCTGCGGGCTGGCCGCATTCTGGCGGCGTTCCTCGCGACGGTTGCCGTTGTTGCGGGCCTGCGGCTGGCCGTTGCCGTTCTGGCGACGCTCCTCGCGGCGCGGGTTGCGGTCATTGCGGTTGTTGCGGCCACCTTCCTGGCGCTGCGGCTGGGCCGCAGGCGCTGCCGTAGCGGCTTCACCGCCGAAGATCCGCTTGAGCCAGCCCATCACGCCACCTGCCGCCGCCGGGGCGACCGGAGTTGCGACCGGTGCCGGCGCCGTTTCCGGAATCTCGCGGACCGGTGCCGGCTGGCTGTGCTTGACCTGGGTCACCGCCGGAGCCGGCGGGATGTTGAGCTGGGCCTTGGTCAGCGCATGCACCGGCAGCTTGCGCGGGGTACCACGCTGGTAGCTCGGCCGTGCACTTTCCTCGCCCAGCTCGTTGTCGCGCAGGCGGGTGACTTCGTAGTGCGGGGTGTGCAGCTGCTCGTCGGCGACGATGACGATCGGGGCGTCGTGCCGCTTCTCGATTTCGCGCAGCGCGCTGCGCTTCTCGTTGAGCAGGAAGTTGGCGATCTCCACCGGCGCCTGGACCAGCACCTGCCCGGTGTTCTCCTTCATCGCATGCTCTTCGGCGACGCGGATGATCGACAGCGACAGCGATTCGACGCTGCGCATGCGGCCCTGGCCGTCACAGCGCGGGCAGACGATCTGGCTGGATTCGCCCAGGCTCGGACGCAGGCGCTGGCGGCTCATCTCCATCAGGCCGAAGCGCGAGATGCGGCCCAGCTGGACGCGCGCACGGTCGTACTTCAGTGCGTTCTGCAGGCGGTTCTCGACTTCGCGCTGGTGCTTGCTGGAGGACATGTCGATGAAGTCGATGACCACCAGGCCGCCCAGGTCGCGCAGGCGCAGCTGGCGGGCCACTTCTTCGGCCGCTTCCAGATTGGTCTGGAACGCGGTGTCCTCGATGTCGCTGCCCTTGGTGGCGCGCGCCGAGTTCACGTCCACGGCGGTCAGCGCTTCGGTCTGGTCGACCACGATCGAACCGCCGGAGGGCAGGCGCACGTTGCGCTCGTAGATCGCCTCGATCTGCGATTCGATCTGGAAGCGGTTGAACAGCGGGATGTCGTCCTTGTAGTGCTTGAGCTTGCGCAGCGTCTGCGGCATCACCTGCTGCATGAACTCGCGCGCGGTCTCGTACAGCTCCTCGGTGTCGACCAGGATTTCGCCGATGTCCGAACGCAGGTAATCACGCAGGGCACGCACGATCAGGCGCGACTCCTGGTAGACCAGGAACGGCGCCGGCTTGGTCAGCGCGGCCTCGGCGATCGAGCGCCACACCTGCAGCAGGTAGTCCAGGTCCCACTGCAGCTCTTCGGCATCGCGGCCGACGCCGGCGGTGCGGATGATCACGCCCATGTCGTCGGGGATGTTCAGCTTGTCCAGCGCTTCCTTCAGCGCGGCACGGTCTTCGCCCTCGATGCGGCGCGAGACGCCACCGGCCGACGGCGAGTTCGGCATCAGCACCATGTAGCGGCCGGCCAGCGAGATGAAGGTGGTCAGGGCGGCGCCCTTGTTGCCACGTTCTTCCTTGTCGACCTGGACGACGATTTCCTGGCCTTCGCGCAGCAGTTCCTTGATGCCGGCCTTGTTGTGGTCGACGCCGGACTGGAAGTAATCGCGGGAGATTTCCTTCAGCGGCAGGAAGCCGTGGCGGTCACCGCCGTATTCGACAAAGGCGGCCTCGAGCGACGGCTCCAGGCGGGTGATGCGGCCCTTGTAGATGTTGGACTTCTTCTGTTCCTTGGACGGCTGTTCGATGTCGATGTCGTACAGGTTTTGCCCGTCGACGATGGCCACGCGCAGTTCTTCAGCCTGCGTGGCATTGATCAGCATTCGCTTCATTGTGCGTTCCTCGCGCGCTGCTACCGCGCGGAACGCCATGGCGTTTCGCCTCTGGACACGGGTCGCCGCCCATTCGCGCAGGCGCGGACAGGGCGACTTGGGTTTCCAGCGCTACGACACCACGGCAAGCCGCGGGAGCGCTTCTGTTTTTGGGTTTCAGGTGTTTCAGGGCCGGCGGCCGCATCCGGCCGTGGCCGGGGCGTCGCACGGGACATATGTTTCGCCGAGCACGGATGCTTTTGGCATCCGGCGATGGCCGGGAACGCCGGCGAGCCGCTAACATGGCCGCCCCGGGGGCGGTGGCCGCGCACTGTGCCGGATTCGTCGGGAGCGGGGCTTCTGGCCCTGACCAACTTCCAACGAAATCAATCCCTTATATCGCCGCCCGAGTGTAACAGAATAATAGGCCCATGACCGACTCCGAATACCGCTCCACAGCGCCTGCGGGCAAATCCAGTGTGCGCATGATCAAGGTTCCTGAAGATCGGGCCGGACAGCGGCTGGACAACTTCCTGCTGGGCCAGCTCAAGGGCGCGCCGCGCAGCCTGGTCTACAAGCTGGTGCGCAGCGGCCAGGTGCGGGTGAATGGGGGCCGCGCCAAGGCCGAACGCAAGCTGGAGGCGGGCGATGAGGTCCGCGTACCGCCGGTCAATCTTAATGAGGTCGGCGACAAGGCGCCACCGCCGGCCGGTTTCCTGCAGCGGATGGAGGCGGCCATCGTTTTCGAGGACGCCCGGTTGCTGGTGATCAACAAGCCGACCGGGGTCGCCAGCCACGGTGGCAGCGGTATCAGCCATGGTGCGATCGAGACCATGCGGGCGCTGCGGCCGAACCTGAACCTGGAGCTGGTGCACCGGTTGGACCGGGATACTTCAGGGCTACTGATCCTGGCCAAGAAGCGCTCGGCGCTGGTCGAGTTGCAGGCGTTGCTGCGGGAAGACCATGGCGGCATCCAGAAGCGCTACCTGACCCTGCTGGCCGGCCGGATGCCCGACGGGGTGATGAGCGTGGATGCGCCGCTGCATGTCGGCCTGCGCCAAGGGGGCGAGCGGCACGTGCAGGTGAATCCGATCGGCAAGCCGTCGCTGAGCCATTTCCGGGTGCTGGAGCGGCGCGGCGGCCATTCCTATTGCGAGGTGCGGATCGAAACCGGGCGTACCCACCAGATCCGCGTGCATGCCCAGCATATCGGCCATCCGGTCGCCGGTGACGACAAATACGGTGATCCTGCCGTCAACAAGCGCTTTCGTGAGCAGATCGGGCTCAAGCGCCTGTTCCTGCATGCCGCGTCGCTGGAATTCGCGCTGGATGGTGGCAAGACACCTTATCTATTGAATGCGCCGTTGGCACCGGAGCTGGCCGAGGCGCTGGATCGTCTGGCCTGATCGTGGGATGACCTCGGTCACGGGCCGGTCGCCCGCAGCGTGGCAATCGGTCGCCGATCGGCGCGTCATCACCATCTGAACAGCACCAGGCTGATGGCGATGCTGGCCATGCCGATCACCAGTCCGTAGACGGTTTCGTGGCCTTGGGCATAGCGCTTGGCGGCGGGCAGCAGTTCGTCCAGTGCGAGGAACACCATGATCCCGGCGATCAGGCCGAACACGGCGCCGAAGGTTCCCTGTGAGAGCGAGCCGGACAGCGCGAAATAGCCGATGCCCGCACCGACCGGCTCGGCCAGGCCCGACAGCAGGCTGGCACCGAAAGCGTAGCGTTTGCTGCCGGTGGCGAAGTACACCGGAACAGCGATGGCGATGCCTTCGGGGATGTTGTGGATGGCGATGGCGAAGGCCAGTGACAGCCCGACCGAGGGGCTTTCCAGTGTGGCGAAGAAGGTCGCCAGTCCTTCGGGAAAGTTGTGCGCGGTGATGGCGGCGGTGCTGAGCAGGCCGAGCCGGCGGACGGTGCCGGGTGCCTGTTGCCTGAGTGCGGGATCCTGCTTGTCCAGGGTTTCATGCGGATTGGGCACGAAGTGGTCGAGCAGTGCCACCAGCAGGATGCCGGCCAGGAACCAGAGCGTGGCGTAGGTGAAGCCCAGCCGTTCGCCATGGCCCACCGTGAGCGAGGCGATGGCTTTGTTCAGGATTTCCGCCAGCGACACGTAGACCATGGCGCCGCCGGCGAACGCCAGCCCGAATGCGAGCAGGCGTGGATCCGGGCGTCTGGAGAACACCACCATCAGGCTGCCGAGCGGCGTGGCCATGCCGGCGGCGATCGTCAGCGCGAACGCCATCCACAGGTTTTCGGCAGGGATGGCGATCATGGCGGCAGGCGGCGATCAGCCGCCGCGACGCATCCGCTCCTCGATGGCGAAGCATTCATCCGGCTTGGGCTGCGGCGGGTTGAAGCTCACCGGCACCTGGATGGTGGTGGGAGCCGGCTGGCCATTGCGGGTGGCGGCCTTGAACTTCCACTCGCGCACGCGGGCGATGGCCGAGTCGTCCAGCTGGCTGTTGCCGCTGCTGGTGATCAGCGCCACCTCGGTCGGGCTGCCCTGTACGCCCACCACCACCTTGAGCACGCTCTTGCCACCGACGCCGGTACAGGCCAGTTCGGCCGGGTAGTCCGGTGGCGGGGTCTGGATGGCGGCCACTTCGGTGGGGGCGACCACCGGCGTGGCCGGCTGGTCCGAGGAATTGCAGGCTGCCAGCGATACGCAGGCAGCGAGGGAGCCCAGCAGCAGGCGCAGTTTCATGTCATTGCTCCAGTAGCGCGGAAGCCTTGGCGGCACAGATGAAATCGTTCTCGCTCAGGCCGCCCACATCGTGGGTGGAGAAGCGCACCACGGCACGGTCGTAGTGCACGCCCAGATCCGGATGATGGTCTTCGGCATGTGCAATCCATGCCAAGGCGTTCACAAAAGCCATGGTGCGGTAATAGTTGTCGAAGCGGAACGTGCGCAGCAGCGCCTGGCCGTTCTCGGCCAGTTCCCAGCCGGGAACCTGCGGCAGCAGCTCGTTCACGCGCGCCTGGCCGAGACGGTGCTCGCTGCCTTTGCGGGGCGTGCAGTGGGCTTGCGCCAGGGGAATCAGGTCAGGGGCCATGGGAACCTCCATCAAATTGGGAACCGGCGATGCGGCCGATGGAATCTGTGTCCCATCAGCGTCCGCCAAGACACGGCTAGAATACCCGCATGATCCAGATCTCAGATACCGCCCAAACCCATTTCCGCAAGTTGATCGAACGCGAGGCGGTGCCCGGCATGGGCGTGCGCCTGAGCGCGGTGGAGCCGGGAACGCCCCGCGCCGACGCGCGCCTGGAGTTTGCCGAGCCCGCCGATCTGACCGGTGACGAGTGGGCCATCGACTGCGAGGGTTTCACGTTGTACGTGGCCGCCGGCAGCGTCGGCTGGCTGGACGGTGCCGAGATCGACTACGTCACCCAGGCGGCGGGCACCCAGCAGTTGACCATCAAGGCGCCGAAGATCAAGGGCGAGGCGCCGGGTGAAGCCGCCTCGATGGTCGAGCGCGTGCACTGGGTGATCGAGAACGAGATCAATCCGCAGCTGGCTTCCCACGGGGGCCGCGTGGCGGTGCAGGAAGTGTCTGCCGAGGGCGTGGTGTTGCTGCGTTTCGGCGGTGGTTGTCATGGCTGCGGCATGGCCGATGTGACCTTGAAGCAGGGGATCGAGAAGACCCTGATGGCGCGGGTGCCGGGCGTCACCGCGGTGCGCGATGCCACCGACCATGCCAGCGGCCAGGCGCCGTACATCCCGCGCGGCTCGTCGCGTTGAGCTGACAGGCTCCCCGTGCCGGTGACATCCGTTACCGACCTGATCGATCTGCTGGTTGCACGCCGGCAGGCCAGCATCCTGCACGATCGCCGCACCGGCATGCCGTACAGCTGGAGCCACTGGCTGCGCACGCGGGTATCCCGGGCGGAATCGGCATTCGCACAGCTTGAATTGGCAGAGGTGATGGCTGCGCGGCCACGGCCGCCGCATGCACCGGCGCCAGCACCGCATTCTTTCGGCTGCACGCTGCTGTTGCTGCTCTGGCAGGGGGGCGATCCACCGCCGCGTGACCAGCGGCTGCTGCGCGGATTCGCCGCGCTCACCAGTGCGGGACTGCATCTGCTGTTCGCCCTGTTGCTGCTATGGGTAGCCCTGGTGCGCAGCACCGCACCGGAGGCGTCTGCCGAAGAAGGCGAGCGTGTACGGGTCGAATACATCGGCCGTGGGACGCCGCAGGAGCAAGGAGGCGGTATGCCGCAAGGCCAGGAGCTGCCTGCCGCCGCGCAGGCGAGCAGTCCGGCGGCCGCTTCGGCGGAGGCGGCGCCCGCGCGTCCATCGGCCACAGCGACTTCTGAAGCCAGTGCTGCGCAGGTCGCCGGTGCCGAGGCCTCCGTAATGCCGGTTGATATGTCCAGGCCATCCGTCGAACTGCCGGCCGCGCAACCGTTGCAGGTGACCCAAGTGGAGCAGCCGACCAGCGACTTCGTGTTGCCGCCGCCTATCGTTCGTGCGCCGTCGATGACCGTACCCGTCGTGGAAGTGCCGCAGACGCAGCTGCAGGTGCATGAACGCACGGTGGAGACAGTGACGGACCGCCCTCGGGTGGTGCAGGGCGTACGTCCGCGAGAGGAAGTGCCGCCGCAATTGCGGGTTGCGGAAGTACAGGTGCGTGAGCGGCAGATTGAAGTGGCTGTGCCGCAGCCGGTCGCGATGGCGCAAGTGCGCGCGACAGCGCTCGAAGTAGAGATAGCGGGCCCCGAGGTGGCGGTGCGTGAACAGCCGGTGCAGGTGGCCAGCCCCCAGCCGGTGGTGATGGCGCAGGTACGCACGGGCGAAACCGGCGCCGTGCAAGTGAAAGCGCCAACAGTGGCGGTGCGTGAGCGGCAGCTTCCGGCGGTGGCGGACACACCGGCGTCGATGGAAGGCGCGGGGTCACCGGCCAGCACCGCGAGCACCGCCACGTCGACACAAAAGGAAGCCGGGAAAGAAGCTGCGTCGACGACCGCCGCCGTGCCGACGCCGGGAACCAGTCCGGGTGCCGGGCCGCAACCGCAGGATCGCAGCGGCGGCTGGGATGCGCCCACGCGTTCGGATGACTGGGGCGCGGCGCAGCGGCAGGTGGCGGGCAGCGCCGGTGCCGGGGCGGATCGCGGCCAGGGACTGTTCAATGCCGATGGCAGCGTGCGCGTGGGCGATGGCAATGCCGCCCAGGAGGACCGGCGCGGTGCCCCGGGGGGCGAGGCGGACAGCTGGAGTCGCGAGCGCATCGCCCAGTCGGGCACCTGGCTCAAGCGCCCGCCCTACGACTACACGCCGACCTCGTTCGACAAATACTGGGTGCCCAGCGAATCACTGCTGGCCGAATGGGTGCGCAAGGGCATCAAGAACATCGAGATTCCGATTCCCGGCTCAAGCAGCCGGATTTCCTGCGTGGTGTCGCTGCTGCAGTTCGGCGGTGGCTGCGGCCTGACCGACCCGAACATGCAGGAGCAGCCGGCCGAGGCCCGGCCGCCACCGGATATCCCGTTCAAGAAGGAACTGCAGGAAGACAACGGCAGCCGCTGAGCATGGCGCAGTGTTGGCGCGCGAACGACGCGGCAACTGCACGATGCCGACCGTTGCCGGCAGCCGGTAAAGCCCGATACGGAGTGCGCCGGCACAGGGATGCCGGCGCTGAGGCTCATTTCAGCCCGTGCAGGTCGCGCAACTGGCCGGGGCGGGAACCGAAATAGGCTGCCAGGTCGGCAATGTCCTGGTCACCCAGGCCGGCCGCCTGTGGCGACATCAGCATGTGGTTGCGGTCGCCGCTGCGGTAGGCCTGCAATGCATGGGCGAGGTAGTCGCCATATTGCCCGCCCAGCTTTGGATAGGTCGGGTCGATCGGGTTGTTGCCGTCGGCGCCGTGGCAATCGATGCAGCTCTGTCCGGTGGCCGCGCCTTTGGCCGTCGCCAGGCGCTCGCCGACGCCGCTGCGGCCCTGTGGCAGACCGGCAGAAGAACGGGAGCCGTGTTCGCCGCTGGCATGGCCGGGGTCGGCGGCGGATTTTCCGGCGGATTCCACCGATGACTGTGAACAGGCCGCCATGGCGAGGGTGGCGAGCAGGGCGATGGACAGGCGCAGGGTGTGCGTTGCTTTCGTCATGGTCGGCGCTTACTCGAGGGTGGACAGGTAGGCGGCGAGGTCAGCGATATCCTGCGTGCTGAAGCTCATCGATTGCGCCTGCATCGTCGGATGCTTGCGCTTGCCTTCGCGGTATTCCATCAGCGCCTGCGTCAGGTACGGCGCGGACTGCCCGCCGATCTTGGGCACGCGGTAGCTGGGATAGGCGTTTTTGTAGCCGGTGAGGCCGTGGCAACCCTGGCAGGTGTAGGTCAGGGTTTTTCCCGACTCCACATTGCCGGCGCTGGCCTGGGGCGTGGCGGCGGCTGAGTCAGACTGCGGATCGGCTTTGGCGGTCCCGAAGGCCGGTGCGAAAGCCAGAGCGAAACAAGCGGCAAGCAGTTGCGGGCGCATGGTTTCCTTGTCCGTTGAGCGGGTCTGGGGTTCCGCCGTGGGGACACGGAACGGCCCGAGTATAGCCCGCGTATTTATCCGTTCGGAACCCGTGTCTGATGGTGCACTGCATCAGCCGGTTTCCGTTCCGGCCGTAATATCCATGACTTTCGGGGCATGGTGTTGTTGTGGGTTGGTGCAATACTTGGCTACAACACCATGCCTGTGCATCCCAGGGACAAGACGATGTCGCGACTTTTCACTCTGCACGGCCGCACCGGACGCTGCGCCGCCGCACTTTTGATTTCCTCCGCCGTGCTGCTGGGCGGGTGCAAGGCTGGCGGCGAGGAGGCCCAGGCCAAGACGCCGGAGGAACAGAAGGCTGTGGATGCGGTGCCGGTGGAAGTGGCCAAGGCTACGCATCGTGCGATTGCGGCCAGCTACACCGGCACCGCGACGCTGGAGGCACGCGCCGAATCACAGGTCGTGGCCAAGACCTCCGGTGTCGCGCTGGCAGTACTTGTGGAAGAGGGCCAGATGGTCCGTGCGGGCCAGCCGCTGGTGCGACTGGACCCGGACCGTGCGCGTCTGGCCGTGGCGCAGAGCGAGGCGCAGATGCGCAAGCTGGAGAACAGCTATCGCCGCGCGCAGAAGCTGGTGCAGCAGCAGCTGGTCAGCGCCGCCGATGTCGACCAGCTGCGCTTCGACCTGGAAAACGCCCGCGCCCAGTACCGCATGGCGACGCTGGAGCTGTCCTACACGACGGTGGTGGCGCCGATCTCCGGCGTGATCGCTTCGCGCGATATCAAGCCGGGCAACTTCGTGCAGATCAACTCGCCGATCTTCCGCATCGTCGATGCCGCGCAGCTGGAAGCCACGCTCAACGTGCCCGAGCGCGAGATCGCCAAGCTCAAGCCGGGGCAGGTGGTGGAACTGGTGGCCGACGCGCTGCCGGGCCGCACTTTCAGCGGCACCGTGGACCGGGTTTCGCCAGTGGTGGATACCGGCACCGGCACCTTCCGCGTGGTCGCCGCCTTCTCCGGTGAAGCGGGCCTGCAGCCGGGCATGTTCGGCCGGCTGGGCATCAATTACGACCAGCGTGCCGATGCGCTGGTGGTGCCGCGCAACGCATTGCTGGAAGACGGCGGGCAGCCGGCCGCGTATGTGGTGCGTGATGGCAAGGCGCTGCGTACCACACTCACGCTGGGCTACGACGATGCCGGCTGGGTCGAGGTGCGCGAGGGCCTGAAGGCCGGTGATGAAGTGGTGATTGCCGGCAAGGCGGCGTTGCGCGAAGGCAGTGCGGTGCAGGTGATCGGCAAGGACAAGCCGGTTGAAGTCGCCGCCAAGGCCGCGGCTGCGCAGGCGACCAAACAATGAGTGGGCCGGCTCCGTCAGCCCCCGGTGGTGGCTTCGATCTGATTGAATTCGCCACGCGCCGGCGCGTCACCATCGCGATGATGACGCTGACCCTGGTGCTGTTCGGCCTGATCTCGCTGCAGAGCCTGAAGGTCGAACTGCTGCCGGACCTGAGCTATCCGACGCTGACCGTGCGCACCGACTACGAAGGTGCGGCGCCGGCGGAAGTGGAGACATTGATCTCGCAGCCGGCTGAAGAAGCACTGGGTATCGTCAAGGGCCTGCGCAAGCTCAAGTCGATCTCGCGCACCGGCCAGAGCGATGTGGTGCTCGAGTTCGCTTGGGGTACGGACATGCAGCAGGCCGGGCTGGACGTACGCGACAAGATGGAGACGCTGCAGTTGCCGCTGGAGGCCAAGCCGCCGGTGCTGCTGCGCTTCAATCCGTCCACCCAGCCGATCATGCGTCTGGCGCTGTCGTCCAAACAGGAAGAAGGCAACGAGGCCGATGCGGTACGCCGGCTGATGGAGCTGCGCCGTTACGCCGACGAGGATCTCAAGCGCAAGCTTGAGCCGGTCACCGGCGTGGCCGCGGTGAAAGTGGGCGGCGGTCTGGAAGACGAGATCCAGGTGGAGATCGACCAGCGCAAGCTGGCCCAGCTCGGCCTGTCACTGGATACGGTGATCCAGCGCCTGCAGCAGGAGAACGTCAACCTCTCCGGTGGACGGCTGGAAGAAGGCTCGCAGCGCTACCTGGTGCGCACCGTCAACCAGTTCGCCACCGTGGAGCAGATGCGCGAGATGCTGCTGACCACCACCGGAGGCTCCGGTGATGCGGCGGCCGCCGGCGAGAACCGGCAGCTGATGACCGCCATCCTTGGCAGCCGCGATCCCAATGTGATCGCCGCGCTGCGCAACGATGGCACTGGCGGCGGTGTGGCCACCGTGCGGCTGAAGGATGTGGCCAATGTCCACCAGGGCTACAAGGAGCGCGAGGCGGTGATCCGTTCCGGCGGGCACGAGGCGGTGGAGCTGGCGGTCTACAAGGAGGGTGACGCCAATACCGTGTCTACCGCCGATGCACTGGAAGCCCGGCTGGAAACCATCCGCAAGCAGATGCCCAAGGACATCGAGATGACCGTGGTGGAAGACCAGTCGGTCTTCATCCGCCACGCCATCAAGGACGTCAAGATCGATGCGGTGATCGGCGGCCTGCTGTCGATCCTGATCATCTTCCTGTTCCTGCGCGATGGCTGGAGCACCTTCGTCATCTCGCTGTCGCTGCCGATCTCGATCATCGCCACGTTCTTCTTCATGGGCCAGCTGGGGCTGAGCCTGAACGTGATGTCGCTGGGCGGTCTGGCGCTGGCTACCGGTCTGGTGGTGGACGATTCGATCGTGGTGCTCGAATCCATCGCCAAGGCGCGCGAGCGCGGCATGGGCGTGCTGGAAGCGGCGATCAAGGGCACCCGCGAGGTGTTCATGGCGGTGGTGGCCTCGACCCTGACCACCATCGCGGTGTTCCTGCCGCTGGTGTTCGTCGAAGGCATCGCCGGGCAGCTGTTCCGCGACCAGGCGCTGACCGTGTCCATTGCGATTGCGGTGTCGCTGGTGGTGTCGATGACGCTGATCCCGATGCTCAGCGCGCTCAAGGGACGCCCGCCGCTGGAGTTCCCGGCCGAAGACCCGGGCCAGCCGTGGCGTCCGGCCAGCCGTTGGCAGAAGCCGATGGCCTACACCGGTCGCGGAATCGGTGCGCTGATCCGTTACAGCTTCTTCGGCGTGGTGTGGCTGGTGGTGCGTGTTTTTTGCGGCATCTCCGCCGTGGTCGGCCCGGTGATGCGCAAGGCCAGTGATCTGGCGATGGCACCTTATGGCCGTGCCGAAGCCGCGTACCTGAAGGCATTGCCGGCGGCATTGAAGCGGCCGTGGCCGGTGCTGGGTTTTGCCACGCTGGCCTTCGGCCTGACCCTGGCCGCACTGCCGCTGCTGGGGGTGGACCTGCTGCCGCAGCTGGCGCAGGACCGTTTCGAGATGACCGCCAAGCTGCCACCGGGCACGCCGCTGGCGCAGACCGATGCGCTGGTGCGTGAGGTGCAGCGCACGCACGCCAATGAGGAGGGCGTGCGCCTGCTGTACGGCGTTTCCGGTACCGGCACGCGGCTGGATGCCAGCCCGACCGAGAGCGGTGAGAACATCGGCAAGCTCTCGGTGGTGATGAGCGATACCCGCTACGAGCCGGCGCTGACCGAGAAGCTGCGGCAGACGATGAAAGCCTGGCCGGCCGCGCAGGTTGATTTCGCCCGCCCGGAACTGTTCGCGCTGTCGCCGCCGCTGGAGATCGAGATCGAGGGCAACAATCTCGATGACATCCGCATCGCCGGCAACCGTCTGGCCGAGCTGCTGCGCGGCAACGCGCACTATGCCGACGTCAAGTCGACGGTGGAGCAGGGCTTTCCGGAAATCCAGATCGTGTTCGACCAGGAGCGTGCCGCCGCGCTGGGACTGACCACCCGGCAGATCGCCGATGCGGTGGTCAACAAGGTGCGCGGCAATGTCGCCACCCGTTACAGCTACCGTGACCGCAAGATCGATGTGCTGGTACGCGTGCAGGAATCGGAGCGCTCCTCGGTGGACGATATCCGTCGCCTGATCGTCAATCCCAGTGGCGCCAAACCGGTCGAGCTGGGGACGGTGGCCGAGGTGGTATCCACCACCGGTCCAAGCGAGATCCATCGCGCCGACCAGCGCCGTGTGGCCATTGTCTCGGCCAACCTGCGCGATATCGACCTGGGCACGGCGATCACCGAAGTGCAGGCGATGGTGGCGCAGAACCCGCTGGGCACCGATGTGGGCATGCATGTCGGCGGCCAGGGCCAGGAACTGGGCGAGTCGATCCGCTCGCTGCTGTTCGCCTTCGGTCTGGCGGTGTTCCTGGTCTATCTGGTGATGGCCTCGCAGTTCGAATCGCTGCTGCATCCGTTCGTCATCCTGTTCACCATTCCGCTGGCGCTGGTCGGCGCGGTATGTGCGTTGCTGCTGGCACGTTCGCCGGTGTCGGTGGTGGTGTTCATCGGCCTGATCCTGCTGGTCGGGCTGGTGGTGAAGAACGCGATCATCCTGATCGACAAGGTCAACCAGTTGCGCGAGGAAGGCGTGGCCAAGCGGCAGGCACTGGTGGAAGGTGCGCGCTCGCGCTTGCGCCCGATCATGATGACCACGCTGTGCGCGGTGTTCGGCTTCCTGCCGTTGGCGCTGGCGGTCGGCGAGGGCGCGGAGGTGCGCTCGCCGATGGCGATCACCGTGATCGGCGGCCTGCTGGTCTCGACCCTGCTGACCTTGCTGGTCATCCCGGTGGTCTATGACCTGCTGGACCGCATGCCCGACGGGTACTATGCCGAGCGCGGGCGGCGCGCGCGTCAGGTGGCAGCCCAGGCCGGGCAGGTGCTGGCGCACGAGCAGGACGCCATCGATGGCGCGGCGAAGGGCTGAGGCGGATGAACATCACCGAGCTGTCCATCCGTCGTCCGGTCACCACCATCATGCTGTTCGTGTCGATGGTGGCGATCGGCCTGATCGCCGCGTTCCGGTTGCCACTGGAGGCCGAACCGGAAGCGACGATCCCGTTCTTCTTCGTGTCGCTGCCATACCCCGGTTCCACGCCGGAAGAGGTCGAGCGCAACCTGCTGCGCCCGGTCGAGGAAGCCATCGCCACGATGCCGGGCATCAAGTCGATGAACTCCCGCGCCAATGCCGAAGGCGGCACCATTCAGGTCGAATTCAGTGACTGGAGCCGCGATATCGCGATGGCCGCCTCCGAAGCGCGCGAGCGTATCGATGCCATCCGCGACCAGCTGCCGGATGATTTCCGCCGTTATTTCGTGCAGCGCTGGAGCACCAGCGACCGCGAGGCGATGAGCCTGCGGCTCAACAGCAGCGAGGATCTCACCGCGCGCGTCGACCTGATCGAACGCAGCATCAAGCAGCGGCTGGAACGGCTGCCCGGCGTTGCGCGTATCGAGGTGGAAGGTGTCGCCAAGCAGGAAGTGCTGGTCGCGCTGGACAAGGATCGCCTCAGTGCCCATGGTGTCGCCCTGAACGAGCTGGTGCAGCAGCTGCAGGCGGCCAACTTCTCGGTGTCGGCCGGCCAGATCAACGAGGCCGGGCGCCGCCTGCGCGTACAGCCGCGTGGCGAGCTGCTGGAGCTGCAGGCCTTGCGTGACCTGCGCATCAACAATCGCGGCACGCGCCTGTCCGATATCGCCGAGGTCAGCTTCCAGCCGCAGCGCATGAACTATGTGCGACAGATGGAAGGCAAACCCAGTGTCGGCGTGGACATCTACAAGGAGCGTTCGGCCAACCTGGTGGACCTGTCGCGCGCGGTGCGGGCGGAGATCAAGGTGCTGGCGGCCGATCCGACCATGCGCGGTATCGATATCGAGATCGCCGACGACCAGGGCCAGGCGGTGACCAGTTCGCTGCTGGCACTGGCCGAGGCCGGTGCCATCGGCCTGCTGCTGTCGGTGATCGTGCTGTACGCATTCCTGCGCCACTGGCCGTCGACGCTGATGGTGTCGATGGCCATTCCCATCTGTTTCATCATGACGCTGGGATTCATGTACTTCACCGGCATCACCTTGAACATCATCTCGATGATGGGCCTGCTGCTGGCGGTGGGCATGCTGGTGGACAACGCGGTGGTGGTGGTGGAGAGCATCTACCAGGAGCGCGAGAAGCTTCCGGACCAGCCGGCGCTGGCCTCCATCGTCGGCACCCGGCATGTGGCCATCGCGCTGTCGGCCGGCACGCTGTGCCATTGCGTGGTGTTCCTGCCGATGATGTTCGGCGAGAAGAACATCATCACCATCTACCTGTCACAGCTGGCAGTGACCATTTCCGTGTCACTGCTGGCCTCGTGGCTGGTGGCGGTGAGCCTGATCCCGATGCTGTCGGCACGGATGAAGACCCCGCCGGCGGTGAAGTCCCCCTTCATCAGCCGCCTGCAGACACGCTATGCCAAGGCGTTGCGCTGGACGCTGCTCAATCGCGGCTGGAGCGTGGCCGGCATCGTGCTGATCTCGCTGGTCAGCCTGTGGCCGATGACCCACACCCGTGGTGGTGGCGATGAAAGCGATCCGGACGAGATCAACATTTTCTACCAGTGGAAGGGCTCGTATTCGAAGGAGGAGATGGGCAAGGAAGTCGCGCGGGTGGAGGATTTCGTCAACGTCCACCGCAAGGATTTCCATATCGAGCGCGTCTACAGCCGCTACAGCGAACAGGGCTGGGCGCAGACCCGCCTGTTCCTGGATATCGATGATGCCGAGCTGAGCAAGAAGATCGAGGAGGAGGTGCGCAAGGGACTGCCGCAGTCGGCGCGGGCCAAGATCGGTATCGGCTGGCCGGGCGGGCAGGGTAATGAAGGCCAGGGCATCCGCTTCAGCCTGATCGGCGATTCGACCCAGACCCTGAAGGAGCTGGCCGACGATATCGTGCCGATACTGGCGCGCGACCCGAAGCTGCGTGATGTGCGCGTGGATACTGGCGATGCCAATGCCGAGCTGGCGGTGCAGGTGGACCGTGAACGCGCGGCGGCCTACGGCTTCAGCGCGCAGCAGGTGGCACAGTTCGTCGGCATGGCGCTGCGCGGCTCCTCGCTGCGTGATTTCCATCGCGACGATGTGGAGATTCCGGTCAACGTGCGCTTCGCCGGTTCCGAGCGTTATGGCATCGAGGACCTGTCCACGTTCATGGTGCGCACCTCCAAGGGCGTGGAAGTGCCGCTGCTGGCGATGGTCGATGTCAGCGTCAATCCCGCGGCCAACTCGATCCAGCGCCTGAACCGGCAGACGATGCTGCGGGTGGAGGCGGGGCTGGCCAAGGACGTTGCGATGGATGCCGCGCGCAAATCGGTGGAGGCCACGCTGGACAACGTGCAGTTCCCGCCGGGCTATGGCTACACGTTCGCCGGCGGTGGCTTCAACATCAACTTCGACGGCATGGACCAGATGGTAAGCGCCATCTTCATCGCCCTGATCCTGATGCTGGTGATCATGGCGGCGGTGTTCGAATCGCTGCTGTTCCCGGCGGCGATCATGTCCTGCGTGCTGTTCTCGGTATTTGGCGTGTACTGGCTGTTCTGGCTGACCGGTACCGAGATGAACATCATGGCGGTGATCGGCATCCTGGTGCTGATGGGCGTGGTGGTGAACAACGGTATCGTGATGATCGAGCACATCAACAACC
Organism: Stenotrophomonas sp. JC08; assembly: GCF_052180205.1. Lineage (NCBI taxonomy): Bacteria > Pseudomonadati > Pseudomonadota > Gammaproteobacteria > Lysobacterales > Lysobacteraceae > Stenotrophomonas > Stenotrophomonas sp. JC08. The sequence continues at coordinate 2,219,770 of NZ_CP197473.1, read as the reverse complement.
TGCGCCGGCGCGGGATGGCGCGTACCGATGCGCTGGTGGAAGGCAGCCGCGAGCGGTTGCGGCCGATCATGATGACGATGGGCACGGCGATCCTGGCGATGATTCCGATCGCGTTGAACACCGAGACCGCCGATGGCATGCCGCCGTATCACCCGATGGCGCGTGCGATCGCCGGTGGTCTGGCGTTCTCCACCGTGGTCAGTCTGCTGTTCCTGCCAACCATCTACGCCATCCTCGATGACTTGCGTCTGGGTACCGCGCGGCTGGTGCGGCGTGCGCGCGGCCTGCCGGTGGAGGGTCCGGTGCTGGAAGGCTGATAGCCGCCACAACGGTTGGAAATGAAAAGGCCCGCAGCAATGCGGGCCTTTTCGTGTGCGCCGAAGCGGGAGCCTCAGCCGGCGAGCTTGCCGTAGACGCTGAAGCCGGTCAGCCACAGGCCGAGCATGCTGCCGAGGTTGGTCAGCATGAAGGTCAGCACGATGCGGGTGACACGGTTGCGGTACCAGCCCTTGACGGTCTGTGCATCGTCACGCAGCTGCAGGAAGTCGGCATAGGCCGGCTTGCGCAGGCGGGTTTCCACCACCGCGGCAAACGCGCCGGTGGGGATGCTCAGGCGGAACGGCTTGAACGGCGCCACCGCGATCGCGGTGAGGATGCTCAGCGGATGGCTGCCGGCCAGCAACGCGCCGAGGCCGGCCAGACCGCCGGTATACAGCGCCCAGATCGCCAGCATGTTGGCGCCCATGTCCAAGCCGCCGCGCCAGAAACCGATGCCGATCCCGGCCAGCACCACCGCCAGGATGGTCAGCGTGATCCACGGGATATTGCGCTTTTTCGGCACCGCTTCGAGCTGCTCGCGCAGCGCCGTCGGGGCTTCGGTGTCGCCTTCCAGATAGCGTGCGAGCCCGGCCAAATGGCCGGCGCCGACCACCGCCAGCACATTGCGCTGTTCGCTGTTGTGTTCCTCACGCAGGCGTGTGGCCATGTAGCGGTCGCGCTCGCCGATGATGGCCTCGTACAGCGCCGGGCTTTCACTGGCGAACTCGCCGAAGCTCGATTCGAGCATGTCGCCCTGCTTGAGTTTCTCGATCTCGTCCTCGCCCACATCCTCGGAGGAGAACAGGCCCGCGCCCAGGCCCATCACCAGCTTGATCTTGCCGAAGAAGCCCAGCCGCTGTGAGGCACGCCGGAAGGTCAGGCCGACATCGCGGTCGATCAGATGCACCGGCAGATCGCGCTCCCTGGCCAGCGTCACCGCGCGCTTGAGTTCGGCGCCGGGTTCGATGCCCAGCTGCTCGGCCAGCCGGCGCTGATAGGCGGCCAGGGCGAGATTGGCGGCGAACAATGCGATCCGGTTCTTGCGGATCACTTCGATCAGGTCGAGCTTGGCCAGCGCATCGGGATTGGTCAGTGCCTGCAGGCGCTGCGGGTCCAGTTCCACGGCGACGGCATCGAACTGGCCGCTGCCGATGGCCTGTTCCACGGCCTGCACGCTGGCCAGCGACACATGCGCGGTGCCTAGCAGGGTATAGCGCACGCCATCGCGTTCGACGATGCGTACCGGCTGGCCGGCGAGCAGGTCGCTGTCAGCGTCAAAAGAGGTGTCGGTCATTGCTTCATTCATTGTTGGGTGCGGTGTTGGCGCCGTCGCCGAGCGCACGTTGCATCTGCACGGTATCCAGCCAGCGGCCGTGCTTGCGGCCCAGGCCGCGGAACACGCCGATCAGCTCGAAACCGAAGCGCTCGTGCAGCCTGATCGAGGCGGTATTGGCCGGTTCGCCGATCACCGCGACCATCTGCCGGAAGCCGCGTGCGGTGCATTCCTCGATCAGCGCCTGCATCAGTGCGCTGCCGACGCCGCGGCCCTGGAAGCGGCCATCCACATACACCGAATTCTCCACCGTCCACTGGTAGGCGATGCGGGCACGGTAGCTGTTGGCGTAGGCGTAGCCGGCAACCTCGCCGTCGATCGTGGCGACGAGGTAGGGATAGCCGCGCGTGGTGATGTCGGCCATGCGCTGCGCCATCTCCGCTTCCCCGGGCACCTCGTACTCGTAGGTGTTGACCAGCTCCCGCACCTCGACCGCATAGATGGCGGTGATGGCGGGAATGTCGGCGGGGATAGCCGGGCGCAGCTGGACAGTCACGGGGAGTCTGCGGGATCAGTCGATGTAGCGCTTGAGCAGGTCGCCGTAGGCATCGATGCGGCGATCGCGCAGGAACGGCCAGATGCGGCGTACGTGTTCGCTGCGCTGCAGGTCGACATCGCACACCAGGAGGGTCGGCTCACCGCCAGCTTCGGCCAGGAACTCACCCTGCGGGCCGAGTACGTGGCTGTTGCCCCAGAAGTCGATACCGGAGGCACCCAGCGGCGAGGTTTCGTGGCCGACGCGGTTGCAGCTCAGCACCGGCACGCCGTTGGCCACGGCATGGCCGCGGTGGCTCAGCACCCACGCATCGCGCTGACGGTTCTTCTCGTCCTGCACATCGTCCGGATCCCAGCCGATGGCGGTCGGGTAGAGCAGCAGTTCGGCGCCGGCCAGCGCCATCAGGCGTGCGGCTTCCGGGTACCACTGGTCCCAGCACACCAGCACGCCGAGGCGGCCGACCGAGGTGTCGATCGGGGTGAAGCCCAGATCGCCCGGGGTGAAATAGAACTTCTCGTAGAAGCCCGGGTCATCGGGGATGTGCATCTTGCGGTACTTGCCCAGCAAGCTGCCGTCCTTCTCGAAGACCACGGCGGTGTTGTGATACAGGCCGGCGGCGCGGCGCTCGAACAGTGAGCCGACCAGCACGACGCCGTACTTCTTGGCGATCGTGCCCAGACGCTCGGTGCTCGGGCCGGGAATCGGCTCGGCCAGGTCGAACTCGTCCACCGATTCGTGCTGGCAGAAATACGGGCCGTTGTGCAGCTCCTGCAGCATCACCAGCTTCGCGCCCTGTGCGGCCGCCTCGGCCACGCGGGCTTCGATCACGTCCAGATTGGCGGCGGCATCGCCGTGGTTGCGTTCCTGGATCAGGGCGACGGAAAGGGTGTGACGGGAGCTCATCCGATTACAGGTCCTGCAAGGGGAAGGCGCATGGTAGCGCGGAAGCCACGGTGGATTGTCCGCGGTGGCTGAACATGCGCCGCCTCAGGCGGTAGCGCTGCGGCGGCGTGGGAGGTGGCGGATCAGCTGGCCAGCAGGCCGGCCGGCAACTGCATGGTGATGCAGTGCAGGCTGCCGTTCTGCCAGATCAACGGGCGGCACGGCACCTGCACGATCTCGCGGCCGGGGAAGGCCGCGGCCAGCACATCGCGCGCTGCTTCATCGGCCACGTCTCCGTAGGCCGGCATCAGCACCGCACCGTTGATGATCAGGAAATTGGCGTAGGAGGCGGCCAGACGGCGGCCCTCATCCAGTACCGGCTGCGGCCACGGCAGCGGGAACAGGCGGTAGGGCTTGCCATCGGCGGTACGCAGCGCAGCCAGCTCGGCGCCCATCGCCTGCAGTTCAGCGTAGTGCGAATCCTGCGGGTCATCGCAATTCTGGTAGACGATGCTGTCGGTCGAAGCAAAGCGGGCCAGCGTGTCGATGTGCGCGTCGGTGTCGTCGCCTTCCAGATAGCCGTGGTCCAGCCACAGCACGCGATCCTGCCGCATCCAGGCAGCCATATCGGCGCTGAGCGAGGCGCGGTCGCGGTCCGGGTGGCGTTCATGCAGGCACTGCCAGGTGGTCAGCAGGGTGCCTTGACCGTCGGTCTCGATGCCGCCGCCTTCCAGTGCGAACGGGATGCTGCGCACGTCGGCATTGTTGAACACGCCGGCGTCATGCAGCACGCCCACCAGCTGGTCATCGAGGCTGGCTTCGAACTTGCCGCCCCAGCCGGTGAAGCGGAAATCCAGCAGATGGAAGCTGCCATCATCGCGCTGGAGGCTGATCGGGCCGGAGTCGCGCAGCCAGGTGTCGTCATAGACTGCGGTGACAAAACGCACGTGCTGCATGTCGATCCGGTTCGAGCGCAGCCGCATTTCGGCGTAGGTCTCGACATCGTCATCGGCCACGCAGATCAGCACCGGCTGGAACCGGGTGATCGCGGCGACCAGTGCGATGTAGGTCTCTTCAACCTCGCCCAGACGCTCGGCCCAGTCGGTGCCGGCGTGCGGCCAGGCGATCAGCACGCCGGACTGGGATTCCCATTCGGCCGGAAAGCGGAGTGATTCGTTCATGTTCTCGTGCATGCGAAGCCCGGCGCGGATGCGCAGGTACAGATGACGGCGGGTGTGCCGCCGTCACGGTGGGGCGGGAGGTGTCAGCGGATCGGCGGCTTCGGCCCGACTTCATCGGCACTGGCCTTGTGCGCGACCACGTCGATCACGCGCTGCTTCTCGAAGTAGACGACAAAGGACGGGTAAACCCAGCGGTTGATGGTCGGCCACTGGCGTTTCTGCCCACCGCGTGGATCCAGCCGCTCCTGTGGCGCGCCGAACCGGCTTTCGACCTGGGCCATGGTCTGGCCGCGTGCCGGCTGGGCGTCGGCCGGTTGCTCCTGCACCCGTTCGATCAGCAGGGTGTCGGCCATCGCGGCAGGCGCGGCGCCCAGCAATGCAATCAAGGCCAGTGTGTGGATGGTGTGCTTCATGGTCGCTGCTCCCCAGAGGACGAGTGACGATTACAGCAAAAAATGGCGGCCCATGAACGGCACTGCGGCGCGGATTGCCGATGTCGTTCGATGGAGGTGGGTGTCGCGGATACAAAAAACCGCCCGAAGGCGGTTTTTCGAGAAGTCGGAAACCCTGCGGTTTCCAAGGCCGGCTTGCGCCGACCGGCTCAGCGCTGGCGAGCCTTGAAGCGCGGGTTCGACTTGCAGATCACGAAGATCTTGCCGCGACGGCGCACAACCTTGCAGTCACGATGACGGGCCTTCGCCGACTTCAGGGAGGACAGGATTTTCATGGCATACCTCGGCGGATAACTGTTGGAGATCTCAGGAGCGCGGCCGCGGATATGCAGATTGACGCTCGTCAAGCCCGCCATTCTACCGGGCCAATCCACGCCGGTTCAAGTGTTTGCGTGGCTGAAGTCTGCGGGGAGGGCGGGCTGGGCGCTAGAATGCCGGCTTCCCCGTTCCAGATCCAGGCCTTCCGGATGAGCCAACTTGCCCCTGTTCTCACGATTGACGGCCCTTCCGGTGCCGGCAAAGGCACCGTGAGCCGTATCGTCGCTGCCCGGCTGGGGTGGCACTACCTCGACTCCGGGGCACTGTACCGGGCGGTGGGGGTGGCGGCCAGCTGGGCCGATATCGACACCTCCGATGCTTCGGCGCTGGTGCGTTGCACGTTCGATACCCGGGTGCAGTTTGTCGAGCAGGGGGAAAACCTGCGAGTGATCGTCAATGGCACCGATGCCACCGACGAACTGCGGCTGGAGACTTCCGGGGCGTTGGCCTCGGCGGTGGCGGCCATTCCCGAGGTGCGGGCGGCGCTGAAAGAGCGACAGCGCGCATTCAGGGTCCAGCCGGGGCTGGTGGCCGACGGCCGTGACATGGGTACGGTGATTTTCCCGGATGCTCCATTCAAGATTTTCCTGACCGCGAGCGCCGAGGAGCGGGCGCTCAGGCGCCATAAGCAGTTGAAGGAGAAAGGGGTTTCTGTTAGCTTTGATGACCTCCTGCGCGAGATCATGGCCCGCGACGCCCGTGATGCACAGCGCGCAGTGGCGCCCCTGAGGCCGGCCGATGACGCCGTCCTCATCGACACCAGCGGTATTGGCATTGATGACGTCGTTGCCAAGGTGCTGGATCTGGTTTCCGCCCAGGGAGCCTGATCCACTACGACTGCGTTGAGTGTGGCCGGATGGAATGGCCGCAGTCGCAGAAAGTGATGTTGCAACAGCCCCGCTGCGCAATGGTGTGTAGCGGGTTTTTCCATTCACGTGCGGCCGCTTGCACAGGGTCGACCAACAGGCTGGGCAATCCGGATTTCCCGCAACAGATCCGCTGCCCGTGTGTTCAACTGAGTAAATCTAATGACCGAATCATTTGCCGAACTGTTTGAAGCCAGTCAAGCCAACCTGGCCAAGCTGAAGCCCGGTGCCATCGTCATCGGTACCGTCGTTGACGTCCGCGGTGACGTGGTGGTTATCAACGCCGGCCTGAAGTCCGAAGGCATCGTGCCGATCGAACAGTTCCGTAACGACGCTGGTGAGATCGACGTGGGCGTGGGCGACGAAGTCAAGGTCGCACTCGACTCGCTCGAGAACGGCTTCGGCGAAACCATCCTGTCGCGCGAGAAGGCCAAGCGCGCCATGGTGTGGGACGAGCTGGAAGAAGCGTTGGAGAACAACGAAACCATCACCGGCCGCATCAGCGGCAAGGTCAAGGGTGGTTTCACCGTGGACATCAAGGATGTCCGCGCATTCCTGCCCGGTTCGCTGGTGGATGTGCGCCCGGTGCGCGACCCGGCCTACCTGGAAGGCAAGGAGCTGGAGTTCAAGCTCATCAAGCTCGACCGCAAGCGTAACAACGTGGTCGTTTCCCGTCGTGCGGTTGTCGAGAGCGAGCACTCGGAAGAGCGCGAGCAGCTGATGGACAAGCTGCAGGAAGGCGCGATCCTGAAGGGTGTCGTCAAGAACCTGACCGACTACGGCGCGTTCGTGGACCTGGGCGGTATCGACGGCCTGCTGCACATCACCGACATGGCATGGAAGCGCGTGCGCCATCCGTCCGAAGTCGTGAATGTCGGCGACGAGCTGGACGTACGCGTGCTGAAGTTCGACCGCGAGCGCAACCGCGTTTCGCTGGGCCTGAAGCAGCTGGGCGAGGATCCGTGGGACAACATCGCCCGCCGTTACCCGGCCAACTGCCGCGTGTTCGGCAAGGTCTCCAACGTCACCGATTACGGCGCGTTCGTCGAGATCGAGCCGGGCGTGGAAGGCCTGGTGCACGTCTCGGAAATGGACTGGACCAACAAGAACGTCAATCCGTCCAAGGTTGTGCAGGTCGGTGACGAAGTCGAAGTGATGGTGCTGGACGTGGATGAAGAGCGTCGCCGCATCTCGCTGGGCATGAAGCAGGTTGCCGCCAACCCGTGGGAAACCTTCGCTGCCATCTACAAGAAGAACGACAAGGTGTCGGGCCAGATCAAGTCGATCACCGACTTCGGCATCTTCATCGGTCTGGACGGTGGTATCGACGGTCTGGTGCACCTGTCCGACATCAGCTGGAACACCACCGGCGAAGACGTCGTGCGCAACTTCAAGAAGGGCGACACGCTGGAAGCCGTGGTGCTGGCAGTGGATCCGGAGCGCGAGCGCATCTCGCTGGGCGTCAAGCAGCTGGAGCAGGATCCGTTCGGCCAGTACATGGCGGCCAACCCGAAGGGCTCCAAGGTTGAAGGCGTGGTGAAGGAAGTCGACGCCAAGGGTGCCGTAATCGATCTGGGCGAGGGCGTTGAGGGCTACGTGATGGCCCGCGACATCTCCCACGACCGTATCGACGACGCCAGCCAGCACCTGAAGGTAGGCGACAAGATCGAAGCCAAGTTCGTGGGCATGGACCGCAAGGGCCGCAGCCTGCAGCTGTCGATCAAGGCCAAGGACGAAGCCGAAACCGCCGAAGCACTGGCCGAGTTCAACAAGACCTCGACCGAAGCGGCGACCGGCACCACCAGCCTCGGTGCGCTGCTGCGTGCGCAGCTGAACAACAAGTCCGAGTAATCGGGCGGCTGTTGTGATGTGACCTGGACGGCCCGGACTAGAATCCGGGCCGTTTCAGGGTAAGACCCTGCCATTGACGAGTACGCAATGACCAAGTCCGAACTGATCGAAATCCTTTCACGCCATCAGGCGCATCTGAAGGCGGACGATGTCGATCTGGCGGTGAAGACATTGCTGGAAATGATGGGCGGGGCGCTGGCCTCGGGTGAGCGTATCGAGATCCGTGGTTTCGGCAGTTTTTCCCTGCATTACCGCCCGCCGCGCATGGGCCGCAACCCGAAGACGGGTGAGTCGGTCGCGCTGCCAGGCAAGCATGTCCCGCACTTCAAGCCTGGCAAGGAGTTGCGTGAGCGTGTCAGTGATGTGATGCCGCTGGAAAGCAATCCGGCTTGAATCCTGTCGCCGCCTGCATGTGGCGGACGGTAAGCTACGGACTTCTGTTCCGGGAGTGTATGGCCGCATGAAGGCTGTTCGTTTGTTGCTGCTGCTGGCGGTGCTGGTCGGCGGCCTGGTGATTGGCTCGCTCAACTCGCGGCCGATTGAAATCAGCTTCGCCTTCTGGGTACTGAAGACCACTTCGGGCATCGCCATCATCGGTTCGCTGCTGCTGGGCGCCCTGGTGGGAGGCGGTATGGTGATGGCTGGACTGGTCATTCCCCTTTACGCCCGGCTGAGACGCGCGAACAAGGCCGCGATAGCGGCTGGAGCCGAGCCGGCGGCGCCCGTGCAATCTCCTTCACCTTTCGATGAGCGTTGATCGCAGATGGCCTTTATCAGTGAGTGGTTCTGGTTTTTCCTGTTCCTGCCGATTGCCGCGATCAGCGGCTGGGTGATTGGCCGTCGTGGTGGTCAGCGGCACAGTGAAAACCAGGTCAGCCGGCTCTCAAGCACCTACTTCCGTGGCCTGAACTATCTGCTCAACGAGCAGCCGGACAAGGCGATCGAACTGTTTTTGCATATCGCCGAGCTGGACAAGGAAACCTTTGAAACGCAGGTCGCGCTGGGACACCTGTTCCGCCGACGGGGCGAGGTGGATCGTGCCATCCGTTTGCACCAGGGGCTGGTCAGCCGCAACGACCTGAGCGATGCGCAGCGGGTGCAGGCGCTGCTGGCGCTGGGTGAGGACTACATGAAGTCCGGCTTACTGGACCGTGCCGAAACCGTGTTCACTGAACTTGCGGAACTGGACCAGCGTGCGCCGCAGGCGCTCAAGCACCTGATCGGCATCTACCAGTCCGAGCGTGACTGGGAAAAGGCGATCGAGAACGCCACCCGTTATGAGGAAGTCACCGGCGATCCGATGGGCAAGCTGATCGGGCAGTTCGAATGCGAGCTGGCCGAGCGCCACCGTGCCGCGGGTCGCTTGGAAGAGGCGCGTGCGGCAATCATCCGTGCCAACGCCGCCGATGCGATGAGTGTGCGGGCCGGCATCATTGAGGGCCGCTTGGAAAGCGACTTCGGCCATGATGAAGCGGCGGTGCGGGCATTCGAGCGCGCTGCGCGCAATGATCCGGACTACCTGCCGGAGATCCTGCCGCAATTGCTGCAGAACTACCGCAATGTCGGTGACATCGCCGGTGCCCGTGCGTTCCTTGCGGAAATGACCGAGCACTATCGCGGTATCGCGCCGGTACTGGCGTTGACCCGCCTGATGGAAGAACAGGAAGGCACCGCGCCGGCGCGGGCCTATCTGGGCCGGCAACTGAAGGACCGGCCGTCGGTACGCGGGGAGTCGGCGCTTATCGACCTGACCTTGGCCGAGGGCGCGGATCCGGTTGCGACGCTGCAGGACCTGAAGCACATCACCGATCAGCTGCTGGTACGGAATCCGGCCTACCGCTGTACCCGCTGCGGGTTCGGGGCGCGTACCCACCACTGGCAGTGTCCCAGCTGCAAGGAATGGGGGACGGTGAAGCCACTGCTCAACTTCGCGGTGCTTTGACGCGTGCAAGCCAGGTATCTGCTTCTGCTGGCACTGACCTCCCTCTCGGCGGCCCTGCTGACGTGGGGAGCGATCCATTACGCGCATTGGCGCCAGTTGATGGACCTTCCCGGCGCGCGACGCAGTCATCAGGTGTCCACGCCACGTGGCGGAGGTATCGCCATCGTCGTGTCGCAGTTGCTGGTATGCGCTGTTGCGGTGGTCGTTTTTCCTGCTGCTACCGCCTCACTGCTGGTTTTTGCGCTGGGATTGCTGCTGGTGGCAGGCATCGGCTGGTGGGACGATCACCGCCCATTGCCAGCGCTTACGCGCCTTTGCGTCCATCTGCTGGCCGCGCTTCTGCTTGGCGGACTGGTCTGGGCCGCGACCGGCAGCCTGCTGAAGGCGGTGTTTTGCGCGGGTCTGACGGTGTCGTTGATCAACATCTGGAACTTCATGGATGGGATCAACGGTCTGGCAACCACGCAGGCGATCCTGGTAGGAATCGGGGCGGGGCTGTTGTTGCCGGCACCGTTGTCCTTGGCCGGCTGGCTGCTGGCGGCCGACTGCTTCGGATTTCTTCCCTTCAATTTTCCGCGCGCACGGATATTCATGGGGGATGTCGGCAGCGGCGCACTGGGCTATCTGGTTGCGGCCATCATCGCGCTGGGCCTGTGTACTACCGAGGTGGCGCCGGGACTCTGGCTGGTGTTGCCGGCCGCCTTTCTTGTTGATGCCGGTTTCACACTGCTGTTGCGGATGATCAATGGCGAGGCCTGGATGCAGGCCCATACCCAGCATCTCTACCAGCGATTTGTGAAGCGCGGCGCAGGCCACACCGTGGTCACGCTGGGTTACGGAACCTTCAGTGTGCTCGGGCTTACAATCGCCCTGTTTTTCTCACAGCTCCCCCTGGCTTGGGGGTGGACTGCAAGTGTGCTCTGGTTGCTGGCAGGTATGGTGATCTGGATCTCCCTGCGGGCACGGCTGTCTTCATAAGGATGATGCTGAACATGACACCTTGGCGCGAGCGATTTTCTGGTGGCCTGTTGCGGCACGCGGTGATGCTCCATGACCTGCTGATGGTCTGGCTGTGCTGGCAGTTGCTGTTTGCCGGCCGTTACGCACTGTTGCCCTCCCCGCCGCCGCAACCTTGGTTTTCATTCAACGTGCTGGTGGCGCTGGCGTTGCAGGCTTTCGCCTTCTGGAAGGTGGGGCTGTACAGAGGACTTTGGCGTTTTGCCAGCATTGCCGATCTGGTCAATATTTTCAAAGCGGGGTTTGTCGGTCTGCTGCTGATCGTGGTGGTGCTCTCGTTCCGCCGGTTGGAAGGAGTGCCCATCTCCGTGCTGCTGGTTTACCCCTTCGCCCTGTCGGCGCTGCTGGGTGCCCCCCGGCTGATGTACCGGTCGTGGAAGGACTACCAGGCGCTCAATTCTGATGCGCGCGCGCGTCGCGTTCTGGTGCTGGGCGCCGGGCAGGCGGCCGAGTCGCTGGTCAAGGATCTGCGCCGCTCCGGTGATTACGAACCGGTCGGGCTGCTGGATGATTCCCCGCACCTGCAGGGAGCCATACTGCACGGTGCCCCGATTCTCGGCACCCTGGATGATGTTGTCCTCGTCGCCAGGGAGACCGATGCGAAGTTGCTGGTCATCGCCATTCCCACGCTGGATGCCGCCGGCATGCAGCGCGTGGTGGGCTTGTGTGAAAGCACCGGCCTGCCGTTCCGTACCGTGCCGCGACTCACCGATGTGCTCGAGGGAAAAACGGTGCCGGGGCAGTTGAAGGAGGTGGCCATCGAGGACCTGCTCGGGCGCAAGCCGATCCTGCCGGATTGGGAACTGATCCGCGGCTGGTTGCGGGGCCGGACCGTGCTGGTTACCGGCGGTGGTGGTTCCATCGGCTCGGAATTGTGCCGCCAGTGCGCGCGTCATGGTGTTGCCCGGATTGTGGTGGTGGAGATCAGCGAATTGCTGATGATCAACATCCAGTCCGAATTGCGTCGGAATTTTCCGGACCTGCAGGTACAGGGGGTGCTCGGAGACTGCGGTGATCCTGCGGTCATCCGCCATGCGCTGGACAGCTATCAGCCAGACACGGTTTTCCACGCGGCTGCATACAAGCAGGTGCCGCTGCTTGAGGGGCAGCTGCGTGAGGCGGTGCGCAACAACACGTTGGCTACCGAGTGCGTGGCCGCTGCCTGCGTGGAGCGCGGGGTGGAGAAGTTTGTTTTCATTTCCACCGACAAGGCGGTGGATCCGGCCAATTCCCTGGGTGCAACCAAGCGCTACGCGGAGCTGATCTGCCAGAGTCTGGACCGGCGCAGTGACACCACCCGTTTCGTGACCGTGCGCTTTGGCAATGTGCTGGGTTCGGTGGGCAGTGTGGTGCCGCTGTTCCGCGAGCAGATTGCCCGGGGAGGGCCGGTCACCGTGACCCACCCTGACGTCACCCGGTACTTCATGACCATTCCCGAGGCCTGCCTGCTGATCCTGCAGGCGGCTGCCTCCTCCTCCCGTGGTGCGATCTACATGCTGGACATGGGGGAGCCGGTGCTTATCCGGCACTTGGCCGAACAGTTGATCCGTCTGGCAGGCAAGGTGCCGGGTGTCGACATTCCCATTGTCTACACCGGGCTGCGGGCAGGCGAGAAACTGCATGAGACCTTGTTCTACACGGACGAGAACTGCCGCCCGACAACCCACGCCAAAGTCCTGGAAGCTGGAGCACGCGAATTTTCCGCAGAGCAGGTGCTGGGCAATGTAGCCGAGTTGAGGAGGGCAGTGGCCTCCTACGATCTGACGACCTTGCATTCCGTTCTGAGAGCCACGGTTCCGGAATACAGGCCACTGGACTCGCCGGTGGTACACAGTACAAGTGCCAAGATAGTTGCATTTCCCATCAAGGAAGCTGGAAGGAAAAATTGATGCCAGAGAGTGTGAGACGCGTGAAAAAGGCGGTTTTCCCGGTGGCGGGTCTGGGGACCCGGTTTTTGCCGGCAACCAAGACCATTCCCAAGGAGATGTTGCCGATCATTGACCGGCCGTTGATCCAGTACGCGGTGGACGAGGCGATCGAGGCGGGGTGTGACACGCTGATCTTCATCACCAACCGCTACAAGCATGCGGTCGCCGATTATTTCGACAAGGCCTATGAGCTGGAGCAGAAGCTCGAGCATGCTGGCAAGATCGAGCAGTTGGAGCAGATCCGTCATGTATTGCCGGAGGGCGTGCGTGCGGTATTCGTGACCCAGGCTGAAGCACTGGGGCTGGGGCATGCGGTGCTGTGTGCGAAGGCTATCGTCGGGGACGAACCGTTCGCGGTGTTGTTGCCGGACGACCTGATCTGGAACCGTGGCGACGGCGCGCTCAAGCAGATGGCCGACCTCAACGCCGTCAGCGGCGCCAGTGTCATTGCGGTGGAGGACGTGCCGCATGAAAAGACCGGCAGCTACGGCATCGTGGCGACCGACAGGTTTGATGGCCGCAAGGGCCATATCACCCAGATCGTCGAGAAGCCCAGGCCCGAGGATGCGCCGAGTGATCTGGCGGTGGTGGGGCGTTACGTGCTCAGCCCGAAGATCTTCGAGTTGCTGGAAGCAACCGGGACAGGTGCCGGCGGCGAGATCCAGCTGACCGATGCGATCGCGCAGCTGCTCAAGACCGAGCAGGTGGACGCCTATCGGTTTGAAGGCACCCGCTTTGACTGCGGCACGCATCTGGGACTGGTGGAAGCGACGATCCGTTTCGCATTGGAAAACCCGAAGCTGGCCGGTCCGGCGCGCGAGGTCATGCAGAAGATGCTGGCCGAGTAAATGCAGTGCTTTCCGGACGCTGGTCGTCAAGGTTGAAAGGCAGAAGGGCAGCCGTTGGCTGCCCTTCCTGTTTTCTACGCTCTGCAAAGCCGTGTGGCCGGTTTCCAGGGCATGACGCCGTGGCATGAAAAGAAAGGGCAGCCCGCAGGCCGCCCTTCCAGTGTCATCCAGTGGGCCGGATTACAGCGATTCGAAGATGCCCGCTGCACCCATGCCGGTACCGATGCACATGGTGACCATGCCGTACTTCTGCTGGCGACGGCGCAGGCCGTGCAGGATCGTGGCGGTACGGATCGCGCCGGTGGCGCCCAACGGGTGGCCCAGGGCGATGGCGCCGCCCAGCGGGTTGACCTTGGACGGGTCCAGGCCGCAATCGCGGATGACCGCCAGCGACTGCGCGGCGAAGGCCTCGTTGAGCTCGATCCAGTCCAGCTGGTCCTGGCTCAGGCCGGCCTGCTTGAGCGCCTTCGGAATGGCGGCGATCGGGCCGATACCCATCACTTCCGGGCGCACGCCGGCCACCGAGAAGCTGACGAAGCGGGCCAACGGGGTCAGGCCGTAGTCCTTGATCGCCTGCTCCGAGGCCAGCAGCACCGCGCCTGCGCCATCGCTCATCTGCGAGGAGTTGCCGGCAGTGACAGTGCCGCCGAACTGGCCGTTGCGGAATACCGGACGCAGCTTGGCCAGGCCTTCGGCGGAGGAATCCAGGCGCGGGCCTTCGTCAGTATCGGCGATCTTGTTGCGGGTGATGATGCGCTTGCCGTCGGTCAGGTCAGGCAGGTGGGAGACGATGTCGTAGGGGCTGATCTCGTCCTTGAACTCGCCGTTCTGGATCGCGGCGATGGCCTTCTGGTGCGAGGCCAGGGCGAAGGCGTCCTGGTCTTCGCGCGAGACCTTCCATTCCTCGGCGACCTTCTCGGCGGTGATGCCCATGCCGTAGGCGATCGCGGTGTGGTCGTTGTCGAACACGCTCGGCGCCATGGCGATCTTGTTGCCCATCATCGGCACCATCGACATCGATTCGGTGCCGCCGGCCAGCATCAGGTCGCTGTTGCCCAGACGGATCTGGTCGGCAGCCATGGCCACGGCCTGCAGGCCGGAGGAGCAGAAGCGGTTCACCGTCTGCGCGGCGATGGTGTTGGGCAGGCCAGCCAGCAGCACGCCGATGCGCGCCACATTCATACCCTGCTCGGCTTCGGGCATCGCGCAGCCGATGATGGCGTCGTCGATGCGGTTGACGTCCACGCCCGGGGCCTGGGCGACCACGCTCTTGAGCACGTGGGCGAGCATGTCGTCCGGACGGGTGTTGCGGAACATGCCCTTGGGCGCCTTGCCCACCGGGGTGCGGGTGGCGGCGACGATGTAGGCGTCCTGGATTTGCTTGGTCATTGCAGTGATCTCTTCAATAGGTGTGAGCGTGAGGGCGGGCGAGGGCGGCGCTGGCAGCGCCACCCCGAGGCACGCTCACTCAGTTCCGCAGCGGCTTGCCGGTGGTCAGCATGTGCGCGATGCGGGCCTGGGTCTTTTCCTGCTGGGCCAGTTCGACGAAGTGCTTGCGCTCCAGGGTGAGCAGCCACTCTTCGTCGACCACGGTGTTGCGATCGACCTTGCCGCCGCACAGCACGGTGGCGATGCGCTCGGCGATCTCGTAGTCGTAGGGGCTGATGAAACGGCCTTCCAGCATGTTGACCAGCATCATCTTGAAGGTGGCGATGCCTACGTCACCGGCCACGCGGATGCGGCGTGCCGGCAGCGGCGGCCGGTAGCCACCTTCGGCCAGTGCGGTGACTTCGGCCTTGGCGATGTGCAGCAGCTCGAAGCTGTTGAACACGACCTTGTCGGTGCCGCGCATCAGGCCCAGTTCCTTGGCGTTGACCGCTGAGTTGGAGACCTTGGCCATGGCCACGGTTTCGAAGGTCTTCTTCAGCTCGGCGAACACGTCGCCGTCGTGACCGGCGGCCTGCGAGGCGCGCACGGCGATTTCCTTCAGGCCACCACCGGCTGGCAGCAGGCCGACGCCGGCTTCCACCAGACCGATATAGCTTTCCAGCGCCGCCACCGACTTGGCCGCATGCATCTGGAATTCGCAGCCGCCACCCAGCGCCAGGCCGCGCACGGCGGTCACCACCGGCACGGTGGCGTACTTGATGCGCTGACTGGTGCGCTGGAAGTTGGCCACCATCGCCTCGAACTCGGCGATCTTGCCGGCCTTCAGTGCGCCCAAGGCACCGGCCAGATCGGCGCCGGCCGAGAAGGGCTCCTTGTTCTGCCAGATCACCACGCCCTTGAACTGCTTCTCGGCCAGGCCGATGGCGTGCTGGATGCCGTCCAGCACCTGGTCGGACACGGTGTTCATCTTGGTCTTGAAACTGATGACGCCGATGCCGTCACCGTCGGTCCACAGGCGGATGCCGTCGTTCTCGAACACGGTTTCGCCGGGTGCGAACTTCTCGCCCAGCAGCGCATCCGGGAAGCGCTGGCGCTGGTACACCGGCAGCGATGAGCGCGGCACCAGGGCGTTCTGCGTCGGGCTGTAGCTACCTTCGGCGGCATGCACGCCGTCACGGCCGTCCAGTACCCAGGCCGGCAGCGGCGCATTGCTCATGCTCTTGCCGGCGGCGATGTCGTCGGCGATCCACTGCGCCACCTGCTTCCAACCAGCAGCCTGCCAGGTCTCGAACGGGCCCAAGGACCAGCCGTAGCCCCAGCGGATGGCCAGGTCCACGTCGCGCGCGGTTTCAGCGATATCGGCCAGGTGGTAGGCGCTGTAATGGAACAGGTCGCGGAACGTCGCCCACAGGAACTGCGCGTGCGGGTGCTGGCTTTCGCGCAGCTTGGCGAACTTCTCGGCCGGGTTCCTGATCTTCAGGATCTCGACCACTTCCGGTGCAGCCGCGCGATCGGCCGGGCGGTAGTCCTGCTTCTCAAGGTCGATGACCATGATGTCCTTGCCGACCTTGCGGAAGATGCCGGCGCCGGTCTTCTGGCCCAGTGCACCCTTGCCGATCAGCGCGCCCAGCCATGCCGGCGCGTTGAAATACTTGTGCCACGGATCGTCAGGCAGGGTGTCGCCCATGGTCTTGATGACGTGGGCCATGGTGTCCAGGCCGACCACATCGGAGGTGCGGTAGGTGGCCGACTTCGGGCGGCCGACCAGTGGCCCGGTCAGGCCGTCCACTTCGTCAAAGCCCAGGCCGAACTGCTGGGTGTGGTGGATGGTGGACAGGATCGAGAACACGCCGATGCGGTTGCCGATGAAGTTCGGGGTGTCCTTGGCGTACACCACGCCCTTGCCCAGGTTGGTGGTCAGGAAGGTTTCAAGACCCTCCAGCACGGCCTTGTCGGTGGTCTTGGCCGGGATCAGCTCGGCCAGGTGCATGTAGCGCGGCGGGTTGAAGAAATGCACGCCGCTGAAGCGGTGGCGTAGCTCTTCCGGCAGCACGTCGGCCAGCTTGTTGATGCCCAGGCCCGAGGTGTTGGAAGCCAGTACCGCGTGCTCGTTCACGAACGGCGCGATCTTCCTGTACAGGTCCTGCTTCCAGTCCATCCGTTCGGCGATGGCCTCGATGATCAGGTCGCAGTCGCGCAGCTGCTCCAGCCCCGAGTCGTAGTTGGCCGGGGTGATGGCTTCGGCCAGGGACTTGGACGCCAGCGGTGCCGGGCTCAGCTTGCCGAGGTTGGCGATGGCCTTGAGCACGATGCCGTCGGCAGGACCTTCCTTGGCGGCCAGGTCGAACAGCACGGTGTCGATGCCGGCATTGGTCAGGTGGGCGGCGATCTGCGCACCCATGACGCCTGCGCCCAGGACGGCGGCGCGGCGGACAAGCAGGGAATTGGACATATCGATAAACCTTTGGTCTGCGATGACGGGTGGATCAGGTGAGGGACGAATCCGGCGTACGTGCGCTTGCACGGAAACCGGCTTCAGCGAAATGGATCAGCTCCTGCGCGGCCTTGCGACGGTGCTCGGCCTCGCTGATGTTGGCCGGGCGTTTGATCAGGCCGAAATCGGCCATGGCGTAGGTCAGTGAGCCGGCCAGGAAGTCCAGGCGCCAGTACAGCTCTTCCTTGCTCAGGCCCGGCACGCAGGCGCCGATGGCCTTGCCGAACTCGCGCAGCACGTGGCCGTAGTGGTCGGAGAGGAACTTGCGCAGGTTGTCGTTCTTCTCGGCATAGGCGCGGGCGATGACGCGGACGAAGGCGCCACCGCTCTGGCGATCCTGGGCCAGAGCCAATGCAGGCTCCACGAAGGCCGCCAGTACCGCACGCAGATCGTCCGGCTGGGCGCTGCGGGCCTGTTCCAGCTGGCCCAGGCGGGCGGCGGTCATCTCGTCCATGCGGCGCCGGAATACCTCATTGACCAGGTTTTCCTTGGACCCGAAGTGGTAGTTGACCGCGGCGATGTTCACGTCGGCGTGACTGGTCACCTGCCGCAACGAGGTACCGGCGAAGCCGTACTGGGCGAACAGTTCTTCGGCGGCGCCGAGAATGCGGTCCTTGGTGGAAAAGCTGGCAGGTTTGCCCATGGCTGGCTCAGTCAATCAAACGATTGTTTGGATCCTACGCTCCATGGTCCGTCCAGGTCATGCTGCTGTGCAGCATCATTCATCCGCCGCTGTGCAAATCACCGGTCCACCCGGTAGAATTGGTGACCGCAATTTCAGGCTAAGCCCGCGTCCGCACGCGGGTTTTTTCATCTACCTCGGGCCAACCGGCCCAGATACCGGAGAATTCCCATGGCGCTGGAGCGCACCCTTTCCATCATCAAGCCCGACGCCGTTGCCAAGAACGTGATCGGCGAAATCTACGCCCGCTTCGAGAAGGCCGGCCTGAAGATCGTTGCCGCCAAGTACAAGCAGCTGTCGCGCGCCGAGGCCGAAGGCTTCTACGCCGTGCACCGCGAGCGTCCGTTCTTCAACGCGCTGGTCGAGTTCATGATCTCCGGCCCGGTGATGATCCAGGCGCTGGAAGGCGAGAATGCCGTGCTGGCCCACCGCGAACTGCTGGGTGCCACCAATCCGAAGGAAGCCGCGCCGGGCACCATCCGCGCCGACTTCGCCGAGTCGATCGACGCCAATGCCGCCCACGGCTCGGATTCGGTCGAGAATGCCGCCATCGAAGTGGCCTATTTCTTCGCCGGCACCGAAGTGGTTTCGCGCTGAGCGAGCTGAGGAGTGGTTGACGTGAACGAGGTCGTGATCCCGTCGGTGCTGGTACCGGCTCCCGCCGCTACCGGACCGGTGGTCAAGAAGCAGAACCTGCTCGACCTCGATCGCGCGGGCCTGGAGCATTTCTTCATCGAGAAACTCGGCGAGAAGAAGTTCCGTGCCCACCAGGTGATGAAGTGGATCCACCACCGCTATGTCACCGACTTCGACCAGATGACCGACCTCGGCAAGCCGCTGCGCGCCAAGCTGCACGCGCATGCCGAGGTCGTCGTCCCCAATATCGTGTTCGACAAGCCTTCCGCCGACGGTACCCACAAGTGGCTGCTGGCGATGGGCACGGATGGCAAGAACGCCATCGAAACCGTGTACATCCCCGACAAGACCCGCGGCACGCTGTGCGTGTCCTCGCAGGTCGGCTGCGGCTTGAACTGCACCTTCTGTTCCACCGCCACCCAGGGCTTCAACCGCAACCTGACCACCGCCGAGATCATCGGCCAGGTGTGGGTTGCCGCCCGCCACCTGGGCAACGTGCCGCACCAGATGCGCCGCCTCACCAACGTGGTGATGATGGGCATGGGCGAGCCACTGATGAATTTCGACAACGTCGTGCGCGCCATGAGCATCATGCGTGACGACCTGGGCTACGGCCTGGCGAACAAGCGCGTGACCTTGTCCACCTCCGGTCTGGTGCCGCAGATTGACCGTCTGTCGGTCGAGAGCGATGTGTCGCTGGCGGTATCGCTGCATGCGCCCAACGATGAGCTGCGCGAAACGCTGGTGCCGCTCAACAGGAAATATCCGATCGCCGAGTTGATGGCCTCCTGCGCGCGTTACCTGCGCGGCAACAAGAAGCGCGATTCGGTGACCTTTGAATACACCCTGATGAAGGGCGTCAACGACCAGCCCGAGCACGCCCGCCAGCTGGCGCGGCTGATGCGCCAGTTCGACAACGCGGTGCAGGCCAAGGATTCGGGCAAGGTCAACCTGATCCCGTTCAACCCGTTCCCGGGCACGCGCTACGAGCGCTCGGACGAAGAACAGATCCGTGCGTTCCAGAAGATCCTGCTCGACTCGCAGGTGTTGACCATGGTGCGACGTACCCGTGGCGACGACATCGATGCGGCCTGCGGCCAGCTCAAGGGCCAGGTGATGGATCGCACCCGCCGCCAGGCCGAGTTCAACAAGATCCTCAAATCACTGGATGCCGGGGATGCGCTGGCCTGAGCGCCTGCTCCTGCTGGCTGTTGCAACGCTGCTGGTTGCCGGCTGCGGGCACGGTCGCGACACCCGGGCGGGAAAGATCCGGCACGTCGAACAGGGGGTGCCGCACTACGATCTGCGCGACGACAAGCAGGCGCGCACACGCATGCAGTATCTGGAATTGCTGCGGCTGTCCGGCGACCGGCTGGGGCGCCATGCGTTCGATGACGCGGTGAAATATGCCCGTTCCGCGCAGAAGCTCGCGCCGCGTGTTGCCGATGCGTACACCATCGAGGCGGTGATCGAGGGGCAGCGTGGCAACGCCACGGTCGCCGGTGCGCTCTATCGCAAGGCCACCGAGCTCGCACCGGAGCAGGGTGATGTGCTGAACAACTACGGCGCATGGCTGTGCGGCAACGGTTTTCCGGCCGAAGCCCTGGTCTGGTTCGACCGTGCGCTGACCGATCCGACCTATGGTTTGCGCGCCGATGCCCTGGCCAATGCCGGGGGGTGTGCGCTGGAGGCCGGGCAGCGGGAGCGGGCGGAGCGGAATCTGCGGCAGGCATTGGCCCTGTCGCCACAAAATGCCTATGCGCTGGAATCGATGGCCCGCCATGAATATGCACTGGGTCACTATTTCGAGGCGCGCGCCTTTTACCAGCGGCGTCTGGCGGCTGCGCCGGCGACGGCTTCCGTGTTACAACTTGCCATTCAGATTGAAGAGCGGCTGGGCGATGGCAGCGCCGCAAGCCGGTACCAACAGCGGTTGCGCCAGGAGTTCCCCTCGGCGGCAACCTCGAATCCCAAGGCTGATGCATTGTGATCAACGATCCGGGTGTTTGCGCTTTTGAAGGTGCGGTGGGGTGTGGGGGGCAGCTTCGTCAGGCACGTGAGGCTGCAGGATTGTCGGTCGAACAGGTTGCCGCGCAATTGCGCATGCCGGTGCAGGTGATAACCGCGCTTGAGGCCGAGCAATGGCAGCGGCTGGGCGCGCCGGTATTCGTGCGCGGTCAGCTGCGCAGCTATGCCAGGTTGCTGAAGGTGGATATCGAAGACCTGCTGCAGCAGGCTGGCATCGCGCCGGTCGAGCCGCCGCGGCTTGTCAGCCACGCGCACACGCCGCGACTAAGGCGGTTTGTCGAAAACATGGGCCGGCGTGCCGTTTACGTCGTGATCACCGCTGTGCTGGCGGTTCCGGCCTGGTTCGCTTTCCAGGGGAAACTTGCCGATACACCGCCCAACACGGTGGCGCTGGATGTGGTGCCTGCCGGGCCGGGCACGCAGTCTCCGGCAGGCTCGGCTGCAGTGGTCGAACGGGAGCAGGCGCCTGCCGTAGTGGAGCGTGCGCCCTATATCGCATCGATGGCCCCCGTTGCCCGGCAGACATCTGCAGCGCCTGTGGCTGGGCTGGTATTGAATTTCAGCGGGGACAGCTGGGTGGAAATTGCCGCGCCCGATGGCTCCACGCTCGAGAAAGGGCTGGTTCCGGCCGGTGAGACGCGCAGCTACAAGGCGGGGCAGGTCGGCCGCGTGAAGCTGGGCAACGCCGCTGCAGTGCAGGTTCAGCAGGCTTCCGGCAACGTTGATCTCGCGCCCTACAAGCGCGGCAATGTGGCCCGCTTTACGGTATCCTCTGACGGCTTCGTGGCACCGGTTTCCTACTGAACCCTGGCGCCCAATTAAAACAACAATGCTCCCCGGCAGGGTAGAGCGAGAGTACGCATGGCGATTGACGACCTGCTCGACGAGCACGAACAAGGCGAACGTGTCCGCACCTGGCTTCGCCAGAATGGCGCTGGAATTTTTGGCGGAGTGGTCCTGGGTATCGGCGCTATCGCCGGTTGGCAGTGGTGGCAGAAGGACCAGGTGAACAAGCTGGCTGAAGCCAACGCGCACTATGAAGCGGTCACGCGCAGCCTGCAGTCGAGCGATCTGGACGAAGCGGCCAAGCAGGTGACCGCGCTGGAAAGCGGCAAGGCCGGCATTTACGCCGATCTGGCGGCGCTGGAGCTTGCCAAGGCGCAGGTCGAAGCGGGCAAGGCCGAGGATGCGATCAAGACGCTGCAGGCATTGAAGGCCGAGGGCGAATTCAAGACACTGATCGACCAGCGTATCGCCCGCCTGCTGATCGAAACCGGCAAGCCGGCCGATGCGCTGGCACTGCTGGGCAATGCCGAGGACAGCGCCGGGCTGGAGATCCGCGCTGATGCGCTGATCGCACAGGACAAACGTGACGAGGCGCGCGAGCTCTACCGCCAGTCGCTGGGCAGGCTGGATGTGGCCGCGCCGCAGCGCCGCCTGCTGGAAACCAAGCTGGCCGACGCCGGTGGCACCGTGGCCGACCCTGCAGCGGAGAACAACTGATGAAGCTCAAGCATGTGGCGGGCGTGGCGCTGATCGCGTTGTCGTTGACCGGTTGCTCGACAATGAAGGGCTGGTTTGCGGGGAAGGATGCCGAGGCGAAGAAGGCGCTGGAGCCGGCTGAACTGGTGAAATTCGAGCCGACGGTCAAGGTCGCCAAGATGTGGTCGACCTCGGTCGGCAAGGGCGAGGGCCGGATCGGTGTGCGTCAGGCGCCGGTCGTGGTTGACGGTCGCGTCTATGCGGCGGCGGTGCAGGGCGGTGTGCATGCACTGGACCTCCAGACCGGCAGGAAGGTCTGGCAGTACGTGCCGGCCAAAGAGAAGAAAAAGCCGAAGCTGCGCCTTTCCGGTGGTCCGGGTGTCGGCGAGGGGCTGGTCGTGATCGGCACGCTGGACGGTCAGGTGATCGCGCTGGATGCCGCTGATGGGAGCGAGAAATGGCGCGCCCGGGTATCGGGCGAGGTGATCAGCGCGCCTGCCGTGGCCAATGGCATGGTGTTCGTGCGCAGCAATGATGGCCGTGTCTCGGCACTTGATGCCGGCAGCGGCGAGCAGCGCTGGTTCAACGCACAGGAGCTGCCCGCATTGACGGCGCGCGGCAATGCACCGGTTGTGGCCGGCCCGGGTGTACTGTTCATCGGCAACGACGATGGCACGCTGGCCGCGCTGGCCATGCAGGATGGCCGCCCGTTGTGGGAGCAGATGGTGGGGACGCCGGAGGGGCGTACCGAGCTGGAGCGCATGGCCGATGTGGACGGCGCGCCGGTGCTGGAAGGCAATACGCTGTATGTGAGCAGCTTCAAGAATGAGACCCTGGCTATCGAAGGGCCGACCGGCCGTCCCTTGTGGTCGCGTGACCATGGCGGTGCGGGCGGGCTGGGAGTGTCTTCCGGCAATGTGCTGGTGACCGACGGCAAGGGCGTGGTCTATGGACTGGACAAGATGTCCGGCGCGGCAATGTGGTCGCAGCAGGCGCTGGCGCGCCGTTCGGTGACCGGCCCGGCCATCCAGGGCGACTACGCCGTGGTGGGCGATTACAAGGGCTATCTGCATTGGCTGCGGCTGGACAACGGTGAGCTGGCAGCCCGCGAGAAGGCCGGAGGTGATGCGCTGCTGGCGCAACCTGTGGTGGCTGACGGGATTCTGCTGGTGCAGAACGTGGATGGAAAGCTGACCGCATTCCGGTTGGCCCAATAAAAGGAGTCAAGCGATGCTGCCTTTGGTCGCCCTGGTTGGACGGCCGAATGTCGGCAAGTCCACGCTTTTCAATGCACTTACCCGCACGCGTGACGCGCTGGTCCACGACCAGCCGGGCGTCACCCGCGACCGCAACTATGGTGTCTGCCGTCTCGATGAGGATGTTCCTTTCCTGATCGTTGACACCGGGGGTATTGCCGGTGACGAGGAAGGACTGGCGGGCGCGACGGCGCGCCAGGCCCGTGCCGCGGCCGGCGAGGCGGATCTGGTCGTTTTCGTGGTCGATGCGCGCGATGGAACCTCGGCGCTGGATGACGAAATCCTGGCCTGGCTGCGCAAGCTGGCACGGCCGACCGTGCTGCTGATCAACAAGATCGACGGTACCGACGAAAGTGCGGTGCGTGCCGAGTTCGCGCGCTATGGCTTTGCCGAGATGCTGGCGGTATCGGCCGCACACCGGCAGGGCATCGATGACCTGGTCGATGAGATCATCGAGCGCCTGCCGGAAGAAGGCACCACCGAGACGCTGGATGACGATCCCGAGCGGGTGCGCATCGCCTTTGTCGGCCGCCCCAACGTGGGCAAGTCGACGCTGGTGAACCGCATCCTCGGTGAGGAGCGGATGATCGCCTCGGACGTACCGGGCACCACCCGCGATTCGATCTCGGTGGATCTGGAGCGCGAAGGCAAACTGTACCGGCTGATCGATACCGCCGGCCTGCGGCGTCGCTCGCGGGTCGATGAGGTCGTCGAGAAATTCAGCGTGGTCAAGACGCTGCGCTCGATCGAGCAGTGCCAGGTCGCAGTGTTGATGCTCGATGCCACCGAGGGTGTGACCGATCAGGATGCCAGCGTATTGGGCGCGGTACTGGATGCCGGCCGTGCACTGGTCATCGCCATCAACAAGTGGGACGGGCTGAGCGAGTACCAGCGCGAGCAGGCCGAAACCCAGCTGTCGCTGAAACTGGGGTTCGTGCCGTGGGCGGAGAATGTGCGCATCTCGGCCATGCATGGTTCCGGTCTGCGTGAGCTGTTCCGTGCGATCCATCGTGCGCACGCCTCGGCGACGCATGAATTCAGCACCAGCGAAGTGAACAAGGCGCTGGAGGTGGCCTACGAGTCCAATCCGCCGCCGACCATCCGCGGGCATGTCTCCAAGCTGCGTTATGTGCACCCGGGCGGCAGCAACCCGCCGACCTTCATCGTCCACGGCACGCGCCTGAAGGAGCTGCCGGATTCATACAAGCGCTATCTGGAGAATTTCTTCCGCAAGCGCTTCAAGCTGGTCGGCACGCCGGTGACGTTCCTGTTCCGCGAGGGCGCCAACCCTTACGAGGGCAAGAAGAATGTCCTGACCGAGCGCCAGGTCAAGGCCAAGCGACGCCTGATCAAGCACGTGAAAGGCCGCAAGTGATGGACAGGGCAGCCACTTGGCTGCCCTTCTGTTTGCAGGCGTGCCGGGGGTATGCCGCTGCCTGCCTTTGTTCCCGTCTTTGCCCGCACGTGGCCGGCAAGGTGTGATGCAGGGATTCGTCTTCGGATCGGGTGGCTGTTTCTGTGTGGAGGCGCTCGCGCCTGGCCGATAATCACCCCATGGATATTCGTGAACTGACTCCGCAACAGGCACGCGAGCGGCAGCTGCAAGGCGTGCTCCTGATCGACGTGCGCGAGGCGCACGAGCGCGCTGGTGGTATGGCCGAAGGGGCGGTGGGCATTGCCATGGGCGAGCTGTTGGCTGATCCGGAGCGCCACCTGCACGGGCAGAAGGGCCGTGAGGTCATGCTTGTGTGCCAGAGCGGCAAACGCTCCCGGCATGCGGGGCTGGCGCTGCAGGACGCGGGCTATACGCAGCTGTTCTCCGTTGCCGGTGGCACCGTGGCCTGGCGGCTCGAGGGGCTGCCGCTGGTGCAGCCGCTGCACGATGCCGGTGACCGGGATTTCTACGACCGCTATTCACGCCACCTGCTGTTGCCGCAGGTGGGCGAGAGCGGGCAGCGGCGTTTGCAGCAGGCGCGTGTGCTGGTGTTGGGCGCGGGCGGTCTGGGTGCACCGGCGGCGTTCTATCTGGCCGCGGCGGGGGTGGGCCATCTGCGCATCGTCGACCATGACACGGTGGAGCGCAGCAACCTGCACCGGCAGATTATCCATACCGAAGCCAGCGTCGGCATGGCGAAGGTCGAG
The DNA here is from genome assembly GCF_052180205.1 of Stenotrophomonas sp. JC08. Classification (NCBI taxonomy): domain Bacteria; kingdom Pseudomonadati; phylum Pseudomonadota; class Gammaproteobacteria; order Lysobacterales; family Lysobacteraceae; genus Stenotrophomonas; species Stenotrophomonas sp. JC08. The sequence goes on along the minus strand of NZ_CP197473.1, from coordinate 2,194,229 downwards.
TCGGCGCAGGCGCGCCTGCAGGCGCTGAATCCACGGATCGAGGTGGAGGCGATCCAGCAGCGGGTGACGGCGGAAAATATCGATGCGCTGATGCGGGACGTGGATGTCGTGCTCGACGGCTCGGACAATTTCCCGTTGCGTTACCTGCTCAACGATGCCTGCATCAAGCATGCCAGGCCACTGGTGTATGCGGCCATCGAGCGTTTCACCGGGCAGGTGAGCGTGTTCGATGCCGGTCGCCAGCGCGGCGTGTTGCCGTGCTACCGCTGCCTGTTCCCGGAACCACCGCCGCCGGAATTCGCGCCGAACTGCGCCGAGGCCGGTGTGCTCGGCGTACTGCCCGGTCTGGCCGGGGTGATGCAGGCGACGGAGGTGTTGAAGCTGCTGCTGGATACCGGGCAGTCGCTGGCGGGGCGGTTGCTGCGCTTTGATGCGTTGCAGATGCGCTTTCGTGAAACCCGGGTGCCGGTTGATCCGCAGTGCCTGCTGTGCGCACCGGACGCCATCTTCCCCGGCTACATCGATTACGCGGCGTTCTGTTCAAACGCCGGCTGAAGCCACCGGCACGACGACGCATGGATCAGGCGTGGTGCCGCGATGGCGCACGTATGCGCCGTGGCGTGCTCGCAAGCTGCCCGCCGTCCGGTTGCATCGCGGCAGGCGAGGTGTCTGGAATGCCGGAATCAGGGACAATAGCCGGTCCCCGCCGCTGCCTCCCCACGCACATGACCGCATCTTCCGACGCCTCCGTGGCGACTTCCCGCATCCTCGACGGCCGCCGTATCGCCGAGGAACTGCTTGATGATCTGAAGCTGCGGGTGGACGCCCGGCTGGCTGCCGGCCATTCGCGACCGGGGCTGGCGGTGGTGCTGGTGGGGGGGGATCCGGCCTCGGCCGTGTACGTGCGCAACAAGCGCCGGGCGGCGGAAAAGGTCGGTATCGAGGCGTACGACTACGACCTGCCCGAAGGCACCACCGAGGCGCAGCTGCTGGAGCTGATCGATCAGCTCAATGCCGATCCGAAGATCCATGGCATCCTGATCCAGCTGCCGCTGCCGGGTATTCCCGACGCCAACCGGCTGATCCAGCGTATCGACCCGCGCAAGGACGTGGACGGTTTCCATCCGCAGAACGTGGGTCACCTGGCGCTGCGCGAATTCGGCCTGCGGCCCTGCACGCCGCGCGGCATCACCACGCTGCTGGCGCATACCGACCAGCCGGTGCGTGGCCGCAACGCCACCATTGTCGGCGTCAGCAACCATGTCGGCCGGCCGATGGGCCTGGAACTGCTGATTGCCGGCTGCACCGTCACCAGTTGCCACAAGTTCACCCCCCGCGAGGTGCTGGAACAGGCCGTGCGCAATGCCGACATCCTGGTGGTGGCGGTGGGTATTCCCCAGCTGGTGCCGGGCGAATGGGTCAAGCCGGGCGCGGTGGTCATCGATGTCGGCATCAACCGGCTCGATGACGGGCGCCTGGTCGGCGATGTCGGCTTCGAGGCCGCCGTGCAGCGTGCCAGCTGGATCACCCCGGTGCCCGGCGGCGTCGGACCGATGACGGTGGCGACCCTGATGCAGAACACCATCGAGGCCGCCGAGGCGGACGAGCTGGCGGCTTCGCGCTGATTGCCGGGGCCGGAGGCGGCGCCCTTGCGCTGCCGTCGCGGTGGCCGCCATGGGCGGCGATGCCCGGATCGCAGCGCTGGCTGAATACCGGGAGTGGCTGAACCGGTGGTGGGGCCGAGGCCCCTGCCATCGGCGGGCAAAAAAGGGTAAAATGCCGCGCTTCCCCACATATCGGGTACGCCGATGCTGCGCATCCAGGCTGAAGCACTGACATACGACGACGTCTCGCTCGTCCCCGCCCATTCCACGGTCCTGCCCAAGGACGTCGATCTCGGCACGCGCCTGACGCGCGAGCTGCGGTTGAAGCTGCCGATTGTTTCGGCAGCCATGGATACCGTCACCGAAGGCCGGCTGGCGATCGCCATGGCCCAGATCGGCGGCATCGGCATCATCCACAAGAACCTGAGCCTTGAGCAGCAGGCCGCGGAAGTGGCCAAGGTCAAGCGGTTCGAGTCCGGAGTGATCCGCGACCCGATCACGGTCGGCCCGGAAACCAGCATCCGTGACGTGCTCGCGCTGACCCGCGCGCACAACATCTCCGGCGTGCCGGTGGTGGATGGCAGCGGCCAGCTGACCGGCATCGTCACCCATCGCGACATGCGCTTCGAGGCCGAGCTGGATGATCCGGTGCGCCACATCATGACCAAGAAGGATCGACTGGTCACGGTGAAGGAAGGCGCCGCATCGGCGGAAGTGCTGGAGCTGCTGCACCGCAACCGCATCGAAAAGGTGCTGGTGGTCAATGACACGTTCGAGCTGCGTGGCCTGATCACGGTCAAGGATATCCAGAAGAAAACCGACAACCCCAACGCCGCCAAGGATGCTTCGACCCGCCTGCTGGTCGGTGCCGCGGTGGGCGTGGGCGGTGATACCGAGCGTCGCATCGAGGCACTGGTGGCCGCGGACGTGGACGTGGTGGTGGTCGACACCGCGCACGGCCACTCGCAGGGCGTGCTCGACCGCGTGCGCTGGATGAAGAAGAATTTCCCGCACGTGCAGGTCATTGGCGGCAACATCTGTACCGGTGATGCGGCGCTGGCGCTGCTCGACTGCGGCGCCGATGCGGTCAAGGTCGGTATCGGCCCGGGCTCGATCTGCACCACGCGCGTGGTGGCCGGTGTCGGTGTACCGCAGATCACCGCCATCGACCTGGTGGCCGAGGCGCTGCAGGACCGCATCCCGTTGATCGCCGATGGTGGCATCCGCTACTCCGGCGATATCGGCAAGGCGCTGGCCGCCGGTGCCTCGACGGTGATGATCGGCGGGCTGTTTGCCGGTACCGAGGAATCGCCGGGCGAAACCGAACTGTTCCAGGGTCGCAGCTACAAGAGCTACCGCGGCATGGGCTCGCTGGCGGCGATGGAAAAGGGCAGCAAGGACCGTTACTTCCAGGATTCGGCCGATGCCGACAAGCTGGTGCCCGAGGGCATCGAAGGCCGCGTGCCGTATCGCGGTCCGGTCGGCGGCATCGTCCATCAGCTGATGGGTGGCCTGCGTGCGACGATGGGCTATGTCGGTTGCGCCACCATCGAGGAAATGCGTACCCAGCCGAAGTTCGTGAAGATCAGCGGCGCCGGCCAGCGTGAGAGCCACGTCCACGACGTGCAGATCACCAAAGAGCCGCCGAACTACAGAATGGGCTGATCCAGTCCGACGCAAAGAGGGAGACGTTCGCGTGTCCCTCTTTTCGTATCCGTCTTCCGTTTCCGAATTGCATCCGTACTGGCGACATGACCAATATCCACAACGACAAGATCCTCATCCTCGATTTCGGCGCTCAGTACACGCAGCTGATCGCGCGCCGCATCCGCGAGTTCGGCGTGTACTGCGAAGTCTGGGCCTGGGACCATGATCCGGCCGAGATCGCCGCGTTTGGCGCCAAGGGCATCATCCTGTCCGGTGGCCCGGAGAGCACCACCTTGCCGGACGCACCCGCTGCGCCGCAGGAAGTATTCGACAGCGGCCTGCCGCTGCTGGGCATCTGCTACGGCCTGCAGACCATGGCCAAGCAGCTGGGCGGCGGCACCGAGGCGGCCGACCAGCGCGAGTTCGGCCATGCCGAGGTCAAGCTGCTGGGCAATGACGGCCTGCTGGGCGGCCTGTCCGATCATGGCGGTGAGCCGCGCCTGGATGTGTGGATGAGCCATGGCGATCACGTCACCCACGTGCCGCCGGGCTTCGTCATCACTGCGGTCACCGAGCGCATCCCGGTGGCGGCGATGGCCAACGAGGACAAGCGCTGGTACGGCGTGCAGTTCCATCCGGAGGTCACCCATACCAAACAGGGCGGCGCGCTGCTCAAGCGTTTCGTCACCGACATCTGCGGCTGTGCCACGCTGTGGACCGCGGCCAACATCATCGACGACCAGATCGCCCGCGTGCGCGAGCAGGTCGGCAGCGATGAGGTGATCCTGGGCCTGTCCGGCGGCGTGGATTCGTCCGTCGTGGCCGCGCTGCTGCACAGGGCGATCGGCACGCAGCTGACCTGCGTGTTTGTCGATACCGGCCTGTTGCGCTTCCAGGAAGGCGACCAGGTCATGCAGATGATGGCCGAGAACATGGGCGTGAAGGTGGTGCGGGTGGATGCCGCCGACCGTTACTTCAAGGCACTGGAAGGCGTCACCGATCCGGAAGCCAAGCGCAAGATCATCGGCAACCTGTTCGTGGAGATCTTCGACGAGGAGTCGAACAAGCTCGGCAATGCCAAATGGCTGGCGCAGGGCACGATCTACCCGGACGTGATCGAATCGGCCGGCAGCAAGACCGGCAAGGCGCACGTCATCAAGAGCCACCACAACGTCGGCGGCCTGCCCGAAGACATGAAGCTCAAGCTGGTCGAACCGCTGCGCGAGCTGTTCAAGGATGAAGTGCGCCGTCTCGGCGTCGAGCTGGGTCTGCCGCGCACCATGGTCTACCGCCATCCGTTCCCTGGCCCGGGCCTGGGCGTGCGCATCCTCGGCGAAGTGAAGCGCGAGTATGCCGAACTGCTGGCCAAGGCCGATGCGATCTTCATCGAGGAACTGCGCGCGGCCGATCTGTACGACAGGACCAGCCAGGCATTCGCGGTGTTCCTGCCGGTCAAGTCGGTGGGTGTGGTCGGCGATGCGCGCGCCTACGAGTGGGTGATCGCGTTGCGCGCGGTGGAGACCATCGACTTCATGACCGCGCACTGGGCGCACCTGCCGTACGACTTCCTCGGTCGCGTCTCCAACCGCATCATCAACGAGCTGCGTGGCGTCTCGCGCGTGGTCTACGACATCTCCGGCAAACCGCCGGCGACGATCGAGTGGGAGTGATCCGGCAATCACCTCCGGCTGCCGGTGCAGCAATGAACCGGCAATGTGCAGCGCCCCTTATGGGGCGTTGCTTTTGAGCGGCCCGGCGGATTCCATGCGGCCTGGACGAGGGCTGCCCGGCTGCGTCGGCTTTCCATTGCCGGTAGTGCCCGGGACTCGCCGGCGCTTGCCGGATTGTCTTTGCTATCGTTCCCCGATTTCCATGGCCTGACAGGTGAAGCCGGATGCCGCATGACGCCACTGCCGCCTGCAACAGGTGCGCTGAAAGCAGCGGGGCGTCTTCGTGTATCCGGTCGCGATGCCTGCCTGCCCCGGTGCGCTTTTCCACAGGCTGGTGGCCGGTGCGTGGTGTGTGGCTGCTGCTCCTGTTGTGTCTGTGCGCAGGGCCGGCGGCGGGCTCGCCGTCGACGCCGCTGGACGGTTATTTCAAGGAAGTCTGGACCACCCGCGAAGGACTGCCGCACAACCTGGTCCATGACATCGTGCAGACGCACGACGGCTATCTGTGGTTTGCCACCTGGGAGGGCGTGGCGCGCTACAACGGGATCGAGTTCCGCGTCTTCGACCAGCGTGACGTGCCGGCGCTGCGCGACAGCGGGGTGCTTGCCCTGCGGCTGGCGCGTGACGGTGGCCTGTTGCTGGGAACGGCGAGCGGTGGCGTGGTGCGCTATCACGCAGGTCACTGGAGTGTCTGGCCCGGAGCCGAAGCCATGCCGCGCGACCAGGTCATCGACCTTGTGGAAGGTCACGACGGTGAATTGTGGGTCGGTACGCACAGCAGTGGTGTGCTGCGCATCGACAGCAATGGTGTGATCACGCCTTTCAGCATGGAGGCGGGCCTGCCCAGCCGTTCGGTGCTGAAAATGCTGCAAGGCGAGGACGGCACGATCTGGGCCGCCACCATGGGCGGGCTGGCGCGCTACTCCGGCGGCCGTTTTATCGCACAGGGGGCGGCGCAGGGCCTGCCGCCCGGTCAGGCGTTCTGCGTGGTTTCCGGGCCCGATGGCCGCGTCCATGTCGGCATGGAGCGGGGCGTATGGCGTCAGGAGGGGGAACGCTTCGTGCCGCTGGCGCTGGACATGCCGCCCAGCAACGTCACCCGGCTGCGGGTGCAGGCCGATGGGACACTCTGGCTGGGCACGATCACCGGCCTGTATCGCCATCGCAAAGGCTATGGGCTGGAGCGGATCGGCAATGCCGACGGCCTGCCCAACGAACAGGTTTCCGCCCTCTGGCAGGATCGCGAGGACAGCCTGTGGGTCGGCACCAATGGCGGGCTGCTGCGCCTGCGTGATGCGCCTTTCAGCACCTTCGGTGTGCGGGACGGACTGCCCAGCGCCTATGTGCGCAGTGTGCTGGCCGATGCACAGGGCACGCTCTGGATCGCGACCAGCGATGGGTTGGGCTGGCTGCGCGATGGCCGGTTTGGCGCGGCCGACAGTCGTGACGGCTTGCCGGGTGACTCCCTGCTCAGCCTTGCCCGTGCGCGTGATGGCGGTGTCTGGGTCGGCAGCTACAGCCATGGCGTGGCGCTGTGGGATGGCCGTGTGCGGCGTCAGCTGGACAGCCGCAGCGGCCTGACCGGCAACCAGGTACGCGCGTTGCTGGAAACCGCCGACGGTACGTTGTGGGTCGGCACCTCGCGTGGATTGAACCGGGTCGATGTGCGGGGCGTGCGGCATTACACCGTGGCCCAGGGCTTGCCCAGCAACTTCGTCATTGCCTTGCACCAGGACCGGCACGGGGTGCTGTGGGTGGGGACTTCCAACGGACTGGCGCGGATCGAGGGCGAGCAGGTCCGTGCGTATCCACTGCGGGAGTTTGATGCCAGCAATGTGTTCGGTCTGCACGAAACCGATGACGGCACGCTGTGGCTGGCGACCAACCAGGGCCTGATCCGTCGCCGTGGTGAGGACATGCGCCTGATCGGCACGGCGCAGGAATTGCCGGTGACGAAGGTATTCCAGGTGCTGGAGGATGGCGAGGCCCATTTCTGGCTCACTTCCAACCGCGGCATGTTGCGGGTGGCCCGGCGCGAGCTGGAGGCCATGGCCGATGGCCGGCAAGCGGCCATGGACGTGGAGTGGTTCGACGAGGGTGACGGCTTGGCGAGTGCGCAGAACAACGGCAATTCCGGGCCAGCGGCGTGGCACACGGCCGACGGCCGGCTCTGGTTCGCCACCGCCGGGGGACTGGCGATGACCTCTCCCGGACGCATCCACGAGCTCACCCGCAAGCCGCCACCGGTGGTGATCGAAGAAGTGCGCGTGGACGATCGCCCCGTGCCACTGCAGACCACGCTCCGCCTGCCGCCGGGTACGCGCAAGCTGGAACTGCACTTTGCCGGGCTGAGTTATCAGATTCCCAAGAAGATCCGTTACCGCTACCGGCTCGATGGTTTCGATCCGGACTGGGTCGAGCGCGGCTCACTGCGGTTTGCGCAGTTCACCAATCTGGCGCCGGGTGAGTACGTGTTCCGTGTCGCCGCCGCGCATCCCAACGGAGGCTGGAGCCAGGAGGAGGCGCGCATCGCGCTGCAGGTCCAGCCGCAGTTGATGCAGCGCAGGGACTTCCGGCTCGGGTTGGCGGCGCTGGCGCTGCTGGCGCTGTACGGCCTGTATCGCTGGCGCGTGCATGCGTTGCAGGCGGCCAAACGCCAGCTCGGTGCGCAGGTGGATGAGCGCACCCGCGATCTGCGGGTGCAGGCCGAGGCATTCGAGCGCCAGGCGCGCGAGGATCCACTCACCGGGCTGATGAACCGGCGTGCGTTCGATGAAGCACTGGCACGGGAGTTCGCCAGTGCCGTGCGCGATGACACACCGCTGACGCTGGTCCTTGCCGATCTGGACCATTTCAAGCGCATCAACGACGGGTATTCGCATATCGCCGGCGATGCCGCGCTGCGCGTCGCCGCTGACACCATCCGCGCACATGCCGGCAAACGCGTGCCCGTCGCGCGCTGGGGGGGCGAGGAATTCGTGCTGCTGTTCCCCGGTCTTGCGCGCGAGGACGTGCTGGCGCGCTGCGAGCAATTGCGTCAGGCGGTGGCCGCCATCGATACCTCCGGCTTTGCGCCGGGATTTTCGATGAGCATCAGCATGGGCGTGGCCGAGCGGGTGGGGCTGACCCATCATGAAAAGCTGATCAACCGCGCCGATGCAATGCTCTACGAAGCCAAGCGAAACGGGCGCAACCGGATATGCGGATGATGCCGGAGTGTTCCCGGCGCAGGGACACCTTCCGGAGTCACCATATTTCTGCGGGAATCAGGCCGGCGACGGACGTCATGTTCACAGCTGTCGTCCCGACAGGCGGGATTTTCCTTGTTGCGCGCCTTGCAGGCGTAGCGGCCGTGCAGGATCAGCCGGCCCGCAGTGGTGGATCGGCGCCATTGCGTTGAAGCCGCGTCCGCGGCAGGCAATGCTGCCGCATCAGGCGGTGGTCTTGTCCCGGTAATGACACAGATCACGGATCACGCATTGCGGGCAGTCCGGCTTGCGCGCCTTGCAGACGTAACGGCCGTGCAGGATCAACCAGTGATGTGCATCCTGCAGGAACTCCTCGGGAATCACCTTCAGCAGCCCGTCCTCCACCGCGCGCACGTCCTTGCCCGGAGCCAGCCCGGTACGGTTGGCGACGCGGAAGATGTGGGTATCCACCGCCATCGTCGGCTGGCCGAAGGCGGTGTTGAGCACCACATTGGCGGTCTTGCGGCCGACACCGGGCAGGGCCTCCAGCGCGGCGCGGTCGGCCGGTACCTCGCCGTCATATTTCTCCACCAGGATCGCGCAGGCGGCGATCACATTCCTGGCCTTGGCGTTGAACAGGCCGATGGTGGCGATGTAGCGCTTCAGCCCTTCCTCGCCCAGCGCGAGGATCGCGTGCGCGGTATTGGCTACAGGGAACAGCTTGCGCGTGGCCTTGTTGACGCCGACGTCGGTGGCCTGCGCCGACAGTGTCACCGCCACCAGCAGCTCGAACGGCGAGCTGTATTCGAGCTCGGTCACGGGATTGGGGTTGAGCTCGCGCAGGCGGGTGAACATCTCCCGCACCTGCTCGCGGCTCATGCGCTTGCTGGCCCGCGGTGTGGCTGTTTTCTTCACCGTCGCCGCGGTTTTTCCTGTGGTGGCTTTTCCGGGTGCGATTTTCTTTGCCGCAACTTTTTTCGCAGCGGTTTTCTTCACGGCAACACTTTTCATGACGAAGGCTTCTGCGCGGCCCGCGCCTTGGCACGGGCGAGGATCGCGGCCGCCGCCGAGGGCAGGGCGGGCTTGCTGTCTGGCGGCGGCGGCGGGGTACGGCGCGCTTCACGTTCGGCGGCACGTCGCGCCAGGCGCGCATCGCGGGCGCGGTAGCGCTCGCGGGCCGCCCAGGCGATGCGCAGGCGCTGCTGGGTTTCCAGCAGCAGCTGCGATTGCGCCGGGGTCAGTGTGGTGTCGTCCGGTGCAGCGGTGTAGTCCATCAGGCCGGCACACACCGCTGCATCCAGATTGTCCTCGACAACAAGCTGCAGCAGCTGTTGCGGTGAAACGGGAACAGCGTGCATCGGTCGTGGCTCAGCAGTTCTTGAATTCGGGCTTGCGGCGTTCGAGGAAGGCGCTGGTGCCTTCACGCATGTCCTGGGTGGAGAACGCCAGGCCGAACTGTGCGCTCTCGTATTCCAGCCCTTCCTCGATACCGCACTCGCCGCCGACATTGATCGCATCAAGGATGCCGCGCAGCGCCAGCGGGGCGGCACCGGCCAGCTGGGTGGCGATCTTCAGGGTTTCGGCCTCCAGCTCGGCGGCGGGCACCACGCGGTTGACCAGTCCCAGCTGCTGCGCGCGGAGGGCATCGATCGGCGCACCGAGCAGGCACAGTTCCAGTGCGGCGGCGCGGCCGGCCAGACGCAGCAGGCGCTGGGTGCCGCCAAAACCGGGCAGCAGGCCGAGGTTGATTTCCGGCTGTCCGACCTTGGCGCTGTCGGCGGCGATGCGCAGGTGGCAGGCCATCGCCAGTTCCATGCCGCCGCCCAGTGCAAAGCCGTTCACCATGGCGATCACCGGCTTGTTCAGGCGCTCAATGCGGCGCATCAGGCGCTGGCCGAGCAGCGAGAAGTCGCGGCCCTGTACCGGGGTAAGCGCATTCATCTCGGCGATATCGGCCCCGGCCACGAAGGCCTTGGGGCCGGCGCCGGTCAGGATCACCACCCGCACGTCATCGGCCTGTGCGGCCTCGGTGAATGCCGCGTCCAGCGCCTCCAGCGTCTGCCGGTTCAAGGCATTGAGTTTCTCCGGGCGCTGCACGGTGATGGTGCGGATGGCGTCGCGGGTATGGATGGAAACCGGTGCCTCGGACATTGCGGCCAAACTCCTCGATAACGTTAAAAAAAAGTAAGTGCGGAACTCTTTATGTCGGTGACCTGTCTGAACTGCGGTACGCAAGTGGCGGTCAGCCTTTGTGGCCGTTATCCTAACCCGTCGCCTCAGGCGGCATGCTTGCCTTGAGACACCCTTCCTGGAGAACTGTTTGATGAAGTTGCGTTCAATCGCGGTCGCCGTGGCCGCCCTGGCCATGACCGGCACCGCATTCGCCCAGGACGTCTCGTCCGAGAAGGGCAAGCTGAGCTATTACTTCGGCTATGACTACGGCAACAACCTGGCCGAACTCACCGGTCGTGGCGAACAGCTGGACATCGCCTCGGTGGTCAAGGGTCTGCAGGATGCCTACGCCAAGAAGCAGCCGGCGATCACCGCCGAGCAGCTGAAGCCGGCCGTGGAAGCCTTCCAGCGCCGTGAGCAGGGCCGTGCCGAAGCCGCCAAGGCCGAGTATGAAAAGGCCGCTGCCGAGAACAAGACCCGCAGTGACCAGTTCATGGCCGCCAACAAGGCCAAGGCCGGCGTGCAGAGCCTGGCCAGCGGCGTGCAGTACCGCGTGATGGAAGCCGGCAACGGCGCCAAGCCGACCCAGGCCAGCACCGTGGCGCTGGAAGTGGCCGGTCCGTTCCCGTATGGGCAGCGCCCCAGCGAAGCCCGTCCGGCGCAGTCGATTCCGTCGATCAAGCTCAGCGAGGTCGAGATGGCGGCGATGCGCGAAACCCTGCTGCAGATGCCGGCCGGCTCCAAGTGGGAAGTCACCCTGCCGCCGGAAAAGGCCTACGGTGCTGACCCGCGCACGCCGTTCCCGCCGAACGTGGCCGTGCAGTTTGAAATCAAGCTGGTCAGCGTGAAGTAAGCGCGGCGCCAGTGAAGTGAAGCGAATTGCGCCGGTGCCAAAACGCCGGCGCAATTTTTTTGCGGCAACGATGGCTATCGTCGGCCCGCAATCGCGTTAGGCTTGAAGGGTGTTGTTGCGGATGGATGCTGTACGTGGAGCCGTCACCAGTCCCTGTATCGGTATGTGCTCGCTGGATACCCGCGGCTATTGCCACGGGTGTCTGCGTACCGGCGATGAGATCGCCGGCTGGTTGCGGATGGAGGCTGCCATGCGTGCTGACATGATCGATAACGCGCTGCCGGCACGCAGGCTTGCGCCGGATTCGCTGGCGGGTTTGCTGCCCGATGCCGCGCAGCTGCTGCGCGCACTCGATCCGCTGGTGACCGTGCCGACCGGCAGGGGCTGGAACCATGCGGAGCTGGCGGACATCCTGCCCCCCGGGACGCCGGCCGAGGCGGCGGTGCTGGTCGGGCTGGTGCCGCGGCCGCAGGGCGTGCAGATACTGCTGACGCGACGCACCGAGCATCTGCGCCACCATGGCGGGCAGGTCGGTTTTCCCGGTGGCAGGATCGAACCGCGCGATCGCACTCCGGCCATGGCGGCGATGCGCGAAAGCAACGAGGAAATCGCCCTGCAGCGCGAGCAGGCGCAGATGCTGGGGTATCTCGAACCGTTCCTGACCATCACCAGCTTCCGGGTGACACCGGTGGTGGCGGTGGTCGACCCGGCATTCGTGCCGGTGGCCGATCCGTCGGAAGTGGCCGATGTGTTTGAAGTACCGCTGGCGTTCCTGATGGACCCGGCCAATCTGCGCAAGGTCGAAATGGATTATCGCGGCCGTGTGCGGCATGTCTTCGAATACAGCTGGCCGGCGCAGCGCATCTGGGGCGCGACGGCAGCCATCCTCTACAACCTGCGTTGCCGCCTGGAGCAAACGTCATGAACCTGATGAACCCGCCGTGGACCACGCTGGTGGATGTCGATTCGCTGGCGGCTGCGCTGCAGTCCGCTCCGGCCTCGGAGGTGGATGCGCACGCTGGTGACGCCATGGCCATACGGGTGGTGGATGCACGGTTTTCGCTGGCCGATGCTCAATCCGGTGCCGCGCAGTATGCGGTCGGGCATCTTCCAGGGGCGGTTTACGCCGATCTCAACCGTGATCTTTCCGATCTGCAAAAGAAGGGGCATGGTCGCCATCCGCTACCGGACAGTGCCGCGTTCGCCGCGACACTGGGCCGCTGGGGGATCGGCCCGCGGACGCAGGTGGTGGTCTACGATGCCGGCGATGGCAGCATGGCGGCGGCACGGCTGTGGTGGCTGCTGCGCCTTGTCGGGCATCGCCCTGTCGCGGTGCTGGATGGCGGCCTGGCGGCCTGGCAGGCCGCCGGACATGCAGTGGAAAGCACGGTGCCGGCAATCACGGCGCTGCCGGCTCACCCGGGGCGGTTCGATCCGGCCCAGGTGGTGACTGCCGATGAGGTGGCCGCGCGGCTGTCACAGGTGCCGGGCTGGTTGCTGGATGCGCGTGCGCCGGAACGGTATCGCGGCGAGGTGGAACCGCTTGATCGCGTCGCCGGGCATGTGCCGGGCGCGGTGAACCGTCCGTTTGGTGACAGCCTGCTCGACGGCCGCTTCCGTCCTGCGGCAGAATTGCGCGCTGGACTGGAGCCGCTGCTGGCCGGGCACGCGCCGGACAAGGCGGTGGTGATGTGCGGTTCGGGAGTGACCGCGTGCCATCTGGCGCTGGCCTTTGAAATTGCCGGGCTGCAGGGGGTGCGGGTGTTTGCCGACTCCTGGAGCGGCTGGTCCAGTGATCCGGAACGGCCGGTGGCAACCGGCTGAGATGACGCGGTATCGGGCTGGCCTTCGCGCGGGATGCGTATCGGCCGGGGGAGGGGCCTGCGGGGGACGAGATGCGGTTGAGGATCAGCACAGTTCTGGCGGCACTTGTCCTGGCGTGTGGCGGATGCCTGCGCGGGGACGGGCGGGCTGATGCGGAGCTGCCCGGCTACCGGCAGCAGGTGGCGCAGTGGCGTGCGCAGCGGCTGGAAGAGCTGAGGGCGTCCGATGGCTGGCTGAGCTATACCGGTTCCGGCCGCCTGAAGCCGGGGCGCTACCGCGTCGGCAGTGCTCCGGACAACGAGGTGAGATTGCCCGGCGGTCCGGCACGACTGGGAATCCTGACGCTCGATGGCCACGAGCGGGCGCATATCGAAGTGGCGGCCGGCAGCGATGCGATGCTGGACGGGCAGCCCCTGCAGGCTGCCGAGCTGGTGCCGGAGCAGGCGGCGGATGAGCGGCCCGGCAGCCATATCCGGCTGGGGACGGCGGATTTCTATCTGGTCCGCACGGGCGCTGTCTGGGGCTGGCGTTACCGCGATCCCGACGCGGCTTCGCGGCGTGACTTCAAGGGCGTCGAGCACTTCCCGGTGGCACCGGAATGGCGCGTGGTGGCGCAGTGGTATCCGTTTCCGAAGCCGAAAGAGGTGGTGCTGCTGACGTCCATCGGCACACCGCTGCCGGCCGAGGAGCCGGGCGAGGCCCGGTTCGAGATCGACGGACGCCGCTACAGCCTGCGGCCGGTACTGCAGATGCAGGAATCCGAGGACCGGCATCTGTTCTTCCTGTTCACCGATCGCACCAGTGGCCGTGAAACCTATGGCGGCGCGCGCTACCTGTTTGCCAGCGCGCCCCGCGACGGCACCGTGGTGCTGGATTTCAACCGCGCGCAGAATCCTCCGTGCGCACTGACGCCGCATGTGGTGTGCCCGGTGGCCCCGCCGGGAAACCGCCTGGACCTGCGGGTGAACGCCGGCGAGAAGGTGTTCGTGTCCGCTTACTGAGCGGGCAGCGGCTGCAGCGCGATGGCCTGCAGCACCTGCGACCACGGGAACTGTGGGCCGGGGTCGCGCTTGCGGGGCACGGTCACGGAGGCATCGTTGCTGGCAGCGACCTGTTCGGTATCCAGCTGCTCGTGCCCGGCAATCCAGCGCAGCGCGGGCAGTTGCACCGCCAGATGATTCAACAGGCGGATGAGCGCGGTGATCTGCGCCGCCGGATACGGTTCGGCCATCTGCTGGTGGCGGGAATCGAGCCAGTGCGGATAGCGGCCGCTGTTGACCAGCTCGATGCCGACCGAGCGCGGGTTGAAGCCACGCACATGGTGGGCCACGCGTTCCAGCGCCACGTACTGCACGATGCTGCCATCGCGGTCGATATAGAAATGGCCGCTGTTGCCACTGCCGCTGTCATACAGCACGCGTTCGCCGTATTCGCGCGCCATGGCCAGGTCGGGCAGCTCGGTGCAGTGGATCACCACCAGATCGATGTCGGCGAGTGCCCGCCGCGCGAGGTGTTCCTCGTAGGGCAGCGGCGCGGAAACAACGGCGGGGGCGGAGGGCGAGGGCATCGCCGGATGCTAGCATCTGCGCCATGACTTACCCCGTATCCGGCAGGGCGCCATGAGCCGCGGCCACTGCATTCTTTCCCATGGTTTCGAGAGCGGTCCGGACGCGACCAAGGTCACCGCGCTGGCCGAAGTCGCGCAGCGTCTGGGCTTCAGCTGCGAGCGTCCTGATTACACCGATCTTGACGCGCGCCACGACATCAGCCGCGTCGGTGATGTGCCGCAGCGCCTGCAACGGCTGATCGAACTGGCCGGCGCCGCCGCCGTGCGTGGCCCGGTGGTGCTGGCCGGCTCCAGCCTGGGTGCCTACATCTCCGCCATCGCCTCGCTGCAGGTGCCCACGCAGGCGCTGTTCCTGATGGTGCCGCCGACCACGATGGGGCCGATGCCGGCGCTGGACGCGGCCAGGGTGCCGATCAGCGTGGTCCACGCTTGGCATGACGAGCTGATTCCCGCCGGCGACGTGATCGCCTGGGCACAGCAGCGGTCGGCCAGCCTGCTGATGGTCGATGACGGCCACCGGCTGGCCGCGCATGTGGAGGCCTCGGCGCAGGCTTTCGAGCAGCTGTTGCGCGGGCTGTAACGGCTGCGGCTACCGCCGGTGAGGGCGGTGGCGACCTCCATTGCCTACAATGGCGGCACTGATGCCCGTTGACCGGCGCGCCGTTGGCGTGCCCGCCGGGTGTCCTCCCTTTCCGACAGTCGATCCGATCCCGTGAAATTCTTTGTTTCCTGCGCCAAGGGCCTGGAGTACCTCCTCGCCGACGAACTGCTGGCGCTGGGCCTGCCCGTCGCCACCGCCACCATCGCCGGCGTCAATGCCGAAGGCGAACTGCGCGATGCGCAGCGTGTGGTGCTGTGGTCGCGGCTGGCCAGCCGGGTGCTGTGGCCGCTGGCCGAGTTCGAGTGCCCGGATGAGGGCTCGCTCTATCAGGGCGTGGTCGCGATGCCGTGGGAAGAACACCTGCATTCGGACCTGACCCTGTCGGTGGACGCGCACGTGTCCGGTACCGCGATCACCCACGCGCGCTTTGCCGCGCAGCGGGTCAAGGACGCGGTGGTGGACCGTCTGCGCGGCCAGGGCGAGGAACGGCCGTCGGTGAACACCGAATTCCCGGATGTGCGCATCAACCTGTCCCTGCGCAAGGGCCGGGCGACGATCTCGATCGACCTCAGTGGTGGCCCGATGCACCGGCGCGGCTGGCGTCTGTCGCAGAACGAGGCGCCGCTGAAGGAGAACCTGGCCGCGGCGGTGCTGCTGCGCGCCAACTGGCCGAAGATCCACGCCGAGGGCGGTGGCCTGCTTGATCCGATGTGCGGCAGCGGCACCTTGCTGATCGAAGGTGCGCTGATGGCCGCCGACGTGGCGCCGGGCCTGCAGCGCCACGGTAGCCTGCCGCCCAGCCGCTGGCGCGGCTTCGACCAGACGCAATGGAAGGAATTGATGGCCGAAGCGCGTGAGCGCGAGACGGTCGGGCGCGCCGCACTCAGGCAGGTCATCCACGGCAGCGATATCGATCCGCATGCGATCCGCGCGGCCAAGGAGAATGCCGAAGCGGCCGGTGTGGCCGAGGCCATCTGGTTCGGCGTGCGTGACGTGGCCGACATGCAGACACCGCCGCAGGAAACCGGTTGCGTGGTCTGCAATCCGCCCTATGACGAGCGTCTGGCCGCCGATACCGTGCTGTACCGCCGGATCGGGGATGCGCTCAAGCGCGCGGTGCCGCAATGGCGGGCCAGCCTGTTGTGTGGCAGTGCCGATCTGGCCTTCGCCACCGGCCTGCGTGCGCGCAAGACCTACCAGCTGTTCAATGGCGCCATCGAGTGCGCGCTGATCGTCTGTGATCCGATTGCCGTGCCGCAGCGCGAGCATGACGGTGCGCCACGCGAGCTGAGCGAAGGCGCGCAGATGGTGGCCAACCGGCTGCGCAAGAACCTGAAGAAGTTCAAGAGCTGGCTGGCGCGCGAGCAGGTCAGCTGTTTCCGCGCCTATGACGCCGATCTGCCCGAATACGCCGCGGCCATCGACGTCTACAAGGAAGATGGCGGCAAGGGCCGGGTGTTCCTGCATGTGCAGGAGTACGCCGCGCCGGCCGCGATTCCCGATGCCGATGTGCGCCGTCGTCGCAACGAACTGCTGGCCGCCGCGCGCGACGTCTTCGGCGTGCCGCCGGAGCAGGTGGCGCTGAAGTCGCGTGAGCGTGGCAAGGGCGGCAGCAAGTACGGGCGCTTCGAACAGCGCGGCGAGTTCATCATGGTGCGCGAGAACGACGCGCTGCTGCGGGTGAACCTGTTCGATTACCTGGATACCGGCCTGTTTCTCGATCACCGTCCGTTGCGCCGGCACATGGCCGGGCAGTCGCAGGGCAAGCGTTTCCTCAACCTGTTCTGCTACACCGGCGTGGCCAGCGTGCAGGCGGCGGTGGCCGGTGCCGACTCGACCACCAGCGTGGACCTGTCCGGCACCTATCTGCAGTGGTGCGCCGACAACCTGGCGCTCAACGGCAAGGGCGGCAGCCAGCACCGGCTGGTGCAGGCCGATGCGGTGACCTGGCTGGAAGCGGAGAAGAACCGTTACGACGTGATCTTCTGCGATCCGCCGACGTTCTCCAACTCGGCGCGCGCCGATGACTTCGATATCCAGCGCGAGCACGTGCGCCTGCTGCGTGCGGCAGTGGCGCGGCTGATGCCCGAGGGCGTGCTGTATTTCTCCAACAACTTCCGCCGTTTCAAGCTGGAAGAGAACGCCATCGCCGAGTTCGCGCAGTGCCGCGAGATTTCGCCCCGGACCATCGGCCCGGACTTCGAGCGCAACGCACGCATCCACCGCGCGTGGGAGCTGCGGCGGCTGCGGTAAGGGTCAATCCCTGCAGGAGCGACGTCGGTCGCGACAGTCTTTCCCGGCAATACCCGGTCGCGACTGACGTTGCTCCTACAGCTGCAGCCAGCCGGTGAGGGCGTGCAGCAGCAGGCCGATCAGGCCGCCGACCAGGGTGCCGTTGAAACGGATGTACTGCAGGTCGCGGCCGACGCTCAGTTCCAGCTGCTCGACCAGCTTCTTCTCGTCCCAGCCTTTCACCGTCTGTGCGATATGCGTGGTGACGCCGGCGCGCAGACGGGTGGTGAGCTTTTCGGCACCGGTGAGCATGTGCTGGTTGAGGGCGTCGCGCAGGGCCGGATCACGGCCGATCGCATCCCCCAGCTTGCCGAAGCTGCGCTCCAGGTAGGCGGCCAGGGTTGAATCCTCGCGCGACAGGTCCGCGTGCAGGAAGCCGTGTATCCGCTGCCACAACCCTTGCACATATTGCTGCAGGGCGGGGTGGTCGATCATCTGCTGCTTGAGGGTGTCCACGCGCGCGGCCAGCGCCGGGTCCTCGCGCAGCCGCTGGATGTAGTCGCCCAGCCACCGTGCATAGTCGCGGCGCAGCGGATGCTCCGGTTGTGACAGCACCTGCTGCAGCTCTTCCAGTCCGGCCCGTGCCAGCCGGTCGGCCAGCGAATCGCCGATCTCGTCGATCGGTTTGACCCAGTCCACGGTGCTGGCCAGCGTGGGCCATTCCTTGCGGATGTAGCGCACGATCAGCGCCGAGGCCTGCTGCCGCACCTTGTCGTTGTCCAGCCAGCGCGCGATCCGCTTCAGTCCTTCATCGAGCACGCGCTGGTGGCGGTTGTCGGCGGTCAGCAGGCCGAGCAGCTCACCGGCGGTGCTGGCCGCATTCCACTGCCGCAGCTGTTCGACGACGAAACCCTGGATGGCGCGCCGCACCGCGGCCTCGTCGAGCAGGTCCAGCGCCTGCAGCGCCCAGCCACGCGCCATGCCGGCCAGCATCTTCGCCTGCGCCGGTTGCGAGAGCCATTCGCCCAGGCGGCTGGCGGGATTGAACACCTCCAGTTTGGCCAGCAGCGCCTGCGGCTCGAGGAAGTGGTCGCGCACGAACACCGCCAGGCTGTCGGCGATGCGTGCCTTGTTGCGCGGGATGATCGCCGTGTGCGGGATCGGCAGGTTCAGCGGCCGGCGGAACAGCGCCACCACCGCGAACCAGTCGGCTAGCGCACCGACCGTGGCCGCTTCGCAGAATGCGCCCACCCAGGCCCAGATGCCGCGTTCGCCATACAGATGGCTGACGATGAAACCGCCCAGCATCGCCAGCAGCATCGCCACCGCATAGGCCTTGAGGCGGCGAAGCTGCCCGCGGCGGGGGTCATGCGGCATGGTGCTGCTCACCCGTCAGTCTTTGTCGCCCGCTTCACGGCGGAAGCAATGATCGCCGGCCGGGTGTGCCCAGGCGTCCAGGTGACCACGGCGCTGTCCGCTGCTGCTGTCGGTGCTGAAGCGGGCACAGAGCTGGAAATGGGTGGGATCCAGCAGCCGGTAGT
Source organism: Stenotrophomonas sp. JC08 (assembly GCF_052180205.1). Taxonomy (NCBI): domain Bacteria; kingdom Pseudomonadati; phylum Pseudomonadota; class Gammaproteobacteria; order Lysobacterales; family Lysobacteraceae; genus Stenotrophomonas; species Stenotrophomonas sp. JC08. The sequence goes on along the minus strand of NZ_CP197473.1, from coordinate 2,175,330 downwards.
TGTACGCGGGGCCACCGGCAGGATCGTTCAACGGCAGGGCCATGCCGGGTTGTGTGGCCAGCGTGCGGATATCCGGCGGCAGCATGTCGTGCTCGCGCCAATAGCCGCGGGCGGCGATATCCAGCGCCTGCAGGTCGGCGATGCGGGCGTTGTCCAGGCGCTTGAGGCGCTGCTGGGAAGGCGAGTCGATGACGAGCACCCCGGCCACCATCGCCAGTGCGGTGACGATACCGGCAGCCCACAGGATGCGGCGGCCCCAGGCGACAGTGCTCATGCTTCCCCCTCTTCCTGCCGCAGGTCCCACAGGTAATAGCCGAATACCGTGCCGGCAATGCTGCCGACCACCAGTACCTTCAGTACGAAGCGCAGGCTCAGCTCACCGCTGAGCACGTTGTAGACCAGCGCGGTGAGGTCGCCGATCAGCACCGTGGCTGCGACGAACAGGGTCAGGTAGGTCAGCCAGCGGCGTACCGGTGACAGCCGCTTGATCGGATTGCGCTCCACATCGAGGCTGACATGGCGGGCGATGAACACGAATACCGGGAAGGCGATGACCAGCGCCGACACCGACCAGCGGATGGCACCGCCCAGCCGCAGCAGTCGCCAGTCTGCATCTGCCGCGTCCGGCAGCGCATAGGTGATCAGCTGGAACAGCAGGCTGCCGAGGTTCCAGCAGAAGAAGTACAGGGTGCTGAACAGCACCAGATAGAGGAAGGCCTCCCGTGCCGACAGCGACGCACGCGGGCGTGGCACCGGTAGTGCGAACGGGACCTCGGCCCAGTTCTCCAGCGCGCCACGGATCTGCTCACTGCTCCAGCCGGCGGCCAGCAGGGCCTGGTTGATCTGCTCGCGGGTGTGGCCGCGCAGCAGTGCTTCGTGGACGAATCGTTCCAGTTCCGGGGAGGCGGAAGCCATTGCTGGGTCCTTGCAGGGCGTAGTCGCAGGGTAGGGGGCAGCCGGGGAGGGATCAAGCCTCGGTGGCCGCATCCTGCGTGGAGTCGGCGGCGGAGGCGAAACGCGCGCGCAGGGCATCCAGCTCCATCCGCAATGCCTGGTTTTCCGCGGTCAGCGAGGCCACGCGCTGGCGCAACGCCTGTACTTCGGCGCTGTCCACCGTCTCCTCGAGACCTGCGGCTTCGGCGCTGCCCAGTGGCTGCGTCTGCCCGGCGTCGTCATCGCGCGCGGCCTTGGGTTTGCGCCTGGCATCGCGCACGCGCTTGGCGGCCTGTTTCAGTTCCTCCTTGCCGCCCCTGGCCGCCGCGCGCTGCTCGTCCTCGGGCAGGCTGGCGACGGTGGCCGCGGCACTGAGCGAGATCGCACCGCTGCGCATCGCCTCGATCACTTCCACGGCAGCGTGATCGTGGATCTTCTCGATCATCGTCACCTGGCTGGGGCTGAGCTTGGCTTCACGGGCCAGGTCGGCCTTGGACAGCTTGGGTGCCGGTTCCCATGGTGGCAGGTCGGCAGCATCGGCAGCGGTGTCGGCGGCAGTGCTCTCACCTTCGCTTTCGCGCTGCAGCTGTTCCTGTTCGGTGCGGCGGCGGGCGGCGAGGATGTCGCGCTTGCGCAGCGCCAGCACACCGCGCTGGTAGTCGGACACGCTGCGCCGGCCCAGGTGCTGCTCGATCATCCACAGATGCACGTCGTCCATGCTCTTGAAGCGCGTGTTCTGCACGGTGTTGAACGGAATACCGTGCTTGCTGCAGATGCCGTAGCGGTTGTGTCCATCGATCAGCACGTTGCCCCACAGCACCAGTGCATCGCGGCAGCCTTCGGCCAGCAGGCTGCGCTCCAGCGCGGCGTGCTCGTCCGCCGTCAGCGGATCGATATAGGCCTTGAGTTCTTCGTTGACGATGATGTCCATGCGGCTGCCTGTGAAACGTGGGGGGCGGCATTGTAGATGAGCGGGAGGGCGGTGCCGGGAAACCGGCGTGGCGGCGGTGGTGGATGAACGCGGTGGCGCGATTCGTTGCAGGCGGTATCAAGCGCGTGGATCAGGCCGCCATCGGGATTAGAATCTGCAGTTCCCCCCAAGGCCCCCGGTATTGCCATGACCCTTCCCAGCGCTCCTCTCCGCGGCAGCATTGTCGCGCTCGTCACGCCCATGCACGAGGACGGCAGCGTCGACTACAGCGCGCTGCGGCAGCTGGTGGATTGGCATGTGGCCGAGGGCACCGACTGCATCGGCGTGGTCGGCACCACCGGCGAGTCGCCGACGGTGAGCGTGGAAGAACACTGCGAGATCATCCGCGTGACCGTGGAGCAGGCCGCCGGGCGGGTGCCGGTGATGGCCGGCTGCGGTGGCAACTCCACCGCCGAGGCGATCGCGCTGGCACAGTTCGCACGCAAGGTCGGTGCCGACAGCCAGTTGCAGGTGGTGCCGTACTACAACAAGCCGGGGCAGGAAGGGCAGTACCGCCACTTCAAGGCGATTGCCGAAGCCACCGGCGATCTGCCGATCGTGCTCTACAACGTGCCGGGTCGCACCGTTGCCGACATGCAGCACGACACCGTGCTGCGATTGGCGCAGGTGCCGGGCATCATCGGCATCAAGGAGGCCACCGGCAATCTGGAGCGGGCGCAGTGGCTGATCCGGGAAGTGCCGGAAGACTTTGCGGTGTATTCCGGTGACGACGCCACCGCGGTGGCGCTGATGCTCTGTGGCGGCCACGGCAATGTGAGCGTCACCGCCAACGTCGCACCGAAGCTGATGCGCGAGCTGTGCGCGGCGGCGCTGGCCGGCGATGTGCGCACCGCGATGGCGATCCAGCAGCGGCTGCTGCCGGTGCACCGGCAAATGTTCGTCGAGGCCAATCCGATCCCGGTGAAGTGGGCGCTGGCACGCATGAACCGTTGTGGCACCACGCTGCGCCTGCCGATGACCGAGCTGGATGCCGGCCACCAGACGGGAATGGAAGCGGCCCTGCGCGGCGCCGGCCTGCTGGCCTGAGCAGTCTTCAATCATCCGCGCGGGTCCGTCCATCGGACTGGACCCGCACGCAAGCGGCCAGGCCGGCCATCAGTGCGGCCTGGTCCGTCTGATTCAGTCGCGCTCCACCGCGATGATTTCACCGGTGTCGGGGTCCAGCCGCAGGTTCACCTTCTCGCCTTCGGCGGTGCGACCCTCGGCTTTCCACAGGCCGTCCTTGAGTTTCACGTCGTTGACGTCGCTGTAGCCGGCAGCGGAAAGCTGCGCGCGGATATCGGCTTCACCCAGCTGTGAGACGGCCTTTTCCGGATAGACCGTGCCGGTACGCGGGTCCAGCCGTACATCCACGTCCTTGCCGTTGGCGCTGGTCGCCTCGGCCTTCCACATGCCGTCCTTGAACTCCAGGTCCTTTACTCGGGTGTAGCCCTGTGATTCCAGCTGGGCACGTACCTGTGGCGCGGTCAGTGCATCCTGCGCCCGGGCGACGCCGGTCGCGGCCAAGGCAAGGGCGGCGGCAAGCAGGGTGGTGTGCAAGGTTCGGTTGTTCATGGGTTGGCTCCTGAGATATCCATCGCGCAGTCCACGCATGCCGACCGTAGCGGTGGAAACCTGTACCGGAACGTGAAACAGCGCCGGGACGTGATCCGCCGGTCGTACGCGGTTAATCGGTGTGGAAGCTGCGCGAGAAAAACCTTCGCGCTGCGTGCAGCTTTCGTTGTGTGGCGATGAAGGCAGCGGGCAAACGGTATCGCTGGTGGCTGCCGGCGGCAGGCGCTACAGTCCGGCGTATCGCTCCCCCGACGGTAGAAATTCCATGGCATCGCGTCCTTCCGTTCCTGACAACGCCGCGCTGGACCGCATCGTCGCCAAGGCCCGGCGCGAGGCCGAGCAGCGCGGGCACGGTTACCGGGAGCGCGCGTTGAAGCTGTATCCGTGGGTCTGCGGGCGCTGCGCCCGCGAGTTCACCCGCGCCAATCTTTCCGAACTGACCGTGCACCATCGCAACCACGACCACGACTGCAATCCGCCCGATGGCAGCAACTGGGAGCTGCTGTGCCTGTACTGCCATGACAACGAGCATTCGCGTTATGGCGACTACACCGGCGTGGCCGCCAGCGACGCCGAGGAGCGGCATGTGGGCGCCACCGCGCAGCCTTTCGCCGGCCTGCGCGGGCTGCTCAAGCGCGACTGAGCGCAGCGGTAGCGCTTGCAACCACCGCCGGCCGCGCGCTGCGGCCATGCCAGAATCGCCGCGTCTTTCCCGGGGTTGATCCGATGACGCCTACTGTCGCCGCCGCCGCGGCCAATTCCCCGCGCCGCGTGCTGGCCGCCAGCCTGATCGGCACCACCATCGAGTTCTTCGATTTCTACATCTATGCCACCGCGGCGGTGCTGGTATTCCCGCAGCTGTTCTTTCCGGAAAGCAGCAGCCAGGCGGCGCTGCTGCAGTCGCTGGCCACCTTTGCGGTGGCTTTCATCGCCCGCCCGGTGGGGTCGGCGGTGTTCGGGCACTACGGGGACCGGATCGGCCGCAAGGCCACGCTGGTGGCGGCGCTGTTGACCATGGGGCTGTCGACGGTGGCGATCGGCCTGCTGCCGACCTATCACGACATCGGCCTGGTCGCGCCACTGCTGCTGGCGTTGTGCCGCTTCGGACAGGGACTGGGACTGGGCGGCGAATGGGGCGGTGCGGTGCTGCTGGCCACCGAGAACGCGCCGCCGGGCAAGCGCGCCTGGTACGGCATGTTCCCGCAGCTGGGCGCGCCGCTGGGCTTTCTGCTGTCGGCCGGCACCTTCCTGCTGCTGGGCAAGGTGATGGACGATGCCGCGTTCCTGGCCTGGGGCTGGCGCGTGCCGTTCATCGCCAGTGCGGTGCTGGTGGTGGTCGGCCTGTGGGTGCGCCTGAACATCCGCGAGACGCCGGATTTCAGCAAGGCGATCGAAGGAGGCCGGCGCGTGCGCCTGCCGCTGCGCGAGGTGCTGCTGGCTCACGGCTTCGCGGTGGTGGCCGGAACGCTGGCGGCATTCGCCACCTTCGTGCTGTTCTACCTGATGACGGTGTTCACGCTCAGCCATGGCACCTCGGTGCTGGGCTATGCGCGCGAGGATTTCCTGCTGCTGCAGATGCTCGGCATCCTGTTCTTCGCCGCCGGCATCCCGTTGGCGGCGGTGTATGGCGACCGCTGGGGCACGGTGCGGACAATGCTGCTGGCGACGCTGCTGATCTTCGTCTTCGGCTTGCTGTTCCAGCCGCTGTTCCAGTCCGGCCATCCGTGGCAGGTGCTGCTGTTCCTGGCGTTGGGACTGTTCCTGATGGGCCTCACCTACGGCCCGTGCGGCACCATGCTGGCCGGTCTGTACCCGGTGCAGGTGCGTTATACCGGCGCATCGCTGTCGTTCAACCTGGCCGGCATCCTCGGTGCGGCACCGGCGCCCTATGCCGCCACGTGGCTGGCCGGCAGGTTCGGCATTGCCGCCGTGGGCGGCTACCTGTGTGCGACGGCGGCGGTGACGGCACTGGCGCTATGGATGATTGCCCGCCGCAAGGGCACGTGGCGGTAATGCCCAGGCGGAAGCTGGCCGTCCGTGGCCATCGCGGGGCAGGTGGTTCCGGCTGCCAGCCGGGTGGAGGCAGCCGGGTGGGCGTCAGCGGAACAGGCGCTTGAGCGTGCGCCCGAGCCAGCCGCCTTCCTCATGTTCGCGGGCGAATTTGTTGAGGTGCCGCTTGACCTGCTCGGCATAGGACTTGTCGTCGCTGCGGATATGGTTGAACAGCCAGCGCGAGAGCATGTTGCGCAGGTCGTCGGTGATGTCCTCGCCGGCCTCGAAGCGCATCCGGTATTCGGAAACACGCTTGATGAACACCTCGTGCACCCGCTTGTGCGCGGCGCAGAACGGGTAGCCGGCTTCTTCCATCAACTCCTCCTCGAAGGCGAAGTGCGACATGGTGTAGTCCACCAGTTCGTCGATCACTTCCGCTACCGCCATGCGCTCCATGCTCTTCTGCGCCACATGCAGATGGTTGAGCATCTCCACGATGCGCATGTGCTGGCGGTCGATGACCTCCACGCCCGTGTTGAGATCGTCCTGCCAGACCAAAAGTGCCACCGCGGTTTCTCCAAGTAGGTGTCTATGGAGCGAACTCTAGGAACGGTGGCGGTTTTCGGCGTTGATCAGGATCAAAGGGGCCGGGCGGCCGTTCAGCTTGCCTGGCCGATGGCGGCGCCGGCGGTGCTGCTGCAGACCCGGTTGCGGCCCCCGGCCTTGGCCAGGTAGAGCTGGCGGTCGGCCTCGGTGATCAGCGCGTGCAGGTTGCCGGTGCTCGCCGGCAGGTGGCAGATGCCGATGCTGATGGTCATCGCCAGCGGGTTCTCGCCCGGCTGCAACTGCAGCGCCTGTACCGAAAGGCGCATCTGCTCGAAGTAGTCGATCACCTGCAGGTGATCCATGTCGTTGACCAGCATGCAGAACTCCTCGCCGCCGAAGCGTGCGCACAGGTCCTGTGTGCGGGTATTGGCCTGCAGCACCGTGGCCACCGCGCGCAGGGCGTGGTCGCCGGCCTCGTGCCCCTGGCTGTCGTTGATGTGCTTGAAGTGGTCGATGTCCAGCATCGCCACCGCGACACTGCGGCTGCCGTTGCGGTGGGCCTCGTCGAGCAGCCGCTGGCTCTGTTCAAGGAAACTGCGGCGGTTGCGCAGGCCGGTGAGGAAGTCGCGGGTGGCCAGATCCTGCAAGGTGCCGATCAGCTCCAGCTGGTCCACGTTTTGCGAGACCCGGCAGAAGAACTCCTCGCGCGAGAAGGGCTTGCGCAGGAAGTCGTTGGCGCCGTTCTTGAGGAAACGTGGAATCAGGGACGGGTCGGCGTTGCCGGAAATGCCGATCACCGCGACCTTGTCGCGTGCCCGCAACGCGCGCAGCCGGCGGGTCAGCTCCACGCCTTCCATGCCGGGCATTTCCTGGTCGACGATGACCAGGCGGATGGAAGGATCCGCTTCAAGGGCGCGCAACGCACTGGCGCCATCCTCGGCCTGGCTGACGTGGTAGCCGTACATCTGCAGCAGCGCGGCGGCATACAGGCGAGCGGAGGGCGAGTCGTCCACCACCAGTGCCGAAATCCGCCGGTTGCGTTCCAGCCGCTGCACCAGCCACACCAGATAGTCGATGCTGCCGGGAGTGTTCTTCAGCACATAGTCGATGATCTGCTGCTGCAGCACGCGCTTGCGCAGGCTTTCGTCATAGACGCTGCTGACCACGATGGTGGGCAGTCCGCGCTCGACGAAGTAGTCCACCACCTGGTCGCGGTCGCCATCGGCCAGCACCAGCCCGGTCAACACCAGGAACCATTCCTGTTCCTGCTCCAGCAGCCGGCTGGCCTCGGCCAGCGTGGAGACCACGCTCACCGGCAGCTGCAAGCGCTGCTCCAGCGCCGCGCGCAGTACCGAAGTGAAGGTGCGTGAGTTTTCCACCACCAGGATGCGTTGTGGCAATGGCGGGATCGGGCGGGTGTCGAAGCCGGCCGGGGGCGATGCGGTCATGAGGGCATGGAGGTCCGGAAAGCGGTCTGTCACATGGAGTTAGCGGCCGTCGCCGCGTGGACTTTAGCCGGCATGGGCCGGGACGCGCTGTGCAGGATCAATGCGCCGCTGCGCAAGGGCGGGCATCATGTCGGCATTCCCGCCGGCTGCCTGCCCTATGCGATTGCTGCTTGTCGAAGATTCCACCGCGTTGCGTGAAAGCCTGGCGGTCGCGCTGACGTCGGAGGGCTATGCGGTGGATGCGGCTGCCGACGGTGGCCAGGCATTGGGATTTCTTGCCCATTACGAGTACGACCTGATGGTGCTCGACCTGGCACTGCCAGGTGTCGACGGACTCGGTGTGCTGGGTGAACTGCGCGGCAGGCGGCTTGCCACCCGGGTGCTGGTGCTGTCGGCGCGCGACCAGGTTGCCGACCGCGTCGGTGCCCTCAACCTGGGCGCTGACGACTACATGGTCAAACCGTTCGCCTTCGACGAGCTGCTGGCGCGGCTCAAGGCGCTGGCACGGCGGCGTTTCGATGATGCGTCACCGCGGTTGAGTGCAGGTGGCCTGACCGTTGATACCGGCACCTGCCTGGTGTCCGGGCCGCAAGGCGTGATCGCGCTGTCGCCCAAGGAGTACGCGTTGCTGGAACTGCTGCTGCGCGAGCGCGGGCGGGTACACACCCGCACCGGGCTGTTCGAACGGCTGTATGCCGGCAGCAGTACCGCCTCGGACAAGGTCATCGAAGTGCTGATCAGCACCTTGCGGGGCAAGCTGGCCGGTGCCGGTGTCGATGGCCTGATCGAAACCCGGCGGGGATTCGGCTATGTGGTCGTCTGAGCGCCGCTGGCTGAAGTCGATCCGGCGGCGCCTGATCATCGCGCTGGTCGGCGGGCTGGGCAGCCTGCTGGTGGTGATGTTCCTGCTGCTGGACCAGATGCTCGACCACCACCTGTATGCCCGGCTGGATGCGCAGCTGCTCGACCGCGCGCGTGCGGTAGGGGCGCTGCTGGCCAGCGGCACACCGGTGGATACGCTGATGCCGGAGTTCCGCGAACATGGCCACACCGATTTTTTCACCCTCTGGGATGCGGCAGGCAGGGTGGTGGCGCGCTCATCGTCCAGTGGCACACAGGCACTGATGCGGCCCCCCCGGATGCCGGCTGACGCGCCGCTGTACTACGACGTGATCCTGCCCGATGGCCACCGTGGCCGCGCGGTGGCGCAGCGTGTGCTGCCGGGACACGCCGGACAGACGCATGCGGCGGTCATCACCGTCGCCATCGAGCGGACCGATGTTGACCTGCTGGAGCGCCGCATCCATCTGACCCTGCTGCTGGTCATCCTGCTGGCTGCGCTGTGTGCCGCGCTGCTGGCGATCATCGTCGTCAACCGGGGCCTGCGGCCATTGCTGCGGCTGGGAACCCGGGTCGCTTCACTGACGGTGGAGGGCGAGCACCGGCCGCTGCAGGATGCGTCCTTGCCGTCGGAACTGACGCCATTGGCGGCGGCGCTGGACCGTGCATTTGGCCGGCTCTATGAAGCGCTGGAGCGCGAACGCCGGTTCGCCCGCGACGTTGCCCACGAGCTGCGCACGCCGCTGGCCGAGATCCGTACCAGCACGGAACTGGCGGTGCGCAGCGGTGACGCCTGTCGCGCCGCGACCGCGCTGACGGTGTCGCTGGCCGCTGTCGAGCGCATGCAACGCAGTGTCGATGGCCTGCTGGCGCTGACGCGTTATGAATCCGGGCAGGCGCAGCCGCAACCCGAACCGCTGGAGCTGCGCGCGATGCTTGATCTGCAACAGCAGGCATTGCGCCGTGCCGCACGCGGGGCGACGCGGGATATCGTCCACGAAGGGGTGGCGGAGTGGTGGACGTCGAGCGATCCGGGGTTGCTCGAATGCATCCTCGCCAACCTGTTGCAGAACGCGGTGGAATACGCGCCGGCGCACAGCCGCATCGTGGTCCGCTTGCAGGAGCAGGCGGAAGGTGTCTGGGTCCAGGTATGCAATCCGGCCCCCGACCTGACGCAGGCGGATCTGTCGCGGTTCGGTGAGCGTTTCTGGCGCAAGTCGCCGGGCCATGCCGCCGATGTGCATGGAGGTCTGGGACTGGCGCTGGCGCGAACCCTGGCACAGGTGCTTGGGCTCGAGCTGCGCTTTGATCTGCACGCGGGTGAACTCGTGGCCCGGCTGGGGCCGTTCCCGGCGCTTCCGGATGAAAGCAATCCGTGAGCCACGGATGGAGGCGATTCGATGGCCGTGCCGGCCTTCTGCGCACCGGTATTGCGGGTCGGTGGTGAGGTGATGCCAGTGCAATTGCAAACGCGAGTGCTTCGCAGTCGAGTGTCTTAAGCGTTTCCAAAGCCTTGCCGGGGAGACTGTGGCCAGTTCCGCTCCCCCCGTGCCGAGGTTGACCGATGTCCTGCCGTTTCCGCTGCCGCCCGCTGGTGCCGTTCGGCCTTCTGCTGCTGGCCTTCAGTGGCATCGCGCCGGCCGCCGCCCCGCCGGGGCTGATCCGCCTGCCGGCCGAACAGGCGCGCGCGCTGGGGGTGCGCAGCGCGCCGGTGGTCGCCGCCACCGGTATTCCACTCGAACACCTGCCGGCGACGGTGGAGCCGGCGCTGGAACGCAGCGTGGTGGTGACCGCGCCCTATGCCGGCACGGTCACCCGGGTGCTTGCGGTCGAGGGCAGCGCGGTCGCGGCCGGTGCGCCATTGGCGCGGGTGCAGAGCCGCGAGCGGATGATGCTGGAGGCCGACGCCGGACGGGCCGCCAGCGAGGCACGCCTGGCCGGGCGCCAGGCACGACGCGATGCCGAACTGCTGGCCGAGGGCATCGTGCCGGCCGCACGTGCCGAGAGCAGTCGCGCCCAGCAGGAACAGGCCAATGCCGCGCAGGCCCAGTTCACCCGGGCACTGGCGCTGGCGCCTGCCGCGAAGGCGGGTTTGCCGGGAGAGTACGAACTGCGTGCACCGCTGGCGGGGTTGGTGCTGGAGCGCAAGGTGGTGCCGGGGCAGGCGCTGGAAGCGATGGCCGCCGCGTTCGTGGTGGCCGATATGGCGACGCTGGATGTCGCCATCCGCGTACCGGCGTCGGCGCGGACACGGCTGGCACCGGGACAGGTGGCACGCATCGATGGCGTGGCCGCGCGCGGCCGTGTCACCGCGGTGGGCGCGGCGGTCGACGCTGCCAGCCAGACCGTGCCGGTACGCGCCCGTTTCGATGCCGATGCCGCGCTGGTACCGGGCCAGCCGGTCGCGGTGACGCTGGTGCTGCCGGCGCCGAAGGATGCGCTGGCGCTGCCGCGCGGTGCGCTGGTGCGGGTGGGCCGCGACAGCGTGGTGTTCGCCGCCACGGCGGAAGGCTATCGCAAGGTCACGGTCCAGGTGCTGGGCGAATCGGCCACGCAGGTGGTGGTCCGTGGTCCGCTCACCGCCGGTAGCGTGGTGGCGGTTGCCGGTACCAGCGCGCTGAAGGCGTTGCTGGCGGCGGGGGAGTAAGCCGGTGCTCGGACGACTCGTCGAATTCTCCCTGACCCAGCGGGTGCTGGTGCTGGTGGCGGCGGCCGGGCTGGCACTGGCCGGTGTGCTGGCGTTCCTGGCGCTGCCGGTGGATGCCTATCCGGACATCGCCCCGGCCCAGGTCAAGCTGATCCTGAAAGCGCCGGGGATGACCCCGGAAGAAGTGGAAAGCCGGGTCGTGGCGCCGCTGGAGCTGGAACTGCTGGGCCTGCCCAACGGCACCATGCTGCGTTCCACCGCCAAGTACGCCATCGCCGATATCACCCTGGATTTCGCTGAAGGCACCGACATCTACTGGGCGCGGCAGCAGGTGGCCGAGCGTTTCGGCAATGTCGACCTGCCGGCCGGGGTTGGTGGCGGGCTGGCGCCGATCGCCACGCCGCTGTCCGATCTTTTCATGTTCACCATCGAAGGCGGCGATCTGGAGCTGTCCGAGCGGCGCGCGCTGCTGGACTGGGTGATCCGTCCGGCACTGCGTACCATTCCCGGTGTGGCCGACGTCAACGCGCTCGGTGGCGAAGTGACCAGTTACGTGGTGGTGCCGGACCGCGCCGCGCTGTCGGCGGCCGGGCTGCATTTCCGCGATCTGGTCGAGGCGCTGGAGCGCAACAACCGCAACGACGGTTCCGGCCGCCTCGGCGATGGCGAGGAGGCGCTGGTGGTGCGTGCCGAAGGCGCGGTGCATACCCTCGAGGACCTGCGCGGCATCGTGCTGCGGGTGCAGGATGGCATCCCGCTGCGGGTCGGCGACGTCGCCGAGGTACGTGCCGATGGCATGACCCGCTATGGCGCGGTCACCCGGGATGGCGAAGGCGAGGCGGTGCAGGGCATCGTGGTCGGTCTGCGCGGGGCCGATGCTGGAGCGGTGGTGCAGGCGGTGCGCGCGCGGCTGGCCGAGCTGGCACCGCAGCTGCCGGCCGGAGTGCGGATCGAGCCGTTCTATGACCGCAGTGCGTTGATCGATCGCGCGGTGGGCACCGTCACCAAGGCGCTGCTCGAAGCCACCGTGCTGGTGGTGGTGTTGCTGCTGCTGTTCCTGGGCGAGCTGCGCGCGGCGCTGGTGGTGGCCCTGACCCTGCCGTTCGCCGCGTTGTTGACCTTCCTGCTGATGCGTGCGTTCGGCATGAGTGCGAACCTGATGAGTCTGGGCGGCCTGGCGATCGCCATCGGCATGCTGGTCGATGCGGCGGTGGTGGTGGTGGAAAACACCGTCAGCCGGCTTGATCCGCACGCCCCCGGTGCGCGCCTGCCACGGGTGCACCGGGTGTTTGCCGCCGTGCGCGAGGTGGCCACGCCGGTGGCCTCGGGCATTGTCATCATCTGCCTGGTGTTCCTGCCGCTGCTGACCCTGGAAGGGCTGGAGGGCAAGCTGTTCGGCCCGGTCGCGTTGACCATCGTGTTCGCGCTGGCCGGCTCGCTGCTGCTGTCGCTGACGGTGATTCCGGTGCTGGCCTCGCTGTTGCTGCGTGAGCGCCCGCACGCCGAGCCGTGGCTGATGCGCAAGCTCGATGGCCTGTATACGCCGCTGCTGGACGGTGCGCTGGCGCAACCGCGACGGGTCGCGGTCGCCGCCGCCATCGCGCTGGTGCTGGGGGTGACGGCATGGTTCGGGGTCGGCAAGGCGTTCCTGCCGACCATGGACGAAGGCGATCTGCTGGTGCAGCTGACCAAGCTGCCGTCGATCGGCATCGAACACAGCATCGAACAGGATCTGGCAATCGAGGGTGCATTGAAGGCGCGGGTGCCGGAGATCGAACACGTGGTCGCGCGGGTGGGTTCGGACGAACTTGGCCTGGATCCGATGGGCCTGAATGAAAGTGACGTGTTCCTGCAGCTCAAGCCCAAGTCGCGATGGCGCAGGTCCGACAAGCAATGGCTGGCCGACCAGATCCGCACCGTGCTGGAAGATTTCCCGGGCATCGAATTCGGCTTCACCCAGCCGATTGAAATGCGGGTCAGCGAGATGCTCACCGGCAGCCGCGGCGATGTGGCGGTCAAGGTGTTCGGGCCGGACCTGGCCACCGTGAACCAGCTCGGTACTCGCATTGCCGAGGTGCTGGAAGGCATCCCCGGCGCGCAGGATGTGCTGGCGCAGACGGGCGAGGGTGTGGAATACCTGCGGCTGCGGATCGATGCGCAGGCCGCGGGCCGCGCCGGGCTGGCGGTGGCCGATGTGCAGGACGAGCTGCGCGCGCAGATCGAAGGCCTGCCGGCCGGCACGGTGATCACCCCGGAACGGCGGATCCCCGTGCTGGTGCGTGGCGATGGCGGCGTGCAGCAGGATCCGGCGCGCTTCGAGCGGCTGCTGCTGGCGCGCGGCGATGGCCCCGGCGAGGTGCCGCTCGCGGCGCTGGCGGATATCGAGCGCAGTACCGGCCCGGTGGCGGTGCGTCGCGAGAACGGCTCGCGCTTCGCGCTGGTGCAGAGCAATGTCGATGGCCGCGATCTGGTCGGTTTCGTCGAGGAGGCGCGCGCCAGCGTGGCGCAGGATGTGGTGCTGCCGGAGGGCTACCGCATCGTCTGGGGCGGCCAGTTCGAGAACCAGCAGCGTGCCGCCGCCCGTCTGGGCATGGTCATCCCGGTGGCTATCGGCCTGATCTTCCTGGTGCTGTTCTCCACCTTCGGCTCGATGCGGCAGGCGCTGCTGGTGCTGGGCAACGTGCCGTTCGCGATGGTCGGTGGCGTGCTCGCGCTGTGGCTGACCGGGCAGTACCTGTCGGTGCCGGCCTCGATCGGTTTCATCGCCCTGCTGGGGATCGCCGTACTCAATGGACTGGTGCTGGTCGAACACTTCAACCAGCTGGCCGCCACCGGCATGGGCATGCCGGCGGTGGTGCGCGAGGGCGCAAGGCGGCGCCTGCGCCCGGTACTGATGACCGCCAGCATCACCGCCTTCGGCCTGGTGCCGCTGCTGTTCGCCAGTGGCCCCGGTTCGGAGATCCAGCGTCCGCTGGCAATCGTGGTGATCGGCGGGCTGCTCAGCTCGACCGCGCTTACCCTGTTGCTGCTGCCGGTCCTGTTCCGCCGCTTTGGAGCACGTTGATGGAACTGCGTCGTCTGAATCTGGTTTTTCCCCCGGTGCTGGAGGATGCGGTGATCACCGCCCTGCTCGAGATGCCCGATCTGCCGGGTTTCACCACGCTGCGTGGCGAAGGCCATGGCAGCGGCTTCGAGCAGGCCAGTGCCAAAGAGTGTGTGCGTGGCCGCGTCGCCCGCAGCATGGCGTGGCTGGTGCTGCCGGCCGGGCGCGTGGACGAAGTGCTGGACGGCCTGCGCCATCAGCTTCCCCACCCGGAAGTCACCTGGTGGTGCGAGGTTGTCGAACGTTTCGGGAGGCTGGCATGAAGCGTCTGCCGCTGTTGCTGGCGCTGGCAGGCGGCCTCGCTGCCCCCGGCGCGGTCCTTGCCAGCCCGGATGATGCCGGCTACCTGCCGCCCGAAACGCTGGTCCTGCAGGCCATCGCCGCGCATCCGCAGGTGCTGGCCGCGCGCGCCGGCACCGCGCGCGCCGATGCCCAGTCGCGCGGTCTTGCCGCCGGCCCGCATGAGCTGACCTTCAGCGTGATGTCGCAGCAGCGGCGCGTGCGCAACGGGCCGCAGTTCCATGAATATGAAGGCCAGCTCAGCCGTGGCGTGCGCTTGCCGGGCAAGGCGCGGCTGGACCGGGAAATCGGCCGGCTCGGCAGCGAGGTTGCCGGCCTGCAACTGGCCGACGCCGAACACCAGGCCGCGCGCCTGCTGCTGGCGCAATGGATGGACTGGCTGCGCGCCGAAGGCGGGCTGGCGCAGGCACAGACGCAGCACGAACTGGTGCGGCGCGATCGTGATGCGATCCAGCGCCGGGTACGTGCGGGCGATGCCGCGCTGCGCGAGCTGGACAGTGCCGATGCCGCCGTGGCCCAGGCGCAGGCGCAACTGACCGCAGCGGCGGCACAGCGCGAGTCCACACGTGCCGGGCTGGGTGCCACGTTCCCGCAGATCCCGTTGCCGGAGCGGGCGCCGGCACTGCCCGAACCGGCGTCCGATGGCGATGCGGCGCAACTGCATATCGACCACATCATCGACCGCAGCCACGAGATCGGTGCCGCCGAGCGCGAGGCCGAACGGCTGCAACGGTCGGCGCAGCGTGCCCGGGCCGAGCGCCGGCCGGACCCGAGCGTGGGCCTGCGCTGGCTGGACGAACGCGGTGGCGAGGAGCGCTCGCTCGGGGTTGTGGTCAGCATTCCGTTTGGCGGCGCGCTGCGTTCGGCCAGTGCCGATGCCCAGCAGGCCGATGCCGAGGCCGGCAGCGCGCTGGCGGCCGGGATGCGCCGTGCGATCTGCCGCGAGGCCGAACAGACCGTGCGCCATGCCGATGCCAGCTACCGCGTGTGGCGGGACAGCCAGCGTGCGCTGGAAGCGGTGCGCGCCAGCACGGCCCGCGCCCGCCGTGCCTACGTGCTGGGTGAAGCCGGCATCGCCGAGCTGATCGCGGCGCAGCGGCAGGAACAGGAAAGCGCGCTGGCCGAGTCCAACGCCCGTGCCGACGCACTGGAGGCGGCGCTGCTGATCCGCATCGACGCGCACGAGCTGTGGCATGACGCTGCGGATGGCGATCGCTGACCTGTAGTCGGCAAACGAATGGGCCGGATCAGCGCGGGCCCGTCACCACAGCAGGTCGCGCAGCTTGTACCAGGACATCGCCGCCACCAGCAGCGGCCGGCGCAGGGCCGCGCCGCCGGGGAAACTGCGGTGCGCGATGCGCTCGAACACATCCAGCCGCTGTGCCTGTCCGGCGATGGCGGCGGCGATCACCTCGCCGGCCAGTCCGGTGCTGGCCACGCCGTGGCCGGAGAACCCCTGCGCGAAGTAGACGTTCGGCGTGAGCCGGCCCCAATGCGGGGCGCGGTTGCGGGTGATGTCGATATAGCCGCCCCACACATAGTCCAGCGTCACATCGGCCAGCTGCGGAAACACGCGGCGCATGCGCCGGGTCATGCTGGCACGCAGGCCCGGCGGCGGCAGTGCCGAGTAGTTGGCCTGGCCGCCGAACAGCAGGCGGTGGTCGCGGCTGAGGCGGAAGTAATCCAGCGCCCAGTTGCTGTCGGCCACGGCCATGTCGTTGCCGATCAGCGCCCTGGCACGCGCTTCACCCAGTGGCTGGGTGGCGCCGATATAGGTGCCGACCGGCATCATCCGTGTTTCCAGCTCCGGGGCGATGCCCTGCAGCCAGGCGTTGCCGGCCAGCACCACGAAATCGGCCTCGACGTGGCCCTGCGCGGTATGCAGCACCGGCCGGGTGCCGCGTTCAAGGCGGGTGACCGGCGAATGTTCGTGAAGGGTGACACCCGCCGCTGCGGCCGCGCGTGCCAGTCCCTGCGCATAGGCCAGCGGGTGCAGGTGGCCACTGGCGGCGTCGAACACCGCGCCCCGGTAACGGTCGCTGGCCAGCACCTGCCGCAGCCGCGTGCGGTCCCACCATTGCAGCGGATAGTCGTAGCGCTGCGCCATGCGCTCGAGATCGGCATGCAGGGCACGTTCCTGGCGGGCGTGGATCGGCACGCTGGCGTAGCCGTCACGCCAGTCGCAGTCGATGCCATGGCGGGCGATGCGCTGTTTCAGCAGGGCCATGCCATCGCGCGAGAAGTCGAACAGCAGCCGGGCATCGGCATCGCCGAGCAGCCGCTCGATCGTGTCCTGATCGCAGCCATAGCCGACGATGGCCTGGCCGCCATTGCGGCCGGACGCGCCCCAGCCGATCCGTTCGGCCTCCAGCACGGTCACCCGGTAGCCTTTTTCCGCCAGCGCCAGCGCCGCGGTCAGCCCGGTGTAGCCGGCGCCCAGTACCGCCACATCGGCACTGGAACGGCCGCGCAGCGGCGGGCGCGGCGGGGTTGCCGGCACGCTGGCGGCATACCAGCTGGCCGGGTAGTCGGGTGAAGCCTTGTCCTCGGCCATCAGGCGCTGCGGTCAACGGAGGGAACGGACGGGAAGTGTAACGGTCCGCCTGTCGTGGTTGCCTAAACATGGAGGCGGCGGTAGCGTGGCTGCACGCCTCGCCGCCGGGGCAGGGCATCTGCGCTGGAGGCGGGCACCCGTCAGCCAATCGAAGCAGACCCCCATGACATCGCGCCCGCGTACCCGCAAGACCGCTGCCAGCGTGCAGGAAGAAAGCTCCCTGCTGCGCTGGCTCAAGGAACGGCATATCACCGAGGTCGAGTGCCTGGTGCCGGACATCACCGGCAACGCACGCGGCAAGATCATCCCGGCCGACAAGTTCTCCCACGACTACGGCACGCGCCTGCCCGAGGGCATCTTCGCCACCACGGTCACCGGCGATTTTCCCGATGACTACTACGATCTGACCTCGCCGGCCGACGCGGACATGATCCTGCGCCCGGACCCGGACACCGTACGCATGGTGCCGTGGGCCACCGACCCGACCGCGCAGATCATCCACGACTGCTACACCAAGAGCGGCCAGCCGCACGAGCTGGCCCCGCGCAACGTGCTGCGGCGGGTGTTGCTGGCCTACGCGGAGCTGGGCTTGAAGCCGGTGGTGGCGCCGGAGGTGGAATTCTTCCTGGTGCAGAAGAACACCGATCCGGACTTCCCGCTGCTGCCGCCGGCCGGCCGCTCCGGGCGCCCGGAAACCGCCCGCCAGTCCTACTCGATCGACGCGGTCAACGAGTTCGACCCGATCCTGGACCTGATGTACGACTACTGCGATGCGATGAAGCTGGACGTGGACACGCTGATCCACGAATCCGGCGCGGCGCAGCTGGAGGTCAATTTCACCCATTCCGATGCGATGTCGCTGGCCGACCAGGTGTTCCTGTTCAAGCGCACCATGCGCGAGGCGGCGCTGCGCCATGGCGTCTATGCCACCTTCCTGGCCAAGCCGATGGAAACCGAGCCGGGCAGTGCGATGCATATCCACCAGAGCCTGGTGCGGGTCGCCGATGGCCGCAACGTATTCGCCGGCAAGGAGGAGGGCGAGTCCAGCGAACTGTTCGAGAACTACCTGGCCGGCCTGCAGAAATATGTGCCGATGGCGATGGGCTTCTTCGCGCCGAACGTGAATTCCTACCGGCGGCTGGTGTTCGGCGAGGTTTCGCCCAGCAACGTGGAATGGGGCTTCGACAACCGCACCTGCGGCCTGCGCGTGCCGATGGATACGCCGGAAAACGCCCGTGTGGAAAGCCGTTTCGCCGGTTCCGACGCCAATCCCTATCTGGCGATGGCCGGCACCCTGGCCTGCGGCCTGCTGGGCATCCGTGAGCGGCTCAAGCCGACCCCGCCGATCACCGGCAATGCCAAGGGGCTGGGCTATGAGCTGCCCCGCTCGCTGGGCGAGTCGCTGGACGGGCTGGAAGGCTGCGAGGCGCTGCAGGAGCTGCTGGGGCACCGTTTCTGCCGCGCCTACATCTCGGTCAAGCGCAAGGAGTACGAGACCTTCTTCCGCGTGATCAGCTCGTGGGAGCGTGAATTCCTGCTGCTCAATGTCTGACCCATGGCTTGGCGCGGAAAATTCCGCCCCGGGCTTTTCCCCTTCACTGTCGCCCATGGGACAATGCGCCGCTGCCGGTTTGTCCGGTTCCCCCCCCACTTCCGGATAACCACTGGAGACATCATGAAGCTGCACATCCTCACCGCCGGTATCGCCATTTCCCTGCTCGCCGCCTGCGGTGGCAAGGACCCGGCAGGCACGGCCGCCGATGGCGGCGAGGCCAAGGTCCTCAACGTCTACAACTACTCGGACTACATCGCCGAGGACACCATCCCCAACTTCGAGAAGGCGACCGGCATCAAGGTCACCTACGACGTGTTCGACAGTGACGAGATGGTCGAGACCAAGCTGCTGACCGGCAACAGCGGTTACGACATCGTGGTGCCGACGCTGAACTTCTTCGGCCGGCAGATCCAGGCCGGCGTGTTCCTGCCGCTGGACAAGAGCAAGATCCCGAACCTGGCCAATCTCGACCCGGCGGTGATGGCGCGCATTGCCGGGCAGGACCCGGACAACAAGTACGGCGTGCCGTACATGGTCGGCACCACCGGCATCGGCTACAACGTGGCCAAGCTCAAGGAACGCTTCGGTGGCAGCACCGAGATCGCCAACAGCTGGGACCTGGTGTTCAAGCCGGAAAACATCGCCAAGATGAAGGATTGCGGCGTCACCCTGCTCGACACTCCGTCGGACATGATCCCGGTGGCTCTGCATTACCTGGGCGAGGATCCGCACAGTGCCGACCCGGTGGTGCTGCAGAAGGCCGCCGATCTGCTCAAGTCGATCCGCCCGTACGTGCAGAATTTCCATTCCAGCCAGTACGTGGGTTCGCTGGCCAATGGCGGCACCTGCCTGGTGGTCGGCTGGTCCGGCGACATCATCCAGGCCCGTGACCGTGCCGAGGAAGCCGGCAACGGCGTGGAAGTGGCGTATTCGATTCCGAAGGAAGGCGCGCCGCAGTGGTTCGACATGCTGGCCATTCCGAAGGATGCCAAGCATCCGGAGAACGCCTACGCCTTCATCAACTACCTGCTGGAACCGCAGGTGGCGGCCAACAACACCAATGTCACCCAGTACGCCAACCCGGTGACCGCGGCCACGCCGCTGGTGGACGAGGCGATCCGCAACGATGCCACCGTCTACCCGCCGGCCGATGTGGCCGACAGGATGTTCACCTACGCGATCAACAGCCCGCAGACCGACAAGCTCTATACCCGTCTGTGGACCGAGATCAAGACCGGCCGCTGATCAGCCGGCATCGGCGTGGCACCTTCCGGCCCCCATGCCGTCGCATGGGGGCTGTTTTCCTTCCGGCCGTGTGGCCGGTGCGGGCGGCTTTCACCGGCCTTCGCCATCTGCGGCGATAGCCTCATGCCGGATGCGGCGGCACAAGCGCCATCGCATCGGCGGGCAGGGACCGGCTGCCAGTGCGGGTGCCGCCACCGGCCGCCACCGGCCAGATGGCGCGAAGCCGCAGCCGAAACCCGGGGGCTACACTACGCCCGTCTTCCACCTGCCCGAGCCCGGAGCCTGAGCACATGCCTGTAGAAGCCAAGCCGGATGCCGTTGCCCTGAACAACGCCCCCGGCTACCTGTCCATCCGCGACCTGCGCAAGGAATTCGACGGTTTTGTCGCCGTCGAAGACGTCAATCTGGATGTGCGCAAGGGTGAGATATTCGCGCTGCTGGGCGGTTCGGGCAGTGGCAAATCGACGCTGCTGCGCTGTCTGGCCGGGTTCGAAACCCCGACCAAGGGCAAGATCCTGCTCGACGGCCAGCCGATCACCACGCTGCCGCCCTACGAGCGGCCGATCAACATGATGTTCCAGTCCTATGCGCTGTTCCCGCACATGACGGTGGAGCAGAACATCGCCTTCGGCCTGAAGCAGGACGGCATGGCCAAGGATGCCATCACCCGCCGTGTCGGCGAGATGCTGGAGCTGGTGCAGTTGCAGAAGCTGGGCAAGCGCAAGCCGCACCAGCTCTCCGGCGGCCAGCAGCAGCGCGTGGCGCTGGCGCGCTCGCTGGCCAAGGGGCCCAAACTGCTGCTGCTCGACGAGCCGATGGGCGCGCTGGACAAGAAGCTGCGCTCGAAGATGCAGCTGGAACTGGTCAACATCATCGAACAGCTGGGCGTGACCTGCGTGATGGTCACCCACGACCAGGAAGAGGCGATGACCATGGCCACCCGCATCGCGGTGATGGACCAGGGCTGGATCCAGCAGATCGGCAAGCCCGATGACATCTATGAGCAGCCGGCCAACCGCTTCGTGGCCGGTTTCATCGGCTCGGTGAACCTGTTCGAGGGCGTGATCGACGAGGACCTGCCGGAATACGTCACCGTGCGCACCGGCGATTTCCCGGCGCCGATCTATGTCGGCCACGGCATCACCTGTTACGAGGGGCAGCCGGTGGCATTCGCGCTGCGTCCGGAGAAGGTGCATATCGCCAAGGACGAGCCCGAGGGCACGAGCAACAAGGCGTTCGGGGTGGTCGAGGACATCGCCTATTTCGGCAGCCATTCCGTGTACCACGTGCGCCTGCCCAGCGGCGCCAAGATCCTGTCCAACTTCGCCAACATGAAGCGCTGGGACAGCGACGGCATCACCTGGAACGATGAAGTGTGGGTGTCCTGGGACGACAACGACGGCGTGGTGCTGACCTCATGAGCGCGCGCGGCCCAAACCAGACCGGCTGGCGGCGCTGGCTGCCGGGGATCCGTGCCGGGGTGATCGGCGTACCGTACCTGTGGCTGCTGCTGTTCTTCGCGATCCCGTTCCTGATCGTGTTGAAGATCTCGTTTGCGAAGATGGTGGTGGCGATGCCGCCGTACACCTCGATCGTGGCGTACGTGGACAACGCCTTTACCATCAACCTCAACCTCGGCAACTACACCCAACTGTTCGCCGACAGCCAGTACGTGGTCGCCTACCTGAGCTCGATCAAGATCGCGCTGGTGTCCACGCTGCTGACGCTGCTGATCGGCTATCCGATGGCCTATGTGATCTCGCGCATGTCGCCGTCGGCGCGCAACATCGCCATGCTGCTGGTGGTGCTGCCGTCGTGGACCTCGTTCCTGATCCGCGTCTATGCGTGGATCGGCATCCTCGACAGCAACGGCCTGCTCAACCGTACGCTGATGGGCATCGGCCTGATCGACGAGCCGCTGCGCATCCTCTACACGCCGTTGGCGGCCTATATCGGCATTGTCTACTGCTACCTGCCGTTCATGGTGCTGCCGCTGTACGCCAATCTGGTCAAACTCGACCACCGCCTGCTGGAGGCGGCCTACGATCTTGGCGCCAAGCCGTGGCAGGCGTTCTTGCGTATCACCCTGCCGCTGTCGCGCAGCGGCATCATCGCCGGCTGCATGCTGGTGGCGATCCCGGCGGTGGGCGAGTTCGTCATCCCGGAAATGCTCGGTGGCCCGGACACGCTGATGATCGGCCGGGTGCTGTGGGGCGAGTTCTTCAACAACCGAAATTGGCCGCTGGCCTCGGCGGTGGCGATCGTGATGCTGATCCTGCTGCTGATTCCGATCCTGATCTTCAACCGCGCGCAGCAGCGCGAGCTGGAAGGGAGGCTGGCATGAGCATGCCGCGGCGCACCTCGTGGCTGGGCTGGGGCATCCTGCTGCTCGGCTTCGCCTTCCTGTACCTGCCGATCCTGCTGTTGATGCTGTATTCGTTCAACTCGTCGCGGCTGGCGACAGTGTGGGCGGGGTTCTCGACCAAGTGGTATGGCGAGCTGTTCCGTGACCGCCAGCTGCTGCAGGCGGCGTGGATCAGTCTGAAGATCGCGTTCTGGACCGCCACCGCCTCGATGGTGATCGGCACGATGGCGGCGATGGCGATGACGCGTTTCAAGCGCTTCCCCAGCAAGACCCTGTTCGGGGCGCTGATGACCGCGCCGCTGGTGATGCCCGAAGTGATCATCGGTCTGTCGATCCTGCTGATGCTGGTGTCGATGGGCGGCCTGTTCGGGCTGCCGTCCAAGGGGGTTGTGGCGATCTGGATCGCACATGTCACCTTCACCATTTCCTTCGTCACGGTGGTGGTGTCCTCGCGCCTGCAGGAGTTGGACCGCTCGCTGGAGGAAGCGGCGATGGACCTGGGCGCGAACCGGCTCAAGGTGTTCTTCCTGATCACCCTGCCGATCATCGCCCCCGCACTGATGTCCGGCTGGCTGCTGGCCTTCACGCTGTCGCTGGATGACGTGGTGATCGCCAGCTTCGTCGCCGGCCCCAGTTCGACCACGTTGCCGATGAAGATCTTCGCCTCGGTGCGTATGGGCGTGAGCCCGAAGATCAACGCGCTGGCCAGCCTGCTGGTGCTGGCGGTGTCGCTGGTGGCGGTGCTGGGCTGGTGGATCTCCGCGCGCGCCGACAAGCGGCGCCAGCGTGACATGCAGCTGGCACTGCAGGAGAACGGCTGAGGGAACCGCCCGGCATTGACGGGCGGCTGGCCCGCAGTGCGGTTTGCGGCTGGCCCGCCGAGGCTGCCGGGCACATCCCGGCAAGGTTCCGGCAGCGCCCAGCCGTGCTGTGCGCAGGCGGGCCTGTTTACCCGCGCGCAACGCGCCGGCCGTTACCATTCCGGCATCCGTCGAATGCAGGAATGGCGTCATGGCCGCTTATCAGACCCTCAATCCCTACACCGGTCGCGCGCTGCGCACGGTCGAGCTGATGGGCACCGCCGCCATCGAGCAGCGGCTTGCCGCCGCCGAGGCGGTGTTTCCGGTGTGGTCGGGGCTGGCGCTGGAGCATCGCGCCGCGCTGCTGCGCAAGGTCGCCGAGGGCCTGCGCCGGTGGCGTGATGAACTGCAGCAGACGATGACCCGGGAAATGGGCAAGCTGCGTGGCGAAGCGCTGGCGGAGATCGAGAAGAGCGCGTCCGTCTGCGAGTACTACGCCGAGCACGCGGCCGGCTACCTGCAACCGCAGCCGATTCCCACCGAGGCGCAGCGCAGCTATGTGAGCTACCAGCCCATCGGCTGCGTGCTGGCGGTGATGCCTTGGAATTTCCCGGTGTGGCAGGTGTTCCGTTTCCTGGCGCCGGCATTGATGGCCGGCAACGTGGCGCTGCTCAAGCACGCCAGCAATGTGCCCGGCTGCGCCGACCTGATCGCCACGGTGCTGGCCGAGGCCGGCGTACCGGCCGGTGTGTTCGACGTGCTGCATATCGACAACGAGCAGGCCGCCGGGGTGCTGCGCGACCCGCGGATCAAGGCGGTCACGCTGACCGGCAGCGAGCGGGCCGGGCGCGCGATCGCCGCCAACGCCGGCGACCAGTTGAAGAAATGCGTAATGGAACTGGGAGGCAGCGACGCCTTCGTGGTGCTGGAGGATGCCGACCTCGATGTCGCGGTCGCCGCGGCGGTGAAGTCGCGCTTCGACAACGCCGGGCAGACCTGCATCGCCGCCAAGCGTTTCATCCTCGTCGAAGCGGTCGCTGAGGATTTCGTGCGGCGTTTTGTCGAAGCGGCAAAAGCGAGGGTCTATGGCGATCCGCAGGATGCGGCGACCACGCTGGCGCCGCTGGCGCGCGCCGACCTGCGTGATGAACTGCAGCGGCAGGTGCGGCAGAGCATCGACAAGGGGGCGAAGGTACTGCTTGGCGGTGAGCCGCTGGCCGGCACCCATGCCGGCTACCCGGCAACGATCCTCGACCATGTGGGGCCGGGCATGCCGGCCTACACGCAGGAACTGTTCGGGCCGGTGGCGGCGATTCTGCGGGTGAAGGACGAGGCCGAGGCGGTACGCGTGGCCAACGACACGGTGTTCGGCCTGGGCGGCAGCGTGTGGACGGGCGATGCGGCGCGCGGAGAGAAGGTCGCCTTGCAGCTGCGCTGTGGTGCGACCTTCGTCAATTCGGTGGTCAGGAGCGATGCGCGGCTGCCGTTTGGTGGCACCAGGCGTTCGGGTTTCGGCCGCGAGCTGGGCGCGCACGGCATCCACGAGTTCGTCAACATCAAGACCGTCTACGTCGCTTGAGCGCCGGCGCCGATAGGCCGACTGTGCTTACAGCCAGCCGGAGCGTTTGAACAGGCGGTACAGCACCACGCAGGTCACGCTGATGCCCACGATCAACAGCGGGTAGGCATAGCGGCCGGCCAGTTCGGGCATGCCGGTGAAGTTCATGCCATACCAGCTGGTGATCAGGGTGGGGGCGGCCAGCAGCGCAGCCCAGGCGCCGAGGCGTTTGACGGTTTCGCCCTGTGCCAGCGTGACCAGTGACAGGTTCACGCTCAATGCGGTGCCCAGCATCTCGCGCAGGGTGTCGATGGCGTCGTTGATGCGGGCGGCGTGGTCCTGCACGTCACGCAGGTACAGGCGCACCTCTTCGTTGACCAGCTGCGCCTGGTTGCGCTGCAGCTGGGCGAGCGCATCCTGCAGCGGCGCCACCGCCAGCCGCATCTTGTTGAGCTCGCGCCGCAGTTCGTACAGGCGGATCACCGTGCGGCGCTTGTAGTCCTCGGAGAAGATGTCCTTTTCCAGCAGGTCCAGGGTGTCGCTGAAGCTGCTGGTGATCGGCAGGTAGTTGTCGACCACCGCATCCAGTACCGAGTAGAGGCAGAACGACGGGCCCATCGCCAGCAGTCCGGGCTCGCGCTCCAGCCGCGCCCGCACCGGCGCGTAGGACAGCGAGGCGCCGTGGCGTACCGTCAGCAGGAAGCGCGGCCCCAGGAAGGCGTGGGTCTCGCCGTAGCGGATGCGCTCGTCCAGCACCTGCGCGGTGTGCACCACGACGAACAGCGAGTTGCCGTAGGTCTCGATCTTGGGGCGCTGGTGCGCCTTGCGGGTGTCTTCGATGGCCAGGTCATGCAGGTTGAACTCTTCCTGCATCTTCTCCAGCACCGCATCGTCCGGCTCGTACAGCCCGACCCAGACAAACCCCTTGGCATCGCTGGCCAGCACATCGCTGATGTTGTCCAGCGCCAGCGTCTGCGGCGTGCCGTTTTCGTCGTACCAGGTGCAGTTGATCACGCAGGCCGGATTGTCCGGCAGTGCGGAAGCGGGGGAGGTCATGCGGGCTGTTCCCGGCTGCCAGCAGACAGCGCCGGCTTGCCAAGCACGGCTGCCAGCAGCAGGTGGATCGGCAGCAGCAGCACGATCCACTGCATGTTGAATTGCGCCTGCAGTGACAGCCAATGCACCGGCAGTGCGGCCAAGGCGATCACCGCCAGTAACCCGGCGACGAGACCGAACCAGTGACCCGGCTGGCGTCCACGCAGCAGCCTCAGCGCGCCGGGAATCAGGACAAGCGCCAGGGGATTGAGCAGCAGCAGGTTGCGGTTGGCCCATGCGGCTTGGTGCTCGCTGAAGCCCCACAGGTAGGTCAGCACCGCGCCGGCAACACCGCACAGCAGCCAGAACAGCAGCGCGAAACCGGCAACTGCGCGCGGCTTGTGACGGAGGTGGAACAGCGCGGCGGCAACGGCCAGTCCGAGCAGCAGCCATGGCCACCAGACGCGAGCATGCTCGCCCGGTTCCGGCGCCAGCCAGTGCGGCAACAGCTCCTGTTCGGTTTGCACCAGTGGCCGCCCTTCGCTGTTGCGGACCTCACGCAGGCTGTCGGCCAGCCGCATCGGCACGAAGGCTTCCTGCCAGCGGGACAGCGGCTGGTCGGCCCACGGACCGAGGCCCAGGTCGAATCCCAGCCACATCCACGGCGATGGCGAGGCCAGCCGCACCGACTCGCTGCGATACGTGTTGCCACGCGAGCGGCCGGCCAGTTGCGATTGCAGGGCACCGCCCATCGCCTGGTCCAGGCTGTCGCGCACCATCGTGGCGCAGTTGGCGGTGAAGTAGTCGTAGCGGTAGCGCGCGTTCTCCGGCTTTGCCCGCTCGGCCAGCGCCTCGGCCAGCGCCGTGGCCTGCTGTGGTGGAAGATCCAGCCACTGCAGGCTGGCGCCGCGCCCGTCGTCACGGTACTGCGCCAGATCTTCGTCCAGCGGCAGCGCCACCAGGTAATACATCATGTGGCCGCGAATGAAGTTGCCGATGAAGTCCGGCTCGGCCGGATCGAAGTAGCCGAAGTTGTAGGAGGTGGCCTGGCCGCTGGCCGGATCGACCACCACCAGCGCGTCATGGCCGAAGCGCTCGAAGAAGATCTCCCCGGGCTGCATCGTCACCACGCCGATACGCGGTGCCGGCCGGGCGTCGCTCGCCGGCTGTGCGCTCACGGGGGCGAGGCACAGCAGCAGGAACAGCAGCGCGACGATGGACAGCAGCCGGGGGAAGGGCACGGTGCTCAGTCCTCGTCCCGGGACTCGGGCGGCAGCACGGTGACGTGGAATGCCAGCACGCGGCGCGCGTCGGCGCGGGCCACGCGGAACACGAAACGGTCCAGGGTCAGCTCGTCGCCGGTTTCCGGAAGATGGCCGATGGCCTCGGTGACCAGCCCGCCGATGGTGTCGTAGTCATCGTCGGAGAAATCGGCACTGAAGCGCTCGTTGAAATCCTCGATCGCGGTCAGTGCGTCCACCACGTAGCGGCCATCGGCCTGGATGGCGATCTGCGCGGTGTGGTCCTCGGCTTCGTCATGCTCGTCGTCGATCTGGCCGACGATCTGCTCCAGCACGTCCTCGATGGTGACCAGACCGGCAACACCGCCGTACTCGTCCACCACGATCGCCATGTGGTTGCGCGACAGCCGGAACTCCTTGAGCAGCACGTTGAGCTTCTTGGATTCGGGAATCAGCACCGCCGGCCTCAGCAGCTCGTGCACGCTGCGGTAGTCGCCGTTGGCGACCACGCCGCGCAGCAGGTCCTTGGCCAGCAGGATGCCGAGGATGTCGTCCTTGTTCTCGCCGTGCACCGGGAAGCGCGAATGGCCCGATTCCACCACCAGCGTCATCAGGTCAAGGAACGGGGAGGTGACCGGCAGCGAGACCATGTGCGAGCGCGAGATCATCACATCGCCGACGGTCAGCTCGGACACCGCGATGGCGCCTTCCATCATGCGCAGGGTGTCGGCGGCGATCAGGCCATCCTGTTGCGCCGTCTGCAGAACGGCGACCAGTTCGTCACGGGTATGGGGTTCGCCGGAGAAAGCCGCGCTCAGGCGTTCAAGCCAGCTGCGTTTCTTCTCGCCATGCTCCGGCGCGGTACTACTGTCGTCTTCAGACATCTCTTGGGTTGACTGCACCCGGCAGGCCGGGCGGTGACGGCAGTCTAGCAAAATGTCGGCGGCGGACCGCTATGCCTGCGGCGGTGCGGTGACGCTGCCTGCGGGGGCCGGTGGCAGCTCGTCATCGGCCGGGATGTCGAGGCTGTAGGTGCAGCCGGCAAGGGTTTTGCCGGGGTGCGACTTGACGTTGGAAACGCTCAGGATCACCGATTCGATCAGGGCCTCCCCGGTTTTGGCGTCGATCACGTCGCGGCTGACCAGCTCGCGCCCGGCCATGAACTTGTCCTCGGCGTCATAGCCGGTTTCCAGTTCCAGTTGCGTGGCCAGCACGCGCGGATCGGGCAGGTCGAGGATCGCCACGACGGTGGCGCCGGCCATGGCGATATGGTCGGAACGGTGGCCGAACACGGTGATCGGCTCCAGAAGCCGGTATTCGGCCATGAACAGGTTGCCCTGCGGCAATGGCCGCCAGCCCAGCGCGACCGCCTTGAGCGGGTCGTTGGCGATGGGCGCCAGCGCAGCGAAATCGCTCACGCTCTGGCGGCATTCGATCAGCGCCGGCAGGTCCACCGGCGAGGACGCGGCGGCCGGCGGGGCGAGGACGAGCAGCAGGCAGGGCAGCAGGCGTTTCATCGGGCGGGCTCAGCGTTCACCGGTGTAGGGATCGGCGATGCCCAGTTCGGCGAGGATCTCGCGCTCGAGCTGTTCCATCGCCTCGGCCTCCTTGTCGTCCTCGTGGTCCCAGCCGAGCAGGTGCAACACGCCATGGACGGTGAGATGGGCGTAATGGGCGTTGAGCGGCTTGCCCTGTTCCCCGGCTTCGCGTGCGACCACCGGCGCGCAGATCACCAGATCCCCCAGCAGCGGGAACTTCACTTCCTCGGGCAGACCCTCGGGCAACTCCGCCGGGAAGCTGAGCACGTTGGTGGGGTAGTCCTTGCCACGGTAGTGGTGGTTCAGTGAGCGGCCTTCCTTGGCATCGACCAGGCGGATGGCGAGGTCGGCTTCACGGATGCGGTTCTTCAGCGCCGCGGCCACCCACTTGCGGAAGCTGGTTGCCGCCGGCAGTCCGGCGCGGGGCAGGGCGTAGCTGACGGCGACATCAAGACGGGTGGGGCCCTTGGTCATGGCGGGTTCCAGCATTTAAGACGGTACAGAGGCGCACAGTATCGCGCGCAAGGCGTGTCACTGCGACTTCCATTCGTCGGCTGCATAGGTGATTTCGATGACTTCGGCAGACCTGCGTGACTGTTCGATGCCGGCTTGTCCGGCAGAGGAGTGGCAGTTGTAGCCCTGGTGTTGACGGCTCTGGCGGACCAGTTCCACAGCACCTTGTTCGGGCGTGGTGTCCGGGTTCAGGTAGATGGTCGCATTGGCACATTCACCGACGTTGGCCACCTGCAGGGCGGGGATCAAGGTGCGCGCGGCAAGGTCGGTCAGGCTGTCGAACGACTCCTGCGTGATGCGCTCCTGGGCGGCGGAGGCACGCAGTTTGAAGTAGTAGAGCTGCTTGTAGAAAAGGTAACCACTGGAATACATGGGCCAGTCGCGAGGCTGCAGATTGAAGCGCATCTGCAGCTTGTGCCCGGTGACCCTGCCGGTATCGGCAATGGCTTTCATCACGGCGGCGTCGATGTCGTTGGCCGGGACGCTGTCTTCGGGTTCTGCGCCAGACAGCGGGAACGGGCTGTCGTGCAGTTCCTGCACCTGCGTGTAGATGTTCTGTTTTACTGCCTGCGCGATGTCGTAGCGGAACCCCTTCATGCCGTCGTCCACTGCCGAGGCCGGGTCCAGGCGCCCGGCAGGGTAGACGTATACGTCGAAGCGGGTTTCCTGGTGGCCCTTGAGCATGTACCGGAAGCCGGCGCCGGAGTACTTCTGGTTGGCATCGTAACTGGCACCTTCCAACTCGAAATCGCCCACCTGTTTTGGCGCGATCAGGTAGCTGGTTTCAACATACGGACGCGATTGACTGGCGGGCGCTTTCCTGGCGGCGACGGCGGGAATGCTCGTCGCCAGCATCAGTGTGGCAAGGGACAGCAGTAGATATGACCGGGACATGGCACCTCCTCTGTGCGGGCGATGTCCCGAGTGTACGGCCTACTCGGTGCCGGGTTTGACCTGCTGCAGGTCGCGGTGCTCGTAGGCGTTGACGATGCGCGCGACCAGCGGATGGCGGACCACGTCGCGGGCCTCGAAGAAGCTGAAACTCACGCCTTCCACGCCACGCAGCACCTCGATGGCATCGCGCAGGCCGGATTTGACGTGCTTGGGTAGGTCGGTCTGGGTGAGGTCGCCGGTGATCACCGCGGTCGAGCCGAAGCCCAGCCGGGTCAGGAACATCTTCATCTGTTCGATGGTGGTGTTCTGGGCCTCGTCGAGGATCACGAAGGCGTCGTTGAGCGTGCGCCCGCGCATATAGGCCAGCGGCGCGATCTCGATGACGTTCTTCTCCAGCAGCTTGGCCACCTTCTCCACGCCGAGCATTTCGTACAGCGCGTCGTACAGCGGGCGCAGGTAGGGGTCGACCTTCTGGCTCAGGTCACCGGGCAGGAAGCCGAGTTTCTCGCCAGCCTCCACCGCCGGGCGCACCAGGATCAACCGCTGCACACGCGCCTCGTTGAGCGCATCCACCGCCATCGCCACCGCCAGGAAGGTCTTGCCGGTGCCGGCCGGGCCGATGCCGAAATTGATGTCGTGGGTGGCGATCTGGTGCAGGTACTTGGACTGGTTGGCGCCGCGGCCGCGCACGGTGCCGCGCTTGACCTTGATCGCCACGTCCTGCGCCTCGTAGGCCTGTTCGGTCACATGCGCGACGTTGGCACGGTTCAGACGCAGGTGGATGGCGTGGTTGTCGAACACGGTATCGGCGGCTTCGGCATACAGGGCCTTGAGCAGTTTTTCCGCCTCGCCGGTGGTCTTGCCGGGGCCGCTGATCCTGAAGATGTGGCCGCGGTTGGCGATCTCCACGCCCAGTCCGAGTTCGATCTGGCGCAGGTGCTCGTCGAACGGGCCGGCGAGGTTGGCCAGCCGCTCGTTGTCTTCGGGCTCGAGGGTGAAATTGCGATGAGTGGTTGCAGTCATGGAATGAAGATGGTGCCGGTGGATGCGGTATCAATGCCGCAGGGCGGGAAACAGTGGCGTGATTGTCGCATCGGCCGGCAGCTGCGGCCGCTGGTGGCGTGGTCCCGGAGCGGCAGTGCCCGCAGAAGGCGAAAGCCGGCACTTGAAATTTAATTGTCCGTTCAATTAAATCAGGCGATGACGCGAACAACCTCCAGAAAGGCAGGTGCAGGCAGCGGGCCGGCTGCGACGGCTGCATCCGCAGGCAATGGCGCACGGCCGTCCCGCCCGCGTGCGCCGGGACGGCGTCCGGCAGCCGACCGGGTCGATCTGCGTGCCCGCCTGCTGGATGCGGCGCTGGCCTGTTTCAGCCGGCAGGGAATCCAGGCGACCTCGTTGCGCGATATCGCCCGCCATGCCGGGGTGACCCCGGCGCTGGTCCACTATTACTTCGGCGACAGGCAGCAGTTGCAGCAGGCGGTGGTGGCCGAGCGGCTGGGGCCGGTGATGGCTGGCGTCCATGCCGCGATGGCCGACGCCGGCGACGACTTGGCGGCGCAGGTCGGCGCTTTTGTCCGCGGCATCACCGGCGCGGTGGCGGCACATCCCTGGCTGCCGGCGCTGTGGGTGCGGGAGATCCTGTGCGAAGGTGGCGCGCTGCGTGCGGCGATGATCGAGCGCGTCGGTCCGGTGCTGCCGCAGGCGCTGGCGGCACGATTTGCCGCGGCACAGCAGGCCGGCCAGCTCAATCCGCAGCTGGACCCGCGGCTGCTGGTGGCGTCACTGGTGGGGCTGACGATGTTCCCGCTGGCGAGTGCGCCGATCTGGCAGCAGCTGTTCGGCATGGATGAACTGGGAGCCGATGAGGTGCAGCATCACGCACTGGCGCTGTTGTTGCGCGGACTGGAGCTGGGACATGGCTGATCGACGGATCTGGGCGACGATCGTGGTGGCATTGCTGGCCGCCGGCTGCACGCGGCAGCCGCCACAGGCACTGGGCACGCTGGAATGGGACCGGGTGACGCTGCCGGCACCGGCTTCGGAGCGGATCGTGCGCATCGACGTGCGCGAGGGCCAGCAGGTTGTCGCAGGGGAGCCGTTGATGCAGCTCGAGCCGGCCCACACCCGCTCGCAGCTGGAGGCGCTGCAGGCGCAGGCCGCGCAACGGGACGCGGCCCTGCTGGAGCTGCGCCATGGCCCGCGTGCGGAGGACATCGCCCAGGCCCGGGCCACATTGGCCGCGGTGCAGGCGCAGGCGCGCGAGGCGCAGGCCTATTACGCGCGGGTGCAACCGCTGGGGGCGCGACAACTGGTGGCGGCTTCGGAACTGGATCGCGCCCGTGCCGCCGCACAAAGTGCGCATGCGCAGGTGCAGCAGGCCAGTGCGGCCTTGCTCGAACTGCAGCACGGCAGCCGCTCCGAGCAGCTTGCGCAGGGCGTGGCGGCGCTCGCCTCGGTGGAGGCCAGTGCCGAGGCGCAGTCGATAGCGCTGGACAAGCTGGCGCTGGTCGCGCCGCGTGCGGGACGGGTGGACAGTCTTCCCTACAAGCTCGGCGACCAGCCCGCCACGGGCGCCCCGCTGGTGGTCCTGCTGGTGGGAGAAACGCCGTATGCGCGCGTGTACCTGCCGCAGGCGCTGCGCAACCGCGTGCAGGTCGGCGACACCCTGCGCGTGCAGTTGCAGGGACAGACGCAGGTATACCCGGGAAGGGTGCGCATGATCCGCAGCGAACCGGTGTTCACGCCGTACTTCGCGTTGATCGGGCAGGACGCCGAGCGCCTGAGCTATCTGGCGGAAATCAGCCTGGGCGAGGAGGCGACCACGTTGCCGGTCGGTGCACCGTTGCGGGTCGTGGCCGATGACGAGCGCTGATCCGGGGGCAATGCCGGCGGCATCGGATGACATCGCCATCCGTGCGCGCGGGCTGGGCAAACGGTTCGGTGCGCTCACTGCGGTGGACGGCATCGATCTGGATGTGCCGCGCCGGCACGTCTACGGTTTTCTCGGCCCGAACGGCTCGGGCAAGTCCACCACCATCCGCATGCTGTGTGGCCTGCTCACGCCCAGCGCGGGACAGATCGAAGTGCTGGGCCTGCGCATCCCCGAGCAGGCCGAGGCGCTGCGCAGCCGCATCGGCTACATGACCCAGAAGTTCTCGCTGTTCGATGACCTGGGCGTGCGCGAGAACCTGGAATTCCTCGCCGCCGTGCACGATCTGTCCCGGGTGCAGGCGCGGCGGCGTATCGACGAACTGCTCGTGCAATACCGCTTCCAGGACTGGCAGAAACAACTGGCCGGCAGCCTCAGTGGCGGCCAGCGGCAACGGCTGGCACTGGCGGCAGCGGTGATCCACCAGCCGGAGCTGTTGTTCCTGGATGAGCCCACCAGTGCGGTGGATCCGGAGTCGCGTCGTGACTTCTGGGAAAAACTGTTCGAACTGGCCGATGCCGGCACCACGCTGCTGGTGTCCACCCACTACATGGACGAGGCCGAGCGCTGTCACCGCCTCGCCATCCTCGACCGTGGCGCGCTGGTCGCCGATGGCACGCCGGCCGAACTGACGGCCCGTTTGGCCGGACGTACGCTGGTGGTGGAAGCGGCCGAGCCGCGGCAGGCGGCACGGGTGCTGGCGACCTGCACGGGTGTGATCAGCGTCGCGCAGATCGGCAACAGCCTGCGGGTGTTGCTGGATGCCGGCGATGCGCAGCAGGCGCTGGCCGATGCGCTGCGCGTGGCCGGCATCACGGCACGCCTGCTGCCGCAACCGGCCAATCTGGAGGATGTGTTCGTCGCCGCGACCCGGCGCCATGCCGGCGCGGACGGGGAGGGCGCATGAAGCTGCGGCGCCTGTTCGGGGTGATGCTCAAGGAGCTGCGGCAGCTGCGGCGTGACCGCATCACCCTGGCGATGATCATCGGTATTCCGGTGATGCAGTTGCTGCTGTTCGGCTATGCGATCAA
Organism: Stenotrophomonas sp. JC08; assembly: GCF_052180205.1. Lineage (NCBI taxonomy): Bacteria > Pseudomonadati > Pseudomonadota > Gammaproteobacteria > Lysobacterales > Lysobacteraceae > Stenotrophomonas > Stenotrophomonas sp. JC08. The sequence continues at coordinate 2,141,715 of NZ_CP197473.1, read as the reverse complement.
CACCACTCTGCGCGAGCTGTCGGCCGGGTTCGCCGATCAGGCGCGCACCTCCGCCTCGCGGATGCTGGTGCGCGATATCGTCGCCACCGGCGTGGTCGCACCCACGCTGGAAGTGCCCACGCCGCAGCAACTGGTGGATGCGATGCGACGCGGGGAAATCAGCATCGGCATCGTCATCCCGCCGGACTACGAGCGGCGCCGCGCCGAGGGCCGCGAGGCGCTGCAGATCCTGGTCGATGGCAGTGACAACGCGGTACAGAGCGCAGCCATGCAACTGGCGCGGATGCCGCTGGACAACACCGGTTACAGCCCGCTGGCGGGCAGCACGATCAGCGTGGTCGGTTTCTACAATCCGCAGCGCAGCTCGGCGGTCAACATCGTGCCGGGGCTGGTGGGGGTGATCCTGACCATGACCATGGTGCTGTTCACCGCGGTGGCGATCGTGCGTGAGCGTGAGCGCGGCAACATGGAACTGCTGATCGCCACGCCGGTGACCAGTGTCGAGCTGATGCTGGGCAAGGTCATTCCCTATGTGCTCATCGGCCTGTTGCAGACCGCGGTGGTGCTGGCGCTGGGGACGACCCTGTTCAAGGTACCGCTGGGGGGCAGCCTGCTGGATGTGTTCATCGCTGCGGGGCTGCTGATCGTGGCCAACCTGACGCTGGGGCTGCTGATCTCCACCCGCGCGCAGTCGCAGTTCCAGGCGATGCAGATGACCTTCTTCGTGTTCCTGCCGTCGATCCTGCTGTCCGGTTTCATGTTCCCGTTCGCCGGCATGCCGCGCTCGGTGCAATGGCTGGCCGAGGTGTTGCCGCTGACCCACTTCCTGCGCCTGATCCGTGGCGTGATGCTGCGCGGAGCCAGCCTGTGGGAGCTGTGGCCGGACGTGCTGGCGCTGGTGGCTTTCAGTGCGGTGATGATGACGGGCGCGGTGCTGCGTTTCCGCAAGCGGCTGGATTGAATACCCAGGCCGGACTGTGGGGTTTTCCACACCCGGTGTGGATGCGCGCGGGATGAAGCTGTGGATAGTCGCGTGCAGGGGTTGCGCTGCAAGGCTTTCCGGTCCGTGGTGGAAATTTCACCATGGCCGGGCGGTTTGTCCACCGCGGGTGTGGATGATCGCTGCACAAACGTGTGGATAAGCCGCGGCAGCCCTTGCAGCAGCGGCGTTTGCGCGGCGTGGTCAAAAAATGGTCATGAAGAAACGGCAGGACAGTCGTTTTTCACGGCGAAGCCGCCCGCAGGGTGGCGCACAGGGGTGTGCGCCATGAAAAAGCCCGCCGAAGCGGGCTTTCCATCAGGCTTGTGGTCCCGCTTACTCGACGGTGGCGATGCGACCGCGCAGCGAGTTGCTCAACGCCTCGGTGATGACCACATCGACGAACTGGCCGACCAGCCGCGCATTGCCCGGGAAGTTCACCGAACGCATGTTCTCGGTTTTGCCGGTCAGCTCGTTCGGGTCCTTGCGCGAGGGGCCTTCGACCAGCACCGACTGCACGCTGCCCACCATCGACCGCGAGATGCCGGCGGCATGCGCGTTGATGTGCGCCTGCAGGCGCGACAGCCGCGCGTGCTTTTCGGCATCGGTGATCGTGTCCTCCAGGTCGGCGGCCGGGGTGCCCGGGCGACGCGAGTACATGAAGGAGAAGCTCTGGTCGAAGCCCACGTCCTCGATCAGCTTCATGGTCTTCTCGAAGTCGGCATCGGTCTCGCCGGGGAAGCCGACGATGAAGTCCGAGCTGATCGAGATATCCGGACGCACCGCGCGCAGCTTGCGGATCTTGGCCTTGAACTCCAGCGCCGTGTAGCCACGCTTCATCGCGCTGAGGATGCGGTCGCTGCCGGCCTGCACCGGCAGGTGCAGGTAGTTGGCCAGCTTGGGCACGTCGCGGTAGGCGTCGATCAGCGAGTCGGAAAACTCCAGCGGGTGCGAGGTGGTGAAGCGGATGCGGCCGATGCCGTCGATCTCGGCCAGGGTGCGGATCAGCAGGCCGAGGTCGGCGATTTCACCGTCGCCATACGGGCCGCGGTAGGCGTTGACGTTCTGGCCGAGCAGGTTGATCTCGCGCACGCCTTGCGCGGCCAGCTGCGCGCATTCGACCAGCACGTCCTCGAACGGACGGCTGACCTCGGTGCCGCGGGTGTAGGGCACCACGCAGAACGAGCAGTACTTGGAGCAGCCTTCCATGATCGACACGAACGCCGAGGCACCTTCGGCGCGCGGTTCGGGCAGGCGGTCGAACTTCTCGATCTCCGGGAAGCTGATGTCCACCTGCGGCCGGTTCTGCTCGCGGCGGGCGCGGATCAGCTCCGGCAGGCGGTGCAGGGTCTGCGGGCCGAACACCAGGTCCACGTAGGGCGCGCGCTTGACGATGGCTTCGCCTTCCTGCGAGGCCACGCAGCCGCCGACACCGATGATGACGTCGCGCCCGTTGGCCTTGAGCTCCTTCCAGCGGCCGAGCTGGCTGAACACCTTTTCCTGTGCCTTCTCGCGGATCGAGCAGGTGTTGACCAGCACCACGTCGGCTTCCTCCGGGTTGTCGGTCAGCTCCAGGCCCTCGTGCTCGGCCAGCACGTCGGCCATCTTGGCCGAGTCGTACTCGTTCATCTGGCAACCATGGGTCTTGATGTAGAGCTTGCCGCGCGCACCGCCCGCGACTTTTTGTCGCAGGCCCGGCAGCGGAATCAGTTCGGGAGTGGTCATTTCAACAGGCGGCACGGCAGCGCCGGCCGTATTCGGCGACGGGGAGGTGGGTGTCCCGGGCATGGTGCTTATTCCAGACGGGTGGGCGGGCGGCCGGTGGCCGCGTCGAAGCTGCTCATTGTATCGGCTGGACGCGGCCGGGCGGCTGTCCGGCCGGCAAATACTTGGCAAGCCCCGGTGAAGCTGGGAGACTCCCCGCCCATGAAGGGGAGTCTGGGGATTGCCGGCGTCATTCTGGCTGCATTGACCGTTGCACCGGCCAGTGCGGGCACGCTGTACAAGTGTGTCGGCAGTGACGGCGTGGCGAACTACGTCAGCAAGCGCATTGGTGGCAGCCAGTGCAGCAGGATCGGTAGCTATCGGGCCGCGCCCGTTGCCGCCCGCAGCACGCCGGCGGCTGCACTCCCCCCTGTGCCAGCGACCAGCCCGGCATCCACGCCGGCCACGGCGAGCGCCCCGGTTGCCGGCGCTGCGGCGGCTTCCCGGCCCGCGTCCTCCCCGGCCACGGCGGGCAAGGCCCAGCGGGTGGTCAGCGGGCAGGTTTATTCCTACATGAAGGACGGGGTGCGCCATTACACCAGCAGCCGGCCACAGCAGGTCGCCAATGTCGGCCCGGTGCGCACCATCCAGTACAGCTACATCGAGCGCTGCTATGCCTGCGGGGTCAATTCGGGGATCAACTTCGGCAAGGTCCGCCTGAACACGCATGCCTACAACGCCGAGATCGCCGCTGCCGCGCGGGAGTTCGGCGTCGAAGAGGCTGTGGTGCGGGCCATCATCCATGCCGAGTCGGCATTCAACCCGACCGCGCTCAGCCGGGCCGGAGCCCAGGGGTTGATGCAGCTGATGCCGGCTACCGCCCGTCGCTTCGGCGTGAGCGATTCCTATGATGCCGGCCAGAACATCCGTGGCGGCGTCCAGTATCTGTCATGGCTGTTGCGCCGTTTCAACGGAAACCTGACACTGGCGGCGGCGGGCTACAACGCAGGCGAGGGGGCCGTCGACCGTCATGGCGGTGTTCCGCCGTACCGTGAAACCCAGCACTACGTGCAGCGTGTGGCGCAGTTGGCCGACCGCTATCGCGGGGAAATGGCGACGCGGCAATAGGGTGTGTTTTTCGTTGTATGGGGAGTGACAAATGTCATGCACTGGTGTCTGATCGCGTTGTCTCGGTATTAAGCGTTCCGTTACACTCGACTCAATATGAGACAGGGCGGGTCGACTTCGTCGGGACGCCGGCTGCCTCAGTTACTTAAATCAAAATCGGAGTGCCGAATGGCCAACGATGGGGTAAAAGATCCAGTCAACACCGGTCGTCGACGGTTTCTGACGGCGACCACCGCAGTAGTGGGTGCGGTGGGTGTTGGTTTCGCAGCGGTTCCTTTCATCAAGTCATGGAATCCCAGTGCGCGTGCCAAGCTGGCAGGCGCACCGGTGACCGCCGATATCAGCGCACTGCAGGAAGGGCAGCGGCTGATCATGGAGTGGCGTGGCCAGCCGATCTGGGTGGTCAAGCGTTCAAAGGCGATTCTGGCAGCGCTGCCGCTGCTGGATTCGCGCCTGCGCGATCCCATGTCCAAGAATCTCGACCAGCAGCCGGACTACGTGCTCAAGGCCAACCCGGAGCTGCGCTCGATCAAGCCGGAAATCTCGGTGCTGGTCGGCCTGTGCACACACCTGGGCTGCGCACCGGAAATGGCGGCCGAGATCAAGCCCGAGCCGTATGACCCGGAGTGGAAGGGTGGCTATTTCTGCCCCTGCCACAAGTCGCGTTTCGATATGGCCGGGCGTGTGTTCCAGGGCGTGCCGGCGCCGACCAACCTGGTCGTGCCGCCGCACCATTACGCCGATGACAACACCATCATCATCGGCGTCGATCCGCAAGGGGGAGCGTAATCATGGCCGACAACATCCTTGTCCGCGCCGCCAACGGGGTGATGGGCTGGGTCAATGACCGTGCACCGGCGCTGATGCCGATGTACCGGAAGCACATGACCGAGTACTACGCGCCGAAGAACTTCAACATCTGGTACATCTTCGGTGTGCTGTCGATGGTGGTGCTGGTCAACCAAATCGTCACCGGCATCTTCCTGACGATGCACTACAAGCCGAGCGCGGCCGAGGCCTTCGCTTCGGTCGAGTACATCATGCGCGACGTGGAGTGGGGCTGGCTGATCCGCTACATGCACAGCACCGGCGCCTCGCTGTTCTTCATCGTCGTCTACCTGCACATGTTCCGCGGGTTGATGTACGGCTCCTACCAGAAGCCGCGCGAACTGGTGTGGATCCTGGGCATGCTGATCTATCTGGCGCTGATGGCCGAAGCCTTCATGGGCTACGTGCTGCCGTGGGGCCAGATGTCGTTCTGGGGTGCGAAGGTCATCATCTCGCTGTTCGGTGCCATTCCGGTGATCGGCGGTGGTCTGACCGAGTGGATCATGGGCGATTACCTGCCCTCCGATGCCACGCTGAACCGCTTCTTCGCCCTGCATGTGATCGCCGTGCCGCTCGTGCTGCTGCTGCTGGTCGTGCTGCATCTGGGCGCGCTGCACGAAGTGGGTTCCAACAACCCCGATGGCGTGGAGATCAAGAAGGGCCCGAAGGGCAACCGCTGGTCGCCGACTGCACCGGCCGATGGCGTGCCGTTCCATCCGTACTACACGGTGAAGGACGCTTTCTACGTGTTCGCGATGATGATCATCGCCGCGTTCATCATCTTCTTCGTCCCGGCCCTCGGTGGCTGGTTCCTGGAACATGACAACTTCACCGAAGCCAACCGGCTGGTGACCCCCGAGCACATCAAGCCGGTGTGGTACTACACGCCGTACTACGCGATGTTGCGCGTGATCCCGGACAAGCTCGGCGGTGTGCTGGTGATGTTCGGCGCGATCGCGATCCTGCTGGTACTGCCGTGGCTGGACCGCGCCAAGGTCAAGTCCTACCGCTACCGTGGCCTGCTGTCCAAGCTGCTGCTGTTCGGCTTTGCGATCAGCTTCGTATGGCTGGGCAAGATCGGTGCCGGCCCGGGAACCGACCCGGTGGAAACCATCGTCGGCCGCTTCCTCACGGCCTACTACTTCCTCTTCTTCCTGACCATGCCAGTGTGGACCAAGCTGGATAAAACCAAGCCGGTGCCGGAACGGGTGACGACGCATGACTAAGAAATGGATTGCCTTGCTGGCAACGGCCACCGCCTCGCTTCTGCTGTCCGTCAGCGCGTTGGCTGCTTCGGGCGGGGCCTTGCAGCAGGCGGGCAATGATCTGGGTGATCAGGCCTCATTGCAGCGTGGCGCACAGGCTTACATGAACTACTGCTCGGGCTGTCATTCGCTCAAGTACCTGCGTTACTCGCGCATGGCCGAAGACCTCGGCCTGACCGAGGAGCAGGTCATGGAGAACCTGAATTTCACCGGTGCCAAGTTCGGTGAGCAGATCCAGGTTGCGATGACCCAGGAGCAGGGCGACAAGTGGTTCGGCAAAATGCCGCCGGATCTGAGCCTCATCTCGCGGGTACGTGGCGGCGACTGGATCTATACCTACCTCAAGTCCTTCTACATGGACGAAACCCGGCCGATGGGCTGGAACAACAAGCTGTTCCCCAACGTGTCCATGCCCAACCCGCTGTGGGAGCTGCAGGGTGTGCAGCATGCCGAGTACGGTGAGCCGGACGTGACCGGCGAGCGGCACCCGGAACGGCTGGTGGTGACCAGTCCCGGCCAGGTGAAGCCGCAGGAGTTCGACCAGACCGTGCGCGACATCACCAACTTCCTCGAGTACGCCGGCGAGCCGGCCGTACTCAAGCGGCAGAGCATGGGCGCATGGGTACTGCTGTTCCTGGGGCTGCTGGCGTTTTTGGCCTACCTGCTGAAGAACGAGTACTGGAAGGACGTGCATTAAGGCCGGTGGGCGTGTCCATGGACCTGGGCAGGCCGGCTGTTGAGGGCTGCGTTCGTCCACCACCCTCCCGGTTTACCGTGGCGACTGCCGGCAGTGGGCCGGCAGCGCTGTAGGGCTGGCGGATTCCAGCCGTTGGAGAGCCTTTGATGGCGGTGAGTGTACGTATGCGCAATACACTGACGTTGTTCTCTGCCAATGATGATGTGCTGTGCCATCGGGTGCGGCTGGTGCTGGCGGCCAAGGGGGTCACCTACGACCTGGTGCCGGTCGACGTGCAGAATCCTCCGGAAGATCTGATCGATCTCAATCCCTATCAGTCCGTGCCGACGCTGGTGGAGCGCGAGCTGGTGCTCTACGCCGCCTCGGTGGTCAGCGAGTATCTGGACGAGCGTTACCCGCACCCGCCGCTGATGCCGGTGGACCCGCTGTCACGAGCCCGCCTGCGGCTGGCGATGCTGCGGATCGAGCATGACTGGGTGCCGCAGGTGCAGGCGATCCAGCTGGGCAACAAGAGCCAGGCCGAAGCCGGCCGCAAGCGTTTGAAGGAACTGGTGGCGCAGTCGGTGCCGTTGTTCAAGGCGAGCAAATTTTTCCTGAATCCGGAAATGAGCCTGGCTGATTGCGCGGTTGCACCGATCATCTGGCGCCTGCAGTCGCTTGGCGTCGGACTGCCGAAGGACGGCAAGGCGATCGAGGATTACGGCAACCGTATATTCCGCAGTCCGGGTTTCATCCGCAGCCTGACCGACCAGGAAAAGAAGCTGCGCGAGCTGCCGGTCTAAGCGCCGTTTGCAGTGCCGTGATGCCGGTTCCGTAGCCGGTGGCGCGCGGTGCATCTCCGGCAAGTGCTGGCAGCCATGTTTCCCCGGCTTCCGGCTGTATGCCGACTTATTGATCGCCGCCTCCGGGCGGCGATCCCGCTTCAATGGCGCGTACACTTGCCGGATGAGTGAAGAATCTTTTCGCATGAGCAGCCACCGCCCTTATCTGCTGAGGGCGCTGGTGGAATGGATCAATGACAACGGCATGACGCCGCACCTGATGGTGGATGCAGCCGTTCCTGGCGTGCAGGTGCCGAGCAGCGCGATCAAGGAAGATCGGGTGGTGCTGAATGTCGCGGAGCGGGCGGTGATGCACCTGCATATCGACAACGAGGCGGTCAGTTTCACCGCGCGGTTTTCGGGCGTCAGTTTCCCGGTGCATGTGCCGATTCCGGCAGTGCTTGCGGTCTATGCGCGCGAGACCGGGCATGGCATGGCGCTGCCTGACGATATTCCCGGTACCGAACTGCCCCCGGGTGATGATGACAGCCCGCCACCCCGTTCGCCCGAGACGCCGCCCGCGGCGAAGAAGCCCTTCCTGAGGGTCGTCAAATAATCATTGCCGCCGCGTTGCCAGGGCGGCGGTCTGCTTTGTGCGGATGCCATCACCTGGGGCTGTGTTGCGCGCTGCAAACGCTCTGACGGGAGGCTGCAGCCACACGATGCGGTTGGGCTCAGATGTCTTCGGCTTCTTCGATTGCGGTGCGGATCCTGCTGATCTGCGCCGCCGAGGGGCCGGTGAAGGAGACCAGCTCCCGGCCCAGCAGGACCATGCGTCCGGTATGCCGTTCGATGCCGTCGTAGGAGTAATCGAAACGGAAGCTGCGCTCCAGGCCGAGCCAGCCGCTGGGCAGGCGGCGCAGTCGCAGGCCGCTGGCATGCACGCTCTGGTCCAGCCATTGCACATCGGCGGCGCGACAGGCATTGCGGCCCAGCACCATGGCGCGTTCCGCCGCCGCACGGCCGGTATCCCACAGCACAAAGCCGAGGCCGCCGATGATCATCAGGATGAGGAGAGTGGGCATGCCGACACTCTAGGGTGTCGCGCGAAAAAGCGGAACCATGGAAAGGCGGATCAATGCGTTGCTTCACCGTTGCCAACCGCGGCCTGCGGCGTTGGCGTGGATACCGGTTGCGACGTCAGCTTCAGCAGCGCGGCCCAGTCCTGGCGGTTGAAGTTGCATTCCTCCTCCCTCCCGGGCAGGCAATCCTGCGGCCCGCTCGCGGCGTCCGGCAAATGCAGTTCCATCACGCCGGTGCGATCCAGCGGCAGCCGGCGCATCAGGACCGTGTTGGCGACATTGCCGCCGATCAGGTGCAGGGTGCGGTCACCGCCCGCATTGGCGGCCACCACTATTTCGCAATGGGATTGCCAGTTGCCGGTACGGTCGTTGCCCAGTGCTTCGATCAATCCCCGGTAACTCAGCGTGCTGCTGCGGTTGCGCAGGAAGCACAGCATGTCACCGGGCGCCGGTTTCCCGGTGGCGGGATCGGTGAGCCGGTAGGGGCCGTTGGCGCCGTCCAGGTAGGCGGCGCGGATGTAGTCGATATGGCGCGGTGAACGCTTGAAGCCGGGCACGCCTGCGCGGGTCATGACCCAGGAGATGAACGCCGCCGACCAGGGATTGTCGATCAGGAATGCACGGCAGTCGCTGTCGGTGTAGCGGTTGCCCGGCGTGGCCAGGCAGCTCTGGGCGCCGGCGAGGGTGGCCATTGCACCCAGGGTGCCGCTGTCACGCCAGTAGCCGGCCACGCGCTGCCAGGCGATGACGCCCTCATCGGCCAGGCTCTGGTTCTCCGCTTCGGTCACGCCGAGGCTGGCGATGCGACCGTCGCGGTCGATGAACGGCCGGTACCAGAGCCGGTGTTCATTGCAGGTGGTACGGACGATCGCCTGCGCGGTCGCGCTCAGCCCGTAACGCGGTGGGATGTCGCAGACTTCAATGGCGATGGCACGGGTGGAACACAGTGCCAGCGCAAGACCGCATGCCAGGTGCCGATAGGTCACGTTGAGCTCCTCGTCCTTGGAGACAGCGTTGCAGAACCGGCAGTGCGCGTGCCGTGAAATCAGCCCGGCGGCGGGCCGAGCTTGAGCGACAGGTCGATCGCCTGGACATGTTTGGTCAGGCCGCCGATGGAGATGCAGTCGACCCCGTCCTCGGCAATGGAGCGCAGGACAGTCAGGTCCACGCTGCCGGAGACTTCCAGCGGAATGCGTCCTGCGGTGATACGCACGGCCTCGCGGCGCATGGCCGGACTGAAGTCGTCGATCAGGATGCGCTCGCAGCCGGCGGCCAGCGCTTCTTCCAGCTGCGGCAGGTCTTCCACTTCCACTACCAGTGGCAACGTCGGCTGTTGCACACGGGCGGCCTGCACGGCGGCGGTCAGCGAGCCGGCGGCGCGGATGTGGTTTTCCTTCAGCATCACCGTGTCGAACAGGCCGATGCGGTGGTTGTCGCCACCGCCGCAGCGCACTGCGTACTTCTGCGCCAGCCGCAGGCCGGGCAGGGTTTTGCGGGTGTCGAGGATGCGCGCCTTGGTGCCGGCCACCACTGCCACATGACGGGCGGTGACGGTCGCGGTGCCGGACAGCGTCTGCAGGAAGTTCAGCGAGGTGCGTTCGGCGCTGACCAGGCTGCGGCTGCGGCCTTCCAGCGTGGCCAGCACGGTGCCGGCTGTCACGTGATCACCTTCGAGCACGCGCCAGTGGATCCGCACGTCCGGGTCGAGTGCGCGGTGGGTCGCGTCGAACCACGGCCGGCCGGCAATCACCGCGTCCTGCTTACACAGCAGGTAGGCGATGTCTGCCGTGTCCGGCAGCAGCGCGGCGGTGACATCGCCGCTGCCGATGTCCTCGGCCAGGGCGCGGGTGACATCGGCGTCGATCTGCGCCTGCGGCGGCGTGGCCGGCGGGTGCGGCAGCATCAGGCGGCCGGGAAGTCGGCGATCTGGGCGCTGGCGATGGCTTCTTCGGCCAGCAGCACCGGGATGCCATCCTCGACCCGGAACAGCTGCTTGCGGTCACGGGTGACCAGTACTTCGCGCAGCGGCTGGGTCTGGGCGTTGCCGTCGGCGCGCGTGATGGTGCCGGCAGCGATGGCGCGGTTCAGCGCGTCCAGGCCGGCGCTTTCCAGCAGCAGCAGTGGCTGGCGGGTGTCGGGGGAAACGAGCAGGTCGAGCAGTTTGCGGTCCATCAGGTCGTGGTCTTGCGTGGAAGATGGCTAGAATACGTCTTTGCAGCAGGTGACGGCCAATGACCCCCAACCCCTCCGTGCCGCTTGTCGGCATCGTCATGGGTTCCCGTTCCGACTGGGAAACCATGCAGCACGCCTCCCAGAAGCTCGATGCGCTGGGTGTTCCCTATGAAGTGAAGGTGGTTTCGGCGCATCGCACGCCGGATGTGCTGTTCACCTATGCCGAGCAGGCGGCTGCACGCGGGCTGCGCGCGATCATCGCCGGTGCCGGTGGCGCCGCGCATCTGCCGGGCATGATCGCGGCCAAGACCGCGGTGCCGGTGCTGGGGGTGCCAGTGCAGTCCAAAGCCTTGAATGGCATGGATTCGTTGCTGTCGATCGTGCAGATGCCGGCCGGTGTCCCGGTGGCGACTTTCGCCATCGGCAATGCGGGCGCGGCCAATGCGGCGCTGTTCGCCGCGGCGATGCTGGCGCCGGAACATGCGGCGATTGGCCAGACGCTGGAAGAATTCCGCGCGCGCCAGACCGCCGATGTGATGGCGGCGGACGATCCGCGGCAATGATCACGGTCGGCATTCTTGGAGGCGGGCAGCTGGCCCGGATGATGGCGCTGGCGGCTGCGCCGCTCGGGGTCCGGGTGGCGGTGTTCGATCCGGCTGCCGATGCCTGCGCCGGACAGGTGGCGCCGTTGCAGGTCGGTGCGTTCGACGATCTGCAGGCCTTGGCCGAATTCGCTGCCAAGGTGGATGTGCTTACCTTCGATTTCGAGAACGTGCCGGCGGCCAGTGCGCGCTGGCTGGCCGAGCGCAAACCGGTGTTTCCGAATCCTGCCGCGCTGGCCGTGGCGCAGGACCGCCTGAGCGAGAAGACCCTGTTCCAGGAACTGGGAATTCCGCTGCCGCCGTTTGCCGACATCCGCAGCCGTGATGAGCTGGCCGCCAAGGTCGGCGAGTTCGGGCTGCCGTGCATCCTCAAGACCCGCCGCCTCGGCTATGACGGCAAGGGCCAGTTCCGCCTGCGCAGCGAAGCGGATATCGATGCGGCCTGGCAGGCGCTGGGTGCGCAGGTCGAAACGAGCGGTCTGATCCTGGAAGGCTTCGTCGCCTTTGACCGCGAGGTCAGCGTGGTGGCGGTGCGTGGCCGCGATGGCGAGTTCCGGGCGTGGCCGCTGACCGGCAACTGGCATGTCGATGGCGTGCTGTCGGCCAGTCTGGCCCCGGCGCAGGCCACCGCGGCGCAGTACGAAATGGCCATGAGCTACGCCCGGCGCGTCGCCGAGCGGCTGGATTATGTGGGCGTGTTCGCGCTGGAACTGTTCTGTCGCGGCGAGGAGCTGCTGGTCAATGAGATGGCACCGCGCGTGCACAACTCCGGCCATTGGACCAGTGATGGTGCCGAGACGTCGCAGTTCGAGAACCACCTCCGCGCGGTGCTGGGTCTGCCGCTGGGCGATACCCGCGTGCTCGGTCATGCCTGCATGCTGAACTGGCTGGGGCAGATGCCGGACGCGGCGGCGGTGCTGGCCGCGCCGGGCGGGCATTGGCACGACTACGGCAAGTCGCCGCGTGAAGGGCGCAAGGTCGGCCACGCCAATCTGCGCGAGGACTCGGCCGAAGCACTGGCCACCGCGCTGGAGCAGGTGGGAGCGGCGCTGGGCCGGCAGGCGCAGGTCGAGCCGGTGGTCCGCGCGCTGCGCGGTTGAGCCAGCCACGGCACCCGGCCGTAGGAGCGAGGTGAGTCGCGACAGGGCGTTACCGGGAAGGCATACCGCAGATGCCGGGCTTGCCCGGCACGGGGCTTCACCGGCAAGCCCCGCATCTACCAGTGCAGTTACCGCAACTGCGCGCCGACGAAATCCCAGTTCACCAGCTTCCAGAAGGCCTGCAGATAGCGTGCGCGGTCGTTCTGGTAATCGCTGTAATAAGCGTGCTCCCACACATCGCAGGCCAGCAGCGGCGTGCTTTCGCCGGTCAGCGGGGTGTTCGCGTTGCGGGTGCTGACCACCGCCAGCTTGCCGTCCGGGTGTTGCACCAGCCATATCCAGCCCGAACCGAACAGCGCCAGCGCAGCCCGGTTGAATTCCTCGCGCAGTTTCTCCACGCCGCCAAAGTGCCGGTTGACCCGCTCGGCCAGTACGCCGTGCGGCTCGCCGCCGGCACGCGGATGCAGGCACTGCCAGAAGAAGGCATGGTTCCAGGCTTGTGCGGCAGCCTCGAACAGGCTGCCCTGGCTGTTGCGGACGATCTGCTCCAGCGGCACCTCTGCCAGAGCGGTGCCGGCGATGCGGGTGTTGACCGCCTCTACATAGGCGCGGTGATGCTGGCCATGGTGCAGCTCCAGCGTCGAGGCTGAAATATGCGGCTGCAGGGCGGAGAGGGCGTAGGGCAGTTCTGGCAGTTCGAGGGGCATGATCCGGATCTTTTGGGTGCAAAGGTGCCGGCAGCTGACCGGCTCGGCTTACAATTGGCAGCCACGGGAAAGTCTATCCGACCGGATGGGCCGTTCTTTCGTAGCAGCTGGGAGTATTTGAATGCCGGTGATGGAGCAGATCCAGGCCGAACTGGAACAACACCCGCTCGTTCTATTCATGAAAGGGACGCCGACGTACCCGATGTGCGGCTTTTCCAGTCGTGCGGTGCAGGCGTTGATGGCGGCTGGCGCGACGCAGCTGCGCACCATCAATGTGCTGGAGTTTCCCGAGGTGCGGGCCAACCTGCCGCGCTATTCCAACTGGCCGACGTTCCCGCAGTTCTTCATGCACGGCGAGCTGATCGGCGGCTGCGACATCATCCTTGAGCTGCTGGAGTCCGGCGAGCTCAAGCGCATCGTTGCCGAGGCGGGCCAGGCGTGAGTGCACAGACATTGACAGAAGGACGCGGCGAGCTGGCAGGCCGTGTGGTGCTGGTGACCGGCGCGGCGGGCGGACTCGGCACCGTCGCGGTACAGGCCTGCGCCAGTGCCGGGGCGACCGTGGTGCTGCTGGGCCGCAAGGTGGCCAAGCTCAACCGCGTCTATGACAGCGCCGCGCAACTCGGTCCCGAGCCGCTGCTGTATCCGCTGGACCTGGAAGGTGCGACGCCCGATGACTTCGCGACCCTGGCCGAGCGGCTGGAAGCCGAGCTCGGGCAACTGGACGGGCTGTTGCACTGCGCCGCCAATTTTGCCGGGCTGTCGCCTTTCGCCCTTGGCGACCCTGCCGCATTCGCCCGGGCCATCCATGTGAACCTGACCGCGCGCGCCTGGCTGACGCAGGCCTGCCTGCCGCTGCTGCTGAAACGGCAGGATGCGGCGGTGGTGTTCACTCTGGATGATCCCAAGCGCGTGGGGCAGGCCTACTGGGGCGGCTACGGCGCCGCACAGTATGGTCAGCGCGGCCTGCTCGACAGCCTGCACCACGAATTGCGCAATGGCCCGGTGAGGGTTTGCGGGTTGCAGCCCGGGCCAATGCGCACCGCCTTGCGCGCCCGCGCCTACACCCACGAGGAAGACCTCGTCCCGGTCGACCCGGCCGCCTATGCCCATGCCTGCGTGCAGTTGCTGTCCGCCGACGGGGTGCGCTGGCGCGGGACTGTCATGGAACCGGGTGTGTGACCATCCTTTCGGCAGCCTTGCTGCTGTTCCTGATTCTGGACCCGCTGGGCAATATCCCGGTGTTCCTGAGTCTGCTGAAGCCGCTGCCGCCCCGCCGGCAGCGCATCGTGCTGGTGCGCGAGCTGCTGATCGCGCTGGTGGTGCTGATGGCCTTCCTGTGGGTCGGCAAGTACGCATTGGAATTGATGCATCTGCGCCAGGAGTCCGTCGCCATCGCCGGCGGCATCGTGCTGTTCCTGATCGGTATCCGCATGATTTTCCCGCGTCCGGAAGGACTGATGGGGGCGGTGCCGGACGGTGAGCCGTTCATCGTGCCGATGGCCATCCCGCTGATCGCCGGCCCTTCGGGCATGGCTGCGGTCATGCTGATGGGCAGCAACGAGCCCGGCCGGCTGTTGGACTGGAGTGTGGCGCTGCTGTTGGCATGGGGCGCGACCGCCGCGATCCTGATGTCCGCTACCCTGCTTTACAAGGTACTCGGGGCGCGCGCACTGACGGCGCTGGAGCGGCTGATGGGCATGCTGCTCGTCGCTCTTTCGGTGCAGATGCTGCTGGATGGTATTGCCGCCTACCTGGCGTCGCTCGGCTAACCCGTTGATCCGAAAAGCCGGGGTTGTTGCGCTGCGTCACGATTGTCTTGTTGCAGTCATATTTGGCGTCTAACGTGTTAACCTTATCTTAACCGTTGCGACTGAAACCGCTCCGGAAGGGACCCAGATTCAAGCCGATCAGGCGCCCGGTTGACCCCGGGGCTGATGGATCGCGTTTTTTCTCAATCGCCAACTCGTATCGAGGCTACCCACAATGAATCACCCACGCATTCGGATGTCCAAGCTTGCCCTTGGTCTCGTGGCCGCACTTGCGGCTGCGCCTGCGTTTGCCCAGAGCACCTCCGCCGGCGTCGGCGGCCAGGTCGTCAACAATGGCGGCTCGCCGGTGGCTGGTGCTGAAGTCACCATCACCCATGTCGAGTCGGGTTCAGTAAGTCGCGCAACGACCGATGCCTCAGGTCGTTACAACGCGCGCGGCCTGCGTGTGGGTGGCCCCTACACCGTCACCATCACCAAGCCTGGTGAAGGTACCAAGACCGAAGAGGGTGTCTACCTGACGCTGAATCAGACCAGCACCATCAACGCCGCGCTGACTGGCGATCTGGCTGCGACCACTCTGGAGGCGGTGCAGGTCATGGCTGTGGGCGGTGGTTCGGAAGTGTTCAGCGCCACCAAAATGGGTTCCGGTACTGCTGTCGATCGTCAGACCATCGAAGCCCTGCCGTCGATGAATGGCAACATTCAGGACTACATGCGTCTTGACCCGCGAGTCGCCTTCACCGACCGCGCTTCTGGCTCGATTTCGGCCGGCGGTATGAACCCGCGTTTCAACAAAGTCACTATTGATGGCGTGTCGGCTAGCGACACTTTCGGTCTGGAAGGCAACAACATGCCGACCCAGCGCCAGCCGGTCTCGATGGAAGCCATCGAAGCGATGGATATCAGCCTGTCCAACTACGATGTCACCATCGCCGGTGCCGCCGGTGCCAACATCAACGCCGTGACCAAGTCCGGTACCAATGAGTTCCACGGCTCGGTGTATGGCTACATGCGCGATGCCGACTGGTACGGCAAGCACCCGCAGACCAATCTGGATTATGCCGAATTCGGCAAGGAAGAAACCTACGGCATGACCTTCGGTGGCCCGATCGTCAAGGACAAGCTGTTCTTCTTTGCCAACTACGAGAAGTACACCAAGTCGGCGCCTTCGCCGGACCTGTCCAGCTCGCCGCTGTTCAACCCGAACGCGGACTTCAATGCCGCTGACCTCGCCGATGTCATCCGCATCGCCAAGGACAAGTGGGGTATCGATGCCGGTACGCCGGAAGGCAGCGGCAACGGCGATACCACCCTTGAGGAATACGCCGTCAAGCTGGACTGGAACATCAACGAAGCGCACCGTGCGAACGTCCGTTACAGCAAGCTGGAACAGGATCGCGTTCGTCCGAGCACTCCGAGCGCATCGGCCCTTCCGCTGAGCTCGTCGTGGTTCAACCACGTCAAGACCGTTGAAAGTGTCGTCGGCCAGGTGTTCAGCGATTGGAGCGATACCTTCTCGACCGAGTTCAAGGTGTCCTACCGCGATTACTCCGCTGTGCGCGTCAATCCGACCAATGCGCCGTTGATCAGCGTCTATTTTGACGATGGCAACGATAGCAACCAGGTCACCAACGGTGACTACATCCGTTTTGGTACCGAGCGCAGCTCGATGGGTAACGCCCTGCAGACCAAGACCTGGAATTACTTCGGCGCCGCCACTTGGACCATTGGTGATCACGACGTCAAGTTCGGCGCCGAGTTCAGTGACAACGAGATCTACAACTTCTTCCTGCAGGACGCCTGGGGCAACTACAGCTTCTACGGCATTGACGCGTTTGAGCGTGGCGAGTACTTCGACTACGACCTGAACGCCAACCTGACCAACCCGGGTGCCATCGCTGCCCAGTACAGCAACCGCAACCTCGGTCTGTTTCTGCAGGACACCTGGTACGTCAACAACAACCTGACGTTGACCTTGGGTGTGCGCGCTGACCAGATCACCACTGATCGCGACCCTGAATTCAATGCCTGTTTCTCGGCTGCGCCGGGTGCGGCCAATACAGCATTGTGCGGTGCGCGCCACACCGGTGGCTTCGGCATCAACAACAGCAACTCGCTCAGCGACAAGTTCCTGATCCAGCCACGTTTCGGCTTCAACTACACCTTCGACACCGATCGTCTGATGCAGGTGCGCGGTGGCGTGGGCCTGTTCCAGGGGGATGCTCCGCAGGTGTGGATCAGTAACTCCTACCAGAGCACCGGCCTGAACTATCTGGCTTACCAGAACCTGACCGATTGGCAGAACATCAAGTTCAATCCGAACGGTCTCACCCAGAACCCGACCGGTGGCCAGCCGCCGGTGCAGAACGTCAACGTCATTTCCGACGACTTCGAAATGCCGTCGGTCTGGAAGACGAATCTGGCTATTGACGTCGAAACCCCGTGGTACGGCATCGTTGCGTCGGCGGAAGTGCTGCTGTCGGAAGTCAACAACGGCATCTACTACAACACGCTGAACATTGGCCCGGGCTATCAGGATGCCTATGGCCGCATGATGTACTGGAACCCGAATGCCGGTAACTTCTCCAGCACCAGCAACAATCGATACGGCCGCAATGCTTATTTCGGTGACGTGTACCTGCTGGAAAACACCAGCAAGGGCCACAGCCGCCAGCTGACCGTGATGTTGAACAAGCCGTGGGCGCCGGACAGCGACTGGTCTTGGAGCTTGGGTTACACCTATACCAATGCGACGGAAGTAGGCGCGCTGACCAGCTCCACCGCCGGCTCGGGCTTTGGTGGCCAGTACAACTTCAACGTTAACGAGAACACAGCCGGCACCTCGCGTTACGAGATCAAGGACCGTATCTCCGGTTCGTTGAACTGGAAGCACAAGTTCTTCGGTGACTATGAGACCAAGGTGGGCCTGGTGTACGAAGGTCGTAGTGGCCGTCCGTACAGCATGATCTTTGCCGGCGACGCCAACGGTGATGGCCGCACCTTCAACGACCTGTTCTACATGCCGTCCGGTCCGGGCGACGTGCTGTTCGGTTCGCTGAGCAGCTCCGGTGTGTTCACTGCCAACCCGCAGATGGAAGCGGACTTCTGGAAGTGGGCCGAGGGCAAGAAGGAACTCGCCGGTTATGCCGGCACCTACGTGCCGGAGAACGCGCTGCGCTCCAAGTGGGTGAACACGTTTGACGTGCGTATCAGCCAGGACCTGCCGGGCTTCATGAAGGGTCACAAGTCGCAGATCTGGATGGACATCCAGAACATCGGCAACATGATCAACAAGGATTGGGGTCATATCCTGGATTACGGCTTCAACGGTAATGAGGCCGCTGCCAGTCTGATCGGTATCGACAAGGCCACTGGCAAGTACGTGTACGGCTACCGTTCGGGTACCCAGTTCGGCCAGCCTGGTGCGGTCGGGGTCCCGACTGACAGCGACGGAAATACCAATGGCATCTCCCAGTGGTCTGTCCAGCTGGGCTTCCGCTACCAGTTCTGATCGTTTGACTGATCGGATGTGAACCGAGAACGGCCGGGGCAACCCGGCCGTTTTCCTTTTTGTGGGGGCGGCGCTAAAGTCGATCGCCGATATGGATGGAATGACGATGGAAAAGAGCAGGAAGGAAGGTATGGCGCGTGCGCTGCCGGTGCAGGATGCGCGTATCTACCCGCGTGGCGGGCTGGATGTGCTGTCGCGGGCGGAGGTGGCGCGGCTGCGCGATGCCTCCAGCGGCGGCATGCACGAACTGCTGCGCCGTTGCGCGCTGGCGGTGCTGACCAGCGGCAGCGCCTCAGATGATCCGCGTGCGGCGCGTGACCTGTATCCGGATTTCGATATCCAGGTGGCGCAGCAGGATCGTGGCGTGCGCATCGACCTGAGCAACGCTCCGGCCATGGCGTTTGTCGACGGCGAGATCATCCGCGGTATCGCCGAGCTGTTGTTCTCCGTGGTACGTGACTTGGCCTACATGGCCATCGAGCTCGGCCCGGAATACGCCTCGGACCTGGAAACCTCCGAAGGTGTCACCAATGCCGTGTTCGGGGTGCTGCGCAATGCGCACATCCTGCAGCCCAGTGAGCCGAATCTGGTGGTGTGCTGGGGCGGCCATTCCATTTCCCGCGAGGAATACCTTTACACCAAGCAGGTCGGCTATGAGCTGGGACTGCGCGGCCAGGATATCTGCACCGGCTGTGGTCCGGGAGCGATGAAGGGGCCGATGAAGGGCGCCACCATCGCTCATGCCAAACAGCGCAAGGGCAATATGCGCTATATCGGCATCACCGAGCCGGGGATCATCGCCGCCGAATCGCCCAATCCGATCGTCAACCATCTGGTGATCATGCCCGATATCGAGAAGCGCCTTGAGGCGTTTGTGCGTCTCGGTCACGGCATCATCGTATTCCCGGGCGGTGTGGGGACGGCGGAGGAAATCCTGTATCTGCTGGGTATTTTGCTGCGCGAAGAAAACCAGGCGCTGCCATTCCCGTTGATTTTCAGCGGCCCGGCAATCGCCGCGCCGTATTTCGAACAGATCGACCGCTTCATCCGCCTGACGCTGGGTGAGCAGGCCGCCGAGCGCTATGAAATCATCATCGGCGATCCGGTGGCGGTCGCACGCAAGATGGCCCAAGGCATCAAGCGGGTGCGCGAATACCGGCTGGCGCACAAGGATTCATTCTTCTTCAACTGGTCGGTCGAGATTCCGGCCGAGTACCAGCATCCGTTTGTTCCCACCCATGAGGCGATGGCGGCACTCGACCTGCATCGTGGTCGTCCGGCCCCCGAACTGGCAGCGGACCTGCGTCGCGCGTTTTCCGGCATCGTCGCCGGCAATGTGAAGGAGGAGGGCATGCGTCGCATCGAGGAGTTCGGGCCGTTCAAGATCCACGGCGATGCGGAAATGATGCACGCGCTCGATGGCCTGCTGCGCGCCTTCGTCGAACAGCGCCGGATGAAGATTTCCGGCGAGTATCGCCCCTGTTACCAGGTGGTGACCT
The DNA here is from genome assembly GCF_052180205.1 of Stenotrophomonas sp. JC08. Classification (NCBI taxonomy): domain Bacteria; kingdom Pseudomonadati; phylum Pseudomonadota; class Gammaproteobacteria; order Lysobacterales; family Lysobacteraceae; genus Stenotrophomonas; species Stenotrophomonas sp. JC08. The sequence continues at coordinate 2,121,908 of NZ_CP197473.1, read as the reverse complement.
GAGGGAACGGGCAACCCGTAGGAGCGCAGCTTGCTGCGCGATGGGCTTCACCGGGAAAGCCTCATCGCGCAGCAAGCTGCGCTCCTACCGCACTTCGTGGTGAGTGACGAACGTGATGGTCGCCTGATATCGCCCATCATCGGCGCGTGTTTCCACGCGCCCCCCCATTGCTGCTACGCGCTCGCGCACCGCGCGCAGGCCCACGCCATGCCCGGCACGCATGGATGTGGGGGTGGGCGGTAGGTCATTGCTCACGCTGACCTGCACTTGGGTGGCATCGGATTCCACGGCGATGCGCAGCAGGCAGCTTGTGGTGGAGAGTTCCACGCCGTGATGGATGGCGTTCTCGACCAGCGGCTGGATCGACAGCATGGGTACCGGCAGGTCGGGCAGCGCCTCCGGCAATGCCCATTCGACACGCATGCGCGGGCCGAAGCGGAGCTGCTCGATCTCGGCGTGGCGACGTGCCAGCAGCAGCTCTTCATGCAGGGGAATCAGGCTGGGTCCCGCCAGTGCGGCGCGGAACAGGTCGGCCAGGTCCAGCAGCAACTGCTCGGCCTTTTCCGGTTGCTCGTGTACCAGTGCGGCGCCGGTGTTCAGCGTATTGAACAGGAAGTGGGGGTGGATACGCGCCTGCAGTGCCTCCAGTTCCGCCTGCTTGGCCTGTATGGCCAGTTGTCGCGCATTCCAGTAATTGCGGAAGATCGCCACGCCGATCAAGCCCACGGCCAAGGCAATGCCGCTGAACTGGAGCCACAGGGCGCGCCAAGCTTCGTGGGGCAACATCAGTTGCTGGTGCAGCAGCAGCCATACCAGCGAGCACACGCCGCTGGTGGTCACCAGCAGGGTAGCAAGCGTGAAATAGGCCACGCCCAGTGGACGTAGCTTGCCCAGTGAATGGCGCAGCACGGCAAGTACACCCAAGGTCAGCAGGCTGATCCACTGGATCAACAGTGAGGTCAGGCCGAAGTGCACCCAACGGCTTCCCCCAATACCGGGAGCGAGCGCCAGAATCACCGCCAGCAACTCGCCGGCCAGCACGATGAAAATGAGGCTGGATGGCTGCCACAACACTTCCAGAGGAAGGCGCGTGCGCTCAATCGTGCGGGCGTAGATGGGCAGGGGCATGAGCTATGGGCCGTTGGTGGCTGGAATGCTGCCGCCTGTCGGCATGTGCTGGCGATTGTGTCAGGGATTTCATTAGCGTACAGCGATCGAATCGGTGGATGGGGAATTCCATGCTGGGGATGAAAGGCGGCGCCGGGCGGGCGCGCGGCTTCACTTTGCTGGAGCTGATGGTGACCGTGGCGGTACTGGCCATCCTGATGGCCATTGCCGCGCCCAATTTTTCCGCACTCATCAATAGCGACCGTTTGACTTCCCAAGCCAATGAATTGGTGGCGGTCATCCAATATGCGCGTTCCGAGGCGGTGCGCCTGAATGGCCGGGTGACCCTGTGCCCGTCTGCCGATGGTGCCGCCTGCTCCGGCAGCGACTGGTCCCGGTCCATCGTGTTGGCTGCCCGGAACAACGAGGTTCTCAGGCAGTTCTCGGGCAATGGCAAGGCGACGATCAGTGCGGATGTGGACGACGTCACCTTCAGTGCCGATGGGCTGGCCCGTGACGGCAGCGGCTTGCTGGCCACGGCGAATGTCACGGTCTGCATCGACACGACTCGCCCACCCGACAACCAACGGGTCGTGCAACTGGCCAGCGGCTCCCGGGTATCCATCCAGCAGGCGTCAGGCGCCTGTCCATAACGGCTGAACGAGGTGGTTCAGGTGAAACAGAATTTTCGCAGGCGCAGGCTGTACTGCCGCCCGGTAAATGGGCGGGGCATGAGCCTCATCGAAGTCATGATCGCGGTATTGGTAATGGCCATCGGATTACTGGGCATTGCCGCCATGCAGACAGTAGCGCTGCGCAACAGCCAAGGGTCGTTGGAACGTAGTCAGGCGGTCATCTCGGCCTATGCGGCGCTTGAGGCCATGCGTGCCAATCGCGACGCGGCATTGTCGGGTGGCTATAACACCGGCGGTTTCATTTGTGCCGGCCCGGGTACGAGCTCGCTTGCCGCTGCCGACACCACGGCCTGGATCAATGGTTGGCGCACCGCTTTGGGTCTGGCGGCTGCCGATACTTCGGGCTGCGGCAACATCGCCTGCAATGCGGGCACGGGTATCTGTGAAATCCAGTTGCGATGGGATGAAAGCCACGCCAGCGATGCGGCTGCTGGCGGCAAGGTGGCAGGCAGCACGGCAAGAATCTTCCGGACCAAGGTGCAGCTATGACGGCGAAGAGTATCCAGCGCTGGCGTCTGCGTTCGCAGGCGGGTTTCAGCCTGATCGAATTGATGATTGCCATGCTGATCGGCTTGCTGGTGGTGGGCGCGGCCGTTGGCATCTTCCTTTCCAACCGACAGGTTTATCGCGCCACCGAGGGCGTGGGGCGCTTGCAAGAGGGAACGCGCGTTGCCTTCGAGCTGATGTCGCGTGATTTGCGCGAGGCCGCCGGCAACCCCTGCGTCAACAATCTGCCCATTGCCAACGTGCTCAACAACTCCGGTGGCAATTGGTGGAGCAACATCAACTCTTGGGCCGACGCATTCCAAGGCTATGCCGCTGGCACGGCCGCCACCGGGCTGGCCACTGGTAGCGGCACCGGCCAGCGGGTTGCCGGCACCCAAGCGCTGCAGTTATTCAGTGCCGATGACAACGTGGTTACCGTCAGCGCGCATGACACCAGTGGCGCAGTTTTCACTGTCAACGACAGCGGGCATGGCATTGTCGCCGGTGATCTGGCACTGGTTTGCAATGGTAGGCAGGCCGCCATCTTCCAAGTGTCCGCGGTTGGCGGCGGTGGCACTACCATTTCCCATGCGGCCAGTGCAGGCACCCCTGGCAATGCCCGAACTGGCCTCAATATCGACGGCGTCAGTAACCTCAATTATAGTCCCAGTGCTACCGCAGGCGCTGAATCGGTGTCGATATTGGCCAAGCTGCGCGCCGCGCGCTGGTACATCGGCAATGGCAGCAATGGTCCCTCGTTGTACCAGCAGGTGGCTACCGCCAATGGCACCGTCACTGCGCAGGAAGTGGCCGAAGGCGTGTCCGACCTGAGCGTCCTATATCTGGTCGAAGGTCAGACGACCTATCAGGCCGCCGCCGCTGTGGGCGGCAATTGGGGTGAGGTCACCTCGGCACGCATTACCCTGACCTTGGCCGGCACCGACCGCGTAGGCGCAGGTGGCGAAACCATCCAGCGCCAGTTGATCCATGTCGTCAGTTTGCGGAACCGCAACCCATGAAGATCATTCATTTCTCCGGGCGGCAGCAGGGTGCCTCGTTGCTCGTCGTACTCATCCTGTTGCTGCTGATGACGATCATGGGCTTGGCCGTGCTGCGTGGAACCACGATGGAAGAGCGCATGACTGCCAACCTCTATGATCGCAGCCTGAGCTTTCAGGCTGCCGAGTCGGCCTTGCGCCAGGGCGAGGTGCTGGCCCGGGCAACGACGGTTGCTGCCGTGCCTTCCAGCGGTTGCAGTAATGGCGTGTGTAGTCTGCCGGATACCACAGCAGCTGACCGTTGGCTGGATACCAGCTTCAACGGCTGGCGCGCTGCCAGCAACAACCTTGCCGATAGCAATACCCCGATGCCGGATGCACGCTACATCGTCGAGTATATGGGCATGACACCAACTTGGCCGGCCTGCGACCGTCAGATTCCGAGGGAAAAGCTGTGTTTGACCCCTCGTTTCCGCATTACTGCCATTTCGGCAGAAGACGGGCGTGCCGTCGTGATGCTCCAAACCACTTACAACATTCAGTGAGGAAGCCTGCCATGAGCATGCCCCGAGCCAAGAATCCGTTGCGTAGCCCTTGGGGTTCGCACTTCCTGTACATGCTGGCGGCTTTCTGCGTCACGTTATTGGTATCACCGGCAAATGCGGGCATCAGCTTGCCGACCGACCCGTTGACCACGGGCGCGCGCGTGCCGCCGAACATTCTGTTTATCCTCGACAATTCGGGTTCGATGGATCGCAACTACATGCCGGATTCGGTACCTGCCGTTGCGCCCGTCGCTATTCAGGCTAGCACCTACGCACGCAATACCATTTATTACAACCCGGCTCTTACTTACCAGCCATGGACGCTGCCTGACGGTACCTTGATGACAGGTGGGCAGGGTTATACGTCCGCCTACAGCGATGTGCGTCTTGTTCCCTACACGAGCGTGGGGCCGGGGGGAGTGGGGACGTTCAGCACCAGCAGCGGTACAGTCAACCTGCTGAGTAACGTGCAAACCTTCTATGTGCCGCAGGATACCAGCAGGACTGATGAAGCCTACCTGGGTAATACGGCTAATTACTACCGTTACCAGATTCATACAGATGGTGTGATCGTGCGCAGCGAATATACGACGCGCTCGGGGACTTCCCCTAATTACAATCAGGGACTGGCGAGTCGCAATTGCAGTACGAATACTGGCAGCAACTGGCGCAATTGCACCCAGATCACGCCGACCGGGCGCACCGAAGCACAGGAGCGTGCGAATTTTGCCACATGGTATTCCTACCATCGCACCCGGTACAAGGCGGCCAAGGCAGGCGCGAGTGCAGCTTTTGCTTCGCTGGGTAGTGACATTCGTGTCGGCTTCCGCGTCATCGGCAGCAATGGTGCCAATGACAGCCCCATCAATACCGCGGCCAACAGGAATTTGCCCACTTACGCCGTACCGATTCCAGTGGCGTACAACGACGGCCTGTTTTCGGATACCGGCACCACCAGCGAACCCAATGCGTACAACAACCGTACGCAGTGGTTCAACCGCTTGTTCGGTGCACGCGGCAACAACGCAACGCCGTTGCGCGGAGCCTTGCGTGCGGCAGGCCAGTATTTCCAGAACAGCACAACAAGCGGGCCATATGGGCCGGCGGCGGCCGCCGATCAATTGGCCTGTCGACAGAATTTCACAATTCTCACTACGGATGGCTTCTGGAACGAGTCGGGTTTTACCGACAATACCATCGGTGACGCCGATGGTACGACGGGGCCGCAGGTGAACAACCCGGACGGCACATCGGGTTACCAGTATTCCCCGGTGGCCCCCTACATGGGCGGAACGGCATGGGATGGTTCGCCGACCTTGGCTGACGTGGCCATGTATTACTGGCGGACCGACTTGCGGGGCGATTTGGACAACCTCGTGCCAACCAGTGGCAGCAACCCGGCTTTCTGGCAGCACATGGTTACCTTCGCCATCGGTTTGGGTGTGGCGGGCACGGTTGATCAGAGTAGTGTCGATGAGGTGCTGGCCAACGGCAACGCTACCTATCGTGATGGTAGTAACAATATCATCAATGGCTGGCCAACCCCGCAGAATAATCACGCCACCGGCGTCAGTGATTTGTTGCATGCGGCCGTCAATGGTCGGGGAACTTATGTTGCAGCCAACAACCCCGCTGAGTTCGAAAAAGGCCTGAAGGCCGCGCTGGCAGCAGTGATTGAGCGTACGGGTTCATTTTCCAACGTCGAAAACAATTCCGAAGTGCTGAACACTGGCTCCCGTTTGTTCCAGGCAACGTATGTCTCTGGTACCTGGACGGGCGATGTGGCTGCCTATCCGATCAGCAGTGCTGGCGTCAATGCGGTGCCGACATGGCGTGCGAAAGATGGCGTTCCCACGGTTAACCGCAAGCTGTTCACGACAGCGGGCGCATTTCCGGCATCGGCCACGACAGCGCAATTGAATGCGCTGGAGCGCACTGGCGTTACCAATTACCCGGTCAGTGGTGCGCAGAATGCTGCCTATATTGCAGGTGGGCGTAATCATGAAACTGCCAACGGCGGTACGTTGCGCAATCGAAATCACGTGCTGGGCGATATCGTCGGTTCCTCGCCGGCTTACGTGTCCACCACTAACACCTTGTACGTGGGCGCCAATGACGGCATGTTGCACGCCATTGATGGGGGTACAGGCGCCGAGCTGTTTGGTTTCATTCCCAATGGCATCAACTGGAGCGATCTGGGCACCCTGAGCCGCCCGGATTACAGTCACCGTTATTTCGTCGATGGCCCCATCATTGTGTCAACGAAGGAGCAGACGCCGAACAAGAACCTGCTGGTGGCCGGCTTGGGCAAGGGGGGCAAGGGCTTGTTCGTGCTGGACGTGACCAACCCGGCGGGTTTCGACCAAAACAAATTCAAGTGGGAGGTGACTGGCACAGAGGACGACATGGGCTTGGTGCAGGGCAGGCCGATCATCGCCAAACTCAATAACGGCATAACGGCGTTGATTGTCAGTAATGGCATCAATAGTACCAATGGCCGAGCTGTCCTGCTGGTCTATAACTTGGAGACTGGTGCTCTTATCAAGAAGCTCAGCACGAATGTTGGTTCGCCAATCGCCGACCATGCCGATTCCAATGGTCTTTCGGCGCCGGCTGGCTGGGACATGGATGGCAACGGAACGCTGGACTACCTTTATGCCGGTGACATGCTGGGTAACGTTTGGAAGTTCGACCTCAGCGCTGCCAGCAGTAGCGGCTGGGCTATTGCCAACAGCAGTCAGCCGATTTTTAAGGCTACCTACACCAAAGCCGACGGTAGCGTCGTGCGCCAGCCCATTGCCGGTGGTTTGACGCTTGCGATGCACCCGACCAACTACAAGACCTGGGTGTTCTTCGGCACGGGCCGTCTGATGACGGCTGGCGACATGCAGAACAAGGACGTGCAGAGCATGTATGGTTTCGTTGATGATGGGTCCACGCTGGTGCGCGGTGGCAATCTCACCAAGCGGACCACGGTGGTTTCCGGTGTTATTAATGGCAGGGCGGTACGTACATTCCAGGAGCGTGAGAAGCTGCCTGCGTCGTCCAAGGGGTGGTACGTGGATTTGTTGACGCCGCCCGGTTATGTTCCCGAAGGCGAGAGAATCGTGACAACCGCCCAAGTGATGGGGGGGGGGCACGAGACGGCATTGCTTACTGCTAGCGCCATTCCAACTGCCAGTGCCTGCCACTCTGATGGTCGTGGCTTCCTCAATGCGTTGGATGCCTTCACTGGCACCAGTCTTACTTCAACGTTCTTCGACGTCAATGATGACGGCAAATTCACGGAAGCGTTGAATGCCACGAAGCCAGATGGCAGCAGCACGCAGATACCGGTTGGTTCGGTGGACATGGGGGTGGGTATGCCGACCATGCCGAATTTGATGGGTAATCCGGACGAAGATCGTTGCCTGATCAGCGTGACGGGTTCCAATGGTCAAGTAAGAACCATCCCTTGTCGTGATGTTCGCAATACTGGCCGTGTTTCCTGGCGTGAAATCAAGAGGGGAAATTGAGTCATGGCATTCATCGGCAACATGTATGGGCGACGCATGGCGGGGCAGCAGGCAGGTTTCAGCCTGATTGAATTGATGATCGTGGTGGTCATCATCGCGGTCCTGGCCTCGATTGCCTATCCCAGCTACCAGCGGCACGTCATCAAATCCCGGCGTGCCGCGGTGGAGGCATGCCTGCAACAGCATGCACAGCTCATGGAGCGCCATTACACGACCAACATCACCTACGTCGGCGCGGCCGCGCCGACGTGTGAGGCCAATCTTGCCAACTTCTACGAAGTGGGATTCAGTGGCCCAGTGACTGCCCGCAACTACACGATTCAAGCTGCTCCCACCAGCAGACAGCCAGATGGGGCGTGCGGTACCTTGACTCTTAATGCCCAAGGTGTCCGCACCAACAGCGGGTCGGGCACTCTGGCCGAGTGCTGGTGATCAGCGAAGGGAGCGGGGAGGACCATCCTGCTCCGCGTCCTCGCTGTTGTTGTCTTTTTCTGTGACGACAACTTTTCCGGCGATCGGCAAGCAAATGTCGAAAACCTCTCCCGCTGGCTTTGGGTGTCTTGAGCGAGGCGATACGATGGCAACGGAAAGGGCTTGCGAGTGATTGCAAGCCCTTGAAGTTTTTGCGTACGGACTTGTTGTAGAAGCGCGACGCCCTCTCGACATGGATGACTTGGAGCGCCATCTACGATTTGGCTACGCTGGAAAAACGAAGGGCCGCCGAAGCGACCCTATGTTCTTGATGTATCTGGCGCCCGAAGTTGGACTCGAACCAACGACCCCCTGATTAACAGTCAAGTGCTCTAACCGGCTGAGCTATTCGGGCGGGGAGGCGCATTCTACGTAGTGGAAACTTGCGGCGCAAGCCTTTGTGCGTGTGTTTTCGATAAAACATGCAGTTGGGCGCAGTGCTAAGCGGGGCAGGCGGTAGGCGCAGCAGGCCGGCTGCTGCGTGCGCGGCCAGCATTGTTGACGACCACACTACTCAGCAATTCGCCTTTCTTGTTGCAGATGCAAAGGGTCAGGTTGCTCCCGGCGCTGCGGCCATCGGGAAGGTAGCGAACCTGTTTGCGTCCGGCGGTGCTGGTGAGCCTCAGGTGGCGCGAGGCCGGGGTGCTGTCCGCACCCACGATATCGGCCGGCTGATCGGGTTGGCGGTTACCGTCGCGGTCGAGGAATAGCAGCCAACCGTCGCCCCAGTCGGTGTTTGCATTGCAGGTGGCGCCATCGCGGGAAGGGCAGAGGATCACCGGCGCGCTGCGTGTGATGGCGGTCATGCGTGCTTGCGCGAGGTGAGTGATGAGGTTGTGGTTGGCAGCGATGGCGCGTTGGCGCTCGATGAGCCTGTCCATTGAGGGGGCTGCGATGGCGGCGGTGATCCACAGTACGCAGGCACAGACAATGACTTCCACGAGGGTGATGCCGGTTTGCCTGAAACGTGCGGGAGCGAGTGAAGCGGGTGGCATCCTTGCCATGTTCTTTCCTTCCGGTTCCATGAAGGGCCGCGGGAATATCATTGTTCCTGGCGGTGGCGTGGCGCAGTCGGCAATGGGGCGGGTGGTGTGTAGGGAAGATGCTCAGCCAGCCGTCATCCGGGCGGCGGCTATACTTGCCGGTCGCTTTCGTTTGTGCCGCCATGTCCGATCATTTCCAGCTTGTCTCGCCGTACTCGCCTGCCGGCGACCAGCCTGCCGCCATCGACAAGCTGGTGGCCAACTTCGAGGCGGGCATCGCCAAGCAGACGCTGCTCGGTGTCACCGGTTCGGGCAAGACCTACACCATCGCCAACGTGATCCAGCAGGTGCAGCGGCCGACGCTGGTGATGGCGCCGAACAAGACGCTGGCGGCGCAGCTGTATGGCGAGTTCAAGGCGTTCTTCCCGCACAACGCGGTGGAGTACTTCGTCAGCTACTACGACTACTACCAGCCGGAGGCCTATGTACCGTCGTCGGACACCTTCATCGAGAAGGACAGTTCGATCAACGAGCACATCGAGCAGATGCGCCTGGCCGCGACGAAAACATTGCTGTCGCGCCCGGATGCGATCGTGGTGGCGACGGTCTCGGCGATCTATGGCCTTGGCGCGCCGGAAGACTACCTGTCGCTGCGCCTGATCCTCTCCAAGGGCGAGCGCATCGACCAGCGTGACCTGATCAATCATCTCACCACGTTGCAATACACACGCAACGAGTACGAGCTGCAGCGCGGTACGTTCCGTGTGCGCGGTGAGGTGATCGACGTGTTCCCGGCCGAGCTGGACAGCGAGGCGGTGCGCATCGAACTGTTCGATGGCGAGGTCGAGCAGCTGAGCATGTTCGACCCGCTCACCGGTGAAAGCCTGCGCAAGATGCAGCGCTACACCATCTATCCGAAGACCCACTACGCAACCACGCGCGAGCGGGTGCTGGCGGCGATCGAGACGATCAAGGTCGAGCTGAAAGAACGGCTGGAACAGCTGTACGCGCAGAACAAGCTGGTGGAGGCGCAGCGGCTGGCGCAGCGTACCCAGTTCGATCTGGAAATGATGGCCGAGGTCGGCTACTGCAACGGCATCGAGAACTACTCGCGGCACCTGACCGGCAAGGCCGCCGGCGATCCTCCGCCGACGCTGTTCGATTACCTGCCGCCTGACGCGCTGCTCGTCATCGACGAATCGCACGTGACCATTCCGCAGATCGGCGCGATGTACAAGGGCGACCGCTCACGCAAGGAGACGCTGGTGGAGTTCGGCTTCCGCCTGCCGTCGGCGCTGGACAACCGCCCGCTGCGTTTCGAGGAATGGGAGGCGCGCTCGCCGCGCAGCATCTATGTGTCCGCCACACCGGGGCCCTACGAGTTGCGCGAATCGGGTGATGAAATCACCGAGCTGGTGGTGCGGCCCACCGGACTGATCGATCCTCCGGTCGAGATCCGGCCCGTGGGCACCCAGGTCGATGACCTGATGTCCGAATGCACGGCGCGTATCAAGATGGGCGACCGTGTGCTGGTCACCACGCTGACCAAGCGCATGGCCGAGAACCTCACCGAGTACCTGAGTGAGCACGGCATCCGCGTGCGCTACCTGCACTCGGATATCGACACGGTGGAGCGCGTGGAGATCATTCGCGACCTGCGCCTGGGCAAGTTCGATGTGCTGGTCGGCATCAACCTGCTGCGCGAGGGCCTCGACATGCCGGAGGTGTCGCTGGTGGCGATCCTCGATGCCGACAAGGAGGGCTTCCTGCGCTCGACCGGCTCGCTGATCCAGACCATCGGCCGCGCCGCCCGCAACGTGCGTGGCAAGGCGATCCTGTACGCGGACAAGATGACCCGCTCGATGCAGGCGGCTATCGATGAGACCGACCGCCGCCGGCAGAAGCAGGTCGAATACAACCAGGCCCATGGCGTCGTACCGATGTCCGTGGCGCGTCCCATCACCGATATCCTTGAGGGCGCCCATTCGGAGGGTTCGCTCAAGTCCAACCAGAAGGGCAAAGGGCGGCGCGTCGCCGAAACCGAGGCGGAGTACCTGCCACTGGAGCCGGCCAAGCTTGCCGCGCGCCTCAAGGAGCTGGAGCAGCAGATGTACCAGCACGCGCGTGACCTGGAGTTCGAGGATGCGGCCCGCGTGCGTGACCAGATCCAGCGGCTGAAGGAAGCAAGCCTCGGCTGAGCGGGGCAGCGTGAAGAATTTTCGGGAAAGTGTTGTTCTTTGTCGCAGGCAAGGTTAAGATACGCGCCCTCGCAACGAACAAACTGTTGCCGAGAAGGGCGGTTAGCTCAGCGGTAGAGCACTACCTTGACATGGTAGGGGTCACAGGTTCGAACCCTGTACCGCCCACCACGAAATCAAAGACTTAGGACTTTGGCTCGTGGCACGTACGGAAAAAATACGGAAAAGCGGCCTGCATAAGCGCCGCTTTTTTTGTGCCTCGATTCTGAGCTGGTGACGTGGCCTTTCATGCTCGGGGTGTGTCACCTTCAGCGTCCGATACGAGCATTGGAGTGCATCCCTTGGCCGATCTTGTAATGACCCAGCGATTCCTGCACAGGTCTGGCCACTAAATCGTACGCCTCGGCGGTATCGTTCAGGTTTTCTTATCCTATCGGCACGTGCTATTCACGCAGGGTTTGTCGGTCGCTGGCGTATGGGCGCGGCGGAGTTGGCGATCCGCACCGTACGTTCGGCTTCGATCCGGTGGTGACCTCCATCGCGCTGTGCACGTAGATGAAGCACGTGGCGTTACCGGTCGAACAAGCGCTTCATAGAGCGTTTGGATGGGAACTAGAGCCCTGTGCGGCAAATGCCACGCATACAAAAGAGCCATACAGGGAATAGTTGCGCTAATCTTTTGTTCCTTAGAAGGAACAATCATGGCTCCCAGCGCAACTTCCCGGATGCGTCGCTTAGCCCGGTTCAAGCTTGATCAAACCGGTGATTGGCTGCGTCAGATACTACCCAGACTTCGACCCGTACCACGTGGCGGTTGGATCGCGGCCACTCGCGACGCCTTAGGAATGTCCCGAACCGAGCTCGCACGACGACTGGGGGTGCAGCCTAGTTCGGTGCTCAAGCTGGAGAACAGCGAGCGGGCCGGAACGGTGCAGGTTGACACATTGCGCCGCGCAGCCGCGGCCATGGATTGTGAAGTTGTCTTGCTGGTGGTGCCGAGACAGTCGCTACAGGCAAGCGTCGATCAACAGCGCCTGAAGCTCTTCAACGCCACATTCAATCGGACTGCGACCCACATGAAGTTGGAAGATCAGGCGGTCTCCGAAGAGCTTCGACGCTATCTCCTGGAACAGGCTGAAACCGAGATCCCGGATACCGCACTGTGGCGGGTACGGGAGGAGGACCTTGGCTGATCTCCAGCGATTCAAGTTCACACTAAAGGACAGGCAAGACTTGGCATTGACTGTGTCCTGGCACTGCATCTGTAGGTAGCTTGGCGAGAACAGCCGCAAGTCCTTGTCCAGACTGTCTGGCTGCGACCGGAAGCTCCGACTTTAGGGGCGCTGAAGTAGCTTCGCGTCGACATCTTTCAAGCGAGAGATCAGACGACGCGAACCAATCACGGGCTAGCTGGCTATGTGCTGGGACTTTGGGTGGAGCAGGGGCGGGTTGCCAGAGGGGTGTCCGTAGCGGGTATGTTGATTTCGTAACGGGTACTGCGGCCGCCATCTGGTAGGCGGCGCAAGTAGCCCCTTTCCACCAAGTCGATGAGGTGGCTGTCGGTGGTGGCTTTGGATACCTTGGCCACTGCTTGGTACTGGCGGGTGTTGATGCCCTGCTCGAAGCCGTGCTCACCACCATCAAGAAGGCGATTGAGCACTTTCATTTGGTCTGCCGACAGCGATTGGGGGCAATGGTTCTGCCAGAAAGATCCCTTGGCCTTCAGTCGGTTGATCCGATGCCAGGCCTGAATCAGGCTGTCATGCAGGGTGCTCAGGAACCATTGCAGCCAGGCGGTGATGTGAAGGCTGCGCTTCTGGGTGCTCTCAAGGATGCGGTAGTAGCCTGCGCGGTCAGCCCATATGCTGGCCGACATGGTGTAGAAACGGATTGTCTGTGGTTGTGCTTGGGCCAAGGCCAGATCGGTCAGGGCTCGAGTGAGGCGGCCGTTGCCGTCGTCGAAGGGATGCAAGGTGGATGCATCTACCCGTTTCGAAACCCGCAGGTTCTTCTCTGGTCCGATGGATTTTTTCGAATTTTACAAACGGTAATGAGTGTTATTTACGATAAAGGATAACTCTTTACAATAAAGGAATTCCTTTACATGTAGAGTTTTGGTGGATCATTTTTCTTGCCTATTCCCTATTTATATCAATGGCATGCAGACTTATCCACATTTTTCCCACGTGGGAAAATCATGAGATCTGGCCGATGTGGACGATGCTAAAGACCGAATTCTTCGTCAGCTACGGTGCTGAGAGGTGAGTTGTACGCGTCCGACTGACCTGCTCCCCTGAGCCGTGACAAGCAGCGATGCAGGTGTTCTCGAGCACCGCGCTTGGAGTGAGGTTAGGACTGTGACGTGATCGGCACTGTGCGCGCCGATCACGATTCAGCACTGGTAGCTGTCACTCGGCGTCCCCCGTCTTCAGTAGAGGGGCTGTTTGGAATCCGGTGTTCATCGTCGCGGCATTGGCCGTGAGTTGTCGTGCATAGGCGGCGGGCGTCAGCCCGCCGTGTAAGGCTGACAGGCCTCCCGAACCCTAGGGGGTGCGACCATTACTCCACACTTCACAAAGCCCACTGGTGGCGGTTGTGAAGTGCATACGGTCCCCGAATCCAAGCCAATTGCTACATGTAGGGGTGTGGAGTAATGGTCGCCCCCCCACGAATTTGGCGTGGAGAAATGATCGCACCCATCCGTCCAAAGAGGACTGCTGACCTCTCCCTTCAGCGGTCTGAGTCGTCAGGAGGGGGAGGCGCTTCTTGTAAGCTACGACTAGATATTGGGTAAAAAATGCAGGATAGGCACTATATCTGGCGCATCCTCGGGGTGGGGCGAGCGACGAGGCGATGAAGGGGGGCATATCCAGAGGTCGCCGAGTAGGGCTGAGAGGCCTCCCGAACCCTAGGGGGTGCGACCATTACTCCACACTTCATAAAGCCCACTGGTGGCAGTTGTGAAGTGCGTACGGCCCACGCATCCAGGCCGATTGCGACATGTAGGGGTGTGGAGTAATGGTCGCACCCCCAAGAGCTTGGTGTGGAGAAATGATCGCACCCCCCACGAATCCAGAGGGAGAAGTGATTGCATCCAATCCTCTCCCATCAGCTGTACCGGAAAATAGCGGCTTCGCGGCCGGGTCTTCGGCTAGGTAGTTGAGAGCTGGATTTCAAGCTCCAGAAGAATCTCGACCTTTTCACGGTTCATGAGTTGACGCCCCCCGAAAGACTTGCATGCCAAGCAATTCGGGCTGCCAAGAATCTCGACCATCAGGCTGCGGTGAGGGGTCAAAAAGCCCCCTTTCTGTAGCCCGGAAAAGAATCTCGACCTTTTGTGCGGCATGAGCTGCGAGTTTCGTCCCGAATGGCTTGGTACATAAAGGAATCGAGGGCGAAAGAATCTCGACCTTTTTGGCCTGATGCAGGGCAAAAATGAGGTTGCTCGGCATGGTCACTAATGAATCTCGACCTTTTTCAACGGGAGCATCGGGCGAAATCACGCCCAAAGGCTTGCCTAGCAACGGTCCTAAAGGATAGAGAATCTCGACCTTTTTGGCGGACACGCCTGCTGGCGGCGAGGGCAGCACACCCTCACCAGCAAGCCAGGGGCCAATTCCCGCCCACTGGCATTGGTGATCTGGGAAGTGGAGCTTTTGAGACCAAGGCTTTGCCGTGTTGTCGTGGATGGCCATCCCATAGCAAAACCCGTGAAGTTCGCTATGGGAAATCACCCCCGTCCACACACTACTGCTGCATGGGAATAGGGTTCCGTCCCCATGCATTAGCAAGCCGCCCTTGTATGTGAACGTCCTCCAAATCCCATGCAATGCATGGGAACGGTGGGTCTTCCCCATATACGCAGTCATCATGATTTTCCCTGGTGACCTGGGAATCGACCTACTTTTGGCGCTTTTCTGCGCCTGGCTATCCCATAGCGAAATCCGCTATGGGAAAGCACCCCCGTCCACACACTACTGCTGCATGGGAATGGGGTTCCGTCCCCATGCAATGGGGGAAGCCTCCCATGTATGTGAACGCCCTCCCAATCCCATGCATTGCATGTGAACGGTGGGCCTTCCCCATACATTGGGGAAACGATCTTTCGCTAACCCTGAAAACCCACTTCTGCCTGCTTTCCCTGTATGGGAAATTTTCCATTCCCATAGCAAGTAGATATATGGGGAACAGGAGAATTATGAGTCACCAGCTTTACGAGCTGGACCTAGGCCAACTGGCCAACACCATTGAAGACCTCACCAAGCAGGTCACTGTCCTTGAGGCACTGATCGAGATCGAAGCCAAGCAGCTGAGTAAATCCTTCAAGGAAGCGAGGAAGAACGCCAAGGACCAACTAGGCGAAGCCACCACCAAGGAAAAGCACAAGGCTCAATTTGCACCACTGCTCTTTCACACCCGGCTCCACAAGGGCAGCTTGGAGATCAACTGGTCACTGCTGAAGGCCAAGACCAAGCCCAACGGAGCGAGTGCTAGCAGGCCGATCTACCACAACGTCGCCAAGGGCAAGGGGTTCGGATACCGTTTGCCGGATCTGATGTCACTCTCCCGTGACTACCAGCAGGTGCTGGTACTCGAAGCCGAACAGAAAGCTGTGGTGCTCCGAGAGCTGTGGTCGAAGATCGTCAACTTGCGTGTGTCGATCCGGACGCTGAGTCGTCTCTGCGAAGAGAAGACAAATCCGGTGGAAAAGGTCGAGGAGGCCAAGCGTGAGGGATTGGCCGCTGAGCTGGCGGTGCAGGGGGATGAGCGGGAGAGGCGGCGCCTTGCCGATGCCGAGAAGGCGGCCATGACCTATGAATTCGATAAAACTCATTTGGGGGCCTCTACTGAATGAGGTATTCGTTATGAAAGACCCTGATGACATGGGCGTGTCCGATT
Source organism: Stenotrophomonas sp. JC08 (assembly GCF_052180205.1). NCBI lineage: Bacteria > Pseudomonadati > Pseudomonadota > Gammaproteobacteria > Lysobacterales > Lysobacteraceae > Stenotrophomonas > Stenotrophomonas sp. JC08. Next base: position 2,106,011 of record NZ_CP197473.1, on the reverse strand, counting down.
TTTTGTGTGTGAGGCGGTTTAGTCCGGAAGTCTCTTTCAGCGAGCCAGCGTGAATCGGTCTTCGTAGATTATCGCGAACTGGTTCATCGCCGCTTTCCAGTGCTGAGACGCGCGGCTCCACTCGGCGGTGATGTTCCGCAGCGCCAGCCAGATCAGCTTGGTGGCGGCCTCGTCGCTGGGGAAGTGGCCGCGGGTCTTGATGATCTTGCGCAGGCGCGCATGCACGCTCTCGATTGCGTTGGTCGTGTAGATCACCCGGCGCACGTCCGGCGGGAACGCGAAGAACGGCACCACGCGCGTCCAGGCACGGCGCCAGGCGGCGACCACCGTCGGGAAGCGCTCGCCCCAGTCGCCGGCCTCGAACGCATCCAGCTCGGCCTCTGCGGCCTCGGCGGTCGGGGCCGTGTAGATCGGCTTGATCGCCGCCGCCAGCGCCTTGCGGTCCTTCCAGCCCGCATAGTCCAGGCTGTTGCGGATCAGGTGCACGATGCAGGTCTGCAGCGTGGTCGCCGGGAACACCGCTTCCAGCGCCTCCGGGAAGCCCTTCAGGCCGTCAGCCACGCCGATCAGGATGTCGTTGACGCCGCGCGTCTTGAGGTCGTTGAACACCTTCATCCAGAACTTCGCGCCCTCGGTGTTCTCGATCCACAGCCCGAGGATGTCGCGGGTGCCGTCGGCCAGCACGCCCAGCGCCAGATACACCGCCTTGTTGCGCACCACGCCGTCCTCGCGGATCTTCACCCGCAGCGCGTCGAAGAACACCACCGGATACATCGCTTCCAGCGGCCGCGCCTGCCATGCGGTGACCTCGGCCATCACCTCGTCGGTGACCTTGCTGATGAACTCCGGCGACACCTCGACGCTGTACATCTCGGCCAGGTGCCCCTGGATCTCACGCACCGTCATGCCGCGGGCGTACATCGAGACGATCCGATCGTCGAACCCGGCGAAGCGACGCTCGTGCTTGGGGATCAGCTGCGGCTCGAACGTACCCGTCCGGTCGCGCGGCACGTCGATGCGCAGCGGACCCTCGTCGGTCAGCACCGTCTTGCCGCTGCGGCCGTTGCGGTGGTTGCCGCTCCCGCCCTCGGCGTCGGCCAGGTGCAGGCCGAGCTCCGCGCCCAGCGCCCGCTCGATCACGGCCTTCTTCAGCTGCTGGAACACGGCTTCGACCCCGGCCGCGTCCATCGGACCCGGGATCAGCTTCTCGAGAAATTCCTTCGGCAGATCAATGGCCGGCGTGACCACCGGCGTCTTCTTCTTGCGTGGCATACATGCTCCTTGGCAGCATCATGGTATGCCTCTCACACAAAATTTCTGACACGCTCGATGACATCGAACACGAGGCACCCGACCCAATGACCATCGCAACTGCACCACTCGACATGCCCCAGTCCGAACAGGACGTGTGGAGTGCCTTGCGCAGCTACTTGAACCTGCAGGTGCCGCTGGCCGCTATTCTCCGCAGCCCATAAGGTTTCCTTAATCAGGGTGATCGCCCACAAGAAGAACAGGGCGGTCGATCCGCGACCGTCCTTCAGTTCCGTAAGCCAGGCAACAAAGTTGCCCCGTCCACTGAAGACCAGAAATCCTACTGCAGATGAACGGGGGTAGCAGGCTACGCCTATGGGAGAGCCGCGAGGTGTAGGGCTGGCGCACTGCTACAACATCTTCCCTCCTTCTCTTGTTAGTAATCCTGCTAACAGCATATGATGTGCTGTCTCAGGTCATGCGCCGCCCGGGTCCGAGACTGCCCTCATGCCGTTGTTCTGCTTCCGCTTCTGCAGCCACCACTTCCGCTCGACGGAGGTGGTGTGATGGCTGCGGTCGTGGCACTGGATGCCTTGGTGCATACCGGTCGGGTTTGGCGCGGCCAGCCGGCGGGTGTTCCGGAGGTTGCGCCTCAGCCCACCGGGTATGACGCGCTGGATGCCGTGCTGCCGGCCCGGGGCTGGCCTGCACACGCCCTGTCGGAGATCCTGCTGCCGGCTGACGGAATGGGGGAGATATCGCTGGTCTGGCCAACCTTGGCCCGGCTCACGCGTGCAGGCTTCAGGGTCGTGCTGATCGCGCCGCCCTATCGACCGCATGCGCCGGCATGGGCCCGGGCCGGCATGGACCTGAGCCAGGTGCAGGTTGTCCATGCATCTCCCCGCGAGGCCTTGTGGGCCACGGAGCAATGCCTGCGCTCGGCCGCTTGTGGCGCGGTCCTGTGCTGGCCGGCCAAGGCCGATGACCGCGCGTTGCGTCGCTTGCAGGTCGCTGCCGAGACGGGCCAATGCCTGGGTTTCGTGTTCCGTGATGCACGCCATGCCGACAACCCGTCACCGGTCGCGTTGCGCCTGCAGGTCAGTCCCGGCCAGATCCGGGTGCTCAAGTGCCGGGGGGGCAATCCTCCCGCCCGGTCGATCTGCTTCTCTGCGATTGCGTGAATTGCCATGCGCTGGGCTTGCCTGCTGCTGCCGCACCTGGCGATGGATGCCGTCCTCCGGCAATTGCCGACGCCGGAGGTGCCGCTGGTGCTGGCCAGTGGCCCGGCGCAGCGCCGGGTGTTGCATGCGGTCGCTCCTGCGGCCCAGCGACTGGGCCTGCGGCGGGGCATGCGCCTGTCGGCGGCTCAGGCCCTTGGTTCGGATTTCATCGTCCAGAATCACGACCCGCGCGTGGACCAACAGGCGTTCCTGTTGCTGGCGACATGGGCATACAGTTTCAGCTCGCAGGTCTGTACCGAGTTCGGGCATGCACTGGTGCTGGAGATCGGCGCCAGTCGGGCTCTGTTCGGGCAGTGGCCTGATCTGGAACGGCGCCTGCGCAGTGAGCTGGATATGCTGGGCTTCCGCCATCGCCTGGTGGCCGCGCCCAATCCCCACGCCGCCTATGTGCTGGCCCGCAACCACGACGGGCTGGGGGTGGATGAAGGGCAACTGGAAGCGGCGCTGGGGCGGGTGCCCATCGAACGTGCCGGCCTGCCTAAGGTCGCAGTCGATACCTTGAGCCGCTCGGGCCTGCGTACCCTTCGGCCGGTATTCGCGCTGGCCCGCGAGAGCCTGGTACGGCGTTTCCCGCCGGAGGTGCTGGCCCATCTGGATGCCATCCGGGGCAGGGACGCCGCGCCGCTGGCGTATTTCCAGCCGCCCGACCGTTTCATGGCCCGCATCGAGTTCGAGTACGAGGTCGAATCCAGCACCGCACTGCTGTTTCCACTGCGCCGGCTGACTGGTGATCTGGCCGCTTTCCTGTCCAGTCGCGACGGCGGGGTGCAGCGCTTCGTGCTGAAGTTCGAGCACGAGCGTCACCCGGCCAGCACCCTGGTGGTGGGCCTGCTGACCGCCGAGCGCGATGCCGCCGTGCTGTTCGAGCTGGCACGCAGTCGTCTGGATCATCTGCGGTTGCCGGCTGGCACGCGCGGCATGTCGTTGCTGGCCGAGGAACTGCCGCCGTTCGTGCCGGTGGCGCGCGACCTGTTCGACACCCGGCCACAGCAGGCGATGGATTGGGAGCAACTGCGCGAACGGTTGCGGGCACGTTTGGGGGACGAGGCCGTCCAGGGCATGAGCGTGCACGCCGATCACCGTCCTGAACGGGCCTCCGGGGTGTCGTCGGCTTCAACGTTGCCACCGCAGTTGCCCCAGCGTCCGGCATGGCTGTTGCCGCACCCGGTTCCGTTGCGGGGTTTCGGGATGGAAGTGCTGTGCGGACCGGAGCGGATCGAATCGGGCTGGTGGGATGGCGAGCCGGTGCGCCGCGACTATTACGTGCTGCAAACGCGCAACGGCCAGCGCGCCTGGGCTTTTACCGCACCGGGCGAGCGTGGCCCGTTCATGCTGCACGGGTGGTTCGCATGAGCGCGCCGGCCTATGCGGAACTGCATTGCCTGTCGGCTTTTTCCTTCCAGCGCGGGGCCTCCACGGCCAAGGAACTGTTCCAGCGGGCCAAGGAACAGGGCTACACCGCCCTGGCCATTACCGACGAGTGTTCGCTGGCCGGCATCGTGCGTGCCCACGAGGCGGCAAGGGAATCGGGTGTGAGGCTGGTTGTCGGTGCGGAGATGCAGGTCGAAGACGGGCCGAAGCTGGTGCTGTTGTGCGAGAACCTGGCCGGCTACCAGATCCTGTGCCAGTTGATCACGGTGGCCCGGCGACGGGCGAAGAAGGGGCAATACCGATGCCTGCGTGAGGACTTTCCTGACGAGGTGCCCGGACTTTTCTGCCTGCTCTGTCAGGCAACTCCCACGCCCGATAGCGACATCGACTGGTTGAAACAGCGCTTCCCCGGATGCCTCGGACTGGCGCTGGAACTGCACCGCGGGCCGGATGACGTCCAGCACCAGGACAGGCTCCAGCAGCAATCCATCCACCATGGGCTGCCGCTGGTGGCCGCGGGCGATGTGCATATGCATGTGCGCCGCCGTCGCGCCCTGCAGGACACGCTCACCGCCATCGGCCACCGCTGCACCGTGGCCGAAGCGGGCTGGCGGCTGTTCCCCAATGGTGAACGTCACCTGCGTACCCGGCAGGCGCTGGCGGCGATCTATCCGGCTGAGGCTCTCGCGCAGAGCGTGCGCATTGCAGCGCGGTGCCGCTTCAGCCTCGACGAGCTGCGATACACCTATCCCCGCGAACTGGTGCCGGCCGGTTACACGCCGGCACGCTGGTTGCGGCAACTGGTCGAGGAGGGCGCGGCATGGCGTTGGCCGCAAGGGGTACCGGACAAGGCGCGCAGCCAGATCGAGCACGAGCTGGCGTTGATTGCCGAGCTCGACTACGCGTCCTACTTTCTCACCGTCCACGATCTGGTGCGGTTTGCCCGCAGCCGCGGCATCCTGTGCCAGGGCCGTGGATCGGCAGCCAATTCGACGGTCTGTTTCGCGCTGGGGGTCACCGAGATCGATCCGTCACGGATGTGCCTGCTGTTCGAGCGCTTCATCTCGCGCGAGCGCAACGAACCGCCGGACATCGACATCGATTTCGAACACGAGCGGCGCGAGGAAGTACTGCAGTATGTGTTCCAGCGCTACGGGCGTGATCGTGCCGCGCTGACGGCGGTGGCCACCAGCTACCGTGGCCGCAGCGCGATCCGTGATGTGGCCCGGGCGCTGGGCCTGCCTTCCGACCAGATCGACGAGCTGGCCCGGACACTGGATCGCTGGAGCGGCGATACCCCCTTGCCGGAGGCGCTGCGCGAGCGTGGTTTTGATCCGGACGCGCCGGTCATGCGCCAGCTGCTGGCATTGACCGGTGAACTGATCGACTTCCCCCGCCACCTGTCCCAGCACCCGGGAGGCTTCGTGATCTCCGAGCATCCGTTGCACACCCTGGTGCCGGTGGAGAACGCGGCGATGGACGGGCGCACCGTCATCCAGTGGGACAAGGACGACCTCGACGCGCTGGGGCTGATGAAGGTCGACTGCCTGGCGCTGGGGATGCTCACCGCCGTGCGCAAATGCCTGGACATGCTGCGTGACACGGGCCGGCGCGAGCTGACGATGGCCACGATTCCCGCCGATGACCGCCACACCTACGCCATGATCGGCAAGGCCGATACCGTGGGCGTGTTCCAGATCGAATCGCGGGCGCAGATGGCGATGCTGCCGCGGTTGCGGCCATGCAATTTCTACGACCTGGTGATCGAGGTGGCGATCGTGCGCCCCGGGCCGATCCAGGGCGACATGGTCCATCCCTACCTGCGGCGTCGCAATGGCGAGGAACCGGTCGAATACCCTCCGCAACTGGGTCATGTGTTCGAGCGTACGCTGGGCGTGCCGCTGTTCCAGGAGCAGGTGATGCAGCTGGCGGTGGCGGCGGCCGGTTTCACCCCGGGCGAGGCCGATGCGCTGCGTCGTTCTATGGCGGCATGGAAACGCCGCGGCGGGCTGGAGCCGTACCGGGAAAAGCTGACCCAGGGCATGCTCGAACGCGGCTACAGCCTCGACTATGCCGAGCAGCTCTTCCACCAGATCAAGGGCTTTGGCAGTTACGGTTTTCCCGAAAGCCATGCCGCCAGCTTCGCACTGGTCACCTATGCCAGTTGCTGGCTCAAATGCCACGAACCGGCGGCGTTTGCCGCCAGCCTGATCAACAGCCAGCCGATGGGCTTCTATACCCCGGACCAGATCCTGCAGGACGCGCGCCGCCATGGGGTCAAGGTACGGCCGGTGGACGTACGTTACAGCCAGTGGGATTGCACATTGGAGTTTGCCCGCGGTGATAGGTCGGGAAATCCTGAAATCCGCCTCGGACTCCGGATGATCGACGGGTTCCAGTCGGCGGTGGCCGAGCGGCTGGCCGGGCAACGGCAACATCGGGGCTTCACCGATGTGGCCGACCTCAGCCATCGCGTGGATCTGGATTCGCGCCATCTTGCATTGCTTGCCGACGCGGGCGCATTGAAGGGGTTGGCCGGGCACCGCCATCGCGCACGCTGGCAGGCATCGGGCGTGGAAAAGACGCTGCCGCTGTTCGAGGGCCTGCCGGGAACCTGCGAGCCCGCACCGGCCTTGCCGCTGCCCACGCCATGGCAGGACACGCAAGCCGACTACAGCACCACGGGGACCACCCTGGGCAGGCACCCGATGCGCTTCATTCGCCGGCAACTGGAGGCGCGTGGCTACCTGCGTTCGGTGCAACTGGAAGCGCTGCCGCACGGCAGGCGCGTGCGCCATGCCGGCATCGTGCGCATGCGGCAGTCGCCTCCCACGGCCAGCGGCGTGACCTTCGTGACGCTGGAAGATGAGGACGGCATGATCAACGTCGTCGTCTGGCAGCAGGTGATGCAGCGGCAGCGCCGGACGCTGGTCGAGAGCCGGTTGCTCGGCATCGAAGGGCGATGGGAGCGGGTGGAGGGGGTTTCGCACCTGATCGCCGAACGGATGACCAACCTTGATGGGCTGCTCGGTGGCCTGGAGACAGGCAGCCGTGACTTCAGATAGACATCACTTGGCTGACTACCGGGGTGGATGGACGGTATTTCGAACAGGGCGCGTGACCCGCCGATAGATTGCTGCCATGACCAGGTAGGGTGCGATGCCTGACCCCGCGACCGGACTGGCTTCGGCAAAAACGGCGATTTCTGTCCGATTACACCGGATGCGAGAGGGGTCTAATCCATAGCAGGTCTTCCTTGCGGTCTAACACAGCCAACACCAGCGTCCCTGCAGTTCTCCAACCCATTGGTTTCCCGTAGGAATTCCCTGATTCCAACTCTTGCCCGGACGTGGAATACTCCGTGCAACACCGCAATTAGGCGGTCCAATAAGCGTTGTGCCGCTGCGTGATACTAAAACGGGTCTACATTCTCAACTATAATGCGATTATCTCTTGCATTTTCCCCGAAGTCATGCCAACATCAAAAGAAGAGAGTTAAATATGCTGCAATTAGAAATGATTGAATGTTTTAAGGAAGCTTGCCAGCGAGATGAGCGTATCTCAGGCGTACTCATGTTCGGCTCGTTTACGGTCGGCGAGGGAGACGCATTCTCTGATATTGAATTTGCGGTCTTTATCCAAGATGATGAATTTGAAAATTTCGAGCAGAAACCATGGCTCAATTCAGTGAGTCCACTTGCCGCCTATTTCATAGATGATTTCGGTCACCACACAGCACTTTTCCATAATGGCGTGCGTGGCGAGTTCCATTTCGAGCGCGCATCCAATTCATCAATCATTGCTAGCTGGCAAGGCTATGGTTGGTTTCCTTCTCTATCTTCAGCCGTGATACTGGATCGTACCGGTGAATTATCACAATATGCATCACTACTGGTGGGAGGGCCGCCGATACGAGAAGGTGCCTCATTGGTCGAGGGATTAACATTGAACCTCATCAACCTAATGCTTCTCGGTGCCAATCTTCTCAATCGCGGCGAATTTGCCCGCGCGTGGGTATTGTTGAGTAAAGTTCACGAGAATTTACTCAAGTTGATCCGTCTCCATGAAGGCGTGACAGACCACTGGCCAACCCCTTCACGCGCGTTGGAGCAAGAACTTTCCACCACCGTCTATGATTGCTACATCGCCTGTACATCCAGCGCGCAGCCAACCGCATTATGTGCTGCTTATCAGCAGTCGTGGAATTGGAGTTGCGAGTTGTTCAAGAGTATTGTCATTCCACTAAATGTAGAGCTGCCGCACAGCATCATTGCTCATGTGAGCACTTTACTTGATAAGGCATCTGCTAACCACAATCTGCATTGACGGGCTTTTCAGCGTTGCCTTAATTAAGGGCGTCAAAGCAAATAGCAACTGCTACGCACCAACACCGGCACAACAAGGCGCTGCACCCGACCGCCTACAGCTCCGTTCGTCGTTCCTCCTCTCTGCGCTTCCGGCGGCGGGTGAGCTTGTCGTTAGGCCTTGTTTCCCGCAGTGTCGTAGCCGGGCTCTAGGTGCCTTGCAGCATCTCGCTCATTTGCGGCATTTGCACTTCGCAAGCGCGGGAGCTGCATCGGCAGTCACCCGTGGTACTCCTCGGCTTCGGACAGGCGCGACTTTGGCGCAAGTACGATCATCCTGAGTCGGCTTCCTGAGGGTTAGCGGTGCGAGTTCTCGGCCGCGCGCCCGGGCAATCCGGCTCCGTCCGCAGAAAGCTCAAGCCCGAGCTGCCGGGCCAGACTTGTTGTACTGTTTGGCCAGGGGTTGGGTCGCGGTGCTGGGCATCGGCGGCCTAACAATGCGTTCAAGCCGAAGCCGCTTCGTTACGCGGTCCAGGCGGCAGGTAAAGCTTGCCACCTGGTCCGCTCCACTACGCGCCTCGGCTTAACTTAGGTGTTAGGCCGCAGGTGATGCTTTGACGCACAACGTGCTCTTTGTCTGTGGCAAGAACCGTCTTCGCAGTCCTACTGCAGAGCAGGTATTCGCGGACTGGCCGGGCGTTGAGACGGCTTCGGCGGGGACGGGGCACGACGCGGACTGCCACGTCTCGGCTGAGCTCATCGGCTGGGCAGATACGGTGCTCGTCATGGAGTCGGCGCACCGGGCCAAGATCGCGGCCAAGTTCCAGCCGCAACTGCGCGGCAAGCGCGTAGTGGTCCTCGGCATTCCGGACCAGTACGAGTACATGGCGCCGGAGCTCGTGCGGCTACTCCAGCAAAAGGTTCCGCGCCACTTGCCGGCTCGCGGGGGCGCAGCTTAGTCTGCGGCCTAACAATGCGTTCAAGCCGACACCGCATCGGGGCGCGAACCACATGGCAGGTACAGCTTGCCATGTGCTTCACGCCCCGCTGCGGCGCGGCTTAACTTAGGCGTTAGACATCATGAGGGAAGCGGTGACCATCGAAATTTCGAACCAACTATCAGAGGTGCTAAGCGTCATTGAGCGCCATCTGGAATCAACGTTGCTGGCCGTGCATTTGTACGGCTCCGCAGTGGATGGCGGCCTGAAGCCATACAGCGATATTGATTTGTTGGTTACTGTGGCCGTAAAGCTTGATGAAACGACGCGGCGAGCATTGCTCAATGATCTTATGGAGGCTTCGGCTTTCCCTGGCGAGAGCGAGACGCTCCGCGCTATAGAAGTCACCCTTGTCGTGCATGACGACATCATCCCGTGGCGTTATCCGGCTAAGCGCGAGCTGCAATTTGGAGAATGGCAGCGCAATGACATTCTTGCGGGTATCTTCGAGCCAGCCATGATCGACATTGATCTAGCTATCCTGCTTACAAAAGCAAGAGAACATAGCGTTGCCTTGGTAGGTCCGGCAGCGGAGGAATTCTTTGACCCGGTTCCTGAACAGGATCTATTCGAGGCGCTGAGGGAAACCTTGAAGCTATGGAACTCGCAGCCCGACTGGGCCGGCGATGAGCGAAATGTAGTGCTTACGTTGTCCCGCATTTGGTACAGCGCAATAACCGGCAAAATCGCGCCGAAGGATGTCGCTGCCGACTGGGCAATAAAACGCCTACCTGCCCAGTATCAGCCCGTCTTACTTGAAGCTAAGCAAGCTTATCTGGGACAAAAAGAAGATCACTTGGCCTCACGCGCAGATCACTTGGAAGAATTTATTCGCTTTGTGAAAGGCGAGATCATCAAGTCAGTTGGTAAATGATGTCTAACAATTCGTTCAAGCCGACCGCGCTACGCGCGGCGGCTTAACTCCGGCGTTAGATGCACTAAGCACATAATTGCTCACAGCCAAACTATCAGGTCAAGTCTGCTTTTATTATTTTTAAGCGTGCATAATAAGCCCTACACAAATTGGGAGATATATCATGAAAGGCTGGCTTTTTCTTGTTATCGCAATAGTTGGCGAAGTAATCGCAACATCCGCATTAAAATCTAGCGAGGGCTTTACTAAGCTTGCCCCTTCCGCCGTTGTCATAATCGGTTATGGCATCGCATTTTATTTTCTTTCTCTGGTTCTGAAATCCATCCCTGTCGGTGTTGCTTATGCAGTCTGGTCGGGACTCGGCGTCGTCATAATTACAGCCATTGCCTGGTTGCTTCATGGGCAAAAGCTTGATGCGTGGGGCTTTGTAGGTATGGGGCTCATAATTGCTGCCTTTTTGCTCGCCCGATCCCCATCGTGGAAGTCGCTGCGGAGGCCGACGCCATGGTGACGGTGTTCGGCATTCTGAATCTCACCGAGGACTCCTTCTTCGATGAGAGCCGGCGGCTAGACCCCGCCGGCGCTGTCACCGCGGCGATCGAAATGCTGCGAGTCGGATCAGACGTCGTGGATGTCGGACCGGCCGCCAGCCATCCGGACGCGAGGCCTGTATCGCCGGCCGATGAGATCAGACGTATTGCGCCGCTCTTAGACGCCCTGTCCGATCAGATGCACCGTGTTTCAATCGACAGCTTCCAACCGGAAACCCAGCGCTATGCGCTCAAGCGCGGCGTGGGCTACCTGAACGATATCCAAGGATTTCCTGACCCTGCGCTCTATCCCGATATTGCTGAGGCGGACTGCAGGCTGGTGGTTATGCACTCAGCGCAGCGGGATGGCATCGCCACCCGCACCGGTCACCTTCGACCCGAAGACGCGCTCGACGAGATTGTGCGGTTCTTCGAGGCGCGGGTTTCCGCCTTGCGACGGAGCGGGGTCGCTGCCGACCGGCTCATCCTCGATCCGGGGATGGGATTTTTCTTGAGCCCCGCACCGGAAACATCGCTGCACGTGCTGTCGAACCTTCAAAAGCTGAAGTCGGCGTTGGGGCTTCCGCTATTGGTCTCGGTGTCGCGGAAATCCTTCTTGGGCGCCACCGTTGGCCTTCCTGTAAAGGATCTGGGTCCAGCGAGCCTTGCGGCGGAACTTCACGCGATCGGCAATGGCGCTGACTACGTCCGCACCCACGCGCCTGGAGATCTGCGAAGCGCAATCACCTTCTCGGAAACCCTCGCGAAATTTCGCAGTCGCGACGCCAGAGACCGAGGGTTAGATCATGCCTAGCATTCACCTTCCGGCCGCCCGCTAGCGGACCTGGTCAGGTTCCGCGAAGGTGGGCGCAGACATGCTGGGCTCGTCAGGATCAAACTGCACTATGAGGCGGCGGTTCATACCGCGCCAGGGGAGCGAATGGACAGCGAGGAGCCTCCGAACGTTCGGGTCGCCTGCTCGGGTGATATCGACGAGGTTGTGCGGCTGATGCACGACGCTGCGGCGTGGATGTCCGCCAAGGGAACGCCCGCCTGGGACGTCGCGCGGATCGACCGGACATTCGCGGAGACCTTCGTCCTGAGATCCGAGCTCCTAGTCGCGAGTTGCAGCGACGGCATCCATGTCTCGACGATGCCAGCGGAGTGCTTAAGCTACTCCTAGCGCATTGGGCGCTGGGACGGGGCGGGGGTGCATAGCCATGCACCGGCGGATAAGCGTGCGCGCGGCTCGCTCCACCGATTTGGCTAGGGGAGCGCGGTGCTGCGCCAGCTTTCTAGAATGTCGCTTACTTCGCGGCTGACAATTAACCGCGCCTCGGCGCGAGCCATACCGGAGATCGCCAAAAGTCGATCGTAGTCGGTAAGTTGGTGGCGGGCGAAGGTTGAGGCCACAATGCCGACGACCTTGCCTAGCGAGGCTTCTGTCCACCGTTTGGCCAGAATCCGTTCGATGAGGATCTCGCGGTATTCCGGCGGGCAGCGAGCTTGATGTTTGCGAAAATGTCGCTCGACCGTCCGCCGGGTGAATAATGTGCCTTGCTGCATGCGATGCCTCCAAGGAGACGCTCGCATCGGCCTACGCCAAAAGGGGTCGCATGAGGTGCTTGGGGGCCGCCAAAAGGGTAGCTCAGCGACATGCCTTCCGATGTTGCCGTCAGCTAATCGCCAACCTTGGGGGGCGGCAGTTCGTTCGGCGTTCCCCACGACAATAGCCAGGCTTTCACAGCCTCGTGGCTGATAGTCCGGCCTGCCTCAATGTCGGCAATGCCCTCGGCGGTCGCTTCCTGGTCGTCGTCAAAGTTGTCGGCTTGGGAGTTCACGCAGTCCAACTACCACAACACCCGACCGCCCGGCCACACCGGTCCGACGCCTACGCCTTTAGGGGTCGTTTGCGGGAAGGGGCGGAATCCTACGCTAAGGCTTTGGCCAGCGATATTCTCCGGTGAGATTGATGTGTTCCCAGGGGATAGGAGAAGTCGCTTGATATCTAGTATGACGTCTGTCGCACCTGCTTGATCGCGGCCGCGATAGCTAGATCGCGTTGCTCCTCTTCTCCATCCGCGTTCCAAGCTGCGGAAAGGCACCCATAAGCGTACGCCTGGTCGAGCAGGCGACGCGGATCGACGTCCAGCGCACGAGAGAATGCGTCCGCCATCTGTGCAATGCGTCTAGGATCGAGACAAAGGTCGTCTCTGTCAGCCGGATCGTAGAACATATTGGCGGCGCCAAAGCCCACTTCACCGACCAGACCGACGGGATCTATCACCAGCCAGCCGCGACTGGAGAACATGATGTTTTCATGATGCAGATCGCCATGTAGCCCACGCAGTTCCGAGGCATTGCTCATCATTTGATCGGCTATAATCGCCGCGTGGACGTAGTCAGTTTGACAACCTGCGTTTTGATCATCGCGCGCCCGCTGAAACAAAGCTGCAAAGCGATCCCGGATCGGGAGAAGGGCAGAAGGCAGGGGTTCCTCAGATGCGGCATACAGCTTCGCCATTAGTTCCGCTGCAATTTCGGTCGCCTGGTAGTCGCCGTGCTCGGCAACGATGTGAGAGAGCATTCGCTCCCCGGCATATTCGAGCAACATCAGATTGTTCTCACGACCGAGCAACCGGACTGCTCCCCTCCCATTGCGCCATACCAGATAGTCGGCCCCGCGCAGTTCATCAGCAATGTCTTCTATAGGTTTCAATCCCTTGACGATTGCAGGAGTCCCGTCTGGCAATGAAACTTTCCAAACGAGGCTGGAAAAGGTGTCCGCAATGAGAACAGGTTGCGAAACGTGCCAATGAGCAGGAAAAACAGGCGGCATGAACATCAACCCCAAGTCAGAGGGTCCAATCGCAGATAGAAGGCAAGGCGTTCGCGGTCGGGGGCTTCGATCCCCAATACATTGAATAGGACAGCGAAGGCGCGCTCTGCTTCATCTGGCGCTGCCCAGTTCTCTTCGGCGTTAGCAATCATGAGTGCCAAATCGGCATAGCGATCTGCTGTTCCGAGCCGCCCAAGGTCGATCAGACCCGTACATTGAAGAGTTCTAGGGTCTACCATGAAGTTCGGCATGCAGGGATCACCATGGCAAACAACCATATCGGTGCGCTCTTGGTCGAGCCGCACCGGTAGCTCTCGTTCGACACGAGCCAAAAGATCGAGCTGCGGCGTACTCTTGTCCTCGTCAGGTAAGAAGTCGGGATTGACGGCATTGCGGGACACCACATCAACGGCGCGTCCGATCATTCGCGACAGCCTGCGCTCAAACGGACATTGATCAACCGATAGGCTGTGAACAGCCCCAAGTTGCTGCCCCATTGACGGCCACGCTTTGAGCAAATCTGCTCCAGACAGATCCGCCGCCGGTACTCCCGGAATTGCCGTTATCACTAGGCATGCGCCCTCCTGTTCCTCCTGCCAGTTGATTACCTCGGGGCAAGCCACACCTCGACCTTTGAGCCAAATGAGGCGGTCACGCTCTCCAGCGAGCTCACCGCGACGGGAAGCAGGTGCGATTTTCGCGAAGGCATGCCCGTCACCACGTCGAAAAACAAAATCACCGGATTCTCCGCCTCTGACAGGCAACCAGTCAGAATGCGATTCACCCAAAAAAATAGGCACTGTTGCAAATAGTCGGTGGTGATAAACTTATCATCCCCTTTTGCTGATGGAGCTGCACATGAACCCATTCAAAGGCCGGCATTTTCAGCGTGACATCATTCTGTGGGCCGTACGCTGGTACTGCAAATACGGCATCAGTTACCGTGAGCTGCAGGAGATGCTGGCTGAACGCGGAGTGAATGTCGATCACTCCACGATTTACCGCTGGGTTCAGCGTTATGCGCCTGAAATGGAAAAACGGCTGCGCTGGTACTGGCGTAACCCTTCCGATCTTTGCCCGTGGCACATGGATGAAACCTACGTGAAGGTCAATGGCCGCTGGGCGTATCTGTACCGGGCCGTCGACAGCCGGGGCCGCACTGTCGATTTTTATCTCTCCTCCCGTCGTAACAGCAAAGCTGCATACCGGTTTCTGGGTAAAATCCTCAACAACGTGAAGAAGTGGCAGATCCCGCGATTCATCAACACGGATAAAGCGCCCGCCTATGGTCGCGCGCTTGCTCTGCTCAAACGCGAAGGCCGGTGCCCGTCTGACGTTGAACACCGACAGATTAAGTACCGGAACAACGTGATTGAATGCGATCATGGCAAACTGAAACGGATAATCGGCGCCACGCTGGGATTTAAATCCATGAAGACGGCTTACGCCACCATCAAAGGTATTGAGGTGATGCGTGCACTACGCAAAGGCCAGGCCTCAGCATTTTATTATGGTGATCCCCTGGGCGAAATGCGCCTGGTAAGCAGAGTTTTTGAAACGTAAGGCCTTTGAATAAGACAAAAGGCTGCCTCATCGCTAACTTTGCAACAGTGCCGAATTTAGCGCGGTCGCTAAACATTTCGGCACCACCCAGGTGCTGCACGATATCAATCTGAAAATTGATGCCGGTGAATACCGGCTGGCTGCCGACGATCCGGATGAGGAGAACACCCTCGCCACGGCAGTTTTCACCCTCGATGCCAACCACGTCAGGTGGCAAATTTTCGACATTAACCGCGACGATGCTAAATTTCAGGGAGAAGTGCGTGGGTGAGATAGCCGGTCGTCAGTCATAAAGGGCAGGGTAGTACCGTTGGCCCGGCGTTCGATAGTACCGTCCGGATACTGCCAGATATCGGCGTCCAGGGAGATGTCCTGAAGCGCGGTGTCCGGAATTTCAGGTTTGTGTCTCTACAAAGACTAACTATCAGAAAAACTCATCGAGCATCAAATGAAACTGCAATTTATTCATATCAGGATTATCAATACCATATTTTTGAAAAAGCCGTTTCTGTAATGAAGGAGAAAACTCACCGAGGCAGTTCCATAGGATGGCAAGATCCTGGTATCGGTCTGCGATTCCGACTCGTCCAACATCAATACAACCTATTAATTTCCCCTCGTCAAAAATAAGGTTATCAAGTGAGAAATCACCATGAGTGACGACTGAATCCGGTGAGAATGGCAAAAGCTTATGCATTTCTTTCCAGACTTGTTCAACAGGCCAGCCATTACGCTCGTCATCAAAATCACTAGCATCAACCAAACCGTTATTCATTCGTGATTGCGCCTGAGCGAGACGAAATACGCGATCGCTGTTAAAAGGACAATTACAAACAGGAATCGAATGCAACCGGCGCAGGAACACTGCCAGCGCATCAACAATATTTTCACCTGAATCAGGATATTCTTCTAATACCTGGAATGCTGTTTTCCCGGGGATCGCAGTGGTGAGTAACCATGCATCATCAGGAGTACGGATAAAATGCTTGATGGTCGGAAGAGGCATAAATGCCGTCAGCCAGTTTAGTCTGACCATCTCATCTGTAACATCATTGGCAACGCTACCTTTGCCATGTTTCAGAAACAACTCTGGCGCATTGGGCTTCCCATACAATCGATAGATTGTCGCACCTGATTGCCCGACATTATCGCGAGCCCATCTATACCCATATAAATCAGCATCCAGGTTGGAATTTAATCGCGGCCTCGAGCAAGACGTTTCCCGTTGAATATGGCTCATAACACCCCTTGTATTACTGTTTATGTAAGCAGACAGTTTTATTGTTCATGATGATATATTTTTATCGGCACTGTTGCAAATAGTCGGTGGTGATAAACTTATCATCCCCTTTTGCTGATGGAGCTGCACATGAACCCATTCAAAGGCCGGCATTTTCAGCGTGACATCATTCTGTGGGCCGTACGCTGGTACTGCAAATACGGCATCAGTTACCGTGAGCTGCAGGAGATGCTGGCTGAACGCGGAGTGAATGTCGATCACTCCACGATTTACCGCTGGGTTCAGCGTTATGCGCCTGAAATGGAAAAACGGCTGCGCTGGTACTGGCGTAACCCTTCCGATCTTTGCCCGTGGCACATGGATGAAACCTACGTGAAGGTCAATGGCCGCTGGGCGTATCTGTACCGGGCCGTCGACAGCCGGGGCCGCACTGTCGATTTTTATCTCTCCTCCCGTCGTAACAGCAAAGCTGCATACCGGTTTCTGGGTAAAATCCTCAACAACGTGAAGAAGTGGCAGATCCCGCGATTCATCAACACGGATAAAGCGCCCGCCTATGGTCGCGCGCTTGCTCTGCTCAAACGCGAAGGCCGGTGCCCGTCTGACGTTGAACACCGACAGATTAAGTACCGGAACAACGTGATTGAATGCGATCATGGCAAACTGAAACGGATAATCGGCGCCACGCTGGGATTTAAATCCATGAAGACGGCTTACGCCACCATCAAAGGTATTGAGGTGATGCGTGCACTACGCAAAGGCCAGGCCTCAGCATTTTATTATGGTGATCCCCTGGGCGAAATGCGCCTGGTAAGCAGAGTTTTTGAAATGTAAGGCCTTTGAATAAGACAAAAGGCTGCCTCATCGCTAACTTTGCAACAGTGCCCCTGCGTGCGCTGCTGCCATGTCCACTACCTGACGCCGGTGATGGTGATGGCCTCGCCGGAGCGGGAATTTCTTAACCTCGACGAATTTAGACGATCGGCGGGCGAGGGGATGTCGTGGCAAGGTCCGCCTTGCGCTGCTCCGCAAGGGCGACACCAGCGGGTTCGTCGGCGGCCACGCCTAGCGCGACCGCAACCAAGCGTCGAAAAAGTATACGCTCGTCACCCGCCGTCTCCTGTGCTGAGAGTCTCAGGCCGATCGGCCGGCAGGGCTCAATGTCAGCAAACGCGTGATGAGCGGTGGCCTTCAACAGTGATAAGGCGGCACCAGAGAAAAATCACTCAGGGTCAATGCCAGCGCTTCGTTAATACAGATGTAGGTGTTCCACAGGGTAGCCAGCAGCATCCTGCGATGCAGATCCGGAACATAATGGTGCAGGGCGCTGACTTCCGGTGCCAGCAGATATTTTGGCAGTTTGCCTTGGATCAGAGCCATCTGACGCAGGGCTAGTGCAGCCGGATAGTCAATAGCTACCGGCAGCGGTGCGGACTGTTGTAACTCAGAATAAGAAATGAGGCCGCTCATGGCGTTGACTCTCAGTCATAGTATCGTGGTATCACCGGTTGGTTCCACTCTCTGTTGCGGGCAACTTCAGCAGCACGTAGGGGACTTCCGCGTTTCCAGACTTTACGAAACACGGAAACCGAAGACCATTCATGTTGTTGCTCAGGTCGCAGACGTTTTGCAGCAGCAGTCGCTTCACGTTCGCTCGCGTATCGGTGATTCATTCTGCTAACCAGTAAGGCAACCCCGCCAGCCTAGCCGGGTCCTCAACGACAGGAGCACGATCATGCGCACCCGTGGCCAGGACCCAACGCTGCCCGAGATGCGCCGCGTGCGGCTGCTGGAGATGGCGGACGCGATGGATATGTTCTGCCAAGGGTTGGTTTGCGCATTCACAGTTCTCCGCAAGAATTGATTGGCTCCAATTCTTGGAGTGGTGAATCCGTTAGCGAGGTGCCGCCGGCTTCCATTCAGGTCGAGGTGGCCCGGCTCCATGCACCGCGACGCAACGCGGGGAGGCAGACAAGGTATAGGGCGGCGCCTACAATCCATGCCAACCCGTTCCATGTGCTCGCCGAGGCGGCATAAATCGCCGTGACGATCAGCGGTCCAATGATCGAAGTTAGGCTGGTAAGAGCCGCGAGCGATCCTTGAAGCTGTCCCTGATGGTCGTCATCTACCTGCCTGGACAGCATGGCCTGCAACGCGGGCATCCCGATGCCGCCGGAAGCGAGAAGAATCATAATGGGGAAGGCCATCCAGCCTCGCGTCGCGAACGCCAGCAAGACGTAGCCCAGCGCGTCGGCCGCCATGCCGGCGATAATGGCCTGCTTCTCGCCGAAACGTTTGGTGGCGGGACCAGTGACGAAGGCTTGAGCGAGGGCGTGCAAGATTCCGAATACCGCAAGCGACAGGCCGATCATCGTCGCGCTCCAGCGAAAGCGGTCCTCGCCGAAAATGACCCAGAGCGCTGCCGGCACCTGTCCTACGAGTTGCATGATAAAGAAGACAGTCATAAGTGCGGCGACGATAGTCATGCCCCGCGCCCACCGGAAGGAGCTGACTGGGTTGAAGGCTCTCAAGGGCATCGGTCGACGCTCTCCCTTATGCGACTCCTGCATTAGGAAGCAGCCCAGTAGTAGGTTGAGGCCGTTGAGCACCGCCGCCGCAAGGAATGGTGCATGCAAGGAGATGGCGCCCAACAGTCCCCCGGCCACGGGGCCTGCCACCATACCCACGCCGAAACAAGCGCTCATGAGCCCGAAGTGGCGAGCCCGATCTTCCCCATCGGTGATGTCGGCGATATAGGCGCCAGCAACCGCACCTGTGGCGCCGGTGATGCCGGCCACGATGCGTCCGGCGTAGAGGATCCACAGGACGGGTGTGGTCGCCATGATCGCGTAGTCGATAGTGGCTCCAAGTAGCGAAGCGAGCAGGACTGGGCGGCGGCCAAAGCGGTCGGACAGTGCTCCGAGAACGGGTGCGCATAGAAATTGCATCAACGCATATAGCGCTAGCAGCACGCCATAGTGACTGGCGATGCTGTCGGAATGGACGATATCCCGCAAGAGGCCCGGCAGTACCGGCATAACCAAGCCTATGCCTACAGCATCCAGGGTGACGGTGCCGAGGATGACGATGAGCGCATTGTTAGATTTCATACACGGTGCCTGACTGCGTTAGCAATTTAACTGTGATAAACTACCGCATTAAAGCTTATCGATGATAAGCTGTCAAACATGAGAATTCGCGAATGAACAAGCTCCAACGCGAGGCCGTGATCCGAACCGCGCTCGAACTGCTTAACGACGTGGGCATGGAAGGTCTAACGACGCGCCGACTGGCTGAGCGCCTCGGGGTGCAACAGCCAGCGCTCTACTGGCATTTCAAGAACAAGCGTGCGTTGCTCGACGCACTTGCCGAAGCCATGCTGACGATAAATCACACGCATTCGACGCCAAGGGATGACGACGACTGGCGTTCGTTCCTGAAGGGCAATGCATGCAGTTTTCGACGGGCGTTGCTCGCTTATCGCGATGGCGCGCGTATTCATGCCGGGACGCGGCCAGCCGCGCCGCAGATGGAAAAAGCCGACGCGCAGCTTCGCTTCCTTTGCGATGCTGGCTTTTCGGCAGGTGACGCGACCTATGCGTTGATGGCAATCAGCTACTTCACCGTCGGCGCTGTTCTTGAGCAGCAAGCTAGCGAGGCAGACGCCGAGGAGCGGGGCGAAGATCAGTTGACCACCTCAGCGTCTACGATGCCGGCGCGCCTACAGAGCGCGATGAAAATCGTCTACGAAGGCGGTCCGGACGCGGCATTCGAGCGAGGCCTGGCTCTCATCATCGGCGGTCTTGAAAAAATGAGGCTCACTACGAACGACATTGAGGTGCTGAAGAATGTTGACGAATGACAGGGGGCGGCAGGTGCGGAGGGCGCGGTTGCTTCGTCATATGAAGCAAAGTCACCTAGCTGAATTAATGGGTGTGGATCAGGCAACCGTGTCGCGCTGGGAGCGGGGCACCCTTGCATTGTCGGATGGGAGGTGGTCAGCGGTTCTTCAATTGCTTACCGGGCCTTCCGATTCATCGTACGACGCTGCGCTGAAGCGTCTGGTGCAATCCTCCGCCCACAAAGTCCATCTGGTAGCGACCGGACACATTGTTTGCTCGCGGCATCTCCGGCCAGGCAAAGGGAATTGCGGATTGACCTAGCCGAACTCCTTGGTAAATCGCTGCGTGTTTATGCGTCCCCGAGATAGTTGCGGCCGACTCTGCGCTTAATGGGCTCGGTTGGCATGAGGGGCGGCTGGGGTCACTCGAGGTGGATACCGGCCCGAACTGGAGCGAGGAACTTCCATACTGCCAAGGCGAATGCTGTGGGAGCGCATCATGCTCGCTGATGGTAGCCCGGCACTACTTGTTACCACCACAGCTTAATGCGAAGGGTGCTCCTGTTCTTGTGCATATTTTATGCGCTGCTGATTGTGCATCGAACTGATAACCTCAACGGGTCTGCTTTGTAGTTCACCACACCCCTGACGCGCGCGTGCCGGATAAGCAGAACTATGGTGCCGATGGATGTCAGGAACACTCGGCCTGGTTCGTAACTAGGTCGTCCTGCGCGATCCTGCGGCTAGGGCCGGAATCGTGCTCGCCAGTCAGGCGCTGATGAAGCCTATGGGCACTGTTGCAAATAGTCGGTGGTGATAAACTTATCATCCCCTTTTGCTGATGGAGCTGCACATGAACCCATTCAAAGGCCGGCATTTTCAGCGTGACATCATTCTGTGGGCCGTACGCTGGTACTGCAAATACGGCATCAGTTACCGTGAGCTGCAGGAGATGCTGGCTGAACGCGGAGTGAATGTCGATCACTCCACGATTTACCGCTGGGTTCAGCGTTATGCGCCTGAAATGGAAAAACGGCTGCGCTGGTACTGGCGTAACCCTTCCGATCTTTGCCCGTGGCACATGGATGAAACCTACGTGAAGGTCAATGGCCGCTGGGCGTATCTGTACCGGGCCGTCGACAGCCGGGGCCGCACTGTCGATTTTTATCTCTCCTCCCGTCGTAACAGCAAAGCTGCATACCGGTTTCTGGGTAAAATCCTCAACAACGTGAAGAAGTGGCAGATCCCGCGATTCATCAACACGGATAAAGCGCCCGCCTATGGTCGCGCGCTTGCTCTGCTCAAACGCGAAGGCCGGTGCCCGTCTGACGTTGAACACCGACAGATTAAGTACCGGAACAACGTGATTGAATGCGATCATGGCAAACTGAAACGGATAATCGGCGCCACGCTGGGATTTAAATCCATGAAGACGGCTTACGCCACCATCAAAGGTATTGAGGTGATGCGTGCACTACGCAAAGGCCAGGCCTCAGCATTTTATTATGGTGATCCCCTGGGCGAAATGCGCCTGGTAAGCAGAGTTTTTGAAATGTAAGGCCTTTGAATAAGACAAAAGGCTGCCTCATCGCTAACTTTGCAACAGTGCCCTCGTGTGCACCAAAGCGAGGTGAGCATGGCGACGGAGGCTCTGTTGCAAAGATTGGCGGCAGTCAGAGGTAGGCTGTCGCTCTGCGCCGATCAGGCGGCTGCTGCGAAATGGTGGTTGAGCATGCCCATGGCCTCCGTCAGCGCCGAGGGCCCAATGCCAAAAGCTCTCTCCACAAGGCGCACCTCGCCCCTGATGCCGGGCTGCAGGCACCAGGGGCGAGCCTGTCCTTTGCGCAGGGCTCGCATGACTTCGAATCCCTTGATCGTGGCATAGGCCGTGGGGATCGATTTGAAACCGCGCACCGGCTTGATCAGTATCTTGAGCTTTCCGTGATCGGCCTCGATCACGTTATTGAGATACTTCACCTGCCGGTGGGCCGTCTCCCGGTCCAGCTTTCCTTCGCGCTTCAATTCGGTGATCGCTGCACCATAGCTCGGCGCTTTGTCGGTATTGAGCGTGGCAGGCTTTTCCCAGTGCTTCAGGCCTCGCAGGGCCTTGCCCAGGAACCGCTTCGCTGCCTTGGCGCTGCGGGTCGGCGACAGGTAGAAATCGATCGTGTCGCCCCGCTTGTCGACTGCCCGGTACAGGTAGGTCCACTTGCCCCGCACCTTGACGTAGGTTTCATCCAGGCGCCAGCTCGGATCAAAGCCACGCCGCCAGAACCAGCGCAGCCGCTTCTCCATCTCCGGGGCGTAGCACTGGACCCAGCGATAGATCGTCGTATGGTCGACCGAAATGCCGCGTTCCGCCAGCATTTCCTCAAGGTCGCGATAGCTGATCGGATAGCGACAATACCAGCGCACCGCCCACAGGATCACATCACCCTGGAAATGGCGCCACTTGAAATCCGTCATCGTTCCGTCCGTCCAATCTCCGCCAAGCATGCTCAAGCTTCACGATTTTTGCAACAGAGCCCGCTGGCGCATGGCGCGGGCCTTGGCGGCGTCAACGTCCGGCTCGTCGTCCAGAAACTCGAACTCCTGTTCGGGCGATGGCGTCGGCGTGACGATTTCCTCATGCTCGGGCAATTCCGGCTCGCGGCGGATGCCGGCATTGGCCGGGTCGCCCTCGGCCTCGTTTCCCCTCGTCGCGGAACGGCTTTCCGCCGCGACCACGCGGCCGGACCAATCATCGGCGGATGGGCTGGGCGCCAGCGGAGCGGCGACCAGATCGGGCGGGGTCAGGATGCGTTCCTGCAACCGCGCGTCCTCGAAATAGCGGGCCTTGGTCGCGCGGATCGGCGGCGTGCCCGCGACCATGACGATTTCATCGGTAGGCGGAAGCTGCATGATTTCGCCCGGCGTGAGCAGCGGCCGGGCTGTCTCCTGCCGTGAAACCATGAGATGCCCGAGCCACGGCGCGAGCCTGTGGCCGGCATAGTTGGTGGAATCGCGCATCTCGGTCGCGGTGCCGAGCGCGTCGCTCACCCTTTTGGCGGTCCTTTCGTCATTCGTGGCAAAGCTGACGCGCACATGGCAGTTGTCGAGGATCGCGTTGTTCGGCCCATAGGCCCGCTCGATCTGGTTGAGGCTCTGCGCGATCAGGAAGCCTTTGATTCCGTAGCCTGCCATGAAGGCCAAGGCGGACTCGAAAAAATCCAACCTGCCCAATGCCGGAAACTCGTCGAGCATCAACAGCAGGCGATGGCGCTTGCCGGAGGTGGTCAATTCCTCGGTCAACCGCCTCCCAATCTGGTTGAGGATCAGGCGGATTAGCGGCTTTGTGCGGTTAATGTCGGATGGCGGCACGACCAGATAGAGCGTGACGGGCTGGCGGCTGCCGACCAGATCGGCAATGCGCCAGTCGCAATGCGCCGTCACCCGCGCCACCACGGGATCGCGGTAGAGGCCGAGAAACGACATGGCGGTGGAGAGCACGCCCGACCGCTCGTTCTCGGATTTGTTCAACAGTTCGCGGGCGGACGACGCGATGACGGGATGAAGGCCCGCCTCGCCGAGATGCGGCGTGTCCATCATGGCGCGCAAGGTCGCCTCGACCGGGCGGCGGGGATCGGACAGGAAGTTGGCGACGCCCGCCAAGGTCTTATCCTTCTCCGCGTAGAGAACATGCAGGATCGCGCCGACCAGCAAGCTATGGCTGGTCTTTTCCCAATGATTGCGCTTGTCGAGACTGCCTTCGGGATCGACCAGAATATCCGCGATATTCTGCACGTCGCGGACTTCCCATTCGCCCTGCCGCACCTCCAGCAGCGGGTTGTAGGCCGACGATCTGGCGTTGGTCGGATCGAACAGCAGCACGCGGCCATGCTTCGCGCGGAAGCCCGCTGTCAGCGTCCAGTTCTCGCCTTTTATGTCGTGAACGATGGCGGATGCCGGCCATGTCAGCAGCGTCGGCACCACCAGCCCGACGCCTTTGCCGCTGCGCGTCGGGGCGAAGCATAGAACATGCTCGGGACCATCATGGCGCAGATAGTCCCGGTCGTATCGGCCGAGCAGGACGCCATCGGGGCCGAGCAATCCGGCCGCGCGGATTTCTCTGTCCTCGGCCCATCGCGCCGAACCGTAGGTGGCGACGTTCCGGGCTTCGCGCGCGCGGATGATCGACATGAAGATGGCGGCAGCGATGGCGAGGAAGCCGCCCGATACGGCGATGATGCCGCCCTCGACGAAGATCGCGGGCGCATAGGCGTCGAACGAAAACCACCACCAGAAGAAGGCCGGTGGATAATAGACCGGCAGGCCCACCAGCTCGAACCACGGATTGCCAAGCTGCGGCTGGAAGCCGAGGCGGAATGCTATCCATTGCGTCGCCGCCCACGTCATCACCAGAACGATGGTGAAAACGACAGCGATCTGACCCCAAAGGATTCGGCCTCCGCGCAATGCAGGCTCCAGTTGGCAAGAGAGATTGAGCCGATTAGAGAATAAGCGTTTGCGCGGGAGGCAATAGCAAAGATGATGCAGGAGGGCTGCCGGATACTATCGGCGGCAAATAGGATGGGTGCTCGCAATTTCGAGCACATCCAAATGAATCAATTAGATCGGCTCATCTTGTCGGCGAGTCCAAGCAAATTTCGGAGCGCAACACTGCGATTGTGAGGCGACCAGACCGCCGAGAAAGCGACCGGCTCGGGTTCGTCGGTGATCGGCAGGAAGACCACCCCGGATGTTGGCAAGAGGGACGAAGCCGCACCTATGACAGTGATACCGAAATCCTGTCCCACCATCGACAGCAAGGTGCCGCGCCCAACATCAAATCTAAGGATCGAAGGCGCGGGCCAGGTTCCGGCAAGGCGTAAAACGATATGGTCATGCACTTGTGGGCCGGTGCCACCATGTCTGACGATGAACGTGTCCGCTGCCAGATCAGCCCATGTGGCGGCCGAGCGTCCAACAAGAGCGTGCCGCGCCGACACAGCGGCTAAAAGGGGTTCGGTCCATATTCGCCGGGAATGACAGTCGGGCGGTTTGGACGTGCCGGCAACGAACGCAATATCCAGCCGGTCGGCTCGAAGCTGCGTGAGAGTATCGCGTGCTGTGCCCTCCGTGATTTCGATGTCGAGATTGGGATGGTCCTTTCGATACTGACCAATCAGCTCTGCAAGGAAGCTGCCCGGAATCAGGGCATAGACACCGATGCGTAGCCGGCCGCATTCGCCTTGCGCTGTCATGCCGGCGGTCTTGACGGCGTGATCGAGTTGATCGACGCCTGCCACGACCCGCTCCATGAAGTGTCTGCCTGCATCCGTCAGCCGGACGCCTCGCGCATGGCGCTCGAACAGCAGGACACCAAGATTTTCTTCCAGCGCCTTAACGCGCGCGCTGACGCTCGACTGACTGACGCCGAGCGCGTTGGCCGCGTGCCGAAAGTTCAGATGCTCAGCGACGGCAACGAACTGAACAAGGGAAATGAGCGGTATCCTGCCGGACAGGATACCGCCATTCACGAGGCTGCGATGGCGGGTGCGCCGCATGGGTGCCAGCCGTCCTACCAATCGCCGGTTAGACGACTGGCGACCTCTCGGAAGGAACGTCGCGGGATCGAAGTAGCGCCAGACCCACCGATACCAGCACCGCCATCGTCGTCGCGTAGACGATCACGGGCCATGCGGTGTCGCCATTTAACAGCGTCACCGCCAATGTCCCGACGATGCTGACGATCAGACTTTGAATGCAGAAGTAGAACGCGACTGCCGATCCTGCGATGTCATCGAACTGTGCAAGCGCGCCGTTGGCGGTAACAGACACCGTGACGACAATGCCGACCGCCATAACCCACATTGGTAGGACGAAGGTGAGGAATGACGGCGAGCCGTAGAGTTCGCCTATCCCCAACAGGACCGCTCCGCAAACGAGCAGCGCCATCCCACGCGCCACGCATCCCGCGATGCCCCATCTGGCGACAAAGGACTTCGCGAAGCGGGTTGTCACGATCATGACGAATCCGACAGTGGCGAAGGCTAAGCTGAATCCGATCTCCGAATAGTCCGCTTGGCCTATGAGCACGCGGGGGGCCGTCGAGAAGAAGACAAAGAAAGTGCCCATGCCGGCGCTAAAGCCGACCGTGTAAACCCAAAAGGCCGGACTCGCGAAGATCGGCAAAACGGATCGGCGCGTTCCTGCTCCGTCCAACGGGCGGGTTTCGTGCCATCTGAAACCGGCATTCAAGAGTGCGGGTAACGCAAGCGCAGCCAGCGTGACGAATATCGCCCGCCATCCGAAAAACTCGCCGATGAGTGCTCCAGCGATTGGGCCAAGAGCAGGTACGAAGGCCAGCATCGAACTGAAAAGGCCGTAGATGACGACGCCCTCGGGCTGGCTGGCATACACGTCGCGAACCGTCGCGAACGTCGCCACCAGCGCAGCCGATGCGCCGACCGCTTGAAGCAGGCGGAAGGCGACCAAGGCTGCGGCCGTTGACGACCATGCTGCTCCGAGAGACGCAACGACGAAAATCACCCCGCCAGCAAGCAGGACTGGCCGTCGCCCGATGCGATCCGAAAGCGGCCCGAAGATCACTTGGCCCACGCCGAGCATCACCATGTAGAGGCTCAACGTGAGTTGGATAGTAGATGGCGTCGTATTCAGGATGCCGGGCATCGCCGGAACGACGGGAAGGTAAATATCCATCGCCAGTGACGCGAGGATGTCGAAGGGAGCCATCAGCAGCAGAGCTGCCGGCAACGTATAAGCCCACGCGGGGCGTGTGGTGGTCATGACGAATCAACCTCTCGAATAAGGATTCCGGGCGGCGTCTGCTCGTCAGCAATCAAACAGGATTGGTCTTACAGAACGCCGCAACAACAATGCTTGTTGTTGCGGCTTACTTGTCTGCTGTAATACTGGCTCCCATGCCGTTGACCTCACATTGAAAAGATGGATGGCGATTCTATCCGATCATCCCTTCCATCGCAATGCGTCGAGCTGCCAATCCGGGGTTGGACCACCTAGAGTCCAATCCCTCTCTGCCGGCCCAACTGCCAAGACACCGATCCGCCCTGCACGACGCCCATGACCTCGCGGCCGAGCTGACGGTCGATGATCGGCCGCCATGGGACAAGGGTGAACTCATGGGATTTCTCGACCACGGCGAACTTGCCGCTCGATAGCTGCACGGTGCCGGTGAACTTGCCGCTGACGCTCTCGCCATCCGCTGCTGCGCGGAACGGCAGACCTTTGCTCTCGGCCATCTCGGCGCCGACGCGGGCAACCTCGCGTTCGCGCAACGTGGCGAGAAGACTACGCCGATAGAAGATGCGGCCGTCCCGCGCTCGGGCGGCGTCGCCCTGTTCGATATGATGCTCGCGGCGCTGGTCCGCCACTCGTTCGCGACGGCCTTGCTCCGCAGCGGTTACGACATTCGAACCGTGCAGGATCTGCTCGGCCATTCCGACGTCTCTACGACGATGATTTACACGCATGTGCTGAAAGTTGGCGGTGCCGGAGTGCGCTCACCGCTTGATGCGCTGCCGCCCCTCACTAGTGAGAGGTAGGGCAGCGCAAGTCAATCCTGGCGGATTCACTACCCCTGCGCGAAGGCCATCGGTGCCGCATCGAACGGCCGGTTGCGGAAAGTCCTCCCTGCGTCCGCTGATGGCCGGCAGCAGCCCGTCGTTGCCTGATGGATCCAACCCCTCCGCTGCTATAGTGCAGTCGGCTTCTGACGTTCAGTGCAGCCGTCTTCTGAAAACGACAAGTCCCCTGCACGATGCTGTCTTGCGCCGTCACTTTACTAACCATAAACACCCTTTGTATGCCTTAGACAGAATTACGGGTTAAGTGACAATTTTTGACGACCGGCACGTTCTGGCTCACACTGTCACATAATCGAACGTTTGTGATACATGCTGATCGGATATGCCCGCGTCTCCAAAGCCGATGGCTCGCAGTCTCTCGACCTGCAGCACGACGCCTTGCGCGCCGCAGGTGTCGAACGGGACAATATCTATGATGATCTTGCTTCCGGCGGTCGTGATGATCGCCCTGGTTTGACCGCTTGCCTCAAGTCATTGCGTGACGGCGATGTGCTGGTGGTCTGGAAGCTCGATCGCCTCGGACGATCGCTTGCCCATCTGGTCAACACGGTGAAGGAGCTGTCAGACCGCAAGATCGGCCTGCGGGTTCTGACTGAAAAGGGCGCTCAGATCGACACCACGACTGCGTCCGGTCGCATGGTGTTCGGAATCTTCGCCACCTTGGCTGAGTTCGAGCGGGATCTGATCCGAGAGCGCACCATGGCGGGTCTCGCCTCCGCGAGAGCGCGCGGTCGCAAGGGCGGACGAAAATTCGCGCTCACCAAAGCTCAGGTGCGTCTCGCGCAAGCCGCCATGGCCCAGCGCGATACTTCAGTTTCCGATCTCTGCAAGGAACTTGGCATCGAGCGCGTCACTCTCTACCGGTACGTCGGCCCCAAAGGCGAGCTCAGAGACCATGGAAAGCATGTTCTTGGCCTTGCATAGCAACTCTTTTCTTTTCGCAGGTTGAGCCACCTCCGCGCCTCATCAGCAAACTGAAGGAACCTCCATTGAATCGGACTTATATTTTTTGGCACTGTTGCAAAGTTAGCGATGAGGCAGCCTTTTGTCTTATTCAAAGGCCTTACGTTTCAAAAACTCTGCTTACCAGGCGCATTTCGCCCAGGGGATCACCATAATAAAATGCTGAGGCCTGGCCTTTGCGTAGTGCACGCATCACCTCAATACCTTTGATGGTGGCGTAAGCCGTCTTCATGGATTTAAATCCCAGCGTGGCGCCGATTATCCGTTTCAGTTTGCCATGATCGCATTCAATCACGTTGTTCCGGTACTTAATCTGTCGGTGTTCAACGTCAGACGGGCACCGGCCTTCGCGTTTGAGCAGAGCAAGCGCGCGACCATAGGCGGGCGCTTTATCCGTGTTGATGAATCGCGGGATCTGCCACTTCTTCACGTTGTTGAGGATTTTACCCAGAAACCGGTATGCAGCTTTGCTGTTACGACGGGAGGAGAGATAAAAATCGACAGTGCGGCCCCGGCTGTCGACGGCCCGGTACAGATACGCCCAGCGGCCATTGACCTTCACGTAGGTTTCATCCATGTGCCACGGGCAAAGATCGGAAGGGTTACGCCAGTACCAGCGCAGCCGTTTTTCCATTTCAGGCGCATAACGCTGAACCCAGCGGTAAATCGTGGAGTGATCGACATTCACTCCGCGTTCAGCCAGCATCTCCTGCAGCTCACGGTAACTGATGCCGTATTTGCAGTACCAGCGTACGGCCCACAGAATGATGTCACGCTGAAAATGCCGGCCTTTGAATGGGTTCATGTGCAGCTCCATCAGCAAAAGGGGATGATAAGTTTATCACCACCGACTATTTGCAACAGTGCCGATGCCGCGGTCGCGCCCGCATGACCTTGGTCTACCGCGCCCCGACGCACTATCAGTTCGGCGCAGAGTACGTGCGGGTGAATCTCGAAGGTCACCTACGCCAAGAGGTGATCAACGCCGCTACGCGCAAGATCAGCTGGAAGGGCCGCCTGAAGTCAGAGGGCAAGATCTACGAAAAACACCTGATTGAGCATGGTCACAAATGGTGGCCGATTAAGCGGGCCGAGCAGAACTTTGTACGCGGCGTTGGCAACTCCTCGCAGTGGCGCCTGGTGGTCGATTCCTTGTGCCGGACGGATGTGGCTTTTCCGGAGGATGGGGTTCCGTTCGCGGTCATTTTGACGCTGGATGATCCCGAGGGTCAGGCACCGGTATTCAACGACCTGCGCCAAGCGCTGCGCGCCAGTGGCGTGCAGATTGATGACATCCGCACGGCGGCGCGCATCAAACCGCGTGGCAGGACCTAAGTCGACATGCTCACGTTTCCGCTCCAGGCACATCGCCTTTTTGGGAGGTAAGGGTCCATAGCTGACGCCAGAGCAGGAAATCCTCTGGCATCCGCAGCTCCACTGCGCCCCCCTACAGTGGGGACAAACCGCGCCACATGGGTGGTGTCGAAGACCGCGGAAGCAAGCGGATGGTCGGCATACGGGTTGTGGGCCAAGTATGGGCCGTCAAACAGGTGCTCCTGATAGCTGCCCTGCCGGCTCACGCGGTAGCGGGGCCCGATGTTGTCGAGATTGAGGTTCATCGTTTGATAGATCGTGGCCCGCTCCGGCGCCAGGGCAAATGCACGCATCTTTCCCCAGGTTGTCAGCGGGCTGTACACCACCGCCGAGACGTGACGATATGCCGCTGAGGCGAACAAGCCGACAGGCACCTAGATATTGGCGGCCCTACTGACTGAGAATAGCGCACGACCGTATCGGCGCGCT
This sequence comes from Stenotrophomonas sp. JC08, assembly GCF_052180205.1. NCBI lineage: Bacteria > Pseudomonadati > Pseudomonadota > Gammaproteobacteria > Lysobacterales > Lysobacteraceae > Stenotrophomonas > Stenotrophomonas sp. JC08. The sequence continues at coordinate 2,075,586 of NZ_CP197473.1, read as the reverse complement.
TGCGGAACGTCGCCTCTTCGTCATCGTAGATTCCATGCGGAGCGATCTTCGAGCATGGTCATAGGAGTAAAGAAGCTGTGCAATAGCCAACTCCTTCATGGAGTTGGGCGCACGGCTGTTAAAGTCCATCTGCGCGGCGCCGATCGCGGAGTTCGCCTACTTGAGCAAGCGGGCTGCAGGATTGTCTTCGGCTGCGCCAGCTTGAAAATACCCGATCACACTCGCGACCGAACGATGCTCAGTCATCGCCATGACTGCAGGCAGCGGCACGCCTTGCTTACCCGCTTCGGTGACAAACCCTGATCGAAGACTGTGCGCTCCAAAGTCCCCCTGCAGCCCCGCCAACTTAGCCCGCCGCTTGACGATCGTGGCGACCGAGCCGGGGAGCAGGGCAGGGCCGACTCGCCCCTTCCAGACCCGCCGGAAGATCCCTCCCTCATCGATCTGCGCGGTTTCGAGCCAAGCAGCCAAGGCCTCAGCACTACGGCCCAGGATCGGCTTGTCCGGGGTCGAGTCCGCCGTTACGCCCGCTTGCTGGGTCTTCGAGTACTCCAGCCGATAGATGTAGCCGTCTTCGCCGACTTTGCGCAGGTCGCGCATATCCGCGGCCGCGATCTCACTGCCTCGGCGGCCGCCACTGGCAAAGCCGAAGCAGAACAGGGCACGGTCGCGCAGACCTTCGAGGCTGTCATAGCAGGTCGCCAGTATCGCCTCGAGCTCGGCTCGGGTAATCGCGGTCTTCTTGGTAGGCCGCTCGCCGCGCTTGACCGCCGCGCGCCGAGCCCGGCTCAGCAGGGTGCGGACGCTGGGTAGCTTGCACGGGTTGGCCAGGCGCTTGAGCTTGTGCGCGGTGGACAGCTTCAGCGGCCCGACCTTGGCCTTGAGGCCGGCGGCGACCAGCGCTTGGTCGATCGCCGGCGGCAGCTCGCTGACTAGGCCGGCCTTGTTCTTGCGCTGGATGTGGTCGATCAAGAACTGGATCACCACGGCCTCGCTCGTTGGCAAGGCCAGCTCGACGCCGTAGCGGGCCTGATGCCAGCCGGCCCAGTAGCGCAGGGCGGTGGCATAGCTGCGGGTGGTGTTGGCGGCGGCCGCTTCGGCCAGCAGTTCGCGCACGGCGTCTGCGGCCTGCTGGGCCAGCGACGTCCCCCCTGTCTTCAGTCGCATTGCCGCCAGTAACTGACTCCAGCCTACGAGTGACGTCGTCGGGCACGGCCATCTACTTCACCTCGCAGGAGCTGACCAGAACATCGCCGAGGTAGTCCTTTCTTCAACCCTCGTTAGGGCACGTCAGAGTCGGGGTGATGGTCTGATGCTATTGAATGACATTGAAATTCGGCGTTCTTTCCCGGGCTTGGCTGCAGACTGAACTGGGTAAATTGAATCCTAAGCATGTACCCATGTGTTCGTTAAATAAGAAGATGGAAAAGCAAAGAGAAAATACTTCCCCGAATGGCCGCGACATTGATGCGGGTATTGAGGATCGTCTGATTCGTCGTCGCGAAGTCCTGAGGAGAACGGGGCTCAGTTCTACTGCGCTTGATCGGCTTGAGCGATCAGGGAGGTTCCCGATAAAGGTGACGATTGGACCTAGGGCAGTAGCTTGGTCTGGGTCAGAAGTTAACGCGTGGATTGATGCGAGAAAAGCAGATAGAAAAATACATGATTCCCATTTGTATCAGCTGAATGGCGACTTCTCCAGCGGTATACGCCCATGACAGTTGCGGATGTGTCAGTCATGAGAAGTGGCGATACTGATCAGATGGCGAGGGTTTCTAGCGCCTTGGCGGCTAGATGCTGCTGGAGGTGGCCGTAGTGCTTTTCGATCATTCGTACGGAGGTGCCCGCCAGCTGTGCGACGGTGAATAGATCGAGCCCGGAAGACACCAGATCAGTGATGACCGAGTGCCGGAGGGTATACGCGGAGGTTTCTTTCGGGAGGTTCGCCGCCTCGGCTGCTTGCTTGAATGGTTTCTTCCACTTGTCCTTGTTCCAGCGTGAACCGTCGCCGCGCATGAACAGTGGGGCATTCGGCAGCTTGTTCCGGCACAGGCTGTCCAGCATGGTCTTCATGCCCTGTGACAGGGGCAGCTTGCGACCAGCGCCGGACTTGTCGGCAGCGATGGAGAGGACGCCAAGGCGGCTGTCGTAATGCGACACGTCGGCGTCAGCGAGGGCGCCAGGTCGTACCGGGAGCAGGCAAAGGGCGCGGGCGAGGATGGCAGCGTCTCCCGTGAGGGCATCCAGTAGCCGCCTCCGCTGCTCCTTGTTCAGATAGAGTTCGCGGCGCTGGTTCGCCTCGGCCGGTTCCAATGCCTTCTTCCATGCGTTGGCGGTCAGAACGTCGCCGCTATCAAGGGCCATGTTCAAGGCTGCGCGAAAGGGCACCATGTCCCGGTTGACGGTCGCAGCGCTGCGCGGGCGGGTGACCTTCGGCCCCTTCTTGTTCTTGGAGACCTCGGCAGGGGTCGCTTCCAGTCGCTTGCGCCATGCGCGGACATGTCGGTCGGTGAGCTTCTGCAGCTGAACGTGTGCGATGGGGTCGTCATAGACGTAACGCGGGAACCGCTTGGCTGCGTCGGGTTTGCCTTCGGCATACCTTTCGCAGGCATCCCGGACTGTCAGGACTTCCTTGGAGCCGCCGCGAGCGAGGTGGTCGAGCCATTCGCGTGCTGCCTTGACGGCCGCTCCGTAGCGTTCATTCGGTGGCAGGTTGGCGTAGTCGCCCAATGAGCGGGACACGTACTTGATCGCTACCGGGTCGTAATGGCGAGCGATCCATGTACCTGCTGGCACTCGATACCCGATGAACTGTCCGGTCCCTAGCTTCTGCCAATGTGGCTCTCGGTTGGCTTTCAGTTTCTCTCGGGTTTTCACTAGGGACAGGTCTGGCACAGCGTCTATCGAATGCGATGAGGGCGGCGCAGTTTACTCGCATCTAGGGTCGTACGGAAAATGTACGGAAAAGCTAGTGGTGAACATGGTGGCTTGTGGCACGGTAAATCAATGACTTAAGTGGTTGTGGTGGCTTCTGGACCCCCGTTTTCCTACCTTGACATGGTAGGGGTCACAGGTTCGAACCCTGTACCGCCCACCACGAAGTACCTGAAAAACAAGGGAAAAGTGGAAAGATGAAAGCCCGGCCGATGAGCCGGGCTTTTTCGTAAGTGCTGGGTAAGTGCATCCATTGAAAGAAAGCCCCCGCCAGCGCACGGCATGACGGGGGCCAGATCGGATCACGGAACGCAAAGACCAGCAGCAGCTGCCCGCAACGCGGGGAGACGCCCCGCTCCGACTACCGGGGTTTTCCATGAAGGCGGCACTCCCGGCTAATCCGCCAGCGGTGGGGTAGGAACAGACACGCGCAGCCCCAGCCGCCCAACTCCGCGCGTGCTATTCGATCCGTTTGCAGTACAGCAGCAGCTCACGCCGCCGGTACTTGATGTCCTGGGCGTCGATGATCTCGAACGCATCGCCGCGCACGATCACGCGATCCAGCCGGGTGGTGTCGGCACGCCAGCGCATCGTGACCTTCAGGTTCACTTCGCCGGCCTCGGCACCGGAGGCGACGTATTCGCGGCCCACCAACGGCTCCACCTTGGCGAAGGCCTGCCCGTAGGTAGTCCAGGCCTTGATTTCCTCGCCAAAGTCGTTGGTCGTGGTGGTGAAGCGTTGCAGCTCCACGCGGGTGTTCAACTCTTGCGCGGTGTAGGCCATTGCATCCTCTTGATTTCACGGCAAACCTTGAAATTCAGTTTTGCCAACTCGTTGCTTTCCAAGCACTGCACAAAATTGTGCCGTGCGGGCGAAGGCGTGATTTCAGATCGCACGCTCACAGGAAGATCAGCCCTCGCTCTTTGTAGGGGTCGTGTGCCGGTGCCTCTGCCGTCTGTGCGGCGCCCATCGCCATGGCCAGCGCCTGCATGCCGTCAATGCGGCCCGTTGAACGGCTCTTGTCCAGCTTGCGGTTGCCGGCAGGGTCTTGCGTGGTGGTGGCGTTGGCGGCGCAGCTGGACAGCACCGGGTGCATGCCGTGTGCAAGGCGGGCGTTCAACAATTCCGCTTCCAAGGCATCCAGAGCCGGTGCCATGTCACGGAAGCCCTGGCCATGCGGCACCAGCGGCAGCGACAGGCCCAGCCGCTCCAGCTCCTTGGTCATCACGTCCATGCGCCAGCGGTCAAAGGCGATGGCGTGCAAGTCCAGGCCGTCCACGATCTCGGCAATGTCGCGGGCCACGTGCTCGTAGTCCACGGAGGCGCCGGGCGTCGTGCGCAGCAGCCCCTGGCGTGCCCATACGTCATAGGCGGCACGGTCGCGGCGTGCACGGTCTGCCAAGCCCACCTCCGGCGTCCAGAAGTAGGCCTGCACCTGCCAGACACCGCCAGCCTTGCCGATCAGCACCAGGGCGGTCAGGTCGTTGCGTGCGGAAAGATCCAGCCCACCGAATACCGGCCCGTCGAAAGGCACCGGCTCGGCGTTGCAGGATCGCCACACGTCGGGCGAGACGAACGGGGCATCCGTGGAAACGCGCTGGTTCAGCAGCAGGTTGCGGAATGCGTTTTCCATGCTTGGCATCCGCTGTGCCTGCAATGCCTGCTCGCGCAGGTCGGTCAGGCTGCGGAACTCGCCCAGGCTGGGATTGGCGGCATGCCACGCGGATTCGTCCAGCAGGTCGCAGCTATCGGGGGCAGCATGCAGGTGGCAGACGGTGTGCGGGTCGCCCGATTGCAGGGCGTCATCCAACTGCATCGACAGCCAGTCCGCATCCGTGGCCGCTTGCGTGGAGATGACCAGCAGCAGCGGGGAGTCATGGGCGCCCTGGGAGGTCAGCAGGGCATCAATGAAGTCTGATTGCGAGCCGCGCACCTGCCCCCATTCGTCGCCGATCACCAGCACCGGGGACAGGCCGTGTGCGGTCTTGCCGTCCGCTGCCAGCGCCCGGTATTCGACATTCAACGGCAGGCCGATCAGCCGCTTGCCGCTCGGGATGATCCGCACCAGCTTGGACAGCTTGGGATTGAGCTGCACCATTTTCGACGCCAGCCCATGCACCAGCGCGGCCTGATCGCGGCTCATCGCACCGGACACGATCTGGCTGTTCAATTTCGCTTCCGGCCCCACCAGGTGCGCCAGCAGCAGCGCAGCGGTGAGCGTGGTCTTGCCACCCTTGCGGGCCATCGACAGGAACGCGCGCCGGCTGCCGTGCGGGTTGTCGTAAACGGCCACGACGAACTCGCGCTGGAATGCGGACAGGCGCAGGGGCTGGCCTACATGTGCACCCTCGGGGACGCGGCAGTAGGCCTCCACGAAGGCGATGATGGCCTCGGCGCGGGTCATGGCTTACTGCCTCCCGCGTGCGTGGGAGGAGACTGTATGCAACCAGTGCAAAATTGCGTCGGTTGAAGTGCCTCCCGCGTGCGTGGGGAGACTTCTGCGATTTGAAATCGCGCCAGTCACCAACTGCGATTTGAAATCGCGAATGGTCACACCACCACCCGCAACGTGGGGATCAGCGGGTCGTGCTGCTGCTCGGCCTCGCGCTCGCCCTGCAATTCGTTGCCCTGCTCACGTGCCCGGCCCTGGGTGGCCTCGGGGTGGACATGCAGCAGACGCGACAGCATGGCGATGCGCCGGCCCAGCTTGTCGACCACGGCCAGCTGCTCCACGTCGGTCATCAGTTCGGTGGCCTGCATCTGTGACACCGCCAGCAGTGCGGCAGTGGCCAGATCGGCATCATTCCAGCGGTGACGCGGCCTGTTTCGAATCAGGGCATCCCAGAAGGGGCGCGCAGCATCCGGCAAGGGGACGTGTGCGGGTGGCTCCAGAGGCGCAGCAGCGGCGTTTTGTGCGGCCTGCACGGCAGCGGTGGCGCTATCGCTGCGCCGTTGGCGTTCTCTGGTCATTTCTGTACCGGTCAGTTTTGTATTGGCCATAGCGATAAATCGAAGGGGGGCGCTCGGTCTTTGAGACTCAACCTGCTGGCGATTTTTTCGCCACATTCCAGCCATGCAGCGGATCACGCGGCCAACCGTCGGCATCACAGCCCCAGATCACCGGCAGGCCGGCACGCTGGCGTTGCGTCTTGTGGTTGTGGCAGGGCTCGTCCAGCGCCACCAGGTTCTCCCTGCGGTTGTCGCTCGGGTCACCGTTGGCGTGGTCGACCACGTTGGCCGGCTGGTCGCACATGCGGCACAGCGGCTCCTCTGCCAGCACTCGGGCGCGCAGCTTGCGCCACGCTGCACTGTTGAGCGGGATGGTGCGGCGTGGATCGCCATCGCGTCCGCTGGGGTTGGCCTTGCGCTTGTAGCCGGGGATCAGTCGCATCAGTGTCTCCTCACTCGGCTTGCTCATCGTCTGGCACCTCGGGCTGCTGCTCTGCCTTGGGTAGTGCGGGCAGGTTCTCCAGCCGGCGCACTTCCTCGGTAGTCATCCAACCATCCTTGATCGCCTTGCCGTAGAAGTCGGCGCGTGCCTCGGGGTTGCCACGCAGCAGGCCTTCCACGCTGTGCTCTGCCAGATAGCGGCGGCGCCCGATGGAGCCCAGTAGCTGCCGGGTGATCTCCGATTCCCACATGGCAATCCAGCGGGCCAGCGAGTAGCGCACGAACTGGCTGCCCAGCTCGGCGGTGTTCTGGTAGCTGCCGAATCGCAGATCGCTAACCATGGTCGGTGGCACGCGGTAGATGCGGCACACCTCCTCGGTGGTGAACTGCTGGGCTGCAATCCACTGCGCATCCTCCAGACTCATGGCCAGCTGCTGGTAGGTCAGCCCGTTCTCCAGCACTGCGGTCTTGCCGATGTTGGAGGGGCCGCCGAACTGGGAACGCCAGCTTTCGCCGATGCGGGTGGCACTGGCATCGTCCAGCACGTGCGGGGTTTGCAGCACACCCGACAGGCGGGCGCCGTTGCGGAAGGTGGCCGCGCCGTGTTCGCGCAGGCTCAGGCCCATGCCCAAGGTGTCGCGGGCAATGGCAATGCGGGATTTCCCCACCACGCTGCCCGGCTCGGCACGGTCACGCAGGTGGAGGATTTCACCCTCCAGCAGGCGCACCACCTGGCCATCGTCGTTGGTGTAGTCGTAGGCGTAGCGCCCACTCGGCAACCGGTTGATGGTGACGTTGCGCGGGTGGATCGGATGCAGGCCCATCAGCTCGCCGGCCCGGTTTGTCTCGATGCGGGCGAAGGCGTTGCCATGCAGCAGCATCGATGCCGTCATCTCCTCGCGGAAGGTCAGGCCCGACTGGTGCGGGTTGGGCTGGCGCAGCACACGGGCAAGCGGGTGATCGTCGGCGCGCAGGCGCTCGCCGTTGTCCTGGCGCTGGTAGACATGCAGCGGCAGGCAGGCGGTGGACTCGCTCAATGCCTGCACGCAGCCGAATACCGCAGCGATGCTCTCCGCTGGCTTGGCATCCACGAACTGCCCCGATGCACTGGCGGCGCCACCGTTGACCAGGGCGCTCCAGCTGGGATCCGTGTTGCGCTTTTCGGCGCGCTTGAAGGGCCACAGTTTCATCGGGCAGTCTCCAGCCAGTACCGCATCAGGGCCAGTTGCAGCTCTGGCGCGTCGGCGTTGCGGTTGCGCAGGTTGACGGTGGTGTTGGCGTAGGCCGGCCAGCTCTGCACGATCGACACTTCATGCAGCTGCACGCTGCGCAGCTCGCGGCGGTCGCCGTTCCAGCTCTCTCCATCGGCTTCGACGGTGAAGCCAAAGGAACAGCCGCCCAGGTCGCCACGCTGTGCCAAGGCCACCAGATCGCGTCCGGCTTGGGTGTCGGGCAGGCTCAGGGTGAAGGCCAGCCCCTCGGCATCCTCGCGCAGCTCCAGCGTGCCGCTACGGGTGCGGCCCAGCACCTTGCTGGGGTCGTGATCGGCAAGGGCCAGAATGTCGGCACCCGATGCCAGAGAGGCGCCGAATGCGCCCCTCCGGATCACCTCGGTAAAGCCACCGATGCGCGTCTCGTTGTCGAAGCGGGCCACGTAGCCGCTCAGGGAGCGGCCAGTGGCGCGGACTTCATGGGCGAACCGCTGTTCCATCTCCATCACGGAACCTTGGTTGCCACCACGAACGCCTTTTCGTGGCGGATGGCCACGTCCACCGTGCTCATGGCGCGCACCAGCACACCACCGCGACGGTACGGGGTTTCGGCGTAGGGGTTCACCAGCAGTTCCACTGCGCCCCACTGGCCCAGCAACACCTGGCTCCAGTCGCCCAGGATGGCGGTATCCACCGGAGCGGCGTTGCTCGATGCCGCTGCCAGCTCGCCGATGCGGCCAGTCGTGGCGATGTAGTCGGCACCAGCACTGGCGGACTTCAGCACCTTGCGCAGCGCGGTCATCACGGCGGGGCTGGTGTACCAGCCGCTCGGGGTGATGTTCAGGCCGGTCAGCATCTGCTCGATGTCCAGCACGTCGGTCCAGCTCGCCGGCAGGTCGCCAGTCTGCACACCCGTGCGCCCGATGATGCCCTTCGGCTGGCCCAGCGTGCCGGTGCCGGCAATGATCGCCGTGTCCACCGCGTTGGCGATGGCAAAGCTCAGATCCTCGCGCACCAGATCCTCGATGCCGGGCGCACTCTGTTGCAGCAGCTGGCGGCTCATCTCGGTGATGCCGCCCACATGCTTGGGCGAAAGCGTGACGCTATCGAAGTCCATCTCCGACTCGGACAGCTGCTGCCCTTCGGTCACCCATCCAGCGGACAGGCCGGCGCCGGCCTTGGGGATGCTCACGTTGCCAGTGAGGCCCGACAGCGTGCGCACGCCCAGCGTCGGCACCGGTCAGGGCGCGGCCTTCCATGCCAGCACGCAGCACGGTCAGCAGGGAGGCGCGCTTTATTCAGACCGTCCCTAGGCTGAATAAACAAAGGGGGGTTCTACCCCGAAATCACGGACTGTTTGGAAAGTGCTGAAAACTTCTGGTCCTGCTTGACCCTGCGCCGTCGCATCCTGGGGTTGTGGCGGCGCTCGATGTATTCGAACACATCGGACCTGGCGGCATCGAGTGTTGGATACGTCGTGCGATAGATCCGCTCGCGCTTGAGCAATCCGAAAAAGCCCTCACAGGCGGCATTGTCGCCACAATGCCCCACCGCACTCATTGAGCAGAGCAGGCCATTGGCGGCCAGGTAATCCTGGTAATCGCCGCTACGAAATTGACTGCCGCGGTCGGAGTGCAGGATCAGCGGATGCCGCTCCTGCCGTTGCCAAACCGCCATCTGCACCGCTCTGATCACCATCTGCCGGTCCTGCCGATGATGCATGGACCAGCCCACAATGCGCTGATCAAACAGGTCCAGCACGACGCATAGATACAGCTTGGCCTGCTGGGTCTTGATCTCGGTGATGTCGGTCACCCACTTGGTTTCCGGCTCCAGGGCGCTGAAATCACGCTCCAGCAGGTTGCGCACGCCCGGCGGCGTCAGTGTCGGTTGAGCGCGCTGGCCACGCCGTTTCGGGCGTGGCCAGCCCTGCAGGCCCGCTGCCGCCATCAGCCGGGCAACCCGATTTCGACTGGCTAACAACCCTTCCTCGACCAGATCCTCCTGCATGCGGCCGGCCCCCAGCGTGCCCCGGCTGTCCTGGTGCAGCGCATGGATACGGCTCAGCAAGCGCTCGTTGTCGCGCTGGCGGGCACTGGGCAGTCGCTTGCTCCAGTCGTAGTAGCCACTGGTCGATACCCGCAGGCAGCGGCACATCAGGCGAATCGGAAACTCATCGCGGCAACGTTCGATCACCTGATACCTCAGGATGATCCCTTGGCAAAGAACGTCGCCGCTTCGCGCAAAAAATCCCGTTCCTTGGTGATCCGGGCCAACTCGCGCTTGAGCCGGGCAACTTCCTCGTCACGCGGGCTCCCGGTGCCAACAAAGGCGGCTTTCCCCGCCGTTTGTGCCTCCCGCTTCCAGCGGGTCAGCAGGCTGTCACGAATGCCCAGCTCACGGGCTACCTGGGCGCAGCTGACACCTGGCCGACTTGCTTGTTCCACTGCACCACGCTTGAACTCGGCACTGAACTTGCGACGCTTTGACATGAACACTCCTCATGGCCTCAATCGGCCTTCTTGTAAGTGTCCGTGAAAACGGGGGTGAACCCGGGCGCCATAAAGGCGCCCTGTGCTTTCAATCAACCGGCAAAGTTCATTTCGCAGCGGTGGCCGGTGCTGCCGGTGCTGCCGGTGCGCTGGCCGCCGGGGCCTGCGCGGTCCAGCCGCACATCTGGCCTTCGTTCTGCTGCTTGAGCCATTCCTGCAGTGGGGCGAAGTATTCCAGCATCGGTGCGGCGTCGAGTTTCTCTTCGCCGGTGAGTTCCTTCAGGGTGGCCTGCCACGGCTGGCTGGCGCCCTTGCTCAGCATCGCCCAGAACTTCTGGCCGGCTTCCTTGTTGCCGTAGAAGCTGCACTCGTTGAGCGGGCCGGTATAACCGGAGGCATCGCACAGGCCCTTGTAGAACTGGTATTGCAGGATGCGCGCCAAGAAGTAACGCAGGTACGGGGTATTACCCGGCACGTGGTACTTGGCGCCGGCGTCGAAGAATTCCTCGCCGCGGGCGCTGGCCGGGGCCACGCCCTGGTACTGGGCCTTCAGCTCCCACCACTTCTGGTTGTACTGGTCCGGCTTGATCGAGCCGTCGAACACGCCCCAGCGCCAGCGGTCGATCATCAGCCCGAACGGCAGGAACGACACGCCGCTCATGGCCATGCGCATCTGCGCGTTGATGGTGGCTTCGCGGCTTTCCTGCTGCGCGCCGACCAGACCGATGGAGTTGAGGTACTTGGGCGTCATCGCCAGCACGATGGTGTCGCCGATGGCCTCGTGGAAGCCGTCGTTGGCGCCGTTCTGGAACAGCGGCGGCAGCGGGTTGTAGGCCAGGTCGTAGTAGATGTGGCCCAGCTCGTGGTAGATGGTGGTGAAGTTCTCTTCGTTCGGGGTGATGCACATCTTGGTGCGCACGTCCGGGCCGACATCCTTGCCGTCACCGCCCATGTTCATGTCCCAGGCACTGGCGTGGCAGACCACGTTGCGGTCCAGCGGCTTGGTGAACTGGGTGTTCTGCCAGTAGCTCTCCGGCAGCTTGGGCATGCCCAGGGACACGTAGAAGTCCTGCGCGCGCTCGGTCATCTGCCGGGCGGTGGCCAGTTCGGCCTCACGTTGGGCCTTGAACAGCTTTTCGATATTGGCGCTGTTGCCAGCCTTGGCCAGCGCCGCGCTCAGGTTGGTCTGGTACTGCTTTTCCAGCGCGGCGGTGATGTCCAGGCTGCCGGCGTTGGGGTAGGGCGCGGTGAGGTCCCACAGGTTGCTCCATTCCTGCTGCCACATGTTGCCGGTCAGGTGCGCAGCGATCATGCCGCCGCCGACCTCGGCCTTGTCCTTGCCGTATTCGGCGTCCAGCTTGGCGCGGGTGTAGCAGTGCACCTGCTCGTACAGCGGCTTGACCTGCTCCCACAGGCGGTCGGTTTCCGGGCCGACTTCTTCGGCCGGCATGTCATAGCCGCTGCGCCACATCTGCCCGGCATCGCTGTAGCCCAGCTCGCGGGCGCCTTCGTTGACCAGCTCGACAAAGCGCTGGTAGTTGGCGCGCGAGGGCACGGCGGTGGAGTGCCAGCCCTGCCAGGCGTCGAGCTGCTTGTCGTAGTCGCGCGAGCTGGCCAGCACCTTTTCGAGGTCGCCGAGCTGGCGGCAGTTCTTGGCATCGCCTTCGCCGGTGCAGTAGGTGCCGGCGCCGTAGTCGCCTTCCATCTTGGTGGCGATGCCGGCCAGTTCGGCCAGTTTGGCCGGATCACGCGGGGCCGGCATGGCGGTCATCAGCTTGAGCAGGCTGATGGCGCGCTTGGTGTCGGCGCTCATCGGCTGGCCTTCGTACTTGTTGGCCTGCTCGATCCAGCCGTTGAGCGTGGTCAGCCAGCGCTCGTTGGCTTTGGCCGCTACGCGCGCCGAATCGTCATTGATATAGGTGGAGGACAGCCACTGCGCCGAGCTGATCTCCGGGTACATGGCCTTGTATTCGGCGTTGACGCGGGCGATGAACTGGTCGGCGCTCTCGGCCGGGGCGGCGGCGCTGGCGGCCGGCGGGGCGGCGTCGGGCGAGGCTTCCTTCTTGCAGGCGGCCAGTGACAGCACGGCCGTGCCGACGGCAAGGGCCAGTACCAGATGACGATTCTTCACGGTGATCCCCGGAGTGATTACAAGTCCGGCGAAGGTAGAGCGGCCGCGCCGGCGCCGCAAGTGGACAAAGGTCAGCGTTTGATCGCCATCAGCAGCACGCCGCCGGCGATCATCGCCACGCCCAGCCATTCACGCCAGGCCAGCCGCTCGTGCAGGAAGGCCACAGCGAACAGGGCCACCAGCACTACGCTGAGCTTGTCCACCGGCGCCACCTGCGCAGCCGGGCCACGTTGCAGGGCGCGGAAATAGCACAACCACGAAGCGCCGGTCGCCAGCGCCGACAGCGCCAGCCAGCCGAGCGTGGGGGCGGGCAGTTGCAGCGGATTGGTCCACTTGCCGGTGCCGGCCACGAACATCGCCGTCACCACGACGATGATCGCGGTGCGCAGCAGCATCGCCAGATCCGAATCGATGTCCTGCAGACCGAGCTTGGCGAAGATCGCGGTCAATGCGGCGAACACCGCCGACAGCAGCGCCCAGGGTAGCCATTGCGGGAAAGTGGCCATCAGCGTTTTCTCTGTGTGAGATTCGGGTGATGCGGAGAGCTTGCAGCCGCTGCTGTAGGAGCGGCGTGAGCCAGCGAGGCTGGGGATCGTCGCGCGTGTCGTAAGGTGGTGCGATTGCAGGGGGCGTCCGGAGTCGAGCCGCGCCGTGGGTCGCAGCGTGCGCAGCGCCTACATGGCAGTGCTGATGTTCTGGCAGCCGGCGAACACGTCACGCGAGCGGTCGTACAGCGCCGTTTTTACCTGCATCAGGCCCAGCACCGAGGGGAAGAGGTTGTCCTGGTCGGTGGGTTGTTCGGCACGCTTACGCAGGCAGGCCATATCAAGGCCGCGATCGGCGGCGAAGCCGGGCGAGAACCACATCAGCATCGGCACCCGGGTCTGTTCTTCCGGGGCGATGGCGTAGGGCATGCCGTGCAGGTACAGGCCCTTCTCGCCGAGCGATTCGCCGTGGTCGGACAGATAGATCATCGCGGTGTCGTAGTCCTCGATACCGCGCAGCGTGGCGATGGTGCGGGCCAGGAAATGGTCGGTGTAGCGGACCGCGTTGTCGTAGCTGTTGACGATCTGCTCGCGGCTGCACTTGCCTAGATCAGCGGTGTCGCAAGTGGGCGCGAACTGGCGGAACCGTGCCGGGTAGCGCTGGAAGTAGCTGGGCCCGTGGTTGCCCAGCTGGTGCAGCACGATCACGCGGTCGCCGGGTCTGGCGCGGACCTGCGCGGCCAGATCCTCGATCAGGATTTCATCCATGCAGCGGCCATCGGCACACAGCTTCGGGGTGGTGGCATCGTCCAGCCGCTGGATGGCCAGCCCCTCGCACACGCCCTTGCAGCCGGACTGGTTGTCGCGCCACAGCGTGGCGATGCCGGCGTGCTCGAGTACATGCAGCAACGACTGGTGGCTGCGGATCTTCTTCTCGTCGTAATCGTGGCGACCGAACGGCGAGAACATGCACGGCAGCGAGACTTCGGTGCTGCTGCCACAGGCATGCATGTCCGGGAAGTTGACCGCCCCGGTCTGCGCCAGTTCCGGCGTGGTCTGGCGCGCGTAACCGTTCAAACCCCAGTTCTGCGCGCGCACGGTTTCACCCACCACCAGCACCAGCAGCCGGGGCTTGCTGCCAGCCGCGCGCGGCGTGGCCTTGGCATCGGTGCCCAGCGGCAGTTTCGGCTGCTGCTTGATCGGGCTGGCGCTGGCCAGGTTCTGCTTCAGCGCGATCAGATAATTGACCGGCGTGGCCAGATAGCGCACTTCGCGGTGGTTGCGCATCAGCGCCGAGATGTCCTGGAACGAGGCCATCGCACCAGTGCCGCCGATCACGATCACGCCTACCAGCAGCAGTACGCGCCACAGCAGCGTCCTGCCCCAGCTGCGCTTGCGCAGACGTGTCCGCCACAGCAGCAGCATCGGCAGCAGGCCATAACCGAGCAGTGGCAGGATCAGCGCCGGGGTCATCAGCTCGCGCGATTCCTTGTGATCGGTGGCCAGCACGTTGCGCAGCATGTCCGCGTCCAGATAGACGTTGAAGCTGTTCATGTAATGCGTGGCGAAGGCGGTGGTGACCAGCAGCACCGTAAGCAGCACCTTGGCGTTCCAGCGCCACACCAGCAGGGCCAGCAGCAACGCGTGTACGCTGACCAGCAAGGCGAACAGTGACACCGCGAAGAGCATGTTGCCCGGGTTGGTGGCCATCGCGCTGCGCCAGAACAGCCCGTTGCTGACCAGAGCGAAGAACGTGCTGGCCAACAGGATCAGCGCTTCGGTGCTGATTTCCGGGCGCCAGCTGCGCAGGCGGGTAAACGACAGGCGCGGCGCGGAGGCGACGGGAAGCAGGGTGCTCATGCCGCTTCCTCCAGTGCGACGACCGGGACGCGGGTGGCGACTGCAGCGGGCGCGGAGTCGAGCATCCACAGAGACAGCGTCGAGGCGACAGTCCAACTGATCGCCAGCGACCACAGGTCATGGGACAGGAAGTGCGCGCCACGCAGCTGCTGGGCCACACCGAACACAGCGCCCAGTGCCAGTGCGATCAGCAGGGCTGGCCAGCGCCACTGCGGACGGACTTCGCGCATGAAGAAGAACAGCGCCACCCAGGCGTAGCCGGAGCCGGCATGGCCGGCGGGGAAGCAGGCCGCGTGCCCGAGCAGTAGCGGGCGGGTCTGGAACAGGCCGATGAACGGCCGCAGGCCGCCGTAGCGCTGCAGGTCCCAAGGGCAATCCATATGGGTCCAGGTTTTCAGCAACGCGATGAGGCCGGTGGACAGGCCCACGGCCAGCAGCAGATACAGCAGCGGCCGGCCGAGCGGACGCCAGCGGCTGTCGAGGCGGCTGCGCAGCAGGACGAGCATCACCAGCAATGCGGCGGCCCAGGTGAGGTTCCTGCCGCCCTTGTGGATCAGCTGGCTGGTCCACCACGCATCCTTCAGCGCCCACTGTCCCCCCTGCCAGCGATAGAGCTGGTCGGCCAGCCACTGGTCACCGTTGCCGACCATCAGCAACGCACTGGCCAGCATGGCCAGGATCAGCGGGATCCATACGATGTGGCTGCGGGACTTCAGTCCAATGGCCGTGGATGACGGGAGCAGCGGATGGGTAGCGGGCAGTACGGGCATGGAACAGAGGCCATCAGAGGTGATGGCGCGATGCTGTTCCGTGCGGTGTCGGAGGGTGGTCGGAAGGATGTGGGAATTTTGTCAGTGGTCAGGACAATTTCCGGTCCTTCCGCGCCGCGATGACGGCAGGTCCGCCTCAGTCGTCGTCCTGCGTGCTGTCGCCGTCGTCAACCGCGCCATGGGTTCTGGCGACACAGGCGACATCCAGCGCGGTGCCGGGCAGCAGCTGCCAGTTGTTGCGGTTGGCACTGCCGATGGCGACGGTGGCCGCGCGGTCGGCGCAGGGGCTCATCGCCTTGTCCAGCACGAACAGCCAGCGTCGTTGCGGATCTTCAGCCACCCAGCGGGCCGCGTCCTGCCACTGCTCGGCGACCGGGCGCTTGAAGCCGAAATCGGCGGCCTGCGGATCGGTCTGCAGCAGGTTCTGTTCGCGCCAGGCGACCATGCCCAGCTGCGCTTCCGGGCCGATATGCGTACGTACCTTGTCCATCACCCGCGAGGCGGAGCTGTACGGGTCCAGCGCCGGCATCGCACCCAACCCGTACATCGACCACAACAGCACGGTGCTCAGCACCACCGCCAAGCCGGCCCGGCGCAGGCGCAGGGTCAGCACCAGTGCCACGCAGGCAGCACCGACGCCGATCAGCCACCAGCCGACCGGCGGCAGCACCGACAGATCGATCGCGCGCTTGGTCGCATTGCGCAGCGCCCAGCCGTCGCCATGCACCGCGCCATAGCCGATCGCCAGCATCGCCACGGCCAGCAGCAGCACATACCCAAGCAACAACCAACGCACGCCGGTGCGGCGCAGCAGGCCGGCCAGCAGTGGCGCGGCGGCCACGGCCATCGCCGGCAGTGCCGGCAGGATGTAGACCTCGCGCTTGCCGGGGCTGGCGCTGAAGAACAGCAGCACCAGCAGTACCCAGCCCAGCAGCAACACATAGCGTGGATCGCCGCGACGGCAGCGGCGCCACCAGGCCGGCACCAGCCAGGGCAGCAGCAGGCTGCCCGGCAGCCACATCGTCGCCATCACCTGCAGGTAGTACCAGAACGGCTGGTGGTGATGCCAGGCGTTGGCGTAGCGGGTGCCGGTCTGTTTGAACAGCAGTTCCCGGGCATAGGCCTGCAGTTGCGGGTCGGGATCCTGCAGCAGGGCCAGGAACAGCGGCCCCAGCCATACCGCGGTGCCGGCGAGGAAGGCCGGCAGCAGCAGCCACCAGCCCCAGCTGCGCCCCGGCCCCGGCGAATGCGGGTGGCGCCAACGCCAGCCCAGCCATTGCAGCAGCATCAGCAGCGGCAAAAACCCGACACCCTTGGTGACGGTGCCAACGCCGGCGGCAAAACAGGCCAGGGCGAATGCGCCCCAGTTCGGGCCCAGCAGCAGGTGCCGCACCAGCCCCCACAGCGCCAGCGTGGTCATGCCGACCAGCACCATGTCGATCTGCGCGCGTTTGGCCATCAAGCCGAACTGGATGCAGACGAACAGGCCCAGCACCGCGTAGCGCGCGACCTGCCGGTTCCACAGTCGTCGGCTCATGTCCCAGGTCAGCCACAGCGTGAGCAGCGCGGCCAGCAGGGAAGGCAGCAGGAAGGACAGGTTCCAGTCGCCAACCAGTTTGTAGGCGGCCGCCTGCAGCCACATGAAGGTGGCCGGCTTCTCCGCGTACAGTTCGCTGCCGCGATGGGGCAGCAGCCATTGCCCGGTCTGGACCATGTGCCGGGCGGCGAGCACGAAGCGCGGCTCGTCCGGCGGGCTGGGCGAGCGCAGGCCCAGACCGGCCACCAGGCTGGCCACGACCAGCACCATCAGCACCACAAACCGCAAGGACGTCGAGGAGGGGCGGGAAGGTTTCGGGAGCACGGGCAACGGGTTCTCGGAAGGAGGGGCGTGATGATGGCGGCAGCGGCGTGGGAACCGCGTCGGAATCATTGTCACCGGTTTCGACGGGATTCCGACCCATCCGCGACTAGGATAATGACGCTGCCCCCATTCCGCGGGGTCATGGGACGTCCTGCCACATGCGGCTGCTGGTCATCGAAGACAATCGCAATCTGATCGCCAACCTGTTCGACTATTTCGAGGCGCGCGGGCATGTGCTGGATGTGGCGCCCGATGGTGTCACCGGCCTGCATCTGGCCTTGACCCAGCCCTATGACGCGATCCTGCTGGACTGGATGCTGCCGCGCATGGAAGGGCCGGAAGTGCTGCGCAAATTGCGCGAAGAGCACCATTGCGAGGTGCCGGTGATCATGCTGACTGCACGCGACGAGTTGCCGGACAAGATTGCCGGCTTCCGTGCCGGCGCCGATGACTACCTGACCAAGCCGTTCGCACTGCCCGAGCTGGAAGTACGGCTGGACGCGGTGCTGGCGCGCACGCTGGGCCGCAATCCGCGCAAGGTGCTGGAAGTGCACGATCTGCGGTTGGACATGGGCACGCTGGAGGCGCAGCGCGCCGGCCAGGTGCTGCACCTGTATCCGGCCTGCCGCAAATTGCTCGAGGTGCTGATGCGCGCCAGCCCAGCGGCGGTGACCCGCGACCAGCTCGAATACGCGCTGTGGGGTGACGAGCCGCCGGATGGCGACATGCTCCGGTCGCACATCTACGAGCTGCGGCGCGCGGTGGACGGCCCGTTCGAGCAGAAACTGCTGCACACCCTGCCACGGGTGGGCTACCGCCTGTCGGCACCCGCTACCGGCAGCCTCGGGCAATGAAGCGGCCCACCCTGCGCCGCAAACTGCTGGGCTGGCTGGCGGCCTACGTGGCACTGGTCACGCTGGCGGTATTCGGAGCGGCCAACTATGTCCACGAGCATGCCGAGCACGCGGTGTGGCGCTCGCTGTTGAACACCGAGCTGGACAGCATCATCGCCCACCTGCGTACCGATCCTGATTACCGCTGGCAGGACTCGGACACCTTGCATCTGTTCCGCGAGCACGATGAGGCTGGCATTCCCGAAACGCTGGCAGCATTGAAGCCGGGCCTGCATGACGGGACCTTGCTGGCCGGCCGGGAAGCGGCGGTGATGGTGCGCGATACCGATGATTTTGGCCGTGTGGCGCTGGCGCTGGACATCACCGATTTCGCCGAGCTGGAACACTTTGTCACCCGCTGGGCGCTGCTGGCCGGGGGAGCGCTGCTGCTGGTCACCCTGCTGATGGCCTGGGTGGGGATGAACCGGCTGGTACGGCCGCTGTCGATCTTGGCGCAGGACATCGGCCACCTGCGTCCGGAACGCCGCGGCCAGCAGGTGCAGGTCGACAGGCGCGGCAGCGCCGAGCTGGAGGTGATCGCCGGCGCGTTGAACGACTACCTGCAGCGCAACGAGCATTTCGTCGAGCGCGAGCGGGCGTTCATCAGTACCGCCAGCCACGAACTGCGCACGCCCGTCGCGGTGATCACCGGTGCCGCCGAACTGGCGCTGGAGCAGCCGGATTTGCCGGCGCGGGCACGCCAGCAGCTGCAGCGTATCCGCGGCACCGCGTCGGGGGTGGAGCAGTTGATCCAGCTGCTGCTGGTGCTGGCGCGTGATCCAGCCAAGCTGGCGGCGATGAGCGAACTGCTGGCGCTGGAGCAGCTGGTGCCGGAGATCATCGAGGACCATCGGCACCTGGCCAATGGCAAGGAGCTGCAGATGCAACTGGTACAGGCCGAACCGTGCCGGCTGCTGGCGCCACTGGGCGTGGTGCAGGCGGCCATCGGCAACCTGCTGCGCAACGCGATCGAAAACAGCGACCGCGGCGTGATCCGTCTGAGCGTGTCGGCGCAGGCGCTGGTGACTATCGAAGATCCCGGCCATGGCATGAGTCCGGAGGCGGTCGCGCAGCTGTATGCACGGCTGGCCAAGGACGAGCGCAACCCGCGTTCGGGCATCGGGCTGGAGCTGATCGCCCGGCTCTGTGACCACCTGGGCTGGACACTGGACATCCATTCGCAGCCCGAACGCGGCACGCGGGTGGTGCTGGATATGCGGGCGTCACTTCCGGAGCGCCCGGCGTAGGCCAAAGGCGGATCACCGCTGCAGCTTCAGGCGGGTGGCAAGCCGCGTTCGATCAGCCACGCTTTTGCGTCTACGGCATCCTGCTCGAACCGCGCCAAGCCGACAGGGAGGCGCCGAACAAGCTTGGCGCGTCGCCACGCGCCCGTGTGCTACCGCGCTTGTGGCTTTACGCGACGGGCAATCCGCGTTCGATCAGCCAGGCTTTGGCGTCTTCGGCATCCTGCTCGAACCACGCCTTTGTAGACCCCAGCCGATACGTATACCCCCACGCATCCATGTCGGCCATCAGCCGCGCGCTGCCGACGCCGGGCAACTGTCCGGCCAGCACGATCTGCAGGTAGCAGGTGGCGTCTTCTTCGGGCACCGAATCGGTGGCGTCGGTATGCACTTGCGCACGGCGCTCCGGCGGCAGCACGATCAGGTGGCAGGCCTCATGCAGCATCGAGTGCACCGGCGTGTCATCGCGCACATAGACGTCGCAGGCGATGATGCCGGCTTCCGGCTCACCCCAATAGCTGCCGGGAATCTTTTCGCCGGCTGGGACATGGTTCAGGCGCAGGCCGTGACGGGCGAGCAGATCCGCCGCATCGGCCCAGGCGATATCGCCGACGCACAGCACAGTGGCGGCCGGTCCATTGGAAAGGGAGTCGTTCACAGGCAGGAAAGCCCGGTGGCCGCAGCCACCGGGTGGCAGTCATTTGTCGTCGGGCAGGGCGACGGAGATGTCGAGCACGTCGTTGGCGCCATCCTTGACGAGGTCGACCTTGACCGCCTCGGCGTCGATGTTGACGTACTTCTTGATCACTTCCAGCAGTTCGCGCTGCAGCAGTGGCAGGTAGTCCGGGCCGCCGCGGGTGCTGCGTTCCTGCGCGATGATGATCTGCAGGCGGTTCTTGGCGGTCTCGGCGGTGTTTTTCTTCTGTTTCAGGAAGTCGAGCAGTCCCATGCCTTAACCTCCAAACAGCTTGCTGAAGAAGCCCTTCTTCTCGACGGAAGTGAAGCGCATCGGACGCTCCTCGCCAAGGATGCGGCCAACGGCATCCTCATAGGCCTGACCGGCCGGGGACTCGCTGTCCAGGATCACCGGCTCGCCCTTGTTGGAGGCGTTGAGCACGTCACCGGACTCGGGAATCACGCCGATGGCCTTCAGCCCCAGCACTTCTTCCACGTCGGCGATGCTGAGCATCTCGCCGGTTTCCACGCGCGCGGCGCTATAGCGGGTCAGCAGCAGGTAGGCCGGGACGTCCTTGCCGTCTTCGGCGCGGGCGGTCTTGGAGTCGAGCAGGCCGATGATGCGGTCCGAGTCGCGCACCGAGGACACTTCCGGGTTCACCACCACCACAGCGCGGTCGGCGAAATACATCGCCAGGAACGCGCCCTTCTCGATGCCGGCGGGGGAGTCGCAGATGATGAAGTCGAAGCCGTCGGCGGCTAGGTCCTTCAGTACTTTTTCCACGCCTTCCTTGTTCAGGGCGTCCTTGTCGCGGGTCTGCGAGGCGGCCAGCACGAACAGGTTGTCAAAGCGCTTGTCCTTGATCATGGCCTGCTTCAGCGTGGCCTCGCCGTGGACGACGTTGACGAAGTCGTACACCACGCGGCGCTCGCAGCCCATGATCAGGTCGAGGTTGCGCAGGCCCACGTCGAAGTCGATGACGGCGACTTTCTTGCCGCGACGGGCCAGCCCGCAGGCGAGGCTGGCGCTGGAGGTGGTCTTGCCGACGCCGCCCTTGCCGGAGGTGACTACGATGATTTCAGCCAAAGGATTTCTCCTGAATGTTCGGGTGGGCCGCTGCGTCAATCCAGCGCGGCGATCATGATCTGGTCCTGTTCCAGCCAGACCTGTACGGCTTTGCCGCGCAGACTGTCGGGAATATCGTCCAGTACCTTGTAACGTCCTGCAATGGCGACCAGTTCGGCATGGAAGTCGCGGCAGAAGATGCGCGCGCCGGTGTTGCCCTGTGCGCCAGCCAGTGCCCGGCCGCGCAGCGTACCGTAGATATGGATGCTGCCGTCGGCGATCACCTCGGCACCGGCGCCGACCGTTGAGAGTACAGTCAGGTCGCAGTTCTCCGCATACAGCTGCTGGCCCGAACGCACCGCACCCAGTTGCATGCGCCCGGGCTGGGCCGCTGGTGCGGGCGGCGGCGGGGGCGGTGCAGGTTCCTGCCTGCGTGGTGGCGGTGCCGGCTCTGCTTCAACGCGCTCGTACTGGGCGCGGAATTTGGCCAGCAAGGGCAGGCCGAGTTGTTCGGCCAGGATCTCGGTCTCGCGGGTGCCGTAGGCCAGGGCCACTGGCAGTACGCCGGCATCACGCAGGCCGTTGAGCAGCGACTGGGCGGTGGCGCGGTCGGGCAACTGGCTCAATCCCCCGAAATCGAGGATCACCGCGGCACGGCCGAACAGCTTGGGGGCACGGGTTACGCGTTCACGCATTTCCCCGACAAGGCGTTCCACATCCAGGGTGCGGATACGCAGGTTGGCGATGCCGACCTGGCCGATCTTCAGTTCACCGGCCTGTTCAAAATCCAGATTCACTGCCATCTCAGGTTCCCGTCGGGCGCTGCTGCTGCAGCGGCCGGCGTGTGTGGCCTACCCACGGTACGTCGGGCAGGTTGTCACCATAGGTTTCCCGCACCCACTCATAGCTGCACAGGTCCTTGAGCAGCATGCTTGTGCGGACATCGACGTCGAGCATGGTGTTCTGCCCGACCTCGCGGAAGCCGAAGCTGCCATGGAACAGCAGCGCCGCATCGGCGCCGTGGTCGAGGAACACCTCGCAGGCCATCTTCGGGTAGCGCAGTTCGGCGTAGCTCTGCGCGTCGGCATAGAACGCACGGCCGACACCGCCA
Organism: Stenotrophomonas sp. JC08; assembly: GCF_052180205.1. NCBI lineage: Bacteria > Pseudomonadati > Pseudomonadota > Gammaproteobacteria > Lysobacterales > Lysobacteraceae > Stenotrophomonas > Stenotrophomonas sp. JC08. Next base: position 2,053,463 of record NZ_CP197473.1, on the reverse strand, counting down.
CCACGGCGGCGGCTGGCCACCACGATGCGGTCGATATAGAAGAAGCTGGGATAGCGTTGCTGGAACCAGGCGTAGTTGCTGCTGTCGTGCCCGCTGCCACTGCCGTAACCGACCAGGAAGCCGGCCAGGTTGCCGTCGCGCTCGGCGACGCGGAAGTATTCGGCTGTCTCGTAGAAACGGCGGAGTTTTGCGGCGTCCAGTGGCAGGATGGCCAAGCCAGCGTTGTTGTTCAGTGCCAGAACGGAATCGAGCTCATGCTCAAGCACGTCGCGGATGACAATCGACATTGTGACTCCGTGGGGTGTAACGGTCGGCCTTTCGGCTGTGCGGCGGATTATCGCATGGCTGGCCGGAGCCGGGCGAGCCGGTCCGGGCATGACTTCCGTGGGAGGGCGCAAACCGCGGCCGCTCCGTACTATGCGCGCATGTTGGGACATCTCAGCCACACCCGTGTACTCCGTCTGGCCGGCCTGTTTACCTGGGCGCTGGTCAGCCTGCCGCTGATCTACACGCAGTACGCGCCGGAGGAGGGGGTGCTGCAACCGCCTGCCTCCCAGGCGGCGTGGCTGTTTGCCAGCTACCTCACTTTTGGTGGCTGCTATTTCTGGCTGACCCGTGGCTTGAGTGCCGGTGGCCATGCCAGCTGGCATGACCGGGCGGTACTGCTGCTGCTGACGATCTCGGCGCTGGCGGTGAGTTACCTCTCGGCAACCGGGCTGGGCAGCATCCTGATGATGGTCGCGGCCGGGGTGATTCCCTGGCTGCTGAACAAGCGGGTGGGCATTGTCTGGCTGATCCTGAGCCAGCTGGCGGTGTTTCCGGTCTACAACCTGATCCTCGGGTTGCCGCTGTTCGAGGCGCTGCTGCAGTCGCTGCTGTACGGTGGTTTTTCGATGTTCCTGTTCGTCACCAGTCTGGTGGCGCGTCAGCAGACCCAGGCGCGGGAAGAGCAGCGGCGGCTGAATGCGGAGCTGCGCGCCACCCGCCTGCTGCTGGCCGAAAGTGCCCGGGTCAACGAGCGCACCCGCATCTCGCGCGAGCTGCACGATCTTCTCGGGCACCACCTGACCGCGCTGAGCCTGAACCTGGAAGTGGCCGGGCACATCACCGAAGGCCAGGCGCAGGAGCATGTGCGGCAGGCGCACACGCTGGCCAAGCTGCTGTTGACCGACGTGCGCGAGGCGGTCAGCCAGTTGCGCGAGAGCGGGGCGATCGACCTGGCCGCGGCGCTGCGCCCGCTGACCGAGCGGGTGCCGTCGCTGGCGATCCATCTGGACATGGATGACCCGCTGAATGTTGAAGATCCCGAGCGCGCGCACGTGTTGCTGCGCTGCACCCAGGAGATCATCACCAATGCGGTACGCCATGCCGGCGCTGGCAACCTGTGGATCCAGGTGCGGCGCGAGGACGGGCAGGTGGTGATCCGCGCGCACGACGATGGCATCGGTGGCGAGCTGGATGAGATCCTGCCCGGCAACGGCCTGCGCGGCATGCGCGAGCGGCTGGCCCAGTACGGCGGCTCGCTGGAAGTGAGCGCGCGTCGCGGCGACGGCTTCCGGTTGCGTGTTTCGCTGCCGGGGGCAACCACTATGATGCTGGCTTCCGGGCCACAAGGAGTTGAATGATGATCCGAGTCTGCCTGGTCGACGACCAGACCCTGGTAAGGCAGGGCATCCGCTCCCTGCTTGCGCTGGACGACAGCATCGAGGTGGTGGCCGAGGCCACCGATGGGGCCCAGGCGGTGGAGCTCATCCCGCAGGTGGCGCCGGATGTGGTGCTGATGGACATGCGCATGCCGGTGATGTCCGGGCTGGAAGCGCTGCAGACGCTGTCCAGGCTGGGGCAGCTGCCGCCGGCGATCATCCTGACCACCTTCGATGACGACCAGCTGGTGCTGGCCGGGCTCAAGGCCGGGGCCAAGGGCTATCTGCTCAAGGATGTGACGCTGGAACAGCTGGTCGGCGCGATCCGTACCGTGGCCGAGGGCGGGTCGCTGGTGCAGCCGGCGGTGACCCAGCGGCTGCTGTCGGGGCTGGAGCACATGCGCAACGAGTTCGTCAGCCTCGATCGCCCGGATCCGCTGACCGACCGCGAGACCGAAATCCTGCGGCTGATGGCCTCGGGCTTTTCCAACAAGGAGATCGCCAACTCGCTGGGGGTGGCCGAGGGCACCATCAAGAACCACGTCTCCAACATCCTCTCCAAGCTGGGAGTGCGTGACCGTACCCGCGCCGTGCTCAAGGCCTTCGAGCTGCAGCTGGTTTGAGGTATGTGATGACCGCTGGGGCGGATGTGCGGGCCGTAACATAGCGGTCAGCGGGCCGGTGCAAGGGCCGTTCCGGCAGTGCCGTCGCCACGCAATCGCACCTGATCCGCAGGTGATGCGTTACGCTCTGCGGCTGTCGAGCCATATGTACGTACCTGACAGGAAATTCGGTGCGTCAAATCCGTCTAAAATCCGCGTAAGCCTGATAGGATGGGGGCTTCGCTTCAATCAACCCGGCCGTGGGATCGGCCCCGGAGACTCCTGAATGACCCGTATTATCGAGTTCCTGATTGCCTTGGGGATCGTGGCTGGCCTCTTCGTCATCATTGGCGTGTGCCTGCCGGGCGAGCGCCACATTTCTGAAAGCATCGAGACCAATCGCAAAATGACGATCGTGTACGACACGGTCAACAGCCTGCGTCGCTTCAAGGACTGGAATCCCCTGGTGCTGCGTGATCCCGCTGCCGAGCTGAAGCTCAGCGGTCCGGAAGCCGGCGTCGCCGCCCGCCTGGAGTACACCTCCAGCGACAAAACGCTGGGCAAGGGCAGCTGGGAGATCAAGGAGAGCGAAGAGAACAAGCTGGTGCGCATCGCCATCGAGGATCCGAGTCGCGGCCATGACAAGGTCACCACCTTCACCCTCGAGCCGACCGGCAAGAACGATCGCAACGTCAAGATCACCCAGGACTACTCGATCAAGTACGGCATGGACCTGTTCGGCCGTTATGCCGGCCTGTACGTGAGCCGTCACATCGGTGATGACGTGAAGCTGGGTCTGTCGCGTATGGCCAACATGCTGGCGACCGTGCCGAACGTCGACTACCGCGCTCCGGAAGCCCCGCTGACCGATCTGAAGATCGTCGAGGTTCCGGCCGAAGACCTGCTGGTCATCAATGCTGGCAATATCGATCGCAGCAACGAAACCATCCGCAAGTCCATCGAGGACAACCAGGAATGGATCAAGCGTGCGATGGATGCCAATGGCCTTGAGGCTGCTGGCCCGGTCCGCATCGTCACCACCGACTTTGCCGCCGACAAGTACGCCTTCGACGTGGCCCAGCCGGTCCGCAAGAAGAGTGGTGCCGCTGCCGCCGAGAAGAAGGACGGCGAAGCCGCCAAGACGGATGAGGCGGCCCAGGTGGCCTCGGTCGATGGCAAGCTGGAAGTGAAGATTCCGTCCGGCAACCCGGTGACCTATGTGCACGCACCGGCCCACCGTTCCGCTTTTGCTTCCTACACCGGCCACATGGCGGGTCTGGATGTGGCCCGCAACGCACTGCGTGCCTGGGCAGCCACCAGCGGCAACGAAGTGATCGATCGTCCTTACGAATCCTGGAAGGGCGGCGTGGACAAGGCGTTCACCACCGACGGTACCTATGACGTGTACTGGTCGGTCAAGTAAGCGTCTGTCCGACAGATGAAGTGATCCACACAAAACGCGCCGCTTCCTGCGGCGCGTTTTTTTGTTCCGCGCCATGGCGCGCGTACGGAGGAGGAGTGATGCGGGGTCTGGAGCGGCGGGTGCGTAAACCTTCATTTCTGGCCTTCTGTGGTGGCCTGCTGGCGGCTGCGGCGATCGGCCTGTCGGCCTACGCCTCGCACGGTGTGGCCGACCCGCAGGTGCAGTCGAATCTTGGCACCGCGGCGTTGTATGCCTTCGGCCACGGCGCGGTGCTGGTGGTACTGGGGCCGGTATCGCTGAGCACCATGGGGCGCGGCGGGCTGTATGTGCTGCTGCTCGGAACCTTGCTGTTCAGCGGCAGCCTGACGGCCGGTGCCCTCGCTGGCTGGCCGACGACTCTGGCGCCCGCCGGTGGCATGAGCCTGATGGCAGGCTGGGTGCTGCTGGCGGTTTCCGCGCTGCGGCGCTGAGGACGCATTGTCATGATGGGCGCGCTGTTGGATTGAGTGGGGTCTGATCCGCGGTCGCCGATGCAGGGCCGTGGCGCATGGGCGGGCAGCCTTAGGGGGCGATCATCGACCACCGACCTTGGTTGGTGCTGTGGGGGCAGGTTCTGGATTCGCGTGGTTTCCGCCGGTTTTCCGGCCCGTGGCATACGCGGCAGTACAGACGGGTGGCGGCGTTCGCGCTTATGATGCCGGGCTTCGATTCAAACAGCAGATGACCGCGTGACTGATTCCTCACTCGCTTTCGTGTTCCCCGGACAGGGCTCCCAGTCGTTGGGAATGTTGGCTGAACTGGCCGAGCTGCATCCGCAGGTCCGTGAGACCTTCGCGGAGGCCTCCGAGGGTGCGGGTGTGGACCTGTGGGCGCTGTCGCAGGGCGGTCCGGAAGAGCAGCTCAACCGCACCGAGTTCACCCAGCCGGCATTGCTGGCGGCGAGCATTGCGGTGTGGCGGTTGTGGAATGCGCAGGGCGGTGCCAGGCCGGCGATGCTGGCAGGTCACAGCCTGGGCGAGTACACCGCGCTGGTTGCGGCCAGTGCGTTGACCTTGCGTGACGGTGCCCATCTGGTGCGCCTGCGCGGCCAGCTGATGCAGGATGCAGCCCCGGCCGGCGTCGGTGCGATGGCGGCGGTGCTGGGCGCCGAGGATGCGCTGGTGCAGGACGTCTGCACCGAAGCCGCTGGCAGCCAGGTGGTGGTGCCGGCCAATTTCAATTCCCCCGGCCAGATCGTCATTGGTGGCGATGCCGCCGCGGTGGATCGTGCCCTGGCGTTGCTGGCCGAGAAGGGCGTTCGCAAGGCGGTGAAGCTGGCGGTCAGCGTGCCCTCGCATACGCCGCTGATGCGCGAGGCGGCCAACCGTCTGGCCGAAGTGATGGCCGGGCTGGACTGGCGTGCGCCGCAGCTGCCGGTGGTGCAGAACGTCGATGCCCGGGTGCATGACGGCGTGGATGCGATCCGCCAGGCACTGGTGCAGCAGCTGTACCAGCCGGTGCAGTGGACCGGTTGCGTGCAGGCGCTGGCGGCGCGAGGTGCCAGCCGCGTGGCCGAATGCGGCCCCGGCAAGGTGCTGACCGGTCTGGTCAAGCGCATCGACAAGAGTATCGACGGGCGTCCGCTCGCCACCCCGGCAGACTTTGCCGGCGCGCTGGAAGCGTGGGCCAACTGATGATCACCGGGCAGGCGCCGGGTATCGCCCGACACCTGTCTTGACCGGCTGCTGCCGTCGCGGCGCCGAACGAATGAGGAACTACGAATGAGCAAGCCATTGCAGGGTGAAATCGCGCTCGTCACCGGTGCCAGCCGTGGCATCGGCGCGGCCATTGCCGACGAACTGGCCGCGCAGGGTGCGACCGTCATCGGCACCGCCACCACCGAGTCCGGCGCCGCCGCCATCGGCACACGTCTGGCTGCGCAGGGCGGCCATGGCCGCGCGTTGAATGTGACCGAGCCAGGTGCGATCGATGCATTGATCGAGGCGGTCGGCAAGGAATTCGGTGCCATCACCATCCTGGTGAACAACGCCGGCATCACCCGCGACAACCTGCTGATGCGGATGAAGGACGAGGACTGGCAGGCCATCCTCGACACCAACCTGACCAGCGTCTACCGCACCTCCAAGGCGGTGATGCGCGGCATGATGAAGGCGCGCAAGGGCCGCATCATCAACATTGCATCGGTCATCGGTGTCACCGGCAATGCCGGGCAGGCCAACTATGCCGCCGCCAAGGCCGGCATCATCGCCTTCTCCAAGTCGCTGGCCAAGGAGATCGGCAGCCGTGGCGTGACCGTGAACGTGGTCGCACCGGGCTTCATCGACACCGACATGACCAAGGATCTGCCCGAGGACGCCAAGGCGGCGATGCTCGGCCAGGTCGCGCTGGGCCGCCTCGGCGAGCCGGCAGACATCGCCAAGGCGGTGGGTTTTCTGGCCAGTCCTTCGGCCAGCTACATCACCGGCGAAACCCTGCACGTGAACGGCGGTCTGTACATGCCGTAAGCGTGTGGTGCAGGGACTGCACCCAAGTGGTTGATCGTCGTGGCTTTTCCGAGGGAATGCATCGGCGCGGCGGTTTCCACTACACTATCCCACGGCCGGCCCAAGGGGCTGGCGTCTTTTGAACCACTACTCCATCTGGAGCGATATCCAAATGAGCACCATCGAAGAACGCGTCAAGAAGATTGTTGTCGAGCAGCTTGGCGTCAAGGAAGAAGAAGTCACCACCAGTGCATCGTTCGTCGATGACCTGGGTGCCGATTCGCTGGACACCGTCGAGCTGGTGATGGCGCTGGAAGAAGAGTTCGAGTGCGAGATCCCGGACGAGGAAGCCGAGAAAATCGGCACCGTCCAGGCTGCCATCGACTACGTCAAGGCACACGTCAAGGCGTAATCCACGCCTGACAGAGCGCGGCGGGCTCGAATGTCCGTCCGCGCGGCAAATTCATGGGGCCGCAGATGCGGCCCTGTGCTTTTCACCGTTTCAACCCCCGTGAACGGGGCCGGGAGAATCCGCAATGAGTCGTCGCGTCGTCGTTACCGGCATGGGCATGGTGTCGCCGTTGGGCAATGACCTGGCCAGCAGCTGGGAAGGCATCATCAATGGCCGCTCGGGCATTGGCCCGCTGACGAGCGTTGCAGAGAACTATCTGGAACGTTTCACCACCAAGATCGCAGGTGAGGTCAAGGATTTCGACATCACCGCCGACAATCCGTTGTTCGGCAAATACCGGGTCAGTGGCAAGGATGCCAAGAAGATGGACCCGTTTATCCATTACGGCCTGGGTGCCGCCTTCATGGCGCTGCACGATTCCGGGCTGGAGGTCACCGAGGCCAATGCCGAGCGTATCGGCGTCATCGTCGGTGCCGGCATTGGCGGCCTGCTGGGAATCGAGGAGCAGACCATCGATTTCCACGAAGGCAAGAAGATCTCGCCCTTCTACGTGCCCAAGACCATCATCAACATGCTGCCGGGCCAGCTGAGCATCATTGCCGGGCTGAAGGGTCCGTCGTTCTCGGCGGTATCGGCCTGCGCCACGTCCAACCACTCCATCGGTACGGCGATGCGCATGATCCAGTACGGCGATGCCGACGTGATGGTCGCCGGTGGCGCCGAGCGAGGCTCTTCGCCGACCGCGCTGGGCGGTTTCTGCGCGATGAAGGCCATGTCCACCCGCAACGACGCGCCGGAAAAGGCGTCGCGGCCGTGGGACAAGGAGCGTGACGGCTTCGTGCTGGGCGACGGTGCCGGCATCCTGATCCTGGAAGAGTACGAGCACGCCAAGGCGCGCGGCGCGAAGATCTACTGCGAGCTGGCCGGTTTCGGCGCAAGCTCCGATGCGTACCACATGACCGCCCCGAGCGAGAACGGCGAAGGCGCCGCCCGCTGCATGGTCGCGGCGATGAAGGACGCCGGTGTCACCCCGGAGCAGGTGGGTTACCTCAACGCGCACGGCACCTCCACGCCGCTGGGTGACCTGGGCGAGACCATGGCGATGAAGACCGCCTTCGGCGAGCACGCCTACAAGCTGCTGGTGAGTTCGACCAAGTCGATGACCGGCCACCTGCTCGGCGCGGCCGGCGGCGTGGAGGCGATCTTCTCGGTGATGGCGCTGGATACCGGCATCATCCCGCCGACGATCAACCTGGACGAGCCGGGCGAAGGCTGCGACCTGGACTACGTGCCGAACGTGGCCCGTAAGGCGCAGGTGGACGTAGTGATGTCCAATGGTTTCGGGTTCGGCGGCACCAACGGCACGCTGGTGTTCAAGCGCATCTGAGCGCCGCTCAAAGCCCCTTTCCCTGCGGGGTAAGAGGGGCAGTCTGCGAACCACCCGTTCGCTGCCCCTCGAACGCCCATGCGCAAGCGCAAGGGCCGGGGCGCGAAGCGGGAGTGAGGGTAGGGTCGCAGCAGCTTCGTCGAGCCCCCCGGTGGGTGACAACGCGGGTTCACCAGACAGGTGTGTGGTGACGCGTTCGTCAGCATGAAGCCTCTCCTTGTGCCAAGGCTCCCTTCATCCACCCCTTCGGGGCACCTTCTCACGAAGGGAGAAGGATGGAATCAACTTCCCTGACTTCTTACGGGCCCATGATGCACATCCTTCCTCTGCCTGCCGATATCGACCTGCTGGCGTTGCATCGGCTCGCGCCGCACCGCTATCCCGTTCTGCTGGAATCCACCGCTGCCGGCAAGCAGGGACAGTGGGACATGCTGCTGATCGCCGATGGCGGCCAGCTGCGGCTGCAGGCCGATGGCCGGGTGCACCGCGAAGATGGAACGCTGCTGGAAGGCGGCTTTCTGGATGCGTTGGATGCCGAGTGGCAATCGCTGCGTCTGCCGCGTGAGCCGGTTTTCGCCGAGCTCCCGTTCCGTGGCGGCTGGGCGCTGCTGCTGGATTACGAACTGGCCGGTCAGATCGAACCCACCCTCAACCTGCCGCAGCGCGACGACGGCCTGCCTTCAGCGCTCGCCTTGCGTTGTCCTGCCGCCGTGCTGCGCGAACGTGACAGTGGCCGCTGCGTGGCCGTGGCCGAGGCCGGCGCGGCCGACCTGCTGGGCGGGCTGCAGCTGCACATCCAGCAGCTCGCCGCGCTGCCGCCGTTGCCGCGCTGGCAGGCGCCGGTCGAGATCGTCGAAGACGCCGGCGAACGCTTCACCGATGGTGTGGCGCGGGTGATCGATTATCTGCATGCCGGCGACGTGTTCCAGGTGAACCTGTCGCGGCGCTGGCAGGCGCGTTTCGACGCGCCGCTGGCACCGGAGGCGTTGTATTCCCGTCTGCGTACCGCCAACCCGGCGCCGTTCGCCGGGCTGTTCGTGGCCGCCGGTCGTGCGGTGGTCAGTTCCTCGCCGGAACGGCTGGTCTCGGTCAGCGGCGATGTGGTGCAGACGAGGCCGATTGCCGGCACCCGTGCGCGCTTTGCCGGCGATGATGATGCCGCACGCATCCGGGAACTGGTCGGTCACCCGAAGGAGCGCGCCGAGCACGTGATGTTGATCGATCTGGAGCGCAACGACCTGGGGCGCATCGCCGCAGCCGGCAGTGTCGAGGTCGACGAGCTGATGACCGTGGAAAGCTACGCCCACGTCCATCACATCGTCAGCAACGTGCGCGCGCGGTTGCGCCCGGAGGTGACACCGGGGCAGGTGATCGCCGCGACCTTCCCCGGCGGCACCATCACCGGTTGCCCGAAGGTGCGCTGCATGGAGATCATCGCCGAGTTGGAACAGGCCGCGCGCGGTGCCTATACCGGCGCCTTCGGCTGGCTGAACCGCGATGGCGACATGGACCTGAACATCCTGATCCGCAGCGCCGAGGTGCAGGGCGCGCTTGCGACCTTCCGCACCGGCGCCGGCATCGTGGTCGATTCCGATCCGGACAGGGAGCTGGAGGAAACCCGGGCCAAGGCGCGGGGCCTGCTGCGGGCGCTGGATCCGGCTGAATGAACGTCGCTTTTGGCCGGCGTTGCCGGCCACGCGGTATCCTGCGCAACGGATTCAATTGATCGGGGTGACCATGGCGGGTGCCAAACGCGGATGTCTGGCAGTGCTGGCGGTACTGGTGTTGTTGTTGGCACTGGCCGGTACGGGCGCGGCGCTGCTGTGGCAGCGGCAGGCGGATTTTGCCGCCACGCCTGTGACGCCGACCCAGCCCAGCGTGGTGGTCGCCTCCGGTGACTCCTTCAGTGCCGTGCTCGGCAAGCTGCGTGCGGCCGGCATCGACGAAGGCCACGACCTGCAATGGCACTGGCTGGCCCGGCAACTGGACGCGACCGGCAAGATCAAGGTCGGCGAGTATGCGCTGGAGCCGGCGCCGTCACCGGAAGCGTTGTTGCGCGACATGCGCCGGGGCAAGGTGCTGCAGTATCGCGTGACCCTGGTCGAAGGCTGGAACATCCGCCAGCTGCGTGCCGCGCTCAAGCGTGCCGATCCGCTGCGGCACACCACCAGCGACATGAGCGACACCGAGCTGATGGCGGCGCTGGGCTTCCCCGGCCAGCACCCGGAAGGACGCTTCCTGCCGGAAACCTACGTCTACCAGCGGGGCGACACCGATCTGGACGTGCTCAAGCGTGCCCATGCGGCGATGGAGAAGGCGCTGGCCGCAGCCTGGGCCGCGCGTGCCGACGACCTGCCGCTGGACTCGCCGTACGAGCTGCTGACGCTGGCCTCGATCATCGAGAAGGAAACCGGGCTGGCCAGCGAACGGCCGCAGATTGCCGGGGTATTCGCCCGTCGCCTGAAGATGGGCATGCGCCTGCAGACCGACCCGACCGTGATCTACGGCATCGGCAGTGCCTACGACGGCAATATCCGCAAGGTCCATCTGACCACCGACACGCCGTACAACACCTACACGCGAGCCGGGCTGACGCCGACGCCGATCGCGATGCCGGGCCGGGATGCGTTGCAGGCCGCGGCGCAACCGGCGCCAGGTACGGCCCTGTACTTCGTCGCGCTGGGCGATGGCAGTGGTGCGCATGAATTCTCCGCCACGTTGGGCGAACACAATGCGGCCGTGGCGCGCTACCTGCAGCGCCTGCGTGAAAACCGGAGCCGGGCGGTGCAGCAGTGATGGCGGATGCGATGCATGAGTGAGTTGTTCACCCCGTGGCAGCAACGGGCCTTTGATCGGGCGGTTGACGCGCTGGATGCCGGACGGCTGGGGCACGGGCTGCTGCTTTGCGGACCGGCAGGCATGGGCAAGCGCGAAGTGGCGCTGAAGCTGGCGGCACATGTGCTGGATCAGGGCATGGACGCGGCAGGGCGGCAGCGCAACGCGCAACTGATCGCCGCCGGTACCCATCCGGACCTGCAGCTGACCTCGTTCATTCCCAACAAGAGCGGTGACAAGCTGCGCACCGAGATCGTGATCGAGCAGGTCCGCGAGATCTCGCAGAAGCTGGCACTCACCCCGCAATACGGCGTGGCGCAGGTGGTGATCGTCGATCCGGCCGATGCGATCAACCGGTCGGCCTGCAACGCGCTGCTGAAAACGCTGGAGGAGCCCTCGCCGGGGCGTTACCTGTGGCTGCTCAGTGCCGACCCGGCGCGATTGCCACAGACGATCCGCAGTCGCTGCCAGCGGCTGGAATTCCGCCTGCCGCCCCGCGAGGAGGCGTTGGTGTGGCTGCAGTCGCAAGGCTATAGCGAAGGCGTGGCGCGCGAGGCGCTGGAGGCGGCACGCGGGCATCCCGGGCTGGCACACCGCTGGTTGCAGGGCGAGGGCATGGGCCTGCGCCGTGAAGTGGCCTCGGAGCTGGAGCAGCTGCTTGCCGGCCGGCTGGGAAGTATCGAGCTGGCCCAACGCTGGACCGCCGATGCACACGCCGACCTGCGCCTGCGCCATGCTGCCGATCTGGCGCTGAAAAAGGCGGCCGACGGCTTGACCGATCCGGCCCGATTGAACAAGCTGGCCGCCTGGTTCGATGCCGCCAACCGTACCCGTGATCTGCTGCGTACCACCATCCGTGCCGATCTGGCCGTGGTGGAATTGCTGCTGGCGTGGGGAGCGGCCAACCAGGTGCAATCCAAGGGGAAAATTCGATGAGTGCGATCAACGCCCGCCAGGGCATCCTTTCGCTGGCGGTCAAGGACAAGGCGGCGCTGTACAGCGCGTACATGCCGTTCGTGAAGAACGGGGGTATTTTCGTGCCCACGTCCAAGCGTTATTTCCTTGGGGACGAGGTGTTTTTGCTGCTGACCTTGCCCGAGTCCAGCGAGCGCCTGCCGGTGGCCGGCAAGGTGGTCTGGGTCACCCCGCTGGGGGCACAGGGCAACCGCCAGGCCGGCATCGGTGTGCAGCTGGCCGATGGCGCCGACGGCGAGGCGATCCGCAACCGTATCGAGACGCTGCTGGCCGGAACCTCCGGTTCGGACAAGCCGACGCAGACGATGTGAATGTCTGTAAAAAAATGTTGACGTTGCCGTTTGGCTGCCTATAATGAGCGGCTCGCAACACGGGCGGTTAGCTCAGCGGTAGAGCATTGCCTTCACACGGCAAGGGTCGCAGGTTCGATCCCTGCACCGCCCACCAAGCGAATAGAAAAAACCGGCCTAGTGCCGGTTTTTTTGTTGCAGTGTTCCTCGGATTTCAGCGTCGCACAGGATATCTTTGCGCGCGGGTCGTTACCGGCCCGGCAGACGATCGGAAGATCGGCAGAGGGATGCCATCCGCATTGCAGGACCAGGCTTCGTTTTTGCCGGCAAACAGGACATGGTGTGCGGAGGTTTGACGTGTTGAATGGCAAGAAGCTGCGCCTGCGGGGTGTATTGCGCAGCATTGGTTGCACGATGCTGGCCCTGGTGTGTCTGGGGATGGGTATCTGGGGCGGGTTTGCGTTGTGGTTCCATTTCCCCGGCAACATGGCCGCCCGCATCGCCGCGGTGCTGGTGTGGTGCGTGCCGACGATCTGGGCCGTGCGTGCGGGCTTCGGTCCCAAGCGGCGCTGGCATTCGCTGGCGGTATTCGGTGTGCTGTTCTGCGTGATGCTGGTGTGGTGGGCGACGATCCGCCCGCAGCAGGACCGAGCCTGGGCCGATGATGTGGCGCAGCCGCTGCATGCGCGCATCGAGGGTGACCGGCTGTTGATCGACAACGTGCGCAATTTCCACTGGCGCACCGAAAACGACTACGACGTGCGCTGGGAGCCGCGCCAGTACGATCTGTCGCAGGTGCGTTCGGCTGATCTGATCCTGTCCTACTGGATGGGGCCGGCCATCGCCCATACGCTGGTGTCGTTCGGTTTTTCCGATGGCCGGCAACTGGTGTTCTCGCTGGAAATCCGCAAGGAGCAGGACGAGGCGTTCTCCGCGCTCGGTGGCTTCTTCCGCAAGTTCGAAGCGGTGCTGGTCGCCGCCGACGAACGCGACATCGTGCAGGTGCGCAGCAATGTGCGTGGCGAGGATGTCTATCTCTACCGCTTGCAGGGCCTGGACCGGGAAGAGATGAAGGCGCTGCTGCATTCCTACGTCGCCAGCGCGCAGCAACTCCAGCAGGCACCGCGTTTCTACAACACCCTGATCAGCAACTGCACCACGGTGGTGTTCGAGCTAGTGCGGCAGATCGTGCCGGGGCTACCGCTGGATTACCGGCTGCTGTTGTCCGGCTACCTTGCCGACTATGTCGGCAGCATCGGCGGCCTGACAGCGGGCGTGCCCGTTGAGCGCCTGCGCGAGCTGGGACGCATCACCTCGCGTGCCCGTGCGGCGGGTGATGGCCCCGATTTCTCGGCCCGGATCCGGGCAGGGGTTCCGGGTATCGATGGTGGCGGAAGCCCCTGATGGCGACATCCCTGCAGGCAAGGATGCCCCGGCTGCTGCCGTTGCTGGCACTGCTGGCGCTGCTGCTTTGTGGCGGCTGCGCGATGGTGAAGATGAAGCCGGTGTCCAACACCGACTATGTGATGCTCAAGCGCGGCGACATCCTCAACAGCGGGCGCTTGAGCGCGCTGTCGCAGGAAGCGCTGTCGGTGATCGGACAGACGCCCGCCGAGTGCGGCAAGAATCTGCCGGCGTGCCGGCAGGTGGTGGCCGGCACCGACGGCTTGCAGACCGAGCAGCGGCTTTCGACCCTGGCCGAGCTGTGGATGCAGGAAGCGCTGGCATTGACACCCAAGGCCAAGGCCGGGGAGCCGGTGGAACTGTCGGCCGTGGCGCTGGATGCGTGGCTGGAAACCGCACGCTACTCCTACGCCTACCTGTTCTTCAGCGGCCGCACCCCGGCGCAGCGGGCGCTGGAAGACCGTCTGACCCAGGTGCGCGACTACTACAACTACGCGGCCGAACAGGCTTCATCAGTGGTGTTCCAGCGCACCCGCGAGCGGGCCCTGCAAGGGGAGGACATCGGCCAACCGGTGCAGGTGGACCGCTGGACCCTCACCACGCGCTTTGACCAGCTGAAGCTGGATGGAATCCCGCGGCAACTGGTGGCGGCCTCTTCCGTGAGTTTTGCCGGCCTGCGCAGCTCCTACCGCCGTGACGGGTTTGGCGCCGAGCTGGTGGTGGTGATGGATGGCTCGGATCTGGCACAGGCGGTGGAAAGCGAGGAGCGCGCCGCGGACCGGCCGTTCTACAGCGCGATGCCGGCGATCAACGCCACCACGCTGCTGCATTTCAGTGGCGATACGCTGGAGCAGGTACTGGCGACGCGGGAAGTCCGGCTGGAGGCCTATGCCCCCGACGATACCGGCGAGCTTGTCCTGCATGGGCAGGAAGTGCCGCTGGCAGCGAACTTCACCGCCGCCTACGGGGTGTGGCTGGCGCAGTCGGGGTTTGCCTCCGAATCGCTGCGCACGCTGTTCGGGCGTGGCGAAGGCATCCGTGAGCCGCATATCTACCTGATGCAGCCCTACGACCCGCAACGTCGCATCATCTTCATGCTGCATGGCCTGGCCAGCAGTCCGGAGGCCTGGGTGAACCTGGCCAACGAGATCATGGGCGATCCGGAAATGCGCCGGCACTACCAGGTGTGGTCGGTGTATTACCCGACCAACGCGCCGATCGCCTTGAACCGGCACACGGTCAGCAGCGCGTTCAACCGGACGCTGCGGCATTTCGATCCCACCGGCAAGGCGCCGGCGTCCCATGACATGGTGTTCATCGGCCACAGCATGGGCGGCGTGATCGCGCGGCTGATGCTGAGTGATTCGGGCGAGGTGCTGTGGAACGATGCACTGGAGCGCTTCAAGTTGAAGGGCGAGCGCCTCGCGCGGGTGGAAGGACGGTTGAAACCCTTGATGCATTTCAGCCCGCAGCCCGAGGTGGGACGGGCGATCTTCCTCGCATCCCCGCACAAGGGGACCGACGCGGCCGGCAATCGCTTGGGGCGGATGATCGGCCGGCTGGTACGGTTGCCGTTGACGATACTGGGGGCGTTCGGCGAGGTGTTCATGGTGCTGCAGGGCGCCGATGGCGTCGATGCCAAGGCCAAGGAACCGCGTATCAGCAACAGCATCGACAACCTCAGTGCGTCGGACCCCTTCATCCAGGTTTCTTCCACGCTGCCGATGGCCCGGGGGGTGAAATACCACTCTATCATCGCCCGAAAGAAGGCCGATGGCGCACTGGCCGATTCGGATGACGGGCTGGTGCCTTACTGGAGCGCCCATCTGGAAGGCGCGTTGTCGGAAAAGGTGATCGTGTCCGGGCACAGCGTGCAGGAAACGCCGGAAGCGGTGATCGAGGTGCGACGCATCCTGCGCGAGGACCTGCATGAGGTCGAAGGCGTCGACCTGCATTGAGCGAGCCACCCGCATGCATGCGGGTGGCTGCGTGTGCTGTCATGAAAAAGGCCACCTTGCGGTGGCCGTTGTGTTTCAGATTTCCGCTTCGATCGCCGGCAGTGCCAGTCGCGATTTTGTCAGCGCCATGCCGAGGTTGGCGGTGCGGCGGCAGACGAACACCATCACATAGTCCGGATAGCGCTTGCCGCGCATGAAGATGTGGATCAGGTTCTCGCTGTTGACGATGATTTCCTGGAAGTAGTGCGCACCTTCCACCTCTTCCAGGCCGCGGGCACGGCGGAACATCTGTTCGATGCTGCGGATGTTCGGCCCCTGGTACAGGTCGGCGGTGGCGGCGGCGACCAGGTCCAGTACTTCGCGGGGATGTGAATCCACGGTGCGTACCGACAGCAACATGCCCGAGCTGATGTCGACGTAGCCGGCTGCAACGCATTCGGGGATGGAAGCGACGGATTGTTGCAGGGTGGTGTCAAGGGACATGGGGGTTTCCTTGGGGGAGGGGGAGGGGGTGGCGGACCACGGTGTGGCACGCCGGAAACTGGGGTGGATCAGCAGGCGCGGATCAGCAGGTTTTCTTCCAGCAGGTGCAGCAGGTCTTCCTGCTCCTGTGATTGCACGAAGCCCGGCTCGATGGTGCGCACGCGGCGCAGTGCCTCGTCGGCGGTCAAACCCTCGCGGATCAGCCAGGCGGCCAGCACCATGCCGGTACGGCCCAGCCCTGCCAGGCAGTGCACCGCCACCACTTCGCCCTCGCGCAACATCACGTCGATCTTGGCCAGCAGCAGCTTGGCCCACAGCAATGGTGGTGCGCGGCGATCGGGGATGCCCATGTGGTAGCTGCGCAGGCCGTGCGGCGCCAGCAGTTCGGCCGGCATCTCGTTCTCGGTCAGATTGATCAGCACGGTGATGCCCATGCCACGCAGCAGCGTCAGGTCATGGTCGATGGCGAATACCGCGCCGGGCATCGGACAGCCGGCCAGGCGGCCGGGCTGCAGCCAGTGGAAGCCGCTGGGGCCGCGCCGTGAGGGCGTGGCCGGCAGTCTGGGCGCAGGCCGGGGAGTATCTGCAGTGGCCGGCTGCGGCCTTGCCGGCAGAACCGGGGCAGCGACGTTGCTGGCCAGCTCCTCCGGGCGCGCATCCGGGGCCGGTACATGGCAGCTGCCGGTCCGCAGGAACTGCGCCAGCACCGGGTGCTGCATGCGGTTGCTGAAGAAATCCTCCACCGTCGCGTCCACCTGTACCTGGCCGCCGGCCAGCAGGATGACGCGGGAGGCGATCCGCCGTGCCTGGCCCTGGTGATGCAGGCTGACAAGGCAGCAGTGGCTGGTCGCCAGTCGCTGGATCAGCGCCAGTATCGCTTCGGCATCGGCCTCCTCCAGTTCACTGGTGGGCTCATCGATCAGCAACAGCGCACTTCCGCTGAATGCCGCGCGCAGGATCGCCAGCTGCCGTGCCAGGCCGCGTGGCAGGTCGATGGCGCGCTGCTGCAGGTGCCCGATCAGGGCGTCGGCCCCCAGTGATTGCAGGCGCGCAATGACGGTTTCACGCAGTTCAAGCGGGGTGCCGCCATGGTGCTGGCGCAGCGCCGCGCCGAGGTTTTCCAGCACGCTGAAGCCCAGCTCGCGTGGTTGCTGGTGGGCCAGTGCAGGCGGCAGCACGGCCTGTTCCAGGGGCTGTCCCTGATACAGCAGCTGGCCCCAGCGTTCGCCATGGGCGTTCGGCTGGCCGGCCAACGCCTGCAGCAGGGTGGACTTGCCGGTGCCGCCGGGGCCCATCAATACGGTGATGCCGGGACCATCGAGCACAAGGTCGATCGAGGCCAGCACAGTGCGGCGGCCGCGGCTCATGCCCCAGCCTTGCAGCTGCAGCAGAGGGGAGAAAGGGGGAGATATGGGGGAGGCCATGCGCTGCCAAACGCGCCTGTTCCCTCGGCGCGCTTGATTAATGGGGGAGGGTGAGGAGTATGGCGCGGCCAATCGCCATGTCAATTTGACGTTGGAATGATACGAACGGGGCTTCGTTATGTCCCTGTCTTGTGATAGCCGCGACCTTTTTTGTCCCATCTGATTGATTGCGGGACAGAATCACGCGCCAAGGACGTGGTCAGAGCGCTCGGGTCACACGGAAAGCCGGCAGGAAAAGTGTGACCTTGCGCACATTGTTGGTTTTGGGAGGTTCAGAAACCTCTTTCGAAACGCACCTTGCCCCGCCCTGCCGGTGTCTCAACCTGCAACTCCACCCGCAGCTGGTCGTTGGGATGGGCATCGACCACACCGATCAGGTCGGTATAGCTGCCGACCTGCACCGGTCGCAGTGCGACGCTCTGGCGTTTGCCGGAAAGATCCGTGGCGGTGGCGCTGACTTCGCCGGCGATGGACTGCTCCTCGTCGCCCACGCGCTGGCGCAGTGCGACCACCAGCAGCGCACGATCCGGCTTGCGCTCGACGCCATAGTCGCGCGCCACGGACTCGTTCATCGCCAGCGTCGGCAGCAGGTTGTAATGCACCCGCAGCGCGTCGAAATCGGCGTGTGCCGGCTGCTCCGGCAGCAGGGTGGCCGGACGTGGCGCCTGCTGTCCGGAACAGGCTGACAGGGCGAGCAACAGTGCGGGCAGCAGGAAAGACAGGCGGGGCATGTGGGGTCTCCGGAAAGGGGGAAGTGATTGCATTGCTCAGTCGTTGGCGGCGGACAGTTCCCGGCCACGCCGGGCGGCCGCGGCGATCGCGCGGGCGGTGAGGGCCTCGAAGCCGCCGGACTGGAAGGCTTCGATGGCGGCCTGGGTGGTGCCGCCGGGCGAGGTGACGCGCCGGCGCAGCTCGGCCGGGGCTTCATCGGCTTCGGTCAGCATGCGTGCCGCACCGAGCACCGTATCCAGCACCAGCGTGCGGGCCACCTCGGCGGACAGACCCTGTTCCCGTGCGGCAGCCTCCATCGCTTCGGCCAGCAGGAACACATAGGCCGGGCCACTGCCGGAGACGGCGGTGACCGCATCCATCAGGGCTTCATCGTCGATCCATACCGTGCGCCCGGCACTGGCCAGTACCTGTTCCGCCTGCGCGCGCTGCCCGGGCGTGACCTGCCCGGTGGCAAACAGTCCGGTCACGCCGGCGCCGAGCAGGGCCGGGGTATTGGGCATGGCGCGGACGATGGCGCGGTTGCCGCCCAGCCAGCGGTCCAGCTGCGTGCTGGTGATGCCGGCGGCGATCGATACGACAACCGGCGCGGCCTGCTGGGCGGTGTCGGCCAGGTCAGTGCAGACTTCGCGCATCACTTGAGGTTTGACTGCCATCAGCCACAGCGTGGCGCCGCCGACGGCGGAGGTGGCGTCGGCCATGCAGGTCACGCCGAAGTCCCTCGCCAGTGCCGTGCGCAGCGGCTCGACCGGCTCGGCGACGCGGATGCTGGCCGGGGCCACGCCGCGGCGGATCAGTCCGGCGATCAGGCTGCGGGCCATGTTGCCGCCGCCGATGAAGGCGATGCCGGCAGGAGAAGGGGGGAGTGACGTGGTTGAGCCGGTCATGCAAGCCTCGACAGCATTCAGGGGGAGGGGCGCTGGCCGAACAGCGCGGTGCCGACGCGCACCATGGTGGCACCTTCGGCTATGGCCAGCGGGAAGTCGCCGCTCATGCCCATCGACAGTGTATCCACCTGCGGGTACTGGCTGGCGAGGGTGTCAAACAGGGCGCGCATCCGTGCGAAGGCGGTGCGCCGGCGGGCCTGCTCGGGATGGGGCGCGGGAATGGCCATCAGTCCGCGCAGGCAAAGCGCCGGCTCCAGCACGATTGCGGCGGCCAGTGCGGCAACCTCCTCCGGGTGGCAGCCGTGCTTGCTGTCCTCGTCGTCGATATTGACCTGGATCAGCACGTTGAGCGGTGCCAGGCCGGCGGGCCGGTGGCGGGCCAGGGCGCCGACCAGCTTGAGCCGGTCCACGGTCTGCACCCAGTCGAAGATGCGCGCGGCGATGTCGGCCTTGTTGGACTGCAGGTGGCCGATCAGGTGCCATTCCAACCCCAGCGGTGCCAGTGTGGCGACCTTGGCGGCAGCCTCCTGCACGTAGTTTTCACCAAACGCCTGTTGCCCTTGGGCGGCGAGCGCGGCGATGGCCGGGGCCGGCTGCAGCTTGGACACCGCCAGCAGCCGGGCCGGGCGGGACGCGGGGGAATGCTCGGAAATCTCGCGCACGAGCGCGGCCAGTGGCACAGTGGACAAACGGTCTACCTCTTACGTGGGAACGCTATACTGCCCGGCAGGGGAAACACCTTCCAGATGCTCGCAAACGCAGGGGACATGGCGCGTATGGATATCGCTGAACTTTTGGCATTCTCGGTCAAGAACAAGGCTTCGGACCTTCACCTTTCCGCCGGCCTGCCGCCGATGATCCGCGTGGACGGTGACGTCCGCCGCATCAACATCCCGGCGCTGGACCACAAGCAGGTGCACGCGCTGGTCTACGACATCATGTCCGACAAGCAGCGCCGCGACTACGAAGAGTTCCTCGAGGTCGACTTCTCGTTCGAGATTCCCTCGCTGGCGCGCTTCCGTGTCAACGCTTTCAACCAGAACCGCGGCGCCGGTGCGGTGTTCCGTACCATTCCCTCGGAAGTGCTGACGCTGGAAGACCTCGGTTGTCCGCCGATCTTCCGTGAGCTGATCGAACAGCCGCAGGGCCTGATCCTGGTCACCGGCCCGACCGGCTCGGGCAAGTCGACCACGCTGGCGGCGATGATCGACCACATCAACAAGAACGAATACGGCCACATCCTCACCGTCGAGGATCCGATCGAATTCGTGCACACCTCGCAGAAGTGTCTGATCAACCAGCGCGAAGTGCACCGTGATACGCACGGCTTCAACGAGGCGCTGCGCTCGGCGCTGCGTGAAGACCCGGACATCATCCTGGTCGGCGAATTGCGTGACCTGGAAACCATCCGCCTGGCGCTGACCGCCGCGGAAACCGGTCACCTGGTGTTCGGCACCCTGCATACCAGCTCGGCGGCCAAGACCATCGACCGTATCATCGACGTGTTCCCGGCCGGCGAGAAGCCGATGGTGCGCTCGATGCTGTCCGAATCCTTGCGTGCGGTCATTTCGCAGGCACTGCTGAAGAAGGTCGGCGGTGGCCGTATCGCCTCGCACGAGATCATGGTCGCCACCCCGGCCATCCGCAACCTGATCCGCGAGGACAAGGTGGCGCAGATGTATTCGGCGATCCAGACCGGTCAGCAGGTGGGCATGATGACGCTGGACCAGAATCTGCAGGACCTGGTCAAGCGCAGCCTGATCACCCGCAACCAGGCCCGCGAGTACGCCAAAGACAAGCGTCTGTTCGAATGACCGGTGTGATGTCCTTCCGTAACCTTTCCGCCCCTGCCGGAGCACTGTCATGAGCACCATCGACTTCACCTCGTTCCTCAAGCTGATGGCGCACCAGAAGGCGTCGGATCTGTTCATCACCGCCGGCATGCCGCCGTCGATGAAGGTGCACGGCAAGATCTCGCCGATCACGCAGACGCCGCTGACCCCGCAGCAGAGCCGCGACATGGTGCTCAACGTGATGACGCCGGCGCAGCGCGAGGAGTTCGAGAAGACCCACGAGTGCAACTTCGCCATCGGCCTGGCCGGTGTCGGCCGTTTCCGCGTGAGCTGCTTTTACCAGCGCAACCAGGTGGGCATGGTGCTGCGCCGGATCGAGACGCGTATCCCGACCGTGGACGAGCTGAGCCTGCCGCCGGTGATCAAGACGCTGGCGATGACCAAGCGCGGCATCATTTTGTTCGTCGGCGCCACCGGTACCGGTAAATCAACCTCGCTGGCGGCGATGATCGGCTACCGCAACCAGAACTCGACCGGGCACATCATCACCATCGAGGACCCGATCGAATTCGTGCACAAGCACGAAGGCTGCATCATCACCCAGCGCGAGGTCGGCATCGACACCGACAGCTGGGAGGCGGCGCTGAAGAACACGCTGCGGCAGGCGCCGGACGTGATCATGATCGGCGAGATCCGTACCCGTGAAGGCATGGACCACGCCATCGCCTTCGCCGAAACCGGCCACCTGGTGCTGGCCACACTGCATGCCAACAATGCCAACCAGGCGATGGACCGCATCATCAACTTCTTCCCGGAAGACCGCCGCAATCAGTTGCTGATGGACCTGTCGCTGAACCTCAAGGGCGTGGTCGCGCAGCAGCTGGTGCCGACCCCGGACGGCAAGGGCCGCCGCGTGGCAATGGAGATCATGCTGGGTACCCCGCTGGTGCAGGATTACATCCGCGATGGCGAGATCCACAAGCTCAAGGAAGTGATGCGCGATTCCGTGCAGCTGGGCATGAAGACCTTCGACCAGAGCCTGTTCGAGCTCTACCAGGCCGGCGAGATCAGCTACGACGACGCGTTGCGTTACGCCGATTCGCAGAACGAGGTGCGCCTGCGCATCAAGCTTGCACAGGGCGGCGATGCCAAGACACTGGCGCAGGGCCTGGATGGTGTGGAGATCGCCGAGGTCCGCTGAGGCGACTTCGCCCGTTCCGCACGATGACGATGGCCGGTCCCGCAAGGAGCCGGCCATCGTCGTTTCTGCCTGCAGTCGCGCCTTGTGCCTGCCATTCCTCGCGCCGGGGGTGTCGCAGTGTGCGGAATCCTCCGCTCAGTCGCGGGTCCACGGCGGTGAAAGCCCGACAATGCGCGCGTGCACCGGGCAGTCCTCGCGGTGCGCGCCGGGCAGGTAACCCAGGCTCATCAGGAACTCGCCGGTGATCTCGCCGCCGGTGAAGCGGAAGGTTTTCCTGAACAGCTTGACCCACTCCGGCTTGCTCCGTGGATGCATCTCATCCAGCCATGCGGCGAAGCTGCCGTGGGACAGCCGCAGTGTGCGGATCACCTGCGCGTTGTGGATCGCCGCCCTCACTTTCAGGCGGTTGCGGATGATGCGGCTGTCGCCGAGCAGGCGTTCTACATCGGGCTCACCGTAGGCGGCCACGGCATCCACATCGAAGCCGTCATAGGCGGCACGGAAGCCTTCACGTTTTTTCAGGATGGTTTCCCAGCTCAGTCCGGCCTGGTTGATTTCCAGCAGCAGGCGCTCGAACAGCTCGCGCTCGTCACGCTGCGGAAAGCCGTATTCGTGGGCGTGGTAATGCGCGTGGACGGGATGGCCGGGGGCGATATCACAATAACTGGACATGGGGACGCATATGTCGGGGCTGGGATCATCCGGCACACGCCTTGGCCGGTCGTAGCCGTTAGAATAACGGCCATGTCCGCGCTGTCGCCCCCTCTTGTCAATCACCTGCTGGTGGCGTTGCCATCGCTGCTCGATCCGGGCTTTGCCCGCAGTGTCTCGCTGATCTGCCAGCATGATGGCAACGGTGCGATGGGGGTGATGATCAACCAGCCCTCCGATTACACGCTGGGCGATGTGCTGTCGCAGATGGATATCGCATCGGACGACGAAGCACTGTGTGCACGCCCGGTGCTCAGCGGCGGGCCGGTGCATCCGGAGCGGGGGTTCGTGATCCATGACGATCCGCGCGACTGGGATTCCAGCCTGACAGTGGCCGAAGGCCTGTATCTGACCACCTCGCGCGACATCCTCGAAGCACTGGCCCGCGGCAATGGCCCGGCCAATGTGCTGGTCACGCTGGGCTGCGCCGGCTGGAGTCCGGGGCAACTGGAACAGGAGCTGGCCGAGAACAGCTGGCTGACGGTGCCGGCCGATGCCGGATTGCTGTTCGATACGCCGCTGGAGCAGCGCTGGCAGCTGGCCGCCTCGCGCATCGGCGTGGATCTGTTCCGGCTGGCGGGGTACAGCGGCAATGCCTGATCCGCTGCCCTTGTCCACCGACAGCACGGTGCTGGGTTTTGATGTCGGTTCGCGCCGTATCGGCGTGGCGATCGGCAGCTCGTTTGGCGGCAATGCGCGGGCGCTTGCAGTGGTCGATGTGCATGCCGCCGGCCCCGACTGGAACGCGCTGGAGCGCCTGTTCAAGGACTGGCGTCCGCAGGGAATGATCGTGGGCGACCCGTTGACGCTGGATGGCGAGGACCAGCCGGCACGCAAGCGTGCGCTGGCCTTCGCGCGCCAGTTGCAGCAGCGCTTCAAGGTACCGGTATTGATGATCGACGAGCGCTCCAGCTCGGTGGAGGCGGCACGCCGCTTCGCCGTCGAACGTGCCGAAGGCCGCAAGCGCCGCCGCGATGCCGCCAATCTTGATGCGGTCGCCGCGGCGGTCATCATCGAACGCTGGCTGTCGTCACCGCACGATGCCATCCCTGTTTCCTGACTCCCTGCATAGACCCCGCCATGACCGCTACGCAATTTGATGCACAAGGCCGCCTGCGTCACCTGCTGACCCTGGAAGGATTGCCCCGTGAAACCCTGCTGCAGCTGCTGGACCGCGCCGGGCAGATCCGTGACGCGGCGGTAGGGCGGGTCGGCAACAAGCGTGCCGTACTTGCCGGGACCGCCGTCTGCACGCTGTTTTTCGAGCCATCCACGCGTACCCGCAGCTCCTTCCAGCTGGCCGCCCAGCGGTTGGGTGCGGACGTGCTGAATTTCGATGCTTCCACTTCGTCGGCACGCAAGGGCGAAACCGCCAGCGACACGCTGCGCAATCTGGAGGCGATGGGGGTGCGGGGCTTCGTGGTGCGGCATCCCGACGATGGCGCCGTGGCGGAACTGGCGGCAGCAGCGGGCGAGGGGACGGCGCTGGTCAATGCCGGTGATGGCCGCAGTGCACACCCGACCCAGGGACTGCTGGACATGCTGACCCTGCGGCAGGCCAAGGGTGCGGATTTTTCAAAGCTGAAAGTGGTGATCGTCGGTGACGTGAAGCATTCGCGCGTGGCGCGTACCGACCTGCACGCCATGCGCACGCTGGGCGTGGGCGAGATCCGCGTGTGCGGGCCGCAGTCGCTGTTGCCGGAGGACGATACGCTCAAGGGCTGTGTCGTCGGGCAGGATTTCGATGCGCTGCTGGAAGGTGCCGATGCACTGATGATGCTGCGGCTGCAGCGCGAGCGCATGGAAGAAGGGCTGGTGCCGTCGCTGGAGCAGTACCACGCCGATTACGGGCTTACCCGCGCACGTCTGGCACGGGCGGGCAAAGACGCGGCCGTGCTGCACCCGGGGCCGATCAACCGCGGCGTGGAAGTCACCGATGAAGTGGCCGATGGCCCGCAGTCATGGGTGTTGCGCCAAGTGGCCAACGGCGTTGCGGTGCGCATGGCGGTGCTGGAAACGCTGTTGGGCTGAGCCGGGTTGGGCTGAGCTGAGTGGGTCGGTCGGGGAAGGCGCGCTGACGCTTTCGATGGATGGATGACGGCTGCCACGGTGCAGCGCGGGGAGCAGTCAGTATGGATACTGGTTTGGCGATGCGTCCGGCGCGGTCGGATCTTCTGGTGATGGCGGTGCTGCTGGTATCGGCCGTGGTGATCTGGCTGCCGGCGCTGTGGACCCCATTCTGGGGTGACGACTATGTGTTTCTGCAGGCGGCACGAGCTGCAAATCTGGCGGGCCAGCCGTGGGCGGAAACCTTCTGGCCGCTGCAGCCGGAACTGTTCTGGCGTCCACTGTCGCAGACGGCCTGGTGGCGTGTGGTCGAAGGGGTGCTGCAGGGTGATGTGTTGGTCGCACATTCCATCCTGCTTGTACTGCAGCTGATGGCGGCGCTTGGCGTAGGCGTACTGGGGCTGGCTGTGGCGCGTGTTGCCGGCTGGCCATCCCCCTGGGCGGTGGCGGGGCTGAGCGCGGGCTTCTACGGCGTGCTGGCTGTCAGCCTGCTGACGGTGCACTGGGTCGCTGCGGCCAACAGCCCGCTGCTGGTGCTGTCCAGTACATTGCTGCTTGCATCCTGGCTGGCGGCATCGCGCGCAGTGGCAGGCCGCCGCCTGCTGTTGCTGGCGCTGGTTCCATGCCTGTTGACGGTTGCCTTGCTGAGCAAGGAATCGGCCATCTTGATGCCGGTGCTCATGCTGCTGCTCAGCCTGTTCAGCGGCGCCCGCCTGCGCCTGGGCGAGTGGGTGGTGCTGGCGGTGTCCGTGGCCGTTGCGGCTGTCTGGCTGCTGTTGCGCAGCAAGGCTACGCTTCCGCCGGCCCCGCAATATGCCTACGTGTTTGGCGGGAACCTGGTCAAGAACGGAGCTTCATTCGGAGCGTGGCTGCTAAATGTGCCGCGAGAGGCGCTGCGGATGATTGCTACCGGAGAGCTGCTCAGGGGAGCCGGGTGGGCGTCGCTGGCAGCACTGCCGGTGCTGCTCAGCTGGGCGCTGGCGGCCTCCAAGGGAGGCTGGGCGCGGATCAATCACCGGCAATGGGGGCTGCTGGCGGTTTTTGCCGTCGTCACCTACGCGCCTTATTTTCCGCTGGTGTGGAACAGCTACGAGTATTACGCCGCGATCTCCGCGATCCTGCCGGCCATCGTGCTGGCGCGGCTGCTACAGGGGCGCCGGGTTGCACTGGTCGCAGCCGGATTGATGGCGCTTTCGTGCTGGGTGTCGGTGGCGGGAACGCGCTGGCTGGATCACCCGGGACTTATCGGGCGTGCGCGGTGGGCGGAGACTTCCTTGCAGCAGCTGGCTGGCCAGCAACTGAAGGCGCCGTTGTGGGTGACCGTGGCCGATGAGCAGCGCTTCTATGCTGTCGGCGGACATGGACTGGCATGGCGACTGGAGCTGCCGCTGGAGCAGGTCCATGTGGTGGAGGCCTGCCCGACGCGTGGATCAGGAACCTGCCTGCAGATGGATGCTGAAGGACGCTGGAGCCATCATCGTTTGAGTCCCTGAGCAGGCGCGGCCACCTGCCCCGGCCATCCGTGGAAGGGCGGCGCCGCGGAGAGGAATATGGGGCCGTGTGCGCAGCCGTACCGCTTTTCTGCGTGCAGCGGTCCCGGTTTTGCTGGCGTACTCAGCCGCGCGGCGCCATCGCCAGTATTTCCAGCTGCTGTTGGGCTTCGGCATTGCCGGCTGCCGCGGCGGCCTGTATGGCGGCCAGATCCGGATGCTGCACGATCAGCAGCGGGAATTCGCATTGCGGGCAGCTGTACTGGCTCTGCTCGTCATGCAGTTCCATTTCCATCTGCCGGGAGCCGCCCTGCCATGTACAGGCCGGGCAATGGTGAAGCTGTTCGCGCCAGCCGGGCTGGTAATAGTCGTTGATGGTGGTGGTCATTGGCGGGATCCGATGATGGTGGCGTCATGCCGGAACTGGGAGCCGTTTGCGCAGGCGAGGGTGGTCAGCGCAGCAGGACCAGGGTGGCAAGGCCGAGGAAGGTGAAAAAGCCCATCGAATCGGTGATGGCGGTCAGGAAGATGCCGCTGGCCAGTGCCGGATCGAAGCCCAATCGCTTGAGTGTGATCGGAATCAGCACACCGGCCGACGCGGCCAGCAGCAGGTTGCAGGTCAACGCGACGAAGATCACCACCGACAGGCCGGGGTTGTGGAACCAGGCCAGCACGATCAGCCCCAGCACCGCGCCCATCAGCAGGCCGTTGAGCAGCGCTACGCGCAGCTCCTTCCACAGCAGGGTTTTCACGTTGGAGGCACCGACCTGGCCCAGTGCAAGGCCGCGCACCATCAATGCCAGCACCTGGGTGCCGGCGTTGCCGCCCAGGCCGGCGACCATCGGCATCAACACCGCCAGCGCCACCAGCTGGTCGATGGTGCCTTCGAACCGGCCAACCACGTTGGCGGCGATGAAGGCGGTACACAGATTGACGAACAGCCATACCAGCCGTCGCCGCATCGCGCGCCACACCGGGCTGAACAGGTCTTCGTCCTCGTCCAGGCCGGCTGCGCCCAGCGCCTGGTGCTCGGCTTGGCTGCGGATGATGTCGACCACGTCGTCGATGGTGATACGGCCGATCAGGATGTTGTTGTCGTCCACCACCGGTGCCGACACCCAGTCATGGTCGGAGAACTGCCGCGCGACTTCATCGGCACTTTCGCCGACGTCGATGGCGGGCTGCTCATCGTCGACCAGGCGGTTGATCGGTGTGCTGTCCTCGTGTGTCACCAGCGACGCCAGCGACAGCCGGCCCAGGTACTGGTGGCGGCGGCTGACCACGAACAGATGATCGGTGTGGTCGGGCAGTTCGCCGCGCAGGCGCAGGTAGCGCAGCACCACATCGACATTGACGTCGGCGCGTACGGTGACCACGTCCGGGTTCATCAGACGGCCGGCGGTGTCCTCCGGATACGAGAGCACCTGCTCCAGGCGCTCGCGGTTCTCCCGGTCCATCGACTTGAGCACTTCGTCGATGACGGTGTCAGGCAGGTCCTCGACCAGATCGGCCAGGTCGTCGATGTCCAGGTCTTCGACCGCGGCGATGATCTCGTCCGGATCCATGTCCGCCAGCAGGCTTTCACGGACCTCGTCACCGACGTGGACCAGCACCTCGCCATCATCCTCGGCATCGACGAGCCCCCACACCACCGCGCGCTTGGCTGGTGGCAGCGATTCGAGCAGGTTGCCGATTTCCGCCGGCGCCAGCGTGTTGACCAGACGCCGTACCGGGCCCAGCCGCCCGCTGTCCAGTGCGTCTGAAAGCAGGCGCAGTTGTCGGGCTGTCCTGTCGTGGCGTACGGCCTCGGCCATCGGAACTCCAGATGAGATGTGAGCCGTTATCCGCCGCTAGGATGCGGCATCGGCGGTGTTGAACGCGTCATTATCGGGTGCGGATGTTTCATTGCCCACCCTTGTTGTCGAAACCGCGCCGTGGTGTCGCTGGAATCATCGCGGCAGGCCGTCCTGCGTCGCAGTGGAAGGAGTGCGCGTGGGTGTGGTTTTGCGTGTGGCCCTGGATGGCGGGCTCAGCGGAGACCCGGACTTGAGCCAGCTGTCGCGTCCGCGATCCAGCGCTCGATGCCACGCCGGTCGCGTGCGCGCAGCAGTTTCTGGTGCCTGTCGCGCAGCAGTCCCAAGTCGCAGTCGCGGATGCTGCGGCGGACTTCCAGCAGGGTTGCCGGGTGCAGGCTGAATTCCGTCAGGCCCAGTGCCAGCAGCAGCGGCACCATCTGCGGGTCGCCGGCGATCTCGCCGCATACCGCCACCGGTGTGCCGTGCTCCTGCGCAGCGGCGATCACCTGTGACAGCAAGCGCACCACGGCCGGATGCAGTGCCGAGTACAGGGTGCTGACCGCCTCGTTGTTGCGATCGGCGGCGAGCAGGTACTGGACCAGGTCGTTGGTGCCGATGGAGAGGAAATCCACCAGGTCGATGAAGCTCTCCAGGGCGATGGCCGCGGCGGGAACCTCGATCATCGCGCCCAGCGCAATCCGCTCGGCCACGGCATGGCCTTCGTTGCGCAACCCGCTTGCCAGGCGTGTCATCCGGCGTTTGACGGCAAGGATTTCGTCGCGGGTGCTGACCATCGGAACCAGCACCCGCACCGGCCCGTAGCCGGAGGCGCGCAGGATCGCGCGCAGCTGGGTGTCGGCCACCTTGGGGCGGGCCAGCGACAGCCGCACGCCACGCAGGCCCAGCGCCGGATTCTCCTCGCGTCCCAGCACCAGCCCGGTGCGGTCGGCCTTGTCCGCGCCCAGGTCCAGGGTGCGGATGGTGACCGGACGGCCACACATGCCCAGTACGGTGTCCCGGTAGATCTGGAACTGTTCCTCTTCGCCGGGCAGTTCATTGCGCTGCAGGAACAGGAATTCGGTGCGGTAAAGGCCAAGGCCATGCGCGCCCATCGCGTGCGCGTGGGCCACGTCGTCATGCGATTCGGCGTTGGCAAGCAGGGTGATATCCACGCCATCGCGGGTGCGGGTGGGCTTGGAGCGCAGGTGGCTGAGTTCGCGCTGTTCGCGTGCCAGCTCACGCAGGCGTGCGCGATGCTGGTCCAGTTCCACGGCACCGGGATCAAGGATGATCTCGCCGCTGCCGCCATCGACAATCAGTACGTCACCGTCGTTGAGCCGGTTCAACACGCCGCTGGCGTTGACCACCAGTGGCAGGTGCAGGCTGCGCGCAAGGATGGCGCTGTGCGAGAGCGTGTTGCCGCCGCTGCTGATGATGCCGACCACGCCCTGCGATTGCAGTTGCGCCAGCTCCGAGGGGGCGACGTTCTCGCACACCAGGATCTCGCCGGCCAGACCCTTCACGCCGGGCGGGCGCTTGTGCAGGAATGCATGGATGCGACTGATGACGTGGTCCAGGTCATCCAGCCGGCTCTTGAGGTAGGCATCCTCCATGCCTTCGAACACCTGCGCCAGGCGGTCACGCTGGGTGCGCAGCGCGTAGGCGGCGCTGTAGCGGTTGTTGCGTATCAGCTCGTCCAGGGCAACCAGCAGCTCGGGGTCATCGAGCAGCATCGCGTGCAGGTCGAGGAACTCGCCGACCTCGGCGGGCAGGGCGCCCTGCAGGCGGTGACGCAGCTCCCGCATCTCCGCGCGGGCAGCATCGATGGCCTGGTGCAGGCGCTGCAGCTCGCCCTCCACTGCCGCCGCCGGGACGTGTTTTTTCCCGGTTTCCTGGGTGTAGGGAAGCCGGACCCGGGCGCGCCCGAGTGCGGACCCGCGCGAAGCACCGTGGCCGTGCAGCCGCATCACCACCGCAGACCTCGTGGCGGTGTGGCGGTGATGCACTTGCCGGCGACGCGGGCGGACATCAGTTGTCCTCGTCGAAGCGCCGTTCGAACAGATCGATCACGGCCGCCAAGGCCGCAGCTTCGTCCTCGCCGTCCACCCGGATGGTGACCGGTGTGCCCTGGCCGGCGGCCAGCAGCATCACGCCCATGATGCTCTTGGCGTTGACCTCGCGGCCCTTGGCCACCAGCGTGGCATTGGCGCGGAAGCCGGAAAGCAGCTGCACCAGCTTGGCGGTCGCGCGGGCATGCAGGCCGAGGCGGTTGGATACAGTCAATACATGTTCAAGCATCGTCGATGATGGCTCCATTGCGTGCGCCCGCCGCGGCGGTGGCGGGCAGTTGGTCCAGCCCCTGCTCTGGATAGTTCATCACCCGCAGCAACATCGGCAGGCTCAGTGCCGAGACGCGGCGGACCGGTGTGCCGAGCCGTGCCAGCCGTGCCGCCAGATTGCTCGGGCTGGCGCCGTACAGATCCGTCAGCACCAGCACGCCGGCATCACCTTCCACCTTGCGCATCGCGGCCGAGGCCAATGGCAGCAATGCATCCAGATCCGCATCGAACGGTACTTCGAATACTTCGGTTTTCAAGGGCAAAGGGTGCAGCAGGCGGGTGGCCACTTCCAGCAGTGCACTACCGATACCGGGATGAGTCAGAAGAAGAACGCCACAGGTCATCCGCGAACGTTAACAGGTGGAGGCCGGTCGGCGATAGCGCCACCGACGCTCTTTTCTACCGCTGCTCAGTCCTGCTCGCGATGGAAGGTGGCCACGTCCTGCCAGCCGCGGTCGCGGGCATGGCGCGCCATGCGCTCGGCCAGGTAGACCGAGCGGTGCTTGCCACCCGTGCAGCCAAAGGCGACGGTCACATAGCTGCGGGTTTCGCTGCCCAGCTTCGGCAGCCAGGTGTCGAGGAAATCCTCGAGCTGCGCGGCGTAGCGGATGACATCCGGCTGCTGGTCAAGATGCTCGCGCACCTCGCGGTCGCGGCCGGTCAACGGGCGCAGCTCCGGGTCCCAGTGCGGGTTGGGCAGCACGCGCGCGTCGAACACGAAATCCGCCTCGGCCGGCACGCCACGCTTGTAGGCGAAGGATTCGAACAGCAGCGAGAGCGTGCTTTCCTGACTGAGCGCGAACTCGGTGATGATGCGGCGGCGCAGCTGGTGCACGTTGAGCTTGCTGGTATCGATCACCGCATAGGCTTCGCGGCGCAGCGGTGCGGTCAACTCGCGCTCGCGGATGATCGCCTCGGGCAACGACAGACCCAGCTGGCTCAGCGGATGGCGGCGGCGGGTATCGGCATAGCGGGCCAGCAGGGTGTCGTCGGTGGCTTCAAAAAACAGCAGCCGGACATCGATGCCGTAGTCCTGCGCGCGCTGGCGCCACTGTGCCAGCTGGCTGAGATCGCTGCGGCCGCGCATGTCGATGCCGACCGCCAGCCGCTGTGGGCCGGCCATGTCGCGGTTGCCCAGCACGCTGCGCACGAACTCCGGCAGCAGGTTCAGCGGGATGTTGTCCGAGCAGTAGTAATCCAGGTCCTCGAACGTCTTGAGGGCGACCGACTTTCCCGAACCGGACAGGCCGCTGACGATGACCAGCGTGGGCGAAGAGGACGCATTCATGGGGTGCGTTGCTCCAACAGGTTGCTGTGGCGGGCGATGAACATGGCGGCAGGATCGATGCCCTTTGTGCGCAGGATATGCAGGCGGGTGGCCGCTTCGGTCAGCACCGCCAGGTTGCGACCCGGCATCACCGGCAGGGTGATCAGCGGTACGTCCAGATCCAGCACATGGCGTTTGCCGGAATCGCCGGTCAGGCGTTCGTAGCCGTAGGTGGTGGGCTCGGTCATCGGTTTGGTCAGGTGGACGATCAGGCGAAGGTACTTGTTCTTCTTTACAGCCGTGTCACCGAACATCTGGCGCACGTTGAGCACGCCCAGTCCGCGCACCTCCAGCAGGTCCTGCAGCAGCTCCGGGCAGGTGCCATCCAGTACGTCCGGCGCGATCTGGGTGAATTCGGGGGCGTCGTCGGCCACCAGCCGGTGCCCGCGCGACAGCAGTTCCAGCGCCAGCTCGCTCTTGCCGGAGCCGGCCTCGCCGGTGACCAGCACGCCGATGGAATAGATTTCCATGAATACACCATGCAGGGTGATGCGTGGTGCCAGCGTGCGGGCCAGGTGGTAGGACAGATGGTTGAGCAGCTCGTGGCCGCGCTTGGGGGAGATCCACAGCGGCGTCTGCGATTCATCGGCGGCGGCCCGCAGGTCTTCCGGGCAGCCGTGGCTCTTGGTGATCACCAGCGCCAGCGGATGCGCCTGGACGATGCGCTGGATGACCTCCCAGCGCTGGCGCGCATCCAGCGAGTCCAGCCAGGTCAGTTCCTCGGTGCCGAGGATCTGCACTTTGTTCGGGTAGATGGTGTTCAGGTAGCCGGCCAGTGACGGACGCCGGGAGACGGTGTTGCCGGCTTCCAGCTCACGTTGTTCCCCCGCCTGTCCTGCGATCCAGCGCAGTTCCAGGCGCTCACGCTGCTGATCGAAGAGCTCGCGTGCGGTGATGCGGGTATTCATGGTGAGCGGACCTGGTGTGGGTGATCGAGTATCTGTTTCAGGGCCGCCTCGTCGTCGGCGGCGCGCAGGGCGGCACGGATGCCCGCGTCGGAGAACAGCTCCGCCAGCTCGGACAGCAACATCAGGTGTTGGTGGGTGTAATGCGCCGGTACCGCCATCGCGAACACCAGATCGACCGGTTCGCTGGCACCGAAATCCACCGGCTGCAATAGACGCAGCAGTGCCCCGCGAGGGCGCTGCAACAGGCTCGAGCGGCCATGGGGGATGGCGATGCCGTGGCCGATCCCCGTGCTGCCAACGCTCTCGCGTTCGCACAGGCTCTGGAAAATACTGTCTTCGGCGGCTTCCTGGCAGGCCAGCAGCTGGGCGGCGGCACGAAGTGTGCTGTCACGATCGGCGGCCGTGAGTACCCGGGTACTCACGGCCGCCATCAGGTCATTCAAGGGCATGTTTGCAAGAAACGATGGCGTCTGTCAGCCATTGTCGCGCAGCGCATGCGGTGCATGGGCAAGATTCTTCTCCTTGTGCTTGATGACCAGCCGGTCGAGCTTGTCGGCAAGGATGTCGATCGCGGCATACATGGTCTGCGCGCCGGCTTCGGCATGCAGGGTCTGGCCGGGGAGGTTGGCGCTGGCGTCAACGTGATGTTCGTTCTTCTGCAGTGACAGCGTCACCCGCACTTCGCAATGCTGCTCGAAGTGCTTGGCCAGCCGTTGCAGCTTGGTTTCCACGTATTCCTTCAGGGCGGGCGTGACTTCTACGTCTTTGCCATACGTCTCGATTCGCATCGTATTCCTCCTGTGGTTCGGGTTGCCGCATGGACCTCCCCGCCTGCCCCGTGAGCCGCTTCAGGCGATGCGCACACGTTCGTGGGAGGCGGGAATGTTCATGGCTTCACGATACTTCGCCACGGTGCGCCGCGCCACCGGTATGCCGGTGGTTTTGAGCATCTCGGCCAGCTTGGCGTCAGAAAGCGGTTTGCGCGGGGGTTCGGCCTCGATGAGCTTGCGGATCATCGACTGGATCGCTGTGCTGGATGCCTCGCCGCCGCCTTCGGTATCGATGCCCGAGGCGAAAAAGGCGCGCAGCGGCAAGGTGCCTCGCGGGGTGCGCACGTACTTGCGGGCGATGGCACGGGAGACGGTGGATTCGTGCAGCTCTAGCTCGCCGGCGATCTCGCGCAGGGTCAGCGGGCGCAGCGCCTGCGCGCCGAATTCCAGGAAGGCGGCCTGATGGTGGAGCAGGCGGTTGACCACCCGCAGCAGGGTTTCACCACGCGCTTCCAGGCTCTTGAGCAGCCAGCGCGCCTCCTGCAGTTGCGTGCGCAGATAGCTGGCATCGGCCTCGCCGCAGCGGCGGATCAGCTGTTCGTAGCCCTGGTGGATGACCACGCGCGGGCCGGCATGGCCGGCCAAGGCGGCCCGCCAGATGCCGCGCTGGCGCCAGACCACACAGTCGGGCACGACGTAGGTGTCGGTCGACAGCTCGCTCATCTGTTTGCCCGGGCGCGGGTCCAGCGAGCGCAGCAGCTGCACCGCCTCCTCGACTGCGGGCACCGGTTGTTTCAGTTCCTGGGCGATGCCGGCGATGCCGGCGCGCGGCAACCGTTCCAGCGGGCCGTTGGCAATGGCACGGGCCAGCTCCACCGTCGCGGTTCGCGCAGGCAGTACATCCAGTTGCAGGGTCAGGCATTCACCAAGCGAGCGGGCGCCGATGCCGACCGGATCGAAGCGCTGGATCTGGTGCAGCACGGTCAGGATTTCGTCTTCACTGGCGTGGATATGCGGCAGCAGGGTCTGGGCGATGGACGACAGCGGCTCGCGCAGGTAGCCGTCGTCATCGAAGGCGTCGATCAGTGCTGCGCCGATGGTGCGGTCACGGTTGCCGAGCGGTGAGAGGTGCAGCTGCCACAGCAGGTGGTCGACCAGCGTCTCGGCCTCGGCGACCTGCTCACGCTCGCCCTCCGGACCGTCATCCTCGAACGATCCACCGCGGCCACTGCTCCAGTCGGCATCGTCCGGTTCCCAGTCGGCGCTGTCACTGTTGATCTCGCCTTGCGCCGGATCGGCCGGGCTGTCGTCGCCGCTGCCGGGTGCGGCCTCGTCGGCTCCACCACCTTCGGCGTTCTCGGCCCATTCCAGCAGCGGGTTGGTCTCCACCGCTTCGGCCAGCTCGACGTCCAGCTCGGCACTGGACATCTGCAAAAGCCGGATGGACTGACGCAGTTGCGGCGTCATGACCAGCTGTTGTCCGAGCGATGTCTGCAACCGTGCTTTCATGCCTGTTCCTGTCCTGGAATGGCGGGGGGCTGTCGGTCGCGGTTCAGAGCGTGAACGCGTCTCCGAGATAGACGCGACGGACATCGGTGTTGGCCAGCAGCTCTTCCGGTGCCCCCTGCGCCAGTACGCTGCCTTCATTGAGGATATACGCCCGGTCGCAGATTCCCAAGGTCTCGCGCACGTTGTGGTCGGTGATCAGCACACCGATGCCACGCTGCTTGAGGTGGGTGACGATACGCTGGATTTCACCCACCGAGATCGGATCGACACCGGCGAAGGGCTCATCGAGCAGGATCAGGCGCGGCCTGGCAGCCAGGGCGCGGGCGATCTCGCAGCGACGGCGTTCGCCACCGGAGAGGCTGGCGCCGGCCTGTTCGGCGACATGGCCGATCTGCAGTTCGTCCAGCAGCGATGACAGCTCGCGCTCGCGGCCATCCGCGTCCAGGTCCTCGCGCAGCTCCAGCACCAGGCGGATGTTGTCGGCCACGCTGAGCTTGCGGAAAATCGACGGCTCCTGCGGCAGGTAGCCCACACCGAGCTTGGCGCGGGAATACATGGGATCGGAGGTGATGTCGCGGCCGTCCAGCACGATGCGGCCGGCATCGCTCTCCACCAGACCCACGATCATGTAGAAGCAGGTGGTCTTGCCGGCACCGTTGGGACCAAGCAGGCCGACGACTTCACCGGCGCCCAGGGTCAGGCCGAACTCTTTGACGACTTCGCGTTTCTTGTAGCTTTTACGCAGGCCTTCGGCGACGAGCATTACTTCCTCTCCCCGGCGGCGGGCTTCTTCTTGGGCTGGATCACGGTACGCACGCGGCTGCCATCGCCGCCGCTCTGCATCGCGCCGCTGCGGGTGTTGTAGACCATGCGCTGGCCGGCGTTGGTGCCGCGCTCGGATTCAACGTTGTAGTTGCCGGCAAGGATGATCACTTCGCTGCTGATGTTGTAGTCCATGTTGTCGGCACGGGCGTTCATCCAGGTGTTGTCGTCCATCTGCTGCTTCAGCGTGGCCTGGCGTCCGGTCAGTACCACGCGCTCGGTTTCGCCGTTCTTCTGGATCACATCGGCGGTGTCGGCGTGGATCTCCAGCGTGCCCTGGACGATGACCACATCGCCGCTGAAACGGCACTTGCCGTTGTCATCGACCATGTTGCAGTCGCTGGTGGTCGAGTCGATGGTCATCGGCTGATTGCGATCGGACGACTTGGACCATGCCAGACCGGGGGCAAGCAGGCCGGCGAGCAGGGCGATCGACGCGAGCTTAGCGGGCAGCATTGGGTTCATAGCGGGTCTTGACCTGGGAAAGGAGGGAATATTGCCCGGACTTCAGGTTGGCCTGGAAGCCGAGGCCAACCTGGTGCAGGCCCGGGCGAGTCATGGTCACGCGCGCGTCGGTGCGGGCCAGGTCGCGGTCGGGGAATACATCCAGCGCATCGGTGCGGAAGGTGGTGACAGGGGTCTGGTCATCGCGCGGGCTGTCCCCGCTGACGTTGCCGCGCAGGCGCAGTTCCTCGCCCTTGGCGCTGATCCAGCCGGTATCGGCCTTCAGCTGCCAGTGCCGGCCGGTGCTGTCGGGCAGCAGGAACACCGGCCGGGTGATGTCCGAGGAGTCGTCGCCGGGGTTGCGCTCCATGGCAGGCGCGCGCAGGGTGGCCGATTCCTTGCCGTCCTTGTCCAGAGTGACGATTTCGAAATCACCCAGCACGTAATCCGGACGCTGGTTGTCCGGGTCCACGGCGTGGGCCGATTGACGTTGCTGCCACGCCGCCCAGCCGCTGGCCAGTGCCGCTGCCGCCAGAACGAGGCCGAGTACGGTGCGCCAGTTCATCGGGAAAACCTCGCCAGCACGGCGTCCAGTTTTCCTTGTGCGGCCAGCAGTACATCGCACAGTTCGCGCGCGGCGCCGCGACCGCCACGGGCGCGGGTCTGCCAGTGCACACGCTCGGCGATCCACGGATGCGCATCCGCCGGCGCCACCGCCAGGCCGACTGCGCACAGGGGCGCCAGATCGGGCAGGTCATCGCCCATGAAGGCGACCTGTTCCAGGCCGATGCCGAGCTGTTCGCACAGTGCACGCACACTGGCCAGCTTGTCGCCGACCGCGATCTGGGTGTCGATGCCCAGATCGGCACCGCGCTTCTGCGCCGACAGGCTGTTGCGCGCGGTGATCAATACCGGATGGATGCCATGTTGCTGCAGCAGTTTCAGGCCCAGCCCGTCCTGCACGTAATAGGCCTTGCTCTCGTTGCCGGCATGGTCGTAGAACAGCCGGCCATCGGTCAGCGTGCCGTCCACGTCAAAGCAGGCCAGGCGGATGTCGCGGGCGCGGGCGTGCAGGTTGGCGGGGAAGTGGTCGAGCGGGGAATAGGGCATGTGCGGGCGATCCGTTGCGGCTTGGCCGGGCGTGGGCCCGGAACGCGTCATTGTGCGGGCTTTAAACCACTTTTGCCCGCAACAGGTCATGAATGTTCAGGGCACCGACGGGACGGTTGTCGGCATCCACAACGATCAGGCCGTTGATCTGGTGTTTCTCCAGCAGGCGTGCGGCCTCCACGGCCAGGTGATCGGCACCGATGGTGCGCGGATTGCGGGTCATCACCTGGGCGATGCCGGCGGTGCGCACGTCCAGGTCGGTATCCAGTGCACGGCGCAGGTCGCCGTCGGTGAACAGGCCGACAAGGCGGCCTTCGGCATCGATCACCGAAGTCATGCCCAGGCGCTTGCGGCTCATTTCCATCAGCGCCTGGCTGAGGCTGGCGTCCTCACGCACGGCAGGCAGTTCGTCGCCGGCATGCATCACGTCGGTGATGTGCAGCAGCAGGCGGCGGCCAAGGCTGCCGGCCGGGTGCGAGCGGGCGAAGTCATCGGCGGTGAAGCCGCGTGCATCGAGCAGGGCCACCGCCAGCGCGTCACCCATCGCCAGCGAGGCGGTGGTGCTGGAGGTCGGTGCCAGTGCCAGCGGGCAGGCCTCATGGTCGACATTCACATCCAGATGCACGTCGGCGGCGCGGGCCAGGCTGGATTGAGGTTTGCCGGTCATCGCGATCAGCGGGTTGCCCTGGCGCTTGAGTACCGGCAGCAGCATCAGCACCTCGTCCGATTCCCCGGAATAGGACAGCGCCAGCACCACGTCATCGCCGGTGATCATGCCCAGGTCGCCGTGGCCGGCTTCGCCCGGATGCACGTAGAACGCCGGGGTGCCGGTGGAGGCCAGGGTCGCGGCGATCTTGCGCGCGATATGCCCGGATTTGCCCATGCCGGTGGCGACCACGCGACCACGTGAGCCCAGGACCAGCCGGCAGGCGGTGGCGAACTCGGCACCGATACGGTTGCCGACGCGGTCCAGCTCGGCCTGTTCGACCTTGAACACGCGCTGGCCGCTGGCGATCAGCTCGGCATCGCCGGGAGCGTTCAGGGGAAGGGGGGAAGCAGCCATACGGGCGCCACTCGGGATAGTAGAATGGCCGTCCATTTTATTAGGAAAGTGCTTTGGACGCTGAAACCATCCGTAACCTGATCGAAACCGGCCTGCCGGGTGCCCGTGCCCGCGTGCAGGGTGACGACGGCGTACATTTCGAGGCGACGGTGGTCTGCGAGGCATTTGCCGGCAAGCCGTTGCTGGCGCGCCATCGCATGGTCAATGCCACGGTCAAGGCGCATCTGGACAGTGGCGCGCTGCATGCGCTGGCACTGACCACCATGACACCGGCCGAAGCCGGTTGAGCCGGTAGCACTTTCTTTTCCCACTCAACGAGCGGCCTTCAATCCATGGCAAAAATCGTAGTCACCGGCGGCAAGGCGCTGAACGGTGAAGTCAATATTTCCGGCGCCAAGAACGCCGTCCTGCCGATCCTGTGTGCCACGCTGCTGGCTGATGCACCGGTGGAAATCACCAATGTGCCGCACCTGCACGACGTGATCACCACGGTGAAGCTGCTCGGCGAGCTCGGTGCCAAGGTCACCGTCGACCAGGGCACGCTGTCGCGCGGCAGCGCGATCGTGGTCAATCCCTGCACCGTCGACCAGCATGTGGCGCCGTATGAACTGGTCAAGACCATGCGCGCCTCCATCCTCGTGCTGGGCCCGCTGCTGGCCAAGTACGGGCGTGCGGAAGTGTCGCTGCCGGGCGGCTGCGCCATCGGCTCGCGCCCGGTCGACCAGCACATCAAGGGGCTGCAGGCGCTGGGCGCGCACATCAGCGTCGAAAACGGTTTCATCAAGGCGCATGTCGATGGCCGCCTGAAGGGCGGGCGCTTCACCTTCGACATGGTCAGCGTCACCGGTACCGAGAACGTGCTGATGGCGGCGGTGCTGGCCGAGGGCACCACCATCCTGGAAAACGCGGCGATGGAGCCGGAGGTGTCGGACCTGGCGCATTGCCTGATCGCGCTAGGCGCCAAGATCGAAGGCATCGGCACGGCGCGGCTGGTGATCGAGGGTGTGGAGCGTCTGAGCGGTGGTCGCCACGCGGTGCTGGCCGATCGCATCGAAACCGGTACCTTCCTGGTGGCCGCGGCGATGACCGGTGGTCGCATCGTGGTGCGCAACGCGCGTCCGGATACGCTGGATGCGGTGCTGGCCAAGCTGGTCGAGGCCGGTGCGCAGATCGAAACCACCGAAGACACCATCACCCTGGACATGCACGGCAAGCGGCCGAAGGCGGTCAACCTGACCACCGCGCCGTATCCGGCGTTCCCGACCGACATGCAGGCGCAATTCATGGCGCTGAATTGCGTGGCCGATGGCGTGGGCGTGATCAACGAGACGATCTTCGAGAACCGCTTCATGCATGTGCAGGAGCTGCAGCGCCTGGGCGCGGATATCCAGATCGAAGGCCGCACCGCGATCTGTCGCGGTATCGAGCGGCTGAGCGGTGCACCGGTGATGGCGACCGATCTGCGCGCTTCGGCATCGCTGATCCTGGCGGGCCTGATGGCCGACGGTGACACCACCATCGACCGTATCTACCACCTGGATCGCGGCTACGAGAACATCGAAGAGAAGCTCAGTGCACTGGGCGCCAGCATCCGGCGTATCGCATGATCATCAAGGGCCGTTTCACGCCGCGCCGCCGGGCCTTGCTGGTGCTGGTGCTGCTTGTACTCGGTTGGCTGGGCTGGGCCTGGTACGCCGGTATCGCGATCACCCACGGCGTGGAAAAGGAACAGATGGACTGGAATGGCGATGGTCAGGTCAGCCGCGACGAGTTCCTGCAGGCCTTCCATGCAGTAACGGTGAAGGATGTCGAAGAAGGCAGTCGCCAGTGCCGCAGTTTCCTGTGGCGCAGCAGCGGGGAAGAATTCCGCCGCGACTGCAAGACCGTGTTCAAGAAAGCAGCCGAAGCAGAATGAGCGTGCTCTGGTGCTGGTGATTCCTGAAGAGAAAAGCCCGGCGTGATGCCGGGCTTTTTATATTCTTGGAATGCTTGGCGATGTCTGCCAGGAAGTGTCGGGATGGCATGGCGTGCCCCGCCAATGCAGAGCGCCGCTGTCGATCAGTGGAGCGACTTGATGGTCAGGTCCAGTGCGTCCCGGCTTTTTTCGCGCTGCAACAGCCGCGCCGGCACCGGCATTCCCGGCACGATCCAGGCGATCTGTTCCTTGTCACCATCCACGCGCGCGACCTTGGTGGCTTCCCGGTCCTTGCCGTCGATGGTGACGTTTTCCTTGCCGATCACCCGGTAGGTCATCGGCTTGATGCGGCCGTCGTCCACCATGCGGTAGCTCAGCGGCTTGCCGGCGGCCAGGTCGCGGACGATGGCGAGGTTGATCAGCAGTGCATCCATGTCGCCACTGCGCAGGCTGATCGGGCCGCGACGTTCGGGCTTGACGTCGCCGTTCCAGGTCGCCTGCCGGCTGCTCCAGTCGTAACTGGCATCGACCTGCTTGCGCTTGATCAGCACGGTGGAGCGGTCGTGGCTGCTGAGTGGGCGCAGTTTACCGGCCTGCTCGTCGAACACCGTGCTCTGGCTCAGGTCGGCCATCGGGTTCTTGATCTGCAGGCTGTAGCGCCAGCGGTTGCCTTCCTCGGCGGCCAGCGTCATGACGCCATTGGCCTGCATGCCCATGTAGCTGGCCTGGTAGTTGGCGGTGAACGGCTCCATGGCCAGTGCCGGCAGGCTGGTGGCTGCCAGGATCGCGGTGGCCGCGATACGGAACAGGGTCGGGGAAACGGTCATGCTCAGACTCCTTGGTATTCGATCAGGCGCAGGTCGATCTCGTCTTCGCCGTCCTGGCGTTGCAGGATGCGCACAGGCGTCGGGACGCCGTTGGCGATCCACAGGATGGTTTCGTCGTTGCCGCCATTGGTGCGGTACACACGCAGGGCGTCATAGCTGAGATCGCCGACCTGTACGGTTTCGGTGCTGTCGGCGGCACGGTAGTTGTGCTGGCGCACGCGGCCGACATCGACATAACGGTACTGCATGTCTTTGCCGGGGCGGGCATCGCGCATCAGCGCCAGGTTCAGCAACAGCGCGCTCTGGTCGCCCGGCTGCAGCTGGATCGGCTGCCGGCGTTCTTTTTTCAGGTCACCCTGCCACTGTGCGGTGCCGGCCTGCCAGTTGTACGTGCCGGTGACCTTTTTGCCCAGGAACAGGGC
This sequence comes from Stenotrophomonas sp. JC08, assembly GCF_052180205.1. Taxonomy (NCBI): domain Bacteria; kingdom Pseudomonadati; phylum Pseudomonadota; class Gammaproteobacteria; order Lysobacterales; family Lysobacteraceae; genus Stenotrophomonas; species Stenotrophomonas sp. JC08. The sequence goes on along the minus strand of NZ_CP197473.1, from coordinate 2,012,014 downwards.
TTTCTTGACCGTGCTCTGGCTCAGCGGCGTGTAGACATCGCCGTTGTTGGTGAACACCGTGCTCTGCTCGATGTTCAGGCCGAGCACGCCGGCAAAGCCGCGCTTGCCATGCACGGCCATGTTCACCTGCCACTGCTTGCCTTCATCGTGTGTCACGCGCAGGGTGGCATCGCCGGCTTCCTTGCCCTTGTAGAAGGCCTGGTAGGTGGCAATGAACGGTTCCAGCTCCGGTGGCGTCCACTCTGCCGCAGGCAGTGCGACCACCGGCGCCGGCGTTGTGCCGGTTTCCTGCGCGGACAGGCCTGCCACTGCAAGCAGCGAGCCCAATGCCACAAATTTGAGTGATGCCGATGTCATGCGGGCAGGGATTCCGGAAGAGGCGGGTCATGCCGGCGGATGGGTTGCGGCACGGATGTCAGAACTGCAGGGCTCCGGCGGAATCTAGGCGCAGCGGGTTAAACAGGAACTGACCATCCAGCAGTACCCGGCCATCCTGTTCAGCTACGCGCCCACTGGCAAGCAGCTGTACGCTTGCCAGCAGCAGCGGGTGTTCCACCGCGAGCACCCGCGCCGCCAGTGATTCGGCGGTATCGGCGGGCAGTACCGGAACCCTCGCCTGCGCGAGCACCGCGCCGGCATCCAGTTCAGGGATGACGAAGTGCACGCTGGCACCGTGTTCGCCATCACCGGCCTCGATTGCGCGGGCGTGGGTGTGCAGGCCCTTGTGCAGTGGCAGCAGTGAGGGGTGGATGTTGACCAGGCGACCGTTGAAGCGCTGGACGAAACCGGCGCCGAGGATGCGCATGTAGCCGGCGCAGACGACCCAGTCCGGTGCGCTGGCGGCCACCGCATCGCCGAGAGCTTCATCGAAAGCCTCGCGGCTGGCGAAATCCTTTGGCGAGCGCGCCCAGCGCGATTCGGCGGGCACCTTGTCCAATGCGCTGGCGCCGGGCTTGTCGGAAAACACCCCGACGATCTGCGCATCCAGCCGGCCGGCGGCGATGCCGTCGAGCAGACATTGCAGATTGCTGCCGCGCCCGGAGGCGAGCACGGCGATACGGGCCGGAGTGGTCATCGTGCGGATTTCCTGATCAATGGCCATGTCAGCAGGCTGCCGAGCGTGGCCAGCAGCATGTCGGCGTGCGCGTCCCAGATGTCACCCTGCTGGCCGTTGTAGGCCTCGGCCGCGTCGGGCGAAAGCAGCAGGGCGATGCCCCACTCGAACCATTCGTAGGTCAGGCTGGAGCACATGATCGCCATCACCGCCAGGGTGAAGGTCTGGCCGCCACGCAGCGCCGGCCAGCCATGGCGCGCCAGCTGGGTCAGCGCCGGGGTGAGGCACAGGCCGTACAGGAAGTGGATCAGGCGGTCGAAATGGTTGCGTTGCCAGCCGAAAGCGGCGTCCGGCGACCAGCCGGCCAGCGCCTGCGCCCACTGGTCATAGGGAATATTGGAATACAGCCAGCGGGCGCCAATGCTGTGCAGGGCGATGAAGCCGCAGATCGCCACGAAGGCGCCATTGCCCAGCGGCCAGCGGCGATCCACCCACCACAGCGCGGCCAGGCCGAGGACGGTCAGCGAACTGTGCAGGGCCTGCTCCAGCGGCCACAGCGGCTTGATCCAGGTGGCGATGAAGATCGCCAGTACTCCGATAAATGCGGCTTTCTTGATGGAAGTCATGCGGTGTGGTGTGGCCGCGGTGCGGACGGAGGCGGCGCGGGTTTCAAGCAAACGCTCCCTTGACCGAAGGGCGCATCAGCACGATCAGGGTAAACACGCCCAGCACCGTGCCGATCGGCATCAACATGCAGGAAATGGCAGCCACCACCAGGCACAGCGTGTAACGCCGGCGTTGCCGCAGGCAGCGTCCGGCGTAGGCCATGAACCCGGCCAGTGTCAGCCCGCAGGCAATCATGACGCCGGCGAAGATCACGAAGATCCAGCCGAACATCTGCGGATTGATGTCCGGGCTGGCGGGATTGCCTGACGCCATGGGCAGCTTGCCGCTGACCATGGCCAGGCCCATCACCAGATGCAGTATGGGAAACAACGAAAACAGCCCGGTGATCGCCGCTACCACATAGTGGAAAGTCGACAGAAGACGCAGCTGGTTGGTGTCGTCTTCGGACAGCGCCGGCGGCTGGGCTGGGGGATTCACTGCATCCATGAGTGGCTCCTTGCAGGGATCGAGTGGCTCAGCCGATCTGAACCCGCTCGTCGCCGGTGGCCGCAACCACTTCACCGATCTGCCAGTGCGCCAGTTGCAGCGCATCGAGCGCGGCGTTGATCGTGGCGACCTGCGCGGCCGGCACGGCCAGCACGAAGCCGATGCCGCAGTTGAAGGTGCGCCACATTTCGCTGTCGGCGACATTGCCCTCGCGCTGCAGCCACTGGAACACCGGCGGCAGCGGCCAGCTGGAGGCATCAATGGTGATGCCCAGGCTGTCGGGCACGACGCGGATGATGTTCTCGGTGAGGCCACCACCGGTGATGTGGGCCATGCCGTGCACCGAGGCGCCGTGCGACTTGAGCAGCGACAGGATCGGCTTGACGTACAGGCGGGTCGGCGCCATCAGCGCGTCCAGCAGCGGCACGCCGTCTTCCAGCACCACGTCGGTCGGGCTGCCGGCACGCTCGTAGATGCGGCGCACCAGCGAATAGCCGTTGGAATGCGGGCCGGAGGAGGCAATGCCGACCAGCACGTCGCCCTGGGCCACGGCCGAGCCGTCCTTCAGTTCGCTCTTTTCGACACCGGCGACGGTGAAGCCGGCCAGGTCGTATTCGCCCGGGGCGTACATGTCAGGCATCTCGGCGGTTTCGCCGCCGATCAGTGCGCAACCGGCTTCGGTGCAGCCGTTGGCGATGCCGCCGACCACGGCCGCGGCGGTGTCGATGTCGAGCTTGCCGGTGGCGAAGTAGTCCAGGAAGAACAGCGGTTCGGCGCCCTGCACCAGCACGTCGTTGACGCACATGGCGACCAGGTCGATGCCGATGGTGTCGTGGCGGCCCAGCTGCTGGGCCAGCTTCAGCTTGGTGCCGACGCCGTCGGTACCGGAGACCAGCACCGGCTCGCGGTACTTGCTGGAGAGGTCGAACAGCGCGCCGAAACCGCCCAGCCCACCCATGACTTCAGGGCGGAAGCTGCGCTTCACCAGCGGCTTGATGCGTTCAACCAGTTCATTGCCCGCGTCGATGTCGACACCGGCGTCACGGTAGGTGAGGGGAGAGTTGGCGGAAGTCGGAGTGCTGGTCACGGGCGGCTACGCTGGCGGGGTTAACGCGGCATTTTAACAGGCCACGTTGGCGTGAAGGCCGCATTCGGGCAACAATTCCCTCCGGAACCGTCGAGCAATGGACACTTCAATGCGCCGCAGCCTGGTCACAATCCTGTTTCTGGCACTCCTGCTGCCTGTACCGATGGTGCTGGCGCAGTCGGGCATGCGCACCGAAGGCGATGTCGCCAGCGCGCGCGGGGCCTACGAGGCGGAAGTGCCGGTCAACAGCCAGAGCGATGCTGATCGCAATGGGGCGCTGTCGCGTGCGTTGGGGGCGGTGCTGGCCAAGTTGTCGGGCGATCGCGGTGTGATGGGCCGGCCCGGTGTCGCTGCGGCGCTGCGCAGCGCCAAGGACCTGGTGGAAAGCTACGACTACCGGCAGGACCAGAGCGTGTCCAGCAGTGGCGCGCCCAGCTTCCGTACCCTGCTGGTGGCGCGCTTCCGCCAGGAGGATGTGGATGGTCTGGCTGCGGCGCTGGGTTTGCCGGTGTGGCCGCAACCGCGCCCGAAGCCGGTGGTGTGGCTGGCCATCAATGACGGCAGTGGCCCGCGGCTGGTCGGGGTGCAGCAGTCCAATGCCGCCCGTTCGCTGCTGGATCGCGCGGTCGATCGTGGTTACAAACTCGGGCTGCCTTCGGGCGGCGCCGCCGAACAGGCGCTGGTGGGCGCGATCTGGCGCGGCGACAGTGCCGCCGTGGCGCGCGCCTCGGCCCGCTATGCGCCACCGATGCAGTTGATCGGCAAGCTCTACCGCGACAACGGCGGCTGGGTCGCGGACTGGATATTCGTCGATGCCGGGCGTGAGCTGTCGCGCTGGACGACCCGCGACGGCGATGCGCGACGGGCGATGGCCGGTGGCGCCGATGGCGCGGCCGACGCGCTGGTCAAACGCTATGCCAAGGCGGTCCAGGTTGGCACCGCCGGGGTCTATCGGATCGCTGTGGGCGGGATCCACAGCAGCGGCGACTACCTGCGCCTGGCCGCCTCCCTGCAGGCGGTGCCGGTGGTCAAGTCGATCATCCCGGTACAGGCCGCCGGTGACCGGCTGGTGCTTGATCTGGAGTTGATGACCGGCCTTTCAGGCTTCAACCGTCTGCTGGGGCAGAGCGCGGCACTGCAACCGCTGGTTGCCGAAAGTGAGGCTGCCGAGGATGCCGGGATGCTCCCGGGTACCGGCAGCCATCCCCCGGCGGAGTACCGTATCCGATGAGCCATAGCGCCGAAGATGAAATCGCGCTGTTCCTGCGTCGCCTGAAATGGGTGGTGCTTGGCGCGGCAGGGCTGTGGGTGACGTGGTTGCTGGCGCCGATCCTCACGCCGTTTGTCGCCGCGTTGATGCTGGGCTGGCTGGGCGATCCGCTGGTCGATCGGCTGGAAGCCAGCGGGCGCTCCCGCAATACCGCGGTGATCCTGGTATTCGTGCTGATGAGCCTGTTGATCGCCTTGGCGCTGCTGATCCTGGTGCCGATGATCCAGCGGCAGATCACCACGCTGATCGCCGCGCTGCCGCAAGGGCAGGAGTGGCTGCTGGGTACGGCCATTCCGTGGCTGGAGCAGAAGAGCGGCGTGCAGATCATGGCCTGGCTGGCGCCGGAAAAGCTGTTCGACTGGATCCGCAGCCACTGGCAGCAGGCCGGCGGCGCGGCCACCACCCTGTTCGGCTATGTGTCGCGTTCGGGCTTTGCGATGGTGACGTGGGTGGTCAACCTCGCCCTGCTGCCGATCCTGACCTACTACTTCCTGCGCGACTGGGACAAGCTGGTCGAGCGGGTGGCGTCGCTGATTCCGCGCAATCACATAGAAACGGTGTCGCGGCTGGCGCGCGAGTCCAACGACGTACTGGGCGCCTTCATCCGTGGCCAGATCGTGGTGATGATCGCGCTGGGTGTCGTCTATGCGGCGGGCCTGTCGCTGGTCGGGTTGAATCTCGGCCTGCTGATCGGGCTGGTGGCCGGGCTGATCAGCTTCATTCCGTACCTGGGCGCGACCACCGGCGTGGTACTGGCGGTGCTGGCGGCGCTGGTGCAGTCACAGGGGTTCGATCTGAAGCTGCTTGCCCTGATCGGCGCGGTGTTCACCATCGGCCAGTTGCTGGAAAGCTACGTGCTTACGCCGCGCATCGTCGGTGACAAGATCGGCCTGCATCCGGTAGCGGTTATTTTTGCAGTGATGGCCGGCGGCCAGCTGTTCGGCTTCCTCGGCATGCTGCTGGCGTTGCCGGCAGCGGCGGTGATCAACGTACTGCTGCGCTACGCACATCAGCGCTATCGCCAGAGCGAGCTGTATGCCGGCCAGCAGCCGGAGCCGGTGATAGTGCTGGACCGGCGTGCCGACGTGCCGGGGGAAGCACCTGCCGTTTTGAAGGATGTCGAGTCGAAGTGAGCGTGCCGCAGTTGCCGCTGGTCCTGCGTTATCCGCCTGACCAGCGTTTCGAGAATTTCATTGGTGCACCGGAAGGCGCACTCGCCCAGCTGCGTGCGCTGGCCATCGGCAGCAACCAGGACTGGATCTATCTGGCCGGCATCGCCGGCACCGGCAAGACCCATCTGGCCCTGGCCCTGTGTGCGGCGGCGGAACAGGCCGGACGTACTCCGGCCTATTTCCCGTTGGCTGCGGCGCGGGGGCGATTGAACGAGGCGCTGGAATCGCTGGAAGGGCGCGAGGTGATCGCACTCGACGGGCTGGAGGCCATCGCCGGCCAGCGTGAGGACGAGGTGGCCCTGTTCGATTTCCACAACCGTGCGCGCGCCGCCGGTGTGGCCCTGCTGTATACCGCCCGTGCCACGCCGGCCACGCTGGGACTGGTGTTGCCGGACCTGCGCTCGCGCCTGTCGCAATGCGGGCGCATTCCGCTGGCGCCGCTGGATGATGCCGGGCGTGGAACTGTGCTGCGCGAACGTGCGATCCGCCGGGGGCTGGTGCTGGACGAGGCGGCCATCGACTGGTTGCTGACCCGCACCGGGCGGGATCTGGGCGGGCTGCTGGCCTTGCTGGAACAGCTGGACCGGGAATCGCTGGCGGCCAAACGCCGCATCACCGTGCCGTTCCTCAAGCGTGTGCTGGAAAGCCTGCAGCACGACGCCTGATCACGCGCCGGTTGCGCGTAAGCGCTGCTCCAGCTGCTGCAGCCGCAGCGGTGTGCCGACATCGGTCCAGTGGCCGTGATGCTGCTGGCCGCTCACCGCGGCAGCGGCCATCGCGGCCCGCAACAGCGGGGCCAGCCGGAAGCGGGGCGGGGTATCCCGGCTGCCCTCGGCATCGCCGATCACCGCCTGCCAACCCTGCAGTACGGCAGGATGGTAGAGGCCGATGCCGGAGAAGGTCAGGCGTGGCAGATCGCCCGTATCGCGCAGCAGACCGTCATCGCCGAGGATGAAGTCGCCCTGTGGGTGGTGGTCGGGGTTGTCGACCATCACCAGGTGCGCCAGTCCGGCTGGCGCGGCCGGCAGGCGGGCGAAATCGAAATCGCTCCAGATATCACCGTTGACTGCAATGAAGGGCGCATCGCCGAGCAAGGGCAGGGCGTTGAGCATGCCACCACCGGTTTCCAGCGGCACCGTGCCTTCATTGATGAAGTGCAGGCGCAATCCCCAGCGGCTGCCATCACCGAGCTGCTGCGGGAACTGTCCGGCCAGCCAGCTGGTGTTGATCACCACCTCCTCGATGCCCAGCGCGGCCAACCGCTGCAGATGCCATTCGATCAGCGGCGTGCCGGCCACGGCCAGCAGCGGCTTGGGGGTGTGGTCGGTCAGCGGGCGCATGCGCTCGCCCAGCCCGGCCGCGAAAATCAGAGCCCTCATGCCTGTGCCTTTGCCGCCAGGGCCGGCTTGACCCGCGATTCCAGCAGCCCGGCCAGCGGCGCCAGCTGCGGGTGGCGCGGCAGCACTTCGTCCAGGTAGGCGATGAAGCGCGGCACGTCGGCGATGTATTTCGACTTGCCATCGCGGTAGTGCAGGCGGCAGAAAATGCCGAGGATCTTCAGGTGGCGCTGGATGCCCATCCAGTCGGCGTCGCGCGCGAATACCGGCAGCGGCGGTACCGGAATGCCGGCTGCCTGCGCACGCTGGTGGTAGTGCGCCAGCCAGCCGTCCACGCGCTGCAGCGGCCAGCTGAGGAAGGCGTCCTTGAACAGGCTGATGGCGTCGTACGCCACCGGCCCGCGCACGGTGTCCTGGAAATCCAGCACCGCCGGGCCGTCGGCAACCGGCATCAGGTTGCGCGGCATGAAGTCGCGATGCACCAGCACGCGCGCCTGTGCGTGGGCGTTGTCCATCAGCCGGCGCTGCACCAGTTCCAGTTGTTCGGACTGTTCGCAGTCCAGGGTGATGCCCAGATGCCGACCGAGGAACCATTCCTCGAACAGGCCCGCGTCGCGTTGCAGCAGCGCCTCGCCGAATTCCGCCATGTCCGCAGGCGGCTCGATCCGCTGAATCGCCAGCAGCTGGCTGATGGCTGCATCGAAATACGCATCAGCGTTGTTCGCATCCAGCACCATCGCCAAGGTAGGGCCGCCAAGGTCCTCGAGCAGCAGGAAGCCGTTGTCGACATCGCGCTGCAGCACCTGTGGCACACGCACGCCATTACGTACGAACAGGTCGTGGATGTGCAGCCAGGGCCGTACATCCTCCTTGTCCGGCGGCGAGTCCATCACGATGCGGCTGCCGGCCCCGCCGTGGCTGCGCCAGTAGCTGCGGAAGCCGGCATCGACAGAGGCGCGTTCCAGCGTGGCGGCGGCATCGCCCAGCGCGTGGCGTGCCCAGTCCAGGCGTTGTTGCGCGCGGAGATCTTCGGAAGAAATATCAGGGGTCATCGGACAGAGAGTTACCTGCCCGGTAAAGACAGGCGGGAAAGGGATCGGAATTCAGCGCTTGCCGCTGACCAGTCGCAGCAGGGCAAGGATGGCTATGGCCCCCAGCAGGGCACCGAGGAAACCGGCCGGCTGTCCGGCGGCATACCAGCCCATCTCGCGGCCGAACCAGCCGGCGAACACCGCCCCGGCAATGCCCAGCACGATGGTCAGCAGGCAGCCCATGCGGTTGTTGCCGGGCATGAAGAAGCGCCCGAGCAGGCCGACAAAGAAGCCGATCAGGATGATGTACAGCCAGCTGCCGCTGCCAAACAGTCCGCTCATGTGCCTGCCCGCCATAAAGAAAGACGCAGCCTAGCAAGGCCGGGCTGCGTCCGTCATCAACCGCTCAAACCGCTCAGCAGCAGCCGTGGCCACCGTGGCGGGTGCCGCTGTCGGCGTGCACCTTGGAACCGCTGGTCTCGCCGCGCAGGCTGGCGGCATGGTGGTCGAACAGCACCTTGGACACGCACGAGGTCACGCGCTTACCCATCGGGATGTGCAGGAATTCGTTCGGGCCGTGGGCGTTGGAGTGCGGACCGAGCACGCCGGTGATCATGAACTGCGCACCCGGGAACTTCTCGCCCAGCATGCCCATGAACGGAATCGAGCCGCCTTCGCCCATGTACATCGCCGGCTTGCCGAAGAAGGCCTGGCTGGCGTCGTCGATGGACTGGGTCAGCCACGGTGCCATCGCCGGTGCGTTCCAGCCGGTGGAGGCCTTTTCCAGCTCCAGGGTGACCTGGGCGCCGTTCGGCGGATCACGCAGCAGGGCTTCCTTGAGCAGCTCGCCGCAGACCTTGCCATTGGCGGTCGGCGGCAGGCGCAGCGACAGCTTCACCGAGGTTTCCGGGCGCAGCACGTTGCCGGCCGATTCCAGCGGCGGCATGCCGCCGATGCCGGTCACCGACAGCGCCGGGCGCCAGGTGCGGTTGAGCACCAGCTCGGTCAGGTCATCGTTCATCGGCTTGAGGCCCTCGACCAGCGGGAACTTGTCGAAGATGGCGGTATCGACCACGTCGGCGGCGCGCTTGGCCTGTTCCAGACGCTCGGCCGGAATCTCGGTGTGCAGGCCCTCGAGCAGGATGCGGCCGGTGGTCTCGTCCTCGATGCGCGAGAGCAGCTGGCGCAGCAGGCGGAAAGACGATGGCACCACGCCGGAAGCATCACCGGAGTGCACGCCCTCGTTGAGCACCTTGACGGTGAAGTTGCCACCGGTCAGGCCGCGCAGCGAGGTGGTGCACCACAGCTGGTCGTAGTTGGCGCAGCCCGAATCCAGACACACCACCAGCGACGGCTGGCCGATACGGTCGGCCAGGTGGTCGACATAGGCTGGCAGGTCGTAGGAGCCGGACTCTTCGCAGGCCTCGATCAGGATCACGCAGCGGGCATGCGGCAGCCCCTGTTCCTGCAGCGCGAGGATGGCGGCCAGCGAACCGAAGATCGCGTAGCCATCATCGGCGCCACCGCGGCCATACAGCTTTTCATCGCGCAGCACCGGAATCCACGGGCCCAGATCGTCGTCCCAGCCGGTCATTTCCGGCTGCTTGTCCAGATGGCCGTAGAGCAGCACGGTGTCATCGCCGGTTTCCGGGCCGGTGGCCGGGATTTCCAGGAAGATCAGCGGGGTGCGGCCTTCCAGACGCACCACCTCGACCTGCAGGCCGGGGATGTTCTGCGCGCGGGCCCAGCTCTCCATCAGGTTGACGGCCTGGTCCATGTAGCCGTTGGCCACCCAGTCGGCATCGAACATCGGCGACTTGTTGGGAATGCGGATGTAATCGACCAGTTGCGGGACGATGTCGTTGTCCCACTTGTCGCTGAGAAATTGGCCGATCTTGGCGCTGTCCATCTGGAACTCCGGTAGCAATGTCAGGTGCAACCATTCTACGCCCACGGCTTGTAGGGTTTTTCCTACACGAGATCGGGCAAGACACTGGCTGTGCCGGGGCTGCGTGGCGGATACGCTGTGTTCATGTGGCGCGGGACACTGGTCTGGCCGGCGGGAATGCCGGCAAACCCATCCCAAGTCACAAGGAGTGTAGCGATGAAGCTTTTCACCGTAACGCTTAAGTCATTGGTTCTGGCGTTGTTGTTGACCGCATCGGCGTATGCCACGGACAAGGTCGACATCAACACCGCCTCCGCGGCGGAACTGGAACAGGTATTGGCGAATGTCGGCCCAGCGAGGGCGCAGGCGATCGTCGATTACCGACAGGCTAACGGTCCTTTCAAAAGTGTCGAGGAGCTGGCGCTGGTGAAAGGTATCGGGTTGAAGACGGTCGAACGGAATCGTGACCAGATCGAGGTGGGAGCTGGAGCTGCTCCCGCCAAGAGGGCCGCCACGGCGGCAGCCCAACCGATAGAGCGACGCTGAGCGGAACGGAATCACATCAGGCTGCAGCAGGACCTGCGGCCAGGGAACCCAACAGGAGCAGGACGCTCACAGGCAGGATGCCGGGGGAAGGCCAGGATGCCGGCAGGGACGCAAATATCGCCCGGTGGTGCACAGTGACGTGCAGCCGGGCGATTTTTTTTGTCTGCAGATTCCCGGCTGCTGTATGACAGCGCTTCGGGATTGCGCTGAACGTGTTTCCGGTGGTGGCGAAGGGACATCCGGATTCGATCACTGAACAGCCTTCCATGCCCGGTGACGCCGCTCCTCGCGCCGGACTCCGGAACACTGTTCCGGTTCGACTTCCTGGCGTGGCCATTGCCCTGTCCAGAGCTCCCTTTTCCCACAGTGCCGGATACCGCTTCCAGATGTGGGCAAGCACCCGCGTTCTACTGGGTGCTTGGTGGTTCTATCCCATGGTTGCAGGCAAGGTCCGACGGGATGACCAGGGCGCGTCCAGGAAGTGTGCCTGCTTTGCAGGGGCCGCCATCTGCGGCAGTACTCCAGCCCGCCTAGGGCCGATAGCGTGGACATATTCCCAGCGTTCCGGAACCGCTCGGCAGGTCGAACGTGAGGGTGCTGTCGGGCCATGTGGTCCAGGGCGGGCCAGAGGGGCGGATGCGGCTGCGGCCGGAGGCGGGAGGAATGCCCGGTGGAATATCCGGTAAAGAGCCACAGGCAGACGTCCACAGAGCCTCATGGATTGCGGCCAGCGGGTTGGCGTTGCCTTAGAATCGGCGGTTCCGCCCGCATCGTCGGGTCTTTCTCCCAAATGTGAACCCCCAAAGCCAATGTCCGCCTCCCCAATCGCTGATCGCTGGATCGTCCTGAAGTTCGGTGGCACCTCGGTGTCGCGTCGTCATCGTTGGAACACGATCGGGGAACTGGCGAAAAAACGGGCCGAGGAAACCGGTGGTCGTGTGCTGGTGGTGGTGTCGGCATTGTCGGGCGTGACCAATGAGCTGACCGCCATCGCCGATGGTGCGGTCGACAGCCGCGAACGCATGGCTGCGCTGGTGCGTCGCCACAACGAATTCCTGGTCGAGCTGGAGCTTGGTGCGGAAGTGCTGGCCTACCGGCTGGCCGCATTGCAGTCGCTGCTGGACGATCCGCGCGCGCTCACCCGCCCGCTGGACTGGCAGGCCGAGGTGCTGGGCCAAGGCGAACTGCTGTCCTCGACCATCGGCGCCGCCTACCTGCGCAGCAACGGTCTGGACTTCGGCTGGATGGATGCACGCCACTGGCTGCATGCGCAGCCGCCGGTGCCGAACCAGACCGCGTGGTCGCAGCGGCTGTCGGTGAACTGCCAGTGGCAGAGCGGGGCCGATCTCAAGCAGCGTTTCAGCAGCCAGCCCACGCGCATGCTGCTGACCCAGGGCTTCATCGCCCGTCATGCCGATGGAGGCACCGCCATCCTCGGCCGCGGCGGCTCGGACACCTCGGCGGCGTACTTCGGCGCGCTGCTCGGCGCCAGCCGCGTGGAGATCTGGACCGACGTGCCGGGCATGTTCAGCGCCAACCCCAAGGACGTGCCCGACGCCCGCCTGCTCACCCGGCTGGACTATTACGAAGCGCAGGAAATCGCCACCACCGGCGCCAAGGTGCTGCATCCGCGCTCGATCAAGCCGTGCCGTGACGCCGGCGTGCCGATGGCGATCCTCGATACCGAGCGCCCGCACATGCCGGGCACCAGCATCGACGGTGCCGCCGCGCCGGTACCGGGGGTGAAGGCGATCAGCCGCCGCAACGGCATCGTGCTGGTGTCGATGGAAGGCATCGGCATGTGGCAGCAGGTCGGCTTCCTGGCCGAGGTGTTCGCGCTGTTTGCCAAGCACGGGCTCTCGGTGGACCTGATCGGTTCGGCCGAGACCAACGTCACCGTGTCGCTGGATCCGTCCGAGAACCTGGTCAGCACCGACGTGCTGGCCGCGCTGTCGGCCGACCTGTCGCAGATCTGCAAGGTCAAGGTGATCGTGCCGTGCGCGGCCATCACCCTGGTCGGCCGCGGCATGCGCTCGCTGCTGTACAAGCTCTCGGACGTGTGGGCCACGTTCGGCAAGGAGCGCGTGCACATGATCAGCCAGTCCTCCAACGACCTGAACCTGACCTTCGTGATCGACGAGGCCGATGCCGATGGCCTGCTGCCGATCCTGCACGCCGAGCTGATCGACAGCGGCGCGATGCCGGTCTACGAGGAGCAGGTGTTTGGCCCGCGCTGGCGCGAGATCATCGGCACCATCCGCCCGCGGCCCACGCCGTGGTGGCAGGCGCCGGCCAAGCGCCAGCAGCTGCTGGAACTGGCCGCGCAGGGTACGCCGGCCTACCTCTACGATCTGGCCACCGTGCGCGAACGCGCCGGCCAGCTCAAGGCGATCGCCGCGATCGACCGCCGCTTCTACGCGATCAAGGCCAATCCGCATCCGCAGATCCTGCGCGCGCTCGCCGACGAAGGTTTCGGTCTGGAATGCGTGTCGCTGGGCGAGGTCGAGCATGTGTTCGCCTCGGTGCCGGACATCACCCCGGAGCGCGTGCTGTTCACCCCGAGTTTCGCGCCGATCGCCGAATACGAAGCCGCGCTGGCCCGTGGCGTTACCGTCACCGTGGACAATGTCGAGCTGCTGCAGCGCTGGCCGGAGGTATTCCGCGGCCGCACGCTGTGGCTGCGTATCGATCTGGGCCATGGCGACGGCCATCACCAGAAGGTCAATACCGGCGGCAAGGAGGCCAAGTTCGGCCTGTCGGCGCAGCGTGTGGACGAATTCATGGCACTGGCCAACCGTCTGGATATCCGTATCAGTGGCCTGCACGCGCACCTGGGCAGCGGCATCGAGACCGGCGGCCACTGGAAGCAGATGGTTGACGAGATGGCCGGGTTCGCGCGTCGTATCGGCAGCGTGGAGATCCTCGATATCGGCGGCGGTCTGCCGATCCCGTACAGCGCCGATGACGAGCCGTTCGATCTGGACGCCTGGGCCACCGGTCTGGAAGAGATCAAGGCGGTACACCCGCAGTTCCAGCTGGCGATCGAGCCGGGTCGCTTCCTGGTCGCCGAGGCCGGTGTGCTGCTGGCCGGCGCCAGCCAGGTGGTGGAGAAGGACGGCGTGCGCCGCATCGGTCTGGATGCGGGCATGAACGCATTGCTGCGCCCGGCGCTGTACGACGCCTGGCACGACATCGCCAACCTCTCGCGCCTGGAAGAGGCGTGCGACGTTGATTTCAGCGTGGTCGGCCCGATCTGCGAATCCAGCGACGTGTTCGCGCAGCGGGTGAAGCTGCCGGCGAGCACCGAGCCGGGCGATGTGATGCTGATCGCCGATGCCGGCGCCTACGGCTTCAGCATGGCCAGCACCTACAACCACCGCGCGCTGCCGCACGAGGGCATCATCGATGCGTGATGCCCGCCATTTCGTGCACAACCCTTGTTCGTTCCGTTGCGCGTCCGCGCGAAAACGGCTCGTGTGATTTCCGGATACGCCATGACAGCTTTTGACAAAAACCAGGTTTCCCGCTTCCGCTTCGTCCGCTGCGATTTCGCCGCGGACACCGGTGTGGCACGGCTGGTCTACGCCTTCGACGACGGCCCGGAGATGACCGAAACCGTCACCGTGCCCGGCGCGCCGTTCCAGCTGGACGGCGAGCGCGCCGCGGCAGTGCAACGCGCGCTGCAGCTGCTGCACCTGATCGCCGGTGTCAGCTATTACAAGGCGGCGGTGCCGGTGCAGGTGTCCATCGACAGCTACACGGTCGATGCGGCCACCGCCGCGCTGGTGGAAACGGTGTATCTGAACGGACTGGGCGAGTTCGCCTACCGCAACGGCCTGAACCTGCGTGGCCGCTTCAAGCTGCCGGTGGAAGGCCAGCCGGTGCCGGTGCCGGCGCCGTCGCTGGGCCTGCGCGAGCACGCGCTGGTGGCCATCGGCGGCGGCAAGGATTCGCTGGTCAGCATCGAGGCGCTGCGCAATGCCGGCGTGGCCGAGACGGTCACCTGGATCGGCGGCTCGCAGCTGATCCGCGCCTGCGCCGACCGAACCGGTCTGCCGACGCTCAATATCGGCCGCACGCTGGCGCCGGAGCTGTTCGAGCTCAACCGCCAGGGCGCGTGGAACGGCCATATCCCGGTGACCGCGGTCAACTCGGCGATCATGGTGCTGGCGGCGCTGGTGCAGGGCGTGGACCAGGTGGTGTTCTCCAATGAACGCTCGGCCAGCTACGGCAGCCAGATCGCCGGTACCGGCGAGGTCAACCACCAGTGGTCCAAGGGCTGGGCGTTCGAGCAGGCCTTCGGTGAGCACGTGCAGCAGCACGTGGCCGCGGACCTGCACTACTACTCGCTGCTGCGGCCGCTGTCGGAGCTGGCGGTGGCCCGCCAGTTCGCCAAGACCGATTACTACGACGCGCATTTCTCCAGCTGCAACCGCAACTTCCACATCCTCGGCGAGCGCCCGGTGAACCGCTGGTGCGGGGTCTGCCCGAAGTGCCATTTCGTGTTCCTGGCGCTGGCCCCGTTCATGCCCAAGACCCGGCTGGTGCGCATCTTCGGCCGCAACCTGCTCGATGACATCGAACAGGCCGGTGGCTACGACGCGCTGCTCGAGTTTCAGGACCACAAGCCGTTCGAGTGCGTGGGCGAGGGCAAGGAGTCGCGTGCGGCGATGGCCACGCTGGCCGGGCGCGCGGACTGGAAGGAGGACGTGCTGGTCAAGCGCTTCGCCAGCCTGATCCAGCCGACGCTTGCGAACGACGAACTGGCGATCGAACCGTTGCTGGTGATCGACGGCGAACACCGCATCCCGGCAGCCCTGTGGGAGCGTCTGCGTGCGAATTTCGCAGCTTGAAGGCAAGTGCGTCGCGCTGTGGGGCTGGGGCCGTGAGGGTCGAGCCGCCTTTGCCGTACTGCGCCAGCGTCTGCCGCACCTGCCACTGACGCTGTTCTGCCCGCCGGCCGAGGCCGACGCGGCGCGTGCCGAAACCCGTGGCGCGCTGCAGGTGGAAACCGAGGTCACTGCCGAGGCGCTGGCGCGCTTCGAGGTGGTGATCAAGTCGCCGGGGATCAGCCCGTACAAGCCCGAAGCAGTGCAGGCGGCAGCGCAGGGCACGCAGTTCATCGGCGGCACCTCGCTGTGGTTCAGCGAGCACGCGCAGGTCGACGGCACGCTGCCCAATACCGTCTGCGTGACTGGTACCAAGGGCAAGAGCACCACCACCTCGCTGCTGGCGCATCTGCTGCGCGCGGCCGGGCATCGCACCGGTCTGGCCGGCAACATCGGCCTGCCGCTGCTGGAGGCATTGGACCCGCAACCCGCGCCCGAGTACTGGGCGGTGGAGCTTTCCAGCTACCAGACCGGTGAAGTGGAGTTCAGCGGCACCCGCCCGGATGTCGCCATCGTGCTCAACATCTTCCCGGAACACCTGGACTGGCACGGTAGCGAGCAGCGTTACATCGACGACAAGCTGGCGCTGGTGACCGGCGGGCATCCGCGCGTGGCCGTGCTCAACGCTGGCGACGCGCACCTGCGCGCGCTGCAGCTGCCGCACAGCCAGGTGGTCTGGTTCAACCAGCCCGAGGGCTGGCACATGGTCGGCGAGGTGGTGCATCGCGGCGCGCAGCCGGTGTTCGATACGGCCAACACGCCGCTGCCGGGCCGCCACAACCGCGGCAACCTGTGCGCGGTACTGGCCGCGCTCGAAGCGCTGGGACTGGATGCCCTGGCGCTGGCGCCGGCGGTGCAGAGTTTCCGGCCGCTGCCCAACCGCCTGCAGCTGCTGGGTGAGCGCGACGGCCTGCGCTGGGTCAACGATTCGATCAGTACCACGCCGCACGCCTCGCTGGCGGCGCTGGACTGCTTTGCCGGGCAGCGTATCGCGCTGCTGGTCGGTGGCCACGACCGCGGCCTGGACTGGAGCGATTTCCTCGCGCACATGGCGCATGACGTGCCGCCGGTGGAGATCGTGACGATGGGCGGCAACGGCCCACGCATCAACGCGCTGTTGCGACCGCTGGCCGATGCAGGCCGCTTCGGGCTGCATGCCGCCGCCGATCTGCCACAGGCGGTGGAACTGGCGCGCGCCGCGCTGGGCGCGCAGGGCGGGGTGGTGCTGCTGTCACCGGGTGCGCCGAGTTTCGGGGCCTACAGGGATTACGTGGCGCGTGGTCGCCATTTCGCCGAGCTGGCCGGATTCGATCCGGACAGCATCAGCGCCATTCCCGGGCTCGGTATCGGCTGAACCCGGGTACTCACCTGCGGCCAATGGCGCCGGGCGTAGACTTCGCCGATCTCACAGCGGAGAAGTCCGATGCACGCAGCGTGGAAGTGGCCGGTGGTACTGGCAGGTCTGTGGCTGGTGGCGGCATTGCCGGCCGCGGCGAAAATGCAGCAGCGCACCGTGGAGTGGCAACTGGACGGCGCCACCTACAGCGGCGTGCTGGTGTATGACGACAAGGGCGACGCTCACCGTCCGGGCGTGGTGATGGTGCCCAACTGGAAGGGCGTCAACGCCTCGGCGATCGAGAAGGCCGCGCAGATCGCCGGGGATGACTATGTGGTGCTGGTCGCCGACGTCTACGGCAAGAACGTACGGCCCAAGGACAACACCGAAGCTGCGGCCGCCTCCAAGCCGTTGCGCGACGATCGTGTACTGCTGCGTGCCCGTGCCGATGCGGCGTTGCAGGCATTGAAGGCACAGGCCGGCACGGCACCGCTGGATGTCGCCCATATCGGTGCGGTGGGGTTCTGCTTCGGCGGTACCACCGTGCTGGAGATGGCGCGCGCGGGAATGCCGCTGGCTGGTGTGGTGAGTCTGCATGGCGGCCTGTCGACACCCGCACCGGCGGCAGCAGGCAGCGGCAAAGTGCCGATGCTGGTGCTCAACGGCGCGGCGGAACGCAGCGTCACTGCGGAGGACATCGCCGCATTCGGCAAGGAGATGGATGATGCCGGCGTGGACTGGCAGTTCGTCAATTTCAGCGGGGCGGTGCACTGCTTCGCCGAATCCGATGCCAACAGTCCGCCTGGCTGCCTGTACGAACCGCGTGCGGCCAAGCGCGCCTGGAAGATGCTGGACAACTTCCTGGAAGAACGCCTGGGCGACTAACCGCAAGGTAGTGCCGAGCCATGCCCGGCAGGGGCCTTCCCGGCAATGCCTCACGTTTGCAGCAGCGGCGTAAGCCGCGAAGCTGACTATCTGCCAGATCTCGGCAACGGCTGCCCGCACGAGATGTGGCGAGGGTGGTTCGGCTCCGGAGGCGCCGGCAGCAACCGTGGCTTTGCGGCTTACGCCGCCCCTACAACGCCCGCCGCCGCGCCGCCTCTATCGCCCCGCTGATCGCAGCCCTGGCCTGCGGGCTGTTGCGCCAGCAGCTGCTGCCCAGCATGGCAGAGGCCTGGGTCACGATGTCCACCGTCTCGGCGTCGGCCAGTTGCGCAAGCGAGTGGAAGCCCAGCTGCTCCAGCCGCGCCACCACGGTGGCGCCCACACCTTTCACCGCGAGCAGCACGGCGCGCTCTTCGGCGCCGAAGCCTTCGGCCGCCACGGCTTAGTGGTTGCGCTCGATGGCGTAGCGGGCCAGGCCGCGCAGCGCGGCAACCGCCTCGGTTTCCGGCAGGCCGTCAAGCGCACGCTCGGCGGTATCGGCGTATTCCACCGCGCGCCTGCGGCTGTACTCCAGCCCGCCGGTGGCGTGGATGGCGGCCAGCACTTCCGGCATCGCGCTGGCATCGCCGTCCTGCACGATCTCGCGCAGGCGCTGGCGAACCGATTCCGGCGAATTCGCCATCGCATGGATCAGCGGCAGCGTGGCCTTGCCCTCGGCCAGGTCGTCGCCCAGGTTCTTGCCCAGTTCCTCGGCGCTGGCCGA
Organism: Stenotrophomonas sp. JC08; assembly: GCF_052180205.1. Taxonomy (NCBI): domain Bacteria; kingdom Pseudomonadati; phylum Pseudomonadota; class Gammaproteobacteria; order Lysobacterales; family Lysobacteraceae; genus Stenotrophomonas; species Stenotrophomonas sp. JC08. The sequence goes on along the minus strand of NZ_CP197473.1, from coordinate 1,993,643 downwards.
GTAGTCCAGCACGTCGTCGGCGATCTGGAAGGCGTAACCCAGCGCCATGCCGTAGTCGTACAGCTGCTGCTGCACGGTGGCGTCGGCACCGCTGGCCAGCGCGCCCAGACGGGTGCCGGCGGCGAACAGCACCGCGGTCTTGCGCTCGATCACGCGCAGGTAGGCGGCCTCGTCGGTATCCGGGTTGTGCACGTGCAACAGCTGCAGCACCTCGCCCTCTGCGATGCGGTTGGTGGTGTCGGCCAGGATCCGCATCACCGGCATGCGGTCCAGCTCGACCATCAGCTGGAAGCTGCGCGAGTACAGGAAGTCGCCAACCAGCACGCTCGGGGCGTTGCCCCACAGCGCGTTGGCGGTGCTGCGGCCACGGCGCAGGTCCGACTCGTCGACCACGTCGTCATGCAGCAGGGTGGAGGTGTGGATGAACTCGATGATTGCCGCCAGCTGGTGGTGCTCGGGGCCGGCGCCACCGGCCGCGTGGCCGGCCAGCATCACCAGCATCGGCCGCAGGCGTTTGCCGCCGGCGGAGATGATGTGGTCGGCGATCTGGTTGATCAGCACCACATCCGAGGACAGGCGGTGGCGGATCAGGGCATCGACGGCGGCCATGTCCGGCGCGGCAAGAGTCTGGATGGCAGGCAGGCCCAGCGCGGGGCGGATATGTTCGGCGATGCTCATAGGATTACTTCGGAGGGTGCCCGGGGATTATAGGCGGTGCGGAGGAAAGGGGCCCGCGGCGGCCGAATACCGCCCCGCGCGCAGTGAATACGTATGCAAGCGGCACTGTCGACAAAGCGTCAACGCTAAGCTGGCCGGCATACGTTCTGCGGCCCCTCTCGGGGCATCTGAAGCCCGGAGGGGGCGCTTGATGTCGAAGATTTCATGGTGGCGCGGCGCCGTCATCTACCAGATTTATCCACGCAGCTACCTGGATACCGATGGCGACGGCGTCGGCGATCTGCCGGGCATCATCGAACGCCTGGGTTACATCGCCTCACTGGGCGTGGACGCGATCTGGATCTCGCCGTTCTTCAAGTCGCCGATGGCCGATTTCGGCTACGACATCGCCGACCCGCGCGATGTGGATCCGCTGTTCGGCGCCCTGGCCGATTTCGACCGGCTGCTGGCCAAGGCGCATGCGCTGGGGCTGAAGGTGATGATTGACCAGGTGTTCAGCCACACCTCGGTGGAACACGCCTGGTTCAAGGAAAGCCGCGAGAGCCGCGACAACCCCAAGGCCGACTGGTACGTGTGGGCCGATGCGCGCGAGGATGGCACGCCGCCGAACAACTGGCTGTCGCTGTTCGGCGGCTGCGCCTGGCAATGGGAGCCGCGCCGCGAGCAGTACTACCTGCACAACTTCCTGGTCGACCAGCCGGACCTGAACTTCCACAACCCCGAAGTGCAGAAAGCGACACTGGACAACGTGCGCTTCTGGCTGGACCGCGGCGTGGATGGCTTCCGTCTGGATGCGATCAACTTCTGCTTCCACGACCAACAGCTGCGTGACAATCCACCCAAGCCGGCCCACAAGCGGGTAGGGCGCGGCTTCAGCCCGGACAACCCATACGCCTATCAGTACCACTATTACAACAATACCCAGCCGGAAAACCTGCCGTTCCTGGAGCAGTTGCGTGCCTTGCTGGACGAGTATCCCGGCGCGGTGAGCCTAGGCGAGATTTCTTCGGAAGACTCGCTGGCCACCACCGCCGAGTACACCGCGCCAGGCCGCCTGCACATGGGCTACAGCTTCGAACTGCTGGTCGATGATTACAGCGCGGCCTACATCCGCGGCACGGTGGAGAAGCTGGAGGCGTCCATGCGCGACGGCTGGCCGTGCTGGGCGGTGTCCAACCATGACGTGCCGCGGGCAGTGACGCGCTGGGGCGGCCATCCGGCCAACCCGCAGCTGGCCAGGATGCTGGCCGCGCTGGTGTGTTCACTGCGCGGGTCGGTGTGCATCTACCAGGGCGAGGAGCTGGGGCTGGGCGAGGCCGACGTGCCGTTCGAGACGCTGCAGGATCCCTACGGCATCACCTTCTGGCCAAATTTCAAAGGCCGCGACGGCTGCCGCACACCGATGCCGTGGAGCGATGGTGAGGTGGCTGGTTTCAGCACCGGCAAACCGTGGCTGCCGATTCCGGCCGAGCACCGCGCCATGTCGGTGCAGGCGCAGGAAGCCGATGCCGATTCGGTGCTGCACGCGTTCCGTGCGTTCCTGGCGTGGCGCAAGGCGCATCCGGCGCTGGTGGAGGGCGCGATCCGTTTCATCGACAGCACCGAGCCGGTACTGATGTTCGAGCGCCACCTCGGTGACGAGGTGTTGTTGCTGGCGTTCAATCTCTCCGACGCCAGCGTACGACATCCGCAGCCGGCAGGGATGTGGCAGGCGCTGGAGCTGCCGGGGCCGGTGGCCGGCCACGCGGACGGCAACATGCTGCTGCTCCCGGCACACGCGGTGTACTGCGCGCGCCGCGGCTGATCGCACTTTCCATTTTTGTGGGGGGACGGAGGTTTTTCTCCGTCCCTTTTTTTATGGGCGCTCTCCGGCCGCGCAGGGACACTGACAAGAGTGCTGGCTGAAGGCGTGCGGCCCGGCGGTGGCACTGTCTGCGGTGGCGCACTGTAGGTACGGACGAAACGGACCGGTGCCTGGGGGCATCGGACCTGTACACGACCGGCAATCCCAAGGAACCGGATGGACACAGGCTCCCAAGTGTCGGCTGCCGCGTCGGGCTTTGATCGATCGTGAAGGATGTGGGGACGGCCAGACGCTACGTATTTGCGGCGCGTTCCGAAGCAGGAACGTTCGGACTGGGCTGGTGGAGCGAGCCAGTAACGGCGCCTGCTTCCCCGGGCAAAGGCTTCCGGAGGCTGCGCTCGCAGGGGGCCGGAAACGACAGAGCCCGCTGCGCTGGCAGCGGGCTCTGTCATGCGGACAGGTGGTGGCCGATCAGAACTTGTAGTTCACGCCGACCTGGTAGCTGCGGCCCCACTCCACGGTTTCCAGCGGCCGGTCCTTGGTGCCGGCGTAGGTCTCGTACTTGGAGTTGGTCAGGTTGCTGGCCTGCAGGAACAGGCTCAGGCCCTTGAGCGCGGTGCCGTCGCCGAAGTTGTAGCCGACCTGCGCGTCCAGCACGTTCTCGCCCTTGACGTAGCGCAGGGTGCGGGCGCCGTCGAAGTTGCCGATCTCGCCGATGAAGTCCGAACGCTTGCGCTGGTTCAACCGCACCTCAAAGCCGCTGTTCTCGTAGTAGGCGGTGAAGTTGTACACGCGCTTGGACAGGCCCGGCAGCATGATCGGGTCGCTGCCGACGCTGGAGGTGGTGGCCGGGTCCGGCGGGATGCTGATGCTGCTGTCGTTGAAGCTGGCACTGGCGACCACGCCGAAGCCGCGCAGGGCGTCGGTGAACAGGTCCAGCGGCAACGAGGCGGTCAGTTCCGCGCCGCGCAGGCTGCCGCCGCTGCCGTTGAACGGTGCGCTGTAGTTGCCGGTCATCTGCGCGGGAATCTGCAGCTGCGCTTCGTTGGCGGGCACCTTCAGCCATGCCGCCACCTGGTCGGTGAAGTCGTAGCCGTCGCGGGTCTCGGTGTAGATGTAGGTCTTCAGGTCCTTGTAGAACACCGCGGCGGCCACGTAGGCCTTGTTGCCGAAGTATTTTTCCCACGACAGGTCCACCGCGTTGGCCAGCCACGGCTTCAGGTGCGGGTTGCCGCCGCTGGCGCCGGGCTTGCCCCGGCTGGTGTCCATGCCGAACTCCATCGAGGCGCGCAGCTCGTCCACGCGCGGGCGCGCCGCCTGCCGGGCCAGTGCGAAGCGCACGGTGTTGTCGGCCGGCAGTTCGAAGGCCAGGTTCAGGCTGGGCAGGAACTCGAAGTACTTGCTGCCTTCGTCGATCGGGATGACCTGGCTGCCCACCGGCTGCGAGTCGTCCCAGTAGTTGGATTGCGAGGACTGGTCCACGCGCTGGCCCTGGATGCCGACGTTGCCGCGCACCGGCACCGAGCCGATCTGGGTGTTGATGTTGGCGCGCAGGAACACGGTGGCGATCTCCTCGTCCACGGTCCACTGCTTGGGAATCAGGTAGCTCTCGGCGGTGGTCGGGTTGAAGGTCATGTATTGGGCGACGGCGGCCGGCACGTTCCACGCCGGGATGTAACCGGCGCCGGCGAAACCGAGGTTGACCGGCTTGTACTGGAATTCCGAGCCGATGCTGGTATCGCCCTGCGCGCCGAGGTTGATGTTGCCTTCGGCCTGGGTCTTGTTCTTGCTGCGGTCGGCGTAGTTGAAGCCCACGTCGATGTCGGAGAACCAGTCGAAGCCTTCCGGCGCCGGGAAGTTGACCGCCAGCTTGACACCCTTCAACTCGTCGTCCACGTGCGGGGTCTTGCCGTAGCCCGAGCCGTAGATGGTGTTGGTCAGGTACAGCTTGCTGTAGTCCGAATAATCAAAGCCCGGCGTGAACTGCGGGAAGTTGCCGCCGGCGAAGTTGAGCGCCACCGAATCCAGCTGCGGCGCGGGCAGCAGCTGCAGGTTGTTCTCCAGGTTGATTTCGTCGCGCTCGGCCTTGGACCAGCTGACGTCGGCGGTCAGGCGCGCGTCGCCGATGTTGAATTCGTTGTTCCAGCCGAACGCCTTGATCTCGTCCTCGCGGTGGTTGTACATGCCACGCACCAGCGGGTAGACGTTGTGCGCCACGCCGCTGACGAAGCTGCCGTTGTCGTTGACCACCACGTCGGTCACGTCCAGCCGGTCGTAGCCGCCGTTGTAGTCGCCCAGGTGGATTTCCAGCTGGTTGGCGGTGTCGTATTCCTTGGCCTTGGTGTAGAAGGCGTCGAGCGTGCTGGTCCAGGCGTTGTTCGGGCGGAACTGCAGGGTCGCCATCACGCCGTCGCGCTTGGCGTTGCCGGTGCGGCGTAGGGCCTTGATGCCGTCGGAATAATAGGTGCCGGCGGCCACGCCCGGGCGCCAGTCGTTGCCACCCAGCACCTGCCACGGCTCGTACAGGCCGATCTGGTTTTCCTGCTTGGCCATGTCCGAGTGCGAGTAGCCGATGGCCAGGCCGATGGTGTTGTCGGCGAAGGTGTCCACGAAGCTGACGTTGATGCGGTTGCCGTACGGATCCACGCCGGCCGCTTCGCCCAGCGAGTTCTTCTGGTAGCGGCCGCTGACGGCGATCACGCGCTCGTTGTAGCTGAGCGGGCGCACGGTCTGCATGTCCAGGGTGCCGGACAGGCCTTGGCCGACCAGGCCGGCATCGGGGGTCTTGTACACAGTCACGCCGTTGATCAGTTCCGAGGGGTACTGGTCGAATTCGACGCTGCGGTTGTCACCGGTGCTGACCATCTCGCGGCCATTGAGCAGGGTGGTGGCGAAGTCCGGTGACAGGCCACGCACGCTGATCACCTGGGCACGGCCGGCGACGCGCTGGGCGGCCAGGCCGGGCAGGCGGGCGATGGATTCGGCGATGCTCACGTCCGGCAGCTTGCCGATGTCTTCGGCCGAGATCGCCTCGACGATCGAGGTCGCATCACGCTTGACCGCGATCGCGCTCTCGATGCCGCGGCGGATGCCGGTGACGGTGACGGTATCCAGATCGGTGGCTTCGGTTTCCGCCTTGGGCTTGTTCTGCTCCTCGGCGGACTGTGCCTGCGCACCGGTGGCGCCCAGCGTGATGGCCGAGGCCAGTGCAACGCTCAGCAGATTGCGCTTGTTGTTCAACATGCTCCCCTCTCCCAGGTGATGTCGGTTGGTTGTATCCAGGCATCCCCCAAGATGTTCGGGGGCGCGTCGCGGTTGTTTTTTCCTAGCTGTGCGACTGCCTCGCATGGTAATCAGCGGGCAATGCGGCGGGATCGGCCTGCATACGTATTCAATGCCGCGCGGGACAGCGGCACAGGCCTGAAAACGCTTTCCCGAGTGCTGTTCGATCCGGCGTGGCGGATTCCGGTACTGGCCGTCATCCCTGCCGGTGCAGGGATGACGGGGTGATCTGTTGTCTGCGGCTGCGAGCGGCGATCACTCCACCGGCACGAAACGCACCGCCGCGCCACCGCCTGCGGCCAGCGCGATGCGGAGCGAGTCACCGCTGCCGACCTCGCGGGTCTCGGTGGTGAAGGCGAACGGGGCGGTGTCCCAGTGGGCGCCGTCGCCGTCGCGGTAGATCTGCGCGCGGTAGCGGCGGCCCGGGTCGAGGAAGGACAGCGGCACGTCAAGCGTCTGCGGCGCTTCGCTGCCGACGCTGCCGAGGAACCATTCATCGCCACCCCGCGCCTTGCGCGCGAACGTCACGTACTGGCCGATCTCGCCGTTGAGCACGCGGCTCTGCTCCCAGTCCACCGCCACATCCTTGATGAACTGGAAGGCCTCGGGGTGCTGGGCGTAATGTTCGGGCAGGTCGGCCACCATCTGGATCGGGCTGTACAGCACCACGTACAGGGCCAGCTGTTTGGCCAGCGTGCTGCGCAGCGGCAGGCCGTTGCGGCCTTTCAGGCTGACGATGCCCGGGGTGTAGTCCATCGGCCCGGCCAGCATGCGGGTGAACACCAGTGTGGCCTCGTGGCCCGGCGGATTGGGCGGATTGCCCCAGGCGTTGAACTCCATGCCGCGGGCGCCTTCGCGCGATACCCAGTTCGGGTACGTGCGGCGCAGGCCGGTGTCCTTGACCGGTTCGTGCGCGTTGATCGCGATATGTTTTGCCGCCGCCTGCTGCACCACACGCAGGTGGTGGTTGCTCATCCACTGGCCCTCGTGCCACTCGCGCAGGATCGGACCGCCGGCCTGGTCCTGGCGCTGGATGTCGCCGGCGTCGCAGACATAGCCGGTCTTGATCACATCCACCCCGTTGCGGGCGTAAAGGTCCAGCGCCGCGGGCAGCTGGCGCTCGTAATGGCTCACCGCGCAGGCAGTCTCGTGGTGGCCGATCAGGTGCACGCCCTTGGTCGCGCCGTAGCGGGCCAGGGCCGGCAGATCGAAGTCGGCGGTGGCGCGGGTGAAGTCGAACGCCTGGCCGTTGGCGAACCAGTCGCCGTCCCAACCGGTATTCCAGCCTTCCACCAGCACGCCGCGGAAGCCGTTGGCGGCGGCGAAGTCGATATAGCGGCGGGTGTTGGCGGTGGTGGCGCCGTGGCGCGGACCGGTGCCCCAGGTCTCGGTTTCCAGATGCAGCGACCACCACACGCCCACGTACTTGGCCGGGGTGAACCAGCTGACATCGCCCAGCGCGTTGGGTTCGTTGAGGTTGAGGATCAGGCTGGATTCGGCCAGATCAGCGGCGTTCTCGCCGATGGTGATTGTCCGCCACGGCGTGTTGAACGGCAGCGTGCGCTGCACCGGTGCGCCGTTGCTGGACGGGGTGAGCGCAGCATGCAGCACATCGCCGTCGCCGCGCGCCAGGTTCATGCCGGCGTAGTCCACCAGTGCGGCTTCGTGCAGGGAGATATGCAGCCCGTTGTCGCTGCGCAGGGTCAGCGGCGTCTGTGCGGTGCCGATCTGCTGCAGCGGCGTGCGGTGGTACAGGTACTCCTCGCGGTTCCACTCGAAGGCCGGAATCCACCAGGCGGTGGCCGGGCGGGCGAGGGCGAACTCGGTCAGCTCGGCCTGCACCTTGACCTGCTTCATCGCCGCCTGCTGCGGGAACTCGTAGCGGAAGCCGACGCCATCGTCGTGGACGCGGAACACCACATCGAACTGGCGCGCGTAGTCGCGGCCGGCACCGGGCTTCTCGCTGAAACGGGTGCGCAGCTCGTTGTAGTGGTTGCGGGTGAGGCGGCGTTCGCCCCACGGCTGCTCCCAGGTCTCATCGACGCTGCGCTGCGACTGCCCGGTCAGCGCGATGTTGCGCTCCAGGCGTCCGTCGCCCAGCAGCATGCCCAGCCGCGACGGGGCGATCACTGCTTCGCCATTGCGTTCCACCCGGTAGGAAAGACGCCCCTCATGTTGCGATTCGACGATCACCGCCAGGGTGCCATCGGGCGAGGCGACGCGCGCCAGATCGGCGGCCTGCGCGGTCAGTGCGCAGGACAGCAGAGCCATGCCGGCAAGCGGCAGCAGGCGGAAGGAATAGGAAGAACGGTCGGCCATCTGATCTCTGCTCCCGGGTCTGGTCGGTGAACCGCGCGTTGCGCGCGGGCCATACGGCCACTATTCCCGTTCCGTTGCGGTGGTGGGTGCCGGCAGGCATTGAATACGTATGCAACGGCGATGCGTATCGCCGGTGCGGCCTCTACCATGGCCACAGCGCAATCGCGCCTCTACATCGCATCCGTGATTCCCGGAGGGGGGAAGCGCTTGATGAAAAGCAAACCGCAACTGTCGTTCTGGCAGATCTGGAACATGTGCTTCGGCTTTCTGGGGATCCAGTTCGGCTTCGCACTGCAGAACGCCAATGCCAGCCGCATCTTCGAAACGCTGGGCGCACCGATGGATGCGGTACCGGGGTTGTGGATCGCCGCACCGTTGACCGGGCTGCTGGTGCAGCCGGTGGTCGGTTACCTGTCCGACCGTACCTGGACGCGCTGGGGACGGCGCCGTCCGTTCTTCATGATCGGCGCGGTGCTGACCACGCTGGCGCTGCTGGTGATGCCCAACTCGCCGACGCTGTGGATCGCCGCCGGCACGCTGTGGGTGCTCGATGCCTCGATCAACATCTCGATGGAGCCGTTCCGTGCTTTCGTCGGCGACCAGCTCTCGCCCCGGCAACGCCCCACCGGCTTTGCGATGCAGAGCTTCTTCATTGGCGTAGGCGCGGTGGTCGCCAGCTTCCTTCCGTTCATCCTCGCGCGCTGCGGCGTGGCCAATACCGCTGGCCCGGGTGAAGTGCCCGACACCGTGCGCTATGCGTTCTATTTCGGTGCGGCGGTGTTGCTGCTGGCGATCAGCTGGACCGTGCTGCGCACTCGCGAATACTCGCCGGCCGAGCTGGCCGGTTTCGACGATGCGCAGCCGGCCGCGGTGCATGGCGGCGCGCGCGTCTCCGGAATGCCGGCGTGGCGGCAAATCGTGTCGTGGCTGGGCTTGGGCGTGCTGTTGGCAGCACTGATCGTCTGGCGACAGGGCGATCGCATGCTGTACGTGCTGGCCGGTCTGTGCGCCAGCTACGGCCTGCTGCTGGGTGTGGCGCGGCTGCTGCCCGGCACCCACATGCTGGCCACCATCGTCGATGACCTGCGCAGCATGCCCGGCACGATGCGGCGGCTGGCGTGGGTGCAGTTCTTCTCCTGGTTCGCGCTGTTCGCGATGTGGATCTACACCACCGCGGCGGTGGCCGGCAGCCACTTCGGTTCGACCGATCCGCAGTCGGCGGCCTACAACGAGGGCGCCAACTGGGTCGGCGTGCTGTTCGGTGCCTACAACGGCTTCGCCGCGCTGGCGGCGCTGGTGATTCCGCTGCTGGTGCGCCGCATCGGCCTGCGCTGGAGCCACCTGCTCAACCTGTGGCTGGGCGGGCTGGGGCTGATCTCGCTGATGTTCATCGACGATCCACGCTGGCTGCTGCTGTCGATGGTCGGGGTCGGCTTCGCCTGGGCCTCGATCCTGTCACTACCCTACGCGCTGCTGTCCGACAGCCTGCCTGCCAGCAAGATGGGCGTGTACATGGGTATCTTCAATTTCTTCATCGTGATCCCGCAACTGGTCGCCGCCAGTGCGTTGGGCTTTGCCCTGCGCAGCTGGCTGGGCGGCAATCCCATGCACGTTCTGGTGCTGGGCGGCTGCAGCCTGTTCGTGGCCGGGCTGTGCGTGCTGCGGGTTCCGTCGCAACCGGAGGTGGTGTGATGCGCAGTTGTCTGTCTGTGGCGGTTTCGTTGGCACTGGTCGCCGGTCCGGCAATGGCCTCGCGGCCGGATTACATCGGCACCACCGAGCCATTTGCCAGCGATGCGGTGTACTTCGTGGTCACCGACCGCTTCGTCAACGGGGATCCGTCCAACGACCATCGCGACCAGGGCGGTGAGCACCGCACCTTCGACATCCCGGTGCCGTGCCCGGACAAGGTCGACGGCAACATCGGCTACCTCGGTGGCGACTTCCGCGGCGTGCTGGACAATGCCGGCTACATCCGCCAGCTCGGCTTCGGCGCGGTGTGGATCACCCCCATCGTCGACAACCCGGATGAGGCCTTCACCGGCAGCAAGCCGATCAGCTGCACCAGTACGCTGACCGACCGCGGCAAGACCGGCTACCACGGCTACTGGGGTATCAACTTCTACAAGCTCGATGAGCACCTGCCCAGCAAGGACCTGGATTTCGCCGGGCTGACCCGTGGCCTGCACGATGCCGGGCTGAAAGTGGTGCTGGATATCGTCGGCAACCACGGCTCCCCAGCGTGGACCATGCCGGTGAAACAGCCGCAGTTCGGCCAGATCTTCGACAAGGACGGCAAGCTCATCGCCGACCATCAGAACCTGGCGCCGCAGCAGCTGGACCCGCAGCACAACCGGCTGCATGCGTTCTACAACAACATCGGTCCGGTCGATGACAGCAAGGGCTCGATCTTCGACGGCAACCTGGCCGAGCTGGGCGACTTCAACGAGCACAACCCGGCGGTGATGGACTATCTGGTCGGCGCCTACCTGCACTGGGCCGAGCAGGGCGTGGATGCGCTGCGCATCGACACCATCGGCTGGCTGCCGCATCCGTGGTGGCATGAATTCGTCACCCGCATCCGCGCGCAGCACCCGGGCATGTTCATGTTCGGCGAGGCGTTCGACTATGACGCGGCCAAGATCGCCGAGCACACCTGGCCGGGCAACGCCAACGTCAGCGTGCTGGACTTCCCGCTGCGCGGCGCGATGTCGTCGGTGTTCGGTCGGGAGCAGAAAGGCTTCGAGGCGCTGGCCGAACCGCTGCACCTCAGTGGCGGCCCCTACGCCAATCCGTACGAGCTGATGAGCTTCTACGACAACCACGACATGGCGCGGCTGGATGCCAGCGACGCCGGTTTCATCGACGCCCACAACTGGCTGTTCACCGCGCGCGGCATCCCGGTGCTCTATTACGGCTCGGAAACCGGCTTCATGCGCGGCCGCGCCGAACACGCCGGCAACCGTGCCTACTTCGGCCAACAGCGCGTGGATGCCGCGCCGGAAAGCCCGATCTTCGCGCCGCTGCAACGCATCTCCAAACTGCGCCAGGCCACCCCAGCGCTGCAGCGCGGCTTGCAGGTCAACGAGCGGCTGCAGGGAGACCAGGCGGTGTTCTATCGCGTGCTGCAGCACGGCGACAGCGCGCAGACCGCGCTGGTGCTGCTGAACAAGGGCGATACCGCCACGACGTTCGAAGTCAGCCGCTACCTGCAGCCGGGACAGTGGCGCGACGCGCTGGACGGCGGCACGGTCAAGGTGAAGCGAGCGCTCAAGACCGAGGTGCCGGCCCATGGCGTGAAGGTGTTCGTGCTGGACGGTGAGGTGAGGCAGGCCGCGCTGCAGGCGCAGCTGGCCGCGGCGATGGCCGACCAGCAGGCGCGCACGCAGCGCTTGGCGCGCTGAGCCCCGGGCGAGGGTGGCCCTTGCCCGCCAGGCAGGGGCTCGCGGGCGTGGCCACCGCGACCTGGCCCGGGCGCTGGCCGGCAGCCGCTACAATCAGCGCCCTCCGCAGTCCCGGCCTGATCCATGAACGAGCTTCCCCCGCAGACCCCCATCGAAACGCTGTTGCGCACCGCGATGGACGGCAAGCTGCCGATCAGGGCGTTCATGCAGGCCTTTGTCGCCTCCGAGGTGGTGCTGCTGACCGGCAGCCTGGTCACCGCCGACGGCAGTGGCTTCGATCCGCTGCTGTTCGACAAGCAGGGCGTGCTGCATGTGGCGGTATTCACCGACATGGCACGGGTCGGATACTTCCCGCAGCAGGCACCGCACAACATCCGCATGCTGATGCTCGAGGTGCTGCGCCGCGTGCCGGGCGGCTACGGGGTGGTGATCAACCCGGGTACGACGCTGGGCTTCGAGATCGCTCCGGCCGGCGTGCTGGAAATCCTCAAGGACTTCAGTTGAGCCCGCCGCGGGAGGATTCGCGTACCACCAGCTTCACCGGGATGTTGATGCCTTCCACCGGCTCGCGTGCGATCAGTCCCAGCAGCCGTTCCACCAGCAGCTGACCGGCCTGTTTGGTGTCCTGCTGCACGGTGGTCAACGCCGGCGACACCGAGGCGGCCAGCGGGATGTCGTCAAAACCGGTGACCCGCACGTCCTCGGGCACCCGCAGGCCACGTTCACGCAGGGCCCGCAACGCGCCGATGGCGATCAGGTCGCTGGCCGCGCAGATCGCATCGAACGGCAGGCCGCGTTCCAGCAGGGCCACGCAGGCGGCGTGGCCGGACTCCTCGGTGGTGATCGCATCGTGCTGCAGACCGGCATCGGGCTGAAGTCCACGCCCGCGCAGCGCCTGCGCATGGCCGCGGTAGCGCTCGGCGAACTCCGGGTAGTGGCTGGAGGCGTGGCCGAGGAAGGCGATGCGCCGGCAGCCGGCGTCCAGCAGATGCGCGGTGATGTCGAAGCCGCCCTGGAAATTGTCGCTGCCCACCGAAACCCCGGGCTGGCCGGGCAGGGCGGCGCCCCAGCGGACGAAATGGGTGCCCTGTTCGACCAGCCGCTGCAGCCGTTCCTCCGATTCGTGGTAATCGCCATAGCCCAGCAGGATGATGCCGTCGGCCTTGTTGCTGTCCTCGAAATCGGCATGCCAGTCGCTGGACAGCTGCTGGAAGGAGACCAGCAGGTCCTGCCCGTTCAGCGCGCAGGCGCGGGTGATCGAGCCCAGCATCGAGTGGAAGAACGGGTTGATCAGCGAGTCGTCCGGGGTCGGATCCTCGAAGAACAGCAGCGCCAGCGTGCCGGACTGCTGGCAGCGCAGGCTGGAGGCGTTCTTGTCGACCTTGTAGTTCAGCTGCCGGGCGATCTCCAGGATGCGCTTGCGGGTGTCGGCATTGACCATCGGGTTGCCGCGCAGGGCCCGCGAGACGGTCGGCTGCGACACCCCGGCCAGGTGCGCGATATCCAGTGAGGTGGCCTTGCCCTTGATGGTCATTTACGACACCTGCCTGAAGACGCCGAGCATTATGCCATGCGCCACCGCTTGCCGGGGCCGGGCTGGGCCGGGGGCTTGTCCCACAGGCAGCGGGCCGGCCGCCTGATACCGGCCCGCGCCGGGAAGCTATAATCTCTTCGCTATTGCCCGCATCCGGCGGGTGGACCCCAACGGAAGAGTAGGAATCCTATGGCTCGCGGCATCAATAAAGTCATCCTTGTCGGCAACCTCGGCAACGACCCGGACACCAAGTACACCCAGGCCGGCATGGCGATCACCCGCATCAGCCTGGCGACCACCAGCATGCGCAAGGACCGTGACGGCAACAACCAGGAGCGCACCGAATGGCACCGCGTGGTGTTTTTCGGCAAGCTCGGCGAGATCGCCGGCGAGTACCTGCGCAAGGGCTCGCAGGTCTATGTCGAAGGTGAGCTGCGCTACGACAAGTACACCGGACAGGACGGTGTGGAAAAATATTCCACCGACATCGTCGCCAACGAGATGCAGATGCTCGGTGGCCGTGGTGAAGGCGGTGGAGGCGGCAATTTCGGCGGCGAGCGCCCGCAACGGCAGTCCGCTCCGCGCCAGCAGGGCGGCTACGGCAGCCAGGACCAGGGCGGCGGCTATGGCCAGCGGCCGCAGCGCCCGGCTCCGGCACCGCAGCAATCGGCACCGCCGATGGATGACTTTGCCGATGATGACATCCCGTTCTGATGCCCGTCTCGGCACCGTCCAGTGCTTTATCCCGGAAGGCCCGCTGCAGCGGGCCTTTTGCTTTTCGCCGTTGCGCTGAGCGGACTGCCGGCCATTGGTCGTACTGCTGGCCGCTGCCGCACAAAGCCAGAGCAGTCGGTTGATGCCGGTTTTTTTCAGAGCAGGTCACAAAAACGCTCATTCCCGCGCGTTTTTTTCCCGGCTTTCACAGCTGCGGTTCTATACACGGTCGGCCGGAACACGGGGCACCATTGAGGAGACTGCGCTGTGAAAAGCATGAAACTCTATCTGGAAGGACCGGGGCGAGAGAGGCGTCCCGTCAAGGTCGTTTCGACGGAGCGAAAAAGCTTGAAAACGGTATTGAACCTCCCATTACGTGGCGCCAAGGGCGTCGTGATGGATGACATGGTCGAGGTGAACACCTTGATGGATGAAAAGGGAAACCTTGCGCAGCAGATCGACTACGAGGGATTCAGATACAAGTTCCAAGGTTCTGAACTGCCTTGGTCGTTGATAGTCGGTTGAGCGTGGCGGGCCCCTGAACGGGGTCCGCTTTTTCATCAGATATGGCCGCCCGCGCCAGCCCGAACGTTGGCCGCCGCCTTGGTGGCACCGCATTCGCAAACGGGCACCTGAGCACAGACGTGGGCCTACCGCAGACCCACGCCTTGCGGGCTCATTCCGGTGCCTTGGCCGGGACGAACGGGGATACCGGATCGCTTGCGGGGAACGTCTCCTCCAGTGCCTGATCCTGGTTGGAACTCTCGTGGTCCTTACGCTGCCGGCGTTGCTGTCCCGACTCCGGACAGTCGCGGTCTTCGGTGGGATCGGGTGGATCCTTTCGGTCTCGTGTCATCGGGTGACTCCTTCTGTGGACGGGCCGGCAAGCAGCGCTCACCGGCAGGGAAACATCAGCTCCAGGCGCGCCCAGCCACGGAGGTAGCCCGGGATCGAAAAGTTGCGACGTGCTGCCGTGGTGGCCTGCCGACTATGGGCGCTTCACCGGCACCCGCTCGTAGTCTTCCGGACGGGCGTTGTGCTCGGCATCAGGCATGTCATGGTCCTTCCATTGGGCCTTGTCATTGCGGTGTTTGTCTGGGGTGTTCGCCTTGTCTTGGTCACTGGCGTTGATGCCGGATGGCGAGGGTTTCCGATCGTTGTTCATCGTTGTGATCCGTGGTGTGGAGTAAAGGCATCTCCTGACCGTGGCATCCATCTTCCGCGCAGTGGTATTCACAGGATGTGTCGGTATGTGATCGGCTTCTGAAACCGCCCACCACTTGCACGGTGGACTGGAGGGGGGCGCAACACCGGGAAGGCATCTCATTTCCGTAGGTCCCGCGCCTTCCGCAGCACCTGCGGCAGCCCATGGTCGCGCTGCAACTGCTCGAAGATCCGAACCAGCCGTAGCGACGAAATCGAAGTGTCGACTTCAATGTGGAGAAGTTCGCGGTTGAAGTCGTCCACGACGTTGAAGATGCGGAAGCGGCGGCCATTCGCCAGCGCATCGGACACGAAATCAGCCGACCAGACGATGTCGGGCATGTGCGGTACGTACAGCGGGATGCGCTCGCGCTTGGGGAGGCGGCGTTTGGCTTTACGGCGAAGGTTGAGCTTCATGGCCAGATACACGCGATAGATCCGTTTGTGGTTCCACTGGGGCTGGCGCCGTTTGAGCGCCCTGCGGTACTTCCAGAAGCCGCGGCTGGGGTGCTTCTCCACCAGCTGCGCCAGGGCGGCAATGACCTCCGCATCGCGCACAGTCCAATCCAGCGGTGGCCGGTACCAGGCTGCTCTAGATAACCCGAGGTAGCTGCAGGACCGACTCAGGGGTCGGCGGTGCACCTCGGTGAGGTAACGCACCGCCTCGCGCCTCTGAGCCGGTCCTAGAGTTTTTTTGTGATCAGATCCTTCAGGGCCGCGTTGTCCAGTGCCAGTTCGGCATACATGCGCTTGAGCTTGGCGTTTTCGGCTTCCAGATCCTTGACCCGCTTGAGGTCGGACGCCTCCATGCCGCCGTACTTCGACTTCCATTGGTAGTAGGTGGCGACACTGATGCCAACCTGCCGGCAGATGTCCTTGACCGGGATGCCGGCATCGGCCTGCTTGAGGATCGTGACAATCTGGGACTCGGTGAATCGGGACTTTTTCATGGAACCTCGTGGCTGGGAAAACATGCCAGAAAGTTCTACTTATGGGATGTCTACCGAGCGGGGAAGCTTACGCAGTCGCGGATGAGCTTGTCGTTGTCGAACTGCACCCGGTAGGTGGTCTTGTGCTTGATGCGGTCCCACAGCGCCTTGAAGTCCTCGCTAAGCGTCACGGCCTTGCCGTCGGCGCCCTTGCGCAGTGCCACGGTCTCGCGGTCGTCGCGGTTCTTCACCTCGACGCGGCCGGTCACCTTGCGCAGCAGCTCGGCCACCTGGCCTCGGTAGGGCTCGAAGGCGTCCGGCAAGGCCAGCTTGCCGTCCTTCAGGGCGACCTTCAGCGAGTCCTGCACCTTGCCCTTGGCGTCGATGTGTCCGGCAGCGCGCAGGTGGTCCCACAGGGCCTTGGACTGGTCCACGCCCAGCGGGGCCACCTTGCCGTCGGGCGTGGTGATGGCGATGGTGGCGAACTGGTGCTGCTCGACGATGCCGAAGCGGATGCCCGTGTCGGCCTTGATCTCCTTCTGCAGCTGGTCGGCGAACTCCTGGTACGACTCGGTGGCAATCACCGTCAGCCGGTTCACGTCGTGGCCGTAGACGCGCTGCCCGTCCTGGTTGACGCACAGGCGCAGGCCCCGGCCCAGGGTCTGGCGGCGTTCGCGCTCGCTGCCCATCTCGCGCAGGGCGCAGATCTGGAAGACGTTGGGGTTGTCCCAGCCTTCCTTCAGGGCCGAGTGGGAGAAGATGAACTTCAGCGGCGTGCTGAAGGTCAGCAGCTTCTCCTTCTCCTTCATGATGAGGTTGTAGCCGCGCTCGGCGTCGGCGCGGCTGGTCTCGTTCTTCAGCTCGCCGTTCTTGTCGAGTTCTGGGTCGACCCAGTGCCCCTTCTTGTCCCTGGAAAAGTAGCCGTCGTGCACGGCGGCGGCTTCCTGTGCCAGGTCCACCTCGCCGAACAGGCTCTGAAAGGCCGGCAGCTTGGCCGCGCGCCGATACTCCTCCTCGAATATGCGGGCGTAGTCGCCCTTCACCGGGTTGCCGTCCTTGTCGTACTGGCGGTAGCGCGCCACCGACTCGATGAAGAACAGCGACAGCACCTTGATGCCCTTGGGCCGCAGCAGCTTCTCCTTTTCCAGGTGTTCCTTGATGGTCCGCCGGATCATCTCGCGCTGCACGGCCAGGGCATCCACCTCGCCGTGGGCTTGCCCCAGGGCCAGGTAGACCTCGCCGCCGGGGTAGCGCAGCTCCATGAACTCTTCGCCCTTGGCGGTGTTGATCTCACCGACACGGAAGTCGGCGTACACCGCCCGCTTGGCCAGCTGCTGCAGGTCGTCGCCGTCGTTGACGGTCAGCACCTGCGGCTTGGCGCCGGTGGCCGTCTGCACGTGCAGTTCCACCTTGGCCGAGATGCCCTTCTTGTTGCTCACCTCCAGCAGCCGCACGTAGGGCTTGTTGAAGGCGTCCTCGATGGTGGCCGCTGCCACCTCGATCTGCTTGACCAGCTTGCGCTCGTAGGCGTCCACGGCGTCCAGGCGGTACACCATGTGGTGCTTGTTGGCGTGGGTGGCCGAGTAGCGCAGGGTGCACAGCGGGTTCATCGCGTCCAGCGCGGCCTTGCCGGCGCCGCTGAGGCCGCCGTCCACGCTCTGCGGCTCGTCCACGATGACGATAGGCCGCGTGGCGCGGATGAGGTCGATGGGCTTCTCGCCGCCGGTCTTCTCGCTGTCCTTGTAGAGGTTGTTCACCTCCTTCTTGTTGATGGCGCCCACCGTGACCACCATGATTTGGATCGTGGCGCTGGTGGCGAAGTTGCGCACCTGGCCCAGCTTGCTGGAGTCGTACAGGAAGAAGTCCACCGGCACGCCGGCATACATGCTCTTGAAGTGCTCCTCGGTGATCTGCAGCGACTTGTAGACGCCTTCCTTGATGGCCACCGACGGCACCACGATGACGAACTTGGTGAAGCCGTAGCGCTTGTTCAGCTCGAAGATCGTGCGCAGGTAGACGTAGGTCTTGCCGGTGCCGGTCTCCATCTCCACCGTGAAGTCGCCCGACGCCAGGGTGCTCGACGGCGCCAGGCCGTTGCGCAGCCTCAGCCGCCGGACCTTCGCGTACATCGACATGGTGTGCACCTCTTCTCCCCACAGGCCTGGTCGCCTGCAAGGTAAGGGGAAACACCCTGGTCAATTTTCAACGCGCAAAACCGCCCTTTGCTGGTCAATTTTCAGCGCGCCTCAACAGTGCCGGCCTGGGTGGTGGCGGCCTCGGCCGCGCAGGCGCCGATCGAACTGGCCGATTCCGGCGAACGCGGTTCGGCAAGGCTGCGGCTGCTGACGCCGCTGGGCGACGTGTCCCGCTGAACCCGGCACCGGCGCTCAGCCGCCCAGGAGCGGCAACAGGTGTATCCCGTATTTCCCGCCGGGGTGGCGCCGGCCATCACGATCGCGTAGACGAAGGCCTCGCCGGCCGCAGCGACAACCGCCATCGCCAGCCATGCTAGCGCACGGCAGCGCCATGCGCCGGTGCAGGTTGTGGATGAAGAGCCCGGCGCCCAGCAGATTCGGGACGAATAACAACTAGAAAATCGCGTAGTCGAAGGAGACCCGCTCTCAATTCACCATTTGGTTGCAGCAGTTTCCGTAGACGCCAGATCCTCTGCGCTCGGCTCAGTAATAGCCGGCGAGGTTGAGGAACCAGCCTCGGTTGTCGTAGCTCAGGTCGGTGAGGTCGTCGCTGAAGTCGGTGAAATTGAAGCCGATGCCCACGCGGAAGTTTTCGCCGAGCTCCCGGTCGACGCCCACCAGGGCGCCGCGACGTGTCCCGCCGTCCCGCACGTCCAGCCAGCGGTACTCCGCCAGGCCGTGCCATTGCCCGGCCAGCCGGTAGCGAAACTGCACGGCAGCGAAGTCCGCGCGGCTGTCGAGCCACGTCCCGATGCCGCGGCCGAGGCGGTAATCTCCCCAGCGGCTGGCGAGCTTGCCGGCCAGTTCCCAATGCTCGCCGAGCTGGGTGATGCCTTCGACGGCCAGCACCTGCGAGCGCTGGTCGTATTCGGCACCGCCGAGCTGGCCACCCGACGCAAGGTCGTAGAGGTAGGTGTAGCGGGCGAAGGCGGCCCAGCGGGTGCTGTCGTGCGGGCGCCAGGCCGCGCCAAGGTTGGCCTCGACCACCTTGGCGTCGAAGGCGCGGTTGAGCAGGTCTTCGGTGTCGGCGTAGTTTGCGCGCACCGCGACGCGCCAGTCCTCGTTGATTTTGTACAGCAGGCGATGCGTGGTGACCCACTGCTCCCGCTCTTCCGCGCCGCGGTCACGACGGAACTCCAGCTTGCTGGTCCACTGCGAGTCAGGGGATGTGCGGGTTCCGCTCGCGCTGTAAGCGCGGCGATCCACGATGCCGCTGGCAGCCTCGAGTTCGCCGTCCTGCACGCTGAAACCCAGGTTCCAGCCCTTGGACGGGTAGAAGTCCATGCCGAAGGCATGCGTGAGGCCGCTGGCGTCGTTGCGCGGATCCTTGAGGTACTGGCTTTCATTGAAGAGCCCGACTTGGTCGGACAGGCGCCAGCGTTGCCCCACGGTCCAGCCGCGCTGGAGGGCGGTGTCGAACAGCGGGTCGCGGGTCGTGCGGTCGGTGCTGTAGCTGTAGCTGCTGTAGAGGGTGTGGTCAGCGGCCAGCCGGTACTCGCCCTCGACGCGGGCCGAGCGGCCCCGGTCTCCGTCGCTGAGTTCGGCGCCTAGGCTGGACTGGTCGCGGAACAGATAACGTGCGCCCAGGCTGAGCCGGTCATTCGCCGGATACGTGCCGCCGCTGTCGTCGACGGTCAGCTGGCCCGTGCCATAGAGTTCGAGCGCATCACCCATGCGGCGGCGATAGCTCAGGGCGGCAAGGGTGGCTTCGGTCTCGCCGTCGCCGGTGCGCTCCCGCACGCGCCGCAGTTCCGCGCCCAGTCGGCCGTTGCGGTCAAGACGCCAGTCGGCGTTGAGCTGGCCTTGCTCGACCGCATTGCTGCCGCGTTCGGCGAGGCTCCAGCGGCCGTACAGTTGCACGTTCTCGCTGGCCTCCCCGAGGAACTCGACGCCACGCTCCGTGCTGTCGATGCCGTTGTCGAAACGGGCGATGGAGAAGCCGGCGTCGACGTCGCGCCTCCAGGCGCCGACGCTCCAGCCGCGCGTCGTCCAGCCAAGCTCGCGGAAGTTCGCGCGCGCCTCGATGGCGCGCGCGTCTCCCTGGCGCGGACCTTCGATCGGGTTGCGTTCCAGGAAGCTCAGTCCGCCGTTGTCGGAATAGAAGACCGGGGCCACGGTGGCCTCGGTGCGCGCCTGTTCGACCTTGAGATAGGTGCCCCGGCCCGCCTGGACGGTCAGGTCGAACGCGCGCAAGCCGTAGTCGTCACCGCCGCGGTTCTCGTCGACGACGGTGGCGCCGACGGCGAGGTGCTCGCCGAACCACTGCCGCCCTCGCAGGCCGGTGATCGCGTCGTCGGCGTCGAAGCCGGCCGGGATGTATTCGTAATCGGCCAGCAGCAGCTGGTCGAAGCCATCCAGCACGCCGTCGCGCGTCAGCGTGCGCACGTTCTCCCGCGTGACCTGCGTGAGCGGGCGGGTCAGGATGATCCGGCCCTGGAGCTCGTCGATCTCGTAGTCGACCCCAGGCTGCAGGTCGACGCGCGCCTCGATGCGGCCGGTGCTGCGGTCGCGGACCTCGAGCACCAGGCGCTCGGAGCCGGGCAGCACGTCGGTGTGGCGAAGGTAATAGAGACTGCCGCCGGTACCCAGGAATTCGCTGTGCCCGAGCGCGGTCTGGGCCTGCGAAACGAAGGTGCGCACCTGCGAGCGGTTCTCGCCAAGCGAGGTGGTTTCGGGCGAACGCCAAGCCAGCGCTGCGCCGTAGAGCGAGCGCGTGTACTGGCCGTACTCGGTGCCAGTGAAGCCGGTGGAGAAGTTGCCCCAGACGGCCTGGCTGCGATCCCATTCCAGCCGCACGTAGAGCTGGCCCTGGCTGTCGACGTCGCGCACGGTGGTGGAGTCGTCGCCATACACGGGATAGTAGGCGTCGGGGTCCAGGCGGCGGAACACGTCGGTCGGTTCGGCGTCGAGGAATCCGCTGAACAACCTTCGGACGTCCTTTTCGCGGGTGTCTGCCTGGGCGGTCAGCAGGTAGCGGCCCTTGATCTTGCCCTTGAGGTAGAACGCCAGCCGGCCCTCGGTCAGGAAGGTGTCACCGTAGCGGTCCTGGCTCGCGAGGGGCTCCATGTGGCCGTGGACATCGTTGCGTGAGAGCGTCAGGTCGGCCAACGCGACCAGGAACCAGTGTTTGCCGTTTACGTCGACCTCGATCGTCTTGCCGAGGATCTCGGTGTGTCCGGCCTTGGTCACCTCGAGCTGGTACTGGTGCCGGCCCACCGGTTCCAGGAATTCTGCGACGAACTTGCGCTCCAGATCCACGGGAATGGACTGGCCATTGATGCTGAGCGTGTACTCCTCGGCGATGTTGCGGCCCTGGATGCGCACGCGCGAACCTTGGATGGGGATGTTCTGGAGGCGCAGGGCATTGCGGCCGTACACGGCATCGATGGCGGCCAGGGTTTCCGCCTGCTCGGCCGTCACGGTGCCGCCCAACGCCCGGCGCGCGGTTTCCACGGCGGCGAGCCGGCCGCGCTCGTGGTCGGCCTGGCTCAGCAGCTGTATGCGCTGCGCCACGGTTTCGTCGAAGCGGCCCTCGCGGTCGTAGGCGCGCGTCACGTACACCAGTCCGTCGCCCGCCTGCAATGAAGGGGCCGGCGCCATGCGGCCGTCCCACTCCGCCTTCATCATCGCTGCGGGGGCCAGGCTCAGGGTCGCCAGCGGCGCCACCCGGTCCGTGTCGGCGTCGCGATAGAGGCTGATCTCGACCCTCTCGATGAAAGCCGGGTAGTTGCTGTAGCCTTGGAAGGTCACGGGCCCGACGATCCGGCCTTCGGCGAAGGCGGCGCTGGACGGCGCCATCATGCTCAGCACCGGCTGGCCCAGGGTTGGGTCCTCGGTTGCCCAGACCACTCCACCGCCGGGCAGTTCGAGGCTGAACTCGCCATTGACCCAGCCTTGCCCGGGAGTGGCCGCCGCACCCGTGACTTCCGCGCGGCGGTTGCGCTGCAGCGATGCCGGGTCGGTGCCGTCGGCGACGGGCTGGTTTACAGCAGCGCTCAGGACCTGCACCGGTGTTCCACCGCATGCCGACCCTTGTTCGCAGGGTGGCGCGGCCGGGATGCGACTGTCCTGGGCGAGGGCGGGGAAGTGCGACAACACCGCCACGGCAATGGCCGAGAACGGCAGCAACGAGGGCCGCTGGGACTTGGGCATGGTGTGGCTCATGGCTGGTTCCTGAACTGTGCGCCGGCGACCTCCAACCGCAGGCGTGTGCGCGCCGCCGGGGACAGTTCCTGCGAAATGGCTTCGAACACACGGTGCGCGCGGCGCAGGCCAAGGTCATGGTTGTAAGGTTTTGACCCGCGGTAGTCGGCGTGCCCCTCGATCACCAGCAGGCTGAACTCGCCGCGCTCGAACGAGCGCGCGATTTCATGGATCAGCGGCATATGCTCCTCGCGGAGCTCGGCCTTGTCGGTGGCAAAAAGGATGGGCTCGAGCGTGATGGTTTCGCCGAATTTCACCAGCGGCATTTCATCGTTTCCGCCGGGCAGGATTTCCACCTGGGTCTTGCGGGCCACGGCGGGGTCAAGGCGGGTGCGCAGTGCATCGTGCAGGGCCCGTGCGCGGCGCAACGCGAGTGCTTCGCCCTCGCCGTCGGCCTTTACGCTCAGGTAGCCGCCGCCGTAGGCGCGGACCTGCGCCGCCACCGCGTCAAGCTGTGCTTCGTAGGGGCCGGTCAGCGCCTCGCTGCCGGGCGCGAAGGCGAACACCACCTGCTCCATGCCAATGCGTCGGGCATCGGCCGGGAGGTCACCGGCCGGCAGCCGCACGCCGAAATCGAACCGGACCGGGATGCCCGCAGTGATGCGCCGCACCAGGGGGTTGGAGGTGGTGAACGCGCTGCCGTCCGGCAGCGTTGCCACGTCGACCTTGAGGATGAAGTTGCGGCCATTCGCCTCGTTGGCGGCGCTGATGCCGACCAGGCGATAGCGTCCGTAGGCATCTGTTTCAACCAGCAGGCCTTCGACCGAGACAACCCTCACGCCCGGGATGCCCCGCTCGCCGTGGTCTTGGATGCCATTGCCGTCCAGGTCGTTGAACACCGTGCCGACGATGAGGCTTTCCTCCAGCAGCGGATCGCCCACGACCTCGACATCGGCGCTGGCGACGTTGCTCACGGCGTTGCCGCCCGCATCCTGCGCCACCACGCGGTTGGTGTGGATGCCGGGGCCGACGCCAGCGCCCACGCGCAGCAGGATGCGCAGGGTGAGGGATTCGCCGGGAGCGAGGTCCACGCCGGCCAGGCGAAGCGGATCACGGCTGCCCAACGAAACCTCGGCATCGTCGCCCTCGAAGGTGAAGGAGCCTTCGGCGTAGCTGAAGCCGGGAGGCAGCGTATCCAGCACCTGTGCATTGGCCGCCGGGATGTTGCCGGTGTTCTCCACGGTGATCTCGTAGCGCACCAGGTCACCGACGCTGGCGGTGCGCTGGAGCGCACGCTTGCTGACGCGCAGCTGCACCGGCTCACCGGGCATGACGATGGTCACCGTGGCGGTATCGCAGAGCGGCTGGGGCATGGAGCTGTCGCAGACGCGGTAGACGAAGCTGTCCTCGCCGGGGAAGCCAGGTCTCGGCGTGTACCAGCAGCGACCCTCGCTGTTGCACTCCAGGTCGCCGTGCGCCGGCGGCGTGATCAGGGACACCCCACCGAGGACCAGCGGCATCGCGGTCGAGGTGTCGTTCAGCGCCCAGGGAATCTCCACGGTGCCCGGTGCCGGGCTCTCGACCCGGTCATCGTTGGCGATGACCTCGCCCGGGACGATCGTGATGGTCACGACGGTGGTGTCGCAGTTGGACGGGTACGCCACTTCGCAGATGGTGTACTCGAACTCGACGTCGCCGTATTCACCGGGTGCTGGCGTGTAGGTGAAGCTGCCGTCCGGATTGAGCACGACCGAGCCGGTGGGCGGCGGCGTCGCGAGGCTGACGGTGACCTGGCCCGGCTCGATGGGCTGCCCTTTGAGGGTGTCGTTGACCAGGACGGGGATGGCCACCGGGTTGCCTTGGCGGGTCGATGCGAAGTCCTCGACCGCGTCGATGGTGCGTGAGAGGACCGGGATGCCGGGCGTGCCGTCGTTGTTGTCGCCCTCGTCCGGATCGCTCGTGCCCGGAGGCGGCGTGACGATGGCGAGGTTGGGGCCGATAGTGCCGCCGGCCGGGGCGGTTCCGTTCACCGTGAGCAGAATGCCATTGCCGTCGCCGGGATACACGTCGGCGCGCAGGCTGATGTCATTGCCGCTTCCGGTGGTGCTTCCGCACGTCGAGTTGCCGGAAGCCTCGCAGGTCCAGCCGACCGAAGTGAGGTCTGCCGGAACCGCGTCTTGGATGGTGGCGCCGAGCGCGGCGGCGGGGCCGGCGTTCGTCACCTGGATTCGATAGGTGACCATGGATCCCGCGGGTGCCGGCGAGGCACTGGCCAGGGTCTTGGTCAGGGATAGGTTTGCCAGAGCCGCCAGGACATTGCTGTCGCTGGCGGTGTTGTTGGCTGGATTCGGATCAATCGTGCCGACCGGCGGCTGGGCCGTGGCCGTATTGACGATTGGCGAAGGGTAGGACTGCTGAGCCGGCGCGGTCGGGATGACCGCGCAAGCCAAGAGAGCGGCGAAGCCGCCACGCAAGGCACGGAACCCGAAGGTTCCGGCCTTGCTGGAGCCCGCCCACGAGGACGTGGGCGGGCACTTCGATGTCGGCTGGCAGCTCATTGGGCCGTCAGTAGGCGGCCGGGTCGGCGGAGAAGCTGACCGGGACGGTGATCGTCACGGTGCCGCCGACATCCAGATCGACCGTGAGGCTGATGGCGGAGTCGCCCGCGCTGCCACCGCTGGCGGCCGAGCAGGCGCTGCCGGCGCTGGCGGCGCTGGCGGAGCAGCTCCAGGCACCCGACAGGGTCACGCCGGGCGGCAGCGTGTCGCTGACGCTGATGCCGGTGATGGCATCCGGACCCGCGGCATTGGTCACAGTGATGGTGTAGCTCGCCGTCCCGCCCGGGGTGTAGGTGCTCGCACCGTCGGACTTGGTGACCGCGATGTCGGCCTGCAGCGGCGTCAAGTCGATCTGGTTGACGGTGTCGCTGTCGTCGCCCGGATCCGGATCGGTGGTGCCGTCAGGCGGGCTGACCGTGGCGGTGTTGGCGCCAATGGTTCCGCTGGCCGGTGCCGTACCGGTGACCGTGATCGTGACGTTGCTGCCCGAGGGGATGTCGGCGGTCAGGCTGATGGCGTTGCCACTGCCGCTGGCGCTGCCACAGCTCGAGCCGGCACCCGCGGAACAGGTCCAGGTGACGTCGGTCAGCTCGGCCGGCACGTTGTCCACGATCATCGCCCCGACGGCCGCCGACGGCCCGGCGTTGGAAACGACCAGTTCGTAGGTGACGGTGGAGAGCGGGCGGACCGGCGTTGCCGAGGTCAGCGTCTTGGCCATGCTCAGATCGGCCACAGCGGTGACCGGGATGGCCGGGCTGGTGCTAGCGTTGTCGGTTTCGTCTGGGTCGGTGGTGCCCGTGCCCGGGGTCACCGTCGCGGTGTTCGCATCGATGGTACCGCTGGTCGGGGCTGTGCCGGTGACGGCGATCGTGATGGTGTTGCCGGCGCCCGGCACGACGTTGGCGAGCAGGCTGATGTCGCCGGAACCGCTGGCCGTGCCGCAGGACGAGGTACCCGAGGCGGTACAGGTCCAGGTCACGCCGCCGAGCTGGGTCGGCACGGTGTCGGCGATAGTGGCTCCGAAAGCAGTGGACGGGCCGTCGTTGGAGACCACGATGTTGTAGGTCACGGTTGAGCCCGCGAGGGCCGGCGAGTCGCTGGTGCGGGTCTTGGTGATCACCAGATCCGCGGACGCGCTCAGGGTGTTGGTATCGGTTGCCGTGTTGTTGCCCGGGGTTGGGTCAACCACGGTTCCCGGCACCGTGACGGTGACGGTGTTGGCCACGTCAGTGGGATAGGTCTGTGCGCCCACCAAGCTGCTGGCGGACAGAAGCACGGCGGCGCCGAGGACGCGGGCAAGTCCCTTGATGCTGCTCCGGCTGATGGTGCCGTCCGGCGGGGGGACGGATTGGGGGTTTGTGTAGTAACTCATCGCGAGCTCCTGTTTGACCGGCTTAAACGAAGGGTAGGGTGATCAATACGCGCCCGGGTCAGTCGAGAATGTGACCGGTACAGTGATAGTGGCGGTTCCGTCAGGCTCCAGGTCGACCATGAGGCTGAGGGTCTGGTCTCCGACCGTGCCGCCGGTGGCGGCGTTGCAGCTGCCAGAGACGGCCGTGCAACTCCAGGGGGCCGAAAGCGAGGCGCCAGCGGGCAGGTTGTCGGTCACGGTGGCGCCGGTCACGGCGTCGACACCGGTGTTGGTGACGGTGATGGTGTAGGTGGTGGTTCCACCTGGGGCGTAGGTCGCCGAACCGTCGGTCTTGGTCACGGCGACGTCGGCGGTGCGCAGGCGGTTGGCCAGGGTGCAGATGATCGCCTGCGGCGTGGCGGCCAGTGCCGGCGCCTCGATGCTGAAGCTGGCCCCGCTGCCGGTGGAGACGGCGCTTCCATCCTGGTCCACGCAAGCCCAGCTGGTTTCGTACGGCGTGAGGTCAGTGCCGGTGCCGGCCGCCTCCGCGAAGGTGTAGCTCAGCCCCGGGGTGCTGGCGTAAGGGGTGGTGCCGCCACCATCGCCGACGTCGGTGGCCGAGGCCACGACGGCCGCTTCTTGGCTGATGCTGAGGTTGAACCTGCCAGGGTCATCGGCCGGCAGCAGGTCCTTCACCAGCGAAAGCATCGCCGCGCAGGACTCGGCGATGCCTTCGACGGTGAACACCGCGTTGCCGATGCTGATGCCGAGCAGGCCCAGCAAGGGGTCGACCACGTCGCCCAGCAGCAGACCCAGAGCCGCGCCCAGCACCGTCGTCACCTGGCCCTGAAGGACGCTCTCGACCACGGTAACGATGCTGTTGACGATCGACAGCACCTGAGACGGCACCGTGATCGGCAGGCCCAGCAGTGTCGCCGTGATATTGCCGGAGGCGACGTTGATGTCCAGGTTATTGAGCAGGTCGGTGAGCAGGGTGCCGACGCTGACCGTGCCACTGCTTAGCGTTAAGGTCTTTGGAAATGGCGCCGAGACAGTGGTGGTGATGAGCTCCGGTGCCCCGGTGGCCGCAGCTTCGGCGGTGACGTAGAGCGGCACCTCCACGTTGACCAAGCCAGGCCCCAGAATGCTGACGTTGAACGTGAGGTCGAGCGTGGACAGCGCCACCGGATCCACGACCGCCGGCGTGATGACCTGGCTGCGGTTCCAAAAGATGCTGTCCTGGATGGTGCCCACGTACAGGCCGGCGACTCCTGGCCTCACCTCGAGCCCAACGATCCCGGCAATGGCATCGATGCTGGTGATCGCGCCCTCGGCGCGTGCGACATCGGCATACACCTGCACCTTGAGCACGCTTTGGGTGAGCGAGACATTGGTCAAGCCGAGGCCAAGCGTGTTTATTGCGTCTAGCACCGGCTGAAGGTTCCAACCGTTGAGTGCGTCGGCGTTGAGTTTCAGGCGCACGGCACTGGAATAGAATTGCGTGCCTTCCGGGCCGCACACGTAGACCGGCGGCTCCACGACCTGTGCATAAAGCTGCACGTTCGCGACCCCGGGCAGTAACAGCCCTGCGGTATCCACGGTGACCGGGGTCGGCGTGGTGGCGATGTTGTCGAAATTGAACAGCTGCACTGCGCCGGTCAGCAGGTCCAGCAGGTCAAGGTCGATGCCGGCGAGGGAGCCTTGCGGGAAATTGACCTGCAGCAGGTCGGCGAGCCGGATGGTCGAGTTTTCCAAACCGGGGACGTTCAACGGCAGGACCTGAAGGACGTTGGCGGCCGCCGTTTGGCCGTCGGCCGCCAGGACATTCACCAGGGCAGCCTTGAACTGCGCCAAGGTGATGTCGGTGTTCAATACCTGCGACGGATCGACGCCCAGGTCGGTCCCGAGCTGAAGGATCAGGGCGTTGAGGTTGACGTCGGCGCCGGCCAGGGCGTTCCAGTCGGCGACGGTCAGGTTGACCGCAGTGCCGGGCAGCAAGGCCTGGAAGAGGGTGTTGAGGACGATGCTCTGGTTGGCGTTGACCTCCACCAGGCGTGGGCCCGCCGACACACAGGCAGCACTGGTGCAACCGGGGTTGTCTTGGGCGGACGCCACCGGTACGAGCATGGCGAGGTTCAGCACTATCAGTGCCAGAGCGCAGCGCAGCGTCCTGGCCGCCCCGCTGAAAACGCTCCAGCGAGACGCCGGATCAGTCTTGATCACTATCGCCGTTCCTGTGCATAGATATGGGGGTTTTCTAACAAGCAGCCGGTGTGAAGGCAATCAAAATCTTTATGCCGTCGTCCCGTGATGTCGAGCTGACCCGTGCCGACGCCTCGCCGCGCGCAAATCCCCTGCGGCGGACCATGGGCGAGCGCGCGCCTAGTTGTCCAGATGACTGGGAATTAGGCGAAGAAAAGCCCTTCTGGTTGAGCAGCCTCGGGAAATCAAGGCACCAACAGGGCTTTCAGGCCTACCTCAGGGGTAGGATATCCTCGGGGTCAACGTTTCATATATGAGAAAAATTCGTCGTTGGACTTGGTGTTCTTCATCTTGTCGAGCAGGAACTCCATCGCGGCCAGCTCGTCCATCGGGTGCAGCAGCTTCCGCAGGATCCAGATCTTCTGCAGCATGTCCGGCTCGATCAGCAGCTCTTCGCGGCGGGTGCCGGAGCGGTTGATGTTGATGGCCGGGTAGACGCGCTTCTCGGCGATGCGGCGGTCCAGGTGCACTTCGCTGTTGCCCGTGCCCTTGAACTCTTCGTAGATCACCTCGTCCATCTTCGAGCCGGTTTCCACCAGCGCGGTGGCGATGATGGTGAGCGAGCCACCTTCCTCGACGTTGCGGGCCGCGCCGAAGAAGCGCTTCGGGCGGTGCAGGGCGTTGGCGTCCACGCCGCCGGTGAGCACCTTGCCGGAGCTGGGCACCGCGGTGTTGTAGGTGCGGGCCAGGCGGGTGATCGAGTCGAGCATGATCACCACGTCCTTCTTGTGCTCGACCAGGCGCTTGGCGCGCTCGATCACCATCTCGGCGACCTGCACGTGGCGCGCGGCCGGCTCGTCGAAGGTCGACGAGATGACTTCGCCGCGCACGGTGCGCTGCATCTCGGTCACTTCTTCGGGCCGCTCGTCGATGAGCAGCACGATCAGGTGCACGTCCGGGTGGTTGTGGATGATGGCCTGGGCCACGTTCTGCATCAGCATGGTCTTGCCGGCCTTGGGCGGCGAGACGATCAGGGCGCGCTGGCCCTTGCCGAGCGGCGACATCAGGTCCATCACGCGGCCGGTGATGTCCTCGGAGAGGTTAGAAGGGTAAGGAAGCAACATCACGTCACAGATATAACTAGCTGACCGCAATGTACTATTTTCATAACAACATGGGAGACCTAGATCACCGCTTCAACAAGAGCCAGCAGGATGCCTTCCTGCCGCATATCGAGCGCGGCACGATCATCTTTGTCGGTGCGACCACCGAAAACCCGTCCTTCGAACTCAACTCGGCGCTGCTTTCGCGTTGCCGCGTGCATGTGCTGGAGGCGGTGTCGCCGGAGGACGTGGTGGTGGCCTTGAACCGGGCGCTGCAGGACAGCACCCGCGGCTTGGGGGATATGCACATCCAGGTCGAGCCGGCGCTGTTGCTGGAAATTGCGCGGGCGGCCGATGGTGATGTGCGTCGTGCACTGACCCTGCTGGAAATTGCTGCCGAACTGGCGGTGGGCGAGGGTGGGCAGATCACCGAGGCGACCCTGCTGCAGGTACTGGCCGACCGTACGCGCCGGTTCGACAAAAGTGGCGAGCAGTTCTATGACCAGATCTCGGCATTGCACAAATCCGTGCGCAGCTCCAATCCCGATGGTGCGATCTACTGGTTGGCGCGGATGCTCGATGGCGGCTGCGATCCATCGTATCTGCTGCGCCGGATGACGATCATGGCGGTGGAGGATATCGGCCTGGCCGATCCGCGCGCGCTGGAGATGGCGCTCAACGTCTGGAATGCATTTGAGCGGATAGGTCCGCCTGAAGCCCATATCGCGCTGTCCAATCTGGCCATCTATCTGGCCAGCACGGCCAAGTCCAATGCCAGTTACATCGCCCTGAAGGCGGCGCGGGCGGACGTGCAGGCGCATGGCAGCCTGCCGGTGCCGATGCACCTGCGCAATGCGCCGACCCGCTTGATGAGCCAGCTCGGCTATGGTGCCGGCTACCAGTACGACCACGATGTTGCCGGCGGGGTGGCGTTGGAACAGACCGCCCTGCCCGATGCGCTGGACGAGAAGATCTATTACCAGCCGGTGGCGCGCGGGATGGAAATCAAGCTCAAGGAAAAACTCGACCGCCTGCGCGAGCAGCGCCTGCAGGCCCGCCAGCATCAGGCGGCACAGGACGGGAAACCACGGGGGCAATGATGCCGGTCGGTTCTCCAGGGGCAGGCATCACCCTGCTGTGGGTCATGCTCGGTGGCGCGCTCGGTGCCGGCCTGCGCTGGTGGGTGGGAGCCGCGCTGCTGCGCCAGCTGCAGGCGGGATTCCCCTGGGCCACGTTGGCGGTGAACATTGCCGGTGCGCTGGCGGCCGGCTATCTATTGGTCCGGCTGCAGGGCCATCCCCAGGCGACGCTGCTGCGTGCGCTGCTGGTGGTTGGCTTTCTGGGTGGTTTGACTACCTTTTCCAGCCTGATGGTGGAGCTGTTGCTGCTTGCACGCCACGCCCGCCCAGGCCTGGCCGTGCTGTATCTGGCCGTCAGCATTGCCGGAGGTCTGTCCGCGGTCTGGGCCGGGGCGCGCCTGGCCGAGGCCAGTCTGCGCGGGTGATGCTGTCCGGGCCTGGTCAGGCCAGGCCAAACAGGTGCAGCGCCTGCGCGTGGCCGATCGTGTAGGGCGGGCGGACATGCAGCCAAACCTGCTGCGGGTCCACATCCGGGTGGACACCAAGGTGGCTGAGCACTGCATCGGTCGGGTCCAGTCCCCAGACGGTATCGGCCGACTGGGGAGCTGCCAACTGTGCGCGCACGCGCTCCAGCTGTGTCTCGTCGATCAGGAAGGTATGTTCGGCCAGGCCCTGGAAGGCGGCCAGGATATCCAGCGGGTTGTCACTGTCGCGGTCGCTGATCAGGGTGACGGCCTGATGCCGCGTCGGGGAGTAGCTGTACAGCCTTGCCATGCGGGTCGTTTCCTTACGTTGCAAGCCATGCCCTGCCTCTGTCGGCACAGGGCACCTGTTCCTGCTTCCTGCCGGCTTCCGCCCGGAAGGCAGGCGTGTCGATCACCCCAGCGCGCTGAGTGCAGGCACAGTGGCCAGTTCCGGCCAGCGCTTGAGGATGGTGTTGCGGATGCCGGCGGCGTCGATGCCGGCTTCGGCCAGCAGGTCCTCGCGGCTGGCGTGGTGCTGGTAGGCATCGGGCAGGCCCAGGTGCAGTACCGGGCGCAGCACGCCTTCGGCATTGAGCAGCTCGGCCACCGCCGAGCCGGCGCCGCCGGCCACCACGTTGTCCTCCACGGTGACGAAGCCCTCGTGGCTGGCGGCCAGCTCCAGCACCATGGCGCGGTCCAGCGGCTTGATGAAGCGCATGTTGACCACGCTCAGGCCCAGTTCGCGGCCGATGGTTTCCGCTGCCGGCACACAGGCGCCAAAGGCCAGGATGGCCAGCTTGCGGCCGCTCACGCGCAGCTGCGCCTTGCCGATCTCCAGCGTCGACAGATCGGTGCCGGCAGCCACGCCGGTACCCGAACCGCGCGGATAGCGCACCGCGGCCGGACCCTTGAATTCCAGACCGGTGGAGAGCATCTGGCGGCACTCGGCCTCGTCGGCCGGGGCCATCACCACCATGTTGGGCACGCAGCGCAGGTAGCTCAGGTCCAGGTTGCCGGCGTGGGTGGCGCCGTCCGGACCGACCACGCCGGCACGGTCGATGGCAAACAGCACATCCAGGTTCTGGGTCGCCACGTCGTGCACGAGCTGGTCATAGGCGCGCTGCAGGAAGGTGGAGTAGATCGCCACCACCGGCTTGGCGCCCTGGGTAGCCATGCCGGCAGCCAGGGTCACGGCATGCTGCTCGGCAATGGCGACATCGAAATAGCGGCTGGGATATTCCTTGGAAAAACGCACCAGACCCGAGCCCTCGCGCATGGCCGGGGTGATGCCCATCAACAGCGGCTCGGCGGCGGCGGCATCGCACAGCCAGTCGCTGAAGACATCGGTGTAGGTCGGTTTTTTTGGTGCGGACTTGGCCGGCAGGCCCTTGGACGGATCAAACGGCCCCACGGCGTGGTAGCCGATCTGGTCGCCTTCAGCCGGCTCGTAGCCCTTGCCCTTGGTGGTCATGATGTGCAGCAGCTGCGGGCCCTTGGCATCCTTCAGGCGCTTGAGCGTGGACAGCAGCAGGGGCAGGTCGTGACCATCGATCGGGCCGGTGTAATGGAAGCCCATCTGCTCGAACGCGGTGGAGGGCACGAACATGCCTTTCCACTGTTCTTCCCAGCGTTTGACAAAGCGTGCCGGCGGGCTGCTGCGCTTGTCGCCGAGGATCTTCTTGCCGCCCTCGCGCAGCGCATTGAAGGTGCGGCTGGCGGTGGCGCGGCCGAGCATCTTGGTCAGCCCGCCGACGGCTTCGGAGATGGACATGTTGTTGTCGTTGAGGATGACCAGCACATTGGGCTCCTCATCCATGCCGCCGGCATGGGCCAGCGCCTCGAAGGCCATGCCGGCAGTCATCGCGCCATCGCCGATCACCGCCACCGCCTTGCGGCTGTCGCCACGGGCCTGGTTGGCAATGGCCATGCCCAGCGCGGCGGAGATCGAGGTGGAGGAATGACCGACGCCAAAGGTGTCGTATTCACTTTCCTCGCGCTTCGGAAACGGTGCCACGCCGTCCTTCTGCTTGACGGTGTGGATGCTGTCGCGGCGGCCGGTGAGGATCTTGTGCGGATAGGTCTGGTGGCCGACATCCCACACCAGCTGGTCGACCGGCGTGTTGAACAGGTAGTGGAGGGCGACGGTGAGCTCGATCACCCCCAGCCCGGCGGCGAAGTGTCCGCCGCTCTTGCCGACCGATTCGATCAGGTAGGCACGCAGTTCGCCCGCGATCGCCTCCAGTTCGCTTTCATCGAACTGGCGCAGGTCAGCAGGAGTCTGGATGCGCGACAGGCGCGGATAGCAGGCAGAGTCGATCATTTTCTTCGGGTTTCAAGCGAAACGGCATTTTCGCCCCGCAGCGAGGGTGGGGCAAGCAAAGCGCGAACGGCGTGAGTGGGGAATGAGGATAATTCCCCCGAAGCTGAAGCCGGGATTCAGAAAAAGGCAGGCGTAGGGAGTGCTGCCGGTGCTGCAAATATGTGGCTGGCAACGTGCCAGCGCTGGCTGGCAGTGTTCAGCAGATGGCGCGGCGCAGTGCGCTCTTGGGCAACTGTGCCTTCAGGAACGCCATCTGGTCGGCGAGGATGTTGCGGTTGGACAGGATTAGATGCTCGATCCAGCTCGGCCGGTAGGGCACGGCCAGCAGCGGCATGTTCGCCTGCTGCGGGGTGCGGTCGCTCTTGCGCGAGTTGCACTGGAAGCAGGCCGAAACCACATTTTCCCAGCTGTCCTGCCCGCCTTTGGAGAGCGGCAGGACGTGATCGCGGGTCAGATGTGGCCGGTTGAAATGCTTGCCGCAGTAAAGACACAGCTGTGCGTCGCGGGCGAACAGCGCGGTGTTGGTCAGGTTCGGAGTGGGGTCGAGCGCGCGCGAATGGGCATGCCCGCGCGAAGCGATGATCGGGTGCAGATCCAGGCCGCTGCGCAGGCCGCTGTCGCGGTTGATGCCGCCATGCACATGCAGGCAGGGATCACCCAGGGTCCACGCCACCGCATCGCGCGCGTACAGGCAACTGGCGTCCTGCCAGGTGATCCAGTCCAGCACGCGGCCATGCGCGTCCAGCGACAGCAGTCGCACGGAACCGAGGCGATGATGGGCGTGGGGAATTGAAAACCCGGGGGACGGAGCAGAAGCATCAGCTCCGGTATTGATCAGACCACGTGTTGTAGTGTCTGTCTCCATCGGGAAAACAGCTTATACATGATCCGTGACAGTTTGTGTAAACACGGGACGCGTTATCCGCCGATGGCGGTTGTGGCCTTGTCGTTTGAACCGGCAGTCCATGGGATGACTGGCTACAGCGGGGCGCTGCCCTGCTTCCATGCAGTGGAGCGTTCGAAGACCGGCCGGTATGGCCCCGCCATTCCGGGTTGCAGCCCCCGCCTTGGCGGACTTCCTGCAGCTTGCCTGCGGTTTTGCGGCCTTCCCCCTGGAGCTGGGTCCTGAGCCGCTGTTTCCGGAGCCTCCACGGCAGGCGCGCTTTACTGATTACTGGCGGTCACGAGCCGGTCTGATGTCCTGTATGCGAGGCCGTCAGAAATCCTCTGCGGTGCCCTAGAATCGCCGGCAGGGACGGGAAGAAACGGGGAAGTTATGAAAGCAGTGGTGCTGGGGTGGGTGCTGGTGCTGTCCACGTTCGCA
The DNA here is from genome assembly GCF_052180205.1 of Stenotrophomonas sp. JC08. Classification (NCBI taxonomy): domain Bacteria; kingdom Pseudomonadati; phylum Pseudomonadota; class Gammaproteobacteria; order Lysobacterales; family Lysobacteraceae; genus Stenotrophomonas; species Stenotrophomonas sp. JC08. Next base: position 1,959,037 of record NZ_CP197473.1, on the reverse strand, counting down.
GGCAATGCGCTGGCGGTGGACCTGGCGGCGTTTATCCGCAAGGACGATTTCAATGACATCCGCCTGTCGCCGACGGGCAAGTATTACGCTGCCACAGCGCCGCTCGAAGACAAGACCGCGCTGGTGATTTTCACGCGGGACGGCAACAGAATGTCGGGCAGCTTTGTTCCGGCGCGCAACGCACACGTGAACGGGTTTGAATGGGTGAGTGACGAGCGGGTGCTGATCAGCATTGCCGAGAAGTTCGGCATGCTGGACCAGCCACGTCCCACCGGTGAAATCTATGCGGTCAACGCCGATGGCGGACAGGCCGACCTTCTGGTGGGTTTCCGCGTGCAGGGACGAGGGGCGGGGACGCGTATCCAGCCCAAAAAGGTGGAAAGCGTGGCGGCGTTCCTGGTGGACGGGCTGCCGGCCGATGAGCGCAACGTGGTGGTATCGGTCTGGCCGCTGGGGCAGACCGAGCCGTTCACCCGTGCCGACCGGCTGGATGTCGTCAGCGGGCGCCGCGCTACGCTGGCCTCGGCACCGGTGCGACGGGCGAGTTTCACCACTGACAACAATGGTGAAGTGCGGCTGGCGCAGGGCTCGGATGTGGACAACATCAGCAAGCTTTTCTACCGCGACGCCCGGGGCAGTGACTGGCGGCTGGTCAGCAGTGGCAGTGCCGATGGCCGTATCGATGAGCCGCTGGGTTTCTCCGCCGACAACAGCATTGCCTACCTGCGGGTGCGTGGCGACGGGAAGGGCCCGGACAGCATCGTGGCGTGGGATCCGGCCAGCGACAAACGCACCACCGTGCTGCGTGATACCCGGGCCGATCCGTGGAGCATCATCCATCGCAACGGCACCGCTATTCCGCTGGGGGCGCTGGTGATGGACGGGCGCCACCGCAGCATGTTCTTCGATGAGAACGTGCCCGAGGCGCGTCTTTACCGCAGCCTGGAGGCGGCGTTTCCGGGCCAGTCGGTACGGGTGACTTCCAGCACCAAGGACGGCCAGCTGCTGATGGTGAAAGTGTGGTCGGGCAGCAATCCGGGTGACTACTACGTATTCGACGTGGCCGCCAAAAAACTGGATTTCGTGGTTGCCAGCGGCAGCTGGATCGACCCGGATACCGCGGCGACGGTGGAACCTTTCAGTTTCACTGCGCGCGATGGCCTAGTGATCCATGGCTACCTGACCCGGGCGCGTGGCGGGAGCGGTGCCGGGCCGATGGTGCTGATGCCGCATGGTGGTCCCTATGGCATTTTCGACCAGTGGGAATACAACCGTGATGCGCAGATGCTGGCCGCCGCCGGCTATACGGTGATGCAGGTGAACTATCGCGGCTCGGGCAACCATGGTTGGGCCTTCCGCCAGGCCGGTGCCCGTCAATGGGGCGGTACGATGCAGGATGACCTCACCGATGCCACCCGCTGGGCGGTGCGCGAAGGACATGCCGATGCCAGCCGCATCTGTATCTATGGTGCCAGTTATGGTGCTTATGCCGCCCTGATGGGCGTGGCCAGGGAGCAGGAGCTGTACCGCTGTGCCGCCGGCTATGTTGGCGTGTATGACCTGCCGCTGATGCAGCGGGAAGACCGGCGCACCGCGCGCAGCTTGGGCAACTGGTCCAGGGACTGGGTGGGAGAGGATCAGACCGCGCTGGCTGCCGCTTCGCCCAACCGCTTCGCCGACCGGATCAAGGTGCCGGTGTTCCTGGCGGCCGGCGGCGAGGATGAGATCGCCCCGGTCGAGCACACGAGGATGATGGAGGCGGCGCTGAAGAAGGCGGGAGTACCCGTGGAGTCGCTGTATTACCCCACCGAAGGTCATGGCTTCTACACCGAGCCGCACCAGCGCGAGTACTACACGAAACTGCTGGCGTTCCTGTCGCGCCATATCGGCGGGCGTCCTGCGCAAGCGGCCGCTTCTCCGTGAGCACATCATCCCAGCCGGATTGAAGCGGCGGCGCAACCCCGGCACCTTGCGTGCCGGGGGTTCTTGCGGCGTGTCGTGCTTGTTGCTGTACCGTGGCCCGGGAGCCTGAAACTTCCTGACCAGGGTGCCTTGAATGATGAAGCGTGCGTCCACCCTTTTACTTGTCCTGGCCGCCGTCAGCATGGACGCCGATGCCAGCGAGCAGCGGCCACGGGCACGCGAGGCTGGCGTGGTGATCGGCACGCTGCCGACCGGTGCGCGCAATGCGATCACTGATGTGGCCGGGGTGGGTGTCGGCCACGCTACGTTGCATGAGGGCTCGTGCCTGCATACCGGAGTCACTGCGATCCTGCCGCATACCGGCAACCTGTACCGGCAGCGGGTGCCGGCCGCGATCGTCGTTGGCAACGGCTACGGCAAGCTAGCCGGTATCACCCAGGTGCAGGAACTCGGGGAGCTGGAAACCCCGATCCTGCTGACCGGCACGCTGAGCACCTGGAAGGTTGCCGACGCCGCGGTGGACTGGCTGCTGCGCCAGCCGGGCATGGAGCAGGTACGTTCGATCAATCCGCTGGTGGGCGAAACCAACGACGGTTACCTCAGCGATATCCGTGCCCGGCCGCTGACACCGGCGCTGGTGGAAAAGGCGTTGACCACGCCATCTTTTGGCGAGGTCGAGGAGGGCGCCGTGGGTGCCGGTGCCGGCACGGTCGCCTTTGGCTGGAAGGGCGGCATCGGCACCAGTTCGCGGCAGCTGCCAGCCGAAGAGGGTGGCTATACCGTCGGCGTGCTGGTGCAGAGCAATTACGGCGGCGAGCTGACCATTGCCGGGGTGCCGGTCTGGAAAGTGCTGCCGGACCCGGCCGTGCACGCACGCAGTCTGGCGGTGCCGCCACCGAGCACGGGCGATGGCAGCATCATGATGGTGGTCGCCACCGATGCACCCCTGGATGCGGCGCAGCTGCAGCGTCTGGCGCGGCGGGCGCTGGTCGGCCTGGCACGGACCGGCTCGGTGATGTCCAACGGCTCGGGGGATTACGTCATCGCCTTCTCCACGGCGAAGGAAAACCGGCGCGATCCGCAGGTGCCGGTGCAGCCGGCCCGCAGTGTCGCCGGTGAAGCCCTGTCGCCCCTGTTCCAGGCCGCCGCCGAGGCGACGGAAGAGGCCATCGTCAACTCGCTGTTCCGCGCGCGCACCGTTCAGGGGCATCGGGGTACTGCGGCGGCGCTGCCACTGGCGCCGGTACTGGAGGCGATACGTCGCGCGAAACGGACCGAGTCCGGCGACGCTTCGCACTGACTGTCCACAAGTGCGGCGAACACGCACGGGCATTCCCGCAGGTACCGCGCATGGCTGGAGAGGTTTCCGGATGCCGGGCGGATTGAACGTGCAATCACGCTGCCGGCGATGCGGATCGCCACCCAGCAGTGGCTTCCTTGCAGGGAGGCTGGGTTTTGCCGAAAGCGGTGGCCGGCTGTGCCTGATGCCATTTCTTGCCGCGTCGCGGCTGGACTTGCTGTTAAGCCGGCGTTAGCTTGACTGCGGTTTTTTCGCCATTCAAAGGCTTTCCATGAACAACGCTGCGCCTCGGCAGCTCACTTTCCGTGCGGTGGTGCTTGCCATCGTGCTGGCGGTGATCCTGTCCGCCGCCAATGCCTATCTGGGTCTGTTCGCAGGCCTGACCATCGCCACCGCCATCCCGGCGGCCGTCATCTCCATGGGCGTGCTGCGCCTGCTCGGCGGCGGCACCATCCTGGAAAACAACATCGTCCAGACCGGCGCCTCGGCCGGCTCGTCGATCGCCGCCGGTGTGATCTTCACCATCCCGGCGCTGGTGATCATGGGCTACTGGCCGGACTTCAAATACTGGTGGGTGCTGGGCATCGCCGGGCTCGGTGGCCTGCTGGGCGTGCTGTTCTCGGTACCGCTGCGGCGCTCGATGATCGTCGAAGACCCGCTGCCGTTCCCCGAAGGCAAGGCCGCGGCCGAAGTGCTCAAGGCCGGTGAGAATCCCGGCCCGGGCCTGAAGATCCTTGCCCTGTCGGCGGTGATCGGTGCCGGCGTCAAGGTCGCCGCGGCCAGCGGCATGCGCCTGATCCCGGATACCTGGGCGCAGTCGGCCTACATCGGCAGCTCCAAGGTCACCGCCTTCATCGGCACCAACCTGTCGCCAGCGCTGCTGGGCGTGGGCTACATCGTCGGCCTGAACGTCGGCATCGTGGTGGTGTCCGGCGCCATCCTGTCCTGGCACATCGCCATTCCGCTGTACCAGGCGTTCTTCATGGGCACCGATCCGGCGCTGGCCGCGCAGATCGCCGGCGCGTCTTCGGCCGATGCCGCGTTCGCCATCTGGGGCGCCAAGATCCGCTATCTGGGCGTCGGCGCGATGCTCATCGGCGGTATCTGGACGCTGTTCTCGCTGCGCAAGTCGCTGCTCAATGGCGTCAAGAGCGGTTTTGCCGCCGCGCGCAAGAGCAGCGGCCCGGCGCTGGATCACACCGAGCGCGACCTGCCGATGAAGTGGATGCTGATCGCGCTGGTCGCCTTCACCCTGCCGCTGCTGGGCCTGTACCAGGCCATCGTCGGCCAGTGGCTGGTGTCGATCCCGATGACCCTGATCATGATCGTCGCCGGCTTCCTGTTCGTGTCGGTGTCGGCCTATCTGGCCGGCCTGATCGGCTCATCCAACAACCCGGTCTCGGGCATCACCATCTCCACCATCCTGTTCGCCTCGGCGGTGCTGGTGGTGCTACTGGGTGATTCGGGTCTGGAGAAGGTGGGTGTGGGTGGCGCACCGCTGGGTGCAGTGGCCGCGATCATGATCGGTGCGGTGGTGTGCTGCGCCGCGGCCGTGGGCGGTGACAACCTGCAGGACCTGAAAGCCGGCTACATCGTCGGCGCCACGCCGTGGAAGCAGCAGCTGATGCTGGGTATCGGCGCGTTCTCCTGCGCGCTGATCATGGCGCCGGTGCTGAACCTGCTGGCCACCGCCTACGGCATCGGTGCGCCGACCGCCGAGCATCCCAACGCGCTGGCCGCGCCGCAGGCCAACCTGATGGCCTCGGTGGCCCGCGGTCTGTTCGGCGGCGAGCTGCCGTGGCTGTTCATCGGCATGGGTGCGGCGGTGGGCGCGGCGATCATCGCCATCGACGAATGGCTGAAGAAGGCCGGCAAGCGCTTCCGCGTGCCGGTGCTGGCCGCAGCCATCGGCATCTACCTGCCGCTGGAGCTGATGGTGCCGATCTTCCTCGGTGGCCTGATCGCGCATCTGGTCGAGCGCTTCCACAAGATCCGCGCCGATGACGAGGCCGGCCGCGACCGCGTGCACAAGCCGGGCGTGCTGTTCGCCGCCGGCCTGATCACCGGCGAGGCGCTGATGGGTATCGCCATCGCCATCCCGATCGTGATCAGCGAGCGGGCCGACGTGCTGGCCGTGCCGGTGCAGCTGCCGGCCGCGCAGTGGATCGGCCTGGCGGTGCTGGCCGTGGTCGGCTGGTTGATCTACCGCGTCGGCAAGCGCGCCGAGGCCAAGATGTAAGCGCTGCAGCCGCCTTGTGTCTGAACGACCATCCCCGCTACGGCGGGGATGGTCGTTTCCGGCGTCAGCAAACACGTATTGCCCCATGGGTGGAATCCACAACTCCAGCGGGAAGGGTGAGACGGCTCACTCATCCATCCCCCGACATCACCAGGACTTTGCTGGTTCTGGCCATGACTGATGGCCTTTGCACGCGCTGCGGTTCCGGCCCTACCATCGGCGTTTGCCGTTTTTCCGGGAGATGCCCATGAAGCTTCGTCACGCCCTGTTGCCGTTGTGCCTGCTCGCTGCGCTGCCTTCGCTGGCCAATGCGCGTGGTTTCGATGTCCGCGACATGGTCAAGCTGGACCGCGTGTCGGCGCCGTTGTTGACCGCCAACGGCGCACAGGTGGTGTTCACCAAGCGCGTGGTCGACGCCGACCTGAAAGCCAGCAGCAGCCTGTGGATCCGTGACCTGCGCACGCGCGACCTGGCGCCGCCGCGCCAGTTCAGCCCGGAAGGCTGGAGTGTCAACTCCGCCGCGCTCTCCGCTGACGGCCAGAGCGTGTACTTCCTCAGTGCCAAGAATGGCAGCCAGCAGCTGTATGTGATGCCGCTGAACGGTGGTGCGCCGCGCCAGCTGACCGACTTCCCGGTCGGCGTGGACAGCTACCGGGTTTCGCCGCAGGATGACCGCGTGCTGTTCAGCGCCGATGTCTATCAGGACTGCGGCTCGGATCTGGCCTGCACCAGCAAGCGTCTTGAAGCCGGGAAGACCCGGAAGACCAGCGGTGAGCTGTTCGACGGCATCTTCGTGCGTCACTGGGACACCTGGGCCGATGGGCGCCGCAATACGCTGTTCGTGGCGCCGCTGCCGGCAGCGGATGCAGCGGCAGTGAAGGGGGCATCGGCGATCAGCGCCACCCTGGCCGGCGATGCGCCGTCCAAGCCCTTCGGTGGCAATGACGATTACGTCTGGTCGCCGGACGGCAAGTCGGTGGTGGCGTCGATCCGCGTGGCCGGCAAGCAGGAGCCGTGGTCGACCAACTTCGACCTCTACCGGCTTGATGCAGCTGGCAAGAAGGCGCCGGTCAACCTGACCGCCAGCAACCCGGCCTGGGACACCGGCCCGGTGTTCAGCGCCGACGGCAAAACCCTGTTCTACCGTGCGATGAAGCGCCCGGGCTTCGAAGCGGACCGCCTCGGGCTGATGGCGCTGGACCTGGCCAGCGGCAAGGCCCGCGAGATCGCCCCGCAGTGGGACCGCTCTGCCGATGGCATCACCCTGTCGGCCGATGGCCAGACCCTCTACACCACCGCGCAGGACATGGGCGAGCACCCGCTGTTCGCGGTGAACATTGCCAATGGCGAGCCGACCAGGCTGGTGGGCGAGGGCAGTATCTCGGCCTTCGACATCGCCGGAGATACGCTCACCTTCACCCGCAATTCGCTCAAGAGTGGCGACCAGGTGTTTACCAGCAGCACCACCGCCGGAGCGCCGCTGCGGGCCATCACCCCGAGTGCCGGTGAAATGCTCGAGGGCGTGGACTTCGGTGACTTCGAGCAGTTCTCGTTCAAGGGCTGGAACGATGAAACCGTGCACGGTTATGTGCTCAAACCGCACAACTACCAGGAAGGCAAGCAGTACCCGGTTGCGTTCCTGATCCACGGCGGCCCGCAGGGCAGCTTCGGCAATGGCTGGAGCTACCGCTGGAATCCGCAGACCTATGCCGGGCAGGGCTACGCGGTGGTGATGATCGATTTCCACGGTTCCACCGGTTACGGCCAGGCCTTCACCGATGCGATCAGCCAGCACTGGGGCGACCGCCCGCTGGAGGATCTGCAGAAGGGCTGGGCGGCGGCGCAGCAGCAGTACCCGTTCCTCGATGGCGACAAGGCCTGCGCGCTGGGTGCCAGTTACGGCGGTTACATGGTCAACTGGATCGCCGGCAACTGGAACGAGCCGTGGAAGTGCCTGGTCAACCACAATGGCGTCTTCGATACGCGCTCGATGGGCGCGGTGACCGAAGAGCTGTGGTTCACCGAGTGGGAGTTCGGCGGCACCGTGGCGGCCAATCCCGACGGCTATGAGGCATTCAATCCGGCGCGGCACATCCACAAGTGGAAGGTGCCCACGCTGGTGGTCGCCGGCCAGAACGACTTCCGCGTACCGCTGGACCAGAGCCTGTCCACGTTCCACACCCTGCAACGGCAGGGGATCGAGTCGCAGCTGCTGTACTTCCCGGACGAGAACCACTGGGTGCTCAAGCCGCACAACAGCGTGCAGTGGCATGACACGGTCAATGGCTGGCTGAAGAAGCATATCGGCCAGTAATGCGACCGATGGCGCCACGTGCCGGCAACCGCCCGTGCCGTGGCGCCGCGTGCTAGGCTGGCCAGCCTCACGCCACGTTGTCCACGTGGCGTTTTTATTTCTCTTCGTTCGACAGGAAAGGCTGTATGCCGACCGAAAGCAGTACGACCCTGATCACCAATGACATCGTCGGGCTTGGCCTGATCGCCGCCACGCTGGGGCTGATCTTCCATCTGTCCAGCCGTGTCGACGGCTTCTGGCGCAAGTTCTTCAACTGGGTGCCGGCGCTGTTGCTGTGCTACTTCATCCCGGCCATCTACAACACCGCGGGAGTCATCGACGGCCACGCCACCAAGCTGTACAACCCGGTGGCGCGGGATGTGCTGCTGCCCGCGGCGCTGGTGCTGCTGACGCTGTCGATCGACCTGAAGGGCATCCTCAAGCTGGGCCCGAAGCTGCTGATCATGTTCGCCACCGGTACCGTGGGCATCATGCTCGGTGCGCTGGTGTCGTTCCAGGCGATGAAGCTGATCCATCCGGCCACCGTGGCTGGCGACACCTGGGCCGGCATGGCGGCGCTGGCCGGCAGCTGGATCGGCGGCGGTGCCAACATGGCGGCGATGCGCGAAACCTTCAACGTCGATGCCACCACCTTCGGCCAGTTCGCGGTGGTGGATGTGGTCTGCGCCAGCATCCTGCTGATGCCGGGGCTGATCTGGCTGGCCGGCCGCGCGCAGGGCATCGACGCGCGCAACGGGGCCGACACCTCGGCGATCGACGACATGAAACGCCGCATCGCCGACTACCAGGCCAAGAGCGCCCGTATCCCGACCCTGACCGACCTGATGGTCATCGTCGGTGTCGGACTGGGCATTGTCGGCGCGGCGCACGCGCTGGCCACGCCGCTGGCGACGTGGTGTGCGGCGAACATCAGCTTCGCCAGACAGGCCTCGCTGGACAACCAGTTCGTATGGGTGGTGATGCTGTCCACCTTCGCCGGCCTGGCGCTGAGCTTCACCCGCGCACGCGAGCTGGAAGCGGCCGGCGCGTCCAAGGTCGGCACGCTGTTCCTGTACTTCCTGATCGCCTGCATCGGCATGCAGATGGACCTGCTCTCGTTGCTGGAGCGGCCGTGGCTGTTCCTGCTGGGCGTGATCTGGATGGGCACCCACGTGCTGCTGCTGTACGTGGTCGGCCGCCTGCTCAAGGCGCCGCTGTTCTTCCTGGCCATCGGCTCGCAGGGCAACGTCGGTGCGGCGGCTTCGGCGCCGGTGGTGGCCGCGGCGTTCCACCCCAGCCTGGCACCGGTGGGCGTGCTGCTGGGCACCGTCGGCTATGCCACCGGCACGGTGCTGGCCTATCTCACCGGGCTGATGCTCAAGTGGATGGCCGGAGCCTGAGAGCCGGGAGAAGGCGGAACGGAAAAGGCGGAGCAACGGCTCCGCCTTTTTCATTCTGCTGCCGAGCCTTGCAGCGGCCGGTTCCGGCTGTCCGTGCATGGCATTCGCTTGCCTTCAGTGGTTATGAGTGCGGCAGGAAGTGCGAGGGACCTTGCGATGACTGCATGGCTGCCTATGTCCTCCGGAACACGTGCCGCAGTCCATAGACGGGAGGAGTGTTGCATCGGCCTGGCCAGCGGCAGCAAGTTCCGCATGGGCGCATGCATTTCTTTCTGCACTGCGGGGGAGGGGGGGGTGACGCTTGCCGGAGGTCTGGGCAACCGGGTCTGATCGATCGGGGTTTGCAACGAGGGTATGACGTACGGGTTGCCGGGAGGTTTCTCCGGTCAGTGGGCAAATAAAAAGGCGGGACCCATGGCCCCGCCTTTGAAGTTCTTCAAGTGTGCCGGTTCAGCAGCAGCGGAAGCCGCCCTTGCCGCCGAAGCGGGCTTCCTGGCGTTCGCGGAAGAAGGTCTTGTAATCCATTACCGGCCGGTCCGGGTGCTTGTCCTGCATGTGCCGGACATAGTTGTCGTAGTCCGGCACGCCGCAGCATAGCCGCGCGGTCTGTACCAGACGCCGCCAGGTGCGGCGGAACGTCTGGTACTGGCCGACGGGGACCAGTTCGGTGCCCATTACACGTCCATCTCGTGCGGCTTGAGCGCCACGTACGGCGTCTCGTGGTCGGTGCGTACCGGCGAGCGGCGCGCCGCGGCGATGGTCTTGACCGAGTACACCAGCACCGCGAACACCACGAACAGGAACAGCGCGGTGAGGCCGGCGTTGATGTAGTTGTTGACCATCACCTGCTGCATCTGACCGAAATCCTTGGACGGCGGCAGCAGGTTGCCGGCGGCGATGGCGTCACGGTACTTGTGCGCCTGCACGATGAAGCCCACGCCCGGCTCGCTGGAGAAGATCTTGATGAAGCCGGCCGCGGTGGTGCAGATCAGCAGCCAGATCGCCGGCAGCAGTGGCACCCAGGCGTACTTGTCCTTCTTCATCTTGAACAGCACCACGGTGCACAGCAGCAGTGCCACGCCGGCCAGCATCTGGTTGGCGATACCGAACAGCGGCCACAGCATGTTGATGCCGCCCAGCGGATCGGTCACGCCCTGGTACAGGAAGTAACCCCACAGCGCCACGCAGCCACCGGTGGCGATGAAGCTGGCCACCCACGAATCGGTACGGCGCAGCGCCGGCACGAAGTTGCCCAGCAGGTCCTGCAGCATGAAGCGGCCCGAACGGGTGCCGGCATCAACTGCAGTGAGGATGAACAGCGCTTCAAACAGGATCGCGAAGTGGTACCAGAACGCCATCATGCCGTCGCCCGGGATCACCGCATGCAGGATCTGCGCGATGCCCACCGCCAGCGTCGGTGCACCGCCGGCACGCGAGAGGATGGTGGTTTCACCGATATCGGCAGCGGTGGCGGTGAGCTGTTCCGGGCTGATCGCAAAGCCCCAGTTGCTGACCACCTGCGCAGCGTTGACCACATCGGTGCCGATCACCGCTGCCGGCGAGTTCATCGCGAAGTAGATGCCCGGCTCGATGATCGAGGCCGCCACCATCGCCATGATCGCCACGAACGATTCCATCAGCATGCCGCCGTAGCCGATGTAGGCGGCGTGGCCTTCATTGGCCAGCAGCTTGGGCGTGGTGCCCGAGCTGATCAGTGCATGGAAACCGGACACCGCGCCGCAGGCGATGGTGATGAACAGGAACGGGAACATGCTGCCCTTCCACACCGGGCCGGTGCCGTCGGTGAACTGGGTCAGCGCCGGCATCTTCAGTTCCGGCATCACGATCAGGATGCCGATCGCCAGGCCGACGATGGTGCCGATCTTGAGGAAGGTGGACAGGTAGTCACGCGGCGCCAGCAGCAGCCACACCGGCAGCACCGCGGCGACGAAACCGTAGCCGATCAGCATCCAGGTGATCTGCACGCCGGTGAAGGTGAACATCGGGCCCATCACCGGATCGGCGGCGACCTTGCCGCCGTACCAGATCGCCGACAGCAACAGGATCAGCCCGACCACGGAGATCTCGCCGATCTTGCCGGGGCGGACATAGCGCATGTAGATGCCCATCAGGATGGCGATGGGCATGGTCGCGATGACGGTGAACATGCCCCACGGGCTGCCTTCCAGCGCCTTCACCACGATCATCGCCAGCACCGCGAGGATGATGATCATGATCATGAACACGCCGAACAGGGCGATGGTGCCGGGCACCGGACCCATCTCCTCGCGCACCAGATCGCCCAGCGAGCGGCCGTTGCGACGGCTGGAAATGAACAGGACCATGAAATCCTGCACCGCGCCGGCCAGCACCACGCCGGCGATCAGCCACAGCGTGCCGGGCAGATAGCCCATCTGCGCGGCCAGTACCGGGCCGACCAGCGGGCCGGCGCCGGCGATGGCGGCGAAGTGGTGGCCGAACAGCACGTGCTTGTTGGTGGGCACGTAGTCCAGGCCATCGTTGTTGAGGATGGCCGGTGTGGCACGGGTGGGGTCGACCCCGAGCACCTTGTTGGCGACGAACAAGCCGTAATAGCGGAAGGCGACCAGATACAGCGAGACCGCGGCAATCACGATCCACAGGGCATTGATGTGTTCGCCCCTGCGCAACGCAACCACGCCCAGACAGAATGCGCCGATCAGGGAGAGCAGCGCCCAGCCGGCTTTGGAGAAACCTTTCATCGAGTCGCCTCGCAGGGAGAGTTGTCCAAGGGTCTACCCATGCCGGGCAGGGGTCAACGGATTGGTGCTGCTGCAAGGATCAGACTTTGGTCTTAATGGGCGGTGCGAAAAAGATGAACAGGTACGACGGGGGCTGGTGAATCCTGCTCTTCGAGCCCGGTGTTCCGGGTATCGCCGGGCACCGGGTTGATGTGATGCCTGCTTCTGCTCTGCCGGCGCCTGGTGGTCCGCTGCGGGCAGGGATGGCAGCGTGATCCAGCGCGCGCGGTAGCCTCTAGAACGGCCAGAATCTGGGAATGTAGATCACCCCGAGCACCCAGAAGATCAGGTTCAGCGGCAGGCCGACCTTGACGAAGTCGGTGAAGCGGTAGCCGCCGGCGGTATAGACCATGGTGTTGGTCTGGTAGCCGACCGGGGTCAGGAAGCTGGTCGAGGCGGAGAAGGTCACCGCCACCAGAAACGGCGTCGCATCCACGCCCAGCATCTGCGCGGTGGAGATGCCGATCGGTGTCAGCAGCACCGCCGCAGCCGAGTTGCTCATCAGCTCGGCCAGCAGCAGCGCCACCAGATACATCACCGCCAGCACCACGTGCGGACCGAGGTCGCGCACCAGCCCGATGGTGTGTTCGACCACGAATGCGGCCGTACCGGTCTGGCTCATCGCCACGCCCAGCGGCAGCAGGCCGGCCATCAGCACGACGATGCGCCAGTCGATGGCGTCATACACGCCATCCGCGTCGAGGCACCCGGCCAGTGTCATCGCCACCGCGCCGACCAGCGAGGTGATCGCGATCGGTGCCCAGCCGATTGCCGGAATGCCGATCACCAGCGCCATCGTGAGCAGCGCGAAAGTGCCGCGCCAGCCCTTGGGCTTGGCCGCCTCGCGCTCGGAAAGCACGATCACGTCGGGGTCGCGGCGCAGCGCGGGCGCATCTGCACTGGAGGTGATCAGCAGCAGGATGTCGCCCACGTCCAGCCGCACATCCTTGAGCTTCTCGCACAGCACCTCGCCGCGGCGCTGGATGGCGAGCACGACCGCGTTGTGGTTCCAGCTGCGGTCCAGCGCTTCCAGCGTGCGGTCGGCGGCGCGCGAGTTGGGCGCGATCATCACCTCGGTGATCACCTGGTCGGCTTCATCCAGCAGGCGCGCCTTGAACTTGAACTGGGAGTTGATCTCCAGCCCGGCCTTGCGGGTCAGCTCCACCAGCTTGGACCAGTCGCCACGGGCCAGCAGGATGTCGTCCTCCTGCAGGGTCTGCGTCTGCGCCGCCGATACCCTGTGCTTGCCGCGCAGCAGCTCCAGGATGAAGACACCCTTCTGCTCGCCCAGCCGGCTTTCCTGGATGGTCTTGCCGATCAGCCGCGAGCCGGGCATCACGCGCAGCTCGGTGAGGAATTTGCCGATGTCGTAATGTTCGACGAACCCCGCGTTGCGCGTGTCCGGCAGCAGCCAGCGGCCGAAGATCAGCAGGTACGCGCAGCCGGCAGCCAGGCAGATCAGCCCCAACGGGGTGAACTCGAACATGGTGAAGCCGGGGTGTCCCAGGTCCTTGGCGATGCCGTTGACCAGCAGGTTGGTGGAGGTGCCCACCAGCGTGCAGACACCGGCCATCTGCGACACGAACGACAGCGGGATCAGCGCCTTGGAGGCCGGCATGCCGATCCTGGTAGTGGCGGCGATGACCAGCGGCATGAACACCGCCACGACCGCGGTGTTGTTGACGAACGGGGCGATGATCGCCAGTACCGCGAACAGCAGCAGCAGGAACAGCAGCGGCGATTTCGTCCGGCTGAACAACCAGCCGATGCCCGACAGCGCGCCACTGTTCTGCAACCCGGCGGCCAGCACGAACATCGAGGCGACGGTGATCGTGGCCTGGTTGCTGAAGCCGCTCAGCGCCTGCTGCGGGGTGACCAGGTCGAGCACGGCCAGTGTCGCCAGCACCAGCACCGCGACCATGTCCATGCGCAGCTTTTCGGTGGCGAACAGGTAGATCGCCACCAAGGTGATGCCGATCACAAGCAGGATCTGGAAGCTCATGCAGCCGCTACTCCGTGTGTCCGCCCGATCACCGCGCCGGCAATAACGGCTGCAATACCGGTTCCAGCAATGCCTTGCGCCAGCCGCTCAGAGCGGCCGGCCATTGCCCGTTTTCCAGCAGTGCTTCCAGATGCTTGCGTGAAGCCAGCAGGCCGTCGGGGAGTCCGAGCCCGGCGCTGTGGCTGGCAACCGCTTCCTGCAGACGCTTGAGCGCAGCCTTGTTGGCGTCCGTCGGTGCCAGCGGCTGCGGTGCCTGCGCCTCGTCTTCCAGCGGCGTGGTCAATGCCTGCCAGACCGCCTGGGCCAGTTTGCGTGGGGCCTTGGGGAAACGCTCGAACAGCTGCAGCATCGCCGCGTAGTCGGCCGGCGGCGTGCGCGCCAGCAGCGTGGCCAGCTCGTTGTCCAGCACCCAGCTGCGCGGTTTGTCGCTGTGCCGGGCCTGCTGGTCGCGCCAGCGCAGCAGCCGCAGCAGCCGCAGCCGCGCGTCGCTGTCGAGGAACTGGGCTGCGCGCATCGACAGGTGCGGCCAATGCTCGCCTTCATCATTCTCGATGGTGGCGACCATCCGCTCGCATTCGTCCTGCAACCAAGCGAGGCGATCCTGGGCCCGCAGCCGGGATTGGATGGCGTCGTGCAGCGCGAACAGGTATTCCACGTCATCGGCGGCGTATTCCAGCTGTGCCGGTGACAACGGCCGGCGCATCCAGTCCGAGCGGGTCTCGCCCTTGGCCAGGGTGACGCCGGTGATTTCCGCCACCAGCTTCTGATAGCCCATGCCACTGCCGAAGCCGGCCATCGCCGCGCCGGTCTGGGTGTCGAACAGCGGCCGGGGCAGGGCGTCACAGGCACACTTGAACGCCACAAGGTCCTCGCTGGCGCTGTGCATGACCTTGACGATGGTGGGATCGGTCAGCCACGGCCGCAGCGCGTCGGTCATGCCGGGAATCAGCGGGTCGATCAACAGGATCTCCTCGCCCACGGCCATCTGCACCAGTGCCAGTTGCGGCCAGTAGGTACGCTCGCGGATGAACTCGGTATCCAGCCCGATGCGGGCCGGAGGCTGGCGGTAACGCTCTTCAAGTTCGCTCGGGTGTTTGATCCAATAAGCCACGTGGTTTCCGTCAACTGCATGTTTGCTCAGGCTGGCGAGAATAGCCTAACGTCGACTCGCCCCGGCATTGCAGACCGGAACTGGAGGGAATTTGCGTACTACCGGCCCGTTGCTGTGCATGGCGATACTGGGGGTCCTGGGCGGCAGCGGATGCCGCCAGGAAGCACCGGTGACGGAGGTCGCCAGCCCGTTGCAGGCCGAACAGGCCGACCGTCTGCCGGCACCATCCCCCGTCAAGGAGCAGGGCGCCCCTGTGCCTGCCGGCCGGGAACCGGACCCGGTGGAGGCGACGCCGCTGCCGCAATGGAAACCGGTGTTGCCGGAGGTGACGGTGGAAACGCTGGACAATGTCCGCCGCCAGGCCGATGCGGCGCTCAAACAGGGCCGTCTCTATGGGGACGAGGAAGCAGCAGTGCCTTTGTATCTGGCGGTACTGGCGCTGAAACCCGGTGATGCCAAGGCCACGCGCGGCGTTGAAATGGCCCGGCAACAGCTGCGCGCGCAGGCGGTCGCCCTGATGGAGCAGCCCGATGACCAGCGCCAGGCACTGGCCGCGGCGGCCGAGCGGATCAGCGTGGCCGTCGCGCTGGCACCGGAGGGCGAGGCGGAGCTGGAGTTGCAGCGGCAGATACAGCTGGCCCGGCGGATCCTGGCGCTCAACCGGGCCGGCGAGTCGGCGGTGCGGCGCGACCAGTTGGGTGAGGCCGGTGGCGGGGCGCTGGAGTATTTCCGCGCGGTGCTGGCGCTGGCACCGGATGACAGCCGTGCGCTGCAGGGGATCGCCGCGGTACAGAGCGGCCTGATCCGCCGAGCGGAGATCGCCGCCGAGCGTGCGGACTTCGAAGCGGCGGCCGGCTTTCTCGCGCGTGCCGCGACGGTGCGTGCGGGTCCGACAGTGCAGGATGCCCGTGTGCGCATCGAGGCGATGCGGCATGCCCAGCTGCTGGCGCTGCGTGACGGTGGCCTGCGCGACCTTGCAACACCGGACGGGCTGAAGGCCGCACGCGAGAAGCTGGAGCAGGCGTTGCGGATCGCGGCGCCGGGCGATGCGGCGGTGGGCGTGTTGCGGGAGCGGATCGATCTGGCCACGCATTACGGCAGTTTCCGCCCCGGCCAGGTGTTCACCGATGCGCTGCAAGGCGGTGGGCGCGGGCCGCAGATGGTGGTGATTCCACATGGCGGTTTCCAGATGGGCGCGACCGATTCCGAGCCCGGTGCCAGCGATGCCGAGCGGCCGCAGCACTATGTGCGTTTTGATCGCGGCTTCGCGCTGTCGATCACCGAAGTCACGGTGGCCCAGTTCGGACAGTTCGTCAGCGCGGCCAACGCCCGGCCGCGCGCGACCCGGCGCGGGCACTCGGTGGTGTATGACGAGCGCAGTGGCAATTTTGTCCGCCGCAGCGGCGTGGACTGGCGCTCGGGCTACAACGGTGCGTCCGCGCGCCCCGACAGCCCGGTGATGCACGTCAGCGTGCGCGATGCCGAGGCCTACGCGGCATGGCTGTCCGAACAGACTGGCCGCTATTACCGACTGCCCAGCGAAGCCGAGTTCGAGTATGCGCTGCGTGCCGGCAGCAGCGGGCGCTACCCGTGGGGCGATGCCGGCACGCCGCCGGAGCTGTCGGGCAATTTCACCGGCAGCAAGGATGTCTCGCCCAGTGGCCGGCACTGGAACAACGCCTTCATCGGTTATGGCGATGGCTACTGGGGGGCGGCGCCGGTGGCGAGCTTCCAGCCCAACGCCTGGGGCGTGCACGATATCGGCGGCAACCTCAGCGAATGGGTGGCCGATTGCTGGCATGCCAGCTACCGGCGTGCACCCGCCGACGGCGCGGCCTGGTTCAACCCGGGGTGCCGGCAGCGGGTGATCCGCGGCGGCAACTGGGCCAATGCACCGGAACAGAGCCGCGCGGCCTGGCGGCAGTCGCAGGATTCGGATGTCACCTCGGCGCGGATCGGGTTTCGCCTGGTGCGTGGTATTTGACGTGGCCTGCGCGGCGGTGCGGGTTACCATCGGCGCTGACCAACCGCTCATAAATGGAACTTCCGCATGCGACAGGATCCTTTCGGCAGCCAGGGCAATGGCAGGCAATCCCGGCGCGGCGGACTGTTCGGCAACATCCGCTGGGTGGTGCTGCTGGGCTTTGCCATCTATGGCGGCTGCTACTACCTGGGCAACCGTTCGGTGGACCCGTATACCGGCGAGAAGGTGCTGATCGACAGCACGCTCGATGCCAGCCAGGAAAAGGCGCTGGGCCTGCAGGCCTACCAGGAAATCCTGTCGCAGGAGCGGCCGGTCGATCCCAACGCGCAGATTTCGCAGCAGGTACGTGAGATCGCCCGGCGGCTGATCGCCAAGGTGGATGTGGTGGAAACCGCGCTGGCGCAGGAGCACGGGCTGCAGCCGCGGCACTTCGCGCGTGATTTCGATTGGGAAGTGAACGTGCTGCAGTCCAACGAGGCCAATGCCTTCTGCCTGCCCGGCGGCAAGATGGCCGTGTATACCGGCCTGATCCCGGTGGCACGCAACAGTGATGCGCTGGCGGTGGTGATGGGGCATGAAATCGCCCACGCGCTGCTGCGCCACGGTGCCCAGCGCATGGCCCAGCAGAAGCTGACGCAGATCGGGCAGATGGCCGGTGCCGCCAGTGGCATGGATGCGCAACAGCAGCAGATGATGATGTCGGCGATGGGGTACGGCTACCTGCTGCCGTATGCGCGCTCGCATGAGACCCAAGCCGACGAGGTCGGACTGATGCTGGCGGCGGCGGCCTGTTTCAACCCGGAAGAGGCGGTGCCGCTGTGGCAGCGCATGGGCGAGGCCAGCGGCGGCCAGGCACCGCCGGAGTTCTCTTCCACCCATCCCAATCCCGGCACGCGCATCCAGAACCTGAGCGCGCTGATGCCCAAGGCGATGGCCTATCGTCAGCAGTTCTGCGAGACGACGCGGTAGGTTTTTACTTCTCCCTCCGGGAGAGGGTGCCCCGAACGGGCGGATACGGGTGCGGACGAAGCCTCACGCACCACGCGTGTTCAAGCGGCGATGTCCTGCTTTTCACCAGCATGGTCATGCGTTCGCCATCACGGTTTCCGGTGTTTCCGCAGGGTGCGGGTTGGTTTCCTGCCCTCACCCCAATCCATCTCCCGTGGGGAGAGGGGCTTTGAAAGCGACGACCTGCACGTCCAGCACGCCGTCGTCCACGCGTGCATGCAAGGTGTCGCCGGCCTGGACCTGCAGGGTCGACCGCACCAGCGTGCCGTCATCGGCACGTGTGAGGATCGAATAGCCACGGGCCACGGTTGCCAGCGGGCTCACCGCTTCCAGCGAACGGGCCAGGCCGCGCAGGTGCAGTGCGTCGCGTTGCAGCTGCCGGCCCATCGCCGCCTGCGCCCGCGGCGCCAGCGCCGCCAGCTTTCCGGCCAGCGCCGCCAGCCGTTGCCGGGGCTGGGCGCCGCGCAGCACGGCAGCGCTCTGGCCCAGTCGGGCCAGACGGCGTTCCTGCTGCTGCCGCCAGGTCGACTGCAGGCGGGTGAAGGCGGCCTGCTGGCGATGCCGCAGCAGGTCCAGGCGTACCTGTGGGCTGTGTGCCTGCAGCCGCAGCGCGGCGCGATCGGCACGCTGCATCGCCTGGCCGAGGGCGTGGGCCTGCAATTGCCCCAGTCGCTGGGCCAGCCGGCGCAGGCGCGTATCCAGGTCCTGCCGGTCCGGCACCAGCAGTTCGGCGGCCACCGAGGGGGTGGGTGCGCGCAGGTCGGCAGCGAAGTCGGACAGGCTGAAGTCGGTCTCATGGCCCACTGCCGACACCACCGGCGTGTCGCTGGCGGCAATCGCGCGGGCCAGCTGTTCGTCGTTGAACGCCCACAGGTCTTCCAGCGAGCCGCCGCCGCGGGTGAGCAGGATCACGTCGTAACGCTTGCTGGTATCGGCCTGCCGCAGCAGCGTGGTGAGCTGGGCGGCAGCGGTTCCACCCTGCACCAGTGCGGGCAGCAGCTCCACTTCCAGCAGCGGGAAGCGCCGTGCCAGCACACTCAGTACGTCACGGATGGCGGCGCCGCTGGGCGAGGTGATCACCGCCAGCCGGCGCACGTGTGCCGGCAGCGGCCGCTTCCGTTCGGGGTCGAACAGGCCTTCGGCCTGCAGTCGCGCCTTGAGTTCGTCATAGGCGCGGCGCAAAGCACCTTCGCCGGCCTCTTCCATGTGGTCGAGGATCAGCTGGTAGTCGCCACGCGCCTCATACAGCGTGAGCCGGCCACGCACCAGCACACGCATGCCTTCGCGGGGGATGAACTTCAGCCACTGGCTCTTGGGCTTGAACATGGCCGCACGCACCTGGGCGCGGGCGTCCTTCAAGGTGAAGTACAGGTGCCCGGATGCCGGCCGGCTGACGCTGCCCAGTTCGGCTTCGACCCAGACCAGCGGGAAGGCGCTTTCCAGCAGGTCGCGCGCAAGCGTATTGAGCTGGACGGGGGTCAGGATGTCGGTACTGCGGTCCATGGATCCGGTGTGGCAACGTTGAAACGGCCGGCCATGGTCGCATGGACGGGCGCTGGCGGCTCAAGGCTCTTCGGTATCGGTGCTGGCGGCGTGGCGTTGCAGCGCCCACTGCACGTGTTCGCGCACCAGTTCGGAGTCATGCGTGCGCCGGCTTTCCAGCGCCTGCAAGGCGGCGGGCGAGGGTGCGGCATTGCCCAGCGCAACGGCGATGTTGCGCAGCCAGCGTTCATGGCCGCTGCGGCGGATCGGGCTGCCTTCGGTACGCTGCAGGAATTCGTCCTCCTCCCAGGCGAACAGCTCCGGCAGGGTGGCGGTGTCGAGGTTGTTGCGGGCGCGGAAGTCCGGCTCGTCGGTGCGCCGGGCGAACTTGTTCCAGGGGCAGACCAGCTGGCAGTCGTCGCAGCCGTAGATGCGGTTGCCCATCAGCGGGCGCATCTCCAGCGGGATCGCGCCTTCGTGTTCGATGGTCAGGTAGGAGATGCAGCGGCGTGCGTCGAGCCGGTAGGGGGCGATGATCGCCGCGGTCGGGCACACCTCGATGCAGCGCGTGCAGGTGCCGCAGTGGGCGCTGGCCGGCGCGTCGATCGGCAGCGGCAGGTCGACATAGATCTCGCCGAGGAAGAACCACGAGCCGCCGTCGCGGTCGATCAGGCAGGTGTGCTTGCCGATCCAGCCCAGTCCGCCGTTGCGTGCCAGCGCGCGTTCCAGCACCGGCGCTGAATCGACAAACGCGCGATAGCCGAACGGGCCGATCTCGGCGGCGACGCGGTCGGCCAGTTTCTGCAGGCGGTTGCGCATCAGCTTGTGGTAATCGCGGCCCAGCGCGTAGCGGGCGACATAGGCGCGCCCGGTATCGTCCAGCGTGGCCCAGGCTTCGGCATCGTCCTTGTGGCCGTAATCCAGCCCCACCGAGATCACCCGCACGGTACCGGGCAGCAGTTCCTGCGGCCGTGCGCGCATCGCGCCGTGGCGCGCCATCCACTCCATCGTTCCGTACAGACCCTTGCCGAGCCAATCGAGCAGGTGCGCCTCGTCCTCGCCCAGTTCGATCCCGCTGATGCCACAGCGCTGGAACCCCGCCTCGCGGGCCAGCTGGCGGATGCGCAGCGACAGTTGCGCGGGAGTGGGAGTGTTGAGGGTGTCAGCCATGCCGCAAGTATAGAATCGGTCGCATGTACGAGCTTCCCGCCCTGTTCGATACCGCCGCCGCGCGCCGCATCGATGCCCGCGCCGCGCAGCTGTCTGCCGATGAGGGCGAGGCGTTGATGCAGCGGGCCGGGCAGGCGGCGTGGCAGTGCGTGTTGCAGCGTTGGCCGCAGGCACGACGCATCGTGGTGCTGTGCGGCCCCGGCAACAACGGTGGCGACGGCTATGTACTGGCCTTGCTCGCTCGGCAGTCGGGGCGGCAGGTCAGCGTGCTGCATCTGCCCGACACCGCGCCGCGCACGCCGCTGGCACAGCGCGCCTGCACCCGCTATCTGGCGGCGGGCGGGCATGTCGAGGTGACGGCCGACTGCCTGCGGCAGGCCGATCTCATCGTCGATGCGTTGTACGGCATGGGCCTGACACGCGCGCCGGAGATGGTGGATGCGGCGCTGATCGAGGCGGTCAATCATGTGCCGGCGCCGGTACTCGCGCTGGATGTGCCCAGCGGCGTGGAAGCGGATACGGGCAATGTGCCGGGTGCGGCGATACGCGCGGACTGCGTGTTGCAGTTCATCGTGCCGCACCGCGGGCTGTATACCGGTGCGGCGCTGGACTACAGCGACGAACGCCTGCTGGACGGTCTGGATGTGTCACCAGCGGCATTGGAAGGTGTTGCACCGGCCGCATGGCACTGGGACGCCGCCCGTTTGGCAGCGCAGTTGCCGCGACGGCGTCCGGATACCCACAAGGGGCGCTCCGGGCACGTGCTGTGCATCGGTGGCGACCACGGCAGTGGTGGCGCGGTGATGCTGGCCGCCGAGGCGGCATTGCGCAGTGGCGCGGGGCTGGCGAGCGTGGCCACCCGTGGTGCGCATGTCGCCCCCTTGCTGGCGCGTTGTCCGGAAGCAATGCCGCATGTCGTTGATGATGTCCAAGGCGTGCTGCCACTGCTGGCACGCGCCGATGTGATCGCACTGGGGCCGGGCTTGGGCCAGGGCGAATGGGCGCGCGGCCTGTACGCGGCGGCGCTGGCCAGTGGCAAGCCGCTGGTGGTGGATGCCGATGCGCTGAACCTGCTCGCCGCCAGTCCGCAGCCCCTGCCGCAGGCGGTGCTCACCCCGCATCCGGGCGAGGCTGCGCGTCTGCTCGCCACCGATACCGCCAGCGTGCAGCGCGACCGTTTTGCGGCTGCACAGGCGCTGGCAAGCCGCTACTCGGCGGTGGTGGTGCTGAAAGGCGCCGGCACCGTCGTGGCGGCGCCGGAGCAGGTGCCACGGCTGATCGCGGCGGGCAATCCCGGCATGGCCGTGGGTGGGATGGGCGACCTGCTGACCGGCGTGATCGCCGCGCTGCGGGCCCAGGGGCTGCCCGGCTTTGACGCGGCCAGCAGCGGCGCATTGCTGCACGCCCTGGCCGGTGATGCGGCCGCGTTGGATGGCGAGCGCGGGCTGTTGCCGCGCGACCTGCTGCCGCACCTGCGCGTGCTGGCCAATCCATAATGGCGGGCATGATCGAACTGATACTTCCTGATGCCGAAAGCACCGACCTGCTGGGTCGGGCGCTGGCGCAGACCCGTCCGGCCACCGCCGTCGTCCACCTGCAAGGCGACCTCGGTGCCGGAAAATCCACGCTGGCCCGCGCCCTGCTGCGTGCGCTGGGCGTGCAGGGCGCGATCCGCAGCCCGACCTATACCCTGATCGAGCGTTACCCGCTGCCGTCCGGCGAGGCCTGGCATCTTGATCTGTACCGGATCGGCACCGCCGGCGAACTGGACTTCCTCGGCCTGGACGAGGGCAGTGCCGACCTGTGGCTGGTCGAGTGGCCCGAACGCGGGGAGGGCGGCCTGCCGCCGGTGGACTTGGTGATCGCGCTGGAAATCGCCGGAAACGGACGTCGGGCAAGGCTGCAGGCCCGCAGTGCCGCCGCCGAGGCATGGCTGGGACAGCTGCGTGAAATACCCGACTTGCAGGCCCTTCCTGTCTCCTGACAACAGGAAGGTGTGGCAGGTTGCGGATTATTAAGGGAAAACCTATTGCAATTATCGAAATGTGATGATTGAATCCGCGCATGACTACGGGAAACCGCCTGTTCGCATTGACTGTCGCCGTCGCCGGATTCTGTCTGGCCGGTGCCAGCGCGTGGGCGGGTGAGATCCGCAGCGTCAACCTGGACAGCGGTGCTACCGGCACCCGCGCCGAAATCCAGCTGGCTGGCGGCGGCAGCTACAAGACCCTGAGCCTGTCCACCCCGAACCGCCTGGTCGTCGATTTCCCCGATTCGACCGCCGTGCGTGGCCTCAAACTGCCGGCCGCCGCCGGTGTGGTCACCGCGGTACGCACCGGCAATCCGACACCGGGCACCTTCCGGGTGGTATTCGATCTGGCCGAGTCGGTGACGGCTTTCAAGCCGCAACTGCAGGGGCAGGGGGCGACGTCGGCGCTGCTGATCGAATGGCCCGGCGAGGCGCCGGCACGCGTACCGGCTTCCGGCACTGTCGCCGCGGCTTCTTCCACCGCACCCGCCTCGACCACGACCGTGGTTCCCGCCTCCGCACCGACCCCGACGGCGACGCCGGAACAGCTCAGCGCCCAGGCACGTGCCGAGGCCGCACGGGCCACCGCGGCCCTGACTGCGGCGGTCCAGCAGCAGGCCACTGTGCCGGCACCGGCGCCGGAATCGGCCGCCAAGAGCGGGCAGCTTTCACCCGCCGCGATCCTCAATGGTCAGGGTGCCGCTCCGGCCAAGGCGACGGTGGCCAGCGCGACTCCGGCCCCTGTCGTTGCCGCACCGGCCCCGGCAGCCGCCACGCCGGCACCGCGTCCGGCCATGCCCAGCGATGCCTCGCGTATCCGCATGCAGCCGGGCATGCGCACACTGGTGGTGGCGATCGATCCCGGTCACGGTGGCCAGGATCCGGGTGCTGTCGGTCCGACCGGCAAGCGCGAGAAGGACGTGACGCTGGCGGTCGCCCGCGAGCTGGCCCGACAGGTCAACGCCACGCCCGGGCTGCGTGCGTTCCTGACCCGCGACACCGACGTATTCATCCCGCTGCCGCATCGCGCGCAGCGAGCGCGTGCGGCCAAGGCCGACATCTTCATCTCGATCCATGCCGATGCGGCGGAAAACCGCTCGGCGACCGGGTCGTCGGTGTATGTGCTTTCGACCAAGGGTGCCTCCTCGCAACGCGCGCGCTGGCTGGCGGACAAGGAAAACGCGGCCGACCTGATCGGTGGCGTCAGCCTCAACCGCACCGAGGGCACGCTGGCCAACGTGCTGCTGGACCTGGCCCAGAGCGGTAACATGAAGGCTTCCGAAGACGCGGCCAGCCATGTGCTGGGCGGCCTCAAGCGGATCGGCAACAACCACAAGCCGAACCTGGAGCGCGCCAACTTCGCCGTGCTGCGCACTTCCGACATGCCGGCGATGCTGGTGGAAACCGCCTTCATCTCCAATCCCGACGAGGAGCGGCGGCTGGTCGATCCGGCCTACCAGCGGCGTATCGCCGGGGCCGTGCTCGATGGTGTGCACACCTTCTTCAGCCGCCAGCCGCCACCGGGGACGCTGTTCGCCGCGCGGGCGCAGGCGGAAATGGACGCGGCGGCCGGTACCGTGGCCGGCGGCAGCAAGTAAGGCCGGGGCGTCGTGGGGCCGCCGGCGTGGCGCAAGTTGCGGTTGGCCAGCGTCGCCGATAGCTCCTCTGATACCCGAACCGGCCCGGTGAAAGGGCGATGCTCGGCTATCATCTGCATATGCATGATGTCTGTCTGATCATCCCTCGTTTTTCCTCCGCCTCACCCGCTTCTCCGTGTTCGCAGGAGGCTGCGGCATGAGTTCGATCCGTCCGCTGCCGGAAATCCTGATCAACCAGATCGCCGCCGGTGAAGTGGTCGAGCGGCCCGCCTCGGTGGTCAAGGAACTGGTCGAGAACGCGCTCGATGCCGGTGCCACCCGCGTCGATATCGACCTGGAAGAAGGCGGTGTGCGGCTGATCCGTATCCGCGACAACGGCGGCGGCATTGCCGCCGACCAGTTGCCGCTGGCGGTATCGCGGCATGCCACCAGCAAGATCGCCAGCCTGGATGATCTGGAAGCGGTGGCGACACTGGGCTTCCGTGGCGAAGCGTTGCCGTCTATCGCCTCGGTCAGCCGTTTCAGCATGGCCTCGCGCCAGGCCGATGACGAGCATGGCGCGGCCCTGCAGGTCGAAGGTGGCCGGCTCGGCGAGGTGATGCCGCGCGCGCATGCGCCGGGCACCACCGTGGAGGTGCGCGAGCTGTTCTACAACGTACCGGCACGTCGCAAGTTCCTGCGCGCAGAACGCACAGAGCTGGGCCATATCGAAGAATGGCTGCGCTCGCTGGCGCTGGCGCGGCCGGATGTCGAGTTGCGGGTGTCGCACAACGGCAAGGCCTCGCGCCGCTACAAGCCCGGTGACCTGTATTCGGATGCGCGGCTGGGGGAAACGCTGGGTGAGGATTTCGCCCGGCAGGCGCTGCGCGTGGATCACAGTGCGGCCGGGCTGCGCCTGCATGGCTGGATCGCGCAGCCGCAGTATTCGCGGGCCAGTACCGACCAGCAGTATCTGTACGTCAATGGCCGCTCGGTGCGCGATCGCAGTGTCATCCATGCGGTGAAAATGGCCTATGGCGATGTGCTGTATCACGGTCGCCAGCCGGCCTATGTGCTGTTCCTGGAGCTGGATCCGACCCGGGTGGACGTCAACGTGCACCCGGCCAAGCACGAAGTGCGTTTC
Organism: Stenotrophomonas sp. JC08; assembly: GCF_052180205.1. Classification (NCBI taxonomy): domain Bacteria; kingdom Pseudomonadati; phylum Pseudomonadota; class Gammaproteobacteria; order Lysobacterales; family Lysobacteraceae; genus Stenotrophomonas; species Stenotrophomonas sp. JC08. The sequence goes on along the minus strand of NZ_CP197473.1, from coordinate 1,933,595 downwards.
CGCGATGCGCGGCTGATCCACGACTTCGTCTATCGCACGCTCAAGGAAGCGCTGGCCGAAACCCGCGCTGGCATGGAACCGGCCGCGATGGCGCCAGGGTATCCGGCGCATATGGCCGCGCAGGCCACGCCTGCGGCAGGTGCTTACGGTGGCGGTTATGTGCTGGGCCGCCCGCCCGGCAGCACCGGCGTGGGAAGCAACGGCAACTGGCAGGCGCGGCAATCCCCGCTGGGCCTGCAGGTGGCCGAGGCGCCGTCGGCCTATGCCGCGTTGTATTCCGGTCCTGCCGGCGATAGCCTGCAGACGCCCGCCCAGGCGCTGCCGGCAACGGCTGCAGACAGTGACGTGCCGCCCTTGGGCTATGCCATCGCCCAGTTGCACGGCATCTACATCCTGGCCGAGAACGCCGAAGGCCTGATCGTGGTGGACATGCATGCCGCGCATGAGCGCATCGGCTATGAACGGTTGAAGACCGCGCATGACGGCATCGGCCTGCATGCGCAGCCGTTGCTGGTGCCGATCACCCTGGCGGTGGGCGAGCGCGATGCCGATGTCGCCGAGCGCGAGGCGGCAACGCTGGCCGAGCTGGGTTTCGAGATCACCCGCTCCGGGCCGGGCTCGCTGCATGTGCGCAGCATCCCGGCGCTGCTGGCCAATGCCGAGCCGGAAGGGCTGCTGCGCGACGTGCTCACCGACCTGCGCGAGCATGGCCAGAGCCGGCGCATCGCCAGTGCCCGTGACGAGCTGCTGTCGACGATGGCCTGCCACGGTGCGGTACGCGCCAACCGGCGGCTGACGCTGCCTGAAATGAACGCCCTGCTGCGCGACATGGAGATCACCGAGCGTTCCGGGCAATGCAACCATGGCCGCCCGACGTGGGCGCGTTTTTCTCTGGCTGAAATTGATCGCTGGTTCCTGCGGGGGCGTTGAGATGAGACTTTGGGGAAGTGCGGCGCTGGTCGTCGTGATGCTGGTCGCCGGTTGCGGGGACAGGGACGAGGCGCTCGCGCCGGCACCGGCCAAGGTCGATGCCGGCTTCAAGCGTGAAAACCAGCTGTGGCGCGAGCAGCGCCTGACCGAACTGTTGATGGTCGATGGCTGGACCAGTCTGGTCGGCCTGCACTGGCTGGAACTGAAGGCGCACTACATCGGCAGCGGCAGCACCAGCGGCATTCGCCTAGCGGTGGGGCCGCCCCGCATGGGCATGGTGTCGCGCGAAGGCGGGGCGCTGTGGTTCACCCCCGAGCCCGGTGTGAGCCTGCAGGTGGAGGGCCGGCCGCTCAAGGAGCGCATCCGCTTTTACAGCGACGCCGAGGCCGAGCCGACCGTGATCCACTTCGATGACGGCAAGGGCGCGCTGAGCCTGATCCAGCGCGGCAGCCGCCATGCGTTGCGGGTCAAGCACGCCGATGCACCGGCGCGCATGCGCTTCACCCATCTGGACTACTGGCCGCTGGGCCCGGACTGGCGCATTACCGCACGGTTCGTTCCCCACGCTGCCGACAAGACCCTGCCGATTGTCGATATCACCGGCACCACCACCGCGCAGGCCAATGCCGGTGTAGTGGAGTTCGAGCGCGAGGGCCGCACCTGGCGGCTGGAAGCGCTGGGTGAGCCGGGGCGACCGCTGCAGATCATCTTTGCCGACCGCAGCAGCGGCCGTGGCAGTTATGCCGCCGGCCGCTATATCGATCTGGAGGTGCCGGATGCGAACAGCCAGGTGGTGGTCGACTTCAATCGCGCCTACAACCCGCCGTGTGCGTTCACGCCCTTTGCCACCTGTCCGCTGCCGCCGCCGGAAAACCGCATGGACCTGCTGGTCGAGGCGGGCGAGAAGGCTTATGTGACCCCAAGCGACGAGGTGACCGAATGAAGTGGATGATGCGCACGGCAGGAATGCTGCTGGCTGCGGCCATGCTGGTGGCGCCGCTGGCGGCCGCCCGTCCGGCACCGCCGGACGTGAAGCCGGACGCCCAGGCGCCGCCGGTGCCGCTGCTGTGGAAGGTGTCAGGTACGCAGGGCAGCGCGCTCTACCTGCTCGGGTCGTTCCACCTGCTCAAGCCCAGCGACTATCCGGTGTCCAAGGACGTGGACCAGGCGTTCTCCAGCGCCCAGCGGGTGGTGTTCGAACTGTCATCGGAGGAGATGAACTCGCCGGCGCTGGCGGCGCAGATGCTGCAGGCGGCGGTACGCACCGATGGCCGCCTGCTCAAGGACGATCTCGATGCGGACACCTGGCAGCTGCTGCAGGACTGGGCCAACGACAACAGCATGCCGCTGGACCGCCTGTCGGGGCTCAAGCCGTGGTTTGTCGGCCTGACGGTCAGCATCGCGCAGATGACCCGGCAGGGGCTGGATCCGCAGTCCGGCCTGGACCGCCACCTGATGGAGCAGGCACAGAAGGCCGGCAAGCCGGCGACCGGCCTTGAGAGCGCTGCCGCGCAGATCCGCATGCTCGATGGCATGGGGACCGAAGAGCAGCGCCAGCTGCTGCGTGAAGCGCTTGAACTGGCCGGCAAGGGCGACGAGCAGAGCCAGCGCCTGCACGATGCCTGGCGGCGCGGCGATGCGGACCTGCTGTGGCGCGACATGGCTGTCGAAATGAAGCGGCAGTATCCGGACCTGTACCAGCGCATCAACGTCGATCGCAACGATGCCTGGTTGCCGCTGTTGCAGCCGTGGTTGCAGGCCGGGCAGGGCGACACCCTGGTGGTGGTGGGCGCGCTGCACCTGCTGGGCGAGGATGGCGTGGTCGAGAAACTGCGTGCGCAAGGCTACAAGGTCGAGCGCATCTGCAGCAGCTGCAAACGCTGAACCAATCGCAAGGCGGCAGACAAAAAGAAGGCCGACGCTTGCGTCGGCCTTCTGCTGTGGGTCAGCGTTTGCTGCGGGTCTTGCCCGGTGCCGGCGGCGGCTCGGCCGGTTTGCCCGGGGCGCCCGGCGGACGGCCGAAACCGGCGCCCATGTTGCGCTGGAATTCCTGCCACAGCTCCAGGTTGCGTTCGGTGAGCTGGTTCATCATCGCCCACGGTGCCTGCCCGAGCAGGTTGCCCATCTGCTGGCGGAACTGCTGCTGCTGGTCGAGGAACACCTGCATGCTGCGTTCCAGATAATTGCCCATGAAGCCCTGCAGCGAATCGCCGTAAAAACGGATCATCTGGCTCAGCAGCTGGGTGGACAGCATCGGTTCGCCGTCCTGCTCCTTGTCGGCGATGATCTGCAGCAATACCGAGCGGGTCAGGTCCTCGCCGCTCTTGGCATCGCGAACTTCGAACGTCTCGCCGTCCAGGATCAGCTGGCGGACATCCTCGATGGTGATGTAGCTGGAAATCTCGGTGTCGTAGAGTCGGCGATTGGGATACTTCTTGATGATGCGGGTCGCAGCCATTAAGCAGGTACTCATCACGGTCAGGCGTCCAGCATGGCGCAGTGCAACAGGGCTTGCAACCGCCAAAAGTACAGGTTGCAGGCTGGAAAGCACGGTTTTTATGTTGCGCAGCACGACCTGTGGCCGGCTGCAGCATGGCACTCACCAGCCCATGTGGTGGCCGCCGTTGATGTCCAGGTTCGAACCGGTGATCCACGCCGCCTCTTCGGCGACCAGGAAGGCCACCGCATAGGCGATTTCCCCGGGCGTGCCGAGGCGTCCGGTGGGAATGTCGGCGATGATCTTGGCGCGCACTTCCTCCGGCACCGCCATCACCATGTCGGTGGCCACGTAGCCCGGCGAGATGGTGTTGACGGTGATGCCGAAGCCGGCGTTCTCGCGCGCCAGCGAAATGGTGAAACCGTGCATGCCAGCCTTGGCCGCGGCATAGTTGGCCTGGCCGTACTGGCCCTTGAGGCCGTTGATCGAGCTGATCTGGATCACCCGGCCCCAGCCGCGCTTGCGCATGCCTTCGATCACCGGACGGGTGACGTTGAACACCGAATTGAGGTTGGTGTTGATCACCTCATGCCATTGTTCGGCGGTCATGCGGTGGAAAGTGGTATCGCGGGTGATGCCGGCATTGTTGACCAGGATCTCCACCGGCCCCAGCTGCGCTTCCACCGTCTGGATCAGCTCGCGGCTGCTTTCCGGACCGGCGACATCGCCTTCGAACAGGGCGATGTCGTAGCCCTCGGCCTGCATCTTCTGTTGCCACTGCCGGGCCTTTTCCGCATTGCGGAAGTTGCTGGCAACCCGGTGCCCTTGATCGGCAAGCCGCTGGCAGATGGCCGAGCCGATACCGCCAGTACCACCAGTGACCAGTGCAACGCGAGATGTCATGGGCAACGCTCCAGGGCGAGGGACGCAGGGGAGCCGGTGATTCTAATGAAACTGCGCTCAGCCCGGGGGAATGTCGCCGGGCTTTGGTGCGGCGGTACGCAGTCGCGCCGGCTCGAAGCCGGCCGCCGCCTGTTGCAGCAGCTCCGGCAGGGTGGTGGCCGTCTCCAGCCGGGACGGCGACTGGCCCAGTGCGGTCCACAACCAGCGCAGCACCGGCAGCGGCTGGCGACCATCCACCGGCAGCGCCGCCAGCGATTTGGAAAGCTTGTGGCCGTTGGCATCTAGCAGCAGCGGCAGGTGCAGGTAGTGCGGCGTGGGCAGGCCGAGCGCCTGCTGCAGCAGGATCTGCCGCGGCGTGGAGTCGAGCAGGTCGGCGCCGCGCACCACGTGGGTGATGCCCTGTTCGGCGTCATCCACCACCACTGCCAGCTGGTAGGCCCAGCAGCCGTCGGCGCGCAGCAGCACGAAGTCGCCGACCTCGCGATCCACCGATTGCTCGAAACAGCCCTGCAGGCCATCGTCGAAGCCGATGTGGCTGCCATCGGCCACCCGCAGGCGGATCGCCGGATGCGGGCGCTCGCGACCGGCGACGCATTGACGGTGGATGCCCTGCTGGCCGGCCAGGTCGGTGCGGCTGCAGTGGCAGCGGAAGGCCTTGCCTTGTGCCAGCAGGCTGTCGATGGCTGCGCGATAGAGTCCGTGGCGCCGGCTCTGGTAGACCACCGGCAGATCCGGGTGCAGGCCGAAGGCGGCCAGCGTGGCCAGTTGCGAGTCGGCCGCACCGGTCACCTCGCGTGGCGGATCGACGTCCTCGATGCGCACCAGCCATTGGCCGCCGGCATGGCGTGCCAGCAACCAGCTGCCGAAGGCGGCCAGCAGCGAGCCAGGATGCAGGGGACCGGTGGGAGAGGGCGCGAAACGGCCGCGGTAGGAGGAAGAAATCATCGAAGCTGAATCCTCGCGCGCACGGGTGCTTGAATTCAAGCGGTCCGAGCCGCAGATTTACCGCACTTTCCCATGCACATGGATATCTCCCCCTCATGCTTACCCGTATCGGGCTGTTTCTTCTGACCAACCTTGCGGTGCTTGTGCTGGCAAGCGTTGTCATGTCCCTGCTGGGCGTGAACTCCTCGCAGATGAGCGGCTTGCTGGTGATGGCCGCGATCTTCGGTTTCGGTGGTTCCATCATCTCGCTGCTGCTGTCCAAGTTCATGGCCAAGCGCGGTACCGGCGCGGTGGTCATCACCGAGCCGCGCAACCAGACCGAGCGCTGGCTGCTGGATACGGTGGCGCGCCAGGCCAAGGCCGCCGGTATCGGCATGCCGGAAGTGGCGGTGTACGACGCGCCGGAAATCAACGCCTTCGCCACCGGCGCCAACCGCAACAACGCGCTGGTGGCGGTGTCCACCGGGCTGCTGCACAACATGAGCGAGGACGAGGCCGAAGCGGTGCTGGGCCATGAGATCGCCCACGTCGCCAATGGCGACATGATCACCATGGCGCTGCTGCAGGGCGTGCTGAACACCTTCGTGATCGTGCTGGCACGTGTGGTCGGCGGCGTCATCGACAGCGCGCTGTCGGGCAACCGCGAGGGCGGTGGCCGTGGATTTGCGTACTACATCATCGTGTTCGTGCTGGAGATGGTGTTCGGTATTGGTGCCACGATGATCGCGATGTGGTTCTCGCGTCGCCGCGAGTTCCGTGCCGACCATGGTGGCGCCACGCTGGCCGGCCGGCAGAAAATGATCGCCGCGCTGGAGCGTCTGAAGCTCAACCACGGCCAGAGCACGCTGCCGGCGCAGATCGCCGCCTTCGGCATTGCCGGTGCCACCGCCAAGAAGCTGTTCCTGAGCCATCCGCCGCTGGATGAGCGCATCGCCGCGCTGCGTTCCTCGACGGTGGTCTGATCGATTCCGGTCAGCCGGTAACAACAACGGGCAACAGCAAAATGCCAGTCAGCCGACGCTGACTGGCATTTTTCGTTGGGGCCCATGGAATCGGGGTGGGACGCTCAGGTGCCGGGAAGGTGGGGGACGCCGTCGTATGCCTTCAGACAAACCGGTAAAAACAAAGGGGAGCGTGTTGCCCACGCTCCCCTTCGATCCACGCAGATGGTCAGCCCGCCTGGCTGGCTGCTGAAGCCATTGGCGGAGCGTTCTCTTTCAGCAATCAGGCGCCGCGAGGGCCACGATTGCCACCGCCACCGGGACGACCACCACCGCCGGGGCGACCAGCGCCACCGGGGCGATTGCCACCCGGACGCGGGCCACCGCTGGGACGGCCACCGGGACCTCCCGGGCCGCGACCCGGGCCACCGGAGCGTGCGCCGCCGCCGGGACGAGCGCCAGCCGGCCGTGCATTGCCATAGGGGCTGAAGCCCGGATTGGCGTGATCGGACGGGAAGCTCGGGGCATTGCCCGGATGACCGTACGGATGCGCCTTGCGCGGCTGGCCCTGGCCGGCACCTGCGCCGCCCTGCGGACGGCCCTGACCCGGGCCACCCCGTCCGGGGCCACCGGTGCCTGCGCCGGGGCGCGGCTTACCGTACGGACGTGCTGCACCGCCGCCGTCGGGACCACGGCCCGGGCCACGGCTGCTGGTCGGGCCGGCGTTGCGGTGCCCACTCGGACCGGTGCTGACGCCGTCGGGCACGTACCAGGTGCGGAATGCGGCCGGGTTGCCATCCGGCAACGGCTTCGGGCCACGTTCGGTGCGCTGCTTGAACGGCTTCTGCGACTGCTTGGCTGCTGCTTCGCCGCTGACGGTCAGGCCGCCCTTGAAGCCGCCACCCTTGCCGCCGCGACCGCGGCCGCGATCTTCACGCAGGTTGTCGAAACGACGCAGTTCGCGGCCTTCATCGGCGCTGTTGTGGCCATTGACGTAGGCATTGCCGCGGCCGCCATCACGCGACACGCGCACGGTGGTCTTGGCGGCACGGCGCTGGCCGATCACCGGCTGCAGGGTCAGGGCGGACGGCGTGCCTTCTTCCAGCTTCAGCTCGGTGCGCAGCGCTTCGACCTGCTTGACCGGCAGCTCGACCGACTGGCCACGCAGCAGCTCCCGCGGCAGCTCCACCTTGCCGTAGCGGGTGCGCTTGAGGCGGCTGACCTGGCAGCCCTGCGATTCCCACAGGCGGCGCACTTCACGGTTGCGGCCTTCCTTGACCACCACGCGGAACCAGTCGTGCGAATCGGTGCCGCCGATGCGTTCGATCTCGTCGAACTTGGCCGGGCCGTCTTCCAGTGCGACGCCACGGGCGAGGCGGTCGACGAGGTTGTCGGGCACCTTCTCCTCACCTTCCGGCGCACGCACGCGCACCACGTATTCGCGTGCGACCTCGAAGGACGGGTGCATCATCGCATTGGCCAGTTCGCCATCGGTGGTCAGCAGCAGCAGGCCGGTGGTGTTGATGTCCAGGCGGCCGATGGCGATCCAGCGCGCGCCCTTGAGCGGCGGCAGCGCCTCGAACACGGTCGGGCGGCCTTCCGGATCTTCACGCGTGGTCACTTCGCCTTCGGGCTTGTTGTAGACCAGTACGCGCGCCGGATCGGTCAGCGCGCTGGCAACGAAGCTGCGGCCATCGAGCTCGATCTTGTCGCCGCTCTTGATCGACATGCCGGTCTGTGCGGTTTCACCATTGACCTTGACCAGGCCATCGGCGATGCGCTGTTCCAGCGCGCGGCGCGAGCCGAGGCCGGCCTGTGCCAGCACCTTGTGCAGGCGTTCTTCCAGTTTGGGCTGTTCGGTGGTGGCTTCGCGCTTGAGCGAGAGCTTGTTCAACGACGGCTTGCGAGGGGTGTCACTCATTCTGTTTGGCTCCGACCGGCGTTTTCCGCGTCGGCCTCTGGTTCGGAATCGGCTACTTCAACAGCCACGGACGTCGTCGCGACGGCGTTGTTTTCGGTGTCTTCCACTTCCGCCACGCGCTCTCCCGGCGCGGCATCGGGTTCGCCCGTGAGGGCGGTATCGGTTGCGACGGCTCCGGTTTCCGGGACTGTCGCGGGATCTGTTGCGGTGTTGCTTGCGGCTCCGGGGGTCCCGGTGGCCGCGGTGGTGCTGGATCCGTCTGGCGGACTGATGCCGGCGGGCAGTGGCGCGGCCGGCTGGCCGTCGTCGCCCAGTGGCAGCTGCGGCTCCAGTTCACCCAGGTCACGCAGCTCCGACAGCGGCGGCAGTTCGTCCAGGCGCTTGAGCCCGAAATAATCGAGAAAGCCCTTGGTGGTGCCGAACAGCGCCGGTTTGCCGGGCACGTCGCGGTGGCCGATCACGCGGATCCATTCGCGCTCTTCCAGCGCCTGGATGATATTGCTGCTGACCGCCACGCCACGCACCTGTTCGATCTCGCCACGGGTGATCGGCTGGCGGTAGGCGATCAGCGCCAGGGTTTCCAGCGTGGCGCGGGTATAGCGGGTCTTGCGTTCGGTCCACAGCCGCGCCACCCAGTCGTGCACCTCGGCAGTGATCTGGTAGCGGAAGCCGGAGGCGACCTCCACCAGTTCCACGCCGCGCCCGCTGCAGCCTTCGGCCAGCAGCTCCAGCGCCCGTTCGACGCTGCCCGGCGGGGCCGGTTCGTCTTCCGGAAACAGGGCCTGCAGTTGCGCCAGCGTCACCGGCTGGCTGGACGCCAGCAGGGCGCCTTCGATGATGCGGTTGATCAGAGGTTGATCCATGCGACGGAGTGGTTGCTCAGGCGGGGTCGAGGGCGTCGGCGTCATCGAATTCGCTCGAAAACTGCAGCGGTGCGTTGGTGTTGCCGGCGGCCAGTGATTTGACGTAGATCGGCGCCAAGGGCGCTTCCTGCACGATGTCCAGCAGCTGTTCCTTGGCCAGTTCCAGCAGTGCCAGGAAGGTGACCAGGACGCCGAGCTTGCCTTCCTCGGCGGTGAACAGCGTTTCAAAGCGGTAGAACTTGCCGTCTTCCAGATAGCTGAGCACATCGCCCATGCGCTGGCGCACGCTCAGTGCCTCGCGCTTGATTGCGTGGCCGCTGAACAGCTCGGCGCGCTTGAGCACGTCATGCAGCGCCATCAGCATGTCTTTCAGTTCGACCGGCGGCGGCAGCTTCACCGTCGCCCGGTCCGGCACGAAGGCATGGGCGATGCTGGTGTCGCGATCCTGCCTGGGCAGGGTGTCGATGTCCTCGGCGGCCTGCTTGAAACGCTCGTACTCCTGCAGGCGGCGCACCAGTTCCGCGCGAGGATCGGCTTCCTCGCCATCCTCGACGGGCGGGCGCGGCAGCAGCATCCGCGATTTGATCTCCGCCAGCATCGCGGCCATCACCAGGTATTCGGCCGCCAGCTCGAAGCGCAGCTCCTGCAGCACGTTGATGTAGTCCACGTACTGCCGGGTGATTTCGGCGACCGGGATGTCCAGGATATCCAGGTTCTGCCGGCGGATCAGGTACAGCAACAGGTCCAGCGGACCTTCAAAGGCATCGAGGATGACTTCCAGCGCATCCGGTGGAATGTACAGATCCTGCGGAATCTGCAGCACCGGCTGACCATGCACCACCGCCAGCGGCATTTCCTGCTGCTGCGGAAAAACAGGCGGCGCTGGCGTGTTCGCGTCGTGCGCGAGTTCGGAAGTCATCAGGTCGACATCGGGTATTGCAGAGCGGTACGCGTTCCAGGTTCCCGCCCGGATACGGCGCTGTCCTCGTTATTGCGAGCCAAACACGCCTGCGAGGCGTGCGTATACATAACAACAGGTGGGCGCGCCGCAGATTTGCGGCAGCGTCATCACAGGGAGGTCGTCTACGCGGTCCGGTAGGAAATGCGGTCCGGTTGCCAGGTGGCCGGTCTGGGCCGGCCGCCGCTCCGGGGCCGTTACAGGCCGGTTGCGTGCAATGGTGCGAAGAGTAATCGCCCAGACCGGCCCATGTCCAGTGGTGTGGCGCTAGACTGGATGGGCATCCGTTCATTACAGCGGAGAAAGTGGGGGAAAACACGGTGTGGTATGTGATTGAAGGCTATGACGGCGAGCAGGTGCTGGAAGCGCGCAAAGGCGCCCGCGGCGAGCACCTGGCGCGTTTGCAGTCCCTGCTGGCGCAGGGACGGTTGTTGCTGGCCGGGCCCTGTCCGGCCATCGACGCCGAAGATCCGGGTGAGGCCGGCTTCAGCGGCAGCGTGGTGATTGCCGAGTTTCCGGACCTGGAAAGCGCCCGTGCGTGGGCGCAGGCCGATCCGTATGTTGCCGCAGGTGTCTATGCGCGGGTCGAGGTGCGGCCGTTCCGCAAGGTGTTGCCATGAGCGGCCGGATCGAGCGGATCCGGTCGGCCCTGCTGGCCGCACTGCAGCCGCAGTCGCTGGAAATCGAGGATGACAGCCACCGCCATGCAGGCCATGCGGGTGCCCGTGACGGGCGCGGGCATTTCAATGTCGACATCGTCAGCACCGCCTTTGCCGGCAAGGGGCCGCTGGCCCGTCACCGCGCTGTCTATGCGGCGCTGGGCGAGATGATGGAAACCGATATCCACGCCCTGTCGATCAAGGCGCGCACGCCGGACGAGGCTTCCTGAGCGACTCCGGGACAGGCGCATCGGACGACCGCTGCGTCCGCTCTGGTGGATGGCCGCCTTGTCCATGCGCAGGGCGGCCGTCAGGTCATTGACGCTCTGCCCGGTATTGGTCGCGGTCGTGGCGGCAGGGGGCGGCAGTCAGCACCGCGCTGTCCCCGGCGATGGGAACCGGGCAGTTGTCCGCGTGAGTGGTTGCGCTACCGCTGGGAGATCCTCCCCGTTGCTGCCCGGGCGCAGGGACGGCCGAAGTCGCCGGCTATCGCACCGGGATGTTGCAACCGCAGGTGTGCTTCCTGAATGGAGTGAGCCGGTAACGGTGCGGGTCGCCTCATGGCGGTCATCTGCCCGGATCGGCACTGAAGTGCTGCAGCCGGGTGCATAGATACGTTTCTTTCACTCTTTTTTGACAAGAATACGGGTGAATTGCACAGGGTCCGGAGCGGGCGCCAGTCAGGTTGCCGGCAATGGACTGCGATAACGGTATCCGGATACGGCCCGCGCCCGCGGTTCCCGGATACCTGGGCGATGACTGATGGACCTTCTGCCGGACCTGCTTTCCCTGGAGAGAACCGCATCATGAAACCGCATCCCCGATCTTCCTTCCGCCCGGTCCGCAGTCTGTTGAGCTGCGCGCTGGCCGGCTGTCTCGTGCTGGGCGCGGCGCCGGTATGGGCGCAGAGCACCGGTGCCACCATCCGCGGCCAGGTGATGGTCGATTCGGCGCCGGCCGGACAGGCGCAGGTCACCGCCACCAACCTGGCCACCGGGCTGAGCCGCAGCGTGCAGAGCACCGCCAATGGCAGCTATTCGCTGGCTGGCCTGCCGCCGGGCAGCTATCGCATCGATGTCGAGGCAGGCGGCAAGCGCAGCAGCCAGAACATCACCGTGCAGGTAGGACAGACGGCAACGCTGAACCTGGGCGTCGGTGGCGTGGCCGAGACCGCCGGCGGTACGGCAACCACGCTGGATGCGGTGCAGGTGACGGCGCAGGCGCCGGTGGAGACCAAGACCTCGGAAGTGGCCAGTTACGTGTCGCAAAAACAGATCGAGGTGTTGCCGCAGGGGTCGCGCAATTTCCTGGCGTTTGCCGACACCGTGCCGGGGATGATCTTCGAAAGCGGCGCCGACGGTTCCAGCAAGCTGCGCAGCGGTGCGCAGAACTCCAATGGCATCAATGTCTTCATCGACGGCGTCGGACAGAAGAATTACGTGCTCAAGGGCGGCATCAGTGGCCAGGACTCCTCCAGCGGCAGCCCCTTCCCGCAGTTGGCCATCGGCGAATACAAGGTCATCACCTCCAATTACAAGGCCGAGTACGACCAGGTCAGCAGCGCGGCGGTGACCGCGGTGACCAAGTCCGGCACCAACGAATTCCATGGCAGTTTTTTCTGGGACAACACCAGCGAGAACTGGCGCAAGCCCACGTTCTCGGAAGAGCAGAGCGGCACCAAGGTGCCCTCCAGCGAACGCCAGTACGGCGCCGCGTTCGGCGGCCCGATCGTGCGCGACAACCTGTTCTTCTTCGCCACCTATGAGGCCAAGCGCATCCAGCGTCCGCGCGAGGTGCGGCTGGGCACCAGTATCTACGACCCGGCATGGATAACCCCCGAACTGGCGTCGTACCTGGGCCCGGCCAATGCGTCCTTCGACCAGGACATGTATTTCGGCAAGCTGACCTGGCAGGCCGGCGATGAGCATCTGGTCGAACTGTCGGCCAAACGCCGCCAGGAAAAGGAGCTGACCGGCATTGGCGACGGCCCCAATACGTCAAGTTACGGCAGCACCAAGAGCAATGACAGCACCCGGATGGATCTGCGCTGGCAATGGAGCACGCTGGACTGGCTCAACGACCTTCACCTGACCAGTGAAGACGACTTCTGGAACCCGCGCCCGGTCACGCTGGGTCCAGGGCGTTCGATCCGGTCGACCTTGGCGAATTTTGGCGACGGCGACACATTGCTCAATCTTGGCGGCGGCGCGGACTACCAGAACAAGGGGCAGAAGGGCTATTCGCTGCAGAACGACCTCACTTTCAATGGTATGGAGCGTCACACGTTCAAGGGCGGGTTCAAGTTCAAGAACGTGCGTATCGAGTCCTTCCAGCAGCAGCCCTACAACGCGCAGTTCCGCTACGACCTGGGTGAAAACCTGGCAGCCGGGCGCGACCTGGTGGCCGACATGGTGCCGTGGCGGGTCGAGTTCGGCGCCCCGCTGCCAGGCATTGCCGACCGCAACGTGATTTCCCGCAACCGCCAGTACGGCATCTACCTGCAGGACGACTGGCAGGTGACCGAGCGACTGCTGCTCAATCTGGGTGTGCGCTACGACTATGAGACCACGCCCAGCTACGAGGACTATGTGACAGATCCGGGCCTGGCCGCGGCGCTGCGCGGCTGGGCCAATCTGAACGGGCCCAACGTCGACTACGATATCGAGAACTACATCAGCAGTGGGCGCGAGCGTAAGGCCGACAAGAACAACTGGGCGCCGCGGCTGGGCTTCTCCTACGATCTTGGTGGGGACGAGCGGCACGTGATCTTCGGCGGCGCCGGGCGCTCCTACGACCGCAACCTGTTCGACTATCTGGCGCTGGAAAGCTCCAAGCGCACCTTCCCCGGCTATACCTATTTCTTCAACACCGATGACCACCCCTGCACGGTGGGAAGCAACAACTGCATCGCCTGGGACCCGGCCTACTACGAGCAGGACAATCTGTACGCGCTGACCCAAGCCAATCCCAACCTCGGCGCCGAGGTGAACCTGCTCAACAATCACCTGGTCACGCCGTATTCGGACCAGTTCTCGCTGGGCATGCGCAACCTGCTCACCCTGGCCGGGCAGGAGTGGAGCACCTCGGTCACCTTCGCCCACGTGCGCAGCTACGATGGCATCGTGTTTTCGCTGGGCAACCGCTGGCCCGATGGCAGCTTCCGCGACCCGGCCACGCCGGGGGCAACCTGGGGTGGTCAGCCCTGGGGTCAGCCGATTCCCGGCTACGGCACCTTGATCAAGGCCGACAACGGCATCGACACCCGTTTGAACCAGCTGTTGCTGTCGGCGGAAAAGGCCTATTCACCCGAATCACCGTGGGCGGTCACGCTGGCCTATACCTACAGCGATGCCAAGGAAAACCGGCTCAACGCGGCCAACAGCGACGAGCACTATCTGTTCGACTATCCCAGCTTGGACGGCTTGCCGTTCCTGCGTTCGGTCGGCATCCCCGAGCACCGCTTCGTCGGCACGGGCATGTACGAGTTCTGGGGTATCACCATTTCCGGCAAGCTGACGCTTGAGAGTCCACGACCGAAGGATGCAACCAACTGCCTGGATGCACCGAGCACGCTCAACTGCTTCTTCGATCCGGCTACGCCACATGGCACCTTCGGTTTCAAGCAGTTCGACATGGCAGTACAGAAGGAATGGGATACCGGTGCCGGGTTACGGTTCCGGGTACGTGGTGACGTGCTCAATGTCTTCAACTGGCAGAATTTCACCGACTACGACACCTGGCGTGGTGTGGTGGGCGTGCCCAATGACAACTACCTGCACCGGAACGGCGTGGGTACGGTATATCCGCCGCGTATGTTCAAACTGTCCTTCGGACTGGACTGGTAAGCAGCGGTCCCGGCAGCGGTCATCGCGGCCGGGACCTTTCGCACATGTGCCGGTGGCGCCGCCGCGGGATCGTGGCAGCCTGTTTCCCTTACATCTGGATACCGTCTTGAGCATGCCGCGCATCGCCCCGTTGCTGTCCAGCGTTGTCGCCGTTTTCGGACTGGTGCTGTTGGCCGGCTGCGGCAAGGCGCCGGAGCCGCCGATGCCCAAGGTATTGCCGCAGGTGATCCTGATCGAGGCCGACCTGCCGCCGCGGCCGATGAAGCCGGAGCTGCCGCCGCTGTTCGACGATATCGAGCGCCGCACCTTCCAGTATTTCTGGGATACCACCAGCGAGCAGACCGGGCTGACTCCGGACCGCTACCCGTCACGGCCGTTCGCCTCCATCGCCTCGGTTGGCTTCGCGCTGACCGCCTATCCGATCGGCATCGAGAACGGCTGGATCAGTCGCAACCAGGCGGTGGACCGCACGCTGCTGACGCTGAAGTTCTTCCGCGACCTGCCGTCGGGCCCGCAGCGTACCGGCAAGGGCGGCTACAAGGGCTTCTACTACCACTTCCTGGACATGCAGGAAGGCCGCCGCTACGACAGCTGGGTGGAGCTTTCCAGCGTCGATACCGCGCTGCTGCTGATGGGCGTGCTGTTCGCGCAGTCCTATTACGACGGCGACGACGCCCGCGAGAAGGAGATCCGCCAGGCTGCCGATACGATCTACCGGCGGGTGGACTGGCGGTGGCTGCAGCGCAACACGCCGCTGGTGTCGATGGGCTGGTTCCCGGAAAGCGGCTTCATCGAACATGACTGGATGGGCTACAACGAGGCGATGATGCTGTACGTGCTGGCGCTCGGTTCGCCGACGCACCCGGTCGAGCCGGATGCGTGGACGGTGTGGGCGCGCACCTACGACAACGACTGGGGCGTGTTCCAAGGCCAGGAATACCTGTCATTCGGGCCGCTGTTCGGGCATCAGTACAGCCATGTCTGGATCGACTTCCGCGATATCCAGGATGCCTACATGCGCGAGCGCGGCATCGATTACTTCCTCAACAGCCGCCGGGCGACACTGGCCCAGCGCGAGTACGCCATCGCCAATCCCATGCAGTGGAAGGATTACGGTGAGGACGTGTGGGGGCTGACCGCCGGCGACGGCCCGCAGAACACCACCCAGGAGTACAAGGGCGAGCAGCGCCAGTTCCGTCATTACTCGGCGCGCGGTGCCGGCCTGCGCG
This sequence comes from Stenotrophomonas sp. JC08, assembly GCF_052180205.1. NCBI lineage: Bacteria > Pseudomonadati > Pseudomonadota > Gammaproteobacteria > Lysobacterales > Lysobacteraceae > Stenotrophomonas > Stenotrophomonas sp. JC08. The sequence goes on along the minus strand of NZ_CP197473.1, from coordinate 1,917,964 downwards.
AGAATTTCGACGATGGCACCATCGTGCCGTCGGCGGCGATCTCCTCGTTGCCGTTCGCGCCGGAAGTGGTGATCCCGGCAACGGTGGCGATGCACCAGCGCTACGGTGACTACCTGTACTCCAGCTACGGCTTTCTGGACTCGTTCAATCCCAGCTTCAACTACGACATCCCGCTCAAGACCGGGCGTCTGATTCCCGAGCGCGGCTGGGTGGCCAGCGATTACATCGCCATCGACCAGGGGCCGATCCTGGCGGGCATCGCCAACTATCGCGACGAGTTCGTCTGGAATGTGATGAAGAAGAACCCCTACATCCGCAAAGGACTGGAGCGCGCCGGTTTCAGTGGTGGCTGGCTGGCGCCGGAAGGCGAGGAATGGCAGCCGCTGCAGAAGGACGAACAGGCCGCGTCCGCGCGCGCGGTCGGGATTGCCGAATCGCGCGCGGCCGCCGCCGAAGCACAGAAGGCCGCGGCCCAGCAGCCGCCGGCGTCGCGACCGCAGCAGCCCTGAGTATGGCGATGACGCGCTGGCTGGCCTGTGTGCTGTTGCTGCTGGTGGCCGGCTGCGCGCGCCCGGCGCCGGACACCACGTTGCGCTTCTGGGCGATGGGCCGCGAAGCCGAAGTGGTGGGCGAGCTGATCCGCGAGTTCGAGGCGGAAAATCCCGGCCTCCGCGTCGAGGTGCAGAACATCCCGTGGACCGCCGCGCACGAGAAGCTGCTCACCGCCTATGCCGCCGATGGCCTGCCGGATGTGTGCCAGCTGGGCAACACCTGGATGGCCGAGTTCGCCACGCTGCAGGCGCTCACGCCGCTGCAGCCGTATGTGGATGGCTCCACGGAAGTGCAGCCGGCGGATTATTTCCCCGGCATCTGGGATACCAACGTGGTGGACGGGCAACTGGTCGGTGTGCCCTGGTACGTGGATACGCGGCTGCTGTTCTATCGCAAGGACCTGCTGCGCCAGGCCGGCTATGAGCATCCGCCGCGCAGCTGGGCCGAGTGGGAGCAGGTCAACGTCGCGCTGAAGAAGCAGATGAGTGATCGCGGCTATCCGGTGCTGATGCCGCTCAACGAGTTCGAGCCGCAACTGTCGCTCGCCCTGCAGCAGGATGATCCGCTGCTGCGTGAGAATGACACCCGCGGCAATTTCCGCAGCCCCGGGTTCCGCCGCACGCTGGCCTTCTACGACAACCTGTTCCAGCAGGGCTGGGCGCCGAAGATGTCCGAGACGCAGATCTCCAACGTCTGGGACGAGTTCTTCCGTGGTTTCACCGCGTTCTACCTGTCCGGGCCATGGAACATCCGCGAGTTCCGCCAGCGCCAGCCCGCTGCGCTGGAGGGCCAGTGGGGCACCGCGCCGTTGCCCGGTCCCGATGGCCCGGGCGCCGGTATCGCCGGCGGTACCAGCCTGGTGGTGTTCCGCTCCTCGCAGCAGAAGGACGCGGCGTGGAAGTTGATCGAATTCCTGTCGCGGCCGGCGATCCAGCAGCGTTTCTACACGCTCATTGGTGACCTGCCGCCGCGACGCAGCGCCTGGCAGTCACCGGAATTGACCGGCGATCCGCTCACCGCCGCGTTCGCCGACCAGCTGGAACGGGTCAAGCCGACCCCCAAGGTGCTGGAGTGGGAACGTATCGCCCAGCAGATGCGCATCGTCACCGAGCAGGTGGTGCGTGGCGGCCTGCCGCAGGAGCGCGCGGTGGAACAGCTGGACCGGCAGGTCGATGAGATCCTGGCCAAGCGGCGCTGGATCGTCGAGCAGCAGGCCGATGCCGCCGATAGCGGGGCAGGGCGATGAAGCAGCGTTCACTGGCCGGCTGGATCTTCGCTGCCCCGGCGCTGATCGTGATCGGCGTGTTCTTCGGCCTGCCGGTGCTGTCGGCGCTGGCGCTGAGCCTGACCGACTTCGACCTGTATGCGCTGGCCGATACGCGCAACCTGCGTTTCGCCGGGCTGGACAACTATATCGACCTGCTACAGACACCGATGTTCTGGAAGGCGTTGGGCAATACCGCGTATTTCGTGGTGCTGGGCGTGCCGCTGTCGATTGCCCTGTCACTGGGCGCCGCGCTGCTGCTCAACGCGCCGGCCGCCCGCTTCAAGGCGCTGTTCCGCACCGCGCTGTTCGCGCCGGTGGTGACCACGCTGGTGGCGGTGGCGGTGATCTGGCGTTACCTGTTCCATACCCGCTACGGGCTGGTGAACTGGGGGCTGGGCCATCTGGGCATCAACCCGGTGGACTGGCTGGGCGATCCGCACTGGGCGATGCCGACCATCATCCTGTTCGCGGTGTGGAAAAACTTCGGCTACAACATGGTGATCTTCCTGGCCGGCCTGCAGGCGATTCCGAAGGATCTGTACGAGGCTGCACGCATTGACGGCGCCTCGCGCTGGCAGCAGCTGCTGCACATCACCTTGCCGATGCTGGGGCCGGTGCTGCTGGTGGTCGGCGTGATCACCGTTTCCGGCTACTTCCAGTTGTTCGCCGAGCCCTATGTGATGACCCGTGGCGATCCGCTGCAGAGCACGGTCAGCGTGCTGTATTTCATGTTCGAGGAAGGCTTCAAGTGGTGGAACCTGGGGCGTGCCTCGGCGGTGGCGTTCCTGCTGTTTCTGATCATCCTGGCGGTGACCACGCTGATGCTGCGCTTTGGCAAGCGCCGGGAGCTGGTATGAGCGGGCGCGAGATCGGGCAGTCGCGCGGGCATGCGCTGTGGATCAATGGCGCATTGGCGTTGCTGGCGATCATCAGCCTGGCGCCGCTGGCATGGATGCTGTCGGTATCGTTCATGCCCGGTGGGCAGGCTTCGCAGTTCCCGCCGCCGTTGCTGCCGTCGCAGACCACGCTGGACAACTACCGCGCCCTGTTTGCGCGTACCGGCATGGGCCGCAACTTCCTCAACAGCCTGCTGGTGTCGATGGGCATCACTGCCGGCTCGCTGCTGCTCAATACGCTGGCCGGCTATGCCTTCGCCAAGCTGCGCTTCGCCGGGCGCGACCGGATATTCCAGCTGCTGCTGGCGGCACTGGTGGTGCCGGCGCAGGTGGCGATGCTGCCGCTGTTCCTGCTGATGAAGCAGATGGGACTGGTCAATACGTTTGGCGGCGTGGTGGTGCAGGCGCTGGCCAGCGTGTTCGGCATCTTCCTGGTGCGCCAGTACGCGCGCTCGATTCCGGACGAGCTGCTGGAGGCGGCCCGCATCGATGGTGCCGGCGAGGCGCGGATCTTCTTCCAGATTGTGCTGCCGATGCTCAAGCCGGTGCTGGTGACACTGGCCATCTTCACCTTCATGGGCGCATGGAACGACTTCATGTGGCCGCTGATCGTGCTGACCGACCAGGAGCACTACACCTTGCCGGTGGCGCTGGCCTCGCTGTCGCGCGAGCACATCATGGACGTGGAGATGATGATGGCCGGCGCGGTGGTGACGGTAGTGCCGGTGCTGCTGCTGTTCCTGCTGCTGCAGCGTTACTACCTGCAGGGGCTGTTGCTGGGGAGTGTCAAAGGGTGAGGGGGGCAGGTGAGTCTCGTGTGTCGATGCCTGCGCGGTGGTGGCGGATATTCCATTGCCGGCCTCGCCACGACCCAGCGGGAACAGCATGGAAGTATCCGGCAGCGGTCGGCAGCAGGTCCCGCTTCTGCCAGAATCCGGGGCTGGTGATCGCCTCGCGTCGAGATACTTTTCGATGAAAACCGTTCCTACCCTGCTGCTGTTTTTCACCGCCGCGCTGGCCAGTGGCGGACTGGCCGCGCAGGGAGCGGCGCGGGTGCTGGCGAAATTCGACAACATCAATGCGTGGCAGCTGGTGACTTCCCCGCAGGTCAGTGGTGCCTTGCGTCCGGTAGCGGCCAACGGCGGTCGCGCGCTGTGCCTGGATTACGATTTCCACGATGTTTCCGGTTACGTGGGTATCCGCCGTGCGCTGCAGGTGGAGTGGCCGGAGAACTACCAGCTGTCATTCGGCGTGCGCGGCCAGTCACCGGCCAACGACCTGCAGTTCAAGCTGGTCGATGCCAGTGGCGACAACGTGTGGTGGGTCAACCGTCCCGGCTATGACTTCCCCAAAGACTGGACGCAGGTGAGCTACCGCAAGCGCCATATCGAAAAGGCGTGGGGGCCGGGCCAGGACAGCACCCTGCGGCGCAGTGCGGCGGTGGAGTTCACCATTTACAACCGCGTGGGCGGCAAGGGCTCGGTGTGTTTTGACCGGTTGACGCTGCAGGCCCTGCCGAAGGAGGACACTTCCGCGTTGACCGCCACCGTGATCGCCGACACCTCCACCGCGCTGCAGCAGCGTATTGCCGATGGCAAGCCGGACACGGTGTGGGTCAGTGGCGGGGTCAAGCAGCAGACCATCAGCCTGGACCTGGGCAAGGTGCGCGAATTCGGCGGCGCGATGATCCAGTGGGTGCCGGGACTGGAGGCCTCCCGCTATGTGGTGCAGGCATCCAAAGATGGGCGTGACTGGCACAAGATCCGCGAGGTGGTGGCCGGGGGTGGTGGACGCGATTGGCTGGCGCTGCCGGAAACCGAGGCGCGCTACCTGCGTTTCGATCTGGTGGAGGGGCCGAACTGGCGCTATGGCATCCGTGACATCAGCCTCAAGCCGCTGGATTTCGCCGCCACACCCAATGATTTCATCCGTTCGCTGGCCAAGGATCTGCCACGGGGGACGCTGCCGCGCGGCTTCAGTGGCGAACAGCCGTATTGGACGCTGCTCGGCCTGGATGGCGGCCGTGAGCAGGCGCTGATGGGCGAGGACGGTGCGCTGGAGGCGGTGAAGTCCGGCTTCAGCGTGGAGCCGTTCGTGGTGCTCGATGGCAAGGCGCACGGCTGGGCCGATGTCCAGGCCAGCCAGCAGTTGCTGGACGGCTATCTGCCGGTTCCCTCGGTGCAGTGGCGGCATGAGCAGTTCGACCTGCAGGTGACCGGTTTCGTGCAGGGCCGGCCCGAGCAGGCGCAACTGGTGGCGCGCTACCGGCTGCACAATCCGGACAAGGTTGCGCACGAATACACGCTGGCGCTGGCGGTGCGTCCGTTCCAGGTCAATCCGCCCAGCCAGTTCCTCAACACCGTCGGCGGTGTCAGCCGGATCGAGCGGCTGGCGATCGAGGACGGCAAGGTCAGTGTCAACGGCACGCCGCGGGTGTTCGCCACTGCCACGCCCGATGCCGGGTTCGCCAGTACCTTCGACAGCAAGCTGGCAGTCACCCATCTGGCCGGCAAGCGCCTGCCGCCAACCCGCGAAGTGCGCGACAGCACCGGGCTGGCATCGGGCGCGATGCTTTACACGTGGAAGCTGGAACCGGGGCAGAGCCGCGAGGTGGCGCTGGTGCTGCCGCAGACCGGCAACTGGCAGATGCCGGACGGCTTCGATGCGGACAAGGCGCAGCAGCAGGTGGCCGCGATGTGGCGCGACAAGCTCGACCCGCTGCGGCTGCGACTGCCCGAGGCCGGCCAGCCGCTGGCCGACAGCCTGCGCACGGCGCTGGCGCACATGCTGATCTCCCGCGTCGGCCCGAGCCTGCAACCGGGAACCCGCTCCTATGCACGCAGCTGGATCCGCGACGGCGCGATGATTGCCGAAGGTCTGCTGCGCATGGGCCGCAGTGACGCGGTGCGCAGCTATGTGGACTGGTATGCGCCCTACCAGTTCGACAGCGGCATGGTGCCGTGCTGCGTGGATGCGCGCGGCAGTGATCCGGTGCCGGAAAACGACAGTCATGGTGAGCTGATCCATGCCATCGCCTCGTATTGGCGCTATACCGGCGATGACACGTTCCTGGCGCGCATGTGGCCACATGTGCTGGCCGCCTGGGGTTATATGGAAGACCTGCGCCTGAGTGAGCGCAGTGATGAAAACCGTGCGCGCAATCCGGGCTTCTACGGCATGATGCCGGCCTCGATCAGCCACGAAGGCTATTCGGCCAAACCGGTGCATTCGTACTGGGACGATTTCTGGGCCTTGCGTGGCTACAAGGACGCGGCCGACATGGCGACGGCACTGGGGCAGGAGGTCGAAGCCGAGGCGATGGCGCAGTCGCGTGACCAGTTCCGCCAGGACCTGTACGACTCATTGCAGGCGACGATGGCCGCGCACAGCATCGACTACCTGCCCGGTTCAGTGGAGCTGGGCGATTTCGACCCGACCTCGACCACCATCGCGCTGGCGCCGGGCGGCGAGCAGGGCGCGTTGCCGCAGCCGGCGCTGGACAATACCTTCGAGCGCTACTGGCAGCAGTTCGTCGCCCGCCGCGACGGCACGCGCGAATGGAAGGATTACACGCCCTACGAATGGCGCAACGTGGGCGCGTTCGTGCGCCTGGGCTGGCGCGAGCGGGCCTGGCAGGCCAGCACGTTCTTCTTCAAGGACCGCGCACCGCCGGGCTGGAACCAGTGGGCCGAAGTGGTGTCGCACACGCCGCGCGAACCGTTCTTTGTCGGCGATCTGCCGCACGCGTGGGTGGCGTCGGATTTTGTCCGCTCGGCGCTGGACATGTTCGCCTACGAGCGTGAGCACGACGCCTCGGTCGTACTGGCCGCCGGTGTGCCGGTGGACTGGCTGACGGGCAAGGGTATCGCCGTCGATGGCCTGCGTACCGCACATGGCCGGCTCAATTTCAGCCTGCAACGCAGCGAGCGCAAGCTGAGCCTGCGGGTGGCCGAAGGACTGCTGCTGCCGGAAGGCGGGCTGGTGCTGCCCTGGCCGTATGAAGGTACGCCGGGCGAGGCCAGCATCAACGGCGAGCCGGTACCGTGGTCGGGCACTGAGCTGCGGATCATGGCGCTGCCGGCCAATGTCGAAATCGCGATTCCCGCCGAGCTCCGCCGCAACGAGCGGGCCCGGCGCTGAGCCGGGCAGTTGCCACCGAGCGCCAGCGGCACCACTGAAAGCCGGTGCGCTGATGTGCCGCCTGATGCATCGATGACGGATGCTCGCTGCGCGAGGCGTCGCGCTGCTCTGCGTTGGATAACGGCAGTACGCAAATAGATATAGGCCCGGGAGTGTCACTCCCGGGCCTTGGTCATCGAACCTGCGTGCGGAGGTCAGCTCTTGCTGGCTTTGTTGGCGGCATTGAGCTTGCTGTGGCGCACGCCATACACGAAGTAGATGATGAAACCGGTGGCCGTCCAGACGCCCATCAGCATCCAGTTGTGGGCGGTCATCGCGGTGAGCAGGGCGATGCAGCTGAGCACGCCCAGGCTGCAGACCAGCCACGCCATCGGGATGCGGAACGGGCGCGGCAGGTCCGGCTGGGTCCGGCGCAGCACCAGCACGCCGGCGCAGACCGCGGCAAAGGCGATCAGGGTGCCCATCGAGGTCAGTTCACCGAGAATGTCCAGCGGAAACAGCGCCGCCAGCAGGGCGATGCCGATGCCGGTGATGACGGTGTTGATGTGCGGCGTGCGGTACTTGGGATGGATGCGGGTGAACACCGGCGGCAGCAGGCCGTCGCGGCCCATGATCATGAAGATGCGCGGCTGGCCGATGATCATCACCAGCACCACCGAGGACAGGCCGATCAGTGCGCCGACTTCGACGATGACACGCAGCCAGCCCAGCTGGGGGTGCGCGGCCACCGCGGTCACCACCGGCTCGGCGGTACCGAGCATCTGGTACGGCACCAGACCGGTCATCACCGCCGCCATGGCGATGTACAGCACGGTGCAGACCGCCAGTGACAGCAGCATGCCGATGGGCATGTCGCGCTGCGGCTTGTGCGACTCCTGCGCCGCCACCGACACCGCCTCGAAGCCGATGTAGGCGAAGAACACCATCGCCGCACCACGCAGCACGCCTTCGAATCCGTATTTCCCCGGGCCTTCATTGGCCGGGATGAACGGCGTCCAGTTGGAGGGGTCCACGTACTTCCAGCCGGCGAAGATCACCAGCACGATCAGCCCGGTCTTGAGGATCACCATGGCCATGTTCATCGCCGAGGACTTGCGGATGCCGACATAGCACAGCCAGGTGAGCAGCAGCACCAGCACCGCAGCGGGGATATTGGCGATGGCACCGGTGGGCTTGAGCTGCGCGTCCAGCGGGGCGCTGACCAGCGCGGCTGGCAGGTGGATGTCGAAATGGCTGAGCAGGCTGAGGAAATAGCCGGTCCAGCTGACCGCTACCGCCGAGGCGGAGACGCCGTATTCCAGCACCAGCATCCAGCCGATGAACCAGGCCGACAGCTCGCCGAAGGTGGCGTAGGTGTAGGTGTAGGCGCTGCCGGAGACCGGCACCATCGAGGCGAACTCGGCATAGGCCAGCGCACAGAATGCGCAGCAGATCGCCGCCAGCACGAAGGACAGCATGATCGCCGGACCGGCGTGCTCGGCGGCGGCCTGGCCGGTGATGACGAAGATGCCGCCGCCGATCACCGCGCCGATGCCCAGTGCGGTCAGTCCCCATGGGCCGAGTGTGCGGCGCAGGCTCAGGCCTTCGGCCTCCTGGTGTGCGGCATGCGGATGTTTGGTGGCCCACAGTTGCTTGAACATGCTTCAGGTCTTCACTGGTCAGGCGCGGCGATGCGCGGGGAAGCCGGCGCCTGTGGCGCCGGTCGTGAAAGGGGTCAGGCGCGCTTGTTGAGCTTGCTGTGGCGGATGCCATAGCCGAAATAGATGACCAGTCCCAGCAGCGTCCACAGCACGAACACCAGCCAGTGCGCGGCGAAGGCCATCGCGAACAGGCCCAGGCAGATCAGCGTCCCGGCCGGGGCGATGAACCACACCGCCGGCACCCGGAATGAGCGCGGCAGGTCGGGTTTGGTCCGGCGCAGTACCAGCACGCCGACACACACCGTGGCGAAAGCCAGCAGGGTGCCCATGGCCACCAGTTCGCCGAGCACGCTCAGCGGCACCAGCCCGGCCAGCGTGGCCGCGACCACACCGACGATGACCGTGCTCAGGTGCGGGGTGCGGAACTTTGGATGGACCTTGCCGAAGATCGGTGGCAGCAGACCGTCGCGGGAGATGGTGTAGGCGACGCGGGTCTGGCCCATCATCATCACCAGGATCACCGAGGACAGGCCGGCGATGGCGCCGATCTCGACCCAGGTCTTCAGCCATGCCAGCTTGGCGTAGGCCTCCAGCGCGGTGGCGACCGGCTTGTCGGTGCCGAGCTGGGTGTAGGACAGCAGGCCGGTCATCACCGCGCAGACGACGATGTAGATCACCGTACATACCGCCAGCGAGCCGAGCAGGCCGATCGGCATGTTCTTCTGCGGGTCCTTCGTTTCACCGGCGGCGGTGGACACCGCATCGAAGCCGATGTAGGCGAAGAACACGATGGAGGCCGCGCGCAACACGCCGCTCCAGCCGAACTCGCCGAACGTGCCGGTGTTGTCGGGGATGAAGGGGGTCCAGTTGGCCGGGTCCACATACATCGCGCCGAAGCCGACGAACAGGCAGATCACCGTGACCTTGATCGCCACGATGACGGCGTTGACGAAGGTGGACTGGGTGACGCCGACGTACAGCAGGCCGGAAATCGCCGCCACGATCAGCACCGCCGGCAGGTTGAACAGCTTGCCGGAGGCGATGAACTGGCCGCCTTTCCAGTCGATCGGTGCAGCAGTCAACGCATCGGGGAAGGGCAGGTTCAAGGTGGTGGTGAGGAAACTGATCATGTAGGCCGACCAGCCCACCGCCACCGAAGCCGAGGCGAACAGGTATTCCAGCACCAGGCACCAGCCGATGAACCAGGCCATGCCTTCGCCGAGGGTGGCATACGAATAGGAATAGGCGCTGCCGGAGACCGGAATCATCGCCGCGAATTCGGCATAGCACAGGCCGGCGAACGCACAGGCCAGCCCGGCCAGCACGAAGGACAGCATGATCGCCGGGCCGGCGTGGTTGGCCGCGGCTTGGCCGGTGACGACGAAGATGCCGGCGCCGATCACCGCGCCCATGCCCAGGAGGATCAGGTGCTTGGCCGTGAGGGTGCGCTTGAGCGTGGCTTCGCCTTCCAGACCGCCTTCAACCGGCTCGCCGGCATCGACATGTGCGGCCGGTTCGACCGGCTTGACCCTCAACAGAGCTTTCAGCATTCCACTTGATTCCCAGGTTGTGTGTTGGCGCATGCACGAGGCAGTGGCGGCGCCGTTGCAGCAGGCTTTGAACCTGAATGACAGGCAACCGCGTTACCTTGCCAAACGCCATCAGACTCGACAAGCGCAAGTGCAACATGCCCGACCGATAATGGCCGCCACGTTGGATATCCGGAATGTGCTTACAGTCATGCATGAACACGATCAGCCACTGCGCGATGCGCTGCAGGACCATGCCCGGCGGCTGCCGGAGCAGCATGACGTGGCGCAGCAGTTCCTTGCACTGCTGGACGAGGCCGGGAGTGATCCGTTCACCCGCGGGCGGCTGGCGGGACACTTCACCGGCAGCGCGTGGCTGGTCAGCCGTGATGGCCGGCGGGTGTTGCTGACCCATCACCGCAAACTGCAGCGCTGGTTGCAGCTGGGCGGACATGCCGATGGCGATCACGACCTTGCCGCGGTGGCATTGCGCGAGGCGCAGGAGGAGTCGGGACTGCCGGGGCTGGTGCTGGCGTCATCGCGGATATTCGATCTGGACCGGCACTGGATTCCCGCGCGTGGCGAGGTGCCGGGCCACTGGCACTACGACGTCCGTTACGTGGTGGCGGCCGGGCACGAGGAACGCTTCGTGGTGAGCGAGGAGTCGCTGGCACTGGAATGGCGGGCCATTGCCGGGCTGGTCGACGATGGCGATGCATCGATGCGGCGGATGGCGCGGCGCTGGCTGGCGGCAACGGCCTGAGCGGCGGGCTGCCGCCGCAACGGAAACAACCTCCGCGGCGACCGGCGGCCGGGATGCGTCCGGCACCGGTGGCTGTCCCCGTAAGCGGGTGGATCAGTACAGGATGCGGGTGCGCAGCGTGTCCGGGATCGCGGCCAGATCCTCGCGGATGGCCGCGGCCTGCGCCTCGGTGGCGCTGATGTCGATCACCACGTAGCCGACCTTGGGATCGGTGCGCAGGAACTGGCCGTCGATGTTGAGGTTGTGGCGCGAGAAGATGTCGTTGATCTTGGACAGCACGCCCGGCACGTTGCGGTGGATATGCAGCAGGCGCAGGCTGCGGTCGTGCTCGGGCAGGGTCACTTCCGGGAAGTTCACCGCCGACAGGGTCGAGCCGTTGTCGCTGTAGCGCACCAGCTTGGCCGCCACTTCAACGCCGATGTTCTCCTGTGCTTCCAGCGTGGAGCCGCCTACGTGCGGGGTGAGGATCACGTTGTCGTGGGCGATCAGCGGCGATTCGAAACGGTCGCCGTTGCCCTTGGGCTCGACCGGGAATACGTCCACCGCGGCGCCACCGATATGGCCGGAGCGCAGTGCCGCATCCAGCGCATCGATATCCACCACGGTGCCGCGCGCGGCGTTGATCAGGTGCGCACCGGGCTTCATCTTCGCCAGTTGCGCAGCGCCGATCATCCACAGCGTGGAGGCGTTTTCCGGCACGTGCAGGGTGACGATGTCCGAACGCTGGAGCAGGTCGTCCAGCCCGGCCGCCGGATGCGCATTGCCCAGCGACAGCTTGGTCTCGATGTCATGGAAGATCACGTGCATGCCCAGCGCCTCGGCCAGCACGCCGACCTGGGTGCCGATATGGCCGTAGCCGATGATGCCCAGTGTCTTGCCGCGCACCTCGTGGCTGCCTTCGGCCGACTTGGACCAGCCGCCACGATGGCATTCGGCGTTCTTCTGCGGCACACCACGGGTGAGCATGATCGCCTCGGCGATGACCAGTTCAGCCACCGAGCGGGTGTTGGAGTAGGGCGCGTTGAACACCGGGATGCCGGCCAGTTCCGCCGCTTCCAGATCGACCTGGTTGGTGCCGATGCAGAAGCAGCCGATCGCCATCAGGCGCTTGGCATGGGCCAGGGTTTCGGCGTTGAGCTGGGTGCGCGAGCGCAGGCCGATGATGTGGGCCTCGGCGATGCGGGCTTTCAGCTCGTCTTCCGGCAGTGCCTTGGCGTGGTATTCGATCTGCGAATAGCCCGCCGCCTTGAAGGTATCCACGGCGGTCTGGCTGACCCCCTCGAGCAACAAAACGCGGATGTCCTGCTTCGGGAACGAGGTCTTCTTCGGCGACATGATGGCGGCGTGAGAGTGGGGAAAGGAGGTGTCGACTATGCCAGAAATAATCCCGATTTGTGCGCTGCGCCATGCTGGAATCCCTTGATTCCGAAAGGTTTCAGGTGAATGTGATTTCTTCATGTGGCGTCGGGCGGGGAAGGCTGGACGCCACGCGCGGTGGCTGTCAGGCTTGAGTGCTTTCACCTTGCCAACGCCGTTGTCGCCATGACCGATCCACGCCTGTCCCTGCTGCTGCAGACCTGTCCGGACCTGCGCCTGAAAACCGATGCCGCCGACCTGGAACACTACGGACGCGACTGGACCCGGCGCTGGACCCCGGCGCCGCTGGCCATCGCGCTGCCGGGCACGGTGGCCGAAGTGCAGGCGGTGGTGCGCTGGGCCAATGAACACAAGGTGGCGGTAGTGCCCTCGGGCGGCCGTACCGGCCTGTCGGGCGGCGCGGTGGCGGCCAACGGCGAGCTGGTGCTGAGCCTGGAGCGGATGAACAAGCCGCTGGCCTTCGACGCGGTGGACCGCACGCTGACCGTGCAGGCGGGGATGCCGCTGGAAGCGCTGCACAACGAAGCGCGTGAGCATGGATTGATCTACCCGGTGGATTTCGCTGCGCGCGGTTCCTGTTCGATCGGCGGCAATATCGCCACCAATGCCGGCGGCATCCGCGTGATCCGCTACGGCAACACCCGCGAGTGGATCGCCGGGCTGAAGGTGGTGGCCGGCAACGGCGAGCTGCTGGAGCTGAACAAGGGGCTGATCAAGAATTCCAGTGGCTTCGATTTCCGCCAGCTGATGATCGGTTCGGAAGGCACGCTGGGGATCGTGGTCGAGGCGACGGTGAAGCTGACCGACCCGCCACCGGCGACCAACGTGATGCTGCTGGCGCTGCCCTCGTTCGAGGTGCTGATGCAGGTGTTTTCCGCATTCCGCGAGCGGCTGCAGCTGGAGGCATTCGAGTTCTTCACCGATCTGGCGGTCAAGCACGTCACCGCGCATGGCGCGCAGTACCCGTTCGACGAGATCCACCCGTATTACGTGGTCACCGAATACGCCTCGGCCGACGAGGCGGGTGAGGCCGCCGCGCTGGCGGCGTTCGAGCACTGCATGGAGCAGGGCTGGGTGCTGGACGGCGTGATCAGTGCCAGCGAGGCGCAGGCGCAGCAGTTGTGGCGCCTGCGCGAGGGCATCACCGAATCGGTGGCCCGCTACAAGCCGTACAAGAATGACGTGTCGGTGCGGATCTCGGCGATGCCGGCGTTCCTGGCCGAGACCCAGGCGCTGATCAACGGCGCCTACCCGCACTTTGAAGTGGTCTGGTTCGGCCATATCGGTGACGGCAACCTGCATATCAACGTGCTCAAGCCTGATGAGACTTCCGATGCCGATTTCCTGGCGCAGTGCGAGCAGGTGACCAAACTGCTGGCACAGGTGCTGCAGCGTTTCCACGGCAGCATCTCGGCTGAACACGGGATCGGTCTGGTCAAGAAGGCCTACCTGTCCAGCACCCGTGACGAGGCCGAAATCGCGCTGATGCGCGGGGTGAAGCGTGCGTTCGATCCCAACGGCCTGATGAATCCGGGCAAAGTGTTCGACCTGTAAGTCGTCTGCGGCTACGCTTTCGCCCCTTCCTCCCCATCCTGAGTCGATGATGATCCGCCCGATCCTGTTCTGCGCCCTGTTTGCGATCTCCACCCCGCTGCTGGCTTCCAGCTTCGCCGGCACTTCGGCCGGCTCGGCCAGCGGTGCCTCGTCCAAGGGCTCCAGCAGCTCGTCGGGCGATGACAAGGTCATCCAGGCGGCACGCGAGGAAGCTGCCGGCTTTGTCGCCAGCAATGGCCAGTTGCGTGGTGCACGCCTGCAGGCGGCGCTGTCGCACCTGCGCGAGCACGATGAGGCGGCGCGCATGCACAGCGACATGGAGCTGGCACGGGCGATCCTCGCCCGCTGATGCGTCTGACGGCATGCCTGGTCGCCGCGCTGCTGCTATGCAGCGGCCACGGCCAGACAGTGGAGCTGGGGCTGGACCGGACCGGACTGGATGCCGCGGCCGGGCAGCGCGCCCAAGAGTTGCTGGAGCATGCACAGGCGCGGCTGCCGGATCGCTGGCGTGCCGATCCACGGCGCCTGTCGTTGCGTTTCGACCCCGGGCTGCCGGCCGATGTCGCTGGCCGCCATCGGCGTGGTGAGCTGCGCCTGTCGCTGCAGCTGCTGCAGATGCCACCCGGCGGGGACGGGTTCGACCTGGCGCAGGCCACCGTCTTGCATGAGATCGCCCACGCCTTCGACCGTGGCCAGGGCGGTGGCTGGTCGCGGCAGGCGGAGTTCCGCCGGCTCGCCGGCTGGGACCGGCGACAGGGCAACGATTACACGCTGCGCAGCCCGGATGCCTACGAACACCACAGTCCGGCAGAGGCGTTTGCGGTCAATCTGGAGTGGTATCTGCTCGACCCCCACTACCGTTGCCGGCGGCCGCAACTGGCCGCCTGGTATCGCGAGCAGCTGGGGCCGGCGGTGCTGCCGGAAGTGTCCTGTTCTGCGGCACAGCCACTGCTGGTGGCCGGTGCCACGCCGGCACAGCTGGAGCTGGAAACACTCGATCCGGCGCGCATCTATGCGGTGGACTACCTGCTGGCCGGCAGTGGCGATGCGGCGATGAGCCGCTTCGGCCATGCGATGTTGCGGCTGGCGATCTGTGCGCCCGGTCGTGCGCCCGGACCGCAGTGCCGGCAGGACCTGGCCTATCACCGGGTGCTGTCCTTCCGCGCGTTCGTCAATGACGTGCAGATATCGAACTGGCGCGGGCTGACCGGCGGCTATCCGGCGCGGCTGTTCGTGCTGCCGCTGGACCAGGTGATCGACGAATACACCCGCATCGAGCTGCGTGACCTGCAGGCGTGGCCGCTGGCGTTGTCCCCGCAGCAGCGCGCGGTGCTGTTGTCGGCCGCCGCACGCGCGCACTGGAGCTACGACGGGCAGTATCGGTTCATCGGCAACAACTGTGCGGTGGAAAGTGGACGCCTGCTCGATCTGGCCTTGACGCCACAGGCGCGACGGTTGCAGGCGATCACGCCGCGCGGTGTGCTGCGGCGGTTGCAGGAGGCGGGACTGGCGATGCGCGAGCCGCCTTCGCAACGGCTGGAGGACGGCCTGTACTTCGCTTCCGCCCGCGCGGAATACCAGCAGCTGCTGCTGGGCTTGCAGCAGTCCGGCCAGGCACCATCGCTGTCGCTGGAACGCTGGCTGGACAGTCCGGCGCGGCAGCGCGGGGAAATCTCCGCAGCATCGACCTTGCCGGCCACGGCGGCGTGGTGGGTGCTGGAAACCGCCGCGCTGCGCCGGGCGGAGTTGCGCGCATTGGCGCAGCTGAAGCGCCAGCTGGGGCAGCAGACACCTGGGCTCCAGGCGCGGCTGCAGGAGTGGCAGCGCTTCACCGGATTGTTCGATGCGCCGGCAGCGCTGTTGAAGGGCAAAGGCTATGGCCTCGTCCAGTCGTCCGAGCTGGAGGCGCTGGGGCAGGCGATGTCCCGCCATGCCGAGGTGCGCGAGGTGCATTGGCAGGCGTTGCAGGTGGCGGTCGAGCAGGAGATGCCAGCGGTGCAGCGGCGGGAACTGGACCAGACCCGGAAGCGGGTGCAATGGCTGGCCGAGCGCATGCGTCAGCAGGCGGCCACGCCGGAGTGAACCGGGCCACGATGGCGGCTTTCGGCACTCCTCCTGATTTTGGTCAGGATGGCTGTAAAGACGAGGCCTAGCATGGACCGGGTTCCCACGATGGAGTGATCCCGATGTCCGCTTCCCTTGATCCGCAGCCCAACGTCCATGTCTTCGATGCCCGCGGCGTGGCCCGCCGCTTCCGCCATTCGGCGATCTTTGGAGCACTGGGTGCGCTGCGCAATGGCGAAACCATGCGCTTCGTCAACGACCACGACCCGATTCCGCTGCTGGGCCAGTTGAGCGAGCGCTTTGGCGAGCACCTGAGCATCACCTACCTGCAGCGCGGGCCGGAGGCGGTGGTCATCGATTTCGGCATCCAGGGTCTTCCGGAGGGGTGAGCCATGGCCTTTCCCGGTTTTTTCAACGAGGCGCCGGGTATCACCGTACGTGACGGGCTGGCGGATTTCCTCGGTGCCAGTGAGGACGGCCGGATCGAGTACGGCTATGCCGACGCGGTGAAGCTGGCCGGGCATTCCTGCCCCACGGTTGCCGGCGCCTGGCTGATGGTGCGGGCGGCGTTGCGCGCGTTGTATGGCGGGCAGCTGCCCGAGCGTGGCGGGGTGCGGGTGGACATGGTGGAGGCCGAGGATACCGGCACCACCGGCGTCATCGCCCAGATTTTCACCCTGGTCACCGGCGCGGCAGCCGGCAATGGTTTCCAAGGAATTGGTGGCCGTTTTTCACGCTATGGCCTGCTGCGGCACGGTGTCGATGGGGGCGGTATTGCCCGCTTCATCCGCGTCGATACCGGCGCGGCGGTGGAAGTGGGCATGGACCTGTCCGGGGTGCCGGCCGATGCACCGTTGCGGCCGCTGTTGCAGGCTGCAATGGCCGAAGATGCGAGCGCACAGGCGCGTGCCGCATTCGCCCAAGTCTGGCAGGGGCGGGTGCGCCGGCTGCTGCTGGAACATGCCGATGATCCGGCGGTGATCCAGGTCCGGCCGCTGGGCTAGACCGGTGGCCGGCCGTCGAGGCCGCACCGGCATCACCTCAAGTGCAAAGCGCTGCCGCGTCCGCCGATGTCGAAATGGCGGACGCGGACATCGGCTGGGGCAGGGCTCAGTCGGCGCGGCCGCCGAACTCGCCGGTGGTGGTGTTCACCAGGATGCGTTCGCCGTTGCTGATGTACTCCGGCACCATGATCTCGATGCCGGTATTGAGCTTGGCCGGCTTCGGGCGCTTGGTGGCGGTGCCGCCCTTCAGCTCCGGCGGGGTCTCGACCACTTCCAAGGTGACGTGCTGCGGCAGCTGGATCGCCACCGGCTGCTCGTCGATGACCTGCACATAGATGCCGCCCAGGCCTTCGGTGATGTAGCCGGCGTCATCGCCGATCACGTCCGCGTCCAGCGTGTACGGGGTGTAGTCCTCGTCATCCATGAACACGAAGGCATCGCCATCCATGTAGGAGAAGCTGGCCTGGCGGCGCAGCAGTTCCACTTCGGGCAAGTTGTCATCGGCGTCGAAGCTGGCGTCGAGCTTGTTGCCGCCCGGCACGCTGTACATGATGAAACGGAAGCGGACGTTGCCGCCGCGGCCCTGCGGCGAGCTGCGCTCGATGTCGCGGACCTGGTAGACGCCGTTGTTGTATTCGACGACGTTGCCTTTCTTGATATCGCTGGCTTTCATGCTTGGAAAGTCTATTGGAGGTAAACGGATGCGGGCGCCGTGTGGGCGCCCGCAGGTGAGTCACTTCGGTGCCAGACGCACGGCACCGTCAAGGCGGATAGTCTCACCGTTGAGGTAGGGATTGCCAATGATGTGGCCGACCAGAGCGGCGAAATCGGCCGGCTGGCCCAGTCGCGACGGGAACGGGATGGAAGCGGCCAGCGATTCCTGCACGTTGGCCGGCATGCCATCGACCATCGGCGTCCAGAACACACCCGGGGCGATGGTCATCACGCGGATGCCGAAACGCGACAGTTCGCGCGCCATCGGCAGGGTCATGCCGACCACGCCGCCCTTGGAGGCGGAGTAGGCGGCCTGGCCAATCTGGCCCTCATAGGCGGCCACCGAAGCGGTATTGATGATGACGCCACGCTCGCCGTCGGCGTTGGCCTCGTTGTGTTGCATCAGCTCGGCGGCGGTCTTGGCGACGTTGAAGCTGCCGACCAGGTTGACCATCACCGTGGTCTGGAAGTTGGCCAGCGGCATCGCCGCCTCGCGGCCCAGCACGCGGCCGGCGCCGAGGATGCCGGCGCAGTTCATCACCACGTTCAGTCCGCCCAGGAATTCGCTGGCGGCGGCCAGATTGGCGGCCACGCCGGCCTCATCGGTGACGTTGGTGGTGAAGTAGCGGGCGTTTCCGGCGCCCAGCTCGGCGACCGCAGCCGCGCCCTTTTCGTCATTGAGATCGAACAGCGCGACCTTGCCGCCATTGGCGACGAGGAACTGGGCAACACCGAGGCCGAGGCCGGAAACGCCGCCGGTGATGACGGCACGAACGGAGGACAGCTGCATTGGAACAATCCCGCGGAAAAGAGGGCCCGATTCTAGCCGAAGGCATCGCGGCGCCAAGCCGGTGACCGGACCTAGGCCAGGCAGCGGGCGAACTCGTCGGGTGTGAGTCCCGGTGCGAACAGGAAGCCCTGGCCGATGGGCACGCCCAGTTCCAGCAGAAACTGGCGCTGGGTTTCCGATTCGATGCCCTCGGCCACCAGCCCCAGCCCCAGGCTGCGCGCAATCCCGCACACCGCCTCGCACACCGCCACATCCGGGCGGTTGCCGGGCACGCCTTCGATCAGCAACTGGCTGAGCTTGAGTCCCTGGATGGGCAGGTGACGCAGGTAATTCAGCGCGCTGTAGCCCTCGCCGAAGTCGTCGATGCTGAGCATCACGCCCATCTCGCGCAGTTCGGCAAAGGTGCGCAGGGTGGCGGGGGCATCCTCGATCAGTACGCGCTCGGTGAATTCCAGTTCCAGTGCCGCGCCGGGGAGGCGGAATTCCTCCAGCACCTCGCGCACCTGCCTGGCCAGGTTGTCGTCGCCGAACTGGCGGTAGGAGACGTTGATGGCCACACGCACCAGTCCCAGCCCCTGGTCCATCCAGTGGCGTACCTGCCGGCAGGCCTTGTGCAGCACCCAGTCGCCGATGCGCACGATATCGCCGGTGCTTTCGGCATGGTTGATGAAGATGTCCGGGCGCAGCTCGCCCAGCTGCCGGTTGTGCCAGCGGATCAGCGCCTCGCCACCGACCACCCGGCCGCTGCGCAGGTCCACCTGGGGCTGGTACACGAGGCGGAATTCCTCGCGCTCCAGTGCACGCCGCAGGCGGTGTTCGATCTGCAGGCGGTCGCGTTGGGCACTTGCCATTTCAGCAGTGAATGCCTGCCAGCCGTTGCGACTGCGGCGCTTGCACTCGTACATCGCCACATCGGCGTTCTGGATCAGTTGCTGGGGTCGCTCGCCGTCGGTGGGCGCGCGCGCGATGCCGATGCTGGCGGAGATGGCGAAGTCATCCTTGCCAAGGCGGAACGGTGGCACGAAGGCATCGACGATGGCCTGCGCCAGGGTCTCGGGATAATCGGGCACCTCGCGGGCATCGCAGATCACCACGAACTCGTCACCACCAAAGCGGGCCAGCAGGCCGCCGGTGCCGATGGCCGCAGCGATGCGGCGGGTGGCCTCGACCAGCAGTTCGTCGCCGGCATTGTGGCCGAGCGCATCGTTGATGCTCTTGAAACGGTCCAGGTCGATATACAGGACCGCGGCCCGCGCATGCGACGGATTGCCCAGTCGGGCCTCCAGGTCGGACAGCGCGGCGTCGCGATTCATGATGCCGGTCAGCGGATCAGTGCGCGCCCGGGTCTTGAGGGTTTCCTCTGCGTAGCGGCTTTCGGTGATGTCCTGCAGGGTGCCGGCGATACGGCTGGAGGCGAGGTCGCCGGGTTCGGTTTCGCCGATCATCCGCACCCAGACGTTGTGGCCGTCCCCGCGGTGCACCTGCAGGTCCAGCTCGAACCCGCCGCCGTATCCGATTTCCGTATCGATGGCCTGCTGCAGGCGCTGCCGGTCGTCGCTGCCCATGCATTGCAGCAGCTGCTCCAGCGTTGCCGGTGGTGGCGTGCGGTCGAGGATGCGCTGCGCCTCGCCGGTCAGGTACAGGCGCTGCTGGCTGCGGTCCCACTCCCAGCCACCGATGTGCGCCAGCGCCTGGGCGCGGTCGAACAGCACGTGGTCGCGCTTGAGTTCGGTGATATCGCTGAACAGGGAAAACACATGGTCGGGTGCGCCGCGGCCGCAGGAGAACACCGGGACGGTGGTGATCGAGATCCAGATCATGCGTCCGCGCGAGCGGTGGTACAGGCCGACGATGGTGCTGGGAATGATGCGGCCCTCGGCAAACGCGCGGGTGACCGGCCAGTGCGCCGGGCGCAGCGGCTGGCCGTGCTCGTCGACAATGATCCAGTCGTCGCTGTCAAAGGGAATGCGCGCAGGGGTGTGGCCATCCAGGCCGAAGATGCGGTGCGCGGCCGGATTGGTGGAAATCACCCGGTAGTGCGGGTCGAACAGCATCACCCCCTTGTCGATGGAGTCCATCAGCAGCCGGTAGCGCGATTCGGCCTGCCAGCGGCGGCTGAGGTCACGCGCAACGGCGACGATGCAGGGCTGGCCGTCGTTCTGGAACACGGCCGAATGCACCTCGACCGGGAAGCGGCTGCCGTCACCGCGCATGTTGGTGACCTCGATCACATAGGACTGGCCGTGATTGAGGGTTTCCCACACCGGCTGCAGGTGGCCTTCGGGCAGGTCCGGATTGAGCAGTTCGATGGGCTGGCCGATGATCTCCTCGCGGCGGCGGCCATAGGCGAGGATGCCGGCGGCATTGACGTCCAGCACGGTGCCGGTGGCGCTGAGGATGCTGACCGGGTCGGGGACCGCGTTGAACAGCATGCGGTAGCGCTGCTGCGCGGCCTCTCGTTGCTGCATCGCATCCTGCAGGGCCGTGTGCGCCGCCTCCAGCACCGGTTGCAGCCCGGCCGGCAGCGGCTGGTGCAGGGCGTTTTCAAGAGCGGCGAGCGCGTCGAGGTGGGTGTCGGGATGATCGCCGTCACCAAAGCGGATGCGCTCGCCGGATCTGTTCATGAGGTCGCCAATGCTTTCCCTGTCCTGCTGCCTGTATCCCGGCCCAGCCGTTCGCTGAGCCAATGTCCTGTGGCGGCCAGGGCCGGCAGGTCGATGCCGGTGACCATCCCCATTCCGTGCAACATATACACCACATCCTCGCTGGCGACATTCCCGCTGGCGCCACGCGCATAGGGACAGCCACCGGTGCCGGCGACCGCCGAGTCGACCACGCGGACTCCTTCTTCCAGGCAGGCGGCGATATTGGCCAGCGCCTGGCCGTAGGTGTCGTGGAAGTGCACGGCCAGCGCCTGCATCGGGATTTCCGCCGCCACTGCCTGCAGCATCGCGCGCGCCTTGTGCGGCGTGCCGACGCCGATGGTGTCACCCAGCGAGATCTCGTAGCAGCCCATCGCATGCAGGCGGCGGGCCACATGCACCACATCGGCCAGTGGCACATCGCCCTGATACGGGCAGCCCAGCACGGTGGAGACATAACCGCGCACCTTCACGCCATCGGCCCTGGCCTGGGCCAGTACCGGTTCGAAGCGCAGCAGGGATTCATCGATGCCGGCATTGGTATTGGTGCGGTTGAACTGCTCGGAGGCGGCGGTGAACACGGCCACTTCCTCCACTCCGACCGCGCGGGCGCGCGCGTAGCCCTGTTCATTGGGAACCAGCACCGGGTAGATGATTCCCGGCAGGCGCCGGATGCCGGTGAAAACCTCGGCTGCGTCGGCCAGCTGCGGCACCCATTTGGGGCTGACGAAGCTGGTGGCCTCGATGCTGCGCAGGCCGGTGGCCGAGAGCCGGTCGATCAGCTCGATCTTGTCGGCAGTGGGAATGAGCTGCTTCTCGTTCTGCAGGCCATCGCGCGGGCCGACCTCGACGATGCGGACGAAGTCGCTCATGCGTACACCGTGCAGCGGGCGGGCAGGGGAATGCGGGAAAGCATGGTTCAGTCCTTTCGCGCCCAGTGCGGGGCGCGCTTTTCGAGAAATGCCGACAGGCCTTCGCGGCCCTCGTCGGAGGCGCGCAGCGCGGCGATCAGCGCGGCATTGGCGCGATCAAGCGCATCGCGGTCGCCACCGGTGGCGCAGACTTCGCGTACCAGTACCTTGGCCGATGCGCTGGCGACCGGCCCGGCTTTGCGCAGCAGTTCCAGCTGCGCATGCACCGCATCGTCAAGCGCTGCGGCGGGGACAAGCTGATGCACCAGACCGATCTCGTGGGCGGTGGCGGCATCGAAATGCTCGCCGGTGGCGAACCAGCGCCGTGCCTGGCGCGGGCCGATGGCGGCGATCACATAGGGTGAGATCACCGCCGGCAACAGACCCAGGCGGCTTTCGGTCAGGCCGAAGCGCGCGCCTTCGGCGGCAATGGCGATATCGCAGCAGGCCACCAGGCCGACGCCCCCGCCGAAGGCGGCGCCATGCACGCGGGCGATGGTGGGCTTGGGCAGTTCGTCCAGCGTGCGCATCAACCGCGCCAGTGCCAGTGAATCGATCCGGTTTTCTTCCTGGCTGGCGCTGGCCATCGCGCGCATCCACTGCAGGTCGGCACCGGCGGAGAACGACGCGCCGCTGCCGGCCAGGAGTACGGCGCGAACCGACGGGTCGGCACCGGCCTGCTGCAGCGCGCGGGTCAATGTCCCGATCAGTCCCGCGTCGAAGGCGTTGTGCAGTTCCGGGCGATCGAGCGTAAGTGTCGCCACGCCCCGGTGGTGTTGCACAAGCAGGGAATTGCTCATCGAAGATCCATCACAGTCCAGAATGCTGCGGATCATAGCCGCGCCGAGGCAGCCCGCCATGACGCGGCGCGGCGATGTGCGTTCGGAAATTGTGCGGCGCGCGCCAAGCATCGGGCGGCTCCGGTGGCGGCAGCGGCTGCTTCGGAATGTCTGCTGACACCGCTGGAGGCGGCGGATTCAGCTGTCGGAAGATGCCGGCCGGGATGCTTGTGCCATCGAAGAACCGGGCGCAGGCGCTATCAGCGAGCCAGTCCGTCCAGCAGTGGCTCGATGGTGACCACCTCGCCACTGATGCCCAGGTCGCCTTCGGACAGTTCCAGTGGCAGCACCGCCAGCGCCAGTTCTCCCGCGGTGCTGGCCAGGGTGCCGATATCGCTGCCGTTGTGGCTGACGCTCTGGCCGGCGGTCAGCGGGCTTTGCGCGCGCAGCAGGGTGGCCGCGCGCTTGGCCTTGCCGAGGAAGTGGGTGCGGGCAACGATCTCCTGCCCCGGATAGCAGCCTTTTTTGACGCTGTAGGCGTTGAGCCGGTCCAGCCCCAGCTGCTGCGGGGTCCACTGCTCGCGCTGGCTGTCGATCAGACGCGGCAGGCCCAGGCGCAGGTCGGACTGGCGCCAGGCCAGCTCTTCCGCCGCCGTCGCCACGACGGTTGCAGGGCCGATCCGCAGGCAGCGGGGCAGGGCGGTGGTGCCGGCATCGAGCTCGATAAGGCCATCGTCGCTCACCGCGATCTGCGCATTGCCGGTCTTTTCCGGAGCGCTGAACGCGCCGGACACGGCCAGCGTCGCATCCACCGTCAACGTCACTTTGCGCCGGAAGATGAAGCCACGCAGTTGCCCGGCCATCGTTTCCACATCGCCATCGTGGCAGACCAGCAGCAGCTGCTGCGGATCCAGCCGTAACAGTTGAAACGTAGCCAGCACGCGGCCTTTGGCGTTCAGCCAGGTGCTCCAGTGCCAGTGGCCGTCGGCCAGGGCGGCGACATCGCTGGCGAACTGCGCCTGCGCGAAGGCCACCGCATCGGCACCGGAAAGGCGCAGGATCTGCGGCTGGGAGAAGGTGCGGAAACCGCTGAAACGGGGGGCGAGGTTGTCAGACACGTGAACGGAGACTAAAATTTGTGCGTTGCGAGACCAATGATGATAGTCCAAACAACCCCCACTCCCGAGACCGAAGCTGAAGCCCCGCAGGCCCCCGAGAAGCAGCC
Organism: Stenotrophomonas sp. JC08; assembly: GCF_052180205.1. NCBI lineage: Bacteria > Pseudomonadati > Pseudomonadota > Gammaproteobacteria > Lysobacterales > Lysobacteraceae > Stenotrophomonas > Stenotrophomonas sp. JC08. The sequence continues at coordinate 1,894,117 of NZ_CP197473.1, read as the reverse complement.
GCTTCCCGAGGAGGCGGCGCAGAAGGAATACGGTGGTCGCGGCGGACTCGATCCGGTGCGATATGGCGATTGGGAGAAAAACGGGCGCTGCATCGATTTCTGAGCAGCGTACAGCCAACGCGGCATCCTGCCGCCCAGCCGAGATAACGAGTCAGCGAATGGCGAACAGACCCCGCCCCCTTTCTCCACACCTGCAGGTGTATCGCTGGCAGATCCAGATGGCCACCTCGATCCTGCATCGAGCCAGCGGCATCATTCTGGCTGTCGGCGCCCTGATCATCGCAGGCGGCCTGCTCGCCCTGATGATGGGCCCTGAGTCCTGGAACTGCTTCACCACCCATGCCAGTGCCTGGTACGGCAAGGTGATCCTGTTCGGCTGGACCTGGTGCTTTGCCTACCACCTGTGCAACGGCATCCGCCACATCGTGCAGGACTTCGCCATCGGCTACAGCAAGCCGGCCTTCATCCGCAGCAGCTGGATGTCGGTGGTCGGCAGCCTGCTGATCACCGCGCTGATCTGGATCTACGTCTGCATGGGAGCTGCCGCATGAGCCAGTTTCGTACCCCGTTGAAGAATGCGCGCGGCCTGGGCAGCGCCAAGTCCGGCACGATGCCCTTCATCCACCAGCGCCTGACCGCCACCGCGCTGGTCGTGCTGACCCTGTGGTTCCTGTGCCTGGTGCTGAGCCTGATCGGTGCCGACTATGTGACCGCAGTGGAGACCGTTGCCAAGCCGTGGAACGCGATCGCGCTGGTCGGCTTCCTGGTGGCCATGTTCTGGCATGCGCAGCTTGGTCTGCAGGTCGTGCTGGAGGACTACATCCACAATTCATTGCTGGCCCTGGCGCTGCAGACCACGGTCAAGTTCGTCGCCGTGCTCGGCGCGATCGTCAGCATCTTCGCGGTTGCCCGCGTCGCGCTTGGGAACTGATACATGTCCGCTTACAACATTACTGAACACAAGGTCGACATGGTCGTGGTCGGCGCCGGCGGCGCCGGCCTGCGCGCGACCTTCGGCTTGGCCCAGAAGGGCCTGCAGACCGTCTGCATCACCAAGGTTTTCCCGACCCGCTCGCACACCGTGGCAGCGCAGGGCGGCATCGCCGCGGCACTGGCCAACATGGGCGAGGACGACTGGCGCTACCACTTCTACGACACCATCAAGGGCGGCGACTGGCTGGGCGACCAGGATGCCATCGAGTACATGTGCCGCGAGGCCATCCCGGCGGTGATCGAGCTGGAACACTACGGCGTTCCGTTCTCGCGTACCGAAGACGGCAAGATCTACCAGCGCCCGTTCGGCGGCATGACCACCAAGTACGGCGAAGGCCCGTCCGCGCAGCGTACCTGCGCAGCCGCCGACCGTACCGGCCACGCCATGCTGCACACCCTGTACCAGCAGTCGCTGGCGCACAACGCGCAGTTCATGATCGAGTACTTCGCTCTTGACCTGATCATGGACGAAGAGGGCGTCTGCCGCGGCGTGCTTGCGCTGGATATGGCCGAAGGCACCCTGCACCTGTTCCGCGCCCACGGCGTGGTGCTGGCCACCGGCGGTTACGGTCGTGCCTACTTCAGCGCCACCTCGGCGCATACCTGTACAGGTGACGGTGGCGGCCTCGTGGCCCGTGCCGGCCTGCCGCTGCAGGACATGGAGTTCGTGCAGTTCCACCCGACCGGCATCTACGGCGCCGGCTGCCTGATCACCGAAGGTGTGCGAGGCGAGGGCGGCATCCTGCGCAACGCCAGTGGCGAGCGTTTCATGGAGCGCTACGCACCGCACTACAAGGATCTGGCCTCGCGTGACGTGGTGTCGCGCTCGATGACCATCGAAATCCGCGAAGGCCGGGGCGTTGGCGAGCACAAGGACCACATCCTGCTCGACCTGACCCACCTCGGCCCGGGCGTCATCGACGAGAAGCTGCCGGGTATCGCCGAGAGCGCCCGCATCTTCGCCGGTGTCGACGTGCACAAGCAGCCGATCCCGGTGATCCCGACGGTCCACTACAACATGGGCGGTATCCCGACCAACTACCACGGCGAAGTCGTGCGCAAGGTCGGCGACAACCCCGATGCGGTGGTGCCGGGCCTGTACGCCATCGGCGAGGCCGGTTGCGTGTCGGTGCATGGCGGCAACCGCCTGGGTTCCAACTCGCTGCTGGACCTGGTGGTGTTCGGCCGCGCCGTGGCCAACCGCTGCGCCGAGACGATCAAGCCGGGTGCTCCGCACAAGACCCTGCCGTCCGATGCCTGCGACAAGGCGCTGGGCCTGCTGGACAAGCTGCGCCACGCCAACGGCGACACCCCAACCGCGGTCATCCGCGATCGCATGCAGCGCACGATGCAGGCCGATGCCGCGGTGTTCCGCACCAGCCAGACGCTGGCCGAGGGCTGCAAGAAGATGGCCGAGGTGTTCGATTCGTTCCAGGACGTCAAGGTCACCGACCGTTCGCTGGTGTGGAATTCGGACCTGATCGAAACCTACGAGCTCAACAACCTGCTGCTCAACGCCGTGGCCACCATCAACTCGGCCGAGCAGCGCAAGGAAAGCCGTGGCGCCCACGCGCACGAGGATTATCCGGAGCGCGACGACGTCAACTGGATGAAGCACACGCTGGTCACCGTCGACGAGAAGGGCAAGTGCAGCTTCGACTTCCGTCCGGTGCACATGTACACGCTCACCGACGACGTCTCCGTCGTGCCGCCGAAGCCACGCGTCTACTGATCCGGGGAACCTACGAACATGGCTGAATTTGCACTTCCGAAAAACTCCCGGATCACCCAGGGCAAGCACTTCCCGGTCAAAACTGGCGGCAAGAACCTGCGTACCTTCAAGGTCTACCGCTGGAGCCCGGACGACGACCACAACCCGCGTACCGACACCTACGAGATCGATCTCGATACGTGCGGCCCGATGGTTCTGGATGCGCTGATCAAGATCAAGAACGAGATCGATCCGACCCTGACCTTCCGTCGTTCCTGCCGTGAAGGCATCTGCGGTTCGTGCGCGATGAACATCGACGGCACCAACACGCTGGCCTGCACCCGCGCCATTTCCGATTGCGGCAAGGCCGAGGTGCCGATCTACCCGCTGCCGCACATGGACGTGGTCAAGGACCTGGTTCCGGACCTGACCCACTTCTACGCGCAGTACGCCTCGATCAAGCCGTGGATCCGCACCCAGACTCCGCCGCCGCCGGACCGCGAGCGCCTGCAGTCGCCGGACGACCGCAAGAAGCTCGACGGCCTGTACGAGTGCATCCTGTGCGCCTGCTGCTCGACCAGCTGCCCGAGCTACTGGTGGAACGGCGAGCGCTACCTGGGCCCGGCGATCCTGCTGCAGGCCTACCGCTGGATCATCGATTCGCGTGACGAGGACACCGGTGCGCGGCTGGACGATCTGGAAGATCCGTTCAAGCTGTACCGCTGCCACACGATCATGAACTGCGCACGGACCTGCCCGAAGGGCTTGAACCCGGCACTGGCGATTGCCGAGATCAAGAAGCTGATGATGGCGCGCCGCGCCTGATCCGGTGGTTTCCCGCAGGGCGTCCGCGCCTTGCGACTCTGGCGGCACCGGCCCTTGGGTCTGGTGCCGTCTTTGTTTCCGCTGTGGCGATGCCGCGGCAACAGGACAGGTGGATATGAGCCCGGAAGAAGAAATCTTGCTGAAGAAGCTGCGCTGGCGCTGCCGTCGCGGCATGCGGGAGCTGGACCAGCTGTTCGGCCGTTACCTTGACCGTTGCTGGGCGTCGGCACCGGCGCAGGAACGCGAGGTTTTCCTACAGCTGCTGGATACCGAAGACGATAAATTGTGGCGTTGGTCCATGGGCTACGAGGCCTGTCCGGATGCGCAGCAGGCGCAACTCATCGCCCATATCCGCGCCCTTCCGCTGTGAGTGGCGGCCGTCGCGCTGGCAGGCGACGGCCATGGGGGTGCTGGGCGTCGCCGCCGCCATCGCGTTGATGAGCTGTGCACTGGCATGGAGCTGGGCGATTCCGACGGGGATTACCGTTCTGGCGCATTCGCTGTGGAGCGCATGCAAGGGGTTGCGACAGCCGCCGCGACAACTGCTGGTGGGTGGCATGCCTGCATCCTCGACGGTGTCGGTGGATGGCCAGGTACTGGCCGGGGTCGAGCTGCTGCAGCGGGGGCCATTGCTGATGTTGCGGTGGCGGCAGGCGGGTCGATACGACAGTCTGCTGTTCTGGCCCGATACCCTCAGCGCCACGCAGCGACGTGAACTAAGACTGGCTATGCGTGCCCATGCGGTTTCCCGGAAGGAAGCGATGGTGGCACCATAGCCGCACTTCACAGGCTTGCCCGCATGTTCAGACCTCTTCCCGTTGCAATCGGATTGCGTTATCTGCGGGCCAAGCGCCGCAATGGTTTCATCTCCTTCATCTCCATGGCTTCCATCCTCGGCATCGCGCTCGGGGTGACGGTGCTGATCACCACATTGGCGGTGATGAGCGGCTTCCAGAAGGAAATCCGTGATCGTCTGCTGCAGATGTCGGCGCATGCCACCGTCAGTGCAGACGGTGCACCGATGTCGAACTGGCAGCATGCGATCGAGGTGGCGATGAAGGACCCGCGGGTTGCCGGTGCCGCGCCGTATATCGAGATCCAGGGCATGTTGTCCGGTCCGCGGGTGCAGGGCGCCATCGTGCAGGGTATCGACCCGGCACAGGAGCCGAAGGTATCGGTGATCGGCGAGAAGATGAAAAAGGGCGAGCTGGCCAGCCTGCAGGCGGGCGAGTTCAACATCCTGCTCGGCCAGGAGCTGGCGCTGTGGCTGGGCGTGGAGGTGGGTGACAGCGTGGTGGCGACGCTGGCCGAGATCCAGGGCACGCCGATGGGCGGCTTGCCGCGCACCAAGCGTTTCAAGGTGAGTGGCATCTTCGAGGCCGGCTACAACGAGATCGATCGTGGCGTGGCCTTCGTCAACCTGCAGGATCTGGAGCGCGTGCTGCGCATGGACGGCGTGACCGGCGTGCGCCTGAAGCTGCACGACATGGACCAGTCCTACGCGGTGGCGCGCGACCTGGCGCTCAATCTCGACGGCTTTTACCGGGTCAGCGACTGGACCCAGCAGAACGCCAACCTCTACCACTCGCTGCGCATGGAAAAGACGGTGATGGGCATCCTGCTGTCGCTGATCATCGCCATGGGCGCGTTCAACCTGGTGTCCTCGCAGGTGATGCTGGTCACCGACAAGCAGGCTGATATCGCCATCCTGCGCACGCTCGGGCTGACGCCCGGCGGGGTGATGCAGGTGTTCATGGTCCAAGGCACCCTGATCGGTGTGTTCGGCACCCTCGCCGGTGTCCTCGGCGGCATCACGTTGACCTTCAACCTTGAGCGCATCCTCGGCCTGATCGAGCGCGTTTTCGATACCAAGCTGCTGCCGGAGGACGTGTACTACATCACCGGCCTGCCAACCGACATGCAGACCGGCGATGTGGTGGTGATCACGCTGGTGGCGCTGCTGATGAGCTTCCTTGCAACGCTGTACCCGGCCTGGCGTGCGGCGCGCACGCAACCGGCGGAGGCGCTGCGCTATGAATGAGAACGCATGGATGGAATCGGTGATCCGCGCCGAAGGACTGGGCAAGACCTACGCCGAAGGCAAGATGCATACGCCGGTATTCGACGGGCTGGACCTGGATGTCCGGGGAGGCGAAACCGTGGCGATCGTCGGTGCTTCCGGCGCCGGGAAGAGCACGCTGCTGCACCTGCTGGGTGGGCTGGATATTCCCAGCGCCGGTGAGGTGTATGTGGCGGGGCAGAAAATGTCGGCCTTGTCCGATGCCGAACGTGGACGCCTGCGCAACCGCTCACTCGGTTTCGTCTATCAGTTCCATCACCTGCTGCCGGAGTTCACCGCGCAGGAGAACGTGATGATGCCGCTGATGCTGGGTGGCAGCGATGCCGCCAGCGCCGGGCGCAGTGCCAAGGCGTTGCTGGAGTCGGTCGGGCTCGGCCATCGGCTGGAACACAAGCCGGGCGAGCTGTCCGGTGGTGAGCGCCAGCGTGCGGCGGTGGCGCGGGCGCTGGTCAACCAGCCGGCCTGCGTTCTGGGCGATGAGCCCACCGGCAACCTGGATGACAAGACCGCCGCCACCGTCTTCGAGCTGATGCTGGAGTTGAACCGGGCGCAGCGTACCAGTCTGGTGCTGGTGACCCACGATCGTGGTCTGGCACGCAAGCTGGACCGGGTGCTGGAGCTGCGCCAGGGGCGGCTGCATGAACTTGCGCACAGCCAGGTCTGATCCGGCACGCCTGCTGAACGGTGGAATCGGGATTGATGGAAACGGCCTCTTCAGCGGCGGATGATTGCCGAGTCACGGATACATCCGGATTTGTCCGCCCGTTGCAAGGAGTTGTGCCATGAAAAATTTGCTTGTCGCGTTGATCGCCGCCGCTGCGTTGGCGGGGTGTGCCACGACGGGAAAGCTCTCCAGTGGTGAGCGCCTGGAGCTGTACAAAGCCCATGCCGGAGAGCCGGTGAAGGATTTCCAGTATTTCGGCAGTCTCAATGGCTGGACGGAACTGGGCGACAGTGCGCTGGCCGTATGGACCCGGCCCAACCAGGCGTGGCTGCTGGATCTGGGCGGGCCATGTCTGGACCTGTCCTATGCGCCGGCGATCACGGTGACCAACATGATGGGCCGTGTCTCGGCGCGGTTTGACCGGGTCATCGTCCACGGGAGCGGGCCCGGGCCGCATATTCCCTGCCGGATCGACAGCATCCGCCCGCTCGACGTGAAGGCGCTGCGTGCTTCGGAGAAGGAATTGCGCGAAGCCAAGATCGCCGAGCGCGCAGCGGAGCAGGGCAGCGAGGCGGATTGAGCCCGGCGTGGCACAGGAGCGGCGCAAACCGCCAAGAACCAGACAAAAAGCCCGCAATCCAGGTGATTGCGGGCTTTGTCGTTCATGCATCCACCAGCGGTCTGGTGACGTGGCCGCTTACGGGTTGGATCCGGGGGCGACGTAGCCGGCCGGTTTTTCGGCGCCGCCGGAGAACAGGAACTTGACCAGCTCTTCTTCCAGGAAGGCGCGGTGTTTCGGATCGCGCGGCGACAGCCGGTTTTCGTTGATCAGCATGGTCTGGTGTGCCAGCCACGCGGCCCAGGCCTGCTTGCCGACATTGGCGAAGATGCGTTGACCCAGTTCGCCGGGATAGGGAACGAAATCCAGACCTTCGGTTTCGCGTTGTTCGTACTGGCAGAAGACGGAGCGGGACATGGCGTATTCCTGTTGGATCAGTGCGCCGGGTGGCGCTCTAGCAGTTTGCGGATCGGTGCGGGCAGGCCGATGTCGGCCAGCTCGGCGGGTGAAAACCAGCGCAGGTCGGCATTGTCGCCAACCCTGGCGGCCGGTACGGCCTTGCGCAGGTGCAGCGGCTGCAGGTGCAACCGGTAATGGCTGAAGGTATGCACGATCAGTGGCAGCTCGCTGGCGCTGTCATAGTCGCCGCTGATGTTGCCGGCGAACCATTCTCGCATCGCACTGTCGGTATCGGCCTGTGGCAGCGTCCACAGCGAGGCCCAGATGCCAGTGGGCGGGCGTTTGTGCAGCAGGATGTGGCCTTGTGCGTCTTCCAGCAGCAGCGCGGTTGCCTCGCGTTCGGGCAGGATCTTGCTGGGCCTGGGCGTCGGCAATGAATCCACCAGTCCCTGCGCATGCGCAACGCAGTTGTCCTGCAACGGGCACAGGATGCAGGCGGGTTTGGAGCGCGTACACAAGGTGGCGCCGAAATCCATCTGCGCCTGGGTGTAGTCGGCCATGCGGCCGGCGGGGACATGGTCGAGCTGCTGGGCGGCCAGCGCCCACAGCTGTTTCTCGATGGCGGGCTGCCCGGGGAAGCCGGCAATGCCGTGAAAGCGGGTCAATACCCGTTTGACGTTGCCGTCGAGAATCGGGAAGGGATCGTTCCACGCCTGGCTGAGGATCGCGCCGGCGGTGCTGCGACCGATGCCGGGCAGGGCCAGCAGTGCATCGAAATCGCGCGGCAGCTCGCCGTCGTGCCGTTCAACACACTGCCGGGCGGCGGCATGCAGGTTGCGGGCGCGGGCGTAATAACCCAGCCCGGCCCAGTGCGCCATCACCGCGTCGTTGTCGGCGGCGGCCAGATCGGCCAGCACCGGGAATGACTGCACGAAGCGCTGGAAATACGGAATGACCGTGGCCACCTGCGTCTGCTGCAGCATGATCTCCGACAGCCACACCCGGTACGGCGAGCGCGGGTGCTGCCACGGCAGGTCGTGGCGGCCGTGCTGGTCGAACCAGGTCAGGAGTTGGCTGGAAAATTCGGGCATGGACTCGCAGGCGATGGCGGTTGTTCTCGCGTCCCTTCTCCCCGCGGGAGAAGGTGCCCCGAAGGGCGGATGAGGGGGTGGCTTCTATCGCTTTGCTGCGCGGGAGCTTCACTCCTTCCTACCCTCACCCCAACCCCTCTCCCGGTGGGAGAGGAGCTTCAGATCAGTTGCCGCCCAAGGCCTCCGGCAGCAGGGCGTCGACGAAGGCTTCCGGGTCGAACACGCGCAGGTCTTCCGGACGCTCGCCGATGCCGGCAAAACGGATCGGAATACCGAACTCGCGGGCCAGCGCGAACACCACGCCGCCCTTAGCGGTACCGTCCAGTTTGGTCACCACCAGACCGGTGACGCCGGCGGCGGCATGGAACTGGCGCAACTGCGACAGCGCGTTCTGGCCGGTGGTGCCGTCGATCACCATCAGCACCTCGTGTGGCGCGGTGTCGTCGATCTTGCCGAGCACGCGGCGGATCTTGCTCAGCTCGTTCATCAGTCCGGTCTGGGTGTGCAGGCGACCGGCGGTATCGGCGATGAGGATGCTGGTGCCGCGCGCCTTGCCGGCCTGCAGCGCGTCGAAGGCGACCGAGGCGGCATCGGCGTTCTGCCCCTGGGCGACCACGGCCACGCCGTTGCGCTCGCCCCAGATCTGCAGCTGGGCGACGGCGGCGGCGCGGAAGGTGTCGCCGGCGGCCAGCATCAGGCTGTGGCCCTGGTCCTTGAAGCGCTTGGCCAGCTTGCCGATGGTGGTGGTCTTGCCGACGCCGTTGACGCCGACGGTGAGGATCACAAATGGTTTTGCGTTGGTGTCGATCACCAGCGGCTTGGCGACCGGCTGCAGCAGCGCGATCAGCTCGGCGCGCAGTGCGGCCAGCAGCGCGTTGGCGTCGGCGAATTCACGCGACTTCATGCGCTTGCGCAGGTCTTCGACCAGCGCGGTGGTGGCCGGCACGCCCACGTCGGCGGTGATCAGCGCGGTCTCGATCTCGTCGAGCAGGTCGTCATCGAGCTTGGGGTTGCGCGAGAACAGGCCGCCGAAGCTGCGCGCGAAGGTACTGTTGCGCAGGCGTTCGCGCCAGCCGAGCTTGCCGGAAGCGGCAGCCGGGGCGGCGTTGGCGGGAATCAGGGCATCATCGCTTTGCGTTGCCGGTGCCGGATCGGTTGCGGCGACTGCAGGGGCGGGCGAGGGCGCGATGATTTGCGCCGGAACATCCGCCTGCGGCGCTGGAGTGGCCTCTACTGTGGTCCGCGGCATGACCGCGGCTTCGCGGATGGCCGGCTCCGGCTGCGCCTGGTCCTTTACGGTGTCGGTGACGGGCGCAGCAACCGGAGTTTCGAGGGCTGCTGTTTCGCCCAGCGGCGACTCGACTACCGGATCAGCGGTGAAGGCATCAGCGATATCGACCGGTGCCGAGGCTTCGGACGGCGCCTTGGGGAACGCTGCGGCCAGCTCCTCCGTGCTCAGCGTTGACGGCTTTGCGGACTGTTGGGCGTCGTCGTTCTTCTTGCGGCGGAAAAAGCTGAGCATGAGGGAAAAAGGCCTGAAATCAGAGGCATATGCTACCACCGGCACCCATGGCGACGCGGTGGCGGATAAACGCGGAGCCGGCGCGGGGCCGGCTCCGGTGGGGTGCTGCGCGGGCGGAGGTTACGCCGACAGTTCCAGCAACAGCTTGTTCAAACGACGCACGTAACCGGCCGGGTCCTTGAGGCTGTCGCCGGCGGCCAGTGCGGCCTGGTCGAACAGCACGTGGGCCAGGTCGTTGAAACGGTCCATATCGGCTTCCGCGTCGAGCTTCTCGATCAGCGGGTGGGCCGGGTTGAACTCGAACACCGGCTTGCTGTCGGGCACCTTCTGGCCGCTGGCTTCCAGGATCTGCCGCATCTGCAGGCCCAGATCCTGCTCGCCGATGGCCAGGATCGCCGGCGAATCGGTCAGGCGGTGCGAGACGCGCACTTCGGCCACTTCCTCGGCCAGAGCGGTCTTCAGGCGCGTGGCCAGGCCTTCCTTGGTCTTGGCGACTTCTTTCTGCGCCTTCTTGTCTTCCTCGGATTCCAGCTTGCCTAGGTCCAGGTCGCCTCGGGCGATGTCCACGAACGACTTGCCATCGAATTCGTTGAGGTAGCTCATCAGCCACTCGTCGATGCGGTCGGTCATCAGCAGCACTTCGATGCCCTTCTTGCGGAACACCTCCAGGTGCGGGCTGTCCTTGACCTGCTGGTAGCTCTCGCCGGTCAGGTAATAGAGCTTGTCCTGGCCTTCGATCATGCGGCTGACGTAATCGGCCAGTGCCACGTTCTGCTCGCCGCTGGCATCAATGGTGGAGGCGAAGCGCAGCAGGCCGGCGATCTTCTCGCGGTTGTTGAAATCCTCGGCCGGGCCTTCCTTCAGCACCTGGCCGAAGTTCTTCCAGAAGCCGGCGTATTCCTCCGGCTGGTCCTTGGCCAGCTTCTCCAGCATGTCCAGCGAGCGCTTGGTCAGGGCCGACTTCATCGAGTCGATCACCGGGCCGGACTGCAGGATCTCGCGCGACACATTCAACGGCAGGTCGTTGGAGTCGATCACGCCCTTGATGAAGCGCAGGTACAGCGGCAGGAACTGCTCGGCCTGGTCCATGATGAAAACGCGCTGCACGTAGAGCTTCAGGCCCTTGGCGGCGTCGCGCTGGTACAGGTCGAACGGCGCGCGGCCGGGGGTGTACAGCAGCGAGGTGTACTCCAGCTTGCCCTCGACCTTGTTGTGGCTCCACGCCAGCGGGTCGGTGAAGTCATGGGCGATGTGCTTGTAGAACTCCTGGTATTCGGCGTCGCTGATCTCGGACTTGGCCCGGGTCCACAACGCGCTGGCCTTGTTGACCGCTTCCCACTCTGGCGTGGCCGGCTTGTCGGCCTCTTCGCCGTGGTGTTCCTTCTGCTGCTCGATCGGCAGGCCGATGTGGTCGGAGTACTTCTTGACCAGGTTGCGCAGCTGCCAGCCATCGGTGTAGCTGTCCTCGCCGTCCTTCAGGTGCAGCACGATGCGGGTGCCGCGCTCGGGCTTGTCAATGGTGGCGACCTCGAACTCGCCTTCGCCACGCGAGGACCAGTGCACACCCTCGCTGGCCGGCAGGCCGGCACGACGGCTGTACACGTCCACCTTGTCGGCGACGATGAAGGCCGAGTAGAAGCCCACGCCGAACTGGCCGATCAGGTTGGAGTCCTTCTTCTGGTCACCGGACAGGTTCTTCAGGAACTCGGCGGTGCCGGACTTGGCGATGGTGCCCAGATGGGCGATGGCTTCCTCGCGGCTCAGACCGATGCCGTTGTCATCGATGGTCAGGGTGCGCGCGGCCGGGTCGGCCTCGATGCGGATGCGCAGCGGCGCGCCACCTTCCAGCAGCTCGGGCCGGGTCAGTGCTTCGAAACGCAGCTTGTCGGCGGCGTCAGCGGCATTGGATACCAGCTCGCGCAGGAAGATTTCCTTGTTCGAGTACAGCGAATGGATCATCAGCTGCAGCAGCTGCTTCACCTCGGTCTGGAAGCCGAGGGTTTCCTTCTGGGTTTCTGCGTTCATCGGTCGGACGTGCTCCATGACAGGTGCCGCGAGAGGATGCGGCGGCTGTCTCCACGGGTATGGCTAATTGTTCCGATTTCAAGGTTCGGGTGGCCCGGCCTGCCGGTGGTTTATCATTCGGCCCTGTTTTCCGTTGAAGGCCGGTTGCGCCGATGGCACTGATTTTCCGCCCGTTTTCTCCGCTGGCGAGCGCATGAGCGGGCGTGGCCGGCACTCCGTGTCCGCAGGGCGCGGGCAGGTACGCATCGTCGGCGGGCGCTGGCGCAATACGCGGCTGCAGGTGCCGGAGCTGCCGGGTCTGCGGCCCACCAGCGATCGCGTGCGCGAGACCCTGTTCAACTGGCTGATGCCCAAGCTGCCCGGCGCGCGGGTGCTGGACCTGTTCGCCGGCAGTGGCGCGCTGGGGCTGGAGGCGGTGTCGCGCGGTGCGGCCTCGGCGGTGCTGGTCGAACGTGATCCGGCGCTGGTGGCAGCCCTGCGTGGTGTGGTGGAAAAGCTGGATGCGCGGCAGCAGGTGCAGGTGGTTGCGGGTGATGCACTGCGCTGGCTGGAAACGGCGCCGCCGGCGCAGGCCGACATCGTGTTTGTCGATCCGCCGTTCGCCGATGGCCTGTGGGAGCAGGTGGTCCCGCGGCTGTCGCGGCACGTCGGCACCGAAGCCTGGCTGTACGTGGAAGCGCCGGCGCATCTGCGCCAGCAGCTGCCGCCACACTGGGTACTGCATCGAGAGGGGGGTACCCGCGAGGTCGGCTATGCCCTGTACCGGCATGCCGCTGCTACACTTCACGGCGACTTGAATACGGTAAACAGCGCATGAATTCGGCCAATCGTCGTATCGCCGTCTATCCGGGCACGTTCGATCCGATTACCAACGGGCACATCGATCTGGTGAACCGCGCCGCGCCGCTGTTCGAGAAGATTGTCGTGGGCGTGGCCTACAGCCCGTCCAAGGGGCCGACGCTGCCGTTGGACCTGCGTGTGGAGCTGGCGCGCGAGGGGCTCAAGCAGCACGACAACGTGGAAGTGGTCGGCTTCGACACGCTGCTGGCGCACTTCGTGCGGTCGGTGCATGGCGGCGTTCTGTTGCGCGGGCTGCGCGCGGTGTCCGACTTCGAATACGAATTCCAGATGGCGAGCATGAACCGGCATCTGATCCCGGAGGTCGAGACCCTGTTCCTGACCCCCTCTGAACAGCACAGTTTCATCTCATCCTCGCTGGTACGCGAAATCGCACGGCTGGGCGGGGATGTATCCGGCTTCGTGCCGGCCACCGTGCTGGAAGCGTTGCGCAAGGCCCGCGAAGCCCGCGCGGCCAGTGAATCCTCCAAACAGCTGTAACGAACACCTTTAAAGGGAGAACCACCATGAAGAAAACGATGCGCGTGATGTTGGCCGCTTCGCTGGTGCTGGCCTTCGCGGCCTGCAAAAAGGAAGAAGCCGCGCCGGTTGCCGACGCCCAGCAGGCGCTGGTCGCTCCGGCCAAGGATGACGATGCCGGCTGGAGGAAGTACCTGCAGGCCGTGGCCGTGCAGAACATGGGCAATATCACCGCCAGCCCGTTCCTGTACTACCTGCCGCCGGAATCCGACCCGGAGTTCGAGGCCAAGTATGGCCGGCAGGTGGAAAGCGCCACAGTCGCCATCAGCCGCGGCATCCAGCCGGGCAACATGCTGGCTTTCGGCTCCTCGGCTTCGGCCAAGATGGCCGACATGATCGATACCGCCTTCAAGGAAGTGCAGGCCGATTCGATGAAGGGCGTGCGCGTGGTGTTCATCGGCGATGCCGCAGACAACGCCCGTGTGCAGACCATCGTGCAGCCGACCGGCGCCGATTACATTTTCGTTGAAGCCAAGTAATACCCGTGCAAGGCCGGGTACGCGCAATGCGTGCCCGGTTGCGGCCGGCAGCAATGCCGCGTCGCAGGCAAGCAGTTGCGGCCTGGCCTGATGGTCATCGCCGGCAGGCGCGGGCATGGAGTAGTGCCATGTCGTTGATAATCAATGAGCTCTGCGTCAACTGTGACGTCTGCGAGCCCGCCTGCCCGAACAAGGCGATTTCCATGGGCGAGACGATCTATGTGATCGACCCGGCCCGCTGCACCGAATGCGTGGGGCATTTCGACGAGCCACAGTGTGTGGTGGTGTGTCCGGTGGAGTGCATCGACCCGGACCCGGACATCGTCGAAACCCACGAACAGCTGCTGGCCAAACTGTATGGCCTGCAGCGCGATCACCCTGAACTTTACGAACCGGAGAATCCGACGGCATGAAACCCTTTGCCCGTTCCCTGTTGCTGTGCGCGTTGGTGTTTCCATCGCTGGCACTGGCAGCACAGCAGCCGCCAGTGCTGGCCACCCAACCTGATGGTGCGGCCATTGCCAGCGGCCACAAGCTGGCTACCGATGCCGGCATGGAAATCCTGGCCAAGGGAGGCAATGCGTTCGATGCCGCGGTGGCGGTGTCCTCGACCCTTTCGGTGGTCGAACCGATCAGCTCGGGCCTGGGGGGCGGTGGGTTTTTCCTGCTGCACGATGCCAGCACCGGCAAGGATGTGATGCTGGATGCGCGCGAGACCTCGCCCGAATCAGCCACCCCGGAGCAGTTCCTGGACAAGAACGGCGAACTGGACCGCGACCGCTCGGTCAACGGTCCGTGGTCGGCCGGTATTCCGGGCCTGCCGGCACTGCTGGTGCAGGTTGCCCGCGATCACGGCCGGTTGCCGCTGACCGAATCGCTGGCGCCGGCGATCCGCGTCGCCCGCGACGGCTTCCCGGTCTACGCGCGCATGGCGCGTGGTTATGAATCCCGTCGCGAGGTGATGGAGCGTTACCCCGGCACCCGCGAGGTCTATCTGCGCAATGGCCGCCCGATCGCCGAGGGCGATCTCTTCAAACAACCGGAGCTGGCCCGCACCCTGCAGCTGCTGGCCGAGAAGGGCTTTGACGGCTTCTACCGCGGCGAGACCGGCAAAAAGCTGCTGGCCGGTGTGAAGAAGGCCGGCGGCCGCTGGACCGCCGAGGAACTGGCCGGCTACACGGTCAAGACCCGCGAGCCGATCGTGTTCAACTACCGCGACTGGAAGATCACCACCGCCTCGCCGCCGTCCTCCGGCGGTATTGCGCTGGCCTCGATGCTGCAGATGCTGGAAGGCTGGGACCTGAAGTCGATGGACGAGGCCCACCGCACCCACCTGGTGGTGGAGGCGATGCGCCGTGCCTACCGTGACCGCACGTTCTTCCTCGGCGACCCGGATTTCGTCGACATCCCGCAGAAGGTGCTGACCAGCCGCGACTACGCACAGGGCCTGCGCGCGACCATCCATCCGGAGAAGGCCACCCCGAGTGACCTGCTGTCGGGCCAGCCGACGCCGCTGGAGGATGACGAAACCACGCATTTCTCGATCATCGATCGTGACGGCAACCGCGTCGGTGGCACGCAGACGGTCAACCTGCTGTACGGCTCGGGACTGATTCCCGCCGGCACCGGCGTGCTGCTGAACAACGAGATGGACGACTTCGCGCTCAAGCCCGGTACCCCGAATGCGTTCGGCGTGATGGGCTACGAGGCCAACGCGCCCAAGACCGGCAAGCGCATGCTCAGCTCGATGACGCCGACCTTCATGGAGAACGATGACAAGGTCATCGTCATCGGCACGCCGGGCGGCAGCCGCATCATCACCATGGTGCTGCTGGGCATCCTCGGTTACGACGCCGGGCTGAGCGCGCAGCAGGTGGCGGCATTGCCGCGCTATCACCACCAGTGGCTGCCGGACGAGATTTCCGCCGAATCCGGTGCGTTCGATGCCGAGACCGCGAAGCAGCTGCAGGCGATGGGGCACAAGGTCGATCTGCCGGGCGACACCGCCGCCGGCGGGCGCGGCTCCAGCCATGTCTGGGGCAACCTGCAGACGGTGGAGTGGGACCGTCGCAGCAACACCCTTAGCGGCGGCACCGATCCACGCAACCCGGTGGGCAGCGCGGCAGTGGACAGCGCGAAAAACTGAGCGCGCTTTCCAGCCCCATGCCGTACCCGCAGAGCCCCGCAGAACGCGGGGCTCTGCTGTTTCCAGCGTCAAAATCCAGGCACCTTCGGCTTGCGAATATTTAACGCCGCAGGGGCGATACTTTTCACATGAAACTATGGTCGATCCGCGGTAATTCGCAAAAACTCGATGGCGGCGCGATGTTCGGCAATGCGCCCAAGGCGGTCTGGGAAAAGTGGGCGCCTGCCGACGAACTCAACCGGATCGAGCTGGCCTGCCGGGCCTTGCTGGCCAGCCCGCTGGCGGGCAAGACGGTGTTGTTCGAAACCGGCATCGGTGCGTTTTTCGAGCCGAAGCTGCGCGAGCGCTACGGCGTGCAGGAGCCGCGCCACATCCTGATAGATTCGCTGCGCGAAGCCGGTTTCGAGCATGAGGACATCGATGTGGTGGTGCTCAGCCACCTGCACTTCGACCACGCCGGCGGGTTGCTGGCGCCCTGGTCGGAAGGGCGCGCGCCGGAGCTGCTGTTCCCCAATGCGACTTTCGTGGTGGGAGCCGAGCACTGGCAGCGGGCGTTGCATCCGCATCCACGCGACCGCGCCAGCTTCATCCCAGAACTCCCAGCGCTGCTGGAAAACAGCGGCCGCCTGGAAATCGTCAGCGGCGAGTATTCGAAGGTGCTGGGCAAGTCGGTGCGTTTCAGCTTCAGCAACGGCCATACGCCGGGGTTGATGCTGGCCGAGATCGTCGGCGTGGAGCAGGCCGATGGTCAGGCACACGGTGGCGTGGTGTTCTGCGCCGACCTGATTCCCGGCCGCTCCTGGGTGCACGTGCCGATCACCATGGGCTACGACCGCAACGCGGAGCTGCTGATCGACGAGAAGCGCGCGTTCCTTGAAGACAAGCTCGCGCGCGATGTGCGGCTGTTCTTCACCCACGATCCGCAGTGCGCGCTGGCGCAGGTGGTGCGCGATGAGCGGGGCCGTTTCGGCACCGCCCATGAAACGGGCGAGTTGAAGGCGCGCACGCTCGCCGTTGCCTGAACCAGTCAACGCCGTCTGTTGGAAGGCCCCGGGCACTGGCGCCCGGGTTGCCGCGGCTCAGCCGACCCGCGTGCCGAAGATGCGGTCGCCGGCATCGCCCAGGCCGGGCAGGATATAGGCCTTGTCGTTGAGCCGCTCGTCGATGGCGGCGGTGTAGATCTCGACATCCGGATGGGCGGCTTCAACCGCCTTGATGCCCTCCGGTGCGGCCACCAGGAAGATGCCCTTGATGCGGTGTGCGCCGGCACGCTTGAGCATGTCGATGGTGGCGATCAACGTGCCGCCGGTGGCCAGCATCGGATCCAGGATCAGCGTGTCGCGCTCTTCCAGACGCCCGGTCAGGCGCTCGAAATAGGGCACCGGCTGCAGGGTCTGCTCGTTGCGTTGCAGGCCGACCACGCTCACGCGGGCGGCGGGAATCAGCGACAGCACGCCGGTCAGCATGCCCAGCCCGGCCCGCAGGATCGGTACCACGGTGATCTTGGCACCAGCGATGCGCTGCACCTGCACCGGCCCGGCCCAGCCCGTCATGGTGTGGGTTTCGGTCTGCAGGTCGGCGGTGGCCTCGTAGGCCAGCAGCGTGCCCAGCTCGTTGACCACCTCGCGGAAATCCTTGGTGCTCATGCCCGGATCGCGGAGCAGGCCGATCTTGTGCTGGACCAGAGGGTGGCGGACTTCGACGACTTTCATGGGGTGGACCGGAGAGGGAGAAGGGTGTCCATCTTAGCGCCGGGCAGTGCCGGGCAGCGGCACTGAAATATTGCCGACCCTGGGCTGTCATATCGACGCAACCGGACGGAAATACCTTGCACGCCATCTTATGGAGAGTTCGGGGGCTGGTGTGCACAAGCGTGTTCTGGTGGTGGCGGTAACGAGCGCGGTGGCCTGCATGGCCGCCATGCCGGTGGAAGCGCGGCAGCTTGACTCGGAGGGAACGGCAGTGGTCGCCGCCGGCGCCGCGGTGGCCACCGATCTGGAGCGCATCGAAGTACGTGCGCAGATCGAGGCGCAGGCCCGTGCGGTGGAACTGAAGCGGGATGCCGATGCCATCCAGGATGCGGTGGCGTCCGATTCGATGGGCGACTACCCGGACATGAACGTCGCCGAGTCGCTGCAGCGGCTGCCGGGCGTCAGCGTCACCCGTGACCAGGGCGAGGGCCGCTTCGTGGTGATCCGTGGTCTGGATGCGGCCCTGAACAGCGTCAGCATCGACGGCATCGCCATCGGCACCCCGGAGGACACTTCGCGGGCGGCACCGCTGGACGTGATCCCCACCGATTCCACCGAACGCCTGCGGGTGATCAAGTCGGTCACTCCGGACATGCCCGGTGATGCCATCGGTGGCAGCGTGGTGGTGGAGTCGGCCTCGGCGTTCGATCGTGACGGGCGTTCGCTGAAGGGCAAGGTCGAAGCCAGTCACCAGGAACTGTCCGGCAAGACCAGCCCCAAGGCGGCATTCAATTACAGCGAAGTGTTCAACGGCACCTTCGGCGTGGCGCTGGGGCTGAACCACCAGAAGCGCACCTTCGAATCGGACAACACCGAGGTCGAATACGACACCTTCGAGGGGGGCGCCGATGACGACCTGGTCGCCGTCGACCTGCAGCACCGCAAGTACAGCATCGAGCGCCAGCGCACGGGTGCCAACCTCAATTTCGACTGGCGTCCGGACGATGCCAACCGCTACTACCTGCGCACCTTGTACAGCCGTTTCGACGACGCCGAGACCCGCCAGCGCACCGTTTTCGGCCTGGGAGACGGTGAGGGCATCAGCGCGCTGGGCAATGGCCGCTACGAGATCGCCGAATTGCCGGCCGATGCGATCAGCAAACGCATGCGCAACCGCACCAAGGAAGAGGACACCTTTGCCGCCAGCCTCGGGGGCGAGAACCGCCTGGCCAATGCCGTGCTCGATTACCGGCTGGGCTATACCAAGACCCGTGAGCGGGTGAATGACGAGATGGAGGCGCGCTTCGACTACGCCGGTGACGACCTGTCCGCCAGCCTCGACCAGAACAGTGGAATTCCGGGCCTGGGGTTGAGCGACACCGGCTGGATGGACAACGGCAATTACGAATTCGACCGCGTGGTGCTGGGGCCCAAGCAGGTGGACGACAGCGAGCACAGTGCGCAGGTCAATATCCGTTTCGACGGCGAGCGCGGCAGCTACAAGTTCGGCCTGCTCGGCCGCTGGCGCGAGCGCGCGGTCAACGTCGATGAAACCGAACTGCGCCGGGGTCCGGATGTCGATCTGTCCGACTGGAACGGCAAGACCCTCGGCCACCGTGGCGGCAGTCTGGGCCAGGGCATGAACCCGGCCGCGATGCGGGCGTGGTGGGCTGCCAATGGCCACCTGTACAGTGCGCGTCCCGGTGACGTGGCCAGCAACATGATGGCCTCGCTGGAAGAGGACTACACCGCCAGCGAAGACATCTTCTCCGCCTATGCGATGGGCACCTGGGACATCGGCGCGCTGCGGGTGATCGGTGGCGTGCGCGTGGAAGGCACGCAGTTCAATGCCAGCGGCAACCAGGTGGACATTGCTGCCGATGGCGAGACGGTCACGGTGACGCCGCGGACTGCAAGCAACAGCTACACCAGCGTGCTGCCGGGCCTGCACCTGCGCTATGACACCGGCAACAACTGGGTGCTGCGCGGGTCGCTCAACAAGAGCGTGGCGCGCCCGTCCTTCGGCGATGTGTCGCCGCGGCTGGGCGTGAACCGTGATGACGAGGAAGTGCGCGTTGGCAATCCGATGCTGGACCCGTACGAATCCAGCAACGTGGACCTGTCGTTCGAGCGCTATCTGGGCGAGGACGGCACCGGTATTGTCGCGCTGGGCCTGTTCAACAAGTCCATCGACGGCTACATCGTGGAGACCGTCACCAATGAGGATGCCGCCTATCCGGGCTTCGAGGTCACCCGCGCGATCAACGGTGACGAGGCCAGGGTGTTCGGCGCCGAGTTCAACTGGCAGCAGCAGCTGGCATTCCTGCCGGGCGCCTGGTCCGGCCTGTTGCTGGGTCTGAGCGGCACCTGGCTGGACACCGATTTCGATCCGGGCATGGCCGATCGTGCAGATGACGACTTCATGCTGCCGCGTGCGTCCAGGAATGTGTACAGCGCGCATATCGGCTACGAATGGGGCGGCTTCAGCACGCGCCTGGCCGGTGTGTACCGCAGTGAATACCTGGACACCATCGGCAAGAACAGCGCCTATGACATCTACGTCGCGCCGCATACGCAGCTGGATTTCAGCCTGGATTACCAGTTCAGCAGAAACGTGAGCCTGTACCTGGAGGCTTCCAACCTGCTCGACAAGCCGCTGGAGCTGTACCAGGGCGTGCGCTCGCGAACGCTGCAGAACGAGGAATATGGTCGCACCTATGCCATCGGCCTGAAGGTGGCGCTGTGAGGGCCGCACTGCTGTACGCGGCTGTCACGCTGGTGCTGACGGCCTGCCAGCCGGCGGCGGACAGCGTGCCTCCGCCCAGCGCCGCCGATGTGGCCGAAGGTGCCCTGCCAGCGGTGCGCGTGGCCGAGGCGTTGCTGACGCCGATGACGCCGGAGGACAACATCGACTCGCCCGCCAGCTGGACCCGTGCCGATGGCGAGGTCTGGTTGATCGCCACCGCCAAGGCCACGGACAAGCTGGTGGTGTACGACGGCCAGACCGGCAAGCACCTGCGCGATGTCGGCAGCCCCGGTACCGCACTTGGCCAGTTCGATCGTCCCAATGGCATCGCGGTGAGCGGCGACCTGGTGTTCGTCGTCGAGCGTGACAACCACCGGGTGCAGGTGCTGCAGCTGCCCGACTTCAAGCCGCTGGGCGTGTTTGCCGGCGACGATCTGCGCAAGCCGTACGGGCTGTGGATGAAACCATTGCAGGACGGCTACGACGTGTACGTCACCGATTCGTATGACGATGGCGAGGACGCTGCCGGCAACGACATCCTGCCGGCGCTGGAACGCTTGAACGAGCGTGTGCGCCGCTACCGGGTGACGGTTGATGGTCGTGGTGTGCAGGCCGAGCTGGTGCGCAGCATCGGCGACACCACGCCCAGGGGTGCGCTGCGGGTGGTGGAATCGATCTGGGGCGATCCGGGCAACGACCGCCTGCTGGTGGCCGAGGAGGACGAAACCTATGCCAGTGAATTCAAGGTCTACACGCTGGCCGGCGAGTTCACCGGCAACACGTTTGGCAATGACGTGTTCAAGGCGCAGGCCGAAGGCGTGATGCTGCGCACCTGCGGCGAGGGCGGCTGGTGGATCACCACCGAGCAGGGCAAGGATCGCAGTGTGTTCCACCTGTTCGACCGCAAGACGCTGGCCCATGCCGGTGCCTTCCATGGCGACATGGTGGCCAACACCGACGGCATCTGGAACAGTCAACAGGCGTCGGCACGCTTCCCGCAAGGTGCGCTGTACGCCGTGCATGACGATCAGGGTGTGGTGGCGTTCGACTGGCGCGATATCGCTGCGGCCTTGTCGTTGCCCCAGGACTGTGCGCTGTGATGCCTGTACCCGGAAAATCATGGTTGCTGGTGGTGGCGATGGTGGGTGCGGCCGGAGCGGTGGGGGCCGCTCCGGCCGCAGAGCCCAATACCCAGGTGCCGTCGGGCAGCCGGCATTACGCGGCCGGTGATCTGCCCGACCGCATCGTCGCGTCACCGGCACAGGATGCCAGTACCGGGTTTTCGGTGGCCTGGCGTACCTCGCCGCTGGCCACGGAAGCAGAGTTGGAGCTGGCAATCGCCGGTGATTCTCCGGACATGGGCGAGCTGCGCAGGATCACTGCAGGCAACCGCCTGCTGCAGACCGAAAACGGGCCCTCGCAACACCATCGCGCCGATATCGACGGGCTGCAGCCGGACACGCTCTATGCCTACCGCGTGCAGGGAAAGGGCGGCTGGAGCGCCTGGACGCACTTCCGCACGGCGGGTGCGGTCTCACAACCGCTGACGTTGCTGTACTTCGGTGATACCCAGAACAAGAACCTCAGCCACGTCAGTCGCGTCATCCGCCAGGGTTGGCAGAGTGCACCGGAGGCGCGGCTGGTGCTGTTTGCCGGTGACCTGGTCAGTGGTGGCGACGGCGAGGATGACAACGAATGGGGCGAATGGTTTGCCGCGGGCGGCGGCCTGCTGCCGGGCACGGCAATCGCGCCGGCG
Organism: Stenotrophomonas sp. JC08; assembly: GCF_052180205.1. NCBI lineage: Bacteria > Pseudomonadati > Pseudomonadota > Gammaproteobacteria > Lysobacterales > Lysobacteraceae > Stenotrophomonas > Stenotrophomonas sp. JC08. The sequence continues at coordinate 1,872,053 of NZ_CP197473.1, read as the reverse complement.
GCGGGCAACCACGAGTATTTCGAAGAGTTCGAAGACACCCCGCAGGAGCGTCGCGTGCTGGGCGCGCACTGGCCGGTGAGCTTCGCGCTGCCGGGCAATGGTGTGGCGGCAGCGGCCAGTACCACTTACTGGTTCGATTACCAGGGCGCGCGGGTGGTGGTGCTGGACGGCACCTCGGCGCTGGATCTGGGCACGGCAACGGCGCAGGCGCGTTGGCTTGAGGGTGTGCTCGCGGCCAGCACCCGGCCTTGGAACATCGTAGTGGTGCATCAGCCGCTGTATCCGTTGCGCGCCGAGCGCGACACCTCGGTGCTGGCCGGTCAGATCCGGCCGGTGTTGCAACACCACAAGGTCGATCTGGTGTTGCAGGGTCACGATCACACCTATGGCCGCCGCGCCGGTGACGATGCCGTCCTGCCGCAGTACATCTCCTCGGTGGCCGGGCCCAAGCAGTACCGGCTGTCACCGCAGGCACGGGCGACGATGCGGCCGGTGGCCGAGGATACGCAGCTGTTCCAGGTGCTGCGGCTGGATGGGCAGCAGCTGTCCTACGAGGCGCGCACCGCCACCGGACGCCTGTATGACGCCTTCAGGATCACGCGTGCCGCCGATGGCAGCAAGCAGTTCGACGAAGTCACCGAAGGCCGTATCCCGCAGCGTGATTGCCCGCGTGCCGCCTCACCGAAGGGACGTGCGGACCGTTGCTGGGAATAGGGAACGATGATGCTAAAGCGTAGTCGCCTGTTTTTGCCGTTGTCCTGCTTGCTGGCGCTATTGCCCGGAATGGTGGCGGCCGATGCCGACATGCGGCATCCGCTGCAACTGCCGCAGCCATCGCTGGCGCCGGACGAGGTGCTGATGGTGGTGGAGATTCCCGCCGGCGGTACGATCAAGTACGAGCTGGGCAGGGATGGCGAGTTGCGGGTGGACCGCTTCCTGTCAATGCCGGTGGCCTATCCGGCCAACTACGGCTCGCTGCCGCGTACCCTGGCCGGCGATGGCGATCCACTGGATGCGCTGGTGCTGACCCGCTCACCGGTCCAGCCCGGCGCAACGCTGCGCTTCCGCCCGCTGGGTGTGTTGCGCATGCACGATCGCGGCGAGGCCGACGAGAAGATCATCGGCGTGCCGGTGGACGTGGTGGCCCCCGCTTACCGCGACATCCGCACGCTGGATGACCTGCCGCTGATCGAACGCCAGCGCATCGAGGCGTTCTTCCGCGTCTACAAGGATCTGCCCGATGGCGGGGACATCCGGCTTGAAGGCTGGGGCGATGTGGATGAGGCGCGCGAGGTCATTTCCCGGTCGTTGCGGCGGCATGCACAGGCAATTGCAGTGCGGCCTGCCGCGATGCCTGGTACGTGAAAGGCTTCACGAAGAAAGCCGGCGTGCGGCATCTATAATCGGGGCGCTTTGATGCCGGCAAAGCATCCGCTTGAAGCGGGGCCGGCGTTGGTTTGAGCGCAGTTGAGGTGGCGCGCTTCCCGATGGGGGAGGCGACGGTTGAACCCATTGGCCCGGAGACGGCATGGCAGGCTCCCGGCGGCTTTCACGGAGGATAGGTATGCGAGCGGACAAGGTTTTGATCAGGACGGGAGCACTGCTGGTGCTGGCGGTTGCCACGGCGGGGGCAGTGGCTGCAGCGCCGCCGCTGGAGGAAGAGATCGTCACGCCCAGCGAGGTGGTGTTCGAAGGCGGGCAGGCCTATGCCGATGCCGGCGATGGCACGCTGGAGCGCCTGCGCAGCCGCCAGCAGGATGGGGAAACCATCTATTACCGGCTGGTCCGCTACGACAGCGAATTCGGTTACGTCGATGCGCAGGGCACGCCTTCGGTGGCGCAGACTTCGCGCAATGATGCGCCGGAGGCGGTGACGCCGCTGCGCTACCACGGCTCGGGCAACCTCTATCGCCCGGATTTCTACAACAGCCCGTATAACCGCGATGCACGGCAGCGTTACTGGGGGCCGGGTTACTTCGGCAGTTGCAGCCGTTATGACGGTTGCAAGGAAGTGCAGTTGATTCCAGTGGTGCCGTACCGCGTCATCGGTTACTGAGGAGGCCGGCCGGCGTGGAGCATCCACGGACACCCGACGGTCGGTACATGGTGGTTCGCGGCCGTCTCTGGCGGGTTGCCAACCCCCGTCTTTCGCCACGGGAACACGAGGTGCTCGTCAGTGCGCTGATGGCTGCCCGCCGGCAAGTGAAAGCCGCACTGGCGGCGGATGATCCTGCTGCACTTGCGGCAGCACGTAGTTCCGTCAACGCTGCAAAAATCGCGCTGGGCGAGCGGGGACCTGTCTGGTGGGAAGATGGTGCCCGGGACTTCAACCGTCATCTGGTCAAGAACACGCCTTACCGGGACTGGTATGAGCAGCGCACCGGGCTGCAGGCCTGACAGTTGATTGCAGCCAAGGCTGCTTGGCTGCATGGTTCAGGCAGAATGGAGAACGGCGGCCACTGGCCGCCGTTCCTGTTGCACGCGAGGTGGTGGATCAGGCCGCCTCGGCCTGCTCGCGGCGCGGGCCTTCCACCAGTGCGCGGCCGATCATGTCCACCAGCAGATCCAGTTCGGCTTCATCCATGTCGAAGTGCGGGGTGAAGCGCAGCGAGTTTTCGCCGCCGTGGATCACGTTGACGCCATGCATGCGCAACCATTCCTCGGTGGAGTTGGCGCCATAGCACTTGAACTGCGGCGCCAGTTCGCACGAGAACAGCAGACCGGTGCCTTGCACCTTGGTGATCGCACCGCCCAGTTTCGCCTTGAGCGCCTCCAGCTTCTGCAGCGCCTGCTCGCCGCGTGCGCGGATGTTCTGCCGCACCTCGGGGGTCAGGCGGGCGAGGGTGGCGCAGGCCACGTCCAGCGCACGCGGGTTGGTGGTCATGGTGTTGCCGTACACGCCCTTGCGGTAGAGGCCGGCAGCATGTCCGGTGACGGCCAGCACCGACAGCGGGAACTGCGCGCCGTTCAGCGCCTTGGAGTAGGTCTCCATGTCCGGCGGATCGAGCTTCTCGTAACCCGGATAGTCAACCAGCGACAGCGTGCCGTGGGCGCGCAGCGCGGCCTGGATCGAGTCGATCAGCAGCAGGCTGCCGTGCTCGCGGGTCAGTTCGCGGGCCAGCTTGTAGAAGCTGGCCGGTACCGCGCGGCCCGGGTCGCCTTCGCCCATCACCGGCTCCAGGAAGACGGCTTCGATGAACCAGTTGTTGCTGCCGGCATCCTCGAACACCTTGCGCAGTGCGGCTTCGTCATACGGCGCGATGGCGATGACGCTGTCCTCGCCGCGGTAGCTGGCCAGGTAGCGGTCGTAGGTCTTGCGGGTGGAATCCGAGTACAGCGCCGGACGGTCGGTGCGGCCATGGAAGCTGCCCTTGATCACCACGCGCTTGATGGTGGCGCCGGCATGGGCGGCCCCCGGCTCGGTCTGCAGCTTGGCGTTGATGTCGGCGATGCGTGCCGCCAGGCCGACCGCTTCGGAGCCGGAGTTCAGGCACATGAAGTGCGAGAACGGGCAGCCACCGCGGGTGTGGCCGATCTCCTTGCGCATGGCCTGCACGAAGCGGCGCTGGGACAGGCTTGGGGTCATGATGTTGGCCATCACCTGCGGCTTGGCCGCGGCGGCCATGATGTCGGCGGGGGTGTGGCCGAAGCCGAGCATGCCGTAGCCGCCGGCGTCGTACAGCACCGCGCCCTTGAGCGAGACCACCCATGGGCCGCAGGCGGCCAGCGCGATGTACGGCACCACTGCGTCATCGGCATAGAAGTTGACGAAGCCGGCCTGCATTGCGGCGATCTGGTCCTTCTCGTCCAGGTCCAGCAGGTCGGCGATGTCTTTCTTGATGCGGTCGTATTCACGGGCGGCGGCGTGGATGGCGCCGGTCAGGTCGGGATGGGCAGCGGCCAGGCGTTCGATCGCAGCATCGTCCAGACCGGTGGTCAGGCGGCTGCCGGCGTGCGCGCGAAGCGGGGCGAGGGGGCCGAGTATGGTCATGCTCATCTCCAGAAGTAACTTGTCTATACCCATTATCTGGAGATTCTGGACATATGGCAGCTGTGATCTCGACGGTTTTTCGAGTAATTTCGTCGAATCGACGATGCTGGTAAGCAATGTGAATATTTCTCCCGCCGATGAGCGCCTGTTGTCCGTACTGCGCGAGGATGCGCGCGCCTCCACCGCGCAGATCGCCCGCCGGCTGGGGCTGTCGCGTACCACCGTGCAGAGCCGCATCGACCGTCTGGAACAGCAGGGCGTGATCGCCGGTTACACCGTGCGCACCCACGAGGACTACGAGCAGGGCCAGGTGCGTGCGCACGTGCTGATCACTGTGCTGCCGAAGAAGATGGCCGCCGTGGTCAAGGCATTGCGCGATATCCCGGAGGTGCGCAGCCTGCATTCGGTCAGCGGCAACCACGATCTGATCGCGATGGTAGTGGTGGGTGGGGTCAGCCAGATGGATGTGGTGACTGACGCCATCGGCGCCATCGACGGCGTGGAGCGGACCACCAGCGCGATCATCCTGTCGACCAAATTCGAGCGCTGAGCAGGCCGGGCAGCGGGATGGGAACAGGCGTGCATGCCGGTTGAAAGACGCATGGGCGCTACAATCACCGGCTGTCCCCGCACGACGTTCCGGCTTTGAAGAAGTCCGATTTCCACTACGACCTGCCCGAGGCGCTGATCGCCCAAGCGCCGTTGGCCGAGCGTTCGGCCAGTCGCCTGCTGCTGGTGCCGCCGGCCCCGGCGGCGTTCGATGACCGCCATGTGCACGATCTGCCGCAGCTGCTGCAACCCGGCGACCTGCTGGTGTTCAACGACACCCGGGTGATTCCGGCGCGGTTGTTCGGGCAGAAGGCCACCGGCGGGCGGGTCGAGATCCTGATCGAGCGCCTGCTCGGCGCGCAGCAGGCGCGCGCGCAGATCGGCGCCAGCAAATCTCCCAAACCGGGCAGCCGCATCACGCTCGATGCCGGTGGCGAGGCGGAGGTGCTGGGCCGCGATGGCGAGTTCTACGTGCTGCGTTTCGACCTTGCCGAGCCGCTGGAAACCTGGCTGGTACGCGAGGGCCGGCTGCCGCTGCCGCCCTACATCCATCGTGAGCCCGGCGCCGACGACCGCGAACGCTACCAGACCGTGTTCGCCCGGCAGGTGGGCGCAGTGGCCGCACCGACCGCCGGCCTGCATTTTGACGAACCGCTGCTGGCACAGCTGCGTGAGCGCGGCGTGCAGTTCGGCCATGTCACCCTGCATGTGGGCGCGGGCACCTTCCAGCCGGTGCGGGTGGACGACCTGAGCCACCACGTGATGCACCGCGAATGGCTCAACGTCGGTGCCGAACTGGTTGAACAGGTGCGTCGCACCCGTGCCGCCGGCGGCCGTGTGATCGGGGTCGGCACCACCGTGGTGCGGGCGCTGGAAAGTGCCTGGCGTAAAAGCGAGGCGATGCCCGACGGCGAGCTGCAGCCGTTCGCGGGGGAAACGCAGATCTTCATCACCCCGGGTTACCGCATCCGCAGCGTCGATGCGATGGTCACCAACTTCCATCTGCCGGAGAGCACCTTGCTGATGATGATCAGCGCGTTCGCCGGCAAGGACCGGGTGTTCGAGGCCTATGCGCATGCGATTGCGCAGCAGTACCGCTTCTTCAGCTACGGCGATGCGATGCTGCTGTTTCCCGGGCCGGCGGAGTAAGCGGGCACGCGCAAAGCGTGCATGAAAATCGCAAATGAGATAGATTCCCATCTTCATTGCCGGCCTTGCCGGCGAGTCCGAATGACCAACCCGGAGAATTCCATGCGCCATCCGAAGCGCGCCGCCGGCCATCTGGCCGCCTTGTGCTCCCTTTTGCTGCTGGGCGCCTGCGCCAAGACCGGTGACAGCACGGCTCCCGCCGCTACCGCCACGGCGGGCGAGGTCAATCTCTACACCACGCGCGAGCCGGGGCTGGTGCAGCCGCTGCTGGATGCGTTCACCCAGGACACCGGCATCAAGGTCAATACCGTGTTGCTCAAGGACGGCCTGACCGAGCGTCTGGCGGCCGAAGGCGAGCGCTCGCCGGCCGATGTGCTGATGACCGTGGATACCGGCCGCCTGCTCGACGTCGTCGAAGCCGGCCACACCCAGGCGGTGCAGTCGGCGGTGCTCGATGCCGCCATCCCGGCGCACCTGCGTTCGCCTGAAGGCCAGTGGTTCGCGCTGTCGCTGCGCGACCGCGTGCTGTATGCCGACAAGGATCTGAAGCTGGACGGCTTCACCTACCAGGACCTGGCGGATCCGAAGTGGAAGGGGCGGGTATGCATCCGTTCCGGCCAGCATCCGTACAACACCAGCCTGTTCGCGGCGCTGATCGCCCATGACGGTGCGGAGAAGACCGAGGCGTGGTTGCGCGGGGTCAAGGCCAACCTGGCGCGCAAGGCCGCCGGTGGTGACCGTGACGTCGCCCGCGACATCCTTGCCGGCATCTGCGATATCGGCATCGCCAATGCCTATTACGTCGGCCGCATGAAGAATGCCGAGGAAGGTTCGGAACAGCGCGCCTGGGGCGATGCCATCCAGGTGGTGCGGCCGGTGTTCGCCGATGGTGGCGGTACCCACGTCAACATCTCCGGCGCCGCCATCGCCCGGCATGCGCCCAACCGCGACAATGCGGTCAAGCTGCTGGAGTATCTGGTCAGCGACAGCTCGCAGAGCCTGTACGCACGTGCCAACTACGAATACCCGGTGAAGGCCGGTGTGGAACTGGACCCGGTGGTGGCAAGCTTCGGGCCGATGACGGTCGATCCGCTGCCGTTGGCCGAGGTGGTGGCCAACCGCAAGCAGGCCAGCGAGCTGGTCGACAAGGTCGGCTTCGACAACTGAGGCATGGTTTTCCGCCAGGCCGGTACCCGGAAAAGGGTGCCGGCCTGTCGTTTCACAGGATGTTGATGGATGGTCTGGCGGTGGAATCCGTGGCTGGCAGGAGCGGTAGTGGTGGCAGCGGTGATGCTGGCGCCGGTGCTGGGGCTGGCGTGGGCGGCGGCGGAGGGCAGTGGCGGCCTGTGGGGGCATCTGTGGACCCATGTGTTGCCGGTATCGCTACTCAACACCGTGGTGCTGTTGCTGGGGGTTGGCGTGCTGGTGGGACTGCTGGGAACCGGCAGTGCCTGGCTGGTGACCGCCTTCGCGTTTCCCGGGCGGCGGGTGCTGGCATGGGCGCTGCTGCTGCCGTTGGCGGTGCCGGCCTATATCGCCGCGTTCGCCTATCTGGATGTGCTGCACCCGCTGGGACCGGTGCAGGGGCTGATCCGCGATCTGCTGGGCTATGACAGCCCGCGCCAGTTCCGCCTGCCTGATATCCGCCATCTGGCCGGCTGCATCGTGCTGCTGGGATTCGTGCTGTATCCCTATGTCTACCTGACCACGCGCGCACTGTTCATGACCCAGGCCGCCGGCCTGCTGGAAGCGGCGCGCAGCCTCGGGGCGACGCCGTGGCAGGTGTTCTGGCGGGTGGCATTGCCGCTGGCGCGGCCGGCCATCGCGGTGGGCGTGGCGCTGGCACTGCTGGAAACGCTCAACGACATCGGCGCCTCCGAATTCCTCGGCGTGCAGACGCTGACCGTGTCGATCTACACCACTTGGGTCAGCCGTGGCGATCTGGCCGGCGCGGCACAGATCGCCTTGGCGATGCTGGCGCTGGTGGCTCTGCTGCTGTGGCTGGAGCGTCACGGGCGACGGCGGCAGCGCTTTGCCAGCGTGCTGCGGCCGCGGCCGATGCAGCCGCAGCAGCTGCATGGCGGCAAGGCGTTGCTGGCTTTCGCGCTGGGAGCGTTGCCGGTGCTGGTGGGTTTCATCGTGCCGATGGCATATCTGCTGTGGGAGGCGGTGGCGCGGCTGCAGGCCGCCGGCTTCTCGCCGCAGCTGCTGGTGGCGTTGTGGAACACGCTGCGGGTGGCTTTGCTGGCCACGGCGGTGGCGATGGTGCTGGGCCTGCTGGTGGCATGGGCACTGCGGCTGGCGCAGGCGCGCCCCGGTCGCACGCTGGCCACCGCCAGCAACCGTATCGCCACGCTTGGCTATGCCATTCCCGGCACGGTGCTGGCCATCGGCCTGCTGCTGCCGCTGGGCGGACTGGATGCGCTGCTCAGCCGCGGCTGGGTGGCACTGGGTGGTCAGCCGCAGATGCTGTTGATGGGCTCGGTGGCGGTGCTGATGCTGGCCTACACGCTGCGTTTCCTCGCGGTGTCGGTGGGCGGCATCGATTCGGGTCTGGCGCGTATCCCGACTTCGCTGGACCAGGCCGCGGCCAATCTGGGGGAAGGGCCGGGCGGCATGCTGCGGCGGGTGCATCTGCCGCTGTTGCGGCCGGCACTGGCGGCGGCGGCCTTGCTGGTGTTCGTCGATACGATGAAAGAACTGTCGGCCACACTGGTGCTGCGGCCCATGAATTTTGAAACCCTCGCCACCTGGCTGTATGCCGAGGCGGCGCGGGGAACCTATGAGGAGGGCGCCGTGGCGGCCTTGTTGATCGTGGCCAGCGGCCTGGTGCCGGTGATCCTGCTGGCGCGTGCCGGCGCCGCTTACGGGACGGAACATGCACGCTGATACGCAGTTGCTGCTGCAGGACCTGCAACTCGGCTACCACGGGGCGGGAGGCTTCAAGCGCGTGGTCGACGGGCTGTCGCTGCAGCTCGGGCAGGGTGAGATCGGCTGCCTGCTGGGGGCTTCGGGCTGCGGCAAAACCACAGTGTTGCGCGCCATTGCCGGTTTTGAGCCGTTGCAGCAGGGCCGCATCGTGCTGGCCGGGCACGACCTCGCGAGCGCAAAACGCTCGCTGCCGGCCGAACAGCGCCGGGTGGGGCTGATGTTCCAGGATTACGCACTGTTTCCACATCTGGATGTGGAGGCGAATGTGGCCTTCGGCCTGCGCGCTCTGCCGCGCGCGCAACGCCAGGCGCGGGTGCGGACGCTGCTCCAGCAGGTCGGGCTGGAGGGGCTGGAGGCGCGCTACCCGCATGAGCTGTCCGGTGGCCAGCAACAGCGTGTGGCACTGGCGCGGGCATTGGCGCCGTCGCCGGAGCTGCTGTTGCTGGATGAGCCGTTTTCCAATCTCGACGTGGATACACGGCAGCGGCTGGCCGGCGAGCTGCGCGAACTGCTCAAGGCCACCCGCACCACCGTGTTGATGGTCACCCACGACCAGGGTGAGGCGTTCGCGATGGCCGATCGCATCGGCGTGATGCACCAGGGACGCCTGTTGCAGTGGGACAGCGCCACCGTCCTGTACCGGTCGCCGGCCGATCCGCTGGTGGCCGGCTTCATCGGCCGTGGCACGGTGGTTTCCGCCGCACAGCTGGGCGCAGGGGAAGGTCGCGTGCTGGTGCGGCCGGAGAGCCTGTGCCCGGATCCGGCCTCCTCGCTGCGGGCCAGGGTGATGACGGTCGTGTTCCGTGGGCCGGGCAGCTGTGGCTGGGTGGAGCTGCCGGACGGTGAGCGGCTGGAGCTGGATTTTGCTTCCGGGCCGCTGCCGGAAGTCGGCAGCGAGATCGGACTGGCCTGGCACGATCCGGCGCCGGTACGCTTCGCAGATTGAGCGCAGGCGGCTGCGGGTTCGCCCTGCTGTCCCATATCCGCGACAATTGCCGCAACTGACGCCTTATTGCTTCCATGTCCCGATTGCAGTTCACCCTCCAGAACACCGATGGCCGCGCCCGCCGTGGCCAGCTCTCTTTCCCGCGCGGCACCGTGCAGACCCCGGCGTTCATGCCGGTGGGTACCTATGGCTCGGTCAAGGGCATCCTGCCCGAGCAGGTGCGTGCGCTTGGTGCCGAGATCATCCTCGGCAACACCTTTCACCTGTACCTGCGACCGGGACTGGATGTGATTGCCGACCATGGCGGCCTGCACGGGTTCTGCCAGTGGAACGGCCCGATCCTCACCGATTCGGGCGGTTTCCAGGTGTTCTCGCTGGCGCACCGCCGCAAGATCACCGAAGAAGGTGTGACCTTCGCCTCGCCGACCGATGGCGCACGGGTGTTCCTCGGGCCCGAGGAGAGCATGAAGATCCAGAAGGTGCTCGATTCGGACGTGGTGATGATCTTCGACGAGTGCACGCCGTACCCGGCCACCGAAGAGGTGGCGCGCAAGTCGATGGAGCTGAGCCTGCGCTGGGCCCAGCGCAGCCGCAACGCGCATGACGCGCTGGGCAATGACGCGGCGCTGTTCGGCATCGTCCAGGGCGGGGTGCACACCGGGCTGCGCAGCCGTTCGGCCGAAGGCCTGCAGCAGATCGGCTTCGACGGTTACGCCATCGGCGGTCTGGCGGTGGGCGAGCCGGAGCACGAACGCAACGCCATGCTCGACCACATGCATCCGATCCTGCCGGCCGACCGTCCGCGCTATCTGATGGGGGTGGGCCGCCCGGAGGACCTGGTTGAAGGCGTGGCCCGTGGCGTGGACATGTTCGACTGCGTGATGCCGACCCGCAACGCCCGCAACGGCCACTATTTCACCTCCACCGGCACAGTGCGCATCCGCAACGCCAGGTACGAACGCGACATGGATACGATCGAGCCGGGCTGTGGCTGCCATGCCTGCACCAGCGGCTACACACGCTCCTATCTGCGCCATCTGGACCGCTGCAACGAGATGCTGGCGCCGATGCTGGGCACCATCCACAACCTGTTCTATTACGAAAAACTGATGGCCGACATGCGCGCGGCGATCGAGGCGGGAACCTTCATGGCCTTCCGCGAGTCTTTCTATGCGGCCCGGGGCGTGAGCGCACCGGAGCTGTCGGGACAGTAGCCACACAATGGGCCGGCCCGGGACGCGTTCCCGGAGGCCGTGGCATACTTCACGGCTGACCCCGTTTCGCGGTGACCTTCCGGCCAACGCCGACGGGGCCGCCCAACACCAAGGAATTGACTGATGAATCTGATGGCCATCCTGCTCCCCGTCGCCCAGGCCGCTCCGGCCGCCCCGGGCATAAGCACCTTCCTGCTGCCGATCGCCCTGATCGCGGTCATGTACTTCGTGATGATCCGCCCGCAGATGAAGCGCCAGAAGGAACACAAGGCGATGCTGGAGAAGATCTCCAAGGGTGACGAGGTGCTGACCTCCGGTGGTATCGCCGGCGTGGTGACCGAGATCGGCGACAACTTCATCACCGTGGAAGTGGCCGACAACGTGCGCATCCGCGTGCAGAAGGCCGCCATCGGCAACGTCCTGCCCAAGGGCACGCTGAAGTCCGCAGCCTGAGCTTGATCCCTTTCCGTCACATCGTGGCGCCGTCCAGGTGCTGCGCAGGACCTCGCAATGCTTGAATTTCCACGCTGGAAGTACTTCCTGATCCTGGTCGTCCTGGCCGTCAGCGCGTTGTACGCGATGCCGAACATCTACCAGAAGGACCCCTCCGTACAGATCACCGCCAACCGTGGCGCCCAGCTCGACGACGCCTTGCGTGACAGGATCGTGACCGAGCTTGCCGGTGCCGGCGTGGAGGCCACCTCGGTGGCCCGCGAGGGGGAGAGCATGATGGTGCGCCTGCCCAGCCTGCAGGCGCAGACCGCGGCCAACGACACCCTGCGCAAGAGCCTGGGCGAAAACTACACCGTCGCCCTGAACCTGGCCTCGACAGTGCCGGACTGGCTCAGCAACCTGGGCGGCAAGCCGCTGGTGCTGGGCCTGGACCTGCAGGGCGGCGTCCACTTCGTGCTGGAAGTGGACCAGAAGGCGGCGCTGGACAAGCGGCTTGAAGCCTATTCCGAAGACATCCGCGTCACCCTGCGGGATGCCCGGGTTCCCTACCAGTCGGTTGAACGTCGCGGCGACAACACCATCGTCGCCACGCTGAGCCCGTCGGCGCCGGAGACCGCGGCGGGTACCGCGCGCGAAGCACTGTTCAAGGCGCAGCCGACGCTGGGCTATGAAGTGTCCGACAAACGCATCACCGTGACCGTTCCCGACAGCGAAGTGGCGCAGATCGCCAGCGGCGCCATCGAGCAGAACATCGCCACCTTGCGCAACCGTGTGAACGAGCTGGGCGTGGCCGAGCCGATCATCCAGCGGCAGGGCGAGAACCGCGTGGTGGTGCAGCTGCCGGGCGTGCAGGACACCGCTGAAGCCAAGCGCATGATCGGTGCCACCGCCACCCTGGAATACCGTGCGGTGGTGGATGGCAATGCACAGGACGCCATCGCCAGCGGTCGCATTCCGCCGGAGGCCAAGGTCTACCAGCAGCGTGACAACCGCGGCCCGGTGCTGCTCAACAAGCGCGTGATCGTGACCGGTGACCAGATGGTGGCCGCCAGCGTCGCCACTGACCAGAACGGCATGCCGGCGGTCAGCGTGACGCTGAACAACGTCGGCGGCCAGCGCATGTTCGACTTCACCAGTGCCAACGTGAACAAGCCGATGGCGGTGGTCTACACCGAGCGCGTGCCGCAGGTGACGGTGGTCGATGGCAAGGAAGTGCGCAGCTTCCGGGTCAAGGAGGAAGTCATCTCCATTGCCAACATCAATGGCGTATTCGGCAAGAATTTCCAGACCACCGGGCTGGAGAAGACCGAGGCCGACAACCTGGCCAAACTGCTGCGTGCCGGTTCGCTGGCCGCGCCGATGGACTTTGTCGAAGAGAAGATCGTCGGCCCCAGCCTGGGTGCGGAGAACGTCGAACGTGGCGTGACCGCGGTGCTGTATGCGTTCCTGTTCACGCTGGTGTTCTTCACCGTGTACTACCGCATGTTCGGCGTCATCACCTCGCTGGCGCTGTTGTTCAACCTGCTGATCGTGATCGCGGTGATGTCGCTGTTCGGCGCGACCATGACCCTGCCGGGCTTCGCGGGATTGGCACTGTCGATCGGCCTGTCGGTGGACGCCAACGTGCTGATCAACGAGCGTATCCGTGAAGAGCTGCGGATCGGCCTGCCGGCGAAGGCGGCGATCACCGGCGGCTACGAGAAGGCATCGGGCACCATCCTTGACGCCAACATCACCGGCATCCTCGCCGGCGTGGCGTTGTACGCATTCGGTACCGGCCCATTGAAGGGCTTTGCGGTGACGATGATCGTGGGCATCTGCGCTTCGATGTTCACCGCCATCACCGTGTCGCGTGCGCTGGCCGTACTTGTGTACAGCCGTCGCAAGAAACTCAAGACCCTGGCCATCTGACGGGAAGAGAGCGAATACATGAAACTGTTCCCGTTGCATCTGATCCCGAACGACACCCAGTTCGACTTCATGCGCACGCGCTGGGTGGCGGTAGCCATCGCCGCGCTGATGTTCATCGGCTCGGTCGGGGTGATCGCCGTCAAGGGCTTCAACTACGCGCTGGATTTCACCGGCGGTACGGTGGTGGAAGTCCGCTTCGAAACCTCCGCTGATGTCGATGCGGTACGCGAACACCTGGAGTCGGCTGGCTATGGCGGCGCCCAGGTGCAGAGCTTTGGCAGTGGCAGCGACCTGTTGATCCGCCTGCAGCCGCAGGAAGTGCCCGAAGGCATCAGCGCCGGCGAGGCCAACAACCAGACCGCACAGGCGGTGCTGGCGGCGGTCTCGTTGCCGGACAACAAAGCCACGGTCATGAGCACCGAGTTCGTCGGCCCGCAGGTCGGCAAGGAACTGGCGATGAACGGCGTGTACGCGGCGCTGTTCGTGATGATCGGCTTCCTGATCTACATCGGCTTCCGCTTCGAGCTGAAGTTCGCCGTCAGTGCGACGATCACCACGCTGTTCGACGTGCTGGTCGTGGCGGCGTTCTTCTCGCTGACCGGGCGCGAGTTCGACCTGACCGTGCTGGCGGGCCTGCTGTCGGTGATGGGCTTCTCGATCAACGACACCATCGTTGTGTTCGACCGCGTCCGCGAGAACTTCCGCAGCCTGCGCGTGGAGCCGCTGGAGGTGATGAACCGCTCGATCAACCAGACCCTGTCGCGCACCATCATCACCTCGCTGGTGTTCTTCCTGTCGGTGCTGGCGCTGTACCTCTACGGTGGCGGCTCGCTTGAAGGTCTGGCCCTCTCGCAGATGATCGGCGCGGTGATCGGCACCGTGTCCTCGATCCTGATCGCCTGCCCGTTGCTGACGATGGGGCCGCTGCGGGTCACCAAGCAGGACCTGTTGCCCAAGGCCAAGGATATCGAGGAGCTGGAGCGCCGCCCGTAAGGGGGAGGTCGCCTCGCGTCACCGGAAAAGCCGCGCACTGCGCGGCTTTTCCTTTTTATTGCATCCATATCATTGCAGGCGTGCCGGCGGCAGCTGTTTTCAGCGTGTGCTTTCCATGCGGTGGCGTCGGTTGTTTTCACTGTTGGCGCGCACTAGCATCATCCGGTTCGGCGCAAGGGCAGTGCATCGTGCGCCGGTTTTCCGCATCCAACCGAGGTTTCCATGGTCATCAAACCGCGCGTACGCGGCTTCATCTGCGTCACCACCCATCCCACCGGCTGCGATGCGGCGGTCAAGGAACAGATCGACTACATCAAGGCGCAGCCCAGGCTCGCTCACGGCCCGAAGAAGGTGCTGGTGATCGGTGCCTCGACCGGCTATGGCCTGGCGGCGCGCATCAAGGCCGCCTTCGGCAGCGATGCGGCGACGCTCGGTGTGTTCTTCGAGCGTCCGGGCACCGAGAGCAAGCCGGGCACAGCGGGCTGGTACAACTCGGCCGCATTCGAGAAATACGCACACCAGGCCGGCCTGTATGCACGCAGCGTCAATGGCGATGCGTTCTCCGACGAGGTGAAGGCCAAGGTCATCGAACTCATCAAGGCCGATCTGGGCCAGGTCGACCAGGTGGTCTACAGCCTGGCATCGCCGCGCCGCAAGCACCCGAAGAGCGGTGAAGTGATCAGCTCCACGCTCAAGCCGATCGGCGCGCCGATCACGCTGAAGGGGCTGGATACCGACAAGGAAGTCCTGACCGAAACCACGCTGCAGCCGGCCACCGCCGAGGAGATCGCCGGCACCGTGCAGGTGATGGGTGGTGAAGACTGGCAGATGTGGATCGATGCGTTGCTGGAGGCTGGTGTGCTCGCTCCGGGCGCCACCACCACCGCCTTCACCTATGTCGGCGAAGAGATCACCCAGGCCATCTATTGGAACGGTTCGATCGGTGCCGCCAAGAAGGATCTGGATGCCAAGGTCAAGGACATCCGCGGCAAGCTGCAGGGTATCGGCGGCGATGCGCGCGTGTCGGTGCTCAAGGCGGTGGTGACCCAGGCCAGCTCGGCGATCCCGACCATGCCGCTGTACCTGTCGCTGCTGTTCAAGGTGATGAAGGAAGCCGGTACGCACGAGGGCTGCATCGAGCAGCTCGATACCCTGTACGACATCCTCTACAACGGCCCGCAGGGCGGTGCCAACGCCGCCGACCACATCCGCCAGCAGCAGGTGGACGGCAAGGGCCGGAGCGTGGCGCTGGTGGATGATGAAGGCCGTCTGCGCGCCGACTACAAGGAAATGGCGCCGGAAGTGCAGGGCAAGGTGCTGGAGCTGTGGCCGCAGGTCACCAACGAAAACCTTTATGAGATCAGCGATCTGGCCGGCTACAAGGCCGACTTCCTGCGCCTGTTCGGCTTCGGCATCGACGGCGTGGATTACGACGCCGACGTCAATCCGGATGTGAAGATCGAGAATCTGGTCGACCTGACCTGACCTGACCTGACAGACGAAGGGCCGGCGCATGCCGGCCCTTCTGTTTGCGCGTCGATCGCTACCCGCGGCGGGGCAAGGCCCCGCCTTGCGCACTTTCCGGGTATCAGCCGAAATCGAAGTTCATTTCCGGCCCGGCCGGGCCGACGAAATCGCCCTGCACGTAGTCCACGCCGGCGCTGAACAGCAGGCTCATCGTCGCCGCTTCGGAAATGAATTCAGCCAGGGTCACGATATTGGCCGACTGCGCCTTGGCGGTGATTTCCTGGATCTTGGGCAGCTGTTCCTTCGCCTGCGCAGGGTCGGCGGTGAAGTCGGCATCCAGCTTGAGGAAGGCGGGCTGGAAATGCGCCAGCAGCTGGAACGAATCCAGTCCCGAGCCGAACTGCTCCAGTCCCACCTTGCAGCCCAGTGCCGACACCTCGGCCAGGAACTGCTGGGCGGCGCGCAGGTGGGTGAATACCTTGGCCTCGGGCACCTGCAGCCACAACTGCTCGCCCGACACGCCCTCTGCCAGCAGGGTGTCGCGGATGGCGCTGATCAGACCCGGGTCGGCAAAGGATTCAGGGGTGATGCGCACCGTCAGGTGGGTGCGGTGGCCGGCACGGCGGCGTTCGCCCAGCGCGCGGATCGCATGGGTGACCACCCAGCGGTTGATCGGCGCCAGCAGGCCGTGGTCCTGGGCGATATGCAGGAATGCCGACGGGCTGACCAGCTCACCGTTGTTTTCCAGCAGCAGCGAGGTGTCGTACAGCTGCAGCGGTTCGCCAAGCAGGTTGATCACCGGGCGGAAGCTCAGCTGGAAACCTTCGCCGACCAGCGCTTCCTGCATGCGCTGCACCCAGCGCTGGATGCGTTCTTCCTCGACACGGTCGGCCGCACCCGGATCGAAGACCTTGACAGTGTTGCCGCCCAGCTCGATCGCGGCGCGGATGCAGTCGTTGGCGCGGGTCAGCACCTGTCCGACACTGGCAATCTTCTCGCCGACCTGCACGCCGCCGATGCTCACCGAGACCGTGGCCGAACGCTCGCCGATACTGAACACATGCGAGGCGAAGGCATCGCGCACGCGCTCGGCGATTGTGGTGGTGCTGGCGTAATCACCGCTGCCCAGCAGCGCGAAACTATGCTCGCCGAAACGCGCCAGCTGCGCGTCATCGCCAATCGTGGCCGCCAGCTTCTGGCCCAGGGCGGCAATCAGCAGGTCGGCCGAGTCCAGGCCGATATCCGGCAGCAGGCGGGCGTAATGGTCCGGCTCGATCAGCAGGAAACCGTACTGGCCATCGCTGCGGCTGACCTGGGCCACCGCGTTTTCCAGGTGCACCATGAACGTGGGCCGGTTGAGCAGGCCGGTGACCTGGTCGCGCTGGCGCAGCTCTTCCACTTCGCGGGCCAGCTCCGGATCGAACTCCTCGCGGCGGCGGAACACCACCTGGAAGCAGCTTTCACCTTCATAGGTGGCCGGGGAGAACTCCATCGTCGCCGGGAAGATGTCGCCATCCTGGTTGCGGGCGTGGATCTCGTACTGGGGTGGTGCGGCCTCGCCCTTGCCCAGTGACTTGAGCAGCTGCTTGAACTCCTCCACGTACTGCGGCGCGACCATGTCCAGCAGCGAAATGCCTTCGACATCGTCGTAGCTTTCATAGCCGAACATCTCCAGATAGGCGTCATTGGCACGGATGTGCATGCCTTCGTGGATATAGGCGATCGGATCGCGCGAGGATGAGATCAGCGCATCGCAGCGGCGCTCGGTCTCGCGCATCTGCGCCTCGATCCGCCGCAACCCACGGCGCGCCTGCAGGTCGGTCCACTCGTTGTTGATCGCCGACAGCAGGTGCTCCGGGCGATGGCGCAACGCGATGGCGCGGATGCCGTTGGCGACCGCTTCGACCAGTGCGTTTTCCTCGATCTGCTCGGCCAGCAGGATCATCGGGATGTCCTTGCCGCTGGAGGCGATCTGCTGGGTCAGCAGCAATTGTGGAATTGTCTGCGACGGTGCGACCAGCACCAGGTCGATCGCCTGGTTGCCCAGGAATTGTGCAAGTTCTTCCGGATTCTGCGGGCGGAAGGGACGGACTGCGACGCCACTGTTGCGCAACGTGCTGACGATTGCTTCGGCATTCTCGGCACTGTCATCGACAATCAGCAGGCGCAAGGTCGTGTCTTTGCTGTTCTGCATTCTGTACTCCCCTCGAACCGAGGTTTAATACACGAAGGGTGTCATGGCGTCCATGCGCCAGACGCTTGCCTGTGACGTACTGCCACCTTGGCGGGTTCAAACGGCATTGCCGGCGGCGTGGCCCGACGCCCAGGCCCACTGGAAGTTGTAGCCGCCCAGCCAGCCGGTCACATCCAGTACCTCGCCGATGAAGTGCAGGCCGGGAACCAGCTGCGACTCCATTGTGGAGGACGAGACCTTGCGTGTGTCCACGCCGCCAAGGGTGACTTCGGCGGTGCGGTATCCCTCGGTGCCGCTGGCCACCAGCGGAAAGCCGGAGAGCAGCTCGGCGGCGGCCTTGATCTGGCGCTCGTCCAGCTGCCGTACCGGCTTGTCGCCGAGCCACTGTTCGCACAGACGCAGGGCCAGCCGGCGCGGGATCACCTCCGACAGCACGGTACGCAGTTCCGCGGCGCTGCGCTCGCGCTTCATCCGCTGCAGCCACTCGCCGGCATCCAGGCCGGGCAGCAGGTCCAGGCGCAGGTCATCACCCGGTTGCCAGAACGAGGAGATCTGCAGGATCGCCGGGCCGCTGACGCCGCGGTGGGTGATCAGCATGGAATTGCGGAAACTCTGGCCATTGCAATGTGCTTCGACCGGCAGGGCGACACCGCTCAGCTCGGCGAAGCGTTCCTGGTGTTTGCCGCTGAGGGTCAGCGGCACCAGCCCGGCGCGGGTGGGCAGCAGCTCGTGTCCGAAGCGGCGCGCGACCTCATAGCCGAAGCCGCTGGCGCCCATGCTGGGAATCGACAGGCCGCCGGTGGCGATCACCAGCGAGGCGCTGTGGAACACCCCCCGCGCGGTCTGTACGTGAAAGCCATCTGTACCGCGTTCGATGTTCTGCACGCCGCAATCGGTGCAGATCTGCACGCCGGCGGCGGCACATTCGTCCAGCAGCATTCTTACGATCTGCTTGGAGGATACGTCGCAGAACAGCTGGCCCAGTTCTTTCTCGTGATAGGCAATGCCGTGCCGCTCGACCATGTCGATGAAGTCGGCCGGCGTGTAGCGGGCCAGCGCCGATTTGCAGAAGTGCGGATTGGCCGAGAGGAAATTGCCGGGTGTAGTGCCGGTATTGGTGAAGTTGCAGCGACCGCCACCGGACATCAGGATCTTCTTGCCGACCTTGTTGGCATGGTCGATCACCTGCACCAGGCGGCCGCGCTGGCCGGCGGTCACGGCGCACATCAGGCCGGCGGCCCCGGCACCGATCACCAGTACGTCGCAACGGGTCAGCGTGTCAGCCACGGCCACTCATTCCACCGCGCGCTTGCGCCATACCGGGATGAAATCCAGTTGCTCGTGGTCGTTGAGCAACTGCACCTCGCCATCCTGGATCAGCACGCTCCAGCGCATCGCCCGCTGTATCTGCCCACCCCAGCGCTCGACAAACCCGATTGGCAGATCAACCACCGAGAGGTTGTCGAAGCGGCCCAGGTGGCGGCCCTGCTTCTGCCACCAGATATCGGAGGCGTTGCCGCCGTAGTTGACGATCTGCACGCGGCGGCTGCGGTTGCTGGCCTTGCGCACGCGCGACTCGTCCGGATGGCCGAGGTCGATCCATTGTTCGATGTCACCGGTGTAGTCCAACTGCCACAGGTCCGGCTCATCCTCGCAGCTCAGGCCCTTGCCAAACTCCAGCCGGTCCTCGGCATTCAGGGCGAAGGCGAGCAGGCGCACCATCAGGCGCTCATCGGTTTCGGACGGATGCTGGGCCAGGGTCAGGTTGTGGGTCGCGTAATAGCCGCGATCCATGTCGCTGATCTGCAATTCGGCCTTGCGGATGGTGGCGGTGAGTGCCATGGGAATACCGGGAAAGAAGACCGGCCATGATAATGCTTTGCCCCCTTGCAGACCGGATGCCATGTCACCGAGCGATCTTCCCAGTCATCTGCAACTGGCACCCGGAAACTGGGCCAGTCTGCTGGATGGCCTGTGCGCCCGGTTTCCTCGGATTCCGCGGAACCAGTGGCTGGAGCGGTTCGCGCGGGGCAGGGTGCAGGCGCTGGACGGAACCCCGCTGCAGCCGCAGCAGCCTTGGCGGGTCGGGCTGGAGATCCGTTACTTCCGCGAGGTGGCGCAGGAGCCGGTGATTCCGTTCGCCGCGCAGGTGCTGTACCAGGACGACGAACTGCTGGTCGCCGACAAACCGCATTTCCTGCCGGTGATCCCGGCCGGACGCTATGTGCGCGAAACCCTGCTGGCGCGCCTGCTGGCAGCCACCGGCAACCGCGACCTGGTGCCACTGCACCGCATCGATCGTGGCACGGCCGGGCTGGTGCTGTTCTCCTGCAACCGGCGCACGCGTGCCGCCTATCAGCAGCTGTTCGGCAATGGCGGAATCGACAAGGGCTATGAAGCGCTGGCGCCGGCCCTGCCGGAAATGGCGTTCCCGCACGAGCGATTCAGCCGTATCGAACGCGGTGAGCCGTTTTTCCGGATGGTCGAATGCGACGGACCGGCCAATGCGCACAGCCGGATACGGGTGATCGAACGCATGGGCGCGCTCTGGCGCTACGGGCTGGAGCCGGTCACCGGCCGCAAGCACCAGTTGCGCGTGCACATGGCGGCACTGGGCGCGCCGATCTGCGGTGACGACTGCTATCCAGAGCCCAGACCACGCGGAATTGATGATTACAGCGCGCCGCTGCAACTGCTGGCGCAGCGGTTGGCATTCATAGACCCTCTGGATGGTCGTCAACGTGAGTTCCACAGTGCGCGCCGTCTTGCTCCGTGGGGGGAGTCGTGACGCTGCGGCGGCTGTGATTCCACGCATTCATGGTGTTCGGGGGTGCCGGGCCGGTACAGGCGTGTGAAAGGACCCTCAGCTAAGTTGATGAATTCAATGCCAATATTTACCAAAATCAAACCCGATCCGTATCCGTACCCGGTTTTTATCGCTTTTTAACCAAAAGCCGCGTATCGTTTGCCCCACTGTGCTTGCAAGGGTCACCGTGAATCGTGGCCTGATGCAGTTGATCTAACGATCCGCTCATCGATCCGCTTTACCAACGCCTGCAACTCAGTCTCGGCCCCGATATCCGGTGGCTGCGATTATTTCAACTTATGTTTCAGGAGTTAGTACATGTCTGATCGTCAGACCGGCACCGTCAAGTGGTTCAACGACGCCAAGGGCTTCGGCTTCATCACCCCGGAAAGCGGCCCGGACCTGTTCGTGCATTTCCGCGCCATCCAGGGCAACGGCTTCAAGTCGCTGCAGGAAGGCCAGAAGGTGACCTTCGTCGCCGTGCAGGGCCAGAAGGGTATGCAGGCTGACCAGGTGCAGGCCGTCTAATTTAGACGCCCGCCACCGCAAGGTAGCCAAGAACGCCGGAAGCGAAAGCTTCCGGCGTTTTCTTTTGTCCGTCGTCTGCCGATGACATCGCCGTTTCGGCCGGATGGTTACGATGTCGCTTCGTTCCGACAGGGCTGGCCATGATCAAGGTGCACCATCTGGACCATTCGCGTTCACAGCGGGTGCTGTGGATGCTTGAAGAGCTGGGTCTGTCCTATGCGCTGGTGGATTACCGGCGTGATGCGAAAACATGGCTGGCGCCCAAGGCACTGCGACAGGTGCATCCGCTGGGCAAATCGCCGGTACTGGAGGACGACGGTCTGGTGCTGGCTGAATCCGGCGCGATTCTCGAATACCTGGCCGACCGCTATGACAGCGAGCGCCGGCTGTCGCCCGATGTCCTGCCTGCGCAGGCGCCGGAGCGGCTGCGCTACCGGTACTGGATGCACTATGCCGAGGGTTCGGCGATGCCGCCGTTGCTGATGGCGCTGGTGTTCGGACGCATCCGCAGCGCGCCGATGCCGTTCTTCATCCGACCGGTGGCGCGGATGATCGTCGACAGGACGATGCAGGGCTTCATCGCCCCGCAGCTTGAACTGCATCTGGACTGGATGGAGCGCGAGCTGGGCCAGCGGCGATGGTTCGCGGGCGAGCGCTTTACCGCCGCCGACATACAGATGAGTTTCCCGCTGCAGGCGGCCGCTTCGCGTGCCGGCAGCATGGAGCGTTATCCCTGCTTGCAGGCGTTTTTGACACGGATTGCCGAGCGCCCGGCGTTCCAGCGGGCGGTGGCGCGTGGCGGTGCGCTGGATCTGGCAGCGGGTGCTGGTTGAGCTTGTGGGGCTGGCCGGGTGGCCCCATCTGTCTATGATGGACGGCACGAACCTGCATTTCGACAACCGCTTCCTGCGCGAGTTGCCCGGCGACAGTGAAACCGGACCGCGGCGCCGCGAGGTGCTGGGTGCGGCGTGGTCGCAGGTTGATCCCACCCCGGTGGTGGCGCCGCGATTGCTGGCGCATTCGCACGAGGTTGCCTCGCTGCTGGGCCTCGACGAGGCGCAGGTGGGCAGCAGGGAGTTCGCCGATGTATTTGCCGGCAACGCGCTCTACGCGGGCATGCAGCCGTGGGCGGCGAACTATGGCGGCCACCAGTTCGGCAATTGGGCCGGGCAGCTGGGCGACGGGCGAGCGATTTCGCTGGGCGAGCTGCTGGCCGATGGCCGGCGCTGGGAGCTGCAGCTCAAGGGGGCCGGGCCGACGCCGTATTCGCGCGGCGCCGATGGCCGCGCGGTGCTGCGTTCCTCGGTCCGCGAGTTCCTGTGCTCGGAGGCCATGCACCACCTGGGCGTGCCGACCACGCGGGCGTTGAGCCTGGTGGTCACCGGCGAGGCGGTGGTGCGCGACATGTTCTACGACGGCCATCCGCGGCCCGAGCCCGGGGCGGTGGTGTGCCGGGTGGCGCCGTCGTTCATCCGTTTCGGCACGTTCGAGCTGCCGGCTTCGCGTGGCGATACCACGTTGCTGCGGCAGCTGGCCGATTTCTGCATCGCCCGCGATTTCCCCGAGCTGGGTGGCGTCGGCCAGTCGCGTTACGCCGAATGGTTCCTGCAGGTCTGCACGCGCACGGCGGTGATGGTGGCGCACTGGCTGCGGGTGGGTTTCGTGCACGGGGTGATGAACACCGACAACATGTCCATCCTCGGCCTGACCATCGACTACGGTCCCTATGGCTGGGTGGAGGACTACGATCCGGACTGGACACCCAATACCACCGACGCACAGGGTCGCCGTTACCGCTTTGGCACGCAGATGCAGGTGGCGTACTGGAACCTGGTGCGGCTGGCGCAGGCGCTGTCGCCGCTGTTTGACGAGATGGCTCCGTTGCAGGCGGGGCTGGATGCCTTCCGCGACCGGTATGCCGCCGAAGACCGGGCACATCTGGTCGCCAAGCTGGGACTGGGGCAGTTCCGTGACGGTGACGAGCTGCTGATGGCGCAATTCCGCGAGCTGCTGCACACCGGGCAGATGGACATGACGCTGGCGTTCCGGGCGCTTGCGGAGGTGGACCCCGCCGCGCCGGCGCTGGCGCCGCTGGAGGAAGCGTTCTATTCGCCCGAGGCGCGCGCACAGGTGCTGCCGGCGCTGGGGGACTGGCTGCGCCGGCATGGCCAGCGGGTGCTGGCCGGCGGCCAGTCGCAAGTGGAACGGCGCCGCATCATGCTGGCGGCCAATCCCCGCTACGTGCTGCGCAACTGGCTGGCGCAGGAGGCCATCGACCTTGCCGAACAAGGTGATCCGTCCGGTATCACGGAGCTTCTGGAAGTGATGCGGCATCCTTACGACGAGCAGCCCGGCCGCGAGGCCTATGCCCGCCGGCGTCCGGAATGGGCGCGTGAGCGTGCCGGCTGCTCGATGCTTTCGTGCAGTTCCTGAACCACTCTCCCTGGATTGTTATGACCACTGCCTATCCCGAATGGAGTCGCGCGATCCGCGACGTCGCCGATTTCCCCAAGCCGGGCATCCTGTTCAAGGACATCACCCCGCTGCTGGCCGATGCCCACGGGTTCCGCGCCGCAATCCATGCCATGGCCGAGCCGTGGCGCGAGGCGGGGGTACAGGCGGTGCTGGGCGTGGAGGCGCGCGGCTTCATTCTTGGCGCGGCGCTGGCACTGGAGCTGGGTGTGGGTTTCGTGCCGGTGCGCAAGCCCGGCAAGCTGCCCGGTGCCACGCTCACGCAGGAGTACGCGTTGGAATATGGCAGCGACCGCATCGAGGTCTGCGCCACGGCGATCGCGCCCGATACCCGGGTGCTGCTGGTGGATGACGTGCTGGCGACCGGTGGCACGCTTGCGGCAACCTTGCAGTTGGCCGGCCAGTTGCAGGCCAAGGTATGCGGGGCGGCGGTGCTGGTCGAGCTCGAGGGTTTGGGCGGGCGCGAGCGTTGGCCGGATGGCGTGCCGCTGCAGGCCACGCTGGTCTACTGAGCCGTGACTTTCCCGCCGCTGTGCCGGGTTTGCCTGGATCAGGCGCGCGGGGGATGATCGCGGCGGGTCATCCTGGACGGGCTATGCGGATCTTCGGTGGGGTGCTGCTGTTGCTGGCGCTGTCGGGCTGGAGCGCCTGGTTTGTCATCTGCAATGTCTACGAATTCGCGCCGGCGTTGGATCCGTGGGCGCTGGCCTGCGGCTGGCTGATCTCGCTGTCGGGTTGGGCGCAGGCGTGGCGCGCGGGCAATCGCGCTCGCCGGGACTGGGGCCTGTGCGGCCTGGCGGCCGGCGTCGGCCTCTACCTGCTGCTGATCCATCGTGGCGTGGGGTCGGGTGTCGCATTGCTGACGCTGTTGGCCGTCAGCGCCATCGTCATGGTTGCGGCGGGGCGCGGCAGCGCTGCCGCTCGGGTGAAGTCCAATTCGGCTGAGTAGCGCTGACTGGAAATAGAAAAGTCGCCGCGCCAGCCCATGCAGCCGATGGGCAATCCGGGCAGTGAGCAACTCCAGCGACGACCGGATGTCCGTGCATCCGGTCGCTTCTCAACGGGTTTGGCGTTGAGCGCCGCTGCGGTCAGATCTTGCGCACGCGGAAGCGGCGGCCCTTGATCTTGCCCGCTTCCAGCCGCGCGACCGCGTTGTTGGCCTGCTCACGGGCGATGGCCACGTAGGAGCGGGTCGGGAAGATATCAATCTTGCCGATCGCCTTGCCCGAGAGCCCGGCATCGCCGGTCAGTGCGCCGAGGATGTCGCCGGCGCGCAGCTTGTCGGTCTTGCCGCCGTCGATGCGCAGCGTGGTCATCGCCGCCTGCGGCAGCTGCGCCGGACGGGCGGTGGCCAGTGGCGTCTTCTGCCAGTTCAGCGGATTGCCCTGCGCCGCTTCCAGCGCGTCGGCGCGGTTGCGCTCGCGGCCGGTGACCAGGCTCAGGGCCAGCCCGCTGCGGCCGGCGCGGCCGGTGCGGCCGACGCGGTGCTGGTAGGTGTCGATATCGGTCGGCAGTTCGTAATTGACCACCACTGCCAGGTCTTCCACGTCCAGTCCGCGTGCGGCGACATCACTGGCGACCAGCACGTTGCAGCTGCGGTTGGAGAACTGCAGCAGCACTTCGTCGCGATCGCGCTGTTCCATGTCGCCATGCAGGGCCAGCGCGGAGAAGCCAAACTGGCGCAGCGAGTTGGCGACCTCGTCCACGTCCTTGCGGGTGTTGCAGAACACCGCCGCCGATTCGGGTGTGTACTTGAGCAGCAGCCCGGCCAGCGCCTTCTGCTTGCTGCTCAGGTCGGTCTCGAAGAACAGCTGGTGGATCGACGGTGCTTCGGTCTGGCCGTCGATGGTGACTTCGACCGGCTCGTTGAGCAGCGCCCGGGCCAGCTCGCGGATTTCTTCCGGGAACGTCGCCGAGAACAGCAGGCTCTGGCGCTCGGTGTGGGTGCGGCCGGCGATCTCGCGGATCGGCTCCTCAAAGCCCATGTCGAGCATGCGGTCGGCTTCATCGAGCACGAAGCAGCGCACCTGGCCCAGATTCAGCGCGCGCTTGCGGGCCAGCTCCTGGATGCGTCCGGGGGTGCCGACCACCACATGCGGGTGATGGACTTCCAGCGAGGCCAGCTGCGGGGCCAGCGGCATGCCGCCGGTGAGCACCAGCAGCTTGAGGTTGGGGATGCCGGTGGCCAGCTTGCGCATCTGCTTGCCGACCTGGTCGGCCAGTTCGCGGGTCGGGCACAGCACCAGCGCCTGCACGCGCAGGGTCGCCGGATCGATCCGGTGCAGCAGGCCCAGGCCGAAGGCGGCGGTCTTGCCGCTGCCGGTGGGGGCCTGGGCGATCACATCAAAGCCTTCCAGGATCGGCGGCAGGCTCTGCGCCTGTACCGGGGTCATCGTGGTGTAGCCCAGCGCGTCGATGCCGGGAGCGAGTGCCGGGGACAGCGGCAGGGAGGAGAAGTCAGTCATGCGGCATTTTCGCAGATGCCGCAGGGCCGTGCCTGCCGCCGTGGGCTCAGAGGAGGGCGCCGACGCCCAGGTTGATCGCCATGCCGCCGGCCAGCAACCAGAGGAACAGCAGCGCGGCCAGCAGCATCGGCCTGGCGCCGGCCTGGCGCAGGGCCGAGACGTGGGTGGTCAGACCCAGCGCGGCCATCGCCATCGCCAGCAGCGCGGTGTCCAGTTCGACCAGCAGGCGGACCAGCGGTGCGGGCAGCAGCTGCAGCGAGTTGAAGGCGACCATGCCGATGAAGCCGAAGGCGAACCAGGGGATGGCGATCTTCGAGCGCTGGCCCTTGGTCGCGCCCTTGCCGCGCGCCAGCAGCGCCGACAGGCCGACCAGGAACGGGGCCAGCATCATTACCCGCACCATCTTGGAGATGACCGCGGTATCGGCGGCCTCGACGCTGATGGCACGGCCGGCGGCCACCACCTGCGCCACTTCATGCACGGTGGAACCGGTGAAGACGCCGAACCCGGTTTCATCCAGCGGCATCCAGCCGGCAGCCCGGCCCCACTGGTAGAGCGCCGGGTACAGGAACATCGCCACGGTGCCGAACACCACCACGGTGGCCACGGCCACGGCGACCTGCTCGGTGCGGCCCTTGACCACCGGTTCGGCCGCCATCACCGCCGCTGCACCGCAGATCGAGCTGCCGGCGCCGATCAGCAGCACCTGGTTGCGCTCCATACCCAGCACTTTCGTGCCCAGCCACCAGGCCAGGGCGAAGGTCGAGCACAGCACCAGCGCATCGATCACCACGCCGGCAGTGCCGACCCGGCCGATGTCCTGCAGGGTCAGGCGCAGGCCGTAGAGGATGATGCCGGCGCGCAGCAGGGTGGATTTGGAAAAGCCGACCCCGGTGGCGGCGCGCGGCGCGATACGGCCGTAGAGCGAATTGCCGAGCACGATGCCGATGACGATGGCCAAGGTGAGGGCGCTGATGCCGTGGCTCTGCATCCACGGCAGCGTGCCCAGCCAGATCGACAGCGCGGCGATTGTGGCCGTGAGTAACAGGCCGGGAAGAATGGCGTGGGTGGAGCGCGGCGGCTCCAATGTGGTGGCACTCATAACGATGGGTTATCAGAAGGTGGCCCATCCTGTCGCTGCCTGATTGATCTGTAAAATGGATAATATTTCTATAGTTGACCTGTTTTTTGGATAATCATGTATCTGACCCTGCGCCAGTTGCAGATCTTCTCGGCTATCGCTGAGGCGGGCACCACCACCGCTGCCGGCGAGGCCGTCGGATTGTCGCAATCAGCGGTGAGTGCGGCGCTGGCAGAGCTGGAGAGCCTGCTCGGTCTGGCACTGTTTGACCGGATCAGCCGGCGGCTGGTGCTCAACGGTCATGGCCGTGCGTTGCTACCACAGGCGCGCGCGTTGCTGGCCGGGATGGCGGATATCGAGCGGCGTTTCAGCACACCGCAGCAGGCCGGTGCGCCGGTCCGCTGGAAAGTCGGCGCCAGCACCACCATCGGCAATTACCTGATGCCCGGGCTGATCGCCGGACTGCTGCAGGGAAATGACCAGGCGCATGTCGAACTGGTGGTGGGCAATACCCGCGAAGTCACCAGCGCGGTCCAGCAACTGCAGGTCGATATCGGCCTGATCGAAGGCCCCAGCCACGAGCCGGGGCTGGAAGTGGCGCGCTGGCGTGAAGACGAGCTGGTCATTGTCTATGGCGAGCATCATCCGCAGGCCGGGCAGTGGCGGCAGGGAGCGGATGTGGCCGCGTTGCGGCAGGCACGCTGGCTGATGCGCGAGCCCGGCTCGGGCACCCGCGAGGCTGCCGAACAGGCGCTGCTGCCGCATCTGCACGGTTTTGCCGAGGTGCTGCAGCTGGGCGGCACCGAGGCGATCAAGCAGGGCGCGGTCGCCGGGCTGGGCCTGGCCTGTCTGTCCCGTCATGCCGTGGCCGATCTGGTCGCGCTGGGCAAGCTGCAGGTGCTGGCCACGCCGTTGCCGCCACTGACCCGCCAGCTGTGGGTGGCGCGGCATCCCGGCAAGCGCGTGCCCGACAGCCTGCGCACGTTGCTGGCGCTGCCGGATGAGGTGTTCAGCGAGCGCTGAGCGCCTGCAACGGCAGTGCTGGCCTTACAATACGCGCATGCCTTTGATCACTTTGCAGAACGTCGACTACAGCGTCGGCGGCCCGTTGTTGCTGGAAAAAGTCGAACTGTCGATCGAGCCGGGTGAGCGTATCGCCCTGATCGGCCGCAACGGCGCCGGCAAATCCACTTTGATGAAGCTGATTGCCGGCGAGCTCAAGCCCGACGATGGCGAGATGCGCGTGCAGCAGGGCGTGCGCGTGACCCGGCTGGAGCAGGAAGTGCCGCACGGCGCGGCCGGCAGCGTGTTCGACGTGGTCGCCGATGGCCTGGGCGAGCTGGGCCACTGGCTGGCGGAGTTCCACCGGCTCAGCCATGCCGAGGTGTTCGACGGCGAGGCGATGGGCGATGTGCAGGCCAAGATCGATGCCGCCGATGGCTGGGGGCTGGACCAGCGCGTGGCCGAAACCCTGACCAAGCTGGACTTGGACGGGGAGGCCGAATTCGAACGCCTGTCTGGCGGAATGAAGCGCCGCGTGCTGCTGGCGCGGGCGCTGGTGTCCTCGCCGGACCTGCTGCTGCTGGACGAGCCGACCAACCACCTGGACATCGAAGCCATCGACTGGCTGGAAATGTTCCTCAAGGGCTGGAGCGGCAGCGTGCTGTTCGTTACCCATGACCGCCGCTTCCTGCGCTCGCTGGCCACCCGCATTGTCGAGATCGATCGTGGCCAGGTCACCAGTTGGCCGGGTGACTGGGCCAACTACGAACGCCGCCGCGAGGAACGTCTCAACGCGCAGGCGGCCGAGAACGCCCGCTTCGACAAAATGCTGGCGCAGGAAGAAGTGTGGATCCGCCAGGGCATCAAGGCCCGCCGTACCCGCGATGAGGGCCGTGTGCGCCGGCTGAAGGCGATGCGCAACGAGCGCAGCCAGCGCCGCGAGCTGGGCGGCAACGTCCGCATGGAAGCCGCGCAGGCCGAGAATTCCGGCAAGAAGGTCATCGACGTCAAGGGCGTCACTTTCGCCTTCGGTCAGCGGGTGATGGTGAAGGATTTCTCCACCACCATCCTGCGCGGTGACCGCATCGGCCTGATCGGCCCCAACGGCAGCGGCAAGACCACGCTGCTGAAGCTGCTGCTGGGCGAGCTGCAACCGCAGCAGGGTGAAATCAATCCCGGCACCAATCTGCAGATCGCCTATTTCGACCAGTACCGCGCCACCTTGCGCGAGGACTGGAGTGCGATCGAGAACGTGGCCGAAGGCACCGATTTCGTTGAGTTCAACGGCAAGCGCAAGCACGTGCATGCCTATCTGCAGGATTTCCTGTTCACCCCGGAGCGCGCGCGGGCGCCGATCACCCGCCTGTCCGGCGGTGAACGCAACCGCCTGCTGCTGGCCAAGCTGTTCGCGCAGCCGTCCAACCTGCTGGTGATGGACGAACCGACCAACGATCTGGACGTGGAAACCCTGGAGCTGCTGGAAGAGCTGCTGGGCGACTACACCGGCACGCTGCTGCTGGTCAGCCATGACCGTGATTTCATCGACAACGTGGTGACCTCCACGATGGTGATGGAGGGCGATGGCGTGATCGGCGAGTACGTCGGTGGTTACAACGACTGGATACGCCAGCGCCCGGCACCGCCGCCGAGCGCGATGGCGGTGGCCAAGGCCTCGGCAACTGCGGCCCCGACCACTGTTGCCACACCGGCACCACCGCCAGTACCGGCCAAGCGCAAGCTCAGTTTCAAGGACGCGCGCGAGCTGGAGCAGCTGCCGGCGAAGATCGAACAGCTGGAGATGGACGTGGAAGGCCTGACCGCGGCGATGAACGATCCTTCGTTCTATACCCGCTCCAGCGCCGAAGTCACCGCCCATACCCAGCAGCTGGGCAAGGTGCAGGCCGAGCTGGACGCGGCCTACGCGCGCTGGCAGGAACTGGACAGCTGAGCCGCTTGCCGGGGTTTACCCCGGCCGCGCATGCTGAGGCCTTCCCTTACAGGCAGGCACGGCGATGCGCTACGCGGCAGTGGGTATTGCACTGATGGCGTCGGGCTTGGGCGGCCCGGCGCAGGCGGCGGTGAAAGATGCCACGCCGACCGGTTTCACGGTCGAGAACCAGGTGCTGGTCCAGGCCACGCCGGCGCAGGTGTGGCAGGCGATGACCGCGCAGATCGACCGCTGGTGGCCCAAGGACCACACCTGGTGGGGCGCGGCCTCGACGTTGACGATCGAACCGCGCGCCGGTGGCTGCTTCTGCGAAATCGCCGGCCAGCAGCAGGCGCAGCACCTGCAGGTGGTATTTGTCGATCCGGAAAAGACCCTGCGAATGAGCGGCGGCCTGGGGCCGATGCAGGGCATGGGCCTGCACGGCGTGGCCGAATGGACGCTGCAGCCCGAGGGCGCGGCGACCCGGGTAAGCTGGCGCTACCGCGCTGGCGGCTATACCCCGGATGACCTGTCGAAATTCGCCCCCATCGTGGACAGGGTGCAGGCGCAGCAGCTGGCCGGGCTGGCCAGCTGGTTGCAGCAGTCCCGCTGAGCCGGCTCAGTCGTCGGCCGCTTCTGCCGACGCCGCGCCGCCGTCGGCCAGTTCCAGAAATGCCCAGAACGGCACGTTGTCCTCGGCCCAGCTGGCCGAAGCCTCGGACAGCACGTCCAGCAGCGTATCGAAATCCCCGCCGCTGGCCTGGCGCAGGTCCTCGGCATCGTTGAAGAGCAGCGCATAGCCGTTGCCCGGCAGCCACGACAGGTCGCGCAACGCATCGGACAGCGCATCCCAGTTGCGGCTCCAGCCGGCGGGGAAGTCCAGCTGCGTGCCGATGCGCATCAGCAAGGTGCGCTTGTCGCTGCAGGCTTCCAGATCGATGCGCAGCACCTTGAGTCCGGCGTCGCGCGCGGCGGCGGCCAGCCCACCCAGATCGCCGTTACCCACGCCGTAGACGCCGGCCTGGCCGGCATCCTCCAGGCCCATGTCGAAACCGCTGTCACTCATTGCATCCTCCCGTTGGCGGGGACTTCGAAACTGCGGAAGCTGTCGTAGTGGTCATCGGTGTAATACCAGGCGTCGGGCGGATCGCCACCGGTGACGATGCGGCGGGCACCCCGATGCTTCAGGCCGGGCGTATCGACGGTGAACTCGCGGTAATAGCCGCGCTCTCGCTGTGGCAGGCGCTTCTCGCGATTGCCGAACACGCTGCCATCCTGTCGATACGGATACGGACCGCCGCGCTGGATCAGGGCGATGGTGTCGCGCGCTTCGGCAGGCAGGAAGGCTGGCAGTGGATCACGGGGTGCGGTGGGGGGCCGTGCGGAATCGACCGGCACGGAAGCAACCCCGTCACTGAGCGATGGCGCGAACTGGGGCGGTGCAGGGCGCTGCACCTCGCGCATGCCCCACAGGCCGCTGACCAGCAGGACCAGGGCAACAACCAGAAGTAAGGGTTTACGCATCGGCGTTGAGGTCGGAAGAGTTGCGAAGGGGTTTGATTATCCCGTGTGCCGGCGACTTTTTTTGAATGGATGCCACTGTCTGCGGATTCACGCGAAAGTAACGGTCGCGGTGCATATCCCCGATTCCCGCGCCGACAACACTGCAACAGGACAAAGCTTCCTTTACATCGCCCTTGGTAAGTTGACGCTACCTGCCTACCATTGACGTTGCATCTGCATCGCCCGGCATCGCCGGGCACAGACCCCAGGCATATCCCAAGGAGAATCACGATGGCTTACACCCTGCCCAAGCTGCCTTACGCCTACGACGCGCTGGAACCGTATATGGATGCGGCCACGGTGGAGATCCACCACTCCAAGCACCACCAGACCTACGTCAACAACCTCAACGCGCTGCTGGAAGGCACCGAATACGCCGACCTGCCGATCGACGAGCTGCTGCGCAAGGTCAAGACCCTGCCGGAAAACCTGCAGCAGGGCGTGCGCAACCAGGGCGGCGGCCATGGCAACCATGCGCTGTTCTGGGACGTGATCGCTCCGAACGCCGGTGGCACCCCGGGTGGCGAGCTGGCCAAGGCGATCGATGAGCAGCTCGGTGGCTTTGCCAAGTTCAAGGAAGACTTCACCAAGGCCGCGCTGACCCAGTTCGGCTCCGGCTGGGCATGGCTGAGCGTCACCGCCGACAAGAAGCTGGTGATCGAGAAGACCGGCAACCAGGAAAGCCCGCTGATGGACGGCCGCACCCCGGTGCTGACCATCGACGTGTGGGAGCACGCGTACTACCTGAAGTTCCAGAACCGTCGCGCCGAGTTCATCGAAACCTTCTACAGCATCATCAACTGGAAGGAAGTGGAGCGTCGCTACGCTGCCGCCATCGCCTGAGCGCAAACGGCCTCGCCCTAAGTAGCGGGGCTGGCAGCAGGAAACCAGCGGCCGGGCCACGTTGCCCGGCCGTTGCCGTTTCAGGGCGTGTCCGCCGTGTCGGTGGCGGTGGATCCGAGCAGGCGGATGGTGACCATCAGGCCCAGCGGGCGGCCCTCGCCGGAAGCCCCCTCCATGGGCGGCAGACGCAGCCACTGCTGCGCCACATCGGCGAACCGCCGCACCTGGTAGAGCACATCCATGCCGTGCCCGGAGGGCGCTCCGGGGATCGCCTCGCTGCGGCGCGTGGCCGGATTCTTGCGGGCGGGCTGGAACCCCGGCAGCTGCTGCACCAGCTCTTCGGTGGATGCGGAGAAATCGCCGGCCACCAGCGAGGGATAGCCATCGCCGGTGGCGGCGATCCAGGCGCGCAGGTCGGCGGTCTGGTGTCTGCGTGCTTCGGCGTCATCGTTTTCGGGACGGATGCGCACCAGATAGACGTTTACGGTTTTGGAGCCACGCTGCAGGCGCTGCATGCCGGCAGCACTGGACTGGTCGGCACCATGCAGCAGGGTGATGCCATCGTCGATCACGCTGTCGCGGCTGAGCAGCGCATTGCCCCGGCGCAGCGGCTGGCTGGGCGGATCGGCGGTGATGAAATCGCAGCTGTACTGAAGGCGGGCGGCGAGCCAACACGCGGAATTGGGGGTGTCGGGGGACTGTCGTACCTGCTGCACGGCGATCACGTCCGGGTGCAGCTCCTTGAGCAGGTCGAAGATGGCCTCGCGTTGTGCGTGCCACTGCGCGACCTCCGCCGGCAGGCGCAGGCTGGCGACTTTCAGGACTGGAGTCACCGGTTGCGCTGTAGCAGTGGAAGACAGCAGTGCGAGCACTGCCAGGCAGCTCCAGCGCATCATTGCGTCGATTCGGATGGGGGAGCCGCAGACTAGCGGCTGTGGCGTGGACGGCCTGTGCAGGGTCTCGCGCGGCGCTGTCGCCGATGCCGGCCATCGGCCCGGAAACCGGCCCACCGCACGCCTTCCGGACCGTATCGAGGCGCCAGGGCGGCAGGCTGTTGGGTTACGCTTGCAACCCTTGTATTCGCAGGAACGCCCCTAGATGACGAGCAGTACCGTGCCAGCAATGCCGGACCCCAAGGCGCGGATGCCGCGCCAGATCGGTTACATCATCGGCAACGAGGCGTGCGAGCGCTTCAGCTTCTACGGGATGCGCAACATCCTGGTGCAGTTCCTGATCACCTCGCTGCTGCTGCAGGAGATCACCGCCGAAGGCCGTGCGTCCGAGGCCAAGGACATCATGCACAGCTTCATGATCGGCGTGTATTTCTTCCCGCTGCTCGGTGGCTGGCTGGCCGACAAGTTCTTCGGCAAGTACCACACCATCCTGTGGTTCAGCCTGATCTACTGCGCTGGCCACGCCTGCCTGGCGCTGTTCGAGGACAGCCGGCAGGGCTTCTTCCTCGGCCTGGGCCTGATCGCGCTCGGCGCCGGTGGCATCAAGCCGCTGGTGGCCTCGTTCATGGGCGACCAGTTCAACCAGAGCAACAAGCATCTGGCCAAAATCGTGTTCGACGCGTTCTACTGGATCATCAACTTCGGCTCGCTGTTCGCCTCGCTGCTGATCCCGCTGGCACTGAAGAACCTCGGCCCGCAGTGGGCCTTCGGTATTCCGGGCATCCTGATGTTCATTGCCACCTTCGTGTTCTGGCTGGGCCGCAAGAAGTACGAGCTGGTGCCGCTGCCGCCCAAGGATCCGCATTCGTTCGGCAACGTGGTGCGTACCGCGCTGCTGACCGCGGTGCCGGGCCACGGTCGCCCGGGTCTGGTGGTGGCGGTGCTGGGCGTGGTGCTGGCGGCGGCCTCGTTCGCGCTGGTGCCGAGCCTGGGCATCGTGATCTGCCTGTGTCTGGCGCTGGTGGCGATTCTGGCCGGTATCGGCGGCGGCACCATGCTGCAGCTGGACCGCGCCCGCGGCGTGCATCCGGAAATGGCGGTGGAAGGCGTGCGTTCGGTGCTCAAGGTACTGGTGATCTTCGCCCTGACCACGCCGTTCTTCTCGCTGTTCGACCAGAAGGCCTCGACCTGGGTGCTGCAGGGCCAGCAGATGAGCATGCCCAGCTGGTTCACCGCCTCGCAGATGCAGGCGCTCAACCCGCTGCTGGTGATGATCCTGATCCCGTTCAACAACCTGGTGCTGTATCCGGCGCTGCGCCGTTTCGGCATCGAGCCGACTGCGCTGCGGCGGATGACCGCCGGTATCGCCTTCAGCGGCCTGGCGTGGATCGTGATCGGCGGCATCCAGGTGGTGATGGATGGCGGCAACGCGATGTCGATCTTCTGGCAGATCCTGCCGTATGCGCTGCTGACCTTCGGTGAGGTGCTGGTCTCGGCCACCGGTCTGGAGTTTGCCTACAGCCAGGCGCCGGCCTCGATGAAGGGCGTGGTGATGAGCTTCTGGAACCTGACCACCACCATCGGCAACCTGTGGGTGCTGCTGTCCAACGCGGCGGTGCGCAACCATGCGGTGACCGACCGCATCGCCAGTACGGGATTGAGCGAGACGGCGTTCTTGATGTTCTTCTTCGCCGGCTTCGCCTTCGTGGCGGCCCTGGCATTCGGCCTGTACGCGCGGCGTTACAGGATGGTCGACAACTACCGGGCGGCATGAGCATGCAAGGACCGATAACCCTGCTGCTGATCGGCATCACCGCGCTGGTGTCGTGGATGGCGTTCAACAACCGCGCGCTGGCCGACCGGCTGATCCTGTGGCCGCCGGCGATCGACCGGCACAAGCAGTATGACCGGCTGGTGACCTACGGTTTTCTGCATGCCGACTTTGCGCACCTGCTGTTCAACATGATCACCCTGTTCTTCTTCGGGCGCTTGATCGAAACGCTGATGCTGAGGATCACCGGGCATTGGTGGGTGTACCTGCTGTTCTACCTGTCGGCGCTGGTGGTCTCGATCCTGCCCAGCTACCTGAAGAACCAGAAGAATCCGAACTACCTGAGCTTGGGCGCATCGGGCGCGGTTTCAGCAGTGCTGTTCGCCTTCATTTTGGTGTCCCCCTGGTCGTTGATCTTCGTGTTCTTCATCCCGGCCCCGGCCATTCTGTATGGCGTGTTCTACGTGGGTTACAGCATCTGGATGGACAAGAAGGGCGGTGACCGCATCAATCACAGCGCGCATCTGGCCGGCGCCGCGTTCGGCGTGCTGTTCATGCTGTGCATGGAGCCGCGCGTGCTGCAGGTGTTTCTCGGGCAGCTTATGAACCCGCGCTTCGGTTGAACGTGTCGGGCTGCCTGCCAGTGCCAGCTGATGGTGAAGAGCCATCGGCCTGCCCGGGCCATTTGACTGGATGGCCAGCGGGCGATGGTCCATTACCGTAGAAAACGGGGAGTGTGCAGGACACGCTCCCCTTCCTCGATGCGCGGGTTCTCACGTCCGACAGCCGCCTCGTATCGGAATCAACGGCAGGCGGTCTGCGCCGTTGCGCGAACTCAGCCGGCGTAGTTCTGCAGCAGGCGGGAATAGACTTCGCTGTCGATCTTGTCGAATTCCCAACCCTGGGTTTCGCCGGCGACGGCCAACTGGAAAAGGCCTTCAAGCAGGGTGGTGTCATGGTCGCTGGCGGAAGTGCTGCGCTCGGGCTCGTACATGGGAGATCATCTGTTGGCCAATATCGTTACGGATGGTTAAAGCAGATTCCGTGCCAATGAATTCCATCGGCCTGATGGTGGATTGCCTGGTCAGCGGGTGAACGAGGGTCAGAAAGTGACGCGTTTGCGCAGGCGTTTCCCGGCCATTTCACGTCGACAGGGCCATCGCGCAAGGCAGAATGCAGTTTCATCACGTAGAGCCGATGCCATGACAATTTCCCGTCCCGAGCCGCATGAAGTCGTTCACGATGCCGCTGGCCATGTTTTCGAACTGCAGGTGGAAGGCGTTCGCGCGCTGCTGGAGTACCGGCTGCGCGACGGGGTGATGGTCATCACCCATACCGGGGTGCCGGAGGCGATTGGTGGTCGCGGCATTGCCGGGGTGCTGACCACCGCAGCGCTGGAACATGCGCGTGGCAACGGGTTGAAGGTGGAGCCGGCATGCAGCTACGCGGCGGCCTTCATGCAGCGCCATGGTGAATATGCCGATCTGTTGGGATAATCGGTCAGACATGAGGGCGCCATGGGCGCCCCTTTTATCGAGGAAGTGAAAACGATGAGCAGGTTGGTCCATGTACCGTATGCGGCGGTGGTGATGTTGCTGGTGCTTGCCGGATGCAAGCAGCAGGAACCGGCGACGGCTGTTGGCGAGGCGGCTCCGGTCGAGGTCCCGGCGGGTGTCAGCAGCGAGCCGGAACCTGCGGCTGCGGTCGAGATGCGCGATGTCATCGAGAACACTCCGAGCCATGTCATCGGCATCAGCTATCCGCCGGCCGCAGCGAAGTATCCGGGGCTGGCGGCGGAGCTGGTGGAGTATGCCGAGAACGCCAAGGCCGAATTGCTCAAGGCGGTCACGGCACTGGGCAACGACAAGCCGACCGCGCCGTACGAGCTGTCGCTGGCGTTCGACATGCTGGTCGATACCCCGGCAATCGTGGCCGTGGCGGCCGAGGGCAGCAGCTACACCGGAGGTGCCCACGGTCAACCGCTGGTCGCACGTTTCGTGTGGCTGCCGCAAACGCAGCAGCAACTCACCGCCGAGGCGCTGATCACGGATGTCGCAGGTTGGCAGGCGATCAGCGAATACAGCCAGGAAAAGCTGCTGGCGCAGGCGATGGCGCGCATTCCCTCTGAGGGGGTGGAGCCGGAAGACCAGCAGCGGCAGATCCGCAATCTGTCTCGGATGATCCACGATGGCAGCGGTGCCGAAGCGGCCAATTTCAGCCAGTTCCAGCCGGTGCTGGATGGCACCGGCAAGATCACTGCGCTGCGTTTCGTGTTTCCGCCCTATCAGGTAGGGCCGTATTCGGACGGCACCCAGACCGTGGATGTGCCGGCGGCGGTCTTGCTGCCCCACGTCGCGGCGCAGTACCGGGAGTTGTTCGCACAACCGTAAACCGTGGAGGGCCAGCGATGGATGCAGGGCTGCAACGACGCGTCGAGGCATTGCTGCAGGAGGCCGACGTCACCCCAGGCGGGGACCGGCCCCAGGACATCGACATCCT
The DNA here is from genome assembly GCF_052180205.1 of Stenotrophomonas sp. JC08. Taxonomy (NCBI): domain Bacteria; kingdom Pseudomonadati; phylum Pseudomonadota; class Gammaproteobacteria; order Lysobacterales; family Lysobacteraceae; genus Stenotrophomonas; species Stenotrophomonas sp. JC08. Next base: position 1,834,405 of record NZ_CP197473.1, on the reverse strand, counting down.
TGACCCGCGCTTCCATGCGCGGGTGCTGGCCGAGGGCTCGCTGGGGCTGGGCGAGAGCTACATGGACGGCTGGTGGGAAGCGCATTCGCTGGATGCCTTCCTCACCCATCTGCTGAGGGCGCGACTGGACGAACGCATCCACGGCGGAGGGGAAGTATGGGATGCCCTCAAGGCCAGGTTCCTCAACCTGCAGACCGGGCAGGGCAGTTACGAGGTCAGCCAGCGCCACTATGATCTGGGCAACGATCTGTACCGGGCGATGCTTGGCAAGCGGCTGGTCTACAGCTGCGGTTACTGGCGCAAGGCCGGCAACCTGGATGACGCACAGGAAGCCAAGCTCGAGCTGATCTGCCGCAAGCTCGGCCTGCGCCCGGGCATGCGCGTGCTGGATATCGGCTGTGGCTGGGGCGAGGCGCTGAAGTACGCGGCCGAGCGTTATGGCGTGCAGGGCGTGGGTATCACCATCTCGCAGGAACAGGCCACGTTCGCGCGCCAGCTGTGCGCCGGGCTGCCGGTGGAAATCCGCCTGCAGGACTACCGCGAGCTGGACGAGCCGTTCGACGCGATCCTGTCGGTGGGCATGTTCGAGCATGTCGGGGTGAAGAACTACCGCAGCTATTTCGAAACGGCCCGGCGCTGCCTCGGTGATTCCGGGTTGTTCCTGCTGCACAGCATCGGCACCAATATCAGCCGGGATCGCACCGACCGCTGGATCGGCAAATACATCTTTCCCAATTCGATGCTGCCTTCGGCGGCGCAGATCACCCTGGCGATGGAAGGGCTGTTCGTGCTGGAGGACTGGCACAACTTCGGCACCTACTACGACCGCACGCTGCAGGCGTGGCGCAACAATGTGGAGGCGGCGTGGGAGCGGCTGGATGCGCGCTATGACGAGCGGTTCCGGCGCATGTGGCGGTTTTATCTGGCCGCCTCGATGGCGACCTTCCGCACCCGCCATTCGCAGCTGTGGCAGCTGGTGCTGTCGCCACGCGGGGTGCCGGGGGGGTATGTCGCGCCGCGCTGACTACGGCGGGTGGACGGCGGAAAAAGAAAACGCCCGGCATTGCCGGGCGTTCTCATTGCAACAACCGCGGATGCTTAGTTGGTAGCGGTGCCCGTGCTCAGGCCACGCTTCTCCAGCAGCGGCTCGATCTGCGGCTCGTGGCCGGCGAAGTTGCGGAACAGCTCCATCGCATCGACGCTGCCGCCCTTGGACAGCAGGGTCTGGCGGAAACGGTCACCGTTGGCGCGGGTCAGGCCGCCGTTCTCGCGGAACCACTTCTGGGTGTTGGCGTCCAGCACTTCCGACCAGATGTAGGCGTAGTAGCCGGCCGAGTAGCCGCCCATGATGTGGCTGAAGTAGGTGGTGCGGTAACGCGGCGGCACCGGCGCGTAGTAGATGCCGTCCTTCTCCAGCGCGGCGCGTTCAAACGCCAGCACGTCCTTCGGTGCCGGCACTTCGCCGACGCCGATCTGGTGCCAGCGCTGGTCCAGCATCGCAGCGCCCAGGTATTCGGTGGTCAGGAAGCCCTGGTTGAACTTGGCTGCGGCAATGACCTTGTCCAGAAGTGCCTGCGGCATGGCCGCGCCGGTTTCGTAGTGCTTGGCGTAGTTGGCCAGGATGGTCGGCTCATCGGCCCACATCTCGTTGACCTGCGACGGGAACTCGACGAAGTCACGCGGCACCGCGGTGCCGGCGAAGTACGGGTACTTCACGTTGGAGAACATGCCGTGCAGGGCGTGGCCGAACTCGTGGAACGTGGTGCTCACCTCGTCCCAGGTCAGCAGGGTCGGCTTGCCGGCCGGCGGCTTGGGAATGTTGAGGTGGTTGGCCACCACCGGCAGGTCGCCGGTCAGGCCCGACTGTGAGACGTAGGCGTTCATCCATGCACCGCCGCGCTTGGACTCGCGGGCATACGGGTCGAAGATGAAGATCGCCAGCTGGCTGCCGTCTTCGTTGAACACGTCATAGACGGTGACGTCTTCGTGGTAGACCGGCAGATCGGTGCGCTGCTTGAAGCTCAGGCCGAATTCCTTGCCGGCGGCGAAGAACACGCCGTCTTCCAGCACCTTCTTCATTTCGAAGTAGGGCTTGAGCTGCGATTCGTCAAAGTTGTACTTGGCCTGGCGCACCTTCTCGCTGTAGAACGCCCAGTCCCACGGCTGCAGTTCGAAGGTCGGCTTGTTGGCGGCCTTCTGCTCGGCGTCGATCATCGCCTGCAGGTCGGCGGCTTCGCGCTTGGCGTTGGCCACGGCGGCCGGAGCCAGCTGGCCGAGCATCGCGTTGACCGCTTCGGGGGTCTTGGCGGTCTGGTTGCCCAGGCCATAGGCGGCGAAGTTGGCAAAGCCCATCAGCGCCGCTTTTTCGGCGCGCAGGGTCATGATGCGCGAGACCAGCGCGGTGTTGTCGTATTCGCCGCCCTTGCTGCCGCGCGAGACCGAGGTTTCGTAGATCTTCTGGCGCAGCTCGCGGTTGGTCAGGTTGGTCAGCGCCGGCTGGCCGGTGGTGTTGAGCAGGGCGATGACGTACTTGCCCTCCAGCTTGCGGGCCTTGGCGGCTTCGGCGGCGGCGGCGATCTGCTCGGCCGACAGGCCGTCGAGCTGCTTGACGTCGTCAACCACGATGAACGAGGCGTTGACCTCGGCCAGCACGTTCTGGCTGAACTTGGTGCCCAGGTTGGCCAGCTCGGCGTTCATGTCCTTGAGCTTGGCCTTGTCGGCGTCGGACAGCTTGGCGCCGGCGCGGACGAAGTTGTCGTGGTACTTCTCGACCAGGCGCAGGCCTTCAGCGTCCAGGCCGAGCTTGGCGCGGTTGTTGTAGAGGGTTTCGATGCGCGAGAACAGCTTGCCGTTGAGGTTGATGGCATCGCTGTGCGCGGCGAATTTGGCCGAATAATCGGCCTGCAGCTGCTTGCGCGCATCGTTGGTGTCGGCGCCGATCAGCGCGAAGAACACGGTGGCGGCACGGTCGAGGATGGCGCCGCTGTTTTCCAGCGCGATGAGGGTGTTTTCAAACGTCGGAGCGGCAGGATTGTTGGCGATCGCCTCCACTTCCTTCAGCTGCTGTGCCATGCCCGCATCGAACGCCGGGGCGAAATCGCTGTCCTTGATCTTGTCGAACTGCGGGTAGTGCAGCGGCAACGGACTCTCGGCGAAGAACGGGTTGGCCTGTTCGGCCGACTGGCTGGTCGGGCTGGCAGCGCTGACGCTGTAGGCCGGCAGGGCCAGTCCCAGGGTCGCGGCGAGAGCGAGAGCAAGGCGCGTGGTCAAGGTGATACTCCGGTGAAATTCGAAACCCCGAGGGTAACCCGGGCCACCGCCGGCGGGGAGGTGTCAAAGGGCATGGAGGGGGAAACGGCCAGATCGGGTGTGGTTGCAGTGCCGGGGCGTTACCCTGCCGGTCCGGATCAAGGAGCCGCCATGACCACCGTTTTCGAGTTCGACATCACCACGCTGGCCGGTGATCCGCTGCCGCTGGCGGCTTTCACCGACAAGGTGCTGCTGGTGGTGAATGTGGCCTCGCAGTGCGGCTTCACCCCGCAATACACCGGGCTGGAGCAGCTGTGGCGCCAGTACCGGGAGCAGGGGCTGGTGGTGCTGGGGTTTCCGTGCGACCAGTTCGGTCATCAGGAGCCGGGGGATGCGGCGGCCATCGCGCAGTTCTGCAGCGTGAACTACGGCGTCAGCTTCCCGCTCTCGGCCAAAATCAAGGTCAACGGCGCCGATGCGGATCCGCTGTGGCGCTGGCTCAAGCGCGAAAAACGAGGCGTGTTGGGGATCGCCGCGATCAAGTGGAACTTCAGCAAGTTTCTGGTCGGCCGCGACGGGCGGGTGCGGGCGCGCTATGCGCCCACGGTCCGCCCGGAATCGATCGAGGCCGATATCCGGGCGGCATTGGCTGGCTGACTGCGCCGCCACGGCAGTGGCGGCGCTTGCTTATGCGGGCTGGCCGCTGGCCTGGACCTGCTCGAGCAGGTCGTTGGACTGCAGGACGACCTTGGTCGGATCGCCATGTTCGATCATGGCGCGCTGCAGCGCGTTGCGGGTGGCGGCGGTGACCAGCGACTGCAGGTCGCGGCCGGACTTGCCCTCGGTGGCCTGCGCCAGTTGCGGCAACAGTTGCTCCAGGTCGAAATCCAGCGGCTTGCCGCCCAGCTGCAGGCGCAGGATCGCCTCGCGCGAAGGCTGGTCGGGCAGGCCGATCTCGATCTTGCGCTCCAGCCGCGAGAGCAGCGCGCTGTCGATGCTGTCCGGGTGGTTGGAGGCGGCCAGCAGGAACACCTGGCCCTTTTTGGTGCTGATGCCGTCCAGTTCCTGCAGCATCTGCGCCACGATCTCGGTGGTCATCACATCGCCGCCGTCACGCGAACGGGCCACGGTGTCCAGCTCGTCCAGGAACAGGATGCACGGCGCCTGCGCGCGGGCCTTTTCGAACAGCTGCTTGACCTTCTCGCCGGAGGCACCGATGTACGAGGCCTTGATGTCCGAGGACGAGGCGGCCATGAACGACAGCCCGGACTGGCTGGCCAGCACGCGGGCGACCTGGGTCTTGCCGGTGCCCGGCGGGCCGTACAGCAGGATGCCGCGCGGCACCGGCATGTTCATCCTGGCCAGTTCCTCGGCATGGACCAGCTCCTTGCCCAGGCTCTCGAATTCGCGGCGGGTCTTGGCCGGCAGGATCACGTCGTCCCAGCTCAGGCTTTCCACCGAGGTCGAGGACTTGCCGCGCAGCTTGCTCACCGCGGTGATGAAATCCTCATAGGCCGGCTGCCCGGACGGGCGCGAGGACACCACGCTGGTGACCAGCGTGGCCAGATCGCGGCCGGACATGCCGCTCGTCTCGCGTACCAGCTGCTGTTCGGCCGGGAAGGGCAGGTTGGCCTTGGAGAACTCGGCGGTGAGGATGCGCTCGCGCGCGTCGGCATTGGGCGCCGGCAGCTCGATGGCGGTGGTGAAGCGCGACATCACCGCATCGTCAAGCAGCTCGCGGCGGTTGGTGGCACCGATCACCAGCACATTGCCGCCGCCCTGGTTGAAGCCGTCCCATTCGGCGATGAAGGTCTGTACCAGCTCGTTGCCGAAGGCGTCCGAATCGCGGCCGCCGCGGCGGGCGAAGGCGCTCTCGCATTCGTCCACGAACAGGATGGTGGGGGCGTTCTTGCGACATTCGTCCCAGATCTTCTTGACCTTCGGGCCGGTATGGCCGATGTGCTCGCCCTTCAGGTCGGCGATGGTCACCGCCTTGAAGGTGCAGTTGACGTGTTGCGCCAGCTTGCGCGCGATCAGGGTCTTGCCGGTGCCCGGCGGGCCCCACAACAGCATGCCCTTGGGCAGTGGCGGCTGGCCGGCGGCGAAACGGTCCACCAGCTGGATCACCTGCTGCAGGGTGTCATCGGGGATGGCCACGTCCTTCCAGCTGGTTTCCAGCTTGGCCAGGGACTGGAGCCGGGTGTTGATCGTGACCAGACGCTGCTGCTCGCGCTGCAGTGGTTCGCCCGCCTTGAGCAGGGCGTTCAGCGGGCCGGCATGGGCGGTCAGGCCGGGCACCGCGTTGGCAGCCACCTTGCCGGCGATCACGGCCAGGCTGTCGCTGACCGAACGGATCTGGATGCAATCGGGCGTGTGGCCATTGAGCGGCAGCCGGATCAGCGCGATCGGATCGTTGCCGGGATTGTCGGTGAAGCTGACGAACACCGCCTGGGAGTTGTCATGGGCTTCTGCCAGGTTCCAGCTCAGGACCGGATCACTCGGGTCCGGGGCGGGCACGCGCACGGCCGGGTAGGGGTGCTGGCGGCCATCGGTATGCTTCTGGCCGAACGCCAGTGCTTGCAGGCTGAAGCTGGAAAGCTGCTGCAGGGCCTCCAGCTCGGCTTTGGCCGCCGTCTTGGCCAGCCGCTTGCGGCCCAGCCAGACCATCACCGCATAGGCGATGGCAGTAATCCACAGCCCGCTTTCCAGCCAGAACAGCGGGTTGATCAGGGCAACCGGATAATTCGCCACCAGGCCCAGCAGGGACCAGGGGGGCATCCCGGTCACGCTCATCAGCACCAGCAAGGCGACGATGATGCCCAGCCACAGGCCGTTGTTGCCATTGCACAACGCCCGCAGGGTCAGGGCGCGACCCCAGGTACCCTTGGCGGCATTGGCCAATACCTCTTGCCGCTGCCCGGCCAGCGCAGCATCCCATGGGCCACGCATGGCGCCAACGGCTTTCTCCGCTTCGGTGTAGGCGTGTTTAATCGCGACCTGCGCTTCCTGCATGGTCTGTTCGCACCTGGATTTTTCGAGCTCCAGCTCAATGCGCTGCTGTTCGATGAAACTGGTACGGGAACTGCTTGAACCCATGACAACGATCCCCTGAAAAAAATGGGCCGGATCATCATGACCCGGCCCATTCACTATAAAAGGCGGCGCTGTATTCGTTAAGCCTGTTTCTTGGCGAAGGTACGCATTGGAAATGCACTGGCCTGATTGTCCGGTTCACGGGGTACCCGGGAGCCGTGCGTGTCGGGCACATGGTGCAGGCCGGCCCGTATTTACGGGCTGTCGCAGCTTATGCCGCGGATATGTGGGCAATGCTGACTGCCGGTTGAGCGACAGCCAGCGGCCAGTTGCAAGGGAGGGCATCGTGCGCGGTTGCGGACGGTGCCGGCCGTGCTCAGGAGTGCGGCGTGCGCGCCGAGCGGTTGGACCACAGGAAGCCGAGCACCAGGATGACGATGGTGACGAACTGGGCGCACAACCCCTGTACGGTCGGGTAGATGCCCAGCAGTTCGATGCGCGGTGCGTGTTCCAGCCAGGCGATGGGCAGGTAACCGGCTTCCTGCAAGGCCGAGACTGCCTTGCCGATCAACACCACCGCCAGTACCGCGACCAGCAGCGAGCTGAGGCGGAAGAACTGGGCGATGGGCAGGCGGCGGCTGTAGCGAACCATCGCCCAGCCCACCGCGGCCAGCAGCAGGGCGGCACTGGCGCCACCGGCGATGACGCTGCCCTTGTTGCCCTGGTTCCAGATCGCGGCATAGAACAGGATGGTCTCGAATACTTCGCGGTAAACCACCAGGAACACCAGCGCCAGCAGGAAGAATCCGGAGCTGCGGTTCAGTGCGTGCGACAGCTTCTCCTGCACATAGCGCTGCCAGGAGTCGGCGTGGCTCTTGCCGTGCATCCAGATGCCGACCCAGACCAGCACCATGGCCGCCAGCAGCGAGCCGAAGCCTTCGGTCAGTTCACGGCTGGCACCGCTGATGGTGATGACCCAGGTGGCCAGCCCCCAGGTGACCAGCCCGGCAAGCAGCGCGGCGCTCCAGCCGGCATGTACCCACGGCAGCATCTCGCGACGTTCGGCCTTGCGCAGCAGGGTGACGATGGCGATGACGATGAGCAGCGCCTCCAGCCCTTCGCGCAGCAGGATGGTGAAGGCCGCCACGAAGCTGGATGCCCCGGAGCTTTGCTGCGACACCAGCAGTTGCCCGGCGTTGTTGAACAGAGCGTCGAGTTCGTCGACCTGGACCTGCAGTTCACCGGCGGGTGTATTGGCGGCGATGCCGGAGCGGACCCGTGCCATGGCGGCTTCGATCTTCACCATCAGCGCTTTGTCACGGGCGGCCAGCAGCGGCTCGACCGGCTCGAAACCGTCCAGGTAGGCCGACAGCGCCAGCGTCTTGGCGGCCTTGGCATCGCCGTTCCGGTAGGCATCCATCGCCTGTTCGAGCAGCTCGCGGGCGGTGTCCAGAGAGGTTGCCGGTGCGACTTCCTGCGGTTGCGCCGCTGCATCCGGATGACGGCGCAGATAGGCCACGATCGCGTCGACGTTGTCCTGCCCCACCTGCTGGGCCAATGCCGCCGGTGTCCGGCTCACGTAGCCTTCCAGGTCCACCGCCTGCGAGGGCGGGAGGGCCTGTAACAGCTGGCGCCCGCGTTCGGCCTGTTCCTCGGGGAAGGCCAGCGCGCCGACATAGGTGGCCAGTGCCCAGCGATCTTCTTCCGGCAGGCTGGCGTAGCTGACCATCGAGGTGCCCTCCAGGCCCTGGTCGATCACCTGGTACAGGCCGAAAACGCTGCGCTCGCGGGCACGTCCGGCATCGGTGAAGTCGATCGGCGGCGGGTCCAGACCGGCACTGGCTGGACCGTCGCCGGCACCGGTGGTGCCATGGCAGCTGGCGCACAGCGGCGCGTACAGCGCCTTGCCGCGTTCGAATTGCGGCGGCTGGGTCGGCAGCAGGGGGATCGGGTGATAGGTGACCAGCAGCGCGGCCAGATCGCGGGACATCTGCGCAATGGTCTCGGGTGCGGCCTTGTCGGCAATGGCCGCCTGCAGTTGCCGGGCCTGGGTACCGAGTTCTTCCGAGCCGGCAACGGGGGGCAGTTCGGCGATGGCCGCCGCCGCGGTCGCCGAGAATTCCTGCATTTCCCCGTATTCGAGCGGATTGACCACGACGCCGTCGCGGACCGCCTCACGGTAATCCACCGCGATGTAATCCAGCAGCCGCCAGGTGGTGGCGACCGATGTGCCGGAAGCCAGGGCGGGCGTAGACAACAGAAGGGCACACGCCAACAGCGGCGCCAGAAGCAGACGTAGGGTCATGGCTGGATAGTGAGAATTGTTCTCACTTGATGATACAGGAAGATATCCGCCGGCTGCATCTGTTTATGCGCGGCGTTCTTCACCCGGTCGGCGTCAACCGATGCAGCGGCATCGCCACCAGTCGCGGTTGGGCGGTCAGCGCTGCGGTCGCCGGGGACTTGGCAGCCGTTGCGCGGCAATGGCGCATGGTGGCCAAGTCCGTGCGCACGGATCAGACGGTGCTGCGGAGCCGTGTCCGCACCACCGTCTGTTGTGGCTCACTTCTCGACGAAGGCGCGCTCGAACACGTAATGGCCGGGCGTGCCGATGCGCGGTGAAACCTCGAAGCCGCGTGCGTCCAGCACGTTGCGCAGGTCGGCCAGCATCTGCGGGCTGCCGCAGATCATGAAGCGGTCATTGGCCGGGTCGAACGGCGGCAGGCCCAGCGCCTGCGGCATCGCCCCGGTTTCCATCAGCGTGGTCAGGCGGCCGTGGTTGCGGAACGGCTCGCGGGTGACCGCCGGGTAATACAGCAGCTTGTCACGGACGATCTCGCCGAGGATCTCGTCTTCCAGCAGTTCCTTCTCGAAGTACTCGCGGTAGGCGAGGTCCTTTTCGAAACGCACGCCGTGGCAGACGATGACCTTCTCGAAGCGCTCGTAGGTTTCCGGGTCCTTGACGATGCTCAGCCATGGCGCCAGACCGGTGCCGGTGCCCAGCAGGTACAGGTGCTTGCCCGGGTGCAGGTCGCTGATCAGCAGCGTGCCGGTGGGCTTCTTGCCGACCAGGATCGTATCGCCGGGCTTGAGATGCTGCAGCCGGGAGGTCAGCGGGCCGTCCTGCACCTTGATGCTGAAGAAATGCAGCTGCTCTTCCCAGTTGCCGCTGGCCAGCGAATAGGCGCGCATCAACGGGCGGCTGCCTTCGTTTTCCAGGCCGATCATCACGAACTGGCCGTTTTCGAAGCGGAAGCCGCTGTCACGGGTGGTGGAGAAGCTGAAGTAGGCGTCCGTCCAGTGACGGACTTCAAGCACCGTTTCGGTGCCGTAAGCGGAAGACATGCCGGGATTCTTGTCGGATGAGCAAACCACGCCATTCTAGCAAACCGGCCTGCCGTGGCCGGATGCGACGTTTTGTCGCCGTCGGGGCGGAGAACGAAATGACTGCGGGCGGGCAGCTTGCACGCTGCTGCGGATGACGCATCTTCCGTGTCGCGGTCGGTATTTCAGCGGTAGCCGGCAGCCTGCAGTTCGAACAATTCGGCGTAACGCCCGCCAGCGGCCATCAGCTGCTCGTGGGTGCCGCTGGCCTCGATACGGCCGTCGGCTAGTACCAGGATGCGGTCGGCCATGCGTACCGAGGAGAAACGGTGCGAGATCAGCACCGCGGTGCGCTTGTCCGACAGTTCCTTGAAACGCTGGAACACCTCGTATTCGGCGCGTGCATCGAGTGCGGCGGTGGGCTCGTCGAGGATCATCACCTGCGCATCGCGCATGTAGGCACGGGCGATGGCGATCTTCTGCCATTGCCCGCCGGACAGGTCCACGCCGGTCTTGAAGCGGCGGCCGATCTGCTGCGCGTAGGCTTCGGGCAGGCTGTCGATGACCGCATCGGCCAGTGCCCGGTGCGCCGCGTCCTCGATACGCGGCTGGTCGTCCATCGCTTCGACCAGACCGACACCGATGTTTTCGCCGGCGGTGAGGTTGTAGCGCACGAAGTCCTGGAAGATCACCCCCATGTTGGCGCGCAGCTCGTCCAGGTCGTAATCGCGCAGGTCGTGGCCATCAAGCAGGATGCGGCCTTCGTCCGGGTCGTACAGCCGCGCCAGCAGCTTCACCAGCGTGGTCTTGCCGGCACCGTTCTCGCCGACCAGTGCGATCACCTCGCCGGCGTGCAGCTGGAAGTCGAGATGGCGTACCGCCCAGCGTTCGGCCTCGGGATAGCGGAAGCCGACATTCTCGAACACGAAGCCCTCACGGATCGGCCGCGGCACCGGCAGCGCATCGGGGTGCGAGTGGATCTCCGGTTCGATCGCGAAGAACGAGAACAGATCGTCCAGATACATGGCCTGGCTGGCGACCTGTGAAAAGCCGGTCAGCAGGCCTTCGAGCAGTTGCCGAAGGCGCTGGAAACTGCCGGCCAGGAAGGTGAGGTCGCCGATGGAAAAATCACCGCGCACCGTGCGCCAGGCGATGTAGCCGTAGGCGACGTAGTAGCCGAGCGTGCCCAGTGCCGCCAGCAGCGTGCCCCACAGCGCCCGCTTGCGCGCCAGCCGCCGGTTGGCCAGGTAGAACCGCGCCGCCAGCATCCGGTAACGCTCGATCAGGAAGCGGTGGAGGTTGAAGATCTTCACCTCCTTGGCGGTTTCCACGCTGGCGCCGGTCTGGCGCAGGTAGTCGAGCTGGCGCCGTTCCGGGGTCCACTGGAAATTGAGCGAGTAGCCGATCGCGTTGAAATGCGATTCGCCGAGGAACGCCGGCACCAGCGCCAGCGCCAGCAGCGCGATCAGCCACGGTGCATAGATGACCAGGCCGACCGCCAGGCTGGTGACGGTGATGGCGTCCTGCAGCTGGCCGAACAGCAGGCTCATCAGGTTGCTGCGGCCCAGCGTCTGGCGGCGCGCGCGGTCGAGCTTGTCCTGCACATCCGGATCTTCGAAATCCTCAAGATCCAGCTTGGCGGCATGCTCCATCAGGCGGATGCTGCTGGCGTTGGTGAACAGCTCCGAGAGCAGGGAATCGGCATAACCCACCAGCCGACCGAGCAGATCCGAGCCGATCGCCAGGCCCAGCTCGATGCCCAGCAACAGCAGCAACTGGCCGAGCAGGCCGCTGGCCAGCGCCTGTTCCAGCGGCGGGAAAGTGCCGGGCAGGCCGGCCAGCCGGACCGCCTCGTCGATGATCAGCTTGCCGACATACAGCATCGCCACCGGCATCAGCGAGCGCACCAGGCGCAATCCGAGGCTGCACAGGGCCAACGTCGGACTGGCCTGCCAGATCATCCGCAGGAATGGCGGCAGGTTGCGCAGGGCGCGGAACCGTTCGCGCAGTTTCAGCGGGGCAGCGGGAGGGATCGGTGGCGGCATCGGCGGGATCTGTGGGCGGGCGGCTCGGCGGTGGTCATTGTGCCGGAGCGGGAGCGCGGCCAATTGTCGCCGTGCAGGCTTACTGGCGCGGACCTTCCGGGGGCGGCGGGTCGGAGGACTGCAGCGCCTTGGGCAGATGCCAGTCGTAATGCATGGCCATCATCCGCAGGCCGAAACACAGCCCGGCACCGGCCAGCGCACAGGGAATGGCCGGCAGGTCCAGCCAGTAGCCCAGCGCCACCACCGCCGCACCGGCCAGCGCGGCCACGGCATACAGCTCGGCCTGCAGCACCAGCGGCACCTGGGCCAGCAGCACGTCGCGGGCGATGCCACCGCCAATGCCGGTGAGCATGCCCAGTGCGGCCGCCAGTGGCGGAGCGATACCGAAGGCCAGTGCCTTCTGCGTGCCGGCCACCGCGAACAGCGCCAGGCCCATCGCATCGAACATCCGCACCGGGTACTGCAGCCGCTGGATCAGCGGTTTCCAGTAGAAGGTGACGATGCCGGCAGCCAGGGTGATGGCTGGATAGCGCCAGTCGCTGATCGCCGCCACCGGTGTGGCGCCGATCAACAGGTCGCGGGTGATGCCACCGGCCAGCGCCGCGGCAAACGACAGCACCAGCACGCCGAAGATATCCAGATGCCGACGCACCCCCATCGTCGCCCCGGACAGGGCGAAAACGAAGGTGCCGATAAGGTCGAGGATCAGTACCAGGGTTCCCATGCCGGGCTATTGTGCTGTCTGGCGCCGCCGGCAGCTACCGGCCACCTGAACAGGTGCGTGCAGCAGCGCGCAACAGCGTGTGCCGGCAGGGTGGGCGGGTGCGGAGCGCACTTTGGCCTAAAATGGGCGGCTCCACTCCCGCCAGCCCCCGCAAGCGAGCAAGACGTGACATCGATCAAGCAGGAAGACCTCATCCAGTCCATCGCCGATGCGCTGCAGTACATCTCGTACTACCACCCGGCCGACTACATCAAGAATCTCTCCGCCGCCTATGAGCGCGAGGAATCGCCGGCCGCCAAGGAAGCCATCGCGCAGATCCTGATCAATTCGCGCATGTGCGCCGAGGGCCACCGGCCGATCTGCCAGGACACCGGTATCGTCACCGTGTTCCTGGAAATCGGCATGAACGTGCGCTGGGACGACGCCACCATGGGCGTGGAGGACATGGCCAACGAAGGCGTGCGCCGCGCCTACGCCTATCCGGACAACAAGCTGCGCGCCTCGGTGCTGGCCGACCCGGCCGGCAAGCGCATCAACACAAAGGACAACACCCCGGGCGTGGTCAACGTCAAGGTCGTCCCCGGTGACAAGGTCGAGGTGATTGTGGCCGCCAAGGGTGGTGGCTCCGAGGCCAAGAGCAAGTTCGCCATGCTCAATCCGTCCGATTCGATCGTCGACTGGGTGCTCAAGACCGTGCCGACCATGGGCGCCGGCTGGTGCCCGCCCGGCATGCTCGGTATCGGCATCGGTGGTACTGCCGAGAAGGCGATGCTGCTGGCCAAGGAATCGCTGATGGAGCCGATCGACATCACCGACCTGCAGGCCCGCGGCGCTTCCAACCGTGCCGAAGAGCTGCGCCTGGAGCTGTACGAGAAGGTCAACGCGCTGGGCATCGGTGCGCAGGGCCTGGGCGGCCTGACCACGGTGCTGGACATCAAGGTCAAGGATTTCCCGACCCACGCCGCCAACCTGCCGGTGGCGATGATCCCGAACTGCGCCGCCACCCGCCACGCCCACTTCACCCTGGACGGCAGCGGCCCGGTGATGCTGGACCCGCCGTCGCTGGAAGACTGGCCGCAGATCACCTATGACGCCTCCAAGGGCACCCGCGTCGATCTGGATAACATCACGCCGGAAGAAGTGGCCAGCTGGAAGCCGGGCCAGACCCTGCTGCTCAACGGCAAGCTGCTGACCGGCCGCGACGCCGCGCACAAGCGCATGGTCGACATGCTCAACAAGGGCGAAGAACTACCGGTCGATCTGAAGGGCCGCTTCATCTACTACGTCGGCCCGGTCGATCCGGTGCGTGACGAGGTGGTGGGCCCGGCCGGCCCGACCACCGCCACCCGCATGGACAAGTTCACCCGCCAGATCCTTGAGCAGACCGGTCTGCTGGGCATGGTCGGCAAGGCCGAGCGCGGCCCGGCGGCGATCGAGGCGATCCGCGACAACAAGTCGGCCTACCTGATGGCGGTTGGCGGCTCGGCCTATCTGGTGTCCAAGGCGATCAAGGCGGCCAAGGTCGTCGGTTTCGCCGATCTGGGCATGGAGGCGATCTACGAGTTCACCGTGCAGGACATGCCGGTGACCGTGGCCGTGGATTCCACCGGTGAGTCGGTGCATACCACCGGCCCGCGCGAATGGCAGGCCCGCATCGCCGGGATTCCGGTGGTGGTCGAGTAAACGGCAGCGTCAGGCTGTAGCGCTGCGATGGCCCGGGCTATGCTCGGGCCATCGTCGTTTCCGGGGCCGGCCGATGCGCAGGTATGTGGGGTTTCTGGTTGTGTTGCCGATGCTGCTGGCCGGTTGCGGCACGGCGAGCTGGCGCGATGCGCCGAGGGGCGATCCGGGCGCCTGTGTGAATTCCTGCCAGGGGCGTTACCAGGCCTGCATGGCTGATACCGGCAGTTACGGCGACTGCGCCGAGGCCAGCCGCCAGAGTGCCTGTGAGCGCATCACCGACCCGGAGCTGCGCGGCGCCTGCCAGACATCGCAGGCCTTCTGCCAGAGCCGGTCACGCAGCGCGGTCTGCGGCGAACGGCTGGGCAACTGCATGGCCGGCTGCAACTGAGGCAGGGTTTCAGAATTCGTCGTTGGCCAGCTGCTGCAGCCCGGCGAAATCGAGGATCTCGACCACATTCAGATGCGGCAGCGCGATCAGGCCCTGCTGGCGCAACTTGGTGAACGTGCGGCTCACCGTTTCCATGGTCAGGCCGAGATGGTCGGCGATATCGCTGCGTCCCATCGGCAGTGACACGCGGTTGCCAACCTGGCCGCGCTGCGCTTCGCGTGCGCACAGGCGCAGCAGGAAGTCGGCCAGCCGCTCCGGCGGCTGCAGGCGGGCGAGGGCGAGGGCATTGGCCTGTGCCGCATCCAGCTCCTGGCAGGCGCGCTGCAGCAGCTTGCGCTCAAGGTGCGGGTAACGCAGGCGCAATTCCCGCATCTGCGGCACCGGCACCCGGCATACGCGGCTGTCGGCAATGGCCTCGATGTCGTAACGGTGGTTGTCACTGCCACTCAGTCCCACGTAGTCGCCGGGCAGCGCGAAGCCGCTGACCTGGCGGCGGCCATCGGCCAGCGTTCGTACCAGCCGCAATGCGCCGGCGGTGACCGTGTAGATGTGCGAGCGGGGCTCGCCGGTGCGGGCCAGCGTCGTGCCCAGCGGGATCTGCTGCGACACGGTGATGTCTTCCAGTGCCTGCACTTCATCGCAGGACAGCGCCGAGCACACCGCCAGATGGCGGACAGTGCAATGCAGGCATTCGCTGAGGGCGCTGCCTTCCATCCTGTCGGACGCTGTTGAGGATTGCTCGGGACCGGGCACGGGCCGGGACATGGTGTTGGCACACGGGGGAGAGTGGCAAATGATACTTCATACGGTCGGTGGGGGTGCTGTCCGGCTAGAATTGGCCTCCGTTTCCCCCACCGAGTTGCAGGAGTTCCGCCCGTGATCAAGCCCCGTACCCCGCCCGGCATCATGGAGTTGTTGCCGCGCGAGCAGATCGCGTTCCAGCGCATGCTGGACGTCATCCGCCGCAATTACGAGCGCTTCGGGTTCCTGCCGGTGGAAACCCCGGTATTCGAGTTGTCGGATGTATTGCTGACCAAGTCCGGTGGTGAGACCGAGCGACAGGTGTACTTTGTGCAGTCCACCGGCGCACTGGCCAATGCCGCCGAATCCGCCGACAAGGGCGGCCTGCCGGAGCTGGCGCTGCGCTTCGACCTGACCGTGCCGCTGGCCCGTTACGTGGCCGAGCACGAGCACGAGCTGACCTTCCCGTTCCGCCGCTACCAGATGCAGCGCGTCTACCGTGGCGAACGCGCCCAGCGCGGGCGCTTCCGCGAGTTCTACCAGTGCGATATCGACGTGATCGGCAAGGATGTGCTGAGCATCCGCTATGACGCCGAAGTGCTGGCAGTGATCCATGCGGTGTTCTCCGAGCTGCGCATCGGCGACTTCGCCGTGCAGCTGAACAACCGCAAGCTGATGCGTGGTTTCTTCGAGGCGCAGGGCGTGGCCGATCCGCAGCAGCAGGCGCTGGTGCTGCGCGAGGTCGACAAGCTGGACAAGCGCGGCGCCGACTATGTGCGCGAAACGCTGGTCGGTCCGGACTTCGGTCTGCCGGTCGAGGCGGTCGAGCGCATCCTGGCCTTTGTCGAAGTGCGTTCGTCCTCGCATGCCGACGCGCTGGCGCAGATCCATGCGGTGCTGGCCAATGCCGGGCAGGGCGCCAGCGAGTCGCTGCGCACCGGTGCGGCCGAACTGCGCGAGGTGCTGGAGCTGGTCAAGGCACTGGGCGTGCCGGAAAGCGCGTACTGCCTGAACTTCTCCATCGCCCGCGGGCTGGATTACTACACCGGCACCGTCTACGAGACCACGCTGCTGGATCATCCGCAGATCGGCTCGATCTGCTCCGGCGGTCGTTATGAAGACCTGGCCAGCCACTACAGCAAGTCGCGGCTCCCGGGCGTGGGCATCTCCATCGGCCTGACCCGTCTGTTCTGGCAGTTGCGCGAAGCCGGGCTGATCGACGGCATCGCCGAAAGCAGCGTGCAGGCGATGGTGGCACTGATGGACGAGGCGGCGATGCCGCATTCGCTGGATATCGCCCGCCGCCTGCGTGCCGGTGGCATCAACACCGAAGTGCAGATGGAGCCGAAGAAGGTCGGCAAGCAGTTCCAGTACGCGGCCAAGGCCGGTATCCGTTTCGTGGTACTGGCCGGTGAGGACGAGCTGGCGCGTGGCGTGGTCGCGGTCAAGGACCTGCTGCGCGAGCAGCAGTTCGAAGTGGCCCGCGAGGAGCTGGCCAGCACGCTGCAGGTGGAGCTGGAACAGGCCCGCGCGATGGCGCGCTAAGTCGCAGAGATTCCGGTTTGATCAAAGGCCCCGCAGTGCGGGGCCTTTTCATTTTGCGGAATCGGCATGGTGCAGCAGGCCGGTACGGACATGAACCGCACTGCCGTGCCGGTTCTTGCGGGTTTGACCTTCTGCACGTCACGCACTAATGTATTAGCACGCTATTACATTGATACAAATGAAACCGCGCATCGATACCGAGAAAGAGAAGCCCTCCGATGCCCCGCTGAAAGCGTTGGCGCGCGCGCTGGCCGCGCTGGACAAGCCGCAGGAAGTGCAGGCCTTCCTGCGTGACCTGTGCACGCCGGCCGAGCTGGAGGCCATGGCCGACCGCTGGCGGGTGGTGCCACTGCTGCGCAAGGGCGTTCCCTATCGCGAGATCTACGACCTGACCGGGGTCAGCGTCACCACCATCGGCCGGGTCGCGCGTTCGCTTGAACACGGTACGGGCGGTTACGCCACGGCCATCGCGCGCATCGCCCCGCGCAAAACCGAATCCAACTGAGACAACCGCATGAGTGCTTCCACCACCGCGCCGGCACGTGACCGGCTGCGTATTGCCATCCAGAAAAGTGGCCGCCTGGCCGATCCCGCGCGCAGTCTGCTGGCCGCTTGTGGCCTGAGCTGGCGGCAGAGCCGCGACAAGCTGTTCTGCTTCGGCGAATCGCTGCCGGTCGATCTGCTGCTGGTGCGTGATGACGATATTCCCGGTCTGATTGCCGATGGTGTCTGCGATCTGGGCGTGGTCGGCCTCAACGAGCTGGACGAGCAGGCCAAGGCGCGCCGCCAGATCGGTCTGCCCGATGCTTACCAGCCGCTGCGCGGACTGGGCTTCGGCCAGTGCCGGCTGATGATCGCCGTCCCCGAGGAGTGGGAGTGGCAAGGGGTGGCACAGCTGGCGGGCAAGCGTATCGCCACCAGTTATCCGGCCATCCTCGGCGCGTGGTTGCAGGAACAGGGCGTCGATGCCCAGGTTGTCGAGCTGTCGGGTTCGGTGGAAATCGCCCCCAAGCTCGGCACCGCCGAGGTGATCTGCGATCTGGTTTCCAGTGGTGCCACGCTCGCCGCCAACCAGCTCAAGCCGGTGGAGGTGCTGCTGGAGAGCGAAGCGGTACTGGCCGGGCCGGCGCACGAACTGGATGACGCCCGTGCCGGGCTGATGGCGATGCTGCTGCGGCGGCTGGATGGCCTGAGCAGGGTGCAGGACCAGAAGCTGCTGATGTTCAGCGCGCAGGAAGACCGCATCGATGCACTGGCGCGGCTGCTGCCTGATGCCGATCCGTTGCTGCGCCTGCCTGGCGGCAATGCCGGTACGGCGATCCGCCTGCAGACCATGTGCAACGGTGCGCTCAGCTGGCAGCGGCTGGAGGAACTGGAGCGCGCCGGCGCGCAGGGACTGATGGTGCTGGCTGTGGAGAAGTCGCTGGCATGAACATGCTTGAGTGGAATGCCCTGGATGCCGAGGCCCAGTGCCGCGCATTGACCCGCCCGGTGCAGGCCGTTGCCGCGCAGACCCGCGAGACGGTTGCCGCGCTGATCGCGCAGGTGCGTGCCGCAGGTGACGACGCCTTGCGCCAGATCAGTGCCCGTTTCGATGGCATCGCACCGGAAAGCTTTGAAGTTTCCGAGGCCGAGTTTGCCGCTGCCGAGCTGGCGGTGCCGGCCGAATTGCGTATCGCCATGCAGCAGGCCGCCGCGCGTATCACCACCTATCACCGCGCTGGCATGGCGACACCGTATGCGGTGGAAACCGCGCCGGGCGTGAGCTGCGAAAAGATGATCCGCCCGATCGGTCGCGTCGGCCTGTATGTGCCGGCAGGCAGCGCGCCGTTGCCCTCGACCGCGCTGATGCTGGGAGTGCCGGCGTGCCTGGCCGGCTGTCGTGAAGTGGTGCTGTGCACGCCACCGCGCAAGGACGGCAGTGCCGATCCGGCGGTGCTGGTGGCTGCGCGACTGACCGGCGTGCATCGCGTATTCAAAATCGGCGGGGCGCAGGCGATTGCGGCGATGGCTTACGGCACCGGTTCGGTACCGGCGTGCGACAAGCTGTTCGGGCCGGGCAACAGTTTCGTGACCGAAGCCAAGCAGCAGGTCGCGCAGACCGGTGCGGCCGCCATCGACATGCCCGCCGGTCCTTCCGAAGTGCTGGTGATCGCCGATGCCGGCGCCAATCCGGTGTTCGTTGCCGCCGACCTGCTGTCGCAGGCCGAGCACGGTCCGGATTCACAGGTGCTGCTGCTCAGCGATGATGCCGCGCTGATCACCGCTGTTGCGGTGGAGGTGGAGCGTCAGGTGGCTGCACTGGAGCGTGAGGATATCGCTCGCCAAGCGCTGGCATCCTCCCGGCTGATCCGGGTCGAGTCGATCCAGCAGGCGTTCACCATTTCCAACCGCTATGCTCCCGAGCACCTGATCCTGGCGCTGCGGGAACCACGTCACTGGCTGGAGCAGGTCGAAGCGGCCGGTTCGGTATTCCTGGGTGACTACACGCCCGAAGCGCTGGGTGATTACTGCTCCGGCACCAACCACGTGCTGCCGACTGCCGGTGCCGCGCGCGCCTACAGCGGCGTCAGTGTGGCCAGTTTCCAGAACCAGATCAGCGTGCAGGCCGCCAGCGCCGAAGGTATCGCCGCCATCGGCCCGTGTGCGTTGACGCTGGCACGCGCCGAAGGCCTGGGCGCACATGCCAATGCCGTCGCGGTACGGCTGGAGGCGGCATCGTGAGTGGCGTGCTCGATCTGGTGCGTGCCGATCTGCGCGACTTTGCCGGTTATTCCTCCGCGCGCAGCACCAAGCTCGACGGCGATGTCTGGCTCAACGCCAATGAATCGGCTTGGGCAAATCCGGGCGATGCGCAGGCCAGCTGTCGCCGCTATCCCGATCCGCAACCGCAGGCACTGCGCGCGCGGCTGGCGCAGTTGTACGGCTGCCAGTCCGAACAGCTGCTGATTGGCCGCGGCAGCGACGAAGTCATCGATCTGCTGGTGCGCGCCCTGTGCGAGCCGCGACGTGATGGCGTGCTGTTCACGCCACCGGTGTTCGGCATGTATGCGGTCAGTGCACGCCTGCAGAACGCGCCGGCGCTGGAGGTGCCGTTGTGCGATACCGCCGATGGACTGGTTCCCGATATCGATGCAGTCATCGCCGTCGCCAGGCAGGGCAATGCCAGGCTGGTATTCCTGTGCTCGCCGTCCAACCCGGGCGGGCGCAGTATTCCACTGGTGCAGGTCGAAGCCGTGGCCAGCGCGTTGCGTGGGCAGGCGCTGGTGGTGGTGGACGAGGCCTATGGCGAGTTTGCCGGAGAACCCTCGGCCACTACGCTGCTGTCGCGTTACGACAACATCGCGGTGCTGCGCACCCTGTCCAAGGCCCATGCGCTGGCCGCTGCCCGCATCGGCTGTGTGATCGCCGATGCCGGGCTGGTCGCGGTGCTGCGCCGCTGCCAGGCGCCGTATCCGATTCCCACGCCCTGTTCGCAGCTGGCGCTGGATGGGCTGGACGAAGCTGCGCTGGCGCAGACCCGCACCCGCATCGCCACCGTCATCGCCGAGCGGCAACGCCTGCAGGCGGCCTTGTCGGTACTGCCGGCAGTGCGCCGTGTGTATGCATCGGATGCCAATTTCCTGCTGGTGCGTTTTGCCGACGCGCAGGCCGCGTTCGAGGCGCTGCTCGCTGCCGGCGTGGTGGTGCGTGACCAGCGCGCCGCGCCGCAGCTGCATGACGCCCTGCGCATCACCATCGGTACCCCCGACCAGAACAACCGCGTGCTTGCCGCGCTTTCCGCCCTGGAGCCAGTTGCATGACCCCCATTCTGTTTGTCGATCGCGATGGCACGTTGATCGAGGAACCGGCCGATTTCCAGATCGATGCCTTCGAAAAGATCCGCTTCGTCAGGAACGTGATCCCGGCCATGCTCAAACTGCGTGATGCCGGCTACCAGTTCGTCATCGTCTCCAACCAGGACGGGCTGGGCAGCGAAGGCTATCCGCAGCAAAGCTTCGATGGCCCCAACAACCTGATGCTGCAGATCTTCGAAAGCCAGGGCATCTCCTTCCGCGAGGTGCTGGTGGATCCGAGCTGGCCGGCCGACAACAGCCCCAACCGCAAGCCGGGCATCGGCATGATGCTGTCCTACCTGCAGGACCGCTCCATCGACTGGGCGCGCTCAGCGATGGTCGGCGACCGGCCCACCGACATCGAATTCGCCGACAACATGAAGATCCGTGGCTTCCAGCTGCATACCGAACAGTTCGGTGGGCAGTGGGACTGGGACGCCATCGCCCATGAACTGGCCGATGCGCCACGCCGGGCCAGTGTGCGCCGGGATACCAAGGAAACGCAGATCCGCGTGTTCGTCGACCTGGACAAAGTGGCCGATTCCAGGATCAGCACCGGCCTGCCGTTCTTCGACCACATGCTCGACCAGATCGGCCGCCACGGCGGCTTCGCTCTGGAAGTCGAGGCCCGCGGTGACCTGCATATCGACGAGCACCACACCATCGAGGACACCGGTCTGGCGTTGGGGCAGGCATTGCGTGAAGCACTCGGCGACAAGCGTGGCATCGGCCGCTACGGTTTCACCCTGCCGATGGACGAAACCCTGGCCAGTGCCGCACTGGACTTCAGCGGCCGCCCGTACTTCGTGTTCGAGGGCGACTTCAAACGCGAGAAGGTGGGCGATATGCCCACTGAACTGGTGCCGCACTTCTTCCGCTCGCTGTGCGATGCCGGTGGCCTGAACCTCAACCTCAAGGTGGAAGGCGACAACGACCACCACAAGGTCGAGGCCTGCTTCAAGGCATTGGCGCGGACCTTGCGCCAGGCCATCCGCAAGGAGGGCACCGAGCTGCCTTCGACCAAGGGGGCGCTGTGATCCGTGTCGGGTTGATCGATGCAGGCGGCGCCAATCTCGGCTCGGTGCGCTATGCGCTGGAGCGGCTGGAGGTGGACGTACGCATGGTGCGCACCGCCGCGGAGCTGGAGGACGTGCAGCGGGTGATCCTGCCGGGCGTCGGTGCCGCCGCCGCCGGCATGGCGCGCCTGCATGCGCAGGGGCTGGTCCAGCCGCTGCGTGCGTTGCAGGTGCCATTGATGGGCATCTGCCTGGGTATGCAGCTGCTGTTCGAGCGCTCGGAAGAAGGCGATGTGGAATGCCTGGGCCTGCTACCGGGCATCGTCCGTCGCCTGCATCCGGCTGTTGGCGTGCGCGTGCCGCACATGGGCTGGAACAAACTGCTGGCGCTGCGCGAGTCGCCGCTGCTGGAGGGGGTGCCGGCCGGTGCCAGTACCTATTTCGTGCACAGCTATGCCGCCCCGGTGACCGCCGACACGGTGGCGGCCTGTCACCACGGCGGCCTGTTCACCGCGGTCGTGCAGCGCGGGCGGCTGTGTGGCGCGCAGTTCCATCCCGAACGTTCCGCCGGCCCCGGCGCGCGCATTCTGCGCAATTTCCTCGAGACCGAATTCGAATGAGCTTCACCGTCTACCCCGCGCTGGATATCCGCAACGGCAATGTCGTGCGCCTGCTGCAGGGCGATTACGCCCAGCAGACCACCTATGGCGATGATCCGTTGCCGCGCGCACAAGCCTTTGCCGCTACCGGCGCGCAGTGGATGCACCTGGTCGACCTGGATGCGGCCAAGGCCGGCGGCTACACGCTGGCGCCACTGCTGGCGCAGATCGCTGCGCAGACCACCCTGAAGGTGCAGACCGGCGGCGGCGTACGCGGCCGTGACGATATCGCCCGCATTCTCGATGCCGGCGCCAGCCGGGTGGTCGTCGGTTCACTGGCGGTGCGCCAGCCCGAGGCCGTGGAAGCCTGGTTGGGCGAGTTCGGCCCGGAGCACCTGACCATCGCGCTGGACACCCGCCAGGGCGCCGATGGCGTCTGGCGTCTGCCGATCCACGGTTGGACCGAAACCGCCGATGTCACCCTCGACGAACTGGCAAGCCGCTATGCCGCCGCCGGCATGCGCCACCTGCTGTGTACCGACATCGCCCGCGACGGCATGCTTTCCGGCCCGAACATCGCGCTGTACGCGCACCTGTCGGCGCTGCTGCCCGCAGTGGCGGTGCAGGCCTCGGGCGGCGTGCGTGACGTGGCTGACATCCGCGCCGCCAAGGCCGCCGGATGTGCGGGGGCGGTGCTGGGCAAGGCACTGCTGGAAGGCCGCCTGCAGCTGCAGGAGGCGCTGGCATGCTGAGCCGCCGCATCATTCCCTGTCTGGACGTGCGCGAAGGGCGAGTGGTCAAGGGCGTCAAGTTCCGCGACCACGTCGACATGGGCGACATCACCGAGTTGGCGCTGCGCTACCGTGATGCCGGCGCCGATGAGCTGGTGTTCTACGACATCTCCGCCAGCCCGGAAGGGCGCTCGGTGGATCGCGCGTGGATCGAGCGGGTTGCGCGGCTGATCGACATCCCGTTCTGCGTGGCCGGCGGCATCCGTGATGTCGCCACCGCCCGCCAGATCCTCAATGCCGGCGCCGACAAGATTTCCATCAACACCCCGGCGCTGGAACGCCCGGCGCTGATCGGCGAGCTGGCCGACGCCTTCGGCCAGCAGTGCGTGGTGGTCGGCATCGATTCCATCCGCGAGCCCGACGGCCAGTGGCGGGTACGTTCCTATACCGGCGACCCGGCCAAGACCCGCGACGAGGCACGGTTGACGCTGGACTGGCTGCGCGAGGCACAGCAGCGCGGCGCCGGTGAAATCGTGCTCAACTGTATGGACAGCGATGGCGTGCGACAGGGCTTCGATATCGCCCAGCTGCGCCAGGCGCGGGCGCTGTGCACGGTGCCGCTGGTCGCCTCCGGGGGTGCCGGTACATCGCAGCACTTTGCCGATGTGTTCGAACAGGCCGATGTCGACGGTGCGCTGGCTGCCAGCGTGTTCCATTCCGGCAGCATCGCCATTCCGGAGCTGAAGAAGTTCCTCCGCAGCCAGCAGATCGAGGTGCGTGATGCCAACTGAATTCAAATCTTTCGATGCCAGCACGCTGGACTGGGACAAGGTCGACGGCCTGATGCCGGCCATCGTGCAGGATGCCGCCACCCAGCGGGTGCTGATGCTCGGTTACATGGACCGCGACGCGCTCACCAGAACCTGCGACAGCGGCAGGGTCACCTTCTTCAGCCGCAGCAAGCAGCGGCTGTGGACCAAGGGCGAGAGTTCCGGCCACCACCTGGACGTGGTGGCGATCCGCGCCGATTGTGATGGCGACACCCTGCTGATGAGTGCGCGAGCGCACGGCCCGACCTGCCATACCGGCAGCGTCAGCTGCTTTGCCGACGCCCCTGGCAATTTCCTCGGCGCGCTGGATGCGCTGGTCAAGCAGCGTGAGCACGACCGCCCGATCAACAGTTACACCACCCGCCTGTTCGAGGAAGGGCCGCGCCGCATCGCGCAGAAAGTGGGCGAGGAGGGCGTGGAAACCGCGCTGGCCGGCGTGGTGCAGCTGGATGAGGACCTGCTCGGCGAATCGGCCGACCTGCTGTTCCACCTGATCGTGCTGCTGCGCTCGCGCGGCCTGTCGCTGGAGGACGCGGTGGCGGTGCTGGAGCAGCGTCACGCCAAGGCGGCGGAAAAGGCCGCCCACTGAGTGCCGCCGTGGGGGAGATTTGTCCCCCGGGGTCGGGTGACCAGCACAACCCGGCACGTTGTCGGGTGTAGATGGCAGAAGAGCCGGCAGTGCCGGCTCTTCTTTGGGTTCGCTCAGGTGGACTGGCTTCAGATCGCCTTGGCCAACTGCGCGGCCAGGCCGGCATAGCCGCCGGGGGTCAGCTCGCGCAGGCGCTGCTTGGCCTCGGCCGGCAGCTCCAACGACTCGATGAACTCGCGCATCGAATCGGCGGTGATGCCATGACCGCGGGTCAGGGCCTTGAGCTGCTCGTACGGATTGGGCAGGCCGTGGCGGCGCATCACCGTCTGCACGGCTTCGGCCAGCACTTCCCAGGCCGCGTCCAGATCGGCGTCCAGGCGCTCCGGGTTCACGGTCAGCTTGCCCAGGCCCTTGGCCAGCGAATCCAGTGCGATCTGGCTGTGGCCGAAGGCGGTGCCCACGGCGCGCAGCACGGTGGAGTCGGTCAGGTCGCGCTGCCAGCGGCTGATCGGCAGCTTGGCCGAGAAGTGTTCGAACAAGGCGTTGGCGATGCCGAAATTGCCTTCGGCGTTTTCGAAGTCGATCGGGTTGACCTTGTGCGGCATGGTCGAGGAGCCGACTTCGCCTTCCTTGAGCTTCTGCTTGAAGTAGCCCAGCGAGATGTAGCCCCAGATGTCGCGGGCCAGGTCGATCAGGATGGTGTTGGCGCGACGGGCGGCATCGCCGATCTCGGCGACGTTGTCGTGCGGCTCGATCTGGGTGGTGTAGGGGTTGAACACCAGGCCCAGCGAGGTGACGAAGCGTTCGGCGAAGGCCGGCCAGTCCACGTCCGGGTAGGAGACGACGTGGGCGTTGTAGTTGCCGACGGCGCCATTGATCTTGCCAGTCAGCTCGACCGCATTGATCTGCCTGATCTGCCGCTCCAGGCGGGCGACGACGTTGGCGATCTCCTTGCCCAGCGTGGTCGGCGAGGCGGTCTGGCCGTGGGTACGCGAGAGCATCGGCTGCGTGGCTTGGGCGTGGGCCAGCTGGCGCAGCGCGGCGGCGATGCCGGCGTAGGCGGGCACGACCACCTGCTCGCGGGCCTCGGCCAGCATCAGGCCGTAGGACAGGTTGTTGATGTCCTCGGACGTGCAGGCGAAATGCACGAACTCCAACGCCGGGGACAGCTCGGCGTCGTCCTTGAGCTGTTCCTTGATGAAGTACTCCACGGCCTTGACGTCGTGGTTGGTGGTGCGCTCGATTTCCTTGACGCGGGCGGCGTTGTCGACCGAGAAACCGTCGGCCAGCGCGCGCAGCCGGGACTTGCCGGCGGCGGAGAAATCGGCCAGCTCGGTGATACCCGGCTCGGCGGCCAGCGCCAGCAGCCATTCGATCTCGACCTTCACGCGGGCCTTGATCAGGCCGTACTCGGAGAAGATCGGGCGCAACGCGTCGACCTTGCCGGCATAGCGGCCATCAAGCGGGGACAGGGCGAGCAGGGTGGCTTCCGGGCGGGAGATATCCGTCATGTCGGCAGGCAATGGGGCAGTGGCGGGGGCGCATATTCTACGCCGATGGCGCGGCCAGGCTGGATCACGGTTGCCGGCGCAAACGAATTGCTTCCGGGTGATCGGCTAGATTGCGGCTTCAGGCGCGGCCGAAGTTGCCGCTGGAATTTCCAACCGTTGGAGGAATCCTATGAAAACGCGTGTCGAACACGACAGCATGGGCGAGCTGCAGGTGCCGGCCGAGGCGCTGTGGGGGGCGCAGACCCAGCGCGCGGTGGAGAATTTCCCGGTGTCCGGGCAGCGCATGCCACGGGCCTTCATCCGGGCGCTGGGGCTGATCAAGGGCGCGGCGGCCGAGGTCAATGCCGGGCTGGGGCTGCTGCCCAAGGGCGTGGCGCGGGCGATCCAGGCCGCCGCGACCGAGGTGGCGATGGGCGCGCACGACGCGCATTTCCCGATTGACGTCTACCAGACCGGCTCGGGTACCTCCTCGAACATGAATGCCAACGAGGTGATCGCCACGCTCGCAAACGCCAGCGGCAAGGCCGGCAAGACCGTCGTGCACCCCAATGACCATGTCAATCTGGGGCAGAGTTCCAACGATGTGATCCCGACCGCGATCCGTGTCTCGGCGCAGCTGGCCACGGTCGAAGCCCTGCTGCCCGCCCTCAAGCACCTGCGCAGGACCATCGACAGGCGTGCGCGTGGGCTGGGCAAGGTGGTCAAGACCGGGCGCACGCATCTGATGGACGCGATGCCGCTGACCTTCGCCCAGGAATTCGGGGCGTGGTCGGCGCAGTTGGCCTCGGCGCAGGCGCGGATCGAGGACAGCCTGAAACGGCTGCGCCGGCTGCCGCTGGGCGGCACCGCGATCGGCACCGGCATCAATGCCGATCCGCGCTTCGGCGGCAAGGTGGTGCGGGCGCTGTCGACCACAACCAAGGTGAAGTTCGACAGCGCCGACAACAAGTTCGAAGGGCTGGCCGCGCAGGACGACGCGGTGGAGCTGTCTGGCCAGCTCAATGCGCTGGCGGTGGCGCTGATCAAGATCGCCAACGACCTGCGCTGGATGAACGCCGGGCCGCTGGCCGGACTGGGCGAGGTGGAGCTGCCGGCGCTGCAGCCGGGCAGCTCGATCATGCCGGGCAAGGTCAATCCGGTGATTCCGGAGGCAACGGTGATGGCCGCCGCGCAGGTGATCGGCCACCACACCGCGATCACCGTGGCCGGGCAGACCGGCAATTTCCAGTTGAACGTGACCCTGCCGCTGATTGCCGCCAACCTGCTCGATTCGATCCAGCTGCTGTCCAGCGTGATGAATCTGCTGGCCGACAAGGTGATCGCCGGGCTGGTGGTCAAGCAGGAGCGGGTGGGGCAGGCGCTGGCGCGCAATCCGATCCTGGTGACCGCGCTGAACCCGATCATTGGTTACGAGAAGGCCGCGGCGATCGCCAAGCGCGCCTACAAGGAGCAGCGGCCGGTGCTGGAGGTGGCGGTGGAGGACAGTGGGCTGTCGGAGGCCGAATTGAAGCGGCTGCTGGACCCGGCGGCGCTGACCCGTGGCGGCATCCACGGGCAGTGAGGATGCGCAGTCGCAGTGCCGGGCATCTCCCGGCACTGTCGCGTGCAATCAGCGGATGGCGCGCAGATTGGCCAACGCTTCGTTGTATTCCTTGAATTCGGGAATACGCTGGCCGATATCGGCGGGGAACACCTGCTGCCCGGCCGGCAGTGGGATCGGCAGCGAGCGCGTGCCGGAATCGGCGCCGTTGGCGGCGGTCTCGGTCAGCGTGTTCTGGCGCAGGATCTGCAGCTTCACGAAGCTGGTCTGCAGCATCTCGCGCTGCTCGGCGGTGAGCGGTATCTCGATGTCGTCCACGCGCAGGCGGCCGTCGGGGAGGATGTCCAGGTTCGGATACGGCGCGCGGCGGATCGCGATCCGGTCGCTCATGACCTCGGCCTTGGGCTTGCTGCGTTCGGCGCGATGGTCGGCATATTTTTCGCGGTCACAGCCGGTGGCCAGCGTGGCGATGGCCACCAGAACGAGTAACAGCAGCTTTTTCATGACAGCACAGGGTGTTGCGACGGGAGCGGTATTTTACCGCCCCCGCCTGAATGCCGCTCAGGGCAGTTCGACCTGCCCGTCGCGGCACTTGTCGATGCTGCCCTGGTCCATCGTGGCGTAGGGCTTGAACGCGGGGACGGCGGCGGCCAGCTGCTGCTGGGTGGCCAGCAGCGCCGGCAGCTGGTCGCAGATTTTCGCCGCGCGGGCCTTGAGCTGTTCGGCCTCGGCGTTGATCCGCTGCTCGATCTGGCTGGTATCGCCGGAGAAAACCCCCTTGATCGCCTCGCCTGCGGCACGCACGCCAAGATTGGCGCCTTGCACGCCGATCTCGATGCCGGCATCAGCCACGGCTACTACCTGCTCGCGGTAGCGCAGCGCCAGTGCACGCTGGCCGGCGTCGAGCGGGACGGCGGCATCGTTGATCAGCAGGCTGCCATCGGGCGCGATTTCGACCTTGGCGCCACTGTGCTTGGAAACGCTGATGTTGCCTTCGGCCAGCTGCTTGCGGGCGACGTCGGTGGCCTCGCGGACTTTCTGCCCCAGCGTGGTATCGGCGGCCGGATCATTGGCCTGCGGACGTTCGCCACAGGCGGCCAGCGGCAGGGCCAGGACGAGCGCGATCAGGGGTGTGACAAGGGTTTTCATGGTGTGCGGTCCGTTGCGGAGGGTAGGGGTCAGCGCTTTTTTGGCAGCTCGATGCTGCCGCTGACGCCGGTGTGACGGATCGAGCCGCTGCCTGTGCGCTGCACGCGCAGGCTGGCCGCGTTGTGGACTTCCAGGTCGCCGGAGCCGATCGCCTCCAGGCTGACGTCGCCACGGGTGTCGCGCACCTCGACATCGCCGGAGCCGACCCGTTCCAGGCTCACGTTGCCCTGCACACCATGCAGCTCAAGGTCGCCGGAACCGACCGTGCCGATCCGTGCGTCGCCGCGTACGCCCTTGACGCGGGCGTCGCCCGAGCCGAGCGAGAGCAGGTGCAGCGCGCCGATGTTGTCGAACTGGAGATCGCCGGAACCGACTGCCGCAGTGGCCAGACCCTTGATGTCGCGGGCGGTGACATCGCCGGAGCCGACGTCGGCACTCATCGAATGGGCGCCGGTCAGCGTGGCGTCGCCCGAGCCGACCTTCAGCTGTACCAGGACGGTGTCCGGCACGGTGCCGGACACATCCAGATAGGCATAGGTGTTGCCGCTGAAGTTGAAGTTCAGGCCCTGGTTCTTGCGTTCCAGGGTGACCACCAGCTTGTCACCCACCTTGCGCTGGCTCAGCGACAGCTGCTCCAGCAGGTCCTGGGTAGAGGCGCAGGCGCGGCCTGCCAGCGCAGCCTTGGCAGCGGGGCTGGCCTGCAGGCGCAGCTCATGGCTGTTGACCTCGAACACCACGGCCTTGGCACCGGCAAGGTCCAGTTCCAGCGCCTGTGGCTGGCTGAATTTGCACTGTTGTTCCGCCAGGGCGCTGGCCGGCAGCAGGGCCAGGGTGAGCAGCAAAGGGAAAGTTTTCATCGGAATTCCTCGCAGTGCACAGGGGTCAGATTTCACCGGCACGCCGTTGCCGCAGCCAGATGGCGGCGGCGATGAACACGACGCCGAACGCCGCACCGATCCACAATTGGGGCTCGGCCAGGACCGACAGCTGGCTGCTGGCGGTGAAGCCCTGCAGTGCCGACTGCAGCGACGTGTTGTCAGACGCCCTGGCGGTATAGGCCAGCTCGATGCCCGGCACGGTGCCCAGCAACAGGCGGCCGACCACGTTGGCCCAGAACCAGCCGGCATTCATGCCGAACAGCTTCATCAGCCCGAACCAGCTGACGATCACCCCGGCGAACACCGGCAGCATCACCGCCCACAGGAACGGCTTGCTCCTGGCCCAGGCCGAGCACAGCAGCAGCCAGCCGGCGGTGGGCAGTGCCCACAGCGCATAGACCGGAATCCAGGCGAGCATGCCGCCAATGATGGTCAGCGGGTTGGCCGGTCCCCAGACCAGGGTCATCGGGTTGCCGCCATGGGCCATGGCCACGATGCTGATCATCAACGCGAAGCCGAGCAGGGTGAGAATGGCGGCGATCACCGCCAGCACCGGCGCCACGACCAGCGCGCTGGCCAGTTTGGACAGCACGGTCTGGGTATCGGACAGCGGCAGCGATTTCCAGAACAGCACGCTGCGATCGCGACGGTCGTCGTACAGCGCGCCCAGGCAGTAGAAGAACACCACGAAGGCCAGCACGATGAACGGCCAGGCCGAGCTGAGCAGCAAGGTGAAGTCGATGCCCTCGCTCCACTTGGCCATATCCTTCGGCGTCATCTGCGCGGTCAACAGCCCCAGGTCCAGGCCGTTGACGTTGATGCCGTTGATATGCAGGTCGCCGTTTCGCGCGGCACGGTTGGCGGCGAACAGCCCGGCGATGATCGCCATCAGCGACAGCAGCAGTGAAATGCCGCCGGCGATCAGCGGTGCCCACAGGAAACCGCCACGGTTTTCCCAGTATTCGCGCTTGAGCAGCCACTTGAACTTGCCCATCGGGGTGATGTGGTGGAGGGCGTTCATGCGTAGGTTCCCTTCATGATGGCCACGAACAGGTCGGCCAGGCCGGGGTTGCGGGTTTCACCGAGGGCGGCGATGCGGCTGCGTTCGACACCATCGAACAGCAGCACGGTCTTGCCGAACGGCAGGCTGCGTTCGTCGATCGGTCCCAGTTCGCGGGCGGCCTGCAGGGTATCGGCCGAGGCCAGCAGCTCGGTGTAGCGTCCGCTGACACTGTCCATGTCGGTGTCGAGCACGATCTTGCCGTCACGGATGAACAGCACGTCGGTGAGGATGTGCTCGATCTCCTCCACCTGGTGGGTGGTGATGATGATGGTCTTCTGCTCGTCGAAGTAATCCTCCAGCAGGCGCTGGTAGAACTCCTTGCGGTACAGGATGTCCAGACCCAGGGTCGGCTCGTCCAGCACCAGGATGCGGGCGTCGATGGCCATCACCAGGGCCAGGTGCAACTGCACCACCATGCCCTTGGACAGTTCGCGCACGCGCTGCTTCGGCTGCAGCTTGGTGTTGGCCAGGAAGCGCTCGCAGCGGGCGCGGTCAAAGCGCGGGTGCACCCCGGCGACGAAGTCGATGGCCTCTTTCACCCGGATCCAGCGCGGCAGCACCGCCACGTCGGCGATGAAGCAGACATCATTCATCAGCGCGTCGCGCTGCGTGCGCGGGTCCATGCCCAGCACGCGCAGCTCACCCTCGAACGGGGTCAGTCCGAGCAGGGCCTTCAGCGCGGTGGTCTTGCCGGCGCCATTGGGGCCGATCAGGCCGACGATGCGGCCCGGGGCGATGGCGAAGCAGGCATTGTCCAGCGCCGTGTTCTGTTTGTAGGCCTTGCGCAGGCCGGTGGCGGAAACAACCGTGTCAAGGGCGGCATTCATAGTGTGGTTCCCGGTGGCAGCAGATCGTCCATCGTCAGGCCCAGTCGCTGGATGCGTTCCAGCACCCCGGGCCACTCTTCGGTAAGAAAGCGTTGCCGCTCGTTGCCGCGCAGTTTGAGAGCGGCCTCCTCGGTCATGAACATGCCCAGGCCGCGGCGTTTTTCGACCAGGTTCTCGTCGGCCAGCTCCTGGTAGGCGCGCGAGACCGTGATCGGGTTCAACTGGTAGTCGGCCGCCACCTGGCGTACCGAGGGCAGGGCATCGCCCGGTTTCAGCAGGCCGTCCAGCATCATCGCGATCACGCGATCCTTCAGCTGGCGGTAGATGGGAGCACCATCGCTCCACTGGATGTCGGTCATGTTCAGCTCCGCGGGTTCAGCGACTGTGCGAAGGAAAAATAGGGCAGTGCCAGGCTGGTGCGTATCCGCCTGGTGGGCCGTTTCGCGGGTTTGGGGTCGTTGGCATCCTGCGCATCACCTGCTGCTTCGGTTGCATAATCCCGGACGCGGGTGCGGTCGGTTTCAGGCGTGGCGAAACAGCCGGACAACAGCAGTGCGCCACTGGCCAGGGCGATCTGCAATGCGTGCTTGTGGCTTCTGCTGTCCATGTCGGCTCCCTTGATCAGGGTGGCTGGTGTTGTATGCAACTATAACACCGACACGGTGCTTTGCAACTATTTCTGTCAGCGGTTTGCCGCCACCGTGCGTGACTGCCGCCGACGACCGAGGAGAAGGCTTATGGGTATTGGCAAGTTCATGATTTCCCTGTTTTTTGTCGCATCCGCCGGGATGGCTTCAGGCGCTGCGGCCGGACCTTTGCTGGACCGCGACTACCGGCCACTGGCCGGGCAGGGTGAAATCAATCTGAACCAGCGCTATGGCGGCAAGGTGCTGCTGATCGTCAACACCGCCTCCAAGTGCGGCTTCACTCCGCAGTACGAGGGGCTGGAGGCGCTGCAGCAGGAGCTGTCCGCGCGTGGCTTCTCGGTCCTGGGCTTCCCGTCCAACGACTTCAAGGGCCAGGAGCCGGGCACCGAGGCGCAGATCCAGGAGTTCTGCACGCTGACCTACGGAGTGAAATTCCCGATGTTCCAGAAGGTGCATGTGATCGGCCCGGAAACGACGCCGCTGTACCAGGACCTGAGCCGTGCCACCGGCGTGGCGCCGGGCTGGAATTTCCACAAGTATCTGGTGTCGCGCGACGGGCGGGTGGTGGCGCAGTTCCCGAGCAAGGTGCGTCCGGATGATCCGGCGCTGCGTGCGGCGATCGAGCGCGAGCTGGCCGCCCCCACGCCTGGCCGCTGATGTGCCTCGACAATGGCGGCATGCGTGCGACAATGGCGCCCCTCGCGCCGACCGCGGCGTTTGTTCACTTCCAGGAAAGCAGCGAATGAAGATGGGAAAGCGCGGCGCCGCGGCGTCGCTACTGATTCTGGCAATGGCGGCACCGGGTGTCGTGATGTCGCAAACTGCCGCCCCGGCGGCTACCAAGGAGATGTCTGTTTTGACCTCGGATCGTGAAAAAGTCGGTTACGCCATCGGTATCGATGTGGCCAGCTCGTTCGAACCCATCGCTTCGGAAGTGGACGTTGCCGCGCTGCGCCGCGCCATCGAGAACGCCTTTGCCGGTGGCCAGCCGCTGCTCTCGCAGGAAGAGGCGCAGCAGACAGACCAGGCGCTGCGTACGGTGATGATGGCCCGTTCCGGCCAGCAGGTGCCGGGCATGGCGCCGGGCAGCCAGCCGCCGTCGGTGGACAAGGAGAAGGTCGGCCTGATGCTGGGCGGCTATGCGGTCGGCCCGTCGCTGGCGCCGATCAAGGACGAGATCGATCTGGATGCGACGTTCCAGGCCATCACCACCGTGTTCAGCAAGGGCACGCCGCTGATGGACCGCCAGCAGGCGCAGGCCACGCTGCAGGCGTTCAGCACCGCGCAGCAGAGCGCTGCGGCCGGCAAGAACCGTGAGCAGGGCAATGCCTTCCTCGCCAAGAACAAGACCCAGCCGGGCGTGGTGACCACCGCCTCGGGCCTGCAGTACCAGGTGATCCGCCCGGGCAGCGGTGAGCGTCCGGTGGAAACCAGCCGCGTGCGCGTGAACTACGAAGGCAAGCTGCTGGACGGCACCGTGTTCGACAGCAGCTACCAGCGCGGCGAGCCGGTCGATTTCGGCCTGAACCAGGTGATCAAGGGCTGGACCGAGGGCGTGTCGCTGATGCCGGTCGGTGCCAAGTACCGCTTCTGGATTCCCTCCGAGCTGGCCTATGGCAGCAGCGGCACCCCGGGTGGCCCGATCGGTCCTGATGCGACCTTGACGTTTGACGTCGAGCTGCTGGGTATCCTGCAGTAAGGTCGACGGAGTACCTGTTCCATGCGTGTTGCGATTTTCGGTACAGGCTATGTCGGTCTCGTCACCGGGACCTGCCTGGCCGAAGTAGGCCATGACGTGGTCTGTGTCGATATCGACCAGGCCAAGGTCGAGGGCCTGAACCGGGGCGTCATCCCGATCTACGAACCGGGACTGGCGCCGCTGGTGAGCGCCAACCATGCCGAATCAAGGCTGGCGTTCACAACGGATGCGGCTGCCGCGATCGCGCATGGACAGGTGCTCTTCATCGCGGTCGGTACGCCGCCCGACGAAGACGGCAGTGCCGATCTGCAATATGTGCTGGCGGTGGCGCGCACGATTGGTCGCCATCTGCAAGCGCCGGCCGTGGTGGTCAACAAGTCGACGGTGCCGGTCGGTACCGCCGACACGGTGTGCGCGGCGATCGCCGACGAACTGGCGGCACGCGGTGTGGAGATCGCCTTCGAGGTGGTCTCCAACCCGGAATTCCTCAAGGAAGGCGATGCGGTGGCCGACTGCATGCGACCGGACCGGATCATCATCGGCTCCGACAGCCCCGAAGCGGTGGCGATCCTGCGCCGCCTGTATGCGCCGTTCAACCGCAACCGCGACCGGGTGGTGGAGATGGACGTGCGCTCGGCCGAGCTGACCAAGTACGCCGCCAACGCGATGCTGGCGACCAAGATCAGCTTCATGAACGAGATCGCCAACATCGCCGAACGGGTGGGGGCCGATATCGAGCAGGTACGCAAGGGCATCGGTTCGGATCCGCGCATCGGCTGGCACTTCATCTATCCCGGCGCCGGTTATGGCGGTTCGTGTTTCCCCAAGGATGTGCAGGCGCTGGCACGCGCCGCCAGGCAGCACGGGCATACGCCACAGCTGCTGGACGCGGTGGAAGCGGTCAACGACGCGCAGAAGGGACACCTGTTCTCACTGCTGCAACGGCATTACGACCGTGGCGAAGACGAGGGCGTGCACGGCAAGACCTTCGCGGTGTGGGGGCTGGCGTTCAAGCCCGATACCGACGACATGCGTGCCGCTCCCAGCCGGCGCCTGCTGGGCCAGCTGTGGGAAGCGGGAGCAAAGGTGCGGGCGTTCGATCCGGAAGCGATGGCCGAAGCACGGCGCATCTTCGGTGAGCGCGAGGACCTGGTGCTGTGCGATTCCGCATTCGCGGCGCTGGAAGGCGCCGATGCGCTGATCGTGGTCACCGAATGGAAACAGTTCCGCAGCCCCGATTTCACCCGCTTGCGCCAGGCACTGGGCGATGCGGTGATATTCGACGGCCGCAATCTCTATGACCCGCAGGAAGTCGAGGCCTCCGGCCTCGGTTACTACGGAATTGGCCGGGGGCGTTCCCTGCATGTCTGATTTTTCCTCCAACGAGCGCGACCAGGCGCTTGAAGCCCGTCTGATCGAGCTGGAAATGCGCGTCTCCTTCCAAGAGCAGGCGCTGGCCGAGATGAGCGAGGCGCTGGCCGACGCCCGCATGCAGGGTTCGCGCAACGCCGACCTGTTGCGCCACCTGCTCGATGACCTGGGCAAGGTGCGTACCGCGCTGTACGCCGACGCCGCCGATGAACCACCGCCCCCGCATTACTGACAATCTGCCATGAGCGATACACTCCGAGACCAGCTCCTCGGGCTGGGCTTCAAGCCTGCGCCCAAGCCGGAGCGCAAGCCCGATTCCCGCCGTGATGGCCGCCCGCAGGGCAAGCCGGGTCAAGGCCGCCCGCAGGCGGGCAACAAGCCAGGCCAGGGCGGCAAGCCCACCCATGCTGGCAAGGCGGCAGCGGGTGGCCAGCAGCGCGCGCGCAAGCCGCGTTCGCAGGAAGACATCGACCTGGCCAAGGCCTATGCCATCCGTGCGCAGCGCGAGAAGGACGAGCGCATCGAAGCGGAGCGGCAGAAACAGGAAGAAGCCCGGCTGCGCCGCGAGGCGCGCGCCAAGATGGAGGCGTTGATCAAGGACAAGGGTCTGAACGATCCGGAGGCCGATATCGCCCGCCATTTCGAATACGGCGGCAAGATCAAGCGCATCTACGTCAACGCCGAACAGCTCAAGGCGCTCAACGCCGGTGAACTGGGCGTGCTGCAGCAGAACGGCCGCTACATCCTGGTGACGGCGGCGCTGCTGGCTGAAGCCGAGGCGGTGTTCCCGCCGGGCGTGGCGCTGAAGATCGACCCGGCTGCGCCGGTGGCCGATGATCCCTACGCCGACCCGCAGTACCAGGTGCCGGACGATCTGGTCTGGTAACCCGCAGACGATGAAGTGGAAAGAAAAGGCGCCGACAGGCGCCTTTTCCGTATCCGTCAGTTCACGGGCGCGACATGTTTTCGTGGCGGCACGTAATACCAGGCGATCAACGCACCGGCCAGTGCGAAGAAGCCGCCGGCGATGAAGGCCGCCTTGCCATCGCCGAACTGCCACAGCTGGCCGGCGATCAGCGCGCCAAGCACGCCGCCGAGCCCGGACGAGAAGCCGTAGAACAGCCCTTGCCCGTGGCCGTTGAGCTGGCCGGGGAAGTAGCGCGCCAGCAGTTGCATCGCCGAGGCGAAGAACGCGGCAAAGCCCAGGCAATGAGTGGCTTGGGCGATCAGCATGACCGGAATGTTCTCCGGCCAAAGCGCGGTGGCCCACCAGCGCAGCGCGGCGCTGGCCATGGAGATGATCAGCAGCCAGCTGGCGTCCCAGCGGCGGAAGAAGCGCGAGATCAGGAAGAAAACCGCCACTTCAAACACCACGCCGACCGTCCACATCAGCCCCAGCAGCGAGGTGCTGTAGCCGTGCTGGTCCATGTAGAGTGAGAAGAAGGTGTAGTACGGGCCGAACGAGAGCTGTTCGAGGAAGGCGGCGATGAAGAACGCCAGCACCGGCTTCTGCCGGACGATGGCCCAGAAACCGCCCTCGCCATGGGTGCCGGTGGGGATGTCGCGGGCGTAGCGGTTGAGGAAGGCCGAGCCGATCATCAGTCCGAACAGCGGCAGCATCAGCCACGGCAGCTTGCCGGCGCCATGGTGTTCGATCAGCCAGCCGAAGCTGGTCACCACGGCGATGAAGCCGAACGAGCCCCACACCCGGATCAGGCCGTAGCGGTGGCTGTCACTGCCCAGATGGGTGAGGGTGATCGATTCGAACTGCGGCATCACCGCGTTGTAGAAGAAGCAGAACGCGATCATCACCGCATACATCGACCATTCCGGTGCGGGGACCAGGAAGCCGGTGAAGGTGAGCAGGGTGAGTACGCAGCCGATCCGCAGCCAGTAGATGGGCCGGGGCGAGGTGGCCGCCAGCGAGGTCCAGGTGCTGGGCGCGACCACGCGGGTGGCGTACCACAGGCTCATCATCACGCTGATCGCGGTGACGCTCATTCCCCGCGACTGCAGGTACAGGCTCCAGTACGGGGTGAACGCGCCGAGCGCGGCGTAATAGAAAAAGTAGAAACTGGACAGCCGGGCGACGGGAACCGTCGCACCCGGCGTGGATATGGAAGTCATGGAAACCGCGGTGGGGGCATGGACGGACAGGAATGCCACCGCGCAAGCAGGAGCGACGGCAGGGCGCTGGCGTGCCCGGGGCTAGTGTGACGGCTGTCCGTCCATTGGCAGGTCACTCGGGGTCGTAATCGAGATTGGAGGCAAGCCAGCGTTCAGCCTGGACAATGTCTACGCCCTTGCGTCGCGCGTAGTCGCTGACCTGCTCCTTGGAGACGCGACCGACCACGAAGTACTGGCTCTGCGGATGGCTGATGTAATAGCCGGACACCGCCGCCGCCGGCAGCATCGCAAAACCTTCGGTCAGGATCATGCCGGCGTTGTTTTCGGCATCCAGCAACTGGAACAGCGTGCGTTTCTCGCTGTGCTCCGGGCACGCGGGATAGCCGGGAGCGGGACGGATGCCGCGGTACTTTTCGGCGATCAACGCCTCGTTGTCCAGCAACTCGTCGCTGGCATAGCCCCAGTACTCGGTCCGCACGCGGTGATGCAGGCGTTCGGCCAGCGCCTCGGCCAGACGGTCGGCCAGTGCCTTGAGCAGGATCGCGCTGTAGTCGTCGTACTCGCCGCGGAAGCGCTCCAGGTGTGGTTCGATACCGAGGCCGGCGGTGACGGCGAAGCCGCCGATCCAGTCCTGCTTGCCGCTGCCCTCCGGGGCGATGAAGTCGGCCAGGCAGAAGTCCGGGCGCTCGGCCGGCTTGTCCACCTGCTGGCGCAGGAAGTGCAGGGTGGTGGGAGTGGTGGCGGCGTTGATGACCACATCATCTCCACGGCTGTTGGCCGGCCACAGCGCGAACACCGCTTTTGCGGTCAGCCACTTTTCCTTGACGATTCTGTCCAGCATGGTGCGCGCATCGTGGTACAGCTCGCTGGCCTGCACGCCGACGATCTCGTCGGTGAGGATAGCGGGGAAGCGGCCGGCCAGTTCCCAAGCGCTGAAGAACGGCGACCAGTCGATGTATGGCACCAGGTCATCGAGCGGCCAGTCGTCGAACACATGCAGGCCCGGTTGCTGCGGGATCGCCGGTTCGTACTGCGCCCAGTCGCAGCTGAAGCGCTGGCCGCGCGCGTGCTCCAGCGACACCAGCCGCTTGGCATCGCCACGGTTGCGGTGACGCTGGCGGATCTCGGCGTAATCGGCCTCGGTGGTGGTGACGAATGGTGCGCGCAGATCCTCGGAGATCAGCGACTGCGCCACACCAACCGCACGCGAGGCGTCCTTAACCCAGATCGTCGGCGACTTGTAGTGCGGGTCGATCTTCAGCGCGGTATGCGCGCGCGAGGTGGTGGCGCCGCCGATCATCAGCGGAATGGTCAGGCCCTGGCGCTGCATCTCGCGGGCGACATGGCCCATTTCCTCCAGCGAGGGCGTGATCAGCCCGGATACGCCGATCAGATCAGCGTTCTCGGCCAGTGCGGTGTCGATGATCTTCTGCGCC
The DNA here is from genome assembly GCF_052180205.1 of Stenotrophomonas sp. JC08. Lineage (NCBI taxonomy): Bacteria > Pseudomonadati > Pseudomonadota > Gammaproteobacteria > Lysobacterales > Lysobacteraceae > Stenotrophomonas > Stenotrophomonas sp. JC08. The sequence goes on along the minus strand of NZ_CP197473.1, from coordinate 1,795,824 downwards.
GGCACCATCACCCCGAGGTCGATCACCTCGAAGTTGTTGCAGGCCAGCACCACGCCGACGATGTTCTTGCCGATGTCGTGCACGTCGCCCTTGACCGTGGCCATGACGATCTTGCCGTTGCTCTTGCCGGTATCGCCGGTGCGCAGTTTCTCGGCCTCGATGTACGGCAGCAGGTAGGCCACCGCCTTCTTCATCACGCGCGCGGATTTGACCACCTGCGGCAGGAACATCTTGCCGGCACCGAACAGGTCGCCGACCACGTTCATGCCATCCATCAGCGGGCCTTCGATCACATCCAGCGGGCGCGTGGATTGCTGGCGGGCTTCTTCGGTGTCTTCCTCGACCCACGCATCCAGGCCGTGCACCAGCGCATGCGCCAGCCGATCACGTACCGGCTTCTCGCGCCAGCCCAGGTCCTCGACCTTCTTCTCGCCCTTCTTGCCCTTGTAGCGCTCGGCGATTTCCAGCAGGCGTTCGGTGCCGTCCTTGCGGCGGTTGAGGATCACGTCCTCCACCCGCTCGCGCAGTTCCGGATCGAGCCGGTCGTAGATCGGCAGCGCACCGGCGTTGACGATGCCCATGTCCATGCCGGCCTTGATGGCGTGGTACAGGAACACCGAGTGGATCGCCTGGCGCACGGTCTCGTTGCCGCGGAAGGAGAACGACACGTTCGACACGCCGCCGGACACATGGCAGTGCGGCAGCGTGCGCTTGATGATGCGGGTGGCCTCGATGAAGTCCACCGCGTAGTTGTCGTGCTCCTCGATGCCGGTGGCCACGGCAAAGATGTTCGGGTCGAAGATGATGTCCTGCGGCGGGAAGCCTACTTCCTCGGTGAGGATGCGGTAGGCGCGGGTGCAGATTTCCACCTTGCGCGCGCAGGTGTCGGCCTGGCCGTCCTCGTCGAAGGCCATCACCACCGCGGCGGCGCCGTAGCGGCGTACCAGCCGGGCCTGTTCGATGAACGCGGCTTCGCCTTCCTTCAGCGAGATCGAGTTGACCACGCTCTTGCCTTGCAGGCACTTCAGCCCGGCCTCGATCACGCTCCACTTGGAGGAGTCCACCATCACCGGGATGCGGGCGATGTCCGGCTCGGACATGATCAGGTTGAGATAGCGGGTCATCGCCTTCTCGGAATCGATCAGGCCCTCGTCCATGTTGACGTCGAGGATCTGCGCGCCGTTGGCCACCTGCTGGCGGGCCACGTCCACCGCTTCCTCGTAACGGTCTTCCTTGATCAGCTTCTTGAACTGCGCGCTGCCGGTGACATTGGTGCGCTCGCCGACGTTGATGAACAACAGGTCCGGGGTGATGACCAGCGGTTCCAGCCCGGACAGGCGGGTATACGGGTGCTGGCTCATGCCGCCTGCTCCTGTTGCGTGGGAAGGGCGCGCGGCGGGATGCCGGCGACGGCCTCGGCAATGGCGCGGATGTGCGCAGGCGTGGTGCCGCAGCAGCCGCCGACCAGGTTCAGCAGGCCGGACTGCGCGAACTCCTTCAGCGTGGCGGCGGTTTCTTCCGGGGTTTCGTCGTATTCGCCGAAGGCGTTGGGCAGGCCGGCGTTGGGGTGCGCGCTGACGTAGCCGCTGGCGATCGTGGCCAGGGTTTCCACATGCGGACGCATCTGGGTGGCACCGAGCGCACAGTTGAAACCGATCGACAGCGGCTGGCTGTGTGCCATCGATGCGTAGAACGCCTCGGCGGTCTGGCCGGACAGGGTGCGGCCGGAGGCATCGGTGATGGTGCCGGAGATCATGATCGGCAGCCGCGCGCCGCGTGCGTCGAAGGCTTCCTCGATGGCGAACAGCGCCGCCTTGGCATTGAGCGTGTCGAAGACGGTTTCCACCATCAGCGTGTCGGCGCCGCCGTCGATCAGGCCTTCGATGGCTTCGCGGTAGGTGCCGCGCAGCTGGTCGAAACTGGTGTTGCGGAAGCCCGGATCGTTGACGTTGGGACTGATCGAGGCGGTGCGACTGGTTGGGCCGAGTACACCGATGACGAAGCGTGGTTTGTCCGGCGTGGTCGCCTCGATGGCGTCACAGCACTGCCGCGCCACCTGTGCGCCGGCCTTGTTCAGCTCGTAGACCAGGTGCTCGAGGTGGTAGTCGGCCTGGCTCACCGAGGTGGCGTTGAAGGTGTTGGTTTCGACCAGATCGGCGCCGGCTTCCAGGTAGGCGGTATGGATGCCGGCGATCACCTCGGGGCGGGTGAGCAGCAGCAGGTCGTTGTTGCCCTTCAGGTCATGCTCGCAACCGGGTCCGTGCGCATGGGTGCTGTCAAAGCCCCCGGCAAAGCGCTCACCGCGATAGTCGCCTTCTTCCAGCCGGTGGCGCTGGATCATCGTGCCCATGGCGCCATCGATGATCAGGATGCGTTGCTGGAGAGCCTGCAGCAGCAGGGCGGCGCGGTCGGGGTGGAGCCAGGGGAGGGAGCGCATGGGGGACTCGCTGTATCGGGATCAGGATTTGTGGGCGATCAGGGAAATGACTTCGAAATGCGGGGGACGTTTCTCGCGGGTCACGGTCTCAAGGCTGGATACCTCAAGCCCGGCTTTCTCCACGAACTTGCGCAGTTCCTTGCCGGTGAAGCCGAGATTGACGTGGCCATAGGCTTCCACCGCGACCTTGTGCTCATGCCGGGCAAGGCTGCACAGCATCAGCCGGCCACCCGGTCGCAGCACGCGTGCGCCCTCGGCCACGGCTTTGGCCGGTTGCGCGGCATAGGTCAGCGCGTGCATCAGCACCACCAGGTCGAAACTGCCGTCGACGAACGGCAGCGCATGCATGTCGCCTTCGCGCACTTCGACGTTGGGCAGCTTGCGCAGGCGCTCGCTGGCGGCGGCAACTACGCGGGCGCTGGTGTCGATGCAGACATAGCGCTGTGCATGCGGCGCCAGCAGTTCGGCCAGCACGCCGTCGCCGGAGGCGATGTCGAGCACGTCGCCGGTTTCCAGCAGCGGCAGGGCACTGCGTGCCAGCGCTTCCCAGGTGCGGCCCGGCGAATAATGCCGTTCCATGTCGCCGGCGACGCTGTCGGCCCAGTTCTGGTCGGCGGCGCGCATCGCCAGCACGCCGGGGACGCGCTCGGCATCCTGGCGCAGCAGCGGATCATCGCTGCCGTTGCTGAGCGCATGCCACAATGCACGCTGCGCCGGATCCAGCGCGGCATCGTCAAAGCGGTAGTAGGCCGACACCCCGGCACGGCGGTCGCGCACCAGCCCGGCTTCCTTCAGCCGCGCCAGATGGGTCGAAACCCGCGGCTGCGCCAGCGTGGTGATCGCCGACAGCTCGGCCACGGTCAGTTCTTCCTGCTCCAGCAGTGTCAGCAGACGCACGCGCGTCGCATCGGCAAACACTTTCAGACGGGTCGACCAGTCTTCCAGATCCATAAATATCTACCTATCGAGATAGAGAGATATTCTGCTGCTGCAACGCGGCAGGGTCAAGGCGCGGAAGCCGGCGGAGAGGAACGTGGAGGCGCGAATCTGAATCGGCACCTGCCGGGGCACTCAGAAGCCGTGCTTATGCCGCGCCCCTTCCATGTTCTTCGCACCCTTCCCGAGTCGACAGTTACAATCGAAACTTCGTAATGCCCTGGGAGGGGTGTAGTGGATTTCAGCTTTTCCGAAGAACAACTGATGTTGCAGGACGTGGCCCGGCGCATCGCCCAAGAGAAGATCGGCCCCAGCGCCGAACACCACGATGCCACCGGCGAATACCCGCTGGAGAACATCCGCCTGCTCGGCGAGAACGGCCTGATGGGTATCGAGGTGCCGGCGGAATACGGCGGCGCCGGCATGGATCCGGTATCCAGCGTGCTGGCGATCATCGAGGTGTCGGCCGCCGATGCCGCGCATGCCACCATCATGTCGGTCAACAACTCGCTGTTCTGCAATGCCGTGCTCAGCCATGGCAGCGAGGAGCAGAAGCAGCTGTACGTGCGGGCGATTGCCGAAGGCCGCGAAATCGGCGCCTTCGCGTTGACCGAATCGCAGTCCGGCTCCGATGCCACTGCGATGCGCTGCCGCGCGGTCAGGCAGGCCGACGGCACCTATGTCATCAACGGCCAGAAGAGCTGGATCACCTCCGGTCCGGTGGCGCGCTATATCGTGCTGTTCGCGATGACCGACCCCGGAAAGGGCTCGCGCGGCATCACCGCTTTCATGATCGACACCACCCGTGCGGGTTTCGGCCGCGGCAAGACCGAGCCGAAGCTGGGCGTACGCGCCTCGGCCACCTGCGAGATCGAATTCCAGGACTACGTGGCCCGTGCCGAAGACGTGATCGGTGTTGAAGGGCAGGGCTTCAAGATCGCGATGAGCCTGCTTGATTCCGGACGTATCGGCATCGCCTCGCAGGCGGTAGGCATCGCCCGTGCCGCCTATGAGGCGTCGCTGGCCTACGCGCGCGAGCGCAAGTCGTTCGGTGCGCCGATCGGCAGCTTCCAGATGATCCAGGCCAAGATCGCCGACATGAAGTGCAAGCTGGATGCGGCGCTGCTACTGACCCTGCGCGCGGCGTGGCTGAAGTCGCAGGGCAGGAAGTTCTCGACCGAGGCGGCGGTGGCCAAGCTGACCGCCTCGGAGGCGGCGATGTGGATCGCCCACCAGGCGGTGCAGATCCACGGTGGCATGGGCTATTCCAAGGAGATGCCGCTGGAGCGCTACTTCCGTGATGCCAAGATCACCGAGATCTACGAAGGCACCAGCGAGATCCAGCGCATGGTCATTGCCCGCAACGAGACCGGCGTGCGCTGAACTACACCGGCAGAGGCGAGGCGCGCGTCCAGGGCCCTATCGGAGACCGCGACCTGCACTGCTGCTGCAAGTGGCGCAAAAAGAAGCCCCGGCAATGCCGGGGCTTTTCGTTGCATCTGTTTCGACCGGTCAGCGGTCCTGCTGCACGGTGCGCACCTGGTGCTGCTCGATGTATTCCTTGGACTGCTCGTCGAGCTTGTCGCCCAGCATGCGGCGCACGGTGACGAAGAACAGCGGGATCAGCAGCACGCCGATGATGGTGGCAAACAGCATGCCACCAATCACGCCGGTGCCCAGCGAGTGGCGGGCATTGGCGCCGGCGCCGGTGGAGATGGCCATCGGCAGCACACCGAGGATGAACGCGAAGGAGGTCATCAGGATCGGGCGGAAGCGCAGGTGCGCCGCTTCGATCGCCGCCTCGCGCAGGGTCTTGCCCAGGGCGCGCTGCTCGACCGCGAATTCCACGATCAGGATCGCGTTCTTGGCGGCCAGACCGATCACCGTCACCATGCCGATCTTGAAATACAGATCGTTCGGCAGGCCGCGCATCAGCGAGAACACCACCGCGCCGAGGATGCCGATCGGCACCACCAGCAGCACCGCCACCGGAATCGACCAGCTTTCATACAGTGCGGCCAGGCACAGGAACACCACCACGATGGACAGCACCATCAGCAGCGTCGCGGCGTTGCCGGCGAGGATTTCCTGGTAGGACATGCCGCTCCAGTCGAAGCCGAAGCCGGCCGGCAACTCGTCATGCACCAGGTTTTCCATCGTGCTCATCGCCTGCCCGGAGCTGCCACCGGGAGCCGGTGCACCGACGATGTTCACCGCCGAATAGCCGTTGTAGCGGTTCAGCGCCGGCGGGGCGTAGATCCACTCGGACTTGACCACGGTGCTGAGCGGAATCATCGCCGGCTGGCCATCGGCATCCTTGGACAGGGTGCTGGGCACGTAGTAGCTGCGCAGTGATTCCGGACCGGTGCGGTAGGCGGCATCAGCCTGCATGTTGACGCGCTTGATGCGACCGCCATAGAAGAAGTCGTTGACGTAGACCGGTGCCAGCATCATCTGGATCGCGGTGTAGACATCATTGACCGACACGCCCATGGCCTGGGCCTTCACGCGGTCCACCGACAGCTGCAGCTGCGGCGAATTCTCCAGCGTGTTGGGGCGCACGCCGACCAGCGACGGATCTTGCGAGGCAGCACCCAGCAGGGTGTTGCGCGCCTCCATCAGCGCATCCTGGCCGGCGCCGGCGCGGTCCTGCAGCCACATGTCGAAGCCGCCGAACTGGCCCAGGCCCTGTACCGTGGGCAGGTTGACGAAGAAGATCTGTGCATCCTTGATGCCGTAGGCCTTCTTGTTCATGGCCTGGATGAACTCCGGCGCGGTGACCTTGCGCTCATCCCAGTCCTTGAGGCGGATGAACGCCATGCCGACGTTCTCGCCCATGCCCAGGAAGCTGAAGCCGGTGACCTGCATCATGCCTTCGAAGGCGTCTTCCTTCTGCAGCGTGCCCAGCAACTGGTCGAACACGCCCATGGTGCGGGTCTTGGTGGCACCCGGCGGCAACTGCACGATGGCCAGCGCATAGCCCTGGTCCTCTTCCGGCAGGAAGCTGCCCGGCAGGCGGGTGAACAGGAAGCCGCACAGCACCACCAGCAGGCCGAACACCATCATCCAGCGCGGTGCGCGTTTGATGACGCCACCGACCATGCCGACATAGCTGTGCTCGACCTTCCCGTAGTACTTGTTGAACGTGCGGTAGACCCAGTTCGGCTTGTCGTTGTGGGTCGGCAGCAGGAACGCCGCGCACAGGGCCGGGGTGAAGGTCAGCGCGAGCAGGGCGGAGAAGCCCATCGAGATGGCGATGGTCAGCGCGAACTGCTTGTAGATCTCGCCCGAGGCACCGGGCTGCATGGCGCTGGGGATGAACACCGCCGCCAGCACCACGGTGATCGCCACCACCGCGCCGGTGATCTGGCCCATCGCCTTCTGCGTGGCGGCCCGTGGCGGCAGGCCTTCCTCGGTCATGATGCGCTCGACGTTCTCGACCACCACGATGGCATCGTCGACCACGATGCCGATCGCCAGCACCATCGCGAACAGGGTCAGCTGGTTGATGGTGAAGCCCAGCATCAGCATGCCCATGAAGGTGCCGAGCAGGGCCACCGGGATCACCAGCGTGGGAATGATCGTCGCGCGGAAGTTCTGCAGGAAGACCAGCATCACCAGGAACACCAGGATGATGGCTTCCACCAGTGTGCCCACCACTTCCTTGATCGAGATCTTGACGAAGGTGGTGCTGTCGAACGGGGTGAACCAGCTCACGCCCGGCGGGAAGCTGGGGGCCAGCTCGTCCATCTTGGCGCGCACCGCGTCGGACACGTTCAGCGCGTTGGCACCGGGCAGCAGCTGGATGGCGAAGGCCGCCACCGGCTTGCCGTTGTACTTGGTGTCAAAGCCGTAGGTGGTTGCTCCGAATGCGACCGTAGCCACGTCCTTGAGCCTGACCACGCTGCCGTCGCTGTTGGCGCGCAGGATGGTGTTCTCGAACTCTTCCGGCGAGCTGTAGCGTCCTTCTGCGGCCACCGTGGCGGTGAACGCATGGCCGTTGGGCGCCGGGTCGCCGCCCACCGAGCCGGCGGCGAACTGCAGGTTCTGGGTGCCGATGGCGTTGTACACATCGGTGGCGGACAGGTGGTAGCCCTGCAGCTTTTCCGGGTTCAGCCAGATGCGCATGGCGTATTCGGAGCCGAACTGCTGGGTGCTGCCGACGCCCGGAACGCGCGAAATCTGCTCCAGCACACGCGCGCCGACGATGTCGTTGAGCGCGTCGCGGTCGATCGCACCGTCATCGGAGCGCACGCCGACGGCCATCAGGAAGCCGGCATTGGCTTTGGCCACGACCACGCCCTGCTTGGTCACCTCCGAGGGCAGGCGCGGCGTGGCCAGCGCCACCTTGTTCTGCACCTGCACCTGGGCGATGTCGGCGTCGGTGCCGCTGTCGAAGGTCAGGGTGATGGTCACCCGGCCGGTGGAGGACGACGAGGAGTTGAAATAGACCAGGTTGTCGATGCCGGTCAGCTGCTGCTCGATGACCTGGGTGACCGATTTCTCGGCGGTGGAGGCGCTGGCGCCGGGGTAGGTGGCCGAAACGGTGATCTGCGGCGGGGCCACGCTAGGATAGGACTCGACACCCAGGTTGAGGATGGAGATCACCCCGCCCAGCGAGATCAGAATGGCCACCACCCAGGCGAATACCGGGTGGTCGATAAAGAATTTAGGCATGGGAGCGGTCCGTTATTCCTTCGTTTCCTTCGCCGGCGCCGGAGCGCCGGTGGCGGGCGCGGCGACGTTCGGCTGCCACGGCGTGGCCTTGGCCGGCGCCCCTTCCTTGACCTTCTGGATACCGGACACGATGACCTGGTCGCCGGCTTCCAGGCCGGAGGAGATCAGCCAGTTGCTGCCCTGCTCGTTGCCCAGCGTCACCGCCTTGCGCACGACGTTGCCGTCCTTGCCCACCACCATCACAAAGCCGCCGCGGGTGTCACGCTGCACCGCCTGCTGCGGGATCAGGAATGCGTTGTTGCGCTCGCCGAGGTTGGCCTTGAAGCTGACGAACGAACCGGGCAGCAGCGCATGCTCAGGATTGGGCAGCTGCGCGCGCAGCGACACCGCGCCGGTGGCCGGATCGACCGTGGTGGCGGAGAAGTCCAGCGCGCCTTCGTGGGCATAGGCCGAGCCATCGGGCAGGTTGACCTGTACCGTGGTCTTGCCATCACCGGCCAATGCCACGGCGCCCTTTTCCTGGGCTGCACGCAGCGCGCCCAGTTCTTCGGCGGTCATCGAGAAATTCACGTACAGCGGGTCGATCTGGTCGACCGTGGTCAGCAAGGTGGCTTCACCCTGGCCGACCAGCGCGCCCTCGGTCACCTGCTGCTTGCCGGCCAGGCCGGAGATCGGCGCGGTGACCCGGGCATAGCCCAGGTTGATGCGGGCGCTGGTGACGGCCGCCTGTGCCTGCTGTACCGCGGCCGCACTGCTGCGCTCGGCAGCCTCGGCATTGTCCAGGTCGGACTGGGAGACAAACTTCTGTGGTGCCAGCGTGCGGGCACGGTCGGCGGTGGTTTTGGCATTGGTATGGGTCGCGCGGGCGGCGCTCAGCGCGGCCTCGGCCGAGGCCAGCGCGGCCTGCAGCGGCGCAGGATCGATCTGGAACAGCGGCTGGCCTTCCTTGACCGTGCTGCCTTCTTCATAGATGCGCTTCTGCAACACCCCCGGAATACGTGCGCGGACATCGGACGAGCGGAACGGTGACAGACGGCCCACCAGCTCGCGCTGCAACGGCAGCGTCTGCGGGGTGGCGTCGATCACACCCACCTCCGGCGGTGGGGGCGCGATCTGTGCCTGTTCTTTCTTGCAGGCCGCCAAAGCGAACGCGGCGGCGAAGGCAAGTGCAAGAATGCGGAGCGGGGAGGTCATGAGGAGTAACTCCGGGAGTTGTTTTTATGGGTAAGCGCGACAGCGTCCCCGTGCGTGGCGAACGCGCGCAGGAAACTGTCGGTGGCGAATTCGGCCCAGCGGCGGCGCTGTGCAGCGTCGTCGCGGTGGGGGACATGGAAACGCTGACGCTCGAAGTCCTGGCCGGCGAGCATGCTAAGTAACAGCTCGGCCATGAACTGCGGGTCGTCATGGTGCAGGCGTCCACGCGCTATCTCGGTTTGCATCCATTCAGCCATGTGATCGCACAGCGTCTCGACGCTGCCGAGGTACATGAACTTCGATTCCTCGCGGAACTCCTGGATGCCTGCGACGATCACCTGGGCCGTCTGGCGTACCTCTGGCTGGTTGCGGTGCTCCAGATAACCCAGCGCGAAACCCAGCAGAATTTCCCGCAGCGGCTTTTCGGAGCTGACGGCAAGGGCGGAGGTAGCGGTGGAGACATGCAGCTGCATGGCCCTGCGCAACAGGTCGCGCTTGCAACCGTAGCGGCTGTAAAGCGTCTGCTTGGAGCAACCGGCACGCGCGGCCACCGCACTCATGCTCAGGCGCATGCCCTGGACGGCGAGCAGTTCGCGCACGGCATCGAACACGCGAAGATCGCGTGCATCGTGGGCGCTGTCGGCGGCAGGGGAGGTCGGCACAGGGGCTGGACTATACCGTCCAGTACAGGATTAATACAGTTATTTTTCCACTTCTGTTTCATGGGCACGGGAGAATTGCCACTGCCGTTGTGCCCTACACCGTCCACCGGTGGTTGCCGGAATCTGTGGTGTTGGCGCAAACCATTGCGGTGCCGCCCTTTGCCAGACATTTCCATGCCGTCCTGCAGCAAGGCGTGGGGCCGGGTGAAGGCTACAATCCGGCTTTCTCCAGCGAGCACCCGCCAGAAGCTCCCTCATGAAATCGCAAAACCGTAGTGCGAAGTCTGCCAACAGGAAATCTGGTTTATCCCCCGCATCCCCATCCTCCTCACCGGCTCCGGCGGCTGTCCTGTCGCTGGAGCCTGTTTTCATGGCGCTGCGCAAGCACGATCACGTCGCGGCACAGGAGCAGGCGCTGGCCTTCGCCGCCGCGTTCTACCAGCGGATGGATGCAGAAGAGTTCAGCCTGCACCCGGCTGACGACTGGGCGCGCCACGCCGCCGGAATGCTTGAGTTCGCCCGGGTGCGTAAACCCGGCAAGGCCATTGTCCGGGCTTTCAATCCGACCTTGAAGGAGTACGGCTGGGATGCGGCGCATACGGTGCTGCAGATCGTCAACGACGACATGCCGTTCCTGGTGGACTCGGTGTCGCTGGCTCTGGCCGGTCAGGGCATCGGTATCCATGTGCTGGGGCATCCACTGATCAGGCTGTCACGCGATGCCGCCGGCAAGCTGCAAAAGGTGGGCGAGGGAACAGTCGAATCGGTGATGCTGCTGGAGATCGAGCGGCAGCCGGCCGCTGCGCTGCCGGCACTTGAGCAACGCATCCATACCGTGCTGGAAGAGGTGCGTGCGGCCGTCAACGACTGGGAGCCGATGCGCAACCGTGCGCTGGCGCTGGCTGATGAACTGGGGACACGACCGTTGCCGGTAGACGATGTTTCGCGCATGGAGGCACAGGAGTTCCTGCGCTGGGCGGCCGACAACCACTTCACGTTCTTGGGTTACCGCGAATACAAGGTCGAAAAGCGCGACGGGGAAGCCGTGCTGGCCGCCTGCGAAGGTAGTGGCCTGGGGTTGATGCACGGCACCGATGGCTCGCCGCCGCGTCCGGTCAAGGGGCTGGCAGCGCAAGGCCTGAGCGACAGCCACCAGCTTGCCGATGTCCTGATCCTGACCAAGACCAATGCCCGCTCGCGGGTCCATCGTGGCGGTTACATGGACTACGTCGGCGTGCTGGAATTCGATGCCAAGGGGCGGATTGTCGGGGAGCAACGCTTCCTCGGCCTGTTCACCTCCAGCGCCTACAGCAGCCGCCCGTGGGAAATTCCGCTGGTGCGGCAGCGCTATCAGAATGTGATGCGGCGTGCCGGGCTGGATGTGTCCAGCCACAGCGGCAAGGCATTGCGGCATATCATCGAGTCACTGCCACGCGAGGAGCTGTTCCAGTCCAGCGAGGACGAACTGTTCCGCACCGCGACCGGCGTGCTGGGATTGCAGGAGCGTGCGCGCAGTCGCATGTTCCTGCGCCGTGACCGCTTCAGCAGTTTCATCTCCGCGCTGGTTTTCCTGCCGCGTGAGCGTTTCAATACGGATGTGCGTCTGCGTGTGGAAGCCATGCTGCGTGATGCGTTGCAGGGGGAGCACGTGGATTCCAGTGTGGTGTTGGGTGACTCGCCGCTGGCGCAGCTTCACCTGATTGTCCGGCCCAGGGCCGGTGGGAATCTTGAGCCGGATACCGGCGATTTGGAGAAACGTTTGGCTAACGTATTGCGCAACTGGCAGGACGATCTGCGTGAGGCATTGATCGCCAGCCACGGGGAAAATGAAGGATTGCGGATCGCCTCGCGGATCGGCAAGGCACTGCCGGCCGGCTATATCGAAGACTCCAGCGCCCAGATCGCCGCTGCCGATGTGGCGCAGCTGGACGCGTTGACCGGACCGGACGATCTGCGCCTGAGCCTGCAGACGCTGCAGCGCGATGGCGTGGAAGGCCTGCGGCTGAAGCTGTATCGCCAGCTCAAGGACCTTCCGCTGTCCGACGTGCTGCCGATGATGGAGAACATGGGGCTGCGGGTGATGGCCGAACGGCCGTACCGGCTGATGGTCGACAACGCGCCGGTCTATGTGCAGGATTTCGAGGTCGAGTCGGCCATCGGTCCGATCGATCCGGCCCGTGCCAATGCCGCCTTCAGCGAAGCGTTTGCGCGTGTGTGGCATGGCGATGCCGAGAACGACGGCTTCAACCGGCTGGTGCTGGGTGCGGCGCTGGACTGGCGCCAGGTGTCGATGCTGCGTGCCTATTGCAAGTACCTGCTGCAGATCGGCGTGCCGTTTTCGCAGGCTTATGTCGAAGGCACCTTCAACCGCTATCCGTTGCTGGCGCGGCTGATCGTCGAGCTGTTCGAAGCCCGCTTCGATCCGGCCCCGGCGACCGGCAAGGTGGCGCTGGATGCGCAGCTGGCGCAGTTCAAGGTGCTGGCCGGCGATGATGCGGGCACGCTCAAGCTGCTCGATGACGTCGTCAAGGCGCGCAAGGGCAAGCGTGATGCACGCATGGCGCTGGTGCGCGAGGTGCTGGTCAAGCTGCTCGACGGTGTCTCCAGCCTGGATGAGGACCGCATCCTGCGCAGCTTCATCGGCGTGATCGAAGCCACGCTGCGCACCAGCTATTACCTGCCGCGCAAGGACGGCGTGCGTGCCGATGGCGGCCCGGCCGACTACATCAGTTTCAAGCTGGATGCGGCCAGGGTGCCGGACGCGCCGAAGCCGCGCCCGTACCGCGAAATCTGGGTGTGTGGCCCGCGGGTGGAAGGCACCCACCTGCGCTTTGGCGCGGTGGCCCGTGGTGGCCTGCGCTGGTCGGACCGCCGCGAGGATTTCCGTACCGAGGTGCTGGGCTTGGTCAAGGCACAGATGGTGAAGAACACGGTGATCGTGCCGGTCGGCTCCAAGGGTGGTTTCTTCGCCAAGCAGTTGCCGGACCCGTCCGTGGATCGCGATGCCTGGTTCGCCGAGGGTGTGGCCTGCTACAAGCGCTTCATCAACGGACTGCTCGATATCACCGACAACATTGTCGACAACGCCATCGTGCCGCCGCAGGGCGTGGTCCGGCATGACCTGGACGATCCCTATCTGGTGGTGGCGGCCGACAAGGGCACCGCCAGCTTCTCCGACATCGCCAACGGCATCGCTGCCGCGCATGGTTTCTGGCTGGATGATGCCTTCGCGTCCGGTGGCTCGGTCGGCTACAGCCACAAGGGCATGGGCATCACCGCCCGCGGTGCATGGGAGTCGGTCAAGCGCCACTTCCGTGCGCTGGGCCGGGATTGCCAGCGGCAGGACTTCACCGTGGTCGGCATCGGCGACATGTCCGGTGACGTGTTCGGCAACGGCATGCTGCTGTCCGAGCACACCCGCCTGGTGTGTGCGTTCGACCATCGCCACATTTTCCTCGACCCCGGCCCGGTTGCGGCGACCTCGTTCAAGGAACGCGCGCGCCTGTTCGCCGTGCCGCGTTCGAGCTGGGCCGATTACAACAGCAAGCTGATCAGCAAGGGCGGCGGCATCTATCCGCGCTCGCTGAAATCGATCGAGATCACCCCGCAGGTGCGTGAAGTGCTGGGCATCGATGCCGGCATCAAGGCAATGACCCCGACCGAGCTGATCAGCGCCGCGCTGAAGGCACCGGTCGACCTGCTGTGGAATGGCGGCATCGGCACCTACATCAAGGCCGCCAATGAAACCCATGCCGAAGTCGGAGACCGCGCCAACAGCGGCCTGCGCGTCAACGGCGGCGAGCTGCGCTGCCGAATCGTGGGCGAGGGCGGCAATCTCGGCATGACCCAGCTCGGCCGCATCGAGGCCGCGCAGGCCGGTGTACTGCTCAACACCGACTTCATCGACAACTCGGCCGGTGTCGACACCTCCGACCATGAAGTCAATATCAAGATCCTGCTCAACGACGTGGTGCGTGCCAAGAAGCTCACCGTCGCCCAGCGCAACAAGCTGCTGGCGTCGATGACCGACGAGGTCGCCGAGCTAGTGCTGATGGACAACTACCGCCAGAACCAGGCCATCAGCCTGATGGAGCGGATGAGCGCAAAGCGGCTCGGTTCCAAGCAGCACTTCATCCGCACGCTGGAACAGCAGGGGCTGCTTGATCGCCAGATCGAGTACCTGCCGTCCGATGCGGAACTGTCGGCACGCAAGCTGCGTGGCCTGGGCCTGACCCGGCCGGAACTGGCGGTGATCCTGTCCTATTCCAAGATCGTCGCGTTCCAGCAGCTGCTGGATTCGGATATCCCCGAAGACCCGTACCTGTCCAAGGAGCTGCTGCGCTACTTCCCGCAGCCGCTGCAGAAGAAATACGCCGGCGCGATGGAGACGCATCGCCTGAAGCGCGAGATCATCGCCACAGCGGTGACCAACCAGACCATCAACCGCATGGGCGCCACCTTCCTGATGCGTATGCAGGAGGACACCGGCCGCACCGTGGCCGAGGTCGCCAAGGCCTACACCATCAGCCGCGAGACGCTGGATGCACGGGCACTGTGGGAGCAGATCGATGCGCTCGACGGGACCTTGCCCGAGGCTGTGCAGGTGGACGCGCTGGAAGTGATCTGGAAACTGCAGCGTTCGTTCGTGCGCTGGCTGCTGGGCCGGCCGGGGGCGATGCCGGGCATCACCGCCGCGGTCGATCGCTACCAGGGGCCGTTCAACGACATCCGTGTTGCTTCGGGTGTGCTGCCCGACTCGCAGCGACCCGCGTACGAGGCGAGCGTCGTGGCGTGGAAGGAAAAGGGATTGCCGGCGGCATTGGCCAAGCAGTTGTCCGAGCTGCAGTTCCTGGAGCCGGCATTCGACATCATCGAGCTGGCCCGTACCCGCAAGCTCAAGCCGGTGGACGTGTCCAAGGTCCACTTCCGCCTGGGTGAGGCGCTGCAGATGCCGTGGCTGTTCGAGCAGATCGACGCGCTGGAGGTCAACGGCCGCTGGCATGCGGTGGCTCGCGGCGTGCTGCGTGATGAGCTGGCCACGCACCAGCGCGTGCTGACCGGGCAGGTGCTGTCGATGAAGAGCAGTGGCGCCGAGGCCAAGGTCGCCTCGTGGATCAGGCGCGATGACAGCAGCCTGCGCTTCACCTTGGCGATGCTGGCCGAACTGGCCGAGCAGAAGACGCTGGATTATCCGACCGTGTCGGTCGCGGTGCAGCGGCTGGGCCAGCTGGCCGCGCACGGAGCGTAAGCCGGCCGATGTGAGGACGGGCCCCGTCGGGGCCCGTTCCTTTCCGGAGCGGCCCGCGCCGGGACAGAGAGTTGCGTTTGACAGCGACGCTGCCGCATTGACGGTTGCAGGTTATGCTCGACAGCCGAGTCCGTAACGATGAATGGCTGTGTCCCCCCGTATCGCTTTTCTTGCCAGCTCAATCGATGCCGCCCAAGAGGCCCGTCAGGCACTGGCCGCACGCTATGGCGGCGTTGATCCGGAAGATGCCGATGTGCTGTGCCCGCTGGGTGGCGATGGCTTCATGCTGCAGACGCTGCACCGCCACGGCAGCATGGGCAAGCCGGTGTTCGGCATGAAGCTGGGTACCGTCGGCTTCCTGATGAACCACTATCGCGCCGAGGACCTGTTGCAGCGCTTGGCACACGCCGAGCCGGCGCATCTGCGCCCGCTGGAGATGGTCGCGCAGACCGAGTCGGGTACCACCACCGGCTCGCTGGCCTACAACGACGTGTCGCTGTTGCGGCAGACGCGGCAGGCGGCCCATATCGGCATCGACCTCAATGGCCAGGAACGGGTGGCCGAACTGATCTGCGATGGCGTGCTGGTCTCCACACCGGCCGGCAGCACCGCCTACAACTATTCGGCGCACGGGCCGATCCTGCCGCTGGGCTCCAACACCATCGCCCTGACGCCGCTGGCGCCGTATCGTCCACGGCGCTGGCGTGGTGCGATCCTCAAGGCGGATACCGAAGTGCGCTTCCGCGTGCTGGATCCCTACAAACGGCCGGTCAGCGTCACGGCCGATTCGCACGAGACCCGTGACGTGGTGGAAGTCACCATCCGCGAATCGCGCGAGCGCCAGGTGACGCTGCTGTTCGATCCGGAACACAATCTGGAAGAGCGCATCCTCAGCGAGCAGTTCATCTTCTGATGAACACCGCCATGGAGCGGGTGACAGGCCACGCCGGCAACGGCACAGGAAAGGACCGGAAACATGGGTGACAACACGCCACGGCTGCTGACGGTCGCGGTGACTTCGCGCGCACTGTTCGATCTGGAGGAAGGCCACGCATTGTTCGAGCGCGAAGGACTGGAGGCCTACGCGGCGTACCAGCGCCTGCATGAGGACGATGTGCTCACGCCCGGCGTCGCCTTTCCGGTCGTGCGCAAACTGCTGGGCCTGAACAGCCATGCACCTGGCGAAGTGCCGCGGGTGGAAGTGATCCTGCTGTCGCGCAACTCGGCCGATACCGGCCTGCGCATCTTCAATTCGATCCAGCACCACGGGCTGGATATCGTACGTGCGACCTTTACCGCCGGTGAGCCGACCTGGCCCTATGCCAAGCCGTTCGGTACCGATCTGTTCCTGTCGGCCAACCCTGATTCGGTGCGACGGGCGCTGCTGCATGGCATCGCTGCGGCGACGATTCTGCCGCACAGCATGGCCGAGGTGTCAGCGGCATCGGCGGTGGCCACCGACACCGGGCGGCCCTCATCGCAACTGCGTATCGCATTCGACGGTGATGCGGTGATCTTCGGCGATGAGAGCGAACGCATTTCCCGCGAACAGGGGGTGGAAGCATTCGGCCGGCACGAGCAGGAGCGGGCACATGAGCCTCTCAGTGGTGGACCGTTCCGCAACTTCCTTTCCGCACTGCATGACCTGCAGGCGGCGTTTCCGGCGGGCGAGGCGGCGCCGATCCGCACCGCGCTGGTCACCGCACGGTCGGCGCCGGCGCATGAACGGGTGATCCGCACGTTGCGCGAATGGGGCGTGCGGCTGGACGAGGCGCTGTTTCTCGGCGGACGGCACAAGGGGCCGTTCCTCGAGGCGTTCGGTGCCGACATCTTTTTCGATGACTCGCAGCACAACATCGACAGCGCACGCCTGCACGTCGCCGCCGGCCATGTGCCGCACGGGGTCGCCAATCCGGATTGACTTTTGAACAGGCAGCTTCCGCGGCCAGCGCGGTGCCGGGATTACCGGCAAACATGGCCGCTGTGCTAGGATGCCCCCGCTTTCGCGAGTTTTTCCCATATTCCTTGCGGTGTTGCACCGTCATTCTGGTCCGAACGAACGCGGCGGACCCTTCTCGCGAAGTACCCACCCGGATGATGAAGGGGCGGGGCTTGTCCCCGACGGGCGGCTTTTTGTCTGCCATTCCTTTCCGCTGCTGCCGCCTTGATGTGGCCGGCCGGGTGTTTCGCGCGTTGTGCGGGACTGGGCCGCAGTCCTCCCGCACGACGCATAACGCGCCCTTGCGCAGTGTCGTCACGTGCTTCACGTGCCGGCAGCTACACAGGAGATACAACTCGAATGACCATGCGTATTGCCATTCTTGGCGCCGGCCCCAGCGGTCTGGCACAGCTTCGTGCGTTTGAATCCGCCCGCCGTGGCGGCGCTGAAGTCCCGGAAATCGTCTGTTTCGAGAAGCAGTCCGATCTCGGTGGAATGTGGAACTACACATGGCGTACCGGGCTGGATGCCTATGGTGAACCTGTACACGGCAGCATGTACCGCTACCTCTGGTCGAACGGCCCCAAGGAAGCGCTGGAATTTGCCGACTACAGTTTCGAAGAGCATTTTGGTCGCCCCGTCGCCTCCTATCCCCCGCGTGCAGTGCTGCGCGACTACATCATGGGCCGCATCGAAAAGAGCGGCGTGCGTGACCAGATCCGCTTCAACACCGCCGTACAGTGGGTGGAATATTCCGAAGAAACCGGGCGCTTCAGCGTCACCGTGCGCGACCTGAAGAAGGATGAGCTGCAGACCGAGGAATTCGACCGGGTGATCGTTGCCACCGGCCATTTCTCCACACCGAACGCGCCGTTCTTCGAAGGGCTTGAGCAGTTCCCCGGCCGCGTGCTGCATGCGCATGATTTCCGCGATGCCTGCGAGTTCGCCGACAAGGACCTGCTGCTGGTCGGCAGCAGCTATTCGGCCGAGGACATTGGCACGCAATGCTACAAGTACGGCGCCAAGTCGGTGACCTTCAGCTATCGCAGCGCACCGATGAGCTATGACTGGCCGGCCGCATTCGACGAGAAGCCGCTGCTGCTGCGCTTGGAAGGCAATACCGCGCACTTCGCCGATGGCAGTTCCAAGGACGTGGATGCCATCGTGCTGTGCACCGGCTACCAGCACCACTTTCCGTTCCTGTGCGATGAACTGACCCTGCGCACGCGCAACCGCCTGTATCCGGGTGACATCTACAAGGGCGTGTTCTGGATCGACAATCCGAAGCTGATGTACCTGGGCATGCAGGACCAGTACTACACCTTCAACATGTTCGATGCGCAGGCTTGGTATGCGCGCGACGTGATCCTCGGGCGCATCACGTTGCCGGATGCCGAAGCGATGCGTGCAGACAGCCAAGCCTGGGTGCAGCGGGAGGAGGCGACGCGCTCCGACAGCGAGGACATCGACTTCCAGGCCGCATATGTGCGCGACCTGCTCAACGCCACCGACTACCCGGAGTTCAAGGTCGAAGCGGTTGCCGAGCTGTTCAAACAGTGGAAGGTGGACAAGGTCGCCGACATCCTGGGTTACCGCAACAAGAGCTATCGCTCGGTGCTGACCGGCACGCTGGCGCCGCCGCACCACACGCCATGGATGCAGGCGATGGATGACTCGCTGGAAGCCTTCCTGGCAGACGAGGTGGTGGAAGACCAGCCGATGCGTCGCACCGCCTGAGCGGGCGCTGGCAGGTGGCGGATGGATTCCGCTGCCTGGGCCACGCAACGCATGGATGCCATAACGGCGTCCGACCAGACAAAAGGGCAGCCCTGAAGCTGCCCTTTTGTGATTGCAGGCAGGTGAGTGCCCGGACTCAGCCGAAGATGCCTGGCAGGTCCAGCCCCTTCTCCTTGGCGCAGTCGATGGCGATGTCATAACCGGCATCGGCGTGGCGCATGACGCCGGTGCCGGGGTCGTTCCACAGCACGCGGGCGATGCGCTTGTCGGCCTCGATGCTGCCGTCACAGACGATGACCACGCCCGAATGCTGCGAGTAACCCATGCCGACGCCGCCGCCGTGGTGCAGGCTGACCCAGGTGGCGCCACTGGCGACGTTGAGCATGGCGTTGAGCAGCGGCCAGTCGGAGACGGCGTCGGAGCCGTCCTTCATCGCTTCGGTCTCGCGATTAGGCGAGGCGACGCTGCCGCTGTCCAGGTGGTCGCGGCCGATCACCACCGGCGCGCTGAGCTCGCCGTTGCGGACCATCTCGTTGAAGGCCAGGCCGAGCTTGTGGCGCAGGCCCAGGCCGACCCAGCAGATGCGCGCCGGCAGACCCTGGAAGGCGATGCGCTCGCGCGCCATGTCCAGCCAGCGATGCAGATGCGGGTCATCGGCGATGATCTGCTTCACCTTGGCGTCGGTCTTGTAGATGTCTTCCGGGTCGCCGGACAGCGCCACCCAGCGGAACGGGCCGACGCCGCGGCAGAACAGCGGGCGCACGTAGGCCGGCACGAAACCGGGGAAGTCGAAGGCATTCTTCAGGCCTTCGTCGAAGGCCATCTGGCGGATGTTGTTGCCGTAATCCACGGTCGGGATGCCGGCGGCGTGGAAAGCCAGCATCGCCTCCACATGCACGCGCATCGCGGCCTTGGCGGCGTCGCGGACCTTCTCCGGGTTGGCCTGCTGTTCGGTGAGCCACTGCTCGACCGTCCAGCCGATCGGCAGGTAGCCGTGCACCGGGTCATGCGCGCTGGTCTGGTCGGTGACCGCATCCGGGCGCACGCCACGACGGACCAGCTCGGGCAGGATCTCGGCGGCGTTGCCGAGCAGGGCGATCGACTTGGCCTCACCGCTGGCGGTGTATTTGGCGATGCGCGCCAGCGCGTCGTCGATGTCGCTGGCCTGTTCGTCCACGTAGCGGGTGCGCAGGCGGAAATCGATGCTGCTCTGGCGGCATTCAATGGTCAGGCTGCTGGCGCCGGCCAGCGAGGCGGCCAGCGGCTGCGCGCCGCCCATGCCGCCCAGCCCGGCGGTGAGGATCCACTTGCCGCTGAGGCTGCCGCCGTAGTGCTGGCGGCCCATCTCCACGAAGGTTTCGTAGGTGCCCTGGACGATGCCCTGGCTGCCAATGTAGATCCAGCTGCCGGCGGTCATCTGCCCGTACATCATCAAGCCCTTCTTATCGAGCTCGTTGAAGTGCTCCCAGTTGGCCCAGTGCGGCACCAGGTTGGAGTTGGCAATGAGCACGCGCGGGGCGTCCGGGTGGGTGGGGAACACGCCAACCGGCTTGCCCGACTGCACCAGCAGGGTCTGGTTGTCGTCCAGCCGCTTGAGGGTTTCCAGGATCTTGTCGTAGCTCTCCCAGTCGCGCGCGGCGCGGCCGATGCCGCCGTAGACCACCAGCGAGGTGGGATCTTCGGCCACTTCGGCGTCGAGGTTGTTCTGCAGCATGCGGAACGGCGCTTCGGTCTGCCAGGACTTGCAGTTGAGCGTGTTGCCGCGCGGCGCGCGCGGGCTGCGGGAAGGGTCGTGGCGGGTCATCAGTCTGTTCCTGGTGAAAAGTCCGCACAGGGATGTGCGGGTTTTTGCGAAGGATTCGCACGTGTGGAAAAGTCGAGGCAGGCGCGCAGCACCTGTTGCAGGGTGTCGCGCACCGCGGTGGCGCGGGCAGGGGCGTAGGGCGTGGGCCAGCTGTGCACCTCCACATCGCCCGACGCCGGCTCGTACATGTAGCCGCGGCAGGCCAGCTCCATCTGCAACGTATGCACGCCGGCGGGCACGTTGCTGTAGTGGCGGGTGATCCAGCCGCCCTTGAAGCGGCCGTTGCGCACGTGGCCCAGACCGCTCAGCGCGCACAGGTTCTCGACCACATCGGCCAGCGCGTTGTCGCAGGCCGTGTCCGGCTCGCCGGTGGGGCCGGCGGTGCCTAGGTTGAACTGCGGCAGCTGGCCGTCGAACAGGTGCGGGATGTTCGAGCGGATCGAGTGCGCGTCATACATCACCACGGTGCCGTGGTCGGCGTGCAGGCGGGCGATCTCGGCGGCCAGCGCGGCGTGGTAGGGCGCGAAGTACGTGTCGCGGCGGCGGGCGATCTCAGCTTCGTCCGGCTCGCAGCCCTCGCGGTACAGCGGCTGGTTGTCGAAGGTGGTCAGCGGGCACAGGCCGGTGGTGTTTTGGCCCGGGTACAGGCTGACGCCGGACGGATCACGGTTCATATCGATCACCGAGCGCGAGATGGCGGTGCGCACGGTGGTGGCGCCCAGCTCACGCGCGAAGGCGTACAGCTGGTGCACCCACCAGTCGGCGTCACGCCGCGCCAGCCACGGCGAGACGAACCGCCCGGCCAGTTCGGCGGGCAGTTCGGTGCCGGTGTGGGGGAAGCTGACGATCAGCGGCGCGGTGCCGCGATGGATCTGCAGCCACTCCGGCGTGGCGCTCATGACACTGCTTCCACATGCGGCAGCACCGCGTCCAGACCGTGGGCGAGGGCGCCGCTGCGGACCAGTTCAGTGGCGGTGACCATGTCCGGGTGGAAATAGCGGTCATCCTGCAGCGTCGGTACCTGGGTGCGCAGCGTGGCGCGCACGCTTTCCAGCGCCGGGCTGGAGGTCAGCGGGGCGTGGAAGTCGCAGCCCTGCGCGGCGGCCAGCAGCTCGATGCCGACCACGTTGGCGGCGTTTTCGGCCATCGCCAGCAGGCGGCGGGCGCCGTGCGCGGCCATCGAGACGTGGTCTTCCTGATTGGCCGAGGTGGGAATGGAATCCACGCTGGCCGGGTAGGCGCGCTGCTTGTTCTCCGAGACCAGCGCCGCGGCGGTGACCTGCGGAATCATGAAGCCCGAGTTCAGGCCCGGCTTGGGAGTGAGGAAGGCCGGCAGACCGGACAGCGCCGGTTCCACCAGCATCGCGGTGCGGCGCTCGCTGATCGAACCGATCTCGCAGATCGCCATGGCCAGCATGTCAGCGGCGAAGGCGACCGGCTCGGCGTGGAAGTTGCCGCCGCTCAGTGCCTCGCCGGTATCGGTGAACACCAGCGGGTTGTCGGACACGCCATTGGCTTCGATCTCCAGCGTGGTGGCGGCCTGGCGCATGACGTCGAATGCCGCGCCCATCACCTGCGGCTGGCAGCGCAGGCAGTACGGGTCCTGCACGCGCACGTCGTTGTCGCGGTGCGATTCGCGGATGGCCGAGCCGGCCATCAGCTGGCGCAGGGTGGCGGCGGTGGCGATCTGCCCGCGCTGGCCACGGATGCTGTGGATGCGCGGATCGAACGGGGTGTCCGAGCCCTTGGCTGCTTCCACCGACAGTGCGCCGGTGACCAGCGCGGCCTGGAACACCGTTTCGATCTCGAACAGGCCGGCCAGCGCGTAGGCGGTGGAGTACTGGGTGCCGTTGAGCAGGGCCAGCCCTTCCTTGGCGCCGAGGGTCAGCGCGCTGTGGCCGATGCGGGCCAATGCATCGACGGCTGGCATCCGTACGCCATCGACGAAGGCTTCGCCCACACCGATCATCACCGTGGCCAGATGCGAGAGCGGGGCCAGGTCACCGGAAGCGCCGACCGAACCCTGGCACGGAATGACCGGAATGAAGTCGTGCTGCAGGAAGGCTTCCAGCAGGGCCAGCGTTTTCGGATGGATGCCCGAGGCACCCTGGGCGAGGCTGGTGAGCTTGAGCGCCATCATCAGCCGCACGACGTTGGCCGGCATCGGCTCGCCGACACCGGCGGCGTGGGACAGCACGATATTGCGCTGCAGGGTTTCCAGATCCTCGCGCTCGATGCGCACGCTGGCCAGTTTGCCGAAGCCGGTGTTGATGCCGTAGACCGGCGCGCCCTTGGCGACGATGGCCTCGACCACCTGCGCGCTGCGCAGCACGGCGGCGCTGGCCGATTCGTCCAGGCGCACGTGGGCGCCCTGGTAGATCTGGCGCCACTGGGCCAGCGGAACGTGGCCGGGACGAAGCACGAGCGGGGAAGTCATAGGGTTACTCCAGTGGATTGCAAGACGGGGACAGGGCGGTTGCAGGAGCGACGTGAGTCGCGAGTGGTTTTCTTGGGGGAGGACTTCTGGTCGCGACTTATGTCGCTCATACAGGTGTCGTTCTTACGGGGATGTCGGCTGGCCGCGGAACACGCGCGTGTGCAGCGGATTGAAGCCCATGCGGTAGACCAGATCGGCCGGCGCCTCGATGTCCCAGATCGCCAGGTCGCAATCGAAGCCGGCGGCCAACTGGCCGAGCCGGTCGTGGCGACCGAGCGCGCGTGCCGCCTCGCGGGTGAAGCCGGCGATGCACTCGGTCACGGTCATGCGGAACAGTGTGGCGGCCATGTTCATGGTCAGCAGCGGGCTGGTCAGCGGCGAGGTGCCGGGGTTGCAGTCGGTGGCCAGCGCCATCGGCACGCCGGCCTCGCGCAGCTGTGGAATCGGCGGCACGGTGGTGTCGCGGGTGAAATAGAACGCGCCGGGCAGCAGCACAGCGACGGTGCCGGCCGCGCGCATCGCGCCAATGCCGGCGTCATCGAGATGTTCGATGTGGTCGGCCGAGAGCGCACCAAAGCCGGCGGCCAGTTCGGCGCCGTGCTGGTTGGACAGCTGCTCGGCGTGGATCTTCACCGCCAGCCCATGCTGGCGCGCGGCCTGAAACACCTGCTGGGTCTGCGCTGGGGTGAAGCCGATGTTCTCGCAGAACACATCGACCGCTTCGGCCAGTCCTTCGGCGGCGATGGCCGGGATCATCACCGCGCAGACCTCGTTGATATAGGCCTGCGCCTCGTGGCCGGGCGGCACCGCATGGGCGCCGAGGAAGGTGGGCACCACCTCGACCTGGCGCAGCTGGCCCAGCTGGCGGGCCACGCGAAGCTGGCGGGACTCGTCGGCCAGGGTCAGGCCGTAGCCGGACTTGATCTCGATGGTGGTGACGCCTTCGGCCAGCATCGCGTCCAGCCGCGGCAGCGTGGCGTCGATCAGCGCGGCCTCGTTGGCGGCGCGGGTGGCGCGCACGGTGGAGACAATGCCGCCGCCGGCACGGGCGATATCGGCATAGCTCACGCCCTGCAGGCGCTGCTCGAACTCGCCGGCGCGGTTGCCGGCGTAGACCAGATGGGTGTGGCAGTCGATCAGGCCGGGGCTGATCCAGCGTCCGTCGCAGTCGATGCGCTCGGCGGCGTCGAAGTCCGGCGCGGTGGCGACCGGACCGGTATGGACGATGCGGCCATCAAGCGCAGCGAGCACGCCATCACGGATAATGCCCAGCCCGCCGGTGGCGTCGTCCAGGGTCATCAGGTGGGCGTTGTGCCAGAGCGTGTCGCAGCGCATGTGCAGCTTCCGGTTGTATTTGTATATACAATAATTGCGGTAACCGGAGAGTGTCCAGTGATTGCCAGCGCCGCCCCCCAGACAACCTGCTTCCATGCCGCACAGGCGCTGCTGCCCGAAGGCTGGGCGCGCGATGTGCGCATCGAGTGCGTGCAGGGGCGGATCACCTCGGTCGTCACTGGAGCCTCGCGGCAGCACGGCGATCACACCCTGTGGGCGGTAGTGCCGGGGCTGGGCAACCTGCACAGCCATGCGTTCCAGCGGGCGATGGCTGGCCTGACCGAAGTGGGCGGAGCCCGCGGCGACAGCTTCTGGAGCTGGCGCGAGCTGATGTACCACTTCCTGGACCGGCTGGACCCGGACACGTTCCAGGCCATCGCCGAGCAGGCCTATATGGAAATGCTCGAAGCCGGTTTCACCCGCGTCGGCGAGTTCCACTATCTGCATCACGCGCAGGACGGTAGTCGTTACACCAACCCGGCCGAGATGGCCGTGCGCGTGGCCGCCGCGGCCGCCAGCACCGGGCTGGGGCTGACCCTGCTGCCGGTGTTCTACGCCCATGCCGACTTCGGCGGGATAGCGCCGGCACCGGCGCAGCGGCGCTTCCTGCACGACATCGACGGTTTCGCCCGCCTGCTGGAAGGCAGTACGCAGGCGCTGGCCGATCTGCCCGACGCTTTGCTCGGACTGGCGCCGCACAGCCTGCGCGCGACCACCGAAGCGGAGTTGCAGGCGCTGGCCGGCATGACCAGTGGCCCGATCCATATCCATATCGCCGAGCAGGTGCGCGAAGTCGAGGCCTGCCTGGCCTGGAGCGGGCAGCGCCCGGTGCAATGGCTGTACGGCCATGCCGCGGTGGATCAGCGCTGGTGTCTGGTCCACGCCACCCACGTCACGCCTGAGGAAGTGCGGCTGATGGCCGACAGCGGCGCGGTGGTCGGCCTGTGCCCGATCACCGAGGCCAATCTGGGCGACGGGCTGTTCCCGATGCGCGAGCACATCGCCGCCGGTGGCCGCTTCGGCGTGGGTTCCGATTCCAATGTGCTGATCGACGCGGCCGAAGAGCTGCGCCTGCTCGAATACGGCCAGCGGCTGACCCTGCGCGGGCGCAACGTGCTCTCGCCGGGCACGCTGTCCAGCGGCCGCTGGCTCTACCAGCAGGCGGCCGAGGGCGCCGCGCAGGCGCTGGGTGTACCGTCAGGGCTGTCCGTCGGCGCGCCGGCGGACCTGGTCGAACTTGATCCCGCGCATCCCTCACTGCTTGGTCGCCACGGCGACAGCCTGCTTGACAGCTGGTTGTTTGCTGCACGTAATGGAGCGGTTCGCGCGGTCTGGCGCAATGGCCGCGAACTGGTCCGGGAGGGCCGGCATATACACCGTGACGCCGTGAGCGCACGCTACCGCGCCGCATTGGGCCGGGTGCTGGCATGAGTTCCGCATCCCCGCCAGCCTCGTTCTTTCCAGGGAATCCCGAGTGACGGGCAAGAAAAAAGCCACCCTCAATCACCGCATCCGCAGTGATATCGAAAGCCGCATCCTCAGTGGCGAGTGGGAGCCGGGCTTCCGCATTCCGTTCGAACACGAGCTGATGGAGCAGTACAAATGCTCGCGGATGACGGTGAACAAGGTACTGACCACGCTGGCAGAGAGCGGCATGATCGAGCGCCGACGCCGCGCCGGATCCTTTGTCGCACGGCAACCGCCCCACCTGGAACAGGTGGCGCTGGAAATCCCGGATATCCACCTGGCGGTGACCGACCGCGGGCACGAATATGGATTCCAGCTGCTGGAGCAACAGCTGCGGCCGGCCGATGCCGCCGCGGCGAAGGAAGTGGAGCTGGTCGGCGAGGGCATGCTGCTGGCGATGCACTGCCTGCATCTGGCCGACGGCAAGCCGCTCGCGCTGGAACGGCGGCTGATCAATCCGGAGGCGGTGCCGGAGACACTCACCGTGGATTTCTCCACCCACGCACCGGGCAGCTGGCTGCTGCAGAACGTGTCATGGACGCGCGGTGAGCATCGCATCAGCGCGGTGGCGGCCACCGCGGCGGAGGCCAGGCTGCTGCAGGTGCCGGCCGGTACCGCCTGCCTGGTGATCGATCGCCAGACCTGGCGCGGCGAGCAGCAGATCACCTGGGTGCGACAGATGTTCCTCGGCGATGCCTACGACCTGATCGCCCGTTTCGCGCCGGGCGGGAAAGGCTAGGAAAGAAGGCAGCGGAACTGTAAACGGGTGAGAACAGCAGCCCCCGGCCTTTGCGTGGCGGGTTTCACTGGCTCCCGTTGTTATCGTTCCCGGGCTCTCGCCCTTGCCCGTTTCTCTGCCCCGTTCCTGTCCTTCAGATGGTGCTGCACTGGCGCCAGCGTACCGGCTCGTCGCTGCCCGGGCGCGGGTTGAGCTGGATGCGCACGGTACGCAGCGCCGGGTAGCGCTCCACTTCGCGGCAGATCAGGGGCCACACGGTCGCATCATCGGCGGTGCGTTCGATTGACAGCGTGAGCCGGGTCACCCAGATGCCACTGATCACCCCGGGAGTACGTGCCAGCGCCTTGGAGACGTTCTGCTGGTAGCGCAGCAGGGTTTCCGGGTCCGGGTCCTGCTGCAGATCCTCGGCAGCCATGCCGGCGGTCGGGTCGGCAACGTTTCCGGAATCAGGAAGCGCGGGCACGGCGGCGACAGGCGGGGCAGGCGTATGGGAGGGGGGCTGGGTGGCGGCGCTCGAGGCAGCCCCTGCATTCGTGTCCTGGAGCGTGCCGTAGGTCATGCCCGCGAGCAGCCCCAGCGTCAGTGCGGCAAGTGCGGCGATACCGGTATGGCGGACGGCTTCACGGTGGGCGATACCGGTGACGGTGTCGCGGGTCTGCGCGGGTACATAGGCGCAGAGCAACTGCCACAGGTTGCGCTCATCCAGCACTTCGATCGACTGTTGGGTGGCCGCAGCCAGACCGTCGCGCTCGACGCGGCCCTCGGTGATCAATATTCCATTGTCCGCCTCGGTCAGGCGCATGGCCGAGGCCAGCTCGTTGATGTCCTGCGCACCGAAACGGTAGGCGCGTCCATGCTTGCACGACACCAGCCACAGCGCATTGTCGCCGGCCATCAGGAAGTCGCTGCTGGTGCCGTGGTCGTCGGTGACTTCGGCCGCCGTATCACGCAGGTTGCGCTGATCGGCCAATGCCAGCCGCACAATGCGGGAAAATTCGCGCCAGCGCATGCCGGCCAGTGCCGCCAGGCCATGGGCGATCTCGGTCCGCTTCCGTCGCACCAGCCACAGATAGGCAACTGCGAGGAACCACAACGCCAGCGCAAGCGCCAAGGCGAGAATCCAGGGAAGCATCAACACACCCGCATGACAAACCAGACAGGACGCAAGTGTATAGGTGCCAGCGTCTGTGAAGTGTGCTGGCGGACAAGGGTCAGGGGGATGTCGTGGCGACCGGCCAGTAGTGGCTGTCAGGCACCGCGCGTGCGCCGAAAATGGCCTGGCCCACGCGCACCACGGTGGCGCCCTCTTCGATGGCGATCTCGAAATCGCCGGACATGCCCATGGACAGCTCCTCCAGCCCGATACCGTCCGGTACGGTCTGGCGCAGGCGGTCACGCAGCTCGCGCAGGCGCACGAAACAGGCGCGGACCTGATCCGCTTCGGCCGAAAACATCGCCAGCGTCATCAGGCCGCGGACACGTAATGCACCGAATTGCGGCAGGGCGTGCATGAAATCGGCCACCTGCTCGGGTGGCAACCCGTATTTGCTATCTTCGGCGGAGGTGTTGACCTGGACGAAGACATCCAGCGAGCGGCCTTCATGCTGCAGGCGTCGATCCAGCGTTTCCGCCAGACGCAAGCTGTCCAAGGCTTGGAATTCGTGGGCGAAGCGGGCCACCAGCTTGGCCTTGTTGGTCTGCAGATGGCCGATCACCGACCACCGCAGGTCCGCCAGATCCTGCATCGCCTCCCACTTGTGGTGGGCTTCCTGCACTTTGTTCTCGCCCAGGAAGCGGCAGCCGGCGGCATAGGCCAGGCGGATGCGGGCTTCATCAATGGTCTTGCTGACCGGCAGCAGTCGTACGCTGCCCACGTCGCGGCCGGCACGCTGGCAGGCCGCCGCGATGCGCGCCTGCACCACGTCGAGGTTGTGACGGAAATCCCCCTCGGTTTCAGCACGCGGATAGCGGCCATGCTGTTCGTGGCGGGTGGCGGTGGGAATGGAGGAAGTGCCGGGCGTATTCACGGTGGTCTCGCGGGCAAGGCGCCGGACAGGGCCGGTCGCATCGGGGCCTGCCATTATCGCGCTTGCTCGCCGGGAAGCGACCTCAGCCGGAGCGAGGGCAAGCTCCAGGCACAAAAAACCCGCCATCCGTGGCCGTATGGGGAGGGAGACAAACGGCACGGTACTGCTGGCGGGTAGGAAGATTATGCATCAGCTTATGTTGCTTTGCAACATCAGTGGGGTCCGGTGGTTGTCTGCGGCTTGGTGTCCTGTCGCTCGGTTTGTGCCAGCCGTTGCTCGAGAGCCTCCAGGCGGGCGTTCAGCGCCTCGATATCGCTGCGGCCGGGAATATCCATGCGCCGCAGGATGCGCTGCATGCGTTCCTCGAAGGATTTTTCGACCCGGTCCCAGGCACCGCTGGCCCGCTCACGGGCCTGGCCGAGTGTGCTTTCAACATTGTCCTGAACGCCGCTGTCAGGCGCGGAGGCGTGCCGCGAGCGTTCTTCGGCGGACTTGCCTTCCTTGACCAGCGAATCGAACAGCCGGCTGCCTTCGCTCTGGGCCAGGGAGAATGCGCCCAGCCCCGCCAGCCAGACCTGCTGGGCGGATTCGCTGACGCGTCGGCCCAGACGCTCGGCCTGTTCCGGGGTCGCGGTGGTGTCATCTTCGGGGCGGGATTGATCGGCGTTCATGCATGTGCTCCTGGGTGGAAGGGAACCTGCCCATCACCCTAGCGGCGCACTTGCGTGGATGGCGTGATGGCGCCGGGTTCAGCCCAGCTTTTCGGCCAGCACGCGCTGGATTTCCGATTCCACCATGCCCTTCATCGCTGACAGCAGGAAGCCCAGCTCGGCCTTGACCCGCACCGCACCGGGCAGCAGTTCGATACCACCTTCCACGCCGGAACGGGCGAAGCGCAGCGTCTGGTTTTCCCAGCGGGTGGATACCTCGAAGCGTTCCTCCAGTTTCTTTGCCACCTCGGCGATCGCGTTGCGCGCAGCGTCATCGGACAGGGAGTGGGCATGGCGGATATCGATGGTGGACATGGGCTGGCTCCAGGGAGACTGGTGGAAAGGAAGGAGCGGCATTGTGGAGACACTGGCGACGCACTCCAAGTCCTGCGGCCATCTTCTGCAATATCAAACGAACTGATAATCTGCGACGGTGCGCACACTGCAAGTCCATTTCAGTAACCGGCAACAGCCCGATCAGCCCTTGAAATGGGGCGTTCAACGCATTGTCCGGCATGCATCCGGCCAGGTAGGGCTGGGCGATGACCGTGTTGGCCCGCTGTTGCTGGCACAATTCTGTGTGGATGAGCGCGGCGTGTGGCTGCAGGTGGCAAACGGTATCCGTGGAATCCACGTCAATGGCCGTCCGGTACGCCGCATGGCGCTGCTGCGTGCCGGCGATGCGGTCTATGCCGAAGGTGCCGAACTGCTGCTGCAGGGCAGCAGTGAGCAGGTCGCGCATCCACCGCCGCCCCAAGAAACGGCCGATGAGGACATGCGCTTGCTGCTGCGCGGTGTCGGTGGCCGCTACCACGGACGCTGCTTCACCCTGGATCGTGCACGCACGATTGGCGCCGATCCGCACAGCGACATCGTGATCGACGAGCCGGCCTTTGCCGGGCAGCACGCGCAGGTTGAACGCCATGGCGAACGGGTGCTGCTGCGCGACCTCGGTTCAGCCGACGGCACCCGGGTCAACGGCATGACGGTGCGCCACTGTTGGCTGCAGGCCGGCGACCAGTTGGTGTTCGAGGGCGGCCACCGGTTCGTGCTGGAGATTCCGCTGGACCCGCGGGGTATGCCGGAAGCGCTGCCCGGTGGGGAAGGGGCCGATGATCCCGAGTCGGAGGAAAGTGTCACGCACATCCCCGCGCGTGGTTCCCGGCGCTGGCCGTGGCTGCTGCTCACGGCGGTATTGCTGGGCGCCGGCATCAGCGCGCTGCTGCTGTTCGGCGTGCGCTGAGCACCCCCGGAAGGGTCGTTCAAGCCGTTGCCGCGGCAGCTTCCGGGAGGCATGCCAATGCATGCATATGCAACCTTTTCCGGGGCCCCCAAGCCTGTTGCGCTGCGGCATACTACGGCTTCAGCCCAACAGGTGTGATATGACGCGCGCATTCAATTTCAGTGCCGGCCCAGCCACATTGCCGGAATCGGTCCTGCGCCAGGCGCAGGAGGAAATGTTGGAATGGAATGGCGTGGGCGCGTCCATCGTCGAGATCAGCCATCGCAGCGCCGACTTTGTCGCGGTCGCTGCCAAGGCCGAAGCCGATCTGCGCACGCTGATCGGTATTCCCGATACCCATGCGGTGCTGTTCCTCGGCGGCGGTGCCACCACCCAGCAGGCGCTGCTTCCATTGAACCTGGCCGCTCCCGGGCAGCGGGCGGATTACCTCGTCACCGGCCACTGGGGCAAGACCGCGATCAAGCAGGCGCGCCCGTATGTGGACGTGAACGTCGTCGCCAGCGGCGAGAGTGGCGGCTTCCGTGATATTCCCGAGCGGGCGCAGTGGCAACTGTCCACGGATGCGGCCTATGTGCACATCACCGCCAACGAAACCATCCATGGTGTCGAGTTCCGTGACGCGCCGGATGTAGGCGGGGTGCCGCTTATCGCCGATTTCAGCTCATCGATCGCCTCCGAGCCGATCGATGTCTCCCGCTATGGCGTGATCTACGCAGGTGCGCAGAAGAACCTCGGCCCGGTCGGCATCACCGTGGTGATCATCCGTCGCGACCTGCTTGAGCGGGCCGGCCAGCCGCGAGCGGACATCTTCGATTACCGCTCGCACGCCGCGCGCGATTCGATGCTCAACACGCCGCCGACCTGGAACTGGTATCTGCTCGGTCTCACCGTGCAGTGGATGCTGGCGCAAGGCGGGGTGGAGGAGTTCGCCCGGCGCAATGCGCAGAAATCCGCACTGGTGTATGCGGCCATTGACGGCTCCGGCGGCTTCTATCGCAACGAGGTGGCCAGCGCGGTGCGCTCGCGGATGAACATCCCGTTTGTGCTGCCCAGTGCCGAGCTGGATGCCCGTTTCGTTGCCGAGGCCAAGGCCGCCGGACTGCTGGCACTGAAGGGCCACAAGGCGGTCGGCGGTATCCGTGCGTCGCTGTACAACGCCATGCCGCTGGAAGGGGCGCAGGCGCTGGTGGCGTTCATGGGTGATTTCCAGCAGCGCAACGGCTGACACATTCCCGCCGGGCGCATCGCGCCGGCCTGTAACAGGTAGACGACTCCATGGCTTCGAAGCCAAGCAAACCCGCCAAGAAAACCTCCTCTAAAGTCGCCGCCAGAAAATCCACCGCGGCGAAAGTTGAAAACAAGAAGCCCGCCGTGGATGTGCTGCCGCTGGCCAAGCCGGTGCTGTCGGATGTGCGCGCCAAGATCGACCAGATCGACCGCAGCATCCAGGCGCTGATCGCCGAGCGCGCGCGGTTCGCCCACCAGGTCGGCAAGGCCAAGGGCAAGCTGGCGGCCGCGGTGGATTACTACCGGCCCGAGCGCGAGGCGCAGGTGCTGCGCATGGTGGTGGACCGCAACGAAGGCCCGCTCAGCGATGAGGTGCTGGTGCATGTGTACCGCGAGATCATGTCGGCCTGCTTGGCGCAGCAGGAGCCGCTGAAGATCGGTTACCTCGGCCCGGAAGGCACCTTCAGCCAGCAGGCCGTGCTCAAGCACTTCGGCCGTTCGGCGATGGGCCTGCCGATGGCCAGCATCGAGGAAGTATTCCAGGAAGTGGAAGCCGGCAACGCCGATTTCGGCGTGGTGCCGGTGGAAAATTCGGGGCAGGGCACCATCCAGATCACGCTGGACATGTTCCTCACCTCCAGTCTCAAGATCTGCGGCGAAGTGGAGCTGCGCGTGCAGCAGTACCTGATGTCGCGCAGCGGCCGCATCGATGACATCGAGCGCATCTACGCGCATCCGCAGTCGTTCATGCAGACCTCGGCGTGGCTGCGCGCGAACCTGCCCAAGGCCGAGAAGATCCCGGTATCGAGCAATGCCGAAGGCGCGCGCCGCGCCCGCAATGCCGATGACGCCGCCGCGATCGGCGGTGAGAGCGCAGGGCATGTCTACGGCCTGAAGAAAGTGGTGACCAAGCCGATCCAGAACGACGCCGACAACACCACGCGTTTTCTGGTGATCGGCCGCCAGTTCTTCCCGGCGTCCGGGCATGACCGTACCTCGGTGCTGGTGTTCATCCATGACAAGCCCGGCGCACTGTTCGATGTGCTCAGCCCGTTCGCCCGCCATGGCATCAGCATGAACCGCATCGAGTCGCGGCCCTCGCACCAGGCCAAGTGGGAATACGGCTTCTTCATCGATCTGGCCGGCCATATCGAAGATGCATCCATGCAGGCGGCGCTGGCCGAGCTGAAGTCGCACTCGGCTGAAATCAAGGTGCTTGGCTCCTATCCGGTTGCCGTCCCCTGAGCCTGCCGCAAGCGGCAGGTTCATCGCCTCTTCCCCGGCCTGCGGGGGAGGGCGTCCAAGGGCGGGATGATGGTGCCGCAGCCATGTGCCGGCACGCCGATCCGCCTCCCTCCATGCTCCCGGCCGCGCGCCGGGAGAGAAGAACGTAGAGAGACCGCATGACTTCCCAGCCCTACTGGATTGCACGTAAAGGTTCGGCCCTGCAGGGCACGCTCGCCATTCCCGGCGACAAGTCGATCTCGCACCGGGCGGTGATGTTTGCCGCGCTGGCCGATGGCGTTTCGCACATCGAAGGCTTCCTGGAAGGTGAAGACACCCGTGCCACCGCGTCGATCTTCGCGCAGATGGGGGTGCGCTTCGAGACACCCTCGGCCTCGCAGCGCATCGTGCACGGTGTCGGCGTGGATGGCCTGCAGGCACCGCAGGGCACGCTGGATTGCGGCAACGCCGGCACCGGCATGCGCCTGCTCGCCGGCCTGCTGGCGGCGCAACCGTTCGATACGGTACTGGTGGGCGATGAATCGTTGTCCAAGCGGCCGATGCGCCGCGTTACCGGGCCGCTGGCGCAGATGGGCGCACGCATCGATACCCGGGGCGATGGCACGCCACCGCTGCATATCCACGGCGGCCAGCCGCTGCAGGGCATCCATTACGAGCTGCCGGTGGCCAGCGCCCAGGTGAAGTCGGCGGTGCTGCTGGCCGGGCTGTACGCGCAGGGCGAAACGACGGTGGTCGAACCACATCCCACGCGCGATTACACCGAGAGCATGTTGCGCGCCTACGGTGCCGAGATCGAGTTCGAACCGGGCCGGGCGCGGTTGCGTGGCGGCCAGCGGCTGCGCGCCACCGATATCGCGGTGCCGGCGGATTTCTCGTCGGCGGCGTTCTTCATCGTCGCCGCCAGCGTCATTCCCGGCTCCCATGTGCGGTTGCGCTCGGTGGGGCTGAACCCGCGCCGCACCGGCCTGCTCACCGCGCTGCGGCTGATGGGGGCGGACATCAGCGAGGAAAACCACGCCGAGCACGGCGGCGAGCCGGTGGCCGACCTGGTGGTGCGCTATGCGCCGCTGCACGGTGCGGAAATTCCCGAAGCGGTGGTGCCGGACATGATCGACGAGTTCCCTGCGCTGTTCGTGGCTGCGGCCGCGGCCTCCGGGCAGACCGTGGTGCGTGGCGCCGCCGAACTGCGGGTCAAGGAATCGGACCGGCTGGCGGCCATGGCCACCGGCCTGCGCTCGCTGGGTCTGCGCGTGGATGAAACCGACGATGGCGCCACCATCCACGGCGGTCCGCTCGGCAGCGGCACCATCGAAAGCCATGGCGACCACCGCATTTCCATGGCCTTCGCCATTGCCGGCCAGCTCAGCACCGGCGAGGTGCGGATCAACGACGTGGCCAACGTGGCGACCTCGTTCCCGGGATTCGACACGCTGGCCACCGGTGCCGGCTTCGGACTCGAGGTGCTGCGCTGACAGCGCCGCGGATCAATTGACGATGGCCTGCCGGGCGTGCGTTTGCCGCCCGGTGTTGCCGGCAGCCGCAGCGTCCGCCTATTCGGCCGGTTTGAAGTCGAACGGGATATCCAGCGTCGCCTGCATCGGCTGGCCGTTGCTGTGCGCCGGCTGGAAGCGCCAGCCGCGTACCGCATCCAGGGCTGCGCGGTCCAGGTCGCGGGCACCGCTGCGCTGGATCACCCGCGCATCCAGCGGCTCTCCGCTGACGCCCACCACCACCTGCACCACCACCGTGCCACTGTCGCCGCGGCGCAAGGCACTGGCGGGATAGGTGGGCGGCGGGCTTTGCCCCGGCAATGGGACCGGACGGTCATCCAGAACCACGGCGGCCGGTGTCGGCGCGGCTGGTGCGGAGGGTGGCGCTGGCGCTGTTTCGGCAACAGGTTGCGGTGGTGGCGTGGTTTCCACCAGTTGCGGCCGTTCCTCTTCCGTGTCCGGGCGGGCTTCTGGCATGTCGCTGGCCCCGGTTCCGGCGGCGCGTGGCTCTGGAAGCGGAGTGACGTCGCCTGCGCGCGCTTGCGGTTGCGCCGGATCGCTTGCAGGGGCCTCATTGTTGCGGCGGATGTTCAGCCACACGATGCAGAACAGCAGCAGGCCGGCACAGAACGCGATGCCGATGATTTTCAGACGGCTGTGCGCCAGCGGCGTGAGGTCGTGATCGCGGTATGGGGAACGCTTTGCAGACATGGGCTTGATCGGGTTGGACGGGCTGATTCTTGCACAGCAGACGTGAGTCACGCGGCAGAGATCGGCGGTTCGGGCGATAATTGCCGCATCCATCCGTACACAGTGCCGCCTCCATGCTTGATCCCGCCCTTCTTCGCCAGCAGCCCACCGAACTTGCCGAACGCCTGCGCACCACGCGTGGCTACGATCTGGACGTGGCGGCGTTCGAAGCCCTCGAGGCTGACCGCAAGCGCATCCAGGTGCGTACCCAGGAGCTGCAGAGCCTGCGCAACAGCCGCTCCAAGGCGATCGGCCACGCCAAGGCCAAGGGCGAGGATGTGTCGGCGATCATGGCCGAAGTGGCCGCGTTTGCCGATGAACTGAAGGCTTCGGAAATCCAGCTGGACGAATTGCGCGAGAAGATCGAGGCCCTGTCGCTGGGCATCCCCAACCTTCCCGCAGAGGGTGTGCCCGCCGGCAAGGACGAAACCGGCAACGTCGAAGAATTGCGCTGGGGCACGCCGCGTGAGTTCGACTTTCCGGTGCTGGACCACGTCGAGCTCGGCGCACGCAAGCACGGACTGGATGCGGAAACTGCCGCCAAGCTTTCCGGCGCGCGCTTCACCGTGTTGCGGGGGCAGATCGCCCGCCTGCACCGTGCGCTGGGCCAGTTCATGCTGGACCTGCACACCGGGGAGCATGGCTACGAAGAAACCAACGTGCCGGTGCTGGTCAATGCCGATTCGCTGCGTGGCACCGGCCAGTTGCCCAAGTTTGAAGAGGATCTGTTCAAGACCACGCTGGGCGAATCCTCACGCTACCTGATCCCGACTTCCGAAGTGCCGCTCACCAACATCGTGCGCGACGAGATCCTCGACGCCGAGCGCCTGCCGCTGCGCATGACCGCCCATTCGATGTGCTTCCGTTCCGAGGCGGGCAGCGGCGGCCGCGACGTGCGCGGCATGATCCGCCAGCACCAGTTCGAGAAGGTCGAACTGGTCAGCATCTGCAAGCCGGAGGACAGCGAGGCCGAACACCAGCGCATGACCCGCTGCGCCGAAACCGTGCTGCAGAAGCTGGGGCTGCCCTATCGCAAGATGCTGCTGTGCACCGGTGATATGGGCTTTTCGGCGGTCAAGACCTACGACCTGGAAGTCTGGCTGCCGTCGCAGCAGACCTACCGTGAAATCTCATCGTGCTCGAACTGTGGCGATTTCCAGGCGCGGCGCATGCAGGCGCGCTGGCGCAACGATGCCGGCAAACCGGAACTGGCCCATACGCTCAATGGGTCCGGCGTGGCGGTGGGTCGGGCGATGATCGCGGTGATGGAGAACTACCAGAATGCCGACGGCTCGATCACCGTTCCGCAGGTGCTGCGCCCGTACATGGGCGGAGTGGAGCAGATCGGCTGAGACGGCATGCTCCCGACGCACTGATGAAAGGCCCGCAGCGATGCGGGCCTTTTTCGTCACGGTTTGGAAATTCCCAGGGAGCGCCACTTTCCGCCATTGCCGTGAAGTGGCCGACTCGACAGCAGACGGTTCAACAGTGGCGAAGAACGGACAGCCTGCGCTCGACGGCCGCAGGTGCATCGTGGAGGAGGTGGGCAGTGGGTACGGATGGACCAGATAGTGGCAGATCAACAGTCGTGGCCCGTTGTCATGCTTCCTGGGAATTCAATACAGGACTGTTTATAGTCTGATTTGTAAATTCAGGATGGAAGTGGTTGAATTCGCATGTTCGTTCCATTTTCGGGATCAATCCATGCAGGACCTCAACGACCTCTACTACTTCGCGATGGTGGTGGACCACGGCGGCTTCGCGGCCGCCGAGCGGGCACTGGGGATTCCCAAGTCGCGCCTGAGCCGGCGTATCAGCCAGCTGGAGACCGAGCTGGGTGTGCGCCTGCTGCAGCGTTCCACGCGCCGCTTCGCGGTCACCGACGTCGGCATGAGCGTACACCGGCATACCCAGACCATGCTGGCCGAGGCGCAGGCCGCGCGTGAGGTGGTGGATCGCCTCAGTGCCGAGCCGCGTGGGCTGGTACGTGCCAGCGTGCCGGTGTCGCTGGCGCAGATGCAACTGCCACGCCTGCTGCCGAAATTCCTGGCGCAGTACCCCAAAGTGCGGCTGCAGCTGAATATCAGCAATCGTCGGGTGGACATCATCAATGAAGGCTACGATGTCGCACTGCGTGTGCGCTCGCGCCTGGATGATGACGGCAGCCTGGTGATGCGCAGTTTCGGCCAGGTGCAGGAGCTGCTGGTGGCCAGCCCCGCCTATCTGGACAAGGCCGGCCGGCCAGCCTCGCCGGAGGAGTTGACCAGTCACGTCACCCTGAGCATCAGCGAGGACGAAGCGCGGCAGCGCTGGGAGCTGCATGGTCCCGGTGGCGAGGTGCGTCGCGTGGACCTGCAGCCGCGCGTGGCCGGCTTCGATTTCCCGCTGCTGCAGTCGATGGTCAAGGACGGCTTCGGTATCACCATGTTGCCGGAGACCGTCTGCGCTGAGGCGGTGCGCAATGGCGAACTGGAGGTGGTACTGCCGGACTGGTCGCTGCCGCAGGGCATCTGTCATGCGGTGTTCGCTTCACGGCGCGGGTTGCTGCCGGCGGTGCGGGTGTTCATCGATTTTCTGGCCGAGCACCTGCCGCCGGAGCTGGAGGCCTCGCGGCTGCATTGCGGGGGTGCCTGCGAGCGCGCCAAGGAAAAAATACGCGCCTCGATGGCGGGTTCACTGGCGATCGAAGCGGGTTGAACAAAGCGGGGGCAGGCATGCGAGAATACGCGGCCGGATACGCCCGCCGTATCGGGTCTGGAACAACAACGGGCAGATGGCCGAGCGGTTGAAGGCACCGGTCTTGAAAACCGGCGAAGGGTCAAACTTTCCGTGGGTTCGAATCCCACTCTGCCCGCCAAAGTTGCTGGAAAAACCGCTGGCAACAGCGGTTTTTCCATTTTTTGAATCCTGTATCGCCCTGGTCTCTGCTGCGGGCCGGGCGTAGGTGGACAGGCATGAGCCGGCCATGGCAAAGACGTTTGGCTCGGCAAATGACCACACCCGGGTCACCCGTATGCCATGGGATCAAGCGCGGTCGCCTCTACGAGCTTCGCATCGGATCATGGACCTACGAAAACTCATTCTGGCTCTGACCCTGATCGGGGCCCTGGTGCCGTTTGCCAATACCTTCTATGCCGGTTTCACCGTGCAGCGCCAGCAACTGGTGGATACCACGCTGGATGGCAACTACGCCTACGCCAACAAGCTGGCCGGGAGTACCGAGGATTTCCTGCAGTCCGCGCAGTTGCAGCTGGCCTATACCGCGCAGTTGCTGGCGGTGAAAATGGACGATGTGGCCAGGCTCGAAGGCGAAGCGGCACGCCTGCGGATGATGAGCAAGAGTTTCAACTCGATCACCATTTTCGACGCGACCGGCACGGTACTGGCAACCTCACCCGAAACGCTGGGCTTGCAGGGCAGAGTATTGAACAGCGAGGCGGTGAAGGCGGCATTGCGCGAGAAGCGGCCGCTGATCAGTGAGCCCTATCAGTCGGCCACCGGCAACTTCATCGTGTTCATCAACCATCCGATCGTATCCGGATCCGGGCGCTATCTCGGGGCGGTCGGCGGTGCGATCTACCTGCAGAAAGAGAACATTCTCGACCGCCTTCTGGGCCAGCATTTCTATGTGGACGGCTCCTACCTGTTTGTGGTCGACAGGCACAAGCGCATCATCTATCACCCGAATCCAGACCGGATCGGTGACGTCGTGCAGAACAATGCCGTCGTTGAGCGTGTCATTACCGGGGAGTCTGGCATGGGCCAGACCGTCAACTCGCGCGGTATCAAGATGCTGGCGGGGTATGCACCCGTCGCATCAACGGGGTGGGGCATCGTGGCGCAGCGCCCGGAGGAAGCCACCTTGGCACCGCTGACCCAACTGATGCGGAGCACCTTGTACAAGGCGTTGCCGGCCACGCTGCTGACCTTGATCCTGATCCTGTGGAGCGCGCGGTTGATCTCGCGGCCGCTGCGTCTGCTGGCTGACGGTGCGCGCAAGATGGAAGACCCGGCGTCGGCCAGGGACATTGGCGAGGTGAAATCCTGGTACTTCGAATCACGCGAGCTCAAGAAGGCCCTGTTGATCGGTGTGGACGCCATCCATAAAAGTTTCAGCAAGCTGCGCGAAGACAATGCCACCGACCCGTTGACCAGACTCGGCAACCGGCGCCGGATGGATGAGGCGTTGGCGAATTTCGAGAGCCGGGCCGAGGCGTTTTCTGTCATCACCATCGACATCGACCACTTCAAGGCGGTGAACGACACCTACGGGCATGATGCCGGTGACCTCGCATTGCAGCACCTGGCCAGATGCATGCGCGAGGCCTGCCGGACGTACGACATTCCGCTGCGCGTGGGTGGCGAGGAGTTCGTGATCTTGCTGCCCGCGACCACCCTTGTCACGGCGGCCCAGGTGGCTGAGCGTCTGCGGGTCACGGTGGAGCAGATGGTTGTCCCCACGGTGGGGTCGCTGACAATCTCCCTGGGGGTAGCGAGCTGGCCACAGAGCGCACTTGAAATCGAGGCGGTGATGAAGGCCGCCGACGAGATGCTGTATGTCTCCAAGCGCAGTGGTCGCAACCGGGTGTCGGCGTATCCTCGAGAAACGGATGCGGTGTATTGACCTTCTCTTGCGCTGGATCGCGCGCCGGCCGACGGCGCGCCATCTGCGTTACCCTTGCGCCGCCGATAGCCTGTAGTGCCTCCAATGCCCTGCGCTGAACTGACAAATCCCGATGAATACTGGATGCGCCACGCGCTGGCCTTGGCCGATCGCGCGCAACGCGAATTCGACGAGATTCCAGTGGGTGCGGTACTGGTGGGTGCCGAGGGGCAGCTGCTGGGCGAGGGTTGGAACATCAATATCGCCAGCCATGACCCGAGCGCGCATGCCGAGATTGTCGCCATGCGTGAGGCTGGCAAGCGCCTGGGCAACCATCGGCTGGTCGGTTGCACCCTCTATGTGACGCTGGAGCCCTGCGCGATGTGTGCGATGGCGCTGGTGCACGCCCGTATCGCGCGCGTGGTGTTTGCCGCCACCGACCCCAAGACCGGCGCCTGTGGCA
This sequence comes from Stenotrophomonas sp. JC08, assembly GCF_052180205.1. NCBI lineage: Bacteria > Pseudomonadati > Pseudomonadota > Gammaproteobacteria > Lysobacterales > Lysobacteraceae > Stenotrophomonas > Stenotrophomonas sp. JC08. The sequence goes on along the minus strand of NZ_CP197473.1, from coordinate 1,755,454 downwards.
GCGTATTCGACCTGGTCGCCGATCCCCGGCACAACCACCAGGTGGAAGTCAGCAGCGGTGTGCTGGCGCAGCAGGCGAGCATGCGACTGACGAATTATTTCCGCGCAAAACGGGGGCGCCCGTTGCTGGAACTGCCTGAAGCCTGATTGCTTCGGGCTGCACGTATTCGTACGGAGCCTTCTCCCGGCAGGTGTTTTCCGGGAATGGGCGGGCGCGGGATGCCTGCACGAGGGTGGCGGATTCGCCTTTGTTTCGGTGCGACAGGACCGAACGAGCACCGCGGTGCAATCGTCTTCAGTCCAATGGCCCGCACGCAGGCCCTGTGTAGAGTTTCAACCCGGAGTGGTGCGGCGGCGGGCCAATACGGCTTCGCGATGGGCGATGTAGGCGTTGGCGGCGAGGATGATGCTGGCTCCCAGGACGGTCCAGCGGTCCAGGGTTTCACCGAACAGCAACCAACCCATCACCACCACCAGTGGCAACTGGGTGAAGCTGATTGGGGTCAGCGCGGAGACTTCCCCCAGCTTCAAGGCGCGGGTCCACAGCAGCTGGCCGATGGTGCCGAGTACGCCGGTGGCCGCCAGCCACAGCCAGGCGATGCCGCTTGGCCACACCCACACGAACAACGCCGGAATCAGCGACAGCGGTACCCAGAACACGTAGGTATAGAACACCACCGTATCCGCGCCATCAACGCGGGTGAGCTGCTTGATCTGGATCGCGACCAGTGCACTGAGTACCGCCCCCAGTAGCGCGATGAGGGTGCCGGCCTCGAAGCCATGGGAGCCCGGGCGCACAATCACCAGCACGCCGATGAAACCGGTGATCACCGCGGCCCAGCGGCGGATGCGCACCTTCTCGCCCAGCCACAGCACGGCCGCGATCGTGACGAACAGCGGCGTGGAATACGACAGCGAGATGGCCAGTGACAACGGCAGGTGGCCCAGTGCCCAGAAGCCGCACAGCATCGAGGCCAGGCCGATCAGGCTGCGCAGCAGGTAACGCGGCAGTTGCCGGGTACGCAGCGGGGCGTGGCCGGGGCGCAACAGCAGCGGCAACAGCGCCAGCAGGCCGAAGCTGTTGCGGAAGAACGCCACTTCCTGCGTCGGCACATGCCGGGTGGCCAGCCGGATGGCGACGGCCATCAGGCCGAAGGCCATCGCGCTGCCGAACATCAGCAACGCGGCCCGCACTGCGGCGGGCCGGGCAGGGGGAGCGATGGGGCTCACCAGTGTGCGCCGACCAGTCGGGGTTCCGGTTCGATCGGAACCCCGAACTTCTCCAGTACCGAGGCCGAGACGCGGCGGGCGAAGGCCAGCAGTTCGCTGCCGGTGGCGGAGCCGTGGTTGACCAGCACCAGGGCGTGGTCGGGCGACACCCCGGCATCGCCCTCACGCTGGCCCTTCCAGCCACAGGCCTCGATCATCCACGCCGCCGACAGCTTGCGGCTGCCTGCGCCACTGCCGGGATAGGTCGGCAGTTCCGGGTAGTGCTGCAGCAGCAGTTGCACCTGTTCAAGCGGCAGGATCGGATTCTTGAAGAAACTGCCGGCATTGCCGAGCACGGCAGGGTCGGGCAGCTTGCGCTGGCGGATGGCGATGACCGCACGGGCGATGTCCGCAGCGGTGGGCAGGGCAATCGCCATCGCCTGCAGCTGCTCGCGGATACCGGCGTAGTCCAGGCGTAGTTCGTGCAGCAAGGGCAGGCGGAACTCGACGGCGGTGATCAGGTAGCGATCGGGTTCGGCCTTGAACAGGCTGTCGCGGTAACCGAACCGGCAGGCGGCCTGGTCCAGGCGCACCCAGTCGTGGCACTGCCGGTCCCAGGCTTCGACGGTCTGGATGAATTCGCCGGCCTGCACGCCGTAGGCGCCGATATTCTGGATCGGGGCGGCGCCCACCGTACCGGGAATCAGGGCGAGGTTCTCCAGCCCGGACAACCCCTGCGCCAGCGACCACATCACCATTTCGTGCCAGATGACGCCGGCACCGGCACGCACGATGGCGTGGTCGGTGCGATGTTCGAGGATGTCGATATCGCGGTTGTCGAACACCAGCACGACATCGGCCGGATCGGCTGCCAGCAGCACGTTGCTGCCACTGCCCAGTACCAGCAACGGTGCGTCACCGATGCCGGCCAGCGCCTGCGGCAATGCACTGGCATCGCCCACGCGCAGCAGGCGTGGTGCCGAGGCGTGGACGTGGAAGGTGTTGAAGGGGTGCAGCGAGGCGTTTTCGAGCAGCGACCAGGCGGGGGCGACAGTCGTCATAGCGGAGCGACGGCGCCTCCGGACGGGGCTTCCCGGCGGCGGCGGATCGCATCCACGCAGTCGCCGATCAGGCCGGGGCCTTGAAAGATCAGGCCGCTGTAACACTGCACCAGCGCCGCGCCGGCCGCCATCTTTGCGACCGCGTCGGCACCGGAGCCGATGCCGCCCACGCCGATCAGCGGTACCGACTCGGGCAGGCGCGCACGCAGGCGGCGCAGCACGAAGGTGGACTGGCCCAGCAGCGGTGCACCGGACAGGCCACCGGCCTCCCGGGCCAGCGGATCGTCTTCCACCGTCGGCCGGCCGATGGTGGTGTTGGTGGCGATCACGCCATCGACCTGCAGCTCGCCCAGTACCCGCGCCGCCGCATCGATGTCGCGGTCGCTCAGGTCGGGAGCGACCTTCACCAGCATCGGCACGCGCCTGCCATGTGTGGCCGCCAGTTTTTCCTGCGCCTCGCGCAGGCCGGCGACCAGCTGTCGCAATGCCTGTTCTTCCTGCAGCTCGCGCAGCCCGGCGGTGTTGGGCGAGGAAATGTTGACGGTGATGTAGTCGGCCAGCGGATACACCTTTTCCATGCAGGCCAGGTAGTCGGACAGCGCGTCCTCGTTCGGCGTGTCCTTGTTCTTGCCGATATTGATGCCCAGCGGACCGCGCCGGTTGCGCGCGCGCCCGACATTTTCCACCAGCGCATCGACCCCGAGGTTGTTGAAGCCCATGCGGTTGATGATGGCGTTGTGCAGCGGCAGGCGGAACAGCCGCGGCTTGGGATTGCCGGCCTGTGGTCGCGGGGTGACGGTGCCGATTTCGACGAAGCCGAAGCCCAGGGCGAACAGCGCGTCGATGTGTTCGCCATTCTTGTCCAGGCCCGCCGCCAGCCCTACCGGATTGGGGAATTCCAGCCCGAACACCGTGGTCGACAGCGGCCTGATGCTCCCGGAAAGCAGCGACGTGGTGCCGGTGCGCCACGCGAGGTCCAGCGCGGACAAGCCAAGGCCGTGCGCGCGTTCGGCATCGAGAGAGAACAGGAACGGGCGGGTGATGGAGTACATAGAGCTCGGTTCAACGTGGGGGCGTGAAGGGTGGGGCCGGCCTGCCTTGTCCGTGGCACGGACATCGTGCAGGACAGCCGGCCATCCCGCGGGCCTGTTTCAGGCGTTCAGCGTGGCCAGCCAGGCCAGGCCGCCGAAGAACAGGATGAAGACGAGGATGGCGAGCACCCACAGCGCCACCGATACCCAGCCCAGGACCAGACCGGTGATGGCCAGGCCATCGCCGTCAAGCCGGCCATTGCTGCGACGGATCTCGCCGCGCGCCATGTGACCGAAGATGATGCCGCCGAGGCTGCCCAGGAACGGCAGCAGGGTCCAGCCGAGGATGCCGGCCACCAGGGCGATCACCGCATAGGTGCTGGTCTGGCGTGGTGCGGGAATACTCATCGCGAAAACTCCATCTTCGAAAAATTGAAACCCTCTCCCGCAGGCGGGAGAGGGGCGGGGTGGAGGCGGCCATTGCCGTGCCGCCTCATCGTTCGGTGGCTCCGGATACGACGGGAGCCGGCGCCATCACAGGTCGAACTTGATGCCCTGGGCCAGCGGCAGCGAATCGGAGTAGTTGATGGTGTTGGTCTGGCGGCGCATGTAGACCTTCCACGCATCCGAGCCGGACTCACGGCCACCGCCGGTGTCCTTCTCGCCACCGAAGGCGCCACCGATCTCCGCGCCGGAAGTGCCGATGTTGACGTTGGCGATGCCGCAGTCGCTGCCGGCCGCCGACAGGAACTTCTCGGCCGACTTCAGGTTGGTGGTGAAGATCGACGAGGACAGGCCCTGCGGCACACCGTTCTGCATGTCGATGGCCTCATCCAGCGTGCTGTACTTCATCACGTACAGGATCGGCGCGAAGGTCTCGTGCTGGACGATCTCGTCGCTGTTCTTCAGGCCGGTGACGATCGCCGGCAGCACGAAGTTGCCCGGGCGGTCGAGGGCGGTGCCACCGGTTTCAACGGTGCCGCCGGACGCCTTGGCCTTCTCGATCGAGGCCAGGAACTGCTGCACGGCTTCGGGGCTGTTCAGCGGACCCATCAGGTTGGCCGCGTCCAGCGGATCGCCGATCTTGCCTTCGACCTGCTTGTAGGCCTTGACCAGCGTGGCCAGCACGTTGTCGTAGATCGATTCATGCACGATCAGGCGACGGGTGGTGGTGCAGCGCTGTCCGGCGGTGCCCACCGCGCCGAACACGATACCCGGCACGGCCAGCTTCAGGTCGGCGGTCTCGTCGAGGATGATGGCGTTGTTGCCGCCCAGCTCCAGCAGGCAGCGGCCCAGGCGCGCGGCAACCTTCTGGTTGACGGTGCGACCGACCTGGGTGGAGCCGGTGAAGGAGATCAGCGGCACGCGGCGGTCGTCCACCATCTTTTCCGACAGTGCGGTGCCGGCATCGTTGATCAGGAAGAAAATGTCCGGGAAGCCGCCGGCCTTCAGCGCCTCGTTGCAGATCTTCATCGAGGCGATCGCAGTCAGCGGCGTCTTGTTGGACGGCTTCCAGATGCAGATATCGCCACAGATCGCCGCCAGGAACGAGTTCCACGCCCACACCGCGACCGGGAAATTGAAGGCCGAGATGATGCCGACCAGGCCCAGCGGCTGGTACTGCTCGTACATGCGGTGGCCGGGGCGCTCCGAATGCATGGTGTAGCCGTACAGCATGCGGCTCTGGCCCAGGGCGAAATCGGCGATGTCGATCATCTCCTGCACTTCGCCGTCGCCTTCGGCCTTGGACTTGCCCATTTCCAGCGCGACCAGCGAGCCCAGCGCATCCTTGTTGGCGCGCAGCGCTTCGCCGCACAGGCGGATGGCTTCGCCGCGGCGCGGTGCCGGGGTGGTGCGCCATACCTTGAATGCTTCCTGGGCGCGGGCGATCACGGTTTCGTAGTCGGCCTCGGTGGAGGCCTGGACTTCCGCGATGACCTCGCCGGTGGTGGGATTCCGCGGCTTGAGGACACCTGCGCCGGTGGCGCTGGACCACTCGCCGTTACCCAGATAGGTGCCAGCGTTGGAGGCATCGAGGCCGAGCGCCTTGAGCAGTTCAAAGGACATGCAAACTCCTGATTGCTATTGCTAATAGAAGGTGCCGCTGGCAATGGCGGGGGACAGCGTGCGGTCTCGGTATTTTAGCAGGCCACCGCAGCTGCTGCCTGCCGGGAGGGTGTCGAATGGCATCAAGGTCATGCGACAATGCCGCTCCTCAAGGCTCCGTAGCTCAGCTGGATAGAGCGGTCCCCTCCTAAGGGACAGGTCGCACGTTCGAATCGTGTCGGGGCCACCATCTTTTCGCGGCTTGCGGTGTGGTTTCCGCGTCGGTCGATTTTCCCGGTGCGTTTGTCGATGCATTGCCGTTTTCTTGCCCTTGTTTCCCGATGCGATGCAGGTTGCGGGTGCCTGCGGGTTGCGCTGCTGCGTGGGGTGCGATGAAGCGGCAGATGACTTTTGGCATCGCCAATGGCGTGGCCTCGGGCGCGCTGTGGGGTCTGGTGTTCCTGGCCCCGGCGGTGCTGACCGATTTCTCGCCGTTGCAGTTGGCCGCCTCGCGCTACCTCGTCTACGGGCTGATCGCGCTGATCCTGCTGGTACCACGCTGGCCGGCATTGCGGGTGCATATCGGCAAGGTCGAATGGACCGCGCTGACCTGGCTGAGCCTGCTCGGCAATCTGGTGTATTTCATATTGCTGTCCATCTGCGTGCAGTGGAGTGGTGGCGCCTCGGCGGCGCTGATCGTGGGTATGGTTCCCGTGCTGGTGGCGGTGTTGGGTTCACGCGAGCCGGGCGCGGTGCCGCTGTCCCGGCTGGCGCCGGCGCTGGCGTTGTGTGTGGCTGGAGTGGGAGTGATGGGCTACGTGGCGCTGGCGTCCTCCCATGTTTCCACTTCCAACGCGCAGCGATTGACCGGCCTGCTGTGCGGCGTCGGCGCGCTGCTGTCGTGGACGGCCTATTCGGTGGGCAATACGCGCTGGCTGGCGCGCGTGCCGCAGGTGTCCGGGCATGACTGGTCGCTGCTGACCGGCGTGGCGACCGGGGGGCTGGCCTTGCTGCTGGCACCGGTGGCCTTTGCCGGTGGCGGGGAGGGGCACACGGGCGGGCAGTGGGCCGGCTTCTGGGCGATGGCGGCGGCAGTGGCGATATTCGCCTCTATATTGGGCAACGCCTGCTGGAACCGGGCGAGCCGGGCACTGCCGCTGACGTTGGGCGGGCAGATGATCGTGTTCGAAACCCTGTTCGGGCTGATCTACGGTTTTCTGTGGCAGCAGCGCTGGCCGCTGCCGCTGGAAATCCTCGCGGCGGTGTTTCTGGTGGTGGGCGTGGTCTGGAGTGCGGCCGCGCATCGCTCATCGCTGCCGGCGACCGATCCGGCCTGAGCTGTCCGCGCGTTGGCGCCTGGAAACGCGGCGGATGCGGAGAGTGGCCGCATCCGGCCCTGGTGGACCGGTTCGGCTTGCGACAGGAGGCCCGGTGCGAGCGGGGCCGTGTTCGCCGTCGCTTGCAGGAAAGATGGGCGACGTTCGCGTTTGATGACATATGCAACTTTTAACGGCCACTTCGACGACGAGGCCCGTAAAAAGTATTTTGCAATGCAACAGTTGACAGCCTGTTCAATGCCGGGTGAATCTTGAGCGCATGAACACGTCACTGTCCCTTGACCGCACCCTGCAACCGCCTTCCGGCGGACCGCATGCCGTGTCCGGGCAGTCGATTATCACCACCATTATTACCGTCACCATTTGCCCGGTGCGGCCCGTCGTCTTCGTGTAATTTCCGAAAACCACGGCCCCGCACCCGGATCAGGATGCGGGGAAACTCCATCCAGATGCGTGTCGGGGCCTCCTGCAGAGGTTGATCCGATGTCGTCAGTTGCCGTTTCTCCCGCCGAATCCGCCGAGTCTTCCGTGGATGCCGTCGTCCGTACCATCGTGCACAAGTTCGGCGGCACCTCGGTGGCCAATGCCGAGCGTTACCGTCATGTCGCGCAGCTGCTGCTGGCACGCGAGGAAACGCTCCAGGTCACCGTGGTATCGGCGATGAAGGGCGTGACCGATGCGCTGATCGAACTGGCAACCCTCGCCGGGGCCGCCGATCCGCAGTGGCGCGAACGCTGGCAGGCACTGCACACGCGCCACAATGACGCAGCCGTGGCGCTGCTCGGTGAACGCGCCGGAGCCACCCTTGAATGGCTGGATGGCCGCTTCCAGCGTCTGTCCGATGTGCTCTCCGCACTGGCGGTGATCGGTGAACTGCCGGGCGAGGTGCTCGATCGCGTGCAGGGAATGGGTGAGGTGTTTTCCGCGCATCTGCTGGGTCACTACCTGCAGGCACTGGGCGAAGACTGCGCGGTGCTCGATGCGCGCGAAGTGCTGGTTGTGGAGCGCACGCCGCTGGGGGTGGTGGATGTCGACTGGCAGACCAGTGCATCCAAACTGGCCCACTGGCGCAGCCAGCATCCGGCGCGCCGGGTGGTGGTGACCGGCTTCGTCGCACGTGACAGCAAGGGCCATATCACCACGCTGGGCCGCAACGGCAGCGATTTCTCCGGTGCGATCTTCGCCGCGCTGTTCGCCGCCGACGAGCTGCACATCTGGACCGATGTGGACGGAGTGTTGTCGGCCGATCCGCGCGTGGTGCCCGAGGCGGTGCAGCTGGACACGCTCAGTTATGACGAGGCCTGCGAGCTGGCCTACTTCGGCGCCAAGGTGGTGCATCCGCAGACGATGACGCCGGCGATCAAGCGCGGTTTGCCGATCATCATCCGCAACACCTTCGAGCCCGATCATCCAGGCACGCGCATCACCGCCGAAAGCTCCCGGCGCGGGCCGATCAAGGGCCTGACCCTGAGCCCCGACCTGGCGGTGCTGAATCTGGAAGGTACCGGCCTGATCGGTGTGCCGGGTACCGCCGAGCGGGTATTCGCGGCGCTGCGCAACGCGCAGGTGTCGGTGGTGATGATCTCGCAGGGCTCGTCGGAGCATTCGATCTGCTGCGTGGTCAAGCAGGCGGAGTCCGAGCGCGGGCGTGCCGCACTGCTGCAGAGCTTTTCGCACGAACTGGCGGCCGGTCAGGTGCAACGGGTGCAGTTGCGGCAGGGCGTCAGCGTGCTGGCGGCGGTGGGCGACGGCATGGCCGGGCAGCCGGGTGTGGCCGCACGCCTGTTTGAATCGCTGGGGCGCGCGCAGGTCAACATCCTCGCCATCGCCCAGGGCTCGTCCGAACGCAATATCTCCGTGGCCATCGACAGCGCCGATGCCAGCCTGGCGCTGCGTGCCGCGCATGCCGGTTTCTGGTTGTCGCCGCAGACCTTCTCGGTGGGCGTGATCGGGCCGGGCAATGTCGGCGCGGCGTTGCTGCGGCAGTTGCACGCCGCTCAGCCGCAGCTGTTGGCCAAGGCGCGGCTGGACCTGCGACTGCGTGCGGTGGCTTCGCGCAGCCGCATGCTGCTGAACGAGTGCGGCCTGAAGGATGACTGGAAGGCGGCGTTCGATGCGGATGCGCAGCCGGCCGATCTGGACCAGTTCACCGAACACCTGCTGTCCGCGCGCCTGCCGCACACGCTGATCATCGATTGCAGTGGCAGTACCGAGGTGGCCGACCGCTATGCCGGCTGGCTGGCCGCCGGCATCCATGTGATCACGCCGAACAAGCAGGCTGGTGCCGGGCCGCTGGTGCGTTACCAGACCATCCGCGAGGCGGCGGCGGCCAGCGGCGCACGCTTCCGCTACGAGGCGACCGTTGGCGCCGGGCTGCCGGTGATCACCACCCTGCGTGATCTGGTCGATACCGGCGATGAGGTCACGGCGATTGCCGGTATCTTCTCCGGCACGCTGGCGTGGCTGTTCAACAAGTACGACGGCAGCGTGCCGTTCTCCGAGCTGGTGGGGCAGGCGCGGGCGATGGGCTACACCGAGCCGGACCCGCGCGATGACCTGTCCGGCGTGGACGTGGCGCGCAAGCTGGTCATCCTCGCCCGCGAGGCCGGTTATCCGCTCAGTCTGGAAGAAGTGGCGGTGGAAAGCCTGGTGCCCGAAGCCCTGCAGCAGGCCAGCGTGGAGGACTTCATGCAACGTCTGCCGGAAGTCGATGCCGGTTTTGCCGAGCGGCTGGCCGATGCGCAGGCGTGTGGCAACGTGCTGCGGTATGTGGCGCGCTTCGAGCCGGGGCAGCAGCCGACGGTCGGGCTGGTCGAGCTGCCGGCCGACCATGCCTTCGCCAATCTGCGCCTGACCGACAACGTGGTGCAGTTCACCACCCGCCGATACTGCGACAACCCGCTGGTGGTGCAGGGTCCGGGCGCGGGTCCTGAAGTCACCGCCGCCGGCGTGTTCGCCGATGTGCTGCGGGTCGCGGCCGGTGAGGGAGCGCGTCTGTGAGCGGCTGGGCACGTGCGTTCTCTCCGGCATCGGTCGGCAATGCCGGGGTCGGCTTCGATATCCTCGGCCACGCCATTGCCGGGGTGGGGGATACGGTCGCGGTGCGGCGCATCGACACGCCGGAAGTGCGCATCGGCGCCATCCGTGGCACCACGGTGGATCTGCCGTTGGACGCACCCGGCAATACTTCCGGCGCCGCCCTGATCGCCTTGCGCGAGGCCTTGCAGCTGCCGTTCGGTTTCGAGCTGGAAATCGACAAGGGCATCCCTTTGGGCTCGGGCATGGGCGGCTCGGCGGCTTCCTGCGTGGCCGCGCTGGTGGCTGCCAACGCGCTGCTGGACCAGCCGCTGTCGCGCGACGCGCTGTATCCGTTCGCGCTGGCCGGCGAGGCGATCGCCAGTGGCGGACTGCACGGCGACAACCTCGGACCGATGCTGCTGGGCGGGCTGGTGCTGGCAACCGCCGACCGGCTGGTGCGTATTCCCGTGCCGGCCGAATGGCACAGCCTGCTGGTGCATCCGGACGCGGTGCTGGAAACCCGTCGCGCACGTGCGGCCTTGCAAGGTGCCTACGAATTGAAGGAATTCGTCGCCCAGAGCGCGAACCTGGCGCTGGTGCTGACCGGTTGCCATGCCGGGGATGCGGCACTGGTGCGCGCGGGACTGGCCGACGTGCTGGTCGAACCGCGTCGTGCGCCGCTGATCGGCGGTTTCGAGGCGGCCAAGCAGGCGGTACTGGCGACTGGCGCCATGGGCGCCAGCATCTCCGGGGCCGGTCCCAGCATCTTCGCGTGGTTCGAAACACGCGAAGCCGCCGAAGCCGCCGCACCCAAGGTGCGCGAGGCATTCGCCGCCGCGGGTTTCGACAGCCAGAGCTGGGTATCCCCGTTGAACAGTCCGGCCGCGCACCTGCTCTGAACCCCTCATTTCCGCAGCAACGGCCCGGGCCGCGGCTGTCGTGCACCTCTCACGGAACCCCTGTCATGGATTTCATCTCCACCCGCAACAACGCTCCCGCCGCCACGCTCAGCCAGGCCATCGCTGCCGGACTCGCGCCGGATGGTGGCCTGTATGTGCCGCGCCAGCTGCCTGCCGCCCGCGAACTTCAGGCCGGTGAATCACTGGCGGACACTGCGGCAGCGCTGTTGCAGCCGTTCTTTGCCGGTGATGCGCTGGAGCCCGCGCTTGCCTCCATCTGCCGCGAAGCGTTCGACTTCCCGGCGCCGCTGCAGTCCCTGGCCACCGCCAACGATCACGTTCTGGAGCTGTTCCACGGGCCGACTGCCGCGTTCAAGGATTTCGGTGCGCGTTTCCTCGCCGCCAGCCTGACGCGCCTGCGTGCCGGTGAGGAGCGGCCGCTGACCATTGTCGTGGCGACCTCAGGCGATACCGGCGCCGCCGTTGCAGCAGCCTTCCACAAGCAGCCGAATCTGCAGGTGGTGGTGCTCTACCCGGATGGCCGCGTGTCACCGCGCCAGGCGCACCAGCTCGGCTGTCTGGGCGGCAACATCCGTGCGCTGCGCGTGGCCGGCTCCTTCGATGACTGCCAGGCCATGGCCAAGCAGGCGCTGGGCGATGTCGAACTGCAGGCACAGGTGCCGCTCAGTTCGGCCAACAGCATCAGCCTTGGCCGTCTGTTGCCGCAGATGAGCTACTACGCCCATGCCGCGCTCACGCATCAGGCGGCGCATGGCGGCCTGCTGAACTTCGTCATTCCCACTGGCAACCTCGGCAATGCGATGGCGGCGGTGATGGCTCGTGCATTGGGGGTGCCGCTGGGGCGCATCGTGCTGGCGACCAATGCCAACCGCGTGCTGCCGGACTATTTTGCCGGCAGTGACTATACGCCGCAGGCCAGTGTCGCCACGCTCGCCAACGCCATGGATGTCGGCGCACCGAGCAACTTCGAGCGGCTGCGCTGGCTGTACAACGGCGACGATGCGGCGCTACGCAGCGCGTTCGTGTCACGCGCGGTGGACGATGCCACCATCCGCGACACCATCGCCACACGCTACCGCCGCTTTGGTGAAGTGTTCTGCCCGCATACCGCCACTGCCGTGCAGGTGCTGGAGCAATTGCGGGCGAGTGGCGAAGCGGCTGCCGGTGAGCACTGGGCCGTGGCCGCGACCGCACATCCGGCCAAGTTCGAATCGGTGGTCGAGCCGCTGATCGGCCGTGAGGTGCCAGTGCCGCCGGCACTGGCCGAACTGCTGCAGCGTCCGGCCCATGCCGAGCCGTGTTTGCCGGAATACGCCGCGTTGCGTTCGGTCCTGCGGGGCTGAGTGCGACGGCCCTGTCCGGCCGGTGTCGTACCGGACAGGGCGGATGGCGGGATGGCTGTCTTGTGGGGTGGCGGCGTTACAGCAGTTCGCGTACCCGTTCCGGCGGGCGACACAGTGCCGTGCCCTTGGCGGTGCGCACGATCGGGCGATTGATCAGCTGCGGGTGCATCGCCATCGCCTCGATCAGCGCGGCCTCATCGTCCCGCTTCTGCGCCAGCTCCAGTTCGGCGTAAGCAGCCTCCTTGTCGCGCAGCAGGTCGCACGCGGGGATGCCCATCTCGTCGAGCAGACGGCGCAACGTCGCCGGATCCGGCGGGTTTTCCAGGTAGTTGATGACCTCGATGTCGGCCCCGGCTTCCTGCAGCAGGGCGAGTGCGCCGCGCGAGTTGGAGCACCGGTTGTTGTGCCAGATTGTCGCCTTCATCAGAACCACTCCAATAGTGAAACACCGACGCCGACATAGGTGGCGCGGTGGTTGTAATCGATCATGCTCTCGCCATAACCGTCGAACACCTGCACGTGGCCACGCAGCAGGTTGTTGATCGGGAAGCCGTAATCCAGCTGCATCGAGCCGTGCGAGCGGTCGCCACTGCGCAGCGAATGGCGCGCGCTCAGCGAAAGTTCGTGGCCGTTGCGGTTGTAGACCAGCGTCGCATCGCCGCGACCGATGTAATCCTCGATATCCGGGTTGTTGTCATCGCTGCCGCTTTCGGGGATGCGGTACCACGGGCGCAGCATCAGCGCCCAGTTCTCGCGGTCCAGTCCGACGTTCAACATCACCCGGTTCCAGCTGCGTGAGAGCGGATCGCTGCGGCCATTGGACTGGTGGTTGAGGCTGATGCCGGTCATGCGTCCGTTCCAGCCCAGCAGCGAGTAGCCGTTGCGGAAGACCAGCATCACTTCAGGCTCGTAATTGGTCTCACGGAATGGCCGAGAGGTTTCGCTGTTGTACGCCTGCCAGCGCGAGTTCTGGGTATAACCCGCCCATATATCCCCGTTGTCGCCAAACACGTTTTCAGCCAGCTTGGTCTTGAAGCTGAGCTGGAACTTCAGCTCGGTGCTTTCCAACTCCTCTGGACTGGTGACCGTGTTGTTGGGGTTGGGCGAATGCGGCCGCACATTGGGCTTGCTGGTCCAGAAGGCGGGCAGCAGGTACACAGGCTTGTAGGCGCGCAACTGGTACAGGCCGAGCTTGGAGTCCTTGGCCAGCTCCCAGCGGCTGTCCAGCAATGAACCACGTCCGGCGTTGGCCACGGCGGCGCCCACATCGTCATGGGCAAACACTTCGTTGCGCGAGGGTGACGGGTTGTCCAGCGCTTCTGCCGCCTTGCGTGTCTGTTGTGCGGCGGCGGCAGCGACATCCGCTGCCCGGGTGTCCTCGGGCGTGCGGCCCAGTGCCCGGTCATAGCAGGCCAGACGGATGGCATCGGAACTGAGGGCGACGCAGGCCTGCGGCGAGGCGGGATCGGCGAGCGCATCCTGGGCCAGTGCCGTGCTGTTGGCGGCTCCCACAAACAACACGATGGTGAGCGCAAGGGGGCTGTTACGCATGAGGCGGCCTCTGGTTGCTGAAGATGAACCCCCCGTGTGCGGGACGTATCCCGACAGCGGGTGATCGTCGAGGAAAAGCTGGTCGGGGACGATTGTCGGCGATTGCCGCATCAAACGCGCGTCGCGACGTGGCAAGGGAGGGTTTCAGACGAACCAGGCGATGGCAAAAACCAACAGCATCGCCACGGCCAGCCCCAGTTTGAGGGCAATGCCCAGCACGATGCCGAGCCAGGTGCCCAGTCCTACCTTGGTCGCCTGGCCGAGCTTCCGCCCGTGCAGGTACTCACCGGCCAGAGCGCCGGCAAACGGGCCGACAAACAGTCCCAGCGGCATGAAGAACAGGCCTGCGAGGGTGCCGATTACCGATCCGGCCAGGGCCAGCCGGCTCGCCCCCACCCGCTGGGCCCCCGCCACCGTCGAGAGCACATCCACCAGCAATGAAATCGCGGTCAGCACGCCAAGCACCAGCAGTGGAACCCAGCCTATCCGCTCGAACCCATCGGTTCCGGCCGCCAGCAGGAACCCGGCGTACATCAACGGCACGCCGGGAATTGCCGGCAGGATGATACCTGGCATGCCGGCGGCGACCAGCAGGGCGGCCAGCGCGTACAAGATGAATGAAAGGTCCATGGGCGCCTTTTTTGGGGTTGACAACGGGGATTTTGCCCCGTTGCATTTTCTCTGGTGTCGAGTTAACTTGCAGCCGCTGAGCTTGGCAAGGTCACCGTGAATCGTGGCCTGATGGGTAGATCGATCGATTTGCTGCATCGTTGCACCTCGCTTCCTCCTTGCAATCAGCCGCCTCCAAGGGCGTATCCATCAAACGAGAGAGTTACAGGGAGTTAGTCGAGATGTCTGATCGCGAAACCGGTACCGTCAAGTGGTTCAATGACGCCAAGGGCTTCGGCTTCATCAGCCGTGAAAATGGTGAGGATGTCTTCGTGCATTTCCGCGCCATCCAGACCCAGGGTTTCAAGAGCCTGAAAGAAGGCCAGCAGGTCACGTTCACGGTTGTCCAGGGCCAGAAGGGGCTGCAGGCCGACGCTGTCCAGCCAGTCTGAGTCCTTGCCACTGGTAATGAAAAGGCCCGCTCATGCGGGCCTTTTCATTTGTTGCATCCCGAGGCTGCCGCCGCTCAGCGCAGGATCACCCGGCCATTCACCACGCGAACGTAGGTGTTCTCGCGGATGCCGCCCAGATCCTTCTGGTTGACGACGATCACGCGACCATCATCCATCCGCACCTGGATGTCATAGGAGTTGCCGGTGACATTCTGCTGGATCTTGTTGCCGGCCACGGCGCCGGCAGCGGCACCCGCGGCGGCGGCAATGTTCTTGTTGCCACGGCTGCCACCGGTGTGATCGGAGATCTCATGGCCGGCGACCGCGCCGACAATGCCGCCGAGGATGGCGCCGGTCGCGGCGGGAGCGGTGCGGCCGGAGGCCAGTGTATCGATGCGGGTGACGATGCCGCAGTCACGGCACTGGCTCTGGCCGTAGCCGTTGTTGTAGCCGCCGTTGTTGTAACCACCACTGCTGTAGCCCGGGGAGGTGGCGCAGCCGGCCAAGGCGAGGCTGGCGATGGCACCTGCAGCAATCAGTTGGATCTTCATGGGACTTCTCCTTGGCGGTTGGAATGAGGGACAGCAGGTGCTGTCCTGCATCCGAATCGTGTCGGTTCGCACGTGAATGGCATGCCAACCACGTGCGCCGGAGGCGGATTACCTGAAGTCCTGGTGACAGGCTTTGCAGTCTTCACCCAGCTTCTGCAGGCTGACCGCAAGAGCGGCGCAATCGGCGGGCGGATTGGACAGGGCCTCATTGAGGGTGGCGCGGAACTGGCTGGCATGCCGCTGGAAGCGTGCATCATCCTTCAGTGCGGGGAAGGCCAGATCCATGTCGTTGGACAGTGCGCGCATCGTCTGCATGCGTGGCGTCACCTCATTGGGTGCGCAACGGTTCTGCTGCTGGCTTTCACGCAGCAATTGCGACTGCTTGGCCAGGACGGTCATCAGGCTGTCGGGGAAGTGGTCCTTGCGTTCCTGGATCGCACGCATCGCCATCACCGTGGCGACCACGCCGATCAACAGGCCCAGGATCAGGACGATCAGATAGCGCGATGCCTTGGACTGGCTGCGGACAGGAGGAGTGGGGTCGGACATGGGCAAGGATTCCAGACGAAAGAACAATGATGGTACGACGTCCGGACGGTATGCGGCCACGGTTAAAATGGGCGCATGAAAGAGCAATTGCGTGAGCGGTTTGCCGGTATCGACCGGCTGTACGGCGCTGGCAGCATCGCCCATCTGTCCGGCTGCAAGGTTGCCGTGGTGGGAATGGGCGGAGTCGGGTCATGGATCGTGGAAGCACTGGCACGCTCGGCGGTCGGGCGTCTGGTCCTGATCGATGCCGACGATATCTGCGTTTCCAACACCAACCGGCAGCTGCCGGCACTGGCCGGCCAATACGGACGCAACAAAGCGGTGGCGATGGCCGAGCGTTGCCGCGCCATCAATCCGGACATCGAGGTGGAGGCGGTGGAGGCGTTCCTGACACCTGCGAACATGGCCGAGCTGTTGGACCGGGGCTTCGATCTGGTGATCGATGCCTGCGACAGCTTCCGGGTCAAGGTCGAGGCCATCGCCTGGTGCCGTCGGCGCAAGCTGCCGATGATCACAATCGGCGCGGCCGGTGGACGCACCGATCCGACGCTGGTGCGGGTGCGGGATGTGTCGCGCACCGAGCATGACGCGATGATGGCGCTGATCCGCAAGAAGCTGCGTGCCGAGTTCAATTTCCCCAAGAATCCGCAGCGTTACTTCGGGGTGTCGGCGATCTATTCACTGGAGAACGTTAAGTATCCGCAGGCCGATGGCAGCGTCTGCGGGCTGCGCCCCAACCTCGGTGCGGACGCCGCCCTGAAGCTGGACTGCGGCGCCGGGCTGGGCGCGGCGACCCACATCACCGGCGCGTTCGCGTTTGCAGCGGTGGCGCGGGCGCTGGAAATCCTGTTGAAGTCACGCACGGAAAGCTCGCCGGGCGTGGTGTCCGGCGCCAGCGGATAAAACTCAGCTCCCGCCGGCGGGAGGAAGGCTGAACAGCCGTTGCGCATTGACGCTGGTCTGTCGGGCGATCTCGGTGGCCATCTGCTGCCGTAGCTGCGCGATGGTTTCAAGGATCACGGGCAGCCGTGCCGGCTCGTTGCGTTGGCCGCGGATGGCACTGTCCGGCTGGTCCGGCGCATCGGTTTCCAGCAGCAGGTATTCCAGTGGCATCGTCGCGGCAAGCTGCCGCAGGCGATTGGCGCGCGTGTACGTGAGCGGACCACCGAGCCCGATCAGGAAACCCATGTCCCACAGCTGCCGGGCCTGCTCGGGGCTGCCCGAAAAACTGTGGATCACGCCGCGCAAGCCACCGACCCGCCGCATCGTGTGGATCACTTCATCCATGGCACGACGCGCATGCACGATCACCGGCAGGTCGAATTCGCGCGCCAGCACCAGCTGTCCGTGGAAATAGTGGCGCTGCAGTTCCCGATCGAGGCCGTCGACGAAAAAATCCAACCCGCATTCGCCCACGGCGCAGGGGCGTTCGCGCTCGATCCATTCGCGCAGCGCATCCAGATGCTCTGGCCGATGTGCGTCCAGGAACATCGGATGCAGGCCGTAAGCAGGATACAGTCCGCGCTGCGCCGCACACACCGTGCGCAGTCCGGGCCAGCTGGCGGCGGTGATGGCCGGAACGATCTGCACGCCCACACCGGCAGCGCGGGCGCGCTCGACCACTGCGAGGCGGTCCGCATCGAACTCGGAAGCATCCAGATGGCAGTGGCTGTCGACCAGCTGCACGGCTTCAGCGTTTGTGTGGAATGACCGTGGACTCCGACGGCGGATCCTTGCGTCGCTTCCAGTTGGCCAGCAGCAGGGTGCCAAGGCCGAACAGGATCTCATCCATGAACGGGATCGGGTCGGGCAGCAGCAGGCTCACCGCGAACAGCGCCGCAGTGATCTTGAACAGGGTCGGGTACCGCAACTTGCGCGCCCAGGACAGCAGCGGCGACAGCATCGGGCTGGACATGTGAGGGGCCTGCAGGGAAAGAAGAGGGAAGACGATCGCAATATTGAGGCGAATCCTGAACTTTGTAAGGGCCTTTGCCTGAAATACCTGTCTGTGTTCAGCTTTATCGTGGTGGAATCGCCAACAGGTCAGCGCGGATGGGCCGCAGGGAGCCGACAATGAAGAGCAACACGACAACGATTCTGGTCGCCGCGGGCGCGCTTCTGGTGGGCGGCATCGCCACGGCAGCTTTCATGAGCGGCCGTGAGCGGGCGCCGGGTACGCCAGTGGTCGACAGCACCAACCCGATGTTGGACAACGCCACACTCACCGATGACGCCGCCCTGAGCGACGCCCTGGCTGCCGGCGGCAAGCTGGAATATGCCGATGTGCTGAAGGTCGCGCCGGTGACACAGAAAGAGCGCGCCTACGCCACGGTGACCGGTAGCGAACCTATCCGCGAAAGCTCCACCAGTACCGTTCCGCATGAAGTGTGCGAGGACGTAGTGGTGCAGGAGCGCCTGCCCGAGCGTGACGGCAATGTCGGCGGCACCGTCGCCGGTGCGGTGATTGGCGGCCTGCTGGGCAACCAGGTGGGCGGCGGCAACGGCAAGAAGGCGGCCACCGCTGCGGGTGCGGTAGCCGGCGGCGTGATCGGCAACCAAGTGGACAAGCGACATGTGGGGGGGCGTGTCGTCAGCCGTACCGAGCGCCAGTGCCGTACCGAGAACAGCACGTCCGAGTCCTCGCGGGTGACCGGCTACAACGTCACCTATCGCAATGCCGATGGCAGCACCGGCAGCATGCGCATGGACAGCAAGCCGGGCAGCCGCGTTGCAGTGGGCAATACCAACCAGACCGTCGGCTATGACGTGACCTACCGCTACGACGGTGCGGAAAAAACCATCCGCATGCAGAGCCGCCCGGACAGCGACCGGCTGCCGGTGATCGATGGCCAGGTGGTCACCCAGACCGCGGCGGTGGAGCAGGACGTCGTCCGCCACTGAAACCTGTCCGGGAAGAACGGGCCGGTCGGCGTAACCGCAGGTTGGCGGGTGCAACAACAGGAACGCCCTGCAAGAGGCGTTCCTGTTTTTATTTGCAGGCAGGTGAACCGTTGTGGCAGATGGCTTGTTCGCGCCGCATCCATACCGGTAAGGCTTCGGCGCGCAGGAGACCCGTCAAAAACAATGCCCGCAACCAGTGGTGCGGGCATTGGCTTTTCCTGGATTGCCTGGAAGTCACTGCCGTGCAGCGACGATCCCCCGAGGCGGCCTGTTACGGCTGGACGTCCAGCCCTTCCACCTTCTGCCACCCCCTCGGCAACAGGTGGCCACGCGAAGCACGTGCCCCCACGTAGGCGTCCAGATCCTTGTACGACAGACTCATGGTGCGCTGGCCGCTGCGCACCTGCAGGGTGTTGCCGGGCGACACCGCGACCACCGCAACCACACGTTCGGTAGCGAGCTTGGCCCGCGGGATCTCGATGATCTTGTTGCCCTTGCCCTTGTCCAGCTCGGGCAGGTCGGTGGCGGGAATGGCGAGCATGTTGCCGGCGCTGGTGACCGCGACGATGCGGTCGGTTTCCGGGTTGGTGACCACCGCCGGTTGCAGCACGCTTGATCCGGTGGACAGGTTGAGCATCGCCTTGCCGGCCTTGTTGCGGCCGGTGAGGTTCTCGAAACGGGTGACGAAGCCATAGCCGTGCGAGGAAGCCAGCACGAAGCGGGTGTTGTTCTCACCGCTGGCCAGGGTCACGAAGGAACTGCCGGCGGCCGGTGAGAAGCGGCCGGTCAGCGGTTCGCCATTGCCGCGTGCCGAGGGCAGGGTGTGCACCAGGGTCGAGTAGGCACGGCCCTCGTTGTCGAGGAAGGCCACCTGCTGGGTACTGCGGCTGCGGGCGATGCCCAGCAGGCTGTCGCCTTCGCGGTAGGAGAGGCCGGTGCCGTCGATGTCGTGGCCCTTGGCGGCACGTACCCAGCCCTTTTCCGACAGCACTACGGTCATCGGCTCGCTGGTGACGAGCTCGGTCTCGTCGATGGCCTGTGCGGCGCCACGCTGCACCAGCGGCGAACGGCGTTCGTCTCCAAACTTCTTGGCATCGGCGATCAGCTCGTCCTTGACCAGCTTGCGCAGCTTGGTGGTGCTGCCCAGGATCGACTGGATGTAATCCCGCTCCTTGGCCAGCTCGTCCTGCTCGCCGCGGATCTTCATTTCCTCCAGGCGCGCCAGCTGCTTCAGGCGGGTATCGAGGATGTAGTCGGCCTGGTCCTCGCTCAATGCGAAGCGGGCAATCAGCGCGGCCTTGGCATCATCCTCGGTACGGATGATGCGGATCACCTCGTCCAGGTTGAGGAAAGCGACCAGCAGGCCATCCAGCAGGTGCAGGCGGCGCTCGACCTTCTGCAGGCGGTGGTTGAGGCGGCGGGTGACGGTGTCGTAGCGGAAACGCAGCCATTCGGACAGCAGCGTTTTCAGGTTCTTGACCTGCGGGCGTCCATCCAGGCCGATGACGTTGAGATTGACGCGGTAGCTGCGTTCCAGGTCGGTGGTGGCGAACAGGTGTCCCATCAGCTGTTCGGCATCCACGCGGTTGGAGCGCGGAATCAGCACCACCCGCACCGGGTTGGCGTGGTCGGATTCGTCACGGATGTCTTCCAGCCACGGCAGCTTCTTGGCGCGCATCTGCGCGGCGATCTGCTCGATCACCTTGGACGGCGAGACCTGGTGCGGCAGCGCGGTGACGACGATGTTGCTGCCTTCCTTGAGGAAGGTGGCACGCGCGCGCACGCTGCCATTGCCGGTTTCGTAGATGTTTCGCAGGTCCGCCGCCGGGGTGATGATCTCGGCGGTGGTCGGGTAATCCGGGCCCTGTACGTGCTCACACAGATCGGCGACCGTGGCCTGCGGATCATCGATCAGGCGGATCAGTGCGCTGACGATCTCGTTGAGATTATGCGGTGGTACGTCGGTGGCCATGCCCACGGCAATGCCGGTGGTGCCGTTGAGCAGCAGGTGCGGCAGGCGTGCCGGCATCCAGGTGGGCTCTTCCAGCGTGCCGTCGAAATTCGGTGTCCAGTCGGTGGTGCCATGGCCCAGTTCGCCCAGCAGCACTTCGGCGATCGGCGTCAGCTTGGATTCGGTGTAACGCATGGCCGCGAACGATTTGGGGTCGTCGCTGGAGCCGAAGTTGCCCTGGCCTTCGATCAGTGGATAGCGGTACGAGAATGGCTGCGCCATCAGCACCAGCGCCTCGTAACAGGCCGAGTCGCCATGCGGATGATACTTGCCGATCACATCACCCACCGTGCGCGCGGACTTCTTCGGCTTGGCCGCGGCGTTGAGCCCCAGTTCGCTCATCGCATAGATGATGCGGCGCTGCACCGGTTTCAGGCCATCGCCAATGAACGGCAGGGCGCGGTCCAGCACCACGTACATGGAGTAGTCGAGATAAGCGCGTTCGGCATATTCGCGCAGCGGTTGCTGCTCGTAGCCATGGAAAACAGTGCGGACTAGATCGGTCATTGCGGGAGGGAGCTACCTGTTGAGCGAAGTCCGGCGGGGCCGCCGGCTTCCTGATCAAGTGATTATCCGGATGCCAGCGGGGATGCCAAGCCAGTATCTGCGATGGTTGCGAAAGGGACCGCCGTACAGTGCCTGTGTGAGTTGGCTGGAATCCTTTCCCGCAACTGGCTCTGGTGCGGCGCAAGCGTCGTGGCTGGAGAATTCTCTGCCGGAGCAGAACAACTTGCATCAATCCAACGCGCACAAAAAAACCCGCTTTCGCGGGTTGTTTCGTTTGAGTCGTGGTGCCCAGGAGAGGACTCGAACCTCCACGGAGTTGCCCCCGCTAGCACCTGAAGCTAGTGCGTCTACCAATTCCGCCACCTGGGCGACTCAGGAGGAGAATAATGCCGGGACCGGAATCTGATGTCAACGGTTGATTGCGACTTTCCGTCCTGCACGGGTGATGCCGGAACCGGCCGCACATCAACCGGATGCAGTCGGCTATGAGCAGAGCTGAAGATGCAGTATCGCGAGCAGATCGCGATGAATCAGACCAGCGTGACCGAAGGGCAAATGGGCTGCCCGGCAGCGCCGGTCAGCGGAGCCGACCAGGCGTTGAAGCACATCATTATTCCCTTGTTGTTGCAGCCGCACTTCTGCCCGGTGCTGATCCGCCAGTCTTCCCAATGTGGGCGCTTGGCAGGTTGCCCGAATTGCACGGATTTCGCCCTCAGCCCGGCGCCTGTTCCAGCGGCAGGATGATGTTGCTCAGCCGCCAGCGCAGCCCGTCACGGGTAAGCACGAACACGATGTCGCGACCGTCGCGGGTCTGCGTGGTGGCGGTGAAACGTGACACTGATTCGTAGCGATGGTGGGCGTCGCGCAGCGGCCGGGCCGGGGTTGGAGGGGCGTACGTATCGCCACCGGCCGTGTCGCCGATCACCCGCTTCCACACACCCTGGCCCTCGAGCAGGGCACCGATGCCGACCGGGGTCACCAGCGTATCGACCCCGGCACCGGCCAGATTGCCGGCCACGCCCAGCGCCACCGCGCCCAGCAGGCTCGATTGCAGTTCCGGTCCACCACGGCGGACCACATAGTCGCTCAGCTGTGCCTTCAGGTTGACCCGCAGCGTCGGAAAATCCACGTGGCGCGAGAGCTGCGCGGTATCGCGCTCCTCGATCGCCTCGCTGATGCCGTGGATCGCCAGATACGGGCCGGCGACGACATAGCCGCCGGTGGCCACGAGCAGGGCCAGGATTATCGTCAGCAGCACTTTATTCATCGTCCATCCTCCTTGGCGGGGCAACCAAAGCCTGCCGCAAAACCGCGGCGGCAGGGTGAACAATGACCCGGGCGGCGCCGGCGTGTCGGTCGCAGCGATTGCGACGCGGCCGTGCTGACATGGCCGCAGCATTGCCGACGGTGCACACTTGCCGCTCTTCGCCATACCGGATGCGCTTCCGCCATCCGCGTTTTCCCGGGAATCGATTCATATGCGTCTGCTGCACACCTCCGATCTCCACCTCGGCCAGAACTTCCTCGGCCAGTCGCGCGAAGCCGAACATGCGGCGTTTCTGGACTGGCTGGTCGGGCAGGTACAGGCGCACCGGGTGGATGCGGTGCTGGTGGCTGGTGACGTGTTCGATACCGGCACCCCGCCCAGTTACGCGCGCGAGCAGTACAACCGCTTCATCGTCGCCCTGCGCGATACCGGCGCGCGGCTGGTGGTGTTGGGCGGCAACCATGATTCGCCGGCGATGCTGTCCGAATCACGCGGGCTGCTGGCGCGGCTGGACACGCTGGTGGTGCCCACGCTGATGGCCGAGCCGCAGCAGCACGTCTACCGGATTCCCGGTCGCGACGGTGCGCCGGGCATGATCCTGTGCGCGGTACCTTTCATCCGTGCCCGCGATGTGGCGCGCAGTGAGGCCGGGCAGAGCGCCGATGACAAGCGTGGCGCGATGATGGAGGGCATCGCCGCGCACTACGCGCGCATCCACGCCGCCGCCGTCGCGATGCGCGAGGCCGAAGCCGCACCGCTGCCGATCGTGGCCACCGGCCACCTCACCACGGTCGGGGCCAGCACCAGCGATTCGGTGCGCGAGATCTATGTCGGCTCGCTCAACGCCTTTCCGACCAGTGCGTTCCCGCCGGCGGCGTACATTGCGCTGGGGCATATCCATCAGCCGCAGAAGGTCGGCGGGCTGGAACACATCCGCTACAGCGGCTCGCCGATTCCGCTCAGTTTCGACGAGGTCGGGCAGGCCAAGCAGGTGCTGCTGGTCGAGTTGCAAGGCGAGCAACTGCAGTCGGTGACGCAGCTGTCGGTGCCGTGCTTCCGGGTGCTGGCGCGGGTGGCCGGCACCCTGACCAGCCTGCCGCAGCAGCTGGCCGACGTGGCCGCGCGGGTGCCGTCCGGCGAGCTGGGCTGGGTCGAGGTCACGGTGGAAACCGATGACTACCTGCCGGATCTGCAAAGCCGCATCGCCGCGCTGGTCGAGGTGTTGCCACTGGAGGTGCTGCGCATCCGGCGCAAGCGCAGCAACGTCAGCGCGGTGATCGATGCCGCCGACGGCCAGCATCTGGACGAGTTGCAGCCGCGCGAGGTGTTCGCGCAGCGACTGGCGCAGGAGGAAGATCTTTCGGAAAAGCGGGTAGCCGAGCTGCACGCCTGTTTCGAACAGGTGCTGGCCGCGATCGAAGAGGGAGAGCTGGCATGAAGATCCTCTCGCTGCGGCTGAAGAACCTCAATTCGCTCAAGGGCGAAACCCATCTGGATTTCACCGCGCCGGCCTTTGCCGATGGCCTGTTCGCCATCACCGGGCCCACCGGCGCCGGCAAGACCACACTGCTGGACGCCATCTGTCTGGCCCTGTTCCATCGCACCCCGCGCATGGCCACCCTCTCGGCCGCGCACAACCCGCTGATGACCGAGCACACCGCCGACTGTCTGGCCGAGGTGGAGTTCGAGAGCCGTGGTCAGCGCTACCGGGCGTTCTGGGCGCAGCGACGCGCTCGCGACAAGGTCGATGGCCGCCTGCAGGCGCCGCAGGTGGAACTGGCGCTGGCCGACGGGACCATCATCACCACCTCGATCAAGGAGAAGCTGGAGGAAACCGAGGCCCGCACCGGGCTGGATTTCGACCGTTTCACCCGCTCGGTGTTGCTGGCGCAGGGCCAGTTCGCCGACTTCCTCAACAGCTCCGACAAGGATCGCGCCGAGCTGCTGGAGCAGCTCACCGGTACCGATATCTACAGCGACATCTCCCAGCGCGTGTACCTGCGCACCGACCAGCTCAAGCGCGAGGTCGAACAGTTGCAGGCCCATGCCGGCGGCGTGCAGCTGCTGCCCGAGTCCGAGCGCACGGCACTGCAGGAGCAGGCTGAGCAGCTGGCCGCGCAGCTGCCGCCGTTGCTGGCCGCGCAGCTGCACAGCCGCGAGGCGTTGGCCTGGCGGCAGGAGCTTGACCGGTTGCAGGCACAGGTGCGCGCGGCCGACACGGACACGCGCGCCGCGCAGCAGGTGCTGGACGATGCCGCACCGGCACGCGAGCGGCTGCAACGCGCGCAGCCGGCCGAAACGGTCTGGCCGGCCTGGAACCACTGGCAGCAGGCGCGACAGGTGCTGGCCGAGGCCGTTGATGGGCATGAGTGTGCGCAGCAGCGGCAGCTCGAACAACACCAGCGCGAATGCGATGCGCTGTGGACGTGTTTGCAGCTGGCGCGGCAAAGCGCGCAGGCCAGCAGCGATGTATTGCACCGCGATGAGCAGCAGCTGGAGCAGCTGCAGGCGACCCAGAGCGGTCTTGCCGCTCACGCCCAGCTCGGCGATAAGTTGCCGGGCTGGCGTGCGGGGTTCACCCAGTTGCAGGCCGCCAGCCAGCAGTTGGCACAAACGCAGCAGGCGCTGGGCGATGCGGGCGACAAGCATGCACAGGCACGTGATCAGCTGCAGGCCGGCGACGCCCAGCGGGCAGGGCTGGTAACGGCGCTGGAGCAAGCCATCGCAAAGCGGGACACGCAGGCAGGACAGTTCAGTGCTGCCAGCACTGGCACCAGCCTGGAGGCGCTGCGCGCTTCGCGCGACCAGCTGCGTGAGCGTTATGGCGCTCTGCGTGATCTTTCGCCGCTGGCCGAGAAGCGACAGATGCTGCGCGCGCAGATCAGCGTCGAACAGGCGCAGCTGCAGCAGCTGCAGGCCGCGCTGATCGATGACGAACAGCAGCTGTCAGCTGCGCAGAGCGCGCTGGCCGCCGCCCAGGCAGCCCGCGATGACCGCCAGCGCATCGCCGCGCTGGAGTTGCAGATCATGGATCTGGCCGGACATCGCGCCACGCTGGAAGACGGGCAGGCCTGCCCGCTGTGTGGCGCCACCGAACACCCGGCCATCGAGCAGTACCGGCAGCTGGACCCCAGCGCCGCGCAGGCCGCCGCCAGTGCCGCTGAACAGCAGCATCGGCAGGCCTACGAACAGCAGCAACGCAGCGAGCTGCAACTGGTGGCGCGGCAATCGCAACTGGAGCGCGCCAGCAAACAACTGGATGCCTTGAACGGGCAGTTCGCCGCGCTCGGCACCGAGTGGACGGCGTGCTGCGCGCAATTGCAGCTGACGCTGTGCAAAGAAGACGAACAGGCGGTGCTGCAGGCCGAACTGGATGCCACCCGTGCAGCGGGCACGCAGCTGAGTGAGCAGCTGAGCCGGATCGAACAGCTGCAAGCCGCGCTGCAGGCCGTTCAGCAACACTGCAACGAACAGCAGCTGGCGTTGGACCGCCATGACACCCGGTTGCAGGGCCTGCGCGAGGCGTTGGCGCTGGCCGCCGGCCGCGAGCAGGAGCTGCGTGATCGCCACGCAGCGGCCATCAGCGAAGTCGAGCATCTGCGTGAGCAGTTGTCGACCGATCTGCCTGAAGGCGATCTGCCAGCCGATACCGGCGCGTGGTTACAGCAGCGTGAGCAGGAGTGGACGCAATGGAGGCAGCGCGAAGCCGAACTGCTGGCGCTGCAGCAGCTGCTGGTCCAGCGCCGCAGCGATGCCAAACAGGCGGGCGAGCAGGGCAGTCACTGGCAGCAGCGCTGGGACGAGAGCGGCCATGCCGCCGAACCGGGTCAGGCACTGGCGCCGGTGGCCGACCCCACCGCAGAGCTGCGCCCCGCCGCCACGCAGCTGCAACAGGTACAGCAGCAGATGCAACAGGCCGCCGCGGCATCGCACGCGGCCGAGGTGCTGCGGGAGAGTCGTACGCAAGATCTGCATCAGGCCGAAACCCGGCTCGATGCAGCGCTGCGCGAACACGGCTTCGCCGACGTCGAGGCGCTGCTGGCCGCGCGCCTGCCGCCCGAACAGCGTCAGCAGCTGCAGGCGCAGCAGGATGCACTTGCCCAGTCGCTGGCCGATGCCCGCAGCCGTGCGGCGCAGTTGCGCGAGCGCGAGCAGTCGCTGCAGGACAGTCCGCGCAGCGATGCCAGTGCCGGGGAGCTGGAGCAGCAGGCGCTGGCCAGCGAGGCGGCCGTGCAGCAGGTGCGCGACCAGGCTACGGAACTGCGTACCTGGCTGGAGCTGGATCAGGCCCAGCGCAGCGGCCTGCAGGTGCTGCACGCGCAGATCGACGAGGCCGGCGCGCGGCTGGAGCAATGGCAGCACCTCAACGGCCTGATAGGCTCGGCGCAGGGCGACAAGTTCCGCACCTTCGCCCAAGGCCTGACCCTGGACCAGCTGGTGCGGCTGGCCAACCAGCACCTGCAACGGCTCGATGGCGGCCGCTACCTGCTTGCCCGCGCCGGTGTCGGGCTGGCGCTGAGTGTGCTCGATACCTGGCAGGCCGACGTCCGCCGCGACACCCGCACCCTGTCCGGCGGTGAGAGCTTCCTGGTCAGCCTGGCGCTGGCACTGGGCCTGTCGGACCTGGTCAGCCACAAAACCCGCATCGACTCGTTCTTTCTCGACGAAGGTTTCGGCAGCCTGGACCCGGATTCGCTGGATGTCGCCCTGGACGCGCTGGACAGCCTCAACGCCCAGGGCAAGCTGATCGGCATCATCAGCCATGTCGATGCGGTCAAGGAACGCATCCCGGTGCAGATCCAGGTGCGCAAGACCCGCGGGTTGGGGCACAGCACGGTGCTGAGCCCCTGAACCGGGGGCGTCCTGCGGGCCGGTAGGATCGCCTTCCGGGCAAAAAGCCCGGCGTTCCGAGTTCAGGTGCTTGGCGGCCCGAGCAAAAATCTCCGGGCACCGAGAAAAAAGCTCGGCACGTCGAGCAGATTGCTCCACGCTCCGGGCAAAAAGCCCGACGCTCCGAGCTCAGGAGCTCGGTAGCCCGAGAAAAAAGCTCCGTGCGCTGAGCAGAGAGCTCGGAATTCCGGGCAAAGTGCTCCATCGCACCAATTCGGCAGGCTGGGTTGGATTCATCAACCCGGCATCACGGAAAGCTCAAAGGCGCTGGGTTGGTAGAGCTCACCCAGCCGACCGCTCTGCGGGACTGATTCGCTCTAACGGTGTCCGCACGATGGCCAAGTCAAAGCGGGAAACGGGGCCGGCTGGTATGAATCAAGCGCTACAGGTCGGCACTAGCGCCCGCGGCGTGTGCGGCGGCCCTCGTTGCCTTGTTTGGCCGCAAGGCTCTGCGCGAATTCCGGGAAGGTCTCGGCGATCGATGCCGCATCCGGCAGGACATAGAACACTCCGCCGCGCTCGAAGGTGGGTTGGATGATCTGCTCATAGAACCCGGGCGAGACGTTGATGCAGCCGTGGGTGACGCGGTTGTCGTCCGGTGTGGGCGAGGCAAGGCGCTCTGCGCGTCGCTCGGTCGGAACACCGGTAGCGGTGGGGTGCATGGAAACTGCCGAATCGTAGTCCACCCACAGCACGCGCCCGGCATCGATCGATGGGCCGTAGCCGCCCACGAAGCGACCGGCCGGCGTGGTGCGATCCTTGCCGGGAATCTCGCGAAGCGCCAGACCGGCGATGCCCGGGGCCGTGTGATCACCCACTGCCGAGCCGAACAGTCCCGGCGTCGCGCCGCGAAGACGGCCGTCACCGCTGAACACCAGGATCTGTGCGGCGGTCTTGTCCATGATCGCGAACGGATAGCCATGGTTGTCATTGGCTGCGACCACCCAGCCGGCGAGTTCAATCACCGTGTCCGATACGTCCTGGTCAGGCGGAAGCTGATCGACGGCAGCAACCGGTTGCGCGGCTGCCTCCCCGGCACTGGCAACGCCGATGCCGGCGAAGACCAGCGCCATTGCCAGTGCGACGTGAGTGATGCGGATTGCGGGGCGTTTGAAGGTACGGATGGGCGGTTCCTTGGAATGAAAGCCTGCGTGATGGAAGGAAACCAGTGGCCGACAAAGGCCACCGGAATCCCGGGGTCAAGCGTCTGTGTCAGCCGCGCGGCGTGCGCCGGGGAGCACTTTCGAGCTGCTGGACGCGGCCTTCAAGCTGATCCAGCCGCTGGTTGGCCTGCTGCGCGGACTGGTTGGCGGATTCGGCACTCTGCGCCGCGCCCTGCACACGCGTGTCGAGCTGGTCGAGGCGCGAGTTGATTCCTGCAAACTCTTCTTTATAGGTCGCGCAGGAAGCGAGGCCTGCCGTGGCGACGATCGCCACAGCAAGCGTACGTGCCATCACTAGATGTTGTCTGGTCAGAAACATTCCACTACTCCTTCGTCTTGGGGCCTCTGGAATATAGCGGGCTTTTGGCGGCAGCCCGGATCCGCTTTCAGCTGATATTGGAATACGTGTAGGGACAGTGAAGGCCCGCAAAAATGAATTGGGCGCGTCCATCCGACATCACAGAAAATCCCGAAGCACTGTGTTAATGGACTCCAGCCCGGCTGCGGAAAACGAAGGAAATGATGCTGCGTTTCAGGCGGACCGGGGAGGCGGGTAATTCCAGTCGGCAGTGGGCACGGCTCAGTGATGACCTGCCGTGTGGGCTTCGGCCCAGCGGCGCAGCAATACCAGAGTTTCAGCCCAGGCCTGGCTGCAGAAGCCCAAATATTCGCTGTGCGGGTCCCAGCCGAGATGGTGGAACTCCAGCACCGTCATCGGTTCACCTTCGTGCGGCAGGCCGCGCCAGGTGCCGGGGCTGGCGCGACGGGAGAGGTCGAAGCGGATCTCGGTACCGAGCCATGCCGAGGCCGGACTCATGCTGGGATGGTCGCTGATGACCTCCCAGCGCACGCGCTGGTCGGGGACCGTCTCCAGCACCTTCATCGCCACCACGCCATGGCCGGCGCCCGGGTTGTGGCTGAGGAGGGTGGCACCGTCGATTACCGACTGCTGGTGCGCGATCCACCATTGGCTCAGTCCCCCGGCGGTGGCCAGCCCGGTATACACGGTGGACAGGGGAGCATCGATCCAGAGCTGGTGATGGATGGCGGTCATGGCGGCGGCCTCCTGTCGGGTGGTACCGGCAAGGGTGCCGCAAACCGTGGCAGCGGGTGTGAAACCGGCCCGATCAGAATTCCAGGTCCAGCGCCGCGCACAGGTAGTCGATGAACGGCGCCAGCGTGGTGTAGTCCTTGACCAGGGTCTGGCGCAGCTGCGGGCTGCACATCTGCGCATCGGTCAGCGGGCGTGAATACACCCAGTTGCGCTGTTTCAGATCCTCGATGTGCGGGTGATCGGCTGGGTAGCCGCGTGGAGGCCGCTGCAGCTTCTCGTCGGTATCCATCGTGAAGCGGCGGGTGATGGCCGGGTCGCGCACGGCGCGCTCCCAGCTGGCCGGGTTGTCGAAAATGAACTGGCGCACCTTGCGCATGTTCTCCGGCTCGGGATGCCACAGGCCGCCGCCGAGGAAACAGTTGCCCGGCTGCAGGTGCAGGTAGAACAGCGGCACGATCTGCAGGCGGCGACGTTCGTGGTAGAAACGCGCGCCCTGCCAGGTCTTGTAAGGCGATTTGTCGTGGGAATAGCGCGCATCGCGCTGGATGCGGTAAAGCGATCCGCCCACCGTGCGCGGATCGGCACGGAAATGTGGACTGATCGCCTCGATATCCGGCTGCAGGTCGCCGATCAGGCGCAGGAACGGCTGGCGCAGATGCTCTTCATACTGCGGCTTGTGGTCGTTGAACCAGGTCTTGTTGTTGTGCGCGGCCAGCCCGTGCAGGAACTTGAAACTGGCGTCGGAAAAATAGGCGGTCATAGCGATTGCTGCAGGTGCTGGCCCCAGTGCTGCAAGTGCTCCAGCAGGGCGAGGCGCTCGGGTTGGTCGTGATGTTCGGCGCGCAGTTGCTCGATCTGCGCGAAGTACTGCGGCAGGGTCTGCTCACCCAGTCGGGCGGCTTCGTCGAACAGGCGCAGGCGGCGGTAGTCGTCCCAGCGCGAGCGGTCCTCGCCGTGCAGCGTGTGCGGGTGGTTGCGGGCACGGTAGCGGAACAGCAGTTCCGGCAGGCGCGGGTCGCGGAAACGGCTTTCCAGTTCGGCCAGCGCTTCGGGCGGGGCGGTGCGTACCTTGGGCATCAGCGCCTTGTCGCCGTCGGCGAGGAAGCCGTCGTACAGCGAGGCGTCGGCATCGACTGGGCCGGCCGAACGTTCGCCGGCGAACACGCAGCGCACCTTCTCGGCCAGTTCCGGGCCGAGTGCACGCAGCTGTTCGACCTTGGCTTCAATGGCGGCCGGGTCGATGTCCAGACGGGCGAAGTCGGGCGCGCGCAGGTGGTTCCAGGCCACCAGCGCCGGCACCTTGTTCAGATGCACTTCCTTCAGCGGCACCCGCTGCTGGCCTTCAGGCAGGTCGGTGGCACGGGTATACAGGCGCGCGGCGATCTCCTCGGCCGACAGGTCCAGCAGCTGCTGCACGTCGCCCTCCAGATCGAACACGATCACCCGGTTGCTGATGTGCGGGTGGCGGGTCAGCGGCAGCACCGGTGCGGCGCACAGCCGGTTGGCCGGGTAGCGCATGGAGATGTGCAGTACCGGTGTCATCGCCACCACGTCCAGCAGGCTGCCGACAAAGCGCTTGTCGCGCAGCTTCAGCGCGTAGTCCCACATGCGCGGCTGCGCCTGCCGGAAGCGGCGCGCCATGCCGATGGTGGCGTAGACGTCGGACAGCGCCTCGTGGGCGTCGCCTTCGCGCACGTCGTTGGCGATGGCCAGGTGTTCGAGCTTGAACGAGGTGGCGCCGTCCTCGCGCTGCGGCCACTCGATGCCGTCCGGACGCAGCGCGTGCACCAGCCGCAGCATGTCCAGCAGGTCCCAGCGCGAGTTGCCGCTGCGCCATTCGCGCTCGTAGGGGTCAAAGAAGTTACGGAACAGACCGTGGCGGACGAACTCGTCGTCAAAGCGCAGCGTGTTGTAGCCCAGCGTGCAGGTCTGTGGCCTGCTCATCAGGTCGTTGATACGGGCGAAGGCTTCGGCCTCGCTGACGCCTTCGGCCAGTGCGTGCTGCGGGGTGATGCCGGTGATCAGCGTGGCGATGGGGGAGGGCAGCAGGTCGTCGGCCGGCTTGACGTAGAAGCTGACCGGCTCGTCGATCACTTCCAGCTCGGCATTGGTGCGCACCGCCGCGAACTGGGCGATACGGGTGCGGCGCGGGTCCTGGCCGAAGGTTTCCAGGTCGTAGAACAGGAAGCTGCCACTCATCAGTGCGCTCCTTCCAGTACCGGCAGCTGTTCGTGGACGATCCGTTCCAGCGCGGCCCAGTCCATCTGCTCCAGCGTGGTGTGGCCGGCGGTGGCGTCGGCAAGGATGCGCTGCTGGATGCGGGTGCGCTCCAGCGCCACAGCATAAGGCGTGTGCAGGAAAGTGACCATCGTGTAGTGCGGTACGAAGCGGGTGGGCCAGCGTGCCTGCAGCGCCTGTTCCAGCTCGCGTTGCAGCAGGAAGGCCGGATCGGCCACCTGGTCGCGCATCTCGATGTAGTTGTCCAGCGCCATCTGCTGGATTGCCGCGGCGTTGGGCTTGCGTTCGCGTTCGAACAGGGCGAAGGCCTGCGCGGTGTCGGTGTTGGCAGCCAGCGCATCTGCCAGGAACACGCAGTCCTCGAACGCGCAGTTCATGCCCTGGCCGTGGAACGGCACCATGGCATGGGCCGCATCACCGATCAGCACCGCTTTGCCGTCCAGATGCCAGCGGTCCAGGTACAGCGTGCCGAGCAGGCCCGGCGGGTGCTGTTCCCAGTCGCGGCGCAGATCGGGAATCAGCGGCACCGCGTCGGCGAACTCACGCTGGAACAGCGCCTGCGCCTCGGCGCCACTGCGCACATTGGCGAAGCTGGGCTCACCTTCGTTGGGCAGGAACAGAGTGACGGTGAAGGTGCCTTCGTCGTTGGGCAGGGCGATGCACATGTAGCGGCCGCGCGGCCAGATGTGCAGCGCGTTGGGCTCGATCTGGAAGCTGCCATCGCCGTGCGGCGGGATTTCCAGCTCCTTGTAGGAGTGGTCGAGGAACTCGGTGCGCTCGCCCAGTGGCGACTTGCGGCTCATCGCCGCGCGCAGCGCCGAGCCGGCACCGTCGGCACCGATCAGTGGCGTGTCGAAGTGGATGTCGTGCGGCGAATCGTCACGGTCGTCGATGAAGCGTGCATAGCCGGCATCGAAATCCACCGTGTGCAGGCGGCGATGGAAGTGGAACCGCGCACCGGCCTCTTCGGCCAGCTGCAGCAGGGTGACGTTGAGTTCGGCGCGATGCACTGACCAGATCACCTCGCTGTCATCGCGGCCATAGCGCTGCAGCTCTGGCGCACCGTTGCGCGGATGCACCATGCGCCCGCGCATCATCACCGCCTTGGCCATCACCGCCTCTTCCACGCCGGCCTGGCGCAGCGCATTGCGGCCGCGTTCGGCCAGCGCCAGGTTGATCGAGCGGCCGGACTCGTAGTCGGCGATGCGCGGATCGCCGCGACGCTCGTAGACGGTGATGCGCCAGCCCTGGCGGGCCAGCAGGATGGCCAGCAGCGAGCCGGCCAGGCCGGCGCCGATCAAGGTGAGATGACGCGTGGGAGAAGTGTTCAAATCAGTGTTCCGGAGCGGTAGCCAGGAAGGGGCGAGGCGGCTGTGGATCAGATGCCGGCCCAGGCTTCGACCTCGTCCACGAAGCGGTAGACATCGCGGTAGCGGTTGTACATCGGTGTGGGCGAGATGCGGATCACGTCCGGTTCGCGCCAGTCACCCAGCACACCGACCGACTGCAGGTATTCGAACAGGGAACGTCCCTGTTCACGACCACCGGCCACCCGCAGCGACAGCTGGCAGCCGCGGCGTTCCGGCTCGGTCGGCGTGATGATCTGCAGCACGCCATCCAGACGCGCGCGGACCATCATTTCCAGATAGCCGGTGAGCTTGAGCGACTTCTCGCGCAGGGCCGGCATGCCGGCTTCGTCGAACAGCGCCAGCGAGGCGCGCAGCGGTGCCAGCCCGAGCACGGGCGGGTTGCTCAGCTGCCAGCCTTCGGCGCCGACTTCCGGGATGAATTCCGGTGCCATCTGGAAGCGCGTGGCCTGCTCGTGACCCCACCAGCCGGCAAAGCGCGGCAGCGAAGTGTCGCGTGCGTGGCGTTCGTGCACGAAGGCGCCGGCGACCGCGCCGGGACCGGCGTTGAGGTATTTGTAGTGGCACCACACCGCAAAATCCGGGGCGATGTCATGCAGCGCCAGCGGCACGTTGCCGACCGAATGGGCCAGGTCGAAGCCGACATTGGCACCGTGCGCACGCGCCAGCCGGGTGATCGCGGCCAGATCGAACACCTGCCCGCTGCGGTACTGCACGCCGGGCCACAGCACCAGCGCCACGCGCGATCCATGTTCTCCCAGCGCCCACTCGATGGCCTCCATCGAGATCGTGCCGTTGGGTTCGTCCGGCTGCACTTCGATCAGGTCGGTGGCCGGATTGAAACCGTGGAAACGGATCTGCGCTTCGACCGCATGGCGGTCGGTCGGGAACGCACCGGCCTCCATCAGGATCGCCGGGCGCTCGCGGGTCGGCCGGTAGAAGCTGACCATCATCAGGTGCAGGTTCACGCTGAGCGTGTTCATCGCCACCACTTCGCCGGGCTGTGCGCCGACCACGCGGGCCAGCGAATCGGCGACCAGCCGGTGGTAGCCCATCCAGTGCGTGGGACCGGTGAAATGACCTTCCACGGCGATGCTGGCCCACAGGTCCATCACTTCCTGCACCATGGCCCTGGCGCCCTTGGGCTGCAGGCCCAGCGAGTTGCCGACGAAGTAGGTCTGGTCGGCGGACTGGTGCTGCGGAATCAGGAACTGGCTGCGCAGCTTGCGCAGCGGATCGGCGGCATCCAGTGCGGTGGCGTGGGCCGGGGACAGGGTTTCGTTCATCGGTACGCGGGCGTCGAGTAAGAGCCCGAAGTGTACCTGTCCCGGCGTGGTTGCCGGATGCGGATGCGGGCAGTTGCGCGAGCCGGGCGGGGCGCTGTCAGATCTCGGGCGACGCCGGCGTCGGCAACGGATGCACGGTGCCGCAGTGCCCGCAGGTGCGATGCTCCAACGAGGAATGAAAGCGGTCGAACACCTTGGGCAGGTCGGTCTCGATGTTCTTCAGGTGGAAGAACTCTTCGTGGATCTTGTGGTTGCACTGCGGGCAGAACCACATGAAGCCGTCGAGTTCGTGCTCCAGGCGCTTGCGCTCGATCACCAGCCCGATCGAGCCGGGCATGCGCTGCGGGGAGTGCGGCACCCGCGGCGGCAGCAGGAAGATCTCGCCGGCCCGGATGGGGATGTCGCGCACCGCGCCATCCTCCTGCACGCGCAGCACCATCTCGCCTTCGAGCTGGTAGAACCACTCCGGGCCCTCATCCCAGTGGTAGTCGCTGCGGCTGTTCGGTCCGCCGACCACCATCACGATGAAATCACCGTTCTCGATCATCTTGTTGC
The DNA here is from genome assembly GCF_052180205.1 of Stenotrophomonas sp. JC08. NCBI lineage: Bacteria > Pseudomonadati > Pseudomonadota > Gammaproteobacteria > Lysobacterales > Lysobacteraceae > Stenotrophomonas > Stenotrophomonas sp. JC08. The sequence goes on along the minus strand of NZ_CP197473.1, from coordinate 1,720,539 downwards.
CGACCGGCGGCTTCAGCAGATGCCGATGCTCTTCGATCCAGCCGAGCAGGTTGAGGGGCATTGCGTGCATGCGGATACCTAGAAAATGGGACGTGCCAAGGCCCTGGGCGCGGGCAGGGTCGTGGCTGCTACTTCAGTGGCGTTTGCCGTGGAGCGGCACGAATGACAGTGCCTTCTCGTAGGCCGGCTGCAGTTGTTCGGAACTGCCGACGTCGATGCCCATCTCGCTGACCCGGCCATCGCGCAGGCTGTAGACCCAGCCGTGCACCATCAGTTTCTGCCCGCGCTCCCAAGCATCTCTGATGATGGTCGAACGGCAGGCGTTGGCCACCTGCTCGATCACATTCAGTTCGCACAGGCGGGCGTGGCGCAGCTCCGGATCATCAATCAGGGAAAGCAGCTTTTCATGCTTCTGGGCGACGTCGCCGACATGCCGCAACCAGTTGTCGGCCAGCCCGACGCGGGTCTGGTTCAGTGCCGCATGCACGCCGCCGCAGCCGTAGTGGCCGACGATCAGGATGTGCTTGATCTTGAGCTGGTCCACCGCGTACTGGATCACGCTCAGGCAATTCAGGTCGGTATGCACCACCACATTGGCGACATTGCGATGCACGAAAATCTCACCCGGTGCCATGCCGATGATCTGGTTGGCCGGCACGCGTGAATCGGAGCAGCCGATCCACAGGTATTCCGGATTCTGCTGCGTGGACAGTTGCCGGAAGAAATCCGGATCTTCCTTCGCGATCCGGTCCGCCCAGGCGCGGTTGTTCTGCAGCAGCTGATGGATGTCTTTCATGGTGAAGCTTCCCTTGCGATCTTGGAGGGGGAGGGCGTCGCCACCGTGTCAGGGGCGACGTCGCAGGAAATGGGGCAGGTCAGTCGCCGTCGGCGGCTTTATCGCGAAGCCGGCGCATCCATTGCGCCAGCTCATGGGATTCAGGCGTGGCCAGGCGTTCCAGGTGTGCAATCACCGCCAACTGGTTGGGCTCGGGGTGGTTCTGGCTAAGCTTCAGTGTGATCTGTGTGTGCTCGACGGTGAAACGGAAGCCGACAATGCCACGCAGCTGGCGGAGGTGGTCATCACGCTCTGGCTCAAAGCGCCAGTCCTGGCCGACGCTGGCCTCGAACCGGTTACTCAGCGCGCTGACCAGCTCGACCAGTGCGTTGGGGTCGTTGAATGGCTGCAACTGGCCACGCAGTTCGGCGGTGGCGTAATCCCATGTCGGGACACGGGCGATGTGCAGCTTGTCCGGATACCAGCTGGCCGACACATAGCCATGAGGGCCGTCCACCAGCACTTTGGCGATGCCGTGGCGCTGCGCCTGCGGATTGGACCGGGCCCAGTGCCCGAGCAGTTCGATCTGCTGCCCTTGACGACGGTAGAGCACCGGAATACGGCTGATTTCAGGCAGGCCATCATCACCGGTGGTCAGTAGCGTGACAAAGGCGTTGCGCTCCAACAGGTGGTCCAGCCACTGCAGATCCTTTTCATCGAATGCGCGGGGACTGAACATGCGTCGCTCAGGCCCGGCCGCCCAGGGATTGCACCATGCGGCCCGACAACTGTTCGTCGTCGCCCTGCGGCGGGGTCACTTCGTGAAGGGAGAAACCACGCTGCAGCGCGTCTTCCTCATCCAGGCCGTCGAAGGCGACGAACTCGGCGTCGAACAGCTGCGCGCGGGCGGTATCCTCGCTGTCGTAGCTCAGGGTGTTGCCGTCGCTGTCCAATACTTCGGCGGTACCGGCCGGACGCACCCGCAGCCGGGCCCAGATCAGCGTGTTGCCCAGATGGGCAAGCCACCATTGGTCGGAAGGGGCGTGGGTGTCGTTCATTTCAGTACCTGCGAAAAGAGCCAGAGCAGCAATGCCAGGCCCAGTGCCAGCCACATCACGATCAGGGCAAGGCGGGCGGGTGTGGCCAGGCCGCTGAGGGCGCGATCGTCCAGCGTGCGGTAACGGCCGCTCAACAACCAGTGCAGCGCCTTGCCGTCGAGAAAGGCGAAGTCGCCGAACTGCGCGGCAGTGGCGGGGTGGCGGTCGCGGATATGGATCAGCGTCAGTGGCCAGAAAATCAGCAGCGCACTGAAGCCGGCGATGGCTACGCCGATGAAGCACAGGGCGAGGAAGAGGATCATGGACGGGCCAGGAACGAATGGGAAGGAACGGACAGAAAGAGCAATGCCTGCTTGCGCACTGTTTCGGCTTTTACCCGTTTTCCGTTCCTCATCACTCGTTCCTTGCTGTCAGAATTCCGCCGAACCCGGTGCGCGCGGATAGGGAATGGCGTCGCGGATGTTGGACAGTCCGCAGACGTAGACCACCAGCCGCTCGAAACCCAGACCGAAGCCGGCGTGCGGCACCGAACCATAACGGCGGAAGTCGCGATACCACTGGTAGTGCTCCGGATCCAAGCCGAACTGCGCCATGCGCGCGTCCAGCACGTTCAGGCGCTCTTCGCGCTGGCTGCCGCCGATGATCTCGCCGATGCCCGGGGCCAGCACGTCCATCGCCGCGACGGTCTTGCCGTCATCGTTCAGGCGCATATAGAACGCCTTGAAGTGCTCGGGATAATTGGTGACCACCACCGGGCGGCCGACGTGCTCTTCGGTCAACCAGCGCTCATGCTCGGTCTGCAGGTCCAGGCCCCATTCGACCGGGTAGTCGAACTTCTTGCCGGACTTTTGCAGCAGGCTGATCGCGTCGGTGTACTCGATGCGCTCGAACGGAGCGTTGACGAAGGCTTCCAGGCGGGTGATGGCGTCCTTCTGCACGCGCTCGGCGATGAAGGCCATGTCGTCGGCACGCTCGTCGAGCACCGCACGGAACAGGTACTTGAGGAACTCTTCGGCTACGCGCGCGTTCTCGGCCAGGTCGGCGAAGGCGATTTCCGGCTCCACCATCCAGAATTCGGCCAGATGGCGGGTGGTATGGCTGTTCTCGGCGCGGAAGGTCGGGCCGAAGGTGTAGACCTTGCTCAGCGCCAGCGCATAGGCCTCGACGTTGAGCTGGCCGGACACGGTCAGGAAGGTTTCCTTGCCGAAGAAGTCGCGGCTGAAATCGACCTCACCGTTGCCGGTGCGCGGCAGGTTGGCGCTGTCCAGCGTGGAGACGCGGAACATCTGCCCGGCGCCTTCGGCGTCGGAGGTGGTGATGATCGGCGTGCTGATCCAGTAGAAGCCGTTCTCGTGGAAATAACGGTGCACGGCCTTGGACAGGCAGTCGCGAATGCGGGTGACTGCGCCGAACAGGTTGGTGCGCGGGCGCAGGTGCGCCACTTCGCGCAGGTACTCCGGCGACATCGGCTTGGGCTGGATCGGGTAGGTCAGCGGGTCTTCGACCCAGCCGACGATTTCCACGTTCTCACCCTGGATCTCGAAACTCTGGCCCTTGCCCTGCGATCGGACCAGTTTGCCGGTGGCGATCACCGAGCAGCCGGGGGTCAGCTTCTTGATTTCCTCGAAGTTCCCCAGCACGTCGGTGGCGACGACCTGGATCGGTGCAAAGCACGAGCCGTCGCTGACGTTGACGAAGGCCAGGCCCGCCGAGCCGCGCACTGTACGCACCCATCCGCGAACCGTGACTTCTCCGCCTTCCGGGAACTTCCCGGCAAGGGCGTGTGCAACGCTGACCACCGTCATGACTTGAATCCTCTGTTGATCGAATCGACCTGTGAATAGGGGATTTTAGCGGGACTGCCGCAGACAGGCGAGGCATTTGTCCGCCGCTTGCGGTCCGGTCACGCCGCCCATACCTATAATGGATACGTGATTCTGCTGGAGTTGCCCATCATGACTGTCCGCCTGACCCCTGTCGCCCATTCCCGCGTGCAGCGCTTCGTCGCCTCCACCCCGGGAGCTCTGGGACTGCGTTTCGGTGTGACCCGCACCGGCTGTTCGGGATGGGGGCACATGACCGACCTGGCCCGGGAACGACGCGACGATGACACTGTGTTCGAACAGGATGGTGTCCATATCTATGTCGATGCCGCCAGCTTGGCGCTGGTGGATGGCACGGAGATCGACTTCGGCAAGCAGGGCCTGAGCGAGACGTTTACCTTCAAAAATCCCAATGCCGCCGCTGAATGCGGCTGCGGCGAGAGTTTCACCACCGACGCGGACAAGGCCTGACGCGGCCGCAGCGGCCCGGGCGTCCGGACTCCCCGTCCATTTTCCAGTTTCTTGCGGATTGGCGCTCGCGCTGCCATAATTCGCGGCTTCCTGCGCCATCCGGCCCAGGGTTCTTGCTCCACCGCATACCACGGCGGGGGGCTGTCCGGCCCGCAAGGGCCACATCCGAAAGGTAGAAAAACATGAGTCGTCATTACGAAGTCGTGTTCCTGGTCCATCCCGACCAGAGCGAACAGGTCCCGGCCATGATCGAGCGCTACAAGGCGCTGGTCGAAAATGGCAACGGCACCATCCACCGTCTGGAAGACTGGGGCCGCCGCCAGCTGGCTTACCCGATCCAGAACCTGGTCAAGGCCCACTATGTTCTGATGAACATCGAAGCCGACCAGTCGGTGCTGAACGAACTGACCGAAAGCTTCCGCTTCAACGACGCCGTGCTGCGCAACCTGGTCATCAAGCGTGACGAGGCCGACACCGAGCAGTCGCTGATCATGAAGAGCAAGGACGAGAAGGGTGACAAGCCCGAGCGTGGCGAGCGCCGTCGTCGTGACGACGAAGAAGGTGCCACTTCCACCAATGACGAAGCCGGCGACGAAGCCGCCGCTTCTGCTGAATAAGGAGCACACCCATGTCCAAGTTCTTCCGTCGCCGCAAGTTCTGCAAGTTCACGGCTGAAGGTGTGAAGGAGATCGACTACAAGGATCTCAACACCCTGCGCCAGTACCTGACCGAGAACGGCAAGATCGTGCCGAGCCGCGTCACCGGCACCAAGTCCAAGTACCAGCGTCAGCTGGCAACGGCCGTCAAGCGCGCCCGTTTCCTGGCCCTGATCCCGTACACGGACAACCACGACGTCTGAGGACAGAAGTGAGTGGCGGCCACGCGCCGCGGAAGTGGGGAGTGAGAGGTGTTGTCCCTCACTCCTCGCTCCTCTCCACTCACTCCTTGCCTCCCACCCGTCCATTCGGACAGCAAGCGTTGCGGCACCTGACGGTGTCGCTAACGAATAACGGAGCAACAACATGAAGCTGATTCTTCTGCAGAAAGTGGTCAACCTTGGCGGCCTGGGCGATCTGGTCGACGTGAAGCCGGGTTATGGCCGCAACTTCCTCGTGCCGCAGGGCAAGGCCGTGCCGGCCACCGAGGGCAACATCGCCGAGTTCGAGGCCAAGCGCGCCGAGTACGAAGCCAAGGCCAAGGCCGCCCATGACGGCGCCGAAGGCCGCGCTGCCAAGTTCGAAGGCGCCAGCGTCACCATCGGTGCGCACGCTTCGGCCGAAGGCAAGCTGTATGGTTCGGTTGGCCCGCGCGACATCGCCGAAGCGTTCACCGCTGCCGGCCTGGAGCTGAGCAAGAGCGAAGTGATCCTGGGCGAAGGTGCATTCCGCTCGGTGGGCGAGTACGACGTGGTAGTCAAGCTGCACGCCGACGTGGAAGCCACCGTCAAGGTCATCGTCGAAGCCGACGCCTGATCCGCGCTGCATATATGTAAGGGAACCGGGCGCCGAAAGGCGCCCGTTTCTTTTTCAGGCGGGGCCGGCACCAGCGCTATGCGGTGTCGTTATACTCAGTCCCCAGTGCCGTACTCGTGGCGTTGAATTTCCGATATATCAACGACTTGAGGGCGGAAAAGATACCTTCCGGAATCTTCCCCGCGGCGTTGGCCTGCGGCTTCCGGCGCCAGGAAACAGACTGACTCCATGCGTCTATCCACGATCAAGCTTTCCGGTTTCAAGTCGTTTGTCGATCCGACAACCCTGCATCTGCCGACCAACATGACCGGCGTGGTGGGGCCCAACGGCTGCGGCAAGTCCAACATCATCGACGCGGTGCGCTGGGTGATGGGCGAAAGTTCGGCCAGCCGCCTGCGTGGCGACTCGCTGACCGACGTAATCTTTTCCGGGTCGGCCGGACGCAAACCCGTATCGCAGGCCACGGTCGAGCTGATCTTCGACAACAGCGACCATACGATTTCCGGGGAGTACGCCTCGTTCAACGAGATCTCGGTCAAACGCACGGTCAGCCGCGATGGCAGCAGCAACTACTACCTCAATGGCACGCGCTGCCGCCGCCGTGATATCACCGACCTGTTCCTGGGCACCGGGCTGGGGCCGCGCAGCTACTCGATCATCGAGCAGGGCATGATCAGCAAGATCATCGAGGCGCGCCCGGAAGACCTGCGCGTGTTTCTCGAGGAGGCGGCCGGCATCTCCAAGTACAAGGAGCGCCGCAAGGAAACCGAAACCCGCATCCGCCATACACGCGAGAACCTTGAGCGCCTCAGCGACCTGCGCGAGGAGATCGGCAAACAGCTGGAACACCTGAAACGCCAGGCCCGGCAGGCCGAACAGTATCAGGCGTTGCAGGAAGAGCGTCGGGTCAAGGATGCCGAGTGGAAGGCGCTGGAATACCGGGGGCTGGACGGCCGCCTGGGTGGGCTGCGCGAGGCATTGTCACGTGAGGAGACCCGGCTGCAGCAGCTGATCGCCGAGCAGCGCGAAGCCGAGGCACGGATCGAGACCGGACGACTGCGCCGCGAAGAGGCGGCGGATGCGTTGGCTGAAGCGCAGGCGGCGGTCTACCAGGTGGGCAGCACGCTGGCACGGCTGGAGCAGCAGATCCAGCACCAGCGGGAGATGTCGCAGCGGTTGCACAAGGCGCGTGACGAGACGCAGCAGGCATTGGCCGAACTAGGGCAGCACATCAGTGGCGACGAAGCCAGGCTGATGGTGCTGCGTGAGGCGCTCGACAACGCCGAGCCGCAACTGGAGCAGCTGCAGGAGGACAACGAGTTCCGTCAGGAGGCGCTGCGCGAAGCCGAGGCCAAGCTTGCCGACTGGCAGCAGCGCTGGGAAACCCACAATCGCAGCACGTCCGAGGCGACCCGTTCGGGCGAGGTCGAACGCACCCGTGTGGATTACCTGGACCGGCAGATCCTGGAGGCCGAGCGCCGCCGTGAGGCGCTGCTTGCCGAACGTGCCGGGTTGGACCTGGAATCCCTGAGCGAAGCCTTCGAGCAGCTCGAGCTGGAACATGAAACGCAGAAGGCCGCGCTGGACGGATTGAACGAGCAGGTGGAGGTGCGCCGGGAAACCGTTGCCGTCCTGCAGGAGCAGCAGCGCGACAGCCAGGCCGAGTTGGCCGAGGTACGCAAGCAGGCGCAGGGCGCGCGTGGTCGACTGTCCTCGTTGGAAACCCTGCAGCAGGCCGCGCTGGGCCAGGAGCAGGGGGCGGCGGTGGCCTGGTTGAAGGCACGCGGGCTCGATTCGGCGGCTCGCGTCGGCGAGCGCATCACCGTGGAAAGCGGCTGGGAGAATGCCGTGGAAAGCGCGCTGGGCCAGCTCATCGAAGGCGTGCTGGTGGATGCCCCCGAAGCGCTGGTCGATGCGCTGGGTGAACTGGGTGAAGGCCGCATCGCGCTGGTTTCCGGGGTTGATGGCACGGCCGACTTCGCGCCGACCTCGCTTGCTGCAAAAGTCAGAGGACCACTGGCGATCCGCCGCTTGCTGGCGCGGCTGCATGGTGCCGATGATCTGGCTCACGCCAACCGCCTGCAGCGCGAGCTGGCTGACGGGGATTCGATCATCACCCGCGGTGGGGAGCGGCTGGGCGAGGGCTGGGTGCGGGTTTCCCGTTCGGGTGCGGCCAAACAGGGCGCGCTGATGCGCGAGCGCGAGATCGTCGCCCTGCGTGAGCAGATTGAAGTCCTGCAGGAGCGCGAGGCGGCGCTTGAGCAGCTGTTGTCCGGTTTCCGCGAGCAGGCCTTGACGGCAGAACAGCAGCGTGAAGAAGCGCAGCGGACGCTGCACCAAACCCACCGCAGTGTTTCCGAGCTGGCCGGCCGGCTGCAGAGCCAGCAGGGCCGGTTGGAGTCGGCGCGCACCCGCATCGGGCGCATCGAGGGGGAACTGTCGCAATTGCTGGAAACCCTCGACAGCAGCCGCGATCAGGCCAGCGAGGCGCGGGTACGGCTGGAGGATGCCGTTGTAAGCATGGGCGATCTTGAAAGTGGCCGCCATGCACTGGAGAGCGAACGCCGGCAGCTGACCGAGGCGCGCGACCTGTCACGCGATGCCGCACGGAGCGTGCGCGAGGCCATGCATGCGCTGGCCTTGACGCTGGAATCGCAGCGGGCACAGGTAACCTCGCTGAGTCATGCACTGGAACGCATGTCCAATCAGCGCGGCCAACTGGACTCGCGTCTGGGTGAACTGCACTTGCAGCTGGATGAGGGCGATTCACCGGTTCTGGCATTGCAGGCCGAGCATCAGGCTGCCCTTGAACAGCGGGTGCATGTGGACCGTGTGCTGACCGAGGCGCGCGCGCAGCTGGAAGGCATCGATGCCGAGCTGCGGGGGCTGGAGCAGACCCGCCACCAGCGCGATGAGCAGGCGTTGGCGCAGCGCGAGCGGATCTCCCAGCGCAAGCTGGACCAACAGGCGCTGGTGCTCAATGCCGACCAGTTGGCCGCTGCCGTGGAGAAGGCCGGCTTCGTACTGCAGGACGTGATCAACACCTTGCCGGATGGGGCCAAGCTCTCCGAATGGGAACAGACGGTGCACCAGATCGATGCGCGCATGCGGCGGCTGGAACCAGTCAACCTGGCCGCGATCCAGGAATACGGTGAAGCCTCGCAGCGTTCGGAATACCTGGATGCGCAGAACGTGGACCTGACCACCGCGCTGGAAACGCTGGAAGATGCGATCCGCAAGATCGACCGTGAAACCCGTGGCCGCTTCAAGGACACCTTCGACCGCGTCAATTCGGGCGTGCAGGCGCTGTATCCGCGCCTGTTCGGTGGCGGCCATGCCTATCTGGAGCTGACTGGTGAAGACCTGCTCGACACCGGCGTGACCATCATGGCGCGGCCGCCGGGCAAGCGCGTGTCCAGCATCTCGCTGCTGTCCGGTGGCGAGAAGGCGATGACCGCGGTGGCGCTGGTGTTTGCGATCTTCCAGCTCAACCCGGCACCGTTCTGCCTGCTCGACGAGGTCGATGCACCGCTGGACGAAGCCAACGTCGGCCGCCTGGCCAGCATGGTCAGGGAAATGAGCGAGAAGGTGCAGTTCCTGTTCGTCAGCCACAACAAGGCGACGATGGAAGCGGCGCACCAGCTTTCCGGCGTGACCATGCGCGAGCCGGGCGTCAGCCGCCTGGTCAGTGTGGATCTGGAAGAGGCCGCACGTTTGGCCGGTGCGGCCTGACGTGCCATTCTTTACCTGACTGAACAACTCCCCGGAGAACGCATCGAATGTCCGACATGGCACTTCTGCGCATCGGCATCCTGGTTGCCGGCCTGCTGCTGGTTGCAGCGATCTTCCTGTTCGGGCGTCCGGCAAAGACGCCACAGGGCAAGCGCAGGGAACCGCCGGAGGCCGAGCGCCCGCGCCGTGAACCGGTACTGGGAGAGCCAGGAACCGATACGGCCGCTGCTGAAACCGAGTCTGATACTGCTGTTTCCCAGCCCGAGCTGGGCCTGCCAGACGCGGAGCCTTCTCCATCAGGCAGTGATCTGGGCAAGCGCCCCAGCCAGGATTTCGACAAGATCGTCTCGCTGTATGTCGCCGCGCGCGCCGGCGAGGTGCTGCGTGGCGAGGACATCGTGGTCGCCGCCGAGAAAACCGGACTGGTGTTCGGTTACATGAATGTCTTCCACCGGCTGCTCGATGCCCATCCCGAGCGCGGTCCGGTGTTCAGCATGGCCAGCATCATGAAGCCCGGCAGCTTCGACATGACCAACATCCGTGAGATGGAGACGCCGGCGATCGCCTTCTTCCTGACCCTGCCGGCGCCGATGACCGCGCTCGATGGCTGGGAGAAGATGCTGCCCACGGTGCAGCGCATGGCCGAGCTGCTGGACGGTGTGGTGCTGGATGACAGCCGCAACGCACTCGGCCGCCAGCGCATCGCGCATATCCGCGACGAATTGCGCGCCTACGACCGCCAGCATCAGGCGCCGCCACTGACCAAGGCACCGCGCTGGTAAAGGTCGCATCGACGAGATCTGCAAAGCCCCGTTCGCGGGGCTTTGTTTTTGGACGAACACCTGCGGCTTTACCCTTGCTGGCGGGGGCCAGGTCAACCACGGCTTGGCGCCGCGAAGGCGCTAAAATCGGCGCATGACCACAGATACCTCCGCCCGGCAGCGCATTGCCGCGCTGCGCGAGCAGCTCCGCCTGGCATCGCACGCCTATCACGAGAACGACGAACAGCTCATCCCTGATGCCGATTACGACCGGCTGATGCGCGAGCTGGAAGCGCTGGAAGCGGCGCATCCGGAGCTGGATGACGAACAGTCGCCCAGTCACCAGATTGGCGGCAAGCCGTCCTCGCGCTTTGCCGAGGTGGTGCATGCGGTGCCGATGCTGTCACTGGGCAACGCCTTCACCAATCCGGTGCCGAAACCCGGCGAGGATCCCGACAAGGAAGTGCGCGATTTTGTGCGCCGAATTGAGGAAGTGTTGGGTCGGCACGATCCGGTTTTCGCGGTCGAGCCGAAATTCGACGGCCTGGCGATCAGCCTGCGCTACGAGAATGGCGTATTCGTGCAGGGCGCCACCCGTGGCGATGGCGCCACCGGCGAGGATGTGACCGCCAATCTGCGGCAGATCAAGGTGATCCCGCAGCAGCTGGACGGCGAGGGCTGGCCGCAGGTGCTGGAGGTGCGCGGCGAGGTATACATGCCGCGTGCCGATTTCGAGCGCTACAACGAGCAGGCACGTCTGCATGGCGGCAAGGTGCTGGCCAACCCGCGTAATGGCGCGGCCGGCTCGCTGCGCCAGCTCGATTCGAAGGTCAGCGCGCAGCGTCCGTTGAGTTTCTATGCCTATGGTCTGGGCGAGGTGCAGGGCGGCCAGTTGCCGGCCACGCACTCGGCCACGCTGGCGCAGCTGGCGCACTGGGGATTCCCGGTCAGCGAGCTGTGCCAGGTGGTTGCAGGCGTCGATGGTCTGCTCGGCTACTACCGCGATATCGGTGAACGTCGCGATGGTCTGGCTTTCGACATCGATGGCGTGGTCTACAAACTCGACGACCGCGAGGGCCAGCAGGCGATGGGCTTCGTCGCGCGTGCGCCGCGCTGGGCCATCGCCCACAAATTCCCTGCGCAGGAGCAGACCACCACGGTCGAGGCGATCGAGATCCAGATCGGCCGTACCGGTGCCGCCACGCCCGTTGCACGACTGAAACCGGTGCATGTCGCCGGCGTGGTGGTGACCAATGCCACGCTGCACAACGCCGACCAGATCGCGCGGCTGGACGTGCGCGTGGGCGATGCGGTGATCGTGCGTCGCGCCGGGGATGTGATTCCGGAAGTGGTCAGCGTCATTCCCGATCGTCGACCTGATGGCACGACGCCGTGGAAGATGCCTGCCGCCTGTCCGGTCTGCGGCGCGGAGATCGTGCGCGAGGAGGGCGAGGCGGTATGGCGCTGTTCGGGCGAGCTGAGCTGCCCGGCGCAACGCAAGGAGGCCATCGTCCATTTCGCATCGCGCAAGGCGATGGATATCGATGGCCTGGGCGACAAGTACATCGAGACACTGGTCGATGCCGGCATCGTGCGCGGTGTGGCCGACCTGTATGCACTGGACCGTGACCAGCTGCTGTTGCTGAAGCTGGCGCTGGATACCGATTCACCGCAGGCGCTGGCCGCACAACTGGGCCAGCATCTGCAGCCCGAAGGCAGCGGTGACACGCTCAATTACATTCTCCGGCTGGATGCGGGTGATAGCGGTTGGCGTGCTCAGGTACTGTCGCTGCCGGCCCGTTTCCAGTGGAATACGAAAAAGATCGCCACCCGTTGGGCCGACAACCTGATCGCTGCCCTGCAGGCCAGTCGTCGTACCACGCTGGAGCGGCTGCTGTTCGCGCTGGGCATCCAGCATGTCGGCGAGAGCACCGCCAAGGCGCTCTCGCTGTGGTTCGGTGACCTGGAGCTGATTCGCCATCTGCCGTGGCCGATGTTCAAGCGGGTGCCGGATATCGGTGGTGAAGTGGCGCGCTCGATCGGCCATTTCATGGCGCAGCCGGGCAACCAGCAGGCGATTGACGACCTGCTCGCGCGCGGTGTGCAGATCACCGACGCGCATGCCCCGAGTGCAAAGTTGCGGGCGGAGTTGACGCTGGCCAACCTGCTGTCGGATCTGGAAATTCCCAAGGTCACGCCGGTGCGGGCCAGGCAACTGGCGCAGGCGTTTGCCTCGGTCGAGACCATCCGCGACGAAAGTGCGCACAACTTCGTCACTGCCGGCCTGCCGGCGGAAACCGCCAATGCGCTGGTGGCGTGGCTGGACGTGGATGCGAACGCGGCGTTGCTGTCGGCGGCCGGCAAGGCGCTGGACGAACTGCTGGCACGTACACCGGAAGCAGGCCAGCACAGTGATGGCGTGCTCGAAGGCAAGACCGTGGTGCTGACCGGCACTCTGGCGCAGATGAGCCGCGATGACGCCAAGGCCCGGCTGGAAGCGCTGGGGGCCAAAGTCGCCGGCAGCGTCTCGAAGAAAACCAGTTTTGTCGTGGCTGGCACCGAGGCCGGCTCCAAGCTGGACAAGGCCAACGAACTGGGCGTGGAAGTGTGGGACGAGGCACGCCTGCTCGCCTTCCTGGCTGACAACGGGGAAAACGCATGAGCAATCCATTGAAGGCGCGTATCGCTGCATCCGACGACTTCCCCCGCATCATCAGGATGGTCCGCGATTTCTATGTCGAGGATGAAATCCTGTACCAGCCGGGGCTGGTCGAACCGGGCTTGCGCTCGCTGCTTGAAAACGCCCGTCATGGCGCGGTGTTGCTGCTGTCCAGTGATGACGTTGCCGAGGCCGGTTACATCACCCTGGGCTGGTGTTTCAGCGTGGAGCAGGGCGGGCGCTTCGTGCTGCTGGACGAGCTGTACCTCACACCGGCGGCGCGCGGCCGGGGCTGGGGCCGCAGGGCGCTGGATCTCGCGCGTGACTGGGCTGCTGCGCAGGGCGCCGCGGTGATCCGCCTGGAGGTGAACCACCACAATGCGCGGGCCAAGAAGCTGTATCTGTCGGCGGGCTACCGCGACGATGCGCGCGACATCCTGACGCTTTCCCTGGGCGACAGCGCGCCGGGTCTGCACCCATGATCACGATGCTGCGCAAGCGTGCCGCCCTGAACGCATTGGTCCGCGACTTCTTCGCCCGGCGCGACGTGCTGGAAGTGGAAACGCCGATCATGTCCGCGGCCGGCAATACCGAGCCGAATATCGACGGCTTCCAGACCCGCTTCAGTGGCCATGTCGATGCCGGCTCGCCGCTGCGCTGGCTGCGCACATCGCCGGAGTATCCGCTCAAGCGGCTGCTCGCCGCCGGTATCGGTGACTGCTATGAGCTGGGCAGGGTGTTCCGCAATGGTGAAGCCGGTGGGCGCCACAACCCGGAATTCACCATGCTCGAGTGGTATCGGGTCGGCTGGAATCACCATCGCCTGATCGATGAAACCATCGAGTTGGTACAGGCCGCGTTGGCGCAGCGGGGGCGTCAGGCCACGGTGCGCATCCTCACCTATCGCGAGCTGTTCCTGCAGACGCTGGGGCTGGACCCGTTCCTGGCCGACGAGACGCAGTTGCGCGCCGGGCTGGGCGAGGTTGCCATCGATCCGGCTGGGCTGAACCGTGACGACTGGCTGGACCTGCTGATGAGCCATCGCATCCAGCCGCTGTTTCCGGTTGATTGCATCACCGTGATCCATGACTGGCCGGCCACGCAGGCGGCACTGGCGATCATCCGCCCGGGCGAGCCGCCAGTGGCCGAGCGCTACGAGCTGTATCTGGGGCCGGTGGAGCTGGCCAACGGCTATCACGAGCTGGGCGACGCGATTGAACAGCGTCAGCGCTTTGAGCGTGACCTGGCCGTGCGTCTGGCGCGCGGCGCGGCCTTGCCGCCCTTTGATGAACATTTTCTTGCCGCCTTGCCGACGATGCCGGCCTGTGCCGGTGTGGCCGTCGGGGTGGATCGCCTGCTGATGGCACTGGAGGGCACGGCTCGTATTGCCGATGTGCTGGCGTTCGATTTCGCGCATGCCTGAGCGAAGCGACACATCCGGTCATGGATTGCAGCACGCCGGATGCCGATGATGATGCTTCGATCACGCCTGTACGTGCAGTGTGTGACAGCGGGTTCCATCGGATGTCGGGAGTGATGCATCGGATGAAAAAGGTTTGTGCGCTGTTTCTGTGGGGAGTGCCGGTTCTGGCGGTGGCTCAGGTGAACGCGCCGGCGGCCGAGCCCAGTGCGGTGGTGCGTTGCGAATCGGAGGAGTCGCGCCGGGTGCACTGCCCGATGGATGTCGCCCGCGGAGTGCAACTGGTGCGGCAGTTGTCCGACCACGCCTGTATCCGTGAGGAGGGTTGGGGTACCGATGACGATGGCATCTGGGTCGACCGCGGTTGCCGCGCGGATTTTGCGCTTCTGCATCCGCCCGTTTCACGCAAGGTGACGCGCCGTGTCGTGCGCTGTGAATCCCGCGGTCGTACCGAGCGCTGTCCGGTGTTGCTGCGTGGCGCCGCGGTGCGCCTGTTGCGCCAGCAGTCGGCACTGCCGTGCAAGGAGGGGCGCACCTGGGGCTATGGCCGCAACGAGGTCTGGGTGAGCCGTGGCTGCAAGGGCCAGTTCGAGGTCGCCGCAGAAGATGGTTCCGGTTTCGTGGATGCGCCGCGCCAGGTCACCTGCGAGTCGAAAGAGCGTCTGCGGCGTGAATGCGGGGTCACCGTCGAGCGCCGGGTGACGTTGGTGAAACAGCTGTCGTCCGCGCCCTGCGAGGAGGGAACCAGCTGGGGATGGGATCGCACCGGTGTCTGGGTGGATGATGGTTGTCGCGCTCAATTCTCGGTCGACTGAACACGCTGCTGTTAGCGATGACTACAATGGCGCGATGAACGATTCCACGACCATCGACTACGCCCGTTACGACCATATCCGCCCCATCCGCTGGACCGGGGAGGCGCTTGAATTGCTGGATCAGCGCAAGCTGCCATTCGTGGTCGAGCATATGCAGTGCCATGACAGCGACGCCGTTGCCGAAGCGATCCATGCGTTGACGGTGCGCGGTGCGCCGGCGATCGGTATTGCCGCGGCATGGGGCGTGGTGCTGGCTTCGCGCGAGGTGCAGGCGGCCGATGGTTCGCAGGCGTTGCAACTGCTTGAGCCGGCGCTGGAACGTCTGAACGCGTCGCGCCCGACGGCGGTGAATCTGGCCTGGGCACTGGCGCGCATGCGGGGCGTGCTTGGCTGCGCAGGCAGTGACTGGAAGCTGGTGCTGGCACGCGAAGCGCAGGCCATCGCCGATGAGGACCTGGCCGCCAACCGCCACATGGGTGCGTTGGGAGCTGGCCTGATCGCCCCGGGCAGCGGTGTGCTGACCCATTGCAATACCGGTTCGCTGGCCACGGCAGGTTTCGGCACCGCGTTGGGCGTGATCCGCGCCGGTGTAGCGCAGCAGCGCATCGCACGCGTGTTCGCCGGTGAGACCCGGCCATGGCTGCAGGGCGCGCGATTGACCGTATGGGAGCTGCAGCAGGATGGTATCGATGCGACGCTCATTGCCGATTCGGCCGCCGCACACCTGATGAAGACCGGTGCGGTGCAGTGGGTGATCGTCGGTGCCGACCGCATCTGCGCCAATGGCGACACCGCCAACAAGATCGGCACCTACCAGCTGGCCATTGCCGCCCGCCACCACGGGGTCAGGTTCATGGTGGTGGCGCCTTCGTCGACAGTGGACATGGATACTGCACACGGTGATGCGATCGAGATCGAGCAGCGTGATCCGGGTGAGCTGTTCGGCGTCGGTGGCGTGCGCACCGTGGCCGAAGGCATCGCCGCGTGGAACCCGGTGTTCGATGTCACCCCGGGCGAGCTGATCGACGCCATCGTCACCGAGCGCGGCGTGATCCTGAAGCCGGATACCGCTGCGATGCGGGCGGCTTTCGGCGCCTGAGCGGTATCGCCGGCGACCTGTCTGGGGACGTTGCGCAGAGAAAGGGGCAGGGCGCGGCAGCCCTGCATCCGGCATACGTTTGCCGGCCGGGTGGTGGCATGCTCCCAAGTTGCCGGCATCGGCACCTAAGTTCCTGATTTGCTCGGTTAAAAGTGTTGCGTCTGGCAGCGGAAAATCACGCTTTGTGATAGAATCCGAAGGTTGATTCGAGATGTCGGCATGGTTGCCTGCCACAGGCCCATCGCCGGACGGGATCGCCACCAGAAAACGGAACCCGAATGGCAGAAAACGCCAAGGAAATCATCCAGGTCAACCTGGAAGACGAGATGCGCAAGAGCTACCTCGATTACGCCATGAGCGTGATTGTGGGGCGCGCACTCCCCGATGCCCGCGATGGCCTGAAGCCTGTCCATCGCCGCGTCCTGTTCGCAATGAACGAGCTGGGCGCGCACAGCAACAAGCCTTATTACAAGTCGGCGCGTATCGTCGGTGACGTCATCGGTAAGTACCACCCGCATGGCGACCAGTCGGTGTATGACACGCTGGTGCGCATGGCGCAGCCGTTCTCGCTGCGTTACATGCTGGTCGACGGACAGGGCAACTTCGGCTCGGTCGATGGCGACTCCGCCGCGGCGATGCGCTACACCGAAGCCCGGATGTCGCGCCTGACGCACGAGCTGATTGCCGATATCGAAAAGGAAACCGTCGATTTCCAGCCGAACTATGACGAGAAGGAACTGGAGCCGACGGTCATGCCGACCCGGTTCCCGAACCTGCTGGTCAACGGCTCGGCCGGTATCGCCGTGGGCATGGCGACCAATATTCCGCCGCACAACCTGACCGAGTCGATCAACGCCTGCATCGCGCTGATCGACAATCCGGACATCGATGTCGACGGTTTGATGGAGTACATCCCGGGTCCGGATTTCCCGACCGCCGGCATCATCAACGGCACCGCTGGCATCATCGCCGGTTACCGCACCGGCCGTGGCCGCGTGCGCATCCGTGCCAAGGCGGATATCGAAGTGGCCGACAACGGCCGCGAATCGATCATCGTCACCGAGATCCCGTACCAGGTGAACAAGGCGCGGCTGATCGAGAAGATCGCCGAGCTGGTCAAGGAAAAGAAGCTCGAAGGTATCAGCGAGCTGCGCGACGAGTCCGACAAGGACGGCATGCGCATCTACATCGAGATCAAGCGCGGCGAGTCGGCGGAAGTTGTCCTGAACAACCTCTACCAGCAGACCCAGATGGAGTCGGTGTTCGGCATCAACATGGTGGCGCTGGTCGATGGCCGCCCGAAGTTGATGAACCTCAAGCAGATGCTGGAGGCATTCGTCCGCCACCGTCGCGAGGTCGTTACCCGTCGTACCATCTTCGAACTGCGCAAGGCGCGTGCACGCGCGCACGTGCTGGAAGGTCTGACCGTCGCGCTGGCCAACATCGACGAGATGATCGAGCTGATCAAGACGTCGGCCAATCCGGGCGAAGCCAAGGAGCGCATGCTCTCCAAGGTGTGGGCACCGGGCCTGGTGGGCGCGCTGCTGGGCGCCGCCGGCGCCGAAGCCTCGCGTCCGGAAGACCTGCCCAAGGGGCTGGGTCTGGTCAACGGCAACTACCAGCTGTCCGACGTGCAGGCCACGCAGATCCTGGAGATGCGCCTGCACCGCCTGACCGGGCTGGAGCAGGACAAGCTGACTGAAGAGTACAAGCTGCTGCTGGAAACCATCGCCGGTCTGATCCGCATTCTGGAAAACCCGGATGTGCTGCTGCAGGTCATCCGCGAAGAGCTGGAAAGCGTGCGGGCCGAGTATGGCGACGCGCGTCGCACCGAGATCCGTCACAGCGAGGAAGATCTCGACATCCTCGACCTGATCGCGCCGGAAGATGTGGTGGTGACGCTGTCGCGTGCCGGCTATGTCAAGCGCCAGCCGGTGTCGGCCTACCGCGCGCAGAAGCGTGGTGGTCGTGGCCGCAGTGCGGCGGCGACCAAGGACGAGGACTCGATCGAGCAGCTCTGGCTGGTCAACACCCATGACACGCTGCTGACCTTCACCAGCAGCGGCAAGGTGTTCTGGCTGCCGGTGTATCAGCTGCCGGAGGCCGGCTCCAATGCGCGCGGCCGTCCGATCATCAACTGGATCGCGCTGGAAAACGGCGAGCGTGTACAGGCGGTGCTGCCGGTGCGCGAGTACGACGAGAACCAGTACGTGTTCTTCGCCACCCGCCACGGCACGGTCAAGAAGACCCCGCTGAGCGAGTTCGCGTTCCGTCTGGCACGCGGCAAGATCGCCATCAATCTCGATGAGGGGGATGCGCTGGTCGGTGTCGGCCTGACCGATGGCGAGCGCGACATCCTGCTGTTCGCCTCCAACGGCAAGACCGTGCGTTTTGCTGAGGACAAGGTCCGCTCGATGGGGCGTACCGCCACCGGTGTGCGCGGTATCAAGATGCCCAGTGGTGAGGAAGTCGTCAGTCTGATCGTGGCCGAAAGCGCTGGTGGCGCCGAGGACGAGAGCGAGGACGACAACAGCGTCGAGGAGCAGGCAGGTGAGGGCGTGTCCATCGGAGACGGTGAGAACGCCGACACCGGTGCCGACGACACTGGCGCGCAGTACATCCTTACCGCCACCGAGAACGGCTACGGCAAGCGCACCCCGCTGGCCGATTATCCGCGCAAGGGTCGTGGTACCCAGGGTGTGATCGGCATCCAGACCAGCGAGCGCAACGGCAAGCTGGTCAGTGCGGTGCTGGTGGGCAACAGCGACGAGGTTCTGCTGATTTCCGATGGTGGCACGCTGGTGCGCACCCGCGGTTCGGAAATCTCGCGCGTCGGCCGCAACACCCAGGGCGTGACCCTGATCCGCCTGTCCAAGGGCGAGAAGCTGCAGGCCGTCGAACGCCTGGATGCCTCGCTGGAAGCCGGTGATGACAGCCTTGATGACGAGGCCGTCGATACCGCGGTGGTTGACGCTGCGCCGGTTGAAGGTACGGCAGCTGAAGGCCCGACGCCGGAGGCAACCCCGGAAGCCTGAGTGATAGGCTTCCGGTAAAGAAAAACGCCGGCGCAAGCCGGCGTTTTTTGTGCCTGCAATCCGCGCGTAGCTGCCGGCCCAGAGCACGCAGACACCCTTGCCATCTTCCGCAGCAGGTGTTCAACCATGCCATCGGGATCGGCCGTGCGGCCGAGGGGGCCGAAGGTCTGCACCACCGCGCTGCGCTTGGCGGTGCAGTGCCTGATGCTGGTATACGCTGTGCGCCATTGCAGTCCGGATGTCTTGCTGTCCATGATCGAACTGGAAACACCCCGTCCGCGTATCGTCCGTGGCACGTTGGTATTGATCGGGCTGGCGCTGCTGTCCGCCTGCAGCAGCGTGCCGCGTCAACCGCCGGAACCGGCAGCGGTGGATGTGCGGGTAGATATCGCGCGTCGCATTCCGGCAAACGTCGTGGATCGGCGCGGGTGGGCGAGCGATATCCAGGCCGCGTTCGCTGCGCAGGTGATCACCCCCAACCCCGAGAACATCTGCGCGGTGCTGGCGGTGATCGAGCAGGAATCCGGCTATCAGGCCGATCCGGCGGTAGCCAACCTGCCGCAGATCGCACGGCGCGAGATCGACCGGCGCGCGGCAGCGCTGCATATTCCAAAGCTGCTGGTCGATGCCGGTTTGAAGGTGAAGGCGGCCGATGGCCGCAGCTATGCCGAGCATCTGGCGCGGGTGCGTACCGAGCGCGAGCTGAGCGTGCTGTACGAGGACATCATCGGCCGGGTGCCGCTGGGTTCACGCCTGTTCGCGGGCAAGAACCCGGTGCAGACCGGTGGCGCGATGCAGGTGGGCATCCCGTTCGCCGAAAGCCATGCGCGCGGCTATCCATGGCCGGTGTCCGACAGTATCCGCAACGAGGTGTTCAGCCGGCGCGGTGGGCTGTATTTCGGCATCCAGCATCTGCTTGGCTATCAGACGCCGTACACGCAAAAAGTGCATCGCTTTGCCGACTACAACGCCGGCTGGTACGCCAGTCGCAATGCCGCGTTCCAGAATGCGGTGGGGATCGCCAGCGTCAGCACCTTGGCGCTGGATGGCGACCTGCTCAATCCCGGTGCGCCACTGGACCAGCCCGGCCAGACCGAGCGCGCGGTGCGCCGCCTGATGCCGGAGCTGGGAATGGATGAGCGCGCGATCCGCCGGGCGCTGGAGCAGGGCGACCAGTTGCAGTTCAGCGACAGCGCACTGCACGCCAAGGTGTTCGCGTTGGCCGAGGCCCGCGCCGGCAAGTCACTGCCACGGGCGCTGATTCCCGGCATTCGCCTGGATAGCCCCAAGATCACCCGCGAGTTGACCACCGAGTGGTTCGCCACCCGCGTCAATGCGCGCTACCGGCAGTGCCTGCAACGCTGAGGTGCGGGATCGCGGCGTTGCCTCTGGGGCGGCGGGGGAACTGTCCGGCGGGCAACGGGGGAGGGGTCAGCTCTTGGGCGGGTGGCGCGCCAGTGCGCGTGCGCCGGTGATGATCATGCGGATCATCTGGCTCATCTGCTCGACCAGCTCCGGGTCTTTTTCCGCAGGCAGGTCCATGGCGGTGCCACCCATTGCGAAGATCAGGCGGGTGATGGCCTTGGCGGCCAAGGCCGGCTCATGCAGGCTGGAACCATCCAGTGCGGCCAGCCGTACCAGGTCCACCTTCAGCTCATCCTCGAAGTAGTTCAGCTCGCGGTCCACCGCCTGCTTGAACGCATCCGAACCGGCCGTTCCCTCACGCAACAGCACGTGCATCAGCCGGTCATCGGCGCGCAGCTGCTCCATGAAGGTTTCCACCGACAGCCGGATCACACCACGGTTGCTGTCGGCCGCGCGCAGGCGGGCTTGGCCGATGATCGTGCGCAGCGAGCGCCCAGCCAGGTCGATCAGCGCCACCGTCAGTTCGTCCATATCGCGGAATTGCCGATAGAACGAATTGGGGGCGATGCCGGCTTCGCGCGCAACCTCGCGCAGGCTCAGGGTGGAAACGCTGCGATGGGGTCCGATCAGCGACAGCGCCGCAGCCAGCAGGTCATCGCGCGAGATGGAAGCTTTGCGCGGGCTGTGCGAATCATCAGCGGTCGGCAGGGGCAGATCGTGGGAAGTCATCGTGCTCGTTTTGGCCGGGTCGCTGAATCATAGCTGGTCTTGCCTATATACAGGTGTATACACAGCTGTGCGCTCACTCGTATAGTTCGTCCATGAATGCTGTCTACCGCAACACGGCACCGCCATCACTCCCCTGGTTGAACGAAGGTTTCTTCGATTTCTGGCTCACCCGGCTGAACCCGCTGTGGACCCTGCGGCGGCCGCTGGCACGACTGGTCGCGCGTACTGCGGCCAGTAGCGATGCGGTGACGCTGGAGCTGCAGCCCAACCGCCATTTCGGCGGACTGCAGGCCGGCCAGCACATCACTCTGGGCGTGGAGGTGGACGGGCGTCTGCTCAGCCGCAGCTACAGTCCCACGTCGCTGGCCAACGGCCATCTGGCCGTCACGGTGAAGATGATCCCCGGTGGCAAGGTCAGCCAGCATCTGGGGCTGAATGCAGCCGTGGGTGAGGTTTTTCCGCTCGGGCAGGCCTTCGGTGACATGACCCTTCCGGATTCTGTCGATCAGCGCTTGCTGCTGTTGGCTGCCGGCAGCGGCATCACGCCGATGCGAGCCCTGTTGCGACAATTGGATATTGCCGGAATGCCGGCGGCGGTCGATCTGGTCTATTGGGCGCGGCGACGGGAAGAACTGTGCTTTGTCGAGGAATTGCAGGCATTGGCAGCCAGGCATCCGTCTTTCAACCTGCGGCTGGCATTGACTCGTGACCCGCATGCACCTGCCGATCGCGTGCAGGACTGGTCATTCGGCGATATCGGCGCGCTGTCCAGCGCCCGCGTGCTGGCTTGTGGTCCGGCCGGATTTGTCGCCGCCGTGCAGGCGCGGCTGCAGGGGCAGGTGGCCTCGATCCAGAGCGAGGCCTTCAGCCTCCCGGTGCTGGCCGGACTGGAAACCGGCAACGTGCAGGTGGAGTTGCGCAGCAGCGGACGCACGCTGACCCTGCCGCGCGGTGTTCCGCTGCTGGAAGCACTGGAGGCCGAGGGCGTCAGGCCCGCCAGCGCCTGCCGCATGGGTATCTGCAACACCTGTGTCTGCGGCAAGTTGGCAGGGGCCACCCGCAGCACCTTGACCGGCGTCCATGCCACTGAACCTTCCGTCCCACTGAAACTGTGCGTCAACAGCGCCAGTACCGACCTGATCCTGGAGCTGTAACCGATGTCTTCCGTGCATAACCGCGTCCTGTCGCCAAGCGAGCTGCAGGCTTTTGGCGACGAACTGGATGCGCTGCGTGCCCGCCAGCTGGCCAGCCTTGGGACCAGCGACGCACGCTACATCCGCAAAGTGGTGGCCGTGGTGCGCTGGACCGGTGTGGCGGGTCGCGCACTGTTGTTCCTCGGTGCCTTCGTGCATGCGGTACTGGTACCGGCGTGGATTGCCGGCGTGCTGTTGCTGGCGCTGTCCAAGATCCTGGAGAACATGGAACTCGCGCACAACGTGATCCACGGTCAGTACGACTGGATGGGCGACCCGGCGCTGCAGGGCAAAACCTATGAGTGGGACATCGTCGGCACCTCGGAAAACTGGCGAAAGACCCACAATTTCCGCCATCACACCTATACCAACGTGCGTGGCCTGGATGACGACATCGGTTATGGCCTGCTGCGCATCTTCCCGGAGCAGCGCTGGCATCCGCTGTTTCTCACCCAGCCATTGGTGGCGGTGGTGTTCGCGCTGGTGTTCGAATGGGGCATCGCCATCCAGGACCTGCGTATCGGCCGTGTGTTGAAAGGGCGCATGACACTCAGGCAGCTGTGGCAGCAGGCTCGTCCGGTCGGTCGCAAGATGAGCCAGCAGGTATTCAAGGATTACGTGCTGTTTCCGGCGTTGGCCGGTCCGTTCTTCCTGTCTGTGCTGCTGGGCAACCTGGCCGCCAACGTGATCCGCAATGTGTGGACCTACGTGGTGATCTTCTGCGGCCATTTCACCGCCGATGCCGAGACGTTCCCCAAGGACTGCATCCGCAACGAAAGCCGCGGCCACTGGTATCTGCGGCAACTGCGCGGCTCATCCAACCTGACCGGTGGCAGGTGGATGGATGTGATGACCGGCAACCTCAGCCATCAGATCGAACACCATTTCTATCCCGACATTCCAGCCAACCGCTATGCGGCGATTGCGGTGGAAGTGCGGGCCATCTGTGCCCGTTACGGCCAGCATTACAACACCGGCTCGCTGCCGCGCCAGTTCGGCCAGGTGATGTGGCGGATCCTGCGGCATGCGTTCCCCAGCAAACCGGGAAAACGGCGCGATCTGGTGCTGGATGCACAGCCCGATGCAGGCTGATAAGGCATCGCACTCACGATAGCGCCGCAACAGGAACTGGGATGCGGGGTGAATCCAGGCATGCAGCGTGAATGTGGCCGTGATCCGGGTGGAAGCCGGTGAGCAGTGAGCAGTGAGCAGTGAGCAGTGAGCAGTGAGCAGTGAGCAGTGAGCAGGAGGCCGGCCGATATAAGCGCCCTGCTCCACTAAAAACCTACCTGCGATAAGTGATAGGGGTGCCAACTCGCCCCTCTCCCGCAGTGACTTCTACCCCTGTTTTCAGCGGGTCCAGGGCGAAGGCCGGCGAGATGATGCCGATCGCCAGGGCAGCCAGCACAGCAGTGCCGGCCAGGCGCTTGTAGAGCTTCGCCCACTCTCTCCCCAGCTCTCCGCCGTCTTGTTCTGAGTGGATCAGCAGCAGCCACGGCCCTGGGTCTTGTCCAGCGATTTTCGCCAGCTGCTGGATTCGGTCGTCTGGAATCGGGCTTTTCCCGACCTTCCAATCGCTGAGCGAGCTGACGGTGATTCCCATCTGTTCGGCTAGGCCGCGCATCGACTTCCTTAATGATTGCTGAACAGCCATCGCAATGAGCGTTTCAACGTGCATTGTGTAAGCCTTTTTGCTTGCAGTGTCAGGAGATCAGCGTACACTTCAAGTGTCGGTAGATTTACTGACACCCGCCCCCCGTCGCCCTAGCCGGGGGCGCGGGTTCTAGGGCACTAGGGCAGGGGAGCACGACATGAAGTCAACTTTTGCAGTCCTGGCATGGGACAAGTTCGAAGAGAGCTGGCAGGTGGTGGAAGGTGGGTTCAAGTCCTACCGCGACGCGAGCCGCTACGCGGCCCAGTACGAAACACCTTCGATGCCGGCCATCGTCCGCCGTGAACCGGTCGTCCTCCCTGCAGCTCCGCAGGTTGCCGCATGAGCGCCCCGTACAAGCTGCGCCGCATGGTCAAAAAAGCGCGCCTGCAGCACCACACCTATCTCCTGTATCGCCGGCTCGGTCTCGGCGATTTCGCGTTCCTCGAACAGCGTCGGCGTGATGAAACGCTGCGCCGTGCCCGTGCCATGCAGAAGTCATTGCGCGAGGTTCAGCCATGATCCTGGCCTTGGTCGCTTGCTGCCTCGTGCTGATTGCCTACGGGTTCGTCGGTGGGTCGGGCGTGATCGCCGTCATCCTTTTCTGTTTCGCCGCGCTGATCGCCTACGGCGCGGCGGGCCTTTTTTTCTGGTACCTGGACAGGCGCGATGCCCGCATCGATGCGGACTACCGCGCGGCGCGCCTTGTTGCCATTTCTCGCGCTGAGGTGTCGAAATGACCCGCGCCGAACGCATCGCCCAGCACTACACGCTGGCGCAGATCGGTGAGATGCGCCGCGTCGCGCGTGCCCTGGGCCTTCGCCGTTGTATCGCACTCGCAAACGCCGCCTTCAACGCCCGTTTCTCTGTCGTGATCGAGCGCAACCACGCCGAACGTCAGGCGGCTTTGTTCCCGGGTGAGGGTGATGGCCCATGAACCACTTTCCCCACAGCCCCTGCTACCACTGCGGGGGCAGCTTCCAGACGCTACGGGCGACGGATGCACAGCTGACGGTCTGCACATCCTGCGGCCTGCTGATCTCCAAGCGCACGGATATGCAGAGCTACTCCAGCGCGTTCCCTGGCAACAGTTCTGGACGCTCACATTCAAGGTCACAAAGGCCAGCCGGACCGGTGGCATGCACGAAGAAGCGGCTGATAAAGCGTTCCGCTACTTCGTCAGCTGCATCAATCGCGAGCTCTACGGCCCGAAGTGGTCAACGCGATGGCACGGCGGCCTGCAGTGGGCACGCGGCCAGGAGTTCCACCGCGACGGCAGGCTCCATTTCCACGCCGTTGCAGCTGCAGCTAACGATGACTTGAACCGCTTGATGAATCGCTACCAGTGGCATGAGTTCTGGTATCGGGAATTCGGGCGAAACCGGATAGAGGCACCACGCAGCCAGCTCGATATCACCGGCTACGTGTCGAAGTACGTAACGAAGGGCGGGCAAGTCGATTTCTCGAAGAACTTCGGGGCATGGCAACCGCCACCGATTGACTACACCAGGCGACCAGAACAGGACGCCATGACCGGGGTGTAGGGGCGAGCCCCTACGGACTGGTCAACGAAACAGCCGGGGAGCGATCACCGGTCAACGAGTAACCGCCGGCAGTGTGGGCGGGTCCGAAGCCAGCAGCCGCGTCGATGACGTGAGTGGTGCGAGCAAGGGCAGAAATCCATCCCTGCAAAACCCGCTTTTGGTTTTTGCTTTTCGCAGGGAGGGGAGTTCGGGTCGGTTTTGAAATGCGCAGCGTTTCGAAACTGAGCTGAACGGAACGACGGCTTCACCAGCCGAACCAGCAGCACCAGGTGACCGGGCGGACTGATGCAAGCATCGCGTTTCGGGGAAATGAGCGGCTCCACCACGTCTCCCTGCGGGGGGGTAGGGGGGGACTTAGCTTGACCCCACAGTACCGCCCGAATTTTGCAGCACACGAAAACGAAACCAGCCAATCAAACGAAGCGAGAAACGAAAAATGAAAGCTCCCAAAGTGACGATTCTGACCGCTGTTGAAACCCGCACTGTCACCACCTCCAAGGGCATGCAAAAGGCCATCTACAGCCAGAAAGCCAGCTTGGAAACCGACGCCATGCGCATCCAGATCGATGTTGAAGTTGACGGCCTGGACAAGGGGCACCCGGTGGGCAAGGTGTTTGATTGGGACGTGACCAGTGACCTTGTGCCCGGTCGTTTCGGTACTGAACTGGCGCGCCGCATGACGCTGATCGAGCCGGCCTCGGCCAAGCCTCAGCAGCCGCAGCAGCAGAAGGCGGCGTAACCGATGGCCGTGCTGATCCCCGCCTGCTTGGAAGCCGATTTGAACGCGGCAACGGGGGAATGCGCGTCTGTCATCTGGATTCCCCAGCCGTCACTACTGCCGGAACTGACGGTTGGGGATGCCCAGGCAATCGGCAGCGCAATCGCGTTGGTGTGGGCCTTGGCGTTCGCGTTCCGGCTTATCCGTAAGAAGCTAAACCAGTCCTGAGGAGGACCGCATGAAGAAGTTTGCACAGAGCCTGAAGGCTCGCCTCGCCCCGGTGGCTGCCACCGGTTCCGCCCTCGTTGCCGTGTCCGGCGGCGCGCTCGCCAGCGGTGGCGGTGGTGGCGTTGATGTTGGCGACGTCGTTTCCGCCATTCAGGCCGCTGCCGCCCCTATTGCACAGATCGGCTCTGCAGTGCTGATCGTTCTGGTCGGCATCAAGGTCTACAAGTGGGTGCGTCGCGCGTTTTAACCGCCAGGGCGGGCAGGGCCGACACCCTCCCGCCCATCTTTTGAGGGTAGGGCGATGGAAGGTTGGTTGTGGCTGCTGGCGTGGCTTGGCGCGCTCTGGATCATGTTCGGGGGCAATGACTAATGCACTGGATCGCCCGTGTATTCGTGAGTGCCGCTGTTCGGCGGGTTGCTGCGCTGCTGGTTGTGGCTGTGCTGGCGTGGCTGGGTGCTGGTGCTGCTCATGCCGCTACATACTTGGACCAGGGCGGAGCGTATGCTGCGTGTCATGGTTGGGGGTCATCAAAGGTTTCCCCCACTGGGACTTACAAGGGGCGTGTCCGATTTTTTGTGTGTGAGGCGGTTTAGTCCGGAAGTCTCTTTCAGCGAGCCAGCGTGAATCGGTCTTCGTAGATTATCGCGAACTGGTTCATCGCCGCTTTCCAGTGCTGAGACGCGCGGCTCCACTCGGCGGTGATGTTCCGCAGCGCCAGCCAGATCAGCTTGGTGGCGGCCTCGTCGCTGGGGAAGTGGCCGCGGGTCTTGATGATCTTGCGCAGGCGCGCATGCACGCTCTCGATTGCGTTGGTCGTGTAGATCACCCGGCGCACGTCCGGCGGGAACGCGAAGAACGGCACCACGCGCGTCCAGGCACGGCGCCAGGCGGCGACCACCGTCGGGAAGCGCTCGCCCCAGTCGCCGGCCTCGAACGCATCCAGCTCGGCCTCTGCGGCCTCGGCGGTCGGGGCCGTGTAGATCGGCTTGATCGCCGCCGCCAGCGCCTTGCGGTCCTTCCAGCCCGCATAGTCCAGGCTGTTGCGGATCAGGTGCACGATGCAGGTCTGCAGCGTGGTCGCCGGGAACACCGCTTCCAGCGCCTCCGGGAAGCCCTTCAGGCCGTCAGCCACGCCGATCAGGATGTCGTTGACGCCGCGCGTCTTGAGGTCGTTGAACACCTTCATCCAGAACTTCGCGCCCTCGGTGTTCTCGATCCACAGCCCGAGGATGTCGCGGGTGCCGTCGGCCAGCACGCCCAGCGCCAGATACACCGCCTTGTTGCGCACCACGCCGTCCTCGCGGATCTTCACCCGCAGCGCGTCGAAGAACACCACCGGATACATCGCTTCCAGCGGCCGCGCCTGCCATGCGGTGACCTCGGCCATCACCTCGTCGGTGACCTTGCTGATGAACTCCGGCGACACCTCGACGCTGTACATCTCGGCCAGGTGCCCCTGGATCTCACGCACCGTCATGCCGCGGGCGTACATCGAGACGATCCGATCGTCGAACCCGGCGAAGCGACGCTCGTGCTTGGGGATCAGCTGCGGCTCGAACGTACCCGTCCGGTCGCGCGGCACGTCGATGCGCAGCGGACCCTCGTCGGTCAGCACCGTCTTGCCGCTGCGGCCGTTGCGGTGGTTGCCGCTCCCGCCCTCGGCGTCGGCCAGGTGCAGGCCGAGCTCCGCGCCCAGCGCCCGCTCGATCACGGCCTTCTTCAGCTGCTGGAACACGGCTTCGACCCCGGCCGCGTCCATCGGACCCGGGATCAGCTTCTCGAGAAATTCCTTCGGCAGATCAATGGCCGGCGTGACCACCGGCGTCTTCTTCTTGCGTGGCATACATGCTCCTTGGCAGCATCATGGTATGCCTCTCACACAAAATTTCTGACACGCTCCTTACAAGAGTTATTCGTGCACGCTTCAGTTGGGCTCACAAACTGCTGATTCTTACTACTCCGGTTACCTGTACTTCAACGCTAATCACACTGGTGTTGCTGTCAGTAATAATTTCGTTTTTCAGACATCAAAAACCTGCGCATCGCGCCCCGACTACAACGGCGCATATCCCTATCAGCTTTTTGGTCAACCTCGCGCCGGAACCTTTACTTGTTTTAACGGCTGCACTGAGGCGTGGGCAAGCAATGGTGATGGTTCGTTCAATGCTACCTATTCGTTGAACGCGACTTGCACAAGCGCAGGAGATGACGCCACCTGCAAGTCCAGGCATGGCGACGGCTATTATTTCAACAAGCATCTAGCAGCCTGCGAGCCCGAAGAACCTGGCACCTGCCCGGAAGGCCAGGAGAAGGATGCATCAGGCAATTGCACTCTGCAGAAATGCCCAGCCGGGAAGAAGCTGCAGGCGGACGGCACGTGCGTCAATGAAAAAAACGAATGTCCTGCGGGCAACGTCAAGGCACCGTCGGGCGAGTGCCTGCCCGGTGACGGCCAGTGTGCAGCTGGCGAGGCAAAAGGTAAGGACGGCACGTGTAAGCGTGACAGCAACGGCGACGGTACGCCGGACAGCGAGGAAGGCCCGGACGATCCGGAAAAGGACTCTGCATCCGGCGGTGACAGCTGCGATTCCCCTCCGAGCTGCAACGGCAATCCGATCATGTGCGCGCAATGGCGCACGCAGTGGCGCATTGACTGCAACACCCGCAAGAACCGCAACATTGCCGGCGGCCACTGCGGCCCTGGTGGTGTGCCGGTTTGCACTGGCGACAAGTGCGATGCGATGGAGTACGCGCAGCTGTTGCAAACGTGGAAGGCGTCCTGTGCGCTGGAAAAGCTCGCAGCGGGCGAGGGTGGCGGTGTGCCTGGTTCCGGTGATCCTGATGTTAAGGCGATTAAAGACGCGCTGACCGGCACCGGTGGCGCCCCCGACATTGGGTCGGAAGGCACACCTGGCGATTCATGGGCGGGCGGCTCGGGTGGCGGAACTGGTAGCGGTGAACCTGACGTTGCCGGCTATGGCTGGGGCGGCACGTGCCCGACACCGCCGACCATTGACTTGATGGGCGTGTCCATCAATCTCGACGTTGGCCCGCTCTGCAGCTGGCTCGCCCTGGGCAGCTACTTCGTGCTAGGACTCGCGGCGCTCGGTTCGCTGCGCATCGTCGGCGGGGGGATTGCCTGATGCCACTTCTCGCGCCACTTCTCAGCGCCCTGGTCTCCGGCCTTGCGTGGATGTTCCGTTCCCGCATTGGTCAGTGGGTCGCCGCGGCACTCGCATGGTTCGGCCTGTCCTGGGCAACCCATGAATTCGCCGTCGGGCCGTGGATCGACAACATGAAAGACTTCACGATGACCGGCACCGGTGGCGAGTGGGGTTCGGTGCTTATCGCTTATCTGGGCATCATGAAATTCGACGTTGCCTGCACGATGATCGCCTCGGCTGTCGCCGCAAAATTCGCCGTTGGCAGTGCCAGGGCGTTCCTTGTGAAGAAGTCCTGATATGCCTATCGAACTGTTTACCGGCCAGCCCGGAAACGGCAAAACCGCGCTGATGATGGAACGCCTGCTCGAAGAATCGAAGCGCGGCGAGCGTCCCATTTTCGCGGCTGGCATCGACGGCCTGCAGCCGGGTCTTGCCACGCTACTGGATGACCCCCGCGACTGGAACAAAATCGACGCGGAAACCGGTGAGCATGTCGTTCCCAACGGCTCTCTGATCTTCGTTGATGAAGCGTGGAAGTGGTTCGGGCATCTGCACGATGCAAGGAGCCAGGCGACGCCCAAGCACGTCCTTGACCTCGCAGAGCATCGCCACCGTGGCCTCGATTTCGTCTGGACCACGCAGCAGCCGAACCAGCTTTATCCGTTCGTTCGCGGCCTGATCGGCTCACACGCTCACGTTGTGCGCCGCTTCGGTACAAAGATGATCGACGTGTTCAAGTGGGGCGAACTCAACGAGGAGGTGAAGTCGTCTGCAAAGCGTGACCTGGCACAGCGCACAACCCGGTTGTTGCCGTCGCAAGCCTTTGGCGCGTACAAGTCCGCAGAAGTGCACACGATCAAGCCGCGCATCCCGATGAAGGTCCTGGCGCTGCCGGCCTTGGCGCTCGGTGCGATCATCGCTGGCTACCTCGCTTACCACTCGCTCCGACCTGACAACATGGCGGCAAAAGCCGGTGGCGGAATTCCAGTGGCGCAAGCCACGGAATCCGCCTCCGGCGTACCCGCAAGTACGCAGGCCGACGCGCCGAAATTCAAGGACGCCACCGACTACGCACGCCAGCACCAGCCGCGCTTCGGCATGATGCCGTGGACTGCCCAAGTCTTTGATGACCGCGCCGTTACCGCTGACCCTGCCGTTATCTGCATGTCATCGCTGGCCGGCAAAGATGCCCAGGGAGAGCCGAAGGAAGCCTCGTGCACATGCCTGACAGAGCAGGGCACGCTGTACGACCTGAGCCAACCCGAGTGCCGCACAATCGCACGGCGCGGCCCGGTCTATAACCCGTACAAGGAACGCAACCGCGAAGGCCCAATGCAGGCCCAGCAGTTGCAGCAGGACAGGGTGGCGATGCAGGGCGGGGCAGGTATGCCCGGCGTCGTTGTCGGTCGCCGCACGCGCGCCCAGGGCACGTTCCCAGAGTCGCCCGGCTATACCGCCAGCTCCTCGGTCACGCCGGCAACGGGGCTTGATCTATGACCAGCAGTGGCCGCGAATTGCTTAAGTGGATCGCCCTGGTCTTGATGACCGGCGATCACGTCGCAAAGGTCATCTACGGCGGCTACGTGCCGGTGGTCAGCGAGTTGGGCCGCGTCGCGTTCCCGGTGTTCGCCCTGGTGATGGCTTACAACCTGGCACAACCCAAGGCCGACGCAGCGAAATCGCTGCGCCGGCTTCTGCTTTGGGGTGTCATCGCTCAACCGGTCCATGCCTGGGCGTTCGGGGCTGCGCTACCGCTCAACGTCCTGCTGTCGTTCGCGCTCGCCGCGGCGTGCGTGGTTTGCATTCAGCGTCGGTCCTGGTTGTTGCTCGTGCTGCTGGCCGGGCCTGCGCCGTTGCTTGTTGACTATCAATGGGCGGGGACTTCGCTGTTGCTGGCCGGCTGGTTGTTCTTCCAGCGTCCTGGCATCGTCCGTCTGCCTCTGCTGGTGCTGGCCTTCGCCGGCCTTTGCCTGTTCAACGGCAACACCTGGGCATTGCTCGCTCTGCCGGTGCTGATCCTCGGCGGCGTGCCGCTATACGTTCCACGCACTCGCTGGGCGTTCTACGGCTACTACGTGGGTCATCTGGCGCTGTTAGCAGGGTTTCTGTATCTGAACCCATCCGTTGTCTACGCGCCGGAATCGCTTCCCACCAATGCAACGTTCACCGGGCCCTAGTGCGCGTTCCTGGGCAGCGCGTCGTTGTCTTTCTATCTCCGTACGCTGCCATTCGTTCTTGACTTGTTGGGTTTCAACTCTGAGCGGCTTCATTGCATTCTCAACCTGCTGCAATGCGGCTTTTACCTGCTTTTCTTGCTCGGCCTGGACAGCTGATCCGACGATCGCCATGCCGGTGCAGGTGACCATGCCGAACAGGCATAGACCGATGAAAACGCCGATGGCTATTTTCCACACCATGTCGTTGTTGTTCGATCGGCTTGAGAGTTGTGGCCGCGTCGGCCCACGGTAGGACCGGGGCCGGAATTCGATCTGCGACATATCCCCGATTTTTGGTTCTTCTCGTTCCATGAAATCCCCCTAGATTCGCCGGGGGATTGTAGCTGCGCTGCAGGGCGGACACACTGCAGCGGCGTATTCACGCGACTGTGAAGAAGTTTCGTTTCGGACGTTTGCCGAAGAACAAGGAAAATAGACGCTGTAGCATCCCCTTCCCTGCAATTTCATACCCTCGATAAGTGATAGTTATCGCTGGTAGATGATGTTTTGATGTACATTGAACGTATGAAAAACAATCCAGTCATTCCTGTACTTGCATCCACTGCAACAACGCTGGTGTTACCGGAACAGCTGGCACAACATGCCGCTGATGCGGTCCGCGAACTGCTGGCAGAAGCCGCGGCCGAGAATACCACCCGCAGCTACGCCACGGCGTTGCGCTATTGGGCCGGCTGGCACGTGGCACGCTATGGCATCGAACTGGCTTTCCCGGTGGCCGAGGCCACCGTGCTGCAGTTTGTGGTCGACCATGTCCGTCGCCGCTCGACCGATGGCTCGCTGACCTGGGAACTTCCCGCGTCGGTCGATCAGGCTTTGGTGGCCGCTGGCCTGAAAGCCAAGCCAGGCCCGTGGACCTTGTCGACGGTCCGGCACCGTGTGGCGGTGTTGTCCACCGCGCACCGGCTGAAACAGGCCGTGAATCCCTGCGAGCAGCCGGCCGTGCGTACGGTGCTCAGCCGCGCCGCACGAGCCGCGGTCAAACGTGGTGAACGACCGCGCAAGAAAACCGCCATCACCCTGCCTGAGCTGGAGGCGATGCTGGCCACCTGCGACGACAGTCTGGAGGGGCTGCGTGATAGAGCCCTGCTGTGCTTCGGATTTGCCAGCGGTGGGCGGCGCCGCAGTGAAATTGCTGCCGCTGATATGCGCGATCTGCGCCGCATTGGTCAACAGGGCTACATCTACCGGCTGGAGCACAGCAAAACCCAACAGGCCGGCGTTACCGCCAGCTCCACACCGGACAAGCCGGTGCTCGACCGCGCCGCGCTGGCACTGCAGGACTGGCTGGAAGCGGCCGGAATCACCGAGGGAGCCATTTTCCGGCGGTTGTGGAAGCAGCGCGTGGGCCCCGCCCTGTCGCCGGCCGCGATCGGCGAGATCGTGCAGCGGCGCGCGGGCATGGCCGGTCTGGCGGGGGATTTTGGCGGGCACAGCCTGCGTTCGGGATTCGTGACCGAAGCCGGCCGCCAGGGTGTGCCGTTACCGGCAATCATGCAGATGACCGAGCATCGTGCGGTTGCCAGCGTGATTGGCTATTTCCAGACCGGCAGTGCCGCGTCAAATCCGGCTGCAAGACTGCTCGAGGACGACTGATGCAGCTCGGGTCGATGCGCCGCTGCTGAGCTCAAACGCCATGGCCCGACGCTGAATACATGGATGGCACGGCTTTCCGCCCAGCCGCAAAGGTCATGCTTGGACGGTTCGCTTACGCATCGTCGATGGCGGCCATCAGCGCCAGGCGTTCCGGCTGCAACAGCAGGATTTCACGCTGTTTGACCGCGATGACCTCTTCGTCGCTCAGCCGCCTGAGCACACGACTGGCCGTTTCCGGTGCCATCCGCAGGTAGTTGGCGATTTCAGTGCGTGTCATGGTCAGGTTGAAGCGGTTCGCGGAGAATCCGCGTCGCGCGTAACGGCTGGAGATATCCAGCAGGAACGCGGCCATGCGCTCTTCGGTACGGTAGTTGGCGGCCAGCATGGCGGCCTTGCCGATCTCGGCACTCAACAGGCTGAAGAGTTTGGCCTGCAACCCGGGCATGCGACTGGCCAGCATGCTGATGCGCGGGAAGGAAATCCTGCACAGATGCACGGTATCCAGCGCCGCGGCATTGCACGGGTAGCGTGAGCCATGAATCGCATTGAGGCCGATCACCTCCCCGGGCAGGCTGAAGCCCAGAACCTGCTCGTTGCCGAGGCTGTCATCGACGAAAGTCTTGACCATGCCGGCACGCACCGCCGCGATTGAATCAAATGGCTCACCTGCCCTGAAGATGTAGTCGCCAGCATGGTAAGGCCCGACATGGTCGACCATCACGTGCAGCTCACTGAGTGCGCCCTTGTCTCCGTAGCCTTGGGAGCGACAGGCATCGGAGAACGCGCAGGTGCTGCAGAAGTTCAGCTCATCGCCATCATTTGCCGCAGCCGGATTCGGAGTGGTGTTTCCCGAAGGGCCGCGCGGAGGTCGGGCAGGAGGCGTCATGCGGGATTCAGGCAGTTGGGAGGAAACACGCTGCAATTATACGCCACAGCAGCCGGCCTTCATTCTCGATCAGCAACCGGTTGTCCTCACGGCGCACCCAGCCGCACTGCATAAAAGGAGCAATACGGTCGAGTGCAGCTTCGAAACAACCATCGAACGGCAAAGCGTTGTGCCATTCGAATACCCGCATATCCAGCGCATGATCACAGGCCAGACTCTGTATCACCTCGTCAACCAGGCATTCCTGTTCGGAAAGAATCAAGCCGGCCGCCACTCCCGGTTGGCCGGCAGCCAGGCAATCGCGCCACTGTGCTGATGACGGCTCGGTACGGCAGATGACGTTGCCGATCTGGCTGCAGGCTCCCGGGCCGATCCCGAGAAGATCATGTCGCTCGCGGCGAGGCACGCCCAGCAGGTCGCAATACCGCTGCCCCTCACCACTGCGCACGGGCAGCTCCAACCCCGGCCGCTGGTAATGATCGCCTCCCAAGGGCAGATATCCCGCAGCCTGTAGCAGCCGCCAGGCCTGGAGCCATGCCGAGGGATCAACCGCCTGAAGAGTCGACGCACAGGGGGCCGGCAGGAGAATCCGTTCCGGAGCCAAGGCAAGCACCGATTCCATCCGCTCCAGGAATGCAGGGTCATCGCGCAATGGAAGGCTGAGCTGGTAGTAGCTTGCTGTGTACCCTGCTCTCTGCCCGCGGGCCAGCAGTTGCGGGCCGGCAGCACCGGCGCGATCGATCACAGTCAAGCGCGTACTGCCGATTCTGCGCAGATCCTCCGGCTGGATCCGGGTGGATGCGTCCACCCGGACCTCGACCTGCGGGCGCGCGATGATGCGCAGGTGCTCCGGCACCGCATCCAGCAGACGCCCCAGCAATGGCGCGGGCAACTGCTCGGCAATACCGGGCTGCAGCACCATCGCCGCCACTTCGCGGTCATCAGCCAATGCAGCCGCATTCAGGCGCAGGCAGATCAACAGCGCATCAAGCAGCGCTTCGGCATCCATGTCTCCATGCAGCGGAGCCTTGAAGCCGAGTGTGAGGCCGCGCGGAATGAGGTGCTCGTTGCTTGCCTGCATTGCCGCGCGCCAACCGGCTTCGGCAAAGCCTGGGCTGAGCTGGCTCGCGGCCGGGAAAAGCACATCGACAGGTTGTTCCAGCAATGCGCTGTGCAATGAGGTGTCGTCCATTCCATCGATTCCGGCGGGCCTTGTGACATCCTCGGCAAGTTCCTCCCCGGTTTCCCTGATCTGGATCAAGCCCGGTGTTTTTTTGTGGCGCATGTCGCCAGGTACACATTCCTGGGCGCCGAAGGCTCCGGCACGGGCCGCGACATCATGCCGACTGTGCAGAGGCTTGTACTGTCGAGCTCAGCGGCAGGCATCGTGGACCGCATTGTCCCAGCGACTGGAAAGCGCAAAGCTCCGCCTGAGCCCCGCCTTCCTGAAAGCGGCGTCCCTCCCCGTTCGCGCTCGCTGGCAGGCATCCGCTCCCGGGCGCGTGGTGCGGCCCTGTCGACTTCCCACCGCTCTCGAGGCTTTCCTCGAAGCATTCCATTGATCGCGCAACTCGACGCGCAGCTGCTCCAGGTTCCGATCGACCGCCGGGTCATGCGCCATTGCGGCGACTTCCCATGAAGCCGCTGGAGTTCCCAGGCAAGGAGTGGACTGGTACGCGACCACTCCCGCATCCGTGCACTTGAAGACCCGCTGTACGGGCTGCCCGCCCGCAAGTTGCAGCGCAAGTACAAACGACACCAGATCGATGGCCATCTTCCCCTCCGCTTCCATTCGTGACACAGGCAAGGCTATGGCAATCCCGGCTTCTGGAATGCGGGACGTATCTGCATCCTGCTGTCAGGAAATGCCGCCGATCAGCCGGGTGCTTATGCGGGTTTCCTAGGTCGCAATGAAATCTTCAACAAACCGCTTGCGGTAAAAATGAAGGCCCGTTATCATTTCGTTCTCGGCAACATCGGGGCCATAGCTCAGCTGGGAGAGCGCCTGCATGGCATGCAGGAGGTCAGCGGTTCGATCCCGCTTGGCTCCACCAAATCCGGACATTAGGCCGTCTGGATTGCCGGAACAATTTGATGAAGTTTACGCGTCCCCATCGTCTAGAGGCCTAGGACATCACCCTTTCACGGTGGCGACCGGGGTTCGAATCCCCGTGGGGACGCCATTCATCAAGTAAAACAAAGACCCAGACGACCGGGTCTTTTTTGTTGGAAAGACTCCTTTGTTGAGGAGTTGGAAAAGGAAATAAACCTCTTCCCATCCAGCAGAATTCCGCTATAATGGCGGGCTCGCAGTACAACGTGGGGCCATAGCTCAGCTGGGAGAGCGCCTGCATGGCATGCAGGAGGTCAGCGGTTCGATCCCGCTTGGCTCCACCAAATTCGGACATTAGGCCGTCCGGATCGAAAATCCGAGATTTCAGAATACGCGTCCCCATCGTCTAGAGGCCTAGGACATCACCCTTTCACGGTGGCGACCGGGGTTCGAATCCCCGTGGGGACGCCATTTCAAAAAAGCCCTGAGAAATCAGGGCTTTTTCTTTACCTGTCCCTATTCTGCGGCTGTCTCCACGTGAAGTGCCGCGGCAGATTCTTCTCAGCCCACTTTCAGTCCGGACACCAGACCCGCAACCTGCTCCATATCCGACTGCGTCCAGTCGCTCTCAAGCCCGACCAGTGCCGGATTGCGGTGGCGCATGCTTGAATGGCGGGTGGTCTTCGCAGATGCATGCAGTTCGCGGCATCCGCTTTGCCGGGCCACGACCTGGATGTTTTCCGCATTCAGACCGGCACCGGCCATGACGCTGATCCGGGGACCGGCCTGGGTGACAAGCGAGGCCAGCACTTGAACACCTTCGGCAGCGCTTTTCCGTCCGCCTGAGCTCAGAATCCGCTGGGCTCCCAGTTCGACGATCTGCTCAAGTGCGGTTGGCAGATTGCGGGTGGCGTCGAAGGCGCGATGGAAGGTCACGCCCATCGGCCCAGCGGCGGCAATCAGTTCGCGGCATACGGGCATGTCGATTTCGCCATCGACAGTCAGTGCACCGATCACCACGCCATCGCAGCCCAGGTGCCGACAGTGTTCAATGTCGCGCAGCATGATTTCCACTTCCAGCCCGCTGTAGAGGAAATCACCCGGGCGTGGCCGGATCAGCACGAACAGCGGGATATGCAGGTGCTCACGGGCAACGCGGATGGTGCCGGATGAGGGCGTGGTGCCACCTTGCTCCAGGTTCTCGAAAAGTTCGATACGGGCGGCACCGCCCTGCTGCGCGGCAAGTGCGGAAGTGGCCGAATTGCATGCGATTTCAAGCAGGTAGCCGGAGCTCATCTCTGCGTGCTGGCATATACCGAAGCCGAATCCAGCAACGCATCCTGTTTGCGGCTGTCGCACACGGCGTAAACAAAACCGCGATGCAGCGCATAGGCGCCGACCTCGCCGTTGCGATTCATTGCCAGGAAGCAGACCTGCAGCGTGCGACTGGCCTCCGGGCGCTTGCGGACGACCCGCTGGATGGCTTCCTGGCAGGCTTCTGCCGGCGAGCGTCCCTGGCGCATCAATTCCACCACCAGGAATGAGGCCGCATTGCGGATCATCTCTTCGCCCATGCCCGAGGCGGTGGCCGCGCCGACTTCGTTGTCCACGTACAGGCCGGCGCCGATGATCGGGCTGTCGCCCACCCGGCCACGCAGTTTCCACGCCATGCCACTGGTGGTGCAGGCGCCCGCCATCTGCCCGTTGGTATCGATGGCGAGTATGCCAAGGGTGTCGTGATTGTCCTTGTCGCCGGGAATGCCGCGACGTTCGGCGTTGATCTGTGGCGCGTAGCGCTCGGTCTTGAGCCACTCGCGCCATGCCGCATCGGCTTCCCTGGTGAGCAGTTTCTGTTGCGGGAAGCCCTGTTGCAGCGCGAATTGCCGGGCGCCCTCCCCGACCAGCATGACGTGCGGCGTCTGCTCCATCACCCGCCGGGCCACCGAAATCGGATGCAGGATGTCTTCCAGCGCCGCGACCGATCCGCAGCGGCCGTCGCCGGCCATGATGCTGGCATCCAGGCTCAGCACACCATCACGGTCCGGATAGCCGCAGCGGCCCACGGTGGAATTGCACAGATCACTCTCGGCCCAGCGGGCGCCGGCCTCCACCGCATCCAGCGCGCTGCCACCGCCGGCCAACACGTTCCAGGCCGCCTGGTTGGCGCCGACACCGAAATCCCAAGTGGAAACCACGCGCGCCTCCTTCCCGCTCCGTGGCGAGGCCAGCAGGCCGGGCGCGGTGCTGCCCAGCGCTCCCAGCAATGTGGAGGCTTGCAGAAACTGTCGACGGGTACTCATGGCATCAAGGCTCCTTTCCGGCTGTCGCCCGACGCTGGCGGGAGTGCATCTCCGGCATAGGATGCCAGGGCGCCGAGGACACCGAGCTCGCCGTGGTCGATACGCCACACGGGTACTTTCTGCAGTGCCGGTGCGAGGACGCCCTTGGCCAGAAAGCGCTGCTGGAAGCTGCCACTCTCCAGTTCACGGGCCAGGTGCCCGGCGATCCCCCCGGTGAGGAACACCGAGCGCGCGCCGAAGGTCAGTGCCAGATCGCCGGCCAGGCTGCCGAGCCAGGCGCAGAACATGCTGACGGCTTCGGCTGCCAGCGTGTCGTTTCCGGACTGGGCCGACTGGATCACCTGCGCCGGTGTCTGCCAGCGGCGCGGCTGGCCGCGCAATTCGCACAGGCAGTTGCTGAGTGTCACCAGCCCCGGTCCGGAAAGGATTTCCTCGTTGTCGATGTGCGCGTTCCCGCGGGAAAGCAGTCGCAGCACTTCCTGTTCTGCCGGTGTGCCAGCGGAAAGCGCGGCATGCCCGGCTTCGCTGGGCATCACGCCATCAGCCAGCCGCAGGGCAACCCCCAGCCCGGTGCCGGGGCCCAGCACTACCGCAGGCGAATACGGTGTGCTTCCGGTTTCACCATGAAGAAGATGGCGCGCACTGGCATCGGCATGGGGCAAAGCCTGCGCGACAGCGACAAAATCGTTGATCAGCTGCAAGTGCTCCAGCGCGGCATCACGACGGGTGGCCGACAGCGACACCGGCCAAGCCAGGTTGGAGTTCAGCAGCGCGTCGCCATCGAGCACACCGGCAATGGCGACCACGGCATGCCGTATCACAGGGCCCTGCTCGTGCTGCAACCAGCGGCTGTAGTCGCGCAGGATCGCGGCCAGGTCCGGATAGTCGGCACAGGCGTATTTGCGCAATCCATGGATCCGGATCGGCTGTCCCGGCTCGACCCGCGTCCAGCCCAGACGGGCATAGGTTCCGCCGACGTCGGCGCCAAGAACCGCCGGGCCTCTGGATGGCGCGGATGGTTCATTGCCGGTTGACCGGATGTTCCCGCCAACAGGATTGCTCATTCCTGCGCTCGCTTCTGCTGCATGTCCATCCTGTTGTGTGTCGGTGCGGGGGTCACGAATGATGCGGCATCGGCAAGCATCAGGAAACCCGGAGGAGATGCCAGGTCCACCACCCCAGCGCAGTCATCGCCAGTGAGCCGAACAGGTTCATGCCGGTGGTGGAAAGTGCCCAGATGAAATGCTGGCGATGCAGCAGTTCCACCACTTCGGCGGAGAAGGTCGAAAAGGTGGTCAGTCCGCCCAGCAGTCCGGTGATGATGAAAAGCCGCCATTCCGGAGCCAGGTCCGGCCGCGTCGCCAGCCAGGCCAGTGACAGGCCGACCGCATATCCGCCCAGCAGGTTGGCGGCCAGTGTGCCCAGCGGGACAGAACCACCCATCGGGTTCAGCCACAGGCTCAGGCCGAAGCGCAACCAGGCGCCCAGCGCTGCACCGACACCGATCGCCAGAAAGGAAAGCCACATGCACTCAATCTCCAACCGGATGGCCGTGGTATCGCATCAGCTGCCGGAGCCACGCTGCGCGCGGGCCTGTTCACGCGCGCTCCGCAGCCGGTCCAGCTTCTCCTTGAGTTTGATTTCAAGGCCGCGTTCGACCGGCTGGTAGTACACGCGTTCGCCCATTTCATCGGGAAATGCGGTCTGCTCCAGTGCGATGCCGCCTTCGACGTCGTGGTCGTACTGGTAGCCCTGCCCGTAGCCCAGCGTTTTCATCAAGCGGGTCGGCGCATTGCGCAGGTGCATCGGCACCGGCAAGGTGCCGAGCTCGCGGACATCGGCGCGTGCGGCATTCAGTGCCGAATAGGCGGCGTTCGACTTGGCCGTGCTGGCCAGATAGACGACCAGATTCGACAGCGCGATATCCCCTTCCGGCGCGCCGATGCGGTCATAGGCGGTCCAGACGTTGATCGCCATCTCCAGGGCGCGGGGATCGGCCAGGCCGATATCCTCCACCGCCATGATGGTCAGCCGCCGCAGCAGGTAGGACGGATCGCAGCCGCCGTCGAGCATCCGCGCCAGCCAGTAGATCGCGCCGTCCGGATTGGAGCTGCGCACCGACTTGTGCAGGGCCGAAATCTGGTCGTAGAACTGCTCCCCATTCTTGTCGAAGCGGCGGGTACGATCGGCCAGCACCTGCAGCAGGGTTTCCGGGGTGATCTGTCCACCCTCGCCTTCGGCCAACTCGGCGGCGATTTCCAGCAAGGTCAGGGCGCGGCGCACGTCGCCATCGGCGGCGCGGGCGATTTCCAGCAACGACTCCGGCGACACCTGGATGCCCTGCCCGCCAAGCCCGCGCTCATCATCGTCCAGCGCCCGCTGCAATGCTTCCACGACGTCTTCTGGCGAGACCGATTCGAGAACATGCACGCGGCAGCGTGACAACAGCGCCGAATTCAGCTCGAACGAGGGGTTTTCAGTGGTGGCGCCGACAAAGATGATCGTGCCGCGCTCGATATGCGGCAGGAACGCGTCCTGCTGCGCTTTGTTGAAGCGGTGCACCTCATCGACGAACAGCACCGTGCGCCGGCCTTCGGTAAAGCGCTGGGCAGCCTCGGCCAGCACCTGGCGAACGTCCGGCAAGCCGGACAGTACCGCTGAAATGGCACGGAATTCGGCATCGGCATATTGCGCCAGCAGCAGTGCCAGCGTGGTCTTGCCGCAACCCGGTGGTCCCCACAGCACCATCGAATGCACGCGGCCGGACTCGACTGCACGCCGCAAGGCGGTGTTGGGGGCGAGCAGGCGCTTCTGTCCGACCATTTCATCCAGCGTGCGCGGGCGCATGCGCTCGGCAAGCGGACGCATGCTGTCGCGGTCCGCGCTCAGCAGGTCGGCGGGTGCTTCATCAAGAAAGATATTTCGGGATCTGGCCACGGCGGCATTCTACCGTGGCCGCCGTCCATGCTCAGCGGTCGCCGACGACGTCCACATTCTTGCCGGGCACGAACTTGAAGGTGCCTGCGGCGAAACCCGGATTCTTCTTCCAGCCGCTGAAATCGATGACGGTGCGCTGGCCCACGGCATCGATCACTTCCATGCGTGACAGGCCGCCCGCGGAAAAGCCCAGTGAGGCGTACTGGAAGTTGGTGTCGGTCTCGCGCTTGGGGGTCAGCGACAGCCACTGCATGCCATCGCGTGCGGCGGCTTCCTCGCTGACGTCGTACTGCTGTTCCAGCAAGGCGGGGTTGATCAGGGCGGTCAACGGACTGCTCTGCTCCTCGCTGCCCTGCTCGCGCACAGTGGCCTGCTCCAGGTCGGGCTCATAGACCCATACCTTGGCACCATCGGCGACGATCAGCTGCGGATGCGGGCGTGTGTATTCCCAACGGAACAGGCGCGGGGCCGACAGCGCCAGGCGGCCGCTGGAGGATTCCTTGAGTTTGCCGCGCGTATCGAACACCTGCTGCGAGAACTGCCCATCCAGACCCCGCAGGCCGCTGGTGAAGGACTTCAGATCATCGCGCGCGCCTGCATGGGCATCGGCGGCAAGGCCGGCGCAGGCCAGGGCAACAGCAAGAACGGAATGGCGCAGGAAGGCAGTCATGGCGGCAGGAATCCGGAGGATGTCTGGAATGGGGCAGAGTCTGCCTCGTGGGTGCTGAATGGGCGGCAATCAACAGATAAATGCCGCCCCACGCTTCATTTCGGCGGTGGCGGTGCCAGCACCGTGCGGTCGCCATTGTGCTCGGGCGGGCTGACCACGCCGGCCGCTTCCATCGCCTCGATCAGCCGCGCGGCGCGGTTATAGCCGATCTTCAGGCGACGCTGCACGCCGGAGATCGACGCGCGGCGGGTTTCGGTGACGATGCGCAGCGCCTCGTCGTACAGTGGATCGGATTCATCGCCGGCGGCGCTGGATTCGGGCAGGCCGGTGGCGCCGACCACGGTGCCGTCGCCCATCATCTGCACTTCGTCCAGCACGCCGGAAATGTAATCGGTCGGGCCACTGGCCTTGAGGTGCTCGACCACGCGGTGCACTTCCTCGTCGGAGACGAAGGCGCCATGGACGCGATCGGGCAGTGCGGTGCCCGGCGGCAGGTACAGCATGTCGCCGTTGCCCAGCAGCGCCTCGGCGCCGGACTGGTCCAGGATGGTGCGCGAGTCGATCTTGGAGCTGACCTGGAAGGCGATGCGGGTCGGGATGTTGGCCTTGATCAGGCCGGTGATCACGTCCACCGACGGCCGCTGCGTGGCCAGGATCAGGTGGATGCCGGCCGCACGCGCCTTCTGTGCCAGACGCGCGATCAGTTCTTCGACCTTCTTGCCGACGATCATCATCATGTCGGCGAATTCGTCGATGAAGATGACGATGAACGGCAGCGGCTCCAGCGGCCGCGGCGCCTCGCCCATTTCCGGGTTCGGCTTGAACAGCGGGTCCATCAGCGGCTGGCCGGCGTCGATGGCTTCCTTGATCTTCTTGTTGAAACCGGCCAGGTTGCGCACGCCCACCGCGCTCATCAGCTTGTAGCGGCGCTCCATTTCGGCCACGCACCAGCGCAGGCCGTTGCCGGCCTCCTTCATGTCGGTGACCACCGGCGCCAGCAGGTGCGGAATGCCCTGGTAGACGCTGAGCTCCAGCATCTTCGGGTCGATCATCAGCATACGCAGGTCTTTTGGGCTGGCCTTGTACAGCAGGCTCAGCACCATCGCGTTGACCGCCACCGACTTGCCCGAGCCGGTGGTACCGGCCACCAGCAGGTGCGGCATGCGCGCCAGGTCGGCCACGGTCGGGCGACCGGCGATGTCCTTGCCCAGCGCCAGCGTCAGCACGCTGGCCGACTTGTCGTATTCCTTGGAGCGCAGCAGCTCGGACAGGAAGATCATCTCGCGGCTGACGTTGGGGATTTCCAGGCCGATCACCGACTTGCCCGGAATCACGTCGACCACGCGCACCGATTTGACCGACAGGCCACGGGCGATGTCCTTGTCCAGCGAGCTGATCTGGCTGACCTTCACCCCCGGTGCGGGTTCGATCTCGAAGCGGGTGATCACCGGGCCCGGATAGGCGCCGACCACCTGCGCATCGATGCGGAAATCCTTGAGCTTGAACTCGATCTGCCGCGACAGCGTTTCCAGGGTTTCCTCGGAATAGCCCTTGGCCTGCGGCTTGGGGTCGTCCAGCAGCGCCAGCGGCGGCACGTCCGAGCCATCGCCATTGACGCCCTGGAACATCGGGATCTGGGTCTCGCGCTTGGCGCGGTCGCTCTTCTCGATCACCGGCACCGGACGCGGTTCGATCTTCACCGGTTCACGCTTGGCGCGCACCTCGGCATCAACTTTGCGTACCTCTTCACGCTCCTCGCGCAGGGCCCGGGTCTGCTGCCATTCGCTGGCTTGCTCCTTCTTCCTGTTGAGCAGCGGGCCCAGCGCCAGCACCCAGGTGCCGATCTTCTCCATCACCGTGAACCACGACAGGCCGGTCGCCAGGGTGATCGAAGTCAGCAGCAGTACCAGCACGAACAGGTTGCTGCCCACCGGCCCGAAGCCGCTCTGCAGCGACCTGCCCACCAGCTGGCCGAGTCCGCCGCCGGCATTGGCCACGTCGGCGCCACCGATCCGAAGATACAGGAAGCCGGTGGCGGCGATCAGGAAACCGACAATACCGACCAGCCGCAGCGCCGGGCCGAGATCATCCTGACGCTGGTTCTCGGTCTCCTTCAGCCCGAACATCGCGATCCAGGCCACGGCTGCCAGCATCAACGGAATCAGGTAGGCCACGTAGCCGAACAGCTGCCGGGCGACATCGGCAATCCAGGCGCCGACCTTGCCGCCCATGTTGTTGACGGGCGCGACCACCGAGCCCGACTGCGACCAGCCCGGGTCGGTGGGCGAATAGGTGAACAGACTGGCCAGCAGGTACAGCAGTGCCGGCGCGATCGCGATCAGCGCCAGGTCACGCCACA
The DNA here is from genome assembly GCF_052180205.1 of Stenotrophomonas sp. JC08. NCBI lineage: Bacteria > Pseudomonadati > Pseudomonadota > Gammaproteobacteria > Lysobacterales > Lysobacteraceae > Stenotrophomonas > Stenotrophomonas sp. JC08. The sequence goes on along the minus strand of NZ_CP197473.1, from coordinate 1,675,791 downwards.
GTTTCTGCCGTCGCGGGTTGTCCGCCGCGGCCGCCCGCTTGCGCGCAGTGGCGCCCGCGCTGGAGTTCTTGCCACGTTCCGGAACCTGCTTCGCCACCGTTGAATACACCTTGGGAATGCGTCGTTAGTGATTGATATTAAACGACAGTCAGTCGCGTTTCATCCGCTTCTCATGGCGCCCGTGCTTTGTGCACCTGCAATCGACTGTGATCAGGCTCCAACACCGTGCAAACAGCAAGCCGAGCCTCCAGCAGGCCGCGCAGTTCCATCGGCGTGTCTTGAATCACCCCCCTTCGAGCGCCACTCTATGGGTTGCCCGGACGGTTGCGGAATGCCCCAATCGTGCCGCCACTCCTGACTTTCGCGAGTATACATGAGCACTTCCAGCCTCCCGACCCTGCCCGTCCGCCACCAGAAACTCGTCATCCTGGGCTCCGGCCCGGCCGGCTGGACCGCCGCGGTCTATGCCGCCCGCGCCAATCTGAAGCCGCTGGTGATCACCGGCCTGCAGCAGGGCGGCCAGCTGATGACCACCACCGAGGTGGACAACTGGCCGGGCGACGCCCACGGGTTGATGGGGCCGGACCTCATGGCACGCATGCAGGCGCACGCCGAGCGCTTCGAGACTGAAGTGGTGTTCGACCATATCCACACGGCCGACGTCAGCACGCGGCCCTTCACGCTCATAGGCGACAACGCCCGGTACACCGCCGACGCGGTGATCATCGCCACCGGTGCCACTGCCAAGTACCTGGGCATCCCGTCCGAGGAAGCCTTCAAGGGTCGCGGCGTGTCCGCCTGCGCCACCTGCGACGGCTTCTTCTACAAGGATCAAGACGTGGTCGTGGTCGGCGGCGGCAACACCGCGGTGGAAGAGGCGCTGTACCTGTCCAACATCGCCCGCAAGGTATATCTGGTGCACCGCCGCGACACGCTGAAGGCGGAAAAGATCATGCAGGACAAGCTGTTTGCCAAGGTCGAAGCCGGCAAGATCGAGCCGGTCTGGCACCACCAGGTGGACGAAGTGCTGGGCAACGACATGGGTGTGACCGGCGTGCGCGTGAAGTCCACGCTCGATGGCAGCACCCGCGACATCGAGGCGCACGGTTTCTTCGTCGCCATCGGCCATCACCCGAACACCAGCCTGTTCGAGGGCCAGCTGGCGATGAACAACGGCTACCTGGAGATCCGCTCCGGGCTCGGCGGCAATGCGACCCAGACCTCGGTGGAAGGCGTGTTCGCCGCCGGCGACGTCGCCGACCAGCACTACCGCCAGGCGATCACCTCGGCCGGATTCGGCTGCATGGCGGCGCTGGATGCCGAGCGTTTCCTCGACGCCCAGGGCGGCTGACCCCTCCTACATCCACGACAGCCCGGCATGGACAAGGTGATGCTCAAGCAGCTGCTGTTTCACGGCAGCTGGCTGGTGTTCCCGGCCATCGCCTGGCTGCTGTGGCGCTGGCGCCGCGGCTACCCGCGTGCAGTACTGGCATTACTGTTGCTGGCCTGCATGGTGTTTGTCTGGGCCCGTTTCATCGAGCCGCAGATGATCCGGGTGGATCACATCGAGCTGCGCGGCACCGGCGTGGACACGCGGGTTGCCCTGGTCAGCGACATCCACCTCGGGGTCTACAAGGGCGATGGATTCCTGCAGCGGCTGGTCCGGCGACTCAATACGCTGGAGGCCGACACGGTGGTGATCGCCGGCGACCTGACCTACGAGCCGCGCGCTGAACAGCTGCACGACCTGTTTTCCCCGCTGAAACAGCTGCGTGTGCCTACGTACGTGGTGCTGGGAAATCATGACCAGCAAGCGCCTGGTCGGGATCTGGACAAGTCCCTGCGCAAGGCCTTGGCCGCCCACGGCATGCAGTTCATCGAAGGCCGCATCATCACCGACGCGCGTGGCGTGCATTGGGCAGGGCTGGGCGACCGCTGGGCCGGCAAGGACGATGCGGACTTCTTGCGCCAGCCCGGGGCCCATCGTGGCCGCACGATCCTGATCGCCCACAATCCCGACAGCGCCATGCAGTTGCACCCCGGCGATGCGACGCTGGTGCTGGCCGGACACACCCATGGTGGCCAGATCCGCATCCCCTGGCTGTATCGCAAGGTCATTCCCAGCGTCTACGGCTTTGATCGCGGCGAACAGGTCATGCAGACCGGCCATGGCACGGTGCGCGTGTTCACCACCCGCGGGGTTGGCGAGACCGGGCTGCCGCTGCGGCTGTTCAATCAGCCCACCATCGATGTGTTGCAGCTGCGCCCATGACGTCCTGCTTGAATCTGCGTGTACTTGCGGATCTGGCCGGCATACGCCCGGCGCAGTGGGATGCCCTGCACGATGGGCGCAATCCCTTTGTCAGCCATGCCTTTCTGGCCGGGCTGGAGCAGCACGGCTGCCTGCGCCCGGACTGGGGCTGGCAACCGCAGCATCTGACGCTGTGGCGCGGCGATACGCTGGTGGCGGCGGCACCGGGCTATCTGAAGTACAACTCGCACGGCGAATTCGTCTTCGATCATGCATGGGCCAACGCCTACGCACGCAGCGGCATGGACTATTTCCCCAAGTGGCTGGGGGGCGTGCCCTACTCGCCTGTCACCGGTCCGCGACTGCTGGCGCACAGCGACGAGGACCGGCTCGCGCTGCTGCATGCCGTGGTCGAGCATGTCACGGCCAGACAGCTTTCCTCGGCACATATCAACTTCCATACAGCTGCGGAAACGCCATTGTTCGACGAAGACTGGCTCGCGCGCCGCGACGTGCAGTTCCAGTGGCAGCGGCAGGCCAGCTGGCATGGCTTTGACGACTTCCTCGCGGCGATGGACCACAAGCGTCGCAAGAACATCCGCCAGGAACGCGCCAAGGTCTTCCGTGCCGGCATACGTTTCGCCGTCCGCCATGGCGATGAGGCCAGTGATGACGAACTGCGGGCGATGCACGGCTTCTACCTGCAGACGTTCGCCGAATACGGCAACGCGCCGGCACTGACACTGCCTTTCCTCCGCCATCTGGCCGCGCAGTTGCCACGGCAGCTGGTGCTGTTCCTTGCCATGCAGAACGATGTACCCATTGCCGGCGCACTGTGCCTGCGCGGCGGCGATACGCTGTACGGACGTTATTGGGGCGGCGCCCCCCTGCCCGGCCTGCATTTCGAAGCCTGCTACTACCAGGGCATCGAATACTGCCTGCGCGAAGGTTTGCAGCGTTTCGAACCGGGCGCACAGGGCGAACACAAGCTGGCCCGCGGCTTTCTGCCGACGCCGGTGCACAGCCACCACTGGGTCGCCCATCCGCAGTTCCGCCAGGCGCTGCGCGACTGGTGCGCCCGGGAGAGTGACGACGTGGCGCGCTATGGCACCGCATTGCGGCATCACTCCCCGTTCAAGCCCACCGGTGACACCGGATGAGCCAGCACGGTCCCTACCTGCTGGGCGAGGCCAGTGACTCGCCCTTTCCACCGGCGGAACTGGCGCTACACGAGCCCGACGGCCTGCTGGCTGTCGGGGGTGACCTGTCGCCGGTGCGGCTGCTCAACGCCTATGCCGGCGGCATCTTTCCGTGGTTTTCCGAAGGCCAGCCGCTGCTGTGGTGGTCACCGGACCCGCGCATGGTGTTCCGCAGTGACCGTGTCCACCTGTCCTCGCGCTTCCGCCGCAGCCTGCGCGCATCGCCGTGGCGCATCCGTGCCGACACCGCGTTCGCCGAAGTGATGCAGGCCTGTGCACAGGCGCCCCGGCCGGGTCAGGACGGCACCTGGATCACCGCCGACATGCACCGGGCCTATGTCGAACTGCACCAGCTCGGCTATGCGCACTCGGTCGAGGTGTTCGACGATGAGGAACTGGTCGGTGGCATCTACGGGGTGGCGATCGGCCGCATGTTCTTCGGCGAAAGCATGTTCAGCGCCCGCAGCGGCGGCTCGAAAGTGGCGCTGGCGGCACTGGCGCGGCTGCTGGCCGGCTGGGGATGGCCGCTGATCGATGCGCAGGTGGAGAACCCGCACCTGCTGCGGATGGGCGCCGAGCACCTGCCGCGTACTGCTTTCCTGCAACAGGTACGCAGGCTGACGCATGAACCCGGCCAGCCCGGCTCCTGGACGCGGGGTTTCGGCGACGTTGCCGCCGCGGAACTGGCCAGTTCGCCGTCATTTAACGCTAACTTTGCATGATCGGGCGCAACGGCGTAAAATACCCGGCCTTAGGCCCCAAGGGCCGTCCGCAGAATCGCACAGGACTACATGTCGAAAGACGACTCCATCGAGTTCGAAGGCACCGTCAGCGAGACGCTGCCGAACACCACTTTCCGCGTTCGTCTGGAAAACGGGCATGAAATCATCGCCCACATTTCCGGTCGCATGCGCAAGAACTACATCCGCATCCTGACCGGCGACCGCGTCAAGGTCGAGATGACGCCGTACGACCTGACCAAGGGCCGTATCACCTACCGCATGAAGTAATGCGGTAAGTCGGGCGTTTGCCTGAAAAGCCAGCCTTGCGCTGGCTTTTTTGCGTGTCCGTTTCTCATTGGAAGCCGCCTGCGGCAGGTCGGAGACAGCAACGGCGGCCGTAGCCGCCGCTGCCCGGATGGAAGGAAGTGGCGCCGTTACACCGTGGCCGGCAGCAGGTGACGGGGTTCGGCCTCGGCCTCGACCACCAGCTCGCCTTCGCGCACGTCGACACTCACCTTGCCGCCAGCAACCAGTTTGCCGAACAGCAGCTCGTCGGCCAGCGGGCGCTTGATCCTGTCCTGGATCACCCGGCTCATCGGCCGCGCGCCCATCTCCGGATCGAAGCCGTGCTGGGCCAGCCATTCGCGGGCCGCCGGCGTCGCCGCCAGCGTCACGTGCTTGTCCTGCAGCAGCATTTCCAGCTCGATCAGGAACTTGTCCACCACCCGGAGGATATGCTCGAAGCCCAGTGGCTGGAACTGCACCACCGCATCCAGACGGTTGCGGAACTCCGGCGTGAAACTCTTGCGGATCACCTCCATCGCATCGGTGGCGTGGTTCTGCTTGGTGAAGCCGATCGAGCGGCGCGCGGCCTGCGTCGCACCGGCATTGGTCGTCATCACCAGGACCACGTTCTTGAAATTGGCTTCACGGCCGTTGGTGTCGGTGAGGATGCCGCGATCCATGACCTGCAGCAGGATGTTGAAGATGTCCGGATGGGCTTTTTCAACCTCGTCCAGCAGCAGCACGCAGTGCGGTGTCTTGACGATCTTCTCGGTCAGCAAACCGCCCTGGTCGAAGCCGACATAGCCCGGAGGCGCACCGATCAGGCGGCTGACCGAATGCGGCTCCATGTATTCGGACATGTCAAAGCGCACCAGCTCGATCCCCAGCTGCATGGCCAGCTGGCGGGTGACCTCGGTCTTGCCGACGCCGGTGGGGCCGGCGAACAGGAAGTTGCCGATCGGCTTGTCCGGATTGCCCAGCCCGGAGCGCGACAGCTTGATCGCCGAAGCGAGGCTGTCGATCGCCGGATCCTGGCCGAAGATCACCATCTTCAGGTTGCGCTCCAGATGCTTGAGCACGTCCTTGTCGGTGGCGCTGACCTGCTTGGCCGGAATCCGCGCCATCTTGGCGATGATCGCCTCGATCTCCTCGGTGTCGATGCGCTGCTTGCGCTGGTCTTCCGGCAGCAGCCGCTGCCGCGCGCCGGCCTCGTCGATCACGTCGATGGCCTTGTCCGGCAGCAGGCGGTCACCGATGTGCTTGACCGACAGGTCGACCGCCGCCTGCAGCGCGTCGTCGGCATAGGTCACACTATGGTGGGCCTCGTACTTGGGCCGCAGGCCCTTGAGGATTTCATAGGCCTCGCCCACGGTCGGCTCGATGATGTCGATCTTCTGGAAGCGCCGCGCCAGGGCACGATCCTTCTCGAAGATTCCGCGGTATTCCTGGAACGTGGTCGAGCCGATGCAACGCAACTCGCCCGACGCCAGCGCCGGCTTGATCAGGTTGGACGCATCCATGGTGCCCCCCGAGGCCGAGCCCGCACCGATGATGGTGTGGATCTCGTCGATGAACAGCACCGCATCGGGGATCTTCTTCAGCGCATTGATCACGCCCTTCAACCGCTTTTCGAAGTCGCCGCGGTATTTGGTGCCGGCGACCAGCGCGCCCAGGTCGAGCGAATAGATGACCGCATCGGCCAGCACCTCCGGCACCTCGCCATCGACGATGCGCTTGGCCAGGCCCTCGGCGATGGCGGTCTTGCCCACGCCGGCCTCGCCCACGTACAGCGGGTTGTTCTTGCGGCGGCGGCACAGCACCTGGATGGTGCGCTCGATCTCGTCACGGCGGCCGACCAGCGGATCGATGCGTCCGGCCAGCGCCTGCTCGTTGAGGTTGCTGGTGAAATCGCTCAGCGCATCGCCCTTGGACTCGGCGTCCGCGCCTTCATGCCGGCCCTCGCCTTCCAGCGACGACGACGCGCCGTCCTCGTCTTCCAGCTTGGCCACGCCGTGGGACAGGTAGTTGACGATATCCAGCCGGGTCACGTCCTGCTGGTTGAGGTAATACACCGCGTGCGAATCCTTCTCGCCGAAGATCGCCACCAGCACGTTGGCGCCGGTGACTTCCTTCTTGCCGGAGGATTGCACGTGATAGACGGCCCGTTGCAGCACCCGCTGGAAACCCAGCGTCGGCTGCGTGTCACGCCCATCGTCGTCGGCCAGCCTGGAAACCGAGGTTTCCACTGCCTGCTCCAGCTCCTGCTGCAGGCGATCCAGATCCGCACCACAGGCCTTGAGCACCGCCTGCGCCGATGGGTTTTCCAGCAAGGCAAGCAGCAGGTGCTCGACCGTCATGAACTCGTGCCGGGCCTCGCGCGCACGCTTGTAACACTGACCAATCGTCTGTTCGAGGTCTTTACTGAACATTGGGAACTCCGACTCCGGTTGGTGACAATATGCGGGCTGGTTGCGAAATTTCCACTACCCTAGCCGATCCTCCTGTTCATGCGGCGTCAGTATTCGCCCTGTTCCCGTAATGACCTGATGAGCCGTGAATATCTGCGGCGCTGGCGGCTGCATGTCGATGGCGCGCCGATTGCCACCAGCGGCGCCTGGCTGCAGCCGGTAATGACCGCCGACGGCCTGCCGGCGATGCTGAGATTGGCGCGTGATTGCAGCGGAATTGCGCCGGCAGCTGCGGCGCTCGATTGCTGGGCCGGTGATGGCGCGGTGCGGCTGCTTGCCGTCGATGGGCATGCCCTGTTGCTTGAGCGTGCTGTTCCCGGACACTCGCTCTGCGAGCTGCCGTTCGAAGGGAGGGATCAGCAGGCCACCACAGCGTTGTGCAGCGTCGCCGCGCGGCTACATAGTGCTGGCGGGACAAATACGGCAGGGCTGATCCCGCTGCACCACTGGTTCGATGCGCTGCTGCGCCCTGCCCTGCCCCAGCGCGCATTGTTGCGACGCTGTGCCGCACTCGCCCGCCAGCTGCTGGCGCCCCCCTCCGATCCCGTCGTGCTGCATGGCGACCTGCACCACGGCAACGTGCTTGATGGCGGTCGCCGTAGCCTGCTTGCCATCGATCCGAAGGGCCTCTACGGAGATCCCGCGTTCGATTACACGCCGCTGTTCCTGAATCCTGACCTGTATTTCAACGGACGGCGTTTTGCCAGCGTGGCGGCACACTTCGACCGCCGTGTGGCGTGGGTCAGCCAGCAGTCGGCGATTCCGGAGCAGCGCCTGCTGCAATGGATCGCCGCCGGCGCGGGACTGTCTGCCAGCTGGTTCCTGCAGGACGGTGTGGATGCGGACACCAGCCTTGCGGTGGCCGGATTGGCCTTGGCCCGATTGGAGGATTGATTGGCCTCAGGCCGGCTCCATCGTGCACAGCAGCGGATGCTGGTTCATGCGCGAGAATTCGTTGACCTGGGCAACCTTGGTTTCGGCCACTTCGCGGGTGTACACACCGCAGACGCCGCGCCCGCGGGTATGGACGTGCAGCATCACCTGGGTGGCCTGGTCCAGGCTCATGGTGAAAAAGCTCTGCAGCACGGTGACCACGAAATCCATAGGCGTGTAGTCGTCGTTGAGCAGCATCACCTGATACAGCGGTGGCGGCGCGATTTCCGGCTTTCCCGGCGCAACCATCACGCCGTGTTCGCTATCGTGTCGGGTCTTCTGTGACATCCGGCGATTATAGCTTTTTGCCTCTTCCGATTGGACGGGAAGCCCCTGTACCCGCACAATTTGCCGTTGATTCCATTGCAACGGGGGAAACATGAAAAAGATCGTGACAGGAGCTGTTCTGGCAACCGTTCTGGCCGGCATTTCCGGTGCGGCCGTGGCGGGTGAGCCCGATCGCGCCGTGGGCAGGCTGCTTGACGGGTTGGAATACAAGTACGAGATCGACGAGGACGGCGACTACAAGCTGGTGTTCGACATGGAGAATGACCGCACCCAGCTGGTGTTCGTGCGCTCGTCGGTGGAAACCTTCGGCAGCCACCACATCCGCGAGATCTGGTCGCCGGGCTACAAGTCGCCGGGCCCGCAGTTCCCTGCGCTGGTCGGCAATCGCCTGCTGGAAGACTCGCAGTCCTCCAAGCTGGGCAGCTGGGTCAAGCAGGACGACATCGCCATGTTCGTGGTCAAGATCGATGCCGATGCTTCGGCAGATGTGCTCAGCGACGCCATCGATGCGGCAGTCCGCAGCGCCGATGCGATCGAGCTGGAACTGACCGGCAAGGACGAGTACTGATAGTGAGCACAACGGGCAGTCCCCTGCAGCCACCATTGCCGTCCCCGCGCTGGTCGCCACACGTCACCGTGGCGACCGTCGTCGCGCGTGACGGGCAGCTGTTGCTGGTCGAGGAGGAGCGGCAGGGACGCCGGGTGCTGAACCAGCCGGCAGGCCATCTGGAGCCGGAGGAAAGCCTGCTGGAAGCGGCGGTACGGGAAACCCGCGAGGAAACCGGCTGGGACGTGCGCCTGACCGGTTTCATCGGCACCTACCAGTGGCAGGCTGCCGACGGCACCCCGTTCCTGCGCTTCGCCTTTGCTGCCGAGCCGGTCCGCCATCATCCCGGGCAGCCGTTGGATGCCGGGATTCTGCAGGCGTTGTGGCTGACGCCGGCGGCCATCCAGGCCGAATCCACACGCCTGCGCAGCCCGCTGGTGTGGCGCACGGTGTCTGACTGGCAGGCAGGCCAGCACTACCCGCTGTCGCTGTTGCGGACGGTGCAATGAGCCGCCCGGACATCATTGTCGGCGTTTCCGGCGGCGTGGACTCGTCGGTCGCGGCGCTGCTGCTGGTCCAGCAGCAACTGCCGGTGGCCGGGCTGTTCATGCAGAACTGGGCCGACGACGGCTCCGGCGAATGCCGTGCCGAAGAGGACCGCCGCGATGCGGTGGCGGTCTGCGGCCAGCTGGGTATCCCGTTCTACTTCCGCGATTTTTCCAGCGAGTACTGGCAAGGCGTGTTCGAGCATTTCCTCGCCGAATACGCGGCCGGCCGCACGCCCAACCCGGATGTGCTGTGCAACCGGGAAGTGAAGTTCAAGCATTTCCTCGATGCGGCCCGCGAGCTGGGCGCCGAGCGTATCGCCACCGGCCATTACGCGCAGGTGGACCAGCACGCCGGCCGCTGGCGGCTGTTGCGCGGCGCCGATCGCGGCAAGGACCAGAGCTACTTCCTGCACCAGCTGGGGCAGGAACAGCTGGCCGCGACGCTGTTCCCGATCGGGCATCTGGAGAAAACCGCATTGCGCCGGATCGCCCACGAGGCCGGCCTGCAGACCCATGCGAAGAAGGATTCCACCGGAATCTGCTTCATCGGCGAGCGTGATTTCCGCGAGTTCCTCGGCCAGTACCTGCCCGCCCGCCGTGGCGAGATCCGCGATCCGGACGATCAGGTCATCGCCACCCATCCCGGTGTGTTCTATTTCACCCTGGGGCAACGTGAAGGCCTGAATATCGGCGGCGTTCGTGGTCGCCCCGCGGCGCCATGGTTCGTGGTCGGCAAGAACGTCGCCCACAACATCCTTTATGTGGACCAGGGCCACGACAGCCCCTGGCTGCAGTCGCGCTGGCTGCGCAGCGAGCCGATGCACTGGATCGCAGGCACGGCACCGGCGACGGAATTCGAATGCACCGCACAGACCCGCTACCGGCAGCCGGACGAACCGTGCACGGTACGGGTACGCGATGATGGCACCCTGGATGTGCATTTCGCCCGCCCGCAACGGGCTGTGACGCCCGGTCAATCCCTGGTGCTCTACGACGGCCCGGAGTGTCTGGGAGGCGCGGTCATCGCCGCCACCGACGCACCGCTGGAGCGCCGTCTGGGCACGCCACCTTCCCCTTGAGAGGTCACCATGAGTTTTTCCTTTGACGACCGTGTGCTGGCGCTGGCCGGTATCGCCCAGGCGCTGCAGCAGGTCCGGCGGATCGCCGAAACCGGCCATTCCGAGGCCGCGATCGTGCGCACGGCGATGGACAGCGTCATGCGCATCGACGCGCCCACGCCGGAGGCCGTCTACGGCAGTGCCCGGCAGGTGGAGCCGGGATTGCGGCTGCTGCGCGACTATTTCCGCAACCAGGGCAAGGACCAGCTGCTGCCGCGGCTTGCCCTGTCGGTGATGCAGCTGGAGCGTCGCTTCGTGCGTGAGGCCGCCACCGTGGACAAGGTCGACACCGGCATCCGCTCGACCTCGGCACGGCTTGCGGAGCTGGGCGAGAGCAATCACCCCGATGTGCTTGCGGCGATGGCCGAGCTGTACAAGAACAGCATCAGCCAGCTCAAGCCGAAGATCATGGTCCAGGGCAACCCGCACTACCTCAACCAGGCCACGGTGGTAGCGGAGATCCGCGCCCTGCTGCTGGCGGCGGTGCGCTCGGCGGTGCTGTGGCGGCAGCTGGGCGGCAACTACTGGGATTTCCTGTTTTCCCGCAAGGCCATGGTCGAGGCCATCGAGCGCCACCTGCGCTGAGCGAGCGGCATGCGGCGCCGGACACCGCTGCATGCCACCACACGGACATTCCCGGGGAAACCCGCTGTCGGGCTAAAGCTGCCCTGCCTGCGGCCGATACTGCATTCGTGACTCTCCCGAGAACGTCCATGTACCCACGTATTGCAATCCGCCTGGCCGCTCCGCTGGCCCTGACTTTCCTGCTTCCACTGGCTGTCGCCCGTTCGTGGCCATCCCCCGCGATGTGGGCGATCCTGACCACGCTGGTGCTGAGCTGGCTGGTGTTCGCCTATTGGACCGTACAGTCGCAGGTCCAACGCTCGCCCGAGCACGCCAGGGTGCTCAAGGAGCAGGACCAGCTGCTCAATGAGCTGCGCAACTTCGTCAGCAACGAGATCGAAGGCTCGCGCAGTGAAGTCGAGCGCGCCCGCGAGCTGATCCGCCAGGCCGTTGCCGGGCTGGGCAGCAGTTTCGACGCGATGAGCCGCAAGTCGCGGCAGCAGAGCCAGGCGCTGGCGCGGGTGGTTGACCGTACCGGTGAGGAAGGTGGCAACGGCGTCGATGTCGCCCGCTTCGCGCAGAACGCCAGCCAGCAGATGGAACAGCTGGTGGAAGCGCTGGAGCAGGTCAGTGGCCAGAGCAGCAACACCGTCCAGCACATCGACCAGATGGCGCAGCACCTGGATGGCATCTTCGCGCTGCTGGAGGACGTGAAGTCGATCGCCGACCAGACCAACCTGCTGGCGCTGAACGCGGCCATCGAAGCCGCCCGTGCCGGTGAGGCCGGTCGTGGTTTCGCGGTGGTTGCCGATGAGGTCCGCAACCTGTCCGAGCGTTCCACCACGTTCAACGAACAGATCCGCAAGCTGGCGCACAGCTCCAAGGACGCCATCGCCAAGGTGCGCGAGACGGTTTCGCACATGGCTTCACGCGACATGGACCGTTCCCGCGAGGCGCGCCACGAGGCGGCGACGATGCTGGAGAACGTGGCGGCGATCAACGCCTCGCTGGGTGATGGCATGCGCGAGATTTCCGATTGTGGCCGTGCCATCGATAGCAGCGTGGCCGAAGCGGTCCGCGCCCTGCAGTTCGAGGACATCGCCACGCAGGCACTGGGTGGCGTCCATGCCCACCTTGACCGGCTGGGCACGATCAACCGTGAAGCAGTCGCATTGCAGGAGCTGCTGCAGCGTAACGGCGGAGTCATCGACAGCGAGATGGTGACCGCGCTGCAGCGCACTGGCGGCCGCCTGCGCGAACTGCGCAGCGAATGGGAACGTCCGCCGCACAAGCCGGTCACCCAGCAGAGCATGGGCGCCGGTACGGTCGAGCTGTTCTGATCCGGCAAAGGGCGATCAAACAACAAACCCCGGCAGGCCCGGGGTTTGCTGTTTCTGCCGGGTGGACTCTTTGTGCCCGCTTCCACGTGCCGGTGCCGGTTTTTGCCTGTCTGCTCCGCTTCAGCGTCCGCAGCCCGGTTCCCAGCGGACCATTGAACCGGAGCGCGCCCTGGGGCGGCCAAGTCGCCGCGAGTCCACCTGCATGACGGGAGCTGTCGCGACGGGTCCGTCGAAGCGACGTATCGCATCTGCACCCCTGCCGTCTGGTCCGGGCTACAGCTATCGGCTGCCCGTACCTAGATCGCGCTGCAATGCTCGACGATCAACTGGATCGCGCCACCACCGCGGTAGTCGTCGCTGACCAGCCGGTAGGCGATATGGACCTGCGCGGCGGGAGCCGTGCCGGTCCAGCCACCGAAGTGGATCGCATTGAGCGGCGCGGCGATGCCGGGCCGGCGTAGTTCCAGCTTCAGATGGCGCTCCTTCAGCACACGCCACTTCAGCACCTCGAAATGACCGTCGAACAGGGGCTCGGGAAAGCCCTGCCCCCATGGCCCGGCAAGCCGCAACGCCTCGGCGTGGTTGAAATCCAGTTCGGCCGCCGACAGCTCGCCATCGCTGAGCAGCTGCTGTTGCAGCAGCGCCGGGTCCAGTGTCGCCTGCACCTGCTGTTCGAACACGGCGCGGAATTCCTCCAGCCGTTCCAGCGGAAGACTCAGTCCAGCCGCCATCGCATGGCCACCGAACTTGTCCATCAGTCCCGGCCGCGCGGCATGGATCGCCGCCAGCGCATCGCGTATGTGGAAGCCGCTGATCGAACGCGCCGAGCCGCGTAGTGCGGCGCTTCCGGGCTCCGCCGGCGCAAACGCGATCACCGGGCGATGCAGACGGTCCTTCATCTTCGAGGCCACCAGCCCCACCACGCCGGGGTGCCATTCACTGTCGAACAGGCAAACCGCCACCGGCCGACGGCCGTCATCGGCAAGCAGCACCCGGGACACCGCCTGCTCGGCGTCATCGGTCATGATCTGCTGCACCGCGCGCCGCTCGGCGTTGATCTCCTCCAGCAAGGCGGCGATCTCACGCGCCTTGCCGCTGTCTTCGGTCAGCAGCAGTTCGATACCCAGTGCCATGTCCTCCAGCCGGCCGGCAGCGTTGAGCCGCGGCGCAACCGCGAAACCGATATCGCTGGAGGTGAGGCGCCCGGCATCACGGCCACTGACCTCGATCAGCGCCCGCAGGCCGGCGCAGCCCTTGCCCGCACGCAGGCGTCGCAGGCCGGCACCCACCAGTGCGCGGTTGTTGTCATCCAGCGGCACCAGGTCGGCAACGGTGCCGACGGCCACCAGATCCAGCAGCGACAGCAGATCCGGCTCGGTCGCCGCGTTGAAGGCCCCCTGTCCGCGCAGGTGCCGGCGCAGCGCCATCAGCACATAGAAGATGACGCCGACCCCGGCCAGGGCCTTGCTCGGGAACGCATCACCCTCGACATTCGGATCGACGATGGCGTCGGCCGGTGGCAGCTTCTCGCCGGGCAGATGGTGATCGGTGACCAGCACCTGCCAGCCCTGCGCCTTGGCCGCGGCGATGCCGGCATGACAGGCGATGCCATGATCGACGGTCACCAGCAGCTGCGGCTGCAGCGGGGCCAGTTCTTCGACCAGTGAGGGCGACAGCCCATAGCCGTGCACCATGCGATTGGGAACCGCATGGACCACATTGGTGGCGCCGAGCATGCGCAGGCCGCGTACGCCGACCGCACAGGCCGTGGCGCCGTCGCAGTCGAAGTCGCCGACGATCAGGATGCGCTGGTTGCCGGCGATCGCCGCCGCCAGCAACGCGACGGCTTTCTGCATTCCGCCGAGCAGTTCCGGTGCATGCAGCTGCGCCAGTCGCGGCAGCGCCTGCTCGCGGGTGGCCGCCCCGCGCGCGGCATACAGACGCTGCAGCAGCGGCGGCGTGTCATCGCTCCAAAATCCGGCCTCGGCCGGCGGCCGCCGGACGATCTTCAACAGCTCACTCATCGGCCAGGGTCGTGCGTGGCTTCTTCCAGAAATGCCAGCGTTGTGCGCGAGTCAGACGGAAACAGGCGCCATCTTCGAAATCCAAGGTCAATTCAGCCAGCTCACCGCGCCGCATCGCGTCCAGCAATGGGGTGATGGCCTCGTCGGTGAGCTGCTCCAGCGAGCGCAGCTGGCGCAGGTCCACCAGCGCATCCACCGCCTGCTCGCCCCCCAGTCTTATCCCTGCGGCTTTGGCCAGGCCCTGCAGCAGCGCATCACGGCTGCGCACCTGCGCATGCTGGGTGCGTACGGATTCGGGCAGGCCGCCGCTGCCCCAGAACCACAGTGAATTGACCGCACGCTTGCCTTCGGCAACACGCTGTTCGTTCCACGGATGCTGGTGCAATACCACCTGCGCCTCGGTCAACAACGCCCGCCAGCGACGGCCATGCTCCCCTTCGGGCAGGTGCGAGAACAGGTCGTCACCGAGCACGGCTTCCGGATCGGAAAACGCGGGCAGCGGCGTGTCCTCGGGCAGGCGCAGATACCAGCGCGAGGGCGCAGGTGCATCCAGCTGGAAGCCGAAGCCAGCAAACAGGGGCTGCAGCGCCGGCAACAGCGCCGCCACGTCCTCCGGCTCCAGCCGCAGCGTTTCCGCCGACGCCATCAGGCGTGCGCCCTGCATGTCCGGCACGATGTTGGCCGGGTCGGCGCGCAGCCAGAAACCTCCGGCAGCGTCACCGGCATCGACCTCGCGGGTCAGTGCTGCAGCCGACCAGTCGCCGGGTGTGGCGGTGAAATGCCGCCGCAGCTGTGCCAGTTCGCCGGCGGCACCGGACGAATATCCGGCGCGGCCCAGCGCTGCCGCCACCTGCACCGGCAACGCGGCGGCCGGGAAACGGCTGCGTGCCGGCAGCAGCAACGTGGCCCTGGCCATCGTCAGTCGAGGTACTCGACGCTGACGATCTCGTACTCGCGCTGGCCGGCCGGCGCATCGATGACGATGGAATCGCCTTCGTTCTTGCCGATCATCGCCCGTGCCACCGGCGAGGAGATCGCGATCATCGACAGCTTGATGTCGGCTTCCAGATCGCCAACGATCTGGTAGCGCTTTTCCTCGTCGGTCTCCACGTCGGCAAGCACCACGGTCGCGCCAAAGACGACCTTGGTGCCGGCGTTGAGCTTGCTGATGTCGATGACTTCGGCATGCGACAGCTCGCCTTCGAGCTGCTTGATGCGG
Organism: Stenotrophomonas sp. JC08; assembly: GCF_052180205.1. NCBI lineage: Bacteria > Pseudomonadati > Pseudomonadota > Gammaproteobacteria > Lysobacterales > Lysobacteraceae > Stenotrophomonas > Stenotrophomonas sp. JC08. Next base: position 1,660,285 of record NZ_CP197473.1, on the reverse strand, counting down.
CCTTCGATGAAGCCCTGCTCCTCGCGCGCGGCGTGGTACTCGGCGTTCTCCTTCAGGTCACCATGCTCGCGTGCCTCGGCGATGGCGGCGATGACCTTGGGGCGCTTTTCCGACTTCAGGTGTTCCAGCTCCTCACGCAGGCGCTGGGCGCCCTTCAGGGTGATCGGGGCTCTCATACTTCCAACTCCTTGTGCAGCTCCTGCAGTGACCAGACCGGGCCGGTACCGCGGAATTCCAGCGATTGCACCAGCGCCTTGGCGCCGGCAACCGTGGTCGAATAGGTGACGCGCTGCTGCAGCGCCTCACGACGGATCGAGAACGAATCGCTGATCGCCGAGCGGCCTTCGGTGGTATTGACGATATAGACGATCTCGCCGTTCTTGATGCTGTCGACGATATGCGGACGGCCTTCCACCACCTTGTTGACCACCTCGCAGGTGTAGCCCTGCTGCTGCAGCCATGCCGCGGTGCCACGGGTGGCGACCAGCGTGTAACCGCGCTCGACCAGTCCCTGCACCGCCGGCAGCACGCGCGGTTTGTCGGCATCGCGCACCGAGATGAACACCTTGCCGACCGGCGGGGTCTTGATGCTGCCCGCTTCCTGTGCGCGCGCGAAGGCGGCGCTGAAGGTCCGGCCCACGCCCATCACCTCGCCGGTGGAACGCATCTCCGGCCCGAGGATCGGGTCCACGCCCTGGAACTTGGCGAACGGGAAGATCGCCTCCTTCACCGAGTAATAATCCGGCACGATTTCCCTGGTCGCACCCTGCTCGGCCAGCGTCTTGCCGGCCATGCAGCGGGCGGCGATCTTGGCCAGCGGCATGCCGGTGGCCTTGGACACGAACGGCACGGTGCGCGAGGCGCGCGGGTTTACTTCCAGCAGGAAGATCACGTCGTTGCCATCGGCATCGGTCTGGATCGCGAACTGGGTGTTCATCAGGCCCACGACCTTCAACGCCTTGGCCAGTTCGGCGACCTGGCGACGCAGCTCGGCCTGGGTCTGCGCCGACAGCGAGTACGGCGGCAGCGAGCAGGACGAGTCACCGGAGTGCACGCCGGCCTCTTCGATGTGCTCCATCACGCCGCCGATCAGCACGTTGCCGTCCTTGTCGCAGATGATGTCCACGTCGGCTTCGACCGCGGCATCGAGGAAGTGGTCCAGCAGTACCGGCGAGTCGTTGGAGACCTTGACCGCATCACGCACGTAACGGGCCAGATCGGATTCGCCGTAGACGATTTCCATCGCGCGGCCACCCAGCACATAGCTCGGGCGCACCACCAGCGGGTAGCCGATCTCACGCGCCAGCAGCAGCGCTTCCTCGGCATTGCGGGCGATGCGGTTCGGCGGCTGCTTCAGGCCGAGCTTGTCGACCAGCTGCTGGAAGCGCTCGCGGTCCTCGGCCAGATCGATCGAGTCCGGCGAGGTACCAATCACCGGCACGCCATTGGCTTCCAAAGCACGCGCCAGCTTCAGCGGGGTCTGGCCGCCGTACTGCACGATCACGCCCTTGGGCTGCTCCAGCTCGACGATCTCCAGCACGTCTTCCAGCGTCAGCGGCTCGAAGTACAGGCGGTCGGAGGTGTCGTAGTCGGTGGAAACGGTTTCCGGGTTGCAGTTGACCATGATGGTTTCATAGCCGTCCTCGCGCAGTGCGAGTGCGGCATGCACGCAGCAGTAGTCGAACTCGATGCCCTGGCCGATGCGGTTCGGGCCACCGCCCAGGATCATGATCTTGTCGCGGTTGCTCGGCGCGGCCTCGCATTCGTCCTCGTAGGTCGAATACAGGTAGGCGGTGCCGGTGGCGAATTCGCCGGCGCAGGAGTCCACGCGCTTGTAGACCGGGCGCACCTTGTGGGCGCGGCGCAGCGCACGGATCGCCGATTCGTTGGTGCCGGTCAGCTCGGCCAGACGCGCATCGGAGAACCCTGCGCGCTTGAGCGCGCGCAGGCGCGTGGCGTCGAGCGAGTCGATACCGCCGGCCTGCACCAGCTTCTCATCGGCGATGATCTCTTCGATCTGGTCGAGGAACCACGGGTCGATATACGACAGTCCGAACACCTCTTCCACGCTGAAGCCGGCGCGGAAGGCGTCGCCGACAAAGAACAGGCGCTCCGGGCCCGGGGCCTTGAGCTCGCGCTTGAGGGTGGTGATGTCGTCCTCGTTGGCCAGGTCCAGCCCGGTCGGATCGAAGCCGATCTTGCCGGTCTCCAGTCCGCGCAGGGCCTTCTGCAGCGATTCCTTGAAGGTGCGGCCCATCGCCATCACCTCGCCCACCGACTTCATCTGGGTGGTCAGGCGCGCATCGGCGGCCGGGAACTTCTCGAACGCGAAACGCGGAATCTTGGTGACGACGTAGTCGATCGACGGTTCGAACGAGGCCGGGGTCAGCCCGCCGGTGATCTCGTTCTTCAATTCGTCCAGCGTGTAGCCGACCGCCAGTTTGGCGGCGACCTTGGCGATCGGGAAACCGGTGGCCTTGGACGCCAGTGCCGAGGAACGCGACACGCGCGGATTCATCTCGATCACCACCACGCGGCCGGTAGTCGGGCTGATGCCGAACTGCACGTTGGAGCCGCCGGTGTCCACACCGATCTTGCGCAGCACGGCCAGCGAGGCATCGCGCAGGCGCTGGTATTCCTTGTCGGTCAGGGTCTGCGCCGGGGCCACGGTGATCGAGTCACCAGTGTGCACGCCCATCGGATCGAGGTTCTCGATCGAGCAGACGATGATGCAGTTGTCGGCGGTGTCGCGCACCACCTCCATCTCGAATTCCTTCCAGCCCAGTACCGACTCTTCCACCAGCACTTCGGACGTCGGCGACAGTTCCAGACCGCGGTTGACGATTTCGATCAGCTCTTCGCGGTTGTAGGCGATGCCGCCACCGCTGCCGCCCAGGGTGAAGGACGGACGGATGATGGTCGGGTAACCCACCGTCGTCTGGATTTCCAGCGCCTCTTCCAGCGTGTGGGCGACGGCAGCCTTCGGGCATTCCAGCCCGATCTCGCCCATCGCCACGCGGAACAGCTCGCGGTCTTCGGCCATGCGGATGGCCTCGCGCTTGGCACCGATCAGCTCGACGTTGTACTTCTCCAGCACGCCGTGGTCGGCCAGGTCCAGTGCGCAGTTCAGCGCGGTCTGGCCGCCCATGGTCGGCAGCAGCGCGTCGGGGCGCTCCTTCTCGATGATCTTCTCGACGGTCTGCCAGTTGATCGGCTCGATGTAGACGGCATCGGCCATCTCCGGGTCGGTCATGATCGTGGCCGGGTTCGAGTTGACCAGCACCACGCGGTAACCCTCGTCGCGCAGCGCCTTGCACGCCTGCGCGCCGGAGTAGTCGAACTCGCAGGCCTGGCCGATGACGATCGGGCCGGCGCCGATGATCAGGATGGTTTTTAGGTCGGTGCGCTTTGGCATTTTCTTCTCTAAGTCAGTACAGCGTGTCTGGGGGAAGTGATCGCACGCTGTCGATCAGGAAAATTCGTTGCTGTCGATGGTGATGCCACATTGCTCATGGACGCGCCCACTCATGCTTGCAAGCAGGTCGTCGGGCATTTCGAGCATCTCGGTCAGTCCATCGACCAGTACCTGGTACGCTCCACTGGCCATGAATTCGCTTACCTGGCTGCGTACCAAGGCATTAGGCTGCTCCTCGACCCCGGCGGGAAACGCCGTGCCGTGGCTGGACTGACGTGATTTGGCGACGAGCCAGCGGCCGCCTGGGCTGGTATAGAACGTCTGCCAACGCTGCAGATACTGCTGATCATCGTCACCAAGGCGAGTGGCCAGCCCCTCCACCATCATTTCATCAATGGTGCGGCTGAACACCCCGGCAACACATTGGCGCTTTGTATCGGACACCTGCGCAAGCAGCGACACATCGGAAAGCAATGCCTCGGTGGCATCCTCCCCCATGCGCTCGAAGCCGGTCAGCGGCAGCAGATCGCGGATCTCCTGCGCGGTCACTGCCGCCACGCTGGTCACCGAGGTGGCCAGCAGCGCCGGCAACATCAGCCAGCGCGCCTTGCTCACGCCTTGGCCCCTTCCATCAGGGTGATGAAGCGGTCGAACAGCGGCGACACATCCTGCGGGCCCGGCGACGCTTCCGGATGACCCTGGAAGGAGAACGCCGGCGCATCGGTACGCTCGATGCCCTGGATGGTCTGATCGAACAACGAGCGGTGGGTGACGCGCACATTGGCCGGCAGGCTGCTTTCGTCGAGCGCGAAACCATGGTTCTGCGAGGTGATCATCACCCGGCCGCTGTCGATGTCCTGCACCGGATGGTTGGCGCCATGGTGGCCGTGCGCCATCTTCATCGCCCGTGCGCCCGAGGCCAGGCCCAGCAGCTGGTGACCCAGGCAGATGCCGAAAGTCGGAACCTTGTGCCCCACGAATTCCTTGATGGCAGCGATCGCGTAATCGCACGGCTCCGGATCACCGGGGCCGTTGGACAGGAACACGCCATCGGGCTTCATCGCCAGCACCTCGGCCGCCGGCGTCTGCGCCGGCACCACGGTGAGTGCGCAGCCACGTCCAGCCAGCATGCGCAGGATGTTGGTCTTCACGCCGAAGTCGTAGGCCACCACCTTGAATTTCGGCTCGGCCTGCTGGAATTCATTGCTGTCCAGATCTAGCTGGCCTTCATTCCAGTCATACGGCTTGGCGGTGGACACCACCTTGGCCAGGTCCATGCCCTTCAAACCGGGGAACTTGCGGGCCGCTTCCAGCGCCTTTTCCACGTCGATCTCGCCCGCCATCAGTGCACCGCTCTGGGCGCCGCGCTCACGCAGGATGCGGGTCAGCTTGCGGGTATCGATGCCGGCAATGGCCACCACACCGCGCTGCTGCAGCCAGTCCTGCAGCGACACCTGGCTGCGCCAGCTGCTGGGACGACGCGGCACGTCACGCACGATCAGGCCGGCAGCCCACACCTGGGATGCCTCGTTGTCCTGGTCATTGGCGCCGGTATTGCCGATATGCGGATACGTCAGGGTGATCATCTGCCTGGCGTAGGAAGGATCGGTCAGCATCTCCTGATAGCCGGTCATGGCGGTGTTGAATACCACCTCACCCACGGACAGGCCGGGCGCGCCTACGGATTCGCCCTCGAATACGGTGCCGTCTTCGAGCACGAGGATTGCGGCTTGGGTCACGGAAATCTCACTTTGGCTACCGGGGGGACTCCGAAAGCCACGCCTGCGCCCACGGTGAAAACCGGTTGCAAAAAAGCGCGGACGGCGGTCTGGAACCGGTCCGGCTGACGTGTTTCGGCGAGCGGGAATTGTAAAGGCAACCCGGCCTCAAGCGCCAGCACCTGACGGGTTTTGCCAGGTTTCAGTCGCAACCAAAACCCGGCCCGACGCCCTGTTCAGGCGATGGCCGGCCCTACCAGGTCGCGCACCCGGTAGCCACCCGGCGGCCGTTGCCGCAGCTGCCCGGCAACATGCAGAGCACCGCGCGCGAAGATGTCGCGGTTGGTGGCGCGGTGCACGAGCTCGATCCGCTCACCCTGTCCGGCGAACTGGACGAAGTGCTCGCCGATGATGTCACCCGCGCGCAGGCTGGCATAACGCGGGGCGGCACCACCCTGCTGCGCGGCCTCGCCCAGGGTCAGCGCGGTGCCCGAGGGCGCATCCTTCTTGTGCACGTGGTGGGATTCGACGATATCGCAATCCCAGCCCGGCAGCGCCGCGGCGGCACGCTCCACCAGCTCGGCCAGTACTGCGACCCCCAGACTGAAGTTGGTCGCCCACACCAGCGGGATACGGGTACTGGCAGAAACCAACGCCGCCTGTTGCGCCTCGCTGATGCCGGTGGTGCCGGAGACAAAACCCGCGCCCCGCTCCACGCACAGCGCCAGTACCGGATCAAAACCCTCTGGCAGGCTGAAATCGATGGCGACATCGAAGGCCGGCACTCCGGCCAGTTCACTGGCAGCGAAATAGGGAATGCCCTCCACCACCCGCTGTGCCGGCGGCTTGCGTACCACCGCCGCCACAATTTCCAATGCAGGATCTTCCGCGGCCAGCCGCAACAGCGTTTGGCCCATACGCCCGGAAGCGCCGTGAATCAGTAAACGAACAGGTGACTTTTCCATTACCGCAAAGTACGGGCCCCTCGACCAATACACAAGGGTCGAAGACCGGCAGGCGTTCAGCGGTAGGCCGGCCCCACCCAGACAACCGAATTGCTGCGCAGCGCATACATCCGCCAGCGTTCGCGCACGACGGTATCGCGACTGCGGCTGCTTGAGCGCATCCCCGGCATTTCCAGTGTGGCCCGCATCTCGACATCGGCCGAGCGCCGGTCCGGTGCCAGGGTCACGCTTACCACGGTCTGCGAGTAACGCATCGGCGAATTGCCACGCATGGCATCGCGCAATTGCCGCAACTGCTGTGTCGTTTCGGCCGTGCTACGGCAATACCCGGCCTTGTCCATGGTGGCCCGCATCTCGTTGGATTCAGCCCGGGTTACCGTGGTCTGCTCAAAGTCTTCGGCCAGCATCCGGCACAGAGTTTCGTCGTCCAGTGCCAGCATCGCCTGTTCGGCGCGCTGGTAGAAATCGCGCACCTGCGCCTCGTCCAGCCGGTTGCCTCCCAGCCAATAGAAGCCCGCCACCGCGGCCAATACCAGCAACAATCCGATCACCCGCATGTCCTTCCCCTCTTGGTTCCCGCATCCTGCGGCCGGCACAGTCTAGGGCGCCGACCAGGCTTGCGCGTCCTTCCGCGGGAAAATCCGTCCATGCGATTCCGGACAACTGGAATCGGGCACCGGCGCCGGGTGTGGCCCAGGCGTGACACTACCGGCAAGGCTCTTTGCCGCCGAAGACGCGAGGCCAGGAAGGTCTGGGGACTGGCGACGAACGAGGGTCGAGTGATTGCGGACTTGAACGTACCGGCCCTGCTGGCAACAACCTTGGACATCGGTGACGTTTCTACGCCAGGCATTGAGTGTCGAATGCCGAGCGACTCCCGCCCGGCACCGGCCCGGATCAGTCCGCCATCGTGCACTCGATGCGTTCGCCACTGGACGCGTCGAAGAAATGCAGCGCCGCTGGCTGCAGGGCCACCGCGATCTGCTGCCCCACTTCCGGCAATGGCTGCGGCGGCACGCGCATCACCAGCGCCTGCGCGCCATGGCGCAGGTTGACGAAAATCTCGTTACCGACCGGCTCCAGCCCCTCGATCAGCGCAGGGAAAGACGTGGAGGCGCTGGCCGGCTGCAGGTGCTCGGGCCGAACCCCCACCACCAGTTCGCGCCCCGACCATCCCGCCGGCAGTGTCGCCGGTTCCAGCGGTACAACCGAACCATCGGCCAGTCGAAGTGTCGCCCTTCCCTGCTCATCGTGAGCGATCACGCCGCGCAGCAGGTTCATTGCCGGACTGCCGAGAAACCCCGCCACGAACAGGTTGGCCGGGCGCTCGTACAGCGCCATCGGCGTGTCGATCTGCTGTACCACACCTTCATTGAGCACCACGATGCGCTGGCCCAGCGTCATCGCCTCGACCTGGTCGTGGGTGACGTAGATCATCGTGGTCCCCAGCTTGCGGTGCAGTTGGGCGATTTCGGTACGCACCGAGTGGCGCAGCTTGGCATCCAGATTGGACAGCGGCTCATCCAGCAGGAACACCGCCGGCTCACGTACCAGCGCCCGGCCCAGCGCTACCCGCTGCCGCTGACCGCCGGACAGCGCCTTGGGCAGCTTGTCGAGCACCGGTATCAGCCCCAGCACTTCGGCGGCGGCATGCACGCGACGCTGCACCTCCGCTTTGGGACAGCCGCGCAGTTTCAGTCCGAACGCCAGGTTCCCGGCCACGCTCATGTGCGGATACAGCGCGTAATTCTGGAACACCATGGCGATGTCCCGGTCCTTCGGTGCCACGTCGTTGACCACGCGATTGCCGATGCTGAGCGTCCCGGCACTGATCTCCTCCAGTCCCGCCACCATCCGCAGCAACGTCGATTTGCCACAGCCCGAGGGGCCCACCAGCACCATCAGCTCGCCATCGGCGATCTCGAAACTGGCGCCATGCACGGCCACCTGGCCGTTGTCGTAGACCTTGCGCACCCCATCAAACCGCACCTTGGCCATGCTCACCTCGTCGATTTCCACACCACTGCGTCCATTCGCCTACGTCCATGCCATCCGGCCCGGCAGGCTGCGCCGTGCTGCAATCGTATACATAGGAAACCTTACGTCCCTCAAGCATATTCATATGGCAACATCGATAGGTATGCACGCGTAAGCAGACCATCGCCCCGCGATCCAGGCCCTTGCCGCAGGCGTGATGGATGACCCCATGCACCTCCTTGCGACGGTCTGCGCATTCATACCCGACCGCATGCGACACCCTTCCCGAATAAGAATTGACAACGATGTCATCCGCACACGAAACTCGAGCCATGCACGACACTCTCTTCCTGTTCGGTGCCACAGGCGATCTGGCCCAGCGTTATCTGTTCCCCTCCCTGTTGCGTCTGCTTGGAGACGGCCTGCTGCCGGAAGACTTCCGGGTACGTGCGCTGGCCCTGTCCCCGCACGACACCGAGAAATTCCACGGCATTCTGCGCCCACGCCTCGAGCAGGCCATGCCGCAGGCCAGCCAGGACGACATCAACAACCTGCTCTCGCGCATCGACTACCGCTCGGTGGACCTGCGCAATCCGGAATCCGTGGCCGATGCGGTCAAGGACCTAGTGCACCGCAGGTGCCTGAGCAATCTCGCGATCCCACCGGGCCTGTACATCTCCACCTGCGAAGGCCTCGCCCTCGGCGGCGCGCTGGCCGCACCGCACCGGCTGATGCTGGAAAAGCCGATCGGTTCGGATTCGGCCAGTGCCGAGGAGATCCTGCAGTCGATCGCCAAGCTGATCGACGAGGACCGGGTGTTCCGCATCGACCACTACCTCGGCAAGGCCGCGGTGCAGAACCTGATGGCGCTGCGCTTTGGCAACACGCTGCTGGAAGCGGTCTGGAACCGCAATTACATCGAGTCGGTGCACATCCTCGTCGCCGAGAGCGATGGTGTGGATGGCCGCGACTCGTATTACTCGCGTGCCGGCGCGATGCGCGACATGGTGCAGAGCCATATCCTGCAGCTGCTGTGCCTGGTGGCCATGGAGCCGCCGGCCTCGCTGGAGGCCGACCGCATCCGCGACGAGAAGGTCAAGGTGTTGCGCGCCCTGCGTCCGCTGGATGCAAAGCACGCCAGCACCGACAGCGTGCGCGGCCGCTACACCGCCGGCACCATCAACGACCAGCCGGTGCAGGCCTACCAGCCGCCGGAAGGCAGTGAGGCGGAAACCTTTGTCGGCGTCACCGCCCATATCGACAACTGGCGCTGGGAAGGCGTGCCGTTCCATCTGGTCACCGGCAAGCGCCTGCCCGAACGCACCACCCGTATCGAGGTCAACCTCAAGCCGGTCACGCACTGGGTGTTCGAGCGCCCGGACCGCCACAACGCCCAACCCAACCGCCTGACGTTCCAGCTGCAGCCGCAGGAAAACATCCAGCTCGGCCTGATGAGCTCGCTGGCTGGCCCGGAATGGGGTGCGCTGGAGCTGCAACCGCTGGAGCTGGAGCTGTCGGTGCCGACCGGCCTGCATCGCCGCATCGCCTACGAACGCCTGTTCCTGGACGCCCTCAACGGCAACCACGCGCTGTTCGTGCGGGATGACGAGGTGCGTGCCGCATGGGCATGGATCGACAGCGTCAGTAATGCCTGGAAAGATGCCAACCTGCCCATGGAACCCTACGTGGCGGGCAGCTGGGGTCCGCTGCAGGCTCCGGACTTCCTGCCCGAACATATCGTCTCGGCCACTGGAAACGCGAAGTGAGCGGCGGCGCCGGACGGGTACTGGTCGCCGACATCGGCGGCACCAATGCCCGTTTCGCGCTGGCTGACCTCCACGCCGCCTCGCCGCTGGACCAGGCCAGCATCCGCGAGTATCCGGTCACCCGCTTCCCGTCACTGGCCGAAGCGGCCGCGCACTATCTGCACGAGAGCAAGGCCGAGGCGAGCAGTGGCGTGTTCGCCGTGGCCGGGCGCGTGGAGGGCGACGAGGCCCGCATCACCAACCACCCGTGGGTGATCTCGCGTTCCCGCATCGCCGCCATGCTGGATTTCGCCACGCTGCACCTGATCAATGATTTCGTTGCCCAGGCCATGGCGATCTCGCTGTTGCAGCCGGCTGACGTGACCCGCGTCGGCCCGGCCGGCTGGCAACCCGCCGCAGCGGATGCCGCGCGCAACTACTGCGTGCTCGGCCCTGGCACCGGCCTGGGCATGGGCGCGCTGGTGATCCGCGATGGCCGCTGCTATCCGCTTGCCACCGAGGGCGGCCACGCCAGCTTCGCTCCGGTCACACCCGAGCAGGTGCGTATCCTCGAGATCCTGTCGGCGCAGTTCGGCCGCGTCTCCAACGAACGACTGATCTGCGGACCGGGTCTGGTCAATATCCACCGGGCGTTGTGCCAGATCGCCGGCAGCGATCCCGGCGTGCTGCAGCCGGCCGATGTCGGCACCCGCGCCGCCAGCGGTGACCCGCTCGCCACACGCGCCATCGATCTGTTCATCGAGATTTTTGGTGCCGTTGCCGGTGATGCGGTGCTGGTACAGGGCAGCTGGGATGGCGTATTCCTGACCGGTGGACTGGTCCCGCGCCTGCTCGGACCGGACCAGCATGCCGGCTTCCGTCGCGGCTTCGAAAGCAAGGGCCGCTTCGCCGATACCCTGGCCCGGATTCCCTCCCTGGCCATCATCCATCCCTGCCCGGGCCTGCTCGGCGCCACCGCCTATGCGCTGGATGCCGCTTTCCGCGGCCGTGTTTCTGGAGTTGTTGAATGAGTGCTGTGAGTTCGGACCGTATCTCGCTGATCCGCCATGCCGATGCCGATGCGTGGACCGAGGGCGTGGCCCGGGAAATGGAAACGGTACTGGCCCATGAAATCGAACAGCGTGGCCGTGCCCGGATGCTGCTGTCCGGCGGCACCACGCCAGCTCCCGTCTACGAGGCTCTGGCCGCGGCCCCGCTGGAATGGGCGCGGGTGGAAGTGGGCCTGGCCGATGAGCGCTGGCTGTCGCCGCAGGACAGCGACAGCAATGCCTGGCTGGTCCGCAACAGCTTCCTGAACCATGCCGAAGGCGCACACTTCGATCCGCTGGTGCGGGTCGGCAAACCGCTGGCCGAGTGCGTGCACGATGCCAACCTCGTGGCGCAGCACACCCAGCCGGCCTGTCTGGTGGTGCTGGGCATGGGCAACGACGGCCACACCGCGTCGCTGTTCCCGGAGTCTGTCGATCTGGATCGCACCCTGCGCAGCTCGCAGACCTATGCCGCACTGGATGCCAGCGGCTGCCCGGTCGCCAACGGCTGGCCGCTGCGCATCACCCTGACGCCCAAGGGTTTCGAGCCGATCAAGACGCGCCTGCTGCTGTTGCGCGGGCAGCAGAAGCTGGATGTGCTCGATGCCGCGCTCGCCTCCGGCAATGTGTCCCGCTATCCGGTGCTTGCCGCCATCAATGCCCCCGGCACCCGCCTGCGCGTGCACTGGTGTGCCTGAACCTCCCGGCTCCCCGCCCCGCACAGGTGACGGGGAGCTCCCCACCCGGCCCAGCCGTGGCGCGCCTGCGCACCTGGACCCCGCCTCTCATCACAGCTGGTAGCCCATGAGCCTGCATCCGAAAATCCACGCCATCACCGAACGCATCATCCAGCGCAGCGCTGCGTCCCGCGCCGCCTATCTGGCCGGCATCGATGCGGCACTGCGCGAAGGCCCGTTCCGCTCGCGCCTGAGCTGCGGCAACCTGGCCCATGCGTTCGCCGCCTGTGGCCCGACCGACAAGGGCCGCCTGCGCGCCGATGTCACCGCCAACATCGGTATCATCACCGCCTACAACGACATGCTCTCGGCGCACCAGCCGTTCGAGCACTACCCCGAGCTGATCCGCCAGACCGCCCGTGAGCTGGGCGCCACCGCGCAGGTCGCCGGCGCCGTGCCGGCGATGTGCGACGGCGTCACCCAGGGCCGTGGCGGCATGGAGCTGTCGCTGTTCTCGCGCGACGTGATCGCCCAGTCCACCGCGATCGGCCTGAGCCACGACATGTTCGACAGCGCGATCTATCTGGGCGTGTGCGACAAGATCGTGCCGGGCCTGCTGATCGGCGCGCTGGCGTTCGGCCATCTGCCGGCCGTATTCGTGCCGGCCGGGCCGATGACCCCGGGCATCCCCAACAAGAAGAAGGCCGAAGTCCGCGAGCGCTACGCCGCCGGTGAAGCCAGCCGCGAGGAACTGCTGGAAGCTGAATCGGCGTCCTACCACGCTGCAGGCACCTGCACCTTCTACGGCACCGCCAACTCCAATCAGGTGCTGCTGGAAGCGATGGGTGTACAGCTGCCGGGCGCTTCGTTCGTCAATCCGGAACTGCCGCTGCGCGATGCGCTGACCCGCGCGGCCACCGCACGTGCGCTGGACATCTGCGCGCTGGGCGATGATTTCCGCCCGCTCGGCCGGCTGATCGACGAGCGCGCCATCGTCAACGCCATCGTCGCGCTGATGGCCACCGGCGGCTCCACCAACCACAGCATCCACTGGATCGCGGTGGCACGCGCGGCCGGCATCGTGCTGACCTGGGACGACATGGACCAGCTCTCGCAGATCGTGCCGCTGCTGACCCACGTCTACCCCAATGGCGAAGCCGACGTGAACCGCTTCGCCGCGGCCGGCGGCCCGGCCTTCGTGTTCCGCGAACTGATGGACGCCGGACTGATGCACGACGACCTGGCCACCATCGCCGAGGGCGGCATGCGCGCCTATGCGCAGGAGCCGCGCCTGCTCGATGGCAAGGTCGGCTACGTGCCCGCCGCCGCGGTCAGCGGTGACGAGGACGTGGTGCGGCCGGTCGCCAGTCCGTTCGAGGCCCAGGGCGGCCTGCGCCTGCTGAAGGGCAACATCGGCAATTCGCTGATCAAGCTGTCGGCGGTGAAGCCGCAATTCCGCACCATCGAAGCGCCGGCCGTGGTGGTCGATGCACCGCAGGTGTTGAACAAGCTGCACGCCGCCGGCGCGCTGCCACAGGATTTCGTCGCCGTGGTCCGCTACCAGGGGCCGCGTGCCAACGGGATGCCGGAGCTGCATTCGCTGGCACCGTTGCTGGGCCTGCTGCAGAACCAGGGCCGACGCGTGGCGCTGGTCACCGACGGCCGCCTGTCCGGCGCCTCCGGCAAGATTCCCGCCGCGATCCACGTCACCCCCGAGGCTGCACGTGGTGGTCCCATCGCGCGTGTCCGCGAAGGCGACATCATCCGTCTGGACGGCGAAGCCGGCACGCTGGAAGTGCGGGTGGACCCGGCCGAATGGGCAGCGCGTGGTATTGCCGCCAATACCGCACCGGCCGGCAACGACATGGGCCGCAACCTGTTCGCGATGAACCGCCGCATCGTCGGTCCGGCCGACCAGGGGGCCATCTCGATTTCCTGCGGCCCGGTCCGTGCCGATGGCAGCGTCTGGGAGTACGACGCCGAATACGAACTGGGTCATGACGCCGCGGCCGCCGCTGCGCCGCATGAAGCCAAGGACGCCTGATCTTCCGCGTGCCGCTCACCGCGGCGCGCCTACCGCCAGTACGAGGAACACAATGAGCATCGCCCAGCACCAGGACCGCGCCGAACAGCTGCTTAGCGCAGCCGGCATTCTGCCCGTGGTCACCGTCCACACCCTCGACCAGGCCCGCGCGGTCAGTGCCGCGTTGCTGGAAGGCGGCCTGTCCGCCATCGAGTTGACCCTGCGCACGCCGGTGGCGATGGATGCACTGGCCATGCTCAAGCGCGAGCTGCCCGATGTGGTCGTCGGCGCCGGTACGGTGCTGACGATCGAGCAGATGCAGCGCGCCATCGATGCCGGTGCCGACTTCCTGGTGACGCCGGGTACGCCGGCGCATATGGCCGACGCCCTGGCAGCGGCACCGCTGCCGGTGGTGCCGGGTGCGGCCTCGCCGACCGAGCTGCTGGCACTGGTCGCACGCGGTTTCCGCATCTGCAAACTGTTCCCCGCCACTGCCGTGGGCGGGCTGGCGATGATCAAGGGCGTGGCCGGCCCGATTCCCGAGCTGAAGCTGTGCCCCACCGGCGGCATCACCGAGGCCACTGCCGGCGACTACCTGTCGCAGAAGAACGTGGTCTGCATCGGCGGCTCGTGGATGGTACAGGACAGCTGGATTCGCGCCGGGCAGTGGGATGAAGTGAAGAAGTCCGCGGCCGCTGCGGCCGCCATCGTCCGCCAAGCGCGCGCCGGCTGATCCGCTGTCACAAGCCTTGAGCTGCTGAAGCCGGCCCGTTCTTCCTGGACGGGCCGGAGTTTTTTCCAGTCCTTAGAGGGACATGGGAGCGTGGAATACCGGCCTTCCCTGCCGGTTCCGACGGCAGAAATTCCGCTCCGGCCACTTCGCCAGACCGGGCTCAACCCGATGGCTATCGCCTGTCATAGCGATCCAATCCGGAAACACATCCATTCCATCCGGATGAATGGATGAATCGGCGGCCATTCTTAGTAGAATGCCGCCATGAATGCCGTTCCCGCCCCCTACGATGCCCAGCACCTGAGCGAACTGGCCCAGCTGCTGATCGACAACGTCCGCGAGCTGGCACACGCCGGCTGGACACCCGCCACCAGCAGCAATTTCTCGCACCGGCTCGATGACCGCCATGCCGCCATCACCGTGTCCGGCAAGGACAAGGGCCGGCTGGTGGAAAGCGACATCATGGTCGTGGACTTCGCCGGCAAGGCGGTCGGCCGGCCGCTGCGGCCCTCGGCTGAAACGCTGCTGCACACCCAGCTGTATGCCCGCTTTCCGGAGGTCGGCTGCGTGCTGCACACCCACTCGCCGGTGCAGACCATCGCCTCACGGCTGTTCGCCGGCCAGGGCCATATCCGCCTGGACGGCTACGAATTGCTGAAAGCTTTGCACGGCAATTCCACCCACGAAACCACGGTCGACCTGAAGGTGTTCCCCAACACCCAGGACATGGACGTGCTGGCCGCGCAGGTGGAAGCCGAGCTCGACAAGGGGCCGATGTGGGGCTACCTGATCGACGGCCACGGCCTGTACGCGTGGGGCCGCGACATGGCCGAGGCGCGCCGCCATCTGGAAGCCTTCGAGTTCCTGCTGCACTGCGAGCTGGAGCTGCGCAAACTGCGCGGCAACGCCTGACCCGCCCCGCCCCATCCGGCACCCCACCACTGCGGCGGGTGCCCTCCACACTTCCTTCCCCGTCGAGTCCACCGCCATGAGCCGACTGCGTATTTTCAACGACACCGCCCCTGACACGCCATTGCTGGACAGTCACGACGGCGACGTCATCGCCGCCGAACTGCAGAAGATCGGCGTCACCTTCGAACGCTGGCAGGCCCGGCACCCGGTTGCTCCGGGCGCCAGCCAGGAGGAAGTGTTCGCCGCTTACCGCGAGGACATCGACCGGCTGGTCGCCGCGCACGGTTTCAAGAGCGTGGACGTGGCCTCGATCGCCCCGGACAACCCCAACCGCGCCGAGATCCGCGCCAAGTTCCTCGACGAGCACTTCCACAAGGAAGACGAGGTGCGCTTCTTCGTCGCCGGCTCGGGCCTGTTCACCCTGCACGTGGGTGACAAGGTCTACGCGGTGGAGTGCGTCAAGGACGACCTGATCTCGGTGCCGGATGGCGTCACCCACTGGTTCGACATGGGCGAGGAACCGAATTTCGCCGCGATCCGCTTCTTCACCGAGCCGGACGGCTGGGTCGGCCACTTCACCGGCACCGATATCGCCCAGCGCTTCCCGCGCTATGAGCCCAGCCCCGCCTGACCCTTGCACCTTCTCCCGTCAGCGGGAGAAGGACCGGTCTTCGGCCGCCCGCATCGGCCCCGTCTTACCCACCGGCATGTCCGGCGCAGGAACACCCCCGCAATGACCATCAACGCCATCCTCACCGACATCGAGGGCACCACCTCGAGCATCTCCTTCGTCAAGGAAGTGCTGTTTCCCTACGCCCGCGCCGCTCTGCCCGGTTTCGTGCGCGACCACGGCCATGAGCCGCAGGTGCGGCAGTGGCTGGACGCGGTGGCCACCGAGATCGCCGCCAGTGCCTGCCAGGACGAGGTGATCGTGGAGACGTTGCAGGGCTGGATCGACCAGGACCGCAAGCACACCGCGCTCAAGGCGCTGCAGGGCATGATCTGGGAGACCGGTTACCGCAACGGCGACTACAGCGCGCACCTGTATCCGGAAGTGGCCGCGGTGCTGCGCGGCTGGCATGCGCAGGGGCTGCCGCTGTACGTGTACTCCTCCGGCTCGGTGCCGGCGCAGAAGCTGTTCTTCGGCTTCAGCCAGGCGGGCGACCTTAACGGCCTGTTCTCCGGCAACTTCGACACCGAGGTCGGCGGCAAGCGCGAAACCGCCAGCTATGCCCGGATCGCCGAGGCCATCGGCATAGCACCAGATGAGATCCTGTTCCTGTCGGACATCGTCGAGGAACTGGACGCCGCCCGCGAGGCCGGCCTGCAGACGGTGCTGCTGGACCGTCTGGCCGACTACCCGATGCCACGCACCGGCGAAGCCACGCACGGCCACACCCGGGTGGAGAACTTCGAGCAGATCGTGCTCTGAGCCTGCGCTGGCGCTGGGCCGCCTCTCCGTGTGATTCCGTTCCTGCGCGGGCATGAACTCCCCTTCGCACGCGTCATGCCACCATCGCCCGGGATATCTCGGGTTGGGTACAGGGCATGGGCATCATTTCGCAGATCGGGTCGGCACTGGCCGCCGAATTCGCCATTCCGGATGTGGGCACGCTGACGGTCATCGTCGCGCGCCTGCTCACCGCCATCGTGCTCGGCGGTGCGCTCGGGCTGGAGCGCGAGAGCAAGGGTCGCGCGGCCGGGCTGAAGACCCACATCCTGGTAAGCCTGGGCTCGGCGTTGTTCGTGCTGGCGCCGCTGCAGGCCGGCGCCAGTCTGGGTGATGTGACCCGGGTGATGCAGGGCATCGTCTCGGGCATCGGCTTTCTCGGTGCCGGCGCCATTCTCAAATTGGACAAGGAGGAGCGCGTGCAAGGCCTGACTACTGCTGCCGGCATCTGGATGACCGCGGCCATCGGCATGGCTGCCGGCATGGGTATGCAGATGGTGGCCGTGGCCACCACGCTGGCGGCACTGGCGGTGGTCGGCATCCTGCCGCGGCTGATACCCGACAACAGCCTGGCCAATGCCGGCAAGGACGATGCCGGACCGGGCACCTGAGTAGCGGTGCGCTCTGCCGGCTCAGCGGCTGTTGCCGTCTCTTACTGCCCGAGCGGACCGCAGCACCAGTACCTCGATCCGCGACGGCACGCCCAATCGTGCGGTGAATCCATCCCACTGCCCCGCCCCGCTGCTGACGAACAGGGTCATGTCCTGCACCCGGTATTCGCCACGCACAAAGCCGTGGTTGGCCGGCGCCACCACCCAGCGATCGAAGCCCAGGATGTGGCCGCCGTGGGTATGGCCGGAGATCTGCAGGTCCACCGCGCCGGTCGCCGCAGCCGCGCGCGCCTGCTTGGGCTGGTGGGCAAGCAGCACATGCACGTCGCTGCCCTTGGCCGCCGCGACCACCGCCGGCAGGTCCGGCGCCAGTCCGCCGCGCATATACGGTGCCGCCCGCAGCGCGGCCAGATCGCCCACGCCCGACAGCGCCAGCGTCCGGCCGTTGATGGTCAGCGTGGCAGTCTGGTTCTCCAGCACGCCCAGTCCCATCTGCCGGAAGTGCGCCATCCAGCGCGTATAGCCGTGGTAGTACTCATGGTTGCCCGGTGCCAGCCACACGCCGTGCGGTGCCTGCAGTTTCGCCAGCGCGGTGACGAAGGCCGCAGTGTCCTCGACCTCGCCATCGACCATGTCACCGGGCAGCACGATCAGGTCGGGTTTCACCGCCAGCGTCGCCGCCACGATCCGCTCGGTGCGCCAGCCACGTTTGACCGGGCTGATATGCAGGTCGGCCAGCACCGCCACCCGCAGCCCGTCCATCTCCACCGGCAGATTCGGCACCACCAGTTCGCGCTCCTGCACCGGCGGCGGCTTCAGGCCGTTCCAGATACCCAGCGTCGCCAGCAGCACGATCACCACCGCCGCGCCGTGATTGAGGCCGACGCCGTGCCAGACCGTGGCCAGCCGCGAGCGGCGCGGCAGCAGCCGTGACAGCAGCCATCCGGCCTCGCGCAACAGCACGAATGCCAGCGCCAGAATGAACATCACCAGCACCCAGCCGAACGCCAGCTGGATCCACGCCTCCACTGCGTAATCGAACACATCCAGCCGCCATAGCGTGGCAAATGCCAGGCCGCTCAGGGCCAGCAGCAAGCTGATGCCGGTACGCCAGCGGCGTTGTGATCGGGTCAGGGGATTGACTGGCCGCCAGAACAGGAAGGCGAGCAACGGCAGCAGCAGCGAAACGATAAAAGTCATCAACGGTACGCGGTGGGTGAGCGAAGCAGGCACGCGACCGGAGCACTGACGGGGCCGGTCGCGGGCCTGCACTTTGGCACAGCCGGGCGGCAGGTCGCACGGTGATGGCTGGAACACTACGTCGCCCGGGCCGGGGGCTCGGGGGGCTGTCGCCACTCACGTCGCTCCTGCAGCGGCAGGAGCGGTGTCGGCCACTCCTGCTGCAAGGTTGCGCCGGCCGCTTATTTGCCGGCGTCGGCGATCCAGGCGTCGACCTTCTGTTCCAGCACTTCCAGCGGCACCGAGCCGTCCTTGAGCACTTCGGCGTGGAACTGGCGGATGTCGAACTTGTCGCCGAGCTTCTGCTCGGCACGCTTGCGCAGTTCCTGGATCTTCAGCTCACCGGTCTTGTAGGCCAGTGCCTGGCCCGGCCAGGCGATGTAACGCTCGGCTTCGGCAATGGCGTCGGGCTCGCTGACCGAGGAGTTGGCGAACATGTAGTCCAGCACCTGCTGGCGGCTCCAGTTCTTCGAATGCAGGCCGGTATCGACCACCAGCCGCACCGCGCGCCACAGCTCGCCCTGCAGGCGGCCGAAGTAGCTGTACGGGTCGGTGTACACGCCCAGGTCCTTACCCAGGCTCTCTGCGTACAGGCCCCAGCCTTCGATGAAGGCGGTCTCACCACCAAAGCGGCGGAACGCCGGCACGCCGGTCAGCTCCTGCTGCAGCGCCAGCTGGAAGTGGTGGCCGGGGATGGCCTCGTGCAGGAACAGGTCCTCCGCGTCCCAGCTCTTGCGCGTGGGCAGATCGTACGTGTTCACGTAGAAGATGCCCGGGCGGCTGCCGTCCTCACTTGGCGACATGTAGGAGCCACCGGCCGCCGACTTGGCGCGGAACGCCTCCACCGGACGGATCTCGAAGCCGGCCTTCGGGGTCAGCGAGAACAGCTTGCCGACGTTGGCCTCGACCTTGGCTTCCAACCCGCGGTAATGCTCCAGCAGCGCCTCTTCCGACTTGAACTCGAACTGCTTGTCGGTCTGCATGAATTTGAAGAAATCCTGCAGCGAGCCCTTGAAGCCCACCTGCTGCATCACCTGGTTGATCTCGCCGTGGATGCGCGCCACTTCGGCCAGGCCGATTTCATGGATCTCCTCCGGGGTCTGCGTGGTGGTGGTGCTCTGCTTGGCGTTGAAGGCGTACCACGCCTGGCCGTCCGGCAGCGCCGCCAGGCTCACCGTGTCGCGGGTGGCCGGCAGGTACTCGTTGGCGATGAAGTCACGCTGTTTCCTGATCGCCGGCATCAGTTGATCGTTGATCAGCGTGCGGTAGGCGGCGGTCAGGCGGTCCTTGTCGGCCTGCGGGAAATCGGCCGGCATGGCCTTGATCGGTCCCCAGAACTGGCTGTCCTCGGCCTTGGCGGTGATCAGCTCGTCGAACTGCGGCACCACCTTTTCGATCAGCACGCGCGGCTGCACCACGCCGGCCTTGATGCCCTCACGCATGTTGGCGATCTCGGTATCCAGCACCACCGGGATGCGCGCAGCACGCGCCAGCCAGTTGTCGTAGTCCTTCACCGTCTTGAACGGTTGGGCGACCTGACCCGAGCCCAGCATCACCGCATAGCTCACGGTCGAGCCCATCTGGTTGACCGGCATCATCCAGGTCGGGAACTTCTCCGCTTCCAGCGCCTGCTTCTGCTCCTTCACGAAGATGCGGTAGCTGAGCAGGTCCTGCCCGCTCAGGCCGGCCTCGCCGAGCTTCTCCACCTTGCCCAGCCACTCGGTGGTGAAATCGTGGCTCCGCTGGCGGAACTGCGCCGAGGCGAAATCCGGCAGCTGGTCGTTGTAACGGTTGTCACCCTGGAAGGTGGCCTGCAGCGGGTTCAACTTCAGCACGCCTTCCCAGTAGTCGGCGTACAGCTGGTTGAGCTGCGCGGCCTTGTGGGCCTGCGCGGCCTGGCCGGAAGCCTCGTTCGCAGCTGGCGGTGCGGACGGGGAACAGGCGCTGAGCACGGTGGCCAGCGACAGCGAAACGGCACAGGCCAGGGGACGCAGGTTCATCGGGATATCCGGACGGTGGACAAGGCCGCCAGCGTCCATCCGCACCGCAGCGCATGGAAGGGCCAAAGGTCACAGATGGCGGGAAGATCGCCGCGCGGGCGCCGAACCGTCATAATCCGCCCCCTGCGCGTTCCGGCTTGCGGTCGCCAGCTCCTCTCCTTCCGCCTGCCGTGTCCCCCTGCGGGTGCCCCGGTCCGGCCCATGCCGTTGTTGCCGTATCCCTATGACTACTTCCCGCCGCCCGCTGGGCTTCTGGTCCACCACCGCCCTCGTGGTCGGCAGCATGATCGGCTCCGGCACCTTCCTGTTGCCGGCCACCCTGGCCTCGTATGGCGCCGCCAGCCTGATCGGCTGGGGCATCACCCTGTGCGGCGCGCTGCTGCTGGCCGTCACCTTCGCCCGCCTGGCCAAACGCTGGCCGCAGACCGGCGGCCCCTACGTGTTCGCCCGCAACGCCTTCGGCGAGCTGTCCGGCTTCACGGTGGCGTGGAGCTACTGGATCTCGATGTGGTGCGCCATCGCCGCGATTGCGGTGGCCTTTGCCGGCAGCATCGGTGCCATCTTCCCCGCGCTGACCGCCACCCCGGTGCGGGCGGCGACCTGCGCCCTGGTCGCGCTGTGGCTGTGCGCCGGGGTCAACCTGCTGGGCGTGCGCGAGGCCGGCCGCCTGCAGCTGCTGACCACCGTGTTGAAAGTGGTGCCCCTGCTGCTGTTCGGACTGGTGGCGCTGTGGTTTGTCGATACCCGGCATTACGTGCCGTTCAACCCCAGCGGGGAGTCGCTGGGCGCCGTGGCCGGTGCCACCGTCGCGCTGACCCTGTGGGCGATGATCGGTCTGGAAGCGGCCACCGTACCGGCCGAGTCGGTCGATGACGCCCCGCGCACCGTGGCCCGGGCCACCGTCGCCGGCACCGCCATTGCCGGCATCGCCACCGTGCTGGCCTGCACCACGGTGATCGGCCTGCTGCCGGCCGAAGTGCTGGCCAACTCCGGCGCGCCGATGGCCGATGCCGCCGCCGCATTGTGGGGGCCGACCGCCGGCCTGCTGCTGGCGGCGGTGATGGCGATTTCCTGCGTCGGCGCGCTAAACGGCTGGACCCTGCTCTCGGCGAAGCTGCCAATGGCCGCCGCCCGTGACGGCGTGCTGCCGCGCGCCTTCGCCCGCGAGAACCGCCGTGGCGCCCCGGCCTTCGGCGTCATCATCAGCTGCCTGCTGGCCACCGTGCTGGTGATCAGCAACTACAACCGCTCGCTGGTGGACCTGTTCAAGTTCTCGGTACTGCTGTCCACCGCCGCCACCCTGCTGCCCTACCTGGTCGGCTCGGCCGCCTGGCTGTGGCGCGGCACCGGCACCGGCTCGCGCATTGCCGCCGCTGGCGCGCTGGCCTTCAGCGGCTACGCCATCGTCGGCGTCGGCAGCGAGGCACTGCTGTGGGGCGCGGCACTGATCATTGCCGGCCTGCCGATCTACTTCTGGCTGCGCCGCAAGCGCTGAGCCCGGCGTCCCATACCGCCGCCGCAGGCTGGCTGGCTGGCAATGGCGGCGTACATGAACAGAAAGGGCCCCGAGGGGCCCTTTCTGTTTCAACGCTCAAACCTGCCGATTACCAGATACGCACGCGGTCTTCCGGGGCCACGTAGTGGGTGTCGCCCGGCTGCACGTTGAACGCCTCGTACCACGCATCGATATTGCGCAGCGGGGCGAACGCACGGATGTGGCCCGGCGAGTGGGTGCCGTTGACCAGCTGCTGGCGCAGTGCGTCGTCGCGCCACAAGGTGCGCCATACCTGTGCCCAGCCCATGAAGAAGCGCTGCTCGCCGCTGAAACCGTCGATCACCGCGGCCGGCTTGCCATCCAGCGAGCGGCGGTAGGCTTCCAGCGCGATGGTCAGGCCACCCAGATCGCCGATGTTCTCGCCCATCGCAACGCGGGCGTTGATCTTCATGCCCGGCAGCTGCGGGAACTCGAACGCCTCGTACTGCGCGCCCAGCTTGGCGGCCTGCACCTCGAACTTGGCCGCGTCCTCGGCGGTCCACCAGTCACGCAGCACGCCAGCACCATCGGACTTGCGGCCCTGGTCGTCGAAGCCGTGGATGATCTCGTGGCCGATCACGCCGCCGATGCCACCGTAGTTCACCGCCGGGTCGGCGGACGGATCGAAGAACGGCGGCTGCAGGATCGCGGCCGGGAACACGATCTCGTTCTTGACCGAGTTGTAGTACGCGTTGACCGTCTGCGGGGTCATGCCCCACTCGTTCTTGTCGACCTTCTGGCCCAGGCGGGCACGGCGGTAGTCCCACTCGAAGGCACGCGCGCGCAGCGCATTGCCGACGATGTCGCCGTTGCGAACTTCCAGCGCGCTGTAGTCACGCCACTGTTCCGGGTGGCCGATCTTCAGGCCGAAGCCCTTGAGCTTGGCGTGGGCCTCGGCCTTGGTGGCCGGGCTCATCCAGGCTAGGGTATCCAGCCGCGCGCCCATCGCCACCTTCACGTTGGAGACCAGCGCGTCCATCTTGGCCTTGGCGTCGGCCGGGAAGTACAGCTTGACGAAATCGCGGCCGATGGCCTCGCCCATGATGCCTTCGCTGTAGCTGACCGCGTTCTTCCAGCGCGGCTTCGGTTCCGGCTGACCGGACAGGAATTTGGCGCGGAACTCGTACTCGGCATCGACGAAGTTCTTCGACAGCAGGCTGGCGGCGTCATCGGTGGTGTGGAACGCCAGCCATGCCTTCAGCGTGTCCAGGTCGGTGTCACCGAATACCTTGGCCAGTGCCGGGATGGCGGTGTTCTGGCGCAGCACCACGCTCTCGGCCTGGCCAACACCGGCAGCGTCGAACAGCACGTTCCAGTCCACCTGCGGTGCCTGCGCGGCCAGCTCGATGCGGGTCAGGCGGTTGTAGGTCTTGTCGCGGTTGCGGCTCTCGGCGCGGGTCCAGTGGCCCTTGGCCACCTCGGTTTCCATCGCCATGATCTTCGCGGCGGCATCGGCCGGCTTGTCCCAGCCGGCCAGCGTCAGCAGTTGCTCGACATAGGCCACATAGCGCTCGCGCTGCGGGGCGAACTTCTCGTCCAGATACATCTGGCGGTCGCCCAGGCCCAGGCCGGACTGGCTCATATAAAGGGTGTAATGCTCCGGGTCGCGCTGGTCATCGGAGACCATCACGCCGAACAGCGTGGCGCCGAAACTGCCATTGCGCTGGCCCATCAGCGCGGCGATGGCGGTTTTGTCCTTGGCCGCGCGGATGGTCGCCAGCAACGGCTGCAGCGGCTGCGCACCGGCCTTCTCGGCGGCGGCCTCATCCAGATAGCCACGGTACAGCGCGGCGATCTTGGCAGCGTCGCCATCGGTGGCCGGGTTGCCCAATGCGTAGCCTTCCAGCAGCTGGTGCACGCGCGCCTCGGACAGGTCGCGCAGCGCCATGAACGCGCCGAAGCTGGATTTGTCCGACGGGATCGGGGTGTTCTTGGCCCAGTTGCCGTTGACGTAGGCGAAGTAGTCATCGCCCGGCTTGGCGCTGGTATCCATGCCGGCCGTGTCGATGCCCCACTCGCCCATGCGCGGCGCGGCGATGCTGCCAGCAGCGCTGGCGCTGCCGGCCTCGTCGGCGGCGAACAGGGTCTGCACGGTGCAGGCATCATCCACGCAGGCATGGTTCTGGTGGGCGGACGCCGAACCGGCAATCCCCAGGGCCAGCAAGGTGGCGGTGGTCAACAGCGTCTTTTTCAACAGAACTCTCCTGGAATTGGTGACGGAGCCGACTGCCCCCGGCCCTCGAGTGCCGGCAAGCATACCGGCGATTGCCCCCGCCCCCATGTGCCGTAGGCCATGCAGGAACGACACCGGGTGGCCTCGGGCCACAAGTCGCGACCCAGCCAACCCACCGATCCAATCCCCCCGCCACACCTTGATACATGTCACGCCCACCACGGCGCCCACTTGCTACGGTTGGGCCACACCTGAACCGATGCCACGACCATGAAGATGCGCTTCCTCCATGTCCCCGCCACCGCCCTTGCGCTGGCACTTGCCGTGACCGCCTGTGCCGCCGGCGATGACCATGTCCCGGCCGCCGACACCGTCCCTGAAACCACCGCCGCCGCACCGGCCAGTCACAGCCACGAGCACGACGCCGCACACGGCCCCGCCCCGGTATTGGCCGAAGGCCAACGCTGGGAAACCGACGAACCCCTGCGCACCGCCATGGACCGCATCCACGCCGATGTGCTGAAGAACCTGCCGGCCTTCCATGACGCGCAGCTGCAGGCCGCCGATGCCGCCGCCCTCGCCGACTCGATCGACAGCAACGTCCAGTACATGTTCGCCAACTGCAAACTGGCCCCCGAACCCGATGCCGCCCTGCATGTGCTGATCACGCAGATGCTCACCGCCGGCGAACACCTGCGCGAAAACCCCGCCTCAGCCGAAGGCATGCCAAAACTGGTGGCCGCAGTGAACACCTACCAGGCGACCTTCGATCACGAAGGCATGCAGCCGTTCACCCACGACTGAGGCAACGCGCCCGCACGCCGTTCTACCGCTGCTGCGACAACGCACTCACCCCACAACAAAGCCCCGCATTGCGGGGCTTTTTGCTTCGGCATATCGCCAACTTTTCGCAACGGCAACCAGAGCCACAGTATCCCGGCGATTCAGCTGATGACTTCTTCAGCCTCGTCCTGTGCTGCAGCCGAAGTCCGCCGATGCCGCATCAGGTGGTCAGGATGGGGGGCATCCATCCTGCGCTCCGGCAGGCGCAGAGCGCTCCCCTCCAACTCTCCGTAGCAGGAGCCCCGCAAGCCGTCAGCAACACGCACCTTCATCTCCACATCGATCCACAACTGCCCCAGATCGAACAATGTATGGATATCGGCCCGCAGCAGGAGGCCGTTATCCATGCGATGGGTGTGGTCACCCAGATAAGGCACGATGTGCGCCGCCTCGAGTACATCACGCACATCGCAGCCGGTCACCGCGCAGCGCCCACCGTAAGCTTCAAGCAACAGCGTCCTGAAACGTTGCTGTCCACGTCGCATCACCACCGCGCGGAGCTGGCGGTTCCGCGCATCGGCCTCCGAAGCAATCGACTCTGCCTTGACACTTTCCTCAACCGCCTGCTCGGCGGCGCCATAAGCCGCCACAAGAACCGGCCCCATTACCTGTACCGCACGGAACCGCCCATCCGCGTCCGCAATCAGATCAAACACGCCATGTTGTGACGGTACGTAGCGTTGATAGCGCGTCTGCGCTCCCTCACCACTTCGGTAAAGCACGTCGCGCCGATGTCCCTGATCACTGCGAAATGACGGACGGCTACGGTCATAGTGGCGACGATTCGGATCGTTCACCGTCAGGTGTGAAAGGTTTTCCCGTGTATCGGAGTAGTCCGCGCCCGGCATATTCCGTTCGAGCCATTGGCGGACCTCGGCCACACTGGCCACACCGCCCAGTGCGTCCACCGCATCGAGCATCCGCCAGTACTTTGCTGGCGAATGCTCCGCCACCACCGGCAGCGCCATCAGGTCCACTACACCCGGCCACTGCCAGAGCACGTCGGCCACGAGATACCCTTCAGGTTGCCGGTCATCCTGCAACCAGATGGTCGGGCTATGACCATTGGCCGCATGATTCTTGCGAAGATTCCCCAGCCTTCCTGCCGCTATCAACGTGTTGCTGACTTCATACTGCCGCTGCCATATTCCGGTTACCGCACGCGTGGGAACCAGCGCCGCATATACCTCCGTCTGCACATTGCGCTGGAAAAAAAGCGTATGTGTCACACCCTCGGCCAGATCACGCCGTTCCAGATAATCCAGCGTTGCCTGCCAACCGCCCTCGCGGGTTTTGGCAGCCAATTGCGCCGCCGAATACATCGCTTCTTTGGCATTACGTCCATCGCGCCGCCAGCACAACCGCACCCGCAAACGCAGGATCTCGCCCTGCGGCGAGCGGGCAATCACCTGCTGCGACTGCCCCAACCCGACCACTGAACGCAGGTCATCCTGATCATTCACGATGAAGCCACGCGAACGCAAAAAAGGAACCACCGCATTGCGAGCCGCATGCTCGAACGCGTAGCTCTGCTCACTACGGAAAGGACGGTCACTCATCACCATGTACTTCCAAAAGTGCAAGCTTGCCCGGCAGAGGCATCGCGTTACTCAAGCGCGCCCCCTTGCAGGGCACCGCGCGCCTGCGTGATCGCCGTCGCAAGTCGCTGGCTGAAATCGGATGGGCGATCACTGAGCAGGATCAGCCGCTCCAGCGCACGGGTCATCGCCACATACAGCAGCCTCGCCTCCTCCGCCGGTTCGGCGTTATGCAACGGCAACTGGCCCACACCAGGAATCAGTACTACCGGAAACTCCAGGCCCTTGCTGGAATGCATGCTCACGAGCTTTACCGTATCGCCACTGGCAAACAATGCATCGCGCCCTTGTGTACTGAGCGCCGAGGTAAATGGAATCGCGGCCCGTTGCAGGACCTGCTCCAATGTCTTGGCCTGATAATTGGTGCGGTAGATCACCGCCATCTCCGACCAGCTTTTCCCTTCTTCGGCCGCCTGTTGCAACGCCAACACCAGCTCGCGCATTTCCTCACCGGTGTGAGCGCATTGGCGCAACTCCGGATACGGCCCATGGCGCCCTGCACTTTCCGGCAACACCTGCGGCACGCCGTCCTCATCTGCATCCCGCGCGTTGAGCAGTTCCTGCGCGAAGGCCCGCGCAACTGCCAGCACCTGCGCGGTGTTGCGGTAATTCAAGCGAAGGATGGTGGTGCGTCCCTGTGCCCGGATTCCCACACTGGAAAAGCTGAAAGCGCGACGTTTCGGCCCCGGGCGATAGATAGATTGCGCATCGTCGTACAGCACCAGCAGCGAATCGGACGCCGGGTCGAGCATCTGCACCACCAGCTGGAACCAGTCCGGCTCGAAGTCGTGTCCCTCATCGATCAGAATCGCCGCGTACTGCGAACGAGGCACACGCCCCTGCTCCACCCCCTTTATAAGCGTGGACACCATCTGCTCGTTGCGTGTGTCGAAATCCACCCCATACGCCGGCTTGGGCAGGTGGTAGCTGGTGAGCATCTCCCCGCACCAGCCATGGAAGTGATGCACCACCACCCGGCCCCCACCGCCACGCTCGTTGATGATCTGCCGCAATCGCGCCGCCAGTGAGCGGTTGAAGCACAGGATCAGCACGGGCTTGGGCACCGCCTGCGCGATATGCAGACTGCGATAGGCCAGAATCATGGTCTTGCCGCTGCCCGCAACCCCGTGGATCACGCGGTGACCCTCTCCCAGCGAACGGGCCAACTGTTCCTGCTGCAGGTCCATCACCTTCATCAGATCAGGCAACACGTCCTGCTCGGGGGAAAACAGGCCGAACTGGCCCGGCTTGTGATTGACACGCAGCTCGGGAAACAGGTGCCCGCGTACCCGGTCAATCTGCGGCAGGCTCAACTGGCAAGGGAACACCTGGGTGAACATGTCCCACAGCCGCTGCTGGAAATCCTCCGGCTCCACGCTCTCGGTCATTTCATCCGAACAGATGACCCGCTGCGGGTCCAGCACCTCGCCCCAGCCTGCTTCGTTGAATTGCTTGCGCGTGATGCGGGTAAGCACTGCGCCCCAGCCGTAGGGCATGCAGAGCCTGCCGGCATAAGGCGTGTTGGCGGCCTGTCTCAACGCGGGGTCTTTTTCCAGCAGGCTGTTGACGCTGAGCACATACTGCCGCGCCTGCAGCTGCGGATTCACCACTTTCTTGATGCCGCCGCCGACATGGATCTGCGCTTGGGTGCGATCCATGGCCTGTACCGTTTCCACGCGCCAATCCTTGACCTCCAGCACCAACAGTCCGCGGCTGGGATGCAGCACGATGAAATCCGGGTAGACAGCCTTCGCCCCCACCGGCACGTTGCACCACACCAGATAGTCATCTTCCAGCTTGCGCTGCAGGCGCTCAGCCAAGCGACGCTCGCCCGGTGTATCAAACCTGCACGCGGAAAACTGGGGAAATAAACGGGCCATAAGGTTCCTTCCAAGGCGGGTGATTCAGTACATACGGCAACCAGCTGGTCTTTCGATCGTCCCTGACTATCAACCCAACGAACCAGATCACTGCAGCCCCGTGCAAGTGCGGCTGCATCGTTGCCGGGCCTAGCTCGGCTTTGGCCTCCAGGTCGCTGAGATCAATCCTGCTCTGCAGCTATACCGGGCATGGCATTCCGCCACTTTAGAAAGCAAACGACCCGCAGCGTATTGCCTCCTGCCCTCATACCTGCCCGCCCACACCTTTGAACTTCTCCACAAAAGCCGCGATCTTCTGGAAGACAGTCTGTTTTTTGCTCAGATACTGTGGATTCAACGGGCTCATCTTCGGCAGCACGGCGTTGAGCTCGGTACCGCTGTCACTGGCAAACTCCCGCTTCAACGACGCGGCGATATAGCGCCGGGCCGCTTCCGCATTCAGGCTTTCATCACTGATCAACTCCTGCGCTTCGCGCTGCTGCTCCGCCTGGGCAAAGGTGAAGAAGGCATCGATCACGCTGGCCTTGTCACCGATCTGGTCCAGGTCAGTCTGGTTGATGAAGTCCACCACCAGGCTCTCTTTGGCGCGGTTGCCGAGGCTTGCGCGGACCACGCGCCGCACCTCATCCACCAGTTCCGACTTGCTCTTGATTTTCTTGTTGTGCTCGAAGATCAGCCCCAGAATGTAGTCCAGATTGATCTCCTGCGATTTCAGCAGGTCCACCTCAAACACCACGTCATCCCAGTCGATGGTGGACTTCTCTTTCTCGGCCCCCGCCTTCTCCCGGCGCAGCCAGTCGCGCACATCGTTGTAGGTGGAGCGGTAGTCCTGAACCTTCCGCTCGGGCGGGAGCGTGGTGGCTTGCAGCGCAGCCAGATCTTCATCACTCAGGTAGTGCTTGGCCTTGAACGCCTCCACTGCGGCAGGGTCGGCCAGATCGACGCTTTGCAAGGCCTTCAAGCTGGAAAATTCGTCATAGTTCTGCAGCACGTTCTCCACGCGCAGGTATTCGCCGAACAGCTTGACGAAGGCCTTCTTGTCGGCCTCCTTCTCAATGGCCGCAGGGTCGGGGAAACGCGCTTCCAGTTCCTGCACCACCTCCATGAAGCCTCGCCGCGCCTCGCCGGTGGCCGCATCGGTGAAGCCTTCCATGTACTCCTTGTAGCTCTTCTCCAGCACCACGTTCTTGGTGTTCTTGTCACCGAACAGGGTGATGGCGTCGATGGTCGCCTGCTCCAGGTCGCGGAAGGTGACGATGTTGCCGAAGGTCTTGGTGGCGTCGAAAATGCGGTTGGTGCGCGAGTAGGCCTGCATCAGTCCGTGGAAGCGCAGGTTCTTGTCGACAAACAGCGTATTGAGCGTGGGGGCATCAAAGCCGGTCAGGAACATGCCCACCACGATCAGCAGGTCGATCTCCTTGGCCTTCACCTGTTTGGCCAGATCGCGGTAGTAGTTCTGGAAGCCGTTGCTGTCCACGCTGAAGTTGGTCTTGAACAGCGCGTTGTAGTCGGCGATGGCCGCGCTCAGGAACTCCTTGGCGCTGCTGTTCATCGCAGACACATCAAAACTCTCGTCCTGGATATCGCCGATCGCGTCCTGCTCTTCGTTGGCCGCGAACGAGAAGATGGTCGCCACGCGCAAAGGCTTGTCGCTGTTCTTCTGCTGCTCCCGGAAGCACTCGTAGTACAGCTTGGCCGCATCCACGCTGCTGACGGCAAACATGGCGTTGAAACCCTTGTTGCCCGCATGCAGGCGGTGGGTCTTCTGCCGGAAGTTGTTCAGGATGTACTGGGTGATCTCGCGGATGCGGTCCGGGTGCAGCAGCGCCTGCTTGTTCTCGGCTGCACTGAGCTTCTTCTCGTCCTGCTCGGTCTCGATGGCCTTGAACTGCGGGCGAACGTCGTTGTAGTCCACCTTGAACTTCAACACCTTTTCGTCGCGGATGGCATCGGTGATGACATACGAATGCAGCTCGCGGCCGAACACGCTGGTCGTGGTTTCGGCACCCAAGGCGTTCTCAGGGAAGATCGGCGTGCCGGTGAAGCCGAACTGGCAGAACTTCTTGAATTTCTTCTTCAGGTTCTTCTGGGCCTCACCAAACTGGCTGCGGTGGCACTCATCGAAAATGAACACCACTGGCTTGCCGTAAATGGGCAAGTCGGCCTCGCTCTTCATCAGGTTGTTGAGTTTCTGGATGGTGGTGACGACGATCTTGTTGTCGTCCTTGCCCAGGTTGCGCTTCAGGCCTGCCGTGCTGTCGGAGCCATTGACGCTGTCCGGTGAAAAACGCTGGTACTCCTTCATGGTCTGGTAGTCCAGATCCTTGCGGTCCACCACGAAGAACACCTTGTCGATGAAGTCCAGCTCGGTGGCCAGCCGTGCCGCCTTGAAACTGGTCAGGGTCTTGCCGCTGCCGGTGGTGTGCCAGATGAAGCCGCCACTTTCCGTGGTGCTCCAGCTCCTGGCCTGATGGCTGCTGTTGATCTTCCATAAAATGCGCTCGGTGGCGGCGATCTGGTACGGGCGCATCACCAGCAGCGTATTGCTGACATCGAACACCGAGTAATGCAGCAGCACGTTGAGCAGCGTGTGCTTCTGGAAGAAGGTCGCCGTGAAATCCTTCAGGTCCTTGATCAGCGTGTTGTCCGCCTTCGCCCAGTTCATGGTGAAGTCGAAGCTGTTCTTGTTGCGCTGCGTGGTGTTGGCGAAGTAGCGGCTGTCGGTACCGTTGGAAATAACGAACAACTGCAGATACTTGAACAAGGACTGCTCGCTGTTGAAGCTCTCCTTGCTGTAACGGTGCACCTGGTTGAAGGCTTCGCGGATGGCCACGCCACGCTTCTTCAGCTCCACCTGCACCAGCGGCAGGCCATTGACCAGAATCGTCACGTCGTAGCGGTTGGCGTGGCTGCCGGTCTGTTCGAACTGCTTGACCACCTGCACCTTGTTGCGGGCGATGTTCTTCTTGTCCAGCAGGTAGATGTTCTGGATGCGGCCGTCGTCAAAGACGAAATCGTGAATGTAGTCGTCGTGGATCTTGCGGGTCTTCTCGACGATGCCATCGCTGGGCTTGTCGAGGAAGGTTTCAACAAAGCGCAGCCATTCGCCATGGGTGAACTCAACGGCGTTGAGTGCTTGCAGCTGGACGCGCACATTCGCCAGCAAGGCCTCGGGCGTGTTCAGGCCAGGCAGATATTCATAACCCTGATTCTGCAGATCCTGAATGAACTCGCGCTCGAGATCACCCTCGCTCTGGTAGCCTTCAGCGACTTTCCATTCCGGGGCGTATTTGTCCAGAACGATGAAGTTCTTCGATTCGGCAATGGTCTTGTAGTCACTCATTGGGCTTCTTCTCATCAACTTGGATCATCGCAGTCAACTCGCTCTCAATCTCTTGTACCGTCGGCAACTGGGACTGCACCGACACGGGGATGTCCTTGGTGATGAACGAGCTCACTCCCATGGGCTTGTTGATGTCGCGCAAGGCGTACTCCACATCCAGCTTGTCCTTGTCTTTGCACAGGATCAGGCCAATGGTCGGTTGGTCACCGTCGCCGCGCAGTTGGTCGTCCACCGCCGACAGGTAGAAATTGAGTTTGCCGACGTATTCGGGTTTGAATTCACCCGCCTTGAGCTCGATCACCACGTAGCATTTCAAACGCGCGTGATAGAAGAGCAAGTCCAGAAAGTAGTCCCTGCCATTGACTACCAGCGGATACTGCCGACCGAGGAAGGCAAAGCCTTTGCCCAGCTCCAGCAGAAACCGGGTGATCTGCGCCACCAACTGGTTCTCGATGTCGCGCTCCACCGCCTGGGCGCTGAGGGTCAGAAAGTCGAACACATAAGGGTCTTTCAGGCTTTGCTGAACCAACTCGGACTGCGGCGCAGGCAGGGTCTGGGCGAAGTTGCCTACAGCCTGGCCGACGCGCTCATGGAAGCGCTGCTCAATCTGCCACTCCAGCACCGTGCGGCTCCAGCCGTGTTCGGCATAGGCCTGGGCGTACAGCAGTACCAGATCCACCGATTTCACCTTGGCCAACAGGGTGCGCACGTGCCCCCAAGGCATTTGTCCCACGGGCTGTGGGACAACTTCAAAGCGCGGGCTGAAGAAGGCATAAAACTGCCGCATGGCAAACAGGCTGGTGCGCGAAAAGCCTTTCATGCCGGGGTAGCTGGCCTGCAGGTCTTGCGCCATTTGTTCCACCACCGCCGAGCCCCAGGCGCGCTCGCGCTGCCAAGTATCCAACTGACGGCCAATGTCCCAATACAGGCCCAGCAGTTCGGCATTCACCGCCAGCACGGCGCGGGTTTGCGAGCTCTGGATGCGTTGCTTGATCGCCGCCAGCGCCTGGCGGTAATCGGTGTGGTGGGGGATTTCGCTCATGTTATGCCGCCACCGCTTCCGACTTCGGGAAGTTCAACAACAGATTGCGGTAGTGCTCGTATTGCTTCTGGCGCAAAGCAATTTCGCGGGGCAAGCCTTCGGTGATGGAGTTGGTCAGCGCGTCGAATTTGTCGAGGATGGCGACGATGCGGGCTTGCTCTGCGAGTGATGGAACGGGAATTTCCAGTTTTTTTATTTTCGATGCCAATATATGTTTAACCGTACCACCTGTCGTTATTTTTAATAACCTAGCCTTTCCTTCCGTTGTTTGCAGGAAGTAATTTACGAACTTTGAATTGCATCCCCCACCATTGCTCATCACTATTAAGGCATGGCAATTACAATCTTTGTATTTTTCCCCAACTACCGCACTTTCCCCGACATGGCCAGACTGAACGACCAGAATGTCGTCTGCTTTTAGTTTTGTTCTACTACATTTTTCATGAAAGTCTTTCGTTACGTAGTACTTGTTTTTGTCATTGATGGCGCCTTTTTGAATATTGGTTCCTTGTAGATATCTGACGCCATTGCTGGCATCGGTGTAAAAAGGAGTAACCGTGCCTACAAATCCATTTCGAATAAACGGAAAGAGTTCGCCCATCTCCTTCCACTCCACTTCGCCATCTTCAAAACTCAACAACTGGTCGCGATAGTAGTTGTATTGTTTTTTGCGGGCGGTCAACTCGGCGGTCAGTTCGGCGGTCAGCTCGGTGAATGCGTCCAGTATGCGAACGATTTCAATCTGGATCTCCTTTGATGGGACCGGAACCAGAAGTGTTTTTAAGGCACCAGCATTAAGAGCAGGAATGCCTTGATGGGTAGCAAGGGCCTGAATTTCTGCGTCAACGTGAAGGAGGTAGTGATACAGGAACCGGGTATCCAGTTGCGCGGGATTTTTCACCGTACATGAATAATTAAGGTTTCCACGAAAAAAACGACCCGGAGTCCAAGTCACAAGACCAACACTTCCTCGCGAAGCAATCCCAATCGGGTCGTTTTCTGTATTGAAATGATCAACATATCCGAGCGGATCGCGTCCGCTGTTAATTACTGGGTAAGGTCCTGGTCGATCAGCTATGACCTGCTTATTTATGTTGGGCCCAGTCTTGATGACGCAGATATCACCTAGTGCCATGAATGACACGTCCTGCGGACAACGCTCGGCAATCAATTCACTGATGCGGCTCATGCGTCTTCGCCCTCAATTTCCGCGACGATGGCATCAATGTCCTTGCGCAGCTGGTCAATCTTGGCAACCGTGGTTTTCAGCTCAGCGTTGAGCCGGGCGATGTCCACCACCTCGCGGTTGTCCTTGGCCTCCACATAGCTGCTAACCGACAGGTTGTAATCGTTGGCTGCCACCTGCTCAAACGGCACCGACTTGGCAAAGTGATCGACATTTTCCTTGGTATCGAACGCCCGCATGATCTGCTCGATATGCGAATCCAGCAGCACGTTGTTGTTGGTTTCTTTCTTGAACAGCCCGCTGGCGTCGATGAACTGGGTGGTGGTGTCTTTCTTGTTCTTGGCCAGCACCAGAATGTTCACGGCGATGGTGGTGCCGTAAAACAGGTTGGGCGCCAGCGAGATCACCGTTTCCACATAGTTGTTGTCCACCAGGTACTGGCGGATTTTGGCTTCCGCCCCGCCGCGGTAGAAGATACCGGGGAAGCAGACGATGGCGGCGCGGCCCTTGCTGGACAGGTAGCTGAGCGCGTGCAGCACAAAGGCAAAGTCGGCCTTGGACTTGGGCGCGAGCACACCGGCCGGGGCAAAGCGGTCGTCGTTGATCAGGGTGGGGTCGTCCGAACCGATCCACTTCACCGAATACGGCGGGTTGGAGACGATGGCATCGAACGGTTTGTCATCGCCAAAATGCGGCTCGATCAGGGTGTTGCCGAGCTGGATGTTGAACTTGTCGTAGTTCACGTTGTGCAGGAACATGTTCATCCGCGCCAGGTTGTACGTGGTGTGGTTGATTTCTTGCCCGAAGAAGCCGTCTTCGATGATGTGGGCGTCAAAGTGCTTTTTGGCTTGCAGCAACAGCGAGCCAGAGCCACAAGCCGGGTCATAGATCTTGTTGACGCTGGTTTGCTTGTGCATCGCCAGCTGCGCGATCAGCCTGGAAACATCCTGCGGCGTGAAAAACTCGCCACCCGACTTGCCTGCGTTGGCGGCGTAGTTGGAGATCAGGAATTCATAGGCATCGCCGAACAGGTCGATGCGGCTGGAGTCAAAACCACCGAAGTCCAGTTCGGCCACGCGCTTGAGCACTTTGGACAGACGGTCGTTCTTGTCCTTGACGGTGTTGCCCAGACGGTTGCTGGTGGTGTCGAAATCCGCAAACAGGCCTTTGATATCGCGCTCGGACGGGTAGCCATTGGCGGAGGCTTCGATGGCGGAAAAGATATTGGCCAGGTCGGTATTCAGGCGCTCGTTGGTGTTGGCGTTGGCCGCGACATTGACGAACAGCTGGCTGGGGTAGATGAAGTAGCCCTTGGTCTTGATGGCGTCATCTTTGGCGGCCGCAATGTTCGGATCATTGTCTGCCATCGCGGCGTAATTGACGGATGCATCCCCGCCGGTGATGTAATCGATGAAGTTCTCGCTGATGAAGCGGTAGAACAGGGTGCCCAGCACGTACTGCTTGAAGTCCCACCCATCGACGGCACCCCGGACATCGTTGGCAATTGCCCAGATCTGGCGCTGCAGGGCGGCGCGTTGTTCGTTGCTTGTCATGCGTTGATTCCTGTCTAAATCTTCTTGCCGCGCACGATCTGCGCCAAAGAAGTCGGGTCGTTTTCGGAAATATGCGGGCGTTCTATTAGCCTTCACCGGCCAAAAACCACACCGGCTTGAGCGGCAGGCGGCGGCGGGCGCTGTCATCGAGCTGGCCGTAGTGGCGGGTCCACAGCTCGACCAGCTGGGCGGCGTCGATCAGGGTGATGCGGCGGTGGCTCTGCCGGGCTTCCAGGTCGGCGTCCCTGGTGAAGCCGGACAAGGCCACGAACAGGCCCACATCGCCCTCGCCCAGCACCGCCATGAAGCTGCGCAGGCCCATCACGTCGATCTTGGGCGAGTTGGCGTTGCGTTTGACCTGCACCTTGATGCGCGGCGGGCGGGTGCCCAGCGGGTCGTTGTAGGCGATCACATCCACGCCGCCGTCCTTGCCGGGCGGGGCGATCCACGCCACGTGGTAGCCCATGGCGGTAAGCAGCGCGCCCACCAGCTCCTGGAACTCGTAGGGCGGCATGTCAGCCAGGTGCGCCTCGATCTCGGCCCAGGCCATTTCCTCGGCCTGCTCCAGGGTGATGCTGGCCGACTTCTCCACGGCCTCGTCATCGCCTTCGTCGATCTCCACCACCGGCTGCGCCTTTTTCCACTTGTGGTACAGACGCACCGCCTCGCGGTAGAACTGCTCGCCGTCCGGGTACTGCTGCAGCGCCTGCGCGCCCTCGGCGGTGACCGACCAGATGCCCTTGTCCTTGACCAGCCAGCCGGCCTTGACGGTATCAACCGTGGCAAAGCGCACGATTTTCTCGAAGCGGCGCCCACCGGTGGGGTAGTCGCCGGCCTCGTAGGCGGTCATCTCGACCTGTGCGGCCAACACCGCCAGCGCTTCGGCGGCCTTCATGCCGTCGGGCCGGGCCTGCAGGATGCCGAACAGCTTGCGTATCAGGTGGCCGGTCCGGGCCTTGGTTACTTCCGCCATGCGTCTCTTGCCCCTGTTTGGCGCCAAAGGGCCCGCGCTGCAACGGCAGGGCCTGATAATCCGCAATGGCGCTTGAGGCGCCAATCATAGCTGCAGCGGCGGTATTTCCGGCTGCGCCGCCGCCATCGTCAGGCTTCGCAGATGCGATCGCGGCCTTCGTTCTTCGCGCGGTACAGCGCACGGTCCGCGCGCATGTACAGCTGCTCGGGGGTCAGCTCGGTGACATCCAGCTGCACCACGCCGGCGCTGAAGGTCAGCTGCAGTCCGTCGATGTCGGCCCAGTCCTGCTGTGCGTGGAACAGGCTCCGCAGCCGCTCGCAGATAAGCCGGGCCTCCGCCAGCGAGGTATCCGGCAGCACGAGCGCGAACTCCTCGCCGCCCAGCCGGGCCGGCAGGTCGGAATCGCGGCTGGTACTGCGCAACAGCTGCCCGACCTTGCGCAGCACGAGGTCGCCGACGCTGTGGGACCAGCGGTCGTTGACGCTTTTGAAGTGGTCGATATCCAGCACCACCAGCGACAGCGGCTGCCGGCTGCGCTGCGCGCGCGCCACATCACGGGCAAGGATCTTGTCGAAGGCACGGCGGTTGGCCAGCCCGGTCAGCGCATCCTCACGCGATTGTCGCTCGAAGGCTTCGGCCTGCTCGCGCAGGCGCTCGGCCAGCAGGCTCTTTTCCGCGTTGGCCGCGAGCAGGCGGTCGGCCTGCTGCTCGAGGTCGCGGGTGCGCTGGCTGACCAGCTTTTCCAGGCGGGCGTTCTTGTTCCTGTAACGCCGCAGCGCGTGGCGGAACAGCACATACAGCACCAGCATTGCCAGCACGGAAGCGGCGATGCGCACATCCAGCCGCTGCCACCACAACGGCTGCACGGTGAAGTGCCACAGCGCGGCGCCTTCGCTCCAGGCGCCGTCCGGGTGTGCGGCCGCCACATGCAGCACATAGCTGCCCGGCGACAGCCCCACGTACTCCACGTTGCGCTGCGTGCCGCGCTCCACCCACTCCCCTTCCAGTCCCTGCAGGCGCGTGCGGTAACGGATGCGGTCGGACATCAGGTAGCTCAGTCCCGCATAGGACACCGCTACCCGTGCTCCGCCGGGAATCGCGCTCACGGTGGCAGCGTTCCAGTTCAGCGGTTCGCCATCGACCGACACCTTTTCAATCACCGCAGGCGGTGCCGGCCACGACTGGAACCGCGCCAGCGCCGCCGGTTGTACCGTGGCGACGCCGCCGGCGGTCGCCACCCAGATGCTGCCGTCGCGGCGCCGTATCGCCGCTGGTCCCGAGCTGCCATTGGCCTGCGCATTGGCGATGCCGTCGATCTCGCGGTACATGCGCCCCTCCAGCCGCGCCTGCCTGCCGTCGGCCACCGCTTCCAGCGCCTCCAGCCGGGTTTGCCAGACACCGCGATTGCTGCTCACCCAGACGTTGCCGAGTTCGTCCGGAATCAACTCGAATACCGTGTCCACCGGCAGTCCGTGCTGCAGCCCCACGTGCGCCAGCTTTCCACCGGCATAGCGGTGAAGCCCGCGATCACTGGTGATCCACACCGCCTGGCCGATCTGACGGAAGCCATAGGCCGCGCGTGCTTCGCCGAGTGTGGCGATGTCGACCTTCTCGACATGTTCGCCCTGCAGGCGCCAGACCCCTTCGGTGGTACCGATCCACAGCGCATCCTGCAGCCAGGACAATGCGAGGACGACCGCCTGCGGCATGCCCGGCAGTTCCAGCGGAACCCCGCGGCCATTCTCCAGCTGCAGCACGCCATTGGCCGAGCCCAGCCACACCTGCCCGGCTGGCCCGGTTGCCACCGCCCGGTAATTGCCGCGCGGCAACTCGCTGCCGAGCCGATAGTGGCGCACCCGTCCACTGCTGCCGATATGGAAAACCCCGTCGCCGCGGGTACCTGCCCAGATGCCATGGTCGGCGGCCAGGGCCAGCGACAGCACCGAGGGTTCCTGTTCACCCGCGGCGAGGACGACCGGCTGGATGTGACCGTCCGCGGACATCCGGTCCAGGCCGCTGCTGCTGCCTATCCACAGTTGCCCGCGCGGGTCTTCCAGCAGCGTGCGGACGAAATCCCCGCTCAGGCCATCGGCGCGGCTGTAACTGCTGAAGGGCGCCGCACGCAGGCGCAACAGCCCGCCATTCAGGCCGACCCAGATGCTGCCCTCCTGGTCTTCCAGCAGCCGGGTGACGCGCGAATCCAGCAGTGTTCCCACCGCTCCCAGTCGCTCGACGCCATTCGGGCCCAGCCGCCACACACCGTTGTTTTCGGTTCCCAGCCAGAGGTCACCGTGGCGATCCTGCAACAGGCTGGTCAGCTGGCCGATGCCGGGAAGCCGGTGTTTGAGCTGCAGCCGCTCGCCCTCCAGCCGGTAGATGTGCTCCACGCCCGCCACCCACAAGGTGCCATCGGGGGCCAGATACGGCCACGCCAGTCCGGGCGGCAAGCCGAACGATTCCGGTGCCCGCTTCAGGACACCGTCGGCATCCAGATACAGCAGTCCGTCGAAGGTCCCCAGCCAGACCCGGTCCTGTGCGTCCACCACCAGCTTGGTGAAGTTGATGGCGTCGCGCAGCGGGGCCGGCGGCAGGTAACGCTGGTAGCTGCCATCCGGGTCCAGCCGTCCCAGGCCGACGCCCTCATACAGCAGCCACAAGCGGTCATGGCTGTCCTTCTGCATCGCTTCGATGATGACCGCCGGCGCGGCATCCGCTTCCGGGGTCCACTGCCACCAGTTTCCCTGCCGGTCGAAACGGGTCACGTTGCCGCGCGAGTCTCCCAGCCACAGCCGGCCGGCACCATCCACGTGCAGCGCACCGATGCCATTGTCCGGCAAGGACGGGCGGCTGGCACGGTCGAACACGGTGAATTCCAGGCCGTTGTAGCGGGCCACGCCCTCCCAGGTGGCGAACCAGAGGTGGCCTTCTGGCGTCTGGGCGATATCGCGCAAGGTGTTGTGCGGCAGCCCGTTGCGGCTGGTCCACAGGTCGCGACTGTAATCGTGCAGCCCGATACGTTGCTGCTGTCCCCAGGCCGGGAAAATGCCGAGCAACAACAGTGACAACGTCAGCAGTCGCCGCACATATCCTGAAAACACGCGACCACGCCGTGGCATCGCCCTGGCGCCGCCAGTCGAGCACGTTTTACAAGCCGCCTTCACTTCCATTTCGGACCACCTGCTCCTGCCTGCGCCCCGGCCGGGCGCACCCCCTGGGGCCGGATGTCTGGACCGCTCCGGTTACCGGCAAAGCCGGAACCGGGGGGACCAGAACTGCAGGGTAGTTTCGCATCAAACAGGTCCTCCGTTGCAGCAGCCCGTACCAGGCCGATCCGCCGCCCAATCCGCCCGGCTCCAGGAGCCGGTTATCGGCCTGCCGTCATGGATCACGCCCTGCCCGCCCCCGGCTGTTGCCCGGCCTTGAGCCACCGGCTCATCTCGCGTGGGGGCAACGGCTGCGAGAACAGGTAGCCCTGCAGTTCGTCACACCCCTGGCGCCGCAGCAGCGCCTCTTCCTGCGGAGTTTCAACGCCCTCGGCGATCACCTGCATGCCCAGCGCGTGGCCCAGATGCACGATGGCCTGGGTCACCTCGGCCATGGCCGCGTCGTGCAGCATCTCCTGCACGAAGCTGCGGTCGATCTTGAGCCGCTGCACCGGGAACCGGTTCAGGTAATGCAGATTGGAAAAGCCGGTGCCGAAGTCGTCCACCGACAGTGAAATGCCATTGTTCTCGAAGATGTCGAAACATTCGCGCAAGGCGTCGCTGTCGCGGACCAGCGCCGATTCGGTCAGCTCCAGTTCCAGCTGCTGCGGCGGCCAGTTGTGGCGTGCGCAGGTCTGCAGCACGCGGCTGGCGAAGCCGCTTTCACGCAATTGCAGCGCCGAGATATTGACGGCGATGCGCTCGAACACCAGCCCGCCCTGCCGCCATGCGGCCGCCTGGCGGCAGGCCTCATCCAGCACCCATTCGCCAATGCGGTTGATTTCCCCGCATTTTTCGGCGATCGGGATGAATTCGGCCGGGCCACAGTCGGCCACCACCGGCGACGCCCAGCGCACCAGCGCTTCGATGGCCGGCGGCCGGGAGGGATCCACATTCACCAGTGGCTGGTAGACCAGCGAGAACTCCTGCCGGTCGACCGCGCCGTGCAGGGCATATTCGATCTCCAACGCCCGCCGGGTTCGTACCAGCGCCTCGGGGCTGTAGTACTGGTAGGTATTGCGTCCGGCCGCCTTGGCCGCGTGCATGGCGGCATCGGCGGCGCGCAGCAGTGAATCGAAATCGTTGCGCGACTCTTCCATCAGGGCGATACCGACGCTGGCGCCGACCTTCAAGGTGTCATCGTTGCGGTACAGCGGCTCGGCCAGCGAGGCGATCAGCTTGCGCGCCACAACCGCCGCATCGTCCGGGCTGGGCAGATCGCGCAGGATGACGATGAACTCGTCGCTGCTGAAGCGGGCAAACAGATCGGCGTTGCCCAGGCTCTGGTGCAG
This sequence comes from Stenotrophomonas sp. JC08, assembly GCF_052180205.1. Classification (NCBI taxonomy): domain Bacteria; kingdom Pseudomonadati; phylum Pseudomonadota; class Gammaproteobacteria; order Lysobacterales; family Lysobacteraceae; genus Stenotrophomonas; species Stenotrophomonas sp. JC08. The sequence continues at coordinate 1,619,151 of NZ_CP197473.1, read as the reverse complement.
GCGCGCGGCCGCCACCTTGAGCAGGGTGTCGCCGGTGGCGTGGCCGAACGCGTCGTTGACGCTCTTGAAACCATCCAGGTCGATGAACAGGAGCGCCAGTGTTCCCCCGCCCTCGCGCGCCTGCAGGATCGCCTCGTCGGCCTGCTCGCGCAGCAGCAGGTGGTTGGGCAGCCCGGTCAGCAGATCGTAATGGGCCAGAAGCTCGATGCGCTCGTTGGCCTCGCGCTCGCGGGTGATATCGCGGAACAGCACCACGAAGCGTTCGGGCAAGCCTTCGCGGCGGTCCAGCTCGATCTGCACCTGCGCCCAGACACGCTGCCCGGACGGCCGGTAGAAGCACAGTTCCAGCTGCTCGGGCAGCCCTCCGGCGCCGATACGGTCCAGTGCGGCGAGGAAGTTGTCGCGCGAATCCTGCGTGTACAGCGTAAGCGCCTGTTCCAGCGAGACCGGTTCCTTGCGCAGGCCATGGAGGCGATAGCACTCCTCGGTCCACAGCATGCCGCCGCCGACCACCTCGATCTCGCAGCCGCCGATTCCGCCCAGTGCCGATACCCGGTTGAGCAGCTCGGTGCGCCAGCGGATCAGTGCATCGGTCTGCCGCTGGCTGGAGATGTTGCTGGCGTGGCCGATAATGCGTTGCACGTCACCGCGCGCATCCGCGCAGGGCTGCATCCAGATGCGCAGCTGCATGGCGCTGCCATCGGCGCTACGGTGATCCAGATCGAAGGTGTATTCCCTGCCTTCGCGCAGAACCCGCCGCCAGGCGGAAAGCACCTGGGTACGGGCGCCGCGCCCCAGATGCCGCATCCAGCGCCGGTCCTGCCGCAAGACGCCGTGGGGATGATCGATGACCGCGTGCAGCGCATCGCTCCAGTGCATGCGCCCGCCGCCAGCACCGGCTTCCCAGACCCAGCTGCCCATACCGGCGATCCGTTGCAGGTGATGCAGCTGTGCTTCCAGCAGGTGGCTGCCGGGATCGGGCGTGATCGGCGGACAGTCTCCGGCCACATACTCGCCGGCGCCGGGGAAAGCCGGTGACGCGCCCATTATCTGCTGCCTCAGGTTTGAACCGACACCGTGTTCCACGCCCCACCGCTCCGATATCCGGGAAGTAAAACGGTAGCGGCGGCGCTGTCCGGAAATTGAGCGCCCGGCCTGCCTGATCGGAGCGAGCGGCTAAGATAGACGCCGGATCCCCCCGGCGCGCAAATGGAAACCGTACCGTCCCCCGCTCCCTTGTCGCCCCCTCCTGCTGCCGCGCTGGAAGCGTCAAGGCGCAGCCTGCGCTGGTGCACTCTTTTCCTGCTGGCGTTGTTGCTGGGCTGCGGTGCTTGGGGACTGGCGATTCCGGCGCTGTCATCGTCGAAGGCCCTTTCCATTGCGGTGGTCTGCCTGGCCACCCTGGCCCTGGCCGGCCTGCTGCTGGTCCTGCATGCGCGACGCAGGCTGGCCGAGGCGCAAACAGAGCAGGCCCGGCTTGAAAGCGGCTACCACGACTACCGGCAGCGTTTCCATTCCAACGCCGGGGCGATGCTGATCTACGACATCGGTTCGTTGCAGATACTGGACGCCAATCCGGCCGCGGAAGCCCTGCTGGGCTGGAGTGCCGAAGAGCTGTCCGGCGTTTCCATCCAGCGGCTGGTTCCGCCGGAGCGGGAAGAGGCGCTTGGCCAGCACATGGTGGACGTGCAACAGCAGCCCGGGAAACGCGCACACCTGCTGATCGAACTGCTGCTGCGCGACGGCAGCCGGCGCGCGGCTGAACTGTGGGGCAATCCGCTCACCTTCCGCGGGCGCCCGGCCCGCCTGGTCAACCTGGTCGACCGCGCCGAGGAGGCCGCCACCCGGCACCAGCTCAGGACCGCACTGGACCGCATACGCGAAGCCCAGTCGATTGCCGCGATCGGTGCGGTTGAAATCGATCCCCACAACCGCCGCATCCGCCTGTCGAACGAAGCCGGCCACCTGCTGGCGCGCCGCTCTGCGCCCGCTCCGCTCTGGCAGCCGTTGCGCGAGGCCCTGCCGCTTGGCGAACGCCAGGCCGATGAACTGCAGCAGCGCATCGCCGCGCTGGCCGGTGCCGGGGCGACGCCGCTGGACATGCTGCTGCAGGTACGGGCGATGGATGGCCGTCTGCTGACGCTGCACCTGCGCGCGCGCGCGGTTCCGGCGGATGCTCAAACCGCAACGATCCAGGGCACCTTGCAGGATGTCAGCGAACGCGAGCAGTCACGGCAGCTGCTGCGCGAGCGCGAGGAACAGTTCCGCGAACTGGTGCGGGTACTGCCCGATGGCGTTGTCATCCTGTCGGACGAGCACGTGCTGTACATCAACCCGGTCGGAGCCGAACAGTTCGGCTCCACGGCCGAGCAGTTGACCGGAACGCACCTGCAGTCGCTGATCGCCAGCGAGGACCTGCCGCGGGTACGCGATTACCTCAACCTGCCGCGCCGCTATCTGGACCGGCTTCCGCCACTGGTGCCGCATATCCAGCGCCAGGACGGAAGCCGCTTCCTGGCGGCATTGTCGGTGGGCGAGCTGCGCTATGGCGGCCGCGACTGCCGCCTGCTGGTCATCCGCGACCTTACCGAGCTGGAATCGAGCCGGGTGGCGCTGGAGACCGGCAACCGGGAATTGCAGGCCATGGCGGCGCGGCTGTTTTCGGTGCAGGAGGACGAGCGCAGGGCCATCTCCCGTGACCTGCATGACGATATCGGCCAGTCCATCACTGCGATAAAGCTGGCCGCACATGCGGCCATGCATGAAACCGATACGGCGCACCGCAACGAGGATATCGGCCAGATCATCGAGCTGGTCGACAGCACGGTGACCCGGCTGCGCAACCTGTCGATGCTGCTGCGCCCGCCCCAGCTGGACGCCCTCGGCCTGGAAGCGGCGCTGAGCTGGCAGGCCGGCCAGCTGTTCCGCGCCTCACCGGTGGAGCTGCTGCTGGAAATAGAGGCGCTTTCGCAACGTCCGGACAATGCCATCGAACAGGCCTGTTTCCGTATCGCCCAGGAAAGCCTGACCAACAGCCTGCGCCACGCCCGCGCCAGCCAGGTCCGCCTGCGTCTTGCGGAAACCGGCGAGGGGCAGCTGCACCTGACGGTCGTCGATGATGGCGAGGGCTTCGACCCGGATGGCCCGCGCGGCCTTGGCCTGATCGTGATGCGTGAGCGCGCGCAGAGTGTCGGCGGACGGCTTGAGATCATCACCGCGCCGGGTGAAGGTACCTGCATCGACCTGCACCTGCCCCTTCGTGCCTCGCCGCCGCCCGAAACAACTGCCGGACACTGACCATGTGGATGACCGCCCCTTCTTCAATGTTCGCGCCGGACACGCAAACGGCCCGGCTGGGTGCGGGCAATCCCGAGTTCGCATCCCTGGTCACCACTGCCGCCAGTGGCGGGCCGCCGCTGGTGGTGATGCACCTGGATATCGACCACTTCGCCTCGGTCAACGAGAACATGAGTGCGGAAGTGGGCGACCAGGCGCTGGAGCTGATCGCCGAACGGTTGCGTGCCCAGCTGCAGGGGCGTGGAAGGCTGTGGCGACACGGCAGCGACGAGTTCCTGATCGCCATTCCCCGCACCCCTGGCGATCCGCTGCCGGAAGAGATCGCCGAGCAGTTGCGCCAGCAGATGGAGCTTCCACTCTCGGTATTGCCCTACACCCTGTTCCTGACCGCCAAGATCGGCGTCAGCCTGTGCCCGGAGCATGCCACCCAGCCCAGCCGTCTGCTCGACCTTGCCGAGGACGCGGTGCACCAGGCCGGTCGCGAGGGCGGCAACTGCGTGCACCTGCACATGCTGCACAAGCCGCGCAGCGCGCACACCGAAAGCATCATCGCCCGGCAACTGGTCGATGCCATCGACAACGGAGAGCTGCGGCTGCGCTACCAGCCACTGGTCAGCGCCCGCGATGGCCATGTGGTCGGCATGGAAGCGCTGCTGCGCTGGCAGTCGCCCACCCTGGGCCTGCTGGTTCCCGAGCGCTTCATGCGCACCGCCGAGCGGCTGGGCATCATCGTCCAGATCGGCTCCTGGGTGCTGGAGTCCGCCCTGCGCCAGGTGCGGCTGTGGCTGGACCAGGGCTTCGACGACTTCAGCGTGGCCATCAACGTCTCCACGCTGCAGCTGCTGCGCCCCAGCTTCTTCACCGAAGTGCTCGAGACGCTGCAGTCCACCGGTGTGCCGGCGCGCATGCTGACACTGGAGATCAACGAAAGCGCGCTGACCAACAACGTCAACTTCGTCCACGAAACCCTGGCCAATCTGCGCAACGAGGGCATCAGCCTGAGCCTGGACAATTTCGGTACCGGCGATTCCAGCCTCAGCGCACTGGTGCGCTATCCGGTGGACAAGCTGAAGATCGACCGCAGCTTCATCAAGAGCGCGCCGGCGGCCAACCGCGAGGCGGCGATCAGTCGCGCGATCATCGCCATGGGCCACCAGCTGGGCATGACGGTGATCGCCAACGGCGTCGAGTCACAGGCGCAGCTGGGCTTTTTGCGGCGCAACGACTGCGACGTGTTCCAGGGCTACATGTTCGGCGAGCCGATGTCGGCCGATGCCGCCGGCATGACCTTGCGGCGCCGCTACCTGCGCCCGGAAGCCTTTGCCGAAACCCGCCCGGACCAGACCTTGCTGCTGCTGGATGATGAGGAAAACGTGCTGCGTTCGCTGGTGCGCCTGTTTCGCCGCGACGGCTACCGCATCCTTGCCGCCGGCAATGTGCGCGATGCCTTCGACCTGCTGGCGATCAATGACGTGCAGGTGATCCTGTCCGACCAGCGCATGAGCGACATGAGCGGAACCGAGTTCCTGGGGCGGGTGAAAATGCTCTACCCGGACACCATCCGCCTGGTGCTTTCCGGCTATACCGACCTGACCACGGTGACCGACGCGATCAACCGCGGCTCGATCTACCGCTTCCTGACCAAGCCGTGGAACGACGACGAGCTGCGCGAGCACATCCGCCAGGCGTTCCGCACCCATGACGAGAAGCGCGGGGTGGTCAGGAGCGAGTGAGGCAGAACGAGGAGCGAGCGCAGCCCGATTCCTGTGCAGCAGCCGGGCGGCGGTGATTTCTCTGGCCCAACTCCACGCGTTCCTAGCTCTTGGGCTGACGCACCGGCAGGGTGATGCGGAAACACGACCCCTCGCCCACCGTGCTGTCCAGGTCGATGCGGCCATGGTGCTTGTTGATGATGCCGTAGGAAATCGACAGGCCCAGCCCGGTGCCGCTGCCCACCGCCTTGGTGGTGAAGAACGGATCGAAGATACGCTGGCGCAATTCCGGCGAGATGCCGCTGCCGTTGTCCTGGATCTGCACCCACACCTCATCACCGCTGGTGCCGGTGCTGACCACGATATGCCCGCGCTCGGCCACCGCCTGGCCGGCATTGAGCAGCAGGTTCATGTAGACCTGGTTCAACTCCGACGGCAGGCATTCCACCATCGGCAGATCACCGTACTTGCGCTCCAGCGTGACCTTGTACTTGAGCTCGTTCCAGATGATGTTGATGGTCGAATCGAGCCCGGCATGCAGGTCCACCAGCTTCCAGGCGTCATCACGGCCGGAATAGGAGAAATCCTTCAGGTCGCGCACGATCCGGGTGACCCGCTCGATACCCTCGCGTGACTCGGCCATCAGCTGCGGCAGGTCGCGGCTGATGAAGTCGATATCCAGACGGTTGCGGAGGTCGTCGATTTCCGGAATCAGCGCCTTGGGATCCGGCGCCCGCAATGCGCGCTCATAGGCCTCGATAACGGTGAACAGGCTGCGCAGGTACTCCTGCAGGCTGCCCAGGTTGGAGTGCACATAGCCGATGGGATTGTTGATTTCGTGGGCGACACCGGCCGCCAACTGGCCGATGGAGGCCATCTTTTCCGACTGCAGAAGCTTTTCCTGGGCTCCGTTCAGGCGCTGATAGGCCTGCCGCAACTCGGCGTGGCGTTGCTGCAGCTCCTGCTCATAGTCCTGCTGCCCATCGATATGGCGGAACAGGACAAGGTAGGTGTCCTTGCCGCCATCGGGATGGTGGTAGATCTGTACGGTGACCACGCGCTCACCGACCGGAAGACTGCCGCTCCAGAATCCGGCGCTTTTGGCCTGCACCAGTGCGCCCGGTGGCAACAGTCCGGACAGCCGCGTGCCGAGGGCGGCAGGCGCTACGCCTTTGGCATCCAGCAGAGCGCGTGCGGGCTGGTTGATCAGGGAGGTATTGCCGTTTCCGTCACACAGCAACAATCCGTCCTGGATGCGTTCGGCCAATACGCGCAGCACATCGGCCGAAGGCAGCGGAAACAGGACGTTGGAACGAGGGGAAGAATCGGAAATGGGCACAGCTACCGGCAATCCACGGAATGGAAGGACAATATATACCGTTCACCATGGCGGGTTCCGGCACGGCGGCACACCGCCGGCAGGCTCAGACCACCGCCAGCGGCTTGCGGGTATGCAACAGCTGCGCCTGGCCTTTGGCGTCGTAAGCGGACGCAGTCTCGCTGCGTCCCAGCTGGCGCAAGGCCCAGTTGACCTCACGACGCCGGCGCGCCAGCAGGGCGCCATTGGCACGGTTGCGCTCGGCCAGTTCCTGCAGCCTGACGGCCTCTTCCAGCGGAGGCTGCGCTTCCAGCACCCGCAGGGCCTCAAGCTTGCGGCCGGTCGCGGCGATCAGCGCCGGCACGTCATGCTCGACCAGCGCCTGACGCTCACCGTCCAGCGCATCGCTCAACTGCTGCAGCGGATTGCCCATGGTCAGCTTCATGCGAGCAGCTGCTGGTCCAGGTCCAGCATGCGCTGGGCAATGGCCTCCGGATTGATCCGGTAGCTGCCGTTCTCAAGCGCCTCACGCACCGCCTGCACGCGGGCGTTGTCGATCGCCGGTGCATTGGAAAGCTCGCGCTGCAGGGCCTGCAGGTTGGTGGCCTCGCCGGTCAGGCGCAGGCTGTCGGCCGCTTCCACCGGGCGTGCCGGAGAATCCCCGACCGGGGTGGTCTTGGCCGGAGCGACCGGACGAAGCTGGGCGTTTGCCGTGATGCCGCCGTCGATTTTCTGGCTCATGTGATGAGGGTCCTGATTCGGTTCGTATAGGTTAGCGGCACCGGGCCGGCGATCTTTAAGGGAATTTACCGGGAAACGACAACTTCGCCGTCCGCGCTCACCACGCCCTGCAGCACCTTGCGGGATGAGAGGTTCTCGACCGAGACCCGCTCGTGCTCGCCGGCATCGCCCAGCGCCCGTCCCGCCATGCGTACTTCCACGCCGCCGCGCCGTGCCACCAGCGCCACGCTGTCACCGCGACGGATCACCCGCTGCGCGACCAGATCCCCCGCCGACAGCAGGCTGCCTGCCGCCAGTGTGCGCCGTGCCACCTGCCCTATCGCGCGTTGCGGATCGGACAGCACCGCACCGGCGATCCGTGCGGTATCACGACGGACGATGGAAATATCGGCCGCGGTCAGGGTTTCTCCAGCGGCGATCCCACGTCCCAGCACCAGCACGGGTTGTTCGCGGCGCACCTTCACCGGCACGAACAGGCGCCAGCCACCCGCCTGCGGGCACGTCACCTCGGTGGTGCTGGTGCCGGTGGCCCGTGCCTGCAGCGGCTGCGGACAGGCAGGCAGACGCAAGCCGGCATCGACCAGGGCCTCCCCTTCGGCGGCCGGGTCCAGCAGCGACAGCGCCGCGGTCTTGATCGACGCCACCGACTGGAACCCGGCAGCCCACGCCGGCGCGGCAAGCAGCAGGCACAACAGAAGCGACAGACGCATGGTAACTCCAGGAACAGAATGCCCCCGCAACCATGCAAGCGCCGTGCCGGAATGCGGGCTCAAGTCCATGCCGGCGGCGCCGATACCGCTTGCATGTCACATGACCTGCTCAACCGCATCGATCAGCGCACCCGCCTGGCGGGCCACAACCGGCTCGCCCTGCTGCTTTTCCGCCTTGGCGGACGTCAGCTTTTTGGCGTGAACGTCTTCAAGGTCCAGGAAGTGCTGCGACGCCCGTCGCTGTTCCTCGTGCCCGGCCTGCCCGCGCAGTTCGCCGGGGTGGCCGATGTACGGGGCCGCTCGGTGCCGGTACTCGATCTGGGACTGGCCATCGGCCATCCCGAGCGCGAACCGGAGGCCGACACCTCGCCCGGCTATCTGGTGGTGACCGAGTTCAACCGCTCGGTGCAGGGTTTCCTGGTCAGTGGCGTGGAGCGGATCGTCAATATCGCGGTGGAAGACATCCAGCCACCGCCGGAGCTGGGCGCCGAATCCAGCTACCTGACCGCGGTCACCCGCTTCCAGGGCGAGCTGATCCAGGTCATCGACGTGGAAAGCGTGCTGGCCGACATCGCCCAGAACCGTGACGAGGCCGTGCTTGATCCGTCGATGGCGCTGCCGGCCGATGCGCCGCCGATGCAGGTGCTGGTGGTGGACGACTCGCGCGTGGCCCGCCAGCAGATCCGCAGTGTGCTCGACCAGCTGGGCGTGACCGCCACCCTGCTGTCCGACGGCAAGCAGGCACTGGAGCACCTGCTGCAGATCCATGCCGGCGGCGAGGATCCGGCTGAACGCTATGCCATGGTGATCTCCGACATCGAGATGCCGGCGATGGACGGCTACACCCTGACGACGGAAATCCGCCGCCACCCGGGCCTGGCCGGCCTCTACGTGCTGCTGCACACCTCGTTGTCGGGTGTGTTCAACAACGCCATGGTCGAACGGGTGGGCGCCAATGCCTTCGTCGCCAAATACAGCCCGCACGAGCTGGCCGATTTCGTGCTGACACGGTTGCGCCACGTGGCCGCAGCCGGCTGAAAGCGGTAACACGTCAGAGAAAAGCAACGGGCCGAGCGGCAGCGAACTCCGCCTTCACGGGGATGACGGCCTTTGCGGTGGCCTCCTCTCCTTCCTCGTTTTTTCACCCGTTCCTGCCTTCTGGCACAGGCCTTGCACCTTACCCGGCAACGTTCCGTGGAAGGTGCCGCATGGCAAACCTGATTTCCGACTATCTGGGCATCCACGCCCAGGCGATGCCGCTGCGCGAGCAGCGCATGAAACTGATCGCCGGCAACCTGGCCAATGCCGACACACCCGGCTATCAGGCGCGCGATCTCGATTTCGACGCTGCCCTGCGCCATGCCCAGGGCAGTGCCGGCAATGGCGTGATGGCCACCACTGCCGAGCAGCACTACCGCATCGGTGGTGACGGTCTGAACCCGTTCCAGATCCTGCGCGAAGCCAACCAGCCCAGCCTCGACGGCAACACCGTGGATCCGGACATGGAGCGTGCCGCCTATGGCCGTGCCGCGCTGGAATACCGGGCCTCGCTGAGCTTCGTCGAATCCAAGGTCAAGAACATGTTGACCGCCATCACCGGTCAATAAAGGGTCGCCATGAGCAATCTCCCCATTTTCGATATCGCCGGCTCGGCGCTGCAGGCGCAGTCGGTGCGCATGAGCACCATCGCCTCCAACCTGTCCAACGCCGATTCGCTGGCGGGCTCGCCGGAAGCGGTCTACAAGCCGCTGGAACCGATCTTCCAGGCCGTCACCAGCCGCGAGGACCGCAACCTCACCGGGGTGCAGGTCAAGGAAGTGACGCAAAGCGATGCCGCGCCGATCAAGCGCTATGAACCCAACCACCCGCTGGCCGATGGCGAAGGCTACGTCTATGCCCCGGATATCGATCCGGTGGCGCAGATGGTCAACCTGATCTCCACCTCGCGCAATTACCAGGCCGGCGTGGAAATGCTCAGCACCGCCAAGGAACTGGCGCTGGCCACCTTGACCATGGGCCGCTGACACGCGGCCCGCAGGATCCCTTATTTATGACTACCGTCAACAGCGACCTGTACGGTGCCCTTGGCCTGACCGGTGCCCCGCAACAGGACAAAAAGAAGAACGACGCGCTGGACCAGGCCGATTTCATGCGCCTAATGACCACCCAGCTGCAGCACCAGGACCCGCTCAAGCCGATGGACAACAGCCAGATGGTCGCGCAGATGGCGCAGCTGTCCACCGTGCAGGGCATCAACGACCTCAACAACGCGGTCAGCGGCTTCCAGCAGCAGCTGACCAGCGACCAGATCCTGAAAGGTGCGGCACTGGTCGGCCATGAGGTGCTGGTGCCCTCCACCGAGCTGGCGCTGGAAGCCGAAGGTACGGTCAGCGGTACCGTCGCGGCACCGGGTGCCGGCACCGTCACCGTGGACATCACCGACGCCAACGGCGTGAAGGTGAACCAGCTCACGGTGCCAGCCGATGCCGCCGGCGAGGTGTCCTTCGAATGGGACGGCCTGGATGCCGACGGCAAACGCATGCCGCCGGGCAGTTACAGCATCACCGCCAACCACACCGATACCAGCGGCACGCAGTCCAAGCTCAGCACCTATGTGCAGGCCGAAGTGGAGAGCGTCACCGTCGGCTCCGACGGCCTCTACCTCAATCTCAAGGGCCTGGGCACCGCCCCGCTCGACTACGTGCTGCGCATCAGCTGACCCGGCCCCACGACTCCAGAAGGGAACCTCCCATGAGCTTCAACATCTCGCTGTCCGGCATCAATGCCGCCAACGCCAACCTCAACGTGACGGCGAACAACATCGCCAACGTCAACACCACCGGCTTCAAGGAGTCGCGCGCCGAGTTCGCCGATCTGTTCAACTCCACCAGCTACGGCCTTTCCTCCACCGCGATCGGCTCGGGCGCGCGCCTGACCAACGTTGCCCAGCAGTTCTCGCAGGGCAACATCGACACCACCGGCCGCAGCCTGGATCTGGCCGTCGCCGGCGAAGGCTTCTTCACCCTGTCGATGAACGGCAACCGTGTGTACTCGCGCGCCGGCAACTTCCAGACCGACTCCAACGGCTATGTGGTCAACCCGCAGGGCGCCCGCCTGCAGGTGTTCGCCCCCAACGCCGCCGGCACCGGCTTCGAGGCCGGCCAGCTGACCGACCTGCGCCTGCTGACCACTGACAGCCCGCCGCGCCCGACCAGCAATGTCGAACTGGCCTTCACCCTGCCGGCCAACGCCGCCGTGCCAACGGTAGCCACATTCGACCCGGCCGATTCCAACAGCTACAACCAGTCCAGCGGCGGCATCACCGTGTACGACTCGCTGGGCGTGAGCCACACCCAGACCTCGTACTTCGTAAAAACCGCCAACCCGAACGAGTGGCAGGTCTACAACTACGTCGATGGCATACCCGTCAATAACGGCAGCGTGCCCGGCAATCCCAACGCCGTGCCACCGGTCCCGGCGGTACCCGGCAATCCAATCACGCTGCAGTTCTCTGACAGCGGCCAGCTCACCGCACCGGCCGACGGCAAGATCGTCATGGACCCGTTCACCCCTAGCAGTGGCGCCGGTTCGTTGAACATGTCGCTGGACATCACCGGGTCCACCCAGTACGGCGAGCGCTTCTCGCTGCGCAACACCGCCCAGGACGGCTATGCCTCCGGCAAGCTCAACGAAGTGAGCATCTCCGAGGAAGGCGTGGTCTATGCCCGCTATTCCAACGGCGTGGACGTCGGCCTGGGCCAGGTGGCGCTGACCAACTTCAACAACCCGCAGGGTCTGAAGAGCGACGGCAACAACCTGTGGACCGAAACCTACACCTCGGGCACGCCGCGCACCGGCGCACCGGACAGCTCGGACTTCGGCCAGATCCAGGCCGGCTCACTGGAGGCCTCCACCGTCGACCTGACCGAGCAGCTGGTCAACATGATCACCGCGCAGCGCAACTTCCAGGCCAACTCGCAGATGCTCTCGACCCAGGACCAGATCACCCAGGCCATCATCAACATCCGTTGATGCCGCCGGCTGATCCGCACACGGAACCGTACTGATGGACAAGGCTCTCTACGTTGCCATGACCGGCGCCCGCGCTTCGCTGCAGGCGCAGGGCACCGTGTCGCACAACCTGGCCAACGCCGATACGCCCGGCTTCAAGGAAGCACTGGCCAACACCGAGGCGTTCCGCATTCCCGGCAAAGGCCATCCTTCGCGGATCGACGCGCTGCATGTGGATGCCGGCTTCAACCGCCGCATCGGCGCGCAGCAGATCACCGGCAATGCGCTGGACCTTTCGCTGCAGCCGGGCAACTGGCTGGCGGTGCAGGCCGGCGACGGCAGTGAGGCCTATACCCGCAGCGGTGCGCTGTCGCTGACCCCCAATGGCCAGCTGGTCACCGCCGAAGGCAACGCGGTGCTGGACGAGAACGGCAACCCGCTGGCAGTGCCGCCGTACCAGGCGATCGAGATCGGCCATGACGGCACCGTGTCGGTCATCCCGCAGGGCGAAGGCCCGCAGACGATGGCGATGGTCGGGCGCCTGCGGATTGTCGACGCCGCCGACGAACGTTTGACGCGTGGGCTGGACGGGCTGATGCGCAACACCGAGCCACAACAGCCGTTCGCCCAGGCGATGGGCAAATCGCTGGACAGTGGCATGCTCGAATCCAGCAACGTCGATGCCGCCGGCGCGCTGGTGCAGATGATCCAGTTGCAGCGCCAGTTCGAGATGCAGGTCAAGGTGATCAAACACGGCGACGAGAACGCACGCAGTGCCAACACCCTGCTGCGCCTGAACGGCTGAGCACCCGCTTACCTGCTGTGAAGTCCGAATCCGCGTGCCGCACTGGCGCGCGGATTTTTTTTGTGCGTGTCGTCGGGAAAGCCCTCTGTTCCGCCCACGTCGGAATTCCGGCACCGGGTTTGGCACGGCTCATGCATTGAACCAGGCAAGGCCGCAGCGGCCAACTGGATCAACAGAGGAATCGCACCATGAATCAGGCACTGTGGGTTGCCAAGACCGGCCTGGACGCGCAGCAGACGCGCATGTCCGTCGTCTCCAACAATCTGGCCAACACCAACACCACCGGGTTCAAGCGCGATCGCGCCAGCTTCGAGGATCTGCTGTACCAGCAGGTGCGCCAGCCCGGCGGCGCCTCCTCGGCACAGACGCAGCTGCCGACCGGCCTGCAGCTGGGAACCGGCGTGCGCGTGGTCGCCACCTCCAAGCACTTCGAACAGGGCAGCCAGCAGCAGACCGGCCGTGCGCTGGATGTGATGGTCAACGGCCGCGGCTTCTTCGAAGTGATGATGCCCGACGGCACCTCGGCCTATACCCGTGACGGAAGCTTCCAGGTCAACGACCAGGGCGAGCTGGTCACCAACAGCGGCTACGCGGTGCAGCCGGGCATCCAGATTCCAGAAGGCGCGCAGTCGATGACCATCGGCAGCGACGGCACCATCAGCGTGAAGATGGCCGGCGAAGCGGCATCCGTCGAGATCGGCTCGTTGACGCTCACCGACTTCATCAATCCGGCCGGACTGCAGGCACGTGGCGAGAACCTGTTCCTGGAAACCACCGCATCGGGTCCGGCACAGAACGGCACGCCGGGCTTCAACGGTCTGGGCAGCGTGGTCCAGGGTGCGCTGGAAGGCAGCAACGTCAACGTGGTCGAAGAGCTGGTGTCGATGATCGAAACGCAGCGCGCCTACGAGATGAACGCCAAGGCGATCTCCACCACCGACTCGATGCTCGGCTACCTCAACAACAACGTCTGACCGGTTGCCACAGGGATACCGTCATGAATCGCACTCCACTCCTGCGCCCGTTTTCCGTCATCGCCTGCGCCCTTGTTCTCGGCGGCTGCAGCGTGGCCGGCGACATCCGTCCGTACGCGCCGATGGCACCGATCCAGCCGATCGTGGTGCAGGCCGCCGCCCCCACCGCCGGTGCGATCTACGCCGCCGGCCCGGGCCTGAACCTGTACGGCGACCGGCGCGCACGCGAGGTGGGCGACCTGCTGACCATCACCCTGGTCGAGAACACCATGGCCACCACCAGCGCCACCACCACGATCAGCAAGCAGTCCTCGGTCGATGTCGGAACGCCCACCGTGTTCGGCGCGCCGGTCACGCTGGGTGGCAAGGACATCCTGGGTGCCTCGGCCGAGGCCGAGCGCGACTTCGCCGGCAAGGGCAACAGCGCGCAGAGCAACCGCCTGCAGGGCAGCGTGACCGTCACCGTGATCCAGCGCCTGCCCAACGGCAACCTGGTCGTACAGGGGCAGAAGAACCTGCGGCTCAACCAGGGCGATGAGCTGGTGCAGATCCAGGGCGTGGTGCGCTCGGCCGACATTGCCGCCGACAACACCATTTCCTCCAGCAAGGTCGCCGACGCGCGCATCGCCTACGGCGGTCGCGGCGCGGTGGCGCAATCCAACGCGATCGGCTGGCTGGGCCGCTTCTTCAACTCGGCGCTGGCGCCGTTCTGAGCATGGCCATGAATCTTTCCCCCTTCTTCCGCCGCGTGCCGCTGTTGGTGCTGCTGCTCGCCTGCGCCCTCCCCGCCCACGCCGAACGCATCAAGGATCTGGCCCAGGTCGGCGGCGTGCGTGGCAACGCGCTGGTCGGCTACGGACTGGTGGTCGGTCTGGATGGCAGCGGCGACCGCACCAGCCAGGCGCCGTTCACCGTGCAGAGCCTGAAAAACCTGCTTGGCGAGCTGGGCGTCAACGTCCCGGCCAACGTCAACCCGCAGCTGAAGAACGTCGCTGCCGTGGCGATCCACGCCGAGCTGCCGCCGTTCGCCAAGCCCGGCCAGACCATCGACATCACCGTGTCCTCGGTCGGCAATGCGGTGTCGCTGCGCGGCGGCTCGCTGCTGATGGCACCGCTGAAAGGCGCCGACGGGCAGGTCTACGCGATCGCCCAGGGCAACCTGGTGGTCGGCGGCTTCGGCGCGCAGGGCAAGGACGGCTCGCGCGTGTCGGTCAACATTCCCAGCGTCGGCCGCATCCCCAATGGCGCCACCGTCGAGCGTGCCCTGCCTGACGTGTTCGGCGCCGGCGGCGAGATCACCCTGAACCTGCACCAGAACGACTTCACCACCGTCTCGCGCATGGTCAACGCCTTGAACGCGACCTTCGGCGAAGGCGCCGCGCGTGCGGTCGATGGCGTCACCGTGGCCGTGCAGGCGCCCACCGATCCCGGTGCCCGTATCGGCATGCTGGCGCGGATCGAGAACGTCGAACTCTCACCCGGTGCAGCCCCGGCCCGCATCGTGGTCAATTCGCGCACCGGCACGGTGGTGATCGGCTCGCAGGTGCGGGTCAGCCCGGCGGCGATCGCCCACGGCTCGTTGACAGTGACCGTCAGCGAATCGGCGCAGATCAGCCAGCCCAACGCCTTCGGCGGTGGCCAGACCGTGGCCGTGCCGCAGTCCACCATCACCGCCAGCAACGAAGGCAGCCGCATGTTCCGTTTCGACGGTGGCGCCACGCTGGATGAAATCGTGCGCGCGGTGAACGAAGTCGGCGCGGCGCCGGGCGATCTGATCGCGATCCTGGAAGCCCTCAAGCAGGCTGGCGCGCTGAGTGCCGAGCTCGAGGTGATCTGACATGCGCATTTCCGCCTCGCCGCTGGAACTGAACCCGGCCATCGCCAACGACCCCGCCAAGATCGACAAGGTCGCCCGCCAGCTGGAAGGCCAGTTCGCGCAGATGCTGATCAAGAGCATGCGCGCGGCCAGCTTCGGCGACTCGCTGTTTCCGGGCGAAAACCAGATGTTCCGCGAGATGTACGACCAGCGCATCGCCGAACAGATGACGCGCGGACGTGGCCTCGGGCTGTCGTCGGTCATCGCCCGCCAGCTGGGCGGTGCTGAAGCGGCCGGCAAACCGGCACTGGACACCACCATCACCCCGGCGGCAGCCGCGCGTGCGTACCAGCTGGCTGCGCCCGCCGCCGCAGCGATGCCGTTGCAGCTGCCGGCAAACCCGGCGGACGATCCGCTGGCCGCGCTGGGTGGCGAAGGCCAATCGGCCTACCTGGAACCGCAGGCGCAGGCGCTGGACCTGATTGCCGGGCGTGACACCCGCACGCTGCACAGCTCACTCGGTGGCAGCAGTCCGTATGTCCAGAACGAGACCACCATCGCGCCGGACTGGGCGATGGGCAACGACCGCTGGAACAATGTGACGGCCGCCTCGCGCGGCGACACCGTGGACAGCGCCAGCGCCGATCTGGCAGCCACGTCGCTGGGCAAGCACACCCCCGAAGGCTTCGTCGCCAGCATCTGGCCGCACGCGCAACGCGCCGCCAGGGAACTGGGCGTGGACCCGCGTGCGCTGGTCGCCCAGGCCGCACTGGAAACCGGCTGGGGCAAGCGCCAGATCAAGCATGCCGACGGCAGCACCTCGCACAATCTGTTCGGCATCAAGGCCACGGGCTGGAGCGGCGAGCGTGCCACCACCGGCACCCACGAGTACGTCAACGGCCAGCGCCGCAATGAAGTGGCGAGCTTCCGCGCCTACGGATCGATGGCCGAGAGCTTTGGCGACTACGTGCGCCTGCTGAAGAACAACCCGCGCTACCAGGCCGCGCTGCGTGCCGGCGATGACGTGCAGGGTTTTGCACGGGGCTTGCAACAGGGGGGGTACGCCACCGATCCGTCCTACGCCGCAAAGATCACCGCCATTGCCAATGGCCCGACCATCGAACGCGCGGTAGCCGCCATCGGCGATGCCGGTGTCCGCATGGGCCGCACCTTTGCCAGCAACGCCGGGTTGTCCGGCATCACCCGACGTTGAGATAGCCGTCCATGTCCAATGTTCTTTCCACCGGTACCAGTGCCCTGCTCGCTTTCCAGCGGGCGCTGGCCACCGTCAGCCACAACGTGGCCAACATCAAGACCGACGGCTACAGCCGGCAGAAGGTGGATTTCGCCACGCGCGATCCCTCCAACGTCGGCTATGGAGACGTGGGCAACGGCACCAAGATCATCGATATCCGCCGCGTCGCCGACCAGCTGGCGATCTCGCGGCTGCTCGACAGCAGCGGTGAACTGGCGCGGCTGGAGAAGCTCTCGACAATGGCCGACCGCGTGGATGCGCTGTTCTCCGATTCGGCCACCAATGTGGCCGGCGTGTGGTCGAACTTCTTCGATTCGGTCAGCGGCCTGTCGTCGAATGCGGCGGGCACCACCGACCGCCGCAACATGCTCGACAACGCCTCCACGCTGGTCACCCGCTTCAAACAGCTCACCGGCAACCTGGAGACGCTGGGCAACGAGGTCAACAACGGCCTGATCGCCGGCGCCGGCGAGATCAACCGGCTGGCGGCGGAGATCGCCCAGATCAACGGCACCATCGGCAGCAACGCCGCGGCCGCCGCGCCGGACCTGCTCGACCGCCGTGACCAGCTGATCACGCAGCTGGTCGGCTACACCGGCGGTACCGCGGTGATCCAGGACGGCGGCATCATGAATGTCTACGCCGCCGGCGGGCAGGCACTGGTGGTGGGCACCACCGCGTCAAAAATCACCACCCTCGCCGACCCGTACCAGCCCGAGCGCCTGCAGCTGGCGATCCAGACCCAGGGCATGACCGTCAGCCTGGGCAACAAGTCGCTGGGTGGGCAGATCGGCGGCCTGCTGGAGTTCCGCGACAGCGTGCTGACGCCGGCAGAAGCCGAGCTGGGCCGCATCGTCGTGGGTCTGGCCCAGTCGTTCAACGCATCGCACCGCGAAGGCATGGACCTGTATGGCGACATGGGTACGGACTTCTTCAACCTGGCCCCGCCCAGGATCAGCAACCACAGCGGCAATACCGGCAGCGCCACGCTGAGCGCCAGCTATGGCGACACCACCGCGCTGGACGGCCAGAACCTGTTGCTGCGCTTTGACGGCACCAACTGGCAGGCCACCCGCGCCGATACCGGCGCCAGCGTGCCGATGGCCGGCGCCGGCACCGCGGCCGATCCGTTCGTGGTCAATGGCGTGGAGTTCGTGGTCGGCGGCACGCCCGCCGCCAACGATCGTTTCCTGCTGCAGCCCACCGCTGCGGCCACCGGTGGCCTGTCGGTGGCGATCACCGATCCCTCGCGCATCGCCGCCGCCGATCCGGTCAAGGCCGCCGCCGATCTGGCCAACAGCGGCACCGGCGTGCTCGGCAAGCTGGACATCCTCGATGTCGGCAACCCGGCGCTGCTCAACCCAGCCAGCATCGAATTCCTCGACGCCAACCAGTACATGATCGATGGTGCCGGCCCGTTCCCCTACACGCCGGGCCAGATCATCAGCGCCAACGGCTGGAGCATCGTGGTCGATGGCAAGCCCGCGGCCGGTGACACCTTCACCATCGGCAAGACCGCGCCTGGCTCCGGCGACAACGGCAACGCCGCGCGTCTGGCTGGCGTGGAAGATGCCAAAGCCTTCAACGGCGGCACCATCACCCTCAACGGCGCACTGGGCGGGCTGACCACCCAGATCGGCTCGGCTGCCCGCGCGGCCGAGTACTCGCTGCAGGCGCAACAGGTGATCAACCAGAACGCACAGGCCAGCCGTGACGCGATTTCCGGCGTGAACCTCGACGAGGAAGCGGCCGACATGCTCCGGCTGCAGCAGGCCTACCAGGCTGCCTCGCAGCTGATCTCCACCGCCGACACCATGTTTCAGACCATCCTGGGAGCCGTTTCCCGATGAACAACCGTATCTCCAGCAGCATGATGTACGACCAGTCGGTGTTCCTGATGATGTCCAAGCAGAGCAAGCTCTCGCATCTGGAACAGCAGCTGGCCACCGGCAAGAAGATCGCCACCGCCAAGGACGACCCGGTAGCCTCGGGTGCCGCCGTCGGCATGGATCGCATCCTGGCCGAACTCGAACAGCTCGGTGCCAATGCCGGCAACGCGCAGAACCGTCTGGGCCTGCAGGAAAACGCGCTGACCCAGGCCGGCGACCTGTTGCAACGCGTGTCCGATCTCTCCATCCAGGCCAACAACGCGGCCCTGTCGGCCGATGATCGCAAAGCCGTCGCCAACGAGCTCAAGTCCATCAAAGAGCAGATCCTGGCGCTGTCCAACACCACCGATGGCAGCGGACGTTATCTGTTTGGCGGTGCCGCTGACGGTGCCGCGCCATTCACCCTGAGCAACGGATCGGTGATCTACAACGGCGACCAGAACCAGCGCCAGGTGGAAGTCGCCCCCGGCACGTTCATCAAGGACACCCTGCCGGGCAGCGAGATCTTTCTGCGCATCCGCACCGGCGATGGCACGGTCGATGGCGGTGTCGCGTCCGGCAACACCGGGCAGGGGATCCTGACCCAGATCAGCCGCGATGGCTCGGGCAGTTGGGATGGCTCCAGCTACACCCTGCGCTTCACCGCCGCCGACACCTATGAAGTGGTCGACGCCAGCAGCACCGTCATCGGCACCGGCAACTACGCCAGCGGCGAGGACATCGTCTTCGAAGGCCTGCGCGTGCGCATCGAAGGCGCGCCAGTTGCCGGCGATGAATTCAACGCCGGTCCGGCCGGTACCCGCGATGTGTTCAGCACCCTGGACAAGCTGGTGCAGACGCTGGAGATGGACACCTCCACCCTCGCCGGCCGCACCGCCCAGCAGAACGCGCTGCAAGCGTCCATCCGTGACGTGTCCCGCGCTGCGGAGGCACTGATCGATGCCCGCGCCGCCGGTGGCGCCCAGCTCAAATCCATCGATGACGCCGCCGCCCTGCGCGAGGCCAATTCGGTGACCTTGAAAACCTCGCTGTCGCAGCTGCGCGACCTCGATTACGCCGAAGCCATCGGGCAATACAAGCTCGAAGGCGCGGCACTACAGGCGGCCCAGACCATCTTCACCCAGATGCAGTCGATGTCGCTGTTCAACATGATCCGCTGATCCAATCCACCGGCAGCGGCGCTGCCATTCCATAACGCATTGCAGTCAGTACATACGGAGAAGGCCCCATGGCACAGATCATCAATACCAACATCATGTCGCTGAACGCCCAGCGCAACCTCAACACCACCGGCACCTCGTTGGCGACAACGATCCAGCGCCTGTCCTCGGGCCTGCGCATCAACAGCGCCAAGGACGATGCCGCCGGCCTGGCCATCTCTGAGCGCTTCACCACCCAGATCCGCGGTATGGACCAGGCTGCCCGCAACGCCAACGATGGCATCTCGCTGGCGCAGACCGCCGAAGGCGCACTGGGCGAAATTGGCAACAACCTGCAGCGCATCCGCGAACTGGCCGTGCAGTCGCGCAACGCCACCAACTCCGATTCCGACCGCGCCGCGCTGGATGCCGAAGTGCAACTGCTGAAGGCCGAGATCCAGCGCGTGGCCGAGCAGACCAACTTCAACGGCACCCCGCTGCTCAACGGCAGCTTCCAGAACCAGGCCTTCCAGGTCGGCGCCGACCAGGGCCAGGTGATCAACATCGCGCAGATCGCCAATGCCAACATCAGCGCCCTGGGCAACTGGAACCGGGTGGATACCGCTGCCACGGTACCGACGACAGCAGCTACCGGTGGTGCCAATGCCGGCACGCCCAATACAGGTGCTGGAACCATCAATACGACCAATTTCGAGGCTCCCAATGGCACCGCTACGCCTTTCACCTACGATGCGTTCAGCCTGACCATCAACGGCAAGACCGTGCAGGTCAGCGGCGTAAACGACGGCACCAACGACGGCGATGCACGGACCAAGTTGCTGGCCAATATCACCAACGCCATCAACAACGATCCATCCATTGGTGGCCCCACCGGCATCCAGGTGGGCGCCGGCGGTGCGATCACCAACAACGGCGCGGCCTTGACTATCGGCGGCCCCGGCTCGCACATCCTGGGTGGCGCTATTGCTGTTGCCAGCGCCACCGGCTATGTCGCCGCTGACTTCACGGAGGGCAGCTTCAAGCTGACCGGCCCCAAGGGTGAAACCGTCATCAATTACCCGGCCGCAGGTGGCAGTGCCCAGCGTGCCAGCGATCTGGTGAAGATCATCAACAACCAGAGCTACAACACCGGCGTCACCGCCTCGCTGGATAACGGCAAGCTGCTGCTGTCCTCAGCCAGCGGCAACGTCGCTGTTGCCGCGACGGCAACCGGTGCCACCGCTGATGTCGATCTGCTGGCGGCTACCGGGCTGGCCGCCGGTGCCACCGGAGCGGTTGGCAACCTCCCCGCTCCGGCCACCGCTATCGGCACCGCTTGGGTTGCTGGCGCTGCGGAGACCGGTTTCGCCGAGCTGGACATCACCACTGCAGTGGGCGCCGACAACGCGCTCAACGCCATGGACGCGGCCCTGCAGGCGATCAACTCATCGCGCGCAGACCTTGGCGCCATCCAGAACCGCTTCACCTCCACCATCGCCAACCTCAACACCACCTCGGAAAACCTGTCGGCCTCGCGCAGCCGAATCCGTGATGCCGACTACGCCAAGGAAACCGCCGAGCTGACCCGCACCCAGATCCTGCAGCAGGCCGGCACCGCGATGCTGGCCCAGGCCAACCAGGTGCCGCAGAACGTATTGAGCCTGCTCAAATAAGCCGTAGCCCGGGTAAGGCCGAAGGCCGCACCCGGGAAGCACACCGATGTTCCAAGGCCCCGGCCCCGCCCGGGGCCTTGCCTTTGTAGCCTTGCCACGTAGCCCGTATATGGACTCCTCCCGATTGCCAAGCCGCTTTTGAGTTTTTCCGGTAGAGACTGCGAACGTATATTCGGCCTGTGAGTGAAGCCTGTGCTTCTGGCCATGATGGAGCAGTCGCCCGCGGGTGCCTCATTGGGTAAGCGGCCTTGTGGCCACCGGGCTACTCAGGCTCTTCCCGCGACGGTCTTACCGAAATTCCTCATCAACCACTGAGCAAACTCAAGGTGAAGTGACGCGTGCCCCATTCTCAGGGGCGATAGGGCTCGTTGCGTGCCAGCACCGCCCAGGCGATGCGTGCGGTCTTGTTGGCCTGGGCCACGGTGGCGGTGTTGCGGTGTTTGCGGGTCGACAGATTCACCAGCCAGCGGCTGCGATCATCGGGTTTGTTGGCGGCGGTGCGCAGTACGCTGCGTGCGCCATGCACCAGCAACTGGCGCAGATAGCTGTCACCGCGTTTGTGAATCCCCAGCAGCCGTGCCTTGCCGCCACTGGAGTGCTGCCGCGGTACCAGCCCCAGGAACGCGGCCAGTTGCCGACCATTGCGGAACTGGGTCGCATCGCCTATTGCTGCGACCAGCGCGCTGGCGGTCAACGGGCCGATGCCGGGGATCTGCATCAAGCGTTGCGTGTCCGGTTCCTGGCGCACCTGCTGCTCAATGCGGCCCGTCAGTTGCTCAACCCGCGCATCCAGCACGACCAGTTCGTCATACAGCTCGGCCAGCAGTTGGCGAAAGTCCAAGCTCAGGCCGTTCTCGGCATCTTCCAGCAACTCGGGGATTGCCTGGCGCAAGGTTCCTCGGCCGCGGCCGACCACCAACCCATACTCGGCCAGCAGCCCACGGGTCTGGTTGACCAGCGCGGTACGCTGCGCCACCCGCGCACTGCGGATCCGATGCAGGGCCTGCCGATCTTGCTGGGCGATGGTCTTGACCGTCACTGCAGGAATCTCTGGTCGGCTCATGGCTGCACAGATGGCAGCGGCATCGTTGGCGTCGTTCTTCTGCCCTAGCACGAACGGCTTCACGTACTGCGGTGGCAACAACCGCACCCGATGCCCCATCGCCTGCAACTGCCGCGCCCAGTGATGAGCGCCACTGCAGGCCTCCATGCCCACCTCGCACGGCACAAGCTCACGGAAAAACGGCAACAGCTGGGTTCGGCGCAGCGGCTTGCGCACCAGCACCTTGCCCGAAAGATCCACGGCATGCACCTGGATCAGCTGCTTTGCCAGATCCAATGCAACACGATTAATCTGCATGACCGACTCCTCCTGCTGTGGGACTGGTTGATCAACACCTCCAGTCTGGCACCTCGATGCCGGATCAGTGGGAGGAGTCCATTCCATTGGGTAAGCGAAGCGCACCCACATCCGTATCAAACCCCTGCCGCACCCACACCGCACCCCGGGTGCGGCGTATCGGCCTTACCCGGGCTACCTCAACCAAGACTTTCCCTGACGTGAGGGCGTGGGTTTATCGGGTGCGGCCGCTGGCATCGTCCGGGATACGGTGACTCCGGCGATGAAAAAGGAGGAACCTGGGATGGTGCGATATCGACGCAACCGGATTGCCGGCGGCACCTACTTCTTTACCGTGACCCTCCATGATCGGCGCGACGACGCACTGGTGCGCCATATCGACCTTCTGCTGGCCTCCTGGCAAAAAGCGCACGCACGCATTCCACACAGGATAGTGGCCGCAGTGGTGCTTCCCGACCACTTGCACGCCGTTATCCGCATGCCTGATGCCGACGTGGATTATTCGCGGCTCTGGCAGGAGATCAAGAAGGGCTTCACGCGGCAATTGCAAAGTGCGGCGCCGTCACCGTGGCAATCACGCTTCTGGGAGCACACCATTCGTGACGATGACGACCTGCGTGCGCACGTGGACTACGTGCATTTCAACCCGGTGAAGCACGGCTTGGCCGCACGCGCCGCAGACTGGCCACACTCTTCTTTCCACCGCTACGTGCGCGAGAACAAGTTGCCGCCGGATTGGGGAATTACCACGTAGCCCGGGTAAGCAAAGCGCACCCCGGGCCACCACGCAGCCATACCAAATCCTCACCACGCATACATAGCAGACCCCGGGTGCGGCCTGTCGGCCTTACCCGGGCTACTCAACGCACAAGCCTTGTAGCCCGGGTAAGCGAAGCGCACCCGGGGCCGCCACACGCCCGCACCAGATCCCCATTACGCATACATGGCAGACCCCGGGTGCGGCCTGCCGGCCTTGCCCGGGCTACTCAACGCACAAGCCCCGGGGGACCGGGGCTTGTGCGTTCCTGCTTTTGCAAAACTACTTGCGTACCCGCCCTAAAGCTGCACGCAAACCTGCCGTTATTGGTATCAGCAGCGGTGCTACGGCTCCTACACCCCGCCCCACTGCACCCAGTACCGGCCAGGTGATGTGCCGGTTCCAACGCAAAACAGGAAGCCCGAATCATGGCACAAGTCATCAACACCAACACCATGTCGCTCAATGCCCAGCGCAACCTGGGCACCAGCGGCTCCAGCCTGGCCACCTCGATCCAGCGCCTGTCCTCGGGCCTGCGCATCAACAGCGCCAAGGACGACGCCGCCGGCCTGGCGATCTCCGAGCGTTTCAGCACCCAGATCCGCGGTATGGACCAGGCCGCCCGCAACGCCAACGATGGCATCTCGCTGGCGCAGACCGCCGAAGGCGCACTGGGCGAAATTGGCAACAACCTGCAGCGCATCCGTGAGCTGGCCGTGCAGTCGCGCAACGCCACCAACTCGCCGTCCGACCGTGAAGCGCTGAACGCCGAAGTGCAGCTGCTGAAGGCCGAGATCCAGCGTGTGGCCGAGCAGACCAACTTCAACGGCACCAAGCTGCTGGACGGCAGCTTCCAGGCACAGTCCTTCCAGATCGGCGCCAACCAGGGCCAGACCATCGATATCGCCCAGATCGCCAACGCCAACATCAAGGACCTGGGCAACTGGACCCAGGTTGCCAATGCTGCCGGCGCCACGGCCGCCAAAGCAACAGGTGACGTTACCAAGGGCGCCACCGCAGGCGTGGTCGATCTGACCGCGCTGGCAACCACCGTTGAATCGCCGGCAACCACTCATGGTGTCGCGGAATTCAAGATCACCATCAATGGTGCCGAGAAGACCATCACCGCTACCACCGGTCAGACCGATGCCGCCGCCGCCCAGCAGGCAGTCGCAGTGAAGGTGGCCACTGCCATCGAGCAGGTAACCGGCCTGGCGGCTGTTGATGTTACTGCTGCCGCTGGCAAAATCACGGTCAAGAACGATGCTGATGGCGCCAAGGCCATCGTGATCAACGGTGGCGGCGTCATTTCCAACACCACGATCGCCGGTGAAAGCACAAAATTCGATGCTGGCAGCTTCACTCTGACCGGCGAAAAGGGCTCGGTCACTATCGATTTTGGCAAGGCCAGCAGTGCCGCTCAGCGTTCCAGCGAGCTGGTCAAGGCGATCAACAACCAGAGCTACAACACCGGCGTCACCGCCTCGCTGGACAAGAGCGGCAACCTGGCCCTGTCTTCGGCGAAGGGCGACTTTGAAATCGGCGGTACCGCCGCTGATGTGCTGAAGCAGACCGGTCTGACGGTGGGCAAGACGAAGGATGGCACCGGCGGCACCGCCTGGGTGGCCGGCGAAGCCGCCACTGGTTTTGCCAGCTTGGATATCTCCACCGTTGCCGGTGCCGACAACGCGCTGAACGCGATGGATGCCGCACTGAGCACCATCAACTCGGCCCGTGCCGACCTGGGTGCGGTGCAGAACCGCTTCACCTCGGTGGTGGCCAACCTGAACACCTCGTCGGAAAACATGTCGGCCGCCCGCAGCCGCATCCGTGACACCGACTACGCCAAGGAAACGGCCGAACTGACCCGCACGCAGATCCTGCAGCAGGCCGGTACCGCCATGCTGGCCCAGGCCAACCAGACCAGCCAGAACGTGCTGAGCCTGCTGCGCTGATCCCTGCGCTGATGGTCAAAACACAGCGGAATTCACCCCGTTGAGCAACACAGAGCCCCCGCCAGCAATGGTGGGGGTTTTGCCTTTGCAGCCCGTGTAAGCAAAGCGCACCCGGGGAATTCCCCAACGCATACATACCGACCCCGGGTGCGGCCTGCGGCCTCACCCGGACTACTCGATCGAGCAGCATCCAGCTCCGCCAGCAATGGCAGTAGCTCTGCCTTTGTAGCCCGGGCAAGCAAAGCGCACCGCAGGCTGCCAAGCGAATGCCTGTGTGTTCGAGGCGTAGCTGCCGTCCTGGCATGTGATTTGCATTGAATCCGGGGACCATCCCCGCTCGGCTCAAGTAATCCCCTGCCGGGCCGATAGCTTTGCCAAGGCGTGATATCCCGCAGGCGATGCGTCCCCGGCACCGCAAGGAAACCCAAAAGCAATGACTACAATCGGCTCCGGCCTGGACATCCCAACCCTGGTATCGCAGCTGGTCGCCGCCGAGCGCGCACCTTCGGCCAACCGCATCAATACGCAGGGTACGGCCGCCACCGCCAAACTCTCGGCGCTGGGCAGCATCAAGAGTTCGCTTGGCAGCCTGCAGTCGGCGCTGGACGGACTGTCCAAGGGGGCGGACACCCCGGGATTCAGGGCCAGCGTGCCGGAGAACAGCGGCTTCTCGGCGAGCATCGTCAACGATCCTGGAACGGGCAAAAGCCAGGCGGTGCCCGGTACCTACAACGTGGAGGTGCTGAGCCTGGCACAGGCACAGAAGCTCAGCTCCGGTGCGTTCGCGGCGGACGCCGCCGTGGGTGACGGCAAGTTGACGATTGCCTGGGGCGATGAATCCGTGGACGTGGAGATCCCGACCGGCAGCACGCTGAGCCAGATCGCCGCGGCAATCAACACCGCCGCCGGCGGCAAAGGCGTCAATGCAACCGTCATCACCGCCACCGATGGCCAACATCTGGTGCTCAATGCGGTCGATGCTGGCACCGAGGGTGCGTTGAAGGTATCCAGCAGCGGCGGGAACGGCGGTCTTTCGGCACTGGAGTGGGACGGCACTGATGGCGGCCTGAAGCAGACCGTAGCGGCAAGCAATGCGCGGGTGCGGGTGGACGGGTTCGAGCGCGAGTCCAGCAGCAACAGCATCAGCGACATCATCCCCGGCGTCACCCTCAACCTGACCAAGGCCGAGGAAGGGGCGATCAAGACCCTGACGATCAGTCGGGACAGCGCGCCGCTGAAGATCGACATGCAGGCCTTCGTCAGCGCCTACAACGCGTCCATCAGCGTGCTCAAGAACTCCAGCGCCTACGATGCGACCAATGACAAGGCATCGACACTGACCGGCGATGCGATGGTGCGCGGCTTGCAGCAGCAGTTGCGCAACCAGCTCAGCGCCAATGTCATGGACATGAAGGAACTGGGGCTGACCATCAACAAGGACGGCACCCTTGCTCTGGACGCCAGTGCCTTCGACAAGGCGATGGCGGAAAACCCGGCAGCGGCGGCCAAGCTGCTCGGCAAGGACGGAAAGCTCTCCAGCAGCATGTCCTCGCTGCTCAAGAGCAACCTGGACAGCACCGGTACGTTGACCCAGCGCACCGATGCGCTGAACAAGCAGATCAAGCGGCTGGAAAAGGATCTGGATGATCTGGACCTGCGCATGGAAAAGGTCTCCGCGCGCTACACCGCCCAGTTCACCGCAATGGACACGCTGGTAGCGCAGATGCAGAGCACCAGCAACTACCTGGCGCAACAGCTGGCCGGGTTGAGCAACAACTCGAACTAAGCGGCACCTCAAGTCGATGCCGTTTGCGGCCGATAGATAGACACATTCACCACTATCCGTAGCGCGGTCCGCCAGCGCACGGGTTCCAGGAGACCTCCGTTGATGTACGGTTCCCCCCGCAATTACGCCGAGCAGTACCGCAAGGTCGGCGTTTCCACCAGTGTGGTGGATGCCGATCCGCACAAACTGGTGGCCCTGCTGCTCGAAGGTGCCAATACCCGCATCCGCCGCGCTGAAGCCTTTCTGGCCCAGGGCGACCAGGGCGCCAAAGGCAAGGCGATTGGCGAAGCCTGCGCCATCATCGGCCACCTCAACGGTTCGCTCGACCATGAGGCTGGGGGCGAGATCGCCGGCAACCTCTCGGCCCTGTACGACTTCGTCATCCAGCGCCTGACCGAGGCCAACCTCAATAGCGACAACGTCGCCTTGCAGGAATCGCTGGCGGTGATGGGCGAGATCGAATCGGCATGGAATGCGATTCCCGCCGGGCAGCGGCAGCGTCCCGCCAGCGCAGGAGCGCGGATTCCATGAGCGACCACGGGCTGACGCTGCAGGCGTTGCACTCCGACCTGGACGCACTGCGCGTGGCGGTCGAGGACGAAAACCACGCCGAGGCCGAGCGTATCGCCTCCGAGCATGACCAGCGCCTGCGTGAGTTCATCCAGGCCTGTGGCGCGCAATCCGCCGCCAACGGCCTGCGCAACCTGCTGGCGCTGCAGCAGCAGCTGATGGGCGAGATGCTCAAGCGCCGCGATATCGCCGCCACCCACCTGCGTGCCGGCCGCCAATCGGTACGTGCGGCCAGCGCCTACAACCAGACAGAATCGCTGGCATGAGCCTGACCGCCCCCGCCCTGCTGCCGCACCCCGCCGAAACCGAGCTGTTCGCCGACACCCTGGCCTGCGATATCACCCTGCCGGCCACGTTCGATGCCGGCGCGGTGGTGCGTCGCCCGGGCAGCACGGAAATGCTGCTGCGCAGTGTGGCGCTGGTGGAGGATTCGCGCGGTGGCGACGAGGGCGAGGAGCGTACCGACAGCAGCGCCCAGCTGCAGCGGCTGGAAGCGCGTCTGGACCTGACCCTGGTGCTGCTGGGGCGGCTGCTGCAGCAATCCACCCCGGCCCTGCCGCCCTGCCCGCTGCGCTGGTCGCGGCGCGGCCTGCGGCTGGATTCCTCGCACGGCTTTACCGTGGCTGCGGACACCCGTGGAGTGATCCGCCTGCAGCCGGCGGAATGGCTGCCCGACCATATCGAGCTGCCCGTGCAGGTGCTGGCCGAAGAGAATCTCGCCGGCACTTTCCACCTGTGGCTGCGCCTGCAACCGGGCAGCGACGCGCTCAATACGGCACTGGAACGCCACCTGTTCCGCCTGCATCGCCGGCAGGTCGCCGAAAGCCGCCGCATTCGCTGACATCCGGCTGGCACCACCTCGGCCACTCGGCTAAGGTGACGGCCTTCCCCCTGCGGACTTCCTGCCAGCCCGTGCGCGTCCTTGTCGTCGATGACCACACCCTTGTCCGCGCTGGCCTGTGCCGGCTGCTGCAGAGCTTTGCGGGCCTCCAGGTCGTTGCCGAAGCCAGCAGTGCCGATGAAGCGGTGGAAATGGCGGTCCTGCGCCAGCCGGAACTGGTGCTGATGGATCTCTCCATGCCCGGCCGCAGCGGCCTGGAGGCGCTGTCGGAGATCCGCCAGAAAGCGCCCGAGGCACGTGTGGTGATGATGTCCATGCATGACGACACCAGCCATGTGCGCGACGCGCTGGACCGGGGTGCGGTCGGTTTCATCGTCAAGGATGCCGCGCCCCAGGAGCTGGAAGTCGCGCTGCGCGCCGCCTACTCCGGGCAGGTGTTCCTGAGCCCGCAGATTTCAGCGCGCATGCTGGCACCGATGCTCTCCCGCGAGCGCCCCACCGGCATCGCCGCGCTGTCACCGCGGCAGCGGCAGATCCTGCGCCAGCTCGGCAACGGCCAGAGCACCAAGGAAATCGCCGCCGAACTGGGCATCAGCATCAAGACCGTGGAGACCCACCGCGCGCGGATGATGGAGGCGCTGGGCTGCCGCCGCGCCAACGATCTGCTGCTGTTCGCAGCCCGCAACCAGCTGGACCTGTCGTAAAAACGGCGCCCGGAATGGGCTGGCGTCACACTTCCGGAAATCCGTCACCGAGCACCACGGAAACGGCTGGAAGCCCGTACTTTCAAGCCTCTGCGGCTTTCTGGAGCGTCAAAATGACGGCGTCCTGTAGGGGTTTCCCCCACAAAACGTCGGTCATCGGACTACACGCATAGGGTTTGCACCGATTCATTCCCCGACATCGGGGACGCAAGATGCGTTCCACATTGCAGCGTCGTCACGCTGTTATTGGGGAATCCGATGAAAACCACCCTTTCCGCCCAGTTGGGTCAACAACTGCAGCTGACACCGGCGCTGCTGCAATCCATCCGCCTGCTGCAGCTCAACAGCATGCAGCTTGAGCAGGAAGTCCAGCTGGCCCTGGAAACCAACCCACTGCTGGAAATGGCGGAAGAATACGACAGCAGCGCCGATGCCCAGCCCGCTGCCGAGGCGTCGCTGGAAACCGCCGCTTTCGACGAACTGCCGGAAAGCTCGATGTGGGATGTGGCCGGCGGCGGCTGGGGGGATGGCGAGGATGACCGCACCGCGAACATCGCCGCCGGTGAATCCACCGATCCGCATGTCCGCATCCTGCGCCAGCTGGCGCTGGACCTGGACGCGGGCGATCTGGAAATCGCCGCATTCTGGCTCGAGCACTGCGATGACGCCGGCTACCTCGATGCACCGCTGGCATCGCTGACCCTGCTGGCCAGTGCCCGTTACGACCGCGATGCCGCGCATGTGGATTCGATCCGGCAGCGCCTGCTGGGTGGCGATCCCGCCGGCATGGCCGCCGTCGACCTGCGCGAGTGCCTGCAGGTGCAACTGGCGCTGCTGCCCGGCTGTGTCCCGGCGCGGCACCTGGCCACCCGTCTGCTGGCCGGTGACCTGGAGCAGCTCGCCTCGCATGACTACGCCGCGATCGCCCGCACGCTGGAAGTGGAGCTGGACGATGTGCGGGAGGCATTCCGGCTGGTGCTCTCGCTGCACCCCCGCCCCGGCGACACCCTGCAGCCGCAGCAGGACACCGCGATCATCCCCGACGTGGTGGTCTGGCATGCCGATGCGCAGTGGCGCGTGGCCCTGAACCATCGCACCACGCCGCGCCTGAACATCAATCCGGCCTACGAGAAGGCCGTCAGCGAAAGTTCCGGCGAGGCCGCCCAGCCGATGCGCGAGATGCTGCAGGAAGCACGCTGGCTGACCCGTGGGCTGTCCATGCGCTATGACACCCTGCTGCGCACCGCGCGGGTGGTGGTCGAGCGCCAGGCCGGGTTCCTGATGCGTGGCGAGGAAGCGATGGCGCCCCTCACCCTGAAGGAAGTGGCCGATGCCATCGGCATGCACGAATCCACCGTATCGCGCATCACCTCGGGCAAATACCTGCAGACTCCGCGCGGCACGTTCGAACTGAAGCACTTCTTCGCGGTCCGCCTGGAAGGCGCCAGCATTTCAGGGCAGGCGGTCAAGGCGATGGTGAAGCGGCTGATCGAGACCGAACCGGCCGCCCGGCCGCTGGCCGATGAGGCCATCGCCCTGCTGCTGGCCCGGCAGGGGGTGAACATCGCCCGCCGGACCGTTGCAAAATACCGCGAACAGCTGGGCATCGCCCCGGCCCGTGAACGCCGCAGGCAGAATGCCAAGCCCTCCCTGGCCCGCGCGGGCTGAGAACAAGGATTTCCATGAGCAAGCTCACCGTGCTGCTGGTCGACGACCATGAAGGTTTCATCAACGCCGCGATGCGCCACTTCCGCAAGGTGGAGTGGGTACAGATCGTCGGCAGTGCCGCCAACGGGCTCGAAGCCATCGAGCGTTCCGAAGCGCTGCGCCCGCAGGTGGTGCTGATGGATCTGGCGATGCCTGAAATGGGCGGGCTGCAGGCCACCCGGCTTATCAAGACCCAGGACAACGCGCCCTACATCGTGATCGCCAGCCACTTCGACGATGTCGAGCACCGCGAACATGCCCAGCGTGCCGGTGCCGACAACTTCGTCAGCAAGCTTTCCTACATCCAGGAGGTCATGCCGATCCTGGAACGTCTGCGCGAGGAGCCAGGCAATGAGTGAGTCACGCATCCTGGTCATCGACAGTGACGACGTCCGCGCCGAGCGCACCGTCGCCCTGTTGGAGTTCATGGATTTCACCCCGCGCTGGGTCACCGACGCCGCCGATATCGACGTCAAGCGTTACCGCCCCAACGACTGGCTGGCGGTCGTGGTCGGTCACCTGGACGACACCGCCAGCGCCGAACCGTTCTTCACATGGCTGGCCCAGGCCGCGATGCCGCCACCGGTGTTGCTGGGGGAAGGCGATCCGCTGGCCTTCGCACGCCACTACAGCCTGCACGAGGCCAACGTGTGGCCGCTGGAACTGCCGCTGCGGCATGCGCAGATGGAGGCGCTGCTGCGTCGCGCCAGCCTGAAGCGGCTGGATACCGAGCACCAGCAAGGCGCCGCGCAGGACAGCGGCCCCACCGGCAACAGTGCCGCGGTGGTCGCCCTGCGCCAGCTGATCGACCAGGTCTCCGCATTCGACACCACCGTGCTGGTGCTGGGCGAATCGGGCACCGGCAAGGAAGTGGTGTCGCGTGCGATCCACCAGCGTTCGCCGCGCCGCGACGGCCCCTTCGTGGCGATCAACTGCGGCGCGATTCCACCGGACCTGCTGGAAAGCGAGCTGTTCGGCCATGAGAAAGGCGCTTTCACCGGCGCGCTGACCGCCCGCAAGGGCCGTTTCGAGATGGCCGAGGGCGGCACCCTGCTGCTGGACGAGATCGGCGACATGAGCCTGCCGATGCAGGTCAAGCTGCTGCGCGTGCTGCAGGAGCGCAGCTTCGAGCGCGTGGGCGGCAACCAGACCATCCGCTGCAACGTCCGCGTGATCGCCGCCACCCACCGCAACCTGGAAACGCGCATCAGTGACGGCAAATTCCGCGAGGACCTGTTCTACCGCCTCAACGTGTTCCCGATCGACGTGCCGTCACTGCGCGAACGCACCGACGATATCCCGGCACTGGTGGAAACCATCGCCGTACAGCTGGCCCGCACCGGGCGTGGAGAAGTCCGCTTCGCCGCCGAAGCGCTGGAAGCGCTGGCCGCCCACCCGTGGCCGGGCAATGTGCGCGAGCTGACCAACCTGGTCGAACGCCTGGCCGTGCTGAATCCGGGCGGTCTGGTGCGGGTGCAGGACCTGCCCACCCGCTACCGCGGCGACATGCTGCCGCCGGCATCGGCCGGCGACGAGGAACGCCCACTGGCGGCGATGGTGGCCGAGGCGGCGGTTGCAACGACGGCCCCGACCGCGCCGGCCGGCACGGTGTCCACCAATGCCACGGCTGCACAACTGCCCAACAGTGGTTTCGACCTGCGCGACCACATGGCCAACATCGAGCTGACCCTCATCAACCAGGCGCTGGAACGCACCCAGGGCGTGGTCGCCCATGCCGCGCAGCTGCTCGGCCTGCGCCGCACCACCCTGGTGGAAAAGCTGCGCAAGTACGGCATCGAGCGGGAACAGACGGAAACCCCGCTCCGCTGACCCGCACGGTATCCATCCCCTGCAAACGCCCTTCGGGGCGTTCTGCTTTTCTGCGGCCCCGACGCATTGCCGGCACCGGCGGCAGCGCCGGAATCCGGACGGCGGAAAGCCGTCGCACCCAGCGGAATGCACGCCAGCACGGCCTTTCAACCGCCTGCCGGTTTAGGCACGTGTCTTGCACATGAATTGGCAGCAACCCCGTTCCGGAAGTCTGTCGATGTCCCACTCCGTCAATTCGATCCTTTCCCAGATCCGTACCTTCCAGACCCAGGTCGGCCCGACCGCACCGCTGGCCGATATCCGCCGCAGCGACGCGATCAACGGGATGGTCACCGGCCAGCCGGTTTCGGCCCCGAGTTTTTCCGAAACCCTGCAGGGGGCGATCAAGGGCGTGAACGATGCCCAGCAGAAGTCCGGCGCGCTGGCCGTCGCTTTCGAGCGCGGTGAACCCGGCGCCGACCTGGCCCAGGTCATGGTCGCCTCGCAGCAGTCCCAGATCGCCTTCCGCGCCACCGTGGAAGTCCGCAACCGTCTCGTCCAGGCCTACCAGGACGTGATGAACATGCCGCTGTAAGGACACGCTTCCATGGCACTTGCGCTCCCCACTGACGCCCTCAACTCCGAAAAAGCCGGCGCCTGGTTCGACCGGCTGCAGAGTCTGCAGATCACCCGCCGGCTGGGCCTGATGGCAATGATCGCCGTCGCCGTGGCGGCGGGCCTGTTCGTGTTCTTCTGGTCGCAGAAGCCGCAGATGATGCCGCTGTACACCGGGCTGGATACCAAGGCGACCGCCGAGGCCACCGACCTGCTGCGCACCGCACAGATCCCTTTCGAGCTCAACGCCGCCACCGGCGCGATCAGCGTGCCGGAAAAGCACGTGCACGATGCCCGCCTGAAGCTGGCCGGCTCCGGTCTGACCGACAGTGGCCGCCTTGGCTTTGAAATGATGGAGCGCGATCCCGGCTTCGGCGTCAGCCAGTTCGTCGAGAACGCCCGTTACCAGCACGCGCTGGAAACCGAGCTGGTGCGCACCATCACCGCATTGCGCCCGGTGCGCGATGCGCGCGTGCACCTGGCCATCCCCAAGCCCAGCGCGTTCACCCGCCAGCGTGATGTCGCCAGCGCCTCGGTGGTGCTGGAACTGCGCGGCGGCCAGCAGCTGGAACGCAACCAGGTCGATGCCATCGTGCACATGGTCGCCTCCAGCATTCCCGACCTCGCACCGGAACGGGTGACCGTGGTCGACCAGAGCGGCCGCCTGCTGACCCTGTCCGATCCCAACAGCGATGCGGCGCTCAACGCCGCCCAGTTCGAACAGGTGCGCCGCCTGGAAACCTCCTACAACCAGCGCATCCGCGAACTGCTGGAGCCGATGACCGGCGCCGGCCGGGTCAACCCGGAAGTCAGCGTGGACATGGATTTCTCGGTCACCGAGGAAGCGCGCGAGCTGTACAACGGCGAACCGCAGAAGGTGCGCAGCGAACAGATCAACGAAAATTCCTCGGCCAGCGCCGGCCCGCAAGGTGTTCCCGGCGCCGCCAGCAACACCCCGCCCGGCCCGGAGGCAGTGCCGGCCAATGCCGCCGCGCCGACCGAAACCAGCAAGAGCGCCACCCGCAACTACGAGCTGGACCGCACCCTGCAGCACACCCGCCAGCCGGCCGGCCGCGTCAACCGCGTGTCGGTGGCGGTGCTGGTCGACCACGTTCCTCGCGCCGGTGCCAACGGCAAGCTCAGCGACCAGCCCCTGAGTGCGGCCGAACTGACCCGCGTGGAGGCACTGGTCAAGCAGGCGGTCGGTTTCAACGCCGAACGTGGCGACACCGTGTCGGTGATGAATGCCCCGTTCGTGCGCGAAGTGCTGCCGGTGGAAACGCCCAAGTGGTGGGAATACCCGCAGGTCCGTGACGGACTGCGTCTGCTGCTGGGGGCCATCGTGGTGCTGGCGCTGCTGTTCGGCGTGCTGCGTCCGGCGCTGCGGCAGATTTCCGGCCCGCCGAGGGCCCTGCCCGGATCCGGCGTGGACCCGCTGACCGCCGAAGTGCAGGTCATGGACGGAGCAGACGGCATGCCGGCGCTGGCGCCGGACCAGTTGCAGCTGGGCGCGCCGGCGCAACTGGCACTGCCGGTGGATGCCTATGAGGAGCGTTTGCGGATGGCGCGTGAAGCGGTGCAGGCCGATTCCAAGCGCGTGGCACAGGTGGTGAAGGGTTGGGTTGCCAATGATTGAGAACGTCCAGATGACCGGCGTCCAGCGCGCCGCCGTCCTGCTGCTGTCGCTCGGCGAGCAGGATGCCGCCGAAGTGCTCAAGCACATGGAGCCCAAGGAGGTGCAGAAGATCGGCATCGCCATGGCCACCCTCAACGATGTCACCCGCGAGCAGGTGCAGCAGGTGATGGACGAGTTCGGCAACGAGCTCGGCAACAAGACCTCGCTGTCCGTCGGCTCGGACGACTACATCCGCAACATGCTGGTACAGGCGCTGGGCACCGAGAAGGCCGGCAACCTGATCGACCGCATCCTGCTCGGGCGCAACACCACCGGGCTGGACGCG
Organism: Stenotrophomonas sp. JC08; assembly: GCF_052180205.1. Lineage (NCBI taxonomy): Bacteria > Pseudomonadati > Pseudomonadota > Gammaproteobacteria > Lysobacterales > Lysobacteraceae > Stenotrophomonas > Stenotrophomonas sp. JC08. The sequence goes on along the minus strand of NZ_CP197473.1, from coordinate 1,583,746 downwards.
CTCAAGTGGATGGACCCGCGCGCGGTGGCCGACCTGGTGCGCAACGAGCACCCGCAGATCATCGCCATCGTCATGGCGCATCTGGAAACCGACCAGGCCGCCGACGCGCTCAAGCTGCTGCCCGAGCGCACCCGCGTGGACGTACTGCTGCGCATCGCCACGCTGGACGGCATCCCGCCCAACGCATTGAACGAATTGAACGAGATCATGGAGCGCCAGTTCGCCGGCAACCAGAACCTGAAGTCGTCCAACATCGGCGGCGTGCAGTGTGCCGCCAACATCCTCAACTACATGGACGGTGGCCAGGACCAGGCCATCCTCGGTGCGATCGCGCAGATCGATGCCCCGCTCGGCAGCCGCATCCAGGACCTGATGTTCGTGTTCGACGACCTGGTCGACCTGGACGACCGCGAGATGCAGCTGGTGCTGCGCGAGGTCAGCGGCGAGCGGCTGGGACTGGCGCTGCGCGGCGCCGATATCAAGGTGCGCGACAAGATCACCCGCAACATGTCCCAGCGTGCCGCCGAGATCCTGCTCGAAGACATGGAGGCACGCGGCCCGGTGCGGCTGTCCGATGTGGAGGGCGCGCAGCGCGAAATCCTCGCCATCGTCAAGCGCATGGCCGATGAAGGCACCCTCACCCTGGGCGGCAACGCCGAGGCGATGCTGTGAACGGCGCCATCCGCTGGCATGCCCCGGACCTGATGGGCGCGCCGCTGGCCCCGGCCATCGAAACGGTGACCGATGAGCATGTGCCGGAGCCGATGGCGGCCGAGCCGGCACCGGCGCCGTTGCAGCTGCCCACGCTGGAGGAGATCGAGGCCATACAGGAGACGGCACGCCGCGAGGGTCACGAGGAAGGTCATGCCGAAGGCTTCGCCCAGGGCCAGGCCGAGGTGCGGCGGCTGATCGCGCAGATCGAAGGCATTCTGGACAACTTCACCCGCCCGCTGGCACGGCTGGAGGACGAGGTGGTCGGTGCGCTGGGTGATCTTTCAGTACGTATCGCCGGCAACCTGGTCGGCCGCGCCTACGAGGCCGAACCGGCGCTGCTGGCGGCGCTCGTCAAAGAAGCCATCGGCACCGTGGGCAACAGCAACCGGGAGGTCGAGGTGCGCCTGCACCCGGACGATATCGCCGCGCTGGCGCCACTGCTGTCGCTGCCGGAAGGCCAGCGGCTGGCGCCGGACCTGGGCCTGAGCCGCGGCGACCTGCGCGTGCACGCCGAAGCGGTCCGCATCGACGGAACGCTGGATGCGCGCCTGCGCTCGGTGCTGGCGACGGTCATGCGTCGCGCCGGAGCCGGCCAATGACTGCCGCACCCTCGCCCGTCGACTGGGTCGCCGCACGCAACCTGCGCCTGGCCGCGCGGCTTGAAGACATCACCCTGGACAACGGCCACGGCCATGGGCTGATCCGCGAGGGCGTGCTGCGCCGCGCGGTCGGCCTGACTCTTGAAGCCGTCGGCTGCGAGGCACCGATGGGCGCCAGCTGCAAGGTGGAGGTCATCGACGGCGGCTGGGTGGATGCCGAAGTGGTCGGTTTCTCCGGCGACCGCACCTACCTGATGCCCAGCGCCGAGCTGCATGGCCTGCTGCCCAACGCGCGGGTGGTGCCGTCGTTCCATCGCGGTGGCGTCGAGGTCGGTGAAGGCCTGCTCGGCCGCGTGATCGATTCGGACGGCATTCCGCTGGATGGCAAGGGCCCGATCCGCGCCGAAGGCAGCGTCGGCATGGCCGGCGTGGCGATCAACCCGCTGGCGCGTGAACCCATCACCCAGCCGCTGGACGTGGGCGTGCGCGCGATCAACGCGCTGCTGCCGATCGGCCGCGGCCAGCGCGTGGGCCTGTTCGCCGGCTCCGGCGTGGGCAAATCCACGCTGCTGGGGATGATGACCCGTTTCACCGCCGCCGACGTGATCGTGGTCGGCCTGATCGGTGAGCGTGGCCGCGAAGTGCGCGATTTCGTCGAAAGCACGCTGGGCGAGGAAGGCCTGCGCCGCGCGGTGGTGGTTGCCAGCCCGGCCGACCGGCCACCGCTGGCGCGCCTGCACGGCGCCTACCGGGCAACCGCGATTGCCGAATGGTTCCGCGACCAGGGCCTGAACGTGCTGCTGCTGATGGATTCGCTGACCCGCTTCGCCCAGGCGCAGCGCGAGATCGGCCTGTCCGTGGGCGAGCCGCCGACCACCCGCGGCTATCCGCCGTCAGTGTTCGCCAAGCTGCCGGCGCTGGTCGAGCGCGCCGGCAACGGCGCCAAGGGCCGTGGCTCGATCACCGCCTTCTACACGGTGCTGACCGAAGGTGATGATCCGCAGGATCCGATCGCCGATGCCGCCCGCGCCATTCTCGACGGCCACATCCTGCTGTCGCGGCGCGTGGCCGACAGCGGCCTGTACCCGGCCATCGACGTGGAATCCTCGGTCAGCCGCGTGGTCCAGGACATCGCCGATGACACCTGGCGCGCCCGTATCCGCAAGCTCAAGCAGCTGGTGTCGGCCTACTCGGCCAACCGCGACCTGATCGCCATCGGCGCCTACCAGCGCGGCAACGACCCGCTCACCGACGAGGCGCTGGCGCGCTGGCCGGAGATCATGGAGTTCCTCGGCCAGGACGTGCACAACGCCGCCGCACTGGCTCAGAGTCTGGAAGCACTGCAACAACTGGTAGACAGCGAGAAACCCGCATGAGTCCGTCCCGTCGCCTCGATCCGCTGCTGCGCCACGCGCAGGACCGCGAAGATGAAGTGGCCAAGGCCTTGGCCGAGCGCCAGAAAACCCTGGACATGCACCAGTCGCGACTGGCCGAACTGCGCCAGTACGCAGACGACTACGCCAATGCGCAGCTGTCGGCCACCAGCGCCGCGCAACTGATGAACCGGCGCGCATTCCTCGACCGCCTGGACAACGCCGTGCAGACCCAGAGCAGGACGGTGGACAGCAACCGCGAGCACGTCGACGCCGAGCGCGCGCGGCTGCTGCTGGCCTCACGCGACAAGCAGGTGCTGGAACAGCTGGCCGCCAGCTATCGCGCGCAGGAAAAGCAGGTGGCCGAACGCCGTGACCAGCGCGAGATGGACGATCTGGGCGCCCGCCGCGTGCGCCTGGCCAAGGCCACCGATGACGGGGAGCCGGCATGAACGCCCTGTCACTGGGCGCCACCGCCGCGTCCGCTGCCGGCCAAGCCGCAGCGGGTGCACGTTCCGGCGGGTCATCGACAGACAAGCCGGCGGGCGGTTTCGATGCCCTGCTGAACCCGGCGACCGGGTCCGGCGGAAACATCGCGGCTGCAGCCGATGGCAACACGCCGCGTCAGGATTCCGGCACCCGACCCGATGAGGACACGCCGACAGCGGAAACCTCGGCCAGGGAGGACGCAGGTGTCGAAAAGCCGTCATCCGACGATACCGATGACCACAGCAGCGATACACCGTGGCCGCCGCTGGGCCTCTCCGCGCTGATTCCGCCGCCGGCCGAGCCTGTGCAGCCCGCCGCTCCACCTCCCGCAGCGGCCGAACCTGTGCAGCCCGCCGCTCCATCGCCCGCCGCTCCATCGCCCGCAGCGGCAGCGGCGGGCAGCAAGCAGCTTCCGGCCGCCCTTGCGCAGACGCTGGCGCCGGCCTTGCCGGCCGCCGCCACAGCCCTTGCGGCAAGCACGAAAAGCACGCCGGACGCCCTGCCGCAGATCTCCCTGCCTACCGCGGCCGTGGCCGCCCGGATCGACGACAGCAGCGACAGCCCGGATCTGCTCGCGTTCCAGCAGATCCTGCAGGGCATCAGCGCACCGGAAGTGCGCGCCCCCGCCGCCACTTCCAGCATTGTCCCTGGCGCCCCACCCGATGTGCAGAGTCCGGATTTTGACGAAGCCTTCGGTGCACGCATCGGCTGGATGGCCGAGCAGAAGATCGGTCATGCCCATATCCGCATCACCCCGCAAGACATGGGCCAGATCGACGTGAAGCTGCAACTGGACGGTGACCGCGTCCATGCCACCTTCAGCAGTGCCCACGCAGAAGTCCGCAGCGCGCTGGAAAACAGCCTGCCGCGGCTGCGGGAAATGCTCGGCGAGCAGGGATTGCAGCTGGCCCAGGCCGATGTCGGCCAGCAGCGGGATGCCCCTGCGGGCGAGGATGCGCGTGCCGGCGCCGACGCGTCGAGGGCCTCCGCCTCTGAGGGTGCTGGTTCGCCTGTGACGGAACAGGCAGCGCCCATGCGCTATCTGCGCGGTTTACTGGACACCTACGCCTGAACCGGCGCCGGCCATAGCGGCCGGCCACGCCATTTGGGCACACGGCTTGCATCGGAAGGGGCAGCATTCCCGAGGAGCACACCGTGGCCGCAGCCGCCGACAAATCCCGTAATTCCCCCGATACCAAGGAGGCTGCCGCCACGCCCCGGCGTTCGCTGCTGGTGACCGCCCTGATCGCCCTGCTGGCCGCTGGCGCCGCCGGTGGCGCGGTGTGGTATTTCACCCAGGGCAAGGTCGAGGCGGCGGTGAAGTCCTCGGCCCCGGCAAAGCGGGCGCCGGCGCCGGCCCAGTACGTCGCGCTCGACCCGGCTTTCGTGGTCAACCTCGACAGCACCTTCGACGGCCCACGCTACCTGCAGGTCGAAGTGCAGCTGATGACCCGCGACCCGGAGGCCGTGGCCGCGCTGCAGACCCACGCCCCGGCCATCCGCGCGCGGCTGCTGATGCTGTTTTCGCAGGTGCGGGTGGAACAGATCGCCGACCGCGCCGGCAAGGAGAAGCTGCAGGCCGAGGCGCTGGCCGAAGTGCACAAACTGATGAGCAGGGAGACCGGCAAGAAAAGTGCTGACGAACTGCTGTTCACCAGTTTCGTGACCCAGTAAGGCACCCCGATGAGCATCAACGATCTGCTGTCCCAGGACGAAATCGATGCGCTGCTGCATGGCGTCGATTCCGGCGAGGTCAACACCGAGGACGAGGGCCCGGCCCCCGGCGAAGCCCGCACCTACGATTTCGCCAGCCAGGACCGCATCATCCGCGGCCGCATGCCGACCCTGGAGATGGTCAACGAACGCTTCGCCCGCCTGTGGCGGATCGGCCTGTTCAACCTGATCCGGCGTTCGGCCGAGCTTTCGGTGCGCGGTATCGAGCTGATCAAGTTCGGCGACTACCTGCACTCGCTGTACGTGCCGACCAATCTCAACCTGATCCGTTTCAAGCCATTGCGTGGCACCGGCCTGATCGTGTTCGAGCCGACCCTGGTGTTCGCCGTGGTCGACAACTTCTTCGGCGGCGACGGCCGCTACCCCACCCGCATCGAGGGTCGCGAGTTCACCGCTACCGAGATGCGCGTGATCCACCTGATGATCAAGCAGACCTTCGCCGACCTGCGCGAGGCCTGGGGGCCGGTGATGAACGTGGACTTCGAGTACATCAACTCGGAGATCAACCCGCACTTTGCCAATATCGTCAGCCCGCGCGAGTACGTGGTGGTCACCCGCTTCCACGTCGAGCTGGATGGCGGTGGCGGCGACATCCACATCACCCTGCCGTATTCGATGCTGGAACCGATCCGCGAACTGCTCGATGCCGGCATCCAGAGCGACCGCAACGACCGCGACGAAAGCTGGGCAATCATGTTGCGCGAGCAGCTCAATTCCGCCGAAGTGGAGCTTTCCAGCGTGCTGGCCAAGCGCCGGATGAGCCTGCGCGACCTTACCCGGCTGAAGATCGGCGACATCCTGCCCATCGAGTTGCCCAAGGACGTGCCGCTGTGCGTGGAAGGCATTCCCGTCTTCACCGGCCAATTCGGCGTGGCCAACGAGCGCAACGCCATCAAGATCACCGCGACCCATCCGCCAGGCACCCGCAAGCCGCTGCCGGCGATCCAGGAAGAAAGCCATGACTGACACCCAGACCCCCGACACCCCGCAGGCCGCTCCGGCCCAGTTCGCCGACCTGAAGGCCGACGGCATCGCCACCACCGACCTGGACCTGGACGTGATCCTTGATGTGCCGGTGACCCTGTCGCTGGAGGTGGGCCGCGCGCGCGTGCCGATCCGCAACCTGCTGCAGCTCAACCAGGGCTCGGTGGTGGAACTGGAGCGCGGCGCCGGTGAATCACTGGACGTGTTCGTCAACGGCACCCTGATCGCCCACGGCGAAGTGGTGGTGATCAACGACCGTTTCGGCGTGCGCCTGACCGACGTGGTCAGCCCCGCCGAGCGGATCCGGAGACTGCGGTGATCGCACTGCTTGCCACGGTCACGCCGGCCGCGAAGACAAGCGCAGCGGTCGGCCAGCACGCGGCCACCACGCCGGGCATGTTCGGCGCGGTGTTCACCCTGCTGCTGGTGCTGGGCCTGATCATCGGCCTGGGCTGGCTGCTCAAGCGCCTGCCCGGCGGTGGTTTCCGTCCGGCCGAGGGCCTGAAGGTGGTCGCCAGCCTCAACGTGGGTGCCAAGGAGCGTGTGGTGGTGGTGGACATCAACGGCCAGCAGCTGCTGCTGGGCGTGACCGCCGGCGGCATCAACACCTTGCACCAGTTGCCCGAACCGTTGCGGCCCGCCGCCCCGGCACCGCTGCCGGACCTGCGGCAACTGCCGAATTTCGCCCAGATGCTGGCGCAGAAGCTGCGCAAGGAATCCTGAATCATGTCGGCCTCTCCCCTCCCCCGCGATTCCCGCCGTACCGGTTGGCAATGGTTGCTGGTGCTGGCGCTGTTCGCCTTTCCGCTGCTGGCGATGGCCACACCGGCCGGCCCGCAGATGCCGGTGCTGCCGGAGGTGAATGTCGGCAAGATCGGCAGCCAGCCGGTCAGCCTGCCGCTGCAGACCCTGCTGCTGATGACGGCCATCACCCTGCTGCCTTCGATGCTGCTGGTGCTGACCGCCTTCACCCGCATCATCATCGTGCTGGGCCTGCTGCGCCAGGCGCTGGGCACCGGGCAGACGCCGTCCAACCAGATCCTGCTGGGCCTTGCTATGTTCCTCACCGCGATGGTGATGATGCCGGTCTGGGACAAGGCCTGGTCCACCGGCATGGCGCCGTATCTGGACGGCCAGATCGACTTCCAGACCGCCTGGACACTGACCACCGGGCCGCTGCGCGCCTTCATGCTGGCGCAGGTACGCGAAACCGACCTGATGACCTTCGCCGGCCTGGCCGGCCATGGCGCCTACGCCAGCCCGGAGGCGATCCCGTTCCCGGTGCTGGTGGCCTCGTTCGTCACCAGCGAGCTGAAGACCGCCTTCGAGATCGGCTTTCTGATCTTCATCCCCTTCCTGATCATCGACCTGGTCGTGGCCAGCGTGCTGATGTCGATGGGCATGATGATGCTCTCGCCGATGCTGATCTCGGCGCCCTTCAAGATCCTGCTGTTCGTGCTGGTCGATGGCTGGGTGCTGGTCGTCGGCACCCTGGCCGCCAGCTTCAACGCGGTCTGACCGGAGCGCTGCAATGACCCCCGAACTCGCCCTGACCGAACTGCGTGGTGGCCTGGTCGCCACCCTCTGGGTTGCCGGCCCGCTGCTGCTTACCGTGCTGGTGATCGGCGTGGTGGTCGGCGTGATCCAGGCCGCCACCCAGTTGAATGAACCCACCATCGCCTTCGTCGCCAAGGCCGCCGGACTGACCGTGGCGCTGTTCGCGCTGGGCAGCCTGCTGATCGGACACCTGGTGGAATTCACCACGCTGCTGTTCCAGCGCATTCCGCACCTGATCGGTTAGCGCTCCCGTGGACAGTGCCACCCAGATGGCCATTGACGGGCAGCAGGCGTTCGCCCTGATCGGCACCACCTTGTGGACGATGCTGCGCATCGGCGCCATGGTGATGGCGATGCCGATGCTGGGCACCCGCGCGGTTCCGGGACGGGTACGGGCGATGCTGGCGATCGCCCTGTCGGTGGCGCTGGCTCCGGTACTGCCGCCGGTGCCGGTATGGAATGGCTTTGATGCCGCCACAGTGCTGACCATCGCCCGCGAGCTGGCGATCGGCATCTCCATCGGCTTCCTGTTCCGGCTGATCTTCGAAGCCGGCGCGATGGCCGGTGAAATGGTCGCGCAGGGCACCGGCCTGGCCTTCGCACAGATGAACGATCCGCTGCGCGGTGGCAGTTCCGGCGTGATCGGGCAGTGGTTCTATCTGCTGTTCGGGCTGCTGTTTTTCACCGTCAACGGCCATCTGGCCCTGATCTCGCTGCTGATGGACAGCTATCGGGCGCTGCCGATCGGTACCGCCGTGCCCGATCCACACGCGCTGGCGGCGATGGCGCCGACGCTGGCACTGCAGATTTTCCGCGGCGCACTGACGCTGGCACTGCCACTGACGGTAGCGATGCTGGCGGTCAACCTCGCCTTTGGCGTGCTGGCCCGCGCCGCGCCGGCATTGAACCCTATCCAGCTCGGCCTGCCGGTATCGTTGCTGCTGGGGATCCTGCTGCTGGCGCTGCTGGCCGGGGAAATGGGGCCGCCGGTCCAGCGTCTTTTCGATGCCGCATGGGATACCGCCGGCCAGATCCTGCAATAACAGATCTGCCGGTTCCGCCTGCCATCGGACCTCTATTGCCCTTCCCGCCAAGGATGTAGATAGTCGGCATCTATATGCGCAGCGGAGCGGTGCATTGAATCTTCCAGGGAGAAGGGACTGATGCTGAGCGGCAGCTGCAACCTGCTGTTTGTCGTGCTTTCGGTGCTGATCTCGATTCTTGCCTCGTTCACCGCACTGAGCATGGCCGACCGTGTCGCTGTCGCCCGCACCCGCCAGCATGCCCGCCTGTGGCTGGTGGGCGGCGGTATCGCGATGGGCGCGGGAATCTGGTCGATGCACTTCATCGGCATGCTGGCGTTCAAGCTCTCCATCCCGCTCGGCTACGACCTCGGGTTGACGCTGCTGTCGCTGCTGTCCGCCATCGCCAGCTCGCTGTTCGCGCTGTGGCTGGTATCCCGGCCCACGCTGCCGCACCTGCACCTGTTGCTCGGCGCACTGCTGGTGGGCCTGGGCATCGCGTGGATGCATTACAGCGGCATGGCCGCGCTGCTGATGCACCCGGCCATCGTCTACGACCGGTTCTGGCTGGCGCTGTCGATCGCCATCGCCGCTTCATGGAGCGCGCTGTTCATCGCCTTCCGCCTGCGCAACAGCACCCAGCCGCTGCCAGCCCGCATCGCCGCCGCAGGGGTGATGGGTCTGGCGATCGCCGGCATGCATTACACCGGCATGGTGGCCGCGCAATTCCCCGAAGGCAGTGTCTGCGGCGCCGCCGGTACCGGCGGGCTGCGCACCGAAGGGATGGCCGTCTTCGTGGTCGCGCTGACCCTGGTGGTGACCGGCGCGCTGCTGCTGATCGCGCTGCTGGAAGAGCGCATGCAGGCGCGCCTGCTGGCGGTCCACAACTCGCTGCTCAGCACCTCGCTGGATGACACCCGCAAAGAGCTGTTCCACGCCACCCTGCATGATCCGCTGACCGGCCTGCCCAATCGCCAGCTGGCGCGTGAGCGGCTTGAACGGCTCGGCGCCACGCCAGGCGAGGATGGCGGGACACTGGCGGTGTTCTCGCTCGACCTGGACGACCTGCGCCATATCAACGGTGCCTTCGGCCACCAGGCCGGTGACGCGGTACTGGTGGCGATGGCCGAACGCCTGCGCCAATATGCGGCCGGCGACAGGCTGGTGGCCCGCCTTGGCGGCGACCATTTCATCATTGCCAGCCACGTCAGGGATGAGGCCGAGGCGATGGCGGTGGCTGCGCACGTCATCACCCTGGTCAATACCCTGCGGGTCGGCAACCGCGACATCCGGGTCACCGCCAGCATCGGCTATGCCCTGCTGGACAACACATCCGGCTCGACCCAGCTGCTGCTGTCGCAGGCGGAAACCGCGATGCGCCATGCCAAACAGGCCGGCAGCAACAGCTGCCAGCAGTTCGCCGAATGGATGAATGACAGCGTCGAGCAGGACCTGCAATTGCTGGCCGACCTGCGCGATGCCATCGGCAGCGCCGACCTGCTGCTGTATTACCAGCCACGCGTCCATGCCGGCAGCGGCCGGGTATGTGGCGCCGAAGCGCTGTTGCGCTGGCAGCACCCGGAACATGGACTTATTCCTTCCGAACGCGTGCTGCGGCTGGCCGAACAGTACGACCTGATCGAATCACTGGGCCAGTGGATCCTCGACGCGGCCTGTCGGCAGCTGCGCAGCTGGCATGACGCCGGCAATGGCGACTGGCGCATGTCACTGAACCTGTCGCGGCGCCAGCTGCGTTCGGAAAAGCTGGCTGGGCAGATCGGTGAAGTGCTGCGGCACAACGCACTGGACCCTTCGCAGCTGATTCTGGAGATCAGCGAAAGCTCTGTAACCCGCCACGCCGATGCCGCCACCCGGCAGTTGCATGCGCTGGCGGCGCTGGGGGTGGGGATTTCCATCGACGACTTCGGCACCGGTTTCTCCAGCCTGTTGCGGCTGCGGCGCATCCCCGCAACGGAGCTCAAGATCGACCGCGCCTTCATCCTCGCCGTCGACGAGAGCGACGAGGATGTGGTGATCGTCTCGGCGGTCATCGCCCTGGGTCATGCGCTCAACATGGATGTGGTCGCCGAAGGCATCGAAACCCAGGGCCAGCGCACGTATATCGAGCGGCTCGGCTGCGATTACCTGCAGGGCAAGGTGCTGGGCCAGCCGGTCGACGCGGAAACCTTCCTGCGCCTGTACGGCGACACCGAGCCGGCGCCCTTCACGGAACGTCCGCTGCACCGGTAACGGCGGACAGGCTGGCGCGTAGCTCCCTGCACCGGATTCCACGTCCATGCAAGCACCGCAGGTTCGCCCGGGCGACATGGGCGCAACGCCCGATCGACCGGCAGCGTGCCTGGCAGGCCCTGCTGGAACAGTTCTTGCAACCAGACCCGTAACCCCCCGCTTGCGTGCTGTGCGATGTCCGAGAACGAACAGTCCGGCGAAAAGACCGAACTTCCCACCGAAAAGCGCCTGCGCGACGCCCGTGAGCAAGGCAATATCCCGCGCTCGCGCGAACTGGCCACCGCCGCAGTCTTCACCTCCGGGGTACTGGCGATCTACGCGCTGGCCGGCCATATCGGCAATGGCGCGCGCAGCTGGCTCAAAGCAGCGCTGGCACCGGAGCCGGCGCTGTTGCGCAACAGCGACCTGCTGTTCGGACATGCCGGCTGGCTGCTGCTGAAGCTGATGGTGGCGATATCGCCGCTGGTCGCCGTCTGCGTGCTGGCCAGCTTCATCTCGCCGGTGCTGATGGGCGGGCTGAGGTTTTCCAACAAATCGCTGGTGCCGGACTTCAAGCGGCTCAATCCGATGAGCGGCCTCAAGCGCCAGTACGGCCCCGAGGCGTTGGCCGAACTGGCCAAATCGCTGCTGCGCGTGCTGTTCGTCGGTACCGCTGCCGGCCTGAGCATCTGGCACGGCATCGACGGTCTGCGCGGATTGCTGCACCAGCCGCTGGAAGCGGCGGCACGCAACGGGCTCGGTTTCACCCTGCAGTTGCTGCTGGCCACGGCCGGGGCGATGGCGGTGCTGGCCGCCATCGATGCGCCGTACCAGAAATGGAACTGGCTGCGGAAATTGAAGATGACCCGCGAGGAGCTCAAGCGCGAGCTCAAGGAGAGCGAGGGCAGCCCCGAGGTCAAGGGCCGCATCCGCCAGATGCAGATGCAGCTGTCGCAGCGGCAGATGATGGAGGCGGTGCCGTCTGCCGATGTGGTGGTGGTCAATCCCACCCATTACGCGGTGGCACTGAAATACGAGGGCGGCCGCATGAGCGCTCCCACGGTGGTGGCGCGCGGCGTGGATGAAATGGCGCTGCGCATCCGCCAGGTGGCCGACGGCAACAAGGTCGCCATCGTCTCGGCACCACCTTTGGCACGCGCCTTGTATCGGGAAGGGCAACTCGGCAAGGAAATCCCCGTGAGACTGTATTCGGCCGTCGCCCAGGTCCTGTCCTACGTCTACCAGCTGCGCCAATGGCGCACCGGCCCCATGCCCGCACTGCCGCCGCTGGAGGTGGATGAGTTCGGCAAGGGAGGACGTGCATGAGCACCACTTCGATGCCGCCCACTGTGCGCCGCGCGCTGGAAATGCTGCGCAACGGCCTTGGCACGCCGCTGATCGTGCTGGCGCTGCTGGCGATGGTGGTTGTGCCGCTGGCCGCGCCGGTGCTCGATGCCCTGTTCACCTTCAACATCGCCATCTCGCTGATGGTCCTGCTGGCGGTGGTGTACGTGCAGCGCCCGCTGGACTTCACCATTTTCCCGATCGTGCTGCTGGTCACCACCATGCTGCGGCTGGCGCTGAACGTGGCCTCCACCCGCGTGATCCTGCTCAACGGCCAGGACGGACAGGACGCCGCCGGCAAGGTGATCGCCTCGTTCGGCGAATTCGTGATCGGTGGCAACTACGCGGTCGGTATCGTCGTGTTCGCGATCCTGACCATCATCAATTTCGTGGTCATCACCAAGGGCGCCGGACGCGTGTCCGAAGTGGCCGCGCGCTTCACCCTCGACGCGATGCCCGGCAAGCAGATGGCGATCGACGCCGACCTCAACGCCGGTTTGCTGACGCGCGAGGAGGCCAAGCTGCGCCGCGAGGAAGTGCGCGAGGAAGCCGACTTCTACGGCGCGATGGACGGTGCCAACAAGTTCATCCGCGGCGACGCGATCGCCGGCATCCTGATCCTGTTCATCAACCTGATCGGCGGCCTGGCCGTCGGCGTCCTGCAGCACGGCATGCCATTCGGCGACGCGGCAGCCACCTACACCCTGCTGTCGATCGGTGACGGTCTGGTGGCGCAGCTGCCGGCGCTGCTGGTGTCCAGTGCGGTCGCACTGCTGGTTACCCGCGCCTCGCGCCGGCAGGACATGAGCCAGGCGATGATGGGCCAGGTGTTCGGCCAGTACCGCGCGTTGGCCATCGCCGCCGGCATCATCGGTCTGGTCGGGCTGGTACCGGGCATGCCCAACGTCGCTTTCCTGACGCTGGCCGCGATTCTGGCGTTCCTGGCCTGGAAATTGTGGAAGCGCGACAGCGCCGCCGCGGCGAGTGCGCAGCCAGCGGCCGCCGCTCCGGGCGATATTCCGGGGCTGCCGTCCTCCGCGCCGGCGGCCACCGCCGAACTGAGCTGGGACGAGCTGCGCCCGATCGACCCGCTGGGTCTGGAGGTCGGCTATCGGCTGATCCCGCTGGTGGACAAGAACCAGGGGGGCGAACTGATGGCGCGCATCAAGGGCGTGCGCCGCAAGCTCACCCAGGATGTCGGCTTCCTCATTCCCTCGGTACATATCCGCGACAACCTGGAACTGCCGCCCAGCGGCTACCGCCTGCTGGTCCACGGCGTGCCGGTGGCCAGTGCCGAGATCCACCCCGACCGCGAACTGGCGCTGGATCCGGGCAGCGCGCTGGGCCAGCTCGACGGCATCGCCGGCAAGGACCCCGCATTCGGTCTGGATGCCACCTGGATCCAGCCGCACCAGCGCGCCCATGCCGAATCGCTGGGCTACACCGTGGTCGATCCGGCCACCGTGGTCGCCACCCACCTGTCGCACCTGATCCGCGAACACGCGCCGGAGCTGCTCGGCCACGAGGAAGTCCAGCAGCTGCTGGCGACGCTGGCCAAGAGCGCGCCCAAGCTGGTGGAAGACCTCACTCCGAAGGCGCTGCCGATCTCCGTCGTCGCGCGCGTGCTGCAGAACCTGCTCACCGAACGCATCCCGGTGCGCCAGCTGCGCAAGATCGCCGAGGCACTGGTGGAGAACGCCGCGCAGACCCAGGACCCGGCCGCGCTCACCGCCGCGGTACGCAACGCATTGGGCCGTTTCATCGTGCAGGAGATCGCCGGGATGGCGCCGGAGCTTCCGGTGTTCACCCTCAATCCGCAATTGGAACGGGTCTTGCAAGAATCCACACAAGGCAATGGTGCCGCACTGGAACCCGGTCTCGCCGAACGCCTCCACCAGAGTCTTGCCGAATGTGTCGGCAAGCAGGAGGCACGCAACGAGCCGGCGGTGGTGCTGGTACCGGGCCCGGTCCGCGCCGCACTCGCCCGGATGGTCCGCCACAGCGTCCCCGCGCTGTCGGTACTGGCCTACAGCGAAGTGCCGGAGGACAAGCGCCTGAAGCTGGTCGGCACGATCAGCTGAAGCACTGGAACCCGGCACCGGTGACGTAAACCGGACGCCTGAAAAAACCGCAGCAACGAAGGACGCAGGAGCTACCACCGCCATGTTCAACAGCAACAGCCACCCATCGCCTTCGTCGCAACCGCATTCAAATTCCCGGTACCACAGCATGAAAATCAAACGTTTCGTCGCCGCCGACATGCGCACCGCCATGAACCTGGTCCGCAAGGAACACGGTCCGGACGCGGTGATCCTGTCCAACCGGCGGATCGAGGAAGGTGTCGAGATCGTGGCGGCGGCCAACTACGACGAAGCCGCTGTGCAACGCGCCCTGGAAGCCAGCCGCCCGGCCCCGGCGAAGCCGGCCAAGCCACGCAGCGCCGCCGAAGCGATCATGGCCGCCGTCACCCGGCGCAAGACTGCCGAGCCGGAAGCCGTCATTCCCACCGCTTCCGCCGTGGCCGCGCTGGCCCGCTCGGCGGTGGGCGCCACCGGCCGTTCCCTGGACAGCAGCGCCGACCTGCTGCCGCGGCACAGCCGCTTTGCCGCAATGCTGCAGCCGCAGCCGCCATCGCCACCACAGCCGCGCGCCGATACCCCAGCGGCAGCGCAACAGACCTTCGCCACCCTGCCTCCTGCCGACGATGCGCCGGTGGTGCCGGCCTTCCTCGCCCCCGGTACTGCCCGCCCGGCGGCGGCACTCGCCGAGATTCCGGCACCACCGCCGGCAACCGCGACGGCGGGCGTGGGCACCCGCGCCAATTTCATGATCGACGACACCCCGGCAGACATTGCGTCGATCACCCGGGACGCAATGCCGACGCCGCCGCCGGCGCCGACGTTGCCGCCACTGCCGGTCGCCGCAGAACCGCAGCCGGCAGTCGCCGCAGTCGCGGCCACCGAACCGGCGCCGGTGCCGTCGCTGGTCGCCGTCGACAGCACGCCACGCGATGACACCCAGATGCTGGAGCTGCGCCGCGAAGTGGCCGACATGCGCCAGCTGATCGAGCGCGAGATGAGCCGTTTCACCGATGAGCGCCTGCGCGGCAGCGCGGTGCGTGCCAACGCGCTGGATCTGATGGAGGAATACGGCTTCGACGCCGGCCTGGCGCGTGATGTGGTGATGCAGATTCCGCTGGGCACTGATCCGGCCCGTGCCCGTGGGCTGATGCTGGGGCTGATCTCGCGCAAGCTGCCGATCGCCCCGATCGATCCGATCGAGACCGGCGGCGTCATCGCCCTGGTCGGCCCCACCGGCGCCGGCAAGACCACCACCATCGCCAAGCTGGCCTCGCGTTTCGCCGAAGCCCATGCCGCCCGCGACGTGGCGCTGGTCACCACCGACACCCAGCGCATCGGCGCCCGCGAGCAGCTGTACGGTTTCGGCCGCCAGCTCGGCATTGCCGTGCACGAGGCCAACAGCGGCACCAACCTCAACCAGCTGCTGGAACGGCTGGCCGACTACAAGCTGGTGCTGATCGACACCGCCGGGCTGGGCCAGCGCGACCGTGCCCTCGCCGCGCAGCTGCAGTGGCTGCGTGCCGCCGGCCAGATCCGCACCCTGCTGGTGCTTCCGGCCAACACCAGCTTCCAGGACATGGATGAAGTGGTGCGCCGCTTCGGTGCCGCCAATCCGCAGGGGCTGGTGCTGACCAAGCTCGATGAGACCGGCCGCTTCGGTTCGGCACTGTCGGTGGCGGTCGATCACAGCCTGCCGATCACCTGGGTGACGGACGGCCAGGACGTTCCGGAGGACCTGCACCGCGCCTCTGCGGCCAATCTCGTACTTCGCCTTGAAGATTTGCGCCGCGCGGCCGATATGCCCTGCAACATGGAGTTCAACAATGCCGTCGCGTGAGTACGCCCAACTGACCAACACCTTCCCGCTGTCGGCCACCCGCCGCCAGCCGGCCGGCCCGGTGCGCACCATCGCGGTCACCGGTGGCAAGGGCGGCGTCGGCAAGACCAACATCTCGGCCAACATGGCCGTGGCGCTGGCCGGGATGGGCAAGCGCACGCTGCTGCTGGACGCCGATCTGGGCCTGGCCAACATCGACGTGATCCTCGGCCTCAAGCCCACGCACACCCTGGCCGACCTGGTCGCCGGGCGCTGCACGCTGGAGGAGCTGATCCTGGAAGGCCCGAACGGGGTGCTGGTGGTGCCGGCCGCGTCCGGTCGCCGGCACATGGCCGAACTGCAGCCGGCCGAACACGTCGGCCTGGTCAACGTGTTCTCCGAGCTGGAACGCGACCTGGACGTGATGATCATCGACACCGCCGCCGGCATCACCGACAGCGTGCTGACCTTCTGCCAGGCCGCGCAGGACACCGTGGTGGTGGTCTGCGACGAACCGGCCTCGATCACCGACGCCTACGCGCTGATCAAGGTGCTCTCGCGCGAACGTGGCGTGGACCGCGTGCAGGTGGTGGCCAACATGGCGCGCGATGCCAACGAAGGCCGCGTGCTGTACGAGAAGCTGGTGCGCGTGTGCGACAAGTTCCTCGCCGACGTGTCGCTGAACTACCTGGGCTGCGTGCCACAGGACGACTGGCTGCGGCTGTCGGTCCAGCGCCAGCAGCCGGTGATGAAGGCCTACCCGTCCTCGCCGGCCGCGCTGGCGATCCAGGAGATCGCCCGTCGCACCGCCCGCTGGGAAGCACCGACCGAGGCCCGTGGCGGCGTGGAGTTCTTCCTGGAGCGCATCATCCAGCGCGGGGTGCCTGCATGAACGCCGCCGCCCAGTACCGCGAAGTGCAGCGTGCCAGCAGCAACGACTGCATCACCCGGCATGCCGACCTGGTGCGCCGCATCGCCCATCACCTGGCCGCGCGCCTGCCGGCCAGCGTCGAGGTCGACGACCTGATCCAGGCCGGCATGATGGGCCTGCTGGAAGCCTCGCGCAGCTATGACGCCGATCAGGGCGCCTCGTTCGAGACCTACGCCTCGATCCGCATCCGCGGCTCGATGATCGACGAGATCCGCCGCGGCGACTGGGTGCCACGCTCGGTGCACCGCCGCGCCCGTGAAGCCGCCAACACCATCCGCCGCATCGAGCAGGCCAGTGGCCGCGCCGCCAGCGCCACCGAAGTGGCCGAAGCGATGGAGCTGCCGCTGGACGAATACATGCGGCTGGTCGAGGACGCCTCGCGCGGCCAGGTACTGAGCCTGGAGTCGCGCATCGAGGACCAGGGCGAACTGGATACCCCGACCACCGGCGGCCCGACCCCGCTGCAGGTGCTTGAACGCAGCCAGTTCGGCGCCGAGCTGGGCAAGGCCATCGCCCAGCTGCCCGAACGCGAACAGCTGGTGCTGTCGCTGTACTACGAGCAGGAATTGAACCTGAAGGAAATTGGCGCAGTGCTGGGCGTGAGCGAGTCGCGGGTCTGCCAGATCCACGGCCAGGCGGCGCTGCGCCTGCGCAGCCGGTTGAAAACATTCGAGGCGGCCGATGCCGGCCTCGAGGAATCATGAAGAGGAAAGCCCTTTGAACAAGAACATGCGCATCCTGATCGTCGACGACTTCTCGACCATGCGCCGCATCGTCAAGAACCTGCTCGGCGACCTGGGCTTCACCAATACCGCCGAGGCCGAGGACGGGCATGCCGCGCTGTCGCTGCTGCAGAGCCAGCCGTTCGATTTCATCGTCACCGACTGGAACATGCCGGTGATGACCGGCATCGAGCTGCTCAGGGCGGTGCGCGCCGATCCCAAGCTCAAGACCCTGCCGGTGCTGATGGTGACCGCCGAGGCCAAGCGCGAGCAGATCATCGAAGCCGCACAGGCCGGCGTGAACGGCTACATCATCAAGCCGTTCACCGCGCAGACGCTGGAAGAGAAGCTCGGCAAGATCTTTGAACGCCTGGCGGCGAGCGCCTGATGGTCACGCCCCCCGATACCGCAGGCGACCGCAATGCGCTGATCCAGCATCTGCAGGAGGCGCTGGGCGCGCTGGAAAGCGGCGACGAGGCCGGCTGGCGCCAGGAAATCGACGCGCTGGCCGCGCTGCGCACGCAGCCGATGATGGCCGGACTGGGCCGGCTGGCACGCGAGCTCGGCCAGGCGCTGGGCGACCTGCCCACCGTGCCCAGCGATGCCGGCGAGCTGGATGATGCCTGCGCGCGCCTGGACCACGTCGTGGAGATGACCGAGAAGGCCACCCACCGCACGCTGGACCTGGCCGAACAGTGCCGCGAGCTGGTCACCGGCCTGCGCGAAAGCCGCCTGCCGGCAGTCGAGCACGAACAGGCGCTGGAGCAGATCCGCCGCAACCTCACCGAGATCGCCCTGACCCAGAGCTACCAGGACCTTACCGGCCAGATCATCCGCCGCGTGGTCAGCATCGTCCGTCGCGTACACGAGGGCTTCGGCGCGCTGGGACTGCCGCAGCCGGAAGAAGAAGCACCGGGCAACACACTGGCCGGCCCTGCCGTGGGCGGACTGGACCGTCACGCCGTTTCCCAGCACGACGCCGACGATCTGCTTTCCGATTTGGGGCTGTAAGCGCATGAGTGCCTTTGCCGACGACATCGCCGCCGACTTCATCCTTGAAGCCCAGGAAATCCTCGACCGCCTCGGCGAACAGCTGGTCACGCTGGAGCAGGCGCCACAGGACGCCGAGCAGCTCAACCTGGTGTTCCGCGGTTTCCATACGCTCAAGGGCGGCGCCGGCTTCCTGTCGATCACACCGATGGTCGAGCTGTGCCATGTCGCCGAAGAAACACTGGGGCTGGCGCGCTCGGGCAAGGCCGAGTTGCTGGCCCACCATTTCGACGCCGCCCAGCAATCACTGGACTGGCTGCAGTCCATGCTCGACGCCGTGGCCGCCGGCACCGAGCCGGTGCACGCCCCGGCCAGCCTGATCGCCCAGTTCGATATCGGTGCTGCACCCGCCCCAGCTCCGGTCAAGGCCGTGGCAACGGTCGCCGCCGGGAACGACAGCGACCTGATCAGCGAGGACGAATTCGAGGCCCTGCTTGATGCGCTGCACGGCAGCACCGCACCCGGTGCCACGCTGGCGGCGAAGGCCGATGAAGAGCTGATCAGCGAAGACGAGTTCGAAGCCCTGCTCGACCAGCTGCACGGGGGTGCCGCGCCCGGTGCGCAACCGCTGGCCACCGTCACTGCCCCGGCTCCCCCGCCGCGACCGGTCCCGGTCCCTGCCCCGGCGCCGAAACCCACCGCGCCGCCCAAGTCAGCCGCCAAAGCGGTGGAACCGGAGCAGACGGTGCGCGTGGACACCAAGCGGCTGGATGCCATCGTCAACCTGATCGGCGAACTGGTGCTGTCCCGCAACCGCCTCAAGACGCTGCGCACGCGGTTGAAGGACGAGGAGCTGGACCGCGCCGTTTCCACCCTGGATATCGCCACCGCGCGGTTGCAATCGGCGGTCATGCGTACCCGCATGCAGCCGGTCGGCAAAGTGTTCTCGCGCTTTCCCAAGGTCGCCCGCGACGTCGCCCGCGCGATGGACAAGGAAGTCGATCTGGAACTGGTCGGCGCCGACACCGAGCTGGATCGCAACCTGGTCGAGGCGCTGGCCGACCCGCTGGTGCATCTGGTGCGCAACGCCATCGACCACGGTGTGGAAGCCCCCGACCTGCGCGAAGCGCAAGGCAAGCCGCGCATGGGCCACGTCCGCCTGTCCGCCCAGCAGGAAGGCGACTACGTCTCCATCGAGATCCAGGACGATGGCGCCGGCATCGACCCCGAACGCCTGCGCGCCAAGGCCCGCGAGAAGGGGCTGATCGACCCGGAAGCCGCCGCACGCCTGAGCAGCGAGGAATGCCTGCACCTGGTGTTCCTACCGGGATTTTCGACCAAACAGCAGGTCACCGACATCTCCGGTCGCGGCGTCGGCATGGACGTTGTGCAGTCGCGCATCCGCGAGCTCAGCGGCCAGATCCAGATCCAGTCCGAACTCGGCCGTGGCAGCCGCTTCCTGATCCGCGTGCCGCTGACCCTGGCGATCCTGCCGACCCTACTGGTGCAGGCCGGTCAGGATGTCTACGCGCTGCCGCTGGCGAGGGTGATGGAGGTGCTGCATGCACCGGCCACCTCGCTGGGCTGGTTCGACGGTCGCGCGGTACTGGACCGCAAGTCGCACACGCTGGCGCTGGTGGACCTGCGCCAGTGGCTGGCCGTGCCGCCAACCCCGTCCCCGCTGCTGACCATCGTCGTGCTGCAGGTCGGTGAAGCCCGCTTCGGACTGGTCGTGGACCAGGTGCGCGGCCGCGAGGAAGTGGTGATCAAGCCGCTGCCCAAGGCGCTGCGCGGATTGCGTGGCTATGCCGGCGCGACCCTGATCGGCGACGGCCGCATGGCACTGATTCTCGACGTCGATGGCCTGCGCAACCCGCAGGACTGACGCGCTTCCGTTCAAGTAGCCCCACTCCAAGCCGATACCTTATAAATGGACAGACTCAGCATCATCGGACTCTTTCTCGCCCTGGCCTCGCTGGTGGGCGGCAGCATCCTGAAAGGTGCCGGGCTGTCGTCACTGTGGTCGCCGGCGGCGTTCGTGATCGTGATCGTCGGCACCACGGCGGCGATCCTGTTGCACACCTCGCCGGCAATTTTCAAACATGCCTTCAAGATCGTGCGCTGGGTGGTGTTCCCGCCGGAAAGCGACCGCCCGGCGCTGATCCAGCAGATCGTGGACTGGAGCAATATCGCCCGTCGCCAGGGCCTGCTGGGGCTGGAGTCGCAGGTGGAACTGCAGGACGACCCGTTCGTGCGCAAGGGCCTGCAGCTGGTGGTCGACGGCGTGGAGCCGGAAACCATCCGCCACATGCTGGAAATCGAACTGGGCAGCCAGGAGCACCACGACCTTGCCGCCACCAAGGTGTTCGAGGGCATGGGCATCTATGCACCGACGCTGGGCATCATCGGTGCGGTGCTGGGGCTGATCGCGGTGATGAAGAACCTGGCCGATCCGAGCATGCTCGGCCATGGCATCGCCGCCGCGTTCACCGCCACCATCTACGGTATCGCCTCGGCCAACCTGCTGTTCCTGCCGATCGCCGCCAAGCTCAAGAACGTCATCGCGCACAACAGCCGCGAGCGCGAGATGGTCATCGAAGGCCTGATCGCCATTGCCCAGGGCGAGAACCCGCGCAATATCGAAACCAGCCTGGCCGGCTTTGTGAGCTGAGCCATGGCCCGTCGCAAACCCCAGGAAGAGCACGGCAACCACGAGGCCTGGGCGATTCCCTATGCCGACCTGATGACCTTGCTGCTGGCGTTTTTCGTGGTGATGTATGCCATCTCCTCGGTCAACGAAGGCAAGTACCGGGTGATGGCCGACGCCCTGACCACCGCTTTCGGCGGCGCGCCGCGTGCCGTCAGCCAGGTGCAGGTGGGCAACATGCAGATCCAGGGCGGCGGCCATGACACCCCGACGGTGATCCGCTCGCCGAGCATGGCCGGTGGCCCGATGAACGACCCCACCCGCTTGCCGGCGATGGCCTCGCAGATGCGCATGCCGGTGTCGCTGCGCGACCAGGCGCAGCTGCAGCGTGCCGAGCGCCAGCTGGGCCGTATCGCCGACCAGCTCAGCAGCGCGCTGGCGCCGCTGCTGAAGCAGGGCGTGATCACCGTGCGCCGCACCGAGCTGTGGATCGAAGTGGAGATCAACAGCGACATCCTGTTTGGCACCGGCTCGGCGGCGCTGGGCCATGACGCCCGCGACACCCTGGGCAAACTGGCCGATGTGCTGCTGGCCGCACCCAACGGCGTGCGCGTGGAAGGTCATACCGACAATCTGCCGATCGCCACCGCGCAATTCCCCTCCAACTGGGAGCTGTCCGCCGCCCGCGCCGCCAGCGTGGTGCACCTGTTCGCCGACCACGGCGTGCAACCGGAGCGGCTGGCGATGGTCGGCTACGGACAATTCCGTCCGCGCGACAGCAATGCGCTGCCGGAAGGCCGCAACCGCAACCGCCGGGTGATGGTGATCATCCTGGCCGATTCGGCCGCCAGCGTGGACGCGCTGTCCGAAGGCATCACCACGGCCGCCGCCGAAGCGGATATCGACGATGGCGCCGGTGAAAACCTGGTGCCCCCGCTACAGACCGCCCGCCCGGTCATGGCCGATGTTATTGAAGGAGTGCAGTGATGCGTATCTGGGCCGTTGCCAACCAGAAAGGTGGTGTAGGCAAGACCACCACCACGCTGGCGCTGGGACGCGGCCTGGCCGCGCTCGGCCACACGGTGCTGTTGATCGACCTGGACCCGCACGCGTCGATGACCCGCGCCTTCGGCGTGCCGTTCGATCCGCCGCCTGCGGGCGTGCTGGAGCTGTTCGCCACGCCACCGGCCGACATCGGCACGGTCAGCCAGTGCAGCCGGATTCCCGGCCTGGATTTCCTGTGCGCGCAGGCGGCGCTGGCCACGCTGGAACGTCGCAGCGCCAACCAGCCGGGGCTGGGACTTGCCCTGCAGCAGGCATTCGCCCGCCATGGCCAGCAACACGACTACATCCTGCTCGATTGCGCGCCGACGCTGGGCCTTTTGATGATCAACGCGCTGGCCGCCGCCGACCGCCTGATCATCCCCACCCAGGCCGAACCGCTGGCGCTGCATGGGCTCGATGGCATGGTGCGTACCGGCGAGATGGTCGAGCGTTCACGCGGCCGGCCGCTGCCGATCTCGATCCTGCCGACGCTGTTCGACCGCCGTACCCGCACCGGCAACGAGACCCTCAGGCAGATGCAGGATCGTCACGGCGAACGCGTATGGGAAGACGCGATTCCGGTCGACACCAGCATTTCCAACCCGGCCGCGCTGACCGTGCCGGTCACCAGCGACGCCTATCCCGGCCGCGCCCTGTCGGCCTATCGCCGTGCACTGGAATGGTTGCGCGCCAGCGATGCCCGTGCCCTGGAGCGTGCGGCATGAACGGCACCGACGTACTGGACGACTATCTGGGCGAGCTGCTGCAAAGCGGACAACCGGCCACATCCACCGTGGCAGCGGAGCCTGCCGCTGATGCGGTCGTCGACCTGCCGGCACCCGTGGCCGAAAGCGCAGCCGCCACAGAACCGGAACGCATGCCGGAGCCGGTTCCAGCAGCGTGCCCGGCACCTGTCGCCGCAGCGGCACCGGTGGCAGCGGAGGTTTCACCGGCAGCAGTTCCGGCAACTGTCCCGGCTCCCAGGCCCGCTGCGCCTGCGGCTCCAGTATCGCCCCCGTCCACCCGCGCCCCTGCTCCACAACCGGCCCCCACCGCAGGCAATGCCTGGGCGGCCCTGCAGGCACAGGCACGCGAACCACAGCCGCCACGCCAGCAACGTGCCAGCGACCGGACCTCGCGCTGGTTGCGGCTGCGCTGTGGCGCGCAGGTCTACGCGCTGGAGCTGCTGAAGGTGCAGGAAGTGGTGCTGCCGGTGCCGCTGCTCGGGCTGCGCGGTACCGCCGCCTCGATGCTCGGCATCATGAACCTGCGCGGCCAGGTGGTACCGGTCATCGACCTCGGCCTGCATCTGGGCTTCGCCCCGATCGTCGAGGACAGCCAGACCCGCATCGTGGTGCTGGAGGAGAACGGTGAAACCCTGGGGCTGCGCGTTTCCGCGGTCGAGGATGTCGCCAACCTCACCGATTCGCAGATCGAACCGCCCGATACCGCGCGTATCTGCCAGATTTCCAACGCCCTGTTCCGTGGTGTGGCCCGTGTCGGCCCGCAGCCGATGATCCTGCTGGATGCCTCGCAGCTGTTGCAGTGAGGCGGGGAACACCTGGCGGGGAACGAGTGATGGGGAATGAGGAATCAGAACGCGCGGGGTGCGTCCCTGCCCGTTTGCCGCTCCCTTCCATCCGCTTCTCTCGATTCGTTTCCCGTTCCCCTAAAGTCCACCGCGCGGCGGCCGTTAACTGCCCTAGTACCGTTCGTCCGGAGCAATGATGAGCACAGTGGCATTGGCGCAGGATCTCGGCATCGAGACCAGCAGCGACCTGAAACAACAGCTGGCCCCTTACCTGGACCAGCCTGGCGACCTGCAGGTGGATGCCAGTGAAGTGGGCCGTATCCACACCGCCGCCGTGCAGGTGCTGTACGCCTTCGTGCTGGCGCGCCAGCAGGGCGGCCACCGCACCGTCTTCAACAACGCTACCGCTACCTTCCTCGACGCCCTGCGCCTGCTTGGCGTCCTCCAGGCCTTTGTCCTGGAGCCTTCCCCCGACACATTGAAATCTGTGGAGAACGCCGCATGAGCGCACGTATCCTGGTGGTGGACGATTCGGCGTCGATGCGCCAGATGGTCTCTTTCGCCCTCACCTCGGCCGGTTATTCCGTTGAAGAAGCCGAAGATGGCGCCGTCGCCCTGGGCACCGCCAAAGGCCAGCGTTTCAACGCGGTGGTCACCGACGTCAACATGCCCAACATGGATGGCATCTCGCTGATCCGCGAACTGCGCCAGCTGCCGGATTACAAGTTCACGCCGATGCTGATGCTGACCACCGAGTCGGCCGCCGACAAGAAGTCCGAAGGCAAGGCCGCCGGTGCCACCGGCTGGCTGGTCAAGCCGTTCAACCCGGAGCAGCTTGTCGCCACCGTCCAGAAAGTCCTGGGCTGATCGCCCCCACCCGCCCCCACCACGGAACCTAGCCGATGAGCATGGACCTGCAACGTTTCCACGCCACATTCTTCGAAGAAAGCCGCGAAGGCCTGGACGCGATGGAAACCGGCCTGCTGGCTCTGGAAGGCGGGCAGCTGGATCCAGAGATCATCAACTCGGTATTCCGCGCCGCCCACTCGATCAAGGGCGGCGCCGGTACCTTCGGCTTCAATACCATCGCCGACCTCACCCACGTACTGGAAACGCTGCTGGACGAGCTGCGGGCCGGCAAGCGGGCACTGGAGCCGGCCGCCGTCGACGCGATGCTGTCCTCGGTGGATGTGTTGCGGGCGCTGCTGCGCGAAGTGGAACACGGCCAGCCCGCCGATCCGCAGGCGGTACAGGCGGTGACTGCGCGCCTGGAGGCGGTGCTCTCCGGCCAGACCACACCGGCCACCGCCGCCAAGGTCGAAGACGAAACGCCGAACGGCTGGCAGATCGGTTTTGCGCCATCGCCGTCGCTGTTCATGAGCGGCAATGACCCGCTGCGCATCATCCGCGAGCTGGAAACCCTCGGCCCGCTGGAAGTGGCCGCGCGCGCGCAGCGGCTGCCCGGCTTCAGCCAGCTCGATCCGCTTGAGGCCTACCTGGCCTGGGACCTGGGCCTGACCGGCAAGGTGCCGCGCAGCAAGATCGAGGACACCTTCGCCTGGGTGGTCGACGATTGCGAACTGGACATCCGCCCGGCCGCACCACCAAGCCTGGCCGCGCCCACACCCACACCGGCCGTCACCGCGGCGGCTGCGCCTGCACCGGCGGCCGCCACGCCTGCCGGCACCGGCCACGAAGCCGAAAGCTCGATCCGCGTCAGCGTCGACAAGGTCGATGCGCTGATCAACCTGGTCGGCGAACTGGTCATCACCCAGGCCATGCTCAAGCAGGTGTCCGGCGCGCTTGAGCCGGCCCATGCCGAACAGCTGCTGGCCGGCCTGGACCTGCTCGAACGCAATACCCGCGACCTGCAGGAAGCGGTCATCAGCGTGCGCATGCTGCCGGTGGACGCTGTGTTCCGCCGCTTCCCGCGGCTGGTGCGCGATCTGTCATCGCGGCTGGGCAAGCAGGTGCGGCTGCGCACCATCGGCGAAGGCACCGAGTTGGACAAGGGCCTGATCGAGAAGATCGCCGATCCGCTGGTGCACCTGGTACGCAACTCCATCGACCACGGTCTGGAAATGCCGGACGTGCGCCGCGCCGCCGGCAAGGAAGAGACCGGCACCATCACCCTGGCGGCCTCGCACCAGGGCGGGCATATCGTCATCGAGGTCAGCGACGACGGACGCGGCTTCAACCGCGACAAGATCCTGCAGAAAGCCCACGAGCGCGGCCTGAACGTACCCGACAACCCGACCGATGCACAGGTCTGGGACCTGATCTTCCAGCCGGGCTTTTCCACCGCCGATGCGGTTACCGAGCTGTCCGGCCGCGGTGTCGGCATGGACGTGGTCCGCCGCAACATCCAGGCGCTGGGGGGCGAGGTGCAGCTGGAAAGCCATACCGGCAGCGGCACCCGCGTGCTGATCCGGCTGCCGCTGACACTGGCGATCCTCGACGGCATGACCGTTTCGGTCGCTGGCGAAACCCTGATCCTGCCGTTGGCCTACGTGCTGGAGGCACTGCAGCCGCAGGCCGAGGACATCCGCACCATGGCCGGCGAAGGCCGCGTGCTGCGCGTGCGTGGCGAATACCTGCCGATCGTGTCGCTGAGCCAGAGCTACGGCTACGGCGGCCAGGTCAATGACGATCCGCTGGTGGTCGTGGTCGAGGGCGATGGCCAGAAGATCGCGCTGGAAGTGGACGAGCTGCTCGGCCAGCAGCAGGTCGTGGTCAAGAACATCGAGAACAACTACCGCCGCATCGCCGGTGTCTCCGGGGCCACCATCCTCGGCGACGGCCGCGTCGCGCTGATCGTCGACATCGGTGGACTGGTGCGTTCGCTGCGGATGCTGCAGGCCGCCTGAACCACCACCACTCTTTTGCCTTTCCCGGCCGCCCCGCTCCCCGCAGCAGGGCGGCTTTTTTGTGTTCCATCAGCGCGCTGCTGTACTGCGCTCCTTCGCCGCAAACGGAACCACAACCCCGGCAGTGACCTGCCTGGTCACGCCTCCGCGGCGCTGCCGCCGCCCGGACGCGGCAATGCCCTCCCCCCGTTCCGACCCGAGATTTCCCATGAAAAGGTTCCTTGACCTGCCTATCGCCCGGAAGCTGGCGTGCCGCGCATGCCCGACGAGAAGCCCAACTGGTCGATGCTATGGACCAGGTCAAGGCCAAGCATCGTCCGCTGCCCTGCCATTGCAGGGCGGCGCACGCTCTACCCGCCTCACAACGCTCACCCTCTCCGGCGGCCACTAAAGGTGTTGCATCGGCGGTCGATACCTTGGACTGAAGTACGCGCTTTACGCATGGCTCTCTCCATCCCAACTGGTAGCCGACTATGTCCAGCCGTTCGCACCGCCACTTCTCCAGCAGCATTGCTGCCCGCCTGATGCTCGGCTTGGCCGTCATCGCAATGTTGTCCTTCGCCGTAACCGCGCTGGTCAGTTATCTACGCAGCAGTGATGCCCTGCTCTCCAGCTCGCGCACCAGCATGGAAAATCTCGCCAACCTGGAGGCCCAGCGCATCGCCGCCGAGCTGAGCCGCGGCTTTGAATCCAATGACGCCATCGTCAGCAGTCTCCTCGGCCAACGCGAACAGCAGGCGACCAGTCGTCACACTGCCAACGCTCTGCTTCGCCGGCAGCTGGAAGCCCACGCCCAGTGGCTGGGGGTGGGGACTTTGTGGGAAACCGATGCGTATGACGGCAACGACCAAGCGTACAGCGACAGCGAAGGCCACGACGGCAGCGGCCGCTTCATGAGCTACTGGGCACGCCAGGATGGCGCGCTGGTGCGTGAGGTATTGCACAGCTATGAGGTCGCCGGAGATGGCGACTGGTACCTGCTGCCGCGCCAGCTCAAAAAGCCGCTGGTGATCGAGCCCTTTTCCTACCGGCTCGGCGACCGCGACGTGCTGATGACCACCCTGGCCACGCCGATTCTCGAGGACGGCCACTACCTCGGTGTGGTGACGGTGGATTTCGCACTGGAATCGCTGCAGCAACGCCTCAGCCAGCTGAAGCCGATGCAGGGCGGCCACGTACGCCTGCTTTCCCCGGGCGGCATGATCGTGGCCGATCCGGTCGCAAGCCGGGTCGGCAGCATCCTGGATGATGCCGGCACCCGCGCGATCCTGGCCGATGTGGCCAAGGGCAACACGGTGTTCATCGAGGCCCACAACCAGGAACTCGGTGAAAGCGTGGTCGAGGCCTATGCCCCCTTGAGGATCGGCAACTCCGAGCAGGCCTTCGCGCTGGGCGTGGTGGTTCCGCGCGCGTTGTTGATGCAGGAGGCACGCAGCCTGCTGTGGACCATCATCAGCGTCGGTATGATCGCCGCGCTGGTGCTGTGCGGCGCGCTGTTCCTGCTGTTGCGCAAACTGGTATTCAGACCATTGGATGAAGCGGTAAACGTCTCGAATGCCATTGCAAACGGCCGCTTGGACAACCGCATCCAGCATGAGCGCGACGACGAACTGGGCACCTTGCTCAATGCCATGCTGCGCATGCAGACGCAATTGCATGCGGTGATCAGCGCACAGAGCGAGATGAGACGCCGCCATGAGGAAGGCCAGATCAGCTTCCGAATCGATGAATCGCGTTTCCCTGGCGATTACGGCCAGATGGTGCACGAAGCCAACACTCTGGTCGCGCAACACATTGCAGTGAAGATGCGGGTTGTGGAAGTGATGCGCGGCTACGCTTGCGGCGATCTTTCCGCGGATATGGATCGACTTCCGGGTGAGAAAGCAGCCATTACCGAGGCCATGGATGCGACCAAGGCCAGCCTGTCAGCGATCAACAACGAAATAAAACGCCTGACCTCCGCCGCCGTCGCCGGTGATTTCAGCCAGCGCGGTGATGTGGAGTGTTACCAACACGACTTCCGCGCCATGGTCGCCGGCTTGAACCTGCTGATGGAAACCACCGACGACAATCTGGAGCAGGTGTCCTCCCTGCTGCACGCTATTGCCAAGGGCGACCTCAGCCAGCAGATGGAAGGTGATTTCAATGGTGTCTTCGCGCGCATGCGTGACGACGCCAACACCACCGTAGCTCGGCTGACCGACATCGTCGGTGGCATCCAGCATGCGGCGACCAGCATCAACCTGGCCGCCAGCGAGATCGCCACCGGCAACCAGGACCTGTCGCGGCGTACCGAGCAGCAGGCCGCCAACCTGGAGGAAACCGCCGCCTCGATGGAGGAGCTGACCTCCACCGTGCGCCAGAACGCCGAACACGCCCGTCAGGCCAACCAGCTCGCCATCGGCGCACACTCCATCGCCTCGCAGGGCGGCGACGTCGCCACGCAGATGGTGAACACCATGGGCGCGATCGAGCAGTCGTCGAAAAAGATCGCCGACATCATCGCGGTGATTGACGGCATCGCCTTCCAGACCAACATCCTGGCGTTGAACGCCGCGGTGGAAGCGGCCCGTGCCGGCGAACAGGGCCGTGGTTTTGCCGTGGTCGCCTCCGAGGTACGCACCCTAGCCCAGCGCAGCGCCGCTGCCGCCAAGGAGATCAAGGAACTGATCGAGGATTCCGTGGAACGGGTCAGCGAGGGTTCCACCCTCGTCAACCGGGCCGGCACCACCATGGGCGAGATCGTCAGCTCGGTGCAGCGGGTGACCGACATCATGGCCGAGATCTCCGCCGCCTCGCAGGAACAGAGCGCGGGTATCGAGCAGGTCAACCAGACCGTGATGCAGATGGACGAAACCACCCAGCAGAACGCCGCGCTGGTGGAGGAAGCCACCGCCGCCGCACGCGCGATGGAAGGCCAGGCACACGCGCTGGGTGAGGCGGTTGCACTGTTCCGGCTGGAAGCCGCTCAACCTGCTGCACCGAAGACCGCGCCACTGCCGGGCAGGCCGCTCATCGCTGCCGTGCCTGTGAGCAAGGCCACCGCCCCGGCCGCACGCAAGCCCGCCCGCTTCGAACCGGTCACGGCCGAGGCTGGCGACTGGCAGGAATTCTGAATCCGGGGGCTGCTCCAGGCCACGCTGACCGGGAGCAGCTCCGCCGCAACACCTTCAGAACTCCGCCGGAATGCCGATAGTTGCAGGAACACCGGCAATCCCCTCTGACCGGCCCCCGAGCAAACCGTAAAAGGAAGCAACCTGATGAGTGCCCGTCCATTGTCGCGCGTCTTCTGCGACCTGCCTTTGCAGCGGAAATTCCTGCTGATGCTGGGCATCCTCGCAGCGGGCATCGTCGCCCTGTGCGTGATCACCGCCAAGCGCAACTACGACGAGTTGATCCAGAACGAACGCAAGGCCCTGCATACCCGGGTGGAAGCGGCCATTGCATTGGCCAACCGCTATGCCGACCGGGTCGATGCCGGCGAACTGGAGGAGGCCGATGCCCGGCAACGCGCGCTGGTGGCGATCGAATCGCTGCGCAGCGCCAACGGCAGCGACTACCTGTGGGTGAACGATGAGCACCCCACCATGCTGATGCATCCCTACCAGACCGCGCTCAACGGCAAGGACCTCAGTGATACCACCAGCACCGACGGCAAGAAGATCTTTGTCGAAATGGTCAAGCTGGGTCAGAAAGGTGGCGGCTTCCTCGACTACACCTGGCCCAAGCCGGGCGTCGAAGACGCGGTGCAGAAGATTTCCTACGTTGGCCTGCACAAGCGCTGGGGCTGGATCATCGGCAGCGGCGAATACACCGACGAGATCGCCAGCCGTGCCGCCAGCTTCAGTCGCAGCCTGGTCATCGCCGGGGTTCTGGTGCTGCTCTCCGCCCTGCTGCCATGCTGGCTGATCGCCCGCTCCATCCTGCGCCCGCTGTCCAGTGCGCTGCGCGCCATCCAGGCGGTGTCCCGTGGCGAACTGGAGATATCCGGCGAGCACCATGGCCGCGACGAGATCGGGCAGATGCATACCGCCATTGGCGAGATGATCCTCCAGCTCCGGGCGCGCGGCGAGAAAGACCAGGCCCGTGCCGCCGATGACCTGCGGTTGCGCACCGCGCTGGACAACATCGCCACCCGGGTGATGATCGCCGATGCCGATCTGAACATCATCTACGCCAACCGTCCGCTGTTCGAGATGCTGGGCGCCGCCGAGCAGAACATGCGCCGCGACCTGCCGCAGTTCGATCTGAAAACCCTTATCGGCAGCAATATCGACATCTTCCACAAGCATCCGCCGCACCAGCGCAAGCTGCTGGGTGAACTGCGTGGCACCCATCGCGCCCAGATCCAGGTAGGTGGCCATGCACTGCGCCAGATCATCAATCCGATCAACACCCCCGACGGCGGCTGTGTCGGCTATGTGGTGGAGTGGGATGACCGCACGGTCGAGGCGCGTATCGAGGAGGAAGTCAGCACGATAATCGCCGCCGCTGTTCGCGGCGACCTGTCCGGACGCATCACCATGGACGACAAGACCGGTTTTCTGGCCACGCTCTCGGCACAGATGAATGATCTGCTGGGTGCCATCTCCGGCAGCGTCGAACAGGTGTCGGCGGTGCTGCATGCGCTTTCGCAGGGTGACCTGACCCGGCGCATGCAGGGTGACTATCACGGCGTGTTCGCACGCATGCGTGATGACGCCAACACCACCGTCGAGCAGCTGACCACCATCATCGGCGGCATCCAGAAAGCGGCCGCCAGCATCAACCTGGCCGCACATGAAATCGCCAGCGGCAACCAGGACCTGTCGCGGCGCACCGAGCAGCAGGCTGCCAACCTGGAGGAGACCGCCGCCTCGATGGAGGAGCTGACCTCCACCGTGCGCCAGAACGCCGAACACGCCCGTCAGGCCAACCAGCTCGCCATCGGCGCGCACTCCATCGCCTCGCAGGGCGGCGACGTCGCCACGCAGATGGTGAACACCATGGGCGCGATCGAACAATCGTCGAAGAAGATTGCCGACATCATCGCGGTGATCGACGGCATCGCCTTCCAGACCAACATCCTGGCGTTGAACGCGGCGGTGGAAGCGGCCCGCGCCGGTGAGCAGGGCCGTGGTTTTGCCGTGGTCGCCTCGGAGGTTCGCACGCTCGCCCAGCGCAGCGCCGCTGCCGCCAAGGAGATCAAGCAGCTGATCGACGACTCGGTGGAAAAGGTGTCCGAAGGCTCGACGCTGGTGCATCAGGCCGGCAGCACCATGGGCGAGATCGTCAGCTCGGTGCAGCGGGTGACGGGCATCATGGCCGAGATCTCCGCTGCATCGCAGGAGCAGAGCGCCGGCATCGAGCAGGTCAACCAGACCGTGGTGCAGATGGACGAGACCACCCAGCAGAACGCCGCGCTGGTGGAGGAAGCCACCGCCGCCGCGCGTGCGATGGAAGAGCAGGCACAGCTGCTCACCGAGGCGGTAGCCCGCTTCCGGCTGGAAGAAGCGGAAGCGGCTTCATTCCTTCAATCCACAGCACAGGCGCCCCGGCCGGCAACGCCCCGCCCCCGTCCGGTCCTGCGCGCGATTCCCGTCGCCCCGCCCTGCGCATCACCTGCACACGACGACTGGCAGGAGTTCTGACGCCACCGATAGCGGCCGCCTTCCGCACCCGTGCATCCGGGGTCTCCGGAGCACGGGCTAAAGCAAACGCGGATGTGGCCGATAACACGGATCAGCAGTATCCCGCTGCGACCTGCCCACCTTCTGGGTACCTGCTTCCCGATCATGCCCGAGCTCGATCCGACAACGCCCGATACACCGGCCTTCGAAAGCGACCAGTATGTGGATGAGCGCTACAGCGTGCGCAATCCACGCCAGATCCAGCTGTTGTTGCGTGCCCTGATCGACCAGCGTGCCATCGTCAGCGCCCACCCGGACGGTGGCAGCCACGCCTTCCCTACCGCGATACTGGAACTGGACGGGGACAGCCTGCTGCTGGATGGCAGTCCGCTGGCAGCCGTCAACCGCCAGGCGGGAAATGCCGCCTGGCTGCTGTGCTTTGCCCAGGTGGACAGGGTCACCGTGCGCTTCCGGCTGCCGCAGGTGCACTGCATCGATGACCAGGGCCGCAGCGCCTTCCGCACCACCGTTCCGGAAGAAATCCATCACCTGCAGCGCCGTGATTTCTATCGTCTGGAAACACCCGTCACCGATTCGCCGCTCTGCACATTGCGACTGGAAGACGCCGGTGATCCCGCAACCGTGCGGGTGGTGGATATCAGCGCAAGCGGCATCGCCCTCCTGCTGCCCGGCGACACCCCGCCACTGCCACTGCAGAAATCCTGCCGCGGCAGCGAACTGCGCCTTCCCGATGGCCCTTCGATTCCCCTGACCCTGGTTGTCTGCAACCAACGCCTGCAGAAGCTGGCCAACGGCACCGAGCAACGACGCGTGGGCCTGCGTTTCGAGGATCTGCCGCGCGGCGCCGACGCGCTGATCCAGCGCTACATCTTCCGTATCGACCGCGAGCGCAAGGCACGACAGAACGGCGACCTGTAAGCGCCAACGCTAAAGTCCGCCGGCCTGACGCCGATACCGGTGCTGTACCCCGCCCGCACCGGCACCCGCCAGGACTCCCAATCGCCATGAACGACACCCGCTCCCCTGCCGCCAGCTCCGGCGGTGAATTCCTCAGCTTCACCCTCGGCAACGAACACTACGGCGTGGATATCCTCAAAGTGCAGGAAATTCGCGGCTATGACGCCGTTACCCGCGTTCCGGACGCGCCGGACTACATCAAGGGCGTCATCAACCTGCGGGGCACCATCGTGCCGGTGATCGACCTGCGCCTGAAACTGCACCTTGACGAAGCACGCTACGACGCCTTCACCGTGATGATCGTGCTCAACGTCGAAGACCGCGTGGTCGGCATCGTGGTGGACAGCGTTTCGGACGTGATCCCACTCGGCGCCGAGCAGATCCGCGCCACCCCCGAATTCGGTGCCGCCGTCGATACCCGCGTGATCTCCGGTATCGGCACCCACGATGAGCGGATGCTGATCCTGCTGGATATCGAAACCCTGCTGGACATCGCCGATCTCGGCCAGCCCGCCGCCGTGGAAGCACCGGTCGCCTGAAAAGCGAATCCGTGAAACACGCCTCACTTCCACACATTCCCCTCAAGCGCGACTGCTGCCGGCCGATAGGGAATTCATGCCCGACTTTCCGGGCTCCCTGCAAGGCCATTCCGGAGATAACGATGTACAAGCACATGATTCCGCTGTTCTCGGCTGTTGTTCTGGGCGCCGCCTCCAGCACCGCACTGGCCGCCAGCGGCGAAATGATTCCGCCGGAAAATGCGGCCCGCTTTGCCGGCCAGGACGGCATGGTCTGCGGCAAAGTGGAAAAGGCCCGCTATGCGGAAGGCTCCGAAGGCCAGCCGACCTTCCTGCACATGGGGGGTGCATTCCCGCGCCACGCCTTCTCCGCCCGTATCGCTGGCAGCAACCGCGACAAGTTCAACTTCCCGCTGGAAACCCTGGAAGGCAAGACCGTGTGCGTGATCGGCAAGATCCGGCGTGATGCATCGCGCGCCGAGATCGAAGTCACCGCACCGTCGGGCCTGAAGCTGGCGAACATCAAGTAATCCGCGTTTCCGGCAGCCGTCCTTGACGGCTGCCGACATCGCCTCCCTGCCACTCCGGCAGTGTTTGTCATCGGAGATCTCGCCCCAATGCAGTGGATCCACTCCCTCAAACTGAAGCCGAAGCTGATGCTCACCTTCGGCATCGTCCTGCTCGTGATGCTGGTCCAGGGCATCGTCGCCTATCGCGGCCTGAGCTCTCTGGACAACGTCACCACCACTCTGGCTGAAAAACGCGTCGTGGACCTGCGTACCACCGGCGAGCTGTCCGGCATGGTCAACGAATACCGCAACGCGTCCTACCAGGGCCTGGTGCGTGCCAGCGACGAGGTCAGGACGGAAGCCAGGAACAGTGCGGCCAATCTGCGCCAGCGCATTGACGACACGATTGCCAGCTATTCCAAGCAGATCGACAGCCCGGAACGACGCAAGCTGTTCGACACCTTCGTTGCCGACTGGACCGCCGCCAAGGCGTCCTATGACACAGTGAACGAACTGCTGGAGCTGGAGCTGCCAGACGACGCCGTGGACACCTTCGTCGGCGAAACCCGTACCCTGCATCGCAAGAGCACCGCATCGCTGGCCGCGCTGTCAAACGACTCCAATACCCGCGCCAAGAGCGCCGCTGAAGCCGCCGCCGCAACCTACACCTCTTCGGCGGCAATGACCGCGCTGACGGTGGTGATCGGCATCGGCGCCGGCCTGCTGCTGGCATGGCTGTTCGCCCGCTCGCTGGTCGGCGCGATGCGCAGCGCGGTGGACGTGGCCAACGAGATCGCCAGCGGCAAGCTGGATGGCAGCATCGACACCTCGCGCGCCGATGAAGTCGGTGACCTGTTGCGGGCGATGCAGCGGATGCAGCGCGACCTGCGTGAACGCATCGAGCGCGATGCCGCCGTTGCCGCCGAGAACCTGCGCATCCGCACCGCACTGGACTACTCCTCGACCGGCGTGTATCTGACCAACACCGATCTGGAAATCGTCTACGCCAATCGCGCCCTGCAGGATAAGCTGGTGCAGTACAGCGACGACTTCGCCGGCGAACTGAGCCACTACGACGCCAGCAAGCCGCTGGTCGGGCAGCCGTTTACCGCACTGGAGTACCGCGGTGAAGTCGAGGGCAAGGTCCTTGAGGTGCTCGACAAGACGGGCGTGTTCAAGCGTGACATGCAATTCGGTGCCGCCCAGTTCGCGCAGACCATCTCGGTCATCCGTGATGATGCCGGGGTGGCGGTGGGTCATGTCGTCGAATGGCGTGACCGTACCACCGAAGCGATGATCGAGAAGGAAGTGGCGCGGGTAATCGAGGCCGCCGCCGCCGGTGACCTGAGCGGGCGTATCGACAGCAATGGCAAGGAAGGCTTCTTCCTGCAGCTGGCCAGCCAGCTGAACAGTCTGCTTGATGCCAATGCCAGCAGCCTGGAGCAGATATCCCAGCTGTTGTCGGGCCTGTCGCAGGGCGATCTGACGGTGCGCATGCACGGCGACTTCCAGGGTGTGTTCGCCACCATGCGCGATGACGCCAACGCCACCACCGGACAGCTGTCGGATATCGTCAGCCGCATCAAGCAGTCGTCGCTGTCGATCAACTCGGCGGCCACCGAAATCGCCAGTGGCAACAGCGATCTGTCGCGTCGCACCGAGCAGCAGGCGGCCAACCTGGAGGAAACCGCGGCATCGATGGAGGAACTCACCTCCACCGTACGCCAGAACGCCGACTCGGCACGCCAGGCCAACCAGCTCGCCATCGGCGCCGCCGCGGTGGCCTCGCAGGGTGGCGAAGTGGTCGGCCAGGTGGTGACCACCATGAGCCAGATCGAGCAGTCGTCGAAGAAGATCGCCGAGATCCTGTCGGTCATCGATGGTATCGCCTTCCAGACCAACATCCTCGCCCTCAATGCCGCAGTGGAAGCCGCCCGTGCTGGTGAGCAGGGACGCGGATTCGCGGTGGTCGCCTCGGAGGTACGTACCCTGGCGCAGCGCTCGGCCGGTGCCGCCAAGGAGATCAAGACGCTGATCGACGACTCGGTGAGCAAGGTCGCCGACGGTTCGGCGCTGGTACGCAAGGCCGGCAGCACGATGGATGAGATTGTCGCTTCGGTACGCCGCGTCACCGACATCATGGCCGAGATTTCCGCCGCCTCGCAGGAGCAGAGCGCCGGTATCGAACAGGTGAACCAGACGGTGGTGCAGATGGATGAAACCACCCAGCAGAACGCCGCACTGGTGGAGGAAGCCACCGCCGCCGCACGCGCGATGGAGGAACAGGCCGTGCACCTGGCCGAAGTCGTTGCCGTGTTCCGCTTCGATGACAGCTCCAGCGCTCCCGTCGCAACTCCGGCGCCGGCCCCGCGCCCCCCCCGGGCAGCACCTGCCGTCACCAAGGCAGAGCCCGCCGCCCCCCGCGCAAGGGCATCACGCGTGGCGGTGGCCGAACTGGCCGAGTCGGACTGGCAGGAATTCTGACAACACCTGCAGTGCATCCCAGGCCCCGGCACTTCCCTGCCGGGGCTTTTTCATTCGCTCAATGAATCGGTCTTGCGGCCGATAACAGCAGTGCGATGCGTGTTTGCGCGAACACCGATTGCCGCCCTACCCTTCAGCTCCCGAAGACTGCATGAACATCGTCAAACTCTGGTCCAGCTACATTTCCAACATCTCGGTCCGGCGCAAGCTGAACCTGTTGACGGCACTGATCGCGCTGGGGGTGATCGCACTGTCGATCATTGCCGCACGCATGCAGTACCTGGATCTGTATGACACCCGCATGCAGACCATCAAGAGCCAGGCCGAGCTGGGCAACAGCGTGCTGGCGCATTACGACGCACAGGTGAAGGCCGGCACGCTGGAACTCGGGCAGGCCCAGGCGCTGGCCATCGAAACCCTCGCTGGGATGCGTGCGGAAACCGGCAAGGTCAACTACACGATCTACAGCCTGGACAACACCATGATCATGCATCCGTTCCGGCGTGACCGGGCGGGCATGGACCTGGACCAGTTCGATGACGGCACCGGCAGAAAGCACTACGCCGAACAGGTCGCGGTTGCGCGCGCGGGTGGCGGCTATGTCACCTACAACTCCAAGCTGCCCGACAGCGACAAGCCGTTGCCGCGGGTGTCCTATGCGCAGAGCTTCCAGCCTTGGGGATGGGTGATGTCCACCGGCACCTATCTGCAGGATCTTCAGCAGCAGGCTCTGGCCTTCACCGCGGTGATGACCGTCAGCGGCGGCCTGCTGGTGCTGCTGGTGATCGGGCTGAGCTGGACCATCGGCAACCACATCGTGGTGCCGCTGCGTGGCGCCACCGCGGTGGCCGACGCCATCGCCCACGGAAAGCTGGACAGCGCGATTGCGGCGCAGCCACGCGACGAATCCGGACAGTTGCTGGAAAGCATGCGCCGCATGCAGCAGCAGTTGCAGGCGGTAATGGCGGCACAACGTGAAATGGCCAGCCAGCACGATGCCGGTGCGATCAGCTACCGCATGGATGACAGCCGGTTCCCGGGTGATTACGGGCGCATGGTGCGTGACACCAATGCGCTGGTGGCTTCGCATCTTGCAGCGATCGGCAGCGCGATGCAGATCATGCAGGAGTATTCGGTGGGCGATCTGCGCAGTGACATGGAACGTCTGCCCGGCGAGAAGGCCGTCCTGACCGCGACCATGGATGCGACCAAGGCCAACCTGAGCGCTATCAATGCGGAAATCCAGCGGCTGGGCATGGCTGCTGCGGCGGGCGATTTCAGCCAGCGCGGCGATGCCGGACGCTTCGAGCACGACTTCCGGCAGATGATCGACAACCTCAACGCGATGATGCAGGTCAGCGACAGCAACCTGGCGCAGATCTGCGAGGTGTTCCATGCCATTGCCGAAGGCGACCTGACCCGTACGATGGATGGTGAACACCACGGCGTGTTTGCCACCATGCGTGACGACGCCAATGCCACCATCAGCCAGCTGACCGGCATCATCGGACGCATCCAGCACGCGGCCGCCAGCATCAACCTGGCCGCCAGCGAGATCGCCACCGGCAACCAGGACCTGTCGCAGCGCACCGAACAGCAGGCCGCCAACCTGGAGGAAACCGCCGCCTCGATGGAGGAACTGACCTCCACCGTGCGCCAGAACGCCGAACACGCGCGGCAAGCCAACCAGCTGGCGCAGGGTGCGCACGGCGTGGCCTCGCAAGGCGGTGAAGTGGTCGGGCAAGTGGTCACCACGATGTCGGCCATCGAAGCTTCGTCGAAGAAGATCGCCGACATCATCAGCGTCATCGACGGCATTGCCTTCCAGACCAACATCCTCGCGCTGAACGCCGCGGTCGAAGCCGCCCGTGCTGGCGAGCAGGGCCGGGGTTTCGCAGTGGTCGCTTCGGAAGTGCGCACCCTCGCCCAGCGTTCGGCCGGCGCGGCCAAGGAGATCAAGGAATTGATCGAAGACTCGGTCGGCAAGGTCGCCGAAGGTTCGCAGTTGGTGCACCAGGCCGGTACCACGATGGGCGAGATCGTCAGCAGCGTGCAGCGCGTCACCGACATCATGGCCGAGATTTCCGCCGCCTCGCAGGAACAGAGCACCGGCATCGAGCAGGTCAACCAGACCGTGATGCAGATGGACGAAACCACCCAGCAGAACGCCGCGCTGGTCGAGGAAGCCACCGCCGCCGCGCGTTCGATGGAGGAGCAGGCCAACCAGCTGGCCGAAGCCGTGGCGGTGTTCCGGCTGGAAGCCGCCAAGCCCAAGGCAAGCATTGCCCCGGCGCGGGCACAGGCCGTTGCAGCGGAAGGCCGCGACATCGCCTTCTTCGAGGAAATGATCGAAGCCCACCTGAAATGGAAGCTGCGCCTGAAGGAATACCTGGCCGGCGGCGGCCAACCCATCAATGCCGACGAAGCCTGCCAGGACCACCTTTGCCAGATGGGCAAGTGGATCCACGGCAAGGGCCGCAACCTCGCCGGCATGCCCGAATACGAGAACCTCAAGCAACACCACGCCGCTTTCCACCAATGCGCCGGCCAGATCATCCGCCACAGCGACGACGGCCAACGCGAACAGGCCGCGCGCCTGCTCGACGGCACGTTCAGTGACTGCACCCAGAAAACCGTCGGCGCAATCCGCGTGCTGAGAACCAGCTTGCAACGCCGCCCGGCCTGATTGATCGCACCACGCCGCACATCCCGCCACTTCGTTCCGGTATCCCGATGCAATCCAGCCACAAGCCAGAGCAGCACACTCCCGGGGGACGCGACTTCGAGTTCAACGACCGCGACTTCCGCCGCGTCTGCGAGCTGATCCACCAGCAGGCCGGCATTTCCCTGGCGCCGGCCAAGCGCGACATGGTCTACGGCCGTCTGTCACGCCGCCTGCGGGTGCTGGGGCTGCGCAGCTTCAAGGACTATCTGGACCAGCTGGAGCGTGACGGCGGCGACGAGTGGCAGGCGTTCATCAACGCGCTGACCACCAACCTCACCTCGTTTTTCCGCGAACCGCACCACTTCGAGCGCCTGCACGGAGAACTGCAGGCGCATGCTGCGCAGGCGCCTTTGAACCTGTGGTCGTGCGCGGCCTCCACCGGCGAGGAGCCCTACTCGATCGCCATCACCGCCTGCGAGGCCTTCGGCACCCTGACTCCGCCGGTGCGGATTCTCGCCACCGACGTGGATACCCAGGTGCTGGCGACCGCGGCGCAGGGGGTTTATCCGCTCGAACGCATCGCCGCCCTGGATATCGCAGTGAAGCGGCGCTATTTCCAGCGCGGCAGCGGCCCCAACGAAGGCAAGTGCCGGGTGGTGCCCGCCTTGCGCGCGTTGATCGACTTCCGCCCGTTGAACCTGCTGGCACCGCGCTATGACGTCGGCGGTCCGTTCCAGGCACTGTTCTGCCGCAACGTGATGATCTATTTCGACAAGCCGACGCAGCGCACCATCCTGTCGCGGCTGGTGCCGCATCTGGCCGACGACGGCCTGCTGTATACCGGCCACTCGGAGAACTACCTGCATGCGGCGGACCTGATCCAGCCCTGCGGCCGCACCCTGTACCGGCGTGCGCAAGGAGCCCGTGGATGAAGTCCCGCACCCTTCCCGACGACGGCGTGATGCGCTATCGCGACAGCCGCTTCCAGACCATCGCCGCCAAGCTGCTGCCAACCCAGTACCTGGTGGTCGACGACGATACCGCACTGACCACGACGCTGGGTTCGTGCGTGGCCGCCTGCATCCGCGACCCGATCCTCGGCATCGGCGGCATGAACCACTTCCTGCTGCCGGAAGGCACAGCCAGTGATGGCGCACCGGCACGCTACGGCAGCTATGCGATGGAACTGCTGATCAACGACCTGCTCAAGCGCGGCGCCCACCGCAAGCGGCTGGAGGCCAAGGTCTTCGGTGGTGCCAACGTGCTCAAGGGCTTCACCAGCAACCCGGTCGGCACGCGCAATGCGGAATTCGTCCGCCAGTACCTGCAGGCCGAACACATCCCGATCGTGGCCGAAGACCTGTGCGGCATCCATCCGCGCAAGATCTGGTTCTTCCCGCCCACCGGCCGGGTGGTGGTGCAGCGCCTGCCGCATGCGCATGACGATGCCGCCGCCGTGGCCGCCACCGAGTCGGCGGTCCGCGCGCAGCTGTCGCGCACCCCGGTCAGTGGCGGCGTGGAGTTGTTCGAATGATGCCCGCAGCGCCCTGCCGCGTCCTGATCATCGACGACTCCGCGCTGGTGCGGCAGCTGCTGTCGGAAATCCTCTCCGCCGACCCGGGCATCGAGGTGGTCGGCACCGCCGCCGACCCGCTGCTGGCGCGCGAGAAGATCAAGCGCCTGAGGCCGGATGTGCTGACGCTGGATGTGGAAATGCCGCGCATGAACGGGCTGGCGTTCCTTGAAAACCTGATGCGGCTGCACCCGCTGCCGGTGGTGATGGTGTCCTCGCTGACCGAGCATGGTGCCGACGCCACCCTGCAGGCACTGGCGCTGGGAGCGGTGGAGTTCGTCGCCAAGCCCAAGATCGATGTCGCCCACGGACTGCAGGCCTATGCCGAGGAGCTGTGCAGCAAGGTACGCATGGCGGCCCGCTCGCGGGTACGCGCGATCAGCAGCCCGGCCGCGCCCAGCCAGCGTCTTGCAGGACAGGTCCGTGCACCGGCCTCGATGCGATTCCGCACCACCGACCGGTTGATCGCCATCGGCGCCTCGGCCGGAGGCACCGAGGCCCTGCGCGTGGTACTGGAAGGCATGCCGGCCGATGCGCCGGCGATCGTGATGACCCAGCACCTGCCGGCCAGCTTCAGCACCGCCTTTGCCGAACGCCTGGACCGTCATTCGGCGATGTCGGTGCGTGAGGCCGGCGACGGCGAAGCGGTGCTGCCCGGCCATGCCTACCTGCCCCCCGGTGGCCGCCACCTGCGTATCATCCGCGACGGTGCACGCTGGCGTTGCCGCATCGACGACTCGGCCCCGGTCAACCGCCACAAGCCGGCCGTCGACGTGCTGTTCCGCTCGGTCGCCGTCGCCGCCGGTGCCAATGCCATCGGTGTCATTCTTACGGGAATGGGCGACGATGGTGCACGTGGCCTGCTTGAAATGAAGCAGGCCGGCGCCCACACGCTGGTGCAGGACGAAGCCAGCAGCGTGGTCTGGGGAATGCCCGGCAGCGCGATCCGCCTGGGAGCGGCGGAAGAAACACTGCCACTGGAACAGATCGCCCACCGCCTCATCACGCTTTCCCAGCCCGGATAACCCATGCACGAACCCTGTGCCGGCCACATCGTCACTCCTCCCGGAAAAGCGTCGGCGATTCCTGCGCCGCCGGCATATCCAGTCAACGCCACGCCGGCCGTGCAGCGGGTGGATGCGCAGCGGCTGGCGCTGGCACTGGACCACAGCGCCAACACCATCCTGCTGTGCGATCGCAACGCCATCATCCAGTACAGCAACAGCGGGTTCTTCCGCATGTTCGGCTACAGCATGGAGGAAGCCCGCGGGCAACGGCCGCAGGACCTGCTGTCCGGCCCGCATACCGATCCGGAGACCATCCGTCATCTGGGCGAACAACACCGCAACGGCCAACCCCACCGCGCCGACCTGCTCGGCTATCGGCGTGATGGCAGCCCGCTGTGGGTATCGGTGGTCGCCACGCCGGTACCGGCCGCCGATGGCGGCATCGACTGCTTCATCAATGTCCTGACCGACATTACCGCGGCCAAGACCCATGAAGTCCTGCAGAACAAGGTGCTTGATGCACTGGTCCGGGATGTCCCGCTGGCCGAGACCATGGCCCTGATCTGCCGCGAGATCGAGCGTGTCGCCCCCGGCGTGGTGAGCTCGGTCCATCGCGTCGATGCCGGGCACACCCTGCGTCTGGTCGCCGCACCGGGCTTGCCCGCCAGTCTGGTGGACTATCTGGACGGCCAGCCCGTCAGCCTCAAGGGCGGTGCCAGTGGCGCGGCGGTGTGCCGCAACCGGCCGGTCATCGTCGCCGATATCGCCACCGATCCACTGTGCGCGCCCCATAGCGGTGAACTGCTGACGGCCGGGTTGCGTGCCTGCTGGTCCAACCCGATCCGCTCCGGTACCGGCCAGGTATTGGGCGCGCTCACCTTCCACTACCGCGAGCCTCGCGAACCGGCACCGTGGCACCGCGCCCTGGTCGAATTGTCCCTGCACCTGTGCCTGCTGGCACTGGAACGTGAACAGATCCGCCAGCGCGTGCATCAGCTGGCGTTCTACGACGCGTTGACCGGCCTGCCCAACCGGGTGATGTTCAGCGCCCGTGCCGAGCAGCTGCTGGCCAGTG
This sequence comes from Stenotrophomonas sp. JC08, assembly GCF_052180205.1. Taxonomy (NCBI): domain Bacteria; kingdom Pseudomonadati; phylum Pseudomonadota; class Gammaproteobacteria; order Lysobacterales; family Lysobacteraceae; genus Stenotrophomonas; species Stenotrophomonas sp. JC08. The sequence goes on along the minus strand of NZ_CP197473.1, from coordinate 1,540,654 downwards.
CCCAGCATCTGGGCCAGCAGGTGGCGGCGCTGTTCATCAATCTGGACCGTTTCAAACGCATCAACGAGACCCAGGGGCACTCCGCCGGTGATGACCTGCTGCGGGACATGGCGCAGCGCCTGGCCGCCCTCGCCGGCCCCGGTGCCCTGCTCGGCCGCCAGGTCGGCGACGAATTCCTGCTGCTGTTGCCCGCCTGCAGCGCGGTGCAGGCCGCCGCTCTGTGCGAGCGTCTGCTGGCGGCCATCGCCGCGCCGCTGTATGTCGGCCAGATCAGCGTCCATACCTCTGCCAGCATCGGCGTGGCGATGTATCCGGTGGATGGACGGGATATCGACACCCTGCTGCGCCATGCCGATCTGGCGATGTACCGTGCCAAGGATGAAGGGGGCGGCAGCTTCCGCTTCTTCAGCCTGGAGATGAATCGCGTCGCCCAGGAACGCGTGGTGATGGAAGCGGCACTGCGCAACGCCTTGGGCAACGACGAGCTGTGCCTGCATTACCAGCCGCAGCTGTGCAGTCGCACCCTGCGCCTGCTGGGCGTGGAAGCACTGCTGCGCTGGGAACACCCGCAGATGGGCAGCATCCCGCCCGCGCGCTTCATTCCATTGGCCGAAGAATGCGGGCTGATGGATGAGCTCAGCCTGCGGCTGCTGCGCCAGGCCTGCAGCGATATCGCACGCTGGCGTGGCAACGGCATACAGATTCCCCGGGTCTCGGTAAACCTGTCGGCCAGCAATTTCGACAACCCGGCACTGCCGCGCCAGCTGCGTGAACTGCTCGGTGAGTTCGGCATCACCCCTGCCGACCTGATACTGGAAATCACCGAAAGCCTGATGCTCTCGGCCCATGCCCACGCCCTGAAGAACCTTGATGACGTGCATGCGCTGGGGTTCTGCCTGTCGCTGGACGACTTCGGCACCGGCTATTCCAGCCTCAGCCAGCTGCACCGCCTGCCGATCAGCGAACTCAAGCTGGACCGCAGCTTCGTGCAGGACATCGAGCACAGCGAGAGCGCCCGTTCGCTGATCACCTCTGTACTGCGCATCGGCGAGAACCTCGGCAAGCAGGTGGTCGCCGAAGGGGTGGAAACCGAAGGCCAGCGGCGCTTCCTCACCAGTCAAGGCTGCGATCTGCTGCAGGGTTTCCTGTTCTCTCCGGCCCTGCCGGTGGCGGCGCTGGAACACTGGCTGGAGCAGCACCTGAGCTCGCTCGTAACGCCCTGAAGATCCATCTGCACAGCCGCTGCGATATCGGTGCACGGACAAAAAGAAAGCCCGGCGATTGCCGGGCTTTCCGCTGTTACGCAACCATCACTTTCAGGCGGTGACGGTATCGGCCACGTCCTGGTACTCCTGGATCTGGTCGAAGTTCATGTAGCGGTAGATCGAATCACCGGCACCGGCCAGCACGCCGGCCGCTTCCATGTACTCCTCACGGCTCGGGATGCGACCCAGACGCGAGCAGATCGCGGCCAGCTCGGCCGAACCCAGGTACACGTTGGTGTTGCGGCCCAGGCGGTTGGGGAAGTTGCGGGTCGAGGTCGACATCGCGGTGGAGCCTTCGCGGATCTGCGCCTGGTTGCCCATGCACAGCGAGCAGCCCGGCATTTCCATGCGTGCGCCAGCGGCGCCGAAGGTGCCGTAGTGGCCTTCCTTGGTCAGCTCGGCGGCATCCATCTTGGTCGGCGGCGCGATCCACAGACGGGTCGGGATGTCGCGCTTGCCTTCCAGCAGCTTGGCCGCGGCACGGAAGTGGCCGATGTTGGTCATGCACGAACCGATGAACACTTCATCGATCTGCGCACCGGCCACGTCCGACAGGGTCTTGGCATCGTCCGGATCGTTCGGGCAGCACACGATCGGCTCGACGATCTCGGCCAGGTCGATCTCGATGACCGCGGCGTACTCGGCGTCGGCATCGGCTTCCAGCAGCTGCGGGTCGGCCAGCCACTGCTCCATCTTCTCGATGCGGCGCGCCAGGGTGCGGGCATCGGCATAACCCTCGGCAATCATCCACTTCAGCAGGGTGATGTTGCTGTTGAGGTATTCGATGATCGGCGCCTTGTCCAGCTTGACTGCACAACCGGCAGCCGAACGCTCGGCCGAGGCATCGGCCAGTTCGAAGGCCTGCTCGATCTTCAGGTCCGACAGACCTTCGATCTCGAGGATGCGGCCGGAGAAGATGTTCTTCTTGCCCTGCTTGGCAACGGTCAGCAGGCCCTGCTTGATCGCGTACAGCGGAATGGCGTGGACCAGATCACGCAGGGTCACGCCCGGCTGCATCTTGCCCTTGAAGCGCACCAGCACCGACTCGGGCATATCCAGCGGCATCACGCCGGTGGCGGCGGCGAAAGCCACCAGGCCGGAACCGGCCGGGAAGGAAATGCCGATCGGGAAACGGGTGTGCGAATCGCCACCGGTGCCGACGGTGTCGGGCAGCAGCATGCGGTTCAACCACGAGTGGATGATGCCGTCACCCGGACGCAGCGAGATGCCGCCACGGGTGGAGATGAATTCCGGCAGGGTGTGGTGGGTCTTCACATCCACCGGCTTCGGATAGGCGGCGGTATGGCAGAACGACTGCATCACCAGGTCGGCCGAGAAGCCCAGGCAGGCCAGGTCCTTCAGCTCGTCACGGGTCATCGGGCCGGTGGTGTCCTGCGAGCCGACGGTGGTCATCTTCGGTTCGCAGTAGGCACCCGGGCGCACGCCCTGGCCTTCCGGCAGACCGCAGGCGCGGCCGACCATCTTCTGCGCCAGGCTGAAACCCTTGCCGGTGTCGACCGGTGCGGTCGGCTGGCGGAACAGATCGGTGACCGGCAGACCCAGCGCTTCGCGCGCCTTGGCGGTCAGGCCGCGGCCGATGATCAACGGGATGCGGCCACCGGCGCGCACTTCGTCAAACAGCACGTCGCTTTTGACCTGGAATTCGGCGATCACTTCGCCGTTCTTCAGCGCCTTGCCTTCGTATGGACGCAGCTCGACCACGTCGCCGTGGTTCATCTGCGACACGTCCAGCTCGATCGGCAGCGCGCCGGCATCTTCCATGGTGTTGTAGAAGATCGGCGCGATCTTCGAACCCAGGCAGACGCCACCGGCACGCTTGTTCGGGATGAACGGGATGTCGTCACCGGTCCACCACAGCACGCTGTTGGTGGCCGACTTGCGCGAGGAACCGGTACCGACCACGTCACCGACGTAGGCGACCAGGTTGCCCTTGTCCTTCAGCGACAGGATTTCCTGGATCGGGCCGCGCTTGCCGTCTTCTTCCGGCACGAACGGCGCATCGTCGCGCTTGTTCTTCAGCATCGCCAGCGCGTGCATCGGAATGTCCGGGCGGGTGGTGGCATCCGGGGCCGGCGACAGGTCGTCGGTGTTGGTCTCGCCCGGCACCTTGAACACGGTAACGGTCAGGCTCTGCGGCACTTCCGGGTTGGAGGTGAACCACTCGGCGTCGGCCCAGCTCTGCATCACGCCCTGGGCGTTGGCGTTGCCGGCCTTGGCCTTTTCCTGCACGTCGTGAAAGGCATCGAACACCAGCAGGGTCTTCTTCAGACCGTCCGCGGCGATGGTGCCGACTTCGGCGTCGTCCAGTAGCTGGATCAGCGGGGCGACGTTGTAACCGCCCAGCATGGTGCCCAGCAGTTCGGTGGCGCGCGCGCGGCTGATCAGCGCGTTCTTTTCGGTACCGAAGGCGATGGCGGCCAGATACGAAGCCTTGACCTTGGCGGCGTCGTCGACACCGGCCGGCACGCGGTGGGTGATCAGCTCGACCAGGAACTCGGCCTCACCGGCCGGCGGATTCTTCAGCAGCTCGATGACATCGGCCGTCTGCTGTGCAGTCAGCGGCAGCGGCGGGATGCCAAGCGCGGCGCGCTCGGCTACGTGGTGGCGATAGGCTTCCAACATGACAACTCCCGGGGGTACGGTTTGAGAATGGGTGGGCTCAGGCTTGCGGCACGATCAGCTTCAAGCCCTTGAAGTAATCGCGATAAAACGTGTCGTTCCAGGTGATCAGGCCGTCGCATTGCAGCAGCGCATGGGCGCCGACCATGAAATCGTCGATGCGGCGGGTGTCACCGCTGCGCTGGCGGTGGCGGCGGTGCATCTCGCCGGCGCGCAACGCGGATTTGGCTTCCAGCGCGTTGAAATGGACGCCCATTTCCTCCAGCGCCTCCTGCACCTCGGCGCCGCCGCGCAGCGAGGCACAGATCTCGGCCAGCGTGGTGCCGCATACGACCACCCGGCCACCGACCAGCGCCTGCCGCAGGCAGGCTTCCACCGCATCGGCGCGCGGGCCGTCGCTGAGCAGCTCGATCAGGACCGGGGAGTCGACGGCGATCATGCCTCGCCGGTCTCGTCACGGACGGTATGCACGGCCTGCTCGGCCGATTCGAAACCGTCCAGCGCGAACTTGCCGCGCGCGCGGGAGATGGCGTCGTCCACGCTCTTGCGCAGGATGATGCGGCTGCCGTCCAGTTCGACCTTCAGCAGCGTGCCCTTGGTCAGGCCCAATGCATCACGCACGGCCTTTGGCAGGGTGATCTGTCCGCGTTCGGCGACGGTGGCTTCCATGGGACCTCCAACGAAGTATGCATGAATTATACATACCCCGCTCGACATACCCAAACCCGCGCCGGCAATCGCTGAAGCCCCGCCAGCCGCCCCGTTACAAAAGCGCAACAAGCCGCTGCCTAGACTGAACGCTGCCATGGCCGCCGCCGTATCCCGCGTCCATACTGGGAACGGGCCCACCAGGACCGGCCCGAAAAGCACGCGCGACACCCCACGGTCGCCGCCAGCCATCTGTAAGAAAAGGAGCAAAGCCGTATGAACGATTCCTTCTCCACCCGCAGCCAACTGGACGTTGGTGGCCGGCAGTACACCTACTGCAGCCTGCCCAGGCTCGGCCAGAAGTTCGACATTTCCCGCCTGCCCTATTCCATGAAAATCCTGCTGGAGAACCTGCTCCGGCATGAGGATGGCGGCCATACCGTCGGCCCGGAACACATCGAGGCGGTGGCGAGGTGGAATCCCGCGGCCGAGCCGGCCACCGAGATCGCCTTCATGCCGGCGCGCGTGGTGCTGCAGGATTTCACCGGCGTGCCCTGCGTGGTCGACCTGGCGGCAATGCGCGATGCGGTGGTCAGGCTGGGCGGCCGCGCCGGGCAGATCAATCCGCAGATTCCCTCGGAACTGGTGATCGACCACTCGGTGCAGGTGGACGTGTTCGGCCGTCCCGATGCGCTGGATCTCAACGGCAAGATCGAGTTCGAGCGCAACCGCGAGCGCTACAGCTTCCTGCGCTGGGGCCAGAACGCGTTCGGCAACTTCAAGGTGGTGCCGCCCAACACCGGCATCGTCCATCAGGTGAACCTGGAGCACCTGGCGCGCGTGGTGATGGAGCGCGAGATCGACGGCCAGACCTGGGCCTTCCCGGACACCGTGTTCGGCACCGACAGCCACACCACCATGATCAACGGCATCGGCGTGCTCGGCTGGGGCGTGGGTGGTATCGAGGCCGAAGCGGCGATGCTGGGCCAGCCCTCCTCGATGCTGATCCCGCAGGTGGTCGGCTTCAAACTCAGCGGCCGGCTACCCGAAGGCGCAACCGCCACCGACCTGGTGCTGACCGTCACCCAGATGCTGCGCCAGCACGGCGTGGTCGGGAAGTTCGTCGAATTCTTCGGTGACGGCCTGCAGCACCTGCCGCTGGCCGACCGCGCCACCATCGGCAACATGTCGCCCGAATACGGCGCCACCTGCGGCATCTTCCCGGTCGATGCCGAGGCCATCCGCTACCTGCGCCTGTCCGGCCGCAGCGAGGCACAGATCGCACTGGTGGAGGCCTACGCCAAGGCCCAGGGCCTGTGGCACGAGCCGGGTCAGCCTGAAGCCAGCTACTCCTCGGTGGTCGAGCTGGACATGGCCACGGTCAAGCCGTCGCTGGCCGGCCCAAAGCGCCCGCAGGACCGCGTGCTGCTGGAGGACATGAAGCAGAACTTCAACAGCAACGTCACCGGCTTCGTCGCCCACCGCAAGACCGGTTGCGCGGTACAGGAACTGGCCGCCGAAGGCGGCGACCAGCCGCAGGCCACCCATCTGGCAGCCAAGCCGGTATCGAAGATCACCCTCGACGACGGCGAACACCATCTGTGTGACGGCTCGGTGGTGATCGCCGCCATCACCTCCTGCACCAACACCTCCAACCCGGCGGTGATGCTGGGTGCCGGTCTGCTCGCGCGCAATGCGGTAGCCAAGGGCCTGAAGGCCGCACCGTGGGTGAAGACCTCGCTCGGCCCGGGTTCGCTGGTGGTCACCGACTATCTGAAGAAGGCCGGCGTGATGGACGATCTGGAGGCGCTCGGCTTCTATGTGGTCGGTTATGGCTGCACCACCTGTATCGGCAACTCCGGGCCGCTGCCCGATGCGGTATCCAAGGGCATCGCCGCCAACGACCTGGCCGTGGCCTCGGTTCTGTCAGGCAACCGCAACTTCGAGGGCCGCATCCACGCCGAGGTGAAGATGAACTACCTGGCCTCGCCGCCGCTGGTGGTCGCCTACGCCATTGCCGGCACCGTCGACATCGACCTCACTCGCGAGCCGCTGGGCAAGGATCGCCACGGCAACGACGTCTACCTGCGCGACATCTGGCCCAGCAACAAGGAGATCGGCGACACCATCGCCGCCACCGTCGGCCCGGAGCTGTTCGCCCAGAACTACGCCGACGTGTTCAAGGGTGACAGCCGCTGGAACGCGATGGCCTCGCCGGAGGGTGAGATCTACGAGTGGGACGGCTCTTCCACCTACATCAAGAACCCGCCCTACTTCGACGGCATGACCATGCAGGTCGGCACGATTGCCGATATCCACGGCGCAAGGGTGCTGGGCCTGTTCGGCGACTCGATCACCACCGACCACATCTCCCCGGCCGGCAACATCAAGGCCGATTCGCCGGCCGGCCGCTTCCTGCAGTCGCGCGGCGTGCAGCCGGCCGACTTCAACAGCTACGGCAGCCGCCGCGGCAACGACGATGTGATGGTGCGTGGCACCTTCGCCAACATCCGCATCAAGAACCGCTTCTTCAATGGCGAGGAAGGCGGGAACACGCTGTATTTCGGCAGCACCCCGCCGGAAAAAATGCCCATCTACGACGCGGCGATGAAATACAAGGCCGACGGCGTGCCGCTGGTGGTGATCGCCGGCAAGGAGTACGGCACCGGCTCCTCGCGCGACTGGGCGGCCAAGGGCACCAACCTGCTGGGGGTAAAGGTGGTGATCGCCGAAAGCTTCGAACGCATCCACCGCTCCAACCTGGTCGGCATGGGCGTATTGCCGCTGCAGTTCCGCGAGGGCGAAAGCGCCACGTCGCTGGGGCTGGACGGCACCGAGACCTTCGATATCACCGGTTTGGAAGATGGCAAGGCCAGGACCGCAACGGTCACCGCCACCCGGGCCGATGGCACCCGCAAGATCTTCACTGCCACAGTGCTGCTGCTCACGCCCAAGGAGGTCGAATACTTCCGCAATGGCGGCCTGCTGCAGTACGTATTGCGCCAGCTGGCAGCGAAGGGGAGCGCTTGACCAGGTTATGAAGGGGTGGAAGTCCCGCTCTACCGCGGACACGGATGTGTCCCGCACATGAGGTTCGGCAACGGCGCCGTAGTGGAAACACTGCGGCGCCGTTGTTGCGGCCTGGTAGAGCCAGCACACCGATCCACCGCGAGGGCGTACCCTGCGCGCAGCCGCCCTACGGCACGCTGACCGCGGTGGATCTGGCCACCCGCAAGATCGCCTGCCAGGTTCCCGCCGGTACCGCCGAGCAACTCGGCCCGCTCGGGATCAGGTTGCATCTGCCGGTGCCGATCGGCATGCCCACCTATGGCGGCAATATCGTCACCGCAGGCGGCCTGGTGTTATTTGCCGGCACCCAGGATTACTACCTGCGTGCCTACGACGCCGCTACCGGCAGGGAATTGTGGAAGCACCGGTTGCCGGTCGGCTCCAGTGCCACTCCGATGACGTATGTTTCCCCAAGGACCGGCCGGCAGTACATCGTCGTTTCCGCCGGTGGCGCGGCGTATTCCAGGGAAATTGGCGACTACGTCATCGCCTTCGCACTAGACCGGTCCAAGCCGCAGTAAAGCAGAGGCGGTCCGGGACCCTCAGCGCGCCCCGACAGGCTCCCACTGGGCGCTGTAGACGCGCCATTGCCCCTTCTCGTCGCGCCAGCCGCTGACGACCTCCTGCATCTGGCCGCGCTCGGGCAGGAAGCGGCCGCTGCCGCCGACCATCAGTACCGTGAAGCGGACCGTGGCCGTATCCAGCGCCTCCCCCATCTGCACTGTCAGCGGCCCGGTCTGCAGGCCGACCTTGCTGTTGAGCAGCAACTGCGCCTTGAGCATCCGCTCCAGCCCGTCGCGGTCGAGCCCGTTGTTTCCCACGAAATCCGGCGATACCGATGCCATGAAGTCGCCGGCATCACCGGACTCGACCGCCTCCTGCATCGCCACCACCGTCTGCCGCAGCCGCTGCTCGGGGGGCTCCCTGACGCAAGCCGCCAACCCGAGCACGATCAGCCCCGAAACAATGCAATTGACTACAAATCGACCCATATCTCCCTTCGCCTTTTCCATTCTGAACGGTATGCTGCAGACAGCGGCCTGAAGTAGGAGGCCGGGCAAGTCCACTAGACCATATCCATTTCCTGGAGGGGAAAATGAATCAGGAACGTCCCTGGCTGCAGAGTTATCCGGCAGGCGTACCGGCCGAGATCGACGTTGACGAGTTCCGCTCCGTCACGGCGGTATTCGACGCTTCTGTCGCCAAGTTCCGCGATCGCCCCGCCTATTCCAACTTCGGCAAAACGCTGACCTACGGCGAGACCGACGCGCTGGTCACCCAGTTCGCCTCCTACCTGCTGGGAGAGCTGCAGCTCAAGAAGGGTGACCGCGTCGCGGTGATGATGCCCAACTGCCTGCAGTACCCGATCGCCACCTTCGGCATCCTGCGTGCCGGGTTGACGGTGGTGAACGTCAACCCGCTGTATACGGCCCGTGAGCTCAAGCACCAGCTGGTGGATGCCGACGTCGCGGCGCTGGTGGTGGTGGACAACTTCGGTTCCACCGTGGAACAGGTGATCGCCGAGACCCCGGTCCGGCAGGTCATCACCACCGGGCTGGGCGACATGCTGGGCTTCCCCAAGGGACCGCTCATCAACTTCGTACTCAAGTACGTGAAGAAGATGGTGCCCGACTACCACCTCAAAGGAGCGATCCGTTTCAAGGAGGCGCTGGCACTGGGCAAGCGCCATGCGATGCCGGTGGTCGAGGTCGACCATGACGACATCGCTTTCCTGCAGTACACCGGCGGCACCACCGGCGTGGCCAAGGGCGCCATGCTCACCCACCGCAACCTGGTGGCGAACATGCAGCAGGCCTCGGCATGGATCAGCGGCTCGGGTGTGGAGCCGGGCAAGGAAGTGATCATCACCGCACTGCCGCTCTACCATATCTTCGCGTTGACCGCGAACGGACTGGTCTTCATGAAGATCGGCGCGCTGAACTATCTGATCACCAATCCGCGTGACATGAAGGGCTTCGTCAAGGAGCTCAGGAACAACCGTTTCACCGCCATCACCGGCGTCAACACGCTGTTCAACGGATTGCTCAACACCCCCGGTTTCGACGAGGTGGATTTCTCCGGCCTCAAGGTCACCCTCGGCGGCGGCATGGCTGTGCAGCGGTCGGTGGCCGAACGCTGGAAGAAGACCACCGGCGTGCCGCTGATCGAAGCCTATGGCCTGACCGAAACCTCGCCGGCCGCCTGCATCAACCCGCTGGACCTGAAGGAATACAACGGCTCCATCGGCCTGCCGATTCCCTCCACCGACGCCTGCATCAAGAACGATGACGGCCAGACGCTGCCCATGGGCGAGGTCGGTGAACTGTGCATCCGCGGCCCGCAGGTGATGAAGGGCTACTGGCACCGTCCCGACGAAACCGCCCAGGCGATGGATGCCGATGGCTGGCTGCATACCGGCGACATGGCGCGCATGGACGAGAAGGGCTTCTTCTATATCGTCGACCGCAAGAAGGACATGATTCTGGTGTCCGGTTTCAACGTGTACCCCAACGAGGTCGAGGACGTCATCGCGATGATGCCCGGCGTGCTGGAAGTGGCTGCGGTCGGTGTACCCAGCGAGAAGTCCGGCGAGGCGGTGAAGGTGGTCATCGTCAAGAAGGACCCCAACCTCACCGAGGAGCAGGTCAAGGACTTCGCCCGCGCCAATCTGACCGGCTACAAGCACCCGCGCATCGTCGAGTTCCGCGACGAACTGCCCAAGACCAACGTCGGCAAGATCCTGCGCCGCGAACTGCGTGACGCACCCGTCCAGCGCTGACGCCACACGACCCGGCAAACCCGCGAAGGCCCCGTCAGCAATGACGGGGCCTTCGCGCATTCACGGCACCGGTGCCATGTGTAGGATCGGCCAGTGGAGCGTGTCCAGCCCGCCGCGCCCATGCCCTCCAGCGGGCCCTGCCTGAAGGATGAAGCCATGAACGTCGTCGACCTGATGCACGTCAGCAGCCCCTACTCCACCATCCGCGTCGAATCATCGGCCACCCACGATACGCACTGGCTGTACATGCACGCCGATGCCGCAGCGGGCGTTCGGCCCTGCTGTCGTACCGAGATGCTGGAGGAGATATGGAATTTCATGAGCGCCATCACCCGCTCGCCGGAACAGCGCAGAAACGGCCCGCTAAGACACTTCGTGCTGGCATCGGCCGCGAGTGCCTACAACCTCGGCGGTGATCTGGAGCTGTTCGGACAGCTGATCCGCACAGGTGACCGCGAGCGGCTGCTGGCCTATGCGCAGCGTTGCGTGGAAGGGGTTCACCACCTGCATACCGGCTTCGGTGGCGATGTGCGCAGCATCGCGCTGGTACAGGGAGATGCGCTGGGCGGAGGGCTGGAAATGGCGCTGGCCTGCCATACCATCGTTGCCGAAGAAGGAGCCGGCATGGGACTTCCGGAAGCGATGTTCGGACTGTTTCCCGGCATGGGCGCATACAACTTCCTGAGCCGGCGGGTATCGCCGCAGCTGGCAGAGCGCATCATCCTGGAAGGCCGCGTGCATACCGCCGAGGAAATGCACGCGCTGGGCGTGGTCGACATCCTGGTACCGCGTGGTCAAGGTCCGCAGGCGGTAAGCGAGCTGATCCGCCAGCAACAGCGTATCCCGCAGTCCTGCCTGGCAATGAACCGCGTACGGGACATCTCGCACCGGATCACCTGCGATGAACTGCTGGAGATCACCCGCGTGTGGGTCGATTCGGCGCTCGCCCTCGACGAAAAATCCCTGCGCACCATGGATCGACTGGTCAAGGCCCAGGCCCGTCGCAGCGAGCGGGCACAAGCCGCCATGGAGCGATGACGGACGGCACCGGGAGCCTGTTGATGCAAGCCGATCAACAGGCTCTCAGCCGCGTGCGTCATCCTGCGGCTGTGTGCGTCCGCTGCCACGCGTTGCCAGCGCCTGCCGCCCTTCCTGCAACGCTGCGCCGATACCAGCGTGCAGCGCCCGCCACTCGCCCTTGAGCTGCCAATCGCTCATCTGCATCAGCTCCCCACCTTGCCGGGCGACTTTCAGCAAGCCCAGGTTGAGGGCAACTCCCTTGATCGCGTGGGCATGTTCGCGCAACCGGTCCCAGAGCATCTCCTGCGCAGCGTGCGACAGCCCGTCGATGCCGGTTTCCAGATCCGCCACGCATTGCCGGATGAATTCCTGCTCGAACCCGGCGCCCATGCCGAGCGTGGAGAGTTCATCAAGCACCGTGGTATCAAGCACCACGCTGTCATCGGTTTTTTTTGCATGCTGTGCGGCCGCCGGTGCCGGCGACGGAACCGTGCCGGTGGCGATGCCGGCCATCGCCTCCAGCAGTTTCTCCGCGGTCACCGGCTTGGCCATGAACGCGTAGGCGCCCGCTTCGGTACAGCGGCGGATCGCCGCAGGCGTGACATCGGCACTGAGGATCAGCACCGGGGTTCGCGGACCACCACCGGCCTGCATCACCCGCAGCTGGCGCAACATGTCCAGCCCGCTCAAACCCGGCATGTGCAGGTCCGCGATGACGGCCTCGTATTCACCGGCGGCCATCGCATCCAGCGCCTCTTCGGCCCCCTGCACGCAGGTAACGCGATGGCCGGCCTTCTGCAACAGCCGCTGCAATACCATCCGGTTGGCTTCATGATCATCGGCCACCAGCACCTGCAGACTGCGCACCCGCGCGCGATGACGGCGGAACGGGTCGGTAAAGGCGATGATGTTGCCGGATTCCGCGCCTGTGCCTCTGGTTTCGCCGGGCGCCCCCGTGCGGGCGACCTCCGTAACCGGAGGCTGTGCAGCGGAAAACGGCAGCTCTACCCAGAAACAGCTGCCACCGGCCGGGTTTTCCCGGTAACCGATGCTGCCCCCCAGTGCCTGGGTGAAGCCCTTGGCGATCGCCGTCCCCAGTCCACTGCCTCCATACCGGCGTGCCAGCGATCCATCGGCCTGTTCAAAAGCGTCGAACAGGCGTGGCTGCAGAGCCTCCGGCACGCCAACGCCGGTATCGACGATCTCGAAACGGATCCACGATACGTCCGCGCCAGCGGCCGCACCGAGCGACACCCGTATTTCAACACTGCCCTGCTCGGTGAACTTGACCGCATTGCCTGCCAGATTCAGCAGGATCTGCCGCAGGCGCCCGTCATCGCCATGCAGGCGGTCGGGCACACCGGACTCGATGAACACCCGATAGTCCAGTCGCTTGTTGCGCGCCTGTGGCCTGAGAATCAGGCCGATGGACTCGACCAGTTGCGCCAGCGAGAAATCGCGTGCCTCCACGCGCAGCTTTCCGGCTTCGATGGCCGAGATGTCCAGCACCTCCTCCACCAGCGCCAGCAGACTGTGGGCCGACGCCTGGATCGTGCCCAGGCATTCACGCTGTTCCTTGTCCAGCCGCGTGGTGGCCAGCAGTTCCGTCATTCCCGACAGGCCGTTGAGCGGAGTGCGGAATTCGTGGCTCATGTTCGCCAGGAAGCGGCTCTTGGTGTCGCTGGCACGTCGTGCTTCGGCCATGGCCCCGGTCAACTGGCGCAACAGGCTGGAGAAGTACAACGGCACCGCTGCCAACCCGAGCAACAGTCCCAGACCCAGCCGCAGGTTCTGCTGCCAATACCCGGTCAGTGCGACGGTCGCACCGAAGCTGGTCAGCGCCATCAACACCGCCACATACAGATAGTTGTTGCCATAGCGCAGGCCGTTGCCGACGGTGACCCACATCACCACGATGTAGACCCAGGCCAGCGGCTCGCCCACATGGATCATGGCGGCGGCCATCAGTCCGTAATCGGCCAGCATCCCGGCCACCCTTCGCGGATCCGAACGTGCCGGCCACACCAGCAACCAGCCGAACAGCAGCAGCGACAGTCCCAGTCCACCCACGACAATCGACAGCACGATGCGATATTCGCTGTCGACCAGTCCGCTGCGCACCGACGGCAGCGACACGTAGCCGAGGATCATCATGATGATGGCGATACGGACCAGCGCCTGGGCATGCTCGCTGTCACCACGTTGCCGCAGGCGTTGCACAAGTTGAGCGGGCAGGCTGTTCATCTCATGCTTCCGGTCGTGGGAAAGCGGCGGAGTAACGCGCGCAGACTTCCTCCAGTTGCAGACGTGCCTGCAGCAAGGCCTCGACACAGCGCGGGCAGAACAGTCGCCCGCGTTGCATGTACAGATAGGCCAGGGTGGCATCCATTGTCCACGCTTCCTTGTAAGGGCGCGGCGAAATCAGCGCATCGAACACGTCCGCCACGGCCACGATCCGCGCTTCCAGCGGCGTAGCCTCACCGACCAGACCGTCGGGATAGCCGCTGCCGTCGAAGCGCTCGTGGTGGCGCAGAGCGATGATCGCGCCCAGCTGGATCAGACGGTTGCTGCTGCCGCTGAGCAACTCGTGGCCGATACGCGGGTGGCGGCGCATCACCGCCATTTCATCCTCGTCCAGCTTGCCGGTCTTTAGCAGGATCGCGTCGGGAATGGCGATCTTGCCCAGGTCGTGCAGCGGCGCAGCCATCTCGATGGCACGCACCTCATCGGCGGGCAGACCCAGTTGCTCGGCGACCAACCCGGCGACATGCGACATGCGCTCCAGATGGGCGCTGGTGCCGGCATCGCGATACTCGATGGCGCGCGCCAGACGCGAGAGGGTTTCGCGTTCGCGCTCTTCAACTTCACACATGCTGGCCAGCAGACGCTGCTCCAGCGACAGCGCCCGCTGTTTCACGTTGCGCGTCTGTTGCCGCAGCTGCAGAAGGTTGTTGCAGCGCGCCCTCAATTCACGGGGTTTCACCGGCTTGACCAGGAAGTCGATGATCCCTGCTTCCAGTGCCGCCTGCCGCAGGGGCTCGTCCCCCACCACGGTGATCAGGACGATCGGAATATCCCGATGGCGCAGCTGTCGGCGCAGCCTGCGGGCAAACTCCAGGCCGTCCAGCTCCGGCATGCGGTAGTCCAGCAGCACCAGATCGGCCCCATGGGTGTCACACCAGTCCAGCGCCCGCAGCGGATCGGCAAAGTCATGCACCCTCAACCCGGGTGAGATGTCCTCGACCACCTGCCGGAGCATGGTCCGTATCGACATCTGGTCATCGACAATAACGATATCCAGGCCCATCGGCTTCTCTCGTCCAGTGAATACGCGGTTGTCGGGGAGCCACACGACGTCTGCGCCGTCGCCACTTCCCTGCTGCCTCTGGTCATTGACGGGGGCCATCAACAGCCGCCCTCGCCTCCCCCTGCAAGACTATTCCACCACGGACCAAAACGACACGGCCGGCAATACTGCCGGCCGTGGTTCAACGCAATTCCCGGCAGCTGCCGGGCGACTCAGTTTTCCGGACGCATGTACGGGAACAGCAGCACATCGCGGATCGAGGCGCGGCCGGTCAGCAGCATCACCAGCCGGTCGATGCCGATGCCCAGTCCGCCGGTCGGCGCCATGCCGTATTCCAGCGCACGGATGTAGTCGGCATCAAAGTGCATGGCTTCGTCATCGCCCCCTTCCTTGGCCTCGACCTGCGCCTGGAAACGCGCCGCCTGGTCTTCCGGATCGTTCAACTCGGAGAAGCCGTTGGCGATTTCCTTGCCGTTGATGAACAGCTCGAAACGGTCCGTATAGCCGGCCTCCGTATCGCTGGCACGGGCCAGCGGCGAGACTTCCACCGGATGGTCGGTGATGAAGGTCGGCTGGATCAGGGTGTGCTCGACGGTGGCCTCGAAGATTTCCAGCAGCAGCTTGCCCCAGCCATAGCCCGGCTTGACGCGGATCTTCAGGCGCTGGCAATGGCGCAGCAGCGCTTCGCGGTCGGTGCAGTCGGCCACCGAGATTTCCGGGTTGTGATGACGCACCGCCTCGTCCATGCGCCAGCGGCGGAATGCCGGGGCCAGGTCGATCTGCGCGCCGTCCCATTCCACCTGCGTGGTGCCCAGCACGCTCTGCGCGACATCGCGGATGACACCCTCGGTCAGGTCCATCACCTCGTTGTACGTGGCATAGGCCTCGTACAGCTCCATCATGGTGAATTCCGGGTTGTGGCGGGTGCTGACGCCTTCGTTGCGGAAGTTGCGATTGATCTCGTAGACGCGCTCCAGCCCACCGACCACCAGCCGTTTCAGATACAGCTCCGGGGCCACGCGAAGGTACAGGTCCAGATCCAGCGCGTTGTGGTGGGTGGTGAACGGCTTGGCGGTGGCGCCGCCGGGGATGTAATGCATCATCGGCGTTTCGACTTCCAGGAAGTCGCGGCTGTCCAGCCACGCACGCATCGCTCGGATGATGCGCGAGCGCTTGATGAACACCTCGCGCGATTCCGGGGTCACGATCAGATCGACATAACGCTGGCGGTAGCGCTGCTCGACATCGGCAAGCCCATGCCACTTGTCCGGCAGCGGGCGCAGCGACTTGGTCAGCAGGCGGATGCTGGCGGCCTTGACCGACAGCTCGCCGGTCCGGGTACGGGTCAGACCGCCCTCGACGGCGATGATGTCGCCCACGTCCCAGCCCTTGAACGCGACGTAGTCATCACCCAGCGCGGTGGCCTGCAGGAACAGCTGGATGCGGCCGCTCTCGTCCTGGATCTGGGCGAAGCTGGCCTTGCCCATCACCCGCTTGGCCATCAGCCGGCCAGCCATCTTCACCGTGCGGCCCGAGGCCTCCAGCGCTTCGGCCGTCCAGGTATCAGCATCGGCGAACTCGGCCTGCAGCGTGCCGGCGAAGTGCTCGCGACGGAAATCGTTCGGATAGGCGATGCCCTGCCCGCGCAGCGCCGTGAGTTTCGCGCGGCGCTCGGCGATGAGGCTGTTCTCGTCGACGGGGGGCTGCGGCGTTTCAGGGGTCTGTTCGGTCATGGCATTGATTTCAGATGGGGGGAGGAAACCCGGTGCGGCAGCAGCGTGCGTACCGCACCGTATAAACAGGGGAACGGCCCGCAAGGGCCGTTCCGGTTACGCGTCGATGCGTTTGGCGCCGGCCTGCAGGCCGGACTTGAGGCTGGCCTCGATGAACTCGTCCAGGTCGCCGTCCAGCACCTTCTGCGTATCGGTGCGCTCGATACCGGTGCGCAGGTCCTTGATGCGGGCCTGGTCCAGCACGTAGTTGCGGATCTGGCTGCCCCAGCCGATATCGGACTTGGTGGCTTCCACTGCATCACGCTCGCTGTTGCGCTTCTGCACTTCCAGCTCGTACAGGCGGGCGGCCAGCATCTTCATCGCGCGGTCGCGGTTGGCATGCTGGCTGCGTTCGGTCTGGCAGGCCACGACCACGCCGGTCGGGACGTGGGTGATGCGCACCGCCGACTCGGTCTTGTTGACGTGCTGGCCACCGGCGCCGGAGGAACGGTACACGTCGGTCTTCAGGTCGGCCGGGTTGATGTTCACTTCGATGCTGTCGTCCACTTCCGGGGACACGAACACCGAGGTGAAGCTGGTGTGGCGGCGGTTGTCCGAGTCGAACGGCGACTTGCGCACCAGGCGGTGCACGCCGGTCTCGGTCTTCAGCCAGCCGTAGGCGAAATCGCCTTCCACGCGGAACGTGGCCGACTTGATACCGGCCACATCACCGCCGGACACTTCCAGCAGCTCCGCCTTCCAGCCGCGCGATTCGCACCAGCGCAGGTACATGCGCAGCATGATTTCCGCCCAGTCCTGGGCTTCGGTGCCACCAGCACCGGCCTGGATGTCGACGAACGCGTTGCAGCTGTCCATCTCGCCGGAGAACATCCGCTGGAACTCCAGCTTCTCGATATGGGACTCGTGCTTGTCCAGGTCGGCGACCACCGCCAGCGCGGTGTCCTCGTCCTTTTCGCTTTCGGCCAGCTCCAGCAGTTCGGCGGCATCGGTCATGCCGTCCAGCACGGTGGCGATGCCACTGACGGTCTTGTCCAACATCGAACGCTCCCGGCCCAGCGACTGGGCGTATTCGGGGTTGTTCCAGATGTCCGGGTTTTCCAGTTCGCGGGTTACTTCTTCAAGACGTTCTTTCTTGACGTCGTAGTCAAAGATACCCCCTGAGCGAAACCACTCGATCGGTCAGATCTTCGATTCGCTGGCGGATGGGATTCAATTCAATCATGGTCGGTCTATCAGACAGGCAGACAAGCCGCGAATTCTACCATTGGCGGCCAAGCGCAGCGCTGCAGCCACCGGAACCGCCAGAAATTGTCGCGGCAGCTGCACCGAATACCATTAAAATTCCTGAACGGTCCTGTCGAACACCCGACATGGATGCCCACACCTACGATCAAGGATGCCGCTTGAACACCCACCCGTCCCGCATCTTCTCAGCAGTCGCATTGACGCTGGCCCTGACCGCCTGCCACAAGCTGGGCGCAGCCATCAACAGCGACAGAACTCCGGGCCTCGACATCGGCAAGGCGGTCTCGGGCGAGATCACCTCCTCCAGCCGCATCAATCACAACGACGGCACCCGCCACCAGGCCTACAGCATCACCCTGAAGAACGGCGAGGCGGTATCACTGGAACTGGACGGCTCGCTAAACGGGCAGTTGGCGGTATTCGACGGCCAGAGCCTGGTCGCCCGCGCCGTCTCCGACGACACCGGTGAAACCGAAGCTGCCTCCGGCTCCACCAGTCTGGCGTTCCGCGCCCCCAGGGACGGCACCTATCTGGTCGCCGTCAACAGTTCCAGCGCCGACAGCTTCGGCCCTTTCAAGCTCAAGGCCGCCCAGGTCGTGCCGTATGACGGCAAGCCATTGGGCGCCAACAGCAGCATCACCGACTGGCGGGTGGACAATGAAAAACAGGAGTACACGCTCAAGGTCGACAAGGCAGGCCTGTACGCGGTCACCATGGAGTCCACCGCTTTCGACCCTTATCTGCGTTTGAACGGCCGCAACGTGGAAGTCGAGGACGACGACACCGCTGGCCAGTTCAACGCCCGCGTGCGCACGTTCCTCGAACCGGGCGAATACACCATCACCGCCTTGTCGGTGAACCAGGGCACCGGCGCGTTCAAGCTCGGCGTGTCGATGACCGCCACCGATCAGGCCCTGGTCACCCGTGACGGCACGGCGCTGACCGTCGGCCAGACCACGCAGGCGATGATCGACTCGCGTGGTCGTCGCACCTTCCAACTGGAGCTGGACCGCGCCCGCACCATCCGCTTCGATGCCATCGCCGACGGCTTCGATTCGCTGCTGCATATCACCGGGCCAGGCGTGGATGCCGAAGACGATGATGGGGGAAACAACCTCAATGCCCGCCTGACCCTGCCACTGGGCGCAGGCCGCTACACCGTTGCAGTGACCTCGTTCGGCAACCAGCAGGGTGTTTTCGAGCTGGAGACCACCGACCTGGGCGGCGATGCCGCCCTCCCGACCAACGCCAACCGCAAAGACTCCGTCGCAGATGCCGTGTCCGCTGCTGCCGAAGCAGCCGCCCAGGCAGCAGCGGATTTCGCGGACTGATACCGCCAGCGCTCACCCACAAACCGCGGGTGAGCGCTCTGCCCGTTGCCCTCCCGCACCCGCTGCAGAAGCAACCGGCAACTGCATGTCACTGCCTTTCAATTCCAAGGAAATCCAGATGAAGCGTTTTGCAGCATCCTTGCTCGCGCTGGCGATCGTCACCAGCCTCAGTCCCGTCGTTGCTGCCCCTTCCGCCCGGCCGTTGACGCTCACCAGCGAAGTTTCCGGCGAAATCACCTCCACCACCGCGATCAACTACAGCGATGGCACGCGCAGCCAGCTGTTCTCGCTGCCGCTGTCCGCAGGTCAGGCAGTCACCCTGGCGCTGCAGGGCTCGCTCAATGGTGCGCTGTCGGTGTTCCATCGCGACTCGCTGCTCAGCCGCTCCGAATCGGATGAAAACGGCAAGGCCACCTTGAGCATCCGCGCCGACAAGAACGGGAGTTACCTGGTCGCCGTCAGTGGTGCCGACGCACGCGCATTCGGCCCGTTCCAGCTTTCCGTCGAGCCCATCGTCGTCTATGACGGCAAACCGCTGACCGCCGGCCGCCGCATCACCGACTGGCTGCAGGGCAGCAGCAAGACCTACACACTGGAAGTGGACAAACCGGGGATGTACACGATCGATCTGCAATCCAGCGAATTCGACGCCCGCCTGGAGCTGGCCGGCAACGGCCTCAACCTGGAAGACGACGACGGCGGCAACAACCTCAATGCACGTCTGACTGCTCCGTTGCAACCCGGCCGTTACACCCTCAATGCCGGCGGTTTCTCCGAAGCCAGCGGCGCATTCTTCCTGGGCGTCGAGCAGGCCGACTTTCCGGAAGGGCTGGTTTCCGCTGATGGCTCCACGCTACCGCTGGATGGCACGGTCAGCGGCTTCATCAATGCCGGTGAAACCCGCAGTTTCATCCTTACCCTGCCCGCCGCCAGCCGCGTACAGCTCGATGCCAGCAGCCGCGAACTGGACACCCTGCTCACCTTGCAGGGCGCTGACATCACCCTGAGCGATGACGACGGCGGCAGCGGCGTCAATTCGCGCCTGGGCCAGGTGCTGGATGCGGGCGAATACAACGTTTCCGTGCGCTCGCTCAACGAGCGTGCCGGTATTTTCCAGCTGGCCAACGCCACCGCTCCTGCACCCGGAGGCAGCGGCCGCACCGAGCTTAAGATCGGCCATGAAATTCACGCCCAGCTGCGCGCGGGCAGCCGCGACCTGTACACGCTGGATATCCCGCGCAAGGGCAAGTACATCATCAGCATGCTCAGCGATGGCAACGTCGACGGAGTGATCACCCTGATGCGCAATGGCCAGGAAGTCGCTCAACTGGACGACAGCGACAGCAGCCTGGACCCGCTGCTGGAGATAGAGCTGGAAGCAGGCCGCTATGTCCTGCTCGCACACACCTTCAACTCCAGCACCAGCGGCAACTACCGCCTGCTCGTCCGCCGAAAATAAAGCGGAACCGGACACGCACGGGGTGTCGATGCTTCTTTGCAGCGACACCCCTGCCCTTTGCCCGGACACGGGCATGGATACAAGTACCGTTTTTGCGCCGCGCAAAAAAGGGCTTGCGGTCTCTCAAATCTATGAGGTGTGCGCATCACAGTGCACCCGACGTCGGGGTAGAACCCTCCCGGTGACTTACCGGCAAAGGGTCGAAACCACGGGGACACGCTGGCAAGTGCGGCCCGACAGTCCATGGCCGACATCCTGTCCGGCTTTTCCTTCGACCTGTGCGCATCGGTATGAGGCAGCCGGTTGAACATGTCACGCCCACACCCGGGCACAACTCTGGCAGCTCAGCCTCTCAGATACCTGTCTCGTCGCAGGGCAACCTTCAATTGCAACGGCGACAACGGAAAAGGGCTCACGACGGAAGTCGCAAGCCCTTTATCACGTTGCAGTATTTGGTCGGGACGGCCGGATTCGAACCGACGACCCTCTGCCCCCCAGGCAGATGCGCTACCAGGCTGCGCTACGCCCCGAACATTACTGCTTCGCCCTGCGGCTAGCCGGTGATTATACCGGCTTTGATTCAAAAATAGTTCAACGCCGCAGCAGTTGCAGTACTTCTTCCAGCTCCATTCGCACCTGGCGGATGATCTGGTTGCTCAGCGATGATTCCTCACGCGCGCCCTCGCCTTCCAGACGCAGGCGGGCGCCACCGATCGTATAGCCCTGTTCGTACAGCAGGCCGCGGATCTGCCGCACCATCAGCACGTCATGGCGCTGGTAGTAGCGGCGGTTGCCGCGGCGCTTGGCCGGCTCAAGGCTGGGGAACTCGGTTTCCCAGTAGCGCAGCACATGCGGTTTGACATCGCACAGCTCACTGACCTCACCGATGGTGAAGTAGCGCTTGGCCGGAATCGGCGGAAGTTCGCGGTTACTGCCCGGATCCAGCATAAGTCTCCACCCTCTCCTTGAGCTTCTGGCCCGGCCGGAAAGTGACTACCGTACGGGCGGAAATCGGTATTTCCTCACCGGTCTTGGGGTTGCGCCCCGGACGCTGGTTCTTGCGCCGCAGGTCGAAATTGCCGAAGCCGGACAGCTTCACCTGACGTCCCTGTTCCAGTGCATCGCGCAGCACATCGAAAAACGCGTCGACAAATTCCTTAGCCTCACGTTTGTTCAGTCCTACCTCGTCGAACAACCGGTCAGCCATCTCCGCCTTGGTCAATGCCATGCCTGCCCCTGCCTCCCACCTCAATTACGAATCTTTGCACCGTGTTCACGTTCGATCGCCGCGACAACCCCAGTGACCACTTCATCCACGTCACGGTCCGTCAGAGTGCGGGACTTGTCCTGCAAAATCAAGCCCATAGCCAGGCTCTTGAAGCCGGGTTCGACCCCCTTGCCGACATAGCGATCGAACAGCACCACTTCACGCAACAGCTCACCACCGGCCTGATGGAGGGCGGCCGAAAGGGCCGCCCAGCTGACCGGCTCAGCCACCACCACGGCCAGGTCACGACGCACCGCCGGAAAGCGCGAGATATCGGCAGAACGCGGCAACCGGCGCTGCACCAGCGGCGCCAGATCCAGCTCGAAGCCGATCACTTCCACATCGATCTCCATCGCCTTGGCCAGGCGCGGATGCAACTGGCCGATCCAGCCGATGCAGTGGCCGTCGCGCCAGATATCGGCCGAACGCGCCGGGTGGGCGTACGGACGCTGCGAGGCACGGAATTCCAGCGCAGCACCGGCGGCAGCCGCCAACGACTCCAGGTCGCCCTTCAGGTCGTGGAAATCGACCTTCCGCGCTTTTTCGTCCCACTGCAGCGGGCCTGCGTCGCCACAAACAACGGCAGCGACACGCACCGTCTCCTTCGGTGCCGGCTGGCCATCACCGGCCTGCAATTGGAACACCCGGCCGATCTCGAACAGGCGGACGCGCCCGGCCTGACGGGCCACATTGCGCGCCAGCGTGGCCGCCAGTCCCGGCAGCAGCAGCGGGCGCATCACCGCCAGTTCGGCCGACAGCGGATTGGCCAGCGCGACCAGCCCTTCCTCCTGATGCCACTGTTTCAGCAACCCGGCATCGACAAAGGCGAAATTGATCGTTTCCAGCATCCCGCGCGCCACCAGCTGGCGGCGAACGCTCAGGTCATCAAGCCGGGTTTCGCTGGACATGGCGATACGCGCAGCACCGCCCGGCAGGGTCGTCGGGATCCGCTCGTAACCGTGGATGCGGGCCAGTTCCTCGATCAGATCCTCTTCGATGGCGATATCGAAACGGCTGCTCGGGCTGGTGACGGTCCAGCCGTCAGCGGCGGCCTCGACCTGCATGCCGAGGGCGCGCAGGATGCGCTCGACCTCAGCGTCTTCGATCTGGATGCCCAGCACGCGCAGGATCCGCGCGCGGCGCAGGTGGATGGCGGCCGCCACCGGCAGGTCGGCCTCACGCACCGCTTCGGTGACCGGCGCCGGCGTACCACCGGCCAGGTCCAGCACCAGCCGGGTGGCGTACTCGATGGCGATGCGCGGCAGCTGCGGGTCCACGCCGCGCTCGAAGCGGTGACCGGCATCCGTGTGCAGGCCCAGCTTGCGGCCACGGCCCATGATCGCCGCCGGGGCGAAGTGCGCAGCCTCCAGGAACACCCGGGTGGTGGCATCGGTGACGCGGGTATCGAAGCCGCCCATCAGGCCGGCAAGGCCGACCGGACGGTCGGCATCTGTCACCACGAGGAAACTGTCGTCCAGCGTAGCGTCCCGGCCGTCCAGCAGCTTGAGGGTTTCACCGTCGCGCGAACGGCGCACCGCGATTTGCCCCTTCAGCGTATCCAAGTCGTAGGCGTGCATCGGCTGGCCGAGTTCCATCATCACGTACTGGGTGATGTCCACCAGCAGCGACACCGGACGCACGCCGCTGCGGCGCAGGCGTTCGGCCATCCACAGCGGGGTGCGGGCGGCGGCGTTGACGCCTTCGATCACACGCCCAAGGTAACGCGGTGCTTCAGCGCCTGCGTCCAGCTGGATGGCGAGTTCGCGCGTACCGACCGCGGGCACGGGGTGGGCCGCAAACGGCTTCACTTCACTGCGGGTAGCGGCCGCCACATCAAAGGCGATGCCACGCACGCTGAAGCAGTCAGCGCGGTTCGGCGTCAGCTTGATTTCGATGCTCGCATCCGGCAGGCCGAGGTAGTCGACCAGCGCGGTACCGACCGGCGCGTCGTCCGGCAGTTCCAGCAGGCCGGAGGCGTCATTGTCCAAGCCCAGCTCCTTGGCCGAGCACAGCATGCCGTTGGATTCCACACCGCGCAGCTTGGCCGGCTTGATCTTCAGCTCGCCGATCTGCGCGCCAACCAGGGCCAGTGGCGCGACCAGTCCCGGGCGCGCGTTCGGTGCGCCACAGACGATCTGCAGCAGCTCGGCCTGGCCGGCGTCGACCTTGCAGATCTGCAGGCGGTCGGCTTCCGGATGACGGGCAGCTTCGACGATGCGCGCCACCACCACGCTGTCCAGGCCCGCGCCCAGCGCTGTGACTTCCTCGACCTCCAGACCGATGGCAGTCAGTACGGCGCTGAGTTCCTCGCGCGATGCGGTGGTCGGTACGTGGCTGCGCAGCCAGCTTTCAGAGAATTTCATGTATTTACCCTGATGGGAGGCGGGCCTCCCGTTGGTTCCTTTGGATACCGCCCAGCGCTTGGCGCCCGGGGCAGATCAACGTTCAAAAGCATCCGGGTGCATCCCGGGTCTACCGTGTCCGCTTACGCGAACTGCTTGAGGAAGCGGACGTCGTTCTCGAAGAAGGCGCGCAGGTCGTTGACGCCGTAGCGCAGCATCGCGAAGCGCTCCACGCCCAGCCCGAAGGCGAAGCCGGTGTAGCGTTCCGGGTCGATGCCGACCGACTTCAGCACGTTCGGGTGGACCATGCCGCAGCCCAGCACTTCCAGCCAGCGGGTGCTGCCGTCTGGCTGCTGCCAGGCGATGTCCACTTCCGCCCCGGGCTCCACGAACGGGAAATAGCTCGGACGGAAACGCATCTCGAAATCGCGCTCGAAGAAGGCGCGCACGAACTCGGACAAGGTGCCCTTGAGATCGGCGAAGGTGGAGTGTTCGTCCACCAGCAGGCCTTCAACCTGATGGAACATCGGCGAGTGGGTCTGGTCGCTGTCGCTGCGATACACCTTGCCGGCGGCAATCATGCGTAGCGGCGGCTTGTGCTCGCCCATGTAGCGCACTTGCACACCGGAGGTATGCGTACGCAGCAGGCGGCCATCGCCAAAATAGAAGGTGTCGTGCATCGCCCGCGCCGGATGGTGCGGCGGGAAGTTCAGCGCCTCGAAGTTGTGCCAGTCGTCTTCGATTTCCGGGCCTTCGGACAGTTCGTACCCCAGGCGGCTAAAGATTTCGGTGATACGCTCCAGGGTGCGCGTTATCGGGTGCAGGCCACCACGCTCGCCATGGCGACCTGGCAGGGTGACATCAATGTTCTCAGCGGTCAGCCGCGCATCCAGTGCCGCATCTTCCAGCAGCGTCTTGCGCTCACCCAGTGCCGAGGACACCGCATCGCGGGCGATGTTGATAGCCTCACCTGCCGCCTTGCGCTCGGCCGCCGGCAATGCCCCCAACTGCTTGAGCTGCGCGGTGATGCTGCCGCTTTTGCCCAGCAGGGCTACCCGCAGATTTTCCAGTGCTTCGGGCGTCTGCGCAGCGGCCACATCGGCCAGCGCCTGCGCGGTCAAGGATTGGATGTCACTCATGGGATCGACGAAACCTCTGGCCGGCATGCCTACACGGTATGCGCCGGGCCGACCCCCGTCGCCACCAGTGCCTGATTGCCGCGCGAGCAGGCGCTGCGGCAACCAACACAAAAAAGAATGGGGAAGGACTTGCGCCCTTCCCCATGCATTGTCTCATCACAGCCATTGCGCGTGAACGCGACAACCGCTGCAGAAAGGACTTATGCCGCCAGTGCGCCCTTGGCCTTTTCTGCCAGAGCGGCAAAACCGGCTGCGTCGTGCACGGCGATATCAGCCAGAACCTTGCGGTCCAGGGTGATGCCGGCCTTCAGCAGGCCGTTCATGAAACGGCTGTAGCTCAGGCCGTTGATGCGGGCAGCCGCATTGATGCGGGTGATCCACAGCGAACGGAAATTGCGCTTCTTCTGCTTACGGCCAATGTAGGCGTACTGCTGTGCCTTGATGACCGCCTGCTTGGCAACGCGGAAGACCTTGCGACGGGCGTTGTAATAGCCCTTGGCTAGATCCAATACTTTCTTGTGGCGGCGACGCGCCTGCACACCACGCTTTACTCGTGCCATGGTTCAGTCCTCAGAGGTAGGGAAGCATACGATCAAGACGGCCTGCGTCTTCTGCACGGACGTGATTCGTCTGGCGCAGATTACGCTTACGCTTGGTCGCTTTCTTCGTGAGGATGTGGCTACGGTTGGCGTGGCCGCACTTGTACTTGCCGGAGGCGGTCTTGCGGAAACGCTTGGCCGCTGCCCGGTTGGTCTTGATCTTGGGCATTGCTATGTCCTTGATAGTCTTTTTTCACTGACTGGGCGGTGGCTGCGCCACACTTTCCGTCCATGCCCTTGTCTGTCTAAAGCCCGCACTCCCACTGGAGGCAGGCAGGTCCTGGATGCAGCAAACAACAATCCCGGCGAACCGGGCCGCCCATTATGCCAATGGATCCAGCCGCTTGCAATCGCAAGCAGCAGGAAACGCAACACGAAACGGACGCAATCCGGGAGGGTCGAATCCCCGCACCCCACCGAGCCGACCGGCGATCGCACGCCGGCCTGGCCAATCACTTCTTCTTGGGCGCGATCATCATGACCATCTGCCGGCCTTCCAGGCGCGGACGGGACTCGATCACGATGTCCTCACCCAGATCGGCCTCGATCCGGCTGGCCATTTCGCGACCCAGTTCCTGATGGCTCATTTCACGACCACGGAAGCGGATGTTGACCTTGATCTTGTCACCATCTTCCAGGAAACGGCGCATGTTGCGCAGCTTGATCTGGTAGTCGCCCTCGTCCGTGACCGGACGGAACTTCACTTCCTTGATCTCGACCTGCTTGGTCTTCTTCTTGGCCTCGTTGGCCTTCTTCTGCATCTCGAACTTGAACTTGCCGAAGTCCATGATCTTGCACACAGGCGGATCGGCCTGCGGCTGTATTTCGACCAGATCCAGACCTTCCTCCTCGGCCATCGACAGCGCTTCGTCACGCGTCAACACGCCAACCATTTCTCCATCGCTGCCGATCACGCGGACGCGCGGCACACGGATTTCATGGTTGCGACGGTTCTGTTTGTTGTCAGGGGTACTGATATTGCAATCTCCGAATGGATTGAAACCGGCCCGGTGGAGCCTTCCACCTGGGCCGGGACTTTGCTTACATCAATTCAGCGTGCAGCCGTTCGATGAAGGCTTGGATCGACATCGACCCGAGATCCTCACCGGACCGTGTGCGTACAGCCACGGCCCCATTCTCCTTCTCGCGGTCACCCACGACCAGCAGATACGGCACTCGCTGCAACGTATGCTCGCGAATCTTATAGCCGATCTTTTCATTGCGCAAATCGGCGTCCACCCGGAAGCCTTGATCTGCAAGGGTTTTACGGACCTGCCGGACGTATTCTGCCTGCGCATCGGTGATATTGGCCACCACCACCTGCACCGGCGCCAGCCAGGCCGGGAAAGAACCGGCATAGTGCTCGATCAGGATGCCAATGAAGCGCTCCATAGAGCCGACAATGGCCCGGTGCAGCATGACCGGATGCTTTTTCTGGCTGTTCTCATCCACATATTCGGCGCCCAGACGGCCCGGCATCATGAAGTCGACCTGCATCGTGCCCAGCTGCCAGGTACGGCCGATGGCGTCCTTCAGGTGGTACTCGATCTTCGGGCCATAGAACGCACCTTCGCCCGGCAGCTCCTGCCACTCCACACCGCAATGCGACAGCGCCGTACGCAGCGCGCCTTCGGCCTTGTCCCAGGTGGCGTCATCGCCTAGACGGGATTCCGGCCGCAGCGCGATCTTGATCTGGATGTCCTCGAAACCGAAGGCCTTGTACACCGCCAGCGCCTGCTGGTGGAACGCGGTCACCTCGGCCTCGACCTGCTCCTCGGTACAGAAGATATGGCCGTCGTCCTGGGTGAAGCCGCGCACGCGCAGGATGCCGTGCAGCGCGCCGGACGGCTCGTTGCGGTGGCAGGAGCCGAATTCGCCGTAGCGGATCGGCAAGTCGCGGTAGCTGTGCAGCCCCTGGTTGAACACCTGCACATGGCCCGGACAGTTCATCGGCTTGACCGCGTAGGTCCGCTTTTCCGATTCGGTGAAGAACATGTTGTCCTGGTAGTTGTCCCAGTGACCGGATTTCTTCCACAGACTCACGTCCAGGATCTGCGGGCAGCGCACCTCACCGTAGCCGCTGTCACGGTAAATCTTTCGCATGTACTGCTCGACCACCTGCCAGATCGACCAGCCCTTCGGATGCCAGAACACCAGGCCCGGCGCCTCTTCCTGCAGGTGGAACAGATCCTGCTGCTTGCCGATGCGGCGGTGGTCGCGCATTTCGGCTTCCTCGATGCGCTTGATGTAGGCCTCAAGCTGCTTCTTGTCGGCCCACGCGGTGCCGTAGATACGCTGCAGCTGTTCGTTCTTGGCGTCACCGCGCCAGTACGCACCGGAGATGCGCATCAGCTTGAAGGACTTCAGAAAGCGCGTATTCGGCACGTGCGGGCCGCGGCACATGTCCACATACTCCTGATGGTGGTACATACCCATCGCGGTGACGTCTTCGGACATGTCCTCGATCAGGCGCAGCTTGTAGTCCTCGCCGCGCGCCTTGAAGATCTCGACCACCTCCGCCCGCGGCGTCATCTTCTTGATCACGTCGTAGTCCTGCGCGATCAGCTCGGCCATGCGCTTTTCGATCGCCACCATGTCTTCCGGCGTGAACGGGCGCTCGCTGTAGATGTCGTAGTAAAAGCCCTCGGCGATCACCGGGCCGATCACCATCTTGGCCTCCGGGTACAGCTGCTTGACCGCGTGGCCGACCAGGTGCGCGCAGGAGTGACGGATGATTTCCACGCCCTCCTCGTCCTTGGCGGTGATGATGCGCAGCGAGGCATCGTGATCGATCACGTCGCTGGCATCGACCTGCACGCCATCCACGACGCCGGCAATGGTGGCCTTGGCCAGGCCGGCACCGATGGACTGGGCCACGTCCATGACACTGACCGGATTTTCAAACTGACGGATGCTGCCGTCGGGGAGCGTGATGTTGATCATGAGGTTCACCTGGAGTCTCGACCCGCCGGGCGGGCCCGGAAGCCGTCGTCACAGACGGCTTCCCTGGGGATTTGGGGCAACAAAAAAGCGCCACAAAGGCGCCTTGGATCAGGGCTGTGGCGGAAGATCAGCGTTGGGCAATGGTAGTGCTCATGTCACACACTAGACCGGCGCTTTGGCGCGGGCCACCTGCTCTGCATTGACTGGCCGCGATTCTAGCGCAGACCCGCCACTTCCTGCATCTCGCATAGCACCTTCACCGGACCGCCAGCCCGAGGATGTGAAAAGCCGGCAGGAAGGAGTGATTGGAGACACGTATCGCAATCCGGAGGCCGGACGACAGCTTCACGGACGAAGGTCATGATCGCCCCGCCCCGCAGCATTCAGAGGAAGATCGGATGAACGTTCCCGCCACCGCACCCCATCGCGAGCAACCCGCACCTTCGGCGCAAGGACACCGCCGCCCGGGGGGCAAGGAAACCCCCCTGGTTTCCCAGGGGTTCTTGGTCTTCCAAGTACCTTGCGGCACTTCTGATTGGTGGTGGGGTGGTGCCCCGCATCAAACGACTATTGAAAGTACGGAATCGAAGCGCTGCGGGTTGCTGCGAACCAGTGCGAACCGGAGCGAAAAGCCTGCCGGTACGCCCGTCGGCAGTGGACGATCAAGCAGGTTTTTCGGACTGATTGGTAGTCGGAATACGGCCTCAACCTCGTCTGCTTTCCGTGGCCAGTTCAATTCCCGAAACGGGAGCTGAACCAGCGTCCGTTGCCACAGCCAATAACACACCCATTTACACCCATTCCTGGGGCAAGACGATCCGCCATGCGGCGAATGGTCACCACATTCACCGCACAATGTGCGGCGATTGGTTTGCGCGTGCGGAGATTGCGGCCCACAATCTCCGCATGAATAGCGGTGATTACAAATACATCTGGCAGGCCAGTGACTGGCCAAACTGGCGCTTCGACCTAGCGGCGCTGGCCGAGCCCATGGCTGAGGTCAGTCTTGCCCAAGGGCTCTTGATGGGGCGTCTGGCTGACGTCGGCATGGCCTTGCGTGACCAAGCGAGTCTCGCAGCGCTCACCGAGGACGTGGTCAAGACCAGCGAGATCGAAGGCGAGCAGCTCAACGTTGAATCCGTGCGCTCGTCCATCGCCCGCAGGTTGGGTGTTGACATCGGCGCGTTCGCTCCGGCCGATCGGCATGTCGAAGGCGTGGTCGAGATGGTGCTCGATGCCACCGCCAACTGCCAGGCAGTGGTGTCGCGTGAGCGTCTGTTCGGCTGGCATGCCGCACTGTTTCCTACCGGCTATTCTGGGCTCTCCAAGATCAACGTCGGCGGCTGGCGCGACGATGCCACCGGCCCGATGCAGGTGGTGTCCGGACCCATCGGCCGCCAGCAGGTGCATTTTGAAGCACCGCCGGCCGATCGCCTCGAGACCGAAACCAGCCGCTTCCTCGACTGGCTGAATGGCACATCAAACGAACCGCCACTGCTCAAGGCAGGCCTGGGGCATCTGTGGTTCGTCACTCTGCACCCATTCGATGATGGCAATGGCCGTATCGCCCGGGCCA
The DNA here is from genome assembly GCF_052180205.1 of Stenotrophomonas sp. JC08. Lineage (NCBI taxonomy): Bacteria > Pseudomonadati > Pseudomonadota > Gammaproteobacteria > Lysobacterales > Lysobacteraceae > Stenotrophomonas > Stenotrophomonas sp. JC08. Next base: position 1,510,292 of record NZ_CP197473.1, on the reverse strand, counting down.
TTGGCGATCTGCTGCTGTCGCGCGCCGATGGGAGCCCCCAGCGCTTCTACAGTTTGTCGGCGCAGATCCAGCGCGAACGCAAGGCTTACTACGACATCCTGGAGAGGACGCAGAAGCGGTCGATGGATGTCACCGAGTGGCTTGCGTGGTTCCTCGACACGCTTCATCGCAGCGTCGATCAGGCGCAGCACACGCTTGATGCCGTGCTGACCAAGGCGCGATTCTGGCAGCGCTGGGCGACGACCCCGTTGAACGAGCGGCAGGTGAAATTGCTGAACAAGCTGCTCGATGGTTTCGAGGGCAAGCTCACCAGCAGCAAGTGGGCGGCCATCGCCAAATGCTCGCCGGACACGGCCCTGCGCGACATCAACGATCTGCTGACGCGGGGCGTGCTGCGCAAATCGGATGCCGGCGGGCGTAGCACCAGCTACGAGCTGAATGATCTGCCCGAGTAGCGGCGCTTCCTGGAATTGCCTTGGCTCGCGGACGGAACAGCGCCTTCATGGACTCCTGCCAACTCGTTCGGACGGAGACCAAGATGGGATTCGCTCACCTCAACCAAAAACAACTGGCCGCGCGTTGGTGCACCAGCGAAGCCACCCTGGAACGCTGGCGCAGCGCCGGGATTGGCCCCAAGTTCCCGAAGCTCTGCGAGCGCGTGCTCTACCGGCAGGCCGACATTGAGGCCTACGAGGAGTCGTGCCTGGCGACCTCGACCAAGACCGTGGTGGCCCAGGTCAGTGTCAGCTGAGAAATGTTCCGATTCGTCGGTAGATATCGACAAGTACCGACGATTTGCAACGTCGGCGGCACCGCCGGCCATCTGAGCGAGCCAGATATCCAGCCAACGGAAAGTCCGCAGTCCGCAAGCGCGGACCAACTGACCGTTATGTTGAAAATCAACGGCCTGGCATCAGGCCGTGCGGGCTGGTGAGGGTTCCTGCGGGTTCATGCGGAAAGATTCGAACTCCTGCGGGGGATGGGAGGGCAGCACCAGGCACCAAACGACTATTGAAAGTACGCAATAGAAGTGCAGCGGGCTGCTGCGAACCATTGCGAACTCGATCTTAAAGCCTGCCCGATTGTAGACCTGCAAGCAGGTTTCTCAGCCATGCTGGTCGCCGGAAAGGGGCATCAAACTCGTCTGCGATGGGATGTCGGTTCAATTCCCAAACCCTGGATTGAACCCGTATCCGCACGGTAGTTCAAACGGTGGGCTCGGCGGCTGCGTCATTGTTGGCGGCGGGGTCGGTGAGCCGCCGAATCGTCAGTGCACAGCGTTGCTCAATCAAGGTATTGATTTGCTCAACCACGACATTGCCAAAACTTTGTCCGGGGTCAAACTGGAGCTTGCGCGCCGTGGCGGGCAGTAGTTTTGTCAGGTCCAAATGCGCCGTTTGGCCTGCGTCAGTTTCCCGGCGGTCTCCAGCCGTACATTCACCAAACGCCTCTGGTCATCCACCGCGTCGCAACTCCCGGACACCCCGGCCCAGCTTGCGGCGCAACAGGGCCCGCAGGGTCACCCCATCCGAGTACCCGACCTGTGCGGCGACTTGGTCGACGCTGGCGTTTCCGGTGCGCAAGAGATGCACGGCATGCTCCACGCGCAAGTCCTGGAAATACGACAGCGGTGTCTTTCCCAAAACGCTTTGCAGCCGCCGCGCCAAGGTGCGCTCGCTTGTGCCCGCAGCGCTGGCCGCCTCGGCCAGCGAGAACCCCTGCGCGAGCCGACGTCTGGCCCAGCACTCGAAGCGCTCCACCATCGGGTCGGCATGCGCAAGGTGGTCGGGAATCACGAACTCGGCTTGCGAACTGCGTGTCTCGACCAGCAGATAGCGTGCCACCAGGGCCGCCAGCGCCGGACTGCGCCCTCGGATGATGCGCAAGGCCAAGTCGACGTGGGCCAAAGCGGCACCCGCGGTGGTGAAGCGTGTCGAGTTCACGATCATGCGTGACTCGTCCAGAGTGACGTTCGGATAGCGCTGCCGAAACATCGGCCCTAGCCACCATGACGTCGTCGCACGATGCCCATCAAGCAGGCCACTCTCTGCAAGCAAGAAACTACCGGAGCAAGCGGCACCAAGGTGCGCGCCAGCGGTGCACCACTGCTGTAGCGCCGCGACCGCGTCGGGCACATCGGGGCGTGTGAGTCGAGCCGAGAGCGTGTCAGGCATCTTGTCGCCAAACGCCGGCACGAGCACGACGTCTGGTTCCGGCACACCACGCGCAGTGACCACGGGGACCGTCAAGCCTTGCGCGGTTCGGATGCGACGCCGCACGCCCACCAGCGTGAGCTCTATGTGCGCGGGAGCCTGTGGCAGCGAGCCCGCCATCGCATTGGCTAAGCCCACTGTGTCAGTGAACGCCGCAAGCCCCAGATCAAACACGCCATCACAAAAAAGGAGGTGGAGTTTCATGGCAGCAATGATATCAATGTTGTCATTATTGCCAATATAGATGTCTATCATGAAGACTCAGACTGCAGTCTCGTTGATCCCTTTACCCACTTTTCCATTTACCCAAAGGAATACAGCATGACCAAGCTCGCCCTGTTTGTTCGCCTCGAAGCTAAACCCGGCCAGGAAGCTGCGCTTGCCGACTTCCTGGCCAGCGCACTGCCGCTCGCCAACGCCGAGTCCGGCACCACGGCCTGGTTCGCATTGAAGTTTGGCCCTTCGACGTTTGGTGTGTTCGATGCCTTTGCCGATGAGGCAGGTCGCCAGGCGCATCTGAACGGCCAGATCGCCGCGGCCTTGATGGCAAACGCAGCGACCTTGCTCAGTTCTCCGCCCAATATCGAGAAGGTCGAACTGCTTGCAGCCAAACTGCCTGCATGACAACCCGGCCTTGACCCAATGAGGTCACGCTGCAGGATGGGGGTCACACGGCCCTACGCAGCGATTCCCCCCTCGATTACACTTGCCTAGGGAGCTACCTTCCACAGCGATTGGGGGGGGGCAATATTGCAGCCAGAACTTCCAAGCTGCGTCAGCAAGCAGGGGCAACATCAGGGCGAGCCAGATTTCCGGCCCATTGGAAGTCCGCAGTCCGCAAGCGCGGATCGATCGAGCGATTTGTTGAAAATCAACGCCCTGGCATCAGGCCGTGAGGGCTGGTTAGGGTTCCTGCGGGTTCGTGCGGAAAGATTCGAACTCCTGCGGGGTCTGGGTGGGGCGCGATCAGGCAAGAAAAACCCCAACCGAGAACGGTTGGGGTTTCATTATTGGTGGCGGACGGTTGACCACGTGCTGACCACCCTCCCGAGCTTATGAGCAATTGTGCGGGTTGCTGCGGGTCAAGCGCCCAACAGGCGGCGAGCGAGCACGGTTTGCATGTCACGGCGTCCATCAGCAATCAGGTAAATGATGACTTGGCTGCCTGTGACACGGTAGATCACGCGATACGGCATGAAGAAGGTCTGGCGGTATTCTTTGATCCCAAGGCCGACAAGTTCCTTCGGATAGCTACCGCGCTCCGGGAGTTTAGACAGACTCTCCACAATGTCCATCAACTTATCCAACACATAGTTGGCGTTGGCCACAAAGTCGAATTCGGAGATGTAGTCGTGGATGGCCTCCAGGTCCTGCTCCGCACCCTCGGTGAGCAGGACTTCGAACTTGGCAGACGTACCTGTCATCAGACTGAGGCTCGCTTGGCGCGGAGGCGGGCAACGACGTCGGCCACGGGTTTGACCTTACCAGCGGCCACATCCTGATTGCCCAGCGCAAGGATTTTTAGCAAGGCCAGTGTTTCTTGCGTCTCCTCGAACGAGGCGACGTCCTGCAGGACAGCCTTGGCCTCACCGTTTTGGGTGATAACCATAGGTTCACGCTGCTCCGCGAGGTGCGTCAAAACCTCGGCAGCGTTGGCTTTGAGATAGCTGATGGGCTTGACTTGTGATGAGTAGCGCATGGCGGTGCTCCGGACTTGGGCAAGACTGAATATAGTCCTTTTGTAGTCCGATGGAAAGGTGTGGAGGTGGCCTCAGGCCCGGGAGAGTTCGTCTTCATTCCGCAGGCACATCAGAACCCACCCTGTACCCCATCACCCGGTAGCCACGCTGCCGCTTGTCCCACATCCGCAGCAGCGCCGGATGGCCGGTGTCGACGAAGTCGATGATCCGCACGTCAGTCTTGCTGGCGTGCTCGCGATGCAGGCGCCCGGCGTACTGCTGCAACGTGCCCTTCCAAGACACCGGCATCGCGAGGACCAGGGTGTCGAGCGGCGGGTGATCGAATCCCTCGCCAACCAGCTTGCCGGTGGACAAAAGGACGCGCGGCGCGTCGGGCGGTAGTGCATCCAGGTCCGCGATCAGCGTCGCTCGTTGCTTCCTGGACATTCTTCCGTGCAAGACGAACGGGGCCGGTTGCAGGCTGTCGAGTTCCGTCTTGATGGCATCGAGGTGTTCTGTGCGTTCTGTCAGGACCAGCACCTTGCGTCCCTGCGCGACGGCATCGCGCACCTCGGCGGCAATGGCAGCTGTTCTGGCCGAATCGTTGGCGAGGCACCGGAAGAGGTCCTGAATGCCAGCATCGGTCGGCACGTCGATCCGGCCGAAGCGTGAACGAGGCAGCACTTCCAGATCGCGCGGTGCCCCGGCTGGCTTGGCGGCCGTGTATCGGATCGGCCCGCACTGCATGAAGATGATTGGCTGCTGCCCGTCGCGGCGAATCGGTGTCGCCGTCAGGCCCAGCACGTATTTCGCCTTGGTCCGCTTGAGGATCGCGTCGAAGGAGACTGCGCCGACGTGGTGGCACTCGTCGACGATCACCTGCCCATAGTCCTCGACCAGCGGGTTCACCTCACCCTGGCGGGACAGGGACTGCATCACGGCGATGTCGATCTTTCCAGTCGGTTTGGCCTTGCCGCCGCCGATGGTGCCGACCACGCCCTTGGCGACCCCTAGAAAGGCTTGCAGGCGCTCCTGCCATTGCTTGAGCAACTCCGTGCGATGCACCAGCACCAGGGTGTTGACGCCCCGGCGGGCGATCATCGCGGCCGCGGTGACCGTCTTGCCAAAGGCAGTTGGCGCGCAGAGCACGCCAGCATCGTGGGTGAGCAGTCCTGCAACAGCGGCTTCCTGATCGAGGCGCAGACTGCCGACGAAAGACACGTCCAGCGGCTGGCCGCCGAAGCGTTCGTCTCGCAGGTCACAGACAATGCCGTTCTCTCGCAGCAAGGACAGCGCGGCATCCAGGCAACCGCGCGGCAGGGCGATGTGCTGGGGATAGCTCTCGGCGCATCCAATGACGCGCGGCTTATCCCACACCGACATCCGCATGGCCTGGGCCTTGTAGAACTCAGGGTTCTGGAACGCCGCCAGCCGGATCAGCCGGTTGGCCAGAGCCTGCGGCAACTCGGCCTTCTCGAAATAGATCAGATTGGCCAGCGTGACGGTCAGTGACTTCGGCATCGGACCGGCCAGTTTCTTGGCCGATGTGTTCTCGCGCTTCCAGGGCGTGGCCAGGTCCTCGTCGTCGATGAAGGTGACGTCCAGCGGATGGACGCCACCCGTGGCCCGGAGGATGGTCGGCTCGATATCGTGCGCGGCCATCGGCTGGATGGACGCGAGGAACGCCCATTGATCAGGGTACGGTCGCAGATCGGCATCAACGAAGACGCTGCAGCCACTTTCGCGAGCCCACTTCTGCAGCGGCAAGGCGATCAGGTTGCCGAAGCCGCCTTTGGGCATCGTGTCTTGGTTTGGGAACAGCCTGTCGTAGGACTCCAGCTTCAGTTGCCTGGTGCGCGAACAGGTATGACTGATGATCGCCGTGCCGAAGCGGCGGGCATCACGCGCTGAAACCCGGCTGGCGAAAAACACCCATGCATGCGCGCCATTGCCGGACCGCGAGATTTCCAGCGCAGCCGGAACACCCAGCTCTTCGCAGGACTGCATGAACGCTAGCGCGTCGTCGCGCCAGTCGGCCTCGTCGAAGTCGACAGCCAAAAAATAGCAGGTGTCATCCTCCAGCAGCGGATAGACGCCTACTGTGTGCTGCCCGGCCAGATGGTCGTAGATCACCGCATCGGACAGTGGGATCAGCAGGCGATTGCTGCAATCGCCGCATTTGATGCGCGGTTTTTCGCAGATACCGGCGCGCCACTCATTGGCGCAGGCTGGTGCGTAGCCCGACTTGCCTGAGGTCTTGCCTTCCCATCGAACTGGATAGACATCGGTGCGGCCTCGAAACAGACGGCGGAACAGCGCCACCTTTTCGGCAGTGGAAAGCCGGGACGGTTCCGGCTCCCTCGCCACGACGATAGCTGATTGCGGCGCACGCCACTCAATGCCGTGGGATTCAAGAAGCGCGATCAGGCGGGCGTTTTCGGCCTGCAAAGTTGAGAGATCGGTCCGCTCAGTCATCGACCCCGTACTCGGAAAGCAACTCATCCATATCGTCACCTACGCCGTAACCAAAGTTGTGGCTGATGTTTCGAACCACGCACAAACGTCCCCAGAGCGTGGATCGCGCCGCATCGGGTAATGCGGCAATCGCCTTCAAGGCCTGTTCGAACATTCGCACCAGTGCGTCGAAGTACCCCTCGTCCTGCAGGCCAATGTCGTTGCTGAACCCGGCTGCACGCTCACAGTAAAACACCATCAGTTCCGCAAGTCCGTCGGGTTGCCCGACAGCTTTCTTGTAATCCGAAATAGCCTTTTTCGCCTTGGCTACCGAGGTATCCTGGTTCTTGAACACGTCGGGCCAGAGCCAGCGGTCGATGGCGGTCTTGTAGGGCTTGAGCACATCTTCGCCGAGTCCGAAGCGGGCGTGCAGGAATGCCTGGTTGTCTTTACTGGCGGCGTACAGGTCTTGCACCAAACCCAGCAGACCGGCGCGATCGACATCAAGCAGCTTGGTTTTAACGTCGCTCCAGGTGGGCGCGCATTTCTTCGTGGCCATCTGCTTATTCCTCGTCGCTGGCCGGGGCCTTGCCAGCCTCAACCTGTTTCAGCAGCCGGTCGAAATCACTTTCAAACAGCCGGTCCTGCACGATGCGGTATTTCTCGAATTCGCTTTCAGCGTGTGCCTTGGCGATTTCCGCCGTCACCTTGCCAGCATCCTGGAGGACCTCGCGATCGGTAGCCTCGATAAAACGGTTCAGACGGCTTTCCCAATCCTGCATGGTCATCGGGATCTTGCGTTGCGCCATGTCCTCGGCCACATCCAGATAGGCGTTGACCAAGCGGGAGAGTTGCGCCATTTCGGGCTCGGTCAGGTAATTCTTGGCGACCACGACATCGAACTTCTGGATCTTGCATTGCGGCGCATCCTTCCATGTGCTCAACCCCATGTTGGGCTGGTCGGCATCGGCGCGGTGGTAGACCACCTCGGCCGCTGTCTGCCCGTGGATGGCCCAATGCAGTTTGTTCTGCACGGTGGCGAAGAAACGCTTTGTGGCCTGCGCCGTCACATCGTAGTCAATGGCCGTGGCGTAGATGTCCGTGATCTTCTGGTAGAACTTGCGTTCCGAGATACGGATCTCGCGGACACGCTGCAGTTGCTCTTCGAAGTACTGGTCGGTGAGGACGGAGCCACCGGCTTTGATGCGCTCATCGTCCATCACGTAGGCCTTGATGGTGAATTGCTCGATGATGCCCGTGGCCCACTTGCGGAACTGCACCGCACGCTCAGAGTTGACCTTGTAGCCCACCGCGATGATGGCGGGCAGGCTGTAGTGCTGGGTGTCGTAGGTCTTGCCGTCAGCGGCAGTTATTCGAAATTTTCGAATAACTGAAGCTTCCTCCAACTCACTGTCGCTAAACACCTTTTTCAGGTGGTAGTTGATGGTCTGGGTTTCTACGTCGTAGAGGGTGCCCATCATCTTCTGCGTGACCCAGATGCTCTCGTCTGCATAGACAGCCTCGACGCCCCCCTGGCCGCTGGCGGCGACAAAGGTCAGGTACTCGGCCGCCGAAGAGCGGGCGATGGACACCGCGCGCTTTGAGGATGCCTGCGGCAGCTTTTTCGTGGTCATTTGTCCAACCCTGCTGCGTTGTTATGCATATTCAGCATCCATCAGGCCTTCGAACAAGCTTTTCGTACTCGATGCCCCCAAAACCGCCTGCCGAACATCTGCGCGGGTTAAATCGAGCACACGCAGCTGCGCCGCCCGCAAGGCGCGACCAGTCTCCAACTGATGCTTGCCACCGGCTGGCAGCCGCACACCGTGCGCGGGGCAATTTCCCGGATGCTGCGCAAGAAGCTGGGCCTGAAGGTGGTGCTGGCGCACAACGACAGCGGCGAGCGAGTGTATCGGGTGGTGTGATTGTTCGCCAAGGGTGTCCAGTTTCTGGAGGCCCTCCCTTGCTGGTACCCCCGCGCGTCTGACGGATCGGACGGACTACGTCATAACTCCTACGCGTGCGCGTGCGTGCGCGCCTCACAGGGAGTTACGACAACCTGTGTCCGATCCGTCAGACGGTGTGCAAACCGCTCGTGGGCCGATTTCTGCAATCCAGGCGGCGAATCAGCCGCAACCCCGCACCGGCATTGAGTATTCGTCCCTGGCCATTTTCCGCGCGGCCGGGTGCAAACCTGCAAACCGGGTACGCACCCGGGCTCAGACCTTCTGCGTTGCCGTCATCCCGCGCACGCCCGCGCTGACGGGGCATTCGGCCCGCTGGCCCACACCGCCGGGTGCGAACCGCAAACACTGCAAACCTAATTTTCTGGTCGGACGGTGGCGAAATGCTGCGCTGTCGCCCCCCGTATTGGAATATCGCCAGGAAGGACCCCTTTCGCCTGGGGCGGGAAGATGGGGTCACGAAACGTGAGCCCATCCACGCGAGCGAGGTGAGCATTCCCAATGCTCACCCTTTCCTTAGAGAGGAACACCGGGAAGCCGGTAACGTGTTGATTTCATTGTGTTTCAATCCTTCCCGGCTCCGCTGGGAACGATTTGCCTCGGGAACGATTTAATTCCTTGGTTTTGCGGGTGTTTATTCGTTCCCACCCCGGAGTGTTCCCGGTGGGAAAGCGGGAAGCCGGGAACGATTGCTGGGGGTGGGAAGCATTACTCGGCAAGGGGCTCGGCACTAGGCCGACCGGCGCTGGAGCGGGTCAGGTGGCCGGTGACGAACACGGCCTACCCTCGGGCGACCGGGCCATCGGGCACGTCGAGCCACTTCACCAGTTTGGAGCCTTCGGCCATGGCGGTGATCAGCTCACCCTGCGCCAGCAAGGCATCCACCCAGGCGGCGAGCCGATGCTTGCCGATGGCGTGGAAGGCTTCGGGCAGTTCGTGGCGGCGCTCGCACAGGCCGTTGCAGCCGGTCTTGGTGTAGGGCTGGCCATCACGCGCGGCACGGGCGATGGTGGCTTTCAGGGCGGGCAGCAGGTCACCCGGCTCCGGCCGGACCTGGCGCAGACGGTCGCTGCAATCGATCAGCAAACCGCTGGCACCGCGCAAGAAGGTGGTCACGCACAGGTTGGCCCGGCCATTGGCCTTGACCACACCGCCCATCACCACACGGCCACGCTCAAACGGTTCGCCCAAGGCTTCGCAGAGCTTCCTGGCCTGATCGTCCTTGGGGTGCCACAGGGCGTAGACCGCCCGCACACCATCGACCAAGCCGCCGGTGCCTCGGATCGCCTCGCGGGCCTGCTCAGGCGTGGAGGCCTCGCGCTTGGCAAAGTGGTGCGACACGATCACCGATGCACCCGTGCTGGCCGCCAGCGCGGCCAAACGCGAACAGACGAACTGGGCGTTCTCCGGCACGTTCAAATCCAGTGCGCACAGCGGCTGCAGCGGGTCGAGCACCACCAGGCACAGGCTGGGCATGGCCTTGAGTTGCCGCTCCAGATCCAGCCACGCCGCCGTGGTCGCGGGGCCCCGGGTGGCGGGGTCGGGTGCAAACAGCGGCACGGCACCACCGGCATCGGGCAGCGGCAGCACGTACAGCCGGTCTGGAATCGGCCCGAGGGCGTTGAGCCGGTTGTGCACCTCGATGGCGTCGTCCTCGGCGGTGATGTAGATCGCCGCGCCGTGGCCAGCCAACGCACCGCCAAACAGCGTGGGGACATTGACCCAGACACCGTCGGAAGCTGCGACCTCTCGCGTGAGCGCCAGCAGCAGGAACGATTTGCCGACTCCGCCTGCAGCGGCGATCAGAGCGGCCTGTGCCTGGGGGAACACGCCTTCGACCAGCCAGCGGCGTTGCTGGGGCTGCCCGATGAAGCGATCTGCTGCGCGCCAGCGGGTGATGTCCAGCGCCGGGGCAGCGGTGGCAATGACGGTGACGGGCTGGGAGGCGCGCAGCAGCGCTTCGACATCAAAGCCTTCCGCCACGGCATCGGCAGCATCCCACTTCGCGGGCTTGTCCTGCGGTACACGAACACGGCGGACCGAGGCTCCGATGCTCGCCAGTTTCTGGATGGCAGCAACGGCATAGCGCGCGCCTGCCTCATCGTGATCGGGCCAGACCGCGACCGTCTTGCCTGCCGGCGGCATCCAGTCGGTCTTGTCCAGGGCCGTGACCGCGCCACCCATGGCGGTGGTGGCGACGATGCCGCGTTGTATCAAGGCATCGGCACATTTTTCACCTTCGACCAGCACCACGGCATCCCCCGCCGTAATCGCAGGCAGGTTGTAGAGCGGACGTGGTTCCGGCATCCGCATCGCCCGCGTCCGCACATCCCAAGGGCAGTACTGTTCACAATCCGCCAAAGAAACACCTCGACCCCGGCCACGGTCCGTCGACCGTCGTGCGCGTGGATGTGTGAGGGGTGCTGCCATGGAAATCCAACCTTCCCGCCAACGCCTGCCGGATCGCTTCGGGCCGCTGTCGCCGCGCATTCCACCCACGCCGGAGGGGCTGGAGCGCTGGCCTGTTCCACAGCAGCTATTGCCACTGCAAGCTTACGCCGCCATCACGCGCGATGACAGCATTGGATCGTTGCCGCCCGCGCCACAAGCATCGTGGGGCGAGGCATCGATCAGCCTTCCGCGCAGGCCATCGACATCCATCGTGCGCCGACCGCGGCGTGTGCGAATCAAGCTGCCTTGGTGGTGGAGCTGGCTCTGCTGGGCAGCACGCATCGAATGTCGTCTGTTGCGTTGTTGGCAGCCCTATTTCCAGCGTCCGCCGCATCGGCATCGCCGCCGGTGAAACGGGTCCTTCCTTCAGAAAAACCCATACGAGGGGCGCGAGCGCGCTGCCCCGTCAGCGACAGAACCTGAAACCGGGTTACCACCCGAGGTTACCGGTTGCCACCTGATAGAAAGAGCGCGGTTTGACTTGGCTTCTGGCCGCCACAGCGTGTTTATGGACCTGTCTCAACCACAGGAGAAATTCGAAATGACGGACACACCCAACGGCAGCATCTCGGCCCAATTGGCCGCACTGCCGTCCCTGCCGATGGCCGAGCTCTGGGTGCTGTGGGATCAGCACTTTCCCCAGCGGCCCAGCCACCGCAACCGCAATTACGTCGAATCGCGTCTGGCCTACCGCATCCAGGAGCTGGCCTATGGGGCGCTGCCCACCAACATCCGCAAGATGCTGGTCGAGGCCGGTGCCAAGCATTCCAAGATCAAGTCAGCTGCGGGGCGCAACGCGCAGACCCTGCTGATGCCCGGCACCACGCTGATCCGGGAATGGGATGAGCGCCAGCATCGTGTGACCGTCACGCCCGACGGTCTTTACGAACTCAACGTGCAGGTGTTCAAGAGCCTGTCGGCGGCGGCACGCCACATCACGGGCACGCGCTGGAATGGGCCGAAGTTCTTCGGGCTGCGCGATGGTAAGGGGGATGGTCAATGAACGCCCCGTTGCTTGTGCCGCCCCAAAGTTGCGCGGTGTATTGCCGTGTTTCCAGCGACGAACGGCTGGACCAGTCCTTCAACTCCATCGACGCGCAAAAGGAAGCCGGACACGCCTTCATCAAAAGCCAGAGCCACGAGGGCTGGATTGCGGTATCTGATGATTACGACGATGGCGGTTTCTCCGGCGGCAGCATGGATCGACCCGCACTGCGCCGCCTGATGGCGGACATCCAGATGGGCAAGGTCGACATCGTGGTGGTTTACAAAATCGACCGGCTGTCCCGCTCGCTGGCGGATTTCGCGCGAATGGTGGATGTGTTCGACCGCCACCGGGTCAGCTTCAGCGCCGTCACCCAGCAGATCAACTCGGCCACCTCGATGGGCCGGTTGATGCTCAACGTGCTGCTGTCGTTTGCGCAGTTCGAGCGGGAAGTGACGGGCGAGCGCATCCGCGACAAGATCGCCGCCAGCAAGGCCAAGGGGATGCGGATGGGTGGGCCGTTGCCGCTGGGCTACGACGTGCGCGACCGACTGCTGGTGATCAATGAAACTGAGGCTGCCTTGGTGCACCGCATCTTCGATGACTTCGTGACTATGCGCTCGGCCACTCTGATGGCCAAGGCCTACGGCGCGGAAGGCGTGGTCACCAAGGGCGGCAAACCCTTCACCAAGCAGACCATCTACAAGATGCTGCACAACCGGATGTACCTGGGCGAGATCGTCCACAAGGGGCAAAGCTTCCCCGGCCAGCACCAGGCCATCGTGACACAGGCGCAGTGGGACCCCGCGCACACACTGATCGCCACCGATGGTATCGAGCGGCGGTGCGAAACCAACGACCGCCAGAGCGAACCGGTGCTGCTGCGCGGCCTGCTGTACACGTCTGATGGCGAACGGCTGGTGCCCAGCTACACGGTCAAGAAGGGCAAGACATATCGGTACTACACACCCGTCAAGCATCGTCGGTTTGGGGCGTGGACCAGCAGCCACGGACCGTTGCCGGCGGTGCCCATCGAGGAATTGGTCACGCAGCAAATCGTCGCAGCGCTGTCAGCCCCGCACATCGTGCAGTCGATGTGGGACCGGATTCGGACAACCCGCCCAGACCTGTCAGAGCCCGAGGTGGTGTTGCCGATGCGAAATCTGGCGGGCCTGTGGCAACAGTTGTTCCCTGCCGAACAGTGTCGACTGGCGCAGTTGCTGATCGAGCGCGTGGTGATTGCCGACGGCGGGCTGGAAATCATCTGGCGCGATCAGGGCTGGCAGGAACTGGCTGGAGAGTTGCTGCCCGACACCATCGGTGCGGAATTGCAGGAGATGGAGGAAACCGTATGAAGCCCAAAGTGCAGCCACTGGGCGCAGCCATCGCCCGCGAACGCCGGGATGGCGGGCAGGTGAAACTGTCCACCTTCATCCCGCTGAAGATCAGGAAGCGAGGCGGCAGCAAGGTGGTGGTGCGGCCGGACGGCCAGCTCGACGCGCCGGACAAAGTGGTCACCCAAATCGACCAGCTCCTGCTGGTGGCGCTGGCGCGGGCTTTCTACTGGCAGCAACTGCTCGACGACGGCGTGGTGGGCAGTGGCAGCGACATCGCCCAGCGCGAAGGCCTGCACCACTCGACGGTCAACGAACTGCTGCGGCTGATACTGCTTCAGCCTGCCATCATCCAGGCCATCTTGGGTGGCCAACAGCCCCGGTGCATGAGCCTGCTGTGGTTCCAGCGCAATCCGCTGCCGACCGACTGGGTGGCACAGCGGGAGGTGGTGGCGGGGTTTGATGCCTGACCGGGTTACGAGCCCTCGATCACCCGTACCACATCACCGTGGCATTCGGCGCACTTGCCCACCAGCAGCAAGTCGCCACCCTTGATGGTGCCGCTGAAATTGGTGATCGTGGTCTCAAAACGGCACTGGCCACACCAGACGTTGGACAGCAGTCGCTGGCGGATGTCGGCAGGGATGGACTCCCAGCGCTGGCGGGCTGGCTTGGTGAAAGTGGGCAGAGATTCGATGGTCATGGTTCAGCGGACCCAGCGACGGGCGTCCTTCAAGAGCAGTAGCAATTGCTGATCGCGCAGCGGTGACGCGATGAACCCGAACCGAGTGTAGAACCTCGCCGCTTCTTCATCGAGGGGATGGGTCAGCATGGCGCGGATGCCGGCCTGCTCGGCAATCAGCATCGTGCGGCGAATCGCATCCTGCAGCAAACCGAAGCCGATGCCTCGCCCCTGATCCGCTACCGAGACAGCGAGCCGCGCCAGAATCACAACTGGCAATGGGTACTGCCCCATCCCCTTGCGGATGCGCTCTGGCACTTCCAGCGTGTCGACTTGTCCCACGGTCAGGCTGAAGTAGCCCGCCACGCGGCCATCGTCCTCGGCAACGACAAAGGTCTTGGCCGACCCGCTGCCCTGCGCCTGGCGGGCGTGGCGCAACAGCCAGTCATTCAACGCGGGCTTGCCGCAATCAAAACCTTCCAGCCGATGCTGCGCGGCCAGCGGCTCCGGTGCGCGCAACGTCACTTCGTGTCCCAGGGCGCCTTACGGGCAAACAGGTCGCGCAAACCCTCGTTGGCCTGTTCGGGGCGATCCAGCAGATCCATCAGGGCCTGGTACTGGCTACCCGAGACCATGAACAATCGTTGGTCCAGCAGGGTCTGCTCGGCGGCCAGACACGCGCTGTCGAGGATGAAGTCGGTCAGCGACTTGTGGGCCACCTCGGCGGCACGGCGCAGCACCACCTCCTGTTCGGGGGTGGCGCGCAGCCCAAGTCGGGCCGAGCGGGCGGAAGGCGACGATGCGACGGCAGTCATGGCAGCACCTCTTTTGTTAGATCAATTGCCGCAATGTTAGTACAAATGACGCGAACTGTCTAGTTGCACTGGTGACCGGTCGCCTTGGTTGACGATGAACCACCGCGCGTAAGTTGTTGATTTTGCGGGAGACAGAACTACGCCTACCCGCAGGCCAAACGGAGAAGAGAGACGGCTCTGGTGGAGAAAGTGGCCGATTTCGGGCGTTTCGGCTGATGGCCACCCGCAGCACGGATGGTCGGGACCCCGCATGGCGCGGGGATTTCAGGCAAGAAAAAGGGCCCGGAGATTATCCGGGCCCTTCAATTTGGTGGAGGTGGGCGGAATTGAACCGCCGTCCGAAGGCACTCCATCCCCGGTACTACATGCTTAGCTCACCGTTGGGTCTCGTCCTGTGGCAGCACGGTGTGCGAAGCGCACCCCAGGACCAGCCTGTTTTGGTTAAGCGATGACTGACAGGCAGCCGTCAAAGCCGGTTCCGTGATAATGACCCTACATCCACGAGCACGGGCACAAGTGGGTTCGGGGCTTACGCCTTAAGCGGCGAGAGCGTAGTTGTCGTCGTTGGCAACTAGAGTTTTGCAGCTGGATTTACGAGGAAAGCTACCCCCTCGGCATGCACCAAGCGACTTCACAACCCCCGTCGAAACCAATGCACCCCCGGTTTCTTCAAGTGCTGAACCGCTTCTGGCCGGAATCCGACCGGAAGCCTGCTTGACCGTTGCATCCTACGACATAACAGCTGAACAGTCACCGCCATCCATCTCCACTGAAGGCACGCTGGCGCAAAAATCCTTTCATCTTCTCGCTTCTCCATCCCGCCCGCGCCCTGTAACAGACAAGGGCCGCTTGCGCGACCCTTGTCTGTTCTTGCCGGAGTCATCTGTCTCAGCGCAGCGGAATCACCCGGATCTCGACACGGCGGTTTTGTGCACGGCCGGCTTCGGTGTTGTTGTCGGCGATGGGATAGGCCTTGCCAGCCCCCAGGGTTTCAATGCGCTCACGCTGCACGCCCTGCGCGCTGAGGTAGGCGGCCACGGCCTCGGCACGCTCCCTGGAGATGCGGTTGTTCACAGCGTCGGTGCCGATGCTGTCGGTGTGGCCGACCACTTCGATCATCGTCTGGTTGTACTCGGCCAAGGTAGAAGCCACGCCGTTGAGGGCGCCATAGAACTGCGGCTTGAGCGTGGTCTTGTTGAAGTCGAAGGTGATGCCATCAGGCAGGTTCAGGGTGATGTTGTCGCCCTGTCGCTGCACGTCGATACCGGTGTTGGCGGTGCGCTCGCGCAGCACGCGCTCCTGGCGGTCCTGGTAGTTGCCTACCGCAGCGCCGCTGAGGGCGCCAATACCGGCACCGATCATCGCGTGCTGGCGACGTTCGGTGGCGCTGTCACCACTGAGCAGACCTGCAGCCACACCGATCGCGCTGCCGATCAACGCACCCTTGCCGGTACGGTTCTGCTGCTGGGTGGGATTGCCGTAGGGATCACTCTGCACATAGGAGCCACCGGTGGCACAGGCCGAGAGAACGGCTGCCGTCACCAGGCCGATGGAAAAATTGCGGGCAGCGTTGAAAGCTGTCATCTGGGTCTCCTTGAATGGCCATACCGGCCTGCGTGGGGTTGCCGGGAAAGCATAGACGCCGGGACCCGGTCCGGCATGACGGATCCTACACATGCACCGGCATCCATTCATAAATGACTCTTCCGGCGGTGGTGATGTCGCCGCGCGGAAGCCGCGGATGCCCGGTGTTACTCGAACGCTCCCACCGAGTCGTGCGACAGGTTGTCGAAACGGGTGTATTCGCCGAAGAACTTCAGCTTGCACGAACCGGTCGGGCCACCACGGTGCTTGCCGATGATGATCTCGGCCAGGCCCTTGTCCGGCGAGTTTTCCTTGTTGTAATAGTCGTCGCGGTAGATGAACACGATCATGTCCGCGTCCTGCTCGATAGCGCCGGATTCGCGCAGGTCGGCCATCACCGGGCGCTTGTCGGTACGCGTTTCCAGCGAGCGGTTGAGCTGCGACAGCGCGATCACCGGCACGTTCAACTCCTTGGCCAGGCCCTTGAGCGAACGCGAGATCTCGGAGATTTCGGTGGCGCGGTTCTCGCTGTTGCCGGGCACGCTCATCAGCTGCAGGTAGTCGATGACGATCAGGCCCAGGTCATGCTCGCGCTTGAGGCGGCGGCACTTGGAGCGCAACACCTCCGGCGACACGCCCGGGGTGTCGTCGATGAAGATCTTGGTTTCCTTCAACATGCGGATGGCGCCGGTGACGCGGCTCCAGTCCTCGTCCTCGAGCTGGCCGGTACGCAGGCGCTGGGCGTTGATGCGGCCGTTGGAGGAGATCAAACGCATCGCCAGCTGCGAGGCCGACATTTCCATCGAGAACACCGCCACGCCCTTCTTCGACTTGATCGCCGCGTACTCGGCGATATTCAGCGCGAAGGTGGTCTTGCCCATGGCCGGACGCGCGGCCAAGATGATCAGGTCGGTCGGCTGCAGGCCGGCGGTCATCGCGTCGAAGTCGTTGTAGCCGGTCGGCAGGCCGGTGATGTTACCGCCGTTCTCGAAGCGGTTGCGCAGCTCCTCGAAGGCGTCCTTCAGCGCTCCGGGCATGGCCACGAAGTCGGTACGACCACGCGCGCCCTGCTCGGCGATGGCGAACACCGACTTCTCGGCGGTAGCCAGCAGCTCGGAGCTGTCGCGCCCCTCGGGCTGGAAGCCATCGTTGACGATGTCGGTACCGACCTGGATCAGCTGCCGCAGCACCGCCTTGTCGCGCACGATCTCGGCGTAGGCGCTGATGTTGGCCGCCGACGGCGTGGTGCTGGCCAGTTCGATCAGATAGGCACCATCGCCGACCTGTTCCAGCTTGCCCTGCGACTCGAACCATTCGCCCAGCGTGACCGCGTCAAACGGGCGGTCGCGCTCGGACAGCTCGCGGATGGCACGGTAGATCAGCTGGTGGTCGCGGCGGTAGAAGTCCTTCTCGGTCAGCGCCTCGTTGACCCGGTCAAACGCCTCCGGCGCCAGCATCAGACCGCCGAGCACCGCCTGTTCGGCTTCCACCGAATGCGGGGGGACACGCAGGGAGTCGATGCGCTGTTCGCTGCGCTCGGAGCGTTCGTTGCGGTCGGATCGGAAACCAGTACGGACGGACATGAAAAGCGTATTTCCTGCGGTAAGGCCGTGCGGCCATGGTAGGTGGGCGTCGGCCATCGGGGTACGGACAAGTCTGTGGACAACCTGTCCACAAACCAAGCCCATGCGGGATGGCCGGCCTGTCGCAGGCAGGGGTCCATACAGAAAAACACCCGGCACCATTGCAATGCCGGGCGGCAATTATCGCAAAACCGGACGCCCTGGCACGCCGCCCCGCTGAACGGAGCGGACGGAGGAACCGCGGGCCGTCACTTCGGCTGCTGGGTCCGGATCCAGTCGAAGAAGGCATCCATAAACCCCTGCAGGAATTTCTGCGTGCCTTCGCTGGCCACGCTGCCGTCGGCCTCGATCATCCCTTCCTTGAACTGCACGAAGGCCTCCGGCCGGGGCATTGCCGCCAGCCCCACGGCCACCATTACATTGCGCAGGTGCTGCTGCGCCATCGCGGTACCGGCACTGCCGAAGGAGGTGCCGATCACCGCCGCCGGCTTGCCCTGGAAGGCGTTGTCGCCGTGCGGCCTTGAGCCGGTATCGATGGCGCTCTTGAGCACCCCGGGGATGGAGCGGTTGTATTCAGGGGTGACAAACAGCACCGCGTCGGCCGCAGCCACCTGGTGCTTCATCCGTGTACCCTGGGCCGGGAACTGGCTGTCGTGATCCTGGTTGTACAGCGGAATGTCATCGATCCGGATGTAGTCGAAGCTGGCCTGATCGCCGGCAAGCTTCTCCAGTGCATGGGCCAGACGCCGGTTGATGGACTCCTTGCGCAGGCTGCCCACAAAGACAGCGATCTTGTAGTGGCTCATGTCGACCTCGTTGTGGAAAGTGGATAGAGACTAGCCGGTACCGCCCCCGCTGTGCAGGCATGGGGCGTCGAGCGGGAGAGGACGCCCGCCCTGACCTTCCCTGCTCCTGATTCAGGCCAGCTGCGCGGCCGCGGCCACCACATCCTCATCACCCGGCAGCACCAGTAACGCCGCGCCGGCCAGTGGGGTATAGGTGTCGACGCCGGTTACCCGACGCAGTGGAACATCGCCCAGGCCGGTCTCGACCAGCGCGGTCACCACGCCCTCGCCGACACCGGCGCTGTGGCGGCCTTCGTCCAGCACGATGATGCGTCTGGCGCCCTTGGCCTGGGCGGCGATCCAGTCGGCATTGAGCGGCACCAGCCAGCGCAGGTCGAGCACCCGCACCTTCCAGCCCTGCGCCTGCTCGATGGCCCGTGCGGCCCGCAGCGCCATCGGCACGCCGTTGCCGTAGGTGAAGATCACCAGATCATCGTGGCCCTCACCGTACACGCGGCCCTCGCCCAGCGTGAGCGCCTGTTCTGGTACCGGATACTGGAACAGCCACTGTCCGTCACCCGGCTCGTACAGGTCCTTGGTCATGTACAGCGCGATCGGCTCCAGGAAGATGCACACCCGCCCATCCACCTTGGCCAGCGCCGCCAGCGTGCGCAGCATCGCCGCCGCGTCGTCGCCGCGCGACGGACAACCCACCACCAGCCCGGGAATATCGCGCAGCGCGGTAATCGAGTTGTCGTTGTGGAAGTGGCCGCCGAAGCCCTTCTGGTAGCCCAGACCCGCCATGCGGATCAGCATCGGGTTGCGGTACTGGTCGTTGGAGAAGAACTGCAGCGAACAGGCTTCGCCGCGCACCTGGTCGATGGCGTTGTGCAGATAGGCCAGGTACTGGATTTCCGGCACCGGCAACAGGCCCATGTTGGCAAAGCCCTGCGCCATGCCCAGGATCATGGTTTCGTCCAGCAGGGTGTTGAACACCCGGCGCGGGCCAAATGCCTTCTGCAGGCCCTTTGTAACTGTATAGACGCCCCCCTTCTGTGCCACGTCCTCGCCGAACAGCAGGGTTTCCGGGTACTTGGCGAACAGGTCGTGCAGCGCCTGGTTGATCTGGATGGCCAGGTGCCTGGCCGGCTGGTTCTCCGGCAGGCTGGACTCGGCACCGAATACCTGCAGCCGTCGCTCGCCGAAGTCGGCGCGCGTGGCTTCGGCCTGCACTTTTTCCGGGGTATAGGGCGCCAGCGGGGCGATGACATCGGCCAGCGCGGTCAGGCGCGGGCGCTGGTCGGCCGCTTCCGCGGCGGCAAAACAGCGCTTGCGGGTCTGTTCGTACAGCGCCAGCACTTCGTCCTTGTCCATCAGCCCCGATTCGACCGCGATCTGTGCCGAACGCAGCAGCGGATCCCCCGCCTCCACCGCGCACAGTTCTTCCAGCGCGCGCCATTCGATTTCGAAGTCGGTGCCGGCGTGCCCCATGATGCGGGTGGTGCGCAGGTGCAGGAAGGTGGGCCGCCGGGTGGTGCGGCAATGCTCCACCGCCCGCTGCACCTCGGCATAACCGCCGGCCAGATCCAGTCCATCGGCCTGGAAGTAGTCCAGGCCGGGACGATGGCGGAAGCTTTCGGCGATCCAGCCTTCCGGCGTCTTCACCGAAATGCCGATGCCATTGTCCTCGCACACGAACAACACCGGCGCCGGCAGCTTCTGGAAGCTGCTCCACGCCGCGGCGTTGAACGCGGTCTGCGCGGTGGCGTGGTTGGCCGAGGCGTCGCCGAAGGAGCAGATGGTGATGCTGTCATCGGGAACCGGCAGGCCAAGGCCGAGGCGCTTGCCGGCCTCGATCGCCATCGCCGTGCCCAGCGCCTTGGGCAGGTGCGAGGCGATGGTCGAGGTCTGTGGTAATACCCACAGCGGCTTGCTGCCCCACACTTTGTGACGGCCGCCGCTGGCCGGGTCCTCCATGCTGGCGGCAAAGGACAGCGCCGAATCCATTACCGGATCCATGCCCGGCAGCTTGCGGAAGCGCTCGGCCATGAAGCCGCCGGAACGGTAATGCAGGAACGCCGGATCGGTATGCCGCGTCGCACGCGCCACCATCGCATTGCCTTCATGCCCGGACGAGCCGATCGTGTAGAAGACCTTGTTCTGCACGCGCAGCACCCGTGCCATCAGGTCCAGGTGACGGCTGATCAGCTGCGACTCGAACAGCTCGCCGAACCCCTGCGCATCCAATGCACTGCCCGGCAACACCGGTGCCGCATCCTGGGGGGCATGCCCGGGGCCCGGCCCCAATCCATTGACGAACTCGATGAAATTGACATCGCAGATCTCGGCACGGTTCAAGCCCTTCATCCGGGCGGGAATGGGATCGGGTACACAGGCAAACATGCAGACAAGCTCCACGGAAGCGGCAAGGTGACGGAAGGGTTTGGAACAGTGCGATGCGATCCAAGCCAGCGGTGCATCGACAGCGAGTCACGCCATCAGGAAACGCCCCACGAACGGATGGAACGCGCAATATCCCCCGGCCTGCACAGGCCATGCCGCATCAAGCAGACATCGGGGGTTCACCATGGCGACGCGTTCCGGAAAAGGTGGGACGTGACAGCGGATACGCGCTCATCACACCGCAATTGTCCGTACTTGGAAAGTGCGCCTGCAGCAATTTCATGCCCGTGCGGAACGCTGATGAAGTGGCAGGGCCTTTCATCCGCAAACACCGGCGCACGGCCCTGGAGCGGAAAGCCAGGCAGCCGCAAAGAATGTCGGCAACGGGACAGGTCAGAGGGGGGCCAACAGCACCCTACAATCAATGGCAATCACCCACGGAGAGACGCCATGCATCCCGACTTCTGGCTCCAGCGCTGGCACGATGGCCAGATCGGCTTTCATCGCGAGGAGGTGATGCCGTTGCTGCAAAAACACTGGCAGGATCTCCAGCTGCCCCGCGGCAGCCGCGTGCTGGTGCCGTTGTGCGGCAAGACGCTGGACATGCACTGGCTGGCGGCGCAGGGTCACCGCGTGCTTGGCGTCGAGCTGTCGCCGCTGGCGGTGGCACAGTTCTTCGAGGAGGCGGGAATACAGCCGCAACACCACAGCAGTCCGCTCGGCGAGCACTACCAGGCCGGGCCGATCGAGATCATCTGCGGTGACGCCTTCGCCCTTGACGATACCCTGCTGGCCGACATCGCCGGCATCTACGACCGGGCCGCCCTGATCGCACTGCCGCCGGAGCTGCGCCAGCGCTACCGCGACACCGTGTACCAACGGCTGCCCGCCGGCTGTCGTGGTCTGCTGATCACCCTTGAATACCCGCAGGAAGAAAAGGCCGGGCCGCCGTTTTCGGTGGAACAGGCGGAGGTGATTCTATTTGCTCCCGCCTGGCAGGTGGAGCCGGTCGAGCGCCGCGACATCCTCGCGCAGGAACCGGGTTTCCGCGCCGAAGGAGTGAGCGCATTGTCCACGGCGGTCTACCGCATGCGCCGGGTCGAAAGCTGAAAACCTTACGTCCGGAAACGACAAAGGCCGGCGATCCCGGCCTTTGTCACCGCTGCTGCCGGCATCAGTGCGCCGACGCACCCTTGGCGTCGATCTTGCTGGTCTGGTACAGCTCCAGGCCGATGCGCTTGATCAGGCCCAGTTGCTGCTCCAGCCACCAGGCATGGTCTTCCTCGGTATCACGCAGCTGCGCGATGAGGATGTCGCGGCTGACATAGTCGCCGTGCGTTTCACACAGCTTCACGCCGGCGGCGAGATTGGCACGCACCTGGTACTCGACCTGCAGGTCTTTTTCCAGCATTTCCACCACGGTCACGCCCGGCTCGAACGCATGCGGGCGCATGTCCGGATCGCCGCCCAGGAACAGGATCCGGCGCAGCAGCGCGTCGGCGTGTTGGGTTTCCTCTTCCATTTCGTGGCCGATGCGTTCGTACAACGCCATCAGTCCCTGATCCTCGTAGCGGCGGGAATGGATGAAATACTGGTCGCGCGCAGCCAGCTCGCCGCGCAGCAGCTCTTTCAGGCATTCGATGACGTCGGGGTTACCTTGCATGGGGGGCTCCTGATGGTTAGGACAGTGCATAGAGTGCCCGATCCGGCAGGCCGATGATCTAATCGGAATCACTTTCAATCGCGTCCCGCCCGCTTCGGGCCGGACAAGCTGTCTACAATCGCCACAGAACCGCTACCGGGGGTAGGCCTGTGCTGCGTTGGCTGCTGCGTTCACTGGGGATCGTTCTTGGCTTGTTGCTGCTGGCGTTGCTGAGCCTGTGGCTGTTGCTGCGTGGCAGTCTGCCGCAACTGGAGGGGGAGCCCCTTCTCCCCGGCCTTGCCGCTGCGGCCTCCATCGAGCGCGACGCGCTGGGGGTGGTCACGGTCACGGCCTCCAGTGAAGCCGACATGGCCCGTGCCCTGGGCTATGTGCATGCACAGGAGCGCTTCTTCGAAATGGACCTGATGCGGCGCTCCGCTGCCGGCGAGCTGGCCGAACTGTTTGGCCCCGACGCGCTGCCAATGGACCGCCACCTGCGTGTCCACCGCCTGCGTGCCCGCACCCGCGACAGCCTTGGCACCGCACTGGGCGACAAACGCGCACTGATCGAAGCCTATCGCGACGGCGTCAATGCCGGCCTGGCCGCGCTGAAAGTACGGCCCTGGCCCTACCTGCTGCTGCGCCAGACACCCCGTCCGTGGGAAGTAGAGGATTCGATACTGACCGGGCTGGCGATGTATACCGACCTGCAGGACCCGGCCAACACCCGCGAGCTGGCCTTGGCCCGCCTGCGCGAAGTCACCCCGCCTGCGCTGTACGCCCTGCTCAGCCATGACGGCAGCGACTGGGATGCTCCCCTGTTCGGCCCGGCACGGGGCGATGCGCTCTTGCCGGAGGCCGATGCCGTGGACCTGCGCAATCTGCCAGACAGCAGCCTGATGCAGACGCCCACCGCCCTGCAGCAAGATGGCCGCGGCACACCCGCCGCGACGCAGGAACACTTCCCCGGCAGCAACAATTTCGCCGTTGCCGGCGCACTCACCGCCGATGGCCGCGCAATCCTCGCCGACGACATGCACCTGGGCCTGCGCGCACCCAACATCTGGTTCCGCGCACGGCTGCGCTATGCCGATCCGGCCGCACCCGGCGGCAAGGTCGATGTCAGCGGTTTCACCCTGCCCGGCCTGCCCGCCGTGATCGTCGGCAGCAATACCCGCGTCGCCTGGGGCTTCACCAACAGCTACATCGATACCGCCGACTGGGCGCGGTTGCCGGCCAGCGCACCGCTGCGCGAGCAGCGGGAGATGATCGCCGTGGCGGGCGGTCCGGCCGAGCCCTTCATCGTGCGCGAAAGCGACTGGGGCCCGGTGTTGCACGAGGATGCCGATGGCAGCCTGCTGGCCCTGCGCTGGGTGGCACAGCTGCCGGGAGCGGTGCGGCTGGATTTTGCCGGAATGGCACGCGCCTCCGATCTCGATGCCGCGCTGGCGGTGGCCGACCGCTCCGGCATCCCTGCACAGAACCTTTTGCTTGCCGACAGCCACGGCCGCATCGCCTGGCGCCTGATCGGCGCACGTCCGGATCGCGACGGTGCGTGCCACACCACCGGCATCAACGATCTGCGGGGAAAAGACACCACCTGCCGCCCCTGGCCGGTTCGCAGCGACCAGGCGCCGGCACTGGTCGACCCTTCCGACCATCGCCTGTGGACCGCCAACACCCGCGTGCTGGACGGCACCGCCCTGGATCTTGCCGGCGATGGCGGCTATGACCTGGGGGCACGCGCCCGGCAGATCCGCGAACAACTGTTCGCCCGTGACCGGTTCCGTGAAACCGACCTGCTCGACATCCAGCTCGATGATCGTGCAGTGCTGATGGAACGCTGGTGGAAGCTGCTGCGACAGACGGTCGAACACAGTGACGACCCGGCGCTGCAGCGGATCGAGGCCGCCAGCCGGAACTGGGACGGCCATGCCAGTGTCGATTCGGTGAGCTACCGGATGGCCCGGGGCTTCCGTGGCATCACCCTAGACACCCTCGAAGACGCGCTGCTGGCGCCGGCCAGGAGCCAGCTGGGTGAGCGTTTCATCACCCCGAAACTTGCCCAGCTTGAGGGGGTGGTCTGGCCAATGCTGGAACAGCGCCCCGACCACCTGCTGCCACCTCCTTACAGCAATTGGAACGAACTGCTGGCTGACAGCGTGCACAGACTGGAGGCCGACCTGGCTGCACAAGGGGCCGATCTTGCCGGGCGCACCTGGGGCGAGCGCAACACCAGCGCGATCTGCCATCCGCTTTCACGCGCCCTGCCCGCGCTGTCCCACCGCTGGCTGTGCATGGAGCCGCAGCCGTTGCCCGGCGATGACAACCTGCCACGCGTGCAGGGCCCGAAGTTCGGCGCTTCGCAGCGGATGGTGGTCTCCCCCGGCCATGAGGCCGATGGCATCGTGCACATGCCCGGTGGTCAGAGCGGTCATCCGCTCTCGCCGTTCTGGGGCGCTGGCCATGAGGACTGGGTACAGGGCAACGCCCGCCCCTTCCTGCCCGGCCCACCCCTTCACACCCTCACCTTGCGCCCACGCTGAGCCGGCACAGGACATGCGTTGGCGCAGGCGTACCGTCCACTTCACTTCACTTCAAGCAGATGCCCGGCACCGTACAGGCGCTCGACCTGCACCCAGGCCGCAGCCGGATAACGTGCATCGGCGAAAAAGGTCTTCTCGCATCGGTTCCGCTGTTGACTGGATGTACGGGCGGCTGCACGCCACACAGCGATGGCAGCTGCAGCAAAATGGCCCGCATCACTGCGGGCCATGGATCAGCACTCAGCCTGCCAGCGCCTGATCGTGGACGCCGGCGACCGCACGGCCGGACGGGTCGGCCATGTTGGCGAAGCTGGCATCCCAGGCGATCGCCGCCGGCGAAGAACAGGCGATCGACTTGCCGCCCGGCACGGTCTCCGCCGCCGCACGGCTGGGGAAGAACTGTTCGAACAGGTGGCGGTAGTAGTACGCCTCCTTGGTCTGCGGCGGGTTGTAGGGGAAGCGCTTGTCGGCCGCGGCCAGCACCCGGTCGCTGACTTGCGACTCGGCATGCGCCTTGAGCCCGTCGATCCAGCCATAGCCGACGCCATCGCTGAACTGTTCCTTCTGCCGCCACAGGATTTCCTTAGGCAGGTAGCCCTCGAAGGCCTCGCGCAACACCGCCTTCTCGATGCGGCCGCTGGCCTTGTCGATCATCTTGTGGCGCGCATCCATCTTCATCGCCACATCGAGGAATTCGCGGTCCAGGAACGGCACGCGCGGCTCCACACCCCAGGCCATCATCGATTTGTTGGCGCGCAGGCAATCGTAGTTGTTCAGCGCGTCGATCTTGCGCACCAGCTCCTCGTGGAATTCGCGTGCGTTCGGGGCCTTGTGGAAGTACAGGTAGCCACCGAAGATTTCGTCGCTGCCCTCGCCCGACAGCACCATCTTCACCCCCATCGCCTTGATCCGCCGCGCCAGCAGGAACATCGGCGTGGAGGCGCGGATGGTGGTGACGTCATAGGTCTCGATGTGGCGGATCACCTCCGGCAGCGCATCCAGCCCTTCCTCGAAGGTGTATTCGAAACCATGGTGAACGGTGCCCAGCATCTCCGCCGCCACCTTGGCCGCGGCCAGATCGGGCGAACCCTTCAGGCCGATGGCGAAGCTGTGCAGG
This sequence comes from Stenotrophomonas sp. JC08, assembly GCF_052180205.1. Taxonomy (NCBI): domain Bacteria; kingdom Pseudomonadati; phylum Pseudomonadota; class Gammaproteobacteria; order Lysobacterales; family Lysobacteraceae; genus Stenotrophomonas; species Stenotrophomonas sp. JC08. The sequence goes on along the minus strand of NZ_CP197473.1, from coordinate 1,484,055 downwards.
CGCGGCCACCAGGCCTCGCTGCGATCACCATCCTCGATACGGTTGCGGGCATAACGTGCTGCCACGGCGGCGACCAGCGACGAGTCCAGACCGCCGGACAGCAGCACGCCATAAGGCACATCGGTCATCAGCTGGCGGTGCACCGCCGCCTCGAACGCCTCACGCAGCTCGGTGAGCGGGACATCCACGCCCTGCACCGCCTCGTACTCGCGCCACGGCCGCTCGTAGTATTTGGTCAGGGTATCGGTGCTGCTGTCGTACCAGTGCCCCGGCGGGAATTGCGCGACATCGGCGCAGGTGTCGGACAGCGCCTTCATTTCCGAAGCCACGCACAGCCGGCCCAGCTTGTCGTGGCCCCAGTACAGCGGCACCACGCCGATCGGATCACGGGCGATGATCACCCGCTGCCTGGCCTTGTCCCACAGCGCGAAGGCGAAGATGCCGTTGAGGCGGTTGAGGTACGAGGCCTGCCCGCTTTCATCGACCGCGCTCTCACGGTACAGCGCGTTGATCACCTCGCAGTCCGAGCCGGTCTGGAACGCGTATGGCTGGACCAGCTCCTTCTTCAGCTCCCGGTGGTTGTAGATCTCGCCATTGACCGCCAGCGCCAGTTCGCCATCCTCCGACAGCAGCGGCTGCGAGCCACCGGCCGGGTCGACGATGGCCAGCCGCTCATGCACCAGGATCGCGCCGGTATCGACGTACACCCCGCTCCAGTCCGGGCCGCGGTGGCGCTGGCGCTGGGATTGTTCAAGCGCCTGCCGACGCAATGCCTGCAGGTCGTCACCGGGTTGCAGGCCGAAAATGCCGAAGATGGAACACATGGGGAAGCTCCTGGATTTGTGGGGTCGAACGGTGGAAGCAAGGTCGCAAGGCCAGTAACTGGCCGTTGGGTGTTGCCGCCCGGCCATCCACAAAAAAACCCGCATCAGCCGATGCGGGTTTTCTGGTCACTGGGCGTGTGGTGCTTTGGCTCAGTCGCAGACCCGCATCGGCCGCGCGCAATTGTTCGCAATCGCATTATTGCGATTGTTCGAAGCATTCACGTTGGTGCGGACGGTGCGGATCATGGGCCGACAATAGCCCGGGCTCCGGGAGCCGCGCAACTGTTTCAATGGCAATGACCGGCGTTCATGTCCGGACGGTCGCCCAGTCATCCAGCACGGCGGCTTCGACCCGGTTGCGTCCACCGAATTTGACCCGGTACAGCGCCTGATCAGCACAGCGCACCAGCGCCATCGGATCCTCGTCCGGCTGCGGATGGGCCACCGCCACTCCGACACTGATGGTCACCGGCAACCCCGCCCGGGCGGTTTCCTGCTCCACCGCGCTGCGCAGCTGCTCGGCGCGGCTGGCGGCTGCTGCCGCCTCACAGGCCGGCAGAATGACCATGAACTCCTCGCCACCATAACGGGCTACCAGTTCATCGGCATCGCGCATTCCGGCAGAGAGGATGTCGGCGACACGGCGCAGCTGAAGGTCGCCCATGTGGTGTCCATAGCTGTCGTTGAATCGTTTGAAGTGATCCACGTCGATCATCATCACCGCCAGTGGCTCGTTGTGTCTGGCACAGCCCTGCCATAGCCGCTGCAGGGCCTTTTCCATCGCATGCCGGTTGGCGATGCCAGTGAGCCCATCGGTAACAGCCAATGCCGAAAGCCGTGCGTTGGCCGCCTCCAATGCCGCCGTGCGCGCGGCGATTTTCCACTCAAGCTCGCGGTTGCGCGCATTGACGCTGCGGGTGCGCAGGCGCACCACCATTGCCACGAACACCACGCCAACGCCGCCAAACAGCAACCATGCCCAGACACGCTGATACCAGAACGCCGCCACCTGCAGTGGATAGTCCACCGGCTCGGTCGGCAGGTCACCACGCACCCGTGCCTGCAGCTGGAAGGTGTAGTCACCGCCCGGCAGGCGTTGATAGGTCAACTCGCGCCCGGCGCTCCAAGGCGACCATACGTCATGGTAACCAGGCATGCGGTAGCGGAACTCCACTTCCGGCTCCATGCTCTGGATACCAAAGCGCAACACCAGCCCGGCACCGGCCGGCAGCTGCCGCGCTGCAGCTGGAGACAGCGGCAGCACCTGTGCCCCATGACCCGGGCGACGCAGCTCAATCCGGTCCAGTCGCGCCCTGGCCGGGGCAAGCGTGGGCCCGGAATGCGTTCCGTCCAGCTGCAGCACACTGTCGCGGGTGACCACACGCACCTGCCCGTCGCGATGCAACGCCGGCGTGGCAAAACCCGGCATGCGACCGTCACCGACCCGCTGCAGCTCGAAGTCAGTCGCGCCGGGCCTGCGCCACCACAGTTGCCGCGAGGTCCAGGCAAAACCGCCCTGCTCATTGTCCTGGCCCTCCAGCTCCCATGGCGACATCAGCCCGGGAAGCGGCGGCAGTGCGGCGGCGACAAACCGCTCACCGTTCCACCTGCTCACCCGCATGCCGGAGATGGCATACAGCTCACCACCACTGGCAAACACGCGCGTGCCGTACCCGGGTTCCAGCAGCACGCCCTGCTCGGCGGTGTAGCGCCGGTGTTCCTGCAACTGCCCGGTATCCAGATCCAAACGCCAGTAGTGCACACCGCCAGCGCCATCACCGGCCCAGACTTCGCCCGGCGCCACTTCGTACAGCCCCTGCAGCACCCTGACCTGGCTGGGCCACTGCGCCCTCACCTGCCAGCGTCCGTCACGCTGCTCCAGCAAGTTCATCTGCCGGATACCCCTGGCCAGCATCCACCTGGAATTGAAGGCTGAAGGCAGCAGATGGGTGACGCTGTTGGCCAGTTCCACATCAAGCAGGCGCCTTGGTTGGTCCGCACCCGGATCAAGCACCATCAACCCATGCCGGTCCCCGACCACCAATCCCGCATCGGTACCCCGCAGGGCGAACGTTTCCATATCCGGATACGGCCAGGGCAGTTGCGAAAATTGCGGGCTGCTTCCGGCCGAAGCCCGCGCACGCCAGACGCCCATACCGGCCACCCACAGCTGGCCGTCATACCAGGTGCTGTCAAACAGTCTTCCCCCCAGCCCATGCCGGTGGTCATAGCGAGTCCACGGCAAGGACAGGCGCAGGCGTGTGAGTCCGCTTTCGCCCACTACCCACAGGCTCCCCTCGGCATCCTCGACAAAGTCATGCATGCCGCCGCGGTTGGGCCTGACACTGTCGAGCAGGCGCAGATCAGGGGAGAAACGCAGCACGGTGCCATCGGAACTGCCAATCACCCAGCCACCGTTGGCCAGCGCAATGCCGGTGTAGGGCGCATGCTGAACGAAGGCGGTATCGGCCTCGCTGCCGAGCTTGTGCAGTTGCCTGCCATCACTGAAATGGAAACCATCACCCGCGGCCACCAGCAGCCCACCCTGATACGCCCAGACGCCGGCAACACGCAGATTGGCCAGTGCCCCGGTACCGGCAACCCGTTCCGGTGCGGAGGCCCCCATGCGATACAGGCCCTCTCCCTCGACCCGGTAATAGACTTCATCACCGGCAACCATCAGCTTGAAGCTGCCAGCCCCGATCAATGCCCGACGCGAGGTCGTGCCATCGGAACGCAACTCAAAAAAAGCGCCGGCACTCACCGCATGGATGCCGCGCGAGGTTTCCCCAAGTGAATAGACTTCGGCCGGCACCCGCAGCGGCCCGGCACTGGCCAACCGTGGCAACAGATCCACGAAATCATGGGTACCGTCCGGGCGCGGGCGCAACTGGCCGAATACACCATTGCCGGCCACGTAGATGCTGCCATCACGCGCCAACAGCAGCGAGTACACCGGGGCGCTGCCAGCGACCTCCAGCACCTCCCACACGCCACTGCGGAACAGCATCACCCCTTCACCGCTACCCGCATAAAGACTGCCGTCGGACGTGACGACAACATCCGCATAGGCAGGTGGCGCAGGCAGCTGGTTCGCCCCGTAATGGCGCAGCAGCGGCCACCCCTGTATTGGCGTGGTGGCCTGCGCTACCGGCAGCAGGCACAACATTGCCCAGGCCAGCAGCCCAACCACGCAACGCATTCGAACTTGGTCCATCTCGCCCCCCCGGCAAGATCCGCCCAGCTGTCAGGTAAAGCTCAGCCGAGCAGTTTTTCGATCAACGTCCGATAAAGATCAGGCAATGCCTCAAGATCGGCTACCCGCACATTTTCGTCCACCTGATGGATGCTGGCGTTCACCGGCCCCACTTCAATGCACTGTGCGCCCAGCGGCGCGATGAAACGGGCATCGGAAGTGCCGCCACCGGTGCTCTCGACCGGCTCCACTCCCGCGAACCTGGCCAGCACCTCGCGTGCCACCTGCCGCAGGCGCCCTTCGGGGGTGTAGAACGGTTCGCCACTACGGTGCCAATGCAGCTCATAGTCCAATGCGTGCCGGTCCAGCAGCACGGCGATTTCCGCCTCCAGCCGCTCCGCATCCCAGTGCGGGTTGTAGCGCAGGTTGAACACCACCTGCAGTTCGCCGGGAATCACATTGGACGCACCGGTGCCGGCATGGATATTGGAAATCTGCAGGCTGGTCGGCGGGAAGCTCTCATAGCCGTCATCCCAGTGTCGCGCGACCAGCTCGGCCAGCATCGGCGCGGCAAGATGGATCGGATTGCGCGCCTTGTCCGGATAGGCGACATGGCCCTGCACGCCGCGCACGCTGAGCGTGCCGGTAAGCGAACCGCGACGCCCCACCCGCAGCAGGTCACCCAGCCTGGCCGTGGACGACGGCTCGCCGGTGATACACCAGTCGATGCGCTGGCCGCGCTCGGCAAACAGGCGGGCGACATGGCGCACGCCGTCGATGGCATCGCCCTCCTCGTCGCTGGTCAGCAGCACCGCCAAGGTGCCGGGATGCTCCGGGTGCGCGGCGACGAACTGCTCGGCGGCGACGACAAAGGCGGCCACGCTGCCCTTCATGTCGGCGGCGCCACGGCCGTAGAGCACGCCGTCGTGTACTTCCGCAGTGAACGGGTCACTGGCCCAGTCCTGCCGCGGGCCGGGCGGCACCACATCGGTATGTCCCAGCAACACCAGCACAGGGCCGCCCTGTCCGTGCGTGGCCCACAGATTGTCGACTTCGCCCAGCCGCAGCTGCTCGATGGCGAAACCGGCAGCGGCAAGGCGGCCGGCGATCAGCGGCTGGCAACCGGCATCGCCCGGCGTCAGCGAAGGGCGTGCGATCAGCTCGCAGGTCAGGTCGAATACGTCGCTCATGGAACCTCGTGCTAAAGCGCCTGCGGTGCGCGCGAACTGGCTGTGATGGCTGCGGCGGCAGGTGTGCCGCCACGGCCGCCGGGAATCAGGTGATGTTGAAGCGCTTCTTGAAGCCGGTGTCGCTGAAGCCCTGGCTGAACTGGCCATCGGCAGTGATCACCACCGGGCGCTTGATCAGCTGCGGATACTCGCGCAGCAGCAGCTTCCACTCGGCCTCGGAACCGGCCGCCTTGCGGCTGTCCGGCAACTGCCGCCAGGTGGTCGAGGACCTGTTGATCATCGCTTCGAAGCCGCCGGCCTTGCCGGCCCATTCCACCAGTGTTTCCGGGGCGGGCAGGTTGTCGCGGTAATCGACGAAGGTATGGGCGACATCGAAGCGCTCCAGCCACTTGCGGGCCTTCTTGCAGGTATCGCAGTTCTTGAGTCCGTAGATCGTGGTCATTCTGTAATCCGAAACTTGCCCGTCAGTCCCCGCCGCAATCTCGGGCCGGGCGGGCGGTTATCGCCTCCGCTGTCGGGAGGCGCTCGCGTCATGCAGGCCGATAGCCTACCGACGGCATTCTCGCCTTCATCAACGCAGCAGCGGAACACCCGATGTGCGCCTCAGTCGGCCAGGCCACGCAGCAGTTCGTTGACGCCGGTCTTGCTGCGGGTCCGTGCATCGACCTGCTTGACGATCACCGCGCAGTACAGCGAGTGCGTGCCGTCCTTGGCCGGCAGCGAACCGGACACCACCACGCTGTACGGCGGCACGTAGCCATAGCTGACCTCGCCGGTGGCGCGGTTGTAGATGCGTGTGCTCTGGCTCAGGAACACGCCCATGCCGATCACGCTGTGGTGGCCGACCACCACGCCCTCCACCACTTCCGAACGCGCGCCGATGAAGCAGTGGTCCTCGATGATGGTCGGGCTGCCCTGCAACGGCTCCAGCACACCGCCGATACCGACGCCGCCGGACAGATGGCAGTGCTTGCCGATCTGCGCACATGAACCCACCGTCGCCCAGGTGTCGACCATCGTGCCTTCTCCCACATGCGCGCCGATATTGATGAAACTCGGCATCAGCACCACGTCCTTGCCGAAATAGCTGCCGCAACGGGCAATGGCCCCGGGCACCACGCGCACGCCGGCCTGGCGGAAACGGGTTTCGTCATAGCCTTTGAAGCGCGGATCGACCTTGTCCCAGAACGGCGCCGGACGGCCGTCCACCACCGCCATGTCGTTGACACGGAAATACAGCAGCACCGCTTTCTTCAACCATTCGTTGACCTTCCAGCCGCCGTCACCATCGGGTTCGGCAACCCGGAATTCACCCGACTCCAGCCCAGCGATGACGCGATTGACCAGCAGCCGGGTGGAGCCCTCGATCTCGTCCATGGTCAGCATCGCGCGGCGCTCGAACGCGCTTTCAATGCCGAACTTCAGCTCCGCCACGCCGGGGGCCGGTGGCTTGCGCAGGCTGCGTCCGCCATGCGGAATGACGGCAGCGGGCTTTGCCTTCCTCGGTTTGCCAACGGCTGCCGGCGAGACCGGTGCGCTGGCCCGCCGGGTCGCTGCCGTTTTCTTCGCCGGCACGCTCCCCGGTTTGGCAGCCGCGGGCTTTCTGCTGGCGGCAGCCGCCTTGGCCGGCACGGATCCGGCCGTCTTTTTCGGTGCAGCCTTCTTTGGAGCAGCCTTCTTGATTGCAGTCTTCTTTGTTGCAGATCGGGTAGCCATCAGCGCAGATCTCCGGAGTCCCTGTCGGGTTCCAGACAGGCCATCAACGCCGTGCGCAATGACTGCCGGGAGGAATCATCAAGTGGTTGATCGTGGTGGTCGGTCAGCTGGAACTGGTCTTCCGCACGCTCGCCGAAGGTGGCGATGCGCGCATCATGCACGCGCAGCCGCTGGTCGCGCAGGACATGCGCCACATCCGCCAGCAGGCCGGGGCGATCAGGCGCGACCAGGTTCAGCAGCGTGCAATGCTGCTCGCGTGCGTCGATGAACTCGATCCGGGGAGCGAAGCGGAAATGCCTCAGCCGGCGTGGCATCACCCGCCGCGACGGCCGCAGGATCTGGATGTCGCCGGCCAGCGCCTTGCGCAACTGCGCCTCCAGCCGCGCGGCATCACCATCGGCGAAGCTGTCGGCCGGAGTGACCTCGAAGGTATCGAAAATCGCATCCTCCGGACCATCGAGCACGCGGGCCCGGTGGATGCCATAACCGGAACGGTCCAGCGTCATCACGATCGCGGCAAACAGGCCATCGCGATCCGGCGAGTGCACGAACACTTCCAGCGCATCGCTTTCCGGCGCGATCCGCCGCACCTTCACTAGCGTGCCGCCCTTTTGTATCTCCACCAGCGATGCCGCCTGCCAGACCAGTTGCTCGGGACGGAAGCGCACGAAGCCTTCATCCGGCATCGCCGCCAGCTGGCGTTCGATCACATCCTCGGCGTACCCGAGCCCGCGCATCTGCGCGCGCACGCTGTCGCGCGCCTCCTGTACCCGCTCGGCCTCGGGCAGCGGATGTTCGAGACCTTCGCGCAAGGCGCGGCGTGCAGCGAAGTACAGATCGGCCAGCAGGCGGTCCTTCCATGCATTCCACAATTTGGGACTGGTGCCTGCGATATCGGCGCAGGTCAGCAGATACAGGTAGTCCAGCCTGTCGCGGGTTCCCACCAGCCGCGCAAAGCGATGGATGACTTCCGGATCGCTGATGTCCTGTTTCTGCGCGGTCATCGACATGCGCAGGTGCTGTTCCACCAGCCAGGTAACCAGCCCGGTATCGGAACTTCCCAGCCCATGCGCGCTGCAGAACGCCTGCGCATCCACCGCGCCGAGTTCGGAATGATCACCGCCCCGGCCCTTGGCGATGTCATGGAACAGGCCAGCCAGCAGCAGCAGCTCCGGCTTGCGCAGCCGCGGCCATACCTCATGGGCGATGGAAAAACGCTCATCGGCACGGCCCGTGGCGAAGCTGCCGATGTTCCGCAACACCATCAAGGTGTGCTGGTCGACGGTGTAGACGTGGAACAGGTCGAACTGCATGCGCCCGGATACCTGCGCGAAGGCCGGAATCCACTGCCCCAGCACGCCAAGGCGCGCCATCCGAGCCAGCGTGTCCACCGCGCGCGGGCCGCGCAGAAGGGCCATGAACTGCTCGCGCACCGCTCCGTCCACACGCGTGTAGGCGGGGATCTCGTCGAGCATTTCCGCCAGCCCACGCGCGGTCAGCGAGTGCAGTCCACGTACCTCCGGCGTACGCGCCCAGCAGGCGAACAATGCGAATACATGGCTGATATCCGCATGCGGCCACAGCGGATCGTCCGCCGACAGGTAGCCGCGCCGCAGCGAGAAACCCGTCCCCACCGGCTCGGGCACCGCCTCGCCGTCGAACTGCTCCTCGAAACGCTGCAGCAGGCGATCGCTGATCCGCCGGATCACCGCAGCGCTGCGGTAGAACCCCTGCATCATTTTTTCGACGGCCAGATTCTCGGTGTCGTCGCTGTAGCCCATCCGCTCGGCCAGCGCCTTCTGGTAGTCGAAACGCAAACGCTCCTCGGCGCGCTGCGCCACCAGATGCAGGCCGAAGCGCAGCCGCGCCAGCACCTGGCGCTCGCGCTTGAGCGCGGCCGCCTCATCCAGCCCCAGATGGCCCAGCCCGACCAGTGCATCGATATTGCTGACGCCGAACGTACGCAACGCCATCCAGCCCAGCGTATTGAGATCGCGCAGACCGCCGGGCCCCTCTTTGATATCCGGTTCCAGATTGTCGGCGGTATCACCAAAGCGCTGATGACGCGCCAGCAGCTCCTCGCGCTTGGCGAGGAAGAAATCACGCGCCGGCCAGACCAGGGTGGGCGAAACCGCACGTGCCAGCAGTTGTTGCTCAGCGGCCGTGGCATACAGCGGGCGGGACTCGATCAGCGCGGTCAATACCGTCTGTTCGGCAGCGGCCTGGGTACATTGCGCTGCCGAGCGCACCGCATGGCTGGCCGGCAGGCCGGCATCCCACAACACCGCAAACAGGCGCGCCAATGCCGCCTCGTGCGCCTGTTGCGCAGCGGTTTCTCCCAGCACCAGCAGATCGATATCCGAGCGCGGAAACAGCTCGCCACGGCCATAGCCACCGACCGCGAACAGGGCCAGTCCCGATCCGGCAGGGATACAACGTCGCCACGCCTGCCCGATCAGCTGGTCGACCGCGCGCGTCCGCAGCGCGAGCAGGCGTTCGATATTGGCACCGCGCTCAAAACGCCGGCACAAACCGGCATCGGCATGGGCCAGCGCCTGTTTCGCATCGGTGATCCAATACATATCGCCGGCAGGCCCGGCCGGTATTTCCAGTCCGTCGCCTGCCGGCAAGGGCCTCATGCGAGCGCGGCTCGCTCCTGCCCGGATTCGGCCGGAGACAGCGTCAGCACTTCCACACCGTCTTCCGTCACCACGATCGTGTGCTCCCACTGTGCGGAGAGCTTGCGGTCCTTGGTGACCACGGTCCAGCCATCGGGCAGCACCTTGGTGTGGCGCGCGCCCTCGTTGATCATCGGCTCGATGGTGAAGGTCATGCCCGCCTTCAGCACCAGCCCCTGTCCGGGACGGCCGTAATGCAGCACCTGCGGCTCGTCGTGATAGACCTTGCCGATGCCATGGCCACAGTACTCGCGCACCACCGAGAAACGCTCGGATTCGGCGTATTCTTGGATGGCATGACCGATGTCGCCGAGCGTCGCCCCCGGCTTGACCGCACGGATGCCGCGCCACATCGCTTCCCGGGTGGTTTCCACCAGGCGCTTGGCCATCACCGAGGGCGTGCCCACGTAATACATGCGGCTGGTGTCACCGTGCCAGCCATCCTTGATGACGGTCACGTCGATATTGACGATGTCCCCGTCCTTGAGCACCTTCGTCTCGCTCGGAATACCGTGGCAGATGACGTTGTTGACCGAGGTGCACACGGTCTTGGGGAACCCGCGGTAGCCCACATTGGCTGGAATCGTCCCCTGCACATTGACGATATGGTCGTTGCAGATGCGATCCAGCTCTTCGGTGGTGACACCGGGCTTGACGTGCGGGGTGATGATGTCGAGCACCTCGGCCGCCAGACGGCCGGCGATGCGCATCTTCTCGATTTCTTCGGGAGTTTTCAGATGGATTGCCATGCGGTGGATTATCGCTCATTTCCCCGCATCGCTGAATTCCCCGGCCTGCCCGGCCCGGTCGCCCACACCAGCCACCTGCCCCGGTTTGCACGCAACCCCCGGTGCCCCGTATACTTCCACGGCTCTGCGGGAGTTTTGTCGCCTGCGGAACCGCCCACATCGAGCGCCCTTCGATGAATTCACACCTGTCGCCCCCATCCGTGCCGGGGTGCCCTGCCAATACAGGGTTCGGCCACGAGAAGCGCCAGGGAAGCCCAACCCCGGAACCATGCGTACGCGCACCGCCACACCTATTCCGGCGGCCGGTTCCCCATCAGGAGTTTTGCAATGCCCCAGGTCACCATGCGTCAGATGCTGGAAGCCGGCGTCCACTTCGGCCACCAGACCCGCTACTGGAACCCCAAGATGGCTCCGTACATCTTCGGCGCCCGCGGCAAGATCCACATCATCAACCTGGAAAAGACCGTTCCGCTGTTCAACGATGCGATGAACTTCATCTCGTCGGTTGCCCAGAAGCGCGGCACCATCCTGTTCCTCGGCACCAAGCGCAGCGCCCGCGAATCCATCAAGGAAGAAGCCGAGCGTTGCGGCATGCCGTTCATGAACCAGCGCTGGCTGGGCGGCACCCTGACCAACTTCGTCACCGTGAAGAAGTCGGTCGCCCGCCTGAAGGAGCTGGAAGCCAGCGAGACCGATGGCACCTTCGACCGCCTGGTCAAGCACGAAGTGCTGGGCCTGCGCCGCGAGCGCGACAAGCTGGAAGCCTCGCTGGGCGGCATCAAGGAAATGGGCCGCCTGCCGGATGCCATCTTCGTGATCGACATCGGCCATGAAGACATCGCCATCAAGGAAGCCAAGAAGCTCGGCATCCCGGTGATCGCCGTGGTTGACACCAACTACAACCCGGAACTGGTCGATTACGCCATCCCGGGCAACGACGACGCCATCCGTGCCGTGCAGCTGTATGCCCGCGCCGCTGCCGACGCCGTGCTGGAAGGCAAGGCCGCCGCTCCGAACTCCGCCTCCGTGCGTGAGGAAGAGTTCGCCGAAGCCGCCGCTGCTGAAGAAGCCAAGCCGGCCCGTCGCACTGCTGCCAAGAAGGCTGCCACCAAGGGTGACGAGGCCTCGGCCTGATCCCCACTGTGGGCGCGCCCGCCGCGCCCACTCCCCTGCACCGGCGCACCTGCTGCGACCGTGGCTGACAGGGACGCGTAACAAACGGCCGGCAATCATTGCCGGCCTACCCCTTTCTATTCGTGAGGAAATCCCATGGAAATCACTGCTTCCCTGGTCAAGGAACTGCGCGAGCGCACCGGCGCCGGCATGATGGAATGCAAGAAGGCCCTGACCGAGAACGCCGGCAACATCGACGCCGCCGCCGAATGGCTGCGCAAGTCGGGCCTGGCCAAGGCCGACAAGAAGGCCGACCGCGTCACCGCTGAAGGCCGCGTGGCGGCTGCACAGAGCGGCGGCAAGGCGGTACTGGTCGAGATCAACTCCGAGACCGACTTCGTCGCCAAGGACGAGAACTTCCTGAAGTTCATCGATACCGTCGCCCAGGCCGCCCTGGCCTCCGACGCGACCGACGCCGAAGCCCTGAAGAGCGCCAAGCTGACCACCGGCGAAACCGTCGAGGAAGCCCGCGCCGCCGCCATCGCCAAGCTCGGCGAGAACATGCAGATCCGTCGCCTGGCGCGCATCGACAGCAGCAACAACGTCGCCGCCTACGTCCACGGTGGCCGCATCGGCGTGCTGATCGAAGTCGCCGGCGGCAACGAAGAGCTGGCCCGTGGCCTGGCCATGCACGTGGCCGCCATGAACCCGCCGCACAACAAGGCTGCCGACGTGCCGGCCGAGTTCATCGCCAAGGAAAAGGAGATCGAACTGGCCAAGATGTCCGACAAGGAAAAGGCCAAGCCAGCCGACATCCTGGAAAAGATCATCTCCGGCAAGCTCAACAAGATCGTCAGCGAAGTGACCCTGTACGGCCAGCCGTACGTGCTGGACACCAACCAGACGGTCGAGCAGGTGCTGAAGGCCGCCGGTGCCGACGTGATCGGCTTCCAGCGCCTGGTTGTCGGCGAAGGCATCGAGAAGGTGGTGGAAGACTACGCCGCCGAAGTCGCCAAGGCGATGCAGGTCTGATCCAGACCCCGGCATGAGCCCCAGAAGAAGCCGCAGTTCCTGCGGCTTCTTTTTTATCTGCGCTCCACCCGGCAGAGAGGCGAGCTCCAGGAGCCTCCCGACCCACACGCATGTATCCTTGGACCACTGCTGAATCCGCCAATGACATGTCGCCCGAGCTGATCACCACCCTGTCCCTTTGCCGGAACCTGCCATCGCCGCCCACCGTCGCCATGCGCATCATCCAGCTGGCACAGGATCCGGAAGCAGATATCGCCACCGTGGCCGACGTCATCGCACTGGATACGGCGCTGAGCGCACGGATGATGCGCATCGCCAACTCGCCGCTGTACGCCAGCCGCCGCCGGATCGAGAACCTCGGACAGGCACTGACCATGCTCGGGCTGAACGCGACCCTGCAGCTCGCCCTGGGCTTTTCGCTGTTCCAGGCCCTGCGCGAAGGCGGGCACGAATCCCGTTTGCTGGAAGCCACCTGGCGGCGCAGCATCCTCGCCGCACTGGCTGCACGCTTCCTCGGCCAGAACTGCGGCATACGGCGCATCGAGGAGCTGATGCTTGCCGGACTGCTGCAGGACATCGGCATTCTCGCACTGTTGCAGATCCGGCCCGACAGCTACAGCCCCCTGCTCGCCACCGCCTCCAGCAATGACGAACTGCTGGCCCTGGAGCGGAGCGCGCTTGACTGCAGCCACGCCGATGTCGGCGCACAACTGTGCGACCAATGGGAGCTGCCACGCTATTTGGTGGACGCTATCGCCCACAGCGAGCCACCGGCCGAGCCGGCCGACCTGTTCCAACGCTGCGTCGCCCTGTCCGGCTGCGTCGCCGAGATATGGCTGGGCGATGACGCCGACCGCGCCCGCACCCATGCCCTGCAACGCGTACACAATGCACTGGGAATGGACAGCGCACGCTTCGAGGCGGTGCTGCGCCAGATCGACCAGATGCTGCCGGAGCTGAGTGCCCTGTTCGACCTTCCGCCACCGTCTCCCGCACGGCTGAACTATCTGCTGGAGCATGCCGCCGAACTGATGACGCTGCGCAACCTGCGCGAACTGCAGGACGCCAGCCTGGCACGCCAGCGCGCCGACGACTTCGAGGCCATGGCGCGCCAGCTGAGCGAACAGACCCACCTGGACGCCCTGACCGGTGTGCTCAACCGTCGCCAACTGCATGTCGTACTGGAACAGGAATTCAACCGTTCCAGCCAACTGGAAAATCCGCTGTCGATCGCCTTCATCGATCTGGACGACTTCAAGAAGATCAACGACCTGCACGGCCACCTGGCAGGTGACCAGGTGCTGCAGGCCTTCGCCGAGAAACTGAAGGGACAGCTGCGCAGCAGCGACACCGTGGCCCGCTTCGGGGGTGAGGAATTCGTGGTGATCTTCCCCGCCACCACCGAGCAACTGGCACTGCAGATCGTCCGCCGGGTGCTGCTGGCGATCGCCGACACGCCGATGGGCGGCACCGGCGAAGTGCCACTTCACGTCACCTTTTCCGCCGGCATCGCCACCCATGGCGATTACGAGCGCTTCGCCGACGTGCGCGAGCTGCTCAAGGCGGCTGATGATGTGCTCTATCGGGCCAAGGCGCTGGGGCGCAACCGGGTCAGCGCCCGCGCTCCACACTCCGCCGCTTGCTGAACAGGCAGGCACCGGAACCGGAGTTTTCCACGGTATCGCCGCGGCAACGCCGCCGCCGATCCGTGGCTTCCGGTAGAATTCCCCCCGATTTCTGCCACCTGAGACCGTCATGTCCAAACTCGCCTACCAACGCATCCTTTTGAAGCTTTCCGGGGAGGCGCTGATGGGAGAGGAGGATTACGGCATCGACCCAAAGGTCATCAACCGCCTGGCCCATGAGGTCATCGAGGCGCAGCAGGCCGGTGCGGAGATCGCACTGGTGGTTGGTGGCGGCAACATCTTCCGCGGCGCAGGCCTGGCCGCTGGCGGCATGGACCGCGTCACCGGCGACCACATGGGCATGCTGGCCACGGTGATCAACGCACTGGCCATGCAGGACGCACTGGAAAAAGCCGGTGGCAAAGCGCGGGTGATGAGCGCCATCAAGATCAACGACGTGTGCGAGGACTACATCCGCCGCCGCGCGATCCGCCATCTGGAAAAAGGCCGCCTGGTGATCTTCGCCGCCGGCACCGGCAACCCGTTCTTCACCACCGATTCGGGCGCCGCGCTGCGTGCGATCGAAATCGGCGCGGATCTGCTGCTAAAGGCCACCAAGGTGGACGGCGTCTACAACAAGGATCCGAACAAGCACGCCGATGCGGTGCGCTACGACAACCTGACCTATGACCGCGTGATCAACGAGGGTCTTGAGGTGATGGACACCGCCGCGTTCGCACTGGCACGCGACAGCGACCTGCCGCTGCGTGTTTTCGACATGAGCCAGCCAGGCGAGCTGCTGAAAATCCTGCGTGGCGACAATATCGGCACGCTGGTCCACGGCCGCGACAGCCACTGACCTTCCATTACACGGTTCCGGTCAGGCAGCTGCAGGGTTCGCCTATAATCGACCGGTTCAAGAAACATCAAGGATTCGGCGATGATCAACGACATCAAGCAAGATGCGCAAGCGCGCATGACCAAGAGCATCGACGCTCTGCGCCACACCCTCACCACCATCCGTACCGGCCGCGCTTCCCCCGCGCTGCTGGACCGGATCACCGTCAATGCCTACGGCAACCCGCACACGCCGCTGAACCAGGTGGCATCGGTTTCCAATGCGGACGCCCATTCGCTGCTGGTCACCCCGTTCGACAAGAGCATGGTGAAGGAAATCGAGAAGGGCCTGTACAACGCCGAGCTGACGCCCAATACGATGGGCACGGCCATCCGCATCAACCTGCCGCCGCCGACCGAGGAGCGCCGCAAGGAGCTGGCCAAACAGGTGCAGAAGGAAGGCGAAGGCGCCAAGATCGCCGTGCGCAACATCCGCCAGGATGCCAACAAGGAAGTGGCCAAGCTGCTCAAGGACAAGGCCATCAGCGAAGACGACAAGAAGCGCGGCGAAGACGACGTGCAGAAGCTCACCGACAAGGCGATCAAGGACATCGACGAAGTGGTGAAGCTCAAAGAACAGGAACTGATGGCGGTCTGACCCGTGCCGTCCGTCCCACCCAGCGGCAGCCCTGCACCGCGTATACCGGAGCACATCGCCATCATCATGGATGGCAATGGCCGCTGGGCGCAGCAGCGTCGCCGGCCGCGCATGATCGGACATCGTGCCGGCGCGCGCGCGGTCAACCGCACCATCGACTTCTGCCTTGAGCGGGGCGTCGGTGCGCTGACGCTGTTCGCGTTCTCAAGTGAGAACTGGGGTCGCCCGAAGGATGAAGTCGATGCGCTGATGAAGCTGTTCCTCGGCGCACTGGACCGCGAGGTGGACGAGCTCCACCGGCGCGGCGTCCGCATCCGCTTCATCGGTGATCGCAGCCGCTTCAGCAGCGCCATCCTGGAACGGATGACACGCTCGGAACAGCGTACGTCCGGCAACACCAGCATAACCCTGGCCATCGCCGCCAGCTATGGCGGACGACAGGATATCGCCCAGGCCGCCCGCGTCCTGGCTGCGCAGGTCGCTGCCGGCACCTTGACTGTGGACCAGATCGACGAACAGGCGCTGGCGCGCCACGTCGCCCTGGCCGACCTGCCGCCACCGGACCTGTTCATCCGCACCGGCGGCGACACCCGTATCAGCAATTTCCTGCTCTGGCAGCTGGCCTATGCGGAGCTGTGGTTCACTGACGTGCTGTGGCCGGACTTCGATGCCGGCGTGTTGCAGCAGGCACTGGACGACTACAGCCTGCGGGAGCGCCGCTTTGGCCTGACCAGCGCCCAGATTGCCGCGGCAACGGAGACCGCAAGCCCATGACCAAAACCCGAGTCATCGCCGCACTGATCATGGCCCCGGCCGCCATCTGCGCGATCCTGCTGCTCCCCACCCAGTGGCTGGTGGCCGCTGCCGCACTGGTCTTCCTGACCGGCCTGTGGGAGTGGCTCAAGCTGACCGGCGTCGACGGCCTGCCACGTACCGTGCTGCTGGTGCTGAACCTGCTGCTGATGGTGCTGCTGGTGTGGGCCTCGGCCGGCAGCACTGTACTGTTCCAGCTGGCCATATTGGTCGGCGTCGGCTTCTGGATGGCCGCGCTGCTGTGGCTGCGTTTCTTCAATTTCGGCGCACAGGGCGAAGCTTCCGCGCGCATGCTCAAGCTGGCCGCGGCGACGCTGGCGATCGTTCCGGCCTGGACCGCGCTGGCCCTGATCCACGCCAGCGAGCCGGCCGGCAACCGCTGGCTGCTGACCGCACTGGCCATCGTCTGGGCGGCCGACTCGGGGGCCTATTTCGCTGGTCGCGCCTTCGGCAAGCACAAGCTGGCGCCGCGGGTGAGCCCGAACAAGACAGTGGAAGGCCTGCTCGGCGGGCTGGTTGCCGGCCTGCTCACTGCCTGCGTATTCGGCTGGATCGCCGGCGTGCAGTTGTCCGACCTGGGCTGGCTGCTGCTGGTGGCCACCGTAACGGTACTGGCCTCGGTGCTGGGCGATCTGTTCGAGAGCCTGCTCAAGCGCCATGCCGGCGCCAAGGACTCCGGCCATCTGATTCCCGGCCACGGCGGCGTACTGGACCGCATCGATGGCGTCCTGGCCGCCTTGCCGGTATTTGCGCTGGGCAAGGAAATCTTCGGTTTCTGACATGTCCGTCTCTTTTTCCCCGCGGCAGGTCGCGATCCTCGGTGCCACCGGCTCGATCGGCACCTCGGCACTGGATGTCATCGCCCGCCACCCTGCACGGATGCGCGCCAGCGTGCTGGCTGCAGGCAGCAATGTGGAAGCGCTGGTCGCACTGTGTCGCACGCACCGGCCGGACCACGCCGCCATCGCCGATCCGGCGCTGTATGAACGTCTGCGTTCAGGCTTGGCCGATGCCGGCCTGAGCACGCAGCCCCATGCCGGCCCCGAAGCGCTGGACGCGCTGGCCGCCAGCGACAGCTGTGACACCGTCGTGGCGGCGATTGTCGGCGCAGCCGGGCTGTCGTCCACGCTTGCCGCCGCCCGTGCCGGCAAACGCCTGCTGCTGGCCAACAAGGAGTCGCTGGTACTGGCGGGCGAACTGCTGACCCGTGAAGCGGCCGCTTCCGGGGCGGAAATCATTCCGATCGACAGCGAGCACAACGCCATCTTCCAGTGCCTGCGTTCGCGCGATGCCAGCGTCGAGGGGGCCGGCGTCCGCCGGATCATCCTCACCGCATCCGGCGGCCCGTTCCGCGGACGCACGCGTGCCGAACTGGAAGCCGTAACTCCCGCACAGGCGGTTGCGCACCCGAAGTGGTCGATGGGACCGAAAATCTCGGTCGATTCGGCCACGCTGATGAACAAGGGGCTGGAGGTCATCGAGGCCCACCACCTGTTCAACATCGCCGGCTCGCGCATCGACGTGCTGGTGCATCCGCAAAGCCTGGTGCATTCGCTGGTCGAATTCATCGATGGCTCCACCCTCGCCCAACTGGGCCTGCCGGACATGCGCACCACGCTGGCGGTGGGCCTGGGCTGGCCGCAGCGCATCGAGTCGGGTGTCTCCGGGCTGGACCTGCTCAGCCAGGGCCGGCTCGATTTCGAAGCGCCGGATCTGGAGGCATTCCCCTGCCTGCGCCTGGCCTGGCAGGCGATGGACGCCGGCGGCAGCGCGCCGGCCATCCTGAACGCGGCCAACGAAGTCGCTGTTTCAGCCTTTCTTCAGGGCCGTACCGGCTTCCTGTCCATTCCCGCCCTGGTCGAACACACCCTTTCCACCCTGCCCGGCGAAGCGGTCGATACACTGGACGCCCTGCTGGCAATCGATGCACACGCCCGCCAGATCACCGAAAGCGCCATCACCCGCCTGCCCCATGCCTGACACTTCCTTCCAATCGAACCTTGCCCATGGGTGACTTCCTCGGCTCCGTGTGGTGGATGATCGTCAGCCTCGGGCTGCTGGTCACCTTCCACGAGTTCGGCCATTACTGGGTGGCGCGCCGCTGCGGCGTCAAAGTGCTGCGCTTTTCGGTCGGATTCGGCAAGCCGCTGTGGAGCCGACGCAACCGCAACGGTACCGAATTCGCCATCGCCGCCATTCCGCTGGGCGGCTACGTGAAGATGCTGGACGAGCGCGAGGGCGACGTTGCCGCCGGTGAGCGCGCCGTGGCCTTCAACAACAAGAGCGTCTGGCAGCGCATCGCCATTGTCGCCGCCGGCCCGGCCGCCAACCTGATCCTGTGCATTGCCCTGCTGTGGGCGATGTTCGTGATCGGCAAGCAGGACTACTCGGCCACCATCGGCCGTACCACCGGCATGGCCCAGCAGGCCGGCTTCGCCACCGGCGACCGCATTTTCGAGGTCGACGGGCGCCCGGTGGACACCTGGGCCGAGGCCAGCCTGGCCCTCACCACGGCGGCGATGGACCATCAGGATGCACGCATCAAAGTCCGTGATGCGCTGGAGAACGAGCGCACCCGCATCCTGCCGCTTTCACAGCTGCCGCAGGGTTTCGACGAGCGCAATGTCCCGGTACAGAGCGGCTTCATCTGGCAGTTCTGGCTGCAGCCGGCGCTGATCGACTCGGTGCTGGAGGACTCCGCCGCCAACGGCGTGCTGGAGCCGGGCGACCGCATCCTCGCCATCGACGGCCAGCGCGTGGAAAGCGCCGACCAGGTCGCACCGCTGGTGCAGCAACTGGGTGAGCGCGGCGGCGGCATGCTGGATATCGAGCGCAACGGCGAGCGCCTTGCACTGGAGCTCACCCCGACCGCCGGCGAAGGCCGGGACGGCAAGCCGCGCTGGCTGATCGGCGTGGGCTTTGTCACCGGCCAGGCCGCGGCCTATGACGCCCGCCAGCAGTACGGTCCGTTTGCGGCGATCCCGGCCGCCCTCCGCGAAACCGGCAAGCTGGCCAGCGATTCGCTGGGAATGATACGGCGCATGCTGACCGGACATGCCTCGGTCAAGAACATCTCCGGGCCGATCACCATTGCCCGCGTGGCCAACGCCTCGGCCGAGCGTGGTGTCGACTGGTTCCTGTATTTCTTGGCGCTGCTGTCACTGAGCCTGTGCATCATCAACCTGCTGCCCATCCCGGTCTTGGACGGCGGCCACCTGCTGTATTACCTTATCGAGTTGGTCAAGGGCAGCCCGCTGAGCGAGCGCGCCATGGCAACGGGCCAGTTCATCGGTCTGGCGCTGCTGGCCGGGCTGATGGGGCTGGCGTTCTACAACGACATCCTCAGCCTTGTCCCCTGATGAAATTCTTCCTGCTGTCGTCATACGCCGGCACCCACGCAACACTGAAATCGACTCCAACCGGACGTGACATGACGCGACTTCCCAATCGCCGCCTGCTAGCCCTTGCCCTTGCTGCCGGTCTGGCCATGCCCGCGCTTGCGCTGGCCGCCGAGCCCTTCACCGCCAGCGACATCCGCGTGGACGGCCTGCAGCGCATCTCCTCCGGTACGGTGTTCACCTATCTGCCGATCGAGCGGGGCGACACCGTTGACGACGCGAAGGTCGGCGACACCATCCGTGCACTGTACAAGACCGGCTTTTTCGAAGACGTGCAGCTGGACCGCCAGGGCGACATCCTGGTGGTCACGGTCAAGGAACGCCCGGCGATCAACAAGCTGACCGTCACCGGCAACAAGGACATCAAGAGCGAGCAGCTGCTCAAGGGCCTTAGCGACATCGGCCTGAGCGAAGGTGGCACCTTCGACCGCCTGAGCCTGGACCGCGTGACCCAGGAGCTGCGCCGCCAGTACAACGACCGCGGCAAGTACAACGTGGAGATCACCCCGACGGTGAGCCCGCTGGACCGCAACCGCGTGGACGTGGCCATTGCCGTCAAGGAAGGCAAGGCCGCCAAGATCCAGCACGTCAATCTGGTGGGTACGGAGAAATACGAGGCCGAGGACATCCTCGACACCTGGGAATCCAAGGAGCACAACTGGGCTTCGTGGTATCGCCGCGATGACCAGTACTCCAAGGAAAAGCTGTCCGGTGACCTGGAAAAGCTGAATTCCTGGTATCTGGACCGTGGCTATGTCGATTTCAGCATCGATTCCACCCAGGTCTCGATCAGCCCCGACAAGCGCGACATGTTCATCACCGCCGGCGTGACCGAGGGTGAGCAGTACAAGATTTCCGAGATCAAGGTCACCGGCGACACCATTCTTCCGCAGGAGGATGTGGAGCGCATGGTGATCCAGAAGGCAGGCGACACGTTCTCGCGTGCCCTGCTGGAGTTCAGTGCCGACGCGATCACCAACAGCCTGTCCAACGTCGGCTACGCCTTCGCCAAGGTCAATCCGATTCCGACCAGCAACCGCGCCGACCGCACCGTGGCGGTGAACATGCAGGTGGTGCCGGGCCCGCGCGTGGCCGTGCGCCGCATCGTGTTCAAGGGCAACACCCGCACCGCCGACGAGGTGCTGCGCCGCGAGATGCGGCAGTTCGAGAACAGCTGGTATTCGCAGGCGGCGATCGACCGTTCCAAGATCCGCCTGCAACGGCTGGGCTATTTCGAATCCGTCGATGTCGAATCCAACCCGGTCACCGGCAGCAACGACCAGGTGGACGTGGTCTACAACGTCAAGGAAACCACTTCCGGCAGCTTCGTGTTCGGCCTGGGCTATTCGCAGTCCTACGGCATGACCACCTCGATCCAGCTGTCGCAGAACAACTTCCTCGGCGGCGGCAACCGGGTCTCGGTGGATGCCTCGCGCAGCAGCTACCTGCAGCGCTACGGCTTCTCCTACATGAATCCGTATTTCACCGATGACGGCGTCTCGCTGGGCTACAACCTGTCCTGGCGCGAGCTGGATTATTCGGACTTCAACACCGCCCAGTACAACAGCACCAACGGTGCTGCGCAGGTGGTGTTCGGCGTGCCGATCACCGAGAACGACGCGTTCTCGCTGATGTTCGGCATCGACAGCAACCAGATCACGACCTACAGCGGTTACACGCCGAAGGCCATCATCTATTACATCGATGCGATGGGCACGCGCACTTTCCACTCCTGGCGTACCGAGCTGGGCTGGGCCCGCGATACCCGCAACGACTACTTCATGCCGACCCGCGGCACCTACCAGCGCCTAGGTCTAGAAGCCACCCTGCCGGGTTCGACGGCCGAGTACTACAAGCTCAGCTACCAGATCTCCAAGTACTGGCCGATCATGCCGTCGCTGGTCATCAACACCCGCCTGGAGCTGGGCTACGGCGACTCCTACGGCAGCGACAAGGTCCGCGACATCTGCTGGAACGACATTCCCGCCGTTCCCGGCATTCCCGCCGACGGCGATACCCCGGCGGTACCGGGCAAGCCCGCCACCACCGAAGTCGTCGACTGCGGCACCCCCGGCGCCAACCACCGCCAGGTGGTCGCTTCGGGCCTGCCGTTCTTCGAGAACTTCTACGCCGGTGGCACCAACTCGGTGCGCGGCTTCGAGGACAACACCCTCGGCCCGCGTTCGGAACCGATGGGCGGCTACTACAACGGCCAGCCGCTGGGCGGCTCGGTGAAGACGGTCGGCTCGATCGAGGCCTACTTCCCGAAGCTGTTCGACAGCCCGTCGGCACGCGTCTCGGCCTTCCTCGATGTCGGCAACGTCTACGCCGGCACCAACAACTTCAAGGCCAACGAACTGCGTGCATCCACCGGTATCGCCCTGCTGTGGCGCGCGCCGGTCGGACCGATTTCGATCAGCTACGCATTCCCGCTGAAGAAGAAGGATGGCGACGAGATCGAGCGCCTGCAGTTCACCTTCGGCGGCCAGTTCTGACGAGCTGATCCGCTTGGCCGGGGCCAGTGCCCCAGCTCTATCCGGTTCTACGCCACGGTGTAGAACCAGGGCACGCTCCGGCGTTCGGGATCCCCGCGCCTGTGCGTGCCCCCCCTTCGTCAGCGCGGGCTTTCCTCCAAGGCTGTCAGCGTGCAGCTCTGGTCGTTTCAGGCTTCCGGCACAGGGTTTCCGTTATCGGCCAGCCGGAAGCACCACGAACGCCTGTTTCCTTTTCCGGCCGGCAACCTACCCTTTGTGGCGGTTTCTGGACGGCTGTGCGCACGACGCCTCAACCAGCCGGTCGGCATGACCACCACCTGCACAGGCTGTAAACTCGCCACGTGAATATTCCTACCCATACCGCACAGGAACTTGCCGACCGCTTCGGTTTGCAGGTGCATGGCGATCCGTCCGCCGCCATTTCCGGAGTGGCCACGCTGGCCCATGCCGGTCCCGGCCAGCTGACCTTCCTCGCCAATCCGCGCTATCGCGCGCAACTGGCTGACAGCAAGGCCTCCATCGTGGTGCTGCGTGCCGACGATGCCGCCGCCGCGCCGGGCACCGCACTGATCGCCAAGGATCCCTACACGACCTTCGCCAAGATCGGCGCGCTGTTCGAGACCGTGCCGCTGCGCGAGCCCGGCATCCATGCCAGCGCGGTGGTCGACCCGAGCGCGCAGGTGGCCGCCAGCGCCCATATCGGCCCGCACGTGTGCATCGGCGCGCGCAGCGTGATCGGTGAAAACTGCATCATCGGCCCCGGCAGCGTGATCGGCGACGATTGCCTGCTCGAGGCCGGCTGCGAACTGCTCGCCCGCGTCACCCTGGTGGCGCGCGTGAAGCTGGGCAAGCGCGTGCGCATCCATCCCGGCGCCGTACTCGGTGCCGAGGGCTTCGGCCTGGCGATGGACAACGGCCACTGGATCAAGGTGCCGCAGCTGGGTGGCGTGCGTATCGGCGACGACTGCGAGATCGGCGCCAACACCTGCATCGACCGCGGCGCGCTGGAAGACACAGTGCTCGAGGAGGACGTGCGCGTGGACAACCTGGTGCAGATCGCCCACAACGTGCAGATCGGCGCGCACAGCGCCATCGCCGGCTCCACCGGTATCGCAGGCAGCGCCAAGATCGGCCGCTACTGCCTGCTCGGTGGTGCGGTCGGCGTGGTCGGCCATTTGGAAATCTGCGACCACGTGGTCATCACCGGCAAGTCGGTGGTGCGCAATTCCATCCATGAGCCGGGCGAATATTCGTCCGGCACCCCATTGACCGACAACCGCACGTGGCGCAAGAACGCCGCGCGCTTCAAGCAGCTTGATGTGCTGGCAAGGCGCATCCTGGCTGTGAGCAAGGAGAAGGAATGAACGCAAGTCCGCAACTGCCCATCGACGTCACCACCATCCAGACGCTGATTCCGCACCGCTATCCCTTCCTGCTGGTCGACAAGGTTGTCGAGCTCGACATCGAGGGCAAGCGCATCGTTGCGCACAAGAACGTCACCATCAACGAGCCGTTCTTCCAGGGGCATTTTCCGACCCAGCCGATCATGCCGGGCGTGCTGATCATCGAGGCGCTGGCGCAGGCCGGCGGCGTGCTGACCCAGCTCAGCCTCGGCCGTGACGCGCAGTCCAAGCTGTTCTACCTGGTCAAGGTCGACAACGTGCGCTTCATGAAGCAGGTCGTGCCCGGCGATGTGCTGGAGCTGCACGTGCAGGTCAAGCGTGTGATCCGCAACATGGCCGTGTACTACGGTGAGGCCAAGGTCGACGGTGAAGTGGTTGCGCATGCCGAAGTGCTGTGCGCCGGCACCCGCGAATAACCTGCACGGAGTTCCTGCATGAGCAACAGCGCCCCCCTGATCCATCCGTCCGCCGTCGTCGACCCCGCCGCCCGGCTGGGCGAAGGCGTGCGCGTGGGCGCTTTCAGCCTGATCGGTGCCGATGTGCAGATCGGTGACGGCACCGAAGTCGGTCCCCACTGCAGCATCCAGGGCCCGACACGGATCGGCCGCGACAACCGTTTCATCGGCCACTGCGCCATCGGTGGCGAGCCGCAGGACAAGAAGTACGCCGGTGAGCGTACCGAGCTGGTGATCGGCGATCGCAACGTGTTCCGCGAGTTCGTCACCGTCAACCGCGGCACTGCCGGCGGCGGCGGCGTGACCACCATCGGCAATGACAACTGGATGCTGGCCTACGTGCATGTCGCCCATGACTGCCATGTGGCCGATCACTGCGTGTTCTCCAACAACACCACGCTGGCCGGGCATGTGAGCGTCGGCAACTGGGTGATCATCAGCGGCTTCGCCGGTGCCCACCAGTTCTGCCGCATCGGCGATCACGCTTTCCTCGGCATGGGTGCGCTGGTCACCGGTGATATTCCGCCGTTCACCATGGTCGGCATCGACGGCCACGGCCGTCCGCGCGGCATCAACAGCGAAGGCCTCAAACGCCGCGGCTTCGATGCCACGCGCATCAGCGCGATCAAGCGCGCCTACCGCACCCTGTATGTAGCGGGCGTGCCGCTGGCCGAAGCCAAGCAGCAACTGGCCGAACAGGCCCGCGACAGTGACGATGTACGGCAGCTGCTGGAGTTCATCGAGCACTCCGACCGCCCGCTGCAGCGATGACTGCCACCCGCATCCCCGCCGCTGCCTCCCGCTCCGGGATGGCAGCACCTGCGGCCACGGCACGGCCGCCGCGCATCGCGCTGGTGGCTGGTGAGGCGTCGGGGGACGGGCTGGGTGCCGGGCTGATCGAACAACTGCGCCAGCGCTATCCAGATGCCGAATTCGCCGGCATCGGCGGCGATGCCATGCGCATTGCCGGTTGCGACACCTGGTTTGATGCCAGTGAACTGGCGCTGATGGGGCTGGCCGAGATCCTGCGTCACCTGCCGCGCCTGCTGAAGCTGCGCAAGGCGTTCCGCCAGCGTGCGCTGGAATGGCAGCCGGATGTGTTCATCGGCATCGATGCACCGGATTTCAATCTGGGCGTGGAGAAGTGGCTCAAGCAGCGTGGCATCCGCACCGTACATTACGTCAGCCCGTCGGTATGGGCATGGCGGGAGAAACGCGCGGAGAAAATCGGCGCCAGTGCCGACCTGGTGTTGTGCCTGTTTCCGATGGAGCCACCGATCTATGCCAGGCACGGCATCGATGCCCGCTTCGTCGGCCATCCGATGGCCGATGCGATCGCGCTGGAAAGCGATCGCGAGCAGGCGCGCAAGGCGCTCGGCATCGCGGCGGACGTGCCGGTGCTGGCCGTGCTGCCCGGCAGTCGTCTGGGCGAGGTCAGCCGCCTGGGGCCACCATTCTTCGCGGCTGCACGGCAGCTGTGCGAAACCATGGAAGGACTGCAGTTGCTGGTGCCCGCCGCCAACGCCAAGTGCAAGGCGATGATCGTCGAACAGCTCCACGCTGCCGCGCTGCCCAGCGCGCGCGTACACCTGCTGGAGGGCCGCGCCCGTGAAGCGATGGTCGCCGCCGACGTGGTTCTGCTGGCCTCCGGTACCGCGACGCTGGAAACCATGCTGGTCAAGCGGCCGATGGTGGTCGGCTACCGCGTGTCCGAACTCACCTATCGCATCGTCAGCGCCCTGGGCCTGCTCAAGGTCGACCGTTATGCGCTGCCCAACGTGCTGGCCGGCAAGGACCTTGCGCCGGAGCTGATGCAACATGACTGCACGCCGGAAAAACTGGCCTCGGCGATCTCGCAATGGTTCGAACATCCGGACTGTGTGAGCGGCCTGCAGGACGACTACCTGCGCCTGCACCATGAGCTGCGCCAGGACGCCTCCGCGCGTGCGGCCGAAGCGGTCGCGGGCCTGCTGCAATCCTCCACCGCTGGCCGGCCATGACTGCCCGCCGTATCCGCACCC
The DNA here is from genome assembly GCF_052180205.1 of Stenotrophomonas sp. JC08. NCBI lineage: Bacteria > Pseudomonadati > Pseudomonadota > Gammaproteobacteria > Lysobacterales > Lysobacteraceae > Stenotrophomonas > Stenotrophomonas sp. JC08. Next base: position 1,457,852 of record NZ_CP197473.1, on the reverse strand, counting down.
GCGCTGCCGGGGCGTCGCTGCCGCTGTTTGACGATGCCATGGCGGACAATCCCTCGGCGCCTGGACGGATCGCCGGTGTCGATGAGGCCGGGCGCGGACCGCTGGCCGGGCCGGTGGCGGTGGCGGCCGTGGTGTTCGATCCACAGCAACCGCCCATCGATGGCCTGGATGATTCCAAGGCACTGACCGCCAGGCGCCGTGAACTGCTGTTCGATCGCATCCTCGAACGCGCCCTGGCGCACCACATCGTCATCGTCGATGTGGCCGAGATCGACGAGATCAACATCTTCCAGGCCACCATGCAGGGTATGCGCCGGGCGGTGGAAGGCGTGGCGCACGTGGCGCAGTTCGCGCGGATCGATGGCAACAAGATCCCTGCCGGCCTGCCCTGCCCGGCCGAAGCACTGGTAGGTGGCGACGCCATCGATCGCGCGATCATGGCCGCCTCGATTCTCGCCAAGGTCAGCCGCGACCGTTACATGCTGGATCTGCACCGGCAGTTTCCGATGTATGGCTTCGACCGGCACAAGGGCTATGGCACCGCCTTGCACCTGGCCGCCCTGCGGGCACACGGCCCCTGTCCGGAACACCGTCGCAGCTTCGCCCCGGTCCGTGCCTGTCTCGCGCCGGCCTGAGCCCGGCAGCGTCCTCAGCGCGGCATGATCTTGATTCCCGGATCGACAACCGTGTCGCCGATACGGACCTCATAGGGGATCCGGCTGGCGGCCACCACCGGCTTGGCAATGATCGTCAGCTCCTGCCGGTCGCCTACCTGCCGGGAAGTGAAGCGCTTCTGCCCGGCGGCCATACGCAGGTACGCACCCGACAGCGTTCCCGGCGACTCGGTGAAATCCAGCTCGAAGGTTTGCCGCATATCCGCCGTCATACGCCAGACGACCTCGGTGCCACTGCGCACGGTGCACCACTCGGGCACAACCACCGTCCCAGCCGGACTCGACGTCACCTCGACGTAGACCCGCGCGATATCGCTGGCCGGAAGCGTATCCGTACAGCGCGGCGGATCAGCGGCACTTCCGGGCGATACCGGATGGCTGGAACAGGCCACAAGACCACCCAGAACCGCCACGCATACCCACATCCTGTTACTCATGAGCGCAACTCCTGAAGGCGTCCGCCGCCACGGACAGGGGGATCGGATCTCTCCTGTGAATCTGCGGCCATGCCGGCCGAAGCGAAGCGCGGCAACGACAGCAGCGCATCGATGCGCTGTTGTGGAATCCCCTCGCGCAGCGCACTGGCGACACAGGCACGGCTGCCGGCCCGGTCTGCCAGCAGGGTCAAGGTCTGCGCACACCACAAGGCGACTTCGGCCGGCTGCGAACCCAGCTTGCGCGCGGCGTCCAGGTCCTGCAGCGCGCGCCGACGCTCGCCGAGGTTGGCGCGATACCAGGACAGCACCGCCAGTGCGTAGGCATCGTCCTGCCGCACCTGGACATACTCCTGCGCCAGCTGCGCCGCACGGTAGTAGTACGGCTGTGCCTTCGCGGCGGTATCGGGCACGGCGGCCAGCGCATCGGCCAGATTGCCCCAGTGCAGGTAGTCGCCCGGCTCCAGATCGGCGGCCCGGCGGAACAGCTCCGCCGCCACGGCGTATTCGCCTTCATCGAAGCGCATCGCCCCCAGATTGGTCAGCGCGCCGGCATTGGGTTCGATCGACAACGACATCCTGAACGCACGGTCGGCCTGCAACGCGTTGCCCTGTGCCAGATACAGCCCGCCCAGACTGCTCCACAGGCGGCTGTCCTGCGGCTGCAGCAGGGTCGCGGTGAGATAGGCGTCGATAGCCTTGGACAGTTCACCCCGCAGCCAGTGGTGATAGCCCAGCAGACGATGGATCTGCGCATCGCTGGGACGCGCGGCGATCGCCTGCTGGAAGTAGTCCAGCGCCTTGGGCTCCTCACCCTCCTGCGCACCATAGATGCGGGCCAGCCCGACCAGCCCGTCCGCACGCAATGCCGGATCATCGAGGACCTGCCGGTACAGGGTCAGCGCACGTGCGCTCTGTCCACTTACCCGGGCGATTTCCGCCATCGCAAGGTGCACTTCACCCAGGTCAGGGTCCATCGCCTGCGCCTGCGCACAGGCCTGCCGCGCACGTGCGAACGCGACCGCATCACTGACCGTCTCCAGCCGCGCGATTTCAACCCGGCAGATGCCGGCCTGCGCCCGCGCGAAATGTGGATCGGCCACCAGCGCCTCCCGAAAACTGGCCAGCGCCCGCGCATTGCTGTCCTCGCCCACCGGCTGCTGCAGCAACGCCAATCCGCGCAGATAGGCATCGTAGGCATTCACATCGCGGGTGGGCGCCAGACGCCGGGCCAAGCCCGGTGCCTGCCCGGGAATATGTCCCAGCAATGCCTGCACCACCTTGGCGGCGATCTCGCTCTGCACCGCGAACACGTCATGCAGCTGGCGGTCATAGGTCGCCGCCCACAACGTGAATCCGGTCCGCGTATCCGACAGCCGCGCATTGATACGCACCTTGCCGCCTTCGCGACGCACATCGGCATCGAGCAACGTCGCCACCCCCAGGCGGCGGCCGATCCGGCGCACATCGTCCCCGGCCTGCCCCCGGTCCGGATCACCGAGCTGTCGCGCCGCGACCTTCAAGCCCGGCACATTGGCCAGCGCATCGTGCATTTCCACCGCCAGGCCGTCGGCAAAATAGCGGTCATCCACGCTCCCGCTCAGGCTGGTGAACGGCATCACGGCAATCGACGCCTCGCCCACTGCGGGATTGGCCCGCGGCAACTGCAACCACCACCAGCCGCCACCGGCCAGCGCAAGCAGCACCAGCACCAGCCCGGACCACGGCATCCAGCGGCGTGAACGCCACCAGAAAGGCACCGGCAGGTTGGCCGCGCTCTGTCCGTCCACCTGCCACAACACGCGCGGGGCCGGCATTGGCACCCGCTCCGCGGCAGCATGGCCGCTGCCCTGCCCGTCGTCAGGCGGCGTGCCTGCCGGTATCGCCGCAGCACCGGGCACGGCAACCGGCCCGGTGCTGGACTTCAGCACCGTCTCCGCCTCCAGCCGGCCGATGAAGCGGTAGCCGAGACTGTGCTGGGTCTGGATATAGCGCGGCTCATGCGAATGGTCGTCCAGTGCCAGCCGCAGCTGGGCGATGGCGCGGGTCAGCACGCCCGGGGTGACATGCCGGTGGCCCCACACCGCATCCAGCAACTGGTCCCGCGTCACCAGTTCGTCGGCATGCCGCAACAGCAGCAACAGCACCGCGAACGCCTTGGGTTCGACAGAATGGAACTGGCCATCACGGCAGAGCGTGTGTGCCGCCGCGTCCACCACGATGTCGTCGAAACGGTAGCGTTCCAGCGCCTGGCCTGTGCCACCGGGCTCTTGTGTCGCAGCCATCGGCAAGCCCTCATGAAAACCTCAGAAACCAGTGCAATCAGTGTCTGAAGGCTCCGCCTGCCATCATGCTTAATGCTACGCCGAAGCCGATGCTGGTGCTGCGCCCGATCTTCACAGGCGCCCTTCCCCGATGGAGCACCGCCATGTACGCCTTCCCCGACACCCGCATCCCGCTGCCTCAGGTCCTGCTGCACCACCAGGGCAACCGTCCGCACCGCCGCACGCATGTGCGGGACTTCCTGCTGGCCGCGCCGGAGATGGAGCGTTTCAACCTGCTGCTGGCCCGCCTGGACCACACCCGCGCCCCGCTGGAAACCGACCAGCTGGCCACCGCCGCCCGCAACCTTGAAGACGGGGCCGATGATGCCGCCCCGGCGCCCTGCATCCTGCAACGGCTGCAGCTGGCCGGAACCGTGGAGCAGATGCTGCTCGACCCTGACTGGGAGCCGGCCACCGAGGCCGCAGATGAAGCCCGCGAAGTGGTCGACTACCTGCATGCCAGCTGGCAGCTGATTCCCGACACCCTGCCCGGCATCGGCCAGCTGGACCAGGCCATCGTCATCGACACCGCCTGGCCAAAGCTGGTCCGCGAAGTGGACAACTTCCTGGACTACCAGCGCCTGCGCCGGATCGAGGCCATCCGCCAGGAGCGTGACTACGCGGCGGTCACCTTCAACCGCCGGCTGTGGCTGGAAAGCCGTGAACTCGAGGCCCGGCTGCGGGAACACCACAACCGGGTGCGTGAGAGCAGCTACGCGCCACCGTCGCCCAGCTGTTTCCGCGTCCACTGAAGCCACACCATGGCGTGGCCGGCACCTGCCGGGGGCTGGCCACCGCCACGGCCAGGTCTTGCGGGCCGGCGCATCACCGGCAGCCGGGGGTACACGCTGTCAAGCCTTGTTCCCGTCGCCCCCCGCCGCTACGCTGCCTTGGCACACTTCTGGCCCGGCATGTCTACTACTTCCCGTTTCGTCCATCTGCACGTCCACACCGAATTTTCGATGCTGGACTCCACCATCCGCGTGCCCGCCAAACCGGATCAGGCCGATCCGAAGAAGGCCAAGCAGCCCAATCTGCTCAGCCGTTCGGTGGAAATGAAGGCCCCGGCACTGGCCGTCACCGACCTGAACAACCTGTTCGCGCTGGTGAAGTTCTACAAGGCCGCCGAAGGCGTGGGCGTCAAACCGATCGCCGGTACCGACCTGCTGATCGCCGAAGACGGGCAGGACCCGTGGCGGATGACGCTGCTGTGCCGCGACCGCGAGGGCTACCTGAGCCTGTCGCGGCTGCTCACCCGCGCCTGGATGGAAGGCCACCGCAATGAAGGCGGCGTGGCGGTGCATCCGCAGTGGCTCAAGGACAGCTGCCAGAATCTGTTCGCGCTGGCCGGGCGCCAGAGCCTGGCCGGCCGCCTGGCCGCCGAGGGCCGCCACGATCTGGCCGAACAGCAGCTGGCCGACTGGCAGCGCGTGTTCGGCGATGGCCTGCATCTGGAGCTGACCCGCACCGGGCGCGACGGCGAGGAAGCCTTCAACCAGTTCGCGCTGATGGCCGCCGGCCAGCGTGGCCTGCCGGTGATCGCCAGCAACGACGTGCGTTTCCTGGCGCCGGAGGATTTCGACGCGCACGAAGCGCGCGTGTGCATCTCCACCGGCCGCGTACTGGATGACCCCAAGCGTCCGCGCGAATACAGCCGCGAGCAGTACCTGAAGTCGCCCGAGCAGATGGCCGAGCTGTTCGCCGACATCCCCGACGCGATCGACAACACGCTGGCGCTGGCACAGCGCTGCAACCTTGAGATGCGGCTGGGCACCTACTTCCTGCCCAACTACCCGGTGCCCGACGACGAGACCCTGGACAGCTGGATCCAGAAGATGTCGCGCGACGGCCTGGAAGAGCGCCTGCAGAAGAATCCGCTGGCGCCGGGCATGAGCCGCGAGGACTATTTCGAGCGGCTCGAATTCGAGCTCAGCACCATCATCAAGATGGGTTTCCCCGGCTACTTCCTGATCGTGGCCGACTTCATCCAGTGGGGCAAGAACCAGGGCATCCCGATCGGTCCGGGCCGTGGTTCCGGTGCCGGCTCGCTGGTGGCGTGGGCGCTGAAGATCACCGATCTGGATCCGCTGCCCTACAACCTGCTGTTCGAGCGCTTCCTCAACCCCGAACGCGTGTCGATGCCCGACTTCGACATCGACTTCTGCATGGACCGCCGCGACGAGGTGATCGACTACGTCGCGCGCAAGTACGGCCGCGAGCGCGTCAGCCAGATCATCACCTACGGCACCATGGCCGCCAAGGCGGTGGTGCGTGATACCGGCCGCGTGCTGGGCTTCCCGTACGGGCTGGTCGACGGTGTTTCCAAGCTGATCCCCAACATCCTCGGCATCCACCTGAAAGATGCGCTGGGCATGGGCAAGGAAGGCGCCAATTCGGAAATGGCCTCGGCCGAACTGATCGCCCGCTACGAGAGCGAGGACGATGTCCGCGACCTGATCGACCTGGCGTTGCAGCTGGAAGACCTGACCCGCAACGCCGGCAAGCACGCCGGTGGCGTGGTGATCGGGCCCGAGCCGCTGAGCGAGTTCTGCCCGCTGTATGCCGAACACGACGAAGGCGGCCTCGGCAAGAACCCGGTCACCCAGTTCGACAAGAACGACGTGGAAGAAGTGGGCCTGGTGAAGTTCGACTTCCTCGGCCTGCGCACGCTGACGATCATCGACTGGGCGGTGAAGGCGATCAACGCCCGCCACGAGCGCGCCGGTATCCCGCCGGTGGATATTTCCGCGATCCCGCTGGACGATGCGCCGACCTACAAGGACATCTTCGCCAACGGCAATACCGGCGCGGTGTTCCAGTTCGAATCCTCGGGCATGCGCCGCCTGCTGAAGGACGCGCGCCCGGACCGTTTCGAAGACCTGATCGCGCTGGTGTCGCTGTACCGCCCCGGCCCGATGGACCTGATTCCCTCCTTCAACGCGCGCAAGCACGGGCAGGAGGAAATCATCTATCCCGATCCGCGCACCGAAGCGATCCTGAAAGACACCTACGGCATCATGGTGTACCAGGAGCAGGTGATGCAGATGGCGCAGATCGTTGGCGGCTACTCGCTGGGCGGCGCCGACCTGCTGCGTCGCGCGATGGGCAAGAAGGTGCCGGCCGAGATGGCCAAGCACCGCGAGATCTTCCGCGAAGGTGCGGCCAAGGACGGGGTCAGCGAAGCCAAGGCCGATGCGATCTTCGACCTGATGGAGAAGTTCGCCGGCTACGGTTTCAACAAGTCGCACGCCGCCGCCTACGCGCTGGTCAGCTATCAGACCGCGTGGCTCAAGCGTCATTACCCGGCCGAGTTCATGGCCGCGACGCTGTCCTCGGACATGGACAATACCGACAAGGTGGTCGGCTTCCTCGACGAGGTCCGCAACCTGGGCCTGACCGTGCTGCCGCCGCGCGTGAACGAATCGGCCTACATGTTCGAGGCCGCCAACGCCGACACCATCCGCTACGGCCTGGGCGCGATCAAGGGCGTCGGCCAGGGTGCCTGCGAGGCGGTGGTGGAAGAGCGCGGGCGCAAGGGCGAATACGCCTCGCTGCTGGATTTCTGCACCCGCATCGAATCGGGCAAGCTCAACCGCCGCACGCTGGAGGCGATGATCAACTGCGGCGCGCTCGATGGCCTGGGCAAGAACCGCGCGACCTTGATGCTGCAGTTGCCGGAGGTGCTCAAGGCCACCGAACAGATGGCACGCGAGAAGGCCTCCGGGCAGAACTCGCTGTTCGGCGCGCCCGATCCGGTCAACACCGCCGCACAGCTGGATCTGCCGGAGAGCCGCGAGTGGCCGCTGGCGCAGCTGCTGGGCGCCGAGCGCGAGACACTGGGCTTCTACCTCAGCGGCCATCCGTTCGATCCGTACGCCAGCGACGTCAAGGAGCTGGTCGGCACCGACCTGGGCGCGCTGGACAAGCTCGTCACCCCGGCCCGGCCCTCCAAGGACGGCGAGAAGCCCGCCTGGCGCCAGGAATCGCCGGTGATCCTCGCCGGCATGGTGGTGGGTATACGTCGCAAGGGCGACAGCCAGGTATTCATGACCCTGGAAGACGGCAAGGGCCGGGTGGAATGCAGCGCGTTCTCCGATGGCCTGGCCGAGTTCGGCCACTTGATGACCCGCGACCGCATCCTCGTCGTCAAGGGTGGTCTGCGCGAGGACGAGTTCAACGGCGGCTACGCGCTGCGCATCCGCCAGTGCTGGGATTACGAACAGCTGTGCGCCGATCACGCCGTCCGCCTGTCACTGCGCGTGGACGGCCGTGGCGGCGCGGTGTGGCAGCGCATCGATACGCTGCTCGCCGCACACCGTCCCGGACGTACGCCGCTGCGTCTGGACCTGCTGCTCAAGGGCAGCTCCGGCAGCATCGCCGGCATGCTCGACCTCGGCGGCAGCGGCGCGGTACGCGTGAGCACGCAACTGCTCGACAGCTTGCGCGCGGATCCGGCGGTGCGCCGGGTCAAGCTTTCCTGCAGCCCGCCGTGGGCCAACTGATTGTCCGCACGCACGCGTACGGGCTGTCCCGACGCGTTCGGCTACACTTCCCTCCTTTCATTGCTGACGGTTTCCGATGAACCCGAACTACCTCGATTTCGAACAGCCCATCGCCGATCTGGAAGCCAAGATCAAGGACCTGCGCAGTGCCAGCGCCGGCCCGGCGGTCAATGTCGAGGCCGAAGTAAAGACCTTGGAAAACAAGCTGCGCCTGCGTACCGCGCAGATCTTCCGCAACCTCACCTCGTGGCAGGTGCTGCAGGTCGCGCGCCATCCGTCGCGCCCGTATCCGCTGGATTACATCCGCATCTTCTGTGATGAATTCCAGGAACTGGCCGGTGATCGCGCCTTTGCCGACGACAAGGCCATCGTCGGCGGGCTGGCCCGCATCGGCGGCCGTCCGGTGATGCTGATCGGCCACCAGAAGGGCCGTGACACCAAGGAAAAGGTCAAGCGCAACTTCGGCATGCCCAAGCCCGAGGGCTACCGCAAGGCGCTGCGGCTGATGAAGATGGCCGAGCGCTTCAAGCTGCCGGTGCTGACCCTGATCGATACCGCCGGCGCCTGGCCGGGCATCGACGCCGAGGAGCGCGGGCAGTCCGAAGCCATCGCCCGCAACCTGATGGAGATGGCCGAGCTGAAGGTGCCGGTGATCTGCACGGTGATCGGCGAAGGTGGCTCCGGCGGTGCACTGGCACTGGGCGTGGGCGACCGCACGCTGATGCTGGAATACAGCGTCTACTCGACCATCAGTCCGGAAGGCTGCGCCTCGATCCTGTGGAAGGACGCCGGCAAGGCCAAGGACGCCGCCGAGCAGCTGGGCATGACCGCGCCGCGCCTGAAGGCGCTGGGCCTGGTCGACAAGGTGATCCGTGAACCGATCGGCGGCGCGCACCGCAATCCGACACAGATGGGCAAGCGCCTGAAGGCGGTGCTGCTCAACGAGCTGGATGCGCTGGAGAAACTCTCCACCGAAGAGCTGCTGGCCAAGCGCTATGCACGTCTGCGTGGCTATGGCGCCTACGACGTCGCCTGACCTCGAAGCAGCCTGATCCCCAGAGCATGAAAAGGCCGGCATTGCCGGCCTTTTCATTGCCCGTTGTTCGCTGCACTCAGAACGGTTTGGCCAGCACCAGATAGACGATGGCGATGAACAGCACCAACGGCAGTTCATTGAACCAGCGCAATGCCCGCGCCGACGGCAGTGCCCTGCCCTTGGCGATGCCCTTCAACCAGCGGCCGGTGAAGATGTAGTAGACGAACAACAGGGCCATCAGCCCGAGCTTGGCATGCAGCCAGCCGCTGCCCATGGCGACCATGGTCGGGAAGTCCGGCAGCACGCGGTAGCCCAGCCACAACACCAGCCCCAGCACGAAGGCGATGCCGAACATCACATGGCCGAAGCGGTACAGGCGCCGTCCCATCAGCTGCAGCCGCTCGACCACAGCCACCTGTCCCGAGGCTTCGGCGATGTTCACCAGGATGCGCGGCAGGTAGAACACCGCTGCCATCCAGGCCACCACGAACACGAGGTGGAAGGTCTTTACCCAGAAATACGATTGCATGCACTGGCTCCATTGCCGGCGTAGGATGGGCACCATTTTCGCCGATCCACCGCCGACACGCACATGCAGGAAAAACAGTACGACGCCGCCTATTTCCAGCGCTGGTATCGCCGTGGCGATATCGGCGGCGCCGCGCGTCTTGCCCGCAAGGTGCAACTGGCCGTCGCCACCGCCGAGTACTACCTGGAGCGTCCGCTGCGCAGTGTGCTGGACATCGGCTGCGGCGAAGGTGCATGGCGCGCGCCGCTGTTGAAACTGCGCCCGAAGCTGCAGTACATGGGCTTTGACAGCAGCGAGTACGCGGTGCGCCGCTACGGCCGCACGCGCAACCTGCATCTGGCCGGCTTCGGTGACTTCCAGTGGCTGCGCCCGTGCGCACCGGTCGACCTGCTGGTGTGTTCGGATGTGCTGCACTACGTGCCTAGCCGCGAACTGCGGCAGGGATTGCAAGGCCTGGCCGAGCTGTGTGGTGGCCTCGCGTTCCTGGAGACCTTCACCGCCGAGGACGAGTTCCATGGCGACCACGAGGGCTTCCAGTCGCGCCCTGCCAGCTGGTATCGCCGACAGTTGCGCCACGCCGGCTTCCAGAGCGTGGGTTCGCATTGCTGGCTGGGGCCGACCTTCGATGAGGATGTCGCCGCGCTGGAACAGGGCCGCTGAGCGGCCATACTTGCGTTTAACGCCAGCGGTGCGATAGTGCGCTATGCTGCACGGCACCATATGACTGTACATATCCGCACGGCATGCTCTATCAACTGCACGAACTGACGCGCAACCTGCTTGCCCCCTGGGTTCATCAGGCGCAGGCCAATGCGGCATTCTTCAACAATCCGGGGCACTGGTGGTCATCGATGCCCGGTGCCGATCGCCTGGCAGCGATGAACGAGCTGTTCCACCGGATCGGCAAGGATTACGAAAAGCCCGAATGGGGCATCCACGAGCTGGAGCTGGAAGGCGAGATCGTCCCCATCGCCCAGCTCACCGAGATCGAAAAGCCGTTCTGCAAGCTGCTGCGCTTCAAGCGCCACAGCAACGAGGCGTCCAAGGTCGAAGAGCTGCTGGCCCAGCCGATCGTGCTGGTGGTGGCGCCGCTGTCCGGCCATCACGCCACGCTGCTGCGCGACACCGTGCGCACGCTGCTGCGCGACCACCGCGTCTATGTCACCGACTGGATCGACGCGCGCATGGTGCCGGTGGAGCAAGGCGAGTTCGGCCTGGAGGATTACGTCGAATACGTGCAGGAATTCATCCGCCACCTCGGCGCGGAAAACGTGCACGTGATCAGCGTCTGCCAGCCGACCGTGCCGGTGCTGGCGGCGGTGTCGCTGATGGCCAGCCGTGGCGAGACTACGCCGCGTTCGCTGGTGATGATGGGCGGGCCGATCGATGCGCGCTGCAGCCCCACCGCGGTGAACAACCTGGCCACGCGCAACCCGCTGTCGTGGTTCGAGAACAACGTCATCCACACCGTGCCGGCGCCGTTCCCCGGCCAGGGCCGGCGCGTGTACCCGGGCTTTCTGCAGCACGCCGGTTTCGTGTCGATGAATCCCAGCCGCCACCTGATGTCGCACTGGGATTTCTATACCGACCTGGTCAAGGGCGACCTGAGCGATGCCGACGCCCACCGCCGCTTCTATGACGAATACAACGCGGTGCTGGACATGCCGGCGCAGTTCTACCTGGATACCATCGAAGTGGTGTTCCAGCAGTTCCTGCTGCCGCGTGGCGAATGGTATGTGCGTGGCGAACACGTGGATCCGTCGGCGATCCGCACCACCGCGCTGCTGAGCATCGAAGGCGAGCTGGACGACATCGCCGGCCTCGGCCAGACCGAAGCGGCGCAGGCGCTGTGCACCGGCATCCCGGCCTCGCGCCGCAGCCATTTCATCGTCGAAGGTGCCGGCCACTACGGCATCTTCAGCGGCCGCCGCTGGCGCGAGGTGGTGTATCCGACGGTACGGGATTTCTTTGCCCGCCATGCGCAGCCGCACACGGCAGGCAAGCCGCGCAAGAAGGCCGTCATCAACAGCAACGTCACCCCCCTGCGCCGCCCCGCCCAGCGCTGAGGGTTGCTCCTGCACTGGAAGTTTCTCGCCGGCAGTGCAGGCAGCACAGCAAGGCCCCGGCATATACCGGGGCCTTCTGTTTCATGACACCGCCTTCAGCCCGACCACACCGATCACGATCACGCCCAGGCTCAGCAACCGGGCGCTGCTGCGCGACTCGCCGAAGAACAGCATGTTCACCAGCACCGCCGCCGCGGTGCCCAGGCCGATCCATACCGCATAGGCCACGCTCAGCTGCAGGTAGCGGAACGACTGGTACAGCAGCGCGAACGAGGCACCAAAGCCGCCGAAGAACGCCAGCGCGTTGAGCACAGTCCTGCGCTGGCTGTAGCGTTTCAGCCCCACCACGCCGACTGTTTCCATCACTGCGGCCAGCACCACCAGAAACCAGCCCATCTCACGCCTCCTGCCCGGTTGCCGCAGCTCGCGCGGCTTCCCGGCCGTCGGCCAGCTTGAGTGCGATCACTCCCGCCACCAGCAGCGCCATGAAACCGCCCTTGGCGGCACTGAAACTGCCATCGAACAGGAAGATGTCCATCAACGCCGCACCCACCGTGCCCACCGCCGCGAACACCGCGTACACGGTGCCGGTCGGCAGGGTTTCGCAGGCGCGTGCCAGCCATTGGAAGTCCACCAGGATCACCGCGATGATCGGCAGCCAGTGCCACCATGCCGATGCCACGTTGAAGCCATAGACCCAGACCAGCTCGAACACGCAGGTCAAGGCAACGTACAACCAGCCTTTACCGGCCATGTCGTTCTCCTCTGTAGATATATCCGTCATGCAGCGCATGCTGCAGGTTGTGATCAGCCGCGCTGGCGCCCCAGTCCCGCACGGATGAAGCGCTCCAGCTCCGCCCGGTGCGCCTGCGCCTGCTCCGGCGCGGTGGGTGCGTACAGGTAGACCTGCTCGGCCGCCGATTCGATCGCTCCGACCAGCACCCGGGCCGCATAGCGCGGCTGCACGTCCGCATCGATCACGCCGCCGGCATGCGCCTGCTCCAGCACCTGCTGCAACCAGTCGTACAACGGCGCGTAGATGGCCTCCCAGCGCCGCATCTCATCGGTCTGGGTCATGCCGCTGTACAGCAGCGCCATCACCTGGTGCTGCTCCTCCACCACGGTGAAGATCGCGGCGGCCAGGTTGTCCAGCTGCGCCGCCGGCGACAGGCCGTCCAGTTGCGCGCGCAGGCGCAGCAGCATCCGTGCAACCACCTGCTCGGCAATTCCCCCCATCACCGCCAACCGCGACGGGAAATACAGGTAGTAGGTGCCCTGGGCGATGCCTGCACGTTTGACGATGTCCGAGACGGTGGCTTTCTCCACCCCCTTTTCACCGAACACCGCAATGGCGGCCTCGATGATGGCGCTGCGCTTGTCCACGATTTCACTCATGACTGACTGTCAGTCATTTTATAGGAGCGACCTGCCGGATCAAGGCAGGCGGGGGCTGCGGGTCAGCGCGGAGTTGGAAATCCCTGCCGATCCGGTCGACCGGCATCGGCGCAAAGACCCGCCCGGCCAAGCTTTCCAGCCGCACGCGGAAGCCGGAAGCGGCTGCACCACTTGTTCCCGCGCACGCAATTGATGCCAGAACTTCGGCCCTGGACAGCCATCAACACGACGGGGGAAGCATCGCCTCCCCCTCCCTCATGCCGCCCGCTGCCGAATCACAGCCGCACAAGCAGGTGCTTGGCCATCGCCCCGTGCAACTTGCCGATGCCCCGCGCCAGATGCAGGGTGGCGATCAGCAACAGGGCCCCCAGCGTCACCAGCAGCGGCCACAGCCACATCGCATTGCCCATGTTGACGCCATCGACCCAGATGCCAATCGGCTGGTCGAACAGCAGCTGCGCCATCGGCGCGAACGCCAGCCCCAGTGACAGCGACAACAGGGTGGTCGCCACGCTGAAATAGATAATCCCCAGTGGCAGCATCAGTACGAAATACAGCAGCGTCAGCCAGGTGCGGCTGTCGGAAAACATCACCCCGATGCGCTGCATCCAGCCCTGGCTGCGGTCGGTATAGGCCGGCCGGCGCGGCATGCGTACGCCAAGCAGGGTCTCGATGATGCGGCCCTCCAGCAGCGACAGCACCCGCACCGAGCCCAGGAACAGCAGCAGGATCGGAATACCGATGATCAGGATCAGCAACGACAGCGACAACGACATGCCGGTCATCACCCAGGTGAAGAAGAAGGTGCCGGTCACCAGCGACAGCAGCATGTAGAACAGCGCGCCGTAGGTATGGGGATCGAGCACCACGCCGAACACGCGCATCAGCAGCGAAGGCCCGCGCACCGTCGGTGGCACTGGCGCGGCCTCGGCAGCGGCGGCATCCGGTTGCGTCGTTGCCGCTGCCACGGCGGCCGCCATTACCGGCATCACCGGCTGGGCGCTGGGACGTGACGTGCGCAATGCACGGTTCACCGTCACCTCGGTCTCGCGGTAGATATCGGCCACCTCTTCCGGGGCGCCGTAACTGCCGGCGACACCGGCAATCACCTCGGCTTCGCTCTTGCCGGCCTGCTCGGCCAGCTCCGAACGCAGGTATTCCTCGGCGTCGTACAGCGCATCCTGGATCATCGCCGGGTCGGCATCGGCCAGGGCTTCGCGCAGCTGCTGCAGGTATTCGGCAATCGTGGTCGGCAAGGTGCGTGTGTGCGTGTCGGTATTCATCAGCTGATCCCTTCCAGTACGGACTCGACCGAGTCGCGGGTGGCATTCCAGGCGGCGACCCATTGCCGCAATGCGGCACGACCGTCGTCGTTGATGCGGTAATAACGCCGCGGCGGCCCCGCCACCGACGGCTCGATATGACTTTCCAGCAGCCCTGCCGCTTCCAGATTGCGCAACACCGGATACAGCGCACTCTGCTTGCCACTCAGAACGCCCTGCCCGATCCGCTCCAGCTCCTTGGCAATCAAGTACCCGTACTGCGGTTCCGGCGCCTTGGCCAGCACCGCCAGCAATGCCAGCGACACCGTGCCGGTGCTCAGCTCTTTCTGGAATTTCCGCAGCTGGGCGTCGAGATCGCTCATGCCCCTCACTCCCACAGCTAATGTTGAGTTGATACTAGTGTCTACTCTGCTATAGCGGATGTGCCGATAGTCACTGCGTCCATGACAAGGCGCTGGCCCGAACGCCCGGTAATCACGCAGAATCGACCTACACCCGTTCAGGAATGTGCCCGATGACGCTTCGCCGTTCGCTGTTGACCCTGGCCTTGGCCCTGGCCTCATTCCCGCTGCTGGCCGCCGACGCCCCGGCCAAATACCGAAGCGCGCAGGAGATCATCGACGCCTCCCCGGCCAGCGACTGGCACACGCCCGCCCCGGAAAATCTGCTCTATATGGACGTGGAGGGTGGCCGCGTCATCATCGAGCTGGCCCCGGAATTCGCCCCCGAACACGTCGGCAACATCCGCACGCTGGCGCGCGAGGGTTTCTGGAACGGCACCAGCATCTACCGCTCGCAGGACAACTTCGTGGTCCAGTTCGGCGATGCCGACGCCGATGATGCCGCCAAGGCCAAATCCATGGGCAGCGCCCGGACCCACCTGCCGGCCGAGTTCCAGCGCCCGGCCGAGGGCCTGGACTTCACCGCCCTGCCCGACCGCGACGGCTGGGCCGCGCAGACCGGTTTCGCCGGTGACTTCGCCGTAGGCAGCGATGGCCAGCACAGCTGGCTGACGCACTGTTATGGCACCCTCGGCGCTGGCCGCAACAACGAAGAAGACAGCAGCCTCGGCGCCGAGCTGTATGTGGTCATCGGCCAGTCACCGCGCCAGCTCGACCGCAACATCACCCTGGTCGGGCGTGTGCTCAAGGGCATGGAACTGCTCAGCGCGATCCAGCGGGGTCCCGAGCCGATGGGCTTCTATGACGAGGCCAGCCAGCGCACGCCGATCACCGCCATCACCCTGGCCAGCGAACTGCCGGCCGGGCAACGCGTCCCGCTGCAGGTGCTGCGTACCGACTCGAAGACCTTCGCCGATACCGTGGAAGCCCGCCGCAACCGTGTCGATGGTTTCTACAAGCGCGCCGCCGGCCATATCGACCTGTGCAACATCCCGCTGCCGGTGCGCACCGGTGCTGCCGTCAAGTCACATTGAGACCGGCGGCAGCATGACATTGGTCAAGGTGGCAGACGGATGGCGCAGTACATTCAGGCTGTTCCCACCGGAGACTTGGACATGACCGATACATGGCTCGAAACGCTCATCACCGATACGCCGCAGGCCGGCTTTGAACTGGCGATCACCCTCAGCCGCCGCGGCGTCAAATACACCCAGCCCGATCCGGCCATGCTGAAGAAGCTGCGCCCGGAGTACGCCGACTCCGCCGATGGCCTGACCGCCGCCTCGCACGTCATCGCCGTCAACTTCCAGACCGTGGCCGCCGCCAACAACTACTGGCGCCGCTGAGCATTCCAGCGCGCGGACGCCATGGGCCGCGCGCTGCTTCACGTCCCTTTGCGCACATCCGGCCGAAGCTGTGGCTCCCCCGCCTGGAGCACACCCATGCCCCTGCTGCGCATCCGTATCATCGGCAATGCCGACGACACCCTGGCCGTCACCGCCCTGCTGCAAGGTCTGGAAGGCATCGAGCACGTCGAGGAAACCGACGACCTGATGACGCACTTGGACGATGAGGATTCCAGCTCGGCCGGCCTGTCCGACGACATCGGCCCCGGCATCCATGAACTGGAAGTCCATGTCGGCAACGACACCACCACGCAGCGCGTGCGCGATGCAGTGGAACTGCTCGCCCGCGAACGTGGCGTGGTCATCGAATACGAACACGACGAAGGTTAAAGCCGGCAGGGAATCCCGCCGGGCGGCTTGCACTACCGGCTGGCGCCATCAAAACGGCTGATTTCCAGCGCCTCCAGATCCACCGCCGGCACGCAGCGCAGGTTGACCGCCACCGTCGGCACACCGGTACGCGGGTCCACCGCTTCACTGAACGGCGCCACGCCGCAGACACGGCAATGGTGATGGTCGATATGGCCGCTGTTGAAGCGGTAGCTCTCCAGATCGGCCGGATCACTCTTCAGTTCGAACGCATCGCGCGGGCCGAACCACAGCAGCGAACCGCGTCGCCGGCAGATCGAGCAGTTGCAGGACAGCGCGCCGGTGATCGGCTCGCCGGATTCGAACGCGAACGCGATGCGCCCGCAGTGACAGCTGCCTTCGTAGTGCATCGCCTTGCTCCGTGGTTGCCTGTGGCGATGGTAAGCCAATGGCAGGGGCGCCGAGGTCGCCAGCGGGCGATACTCGGCCATCAACCCAGCAACAGGATCACCCATGCGCAAGCATCTGCTCGCCGCCGCCCTGCTCGCCAGCCTGGCCGGCTGTACCAGCGAAGCCCCGACCACCCCGTCCGCCGCCACCGAGCAGGCCGGCCAGAGCCAGGCCGATGCACAGTTCGCCGAACTGTCCAAGAAGGCGCTCGATACCTGGATGCAGCTCTCGCCGGTCAGCGCCACCCAGATCGGTGATCACCGCTTCGATGCCGAGCTGGACGATGTCAGCGCCGCCGGCCAGCAGAAGAATCTGGAAGCGAGCAAGGCGCTGCTGGCCGATCTGGAAAAGATCGACGTGAGCAAGCTCGGCCGCGAGAACCAGGTCGATGCCGCCATCCTGCGCAACCAGCTGCAGTCGGATATCTGGAGCAACGAGACCCTGCAGTCCTGGCAGTGGGACCCGCAGGTCTACAGCGGCCTGGCCGGCAGCGCCATCTACGGCCTGATGGCGCGTGAGTTCGCGCCGCTGCCCGAGCGCCTGACCTCGGCCACCGCACGCATCGAGAAGATCCCGCAGATCTTCGCCGCCGCCCGCGCCAACCTCGATCCGGCGCGCGTGCCCAAGATCCACGCCGAAACCGTGGCCAAGCAGAACAAGGGCATCCTCAGCCTGGTCGACACCTTCATCACCCCGAACATCGGCCAGCTCGATGCGGAGGGCCAGCAGCGCCTGAACGCCGCCATCGACGGCCTCAAGGCCGCCGTGGCCGAACAGCAGACCTGGCTGGACACCACCCTGGTGCCCAACGCCAAGGGCGAGTTCCGCATCGGCGCCGAGCGCTACGACCAGAAGCTGAAGTTCTCGTTGAATTCCTCGCTCTCGCGCGCCGAAATCGGCGAGCGCTCACGCGCCGAACTGGCCCGCGTGCGCAAGGACATGTACGGCATCGCCCAGGTCGTGCTCAAGGACAAGCCCGGCGCACCGGAAATGCCGGCCGAGCCGACCGACGCCCAGCAGCAGGCCGCCATCGAAGCGGCGCTGGAACTGGCCTATGCCGACAAGCCGGCCCGCGACAAGGTGGTCGAAGACGCCAAGGCCGCGCTGGACCATTCCACCGCGTTCGTGCGCGAACACGACCTGATGACACTGCCCGACGCGCCGGTGGACATCATCCTGATGCCCGAATTCCAGCGCGGCGTGGCCGTGGCCTACTGCGATTCGCCCGGCCCGCTGGACAAGAATCTCAAGACGTTCTACGCCGTCTCGCCTATTCCCGAAGACTGGAACGACAAGCAGGTCGATTCGTTCCTGCGCGAATACAACAGCCGCATGATCCACCTGCTCTCCATCCACGAGGGCACGCCGGGTCATTATCTGGAAGGCTGGCACTCCGGCAAGTTCCCCTCCACCCTGCGCGCGGTGCTGCGCTCGGGCCTGTTTGCCGAAGGCTGGGCGGTCTATACCGAACGCATGATGCAGGAACAGGGTTATCTGGATAACGATCCGCTGTTCCACCTGGTGCAGCTCAAGTTCTACCTGCGCACCATTGCCAACGCCATCCTCGACCAGGGGGTGCACGTGGACAACTGGTCGCGCGAGCAGGCCATGCACCTGATGACCCACGACGCCTTCCAGCAGGAAAGCGAAGCGGCGGGCAAGTGGATCCGCGCCCAGCTCACCTCCGCGCAGCTGCCCACGTATTTTGTCGGCGCGCAGGAACACTTCGACACCCGCAAGGCCGTGGAAGAAAAACAGGGCGCCAACTTCAACCTGAAGGCCTACCACGACCAGATCCTGTCCTACGGCGCCCCGCCGGTGCGCTTCGCCCGCCAACTGATGCTGGACCAGCCGATCGAGTAAGGATTGGTTTCAGCGGTTGGACAAGACAAAGGCCCGGGTTTTCCTGGCCTTTGTTGTTTGCTGATATGCATCCGTTCACGGCGTCACACCCACTTATGCAGGTGAACCCTTGGCACGTTGTCCTGACCTGCGCGCCGCCTACAATTCCTCCACTGCATAACAATTCATCACCACGGGAGACGGCTCCAATATGGAGACAAACGCAATTCTGGCGTGGACGCTGGTATCGGAATGCCCGATCCCGCAAGACGTGAACGACATCCTCGTGTCCGGCGAGACCGCGGTGGCGGCCTACAAAACTTTCCGTGACTCAGCGGTGTTCACCAACAAACGGTTGATCGTGCGCGACGCGCAGGGCATCACTGGCAAGAAGGTGGAGATCTATTCGCTGCCGTACTCTTCGATCTACATGTGGTCTTCGGAGAACGGCCACGGCCTGTTCAATTTCAACTCCGAGATCGAACTCTGGACCAAAGCCGGCCATATCAAGGTCAACCTCAACAAGGGACTGGATGTCCGCCGTCTGGACAGGCTGATCGCCGATGCCGTGCTGGGCAGCACTGCATCGCCGGTCAGCGGCAACACTCAAGCGGTGCCCGGCAACCCTCCACCATTGCCATAACCGGACGGAGAGCATGGCTTTGCTAATCGCAACAGCGGATAGAGGCAGTACAGGCTTGGGCATGGGTTGGTTTTGGCGGTACTTCTGCGAGGGGACGAACCATACCCGCCCACATACCGCCAAAGCTACCGCCAAAATCTTGAGACTCAGGCGGATTACGCCAGACCATCCCAGAGCTACAGGCACAAAAAAACCCGCTAAGTTGCGGGTTTGATTGATGTTTCTGGACTTCTCTGGACTATGCCGGAGCACCCATTGGTGCCGAAGGTGGGACTCGAACCCACACGCTTTTAAGGGCGGCGGATTTTGAATCCGCTGCGTCTACCGATTCCGCCACTTCGGCTGGCAGGCGGGGAAGTATAGCCGAGCTTTCAGTGGTTGGGCAGGTGGAATGCGAGGATTTTTCAACACGCTGCGCCATCGGCCAGCTGTGCTCGAAGGCCCTCGCAGTCCACCGGGATCAGCCCCGCAATGGTGGGGCCTTCCCTGCTGCGTTCGTGCCTATGCGCCGCTCACCCACCTCGGCGAGCGCGGGCGAAGGCATCGGCAAGCGCATTGTTCGCAGGCGGAGTCGAAGTGCCGGCACGTCCGCCACCTGACGTTCCAGCGCGCGGGTTGCTGTTCCGGCTGCCAGCATCACGACGGGGATTGCCGCCCTGCCTCTCATTGCGCTCGCCAGATTTGGCCGCGCCCGGCACATCATCCAGGCGCCGGGTCAGGGCGATGCGCTTGCGCGCCACATCCACTTCCAGCACCTTGACCTTGACGATATCGCCAGCCTTGACCACATCGCGCGGGTCCTTGACGAAGGTGTCCGACAGCGCGGAGATGTGGACCAGGCCATCCTGGTGCACGCCGATATCGACGAACGCACCGAACGCGGCGACGTTGCTGACCACGCCTTCCAGGATCATGCCTTCGCGCAGGTCCTTGATGTCCTCCACACCGTCGGCAAAACGTGCCGCCTTGAACTCGGGACGTGGATCGCGGCCGGGCTTTTCCATTTCCTTGAGGATGTCGCGCACGGTCGGCACACCGAATTTTTCGTCGGTGAACTGCTCGGCCTTCAGGCCGCGCAGGTAGCTGCCGTCACCCAGCAGCGCCTTGATCGGACGATCAGCGGCGGCGACGATGCGCTCCACCACCGGATAGGCCTCCGGATGCACGGCCGAGGCATCCAGCGGCTCGTCACCATCGGCGATGCGCAGGAAGCCGGCACACTGCTCGAAGGTTTTTTCGCCCAGGCGCGGCACTTTCAGCAGTTCCTTGCGGCGCTTGAACGGGCCGTTCTCATCGCGATGGCGCACGATGTTCTCGGCCACGCTGGAGGACAGCCCCGACACGCGCGACAGCAGCGCGGCCGAAGCGGTATTGACGAACACGCCGACGGCATTCACGCAGTCCTCCACGCGCGCATCCAGCGCCTTGGCCAGGCGGTACTGGTCCACATCGTGCTGGTACTGGCCCACGCCAATGGCCTTGGGTTCGATCTTGACCAGCTCGGCCAGCGGGTCCTGCAGGCGGCGGGCGATGGAGACGGCACCGCGCAGCGACACGTCCAGCTCCGGGAACTCGCGCGCGGCGAATTCGGATGCCGAATACACCGAGGCACCGGCTTCACTGACCACGATCTTCTGCAGCTTCGGATTGGCGCAGGCGCTGATGACCTCACCGGCCAGCTTGTCGGTTTCGCGGCTGGCGGTGCCGTTGCCGATGGCGATCAGTTCGACGTTGTGCTTGATGCACAACTGCTTGAGCGTCTGCAGTGACTGCTCCCACTGCCGGCGCGGCTCGTGCGGATAGATGGTGTCGGTGGCGACCAGCTTGCCGGTGGCATCGACCACGGCGATCTTGCAGCCGGTGCGAATACCCGGATCCAGTCCGAGTACGGTCTTGGGGCCGGCCGGTGCGGCCAGCAGCAGATCCTTGAGGTTGTCACCGAACACGGCGATGGCCTCGGCCTCGGCCTTCTCGCGGGCCTGGTTGAACAGGTCCAGCAACAGGTGCATGTGCAGCTTGGCGCGCCAGGTCAGGCGGCAGGCATCCAGCAGCCAGCGGTCGGCGGCACGCCCCTTGTCGGCGATGCCGGCATTGAGGGCGACGCGACCTTCGGCGTACTGGTGCCCGGCTTCGGCATCGCTGCCGGGGTCGAGTTCCAGAAACAGGAATTCCTCGCGGCGGGCGCGGAACAGCGCCAGCAGGCGGTGCGACGGAATCTTCGCCAACGGTTCGGCATGGTCGAAGTAGTCGCGGTACTTGGCGCCTTCGGCCTCCTTGCCTTCGACCACGCGGGCGCGGATCACGCCGGTGTCGGCCAGCCACTGGCGCAGCTCGCCGACCAGCGCGGCATCCTCGCCCCAGCGCTCCATCAGGATGGCGCGCGCGCCCTCCAGTGCGGCCTTGGTGTCGGCCACGCCCTTGTCGGCATCGACAAAACCGGCGGCGAAAACCTGCGGGTCCAATGACGGATCGGACAGCAGGCCATCGGCGAGCGGCTCCAGCCCGGCCTCGCGCGCGATCTGCGCACGGGTGCGGCGCTTGGGCTTGTACGGCAGGTACAGATCCTCCAGCCGCGACTTGGTATCGGCGGCGAGAATCTCGCCACGCAATTCGTCGCTCAGCTTGCCCTGCTCTTCGATACTGGCCAGCACCGTCGCACGACGGTCTTCCAGCTCACGCAGGTAGGTCAGCCGAACTTCCAGATTGCGCAGTTGGGTGTCATCCAGACCACCGGTCACTTCCTTGCGGTAGCGGGCGATGAATGGAACGCTGGCGCCCTCGTCCAGCAAGGCGATGGCGGCCTTGGCCTGGGCTGCCTGGGCACCGATCTCGTCGGCGATGGTTTGGGCGATCTGCTGCGCGAGCTTGCTGTCCTGCATGGAATCCAGTGGCTACCGCTATCCGGGGAAACCGCATTCTGGCAGCCTGCTCCTGGGCATGAAAGGCATTGACAGGAGCGTTATCGGTACACCGCGACCGGTGCGTGGTGCTGTTGCCGCCACTGCGACGGCGGGCACACGCGCCTTGTCACGCATTCAGCCGAGGTGGCGATTGAGCGCCTGGAAGGCGATTTCATCGCGCAGGCTTTCCAGCACCATCACGCGCACGCGCCCCCTGCCCTGCACTTCCATCATCCGCTCCACATAGAACTCCGGACCCTGTTCGGTGTCCGCGCGGGTCTTGCTGAAACCATAGGGCACCACGCCCTTGTCGCCATCCTTGCTGCCACCGATATAGAGAACAACTGCCATGGTGGTCGGGTACTCCTGCTGAAACGGGAACGGCACCAGCCTAGCCAAGCGCGCGTTAGCAGGATGTACAAACAAGGTTGATGCCCTGTGACCCGGCGCTTACTGTTTCACGACAGCGCCAGCGCAACGCTCAACCGCGCCCCGGCCACCAGCCGCGCCCACTCATCGCATAGCGGTCGGCTGCGCGCTCGAAAGGATTGCGTACGCTGACACCGCCACACAGCAGGTACAGCGGCAGGAACAGCGGGCCGAGCAGCAGGTACTGGAACACATGGGCGCGCTCATGGTCACCCAGGCGCACGCGCGGGTGCTGGCAACGGCCGGCACGGTGCTCGTAGGTCAGGCACCGGCCGTCCATATCCTCACCGGTATGCAGGATCACCATGCCGAAGGTGATCGCGCCTCCCGGTCCCCAGGGCCAGCGACGGAACACCAGCGCACATTCGCGCCAGCTCCAGTAGGCGCGCGCGCCACCGGCACTGCCCAGCAGTCCGGCGCACAGGCCGATCAAGGTATTGGGCAGCGTCCACAAGGCACCGAGTACCAGTAGCACGCGCATGCCCGGGGTCGTGAAAGGATGCGCCAGGCTCATCGCGCCATGCCCGATGCGAGGGATCGCCGCGCGGTAGCCATCAATGGGTCGACTCGCGCAGCTGTTGCAGCTGCTGCAGGAACCAGGCTGCCGCATCCTGCTCGGCCACGCCGGCACAGGCCACCCGGTAAGACTTGCCGCTGACGCTGCTGCGACTGGCCGCGTGCGTGATGAACTGTTCGGCGGTAGCGGCCAGGTCGCGCTTGCGCAGGTAGTCGTACTTGCGCTGCAGATGGCGGCGTGCATCGCCACCTCCGTACCAGCGGCCGTTGCGCTGGAAACGGCATCCGGACTGCTCCAGCCCCTGCAGCAATCCGTCGATTTCGCGTTGCGCCGGCGCCGGTGTGGCGACTGCTGTCATGGAAACCGCGACCAGCACCGCAGCGAGGACCGCAGGCAGGCGCCCAGGCTTCACTGCCGCCGACTCAACCAGTCGTGGATCGCTCCCGGAACTTCGCGCTGCGCGCGTGCGGACACATAGATGCCGATATGGCCGCCGCGGAATCCCAGCTCGCTGTAATCGGCGCTGCCCACCCGCCCCCGCAGCGCCTGCGAAGCGGCCGGTGGAACCAGATGGTCCTGTTCGGCATAGATATTGAGCAGCGGCATCCGCAGCTGCATCAGGTCCACCTGTTCCTTGCCAATGTGGATATCGCCATGCATCAGGCCATTGCCCTGGTAGAACTGCTTGACGAACTGGCGGAACGCCTCGCCGGCAAGGTCGGGCGAATCGAAGATCCACTTTTCCATGCGCAGGAAATCCTCCAGCGCCTGCTTGTCATCGAGGATGTCCATCAGCCCGACGTATTTCTGCACGTTCAGGCGGAAGGGTTTGAGCATCAGGTAGCTGGCGTTCATCAGGTCGGCCGGGATATTGCCCAGCGTATCGACGAACAGGTCCACATCCACATGCCGTGCCCAGTGCGAGAGCATGTTGTCGGGCGTGTGGAAATCCACCGGCGTGACCATCGTGATCAGGTTGCGCACCTTGTGCGGGCGCAACGCGCTGTAGCACAGCGAGAACACGCCGCCCTGGCAGATGCCCAGCAGGTTCACCGGCCCGCCATCGCGCTGTCCGCGCAGGTGGTCCACCGCGCCGTCGATGTAACGCAGCAGGTAGTCCTCCAGTGTCAGGAAGCGTTCGGAGCGGTCCGGGTAGCCCCAGTCCAGCACGTACACATCCTGGCCCAGCGCCAGCAGCTTCTGCACCAGCGAGCGCCCGTCCTGCAGGTCCACCATGTAGGGGCGGTTGACCAGCGCATAGACGATCAGCAGCGGCGGCTGCGTGGAGGCCGGCTGTGTACCGACGAAGCGGTACAGCTTGACCTTGCCATCACTCCACACTTCCTCGCGCTCGGTGGCGCCGTAATCGACATCCTCCACACCGGGCAGCAGCTTCAGGCCATCGACCAGTTTGCGCTGCCACTGCAGGGTTTCCTGCAGCAGATCATCGACACCGAAGCCGAGCGGGCCCTTCATGCCTTGCCTCCGCGCCGGGGCGTGGACGTCTTGCCTGCACCGCCGGTTTTGCTGGTGGCTTTGGTGGCTTTGGTGGCTTTGGTCGTCTTGGCTGCCGGCCGGGTTGCCGGCTTGTCTGCCGCCTTCGCCGCGGGTTTTCTTGCGGCCTTGCCGGCAGTCGCGGCGGCCGGACGCGTGCCGCTGTCGGCAGCCGTGCTGGCTTGAGTGTTTGCCGCAGTTGTTTCCAGCAGGCGCCGCAGCTGCCGCTCCAATTCGGCGATGCGGCGATGGGCGCTGTCCATCTCGCTGCGGGTGGGCATGCCCATCATCTCGCAGGCACGCTCCAGCTCGCTCTGCGACGCCGCGCGCAGACGCATCTGGGCATTGGCCAGCTCCGCATAGATGCGCTGGAATTCATCCGACAGCGCCATTTTCGCGTAGGCCTCTTCAGCGGCGTCGATCCACAGATCGAACATCGCCCGGGCGCTGGTCAGCTGGCTGCCGGGCGCTTCATGCTCGGACAACTTGCCCTCGAAACGCTTGAACGCATCCTCCAGCACCGTGCGGATCGCATCGACATAGGTCTGTGCACGCGCCTGGTATTCCTGCTGCATCTTCAGCAGGGCCTGCCAGCGCGCCTGGTGCTCGCGGGCCGGGCCGAATGCCGGCGCCTTGCTCCATTCATTGCTGAAGCCGGTCTGCGCCGCACGTACCCAGTCGCGTATCCACGGCTGGTCGTCCAGTGCGTTGCCGCCACGGGCCGCGCCCAGCATCCAGTGCAACAGGTCATCGCCCTGCCCCTGCACGGCCTGCTGCCAGGCGGCTGCCACTTCCGCGGCGCTGCTGTCGCGGCCGGCGAAGCGCGCCGCCACCTGCTGCATCGTGCCCAGCCAGTCACCGGCCTGATGCTGGAAGCGTGCGCCCAGTTCCTGCACCTCGGCCGGGGTGTCGGTGGCCATCAGCCGGGTCCACTGCTCGATGCTCTCCCGCCAGGGAAATTCCGCCCCGGCGGAGGCTGCGCCGGGCGCAGGCATGGACTGGGTCCACGCCTGCCAGTAGCGCTGCATCGCGGCTTCGAAACCCGTGTTGTCGCTGTTGCCGGACCCGCTCATTGTTCCACTCCCATTTGCCCCGCGATCATAGCAACGCTGGCCATTGCCGCATCAGGGCTTGGGAATACGCAGCGTCTTGCTGATCATCAACGAGCCCGACAGCGCGAACAGCAGCACCAGCGGATGCAACTGCCATGGCCCCAGCTGCCAGCTGCCGCCCCATATCGCCGGGCCAATGGCATTGAAGTACGCCATCACCGCCAGCAGGATCACCAGCACCAGGCTGGTGGGAATCGGCGTTCCCTCGAAATACGGCACCTTGTCCGCATCACCGGCAATCGCCTCGGCGGTGACGTTGTAGCGCGCCAGCCGGCTGACCCCGCAGCAGACGAAATAGCTCAGCACCAGCCAGTCCCAGCCACCCTGCATGCCGCAGGCGTAGGCCAGCGCGGCCGGGGCGACACCGAAGGAGATCACATCGGCCAGCGAGTCCAGCTCGCGTCCCAGCGTGGAGGACGACTGCCGCCAGCGCGCGACCCGGCCATCCAGCGCATCGAAGATGAAGGCAAGCGGGATCAAGGCCATTCCGAACAGCAGGAAACCGCGCCGGCCATCCTGCAGGAAGCGCATCGCCGCGAACACCGCGCCGGTACCGCAGAAGGCGTTGGCCAGCGTGAACCAGTCGGCCAGCTGGAATTCGCGGAGCATGGAAAAGTGGCGTTTCATAGGGATCCTTGAGGCTGCAACCGCGCCAGCCTAGCGCGAAACCACGCCGATGCCGGTAGCGATTGGCAGCGGCGCTTCCGGTGCGTTCACAGGCGGGTGTAGTTCCACGACTGCATGCGCCCGTCACGGTAGGGCATCACACCATGGAACGGACGCGGGTCGGCATCGAACACCAGCGGCAGAAAATGGCGGTCGCCCTCCCACAACGGCAGTGATTCCAGCCGCTCCAGCGGCACCCATTCCAGCGTGCCCTCCGGATTGGAGTGCAGCGGCGTGCCGGTCCAGTCGTCGATGATGAAGATGAAGGCGAACCAGTCCTCGCCATTCTTGCCGAAGCCGGGCCAGCTGATGGTCCCGCGCAGGCGCGTGGTGCCGCATTCGATGCCGGCCTCCTCGCGGATCTCGCGATGCATGCAGGCCAGGATGTCCTCGTCGGTCTCCATCTTGCCGCCCAGCCCGTTGTACTTGCCCAGATGGATGTCACCGGGGCGGGTGTTGCGGTGGATCATCAGCGCCTGACTGCCATCTGCGGAGAGCACATAGCCCAGGGTGGCGAGAATCGGGGTGTAAGGCATCGCTGTCGGTCATGGCCGGTGGACCGGGCAGTATGACCGATCCGTACCGCCGCCTCAGCGCTCGAGCATCACCGCCGGACGCGGCGCCCGTGGCATTTCCAGCGAAGGCCGCAGCGTCGCCACGCCATGGCCGCGCTCGGCCAGGTACTCCAGCCACTTGCCCAGGAAGGTGTTCATCTGCAGGCGATGGCTGATCAGCTCATCGGCCGGCGGGTACATCCCCATCACGTCCTGCCAGCGGCGGCCGACGTAGCAGTGGGTGGTCTCGGTCTGCCGTGCATCGCGGTACAGGCGCAGGTACGCCGACGGATCGGGCTCGCCGGTCAGCGGGTCGCAGATGTCATAGGTCATCCGCAGCTCGACGGTATAGCGGTGGCATTCGATGACATCCAGGCGCACGTCCAGCCCGTCACCGATGGAGGAGACATGCGACCCCGGCTGCAGCCGATCCGGGGCGAACAGACGCATCAGGTGCGCGTAGTTTTCCGCATACAGCCCCATCAGCCAGCCGAGGCGGCTGAGGCGGGGAATACGACCGATACGGGGCGAGGCATGCGACATGCATCGATCCTACACGCTGGATCGCACGCGGGCAGCATCGCCAGCCGCGCGCCGGGGCTCAGAACATCTCGCGCTGCAGGTCGAAGGTGGCCAGCACCTTGCTGGAGATTTCCTCGATCGATGTGTGGGTGGTGCTCAGTGTCGGAATGCGCTCCATGCGGAACATGGTTTCCGCCGCCGCCACCTCACGCCTGCAGACCTCGGCGCTGGCATAGCGGGAGTTGGGCCGCCGCTCCTGCCGCACCTGCTGCAGCCGTTCCGGATCGATGGTCAGCCCGAACAGCTTGTTGCGGTACGGGCGCAGCCGCGGCGGCAGGCGGTCGTGCTCCAGATCCTCCTCGGTCAACGGATAGTTGGCCGCGCGGATGCCGTAATGCAGCGCCAGATAGATGCAGGTCGGCGTCTTGCCGGCCCGCGACACCGCCACCAGGATCACATCGGCCTCGTCGTAGTTCACCGCGATGCCGTCGTCATGGCTGAGCGCGAAATTCATCGCATTGATGCGGCGGTGGTAGGTGTCGAAGTCGACCATGCCGTGCGCCTGCCCGATCTTGGAATGGCGCGTTGCCTCCAGCTCCTTTTCCAGCGGCCCCATGAACGGCGTGAACACATCCAGCACCAGCGCCCCGCTCTCCTCCAGGATCAACCCCAGGCTGGAATCGACACAGGAACTGACCACGATCGGCCGCACCTTGTAATGCTCGCCAGCAGCCTTGATGCGCGCCGCCGCATCATGGGCCTTGTCGGCATCGTCCACGAACGACATGCGATCGGTAACGAAACTGAAGCCAGTGAACTGGGTCAGCAGACTGTGGCCAACCGTCTCGGCGGTGATGCCCGTGCCATCGGAAACGTAGAAAACCGGTCGAATCTCCGCCATGCGTGCTCCCCTGCAAATGTGATGCTGGCCCTCGGCCAAGCGTAAAGCCATCGGATGTCCCGAAAAAGACAAGCACAAGACAAAGTACTGTCACAAGCTTGTTTCGGCCTGGTGTGCACTGCATCATATTGGCTTCTTCCTACGGACGTGGCCATCCCAAGCCCGCCTCGGGCGATGGCCTCAACGGAGCATCGCGCTTGAACGAGAATATCCTGTGGTTGCATGAGCTGCGCCTGGCCGATCTGGCCCGCGTGGGTGGCAAGAACTCCTCGCTCGGCGAGATGATCGGCAATCTGGCCGGCCTGGGCGTTTCGGTGCCCGGCGGTTATGCCACCACCTCCGAGGCGTTCAAGGACTTCATTGCCCATAACGACCTGTCCAAGCGCATTTTCGACAAGCTGGCCACGCTGGACGTCGAGGACGTCAACGCGCTGACCGCCGCCGGCAAGGAAATCCGTGACTGGGTCATCGATGCCCCGCTGCAGCCGCAGCTGGACAAGGACATCCGCGATGCCTACGCCAAGCTGAGCGCCGAGAACGGCGGCGGTGATATCGCCGTGGCCGTGCGCTCTTCGGCCACCGCCGAAGACCTGCCGGACGCCTCCTTCGCCGGCCAGCAGGAAACCTTCCTCAACGTGACTGGTGCCGACGATGTCGTGCACAAGGTCAAGGAAGTGTTCGCCTCGCTGTACAACGACCGCGCCATCGCCTACCGCGTGCACCACGGCTTCAAGCACGAGGACGTGTTCCTGTCGGCCGGCGTGCAGCTGATGGTGCGCTCGGGCGTGGGCTCGTCGGGCGTGCTGTTCACCCTGGACACCGAATCCGGCTTCCGCGACGTGGTGTTCGTCACCGCTTCGCACGGGCTGGGCGAGATGGTCGTGCAGGGCGCGGTCAACCCGGACGAATTCTACGTCTACAAGCCCACCCTGCAGGCTGGCAAGCCGGCGATCCTGCGCCGCGCACTGGGCTCCAAGGCCATCCGCATGGTCTATTCGGATGTGCCGGGCGAGCGCGTCAAGATCGAGGACACCCCGGCCGAGCTGCGCAACACCTTCTCCGTCAGCGATGAAGATGTGCATGAGCTGTCCAGGCAGGCGCTGGTCATCGAAAAGCATTACGGCCGCCCGATGGATATCGAGTGGGCCAAGGACGGTGTCAGCGGCAAGCTGTTCATCGTGCAGGCGCGCCCGGAAACAGTGAAGTCGCGCAGCCACGCCACCCAGATCGAGCGCTTCGCGCTGACCGAAAAGGGCGGCAACGTGCTGGTGGAAGGCCGTGCGGTCGGCGCCAAGATCGGCTCGGGCGTGGCCCGCGTGGTCAAGACGCTGGACGACATGAACCGCGTGCAGCCCGGTGACGTGCTGATCGCCGACATGACCGATCCCGACTGGGAGCCGGTGATGAAGCGCGCCTCGGCCATCGTCACCAACCGTGGTGGCCGCACCTGCCACGCCGCGATCATCGCGCGCGAGCTGGGCGTGCCGGCCGTGGTCGGCTCGGGCAATGCGACGCAGATGATCGAGGACGGCCAGGAAGTGACCGTCAGCTGCGCCGAAGGCGACACCGGCTTCATCTATGCCGGCAAGCTGGCCTTTGAACGCACCACCACCGATCTGGGCAACATGCCGCCGGCACCGCTGAAGATCATGATGAACGTGGCCAATCCGGAACGTGCCTTCGACTTCGGCCAGCTGCCGAACGCCGGCATCGGCTTGGCCCGTCTGGAAATGATCATCGCCAGCCACATCGGCATCCACCCGAATGCACTGCTGGAATACGACAAGCAGGATGCGGCCACCAAGAAGAAGATCGACGAGAAGATCGCCGGCTACAAGGATCCGGTGAGCTTCTACGTTGACCGCCTGGCCGAAGGCATCGCCACCCTGACCGCCTCGGTGGCGCCGAACCCGGTGATCGTGCGCCTGTCGGACTTCAAGTCCAACGAATACGCCAACCTGATCGGCGGCAACAACTACGAGCCGCACGAAGAGAACCCGATGATCGGCTTCCGCGGTGCCAGCCGTTACGTCGATCCGTCCTTCTCCAAGGCGTTCGCTCTGGAATGCCAGGCCGTGTTGCGCGTGCGCAACGAGATGGGCCTGGAGAACCTGTGGGTGATGATCCCGTTCGTGCGCACCCTGGAAGAAGGCCGCAAGGTGGTCGAAGTGCTCGCCGCCAATGGCCTGAAGCAGGGCGAGAACGGCCTGAAGATCATCATGATGTGCGAAGTGCCGTCCAACGCACTGCTGGCCGACGAGTTCCTGGAGATCTTCGACGGCTTCTCGATCGGCTCCAACGACCTGACCCAGCTGACCCTGGGCCTGGACCGCGATTCCTCGATCGTCGCGCACCTGTTCGACGAGCGGAACCCGGCGGTGAAGAAGCTGCTGTCGCTGGCGATCAAGGCCGCCCGCGCCAAGGGCAAATACGTCGGCATCTGCGGTCAGGGCCCGTCCGACCATCCGGATCTGGCCGAATGGCTGATGCAGGAAGGCATCGAGTCGGTGTCGCTGAATCCGGACACCGTGGTCGACACCTGGCTGCGCCTGGCCAAGCTCAAGGCCAACGGCTGATCCGCCGCAAGTTGCACAGACAAAACCCCGCACTGCGGGGTTTTGTTTTAGGTAGTCTCGATCTGGATGGAGCCCCGGACCCACCGCTGATGCCCTGCTCTAGCGAAGCGGTTGGCAGCACCACACAACACCCGGCAACATGCGCTGCCGGCCGATCGGCTCAGGCGGGAAACCGCTTTGCCAGCGCGCCGTAGGCCAGCCGCACCGGCTCGAAGCCGTACTTCTGCTCCAGCCGCTTGACGATGAAATGCCCGCGCGCCATGTCCTGGTAGTAGTCGGTGAACATCGTGTTCAACGTCGCACCCGCCACCGCGCCGATGATCGGCACCGCCTGGGCGGCAAATTTCTCCGTCACCACCACGCCGAAACGGGCGGCGACCTTTTCCACGACCTTCGCCAGCCACTTCCCCGCCTCCTTCGGCGCAAGGCCAAGGACCAGGCCGTGGCTGCCACTGGCCGCCGTGCCGACCAGCTCGGCCGACAGGTGCCGCATCACCTCGCTGGTGAAGCCACGTGCCAGGTAATAACCGGTTTCACTGGCGTCATCCTGGCCGCTGTTGCCACCCAGCGCGAACACCTCCAGGCAGGCCTGGCGGGTAGCGTAGTCGTTCAAATCGAAGCCTTCGCTGCGGGCGATATCGGCCACCGCACGCATGATGATCGTCGTCGACAGCGGCAGCTCCACCGCCAGCGCCGGCAGTCCACCCAGCCCGCCCAGCGCACCGGATGCGGCCGCGGCCAGCTTGTGCAGGTGCGGCGATGCCGACTTGCCCGGCTGCTGGCGATCCATGCTCCACAGCGCGGTCTGCGTGGCCTTGTACAGCGCCGCCTCGGTGACGCTGTGGATCCGTGCAGACACCGCGGCCGGCAGCTTGCGTACCGCGAACTCCAGCGGCGAGCCGACCAGGTTGGCCATTTTCGCCGTCAGCGTCGGCGCCTCCAGCAATGCCACCGCCCGCTGCAGATCCGCCCAGTCACGGGTATCGGCGCGGATATCGGCTGGCATCGGGATCACCTCGTGCATGGCCCCAATCATAGCCGCCACGCCTTGAATACAAAGCACTCCGTACTTCCGTGCCACCGGTCCGAACATGCCGCAAACCCGGTGGCAACGGCACCTGCCCGCAGCGTGGCTACAGACAGGCGTTGCGCCTCAGGCTTCAGGCAGGCCCGCCAGCGCCCCCATGAACTGGCGGTAGTGGCGCAGCTCGTCGATGGAGTCCTTGGCATCACTCAGCGCGGTATGGCTGGAGGTCTTGCTGACGCCCGCCGCGACCGTCGGCGCCCAGCGTTTGGCCAGTTCCTTGATCGTGGAGACATCCAGATTGCGGTAGTGGAAATACTTTTCCAGCCGTGGCATCTGCCGGTGCAGGAAGCGGCGGTCCTGGCAGATCGAATTGCCACACATCGGCGAGGCGCCGGCCTTGATCCACTCCTGCAGGAACACGATGGTCTGCGCTTCGGCCTGGCCCAGCGTGGTGGTGCTGTCGAGCACCCGCTGCCACAGCCCCGAGCGCTGGTGCTGGTTGCGGTTCCATTCGTCCATCGCCTCCAGCGTCGCCAGCGGATGCGAGATGGCGAACTCCGGCCCTTCGGCCAGAATGTTGAGCTGTGCGTCGGTCACGACGGTGGCGATCTCGATGATCGAATCGTTGTCGGTATCGAGCCCGGTCATTTCCAGGTCAATCCAGATCAGGCGATCTGCGCCGTTGCTGTTGTCCGTCATTTGCTGCCTCTGGGAAGGGCATCGGCGTTGCCACCGATGCCGAAATATCGACCGCCTATGATAGGACAACGCGACACGCGCACCCGCCGCCGGGCCGATCCGGTCAACTCAGCGGCGTTCGATCACGAACTTGCCGAAGCCGATTCCCAGACTCCAGCCCTGCCCGGTACCGGCCAGCGCCAGCGACACATTCCCCTTGGTCATCACATGGGCATCGGTCGCCTTGGAGGCGCTGGCATGCACCTCGGCCGCGGCATAGGTGCCGACCAGATCATTCAACGACTGGGCGCCGGTGAACCGGCCGCGCCCATCGGTGATCCGGGTCTTGCCGACGGTGAGGCCACCGCCCTTGGCAGTGATTTTCACCGGGAAGCTGGCGCCGTTGTCGCAAGTCACCGTCCCGGTGCCCTCGGCGGTCTTGTAGAACACCGACCAGCCGGCGAGGTTGTAGCGCAACTGGCAGTCGATATTGCCCGCCGCCTGCGCGGCCGGTGCCATTGCCGCCAATACCACTAAAGCAAGCGTGCTACGGATCCATTTCATGGTGTTGCGCCCTCGTGCTTGACTGCCCGCGAGCGTAGCAGCCGATCGGCAGACAGGAAGCCGGACGCGCAAGCGTGTCCGGCCAGCGTTCAGCGAGCCACCACCGGGCCGGCCAGGGTGAAATCGTCGGCATCGAGCATCGCCGGGAAACGCTCGCGGTGCGCGGCCAGTGCGGCGGCCGAGATCGTGGTGGTCACCACCTGCTCGCGCTCACGGATTTCGACCTGCGGCTGGCCGAGGAAGTCGATCACCGCGCTGTCGCCGGAATAGTGCAGGTTGTTGCCGTCCACGCCGACGCGGTTGACGATGGCCACGTAGCACAGGTTCTCGATCGCCCGCGCCCGGGCCAGCGTCTGCCACGCATAGGCGCGCGAGGACGGCCAGTTGGCGACGAAGATCTGCAGGTCGAAATCCATCTGCCCGGCCCGCTCCACATCGAAACGGTTGCGACAGAACACCGGGAAACGCAGGTCGTAGCAGACCTGCGGATTGATCCGCCAACCCTTCCATTCCACGCACAGCCGTTCGTTGCCGGCGGCATAGCGCTTGTGTTCGCCGCCATAGCGGAACAGGTGGCGCTTGTCATACCAGTGCAGCTCACCGCCGGGCGTGGCCCACAGCAGGCGGTTGAAGACCTTGCCGTCCACACGCAACTGCACGCTGCCAGTGACCACCGCATCCAGTTCACGCGCCTGCGCGCGGATCCAGGCCACGGTCGGCCCGTCCATGTCCTCGGCCTGGTCGATGGCGTCGTTGGAAAAGCCGCTGGTGAAGGTCTCCGGCAGGATCACCAGATCGGTACTGCCGGCCAGCGGCGCCAGCAGCGCGGCGTAATGCACGCGATTGGCAGCCGGGTCATGCCAGCGGGTGTCGCCCTGTACCAGCGAAATGCGCAGATCCTGCATGGGGCTCTCCGTACTCACAGCTTCTGCAGGCGCTCGATCGCCGCATCCAGGGTGGCGTCGTTCTTGGCGAAACACAGGCGCACCAGTCGCTGCCCCGCCGGCGGGGTTTCGTAGAACGGCGACAACGGAATGGCGGTGACGCCCTTCTCGATGGTCAGCCACTTCACGAACTCGTGGTCGGGCAGATCGCTGATGGCCGAGTAATCGACCAGTTGGAAGTAGCCACCCGGCACCGGCAGCGGCTTCAGCCGGGTGGTCAGCAATTGCTCGCGGAAGCGGTCGCGCTTGTCCTGGTAGAACGCACCCAGCTCCAGATGGTGCTCGGGTTCATCGCGGATCATCGCGGCAAAGCCGTACTGTGCCGGGCTGTAGGTGGTGAAGGTGTTGTACTGGTGCACCTTGCGGAACTCGGCACTCAGCGCCGACGGCGCGATCGCGTAGCCGATCTTCCAGCCGGTGCAGTGGTAGGTCTTGCCGAAGCTCGAAATCACGAAGGCGCGCTCGCGCAGTTCCGGATAGCGCAGCGCCGATTCGTGCCGGGCACCGTCATAGATGATGTGTTCGTAGACCTCGTCGGAGATCAGGTAGATGTCGGTGCCACGCAGCACTTCGATCAGCGCCTGCATGTCGGCAGCCGAGAGCATCGCACCGGACGGATTGTGCGGGGTGTTGACCATCAGCATCCGCGTTTTCGGCGTGATCGCCGCGCGCACCTTGTCCCAGTCCACCGCGAAGGTCTGCGGATCCAACGCCACATGCACGGCGCGCGCGCCGGCCAGGTCGATCGCCGGCTCGTAGCAGTCGTAGGCCGGGTCGAGCACGATGACCTCGTCGCCGGCACGCACCACCGCGTGGATCGCGTTGAAGATCGCCTCGGTGCCACCGGAGGTGACGGTGATCTCCGTTTCCGCGTCAACCTGCGCGCCGTAGCAATCCAGCACCTTCTGCGCGATGGCGTGCCGCAGCGGCGCCACGCCGGTCATGGGTGCGTACTGGTTGAAACCCTCGCGCATGGCCTTGGCGGTTTCATCGATGAGCCGTTGCGGTGCCGGGAAATCAGGGAAGCCCTGGCCCAGGTTGACGGCACCATGTTCGGCGGCCATCTGCGACATCACGGTGAAGATGGTGGTGCCCACCTTGGGCAGCTTGGTCTGCGGTTGCATCGGTACAGGAACGCCGTGGAAGAGAACCGCGAGTGTAAGCAAAACCGCCGGCAAGGGCCTTCCACGCGCATCCGCCGCCGCGCTGGCCTGCGGGTGCAGGTCTATAATGGCAACGCCCCGCCGTGCTGTCGGGCCGCGCACCCACCCATGGACGGAAACGCCCGAGCCGATGTCCCAGCCCTCCAACACCCCGCCGCTGCTTGCTGCACGCGGCCTGCGCTTCAGCCGTAACGATGAGCCGGTGTTCGGGCCGCTGGACCTGCATGTGGATGCCGGCGAGGCGCTGCTGGTGCAAGGCGGCAACGGTGCCGGCAAAACCACCCTGCTGCGGGTGCTGGCTGGATTGCTGCGTCCGGATGCCGGGCAGATCGAAATCGATGGACGTCCGGCCAACAGCAGTGACCGCTCCCGCTATATCGCCTACCTCAGCCATCTCACCGCGCTCAAGCAGGATCTGGGTGCGCTGGAGAACCTGCATTTCCTGTGCGGGCTGCAAGGCCGGCGGACACGGCAGATGCCGGGCAACGCGCTGGCCATCGTCGGCCTGGCCGGCTATGAGGACACGCTGGCGCGACAGCTCTCCGCCGGACAGAAAAAGCGCCTTTCACTGGCCCGGCTGTGGTTGTCGCCGGCACCGCTGTGGCTGCTGGACGAGCCCTACGCCAACCTCGACCTGGATGGCATCAACCTGGTCAACCGCATGATCTCCGCGCACCTGCGCAGTGGTGGCGCCACGCTGGTCACCACCCACGGCGCCTACGCCGCGCCACCGGTGCGCAACCGTACGCTCACCCTTGGCAACAGCACGACCGCGGAGGCGCTGGTATGAGTCTGCCCGGCCCCCAGCCCAGCCTGCTCGATGCCGCCCGGGCGCTGCTCGTGCGCGACCTGAAACTGCTGTGGCGTCGCCGTGGCGATGCCGCGCAGCCGATCCTGTTCGCGGTACTGGTCGTGGCCCTGTTCGCGCTGGCCCTGGGCGGCGAGCCGCGCCAGCTGCAGAGCGTGGCTGCGGCGGTGCTGTGGCTGTCGGTACTGCTGGCCGGCCTGCTGTCACTGGACACCCTGTTCCGCGGCGATGCCGAAGACGGCTCGCTGGAGCAATGGCTGCTGTCGCCGGTGCCGTTGGCGTGGCTGGTCGCAGTGCGGGTGTTCTCGCACTGGCTGACCACCGCATTCCCGCTGGTACTGGTCAGCCCGCTGCTGGCCGAACTGATGCAGCTGCCGCGCGAGCAGTTGCCTGTGCTGGTCACCTCGCTGGCACTGGGAACACCATTGCTCAGCCTGCTCGGTGCGGTGGTTGCCGCGCTCACTGTGGGCATGCGTCGTGCCGGCATCCTGCTGGCGCTGCTGGTGCTGCCGCTGTACGTGCCGGTACTGGTGTTCGGCACCGGCGCGGTGGCGGCAGCAGCGCAGGGCTTTGATGCCAGCGGCGCCTTGCTGATGCTCGGTGCCGGCCTTGTGGTCAGCTGCGTGCTCGCCCCGCTGACCGCGGCAGCGGCGATCCGCATCGCCAGCCACTGAGCACTGCCTGCGCTATTCTCGGCGTCTGCTCCAGTCCGTAGACGCCACGTTCCATGCCCGACCGGAATCCGCTGCCTGCTCCGCCACTGCTGAAACCCTCGCTGCCGCCCCGCCCCGCCGTGGAGATGCAGCGCCGTGGTGAACTGCGGGTAGAAAAATTTCTGGACGCGGCCACCGAGGTCTTCAACGAAAAGGGCTACCAGAGCGCACGACTGTCGGACATCGTCAAGCGCGCCGGCGGCTCCCTGGCCACGCTCTACCGCGCCTTCGGTGACAAGGAAGGCCTGGTGCACGCGCTGATGGAAAAGAGCATCCACGACTTCGGCCAGAGTCTGGAGGAGCTGCTGCGCTCGCCGCTGCCGCCACAGCAGGCACTGGAACAGGCCGCCTGCCGGATGGTCGAGGAAATCCTCACCCCGGCGCGCATCGCGTGCCACCGCATCGTGATCTCCGAAGGCCTCAACCAGCCCGCCTTGCGGGACTGGTTCCATGCCCATGGCGTGGAACCGATGGAAGCCCTGCTCAGCCGGTATTTCACCAGGCAGACGCGGGCTGGAACGCTGTACATCGACGACTGCGACCGCGCGGCCAACGATTTCTACATGCTGATCATCGGCGGGCTGATCCTGCGCTCGATCAACGGCCGCATCGACGCCAGCAACATCCCGCAGGCGCAGCGTGACGCCTGTGCGGCGGTGCAGCTGTTCCTCAACGGCGCCCTGCCCCGGAGCTGAGCGGCACCTTGCTGCATCGCAACTTGACCTGAACGCAAGCTGTCGCAAGATTGAGCCGTAATCATCGTTACGCTGTATCGCCCAGTGCCCTGCAGGAACCCACCTGAGGAGAGCGTCGTGCGGTTCTATCTCGCGTTCGTGATGCTGCTTGCCACCGCCCTGCTGGTCTCCGCCGCCTGGCTCACGCCGGTCAAGGCCGATGCCTCGGCACAGGCGGTCAAACTCCCCGAGACCCACTTTGCCTCCGCACAAGCCGGGCACGCTTTTTCCGCACCACCCGGCTTTGCCGATGCGGTACCGGCCCGCAACCGTGAGCACCCGGACGCGAAAATGGTTGGCCAGCAGGTCTGCACCGCCTGCCACAGCAAGGAAAACGACAATTTCGCCCATACCGCGCATGCCATGGGCATGCAGGTCGCACTGGCCGCCAATCCGGCAACCGCCACCTGCGAGGCCTGCCATGGCCCCGGTTCGGTGCATGCGGCCAATCCCACGCAGAAAGGCGCGATCATCGCTTTCAGCCATGACGGCGGAACCCCTGCCGCCAACCAGACCGAAAGCTGTCTGGGCTGCCATTCCGGCGGACCACGCGATGCCTGGCTGGGCTCGATCCACCAGCGCAACGACCTGTCGTGCAGCGACTGCCACAACCCGATGGTCAAGTTCTCGGCCGAAGGCCTGACCGCCAAGCAGTCGGTCAGCGAAACCTGCGCCACCTGCCACAAGGACATCCGCCAGCAGTTCAACCGCCGCTCGCACATGCCGCTGCCGGAGGGCGCGATCAGCTGTGTGGATTGCCACAATCCGCACGGCACGCTCAACGCCACCCTGCTCAAGACCGATACCGTCAACGAGACCTGCTACCAGTGCCACGCGGAGAAGCGCGGCCCGTTCCTGTTCGAACACGCGCCGGTCCGCGAAAGCTGCCTGAACTGCCATCAGGTGCACGGATCCAACCAGCATGCCTTGCTGGTCGCACCGATCCCGATGCTGTGCCAGCAGTGCCATTCACACACCCGCCACCCCAACGACCTGCAAACGGAAATTTCACTCGGCGGCGCGATGACGCCGGATGAACGTCTGATGGGACGCGGCTGCATCACCTGCCACGCGCAGGTGCACGGCTCCAACCACCCCTCCGGCCCACGTCTGCACAAGTGACGGGAGAACGCCATGTGCGCACGGATTCGTTCACGGAACTGTCGCGGCTCGCTGCTGTCGCTGGCCCTGATCGCCGGTTTTGCCCAGGCCCAGGACAGCGGCACCGGGACTGACCTGCAGTTCGGCAACTGGCTCGACCCGGCCGGTCGCATCGGCTGGGAGGGCTGCGATCCTGACGGCGGCAGCTGGCTGAACGCGGAGAACAAGCGCACACCGACCGGCTTCCTGTATGGCTGCGCGCCCCGTCTGGCCGAGGCCAAACCACTGGGTGACAACGGCTGGCGCTATACCGGCGCTGTCGCGCTGGGCTACCTGCATCTGGGTGGCGACGAGGACAACAGCAACTGGCGTCGTTTCCGCGATGCGGATGATGGTGTGATCCTGCAGGCCAACTTCAGCCTCACCCGCGCCAGCGATGGCAGCTACGCCGACGTACGGCTGAGCCGGCTCAGCCGTGACAACCAGTATTACCGTGCGGTAATCGGCCAGGCCGGACGCTACAAGGTGCAGGCTTTCGTGCGCAGCACGCCGAATGTGCTCAGCACCAACGCGCGCTCGATCTGGGACGGCGTGGGCAGCGCCCACCTGACCCTGAAACCGGGACTCACCGCTGCCGGCAGCAGTTCCGCGCAGGTGGCCGCGGTGTCCGCGGCACAACCCTTCAGCACCTTGAGCGTGGTCCGTGACAAACAGGGCGTGAGCATCAACTACCTGCTCAACCCGCGCTGGAGCGGCTACGCCAGCCTTACCCATGAGGAGCGCACTGGCGCCCGCCCCTTCGGCGGCCCGTTCTTCTTCAACTATCCGTTCCCGGCCAACGGTGGCATCTACGAGATCCCGCGTCCGATCAACGACAGCACGCTCAACTTCACCGGCGGGTTCCGCTTCGTCGGCAACGTGTGGCGCACCGATTTCAGCTACACCGGCTCGTTCTTCCGCAACGCCTACAGCGCCTATGACTACCAGGTGCCGTATGGCCTGTACTCGGTGGCCGGTGCCTATACCCCGCCGTTGTACCAGGGCTCGTTCGCCTATGAGCCGGAGAACGACTACCACCGCCTCGGCACCACCTTCGGCCGCAAGCTGTCCACATGGAATGGCGATTTCTCGGTGAATCTCGCGCTCACGACCATGCGCCAGAACGACCGGCTGCTACCGCCGATGGATTGCCAGGGCCAGTTCGGGCAGACGCTGGCGCCTCCCTTCATCGCCGATTGCGCCAACTGGAACACCACCGACGCACTATCCAAAAAGCGCGCCGGGCTGGCGATCGACAACCAGAAAGTGGATGCGCGACTGGTGTTCCTGCCCAGCGACACGCTCACCTGGCGCAGCAGCGGACGCTACCTGCGCGAGGATTACAGCGGCACCTACTGGGCCTACAACCCGCTGACCGACCAGTACGGCTACATCGCCGAAAACGGCTCGCAGGGCAGCGTGGTGCCCGGCGAAATGGGCCTGTGGGACCGCGGCCCGAACGCCTCGGTACTGACCCGCATCCGCAACCTGCCACTGGACAAGGAAACCAGCGAGGTCTCGACCGGCCTCGATTACCGCCTGGACAGCAGGAACACCCTGTCGGCCGGCTACAGCTTCACCCGCATCGAGCGCGCCCATCGCGAGGTCGGCACCACCCACGACAACCAGCTCAAGCTCGGCTGGAACAACCGCACGCTCGACTGGCTGACCTTCCGCGCCAACTATTCTTGGCTGGACCGCAGCGGCAGCGACTATTACTACAACCCGTACGAATTCACCTTCTCCAGTTCGCTGCCCGGCTTTGTCGGTGCCGACGCGCTGAGCCCGCATACCGTCTCGGCCCTGCGCAAATACGACATCGCCTCGCGCACCCAGCAGAAACTGGACCTGATGGCCACCTTCATCCTGCCGCATGAAATGACGGTCTACGCCTCCTTCCGTGGCGACCGCAACCGGTACGACGCACAACTTGGCCGCCAGCGCTTCGACACCTGGGCCAGCAGCGTGCAATGGGAGTGGCAGCCCAATCCCGACACCACCGCCAGTGCCTGGTACGGGCATGACCGCTCCACCCTGGCGGTCGCCAACGTCAATGACGCCATCCCCAGCACCGATCCGACGCTGGGCGGCAGCACCTATCCCGACGCATCGCGCTGGTGGATGGATGACGCCCAGCGCAACCACTACGCCGGCCTGAACTTCACCCGCCGCCTGGGTCGCACCACCCTGGACCTGGCCTGGAACTGGACCTCCTCGCGCGGCACCACCCGCTACCGGATGAATTCGGCCGATGCCTTGACCATGCCCGCCAATGCCGCGCTGACCAGCGGCCGCTATCCGGTCATGGTCTACCGGGTGAATGCATTGACCGCCGGCATCGCCCTGCCACTGGGGCAACGCACGCGCCTGCGGCTCTTCAATACCTACGAACGCGGCAACCTGTCCGACTGGCACTACTTCGGATTCGAGGACACGCTGGTCTACGACCACCGCGTCTACACCGACGGCGGCCCGTCCAACTACCGCGTCAATCTGTTCGGGATGATGGTCGAGGTGCAGCTATGAAACCGTTGCTTCTGCTGCCGGGCATCCTCTTCGGTATCGCTCTGACCTTGGGTACTGCCCAGGCGCAGACCGAGGATGAAGCTGGGCAAATCCCTGCCTCCGAACTGAAGCCCCGCTATCTGGATCTGCGCGTGGCACCGCGCATCACCGGCGATATCGCCGCCGGCAAGGCCAAGGCACAGGTGTGCAGCGTCTGCCATGGGGATGATGGCTACACCGCCACCGCACCGTCCTTTCCCAACATTGGCGGCCAGCATGCCGACTTTGCCTACTGGCAACTGGTCGAACTCAAGCGGGGACGGCATCCGTCGCCGATGACGCCGCTGGTCAGCACCCTCAGCGACCAGGACATGCGCGACATGGCGGTGTATTACGCCAGCCTGCCAGCGCCGGCTGCCGCAGCAGCGCCGGCGGAAACTGCCGATGAACCCCTGGACACGGCACTGGTGGAACGCGGCCATGTGCTGTATCTGCAGGGTGACACGGAGAAAGGCATTCCGCCCTGCCAGGGCTGCCACGGCAGTGATGCCCGCGGCATGCCCGGCGCCGACAGCCCCAACCGGAACGGGCACACGCCCTACGCCTCCTTCCCGTCGTTGCGCGGCCAGCACGCGGTTTATCTGCAGAGCAAGCTCGCTGAATACCACAACAGCGATCTGCGCGACTCCACCAGTGACTTCATCATGGGCGCTGTCGGCAAGCGGCTGGATGCCGAGAGTATCCAGGCGGTCTCGGCCTGGCTTTCCACCTTGCCGCACGACTGAACATGAATAAACGCCGGCGATGGCGGCGCTTGCCATTCGGTAATTTCAGTTACAGGATCATCCCGTCCCCGTCCGTCAGGGACCCACCATTCCCCACACAGGAGTATTCACATGTTCCGTAAACTGCTGATCGCCTCGACCCTGGCTCTGGGTGCCGCCGGGGCGGCCCAGGCCGCTGATACGTGTTCGGTGAACCTGGAGGGCAACGATGCCATGCGCTACAACATGGCCAACATCGATGTGCCCAAGAGCTGTGCCAACTTCACCATCCACCTGAAGCACACCGGCAA
The DNA here is from genome assembly GCF_052180205.1 of Stenotrophomonas sp. JC08. Classification (NCBI taxonomy): domain Bacteria; kingdom Pseudomonadati; phylum Pseudomonadota; class Gammaproteobacteria; order Lysobacterales; family Lysobacteraceae; genus Stenotrophomonas; species Stenotrophomonas sp. JC08. The sequence goes on along the minus strand of NZ_CP197473.1, from coordinate 1,415,536 downwards.
GATGGCCAGAAACGTGATGGGCCACAACGTGGTGGTCGCCAAGACCGCCGACATGAAGGCCATCGACACCGACGGCATGAAGGCCGGGCTGGCTGCCGAGTACATCAAGGCCGGTGACACCCGCGTCATCGCCCACAGCAAGGTGGTGGGCAGCGGCGAAACCACCAGCGTCAGCATCCCGGTGGCCTCGCTCACCGCCGCCGGCGCGCCCCTGTCCTTCTTCTGCAGCTTCCCCGGTCATTCGGCGCTGATGAAGGGCTCTATCACGCTCAAGTGAGCCTGTCATTGATCATCGGCCGCGCCAATACCGCGGTCTTGGGCTAATCTTGCACAGTCAAAGGCGCCTGCGCAGCGCGGCGCCTGAGGTTGATGCGACGCGTCAGCCGCCGTACCCATCAACGAGCAATCGGATGTTCAAAGCTTTAACCGGCTGGTTCCACAAACTGGGCTCTCCGCCCTACTTCGACACCTTCGCCGCCCGCTGGTCCCCCTGGTGCTATATCGCCTCCCTTCCGCTGTTCGCCCTCGGCCTGTGGCAGGCGCTGGCGGTGGTACCTGCCGACTACCAGCAGGGTGACAGCTTCCGCATCCTGTACATCCACGTGCCAACGGCATGGATGAGCCTGTTCGTGTTCGGCCTGATGGCCTTCTACAGCGCCATCGCGCTGGTCTGGCGCATCAAGCTGTGCGAGATCCTGGCCATGGCCTGCGCGCCGATCGGCGCCGCCTTCACCCTGGTCACCCTGCTCACCGGCAGCATCTGGGGCAAGCCGATGTGGGGCACCTGGTGGGACTGGGACCCGCGCCTGACCACCGAGCTGATCCTGCTGTTCCTGTATCTGGGCGTGATGGGCCTGTATGGCGCCATCGATGACCGCCGTGCCGCCGCCCGTGCCGCCGGCCTGCTGGCCATCGTCGGCGTGGTGCTGCTGCCGGTGATCCGCTATTCGGTGGTGTGGTGGAACTCGCTGCACCAGGGCCAGACCATCAGTCTGTTCGGCGAATCCAGCATGGACAGCAGCATGGTCCTGCCGCTGTGGCTGATGGTGTTCGCCACCAAATTCTGGTTTGCCGGCTCGCTGCTGGCCCGCGCCCGCGCCGACAACCTGCGCCGTGAGGCCGGCAAGACCTGGGTGCGCGAGCGCCTGGAGGGCGCGCGATGAGCTACTTCAAGTATGTGGCGCTGGCCTACGGCGTCTTTTTTGTGGTGATGGCCTGGGATTTCATCATCCCGCGCCTGCAATTGCGCCAGCAGCTGCGCGCGGCCCGCCACCGGCTGGCGCGTGCACAACGCGCCGATGCCGCACCGGCAGGCAATGGAGAACTGGACCGATGATGACCCCGACCCAACGTCGCCGCATGCTGCTGGTGGTGCTGGTGGTGGCTGCCGCCGCCATCGCACTGGTCCTGGTCAGCGCGGCCCTGCAACGCAATATCGCCTATCTCTACACCCCGTCGGAGGTGCAGGCCGGCAAGGTCGCCGCGGATGCACGCTTCCGTCTGGGCGGCATGGTTTCCAAGGATTCCTTCAAGCGCGACAGTGGCGCGCTGCTGGCCCGCTTCGAGGTGACCGACGGCGATGCACAGCTGCCCGTCACCTACGACAAGATCCTGCCCGACCTGTTCCGCGAGGGGCAGGCGGTGGTGGCCACCGGGCGCATGGTGGACGGCGTGTTCGTGGCCGAGGATGTGCTGGCCAAGCACGATGAAACCTATATGCCCAAGGAACTGGCCGACAAGATGGGCATGGCGCATGAAAAGCACCAGGTTCCCTCCGCCCCCCAGACGACGGAAGCTCCCTGAGTGCTGCCAGAAACCGGACAGATCCTGCTGATCCTCGCGCTGCTGGCTTCCCTGCTGCAGAGCGTGCTGCCACTGCTTGGCGCCCATCGGAAAAATGCCGCGCTGATCGCCACCGCACGGCCAGCGGCGCTGCTGCAGCTGACCATGGTGCTGGGTGCCTTCGTGGTGTTGACCCTGGCGTTCGTGCGCCAGGACTTCTCGCTGCGCTATGTCGCCGAGAACTCCAATTCGCTGCTGCCGATGATCTACCGCTATTCGGCGGTATGGGGCGCCCATGAAGGCTCGCTGCTGCTGTGGGCGCTGGTGCTGGCGCTGTGGACGGCGGCCGTGGCCGAGTGCTCGCGCAAGCTGCCGGCCGATGTCGTCGCCCGCGTGCTGGCGGTGATGGGCATGATCAGCGCCGGCTTCCTCGCCTTTCTGCTGTTCACCTCCAACCCGTTCGACCGTCTGCTGCCGGCGCCGCCGGAAGGCCACGACCTGAATCCGCTGCTGCAGGATCCCGGGCTGATCCTGCACCCGCCGATCCTGTATGTGGGTTACGTGGGTTTCGCGGTACCGTTCGCCTTCGCCATCGCCGCCTTGCTGGATGGCCGCATCGACGTGCGCTGGCTGCGCTGGACCCGGCCCTGGACCAACGTGGCCTGGGGCTTCCTCACCCTCGGCATCGCGCTGGGCAGCTGGTGGGCCTACTACGAGCTGGGCTGGGGCGGCTGGTGGTTCTGGGACCCGGTGGAAAACGCCAGCTTCATGCCGTGGCTGGTCGGTGCCGCGCTGATCCACTCGCAGGCGGCGACGGAAAAGCGCGGCGTCTTCATCGGCTGGACACTGCTGCTGGCGATCGCCGCATTCGCGCTGTCGCTGCTGGGTGCCTTCCTGGTCCGCTCCGGCGTGCTGACCAGCGTGCATTCCTTCGCCGCCGACCCGGCGCGCGGCATGTTCATCCTCGCCTTCCTCGCCATCGTCATCGGCGGCTCGCTGCTGCTGTATGTGCTGCGTGCGCCGACCGTGGGCGGCAACAGCGACCCAAGCCGCGGCTTCACCCTCAATTCGCGCGAGAGCCTGCTGCTGGCCAACAACCTGCTGCTCAGCTGCGCCTGCGCGATGGTGCTGCTCGGCACCCTGTATCCGCTGCTGGCCGACGCGCTGGACCTGGGCAAGATCTCGGTGGGTCCGCCCTACTTCGGCACGCTGTTCCTGCTGCTGATGACGCCGCTGGTGGCGCTGGTCCCGTTCGGTCCGCTGACCCGCTGGCAGCGTGAGCAGGGCATGCGCCCGCTGGCGCTGCTTGCCCCGTGGCTGGGCCTGGCCCTGCTGCTGGGTGTGGTGGCCTGGTTCATGGCGCCGCAGGGCAAGCTCAAGGCCGCCGCCGGTATCGCCGCGGCCGCCTGGGTCGGGCTGGGGACGCTGTATTTCCTGTGGACGCGGCTGCGCAACAGCGGCCGGATCAATGCCGAAACCCTGGGCATGCTGGTCGCCCACCTGGGTATCGCCGTGTTCCTGGTCGGCGCGCTGCTGGTGGAGGCGCTGAACGTCCAGCATGAAGTGGCGCTGGCACCGGGTTCGTCGGTGGAAGCCGGTGGCTACCGGTTCACGCTGGAAGGTGTGGATGCGACCAACGGCCCCAACTACCACTCCGACCGCGGCCATGTGCGGGTATCACGCGACGGCCAGTCCATCACCCTGCTGCATCCTGAAAAGCGCATGTACGCCAGCGGCGGCATGCCGATGACCGAGGCCGGCATCCATCCGGCGCTCGGCGGTGACCTGTATGTCGCCCTGGGCGAATCCCTCGGCGATGGTGCTTGGGCGGTACGCGTGCAGATCAAGCCTTTTGTCCGCTGGATCTGGCTGGGCGCAGCGCTGATGGCGCTGGGCGGTTTCGTCACCGCCGCCGACCGCCGTTTCCGCCGGTTCCCGGAGAAGAAATCCTGATGTCCGACTCCCCGCAGCCTCCACAGTCCACTCCGAACCGCCTGCCTCCGGTGGCGATCATCCTCGGCGTACTGTTCTTCATCGGCCTGATGGGGCTGATGCTCTATGGCGTCAGCCGCTCGGACCGGCCCGACCGCGACACCCTGCCCTCGGCACTGCAGGACAAACCGGCACCGGAGTTCTCGCTGCCGCTGCTGCATGATCCGCACGTCTTCGTCAGCAGCCAGGACCTGCGCGGCATGCCGTACCTGCTCAACGTGTGGGGCAGCTGGTGCCCGTCCTGCCGCGACGAGCATCCGGTGCTCACCCGTTTTGCCGAAACCAAGCGGCTGCGCGTGATCGGCTACAACTGGAAGGACGAGCCGGCCGATGCATTGCGCTGGCTGGAGCAGCTGGGCAATCCGTACATCGCGGTGATCGCCGACCAGGAAGGCCGCACTGCGCTGGACTGGGGTATCGCCGCCGCGCCGGAAACCTTCCTGGTCGATGGCAGCGGCATCGTGCGCTGGAAATACAGTGGCGCGATCACCCAGCAGGTGCTGGATACGCAGTTGATCCCGGCACTAGAGAAAGTCGAGGCCGCCGCCGGCCAGGCGCAGCCGTCCTCCCCGTCGGATCCGCGTCCATGATGCTCCGCCTGCTGCTGCCGCTGTTGTTGCTGTGCGCTGCCGGACTGGCCGGCGCACAACCGGCCGGCGATCCCTCGCCGCTGCAGTTCCACGACACGGCCGAGGAAGCGCGCTTCCACCAGCTCACCGCAGAACTGCGCTGCGTGCAGTGCCAGAACCAGTCGCTGGCCGACTCCAACGCACAGATCGCCCATGACCTTCGCCGCGAGGTGCTGGTCCTGATGCGCGAAGGCCGTAGCGATGCCCAGGTCAAGCAGTTCCTGGTCGAACGCTACGGCGACTTCGTGCTGTACCGGCCGCAGATGTCGGCCAGCACCTGGCTGTTGTGGTTCGGGCCGGGTGTACTGCTGCTGATCGGCGCGCTGTGGCTGTTCCTGCACGTGCGCCGGCGCGCGCAGACCGTACCGCTCAAGGCGCTTGATGAAGAAGCAAGCCAGGAATCTCGTGAATGGTGACCAAGGTTTTCCTCCTGCTGGCGGCACTGCTGGCCGCCCTCTGCGGCGGCGCCATGCTGTGGCCGCTGTTCCGTGCCGGCAAGCGTCGCCTCTGGGGCGCACTGGTTGCCGGCATGGTGGTTGGCACCCTCGGCCTGTACCAGTTGCTGGGCACCCCGGCCGGATTGCAGCCGCAGGCCGAACTTGCGGCCACGCCGCAGAGCCTGGAAGAAGGTGTCCGCCAGCTGCAGGCGGCGATGGAGAAGAATCCCGCGCGCACCGATGGCTGGGTATTGCTGGCCCGCTCCCAGCTTGAACTCGGCCGCGTTGCCGATGCCGCCGCCTCTTATGAGCGCGCGGTGAAACTGACACCCGACGAGCCCGGACTGCTGGTCGAAGCCGCGCAGACCCGCGCGCAGGCCGCGGACGGCTTCCTGTTCGATGACACCGCCGTACAGTGGCTGGAGCAGGCGCGCCAGCTCGCCCCCGGCCATGAACGTGCGACCTGGCTGCTGGGCATCGTGCAGCGCCAGCGCGGCCAGCCGGCGCAGGCCGCGCAGACTTGGGAAAGCCTGCTGCCGCGGCTGGAGGCCAAGGCCGCCGCCGCGCTGCGCATCCAGATCGACGACGCCCGTGCCGATGCCGGACTGCCGCCCTCCGCACCGCCGCCTTCCGCACCGCCGCCCGAGGCTCCGGCCAGCGCCACTGCCGCCGGCGACCACGCCATCCGCGTGCAGGTGACGCTCGCCCCCGCACTGCAGGCCCGCGCCGCCGCCGGCAAGGACACCCTGTTCGTCATCGCCCGCGTGCCCGACGGCCCGCCGATGCCGGTCGCGGTCCAGCGCCACCCGGCCGCTTCGGCCCCGCTCACGGTCACGCTCGATGACAGCAACAGCCCGATGCCGACGCAGAAGCTCTCGGCACTGGCTGAAGTGGAAGTGTTTGCGCGGCTAAGCGCCAGCGGCACCACCCAGCGGCACCCCGATGATGTCGAATCGGTGCCGGTGAAGGTTTCCCTGCCCACCACCCGGACAGTGGAGATCATTCTGGGGCCGGCAGTCCCCTGAATGGGCATAGGCTGATAACTGCAGGTTATGACGTATACGGGAACACCGGCGGCAAGCCCGGTAAAATTCCCCGATGACCGAATTCATCCCCCCCGGCAGCCGCTTCCACGCCCTCTCTTCACCCTTCCCGATGAAGCGTGGCGGCGAGCTGCACGGCGCCCGTGTCGCCTATGAGACCTGGGGCACGCTGGCGCCCGACGCCGGCAACGCCATCCTGATCGTCACCGGCCTGTCACCCGACGCCCATGCCGCCAGCCATGCCGACAATCCCGCCATCGGCTGGTGGGAGCCGATGCTCGGCCCCGGCAAGGCCATCGACACCCACCGCTGGTTCGTGATCTGCGTGAACTCGCTGGGCAGCTGCAAAGGCTCCACCGGCCCAGCCTCCATCAACCCGGCCACCAGACAGCCGTACCGGCTGTCCTTCCCGGAACTGTCGATCGAAGACACCGCCAATGCCGCCGCCGAAGTGATCGCCGCGCTGGGAATCGGCAAGCTGGCCTGTCTGATCGGCAACTCGATGGGCGGCATGACCGCGCTGGCACTGCTGCTGCTCCACCCGGGCATCGCCAACGCGCACATCAACATCTCCGGCAGTGCCCAGGCGCTGCCGTTCTCCATCGCCATCCGCTCGCTGCAACGCGAAGCCATCCGCCTCGATCCGGCGTGGAACGGCGGCAATTACGACGAGCAGCACTATCCCGAATCGGGCATGCGCATGGCCCGCAAGCTGGGGGTGATCACCTACCGGTCGGCACTGGAGTGGGATGGTCGCTTCGGCCGCGTGCGGCTGGATTCGGACCAGAACGACGACGATCCGTTCGGTCTGGAATTCCAGGTGGAAAGCTATCTGGAAGGCCATGCGCGCCGCTTCGTCCACCGCTTCGACCCGAACTGTTACCTGTACATGGGCCGGGCGATGGACTGGTTCGACCTGGGCGAATATGGCGATGGCGACGTGATGGCCGGGCTGGCGAAGATCCGCGTCCCGTATGCGCTGGCCATCGGTGCCAATACCGACATCCTGTTTCCGGTGCAGCAACAGCAGCAGATCGCCGACGGCCTGCGTGCCGGTGGTGCGCAGGCACAGTTCACCGGCATGGATTCACCGCAGGGACATGATGCCTTCCTGGTCGATTACCAGCGCTTCAGCCCGGCCGTGCGCGACTTCCTCGACAGCCTGCCGGCCGGCTGACCGACAACCGCACGCCACCGTTCCCTACAGCCGTCCCGGCTGATCGCTGATGGTGGCCATTGCCGGTGCCCGCCAATCTGGCGCTCCCTGCCACGCTGCGATGGAACGCCATGATCCGCCTGCTGCTTGTGCTGCTGTGCGCCTGTCTGCTGCCCCTCCCTGCACAGGCGGCCGCGCCGCCACCGCTGATGCTCGCCGGACAATGGCGCGACGGACCGGAGGTGTCGCACTACTGGGTCAGCGAGAAACTCGACGGCGTGCGCGCCCGCTGGGATGGCCGGCAGCTGTGGACGCGTGCCGGCAACCGCATTCCGGCACCGCGGGCCTTCACCGAGGGCTGGCCCGCGCAGGCACTGGACGGAGAGCTGTGGATCGCCCGCAACCGCTTCGATGAGGTCAGCACGATCATCCGCACCCGCCCGCAACACAGTGATGACTGGCGGCAGGTCCGTTTCATGGCGTTCGACCTGCCCGAACATCCCGGCCCGTTCTCGCAGCGCCTTGAGGCCTTGCAGCAGCTGATCCAACAGACCGACGCCCGCCACCTCGCACTGGTGGCGCAGCAGCGGGTGGCCGATACCGCCCGCTTGCAGCAGCTGCTGCGGACGGTGGTCGCGGCAGGCGGTGAAGGCTTGATGCTGCACCACCAGGACAACCGCTACAGCGCCGGCCGCAGCCCGGGAATACTCAAGCTCAAGCCCTGGGACGATGCCGAGGCCTGGGTGGTCGGCCATGTTCCCGGCAAGGGCAAGTACACCGGCATGCTGGGCGCGCTGCTGGTGGAGCGCCACGATGGCCGCCGCTTCCGCATCGGCAGCGGGCTCAAGGATGTGGAGCGCGCCCATCCCCCCGCGATCGGCACGCGGGTGACCTACCGCTACAACGGCTTCACCGCCAACGGCCTGCCCCGCTTCGCGCGGTTCCTGCGGGTGCGTGAGGAAACAGCGCCGGACGAGCGGCGCTGAGACGGCAGCCCACACAACGCCGGCCAGCGGGTTTCACGCAGTGGTCGCAGAAGCGCAGCCTGCGCCCCCATCGGCACGTTCTGCCCGGTACTACCCGTCACAGACAAGCCCGTACCCGCGACAGGCGCATGTCGCTCGCTCATCGCATTGCAGTCGCCCCGCTCAAGCCGGTAGCAGGCGCCCCTGCTGCAAGCGGTATTCACGCTGCACCACGCCTTCGGGCAACTGGCCATGGGTGATCATCAGCAAGCTGCGCGATCCCAGTGCGGTAGCGAGATCGACCAACAAGGCCTCCGCGGTGTCCACATCCAGGCCTTCGGTCGGCTCGTCGAGCACCATCAGCGGCGCGTCGCGCAGCAAGGCACGGGCCAAGGCCAGCCGCCGGGCCTGGCCCGCCGACATGGTGCTGCCGTTCTCGCCGATCCATGCCGACAGCCCGCCCTGCTGTTGCGCCCAGGCCGTCAAACGCACCTGTTCCAGTACCTGCCACAGCGCCGCCTCGTCGGCCTGGGGATTTCCCAGCCGCAGGTTGTCGGCGATGGTGCCGGCAAACACCGGTGCCCCCTGCGGCAGCCAGGCGACACGGCGGTGCCAGTCCTGCTGTGCCACCGCGCGCAGGTCCACGCCGCCGTAGCGCACGCAGCCCTGCTGCGGGTCCCACAGCCGCAGCAGCAGGGCCGACAAGGTGCTTTTGCCGCAGCCGCTGTCACCGCGGATGGCGACCCGGTCACCGGGCTGAAGCTGCAGCTCCACACCATCCAGCAGCCGCCGGGGCTCTCCCGGCCATTGGAAAACCACCTGCTCGAAACTAAGCGTGGCCGGCTGCGGCGGCAATGCCAGCGGCTGCGCCGGCTCTTCCACCGCCGGCGGCTGGTCCACGATCTGGCGCAAGCGGTCGGCGGCGACCCGCGCGGACTGCAGCGACTGCCAGGCCAGGCCACTGCCTGCGGCCACCTCCAGCAAGGCCACGGTAAGGAACAGCAGAACCGCTGCCAGCGGTGCGCTGATCTGGTCACCCTGGAACGCATGCAGCCCCAGCCACAGCATCGCCAGCAGGCCCAGCCCGGCGCCGGCCGAATGCATGACGTTGCCGCCGATCAGCCGGCGCCGGCGCCTCCGGTCATGCCCGGCGACCTGCAACGCGGCCGCATCCACCCGCGCGATCCACTCGCCCTGCGCCTGCAGCGCGGTCAAGTCGGCGACGCCTTCCAGCCCTTCGAACGCTAAGGTACGCAGCCGGGTACGCGATTGCGCACGCCCGGCCTCCCCGCGCTCGCCACCGTGTACGGCCAGCAGCGGCACGCCGATGGCGATGAGAGCGGCCACCACCAGCAGCACCACCGCGGCCGGCCAATAGATCAAGGCCGCGGCAACCACACAGGCCAGCACGATACCGAGCAGGGCCAGCAATGGGCCGATGGCCCGCACCAGCACCCCGTCGACTTCGCCGATATCCGAAACCAGCCGCGTCAGCAGCTCGCCGGTCCGGCTGCTGCCCAGGCGTGCCGGCGCCAGCGGCAGGGCACGGCGGAAGAACCACACCCGCAGGTCGCGGGCGACACGCAGGGTCACATCATGGCCGACCAGCTTCTCGAAATAGCGCGAGGCAATCCGCGCTATGGTCAACGCCCGGATGCCGGCTGACGGCGAAAAGAAATTGAAACTGGCGGCCAGACCTGCCGCCCCGGCCAGTGCGGCACCGGTCAGGAAGCCACCGGACAGCCCGAGCAGGCCGACGCCGGCCAGCATCGTGGTCAGCAACAGCACCACCGCCAGCAGCGTGCGTCCGCGGTGCCGGATGAACACCTTGCGCATCGTGTCGTTCATGCCCCGGCCTCCGGCGCCACGCCCTGCCCTACCTGCAGGCGCACCACGGCATCGGCCCAGCGCATCGCCGCCTCGCTGTGGGTGGCCATGACGACCGTGCGTCCACGGGTATGGACTGCCAGTGCATGCAGCAGGTCCGCCTCCGTCTGTGGATCGAGGAAGGCGGTGGGCTCATCCAGCAGCAGCAGTTCCGGATCGGCCAACAGCATCCGCGCCAGTCCGATACGACGGGCCTCGCCACCGGACAGCCCGAAGCCGCGTTCACCGATCACCGTATCCAGCCCCTGCGGCAAGTGGCGGACGAAGCGCATGACCTGCGCCGCCTCGGCGACGGCATGCAAGCGCGCCTCACTGGCGCTGGGATCGGCCAGGCGCAGGTTGTCGGCAATCGAGCCGTGGAACAGATAGGGACGCTGCCCCGCATAGCCGACCCGCACACCGTCGCGCAGCACGATTTCACCCTGGCGGGGCGGCAGCCAGCCGGCCAGCGCCTCCAGCAAGGTGCTCTTGCCGCAACCACTGGGGCCGACCAGCGCCAGATGCTGGCCTTCGCTGATCTCCAGCGAGAATCCGGAAAGCACATCGTGATTTGCCCCCTGCGGCCGCAGGGTCAGGTCGCGCAGCGCCACCAGCGCTTCCTGCCGCTGGATCGGCTCGGCCGCCAGCGGTGAAGGTTTCGCGGGCGCCACCTCTGCGGCCGGGAGATCGTCCTGCAGCAGGCGCTCCACTTCCGAGGCCGCCGCCAGCGCATTGGCGCGGTCGTGGTAATGCGCGGCCAGGCGCCGCAGCGGTGCATAGAATTCCGGTGCCAGCAGCAGGCAGAACACCCCCACACCGAGGGTCGGCACCGCCTCGCGCAGCGACACCATGCCCAGATAGCTCAGCCCCAGGTACAAGGCCACCATCGCCACGCTGACCGAGGCGAAAAATTCCAGCACGGTGGAGGACAGGAACGCGATGCGCAGCACCTTCATCGTGCGCAGGCGCACGCCTTCGGCGGCGGCGGCGATGCCTTGCAGCTCGACCTCGCCGCGCCCGTACAGGCGCAGCAGCCCCAGACCCTTGATGCGGTCGGCGAAGTGGCCGCTCATCCGCGCCAGTTCGCCCAGCTGCTCACGGCCGGCAGCCTCCGCGCTCCAACCGACCAGCATCATGAACACCGGCACCAGCGGTGCGGTGCAGATCAGAATCAGCGCCACCACCCAGTCCACCCAGGCCACCGCCAGCGCGATCAGCAGCGGCACCACCACCACTTCCACGCGTACCGGCTGGAATCCGGCGTAATAGCCTTCAATCGCGTCGCCATGGCTGAGCAGCAGCTCGCTCAGCTCACCGGTGCGCTGCCGGCGCAGCCACAGCGGGCCGCGGCCCAACAGCCGCCGGTAGACCTTCTCGCGCAATGCCAGCCGCGCCGCGTCGGCGACATCACCGGCCGCGCTCTGCGCCAGCCCACCCAGCAGGCTGCGCGCCAGCAGCACGGCGGCCAGCAGGCCGAACACTGCGGTGGTCTGCGCCAGTGGCCGCTGCTCGACGAAAACGCCCTGGATCAACCAGGCGATGGCTGCAGCCTGCGCGATCAGCAAGCCGCCGGAAACACACACGGCGATGACCGCCGTCCGCTGCTGCGCGCGCGCCCCCGCCGCCAGTTCCGCCAACCACTGCCGCTGCTGGCGGCGCAGCTCCCGTTGCGCCTGCACGCTATCTGCAACCTCACTCAAGACTGACAACCCGACTGGAAAGTTTCTGCCCGATTGTAAGCATCCTGCATGCCCACCCGCGGCAATCCACCTTGCCCGGTGCGTCGATCTGTCGCCTTGATCCGGATCAACGTCAGGATCAGAATCGGGATCAAGTATTCACACTGTTTTCCTCCCCCCGATCCAATGATGTCCATATTTCATGAGGTAGCCGGATCATGATCGATACGACAATCGTCGATCTGTCGCGCCTGCAATTCGCGCTGACAGTGATGTACCACTTCCTGTTCGTCCCGCTCACACTGGGCCTGTCTTTCCTGATCGCGATCATGGAAAGCGTCTACGTGATGACCGGCAAGGAGGTCTGGCGCCGCATGACCCTGTTCTGGGGCGCGCTGTTCGGCATCAACTTCGCCATGGGCGTAGGCACCGGCATCGTCATGGAATTCCAGTTCGGCATGAACTGGTCCTACTACAGCCACTACGTCGGCGACATCTTCGGTGCACCACTGGCCATCGAAGGACTGATGGCGTTCTTCCTGGAGGCCACCTTCATCGGCCTGTTCTTCTTCGGCTGGAACCGCCTGTCCAAGGTGCAGCACCTCACCGTGACCTGGCTGATGGCACTGGGCACCAACCTGTCGGCACTGTGGATCCTGATCGCCAACGGCTGGATGCAGAACCCGGTGGGTGCGGTGTTCAATCCGGAAACGATGCGCATGGAAGTCGTGGACTTCATGGCGGTGCTGTTCAACCCGGTGGCCCAGGCCAAGTTCGTGCACACGGTATCGGCCGGCTACGTGACCGGCGCGGTGTTCGTGATGTCCATCAGTGCCTTCTACCTGCTGCGCAACCGGCACCACGACGTTGCCCGGCGCTCGTTCGCGGTGGCCGCGGCGTTCGGCCTGCTGTCCTCGATCTCGGTCGTGGTACTGGGGGATGAGAGCGGTTACGCCGCCAACGAGCACCAGAAGATGAAGCTGGCCGCCATCGAGGCGATGTGGGAAACCGAAACCGCTCCGGCCGACTTCACCGCCTTCGGCATTCCCAACCAGACGACCCACCAGAACGACTATGCGGTCAAGGTCCCGTACCTGATGGGGCTGATCGCCACCCGCTCGCTGCACCAGCCGATTCCGGGCATCCTGGAGCTGGTCGAGCGCGCCGAGCACCGCATCCGTGGCGGCCAGCTGGCCTACGCCGCCCTGGAGCGCGTCCGCGCCGACAAGAACGACAGCGAAGCCCGCGCGATGTTTGACCGGCACTGGCAGGATCTGGGCCACGCCCTGCTGCTCAAGCGCTACCGCGAGGACATCCTCAACGCCACGCCGGAGGAGATCTCGCAGGCGGCGATGGACACCGTGCCGCGGGTGGCGCCGCTGTTCTGGACCTTCCGCATCATGGCCGGCCTTGGCTTCTACCTGATCGCCTTCTTCGCGGTGGCCTTCTACTACTCCTGCCGCAACAATTTCCAGGACAAACGCACGTTCCTGAAAATCGCGCTGTGGACATTGCCACTACCGTGGATCGCCATTGAATGCGGCTGGTTCGTGGCCGAATACGGTCGCCAGCCGTGGGCCGTGGAGGGCGTGCTGCCGACGTTCTATGCCGCCTCGGGCCTAGCGCTGCACCAGATCCTCATCACCCTGACCGGCTTCGTCGCGCTCTATACGGTGCTGATGGTGATCGAGATCAAGCTGATGCTGAAGGCCATCGGCAAGGGACCGGAGCAGATCCTGCCCTCACTGCAGCCGTCCACCTCCCCCCACGTCACCGCCCCGGCCGCGGGCCAGGCATAAGGCAGGAGAACACCCATGGATTTCATTCTTCTGGACTACACCACGCTGCGCGTGATCTGGTGGCTGCTGCTGGGCGTGCTGCTGATCGGTTTTGCAGTGATGGACGGTTTCGATCTCGGGGTCGGCACGCTGCTGCCGTTCGTGGCCCGGACCGACGAGGAACGCCGGCTGGTGATCAACACCATCGGCCCGGTATGGGAAGGCAACCAGGTGTGGCTGATCCTCGGCGGTGGCGCGATTTTCGCCGCGTGGCCGCCGCTGTACGCGGTCAGCTTCTCCGGTTTCTACCTGGCGATGTTCGTGATCCTGTTCGCGCTGATCCTGCGCCCGGTGGGCTTCAAGTACCGCGGCAAGATGCCGTCGCAGACCTGGCGCAACAACTGGGACCGGGCGCTGTTCATCGGCGGCTTCGTTCCGGCCCTGATCATGGGCGTGGCGGTAGGCAACGTGCTGCTGGGCGTGCCCTATCACTTCGATGACACCCAGCGAATTTTCTACACGGGTGGCTTCTTCGGCCTGCTGACCCCGTTCGCGCTGCTGGCCGGCCTGCTCAGCGTGGCGATGCTCATCGCCCATGGCGCGGCCATGCTGGTGATCAAGACCGACGGCCCGGTGGCCGACCGCTCGGCCCGCTACGGCAGCATCGCCGCCCTGCTGAGCTTCGTGCTGTTCGCCGCCGCCGGCCTCTGGGTCGCCTTCGGCCTGCCGGGTTATGCCATCACCTCGTCGATGGCGACCGACGGCCCCAGCAATCCGCTGCTGAAAACCGTCCAGATCGGTGCGGCCGGTGGCTGGCTGCACAACTACAGCAGCATGCCGGCCACACTGCTGGCTCCGGCCGCCGGCCTGCTCGGCGCACTGGCCAGCGCCGTGCTGCTGCGCGGGCGTCACGGGATCATGGCCTTCATCGCCTCGGGGCTGTCGATCGCCGGCATCATCCTCACCGTGGGCTTTGCCTGCTTCCCGTTCCTGCTGCCCTCCTCCAGCCAGCCCGATTCCAGCCTGACGCTGTGGGACGCCTCCTCCAGCCACCTGACGCTGTGGATCATGCTGCTGGCAACGGCGATCTTCCTGCCCCTCATCCTCGCCTACACCTCCTGGGTGTACCGGGTGCTCAAGGGCAAGACGTCGCTGGACGAGATGGGCGACAACCCCAACGCCTACTGATCCGCACATTCCCACCATTCAAGGAGCCAACCATGTGGTATTTCGCCTGGATCCTCGGTGCCGGCCTGGCATCGACCGTCGCCATCCTCAACGGCATGTGGTTTGAGGCGCGCGAAGCCCGCAAGGCCGAAGCAAGCCACTGAACCCATGTGAAGGTCTTGCCATGAGCCCGGACTGCGCGTATCTTTCCGGGCTCCTTCGCGGGGTGTAGCTCAGTCTGGTAGAGCGCTACGTTCGGGACGTAGAGGTCGCAGGTTCGAATCCTGTCTCCCCGACCAGAAGGTCGAAAGCCTGGAAAACGGCAACGTTGTCCAGGCTTTTTCATTGCCGGGAACAAGCGCCCGGCTTCCACCATCACGCGATCGCGCTGACGGTGACAAGGGTGAAAACAGCTTGCAGTATTGAAGGTCCACCGCTATCATAGGCGGCTCCTTCGGGGTGTAGCTCAGTCTGGTAGAGCGCTACGTTCGGGACGTAGAGGTCGCAGGTTCGAATCCTGTCTCCCCGACCAAATTGGACAAAAGCCGGCCCTCGGGTCGGCTTTTGTTTTGGGCGATTCCCATGCAATCGCCCCTTCTCCGCACTGGAGTCTGTCGTGTCCTTGTCCAACACCGCTCCACAGCGGCATTCCCTGCTAAAAGGCCGCCTGCTGGCTTTTGTCGCCATCGTCCTGGTTGCCGCCAACCTGCGCAGCGCGGTGACGTCGCTGTCGCCGTTGCTGGAGCGTCTGGGCCAGACCTTCAACTTCGGCAGCACCATGACCGGCGTGCTCGGGATGATGCCGACCGCCGCCTTCGCCGTATTCGGACTGGCCACACCGCGCATCATCCGTGCATTGGGACTGGAGCGCACCGCGATCCTGTCCATGGCATTGGCGACGCTCGGCCTGCTGCTGCGCTCGGCCGCCGGCAATGTCGGCATGCTGATGCTTGGCTCGGCCATCGCGCTGGCCGGCATGGGTATGGGCAACGTGCTGGTGCCGCCGCTGGTGAAACGGTATTTCGCCGACCGCGTCGGCACGCTCAGCACCATCTACATCACCGTGCTGCAGGCCGGGACGATGGTGCCGGCACTGCTGGCGGTACCGCTGGCCGACCGCTTCGACTGGCGCATCTCGCTGGGCGTGTGGTCCCTGTTCACGCTCGCCGCAGTGCTGCCGTGGCTGCTGCTGTCCCGCACCCAGTCTCCTGCCGAGAGCGTGACCACCCGCACCGCAACGGGCACTGCGGGTACCGGCCGGGTGTGGAAGACCTCACTGGGCTGGGGCATGGCGTTGATGTTCGGCATGACCTCGCTGGGCACCTATTCGCTGTTCACCTGGCTGCCGAAAGTGATGGTCGACGCCGGTGCCAGTGAATCCTTCGGCGGGGTGATGGTGGCGCTGTATTCGGCCATCGGCCTGCTGCCATCGCTGCTGGTACCGGCGATGGCGGTGCGCATGCGCAATCCGTTCCCGCTGGCAATGGGCGTTTTCATCCTGAACATGATCGCGTTCGCCGGCCTGCTGTGGGCGCCGATGGCTGCTCCCTGGCTGTGGGTGGCCATCTCCGGGCTCGGCCCGTCCACCTTCCCGCTGGGGCTGACCCTGATCAACCTGCGCACCCGCACCCAGGCCGGCTCCGCCGCCCTGTCCGGCTTCATGCAGGGCGTGGGGTACAGCGTCGCCAGCCTGGGGCCGGTGCTGTTCGGCTGGCTGCATGGCGCCAGCGGCAACTGGACCTGGTCCTTCGCCTTCCTGGGCCTGTGCTCGGCCGTGCTGCTGACCGCCGCCTGGTTCGCCTGCAAGCCGCAGCAGCTGGAAGACCATTGGCGCCAGTAACGGATCGACAGTAACGGGGACAGGTAAAACCTAGACCAATGGCGTCTGATCCGGCTTTACCCGTTACTCCTTCCTCTCCACCCGTTTCCGGCACTCAGCCCCTGACCTGGCCCTCGCCGCGGACCACGAAGCGCTCCACCGTGAGCGCCTCCAGTCCCATCGGGCCATAGGAATGCAGGCGCGTGGTGGAGATGCCGATCTCCGCGCCCAGTCCCAGCTCGCCGCCATCGGAAAAGCGCGAGGAGGCATTGACCATCACCACCGCCGAACGCAGCGCGTGCATGAACTGCTCGGCATGCGCAGCAGTGCCCGTGGCAATCACCTCGGTATGGTCGGAGGTGTACTGCTGGATATGGGCGATGGCCGCCGGCAACGAATCGACCACGCGCACCGCAAGGATCAGGTCCAGGTATTCGGCAGCGTAGTCGTCTTGCGTGGCCGGCAACACGTCCGCCACCAGCGCCTGCGTGGCCGCATCACCGCGCAGCTCCACGCCGCGCTGCCGCAATGCGGCTGCCGCCAACGGCAGGAAACGCGGTGCGACATCAGCATGCACCAGCAGGGTTTCCAATGAATTGCAGGCGGCCGGACGTGACACCTTGCCGTCGACCAGCAGATCCAGCGCCAGTTGCAGATCGGCACTGTCATCGACAAACAGATGGCACACGCCTTTGTAGTGCTTGATCACCGGCACCCGCGCATGTTCGGCGACGAAGCGGATCAGCCCCTCGCCGCCGCGCGGGATGGCCAGATCGATGAGGTCGTTGAGCTGCAGCAGCTCCAGCATGGTCTCGCGGCGCAGGTCCTCGACCAGCGTCAATGCGGCATCGGCGATGCCGGCCTCGCGCAGCGCCCGCTTGAGGCTGGCGGCGATGGCGGTGTTGGAATGGATGGCCTCCGAGCCGCCGCGCAGAATCACCCCGTTGCCGGCCTTGATGCACAGCGCCGCGGCATCGGCGGTGACGTTCGGACGCGCTTCGTAGATCATCGCGATCACCCCCAGTGGCACCCGCACCTTCTGCACGCGGATACCGTTGGGACGCACGTAGTCGCGGGTGATCTCGCCCACGGGGTCCGGCAGGCCCGCCACTTCACGCAGCGCATTGGCAACGCCCACCAGACGCGACGGATTCAACGCCAACCGGTCGAGCATCGCAGTGCCCACGCCCTTGTCGCGCGCGGCCTGCAGGTCGACTTCGTTGGCCGCCAGGATTGCGCCGGCGTCGGCATCCAGCGCGTCCGCCATCGACATCAGCAGCGCACTGCGCGCCTGCGTGGAAAGCTGGCCCAGCTGCTGGGCGGCGTCGCGGCATTGCAATGCCAGCGTGCGGATATCACTCATGACCATTCCCGTATCGGTGGAGGACGACATCACAGCACCACCATGTCGTCGCGGTGAACCACGTTGTCACCGTAGTTGTAACCAAGGATCGATTCGATCTCACGCGTGTGGTGCTGGCTGATGCGACGGATATCCACCGCCGAGTACTGGCTGATCCCGCGGGCGATGTGCGGCCCGCCTTCGCCATCGAACTGGCGCACCTCGACCATGTCGCCGCGGCGGAACTCGCCTTCGGCACCGAGTACGCCACCGGGCAACAGCGAGGCGCCCTTCTCGCGCAACGCGCGTGCGGCACCGGCATCGATCAGGATCGCCCCCGGCTCCACCGGCGCGTGGCGCAGCCAGTACTTGCGTGCGGCGATGCGCGAGCGTCCGGCATGCACGCGGGTACCCCGCAGGCGGCCCTGTGCCAGCTCCCGCACCACGCTGCCATCGCGGCCGTTGAACAGGAACGTGTCGATCCCCGCCGCGCCGGCCTTGGCCGCCGCCTGCAGTTTGGTTTGCATGCCGCCGGTGCCGACCGCGCTGCCGCTGCCGCCGGCCATCGCCATCACCTCCGGCGTCAGTGCGGTCACCTCGTTGATCGGTTGCGCGTGCGGATTGCCACGCGGATCGGCGGTGTACAGGCCGTCGATATCGGTGGCGATGAACAGCGCATCGGCATCGACCAGCGCGGCGACGATCGCGGCCAGGTTGTCGTTGTCGCCGAGCTTGAGCTCATCGACCGAGACGGTGTCGTTCTCGTTGATCACCGGCAACGTGCCCAGTGCCAGCAATTCGTTGAGCGTGGCGCGCGCGTTGAGGTAGCGGCGGCGGTTGCGCAGGTCGTCATGGGTCAGCAGCACCTGCGCCACCGGCCGTTCGAAGAAGCGCTGCCACAAGGCGATCAGCTGCGCCTGCCCCAGCGCCGCCAGCGCCTGCCGCGCGGCGATCGCCGCGCCCGCCTCGGCCCCTTTCGGCACGATGGCGCGGCCGGCCGCGACCGCTCCGGAAGACACGATCACCACTTCCCGCCCCGCCTGCACATTGGCCGACACGAACTGCGCCAGTCCTAGTGCGAAGCGCGGCGTCAGGCCACCACCGTCGGCGGCCAGCAGGCTGCTGCCGACTTTCAGCACGGCCCGCCGCCAGGGCGGCAACGGCTGTTCGGTGAACGAAGATTGCACGGTGCTGCTCATGATGTCAGCGGGTATTCCATTCATGGACGGTGAGTTCAGAACTGTCGTGAAGGACAAGCGGATCACGCGCGACGATGGCCTCGGCATGCTCCAGGCCGGAGACGTTCTTCAGCACATAGGCACCGCCGCTGCCATCGCTGAAACCGCCGGTCAGGTGCAGTTGTCCGGCGGCAGCCAGTTCATCGAGAAACGCCAGGTGGGGTGCGATGGCGGCGCTGTCGAACGAAGGCTTGCGCAGGGCCATCACCAGATACATTTTCATTCCGCTCTCCTTTGTCCATATGACAGCACGCCCGGCATGCCGGCGTCGCGTTTGCTTTCGGTTGGAACTTGCCGGCGGTGCTGTCGCAAACACGCGCAACGAGCCGCAGCAGCGGTGATTCCCACCACCGGATATGCCGCAAACAGGACGGGCGCCCAGGGCGCCCGTGTGCGTATCACCCCTGCAGCGCCCGCCAGCGTGCAGCGAGCTCATCCAGCCGCAGGTCCGCCGCCGCACCGGGCGACACGCGCGCGGCGAGGCTGCCTTCGGGTGTGCGTCCCTGCCCTGCACTATCCGATGCCTCCGCCGCAGCCTTGTAGGCATCGCGGAACGGTACCCCGGCCACGGCGGCTTCCACCGCCACGTCGGTGGCATACATGCCCGAATCGATCGCCGCGCGGATGTGGTCGTCGCGCCAGTCGAGGTTGGACAGCAGCGCCGGCAGCAGCTCCAGTGCCGCCAGGCCACGGCCGAAGCCGTGCACGATCGCACCCTTGGAGTTCTGCAGGTCACGCTGGTAACCCGACGGCAGCGACAGCAGCTGCTCGATCTCGGTACGCGCGGCGGCGACGCTGGCGTGGGTGGCACGCATCAGCTCGATCACGTCCGGATTGCGCTTGTTCGGCATGATCGAACTGCCGGTGGTGTACTGCGCCGGCAACGCCACGAAGGCGAATTCGCCGGTGGTGAACAGCGACAGGTCCCAGGCGATGCGACGCAGGTCCAGGGTGGCGCCGCCCAGCGCTTCCAGCGCGGCCAGCTCGAACTTGCCACGCGAGAGCTGCGCGTAGATCGGGCTGATCTGCATGCGCGAGAAATCCAGCGCCTTCGTCGTGTGCTCACGGTCCAGCGGCAGGTTGACGCCATAGCCGGCAGCGGTGCCCAGCGGATTGGTGTCGATCAGCGCGCGGGTATCGCGGGCACGCACGGCGTTGTCGATGAAAGCCTCGGCCCAGCCCGCCCACCACATGCCCGCCGAAGACACCACGGCACGCTGGATATGGGTGTAACCCGGCAATGGCTGCTGCTGTTCGGCGGCGGCGCGATCCAGCGCGACCCTGGCGACCTCGGTGCTGATCTGCGCCACGCGCTCGAGCTTGTCCTTCAGCCACAGGCGGGTGGCCACCAGGATCTGGTCGTTGCGGCTGCGGCCGGTGTGGATCTTGCGCCCGGCATCGCCAAGACGCTCGGTCAGGCGCGCCTCGATCGCCGAATGGCAATCCTCGTATTGCTCGTCCAGCACGAAGGCGCCGCTGCGGAAGTCCTCGGCCAGCACGGCCAGCTCACGCTTCAGGCCGGCCAGTTCGTCGGCCGAGAGGATGCCGATGTGCTGCAGGCCTTCAGCATGCGCGGTGCTGGCCTGGATGTCGTGCAGGAAAAACTCGCGGTCCAGGATGACGTCGTCACCCGCCAGGAAGGTCTGGATCTTCGCGTCAACCGCGACGCCGGGTTTCTGCCAAAGCAAATTGGTCATGTCGATCTCTCTCAGTGCAGCTATGCAGGAGCGGCGCAAGCCGCGAAGCTGGCAACCTCTCAGCCGCCGCTATCCACCAGAATCAATACGGAACCGCCATCAGCTCATCCAGCCCCAACGCGCGGTTGAGGTTCTGCAACGCCTGGGTGGCCGCGCCCTTGAGCAGGTTGTCGATGGTCGCCACCAGCACCACGCGCTTGTTGCCCGGCGCCAGGGTAAAGCCGCCGATCTGTACGCCGTGCTGGCCGGCGATACGGCTCACCCACGGCGCCTCGTCGATGATTTCCACCAGCGGTTCATCGGCATAACGCTGCGTGTACAGCGCGACGATCTCCTCGCGCTTGAGCGGCTGCTGCAGCCACAGGTTCACCGTCATGGTGATGCCGCGGAAATGCGGCGCGACATGCGGCATGAATTCCACCGGCACGCCAAGCTGCGTCCCCACCTCGCGCTCGTGCACATGGTTGGTCAGCGCGTACGGCATCAGGTTGTCGCGCAGCAGCTCGGGGTTGTTCTTGTCCGAGGGCGTGGTGCCCGCCCCCGACCAGCCGGATACGCCGAAGCAGACCGGCGGGCCGGCCAGCTGCGACAGCAATGGCGTGATCGCAAGCTGCATCGCGGTGGCATAGCAGCCCGGATTGCTGATGCGCTTCTGGCCGTCGTAACGGTTGCGGGTCAGCTCCGGCAAGCCGTAGTACCAGCTGTTGTCGAAGCGGTAATCGGCTGACAGGTCGACGATCACCGTGTCCGGCCTGGCCGCATCCAGTGCCGCCACGAACGGCCCGGCCTTGCCATTGGGCAGCGCCAGGATGACCGCATCCGCGCCCTTGGCGGCAACCGCGTCGGCATCCAGGTTTTCATAGCGCAGCTCGCCACGATAGGCGTCGTTGTGATCGGCCACGCGCTGGCCAGCCAGCTCGCGCGAGGACACGAACGCAAGCTCGATGTGCGGATGCGCCGCCACCAGCCTGATCAGCTCGGTACCGGTGTAGCCGCGGGCGCCAACGATGCCCAGGGAGAATTTCTTGTCAGTCATGAGTGCGAATCCAGAAGGAACTGCAGGTGGGTTTCGCCGGCCATTCCGTATCGATGATGGAAAACACCACGGTGTCGCGACGCGACCCGTCGGCGTAACGCTTGTGGCTGCGCAGCACGCCATCCTGTTTTGCGCCAAGGCGTGCGATGGCGCGGCGCAACGCCTGGTTGAACCAGCTGGCCGACGTCATTGGCTCACCCCTCCAGGCTCGCCTTGCGTTCGCCGCAATGCTTCACAAAGCCCTTGATGCTGTCGAAGTCGTTGGCGCCGAACCAGAACACCTTCCAGTGGTCGAGCTTGTAGCAGCCATCGGATTCGGAATAGTAGAAATGGTTGACCGGGTTGCCGTTGCGCGAGCGCCAGAACAGCTGCGGGGTTTCCTCCAGCATCACGTTCCACACCGCACGGCCGAGCCCCTCGCCCTGTGCGTCGTCGAGCACCGCGAACTTGTCCAGGTACACGCCCTCGGCCTCGTCGGTGAGGATCACCGCGGTGCGGTAGTTCTCGCTGACGTAGGCGCGCAGCAGCTTGGTCTTCTGGAAGTAGTCCGGCACCAGGGTGCGGCCGAAGCTGGATTCGATCAGCGTCTTCAGTCGCGCGGTGTCCAGCTGCTCCCATGAGGTCGCCTTGAGCACCTTCTCGCCACGCCGTACCAGCGTGCCCGAACCCTTGTGGGTGAACAGCTCCTTGGCCAGATCGGCCGGGCGTGTGATCGACACCGAAGACTCTTCCGGCAACTTGTCCAGCAGGTCCTTGATCTGTTCGATCTTCACCCGCATGCCGCCGTGGATCCACGGCTGTGCCATCAGCTGGTCGTATTCGGTGGACAGGTTGATCGAGTCGATCAGCTTGCCTTCTTCATCCAGCAGGCCACCGGTGCCGGTGAGGAAAATGATCTTGTACGGCTGCAGTTCCTGCACCAGCTCGTTGGCGGCAAAATCGGCATTGACATTGAGGATCTGCCCGCTCGGGGTTTCGCCCAGGCTGGTGATCACCGGGATCGAGCCGGCACGCAGGCTGGCCTCGATCGGCGCCAGGTTGACCCGCTTCACCTCGCCAACCAGGCCGTAGGTGTCCACGTCCAGATATTCGGCCTCGAACACGCCGCCGGTGATCGAGGTGGCACGCGCACCGTTCTGCTGCAGCGCTTCCACCAGCTTGAGGTTGGACTGCTGGAATACCTTGCGCACGATCGCCAATGCCTCCGGCGTGGTCACGCGCAGGCTGTTGACGGTCTGCTTCTCGATGCCGGCGGCCGACAGTTCGGCATCCAGCTGCGGGCCGGCGCCGTGCAGCACGATCGGGGTCAGGCCGACCTCCTGCAGGAACGACAGCGACGAGGTCAGCGCGTCCAGATCGTCACGCAGCACCGCGCCGCCGACCTTCACCACGGCGAAGCGCTTGGCATCGAGCTGCGAGAAGCGCTTGAGGTACTGGCTGATCTCCTTCGCGCTGGCCATGCTCGAAAGCAGGCGGACGATGGTCTGGCGGGTCTGGCGGTGCGGCTGCATGGCTGGGGACATTGCTTGTATCTACGTAGCGACCGGATGGGTCACGGGAAAGAAGCCGGCGGCAGGCCGCCGGGCCACGCGCGGCTCAGGCGCCGCGCTGCAGGATGCGGTGTACCGACTCGGCGTAACGCTGCAACTGCTCCAGCGTCACGAACTCGTCGGCGGTATGGGCCTGGGCGATATCGCCCGGGCCGTAGACCATCGTGGTGTAGCCACCGGCCGAGAACAGCGAGGCCTCGGTCCAGAAATCCACCGCGCTGCCGATCGGCAGGCCGAGCTCGTCGGCGATATCGCGTGCGGCCAGACGGCGCTCCTCGGCACGGGCGATGTCGCCGGACGGCAGGCTGGGGCCACGGAAGGTTTCCTCGAAATGCGCGGCCTGCGGTTCGGCAAAACCGGCGAAGGTGCCCAGCAGCGCATCGATATCCATCGACGGCAGCGGACGTAAGCCGAAGCGCAGCTCGGCCTCCGGGGCGATCATGTTGGCCTTGATGCCACCTTCGACGCGGCCGACATTGAAACGCAGGCCGGTCAGACCGCCGAAGCGCGCATGCGCCAGCGACTCGACATGATCCAGCGCCTTGCCGCCCCAGCGCATCGCCTGGTGCAGCGCGCTGGCCGACGGATCCTGCTTGCCGGAGGCATGCCCGGCACGGCCGGCGAATTTCATCAGCACCGAGCTGATCCCCCGGTGTGCGAGCACTGCCTCGCTCATCGTCGGCTCGGCGACGATCACCGCCTCATACGGGATGCCACGGGCCAGGAAGGCGGCGATACAGCGCGGATCGTTGGCTTCCTCGTCACTGGAGAACAGGAACGCCGCATCGCCATCGGTGAGGTTGGCCGCGGCCACCAATGCCGCGGCCGCGCCCTTGATGTCACAAACACCCAGGCCAACCACGCGATCCTCCAGACGGCGCATCACGTGCGGATCGGCACTCCAGTGCGGGGAATCCGGCACGGTGTCCAGATGCACGTTGAACAGGTACTTCGGCGTGCCACGCACCGCGTAGAAACTGACCGCACCGGCGCCGTGATCGATCACCTCGACGTTGAAACCCGGCAGGTTGTCACGCAGGTAATCGAAGATGCCGCCGGTGGTGATGGCACGCGGCGGATTGCGGGTGTCGAAAGACACCAGCGCTTGCAGGTGGTCCAGCGTCTGTTCAAGCATGAATCAACATTCCTGTGGAATTCCGCCGGGGCGTGGCCCGGCGCTACCGTATCGCGTCTGGAGGAGAGCCCCCTTCTTGTTGAAGGGGGCGCGCCGAAGGCGCGGGGTTAAGGTGGGATGCGTGAGCTCGCGCTCAGTCAACCCCGGTTGACTTGAGCAAAGAGCGTGGAACTCATGCCGAACAGCTTGATGAAGCCCTCGGCTTCTTCCACGCCCCAGTCGGCCGACTGCGCGTAGGTCGCGCCCTTGGCATTGAGGATGTGCGGCGACTTCACGGCCACCGCATCGACGCGGCCACCACGGGTTTCCAGCACCACTTCGCCATTGACCTTGGCCTGCGAGGACTTCAGGAACGCTTCGATGTCGGTCTTCAGCGGGTCGTGGTAGAAGCCTTCGTACACCAGCTCCACCCACTTGCGCGCCACGTCCGGCTTGAAGCGGTTCTGCTGCTTGGTCAGCACCGCGTCTTCCAGTGCGCGATGCGCGGTCAACAGCGACACCAGGCCGGGCGCTTCGAACACGATGCGGCCCTTCAGGCCGATCACGGTGTCACCGGTATAGACGCCACGGCCCACGCCGTAGGAGGCGAACATCTTGTTGAGGCGGGCCAGGATCTGCTCGCCCGGCAACGCCTTGCCATCCAGCGCAACGGCTTCACCTTCGACGAACTTCAAGGTCACGGTCAGCGGCTCGACCGGCCATGCGCTGCGCGGTGCGCACCAGCCACGGGCGCCCTCGCCCGGTGCTTCCCAGCGGTCGATCTCGCCGCCGGACATGGTCAGGCCCAGCAGGTTCTCGTTGATGGTGTAGGCCTGCTGCTTGGCGCGCACACCGAAGCCGCGCTCTTCCAGATACTTCTGCTCGTAGGCGCGGGTCTGGGTGTGCTCCTTCTGGATCTCGCGGATCGGCGCGACGATCTCGTAATCGCCCAGCGCCTTCACCGCCAGGTCGAAACGCACCTGGTCGTTGCCCATGCCGGTGCAGCCGTGGGCGATGGCGTTGGTACCCAGCTCGGCCGCACGCTTGAGCGCGGCATCCACGATCAGGTAGCGGTCCGATACCAGCAGCGGATACTGGCCCTGGTAGCCCTCGCCCGCCCACACGAACGGCTTGACGAAGCCTTCCCAGATCGCAGGACCACCATCGACGGTGACGTGGCTGGCAACGCCCAGCTCGGCGGCACGCTTCTCGATGAAATCGCGCTCCTCGTCATCCACGCCGCCGGTGTCGGCGAACACGGTGTGCACGTTGTAACCGCGCTCCTGCAGGTATGGCACGCAGAAGCTGGTGTCGAGGCCGCCGGAGAAGGCGAGGACGATATCTTTCTTGCTCATGGGGTCAGGGTCCAGGTGGAATGCGGTCTGTAGCACCGGGACAGGCCCGGCAGGTTTGTGTGGGATAGCGCGGAGCGGTCAGCGGCCGGCCAGCGCGGCCATGATCGCCTTCTGCACGTGCAGACGGTTCTCGGCCTCGTTGATGGCGATGCACTGCGGCGAGTCCATCACCCCGTCGGTGGCCTTGACGTTGCGGCGCAGCGGCAGGCAGTGGCTGAACACACCGTTGTTGGTCAGTGCCATCTTGGCCTCATCGACGATGAAGTGCTGGTACTGGTCGCGGATCGGCTTCTCCGGCGCCCAATTGCCGAAGAACGGCAGCGCGCCCCAGCTCTTGGCGTAGACCACATCGGCACCGGCGTAGGCGCTGGCGATGTCGTGGCTGACCTGCAGCGAGCCGCCGCTCTCGGCGACGTTCTGTTCGGCCCAGCCCATGTAGCGCTCGTCCAGGATGTAGTCCGGGGTCGGGCACAGCAGGGTCACGTCCATGCCCATGCGCGTGGCGATGGTCAGCGCCGAGTTGGCCACCGCGGTGTTCAGCGGCTTGGGGTGGTAGGTCCAGGTCAGCACGTACTTCTTGCCGCGCAGGTCGGTGGTGCCGAAGTGCTCCTGCAGCGCCAGGATGTGCGCCAGCTCCTGGCACGGGTGGGTGATGGTCTCCATGTTGATGACCGGCACCGGCGAATACCTGGCAAAGCTCTTGAGCACCTGGTCTTCGCGGTCCTTGCTCCAGTCCACGAACTTCGGGAACGCACGCACGCCGATCAGGTCGACGTAACGGCCCAGCACCTTGGCCACTTCGGCGATGTGCTCCTCGGTATCCCCGTCCATCACCGTGCCGAGGTTGAACTCGATCGGCCACGCGTCCTTGCCCGGCTGCAGTACCACCGCATGCCCGCCCAGCTGGAACGCGCCCAGCTCGAAGCTGGTGCGGGTACGCATGGACGGATTGAAGAACACCAGGGCGATCGATTTGCCCTTGAGCTCATCACCCAGCTTGTGTTGCTTGAACAACGACGCCTGGGTGAGCAATGCGTCCAGTTCGGCGCGGCTCCAGTCCTGGGTGTTCAAGAAGTGCTTCAAAGACATCGATCTTTCCTTCGCTGCGGGGAAATCCGTCGTTGCCGGCGGAGGGTGCGCGGGCGCGCCATTCATTACACTTGAAACTTTCAACGGATCGGAAACGAAAAAACCCAGCCTGGGCTGGGTTTTCCGAACAGACAGCGCGAAGCTCCGGTTACCCAGCGAAATTGTGGGGTTCCGGTCGGCGGGCACGCGACGTCATGCCGGAAGCCATCCGGGCGGCGCTGATACCAAGCTGGGAGCTGTTCGATTTCATCGGGCGAATAGTCGCATGCGTACCGCGACCACGCAAGTGCCGCGGCGCAGCAATTCAGCGATCATCCGCCGTTTCCGGGTTCAGCGAGCCGATATCGGGCGTGATCGAGACCCGCAGCTTGAGCCGGTTTCCAGGATCTTCCGGCAGGCGCGAGCGGAACTTGACGCCCTTGTAGACGTAATCCACGTCATAGGCGATTGCCCGGCGGAACTCGCGCCCGACCTCGACGATCTTGCATTCAGGCGTCAACAGGGCGGCATTCCCGCTGCCGGCGTGGGCCAGTACCGCCGCCTCGTCTTCCTCACTCCGCTCGGTGAAGATGCCGCGCACCGAATCCCAGAAACGGCGGAAGCCACCCTTGCTCTCTTCACCCTTCACCTGCACCGGCGCCAGCGTGCGGGTGCTCACCGGCTCGCACTGCTCTTCGGTGCGCGATGCCCGCAACGTCTGGAATACTGGCTCGACGTTGAGCACCTGCGCGTAGTCATAACGCACGTTCTCGACCACCACCACCCGGTTGCGCTCGGGCGTCTCCATCACCTCCGGCTCCTGCTGCGCCCACGCCGGTGCGACGAAGAACGTCAGCAGGCAGAAAATCGGCAAAAACGGTGCGGGATGTTTTGACACTGGCAGCGGGCAGGAAGATGTCGGTGGTGGCCGATAGTGTAGACAGCGCGGCCCGGAAGGGGCTGAACATAACCCTTCCACCCTGCGCTTGCCCAGCCGGGGCGTGCCCCGCCGGGCCGGGCCCGCTAGAATCGCGGGGATTCGCTTCTCCCCCGGATACCCATGACCCTGCGCCTGCACAACAACCTGACGCGGCAGCTGGAGCCGTTCGCTCCGCTCGATCCTTCCGCCCCGACCATGTATGTGTGTGGTCCCACGGTCTACAACTACGTGCACATCGGCAACGCGCGCGGCCCGGTGGTGTTCGGGGTACTGGCCGACCTGCTGCGGCGCCGCTACGGCGCCCTACGCTACGCCCGCAACATCACCGACGTGGACGACAAGATCAACGCCGCCGCCAGGGAACAGGGCGTGCCGATCTCGGCCATCACCGACCGCTTCGCCGCTGCCTATCGTGAAGACATGGCCGCGCTGGGCGTGGTGCCGCCGGATATCGAGCCTGAAGCCACCGCCCACATCCCGCAGATCATCAGCATGATCGAGGGCCTGATCGACAGCGGCCACGCCTACGCCGCCGAAGGCCACGTGCTGTTCTCGGTAAGCAGCTTCAAGGACTACGGCAAGCTCTCG
Source organism: Stenotrophomonas sp. JC08 (assembly GCF_052180205.1). Classification (NCBI taxonomy): domain Bacteria; kingdom Pseudomonadati; phylum Pseudomonadota; class Gammaproteobacteria; order Lysobacterales; family Lysobacteraceae; genus Stenotrophomonas; species Stenotrophomonas sp. JC08. The sequence continues at coordinate 1,387,295 of NZ_CP197473.1, read as the reverse complement.
CGCCGCGATCCGGACGAAATGCTGGCCGGCGCCCGCGTCGACGTGGCCCCGTACAAGCGCGATCCGGGCGATTTCGTGCTGTGGAAGCCGTCCACCGACGACCTGCCCGGCTGGGAGTCGCCGTGGGGCCGTGGCCGCCCGGGCTGGCACATCGAATGCTCGGCGATGGCCGCCGCGCACCTGGGCCCAACCATCGATATCCATGCCGGCGGCGTGGACCTGCAGTTCCCGCACCACGAGAACGAGATCGCGCAGAGCGAATGCGCCCACGGCGGCAAGACCTTCGCCCGCTTCTGGCTGCACAACGGCATGCTCAACTTCGGCGGCGCCAAGATGAGCAAGTCCATCGGCAACATCGAGCGCGTGCACGACCTGGTGCGCAAGCACCCGCCCGAGGCGCTGCGCTACGCGCTGCTGTCGGCGCACTACCGGCAGCCGCTGGACTGGTCCGATGCACTGATCGAGCAATCGGTGCGCACCCTGGACCGGCTGTACGGTACCTTGCGTGATCTGGCCGATATCGAGGCTACTGCTGAAATTCCGGTGGCAGTCGAGGCTGCGCTGGACGATGATCTCAACACCCCGCTGGCACTGGCTGAAGTGGCCCGCATCGCCAGCGAAGCCCGCAAGGCCGAAACGGCCCAGGACAAGGCCCGCCTGAAGCGCGAACTGCTCGGTGCCGGCCTGGCGCTGGGCCTGTTGCAGCAGGCGCCAGCCGACTGGTTCAGCCGGGGTGCCGACGCCAGCGACGATGCCCGCATCCAGGCACTGGTCGATGAGCGCATCGCCGCCAAGCAGGCCCGCGACTTCGCCCGCGCCGACGCCATCCGCGACCAGCTCGCCGCCGAGAACATCGTGCTGGAAGACACCCCGCAAGGTGTGCGCTGGGTGCGCAAGCACGCCTGATCCACCGTGACAGGCGAGCGATGCCGCCAACCACGCCCCCACTGCCAGAGACTGTTGTGACCAATTCCCCGTTCCCGCTCGAACCCACCGCCGCCGAGGCGCAGGCCGCCATTGCCGAAGAGTTCTCCTTCTTCGGCGACTGGTCCGAACGCTACCAGTACCTGATCGACCTCGGCCGCAAGCTGCCCACCTTCCCGGATGCGTGGAAAACCGAAGAACACCGCCTGCATGGCTGCCAGTCGATGGTGTGGATCGTGCCCGAAGGCGATGCCGGCAAGCTGGTGTTCCACGCGATCAGTGATTCGGCCATCGTCTCGGGCCTGATCTACCTGGCGCTGCGCGTCTACTCGGGCCGTTCCGCCGCCGAAATCCTGGCCACCGAGCCGGATTACGTGGCCGCCATCGGCCTGGCCAAGCACCTCTCGCCCACCCGCAGCAACGGGCTGGCGGCGATGCTCGCCTTCATCCGCGACACCGCCCAAGCGCAGCGGTAATGGCCACCGCCGCGGACAGCAGCACCGGCGCAATCCTGCGCCAACCGGGCTTTGCCCACCTGCTGCTGTACCGCATCGCCTCGATGCTGTCCTACCAGATCGTCGCGGTCACGGTGGGCTGGCACATCTACGAAATCACCCGCAATCCGTTCTCGCTGGGGCTGATCGGGCTGGCCGAGGTGCTGCCGTTCTTCTGCGTGGCGCCGTTTGCCGGCTATCTGGTGGACCATCTGCCGCGGCGCCGGCTGGGCATGGTGGCCATTGCGGGGCTGATCCTCACGGCCGTCATCCTGTGCGCGGTGGCCCTGGGCTGGCTGCCGTTCAAAGGCGTGTGGCCGATCTACGCGGCCATCGCGCTGACCGGCATGGTCCGCGCCTTCCTGTCACCGATCTACAACGCACTGTTCGCGCGGGTGCTGCAGCGCTCGCAGTTCGCACACGGCGCCGGCCTTGGCAGCGTGGTGTTCCAGGCCGGCATGGTGATCGGCCCGGCACTGGGCGGCGCGCTGGTCGGCTGGGGCAGCAAGGGCCTGGCCTATGCGGTGGCCGCGGTGATGGCCGCCATCGCGCTGGCGGCACTGGCACAGCTGAAGGTCGAGGAACCACCGCCGCCTGCCACCCGCGCCCCGATTTTTTCCAGCATCGCCGAAGGGGCGCGCTTCGTGCTCTCCAACCAGATCATGCTTGGGGCGATGGCGCTGGACATGTTCTCGGTACTGCTCGGCGGCGTGGTGGCAATGCTGCCGGCCTTCATCCACGACATCCTGCTGCACGGTCCGGAAGGACTGGGCATCCTGCGCGCGGCACCGGCACTGGGCTCGATCTGCGTGGGCCTGTGGCTGGCCCGGCATCCGCTGCATCGCAATGCCGGGCGCACACTGCTGCTGGCAGTGGCCGGCTTCGGCCTGTGCGTGATCGGCTTCGGGCTGTCGCGCCACTTCTGGCTGTCGGCGATGATCCTGCTGTTCTACGGTGCCTGCGACGGGGTATCGGTGGTGGTGCGCTCCACCATCCTGCAACTGGCGACACCGGATGAGATGCGCGGCCGGGTTTCGTCGATCAACGGCATCTTCATCAGTTCCTCCAACGAGCTGGGCGCCTTCTACGGTGGCAGCATGGCGCGGCTGCTCGGCCTGGTGCCGGCGGTGGTCATCGGCGGCTTCGCGGTACTGGGGGTGGCCGGCATCACCGCCTGGAAGGCACCGTTGCTGCGGCGCTTGAACCTGCGCGATCTGCAATAGCCCAGGATTCCACTGCGGGCCGGACGCACCCGCCCCTCCCTGACCAGTACCACGGCAAACGGACGACCACCGCCTGCGATGTTTTCGCGCGCCAGCGCCAGCGCGCGCCGCATATGGATTTCGACGCCAGATATGCCCTCTCCTGCAAACAGGAAACCCCGCCGGAGCGGGGTTTCCAAGGGGATTGCAACGGCAGCGGACTCAGTCGCCCTGCTGCTTCTGCAGGTGCTCCCAGCGCTCCTGCGCGTCGATCGTGCGCTCGGCGGTGAGGCGGGCCTCCAGCCGGTCCAGACCGATCTCTTCGCCCGTATCCACGCAGTAGCCGTAATCACCGGCCTCCACGCGCTTGAGCGTGCTGTCGATCTTGCCGATCAGCTTGCGATAACGATCACGCGTACGCAGTTCCAGCGAGTTCTCGGTTTCACGGGTCGCACGCTCGGCCTCATCACCGATATCGCGTACTTCCTCACGCAGGTTCTCGATGGTCTGCTTGGACTCTTCGACCAGATCGGCGCGCCACTCCTGCAGCCGCTGGCGGAAGTACTCCTGCTGCAACGCATTCATATATTCCTCATCGGCCGACGGCTTGTAGCCCTCCGGCAGGATCGGGCGACCGGTGGCTTCGTCGATCTTGTATTCAACCACCTTGTACTTGCTGCGCGGAGCCGGTGCGTTCGAACGCGCGGTCACCGCCACGGCGACTTTTCCGACCGGACGGACGGCGGCCGGGGCGGCGGATTTGGTGACCACCTTTGCGGGGGATTTCACGGATGTTTTTGCAGGGGATTTCGGTGCAGACACGGGATTCTTGGATTGCGGGGTCTTGGATGCCGGTGACGACTTGGCAGCGGCCGGCTTGGAGGCCGGTGCGGCGACCGTCTTGGCGACGTTGACCGTGACAGACTTGGCCGGAGCTGGTGCGGACACCGGCTTCGGTACGGACTTGGCCGCGGACTTGGTGGCGGCGGTTTTCACTGCCTTGGCCACGGCAGGCTTGGCAGGCTTCTTTTTGGCAACGGCTGCCGGTGCGGGCTTGGGCGTCTTCTTGACCAGCGCGGCAATTTTCTTGACGGCCTTCTTGACGATCTTTTCCACCGCCGCCTTCTTGGCAGCGGTTTTCTTGGCAGGTGCCGCTTTGGCGGCAGTCTTTTTCACTGGCGCCTTGGCAGGAGCGGCTTTCTTCGCCACCACTTTCTTCGCCACTGCCTTCTTGACAACCGCCTTCTTGACAACCGCCTTCTTGACAACCGCCTTCTTGGCAACTGCCTTCTTCACAGCGGCCTTCTTGACGGCTGCCTTCTTGACCGCAGGCTTGGCCGCCGGTTTCTTTACAGCCGGCTTGGACACCGCCTTGGTTACTGCAGGCTTGGCGGTTTTCTTGGCGGCCTTGACGGCCTTTTTTGCAGTTTTTTTAGCAGCCACGAAACGCTCTTCCTTGTTTCCCCCGGGGCCCGGGAAAGCGGGCCTTTATAGCCTACCCGACCAGCAGCAGCAACCACGCCAGCCCGCCCAGGATGAACGGATGTCCGGCGTATGCCCATACAGCCCGGTGGCGTCACCGGACCGTCTCGCGCAGTTCGGAACGTGACCAGCCACCTCGGTCGTGACTGGCGGGTGCCGGCGGCAGCTCTGCCTCCGGCAACACCTTCCGGGCATCGTGCGACAAAACACCCGGCAATGCCAACTGGCATATCATGGATGGGTGATCGGCCGCCTCCTCATTGCCGTACTGCGCCTGTACAAGCGCTTCATCAGCCCGCTGCTCGGGCCGCGCTGCCGTTTTGTCCCCAGCTGTTCTGAATACGGGATGGAGGCCATCCGCGTACACGGCCCGCTGCGTGGTTGCTGGCTTACGCTGCTGCGGCTGGGCCGCTGCCAGCCGTTCCATCCGGGCGGCCTCGACCCGGTCCCCAAGCGCGCCGACTCCCCCTCTTGCCGTTGCACAGGAAAACACTGACATGTCCTCCACGCTCATCACCAACGCCCGCATGGTCAACGAAGGCCGCACCTTCGACGGCGACCTGCGGATCGAGAACGGTCGCATCGCGCAGATCGGCAGCGGGTTGACCGCGCGCGAGGGTGAGGAAGTGGTGGATGCGGCCGGGCGCTGGCTGCTGCCGGGAATGATCGACGATCAGGTGCACTTCCGCGAACCCGGGCTGACCCACAAGGGCGACATCGCCACCGAATCGGCCGCGGCGGTGGCCGGCGGCCTGACCAGCTTCATGGACATGCCCAACACCAACCCGCCGACGCTGGACTCGGCAGCGCTTGAAGCCAAGTACGAGTCGGCCAAGGGCCGTGCCTGGGCCAACTACGGCTTCTACCACGGTGCCAGCAACGACAATCTGGAAGCGATCCGTGTACTCGACCCGAAGAAGTCGCCGGGTGTGAAGGTGTTCATGGGCGCCTCCACCGGCAACATGCTGGTGGACAATCCGGAAACCCTGGACGCGATCTTCCGCGACTGCCCGACCCCGATCATCACGCACTGCGAAGACACGCCGATGATCGATGCCAACCTGAAGGCCTTCCAGGAAAAGTACGGCGACGCGCTGACCCCGGAGATGCACCCGGACATCCGTTCGCGCGAAGCCTGCATCAAGTCGACCCGGCTGGCGATCTCGCTGGCACGCAAGCACGGCACCCGCCTGCACGTGCTGCACATCTCCACCGCCGATGAGCTGGAACTGTTCGAGAAGGGCCCGCTGATCCGCGCCGACGGCAACCGCAAACAGATCACCGCCGAGACCTGCGTGCACTTCCTGCACTTCGCCCGCCCGGACTACGCGACCAAGGGCAACCTGATCAAGTGCAACCCGGCGATCAAGGACGTGGCCGACCGCGAGGCGATCACCGCCGCGCTGGCCGACGACGTGCTTGACGTGCTGGCCACCGACCACGCCCCGCACACCTGGGAAGAGAAGCAGAAGCCCTACGCACAGGCCCCCTCCGGCCTGCCGCTGGTGCAGTACGCGCTGGTCGCCGCACTGGAGCGCGTGCACGAAGGCAAGCTGACCCGCGAGCAGGTGGTGCAGAAATTCGCCCATGCCCCGGCGCAGCTGTTCGACGTGGAGCAGCGCGGTTTCCTGCGCGAAGGCTATTTCGCCGATCTGGTGCTGGTGGAGGACGTACCGTTCACGGTCAAGCGCGAAGACGTGCTATCCAAGTGCGGCTGGTCGCCGTTCGAGGGCACCACGTTCCGCTCGCGCATCGCCGCCACCTGGGTCAACGGCCAACTGGTGTGGGACGGCAGCAAGCTGGTGGGCGCACCGGCCGGCCAGCGCATGACCTACGACCGCTGATGCGTTCGTCCCTCCTGCTCGGGGCGCTGCTGCTGGCCGCGCCCCTGTTTCCCACCCCGTCCGTGCACGCACAGGACGGCATTGGCGATCTGGTCGACAACCGCGTGGTGTTCCCGGCCAGCGCCTCGCAGGGCGCGATGGTGATCGGCAAGGTGCCAGCCGGCAGCAGCGTGCACTATGCCGGCCGCGAGCTGCGGGTCAGCGGCTATGGCAGCGTGGTGTTCGGCATCGGCCGCGACGAGAAAGGTCCGCTGCAGGTCCAGGTGCGCCGTCCGGATGGCAGCAGCGAGACCGCCAGCATCACGGTCAGCGCGCGCGACTGGCCGGTGGAACGGGTCAACGGCGTGCCACCGAAGACGGTGAATCCGCCGCCCGCCATCGCCGAGCGGATCAAGCGCGAACAGGCGCAGGTGACCGAATCGCGCAAGCGCGACGACGCCCGCACCGACTTCACCCAGACTTTCCTGTGGCCGGTGCAGGGCCGTATCAGCGGCCGTTTCGGCAATGCCCGCGTCTACAACGGGCAGCCCGGCAGCGGTCATTCCGGCATGGATATCGCGGTGCCAACCGGCACGCCGGTGAAAGCACCAGCTGCCGGCATCGTCACCTTCGCCAACCCGGACCTGTACCTGACCGGCGGCACGCTGGTGCTGGACCACGGCTTCGGCATCAGCTCCAATTTCCTGCACCTGTCGCGGATCGACGTGAAGGTGGGCGAGCGCATCGAACAGGGGCAGACGATTGCCGCAGTCGGTGCGACGGGACGTGCAACCGGGCCGCACCTGCACTGGGGCATGAACTGGTTCGATGTGCGTATCGATCCGCTGCTGGTATTGGAGCGCGGCAACTAGAACCCGCCGTGCCGAACCATGCCCGGCAAGGGCTTCCCCGGTAAAGCCGTGGCCTACATGGCGCGGCTCTACCTGCAGGAGCGGCGTAAGCCGCGAAGCACGCCGATCAACCGTTCAGCACGCTCCTCATCCTTTCTTCAGACATCCCCGCCTTCGCAGGGACGGACTCATCACCCGCACACGGGAGAAGGGATTGAAGCTGCACGGCTTGTTGATGTCTCAGCCTCGCGCCGCCCACCAGCTGCGCCACAACAGACCCGCGGGGCTAGGCTGGTACTCGCCGCCCTTCAGCCGCGCCTGCAAGCGGCCACGTGCCAGTACCGAATACAGACGGCGCGGACGCGGGCCGGCCACCCTCGATGGCCAGGCTGCCTGCAAGGCTTTGTCCCACGCCTGCTCGCTGTCGAAGGCCTGCGGCACCGCCACTGCACCCGACTCCTGTACGCGCAGTGCCAGCATCTGCGTGGTCAGCGCATCGACAGCGTCCGGCGATGATGGCTTGCCGTTGAACATCACTGCCTCCACCGCCACGACAGCTGCGGCGTATTGCGCCAATACTTTACGCGCCTGCGCGGCATCCGCTACCTGCCCACGCGCATCGATCAGATCGGGCAAGGCATCGGCCAGCTGCGTCCACGGTGCACGCACCGGCTCCAGCACACGGCCCAGCGGATGCCGCGAGCGTTGCCCGGCCCAGCTGCGCAGTTCCTCGCCCCACCAGGCCAGCTTGGCATCCTGCGGCGTGGTGTCGCCGCTGGCATTGAGCATGTCATCGAACTCCTGCAGCAGCGCGAACCACGCCACCGCACGGATACGATCGGCCTCGTCGACAAACCGCTCCACGAAGGCCCATTCCGGCCAGCGCGCACGCCATTTGTCCAGGAAGCTGTCCAGCGCACTACTCACGTCATACCTCGAATAATTGGATCAGGCCGAAGCCAGATGGGCGGTCGGCCACGCAGCGGCCTGCCAGAGTTCGTGCGGCAGCGCACAGATGCGGCTCGCCTCCCACGTGGCCGGATCATCGCCCTCCAGACGGTAACCCCACAGCGCGGCCACCGAGGGCATGCCGGCGGCCCGTGCGGCAATGATGTCGCGCTCGTCATCGCCGACATAGACACAGCTGGCCGCCGCCATGCCGATCCGCTGCGCCGCCACCTGCAACGGCAACGGATGCGGTTTGCGCTCGGCCAGCGTGTCGCCGCCGATCAGCACGGCGCAGCGCTGCTCCCAGCCCAGCTGCGGCACGATCAGCCGCGCCAGATACTCGGGCTTGTTGGTGACAATGCCCCAGCGCGCGCCGGCCTGCTCCAAGGCCGCAAGCATCGTCTCGATACCGTCGAACAGGCACGCGTGCTGGCCGATCAACGATTCATAGATGCCCAGGAACTCCGGGATCAGCGCATGCCGCTCGCTCTCGGCCATCTGCGGGAAGGCCACTTCCAGCATCGCCCGCGAGCCCTTGGACACCACCGCCCGCAGCTGCTCCGCATCCACCGGCGGCATCTGCCGCGCCTCGCGCATACGGTTGGCGGTGGCGACGAAATCCGGTGCGCTGTCGAGCAAGGTGCCATCCAGATCGAACAGCACTGCCGCCGGGAACGACGCGGAGGTCATGCCTGTTCCGGCTTGACCGCGTAGGCCAGGTAGTTGATGTCGGTGCGGCTGCTCAGACGGGCGCGGTTGCGCCACGGCTCGTAGGCCATGCCGCTGACGTCCTGCAGCGACAGTTCAGCCTGGCGCAGCCACGCGCCCAGCTCGGCCGGCTTGATGAATTCCTGATAGTGGTGCGTGCCCTTGGGCAGCAGCCGCGCGATGTACTCGGCACCGACAATGGCCACCGCGAATGCGGCCGGAGTGCGGTTGATGGTCGACAGGAACAGTTTGCCGCCCGGACGCAGCAGGCGATGGCAGGCGGCGATGATCGCCCCCGGGTCCGGCACGTGCTCGAGCATCTCCATGCAGGTCACCACGTCGAAGCTGCCCGGCTGCTCGGCGGCCAGATCCTCGGCGGCCTGCACCCGGTAGTCCACGCTCACACCCGATTCCAGCCCGTGCAGGCGCGCGACCTTGACCAGTTCCGGCGCCAGGTCGATCGCGGTGACATTCGCGCCCTCTTTTGCCAGCGCTTCGCTGAGCAGGCCGCCGCCGCAACCGATGTCCAGCACCTTTGCACCGCGCAGCGGGGCGCGGTCGGACACGTATTTCAGCCGCACCGGGTTGAGCGCGTGCAGCGGCTTCTGCGGGCCATCGGCGTCCCACCAGCGGGTGGCCAGCGCGGCGAACTTGTCCAGTTCGGCCTGATCGAAATTGGTGGATGTCGGGGTTGCGGTCATTTCAATGTCCTCGTGAAGCCGCCGCGCTCAGGCGCGGATGGATCGGATGCGGTCGCGCCACTGGCGCGCATTGGCGGTGATCGCCGCAACATCCATGTCGACCAGTTGGCGCTGTACCAGCTTGGGCTGGCCGGCGATCCAGACATCGCTGACCTGATGGCGGCCGGCGGCGTAGACCAGCTGCGACAGCACATGGTGCAGCGGCTGGGTTTCCAGTGCGGACAGGTCCACGCAGGCCAGGTCGGCCTGCTTGCCGACCTCGATGGAGCCGATGCGGTCGCCGAAACCCAGCGCGCGTGCGCCGCCCAGCGTGGCCGCGCGCAGCGTGGTCGCCGCATCCAGCGCGGTGGCGTCGTTGGCCACGGCCTTGGCGAGGATGGCGGCGGTGCGGTTCTCGCTGAACATGTCCAGGTCGTTGTTGCTGGCGCAGCCGTCGGTACCGATGGCCAGGTTGACGCCGGCCTTCACCAGCGCGCACGCCGGGCAGAAACCCGAAGCCAATTTCAGGTTCGATTCCGGGCAATGCACCACGCTGACGCCGCGCTCGGCGCACAGGTGGATTTCAGCCTCGGTGAGCTGGGTCATGTGCACCGCGATCAGGCGGTCGTTGACCAGCCCCAACCGGTCCAGCCGCGCCAGTGGGCGCTGGCCATGCAGCCTGATCGAATCCTCGATCTCCTGCGCGGTCTCATGCGTGTGCAGGTGTACCGGAATATCGAGCTGGTCGGACAGCACCCGTACCCGCTCGAAATTGGCATCACTCACCGTGTACGGCGCATGCGGCGCGAACGCGGTGCCGATCAGCGCATCGCCACGCCACTGGTCGTGCAGTTCGGTGGCGCGGGCGAAGTATTCGTCGTCGCTTTTCGCCCAGGCACTGGGGAAATCGATGATCACCGAACCGACCAGCGCGCGGAAGCCGTGCTGCTTGTACACGGCGGCCTGCACATCGGCGAAGAAGTAGTTTTCGTTGGCGCAGGTGGTGCCACCGCGCAGCATCTCGGCGATGGCCAGGGTGGTGCCATCGGCGACGAACTCCGGGCCGATCACCGCCGCTTCCACCGGCCAGATGTGCTCACGCAGCCAGGTCATCAGCGGCAGGTCGTCGGCGATGCCACGCAGCAACGTCATCGGGTTGTGGGTGTGCGCGTTGACCAGCCCGGGAATCAGCGCCGCTTCCGGGCGCGACACCACCACTTTGGCATTGAATCGCCGGCGCGCTTCGGCACGCGGCAGGATCGCCACGATCACGCCATCGGTCACCGCCACGGCATGGTCTTCCAGCACCACCGCGTGCGGCTCGACCGGTACCACGTAACCGGCTTCGATCAGCAGATCACACGCCAGGGGTTGCACTTCACTCACGCTCATCACCATCACCTGCAGAGCAGTTTCCGGCAGACGCCGGATGCAAGTAGGCGCCGCGTTCCCCACACCGGCAACCGGCGGTTGCTGGTGAAGGAGGCGGCGCCCACATCGTGCTGCTTACTTGACGCGCGCGGAGTATTCGCCCGAACGCGTATCGACCTTGATGACTTCGTCCTGGTTGACGAACAGTGGCACGCGCACCACCGCGCCGGTTTCCAGCGTGGCCGGCTTGCCGCCACCACCGGAGGTGTCACCGCGCACGCCCGGGTCGGTTTCGGTGATCTTCAGTTCGACGAAGTTCGGCGGCTGCACGAAGATCGGCTGGCCGTTGAACAGCGTGACCACACAGTCTTCTTCGCCCTTGAGCCACTTCTCGGCGCCGCCCATGCCGGCCTTGTCGGCCTGCACCTGCTCGAAGCTTTCCGGATCCATGAAGTGCCAGTACTCGCCGTCGCTGTACAGGTAGCGCATGTCGGTATCAACCACGTCGGCCGCTTCCAGATCGTCGGTCGCCTTCATGGTGATTTCCTGCACGCGGCCGGAGCGGATCAGGCGGTACTTGACGCGGGTGAAGGCCTGGCCCTTGCCCGGCTTGACGTATTCGGTGTCGGTGATGACCGCCGGTTCGTTGTTGACCAGGATCTTCATCCCGTTCTTGACGTCATTCATGCCGTAAGTGGCCATACAGAAACTCCTGGGTAAAAGCGGAACCGCCGCGGAACGCGACCGGCTGGATTAGAATGGAGCGCCCGCCGCAAGGCCGGGCACCTGTTTCCTGACCGCCAATGATAACCGCAGCCCCCGCCCGCACTCCAGAAAAAGCCATCACTCCCCTGCCGCTTGCCCGCTGGCAGGAGCACTGGCGGCAGGCGATACGCGATCCGGCGGAACTGCTGGGCCTGCTGGGGCTGACGCCTTCGGCACTGGGAGTGTCCGCGGAGGCGCTGGCGCAGTTTCCGCTGCGGGTGCCGCACAGCTTCGTATCGCGGATGCGCCATGGCGATGCCAGCGACCCGCTTTTGCGGCAGGTGTTGCCGGTGGATGCGGAGATGCGCATCGTTCCCGGCTTCAGCTTCGACGCGGTCGGCGATGGCCCGGCCAAGAAAGCCACCGGCGTCATCCAGAAATACCGGGGCCGCGCCCTGCTGGTCACCACCGGCAGCTGCGCGATCCACTGCCGCTACTGCTTCCGCCGTCATTTCGACTATGCCGGCGAAAATGCCGCGCGCAATGCCTGGGAAGATGCGGTCGCGGCCATTGCCGCCGATCCGGGCATCGACGAGGTCATCCTTTCCGGCGGCGACCCGCTGTCGCTGGCCACCCCGAAGCTGGCCGAGCTGACGGCGGCGCTGCACGACATTCCCTACATCAGGCGCCTGCGCATCCACAGCCGCCTGCCGGTGGTGCTGCCGCAGCGTGTCGATGATGAACTGCTGCAGTGGCTGGAAAGCCTGCCGTGGCCGGTGGCCTTCGTGATCCATGCCAACCATGCCAACGAATTCGATGCCGAGGTGGATGTCGCACTGTCCCGCCTGCGCGACAGTGGCGCGCAACTGCTCAACCAGGCCGTGCTGCTGCGCGGGGTCAATGACGACCTGGATGCCCTGGCCGCCCTGAGCGAGCGCAGTTTCGCCGCTGGCGTGCTGCCGTACTACCTGCACCAGTTGGACCGGGTGCAGGGCGTGGCCCACTTCGAGGTCAGCGACGAGCAGGCCCTGGCATTGCATGCCGGGCTGATGGCGCGACTGTCGGGTTACCTGGTGCCGAAACTGGTGCGCGAGCTGCCCGGCGACAGCAGCAAACGCCCGCTCTGATCAATCCGGCACCACGGTCCTGGCACCTTCCAGCAGACGCACCAGATCCTCCGACTCCAGCGGACGACTGAGCCAGTAACCCTGCACCAGATCGCAGCCGCGTTGCTCGAGCAGTTCGAACTGGGCCCGCTGCTCGACCCCTTCGGCCACGACGGTGATGCCCAGCGCATGGGCCATGGCGATGATCGCCGACGTCAGCGCCAGGTCATCGGGATCGCGTTGCAGGTCGGAGATGAAGCTCTTGTCGATCTTGACCCCGTCCACCGGCACCTGCCGCAGATGGCTCAGGCCGGAGAAGCCGGTACCGAAATCGTCCAGCCAGACCTTGATGCCGGTGCGATGCAACTTTTCCAGCAGGGAGGCGGCCAGCATCTCATCGCCGATCACGGCGGTTTCGGTCAGCTCCAGATGCAGGCGTGACGCTGCCAGTCCCGAGGTGTGCAGGCAACTGGCAACCTCGCCGACCAGATCGCCATTGCGCAGCTGTCGCGGCGATACGTTGACCGAAACGAACAGCTCCTCGCCGATGATGTTGCGCGGCCACTGGCGGGCCTGATGGCAGGCCGCGTGCAGCACCTTGGGGCCGAGCATCTGGATCAGGCCGCTCTGCTCGGCCACGTCGATGAATACCGGCGGCGGGATCGCTCCCAGTACCGGATGCTCCCAGCGCAGCAGGGTTTCCACGCCGACCAGGACACGGTCGCGGGTGCGGAAAACGGGCTGGTAGACCAGCCGCAGCTCACCACGCTCCCAGGCGCCACGCAGCTCCTGCTCCAGGTGCAGGCGCCGCTCCACCGCGTGGTCCATCGCACGGCTGTAGTAACGGAAGCAGTTCTTGCCGGCCATCTTGGCCTGGTACATGGCGATGTCGCCGTTCTTGAGCAGCACCGTGGCGTCCCCGGCATCTTCCGGGAACAGGGTGATGCCGATCGAGCTGCCAAGGAAAATCTCGCGCCCCTGCACTTCCAGCGCCGCGGCAAGGTCCTGCACCAGCCGTTCGGCCAGCCGCGCAGCGGTGTTGCTGGCCTGGTCGCGGCCATCGCCGACGAGCAGCACGAACTCGTCGCCACCGAAGCGCGCCAGCAGGGTATCGTCATCGCCCTCCTGCTCCACCGCCACCGCGATCCGCTGTGCGAACTGCAGCAGCGCCTCGTCACCGGCCTCGTGCCCGAGGGTGTCGTTGACCCGCTTGAATTCATCGATATCGATGAACAGCAGCGCCAAGCCGCCGCCGGAGGCGCGCGCGCCCTGCAGGCGGTGATCCAGCGCCTCGCGGAACGCCAGCCGGTTGGTCAGGCCGGTCAGTGCGTCGGTATAGGCCATCTGCCGCACCTCCCGGTCATGCCGGGCAATGCTCCGGCTCATCCGTTCGAAGGTCTGCATCAACTCGCCCAGCTCACCGCCCAGCCGCATTCCCTGGGTCTCGAGCTGGTAGTCGCCCTGCTCGATCCGGCGCGCGGCATGGCCAAGCCAGCGGATCGGGCGCACCAGTGTGCGCTGCACGTACAGCCCCATCGCGCAGGCGAAGCCGACCAGCGCAAACAGCAGCAGCAGCACCCAGCCCAGCTGCCGCCGTTCGCTGTCGCGCATGCGCTGCTTGAGCAGCTGCATCGCCTCGGCCTCCTTGGCAAGCACCGGCATCAGGTTCATGCCGACCCGCACACCGCCGATGCGCTGCCCGCCGATGACGATGGGCTGATCCACCTCCAGAACCGCGGGAGAGCCCTGTACCAGCTGCTTGACCGCATGAATCGCACCGGGCGCCAGCGGATCCTGCATCTGCCGCCCGTAGCCGGCCACTTCCATCGTGCCGTCATGGATCAGCCGCCCTTCCGGGTCATGCACGAGGATGTAGCTGATCGCCTCCTGGCTCACGGTGTTGCGCACCAGCGCGCCGATCGCATCCAGGTCCGAGTAATACAGCGGGTTGACCAGCGTATCGGCCAGGGATTCAGCCAGGGATATGCCCTGGTCACGCAACCGCTGGTCGAACACCTGCGATACCACCGCACCACTGACCCGCAGTACTTCGCGCTGGTTCAACGCCTGCCGTGCCAGCAACAAGGCCACGATGGCGCCGACCACCAGCAGCGCCCCGGCCATCGCCAGCAGGAAGCGGGCCTGCAGCCCGAGACCGATCCGCTTCATTCCACCTCCAAGCGCACGCGCACCAGCCCGGCGCGCAGCCGCGCCAACCTCTGGTGGCTGGCAGGGTCGACGACATGGAAGCCGGTGGTACCGAAGAACTTGCGCAGGGCCGGTGCCGCCAAGGGGTCCCGGCTGGCTTCCAGCAATACCGCCTGCAGTCGCCGCCTTACCGGCGCGGGGAGGTCGCCCCGCACCATTTCCAGCGCCCGTGGCACCGGCTCGCTGCGGTGGATCACGCGCAGATCTCTGCGGAACGCGGGGGGCATGGCACGGACATCCTCCCAGTCAAGGCTGCTGACCGCTCCGGCATCGACCAGCCGCTTGTGCACGTAGGTGGAAATATTCAGTTCCGAGCGGGCGAACACATAGCCCACCGCATCGGCGGCCGGCGTATCCAGCGGCGAGAGCAGGATTTCCGGCCGGATGCCCTGCTCCAGCAGGGTCATTGCCGGCACCAGGTAGGCACTGGTGGATGCCGCGCTCTGCAGCGCCAGCGTCTGCCCCTTGAGGTCTGCCAGCGTGTTGATCGGGCTGTCGCGGCGTACGAAAAACAGGCTCTCATAGGTACGCACGCCGTTGCGCTCGGTCAGCAACAGCGGCACCGCCCCACTGCGCTGCTCCAGCGCCATGCCGGTACCTGCGGTTTCAGTGACCCAGTCGACCCGACCGCGCCGCAGATAGCTGGCCATCTGCTGCGGATCCTTGGCCATCAGGATGCGTCCCTCGGTGATGCCGACATCCCGCATCCGCGGGACAACATAGTCCAGCAGCGGCTTCAACTGCTCGTAATGGGCCTGCGGATCATCGCTGATCCGTCCCAGTACCAGCACCGAACGCTCGACCGCCTCGCCGGCCGCCGGCATCACCGCAACAAACGCCAGTGCGGCTCCCCAGAGCCATCGCCACAGTCGCAAGACCTCAACTCCCCCAGCCGATCACGCCCAAGCGTACCGGAAATCCGGAGGCATGAGGCCGCCTCAATTGCGCCCCTCATTGGCCAGCCTGGCCATGCGCTGGGCATCGGACAGGATGCCGCGCAGCAGGCGCACCTCGTGCTCGCTCAGTTGCGCCTTCATGAACAACCGGCGCAGCTTGCGCATCGCCGATTCCGGAGCGCGGCCCTTGTGAAAATCGATCTGGTCCAGGGTGTCGCCCAGCTGCCCGAACAGGCCTTCCACCTGGACATGGCTCGCCGGCATCTCATCATCATGGACCGGCGCCGCGGTCACGGGCGCCGCCTGCTCCCGCTCCAGCGCCGCCATGCGTACCTCATAGGCCAGCACCTGCACGGCCGCCGCCAGATTCAAGGAGCTGAATTCCGGATCAGAAGGAATATGCACCGCGGCATGGCACAGCTGCAGCTCGTCGTTGGTCAGCCCGGTGCGTTCCCGCCCGAACACGAAGGCGACCTCGGCCGGCTCGGCGGCCTTGGCAACGGCACGCTGGCCACCGGCCTCCGGCAGCAGCTCCTCCAGTTGCACCCGGCGCGAGCGCGCGGTGCAGCCCAGCACCAGCCGGCAGTCGGCCACCGCTTCGGCCAGGGTGGCGAACACCGGCGCATCGCCCAGCACATCCTCCGCCCCCGCCGAGCGGCGGAACGCCACCTCGTCCAGTGGCTTCTCGGGTGCAACCAGCACCAGCCGCGCCAGGCCCATGGTTTTCAGCGCCCGCGCGGCTGCGCCGATGTTGCCAGGATGCTGGGTACCGACGAGGACAAAACGGATATGGGCAGAAACAGACATGGATATTGGAAAAAATCAGGAGCCAGACAGCTGTAGATGGTAAACTGCGCGACGGCCTTTGCGCCGACCCGCTCTTTTCCCCCGCCAATCCGATCTCTGCCTTCACGGGAGCCTTTCGCCATGCAGAAACCCGCCGTCACCGTCATGGTCAAGGCCGCCCGCCTCGCCGGCAACGTCCTGCTCCGCAACATCAACAAGCTTGAAGCCCTGAACGTGGTGCAGAAGAGCCGGATGGATTACGCCAGTGAAGTCGATGGCGATGCGGAGAAGGTCATCGTCAAGGAACTCAAGCGCGCCTATCCCGACTACGGCATCTTCGGTGAGGAAGGTGGCCTGCAGGGCGTCAACCGCTTCATGTGGGTGATCGACCCGCTCGATGGCACCAGCAACTACCTGCGCGGCTTCCCGCACTACTGCGTCTCCATCGCCCTGGTCGAGAACGGCGAGCCGATCGACGCGGTAATCTTTGATCCGCTGCGCAACGAGCTGTTCACCGCCAGCCGCGGCAATGGCGCCGTGCTCAACGACCGCCGTATCCGCGTGGCCGAGCGCAAGGATCTGGAAGGCACGATGATCCACACCGGCTTCGCTCCGCGCGAACGCAGCCGCGCCAGCGCCCAGCTCAAGACCGTCGACACGCTGCTGGTGCAGGCCGAGGACGTGCGCCGCACCGGCTCGGCCGCACTGGACCTGGCCTATGTCGCCTGCGGACGTGCCGACGCCTATTTCGAGGCCGGCGTGAAGGCCTGGGACATCGCCGCCGGCGTGCTGCTGGTGCGCGAGGCCGGCGGCAAGGTCTGCACCTATCGTGGCTCGACCCCGGACCGCATGGATTCGCGCGGTCCGGAGACCCAGCAGATCGTGGCCGGCAACATCAAGGTGTGCGAGGCGCTGCAGAAGGTCATCGTCAACACCGGCTACGCCGCCGAGTTCAACGCCAAGTTCTGATCCGGCCCGCAACCGCCCGATCCCGTAAACGGCGCCGTGAAGGCGCCGTTTCTGTGTGTGCGGCATCCATTGGAAATGGTCGCAACCCCTGCGCGGCACTGGCGGATGCATCACCGCCACCCGGCAACCCCATCCACCCGTACAGGTGACCCGCGCCGCAGCCTCAGTCGCCGGAGGCGCCTTTCAGCTCCAGGGTGTTGCCGTCGGGATCGCGCAGGTACAGCGACGGCCCCTCGCCCTCGGCACCGAAATTGACCATCACCGGGCCGTCCACCGCCACGCCATGCGCGGCCAGGTGCGCACGCAGGCATGCTTCGTCGAATGGTTCGATGCGCAGGCACAGGTGGT
Source organism: Stenotrophomonas sp. JC08 (assembly GCF_052180205.1). Lineage (NCBI taxonomy): Bacteria > Pseudomonadati > Pseudomonadota > Gammaproteobacteria > Lysobacterales > Lysobacteraceae > Stenotrophomonas > Stenotrophomonas sp. JC08. The sequence goes on along the minus strand of NZ_CP197473.1, from coordinate 1,369,794 downwards.
CGACATTGCGCCCCACCCCACCCGCAGCCATGCCACCACGGCGTCCAAGCACACCGTCCACAGCAACCAGATCGATCATCGAGCCCCCGGCGCGCAGGTGCGCCAGCCCCAGGTCATCACGCCGACGCACCACCACACAGCCCAGCACCTGTGTATAGAAGGTGATGGCGCGTTCGACGTCGACCACCCGCAACACCACATGATCGATGCGCTGCACGCTGAACAGCGGCAAAGGCCCATTCCCTGCTGGCGGCTGCATGCGATTCCCTTCCTCCATCAAAAGGTGATCTCGACCGACGGCACATTGCGGCGCGCCTCGCCATGGAACACCGCCTCGATGTTGTTGCCGTCCGGGTCCAGCACGAAGGCGGCGTAGTAGCCGGGGTGGTACGGCCGTTCGCCGGGCGCGCCGTTGTCGCGGCCGCCGTGAGCCAGTGCGGCGCGATGGAAGGCCTCGACCATCGCGCGGTCGCGGGCTTGGAACGCCAGGTGCTGGCGGCCGGTGAGCCGGCCCTGCGCGGCAAGGCTGTCGGCGCTGGAGACGAACAGTTCGTCGGCCCAGAAATAATCCTCGGCAGTGCCGCCGATCGGCACCTCGAGCGCGGTCAGTACCGCAGTGTAGAAGCGCTGGCTGGCCGCCAGGTCACGCACCACCAGTTGCAGGTGGTCGATCAGGCGGCCGCGATGCAGGTGTCCGGTTTCCATGGGCGGTTCCCGCGTGAAGGAGGCGCCCACGATAGCGCTCCCGCCGCCACGGCCCTGTGCAGGAATACCGCCGATGGATGTCCTGCCGTTGCCGATACCCGCGCCGCGTCAGGGCGTGGCGTCCTGCAGCCGATAGGTGGTGCGGGCGCTGTAGGGTTTGCCGTTCAAGGTGGTGCGCACTTCCACCGTGTGCTCGCCCTCCTCAAGTTTCGTCGGCAGCGCCGCGCGCCACAGGTGGCTGGACGGCGTGGCCTCGGGCGAGCGGTCGTAGCCGCGCAGCGACGTGGCCAGGTCGTCGGCGATATTCTCCACCAGCAGGCGCGGATCGGGCTGCTGGACCCGCTTCATCGGCTGCCAGTCGCCGTCATCGACACGGAACTCCACCGGCAGGCCGTCATAGCCCATGTATACGTTGGCATACACGCCCCATGCCGGGTACGCGCCCTGCCGCAACACACGCGGCGCATGCAGCGCGATCTGCTCGTCGGCCGGCGCGCGGGCGGCTCGGTACTCCACGCTGTAGCGGCCCTGCGGCTGCACGTTGAGCAGGCCGTAGCCGTTGGGCGTGCCGTCAGCCATGGTGGTATCGGGAATGCCCTGCACATCCTTCGCCCCCGACCAGAACGCGCCGCAGGCCGCGCCTACGTTGTATTCGTGCAGCGGCGTGGCGCCGTTCCAGCCACGCGAGGCATCCCAGAAGGTCTGGCTCTGTTCGTGGGTGTGGCCGCTGAGGACCAGCCGGTTGGCGCGATTCTCCAGCAACGCGAACAGGCGCGTGCGGTCGGCCTCGCGGAAACGGCGGTCGAACAGCGGGATATGCACGCCGATCACCAGCAGCCGGTCCTCCGGCACGGTCGGCAGATAGCGTTCGAGGAAGGCGAACTGGTCCTCGCGCAGACCACCCACATAGGCCGGGGTCTGCCCCGGCTGGGCGATGATGTCGTCCAACCCGATGAACACCATCGAGCGCTCTTCCCAGACATAGGTGTCCGGACCCAACGCACGGTGGTAACTGGCCAGCGAGGTGGCATCGCTGCGTGCACCCACGTCCATGTCATGGTTGCCCGGCACATGCAACCACGGCACGCCCAGTGAGGTCACCGCCGCCACCAGTGCCGGATACAGCGCCGGATTGTCGTTGGTGATGTCGCCCAGGGTCATGCCGAGCCGGGCCTGATGCCTGCCGCGCAACGGCGCGATGATGTCGCGCTCGAAGTACCCCACATCCTGCGCATTGCTGGTCTGGCTGTCGGCCATCAGCAGGGTCTGGAAGCTGGCCGGTGCATCGCCGTCGGGCACCAGCGCGAACGGCTGGCACTGCGCGCCGGCTTTGGCCTTGCGACTGCCCTTGCGCGCGGTCGCGTCCCTGCCAGCGCGCCAGATGTCCGGCAGACCATCGGCACGTGTGGCGGCGCGGTAGCCGGCCGGTTTGATTACGAACACCGTCGCCCGGGTCGAGGCCGGCAGCTGGTAACCGCCATCGGCACCGGTGCGGACGATGTGCTCGCCATCGGATACCGCGATGCCGGCCAGCGGCTGCTCATCGGCATCACGCTGGCCGTTGCCGTTGGCGTCGGCGAATACCGCACCTTGCAAACAGCTGGCGGCCGCCGCCAGCGGTGCGCAGGCCAGCCACAGGCCGGCAAACAGAAAGTGGCGCACGGGAAATCTCGAGCAGGACAACGGGGGCCGATTATCTCCCGGCCGCGGATGAAGGTTCACTCCGGCAGGTTGCAGAGGTGGCGCGGACGGGCTTCCGCAGACGGGTCGTCCCATCGACATGCGTGCGACCTCCTCTATCTTCCGCCCAGGCTGGCACCTGCCACCATTGCCCCACAAGCCGGAGTGGTGCCGGTAGCCGTGCGGTTTGCATCCAACAAGGAGACAATAGCGGCCTTGGCGCATCTGGCGCCCGTATCCCGCACACCCGTTGCAAGGATTTCCCCATGGCTGCACGCAAGCACAAGACCTACCCGATCGAAATCCAGGCCAAGCCGGGCCAGCCGCTGGGCATGAGCCCGGCCACCTTCCTGCGCGACTACTGGCAGAAGCGTCCGCTGCTCATCCGTGGCGCGCTCCCGGACTTCCAGACGCCCGTATCGCCGGACGACCTGGCCGGCCTGGCCTGCGAGGACGGCACGCTGGCCCGCATCGTCAACCATGATCGCGCCACCGACGGCTGGACGGTGCGCACCGGCCCGTTCCAGGAGGAGGAATTCCCCGGCATGCCCGACCACGACTGGACCCTGCTGGTGCAGGACGTGGACAAGTGGGATCCGGACGTGCGTGCGCTGCTAGTCCACTTCAACTTCCTGCCACGCTGGCGCATGGATGACGTGATGATCAGCTTCGCCGCCCCCGGCGGCTCGGTCGGCGCCCATGTCGACCAGTACGACGTGTTCCTGCTGCAGGGCTACGGCCACCGCCGCTGGCAGATCGACGCCAGCGATTCGACCAAGGGCAAGCGCCCGTCGCTGGATTTCCGCCCGGACGTGGAGCTGAAGCTGCTCAAGAAGTTCCGCAAGACCCACGACTGGGTGCTGGCACCGGGCGACATGCTGTACCTGCCGCCGAACGTGCCGCACAACGGCGTGGCCGAAGACCCGTGCCTGACCTACTCCTTCGGCATGCGCGCCCCCTCCTCGGCCGAGCTGATCAGCGACTGGCTGGACGATCTGGTGGCCAATGCCGACGAGTCCATCCGCTTCCAGGACCCGGACCTGAAGCTGCCGGAAGACCCCAACGAGATCGACGCGGCGGCGATGAAGCGGGTGGTCACCGCACTGAATGCGCTGCGGATGAACGATCCGGACCGCCTCGGCGACTGGTTCGGCCGCTTCATCACCACCTACCGCTCGGCCGGCGACATCCTGCCCTCGCAGGCCCCGCGCTCGCCCGAAGAGGTGGAAGCCGAACTGGCCCGTGGCGGTGAGCTGGAACGCCACCCGTGGGCCCGTCTGGCCTGGCGCCGCGCCACCCGCGGCGGCACGCTGTACTGCTCCGGCCGCGAGTTCGCGCTGTCGGTCAAGGATGCGCAGTCCCTGGCCGCGGCCGAATACATCGACGCCACCGCCTTCCGCAAACTCTCGGCCAAGGGCCGCAACGCCGTGCTGGAACTGCTGGCCGGCGGTTGCTTCCAGCTGCTGGATGTGGAGGCGCTGGCGGCAATGCAGGCGATGGAAGATGATTTCGACTCTGCCGACGACGCCGACCTGGACGCGCCGGAAGTGGAGATCGAGGTATTTGAATACGCGCAGGCCGCTCCCGGCGAGCCGGCCCAAGGCACCATCGAGACGGTCAGCAGCAACGATGAAGGCGTCGAGGTGGTGGTGATCTGCGACAACGATACCGACCCGGAATCCTCGCCCGCATGAACCCGACTCCCGGCTTCCATATTGAACGTGCCGATTACGCCACCCAGCAGGCACTGCTGTATGGCGTGCGCCATGCCGTATTCGTGGTCGAACAGCAGGTGCCGGTGGAGCTGGAAATCGATGCCCTGGACCCGCTCAGCCATCACGTGCTGGCGCGCGCGGATGACGGTCAGGTGATCGGCACCGCCCGGCTCACGCCCGAGCAGCGCATCGGCCGCATGGCAGTGGTGGCGGCGGCCCGCGGCCAGGGCGTTGGCCAGGCGCTGCTTGAGGCGCTGGTCGCCGAAGCCCGGCAGCGTGGCTGGGGCGAGGTGAGCCTGCACGCACAGCTGACCGCCCGCGACTTCTACGCCCGCAACGGCTTCCTGCCCGAAGGCGAGATCTTCGAAGAGGCCGGCATCGCGCACCAGCAGATGCGCTGCCGGCTTGACGGTGCCATGCGGGTGGACGACCTGGACAGCGCCACCGCTGCGGCCAGCAGCGTGATCCATCGCGCCCGCCGCCAGTTGTTCATCCAGCTCCGCGGCGACGATTCCACTCTGCTGGGCCAGCCGCAGGTGCTGGCCGCGCTACGCCGGTTTGCCACCGCGCGCCATGCCAAGCAGGCCCAGCTGCTGGTGCACGAAGCCGACGTGGCCCACCTGCCCGCACCGCTGGTCGCCCTGCTCCAGCGCCTGCCCAGCGTGTTCCAGCTGCGTGAGCCGGTCGACCCGGCCGACTGCCTCGTCACCTCGGGCGGGTTCTGCAATGACGCCGGTGATTGCTACTTTCGTCCAATGGGCGAACGGCTTGAAGGCGAGCTGTCGCTGGCCAGCGCCAGCCGTGCCCGCCAGCAGGAAGCATTGTTCCAGCGTATCTGGGAGCGTTCCCGCAACTGCGACGCGGTCCGCGTACTGGGTGTCTGACGGCAGACAGGGCAAGACAACCGGTGGTCATGTATTAATCCACGGGACAGTGTGAATGCCCCTTCCTGTCCCGGCGCAGGTATAATTCAAACGTTAAACACGCCCGCGCGTGCCTTTAATTTTTTTTGGGCGCGCCGGTTTCCCGAGCCTTACCCCACAAGCGAATCCGACTCTCCATCGTGGACAATCTCCTGAAGCAGTTTGCGCAATCATCGCAACTCGCCGGCGGCAACGCCTCCTACATCGAGGATCTGTACGAGCAGTACCTCGTTTCTCCGGACAGTGTGGACCCCAAGTGGAAAACCTACTTCGATGGCTTCAAGGGCCGTGAAGCAGGCGATGTCCCGCATTCGGCCGCAATCGCCCACATCACCGAGGCGGCGAAAAATGCACACAACTCCGGCAGCGGTGCGGGTGGAGGCGACGAGCGCGAGCGCAATGTCGGCCGTCTGATCACCGCCTACCGTTCCCGCGGCCATCTGGGCGCCCGCCTTGATCCGCTGGGCCTGACCCCGCCGGTCAATCCGCCGGACCTGGGCCTGCCGTTCCACCACCTCAGCGACGCCGACCTCAACGACGAGTTCAGCACCGGCGGTGTCGGCGGCCAGCCGCGCATGAAGTTGCGCGACCTTCTGGCCCGCCTGAAGGCGACCTACACCGGTTCGATCGGTGCGGAGTTCATGCACATCTCCGAGGTCGATCAGCGCCAGTGGCTGTACCAGCGTCTGGAAAACACCGGCGGCAACTACAACCTCGACGCCGACACCAAGCGCCGCACGCTGGAGCGCCTGACGGCTGCCGAAGGCCTGGAGCGCTACCTGCACACCAAGTACGTCGGCCAGAAGCGCTTCTCGCTGGAAGGCGGCGACTCGCTGATCCCGATGATGGACACGGTGGTCCGCAACGCCGGCGTCGACGGCGTCAAGGACGTGGTGATCGGCATGGCCCACCGCGGCCGCCTCAACGTGCTGGTCAACACCCTCGGCAAGAACCCGCGCAAGCTGTTTGACGAGTTCGAAGGCAAGTTCGAGCACGACGAGCGTGCCGTTGCCGGTGACGTGAAGTACCACATGGGCTTCTCGGCCGACGTCGCCACCGCCGGCGGCCCGGTGCACCTTGCTCTAGCATTCAACCCGTCGCACCTGGAAATCGTCGACCCGGTGGTCGCCGGCTCGGTGCGTTCGCGCCAGGAGCGCCGCAACGACACCGCGCGCAAGCAGGTGATGCCGATCCTGATCCACGGCGACGCAGCATTCGCCGGCCAGGGCGTGGTGATGGAGCTGTTCCAGATGTCGCAGGCCCGCGGTTTCACCGTCGGCGGCACCCTGCACATCGTGGTCAACAATCAGGTCGGTTTCACCACCTCCAACCGCGACGACTCGCGCTCGACCCTGTACTGCACCGACATCGCCAAGATGGTTGGCGCACCGGTCCTGCACGTCAATGGCGACGATCCGGAAGCGGTGGTGTACGCCGCCAAACTGGCCTACGACTTCCGCCAGCAGTTCCACAAGGACGTCGTGATCGACCTGATCTGCTACCGCCGCTGGGGCCACAACGAGGCCGATGAACCGGCCATCACCCAGCCGCTGATGTACCAGGTGATCCGCAAGCACAAGACCACCCGCGAGCTGTATGCCGAGCAGCTGGAAGCCGCGGGCGTGATCCCCGCCGGTGCCGGCAAGGAGCTGGTCGACAGCTACCGCAACAAGCTCGACGCCGGCGAAGTGACCACCGAGCTGGCCGACGTGGGCAAGACCCCGGCCACCAGCAAGCTGTTCGTGGACTGGCCGAAGTACCTGACCGGCAAGCTGTCGGACACGGTCAGCACCGCCGTCGATATGGACAAGCTGACCCGGCTGGCGACGCTGATCAACACCATTCCCGAAGGCGTGGAAATCCACTCGCGCGTGGCCAAGGTCTATGACGACCGCCGCAAGATGGCCGCCGGTGAAGTCCCGGGCGACTGGGGCTTTGCCGAGAACTTGGCCTACGCCACCCTGCTGGACGAGGGCAGCAACCTGCGCCTGGTCGGCCAGGACGTCGGCCGTGGCACCTTCACCCACCGCCACGCGATCCTGCACGACCAGAAGACCGACAGCTATTACCTGCCGCTGCGTCAGCTGGTCGAATCGCCGGAGAAGGCCACCATCATCGACTCGCTGCTCAGCGAGGAAGCGGTGATGGCCTACGAGTACGGCTTCTCCACCACCGACCCCAACACCCTGTGCATCTGGGAAGGCCAGTTCGGTGACTTCGCCAATGGCGCGCAGGTGGTGATCGACCAGTTCATCGCCTCCGGTGAAGCCAAGTGGGGCCGCATCTCCGGCCTGACCCTGCTGCTGCCGCACGGCTACGAGGGCCAGGGGCCGGAACACAGTTCCGCGCGCCTGGAGCGCTTCCTGCAGCTGTGCGCGCTGGAGAACATGCTGGTCTGCGTGCCGTCGACCCCGGCGCAGGCGTTCCACATGCTACGTCGCCAGATGCGCATGACCACCCGCAAGCCGCTGGTGGTGATGTCACCCAAGTCGCTGCTGCGCCACAAGCTGGCCGTGTCGACCCTGGACGAACTGGCCAACGGCGAGTTCCAGCTGCTGATCGGCGATGCCGCGGCCGACGCCAAGAAGGTCAAGCGCGTGGTGCTGTGCTCGGGCAAGGTCTATTACGACCTGCTGGAAGAGCAGACCAAGCTCGGCCGTGACGACGTCGCCCTGCTCCGCGTGGAACAGCTGTACCCGTTCCCGCGCCCGGCGCTGGCTGCCGAGTTGAAGAAGTACGGCAAGGCCGCCGACGTGGTGTGGTGCCAGGAAGAGCCGATGAACCAGGGCGCGTGGTACCAGATCCGCCACCATCTGCAGGCCTGCCTGTCCGATGGCCAGGCGCTGCATTACGCCGGTCGCCCGCGTTCGCCGTCGCCTGCCGTGGGCCACATGTCCGATCACCTGCGCGAACTGCAGCAGCTGCTCGCCGACGCGCTGGTCAACAAGATCGACGACAACTACGCCGAATAAGCCCCTCCTTTCCCAAGAATCTGCAACCAGGAAATCCGCCAAATGGCCACCGAAGTCAAAGTACCGGTACTGCCCGAATCCGTCTCCGACGCCACCATCGCCAGCTGGCACAAGAAGGTCGGCGACGCTGTCTCGCGTGACGAGAACCTGCTCGACCTGGAAACCGACAAGGTCGTGCTGGAAGTGCCGGCACCGGTTGATGGCGTGCTGAAGGAAATCAAGTTCCAGGAAGGCGACACCGTCACCTCGAGCCAGATCCTGGCGATCATCGAGGAAGGTGCGGTTGCCGCTGCCGCCCCGGCCGCCGCTGCTGAAGCACCGAAGGCTGCTGCTCCGGCTGCTGCCGCTGCGCCGGCGCCGGCTGCCAAGTCCGCTGCCGACACCCTGCCCCCGGGTGCCCGCTTCTCGGCCATCACCGAAGGCGTGAATCCGGCTGACGTGGCCGGCACCGGCCGCCACGGCGCGGTGACCAAGGAAGACATCGTCAACTTCGCCCGCACCGGTGGTGTCGGCAAGGCCGGCGGTGCGCGTCCGGAAGAACGCGTGCCGATGACCCGCATGCGCAAGCGCATCGCCGAGCGTCTGATGCAGTCCAAGGAATCCATCGCCATGCTGACTTCGTTCAACGAAGTCAATCTGGCCAAGGTGGCCGCCGCACGCAAGGAACTGCAGGAAGAGTTCCAGAAGGCGCACGGCATCAAGCTGGGCTTCATGAGCTTCTTCGTGAAGGCCGCGGCCAACGCGCTGCAGCGCTTCCCGCTGGTCAACGCCTCGGTCGATGGTGACGACATCATCTATCACGGCTATTCGGACATCTCCATCGCCGTGTCCACCGAGAAGGGTCTGGTGACCCCGGTGCTGCGCAACGTCGAGCGCATGTCGTTTGCCGACATCGAAAAGGGCATCGCCGACTACGCCAAGAAGGCGCGTGACGGCAAGCTGGCACTGGACGACCTGCAGGGCGGCACCTTCACCGTCACCAATGGCGGCACCTTCGGCTCGCTGATGTCGACCCCGATCGTCAACCCGCCGCAGAGCGCCATCCTCGGCATGCACACCATCAAGGAACGCCCGATCGCCGAGAACGGCCAGGTCGTGATCGCACCGATGATGTACATCGCCCTGTCCTACGACCATCGCATCATCGACGGCAAGGACGCGGTGCAGTTCCTGGTGGACATCAAGAACCAGCTGGAAAACCCCGGCCGCATGCTGTTCGGCCTGTAAGGCCCGAAAGTCCCTCTCCCACCGGGAGAGGGGTTGGGGTGAGGGTCCGGCCCTCCCCGCACCCTCATCCGGCGCTTCGCGCCACCTTCTCCCGCAGGGAGAAGAGATTGGTATCAAGGAACCTGAAATGGCTGAACAATTCGACGTCGTCGTCATCGGTGCCGGCCCGGCCGGCTACCACGCCGCTATCCGCGCCGCCCAGCTGGGCCTGAAGACCGCCTGCATCGACGCAGCGCTGGGCAAGGACGGCAAGCCGGCACTGGGCGGCACTTGCCTGCGCGTGGGCTGCATCCCGTCCAAGGCGCTGCTGGACTCCTCGCGCCAGTACTGGAACATGGGCCACATCTTTGGCGACCACGGCATCAGCTTCAACGACGCCAAGATGGACGTGACCAAGATGGTCGGCCGCAAGGACGCCATCGTGAAGCAGTTCACCGGTGGCATCGCCCAGCTGTTCAAGGCCAACAAGGTCACGCCGTACTACGGCTTCGGCCAGCTCAAGGCCGGCAACATCGTCACCGTCAAGCAGCATGACGGCAGCGAGGTCGAGCTCAAGGGCACCAACGTCATCATCGCCGCCGGTTCGGATTCGATCGAACTGCCTTTCGCCAAGTTCAACGGTGACACCATCGTCGACAACGTCGGCGCGCTGGACTTCACCGAAGTACCCAAGCGTCTGGCCGTGATCGGTGCCGGCGTGATCGGCCTGGAATTGGGCAGCGTGTGGAAGCGCCTGGGTTCGGAAGTGGTCATCCTTGAAGCCATGCCGGACTTCCTGGCAGCTGCCGATGCCGAAGTGGCCAAGGTCGCCGCCCGCGAATTCAAGAAGCAGGGCCTGGACATCCAGCTCGGCGCCAAGGTCTCCAAGACCGAGGTCAAGGGCAAGGAAGTGCTGGTCACCTACACCGACGCTGCCGGCGAGAAGACCATCACCGTCGACAAGCTGCTGGTGGCCGTGGGCCGTCGCGCCGCGACCAAGGGCCTGCTGGCGGACGATTGCGCGGTCAAGCTCAACGAGCGCGGCCAGATCGAAGTGGACGCGCACTGCCACACCGGCGTGGACGGCGTGTGGGCGGTCGGCGACTGCGTGCGTGGCCCGATGCTGGCGCACAAGGGCTTCGAGGAAGGCATCGCGGTGGCCGAACTGATCGCCGGCCTGCCGGGCCACGTCAACTTCGACACCATCCCGTGGGTCATCTACACCGAGCCGGAACTGGCCTGGGTCGGCAAGACCGAAGCCCAGCTCAAGGCCGAGGGTATCCCGTACAAGGCCGGCAGCTTCCCGTTCGCCGCCAACGGCCGCGCCGTCGCCATGATCGAGCCGGCCGGCTTCGTAAAGGTGCTGGCCCATGCCGAAACCGACCGCGTGCTGGGCATGCACCTGGTTGGCGCCAACGTGTCCGAGCTGGTGCACGAAGGTGTGCTGACCATGGAGTTCAGCGGCTCGGCCGATGATCTGGCCCGCATTTGCCACGCCCATCCATCGCTGTCGGAAGTGATCCACGACGCGGCGATGGCGGTCAGCAAGCGCGCCATCCACAAGGCCAACTAAGCGTCCCGGCCTGTGACCTGAAGGCTCCGCCCCGGCGGAGCCTTCTTGCTTTTGTGTCCCGCCTGGCCGCGCCGGTTCAGCCGTCGAGTCCGGGCAACCGTCCCTCCATCAGGAACCCCCATGAAGTCCATCTGCGTCTATTGCGGCTCCAATCCCGGCGCCAAACCCGTCTACGTCGAACGCGCCACCGAGCTGGGCAGACGCATCGCCAACGAGGGGTTGCGCCTGATCTACGGCGGCGGCAGGACCGGCCTGATGGGCGCGGTGGCGGATGGCGTGCTGTCTGCCGGAGGCGAAGTCACCGGCGTGATCCCGCAGCACCTGGTGGATCTGGAAGTCGCGCACCGGGGCGTGACCACACTGGAGGTGGTCGGCTCGATGCACGAACGCAAGTCGCGCATGTTCGACCTGTCCGACGCCTTCGTCGCCCTGCCCGGCGGCTTCGGTACCGCCGAGGAGATTTTCGAGATGCTCACCTGGCGCCAGCTCGGCATCGGCAAGAAGCCCTGCGCCTTCCTCGATATCGACGGCTTCTACGCGCAGCTGATCGGCATGATCGACACCATGGTCACCGAGCGCTTCCTGCATCCGGAACAGCGCGATGACCTGTGGTACGGCGAGGATGACGTGCAGATGCTGGCATGGATGCGCGCGTATTCGCCGGCGCAGGCGGACAAGTGGTTCGACGAGAAACTGCGCGCTGCACTGCGCTGAGCCGCCGCCGCCTACAGAACCGCACCGGTCATGGCACCTGGAGCCGCTGCGCCATCGTCTCGAAGGGGGCCGGATGGCCCAGCAGATACCCCTGTGCATAGTTGCAGCCCAGTTGCCGCAGGGTCTGCCGCTGCTGTTCGGTCTCGACGCCTTCGCCGATGGTCTCGATGCCCAGCGTGCGCGCCAGCGACAGCACGCCATCGACCAGCGCCAGCGTGTTCCTGCTCCCTTCCGCATGCAGTCCGCCGACAAAGCTGCGGTCGATCTTCAGCACACTGATCGGGAAACGGTGCAGGTAGGACAGCGCGGAATAGCCGGTGCCGAAATCATCCAGCTGCACGACGATGCCGCGCTCGCGCAGCTGGCGCAGGGTGCGCAAGGTCCGCGGCGCATCTTCCAGCAGCGCCATCTCGGTGATCTCGATCCGCAACCGCTGCGGGTCGGCGCCGGCTGAGGCGAGCAGCTGCAGCAGGCGCTGCGCGAAGCCGGGGGAGCGGAAGTGTCGCGGTGAGACGTTGACCGACACATAGCCCTGCGTGGCCCGTGCCAGGTCCGTGGCCACCTGTGTGTAGATCAGCCAGTCCACCTGTTCGATCAGCCCGCTTTCCTCGCCCAGTGCCAGGAATTCTCCCGGTGCCAACACGCCACGCTGTTCGTGTTTCCAGCGCAGCAGGGCTTCGTGCCCGACCACCCGCCCTTCGGCCAGCGACACGATGGGCTGGTAGTACGGCACGAAATCATCATTCTTGATCGCCCGGCGCAGGTCCGCCTCCAGCTCCAGCCGGTACACCGCTTCGGCATGCATGGCCGCATCGAACACCACGCAGCGGTCCTGCCCTTTCAGCTTCGCGCGATACATCGCCGCATCGGCGTCACGCAACAGGTCGGCGCCTGAGCCATAGCGCGGATGCCACAGCGCAATGCCGACACTGCCGGAAGGAAACAGCTCGCGTCCTTCCACCCACATCGGCATCTCCAGCGCGCGCAGCATGCGCCGCCCCAGTTCCAGCATCGCCTCGACCCCACCCTTGCCGTGCACCAGCAGCGCGAATTCATCGCCTCCCAGACGCGCAACCATATCTCCGGCACGGACCATCCGCACAAGCCGCTGCGCGACCTGGACCAGCATCTGGTCGCCCGCCGCATGGCCGATGCTGTCGTTGACCCATTTGAAGCGGTCCAGGTCCAGGAACAGCAGCGCGAACTCGGTGCCGATCCCCTGCCGCGCATGTTCGATGGTCTGCTCCAGTGTTTCCTGCAGCTGCAGGCGGTTGGGCAGGCCGGTCAGCACATCGTGCAGGGCCAGGTGGGTGAGCCGCTGCTCGGCATCCATGCGTTCGCTGATCTGCGCCAGCAGCTTCTGGTTGACCTCGCCCAGCTCATGGGTGCGTTCGCTGACCCGGCGCTCCAGCCCGGCATGCGCCTCCAGCAACCGCTCACGGTCACGCTGCCGCTCCAGGCTGGCACCGATATTGCGCGCCACAAACGCCAGCAGCCGCTGGTCCTCGACAGTGAACCTGCTCCCCGGCGTATAGCTCTGCACCGCGATCACGCCGATGACCTCGCCATCGTTCATCAGCGGAACGCCCAGCCAGCAATGCGACTTGAAGCCGAACTCGCGCACCTCACCGGCAGCGATCAGGCTGTCTATGTCCTCGCGCATGAGCAGCATCGGCCGCCGCTGGCGGATGGTGTATTCGGTCAGCCCGCTGCTGAAGGGGCGTGAGGACAGCCGCGGCTTCTTCTCGTCCACCGAATAGACGAACTCCAGCCCGTCACCCGGCTCGTTGACCATGGCGATGTAAAAGTTGTGTGCATCCAGCAAGGTGCCGAGCACCGCGTGCAATTGCGCGTGGAAGTCCCCTTGGCTGGGGCAGGAGACCGCCAGTTCGGAAATCCGGAACAACGCCGCCTGCACCATCTCCGCGCGCCGCCGCTCCACCACCTCCGCCTGCAGGCTGCGGTTGGAGCGCTCCAGCTCGACGGTACGCCGTTGCACGTGCCGTTCCAGTTGCACATGCGCCGCGCGCCGGTCCATGGCGGTGAGGATGTGCTTGGCGACGAAATTCAGGAGCGCGCGGTCCTCATCCGAGTAGCGCGCGTCAATTTCATAGCTCTGCACTACGATCGCGCCACACACGCTGCCGTTGCGCCACATCGGCACACCCAGCCAGTCGGCGCTTTCCAGGCCCTGCGTGCGTGCCTGCGGGGAGTCGAGCGTCTTCAGCAGTTCGCGCGACGGGCCGCTCATCACCCTGCCCTGTCGCAGCACCGCGAAGGTCAGGCTGCCCGGCATTTCCTCATGCCGGTAGCTGCGCTCTCGCTCAGGCACGAAATCGTCCCGGGTATCGGCGAAATACAGGAATCGCAGGCTGCTCTGCTGCTCGTCACACTCGACGATGTAGCAGTTTTCCGCATACATCAGCGATCCGAGGATCTGATGGAAATGCGCCAGCATTTCCTCCAGCTCAAGCTCCGCACCGGCCAGATCGGCAATTTCGAACAGCGCCTTCTGCAGACGCTTGGAACGCTCGAGCCCGGCGATTCGCAACTGCTGCCGCATCGACAGCATCACCGCATCCAGCAGCAGCCGCGCGGCCGCAAGCCACGCCTGCCGCTGAGGCATCGGCCAGCTCTCCTCCACCTCGGCGATCAGGGCGACACGGCCGCCACTGTCGGCATCGGTCCAGACTTCGCCCGCTCTTCCCCCGGCCAATCCGGACTGCGTGCCCTGCTGCAGCAGCCTGCCGGCATCCTCCTGCAGCGTCAGGCTGCCCACCGGATGACCGACACAACCGGTTGCCAGCAGCGCATCCTCCCAGGCCAGCGCGACCGCACCACCTTGCGGGAGCAGGCCCTGCAACCGTGCAACCACCTGGGCAAGGCAGACATCACCGCTGGCAAGCGAATAGACGTGAAGCGGACGGGTCTGGTTATGAAGCATGCATCCGGTCTCTCTGGCCACCCGTACATAGGCGACCCCGCGCAGCAGCATAACGTCCCCGCTGCCGCGGGATACAGGCTCCCGTGCAAATCGCGGGCTGAATCTCCCTCTTCCACTGGCTGGGCAGCGGGCGCTGCAACCAGTAGGCTTCCCGGCGTGGATACGTTTGTCCAGGCTCCCGCCGATGAAACCCTGATGCTGGCCTATGCCGGCGGCGACAGTGCGGCGTTCTCCGAACTGTACGGACGCCATCGTGCGCGGCTGTTCCATTACCTGCTGGGCCAGTTGCGCGACCGGCCGCTGGCGGAGGAGCTGTTCCAGGACATCTGGCAGAAAGTCATCCATGCGCGCTCCGGCTGGACCCCCGAGGCGGCCTTCTCCACCTGGCTGTTCCGCATCGCCCACAACCGGCTCAACGATCACTGGCGGGCAGCGCGTCACCGCCCGCCCGCTCCGGCGGATGCCGACGAACGCACGGCACGGCTGGCCGACACCTGCACACCGGAACTGCTGGCCGAGGAGCAGGCCCAGCGCCGGCAACTGCGCCAGGCACTGGCCGAACTGCCGATGGAGCAGCAGGAGGTGGTGCTGCTGCGGCTGGAGCAGGAGCTGAGCCTGGAGGAGATCGCGCAGATCACCGGCGTCGGCCGGGAAACGGTCAAATCGCGGCTGCGTTATGCGATGGACAAACTGCGCGCGAGGTTGAACGAATGAACACGCCTGAGCCACTGGGTCCCGAAGAACGCGAGCTGGCCCGTCTGCTCGGCCGCCCTGGCGCGCGCGCGCCGGGCCCGGGTGCACACGTCGAGACCGCCATCCTGGTGATGGCGCGAGCTCCCGCCGATGCCATCGGCAGCGCACCGCCCGGTCCACAGCAGAAACCGTTGTCGCCTGCATCAGGTGGACGGCGCCGGCGCCGGCTGGGCGCTTCGCTGGCGGTAGCCGCCTCGCTGGTGCTGGTGGTCGGTCTGGCCTGGCAACTGCAGCCCACCACCCCGCCGTTGCCGTCCCCGGTCGAGGGCGTTGTGGATATGGCAGCGCCGGCGGCCGCCGAAGTGGCTGCCGAGGCTCCCCCATCTCCGGCTGCGTCTCCGGCCACCGTTGCAGCGCCCTCCCCGGCGTCACCCGAAGCTCTGCCACACTCCCGGACCCGGATCACCCACGCGCCCGCACAACCGGCCGCCAAAACCGCTCCGGCCCGTGCATCACCGCATACGACGGCCGCCATTCACGATGAAGCGCAAGTGATGCCGCCCCCCGCCGCCCCTGCGCCACCGGCCCCGCCGGCCTCCCCCATGCCCGCATCGGACGCATCCGCACGCCGCACCGCCGCTGAAGACATGCCGCCACGCCCGCAGTTCGACGGCCCGCGCATCATTCCGCATCATGCCGGCCAGAAGGCTACCGAAAAGGCGGCCGCGGCCCGCCGCGAGCGCGCTAACGTCGCTGCCGCACCGGCGACGGCGGCCGATAGGGCCACCGCCACGGCCGGGCGCGTGGTCGACATCGAGGCCGATGCCACGCTGTCGCGACGGCAGTGGCTCAAGCGCATCCGTGCACGCCGGGATACCGGCGATATGGAAGGTGCCCGCGCCAGTCTGCGCCGTTTCTCCATCGACCATCCCAAGGCCCGGATCCCGGCTGATCTGCAGCCACTGCTCGCCGACTGAGCCAGCCGCCCCACCTCGCTGGTGCCAGCCACTAGAATGGCGGGCAATGCTCGATACCCTTGCCACACGTGCCAGCCATGAGCTGGAAATCAAACACAGCCGCTTCATTGCACATGCCGCGCCGATCACCGGCGCCAATGAGGCGCTGGCGTTCTTCGACGCGGTCTCGGTGCCCGATGCCACGCACAATTGCTGGGCCTACCGCCATGGCAACGAATACCGTTCCAGCGACGATGGCGAACCGGCGGGCACGGCCGGGCGCCCGATCCTGGCCGCCATCGATGGCCAGGGCTATGACCGTGTCGCCGTGCTGGTGACCCGCTGGTATGGCGGCATCAAGCTCGGTGCCGGCGGTCTGGTCCGCGCCTACGGCGGTACCGCCGCCGAATGCCTGCGCCTGGCCGAGCGCAGCCCGCTGATCCCGATGGCCGAGCGCATCCTGCACTGCGGCTTCGAGGACATGGGCATCGTCCACACCCTGCTGGGCACGGCCGGTGCCGAGAAACTTGCAGAAGATTTCCTGCCCGAAGGCCTGCGCCTGCATGTACGGTTGCCAGCCGACCGCATCGACGCGCTGGCGATACGTCTGCGCGATGCCACCCGCGACCGCCTGCGCATGAGCGAGCCCGATACCGATGAATGACACCTCCCCCCCCGCCGCACCGCGCCGCCTGCAGAAACTAGGCAGCCTGAAAACGCTGTGGCCGTTCGTCCGCCGCCATGGTGGCCTGTTCAGCGCCTGGCTGATCGCCCTGGCGGTGTCGTCCACGGCCACCCTGAGCCTGCCGATGGCGGTCAAGCAGATGATCGACCACGGCTTTTCCGGTGGCGGCGAAATCAATCGCGCGTTCTCACTGCTGTTCGTGGTGGCGGTGGTACTGGCCCTGGCGACGGCTGCCCGCTTCTTCTTCGTGTCCCTGCTGGGCGAAAAGGTGGTCGCCGACCTGCGCGGACAGCTGTACGCGCACCTGATCGGCCTGGATGCCGGCTTCCATGACCGCAACCGCAGCGGCGAGCTGGTGTCGCGGCTGACGGCCGACAGCGAACTGCTGCGCAGCGTGATCGGCTCCACCATGTCGGTGGCGTTGCGCAGCATCGTCACTGTGGTGGGCAGCATGGTCATGCTGTTTGTGACCAGCCCGCGCCTGGCCGTGTATTCGCTGATCGGCATCCCGCTGGCGGTACTGCCCATCGTGCTGGGCGCGCGCCGGCTGCAGAAAATCTCCCGCGCCAGCCAGGACCGCGTTGCCGATGCCAATGCGCTGGCGGCTGAAACCCTGGGCGCGGTGCACACGGTGCAGGCGCATGCGCGTGAACCCTACGAGCGGGGCCGCTTCGAAGCGGCGTTGAAGGTGTCCGTCGCCACCGCGCGACACCGCATCCGTACCCAGTCCTTCGTCACCGCCATCGCCATCGTGCTGGTGTTCGGCGCGATCGTCGCGGTGCTGTGGTCCGGCGCACACGATGTGGTCAACGGCAGCATGAGTGCCGGCACGCTGGGCCAGTTCGTGCTGTATGCGTTGATCGGCGGCGGCTCGGTCGGCGCCCTGGCGGAAGTCTGGAACGAGTTGCAGCGCGCTTCCGGCGGCATGGGCCGCATCGCCGAGCTGCTGGACGAATCCCCGCGCATCACCGCCCCGGCACAGCCCCGGCCGCTGCCGATGCCGCTGCGCGGCGGCATCCGTTTCGAACACGTGTCCTTCCATTACCCGCAGCGTCCCGACCAGCCGGCACTGGACGACTTCAGCCTGAGCGTGGCCCCCGGCGAAACCGTCGCCCTGGTCGGTCCGTCCGGTGCCGGCAAGAGCACGGTGCTGTCGCTGCTGCTGCGTTTCCACGACCCCGATGCCGGCAGCCTGCAACTGGATGGCATCGACCTGCGCCAGTTCGATCCGGCACAACTGCGGCAGAGCATCGCGCTGGTCCCGCAGCAGCCGGCGCTGTTCGCCAGCAGTGCCGCCGACAACATCCGCTATGGCCGCCTCGAGGCCAGTGACGAGGAAGTACGCGCGGCGGCACGCGCGGCCGAGGCCGACGACTTCCTGCAACAGTTGCCCGACGGCTACGACAGCGACCTGGGCGAACGCGGCGCGCGCCTGTCCGGCGGCCAGCAGCAGCGCATCGCCATCGCCCGTGCGCTGCTCAAGGATGCGCCGGTGCTGCTGCTGGACGAGGCCACCAGCGCGCTGGACGCACAGAGCGAGCGCGCGGTGCAGCAGGCACTGGAACGGCTGATGCAGGGCCGTACCACTCTGGTGATCGCGCACCGTCTGGCCACCGTGCTGAAGGCCGACCGGATCGTGGTGATGGACCAGGGCCGTATCGTCGCCCAGGGCACCCATGCCGAGCTGCTTGCGCAGGACGGGCTGTATGCCGAGCTGGCCCGCCTGCAGTTCATCGAATGACCGCAGCCACATAACGGGCGGGTAACGCCCGCGGTGGCAGGCTGCATGGACTGGCAGCAGGCCGAAGACCCGGCCTGCAACAGCTTCCAACCGGAGATCGGCGATGACGTTCCGACAGTTCCCCGCGACCGGCGACGATGGCCGCAGCCGGGTGGTGATCGAATTCAGGGATCCGGACAGTTCCAAGCCGCCACGTTACACGCTGGAGGATGGCCGCCCGCTGGTCCGGCAAGGACAACAGCTGAGTACGCCCGATGGCGAAGTCCGGCTGGCGCTGGGTTCCGCGCGCCGCGCCTGACACCGGCCGCACCGGCCAGCGGCGCCGCTTTGCCGAACCGGCCCGATGCTGGTCAATTATTCGGCAAGCATCTTGACAGCCATATGCCGCAAGGCACGCCGCCGCTTATCCACATGTTTGTCGACATTCCATCCACACCCCCTGTGGATTAACCCGGCCACCGCGCTCACTGTCCCGTCAGTACCCGGCCGATGCCGCTGCTGTCGATTTCACGCGCCGCCGCGGCCAGCACTTCCGGCCGGTAGCTCTGCTCGAAGCCGATGCGGAAGTGCAGCTCGCCCGCCGGCGTCCGCGAGGAGTGGATCGAGGCCAGACTGACGCCGTGGCGCTCGAACACATGCAGCAGTTCGCGCAACGAACCGGCGCGGTCCTGCGGCAGGTGCACGCTCATCGAGCGCTGCTCGGTCAGGTCGGCCAGCAGGTAGCCGATCCGCTCGAAACTGTAGTTGCCGTCGCGCAGGGTCGCCGCATCGATGGCCTGGCGGTTGTCGTGCAGGAACTGCTGGCGGAACGCGGCACGCGCCTGTTCGCCCCCCTCGCCCACCAGATCGCGCAGGCGCTGCAGCTGCTCCAGCAGCCGCCCGAGCATCTCGGCGGTATGCGGGTTGTCGAACTGGATGTCCTCGTAGATCAGCGGATTGAGCGACAGGATGCGCGCGATCACCGCCGCATCCAGCTCGAAGGCGGCCGAGCGGTACGGCATCAGCGCCTGCAGATCGCCCAGCAGCGGCGCGTAGCTGCGCAGCACGCTGGCCTGGGCAAGATGGGTGGCATGCACCATCGCCTGTACCAGTGCCATCACCCGGTCATGGTGCTCGGGCGTGGCCCGCACGCATTCGGCCTGCAGCGCGGCGCAAAGCGCATCCAGCCAGGTTTGCCAGCGCGCCTCCAGCCGCGCCTCGCACACCACCATCACCCGGCCCTTCAGGGTCGGCGCCTTCGGCGGTGCGGTCATCGGGTGCAGCCCGGCCACGGACGCCTGCGACTCCAGCATCGCCGCGACAGGTGCGCCCTTGATCGAAGTGACATCCAGCCACAGCCTTCCCCGCTCGCGGCCACCGGACTGGCGGACGTATTCGCCAATCAGGCCGGGGGTGAGCCGGATCGGCGCGGAGAACAGCAGCACGTCAGCGTCTTGCAGCAGCTGCTCGGGCGTGTGCGAATCCGGATCGACCGGATCATGGCCGATCACCTGCAGCCCCATCCGCGTCTGGAAAAACCCGCGCAACCAGCGCCCGTAGGCGCCGCCACTGCCGACAATGCCGATGACCGGGGCGTTCATTCCAGACGCTCGGCACGGAAGCGGTACGGCGTACCGGTCGCTGCCGGCGCCGCGGCCAGCACTTCGAATTCTTCCAGGCCTTCGACCAGCGTCGCTTCCAGAGCCGCGTGTACGCCGGCAATCGCCCGTCCCACCGCATCGGCGAAGCTTTGGCCTTTCAACAGGAAGGCGACGATCAGCGCCATCAGCACATCGCCGGTGCCGGCCACATCCACCGGCAGGTGCGGCGAGGTCCAGCGCCAGACTTCAGTGCGGCTGATGGCCAGCGTCACCAGGTCGCCCGGATCGCCGGAAACCGAGTGGGCGATCACCCATTCCGGCCCGCGTTCCAGCAGCTTGCGTGAAGCGGCGATCGCATCGGCCTGCTCCAGTGCCGGCATGCCGCTGAGCCGGCCCAGTTCGAACGCGTTGGGTGTCACCAGCCAGGCATGCGGCAGCAGGCGCTCGGCGAAAACCGCCTCCAGCCCCGGCTCGACATAGGGACCGGTATGGGTGTCGCCGATCACCGGATCCAGGCAGTAGCGCAACTGCGGCGCGTGCGGCAGCACCTCCTCCAGCCAGTCGGCGAAGGCGACACCGTTTTCGACACTACCGAAATAGCCGGAAACCAGCATCTTCGCCCGCTGCGGCAGACCGCGCTCGCTGCTGCCCTGCAGCAGCTCGGCAAACCAGTCGGCGGGCAGCACGCGCCCGCGCAGGGTCGGATAGAACGGCGCATTGCTCAGCAACGTGGTCGGAATCTCCGCCACACGTATGCCAAGGGCGCGCAGCGGCGGCACCGCGGCGCTGTTGCCGGCGTGGCCGTACACCAGCTGTGACTGCACCGAAATCACGTCCACCGGCGAGGGCCCCTCCGGGCGTTGCCGGCGACCGTGCACGAGATGGCTGTGGTCGACTTCTTTCATCTGCGCATTCTACGACCGCCCTCCGTCCGCACCGGCATAGATTGCGCACGCAACCAATCGACCGCCAGAAACGACAAAGCCGCAGCAGGCTGCGGCTTTGTCACTGTGGAATCGATATCGATCAGGTCGACGTCATGCGGTCCCAGAAGCCCTTGACCCCGTCGATGAAGGTAGCCGACTTGGGTGAGTGCTTGCGCGCGTCCTCACCACTGAAGCTCGCCTCGAACTGCTCCAGCAGCTTGCGCTGCTCGGCGGTGAGGTTCACCGGGGTCTCCACCACGATGCGGCAGTACAGGTCGCCCTCGGTACGGCTGCGTACCGACCTGACGCCCTTGCCACGCAGGCGGAACAGCTTGCCGGTCTGGGTTTCGGCCGGGATGCGGATTTCGGCCACACCACCGAGCGTGCCCACGCGGACGGTGTCGCCCAACGCGGCCTGCGAGATGCGCACCGGCACCTCGCAATGCAGGTCGTCGCCGTCGCGGGTGAAGATGGCGTGGTCACGCACCCGCACCTCCACGTACAGGTCGCCTGGCGGGGTTCCCGGCGGACCGGCCTCGCCTTCGCCCTGCAGGCGGATGCGATCGCCACTGTCCACACCGGCCGGCACCTTGACCGAAAGCACCTTCTCTTCCTCGACCCGGCCATTGCCGTGGCAGGTCTTGCACGGCTTGGCGATGATCTGGCCACGGCCATCGCAGTTGTGGCAGGCCTGCTGCATGGCGAAGATGCCGCGCTGCACGCGCACCTGGCCACGACCGCCGCAGACGTTGCAGGTCTCGACCTTGCGATCCTCCGAGCCACTGCCATCGCAATCGCCGCAGTCGACTAGGGTCGGGATCTCGATGCGCCGTTCGCCACCGGCCACCGCTTCTTCCAGGTCCAGCTCCATCACGTAGCCGATATCGGCACCGCGCCGTGGCTGGCGTGCACCACCACCGCCGAAGATGTTGCCGAAGATGTCGCCGAAGATGTCGTTCATGTCCGGCCCGCCATGGCCGCCACCACCGCCCATGCCGTGTTCGAACGCGGCATGGCCATGGGCGTCGTACATGCGCCGCTTGTTGCCGTCGGACAGGACCTCGTAGGCCTCCTTGCACTCCTTGAACGCGGCTTCAGCGGCGGCATCACCCGGATTGCGATCCGGATGGTGTTTCATCGCACTGCGGCGATAGGCCTTCTTCAGCTCTTCATCGGTGGCGCTGCGGGAGACGCCCAGGACTTCGTAGTAATCGCGCTTGCTCATGCTTTATCTCTCCCTCCCCCTTCGGGGAGGGCTGGGTGGGGGTTGGTCGACAAGACAAGGGTCCGGAGCCACATCGCAGCCCCGAACCCTCACCCCAACCCCTCTCCCGCCGGGAGAGGGGCAACGGACATCAGGACTTCTTGTCGTCGTCCTTGACCTCGGTGAACTCGGCATCGACCACGTCATCGGCCGCCTGCCCGGCAGCGCCGGCGTCGCCACCGGCAGCACCCTGCTCACCGGCCGAAGCGGCGGCAAACAGCGCCTGGCCGGCTTCTTCCAGCGCCTTGGACTTGGCTTCGATCTGCGCCTTGTCGTCGCCCTTCATCGCCGTTTCCAGATCCGACAGCGCCGCCTCGACCTTGCCGATCACATCGCCACCGACCTTGCTGCCATGCTCGGTGATGGCGGTGCGGGTGGCGTGGATCAGGCCGTCAGCCTGGTTGCGGGTCTGCACCAGCTCATGGAACTTCTTGTCTTCCTCGCGGTTGGCTTCCGCGTCGGCGACCATGCGTGCGATCTCCTCCTCGGACAGACCCGAACCGGCCTTGATCTCGACCTTCTGTTCCTTGTTGGTCTTCTTGTCCTTGGCCGACACGTGCAGGATGCCGTTGGCGTCGATGTCGAAGGATACCTCCACCTGCGGCATGCCGCGCGGCGCCGGCTCGATGCCGGACAGGTCGAACTTGGCCAGCGACTTGTTGTAGCGGGCCTGCTCGCGCTCACCCTGCAGCACGTGCACGGTCACGGCCGACTGGTTGTCCTCGGCGGTCGAGAAGGTCTGCGAGGCCTTGGTCGGAATCGTGGTGTTCTTCTCGATGATCTTGGTGAACACGCCGCCCATGGTCTCGATGCCCAGCGACAGCGGGGTCACGTCCAGCAGCAGCACGTCCTTGACGTCACCGCCCAGCACGCCGCCCTGGATCGCCGCACCCAATGCCACGGCTTCGTCCGGGTTGACATCCTTGCGCGGCTCCTTGCCGAAGAACTCGCTCACCGCCTGCTGCACCTTCGGCATGCGGGTCTGGCCACCGACCAGGATCACCTCGTCGATATCGCTGGAACGCAGACCAGCGTCGTTCAGGGCGACACGGCACGGCTCGATCGACTTCTTGATCAGCTCTTCCACCAGCGCTTCCAGCTTGGCGCGGGTCAGCTTGATGTTCAGGTGCTTCGGACCGGAAGCGTCGGCGGTGACGTACGGCAGGTTCACTTCGGTCTGCTGCGCGGTCGACAGCTCGATCTTGGCGCGCTCGGCCGCATCCTTCAGGCGCTGCAGCGCCAGCGGATCCTTGCGCAGGTCGATGCCCTGGTCCTTGTTGAACTCGTCGACCAGGTACTCGATGACGCGGTTGTCGAAGTCTTCGCCGCCCAGGAAGGTGTCGCCGTTGGTGGCCAGCACCTCGAACTGCTTCTCACCGTCGACGTTGGCGATCTCGATGATCGACACGTCGAAAGTACCGCCGCCCAGGTCGTAGACCACGATCTTGCGGTCCTTGCCGTCGCCCTTGTCCAGGCCATAGGCCAGCGCCGCGGCGGTCGGCTCGTTGATGATGCGCTTGACGTCCAGACCGGCGATTCGGCCGGCGTCCTTGGTCGCCTGGCGCTGGCTGTCGTTGAAGTAGGCCGGTACGGTGATGACCGCTTCGGTGACCTTCTCACCGAGGAAGTCCTCGGCGGTCTTCTTCATTTTTTCCAGCACGCGCGCGGAGATTTCCTGCGGCGCCATCTTCTTGCCGTCGCTGGTCTCCACCCAGGCATCGCCGTTGTCGTGGGCGAGGATGCCGTACGGCACGTGGGCGATGTCCTTCTGCACTTCGCCGTCGGTGAACTTGCGGCCGATCAGGCGCTTGACGGCGTAGAAGGTGTTCTTCGGATTGGTGACGGCTTGGCGCTTGGCCGAGGCACCCACCAGCACTTCGCCGTCCTTGGTGTAGGCGACGATGGAGGGGGTGGTGCGGTCACCTTCCGCATTCTCGATGACGCGGCCCTTGCCGCCGTCCATGATCGCCACGCACGAGTTGGTGGTGCCGAGGTCGATACCAATGATCTTGCCCATGGGGGACTCCTGAGATTCGTATGCCGGCAGCCGCCGGGGATGAATGGGATGTGGGGGAGGACCTGATGACATTCAAGCCACCCCCGGAACAGTGTTTATTGCTGGCCGCACCCGTTCAGCAGTCGGCCAGCCAGTGGATCAGTCGACCCGGGCCACCACCACCAGCGCCGGCCGCAGCAGGCGCTCGTTGAGCAGGTAGCCCTTCTGGAACACGGTGACCACCGCGCCCGGGGCTACGCCGGCGGGGGCGTCGACCTGGCTGATGGCCTGGTGGTGTTCCGGGTTGAAGGCTTCCCCGACCGGATCCAGCAGGCTCAGGCCGTTGTCGCCGGCCACCTTCAGCAGCTGCTTCAGGGTCAGCTCCAGCCCTTCGCGCAGCGGATTGGGCTCGCTGCCGGCGGCATTGAGCCCGGCATCGAGGCTGTCAAATACCGGCAGCAGTTCGCCCAGCAGCTTCTCATTGGCGAATTTGCGTGCCTGCTCGATGTCGCGGGCCACGCGCTTGCGCTGGTTGTCCAGATCGGCGCGCTCGCGCAGCGCCTCGGCCTTGACCTGCTCCACCTCCGCGCGCAGGGCCTGGATCTGCTCCTGCTGGGGATCGGTGGCCGCATCGGCACTGGGGGTGGGGTCGAGTTCGGGGTGCTCTTGGTTCATTTCCGGTTCCCTGGCGGAAGTTCTGCCGCCTACTCCGCCCCGTATATGGGCAGTACCAGCGGTTTCAAGACCGCGACGCAGCCGGTGAGACGCCAACGACCTACGCTGACCCCGAAATTCCACTCCGGACGTTTGCCCGGTCCTGCGCACATGCTAGTTTTGCGCGGCCCCATAGCCTGCCAACCATGCTCAGACATCTCTCGATCAAGGATTTCGCCGTTGTCCGCGCCACCGAACTGGAGTTCGGCCCGGGCATGACCGTGGTTTCCGGCGAAACCGGCGCCGGCAAATCGCTGATGGTCGATGCGCTGGGCTTCCTGTCCGGCCTGCGCGCCGATTCCGGCGTGGTCCGCCACGGTGCCAGCCGCGCCGAGCTGTCGGCCGAATTCAGCCTGGCCGACGACGCCCCGGCGCGACAGTGGCTGCACGACAACGAGCTCGATGACGATGGCCAATGCCAGCTGCGCCGGGTGATCCGTGCCGACGGTGGCTCACGCGCCTTCATCAACGGCCGCCCGGTGCCGGTTTCGCAGCTGGCCGAGCTGGCTGCATTCCTGGTCGAGATCCATGGCCAGCACGACCAGCAGGCCCTGCTCTCACGCCCCAGCCAGTTGGCACTGCTGGACGCCTATGCCCGCAACGAGGCCGAGCGTGCCGCCGTGCGTGCCGCCAGTACCGCCTGGCAGGCGCTGTTGGACGAACACGATGCGCTGTCGCAACAGGGCGATGTCTCCGACCGGATCGGTTACCTGGAACACCAGCATCTCGAACTCCAGCGCGAGGATCTGGAGCCGGAAGCGATCACCGCACTGGCCGCCAGCCACCGCCGCCAGGCCCATTCCACGGCACTGATCGAAGCCTGCCTGCAGGCGGGCAATCTGCTCAATGGCGATGACGCCCCGTCCCTGCTCAGCCAGCTGCAGCAGGTACGCAGCGAGCTGGCGCGGGTCAGCCAGCACGATCCGCGGCTGGGCGACATCGACGCCCTGCTCGACGCTGCTGGTATCCAGCTGCAGGAAGCGCTGGTGCAGCTGGACCGCGTGCAGGACGATCTGGACAGCGATCCGCAGGCATTCGAGGACATCGAGCGCCGTCTGGGCCGGCTGCACGATCTGGCCCGCAAGCACCGCGTGCCGATGGAGGAGCTTGCCGCCACCCGCGAGCGGATCGACAGCGAGCTGGAGCAGCTGCGCGGTGCCGACGAACGCCTGGCCAAGCTGGCCGGTGAAATCGACAAGGCCCGCGTCCACTGGCAGGCACAGGCGCAGAAACTGACCCACAGCCGCAGCACGGCCGCGCAGACGCTGTCGGCCACCACCACCGCGCTGATCGACGAGCTGGGCATGGGCGGTGGCCAGTTCCTGATTGAGCTGGAACCCCAGCCCCAGCTGCGCCCGGACCCCAACGGTGCCGAGCGCATCGAGTTCCTGGTCGCCGCCAATGCCGGGCAGCCGGCACGTGCGCTGCGCAAGGTCGCCTCCGGCGGCGAGCTGTCGCGTATCTCGCTGGCCATCGAAGTGGCCGCGCTGGGGCTGGATGCGGTGCCGACCATGGTGTTCGACGAAGTGGATTCGGGCATCGGCGGCGCCATCGCCGACATCGTCGGCAAGAAGCTGCGGGCACTGGGCGAACACCGCCAGGTGCTGTGCGTCACCCACCTGCCACAGGTCGCCTCCAAGGGCCACAGCCATTACCGCGTCAGCAAGGCGCCGGTGGAGGGCATGACCCAGAGCGCGGTGGAACTGCTCGACGGCAAGGGCCGCGAAGAGGAGCTGGCGCGCATGCTCGGCGGTGCCGAAGTCAGCAAGGAGGCCCGCGCCGCCGCCCGCCGGCTGCTGCAGCAGGCCTGAATACGAAAACACCGGCGCAGGCGCCGGTGTTTCAAGATTGCTGTACGGGGCCGCTCAGCGGCGCTTCTTGCGCACGTACAGCACCAGCGAGTGTTCTTCCAGATCGTAGCCGTGCGCCTCGGCGATACGGTGCTGCAGCGCTTCGATTTCCGGGCTTTCGAATTCGATGATCTTGCCGGTATCCACGTCCACCATGTGGTCGTGATGACCGCCACGATCCCATTCATAGACGGCCTGCCCGCCTTCGAAATTGTGCTTGAGCACCAGACCGGCCGCCTCGAACTGGGTCAACACCCGGTAGACCGTCGCCAGGCCGATTTCATCGCCCCCATCCAGCAACTCTCGATAGATGTCTTCAGCCGTGAGATGACGCTGCGGGCTGCTCTGCTCAAGCAACGCGAGAATGCGCATACGCGGGTGGGTGACCTTCAGGCCAACTTTACGCAGCTCATTGGATTCCATAGCCATCCTTTCATTGGGCAGTTTAGCGCCGGTTGTCTCCTGTCAGATCGCACCAGGTGCCGGGGAGTGTATCATCGGCCTGATTTCCTCAACCGTCCTACCCAATGCGCAACCTCCTGTTGATCGCCGTTGTCGCCCTGTCCACCACCGGCTGCGGCATCATCTACAAGCAGCCCATCTACCAGGGCAACCTGATCCGCGAGCAGTCCGTGGCACAGCTGCAGGTCGGCCAGAGCAAGCAGCAGGTCAATGCACTGCTGGGGACGCCCTCGATCGCCGACCCGTTCCATGCCCAGCGCTGGGATTACACCGCCAGCCAGCGCGTGAACCGTATCGGCAAGACCGAAGTGAAGAACTTCACCGTGTTCTTCGAGAACGATGCGGTGACCCGCTGGGAAGGCGATTATTTCGCCACCCAGGATGCGGAGCTGGCCCGGAAGAGTGTCCGCCAGTTCGGGCGCAACCTGGCCAAGGACAAGAAAAGAGGCCGCTGATTGCAGCTGCCGTGATTCAGTCGCCGCCGCGCGCCCGCCGGCGGCGATTTTCTTTGGGGTCGGCCAGCAGCGGACGCAACAGCTCGATCCGGTCGCCATCGCGCAGCAGGTGCTGCGGACGCACCAGCACGCCATGGATGGCGCAGGCAACGGCCTCTTCCGCGGTATCCAGCGCCGCCTCGTCGATGGCATCGGCCACCGTGCAGCCTTCGGGCAGTTGCAACTCGCACCGCAGGTAACGTTCCGGCCAGGCCAGCACCACTTCCACGCGCATGCTCAGGCGTCCTGGTCGGCCACGCGCACGAAGTCGTTGACCATGCGATCGGCCAATCCCTGGAAACCCAGCGCCAGCGCCGGACCCAGCAGGCGCGAGGTCGGCTCGAACTCCAGCACCAGCGTCACCTTGCAGGCATCCTCGGCCAGGGAATGGAATTCCCAGCGACCGTGCAGGCGCTTGAACGGGCCATCGCGCAACTGCATATCGATACTGTGTGGACGCTGCAGGGTGTTCTCGGTCATGAACCAGGTGCGGAATGAGCCCAGCCCCAGATCCAGCCTGGCCACCACACGCTCGTCGCCCTGTTCGAGGATCTCGGCCCGGTCACACCAGCGGAAACGACGCGGGTAGGCGGAAACATCATTGACCAGATCGAACATGCGCTGTGCGGAGTGTTCGACCAGAGCGCTGCGGCGGATGGTAGGCATGGGATTGCTGAAGAATGTCCGGAACGCCTCCGGATCGGAGACAATACGTAAATGAGCAAGAAACCCGGCAAGGATAAAGCAAAGAGCGCGACGGTTAACAAAACCATCTCGCTGAACAAACGCGCACGCCACGAATACCACCTTGAAGATCGCGTCGAGGCCGGACTGGTGTTGCAGGGCTGGGAGGTCAAGGCGATCCGCGCCGGACGCGGCAACATGACCGATGCCTACGCCTATGTGAAGGATGGCGAGATCTACCTGATCGGCGCGCAGATCACCCCACTGATCCAGGCCTCCACCCACGTGGTGCCCGAGGATCGCCGCCAGCGCAAGCTGCTGCTGCATCGTCGTGAGATCGACAAGCTGATCGGCCGTGTCGAGCGCGAGGGCTACACCCTCGTGCCCACCGCGATGTACTGGAGCAAGAACAAGATCAAGCTTGAGATCGCGCTGGCCAAGGGCAAGCAGAACCACGACAAGCGCGATGCCGCCAAGGAGCGCGACTGGGATCGCGAGAAGCAGCGCGCGATGCGGGCACACAACCGCAACGCCTGATCACGGAGGTGTCTGCAGCAATCTCAGCCGCGCCCACACTCAACAGGCCCCTCACAGGCACCCGCTCCGGCAACATGGCTCACCTGGCAGCTTTGCTGCGGTAATCCAGCGGCGGCGTGTCCCGCTGCAACAGCGGCCGGTAGCGAAATTCCGTACCGCGCCGCGTGTTGAACTCCTGCCTGGCCTTGCGCACCGTTTCCGGCGACTGCAGCAGTTGCACGGCGGCCAACGCCATAGTCTTGGCCGCGTTCAACGCACCCTTGTCACCGATCGACATGCCCGATGCGGCAACCGCCTGCCAGCTGTGCGCCGGCGTACCGGGTACCCAGGTGGCAGTACTGAGGCCGGCAGTCGGGGCATTCCAGCTGACATCCCCCACATCGGTGGATGCACTGCCGGCCATATCGGCACGGTACGGTTGCAGCTGCATTGCCGCCTCCAGCGACGGGCGCTCCTCCAGCGTCTGCTGCATGCGCTGTGCAAATGTCTGCTCGGCCGCGTCGTAACGCACGCCCCCCACCTGCTGCAACGCGGCCTGCATCACCTGCCCCAGCGTATCGTTGGGCAACATCGAGAACACCCCGCCGGTCTGTTCGAATTCGACCGTGGTGCCGGTGCCCATCGCCGCACCTTCTGCGGCCTTGTGCAGACGCTCGAATACGTCGCGCACCACGGCTGGATCGGTGTGACGCACGTAGTAGTAGACCTCGGCGAAATCCGGTACCACGTTGGGTGCTGCGCCTCCATTGCTGATCACGTAGTGGACGCGGGTGCCCTCGGGCACGTGTTCGCGCATCAGGTTGGCCATGTGGTTGAGCGCCTCCACCCCATCCAGCGCCGAGCGTCCATGATCCGGGGCAATGGCTGCATGCGCGGCACGGCCGTGGAAGCGGAACTTGCCGCTGGTATTGGCCAGACTTGTCCCCTGCGCAGCCGAATTCTCTGCCGACGGATGCCAGTGCAGCACCACATCCACGCCATCGAACAGACCGGCCTTGGCCATGTAGACCTTGCCCGAACCGCCCTCCTCCGCCGGCGTGCCATACACCCGCACTTGGCCGGCGCTGCCGCTGTCCTTCAACCATTGCGCGATGGCACGCGCGGCACCGACCGAGGCCGCCCCGAACAGGTTGTGGCCACAGGCCTGCCCTGCATCCTGCCCGGGAAGCGCCATGCGCACCGGCTCGGCTGCTTGCGCCATGCCCGGCAGCGCGTCCATCTCCGCCAGCAGGCCGATGACCGGGCCGTTACCGCGCGTACCGTAGCTGGCCACGAATGCGGTGGGCATGCCGGCAACACCGGCTTCGATGCGGAAGCCGGCTTCACGCAACTCGCGTTGCAACAGTGCCGAGGAATCGGCCTCCAGATAGCCCAGCTCCGGCTGTTGCCACAGCGCCCGACCAACTTCGGCCTGGCGTATTGCATAGCCATCCAGTATCGCCACGACATCGGCCGGTGCCGACCACGCGACGGGAGCGGAAAACAGGCAGGTCAGCAGCGCGGCGCGCAGCAGGATCGGCTTCATCGGCTGGCTCCAGCAACTCAGTAAAAGGTGACGTTGTCGATTTCGAACCAGACCTTGCTGCCGGGTTCGCCGCCGGCCGAGAAGACCAGTTGCTGCAGGTCATCGCCCTTCCACTCGGCAAGGGGAACCTTGGCCCGATACGGTGGCTGGCCCTGCAGCGCAGTGAACGGCACCTCCACCGTCCGCCATTGCGTCTGCGCCTCCAATGGCGCGTAGAAGCGGCGATTGCCCAATGCCCGCACTTCCAGCCGCAAGTACGGTGTAGCCCCACGCAGATCGAAGCGGATGCCCCGATGCGCACGCGCGTCCACCGGCGCCACCGAGCCCCGACTCAGGGGCAGGATCGCTGCGGCAAAGGCGCTGTCCTTGGTCGACAGCTTGGCCTGCGTGGACAATGCATGCCCGCCACTCTCGCGTGCGACCATCTCGGTCACCTGCACGGTACGGTCGTTGCCGCCATCGGCTTCGTCAATGCGCAAGGTGTCCAGCGCGGTACGGCCATCGCCCCGCTCGAAATCATCCACCAGCGCCGGCACCGGCAGCGCCGGCAGCGCGAGCGCCGTATTACCCGCCGGCAATGCCGCCCCCTTGCCATGCACCTGGCGCCCGGCCACATACACCTGCCGGGTATTGCGGATATCGCCGATCAGCTGCCACGGCTGGCCATGCACCAGCAGCAGGTCGGCGCGCTTGCCGACCTCGATGGTGCCGCGATCCTCCACTCCCAGCACTTTGGCGCCGTGCGCAGTGCCGGCCAGCAGCGCATCGGCTGGGGTCAGCCCCGCCTCCACCAGCAACTCCAGCTCGCGCAGTGCGGAACTGCCGTGCGGCGTACCGGTCATCCCGGCATCGGTACCGACCACCACCGGAATGCCGGCAGCATGCAGCGCCTTGACGTTGGCCAGTGCGTTGGCGAAGTTGCGTTCGCGCTGGTGCAGCACCTCCGGCTTGACGCTGGTGCGGCCACTGCCATCGACACGCTCGGGCAGATAGACCGCCAACGAGGGCGCATAGGCGGTGCCGTGAGTGCGCATCAGTTCGATCAGTTCCGCATCGACCGGGCCGTCCAGCAGGCTGTGGGCGATCATGTCCACCCCGGCCCGTGCCGCGGATTTGCCACGTTTGACCATCACCGTGTGGGTGAACACCTTCAGGCCGTGCCTATGCGCCTCATCGACCAGCGCGGTGAGGGTTTCCTCGTCCATGCTGCTGTTGTCGGCGGCATTGGAATAACGCCAGCCATCGGTGAAGGCCTTGATGAAGTCCGGCCGATAGGCCGCCACCGCGCGCACACCGGCACGGGCGGATTCGGGCGAGTTGACCCAGCGCGTGGTGTTTTCATCCCCCCAATCGGCACCATGGCCCAGCGGCGTGCTCATGCGCGCGGCGAACTTCACTTCCGGCGCAACAATGGAGGCCAGCCACTGCCGGCGCGGCGCATAAGCCTCCGGTGGCTGATGGTAATCGGTCACGGTGGTGATACCAGCGGCCATGTAGCGGTTGGCCACCTGCGGCAGCTCGGACGGTACCGCGTTGGGTGTCCAGTGCGTGTGCAGATCGAGCAGGCCCGGCAACAGCGCCTGCCCGCGCGCATTGATAACGCGGGCGCCTCTGGGCGCGGCCAGCTTTTCATCGATGGCGGCGATCCTGCCGTCCTGTACCAGCACGCTGGCCGGATAGGCGGCGCGGCCGGTACCGTCGAACACCATCGCATCACGGATCAGCAGCGCCTGGCTATCAGTGGCCATCGCCACCATGCCGATCTGCCCGGCACCCAGCAGCAGCGCGGTGATCAGCGCCAGCCTGCGGCGGCGTTTATTGTTGTGCATGTTCACTTCCGGTTTCATTGCATGGACCGCACCACCTGCGGCGCGGTTTGCGGGGAGCTCAGGCGGACCTCGCTGCCGTGCTGCTCCACCACCAGTCCCAGGCTCAACGCGACACTGCGCGCAAAACCTAGCGGGTCGCTGGCCGAATACAGCCCGACGATGCGCCGACTGCCCACCAGCGGGTCATTGATGACGATGCGGGTATCGCTGTAACGCAGGAACTGTGCCGCGGCCACTGAAAGGGTGTCACCGTTGAACGACAACATGCCTTCGCGCCACGCCAGCTGCTGCTGCAGGTCCTCGCGGGGTACCGGTTCGATGCGGATACCGTGGCTGCGATTGGCCAGCGCCCGGTAATTGGCCACCAGTCGTGTCGGCGCCACCGCGTTCTGCACATCGGCCACATCCACCACCCCCTCACGCACCAGCACTTCCACGCCACCACTGCGACGCTCGGTGAGGCTCACCGCAAAGCTGGTACCTACCGCGGTCACGTCGGTTTCTTCGGCGCGCACCACGAACGGGCGTGCCGCATCCCTGGCCACGTCAAACAACGCCTCGCCTTGCAGCAGGCGGATATCGCGGCGGGCATTGCTGTAACTCACCCGTACCTGCGAATCGGAATCCAGGGTAATCGCCGAACCGTCCTGCAACGGCACGCGCAGGATTTCACCCTTACGCGTAGCGAAGTACTGCCCGCCGTCCTCCTGCTGCTGCACGCCGATGACCAGCAGGCTGACCATCGCCGCCGCACCCATCGCCCACTTGAGCAGCCGCCGCGCACGTGGCACCGGCCTGCGCGCACTGTTAGAAGGCTGCACGCCGCCAGTCGAAAGCGCACGTGCACGGTCGGTTCGTGCCAGCACTGCATGCGCCCGCGCATACGCGCCGAAGTGGCGTCGGTCGGCGTGCAGCCACGCATCACGCTCGGCCTCGGCTTCCACGCCCAGCACCCCGCGATCCTCACGTGCCACCCACGCCGCAGCGATGTCGTCAATCCCGTTTTCAGCGTCTGCGTGCATGCCGTGTACCTCCTGCATCAGGCCGTTCCCTGCCTTGTTCCGCCCCGTTGCCATGCCGCTTCATCGACTCCATCAAAATCCGGATGCCCTTGCAGATGTGTTTCTCGACCGTGTTCTCGCTGATCTGCATGCGCTCGGCGATCTCGCGCTGCGAATAGCCCTCCACCCGCCGCAATATGAATGCCTGCCGGCACTTGGCCGGCAGGCTGTTGATCAGCACGCCGATCCGGGCCAGCTCCTGCCGCGACGACGTCGTGCGTTCGGGGCAGACATGATCCCCTTCGTGGGCCAACTGCTCGATCTCCGCCACCGCTTCGATCGACACTACCTGCGCGCGCCGCAACTGCTGCAGCACCACCGATTGCGCCACCGAATACACGTAGGCACGCGGCTGGCGGACGTGCGAGACGTCCGCCATCGCTGCCAGGATCGCGTAGGTTTCCTGGATTACGTCATCAGCATCCTGGCGGGCCGGCAAACGCCGCTTGAGCCAGTCCCGCAGCTCCGGCTCGCACGGCAGCACATGCTCGGCCAGCCATTGGCTGCGCTCCTTCGCCAGCGCCGCCTTCATCGCTTCACCTGCACACCACCCGGCAACCGCCTGGTGGTGCTGGTCGCATCAACCGCTTTCATCAAAACGCCTTACCCACATTGATGTACCAGTAGCGCGGATTGGCCTGGTATACACCGGACGGGAAGCCGAACACGTCGTCAGCCACCGGCGGGCGCTTGTTGGCCAGATTGTTGGCACCGAATTTCAGCGATACACCGTCGAGCCAGCCCTCCCGCTCGAAGTCGTACTTCACAAAGGCGTTGGCCAGGGTCTGCGACTGCACCGTCCACGGCGTGCCATCGGACAGCGTCAGGAAGTTGTCGACATAGGAACTGGCATAACGCGCGGCGGCCCCTACCGACAGCTGCCGGTAGCGCCAGGTCAACGTGCCGGACCACTTCCATTCCGGGTTGCCGCCATTGCCGATCAGGTCGCCACCGCCAGTGATGCGGATCGACGGATCGACCAGACCGGTGCCCTTGGCATCTTCCAGCGCCTGCAGTGCCGGCGAACGCTGACGGTAGAACTCGATCAGATGGGTGCCGGTGACCGACACGTCGAAACGGCCGATGCGGGTTTCCGGCGAATTCCAGCTGACGTTGTAATCCACGCCACGCAGCGTCTGCGGCTCCAGGTTGACATACTGATCCGTGACGTAGAGCACCTTGCCGGCCGGATCCAGGCCGGTACCGGCGAAACGCGCGATCTCATCGACGGTGGCATCGGCACGGACCACGGCAGCATTGCTGCCACCCTGCTGGCGCAGGATGTAATCTAGGATCAGCGCGTTGCCTTCGCCAAACAGGCCAATGATGCCCTCCTGCTCGTACTTGTAGTAATCCACCGCGAAGGTGAAACGGCCATAGTCCTCGGGGATGAAGCGCGGCTGGAACACCAGACCGGCACTGGTATTGGTCGAGGTTTCCGGCTTCAGGTCCGGATTGCCGGAGCGGCGCGCGGTGGTCGAATAGGTGTAACCGCCGCAACCGGCGATGGAGCCCTGTGCGCCGGTGCGCACATCGGCCTCGCACTGGATGTAGTCGGTGCGGTTGTTGGAGCGGCTGACCACCGTGGCGTTGACCTGTTCCAGGTTGGGCGCACGGAAGCCCTTGGCCCAGGATGAACGCAAGGTCAGGCCATCGAAAATCTGCCAGCCCAGCGCCAGCTTCGGCTTGGCGACATTGCCGAAATCGTTGTAGCGCTCGGCGCGACCGGCCACCTGCAGATCCAGCGAGCGCACCAGCGGTACACCCATCTCCGGCGACACCAGCGGCACCGAGAGCTCGGCGAACAGCCCGGCCACAGTGCGCGAACCGTAGGTATCGGGGGTCGGGCTGACGCCATACATGTCACTGGGATACGCCACGCCGGTGATCGCATCGGTGAAGGTCACCGAGCCGTCCACGCGCGCATCGCGGTCATCACGCTGGGTTTCATGCCGCGCTTCCACACCGGCGGCCATGCCGACATCACCGGCCCAGGTGCGGAACAGGTCCGGACGCGAGACCTTGAAGTCCCACAGGAACAGCTCGGTCTGCGCCTGGCGCTTGGCCTTGTAGAAGAACTGGTCGAGAGAATCCCAGTCGTTGCAGCCGCCGCAGAACGGGTTGTAGGCAGAGGCGGTCGGATTGGCCAGCACCTGCTGGAACAGCGACATGCTCACCGCGTCCTGGGTGTCCTTGACCTTGGCCTGCGAGTACAGCGCCGCGCTTTCCCAGTCGAAACCGTAATGGAAGCCACGCAGGCCGACCAGGGCACGCACCTGGGTATTGTCGACCTCAATACGGGTCGGCCGCTCGAAACGGTAGCTGGTCAACGTGACCGGCACACCATCCGGACCGATGTTCAGGCCCTGCAGACGGTTCGGGTTGAGCGTGCCATCGGGCAGGTACATCGCCCCGAACGGGTTCCAGTAATTGCTCGCGGCCACCGTCATCGGCAGTGCGGTGATGCTGTTGACGCCGTTCTGCAGGCTGTAGGCACGCGAGTTGTAGATGCCGGCCTCGCTGAAGAACGAAATGCCGTTGTCGAAATCGTGCTTGCCGGTGACAAACAGGTTCAGACGGCGCACGTCCGGATTGATCGAGATCGGATATTGCGACTGCTGGTTGTCACGCAGATTGGCATCGGCGCCGGAGGTCGCCTTGCTGCCGGACTGCACGCAGATGCCGTCGGCAATGGTCGCGCCACAGCCACTGTTGCCGATCGGCTGCACGTGGAAGGCGCCAGCGGCGGTAGTCAACCAGGTGCCGTTCTGCGACACACGCGGACCGACCGCGGTAAAGTTGCCCCACGGACTGTTGGTGTTGCGGTTGTCCACACCAGCCAGCCCTGCGAACGGCGTACCGGCGAAATCGGCGGCGCGGTTGCCATTGCGGGTCCAGTCCTGGTCCAGTGAATTCAGTCCGGTGGTGTTGTAGTAGTTGAAGGCGACGGTGATGTTGGAGCGCAGGTCTTCGGAGTTCTTGCCCCACATGCCATTGATGCCGATATCGCTGAGATTGGTGCCCTCGCCGATGCCCTTCTGCACGCTGATGGTGCCGCCGTCCATATCGTCGCGCAGCACATTGTTGACCACGCCGGCCACCGCATCGGTACCGTAGATTGCGGCGGCGCCATCCAGCAGCACCTCCACACGCTGCAGGTTGGACACCGGCACCGCGTTGGCGTTATAGGTCAGCACCGGCACCAGGTTGCCGTCGGCCTGACTCATCGGATGGACAACAGTACGGCGGCCGTTGATCAGCAGCAGCGTATTGCCGACGCCCAGCCCGCGCAGATTCACCGATGCGATGTCACCCCGGGCGTAGTTGGAGCTGTTGCCACCGTTGGTGCCCCTGAACGACACGTCGCCCATCTGCGGGATGGAACGGTACAGCTCGTCGCCGGAAACCGCGCCGGTGGCCTCGATCTGCTCGGTCTGCAGCGTCGCCACGGGCAGGATCGCCGCCGATTTGCTGCCCTTGATCTGGCTGCCAACCACGGTCACCTGGTCCAGTGTGCTCACGTTCTGGTTGATGGCGGGCGCTGGTGTGGGCGCCACCGGCTCGGCTGCCTGCGCCGCCTGCACCAGACCCAGCCCACCGAGGCCGTTCAGCGACGCCAGCATCGGCGAAGCCGCACGCAGGGTGATGGTGCGGCCATCGTCGGAGGCAACGGTTAGGCCGGTGCCATCCAGCAACCGGTTCAGTGCCTGGCGTACATCCATCTGCCCCTTGAGCCGCCCGACCTCGATACGCACCCCACCGGCCTCATTGGCCGGGGCGATGATCTGGATGCCGGCCTGACGTGCAAATTCAGGCAGCACATCCTCGATATGTCCCCCATCCACATCGAACTGCGGTGGGGCCGCGAATACCGGAGCTGCCACGCACAGGGCCGCAATCGCCAAACCGCTGCGGATAGCACTTGCAAGCGGCAACAACTTGAATGAACGCATGTGATGTATCCCCCGGAAATAAGGTGCGAAAACGATGGCCTTTGCCGGCCTCTCACCTGTTTGATGCACAACCGCTGAAGTTCCGCCATGCCAGATGCCGTTGCCCCGTTCTTGCAGACCAGCGGTCCGCCCTTCCTGCCATACGCCGTAGTATCCTTCCGGGTGATCCGTTTCTGCATGAGGACACCGCCATATGCGTTTGCGCACCCGTTACGCCCTGGTCGCACTGATCGCCCTTGCCATGACCGCCTGCGGCAGTGGCAAGGTCAAGCGTGTTTCCGAGCCCGCGGCCAGCATCCAGCAGCTTACCGTCGACAGCGAGGGCAACTGGGCTGTGCAGTTGCGCCTGCGCAACTACAGTTCGATGCCGATGCGGTTTGATTCGGTCGCGCTTGCGGTGAAGGTCGGCGAAGAGAGCGCCGGCACCCTGAACGCCAGCCCGGCCGTGTCGATCGGCCCGGAATCGGCGGATGTTGTCAGCGTGCGCATGCAGCCGAGCTCCTCGGCCCGGATCGTCGTCGCCGATGCGCTGGCTGGCGGCCGCACGCTGTTCTACGAGCTGGAAGGCACTGTCAGTGCCACTCCAGAAGAAAGGAAGCAGCGCAGCTTCGAAGTGAAGTCCCGCAACAGCCTCAACCAGGCGCCCGGTCTGCCCGGCGTGCTGCGCTGAACCCCCCGTCCCCGTTTTCCGCATCGTTCGAGAATCGTCTGATGAGCAACTACAAAGCCCCTGTTACCGACCTCCGCTTCGCCCTGCATGACGTGCTCAAGGCCGAGTCCTTGTTTGCCGCGATGGGCTTTGAAGAAGCCAGTGCCGACGTCATCGACGCGGTGCTGGAAGAAGCCGGCCGTTTCAGCAGCACGGTACTGGCCCCGCTGAACGCCGTCGGCGACCAGAGTGGCTGCACGCTGGACAAGGCCACCGGCGAGGTCACCACCGCTCCGGGCTTCAAGGAGGCCTATGCGCAATTCGTCGAAGGCGGCTGGACCGGCCTGACCGCGTCCCCGGACTTCGGCGGCCAGGGCATGCCCGGCACGCTGGGCATGGCGCTGAGCGAGATGGTGTCTTCGGCCAACCTGGCCTGGAGCCTGTTCCCGATGCTGTCGCACGGCGCGGTCGAGGCGCTCAAGCACTATGGCGAGGACTGGCAGAAGGAAGCCTTCCTCAAGCCGCTGGTGGCCGGCCACTGGACCGGCACCATGTGTCTGACCGAGCCGCACGCCGGCACCGACCTGGGCCTGATCAAGACCCGTGCCGAACCCAATGCCGACGGCAGCTACGCGATCAGCGGTACCAAGATCTTCATCACCGCCGGCGAGCACGACCTGAGCGAGAACATCGCGCACCTGGTGCTGGCCAAGCTGCCCGACGCCCCGCCGGGGCCGAAGGGCATCTCGCTGTTCGTCACTCCCAAGTTCAAGGTCGACCGCGACGGCAACAAGGGCGAGCGCAACACGCTGCGCTGCGGCTCGCTGGAGCACAAGATGGGCATCCATGGCTCCTCGACCTGCGTGATGAATTTCGACGGCGCGCAAGGCTACCTGGTCGGCCAGCCGCACAAGGGCCTGCAGGCGATGTTCGTGATGATGAACTCCGCCCGCCTCGGTGTCGGCGTGCAGGGCCTGGCGCAGTCCGAGCGCGCCTACCAGGGTGCGCTGGCCTATGCCCGCGAACGCCTGCAGTCGCGTGCGCCCAAGGGTGCCCAGTTGGCGGACAAGCCGGCCGATCCGATCATCGCCCAGCCCGACGTGCGTCGCATGCTGCTGACCACCAAGGCACTGACCGAAGGTGGCCGCCTGCTGGCCGCGCACGCCTACACCCAGCTCGATGCCGCCGAGCACGCCAAGGACGACAAGGCCCGCGCCGACGCCGAAACGCTGGTCAGCTTCCTCACTCCGATCGTCAAGGCGTGCCTCACCGAATGGAGCATCGAGGCCACCTACAACGGCCAGCAGGTGTTCGGCGGCCACGGCTACATCGCCGAGCACGGCATGGAGCAGTACGCACGCGACGCCCGCATCACCACCCTGTACGAAGGCACCACCGGCATCCAGGCGCTGGACCTGATCGGCCGCAAGACCGCTGTCTCGCAGGGCGCCGGGCTGAAGCTGTTCCTGGCCGAAATCGAGCAGTTCATCGCCGCCAACGCCAGCAACCCGGCCGTCGCCGAATTCCTGCCGGTACTCGGTGCCAAGGCCAAGGAATGGGGCACGCTGACCATCGACGTGCTGCAGCGCGCCGCCGCCAACCCGGAAGAACTGGGCGCGGCCAGCTGGGATTACCTGTTCTACAGCGGCTACGTGGCACTGGCCTACTGGTGGGCACGCTCGGTGGCTGCCGCACAGGCCTCCAGCCAGACGGGCAGTTTCAAGCAGGCCAAGCTGGAAACCGCGCGTTTCTATTACGCCCGCATCCTGCCGCGCACCTTCAGCCACGCCGCCGGCATCGCCGCCGGTGCCGATTCGCTGATGGCCATGGATCCGCTGCACTTCGGCGACTGATCGCCACGTGGGCATACCAGGCCCGGCAGCCGCCGGGCCTGAACAGCGCAGTGTGCCAGCGGCCACGCCGCGTCGACGGACGGCCTATGCTGTAGGGGTTTCAGCATGCGCGACCACACCGCGCCGGTTCCCCCTCTCAACGGAGTTCCACCATGTCCCTTTCGATGTACAGCGCCTCGGTTCCCGTCCTCAAGCAGATGCTCACTGCTCTGTCCGAGGTGTTGGCCAAGGCCGACGCCCACGCCACCGAGAAGAAGATCGACCCGGCCGCGCTGCTGGGTGCACGCCTGTTCCCGGACATGTTCCCGCTGGTGCGCCAGGTGCAGATCGCGACCGATTTTGCCAAGGGCATCAGCTCGCGCCTGAGCAATACCGAAGTGCCGTCGTGGCCGGACAACGCCGAAGCCGGCTTCACCGAACTGCAGGCACTGATCGCCAAGACACTTGCACATATCGACAGCCTCAGCGCCGAACAGTTCGACGGCAGCGAGTCACGCGAGATCGTGCTGCGTCCGGGCACGCCGAAGGAAAAGAAGCTGCAGGGCAATGTGTACCTGCTGCAGTACGGCCTGCCGCAGTTCTTCTTCCACGTGACCACCAGCTACGCGATCCTGCGCCACAACGGCGTGGAGATCGGCAAGCGCGACTACATGGGCATCTACTGAGTCTACCGACCCGACAGGCTTTGCCACATTGAGGAAACCCCGGGTGCGCTTCGCTTACCCGGGCTACCCACTGCGGCCGCCCGCTGCCTGAAAGCCTCCGTCAGCATTGCTGGCGGAGGCTTTTTCTTTCGCGTGCCCGTGGCGGCAGCAGCGCCTGCTCAGTCCTCGACCGCGACAAAGCCGCCGGTCTGCCGCGCCCACAGCCGCGCGTACAGGCCGCCAGCGGCGATCAGCTGCGCATGGCTGCCGGTCTCGACGATGCGGCCCTGGTCCATCACCACCAGCCGGTCCATGCGCGCGATGGTGGACAGCCGGTGGGCGATGGCGATCACCGTCTTGTTGCCCATCAGCTCGTCCAGGCTCTCCTGGATGGCCGCCTCCACTTCCGAATCCAGCGCCGAGGTGGCCTCGTCGAGGACCAGGATCGGGGCGTCCTTGAGCAGCACGCGGGCGATGGCGATGCGCTGCCGCTGGCCGCCGGAGAGCTTCACGCCACGCTCGCCGACATGGGCGTCGTAACCGCTACGACCCTCGCTGTCACGCAGCTCGGCGATGAAGCCATCGGCACGCGCCTTGGACACAGCCGCGCGCATCTGCTCCTCGCTCGCATCGGGGCGGCCGTACAGCAGGTTCTCGCGGATGGAACGATGCAGCAGCGAGGTGTCCTGGGTGACCACACCGATATGTGCGCGCAGCGAGTCCTGCTGCACCGAGGCGATATCGACGCCATCGACAAGGATTCGCCCATGCTCGACATCGTGGAAGCGCAGCAGCAGGTTGACGAGGGTGGATTTCCCCGCGCCCGAGCGCCCGACCACACCGATCTTCTCGCCCGAGCGTACGTGCAGGTCCAGCCCTTCGATCACGCCGTGGTTCTTGCCGTAGTGGAAGGACACGCCCTCGAAGTGGATATCACCGGCCAGCCGCGGCAGTTCCGGGGCGCCAGGCGCATCGTCCACTGTCGGCGGCAACGAGATCGAGTTGATGCCGTCATGCACGGTGCCGATGTTCTCGAACAGTGACGACAGCTCCCACATGATCCACTGCGACATGCCCAGCATGCGCAGCACCAGCGCCACGCTCACGGCGATCGCGCCGGCACTCACCAGGCCGCCCTGCCACAGCCACAGGCCCAGCACCACCGCCGAGAACAGCAGCAACATGTTCAGCGCATACAGCAGCGAGTAGATGCGCGTGGCCAGCCGCATCTGCGGATGCACCTTGTCCAGGAAGCCGCTCATCGCCTCGCGCGCGTAGGCCTGCTCGCGCCGTGAATGCGAGAACAGCTTGACCGTGGCGATATTGGTGTAGCTGTCGACGATGCGCCCGGTCATCTCGGAGCGGGCATCGGCCTGCTCGCGCGAGATGCGCTCCATGCGCGGCACGAAATGCCACATCAACAGCGCATAGCCGATCAGCCAGGCTGCGAACGGCAGCATCATCCGCCAGTCCGCGGCGCCGGCAACCACCAGGGTGCCGATGAAGAACACCAGCACGTAATTGCCGATGTCGAACAGTTTGACCACCGTCTCGCGCACCGCCAGCGAGGTCTGCATCAGCTTGGTGGCGATGCGCCCGGCGAATTCATCCTGGAAATAGCCCATCGACTGCCGCAGCAGGTAGCGATGCACGCTCCAGCGGATCCGCATCGGGAAATTGCCGAGCAGGGTCTGGTGCTGCACCAGTGAATTGACCAGCACCAGCAGCGGCAAGCCGACCAGCACCAGCAGCCCCATCCACAGCAGGCGCGGACCTTCGGCATCGAAGAAGGCGGCAGGTGTGGTAGAGCCAAGGCGGTCCACCAGCGCACCGACATAGGCATACAGCACCAGCTCGGCCACCGCGATGCCGGCGGTGGTCAGCGCCATCAGCAGCAGCCACTTCTCCGCACCGCGCGTGTAATGGCGGCAGAACGCATACAGGCCACGCGGCGGTTGCGCCGGCGGGTCCGACGGGAACGGGTCGAGGCGGGATTCGAACCAACGGAACATCGAGGCAGACCAGCGGACGGAGGATACCGGGCATTGTCGCGTATCCCCGCGACACTGAGGTCAGGCGACGGGTGGACTTCACATGCCCATCTGCGGCACAACCGCAGCGGAGCCTGCCCCGGTGCGGGGCAAACCCGAAATGGTAGCAAGGTAAGAGGCATGCCCTTGATGGCATGCCTCTTCTGGTACCGGGGCAACCGGCCTGTCTATCTGCGTCGCATGGCGCTTCGCGGCAAAGGCCGCGTTGTGCGGCAGTCCCTCCGCTTGCCGACCATCGGCGTTGCCGATGGCGCTGTGGCACTCACTTCTTTTCGGGCACCGGCACCAACAGCAGGTCCTGGAAGTCGAAGCTGAAGTCGGTCAGCGAGGACACCGCCTGCATGCGGACTTCGCGCACCTTGCCATCCGGATCGAGACTGAAATTGACGAAGGCGTCGGCGTTGAGCGAGCGGTTGTCCCAGCGCACGATGAAGGTGTCGTGCTGCCAGTGCTCCATCGTGCCGACCAGATCGGCGGTGGCACCGAAGCGCAGGCGCAGCTTGCCTCCCTTCTGCTCGACGGACACCTCGCCATACCACGCGTCGCGATAGGCACCGGCGTAGCCGGCCAGCGGCAGCGAGGGCTTGGATTTGGCATCGCGCACGGCCTGATGCTTGGCCCAACCTTCGTCGGCCTTGTCCTGCGATTTGGCCACGGCCGCGGCATAGGCAGCGACCCAGTCATGCGCCGGCGCCTCGAGCATGGCGTCGAGCACGCTCATGGTGATGGCGTTGAACGCGGCGCCGGATTCGGCGTTGGTCAGCACCACCACACCCAGCTCCTGCCCCGGCACCAGCGTCAGCCGCGAGACCTGCCCCGGCCAGCCGCCGGTGTGCCAGACCAGCTTCTGTCCGCGATAGTCGCTCAGGCTCCAGCCTTCGGCGTAACCGGCGAAATTCGGCTTGGCCGCTTCCAGCTCCGGCACCGACGGCTTGGGCACCACCTGCGGAATCTGCATCTGCCACATCTGCTGCTGGGTCTTCTCGCTGAACAGCG
This sequence comes from Stenotrophomonas sp. JC08, assembly GCF_052180205.1. Lineage (NCBI taxonomy): Bacteria > Pseudomonadati > Pseudomonadota > Gammaproteobacteria > Lysobacterales > Lysobacteraceae > Stenotrophomonas > Stenotrophomonas sp. JC08. The sequence continues at coordinate 1,326,219 of NZ_CP197473.1, read as the reverse complement.
GCGTGCCATCGGCGAGCCGGCCTTCGGCCAGCTGCACGTTCATCCACTTGGCCATGTCGTGCACGCTGGAATACAGGCCACCGGCACCGGCGGCGTTGGACCAGGTCAGCGGCGGGACCGGGCGCAGATCGGTGAAGTCGAACTTGGCATGGCCGATGGCGGCCAGGTCGCCGGGCTTGAGGTGATCGGCGTTGTAGCGGGTGCCGGCCATGCCGACCTTGTCGAAGATGCGCCGCTGCAGAAACGTATCGAACGACTGCCCGGACACGGTTTCGATCACCTGCTGGGCCACCGCGTAGAGGATGTTGTCGTAGGCGTAGCGGTCACGAAAACCGCCCTTGAGCGGCACCTTGGCCAGCCGCGCCACGACCTCGGCATTGGAGTAACTGGTGGTCGGCCAGAACAGCAGATCGCCCGCGCCCAGGCTCAGGCCACTGCGGTGCGAGAGCAGATCGCGGATGCGCATCTCGCCGGTGACATACGGATCGGACATGCGGAAAGACGGCAGGTGGTCGATCACCTTGTCGTCCATTTTCAGCTTGCCGTCCTCGGCCAGCAGGTTCAGTGCGGTGGCGGTGAAGGCCTTGGTGTTGGAGGCGATGGCGAACAGCGTGTCGGCCTGCACCGGCTCTGGCTTGCCCAGCTCGCGCACACCCCAGCCGCGCTCCAGGATCACCTTGCCGTCCTTGACCACGGCCACCGCCACGCCCGGCACGTCGAACTGCTCACGGACCCGCTCCACGGTGGCATCGAGCTGCTGCAATTGCGCCGGCGTCACGCTGTCCTGCGCTGCCACGGCCTGCGTGGCCATCCCCATCGCGAGCACCAGCCCGCCGCCCAACCAGTTGTTCAATGTATGTCCCTTCTGGATCGACACCGGCCCCGCACGGGCCAGCCTTGCCGCGATGGTAACGCGTGCGCGCGCAGGCTCGCCTTCCACGTCCCGCACGAATGCCGCCATGGAACTTGCCGCTCGCACTACCGCCACCATCATTCCGTGCCTGCGTTACCGCGACGCGCCAGCGGCGATCGACTGGCTCTGCCGTGCATTCGGCTTCCAGCGCCATGCGGTGTACCAGGACGGCGACATCGTCCACCACGCGCAGCTGGTGTTCGGCAACGGCATGGTCATGCTGGGCTCGGTGCAACCCGGGCAATGGGGCGCGAACATGATCCAGCCCGACGAGGTGGGCGGGCTGGAAACCCAGAGCGCCTGCGTGATCGTGATCGACGCCGATGCCCACTACGCCCGCGCCAAGGCCGCCGGCGCACAGATTGTCATCGAGATCGCCGATCAGGAGTACGGCGGCCGTGGCTATGGCTGCCGTGATATCGAAGGCCATGTGTGGTGGTTCGGCAGCTACGACCCGTGGCAGGCGCCGGCCGCGCCCTGAGCCGGCACAATAGCGCTTTGCGTGGACCCGCTCTGCATGGATGACCTGTTTTCCAGCACTGCCCGCTCGCCGTCCGGCTTCCACGTCGGCATCGGCGGCTGGACCTATGCGCCGTGGCGCGGTGGTGCGTTCTATCCGCCCGGGCTGGTGCAGCGGCGCGAGCTGGAGTTCGCCAGCCGCCAGCTGACCAGCATCGAGATCAACGGCACGTACCACGGCACCCAGAAGCCGGCGATCTATGCCGGCTGGCGCGATGCCACGCCGGAGGGCTTCGTGTTCTCGGCCAAGGCGCCCAAGCGCATCGTCACTGCGCGCAAGCTGGCCGCCACCGGCGCGCAGGTGGAGGACTTCATCGACGGCATCAGCCACCTCGGTGACCGGCTGGGGCCGCTGCTGTGGCAGTTCGAGGCCGGCCGTGCGCTGGAGCCGGACGACTTCGCCGCCTTCCTCGCGTTGCTGCCGAGGGAGGTCAACGGCCGCCGCCAGCGGCACGCGCTGGAGGTGCGTGATCGCGGCTTTTTCAATACCGGACTGGTCGCACTGGCCCGCCAGCACGGCATGGCGCTGGTCTATACCGACTCGGACGCACACCCCAATGCCGCCGACCTGTGCGGCGACTTCGTCTATGCGCGGCTGATGCGCAGCCGCGACGTCCACGCCAGCGGCTACCCGTTGCCGGAACTGGCACAGTGGGCCGAGCGCGCCCAGCGCTGGCGACAAGGCGCCGCGCCTTCGGATCTGCCGTACCTGCAACCAGCCGATACCGCCGTCGCTACGCCGCGCGAGGTGTTCCTCTACTTCATCAGTGCCGCCAAGCATCGCAATCCGGCCGCGGCGCAGGCACTGTTGCGGCTTCTGGAGAAAAAGTGACGGAACCAGCACAGCGACCGGGCGATGCATCGGCGACAATTCGCCCATGCCGATGACCGACACCCGCAAAGCCCTGCTGCAAATCCATTTCTGCGTGCTGCTGTGGGGCGTGACGGCCATCCTCGGCAAGCTGATCACCCTGCCCGCGCTGCCGCTGGTGTGGTGGCGGATGCTGCTGGTGGTGGCGATGCTGGCCGTGCTGCCGCGGGTATGGCGCGGGCTGTCGGCGTTGAACACGCGGCTGGTGCTGGGCTATGCCGGCATCGGTGCGCTGGTGGCGCTGCACTGGCTGACCTTCTACGGCGCGGTGAAGCTGGCCAACGCCTCGGTGGCGGCAACCTGCATCGCACTGGCGCCGGTGTTCACCTCGATCATCGAGCCGTGGATCGCGCGTCGCCCGTTCCAGCTGCGCGAACTGGCGCTGGGCGTGGTGGTGCTGCCGGGCGTGGCGCTGGTGGTCGGCGGCGTGCCCGATGGCATGCGCCTGGGCGTGGCGGTGGGCGCGCTGTCGGCGCTGCTGGTGGCGATCTTCGGCTCGTTCAACAAGCGCATGGTCGGCCATGCCGATCCGCTGACCGTGACCGCACTGGAGCTGGGTGCCGGCACCCTGACCCTGACCCTGCTGGCGCCACTGCTGCCGTTCCTGCTGCCGGCGCTGGCCAGCGACCTGCTGGTGATGCCGGACCTGCATGACGGCGTACTGCTGCTGGCCCTGTCCGGGCTGTGCACGCTGCTGCCGTTCGCCCTGGCGCTGGTCGCGCTGCGCCACCTGAGTGCCTACACGGTGCAGCTGGTGACCAATCTGGAACCCGTCTACGCGATCGTGCTGGCGATGCTGTTCCTGGGCGAGCAGCACGAGCTGTCGGGCCAGTTCTATCTGGGTGTGGCGATCATCCTCGGCGGCGTGTTCCTGCACCCGCTGCTCAACCGCTGGCGACCGGCAGCCGCGACCCGCTGAGTCCGGGCGACTGGCGCGGTCTCAATCGGCGACCACCACCCGGTCGCGGCCCTGCGCCTTGGCCTGGTACAGCGCGACATCGGCACGGCGCAGGGTGTCACTTGGGGTTTCCCCGTCACGGTGCACGGCCAGCCCGATGCTGACCGACACCGGCAGACCGATCGGCAGCAGCCGCACCGCTTCGCGCAGGTATTCGCATTGCAGCTGGGCCTGTTGCAGCGGCGTGTCCGGCATCAGGATCACGAACTCCTCGCCACCGAACCGCGCCGCCATGCCGCGTCCGGAAAACTGCGCACGCAGCACATCCGCTAATTCGGTCAGCACCCGGTCACCCTCGCCGTGGCCGTGGATGTCGTTGACCATTTTGAAATGGTCGATATCGACGATGGCCACCGCCGGCGCCCCCTCGCCGGGAGATTCGATCAAGGCCGACATGGCCGCGGCCAGTGCGCGGCGGTTCGGCAGACCGGTCAGCGGATCGGTGCGGGTCTGTTCGGACAGCTCCAGGTTGGTCTGCTCCAGCTGCCGGTAGTACTCGGCCAGCCGCGCTTCGTACCAGTCCTGCTCCTGCTGGTGATGATCGATCTGCAGCCGCAGCAGGCGCATTTCCATCATCCGGCTGACCTGCCGCGCCAGCGCACGCAGGGCCTCGGCCTGCGGCGTGCCCAGGTGCGCGGGCAGCGCATCGAACACGCACAGGGTGCCCAGCGGATGGCCTTCACTGCTCAGCAGCGGCGCGCCGGCGTAGAAGCGGATGTTGGGACCCCCGACCACCGCCGGGTTGCCGCAGAAGCGCGCATCAAGGCGCGCATCCGGAACCACGGTCAACTGCCCGGGCTGCAGGATGGCATGGGCGCAGAAGGCGTCATCACGCGCGGTCTGCTCGCCCTCCAGCCCCTGCAGCGACTTGAACCACTGGCGGTCGCGGTCGATCAATGTCACCGCCCCCATCGACGTGCCGCACAGCGTGCGGGCGATGCTGACCAGGTCTTCGAATTCCTGCTCGCGGGCGGTGTCCAGGATCCGGTAGCGCTGCAACGCCGCCAGACGCTCGGCTTCGTTGGCGGGAAGTGGCGGTTTGATCATGCGGAGTTTCCCGTCCTGCGCAGGCCAAGGCAACGCGCAAGAGTCTAGCTTTACCGCGCGAAGGCCGCGGCAAGCCGGTCATACGTCACCAGTCGGTCTGCTGCGGCAGCAGGCCACGCAGCTCCTGCTCGGTGAGGTTGCGCCACTGGCCGGGCTTGAGCACGCCGAGCTTGATGTTGTCGATGCGCACGCGGCGCAGCTGGGTGACGCGGTAGCCGAACTCGGCGGCCATCAGCCGGATCTGCCGGTTCAGGCCCTGCTCCAGGATGATGCGGAAACCGAACTTGGCAATGCGCGAGGTCCGGCACGGCAAGGTCATCTGGTTGTGGATGCGCACGCCGCGGGCCATGCCACGCAGGAATTCATCGGTGACCGGCTTGTTGACCGCGACCAGGTATTCCTTCTGGTGGCCGTTCTCGGCGCGCAGGATCCTGTTGACGATATCGCCGTTGCTGGTCATCAGGATCAGGCCTTCGGAATCCTTGTCCAGACGGCCGATCGGAAAGATGCGCTGTTCGTGGCCAACGTGGTCAACGATGTTGCCGTTGACCTCGGTATCGGTGGTGCAGGTGATGCCGACCGGCTTGTTCAGCGCGATATAGACATGGCGGCGGCCGGTGCTCTTGTGCACGGTACGGGCACGCAGCGGCTGGCCATCGACCAGTACCTGGTCACCCTCGCCTACCACCGCGCCGGTGCCGGCGACGACGCCGTTGACGGTCACGCGGCGCGCAGCCAGCAGGCGGTCGGCCTCGCGGCGCGAACAGAAGCCGGTTTCGGCGATGTGCTTGTTGATTCGGATTGTCATTGGCGGATTATCCGCCATTGCCACACCACCGAACAGCGCGGCTCAGGCCACATCCAGCTCGGTACGCGCATCGACCACCCGGTTACGGCCGCCGCGCTTGGCCCGGTACATCGCGATATCGGCGCGGCGCAGCAGGGCGGCCACGCCATCATCGCTGTCCTGCAATTCCGCCAGACCAATACTGGCGGTGACCTGCAGCCCCTCATGGCGCAGCTCCTGCGCCTTGAAGGTGATCTTCTCGCGCAGATTTTCCATCCGCGGCAAGGCGATGTCGGCGCCGCAGCCCGGAAGCAGCAGCAGGAATTCTTCGCCGCCCATGCGGATCACATCGAACTTGCCGCGTACGCCACTGGCCAGCACCCTGGCCACCAGCACCAGCACCTCGTCGCCGACATCGTGGCCGTAACGGTCGTTGATCTGCTTGAACAGGTCGATATCGATGAAGCCGATCGACAACGGCTGCCTCGTGGCCCTGGCGGCGGTGATGTAGTGCTCGAGCTGGCGCAGGCCGGCGCGCCGGTTCGGCAGTCCGGTCAAGGTGTCGGTGTCGGCCAGGTGGCGCATCTCGTCGCGCTGCTGCCGCAACTGGCCGAGGCTGCGGTTGACGCCGTAGGCATACATCATCAGGAACCAGGTCACCGACAGCTGCACCGCCTCGACCCGGAACCGCATCAGATCGCTGCTGCCAAACAGGCCCATCAGCGCCATCAGCAACAGCGGCACCACCGCGGCGATGCCCTCCACCGCCCGGCGGTCACCGCGGCGCAGCGACACCACGCCGGCGACCAGCACCAGCACGCAGACCAGCGCGAATAGCGGATCCAGCGTCCCCGCCAACCAGGTCAACACCGCCCAGGGCAACAATGGCGTGAGCAGCACCAGCACCAGCGTCAGCTGCGCCAGTCCCCGTACCCACAGCCGTGAGCCCGGCCAGATCCGCAATCCCCCACACATGCGCCACAGCACCCAGCCCATCACCACGATGCTCAGCATCGATGTGGACACCAGCCACCAGTGGGCAAAGCCGGTTACCGGCAACCATGGGCGCGGATAGCCACTCAATCCGCTGAGCACTGCCTGCCAGATCACCAGCAATGCGGTAGCCACGGTGTAGACGAGGAAATCACGGTCGCGGGTGGTGATGAAACCCATCAGCGCCGACAGCGCCAACGCCAGCGCAATGGCGATACAAGCGGTACGGAGCAGCAGCCGCTGGGTATCGATCTGCTGCATCGGGCTGGGTGCGCCCAGCCGCACGGTCGGTATCCAGTGCGCCTTGAGCTGCCGCTCCCAGGCCACGCGGATGGGCTCGACATCGCCTTTGACCGGCACCATCACCATGCCCACGCCCGCTCTGAACCGTGAATCACGGGTGCGCGCATCCTGCATGTGGCCGCAAACCTGGCGGTTGCGATGCGAGATCATCACCTCGCCGGCAAACACGTTGAATACTTCCACCGCCTGCGGTGTACCGGGCCAGCCGCCCGTCGGCGGCGGAATCTCGATGCTGTTGCTGAATCGCGCGCGTGCTTCCGCGGAGCAGGCCCGCTCCGGAGCAGGATCACTGCCGGCCGCGCCGACCAGCAGGTAATCACGGTCCAGATGCACCGGCGACTGCTTGGCCAGCACACTTGCGGTCGTGCACAGAAGCGCCAGCAGCATGGCTGTCCACGCCATCCCCTGTCGCCAGCCAGCTGCATTCCGGGCACCTGCCATCATCTTCCTCTCGCACAACTCCGCATGCGCGGGCCGATTATCGCAGGAACCGGGCGATCTGACGCATGCGCGGACACGGCCATCGTGCAGGCCTGCCTGCCACTATCCCGTCAACGTAAACGCAACAGCCCCGGAAGACCGGGGCTGCGGGGTGTCTGCGGATCGATCAGCCGTTGCGCGGACCACGTGGCTTGAAGCCTTCACGACGCGGACCACCGGGACGCCCGGCCGGCCGCGGGCCCTTGTTGAAGCGCGGCCGGGAGGCCGGGGCCGCACTGTCACCCAGCTCTTCGCCCGCCTCGACCCTGCGCATCTGCAGCTGCTGGCCGGACACCCACACCTTCTTCAGGTGCTGCAGCACGTCGTTGGGCATGTCGGCCGGCAGATCCAGTACCGAGTGGCCGTCGTGGATATCGATGCGGCCGATGTAACGGCTTTCCAGCCCGGCCTCGTTGGCGATGGCTCCGACGATGTTGGCCGGCTTCACCCCATGCATGTGCCCCACCTCGATGCGGTAGGTCTCCATGCCGAACTCCGGCGCGCTGCGCGGCGGCATCTCGCGGCGCGGGCGCGGCTCGAAATCGCCTTCGCCACGCGGAGCACGCTCGAAACGGGCCGGACGCTCGCCACGCTCGTCACGACGCGGGAAGCCGCCGTCGCGGGCGGGACGCTCGTTGCGGCCGGCAACCGGCTCACGGCGCTCACGCACCGGCGGCGCCAGCAGGAACGGGGCATCGCCCTGCAGCAGCTTGGCCAGCGCGGCGGCGATGTCGATCGCCGGCACGTTGTTCTCGCTCTCATAGCGCTGCACCAGATCACGGTAGAAATCGGTGTCGCCCGACGCCATCGCCTGGCTGATGCGCTCCAGGAACTTGCTGACGCGGTGGTCGTTGACCGCATCCACGCTCGGCAGCTGCATCTCTTCGATCGGCTGGCGGGTGGCGCGCTCGATCGAACGCAGCATGCCCTTCTCGCGCGGGGTGACGAACAGGATCGCCTCGCCGCTGCGACCGGCACGGCCGGTACGACCGATGCGGTGCACGTAGCTTTCGGTGTCGTACGGGATGTCGTAGTTCAGCACGTGGCTGATGCGCTCCACGTCCAGTCCACGCGCGGCCACGTCGGTGGCGACGAGGATATCGAGCTTGCTTTCCTTCAGCTGCTGGATGGTGCGCTCGCGCTGGGCCTGCTGCATGTCGCCGTTGATCGCGGCCGCGGCCATGCCACGCGCCTGCAGCTTCTCGGCCAGTTCCTCGGTGCCGGCCTTGGTGCGCGCGAAGATGATCATCGCGTCGAACTCTTCCACCTCCAGGATGCGGGTCAGTGCATCGAGCTTGTGCATGCCCGCCACCCACCAGTAACGCTGGCGGATATTGGCCGAGGTGGTGGTCTTGGAGGCGATGGTCACTTCCACCGGGTCGTGCAGGTAGGTCTGCGCGATGCGGCGGATGGCCGACGGCATGGTGGCCGAGAACAGGGCTACCTGGCGCTGCTCGGGCAGCTTCTTGAGCACGGCTTCGACATCGTCGATGAAGCCCATGCGCAGCATCTCGTCGGCTTCGTCCAGCACCAGCGTCTTAAGCTCGGACAGGTCCAGCGTGCCGCGATCCAGATGGTCGATCACGCGGCCGGGGGTACCGACCACCACATGCACACCGCGTCGCAGCGCCGACAGCTGCTGGCCGTACGGCTGGCCGCCGTACACGGGCAGCACGCGGAAGCCGGGCATGGCCACCGAATAGCTCTGGAACGCCTCGGCCACCTGGATGGCCAGTTCGCGGGTCGGTGCCAGCACCAGCACTTGCGGCTTGGTGGCGGACAGGTCGATATTGGACAGCACCGGCAGCGCGAAAGCACCGGTCTTGCCGGTACCGGTCTGCGCCTGGCCAAGCACGTCACGGCCTTCCAGCATCGCCGGAATGGTGGCGGCCTGGATCGGGGACGGCGTCTCGTAGCCGACGTCGGCTACCGCCTTCATCACAGGCTCGGAAAGACCGAGATCTGCGAACAGCAGCGGTGCGGGGGATTCTTGGGACATGGGTAACTCCGGGGGCACCGCCGCGAACGGGCGGGCGAAAAGACGCATATTGTGCGCCCAAACCCCCCGTGCTGTCGCGGGTTCGCCCATCCCCGTTCAGCTGGCGCAGGCACTCGGCCCCCACCACGCCCCGCAGGTAGCGCACAATATGCCCCGCTTTTTATCGTGAACGCCATGCAGACCATCGATTTCGAACTTGACCGCGACTACGTCGAGCTCAAGCAACTGCTGAAACTGACCGACCTGGTCGCCAGCGGTGGCGAGGCCAAGATGATCATCGGCGAGGGCCATGTGCAGGTCGATGGCGTGGTCGAACTGCGCAAGGCCTGCAAGATCCGCGCAGGCCAGCAGGTACAGCTGGGCGAGGTCCTGATCCGGGTGCTTTGAAGCCGGAGGCAGGAAGCGAGGAACGGGAGCGGCCGATGCCGGCACAGCCGCAATGGCGGGGCTACTGCTGAAACTGTGGCAGTGGCTGTGGTTCTTGCCCGTTGCCCGCGCGTCCCAACCCGTTTCTAGCTCCCGCGCTGGGTCAGGTGGGCGGCGATCAACTTCCTGAACGGAACCATCCCGTGCGCGGCACGCAACGCCGCACCGCGCAACAGTCGCGCCGGCCGCCGGCTGTCGTTGTAGAGCGTGACGATGGCGTTGGTCGCCTCGTACAGCGGCCGTGATGCCAGCCGGTGGCCGCGCTCATAGGCCTCCAGCAGCCGCGCTGCGCCGATGTCGCCACCACTGGCCAGCGCCCGCTGCAGCTGCTGCGCCAGGCGGTGCGCGCTGTGCAGGCCGAGGTTGAAGCCATGCGCAGTCACCGGGTGCATGCCGACCGCCGCATCACCGACCAGCGCATAGCGCGGGCCGACGAAGCGCCTGGCATAGACGCCGACCAGCGGATACACATGGCGCGTACTGCACAGCTGCATCTGCCCCAGCCGCTGTTCGAAGAAACCGGTCACCGCCTGCCCGAACTGCGCCTCGTCCATCGCCATCAACGCCTGGATCTTCGCCGGTGGCAGGGTGATGACCGCGGACGCCTGGTTTTCAGGCAGCGGCAGCATCGCCAGCGTGCGCTCGTAGCCGAACCACTCCCATGCCTCGTGGTGGTGCGGCCGCTCGCACTGCAGCCGGCACACCAGCATCGACTTGCCGAAATCCCGCATCTGCGCGCCGATGCCCATCATCCGCCGGGTCGCCGAGAAGCGGCTGTCGGCGGCGACCACCAGCCGCGCGGCCAGTTGCCGGCCATCGGCCAAGGTCACCGTGTTGGCGTCGCTGCCGGGCACGATGGCGGTGACCGAGGTGCCGTCGATCAGCTCCACCCCGGGCTGGCCCTGTATCGCCTCCCATGCCGCCCGCCGGATCAGATGGTTGGGCAGCAGCCAGCCCAGCTCCTCCACCTGCTCGCGCTCGGCGGAAAAGCCCAGAGCAAACGGCGAGGTTCCGTTCATCACCCGCGCACTGCGCAGTGGCGACACCGCGGCAGCGTCGATCCGCTGCCAGATACCCAGGGACTGCAGGATCCGCCGTGACGAATGGGTCAGCGCGATTTCACGGCCATCGAAGCCCGGTACCGCCAACGCGCTGGCAGGCTGCTGCTCCACCAGCGCCACGGACAGCCCGCTGTCGGCCAGGCCACGGGTCAGGCACAGCCCCGCCGGGCCCGCGCCCACCACCAGTACATCCACGTTCTGCATTGCACTTTCCCGCCAACGGACAGAGCACGCAGCGTAGGTGCGCAGCCTGCGACAGGCCTTGATCTGGATCAGCCAGCGTGGATTCCGCTGGCAATCTTCCACCTGCCACACACGCCCGTCGGGCGCTGCCGGCACATGCCCCGACTCGGCAAGATCAGTTGCCGGTGGTCCGGATGCTGTAGCCGGAAACCCGCCAGACCTGATCCTCATCCAGCCGGAACGACACCAGTTCGCGCACCGGCTGGGCGCTGTTGCTGAAGCGGGTGGGCAGGCTGACGTTGATGTAGAGCCCTTCCGGCACCTGTGCGCCGGCGGGGTACTGCACCCGGGTGATCGAGGGCTGTCCGCGTGACAGCAGCGGTCCCAGCCGGTCGCGTTCCGCCCGCACCGTTTCAATGAACAGCGCGCGACCGGCCGCCTTGTGCGCCACCACCGAGGCACCGTCCCACACCTGTCCGGCATCGCCGCGATCCAGCAGCTGCACCACCTGCTGCGCGGCGCGGGACATATCCGCGTCCTGCCGGTCCTTCCGCACCTGTTGCGCGGACGTCGGCGCGGGTGGCAGCTGCGCCGTGGTCGGGGGTGCGGTCTGCGCGGCCACAAGGCCGGCCTGCAGACCCAGGAAAAAAACCATCAACCGGCTGCTGCGCCGCATGCCCCGCTCCCTATCGTGTGCCGCAAGTGGCAGGCTCAGCGGATCGTCGCCGCCACCGGAGCGGGCCGATCACCCGTCGTCGCGGTCTCGGCCGGCAGCGGTGGCAAGGTCAGCAGCGCGGTGTCGATCTCCGACAGCGGGCTCTCGTCCGGGCAGGTCTCGTCAGGGAATCCGAAACGCTCCTTCAGCGCCTGGCCGCAGGCGTTCACCGCTTCCAGATCGGCACCCTCGGCCTTGCAGTCGCGATCGAAGGCGAGCAGGAAGGCATCCTTGCGGCGGACGAAATCATCGCCGCACTTGCGCATCTGCTTGATCCGCTCCAGATCATCCTGCACCGCATTGGTGCCATCGAGCCCGAACTGCTTGAGCTCCCCGGTGCTGAGCAGGCGCACGCTGCGATTGGGCACGGTCATCATCAGGTCGGCCACGCCCACCGCCACGCCATTGCGCTGCAGGTAGTCCTTCACGTTGTCGTAGACCTCCTGCAGCTCCTTGTTCAACTCCGCGCGCGAGGTGGCGGTGGAACTGATGCGCATCATCCGGTGGATGCCGACCTGCCCGGAGATCAGGCGGTTGTCGCCGGCGGCCAGCACGAACACGCAGGCGCTGTGGCAGATCGAGCCTTCCCGCACCCAGACCGTCCAGCCGGACTCACCGATGCTGTCACCGGCGACGATCGCCGCTTCCACCTGGCCGCCGCTGGAATCCAGATCCAGGATGCGCCGGTCGATATCCATCGCATCGGCCACGATCGCCAGCCGCGTCATCAGCGCGGCGAAGGACGGATTGATCTTGCCGGCATAGCGCAACCGCAGCAGGCCACGCTCGGTGCAGGGCGCCAATGCGGCCTCGATGGTGCTGCGGTCCAGTGCCTCCAGCGCGATGCCGTCGCCGGCCTCGCCGCCATAGTCGGTGTCGCAGCTGATCCAGGCCTGGCCGCTCTCCAGCACCACCTCCGGCCAGTCACGGTCCTTGGCCGGTACCGCCACCGGCGCCGGCCGCGGCACATCGGTGACATTGATCGACACCATGTGGTCCCCGTCTGCGGCCTGTGCCACGGTCGGTTCGGCCACGGTTTTCCTGTCCTGTTCCTGTGGATTGCAGGCCAGCAGCCCGACACACAACAACGGCGACCACCAGAATCTGGGCAACATGGAGAGCAATCGAATCCGTGTTACGGCGCAACAGGCGCCGGAAAGTGTGAATAGTCTAGAACGCAATGACGGCGCCACTGCAATCGGGCCTAAACAACGATCCGTCATGAACATTGCTGTCCGGAAATGACCAGTGCCGGCCCCGGTGCCGTTCTAGACTGGCGCCATGCACAGCCCCGCCCTGCCCAGCCATGATCAATGTGAACAGGCGCGCCTGTCCCGTGACGCGCGCTTTGACGGGCTGTTCTTCACCGCCGTACGCAGCACCGGCATCTACTGCCGGCCGGTATGCCCGGCGCCGGTTCCGCGCAAGGACAATGTGAGCTATTACCCCAGTGCCGCCGCGGCGGCCGCGGACGGCTATCGGCCCTGCCTGCGCTGCCGGCCCGAGCTCTCGCCCGATGACGCCTGCCTGCTGCAGGACCGCACCCTGAACCACGCCCTTGCCCTGCTCGGCGAAGGCATCCTGCAGGACCGTCCGGTCAGCGCGCTGGCCCAGGCGCTGCACCTGAGCCCGCGCCAGCTGCAGCGGCTGTTCGTCGCCCGCCTCGGCGCCACGCCCGCGCAGCTGCACGCCACCCGGCGCATCCTGCTGGCCAAGCAGCTGCTGACCGAAACCACGCTGCCGGTCACCCAGGTAGCACTGGCGGCCGGTTTCAACAGCCTGCGCCGCTTCAACAGCGCCTTCCGCAGCGGCTGCGGCATGCCGCCCAGTGCCCTGCGGCGGCAGCAGGCAGGCGTCGCCGGAGGTGAACCGGTACTGCGGCTGGCGTACCGACCACCGCTGGATTTCGCCGCAATGCTGGCCTTCCTGCGCAAACGCGCCATCCCCGGTATCGAGCAGATCGATGCGGACAGCTACCGCCGGGTGATCGTCCACGACGGCCACGCCAGCCTGATCCGGATCAGCGCCGCTCCCGGACGCCACGAGCTGCGACTGCAACTGGGTGCCAGCGATCCGCGCGCGATTCCCGCCATCGTCGCGCGGGTACGGCGGATCTTCGACCTGGACGCCAATCTGGACGCGGTGCACGCCTGCCTGATGCGCGACCCGTTGCTGGCGCGCGGTATCGCCGAACGCCCCGGCCTGCGCGTGCCCGGCGGCTGGGACGGATTCGAGGTTGCGGTGCGCGCGGTGCTCGGCCAGCAGGTCAGCGTGGCGGCGGCCACGACGCTGGCACGGCGGCTGGTGGAGCGGTTCGGCGGCCATCTCGACGGCCTGCCCGGGGGCCTGGACCGCCAGTTCCCGTTACCCGCCGATCTGGTCGATGCACCGCTGGAGTCCATCGGCCTGCCGCATACCCGCGCCGCGACCGTACGCGCCCTGGCCCGTGCCTGTGTCGAGGGCCGGCTGCAGTTCAGTCGCGCGCAGACGCTGGAGCACTTCGTCCAGCAGGCCACCGCCCTGCCCGGCATCGGCGCGTGGACCGCGCACTACATGGCGTTGCGTGCGCTGGGCCTGCCCGATGCGTTCCCTGCCGGCGACCTCGTCCTGCAACAGGTACTCGGCGAAGGCCAGCGTCTGGGCGAACGCGCCACCGAAGCCCGCTCGCAACCGTGGCGCCCCTGGCGCGCCTATGCCGTGCTGCACCTGTGGCATCTGGCCGCCACCGCCGAAAGCCCCCCATCTTCCACATCCGTCGACACGCCGGAGAACCCGTCATGAGCCCCCTGTACTACGACCGTTTCGACAGCCCGATCGGCCTGCTCACCGTGGCCGCCGACGACCAGGGCGTGCGCCACATCCTGTTTGCCAGCAACCGCCACGACGCCCGCGGCCGCGAGCACTGGCAGCACGATCCGGATGCGGTGGCCGAACCACGGCGGCAGCTGCTGGAATATCTGCACGGGCAGCGCCGCCAGTTCGAGCTGACGCTGGCACCGGTCGGCACCGACTTCCAGCTGCTGGTTTGGCACACGCTGGCGCAGATTCCATTCGGCACGACCTGGAGCTACCGGCAACTGGCCGAGCGCATCGGCCGGCCCACTGCAACCCGCGCAGTCGGCGCCGCCAATGGCCGCAACCCGCTGCCACTGGTGCTGCCCTGCCACCGGGTGATCGGCCACAACGGCACGCTGACCGGTTTCGGCGGCGGCCTGCCGACCAAGGCCGCATTGCTGCGGCTGGAAGGCATCGACGCGGCCGGAAACCGAGGAGCCGATCTGTTTGCCTGAGTCTCCGGCCAAAGGTGTATTTGTCCGGTCATCGCGCGTCCGTATCATGTAGCGATGATTCCGATCCGTCTTGCCGCTGCCGCGCTGGCGTGTGCCCTGCTGGCCGCCTGCGCCTCCGCCCCCCGTTCCGCCTCCGCTCCGGAAATTCCGTCGACCGTGTTGCTGCTGTCCATCGACGGACTGCGCGCCGACAAGCTCGACCGCGACACCACGCCCACGCTGTTCCGTTTGGCGAGCGAAGGCGTGCACTCAATCGGCATGCGCCCGTCCTATCCGTCGCTGACCTTCCCCAACCACTACACGCTGGTCACCGGCCTGCGCCCGGACCGTCACGGGCTGGTGCACAACGCGATGAGTTCCGATGAGCTGGGGAACTTCCGCCTGAACGATCCCGCTGCCGTGCAGAATCCGGCCTGGTGGGAGGGTGGCGAACCGCTGTGGATCAGCGTGCGCAAGGCCGGACTGAAGAGCGCCTCGTGGTCCTGGCCGGGCAGCGAAGCGCCGATCCACGGGCTGTACGCCAATCAATGGCGGCCATATGACGAAAGCGTGTCCCTGCCCGAACGCATGCAGCAGGTACTGGCGTGGCTGCAGGGCGCACCGGACGGTGTCATCCCACGCTTCGTCGCCGGTTACATGGAACAGGTCGACCAGGCCGGACACAACCATGGCCCTGACTCACCGCAATACGCGGCCGCACTGCGCGAGGTCGATGCCGCCATCGGCCAGCTGGTCGACAACATGGCGCGCGATGGCCTGCTCGAGCGCACCAACATCGTCATCGTCTCCGACCATGGCATGGCAACGGTCAGTGACGGCCATGTCGTCGCCACCGAGGACATGGTGGCAGCGGATATCGCCACGCTGGTCACCATCGGGCAGTCGGTGGGTTTCCGCCCGCTTGCGGGCAAGGTCGCCGAAGCCGAACAGGCGCTGCTCGGCGAGCATGAGCATTACCAGTGCTGGAACAAGGCACAGCTGCCAGCGCAGTGGCATTACGGCAGCCATCCGCGCATCCCGCCCATCGTCTGCCAGATGCGCGAAGGCTGGGATGCGATGCCGCGCCAGCTGATCGCCCAACGCACCCCCGGTGACCGGGGCTCGCACGGCTACGATCCCGCCCTGCCCTCGATGCAGGCCATCTTCATTGGCCGCGGCCCGGCCTTCGCCCGTGGCCGGCAGCTGGGCAGCTTCGACAATGTCGATGTGTATCCGCTGCTTACCCGGCTGATCGGCATCCCCGCCCGTCCCAACGACGGCGACCCGCAGATATTGCAGGAAGCGCTGCGCACGCGTTGAGAAACACCGCCATGTAGCAGCTACATACCGCGGAAGCGATGGGCGAAGGTGGCACTGACCGGCAGCGTCTCCGGACGCTGTTTCAGGAGGATCGACAGCCGCCCCAGCTCGTCACGCCGCACCCGCGCGACCGCCGACACCCGCACCGCCACCCCGCGATGCACCTGCCAGAACTGGTCCGGGTCCAGCCCGGCCAACAGCTCTTTGAGCGGGGTGCGGATCAGCGCTTCGGTCGTGGCGGTAACCACCCGCAGGTATTTGTCCTGCGCCTGGAAATAGAGCACCTCGTCGATACCGATCATGCTGACACTGTCGCCGATGCTGGCGCTGATCCAGCGCACCCGGTGCTCGGCCGCCGGCCGCAGGCGGGTCTCCAGCTCATCGATCAGCGACTGCACGTCCGGCTGCCGCGCCAGTGCCAGCCGCTGTTGCAGACGTGCCACGGCCCGCTCCAGCCGTAGCGGTTGCAGCGGTTTGAGCAGGTAATCGATGGCGCCGGTCTCGAACGCGGAAACGGCATGGTCGTCATGCGCGGTGATGAACACCACCAGCCCGCCCTGCGCGACCACCGCGCGGGCCACGTCCAGCCCGCCGACACCCGGCATGCGGATATCCAGAAAGGCGATATCCGGGCCACAACGCTCCACCGCCTCCAGTGCCGCCACCCCGTCCTCGCATACCGCCACCAGTTGCAGATCCGGCCACAGCTGGCGCAACAGTTCATGCAGCGCACGCCGCTGCGGTGCCTCGTCCTCGGCGATCAGTCCGGTGGTCGGCCGCGTCACTTCCTGGTTCATGCTTCCGGCTCCCATGGCACCTCGACTTCGGCAATCACCCCGCTCCCGGGGCGGGAACGCAGGCGCAGGCAGGCGCGCTCACCGTAGCGCTGCGCCAGCTGTGCGCGCACATTGTGCAGCCCCAGTCCTGCAACCGGGCCGGGCTTCAGCCCCGCACCGTCGTCGCTCACCTGCACCTGCAGGCGTCCGTCGAGCCGCGCCACCAGGATCTCCACGTGCCCGTCCCCGGGCCGGGGCTCGATGCCATGCTTGATCGCGTTTTCCACCAGTGTGATCAGCAGCGCCGGCGGGAAGGACCGCTCCCGCAGTCGTTGGTCGCACTGCACGCCGTAGTGCAGGCGCCCGCCCATGCGCACCTGCATCAGCGCCAGATAGGCGGTGCAGATGTCCAGTTGCTGGCCAAGGGTCGAGTGCAGGGCCGCTTCACCTTCACGCAGGCGCGGAATGGTGGCGCGGAGGAAGTCGCTCAGCGCATCCAGTGTGGCCTCCGCCTGCGCCGGCTCCTGGCGTACCAGCGCACGCACCGAGGCCAGCGTGTTGAACAGGAAGTGCGGCTCCACCTGGGCCTGCAGCACGCCCAGCCGCAGATCGGCATCACGCGCCTGCATGCGCGCCGCGTCCAGCTCCAGCCGTTGCCGGTGCGCGATCCAGCGGCTGCGCTCGCTGAAATAGGCGCGCAACGCCATGCCGCCACCGAACAGGCCATAGACCAGCAGCAGAAGGCCGAGATTGGCCGCCAGCGCCACCCGTTGCGCCAGCGGCCCGACCTCCGGGCTGCGTGACGGCTTGGCGATACCCGCCTGCAGCTCCACCAGCTCGACAACCTTCGCCGAGGCCGAGTAATCCACGACAAAGCTCACCATGATTCCCAGCAGCACCGCGACCACCACCCAACGCCGCTCATGCGCCTCCTGCCTGCGGCGGTGCCGCACCCAGGTGGCAAGCGCCGGCCCGGTGGTGGCCATCAGCGTGAAGGCGGCGAACTGCAGCGCGAACATCAGCAGGCCGGCGCCGTAATCGCGCAGGTTGACGGTGGCAACCACGCCCGCCAGCAGTGCCAAGGGCGCAATCACGCCGATGAACAACAGGCTGCGGCCCTTGAGCCAGGGCCAACTGAATACCGGATATTGGCGATAGCGGCTCCATGCCGCGTTGCCGCCGGCCAGCACATCGGCCGGCAAGGCCTGCTGCAGCGAATAGCCTGTATCCACCGTCACCGGGCAGCCCCTGTCCGCACGCTGCCGCGCAGCGTATCCACCTGCCGGCACGCGCCCGAAGCTCCCGCCTCACACACCACTGCACTGTTCATTCCCGCTTGCCCCGCAGCACCTGTCCCCCCTGATGCAGTTCCAGTGATTGCACACGTCCGTCGCCATCACGCAGGAAGACGATCTCGATACCGTACGCCGGCGCTTCAAACCGGTCCGGCGCCACCACATCCAGAGCGAACTCCCCCTGCCCGCTGGCCTGTGCATGCAGGCGCCCCTCATGCTCGCGTACCGTCAGCGCAAACGCGGGCATCAGCGGATAGCTGCCGGCGTACGCTCCCAGTGCTTCAGACGAAAGCTGTGGCGCCGGTGTCCGCTGCATATCGATCCGCGCTGCCGGTATCTGCGCGCCCATCTGTGACCAGATGAAGCCATAGCTGCCATCACTCCTGCGCTGCGGCCGCAACACCGCATCCAGCGCCAGCGGATAGAAATCGCCGGCATCGTCGTAACCCATCACCTGCTCGACCTGCCCTTCGGGCTGGACGTACAGGCGGCCATCGCGTGGGCGCAGCGTCATCTTCATCGCCCCCTGCAACTGGTACTCGCCGGCCAGCGCATCGAGCAGCGCCGGTTCGGGCGCCGTTTCCCGCCGCGGCTTGCCCAGCGGGAAGCCGGTATCGACCAGATGCAATCCCAGGCTGCCAAGGCTGCTGATCGAGTTCCAGGTGGTATCGGACAGGATCACCACGCCCCGCTGCTGCTCGATATCCACCGCGACAAAGGAGGAGAAGCCGCCCGTACCGCCTTCGTGCATCAACACGGTGCGACCCTTCACCGGCACGCGCATCCAGTTCATGCCCATCGCCGGCTGCTCCGATACCTGCACATGCGTCATCGCCAGCGCCGGGCTGATCGCCGCATCGATCTGCCCCAGATTGCCCTGCACATAGCGGACCATGTCATCCAGCGTCGCACGCACGCCGCCGACACCGGCCAGATCGGTGGCGAAGTGCCAGGCCGGCACCGCATGCCGGTTCGGCGCATGCCCCTGCCCCGCGCGCACGCCCTCCGGCACCCGGTTGATATGGGCCCGCGTCATGCCCAGCGGCTGGAACAGGCGCTGCTGCAGCAGGCTTTCCAGATCGCTGCCGGCCCGCGCCGCAACCGCGTAGGACAGCAGCATGGAGGCGTAGTTGGAATATTCGAACTGGCTGCCCGGCGTCGCCGCCAGCTCCACATCCGCCAGCGACGCCAGCAACGTCGCGGCATCCAGCCCGGCATACGGATCCTCCATGTTCACCGGGGCCATCCGCGAAGGCAGCGCCGGCAGTCCGGAGGTATGGGTCACCACATGCCGCAGCAGGATCGGCTGGCCGCGATAGTCCGGCACCGGGGTGCCGGCCGGCAGCCAGGCCGCAAGCGGATCGTCCAGCGTGCCTTTGCCCTGCCGGATCAAGTCGGCCAGCAACGTGGCGGTCATGGTCTTGCTGACCGAGCCGATCTCGAAGGTGGTGTCCGCGCCGACACGCGCCAGCTCGCGTTCGTCCGCGCACTGGAACGAGCGCGCGATCGCATCCCGCTCCACCACCGCCACCGCCATGCACGCGCCGGTGCGGTCGCCCTGCAGGCGCTGGGCCACCACCGCCGCCAGCGTAGCGTCCGATGCCGCATGCGCATGCGCGAGTGGCAGGCCCAGTGCGGAAAGTGAAGCAAACAGTACAAGCGCCGTACGCATGGTGATCTCCTTGTGGGGGTGCCGGAAAGCATGCCGGCGGCGGCACGATTCCGGGAAAAATGCGACAGACGCCCGCAGATGGCGATGGAAGCGGCAATAGCCGGATAAGCCGCCTGTATCCCGCCGCCACTCTGGCAGATCACCCAAAACACCGGGTCCACGATGCAGGCATGACGGGCACAAAAAAGCGGCGCAAGCGCCGCTTTCTGTTTGCCGTATCGGCCAGGATCAGGCCGTCTTGGCCACCGCCTTCTTGGCGACACTCTTCTTGGCCGGCGCCTTGACGACGGCCTTCTTGGCAACCGGCGCGGCGGCACCCACGGCCACCCTGCTCAACGCGTGCTTGCGCGTATTGCCGTAGCTGGCGTTGAAACGCTTGCCCTTGGCGGTCTTGCGGTCACCTTTACCCATGTCGTCATCTCCTTGGTCAGCCTTCGGATTCCCCGTGCCTGCACGGGTTTCACGGGGCCGGAACAGATGCCCCGCGCATGAGTCCAGAGCCTAGCACGCGCCTTTCAATGTACGCAGCTGGCGTCGTGCACGTGCCCCTGGTTGAGGCGCAGATTCAGCAGATGCGCAAAACCCACGAGCATGCCGCCCAGCGTCATCACGATGGCGTGCGGGATCAGCGAATGATGCAGCTCCGCATGCAACAGCCCGGCCCACAGCAGCAGCAGCCCCGGCACCAGCAGCGCCAGCGCCTGCATGGCGCGGTGCCGGCGATAGCCGAAGATCAGGCTGAACAGGCCAAGCAGGGTCACAAAGACCACGATCACGGCTTCGACCTCACCACTCAGCCAGAACGACAGTCCCAGTGCCGGCGCGGCCGCCAGCAGCATCGGCAGAACCGCGCAATGCACGGCACACAGCAGCGAGCCCAGCGCACCGAAGCGGTCAAGGAAGTGGCGGAAATTGGATCGCAGCGGCATGACTTCCAGCAGGGCGTCGAATCGTTATGGAATAATATAACATGATCGCCCGCCCCATCTGCTGTGCCGATTTCATGGCCATGAGGCGTCTTCGTGCCCTACGAGTGATACAAAGTAACAACATGAACCGCCCAACCCGTTCCCTCCCCCGCCTTAGCCGTCATCCACTGTTTCTGTCATTGGCACTGGCCCTGCCACTCGCCCACGCAACAGACGGTGGCGATACAGCGCACCCTCATGCGACCGAGCTTTCCGGCATCAAGGTCACCGCTTCCCCGTTGCAGGGTGATGCCGAATCACTGGCGCGGCCGGTTGCCGTATTGGCCGGTGAGGAGCTCGATGCACGCAAGGGCGCCACCCTGGGTGACACCCTCTCGCGCACCCCCGGCGTGCAGACCACCTATTTCGGCCCAGGCGTCGGCCGGCCGGTCATCCGCGGGCAGGAAGGCCCGCGCGTGGCGGTGGTCGCCAACGGCATCGGCAACATGGATGCCTCCACCGTCAGTGCCGACCACGCCACCAGCATCGAGCCGTTCCTCGCCGACCAGATCGAGGTGCTCAAAGGCCCGGCGACCCTGCTGTTCGGCAGTGGCGCCATCGGCGGCGCGGTGAACGTGGTCGATGGCCGCATCGCCGGCGTGCTGCCCGAGCGTCCGCTCAGCGGTCGCGCCGAGCTGCGCGGCAACAGCGTCAACAACGAGCGCAGCGGCATGTTCCGGCTCGATGGCGTCAGCGGTGACAACCTGGTGCTGCATGTCGATGGACTGGTGCGCAATGGCGACGACTTCCGCATCCCCGGCCATGCGATGAGTCCGGCGCTACAGGCGGACGACCACGACGATCATGCCGACGAACCGGACGCACACGGCCGCTTGGGCAACAGCGCGACACGCACCCGCGCCGGTGGCGTGGGAGCCACCTGGCTGGGCGAATCCGGATTCCTCGGCGCCTCCGTGGGCACCTACCGCAGCAATTACGGCATTCCCGCCGGGGCGCACGAACATGCCGGGGACGACCATGACCATGGCGATCATGGCCACGACCACGCCAGCAGCCATGATGACGAAGTCGCGCACGACATCCGCATCGACATGGTGCAGAACCGGCTGGGGCTGAAAGGCGGCCTCCACTCCCCGCTGCCGTTCCTGCAGAGCCTGGGCGCCCGTGCGGCGTGGACCGACTACGAGCACACCGAGCTGGAAGCCGGCCTGCCGTCCACCCGTTTCACCAACAAGGGCGTGGAAGGCCGCATCGAGGCCGTGCAGCAGCCGCTCGGTGGCTGGGAGGGCGCATTCGGACTGCAGTTCGGCCGCAGCGATTTCGGCGCACAAGGCGAGGAAGCCTTCGTCCCGGACACCGGCACCGACACCCTGGGGCTGTTCGTACTGCAGGAAAAACGCTTCGGCATGCTGAAACTGGAACTGGGCGGGCGCCATGACCGGGTCAGGCTGACGCCGGAGGATGGCCACGGCAAGCGCGATTTCGGCGTTACCAATCTGTCCTCGGCCGGCATCTGGACGCTCAACGACCATTTCGACCTGCGCTTTGGCATGAGCAGCTCCGAACGCGCGCCCACCAACGAGGAGCTGTACGCCGCCGGTGCCCACATCGCCACCCGCTCGCTGGAAATCGGCGATGCGACGCTGAAGACCGAGCGCAGCCGGCACCTGGAACTGGGCCTGCACGCGCATGGCGACCGCATTGATGTCTCCGCCTCAATCTACCGGACGCAGTTCAAGGACTTCATCTACCTGGCCGATACCGGCGTGATCGAGCAGGCGCTGCCGGTACGCGTATGGACCCAGCATGACGCCACATTCATGGGCGCCGAGGCTGAAGCCACGTTGCACCTGACCCGCAATGACAGCGGCGACTGGGACCTGCGCATATTCGGCGACTACGTCAGGGCCGAGCTGGACGGCAGCAGCAGCCGCCGCAGTGACATCCGCGTGCCGCATGGCGGTCACCACCATGACTACAGCGTCGATCTGGCCAATGCCGGCCACCTGCCAAGGATCAGTCCCGCCCGCCTCGGTGTAGACCTGCGCTGGGCGCGTGACGGCTGGCGCGCCTCGGTTGGCGCGATCCGCTATGGCAGCCAGAAGGACGTTGCGCAGAATGAAACCACCAGCAACGGCTACACGCTGGTCGACGCGCATCTGGCCTACCGCTGGGAGCACTCGGCGGACAACAGCTACGAGCTGTTCCTGGACGGCAGCAACCTGACCGATCGCGAGGCCCGCCCGCACACCTCGCTGCTGCGCGACTACGCGCCGCTGCCGGGCCGCGGCGTGGCCTTCGGCATCCGCGCGTACTTCTGACCGGCAGCCACCGCAATACGGTGGTCAAGAGGGCGGTGCTGACCGCCCTCTTGATGGCGCCCCCACGAAAAGCAGGAAGACCCAGAGAGCAGACTCAAGATGCGCCAACGCCGAAGAGTCCCGAGCCGAAGCTTGTTTAATCCACTCTGACCCCTTTTTTTCCCCCCACCAACGAGGAGCTGTATGCCGCCGGTGCCCACATCGCCACCCGCTCGCTGGAAATCGGCGATGCGACGCTGAAGACCGAACGCGGCCGGCACCTGGAACTGGGCCTGCACGCCCATGGCGACCGCATCGATGTCTCCGCCTCGATCTACCGGACGCAGTTCAAGGACTTCATCTACCTGGCCGATACCGGCGTGATCGAGCAGGCGCTGCCGGTGCGCGTGTGGACCCAGCATGACGCCACATTCATCGGCGCCGAGGCCGAAGCCACATTGCACCTGACCCGCAATGACAGCGGCGACTGGGACCTGCGCGTATTCGGCGACTACGTCAGGGCCGAGCTGGACGGCAGCGGCAGCCGCCGCAGTGACATCCGCGTGCCGCATGGCGGTCACCACCATGACTACAGCGTCGATCTGGCCAATGCCGGCCACCTGCCAAGGATCAGTCCCGCCCGCCTCGGTACCGACCTGCGCTGGACGCGTGACGGCTGGCGCGCCTCGGTTGGCGCGATCCGCTATGGCCGCCAGAACGACGTTGCGCAGAATGAAACCCCCAGCAACGGCTACACGCTGGTCGACGCGCATCTGGCCTACCGCTGGGAGCACTCGGCGGACAACAGCTACGAGCTGTTCCTGGACGGCAGCAACCTGACCAATCGCCAAGCCCGCCCGCACACCTCGCTACTGCGCGACTACGCCCCGCTACCGGGCCGCGGCGTGGCCTTCGGCATCCGCGCGTACTTCTGACCGGCAGCCACCGCAATACGGTGGTCAAGAGGGCGGTGCTGACCGCCCTCTTGACGGCGCCCCCACGAAAAGCAGGAAGACCCAGAGAGCAGACTCAAGATGCGCCAGTGCCGAAGAGTCCCGAGCCGAAGCTTATTTAATCCACTCTGACCCCTGTTCTTGCTTGACGCTTGGCCGTCAGGGCCGGAAATCTTACTTTTACCCATTGAAGCCGAAGCCGCTTAGCGGTGCGAATCAATTCAGGGCATTAGACCATGTCAACAATCGCCAACTCTGATGCGCTCCAGGCTGCACTCACGATGACTGCAGCCTGCACCTATTTCCCAATACTGATTGGCGCATGGAAGATAATGAAAACAATCAAAACCAGAAGCAGCAGGACGATGTTCGTCTCACTCTCCATACTCCCGCTCTGGATTTTATTTCAACAACTAACCTCGCAAGGCCTGTCAACCATTGATACCATGGAATTGAGAGAGGCCGTCAACTGGCTATCAACCACCATTACCTGCTTGCTTTTTATCACTCCAGCCATATCGTTTCTTTTACTTAGCTTGAAAATCGCCAAACCCAACAATTCCGCAAGAAGCCTGGCGGCCTCAACGTAAGCCCCCCTCCGATCGGCAGGGGGGCCGCCTGTTCCCGGACATGTTTCCGCTTGTGCGCCAGGTGCAGATCGCGGTGGATTTCGCCAAGGGCATCAGCTCGGGCCTGACCAATACCGAGGTGCCGTCGTGGCCGGACAACCCCGAAGCTGGCTTCGCCGAGCTGCAGGCACTGCTCACCAAGGCACTGGCCCACGTGGACAGTTTCAGCGCCGAACAGTTCGACGGCAGCCAATCGCTCGAAATCGTGCTGCGCCCCGGCACCCCGAAGAAAAAGAAGCTGCCGGGCAACGTGTACCTGCTGCAATACGGCCTGCCGCAGTTCTTCTTCCACGTGACCACCAGCTACGCGATCCTGCGCCACAACGGGGTGGAAATCGGCAAGCGCGATTACATCGGCAACTACTGAGCCCAGCGGCTCCGTCCGGTTATTGGATGAAAGCCTCCGCCAGCACTGCTGGCGGGGGCTTTTTGCATTTTCAGCGTGACGCGCACCGCCTAACGGCAACGCCGTTGTTACTCCATCGACAGACACAACGAAAGTGGACCTGACCCTTAGATTCCGATAAAAGCCTCCGCCAGAACTGCTGGCGGAGGCTTTTTGCATTTTGGAGCGCAGACGCGTACTACCTAATGGCAACGCCGTTGTTGCGCCATTGACTCACACAATGCAAGTCAAACTGACCCTGAGGTTAAACTCACCGGGGAGGCTAAACAAATCATTCCGACCGTCCGGTCATAGATAAAAAATGAAGCGCCACTTGCAAACCTGTATATGGCCTGGGCTCCTCCATCCTTGTATTCGACATTCAGCGGGTCAAGCGTTAAAGCCTCAAAGGTCTTGATATCCATACCCAGCCAGATATTGGCGTACCAAAACCGCTTTCCAGGACCGAAATCATCACCTGACACACAGATAAGGACAGCCTCACTCTTCCCATTGGCCTCAACGAATGTGATATCCGCCTGAATAGACGAATTATTCTCGGAAGCTACAGCATAATTAACATTTCCGTATTGATCCGCAACACCTTGATGATAATAATAGGTGTAGGTTTCGTATTCAGCATCAGGCTTTGACTCATGAGGATTACCCTCCAGGGAGGTAACACGCTCCTTAGAATCACCTAAAGCGAAGCCGCCTAAGATGCCTACATACGAGTCGGAACTATCAGCACCCCCGGCATCCTCCGAATCTGGGCTGCAGGCTACCAACAGTGCAAGAAAAAGGGCTGCGAGTGATGCACGGAGTTGAAGGGTGGTGGAGGGCACGACGCACAGTCCTTTTGGCTTTAGGATGAAATTACATGTGCCAATATTACACCATGAATCGCCCCGGGTTTTGTAGGCACCTACAAGCCAGATTGTCCCTCCTGCCGTTCAAACTCTACCGGAGAGATACCCCCGTTTGAACCATGACGGCGCTTGGGGTTGTAGAACATTTCGATGTAGTCGAATACATCGCTGCGTGCGGCATCCCGGGCCAGGTAGATCCTGCGCCTGATTCGCTCCCGCTTCAGTAGTTGAAAATAGCTTTCGGCCACTGCATTGTCATGACAGTTGCCGCGTCGGCTCATGCTGCAAACGATGCCATGAGCTTCCAGCAAATCCTAGGGGCAGGCTCACTTATCTTGCTCCGAGCCCGTAAACGTCGATGCAACACTTGCCGATGACCAGTTCTCGTTGGCGGAAGCGTTACCGCGCACGATTGTGGAAAAACAAAGGCCGCACTATGTGCGGCCTTTGCAGTAACCAGCAAATACCAGGCTTCAACCAGCGCAGCTGGCGCACAGACCGTGCACTTCCAGGGTCTGGGCCTGCGGTTTGAAGCCCAGCGCGCGGGCGCGGATGTCGAGCAGGCGGACGATTTCGCTGTCTTCCAGCTCCACCGCGCTGTGGCAGCGGTTGCAGATCAGGAACGGCACCGAATGCTGGCTGCTGCTGGGATGGTGGCAGGCGATGAACGAATTGACCGAGGCCAGTTTGTGCACGAAGCCGTTGGCCATCAAAAAATCCAGCGCACGGTAGACCGTGGGCGGGGCATCGGCGCCGACGCCCTTGCCTTCGCGCACCCATTCCAGCAGTTCGTAGGCCTTGACCGGCTTGCCGGCCTCGGCGATCAGGCGCAGCACGTTGGCGCGGATCGGGGTCAGCCGCAATCCGCGCTCGCGGCACACCCGTTCGACCACCGCGATGAAATCCGCCGCGTCTTCAACGTGGTGGTGGGGGGCGGTGCAGGCGTGCGCGTCGGTCATGTCTACCTCGGGAAAAGTCAGGTCGTGGGAACCTTGGTCAGGGCCACATCGATGCGCTTGAGCGCTTGCTCGCGGCCGGCCAGATACACGGTGTGGGAGATGTCCGGGCTGACCTGGGTGCCGGTGATGGCCACGCGCAGCGGCTGGGCGACCTTGCCCATGCCGATTTCCAGGGCGGCGGCGGTGTCATGCAGGGCCACACCCACCGCCTCCGCAGTCCATTCCGGCAGCGCGGCCAGCAGCTCGTGGGCCTTGGCCAGCGGCACTTCGGCACCGGGCTTGAAGTGCTTGGCCACGGCGGCTTCGTCGTATTCGCTCAGCGGCGTGTACCAGACCACCGCCTTCTCGGCCATTTCCTTCAGCGTCTGCACGCGCTCGCGCAGCGCGATGACCACGTCGGCCGGGGCCGGGCCGGCGGCCACGTCCAGGCCCAGTTTCTGCAGCTGGTAGACCAGGTGCGGGGCGATGGACTCGGGCGTTTCGGTCTTCAGGAAGTGCTGGTTGACCCAGCCCAGCTTGGCCATGTCCAGGCGCGAGGCCTTGGAGTTGCAGTGGGTGACGTCGAACAGCTCGATCAGTTCCTGGCGGGTGAACAGCTCCTGGTCGCCGTGCGACCAGCCCAGCCGGGCCAGGTAGCTCAGCAGCGCCTCGGGCAGGTAGCCGGCGTCCTTGTACTGCATCACGTCGGCCGCACCGGTGCGCTTGGACAGCTTGGCGCCCTGCTCGTCCAGGATCATCGGCATGTGTCCGAACCTGGGCACCGGCGCGCCGATGCCTTCGTACAGGTTGATCTGGCGCGGGGTGTTGTTGATGTGGTCATCGCCGCGGATCACCTCGGTGATGCCCATGTCCCAGTCATCCACCACCACGGCGAAGTTGTAGGTGGGGAAACCATCCGGACGGAAGATCACCATGTCATCGAGCTCGCTGTTGGCGATCTCGATCGGGCCCTTGATCAGATCGTCGAACAACACGGTGCCTTCGAGCGGATTCTTGAAGCGGATGACGCGGTTCGGATCATCCTTGTAGGGCAGGTTCAGCTCGCGGGCGGCGCCGTTGTAGCGCGGCTTTTCCTGCTTGGCCATGGCGGCCTCGCGCATCGCGTCGAGTTCCTCGCGGGTTTCGTAGGCGTAGTAGGCCTTGCCGGCGGCGACCAGTTGCTCGGCCACTTCCTGGTAACGGGCCACGCGCGCGGTCTGGTAGATCGGGCCCTCGTCATAGTCCAGGCCCAGCCACTGCATCGCTTCGAGGATCGCGTCGATCGCGCCCTGGGTGCTGCGCTCGCGGTCGGTGTCTTCGATACGCAGCACGAACTCGCCACCACGGTGGCGCGCCTCCAGCCAGCAGTACAGCGCGGTGCGGGCGCCACCAATGTGCAGGTAGCCGGTGGGACTGGGAGCGAAACGGGTGCGGACGGTCATGTGGAAAGCACTGGATGGCAAATATGCGGCGATTTTACCCCGCCCGACTTTTACCTGCCTGACCGCTCCGCCGCACCGACTGCGGCAGCCAGTAGCCCCGGTAAGGCCAACGGCCGCACCCGGGGCCTCGGCGAGTGCATCAAGGACACCCGGGTGCGCTTCGCTTACCCAATGGAATGGACTCCTCCCACTGATCCGGCATCGAGGTGCCAGACTGGAGGTGTTGATCAACCAGTCCCACAGCAGGAGGAGTCCGTCATGCAGATTAATCGTGTTGCATTGGATCTGGCAAAGCAGCTGATCCAGGTGCATGCCGTGGATCTTTCGGGCAAGGTGCTGGTGCGCAAGCCGCTGCGCCGAACCCAGCTGTTGCCGTTTTTCCGTGAGCTTGTGCCGTGCGAGGTGGGCATGGAGGCCTGCAGTGGCGCTCATCACTGGGCGCGGCAGTTGCAGGCGATGGGGCATCGGGTGCGGTTGTTGCCACCGCAGTACGTGAAGCCGTTCGTGCTAGGGCAGAAGAACGACGCCAACGATGCCGCTGCCATCTGTGCAGCCATGAGCCGACCAGAGATTCCTGCAGTGACGGTCAAGACCATCGCCCAGCAAGATCGGCAGGCCCTGCATCGGATCCGCAGTGCGCGGGTGGCGCAGCGTACCGCGCTGGTCAACCAGACCCGTGGGCTGCTGGCCGAGTATGGGTTGGTGGTCGGCCGCGGCCGAGGAACCTTGCGCCAGGCAATCCCCGAGTTGCTGGAAGATGCCGAGAACGGCCTGAGCTTGGACTTTCGCCAACTGCTGGCCGAGCTGTATGACGAACTGGTCGTGCTGGATGCGCGGGTTGAGCAACTGACGGGCCGCATTGAGCAGCAGGTGCGCCAGGAACCGGACACGCAACGCTTGATGCAGATCCCCGGCATCGGCCCGTTGACCGCCAGCGCGCTGGTCGCAGCAATAGGCGATGCGACCCAGTTCCGCAATGGTCGGCAACTGGCCGCGTTCCTGGGGCTGGTACCGCGGCAGCACTCCAGT
The DNA here is from genome assembly GCF_052180205.1 of Stenotrophomonas sp. JC08. Classification (NCBI taxonomy): domain Bacteria; kingdom Pseudomonadati; phylum Pseudomonadota; class Gammaproteobacteria; order Lysobacterales; family Lysobacteraceae; genus Stenotrophomonas; species Stenotrophomonas sp. JC08. Next base: position 1,297,158 of record NZ_CP197473.1, on the reverse strand, counting down.
GGCGGCAAGGCACGGCTGCTGGGGATTCACAAACGCGGTGACAGCTATCTGCGCCAGTTGCTGGTGCATGGCGCACGCAGCGTACTGCGCACCGCCGCCAACAAACCCGATGATCGCAGCCGCTGGCTGGTGAATCTGTCGACCCGCAAACACCGCAACACCGCCACCGTGGCCCAGGCCAACAAGACCGCACGCATCGCCTGGGCGGTGCTGGCACGCAACGAGCCCTATCGCCCCTGAGAATGGGGCACGCGTCACTTCACCTTGAGTTTGCTCAGTGGTTGATGAGGAATTTCGGTAAGACCGTCGCGGGAAGAGCCTGAGTAGCCCGGTGGCCACAAGGCCGCTTACCCAATGAGGCACCCGCGGGCGACTGCTCCATCATGGCCAGAAGCACAGGCTTCACTCACAGGCCGAATATACGTTCGCAGTCTCTACCGGAAAAACTCAAAAGCGGCTTGGCAATCGGGAGGAGTCCATATACGGGCTACGCGCTGGCGGACACCACAATGACAAAGGGCCGGCAATGCCGGCCCTTCGTGTCGAGCAACCGCGGTGCCGCTTACGGCGCCGGCTTCGGCTCGGGCTTGCGCGGCATTTTCTCGTCACGCATCGCCGCGTTGTAGGCGAAGCTGGCCATCACCGCAGCGGCCTGCTTGAGGTCTTCGGCTTCGATGTGGTCCCAGGTATCCAGGTGGGTGTGGTGGACGTTGGAGAAGTAGTCCAGACGGTCCTGGATGAACTGGAAGCCCGGCAGGCCGACGCGGTCAAAGGCGATATGGTCGGTGGAGCCGGTGTTGCGGGCGACCACGGTGGTGGCGCCGACGTCATTGAACGGCTTCAGCCACGCTTCGAAGATCGGCATCGCGGCCATGTTTTCCTGCGCGTAGATGCCACGGAAGCGGCCCGAGCCGTTGTCCATGTTGAAGTAGACCGAAAGCTTGTCGTAGTCGCGCAGCTTCTGCAGCGGGCCGGTCGGCTCGCGCAGCGAGGCCGGCAGCGTCTTCTGCGCCGGGTCGGTCGGCTCCGGGAAACGGGCGAAGTTGCGCGCCACGTAATCCTGCGAGCCGATCAGGCCCTGCTCCTCGCCGCTCCACAGCGCCACGCGGATGGTGCGCTTGGGCTTGACGCCGATCGCCTTGAGGATGCGTATGGCTTCCATCGCCACGGCCACGCCGGCGCCGTTGTCGGCCGCACCGGTACCGGTGTGCCAGGAGTCCATGTGCGCACCGATCATCACCACTTCGTCGGCCTTGCCGCTGCCGCGGATCTCGGCCAGCGTGTTGTAGCCGGGCTTGTCGCCCTCGTCGGTAAAGCGGGCATCGACGCGGATGCGCAGCTTGACCGTCTCGCCGGCTTCCAGCGAACGCACCAGCGGGTTGAAGTGCTCGGTGATCATGGTCAGTTCCGGCACGCCGGCCGATTCACCGGCCTTGCGCGAGCCGCCGCCGGCCACACGGATGATGCCGTTGTCCCAGCTCGACAGCGAGATCGCCGCCAGCGCGCCTTCGGCGACGAAGAACTCGTTGGTCTTGCGGACCAGTTCCTGGCGCTCGTTGTATTCCTTCAGGCGCTTGGCCCGGTCGGCCGCGGCGGTGGCCGGGATGGTGAACTGCTGCAGGCCTTCCAGCGAGGTGGCGTCATGGCGATGGCTGTCGGCCTCGGTACCGCGCTTGTAGGCGCGGGCATCGCCCAGCAGCAGCACCTTGCCGCGCAGCTTGCCTTTGTACTTGTCCAGGTCGGCCAGCTTCTTGATGTCCACGCGGACCAGCTCGCCTTCCACGGCACCGTCGGTACCCGGCGTCCACGCCTTGGGCAGCGCATGCAGCGGCAGCACGCGGTCGCCGATCATCTCCACGCTGGCGTGGGTGAACTCCCAGCCACGGCCGAACGCCGGGAACGCATCGTCATGGACGTTGCTCAGCCCCCATTCGTTGAACTTGCCGCGGCTCCAGGCGTTGGCGGCGGCCATCTGCGGCGAGTTGGTCAGGCGCGGGCCGATGTTCTCGGTCAGGTGGGTCAGGTGATCCATGACCTGCGAGTTGTGGAACGCCTCAGCACGGATGCGGGTGACCACGTCCAGATCGACCTTCTCGCTGGCCTGCGCCGGAGCGCCCACCGCCAGACCCATGCACAACGCCAGCAAACCTCGCTTGATCACTATCTTCCCCCGGCCCTTGAGCCAATGACGACAAAGCGGCCAGTCTAGCCAGACGCCACGGGGCGGCGAGCCGGCCAATGGTCATGGTCGTGGGCAATTCCAGCCATTGCCGCACAACGGCTGCCGGTGACATCCCTCATTGCGCGCCCGGTGGAAGCAGCCACTGACCGCAGCTTTGCCCGCTGGCGGCCCATCCAGCCGCATATCACCAGCCGCTCGACCGGCAGCACTGCCAGCCAGGCCCGGCCATCCCGCGATGCGACGACGTAGGCAGTACCGGTCCAGCCGGACGACGGGACATTGGGGCCAAGCCGCAATTGCCGCCACTGCGCATATCGCACGGGAGCGGCCCCCGCCAGTCCGCCCCGGGCAACCCGCGCCTGCGCGAAGAACGCCAGTCCCTGCCGCCGGATGCCGGGCAACGCGTCTGCGGCCAGACGCAACACCACCACACCGCGGGCCACCGTGCCGAACAGGCAGTCCAGCACCATCTCACCGGCCTGCACCGGCGACAGGCCGAACTGCAGCAACCCGCTGGTTTCAATGGCCGCGGGCAACAACTGCTGGGCGCGACGATGGATCAAAACCCGGTTCACATCGATCCTCCCCGGTAGACGGGGCGGTGTATTCCGCCCCGTCCGGTCATGACGACCGGTGCACTCACGGCATGCGCGGCGGTGTGGTCGGGCTGGCCACCGGCCGGCTGCCCAGCTCGTACCAGTCCATCCTGCGGGTGATCCACATGATCAGCGCGAGGATGCCGAACAGCAGCAGCGAGCCCAGCAGCAATGCGTTGTTCTCCGATCCCAGCAACATGTGCAGCGCGCCATACAGCAGGGTCAGCATGGTCGAGAACATCAGCCCGTATTTCGCGCTGCGCAGCACACCGCTGAGGTAGAAGCCCTGCAGGCCGATGCATGCCGCCGCCGAAATCAGGTACGCCTGCCAGAACGCGATCTGCTCGGACAGGCTCAGCAGCAGCAGGAAGAAGATCGCCAGTGCCAGCCCGACCAGCAGGTACTGCAGCGGGTGGATCCGCAGCTGCTTGATCAGCTCGAACAGGGCGAAGCCGACGAAGGTCAGCAGCACGAACAGGATGCCGTACTTGGTGGCACGGTCGGCCTGGGTGTAGACGTCCACCCGGTCGACCAGCGCCACGGTCAGCGACTCCACCGTGCCATCGGAGTGCAGGCTGCGGCGCAGCTGCTCCTGTGCCGCCGAAGCCAGCGAGGACACCGCCCAGCTGGCCTTGAAGCCGCTGTCGTCGATGCTGCGTTCGTTGGGCGAGAAACTGCCGGAAAACTGCGGATGCGGCCACGTCGAGGCGATATCCACGCGGGTGTCGTCACCCAGCGGTACCACCGACAGCGTACGCGTGCCATCGAGCACGAACTCCAGCTCGACCTTGCGGCCATCGGCAAGTACCCCGGAGCCGGCATCGCCCTGCATTTTCAACGGCGCATGCAGGCCTTTGGAGGTCGCCTCCAGCGCGCGTGCGCCGGCCTGCAGCGCGACACTGCGGCCATCCACGCGCAGATTGGGGCTGCCCACCAGCCCGCGCACATCGGCAATGCCCAGCGCCAGATACGGCTGGCCGTAACTGCGTCCGGCCACCGGCTTGTATTCGCTGTCGGTGAACTCGGCCTGCACCCGCGCGTGCCAGCTGTACACCGGCACCCTGAACAACCCCACCCGGCGCTCGTCCGGACGCATCTCGCCCTGCACGCGCAGCCGCGCCGGCATCTGCAGGTCATAGCCCTGTTCCTTCTGCAGCTCGCGGGTCTTCAGGCCGGTCGGGCCGACCACCTCGACCTCCTGCTCCTGCGTCCACGGCAACACCCGCACCGGGCCGATCAGCGACTGCGCGCCGGCACGGCTCTGCGCCACCCGTTCGATGGCCTGGTCGCGATAGCGTTCGCGCTCCTGCACCGTGCCACGGATCAACATCAACGGAATCAACAGCAACAACACCAGCCCGCCGACAATGGCGCAGCGCAACAGCAGTTTCAGGGAAGTCATGTCCGGTCCTCGTGTGGAAACGGGGCCAGCCTGACGCTGCACGGTGAACAGGGTTTGTGGCGAATTTGAAGCGGGTGTGAAGTCAGGCCGGCGCGGTAACGCCACCGCCAACATCGCGAAGCCCAGCGAATCCGTTCGCCCGAGCCCAAGGCGGTTGCGAATGAGCAGCGCGCCATAGTATGAATGGAGACAAAACGTCCGCACGGACCGTCAGCGCTTCTCCCAAGGAACCCTTGTGCCGCATACCCGGTCACGTACGTCGCTGATCCATCGGCTGTCCCTGAACATATGGGGCCTGTTCGTGGCCCTGCTGTTACTACTTTCTACGCTGGGCTACCTGGCCATGCGCATGGCCGCCGATCGTGTGGTGCCGATGGTCGCACAGCGTACTGTCGATTTACGCGCCCGTGCGTCGGAAGGCCTGTTCCTGCAAGCCGAGCAGAGCGTGTCGCGGCTGCAGCTGGAACTGCTGCGGCGGCTGGACAGTGCCGATCAGGCAACCACGTTGGTCCGTTTCGATACTCTCTTCGCCCGCAGCAGCGATGGTCTGTGGCGGCTGCGCCCGGAGCAGGTGGCACCCGCCTCGGCCCCCACGCTCTACCTGCACCATCCCCCACAGGGGCTGGACGACTCCATTCGCCTACGTGCAGTGGCCGCCTACGACCTACTGCGCGAACAGGGACCGGCGCTGGCACCGCCATTCTTCTCGGTCTACATGGATTTCGTCGAAGACGGACTGATGGTGTACTCCCCGGATATCGACTGGGGCAAAGGCGCCGACGCAACGGCCAGCAATACCAGCTATCCGACAATGCTTGGCGCCAATCCACAGCGCAATCCACAGCGACAGGTGTTCTGGACACCCGTCTACCTGGACAGGCAGGCTGCCACTTGGATGGTGTCGGTGATCAAACCGCTGGACTGGCGGCAACGCTGGGTTGGCACACTGGGTCACGATGTCTCGGTGCAGAGCCTGATCGATCGGATCGATTCCGGCGGCACCGAGGACGGGATACAACTGGTAATGGACGCCGATGGCACAGTGATCGCCCACCCGCAACTGCATCGCCATATCGTTGCTGCCGACGGCCAACTGCAACTGGCGACACTTGACGATCCATTGCTACCACAGGTGCACCGCATGATCTCGCAGGCGAGCATGGATGCCGGCGCCGGACGCTCACCAGATGGCAGCCACTGGGTTGCGTGGTCGAAGATCCGGGGACCGGGCTGGTACCAAATCTATCTGCTGCCGCAGGCGCGAGTGAACGACCTGCTGTCATGGGGCCTGCTAGCGCTGGCGGCCGCCGGCATGCTCGGCCTACTACCGGCAATGTGGGTACTACGGCGTCGGGTAAACACGCTGTTCGCCGTGCCGCTGAAACGTCTGACGCAAGCCGTGGACGAACTGGGTCAAGGCCGCGTACCGTCACCGATCGACATGCGTGGCGACGATGAGCTTGGCCGGTTGGCCACAGCCTTCGACGACATGGTCGAGGAGCTGGGGCATCAGCGAACCCTGCAATTTGCCCATGCCAAGGCGCTGCAGGCCGAAGTGGATGAGCGCCGCCAGTTCATGAACCGGCTGGAGGAAGAACGCGCAAGGTTGCTAGCGTTGCTTGGCGCGATGAACCTGGGCATCGTGTTCATCAGCATCGATAACCGGGTGACCTACTGCAACGCCACGTTCCTGGTTATGTGGCAATTCCCCGAGAGCAGTACGGTGGTTGGCCGCACTACGGCCGAGAACCTGCAGCAGGCAAAGCAGCTGATGGTCGATCAGGCAACGGTCCTGGCACAACTGGAGGCGGCTCCCGTCTCCGGCCAGTCGACCCGGCAGTTGGAGATCCGCCTGCGCGACGGTCGCACCATCATGCACAACGCCTACCCGGTTCCCGACGCACAAGGCCAGCACATCGGCCACCTGTGGGTGCAAGAGGATGTCAGCCACCAGCGCCGCACCGCACAGCAGCTCGTGCGGCTGGCCCACCACGATCCACTTACCGGCCTGTACAACCGGCGCCGCTTCGAGAACGACCTGACCAGCTTCTTCCACGATGCGCAGCACACGCCCTGCCAGGCAGCGCTGCTATTTTTCGACCTGGACGAGTTCAAGTACATCAACGACACCTTCGGCCATCGCGCCGGTGATGCGGTATTGAACCGACTGGCGCTGGAGGTGCGTACGCTGGTGCGTTCCGGCGAGACCCTGTTCCGCCTCGGCGGCGACGAGTTCGCCGTGATGATGCCGCACGCCAGCCAATACGATGCCCAGCATCTCGCCGAGCGGATCGTGCAGCGGATCGCGCGCACGCCGCTGCGCCTGCTTGAGCAGACCGTGCGCCTGGGCGCCAGTCTGGGAATCGCCCATTTTCCCACTCATGCCGACAACGCCGACGACTTGGTCGCCCATGCCGACGCTGCGATGTACCAGGCCAAGCACCAGGGCAAGAACCGCTGGAACTTGTATCGTCCCGACCGCGACAGCTCGCGCGAGATGGCCAGTCGACTGGTCTGGAACGACCGCATCGCACGCGCACTGGAGCAGGACCTGCTGTGCCTGCATTTCCAAGGCGTATACCACGCCGACGATGGCCGTCTGGCCCATCTGGAAGCGCTGATCCGCATGCGAGACGAAGTCCACACCGGCCAGCTGATCATGCCCGGACAGTTCATCGTCCCGGCCGAACGCAGCGGCAAGATTCTGGAGATCGACCGCTGGGTGATCCACCAGTGCATCAAGCTGCTGGCCTCTCATCCGCAGCTGCCTGCCATCGCCATCAACATCTCCGGTCGCTCCTTCGACGACCCCGAACTACCGGTCTGGATCGGCAGCCAGTTACAACGTCAGCGTGTGGCCCCACAGCGGCTACTGGTGGAACTGACCGAGACCGCGGCGATCTCGGACATGGGTGATGCCGCGCGCTTCATCGCAGCACTGCGCGAGACCGGCTGCCCAATCTGTCTGGACGACTTCGGCACCGGCTTCGCCTCCTTCGCCTACCTCAAGAACCTACAGGCCGACGTGCTCAAGATCGACGGCATGTTCATCCGCAACCTGCCGGACGAGCGCGACAACCAAGTGTTCGTGCGCGCGATCATCGAAGTCGCGCACGGCATGGGCAAACTCGCCGTGGCCGAGTTCGTCGAAGATGCCGACACCTTGCAGATGCTGCGCGAGATGGGCGTGGACATGGTACAGGGCTATCACCTGGACCGGCCCCGCGCCGATCATCCCGCCCTAGCCAAGCAATAACCCCACCTGCAGGAGCCGGGGGAGCCGTACCTACAACCCCGGCAGTCCGAGGCAGGCCTCGGCCCCGCCTCCGGTGCGGTTGTACAGCAGCGCCTTGCCGCCATGCAGGCGCGCCACCTCGGCCACGAACGGCAGCCCCAGCCCGGAGCTGCGCTGCCCGCTGCCCGGCCGTGCCAGGGAATAGAAACGCTCGAACACCCGATCCAGCGCATAGTCCGGAACGCCGGGGCCCTCGTCGCTCACCCTGGCTTCCCAGCCTTCGTCACCGGCGCGGACACACAGCCGGATGCGTCCGCCTTCGGGCGAGAAGGCCAGCGCGTTGTCCAGCAGGTTCGACAATGCCTGCCGCAACAGGAACGCATCGCCACGTACCACCGCTTCGGCGGGCAACTCGCACTCCAGTGCCACATTCGCAGCCTGCAGGCGCGGTGCGGCATCCTCGGCCAGCGCGCGGCACAACTGGACAAGATCGACCTGCGCACGCCGCTGCAGCCAGCCGTGCTGCTCCACCTCGGCAAGCCGCAGCAACTGGTCGATGGTTTCGGTCAGGCGCCGCTCCTGCTGGACGATATTGGCGGCAAAGCGCTGCCGCTCCGCTTCCGGCAACGGCTCCTGCAACAGCTCGGCGGCACCACGGATCGCCGCCAGCGGGCTTTTCATCTCATGGGTGAGCGATTGCACGTACTGTTCCACGTAGGCCTTGCCTTCGAGCTGGCGGCGCATGGTCTCCAGCGCCTGGCCCAGATCGCCGATCTCATCGCGGCGCCTGCGCGGCGGCGGCACCGGCTCTCCGGCACTGACCGCCTTGGCATAGCGGCTCAGGCTGCTGATGCCGCGTGACAGCCACCAGGTCATCAACAGGCCGATCAGTGCCGACAGGCCGATCAGCCACGCCCCACGCGCGACGATGGCGCGCTGGCTGGCGGTGATGAACGGATCGATGCTGTCGTTGGGCTGGGCCAGGGTCAGCACGCCGATCAGCGTGCGTCCATCGCCGGGGTCATACACCGGTGCGGCCACATGCATCACCGTACTGCTCTCATCGCCGGGGGTTTCAGGGCTGGAGCGTGCCCCGTACTGCCCGCGCAGGGTGAGGTAGACATCATTCCAGCGCGAGTTGTCGCGCCCCACATCCTGCCCGCGCGAGTCGTAGACGACGATGCCCGCGGTATCCGTCACCGTCACCCGGTAATCGATGCTGCGCTTGGGAAAGCGCCACACCATCGCACGTGGATCACGCCGCTGCGCCGTGGCCATATGCATGGCGAACGCGCCATCACCGATGTGCCCGGCCTGCAGATCCGGCGCGGCCATCACCGCCAGCACATTGGCGGTATCCACCAGCGTCGACTCCATCGCCTGACGCACACCCGGCTTGACCTCGTTGACGAACACCCGCATCACGAAGAACGCGGCGATGCCGACGATCAGGAAAAAACCGAGGAAGAGTTTCAGGCCCAGGCGCACAACCACCCCGCACGCACGCCGCCTTGGCCGTAATTGTGACCGCCGCTGCCCTGATTCTGCTTCCGCATTTGCTTCAGCTTTCGATTTTCACCGCCGTAGAGCAGGCCGAGCACCGCAGCGGATCGGGGAAAGAAGGCGCGGGTGTCTGAGCGCAGCGAGTTCCGCGCCGCCCCGATCCGCAAGGAGCACAGGGGACCGATGCGGTTCCATCGCATCGGCTCGCGTCCGGCAGTGCTTTCTTTGGGCCACCTTTCTTTGCACGAGCAAAGAAAGGTGTGCTCGCTCCTGCGCAGCAGGAGTGAAAGCTTTGCTTCATGCCTTGGCTGCTTTTTCTTTTCAAAGCTGAAAGGCCAGGCCTTCTTTTGGTTGCTTTTCTCTGCACAAGCAAAGAAAGGTGACTCGATCCTGCGCAGCAGGAGTGAAAACCCTTGATGCTGGTTGGGTCGCAGCAGCACATCCGGCACAGCGCCGGCCTCAAACCTCCAGCGCATATCCCACCCCCCGATGGGTACGGATCGGCTCTCCCGGCACCCCGGCCGCGCGCAACTTGGCACGCAGGGTTTTGACGTGGGTATCCACGGTACGGTCGGCGCTGTCGCTGGCATGGTCCCAGCCCCGCTCCATCAGCTGCGCCCGGCTCAGGATCGCCCCGGGTCGGGCCAGCAGCGCCGCCAGCAACGCATATTCATAGCGGGTCAGGTCCAGCAGCACCTCGCCGTAACGGATGCGCCGGCCCTCGCCGTCGATCGCAAAACCACCGCGCTGCGTCCAGCCGGACTCCCCCGCCGCGGCGGCCGCAGGCGTCGCCCGGCGCAGCCGCGCCCGCACCCGCGCCACCAGCTCGCGCGGCGAGAACGGCTTGGTCACATAGTCGTCGGCGCCCAGCTCCAGCCCCAGTACGCGGTCGAACTCGTCGTTGCGCGCGGTCAGGAAGATCACCGGCACCTGGCTGAAGGTGCGCAACTCCCGGCACACTTCAAAACCACCGATATCCGGCAGCCCCACATCCAGCACCACCACCTCCGCACCGCCGTCGCGCAGCTGCTGCAGCGCCTCGCGCCCCAGCGTGCAATGGGTTGCCGCATAACCCTCGCTGCGCAGGGCGTACAGCAGGGTATCGGCAATGGCGGCCTCGTCTTCGACGACGAGCACCCGGGCAGGCTGATCGGACATGCGCCCAGCATAGCCGCCACCTCCCCCGCCCCGTACACTTTGCCGATGAATTACCGTCACGCCTTCCATGCCGGCAACCACGCCGACGTGCTCAAACACATCACGCTGCTGGCGCTGATCGATTCGTTCAAGCGCAAGGACAGCCCGTTCTTCGTGCTCGACACCCATGCCGGCCGCGGTCGCTACCTGCTGTCCAGCGAGGAAAGCCGCAAGACCGCGGAGATCGACGACGGCGTGATGCGGCTGATGGCCCAGCCCACGCTGCCGGAGGTGGTCGAGCGCTACCTGAAGGCGGTGCAGGCCGACAACCCGGTCGGCGCGATGATCACCTACCCCGGCTCGCCACTGCTCACCGCCCAGGCCATGCGCGCGCAGGACCGCCTGGCCGCCTGCGAGCTGCAGGAAGAAGAAGCCGCCGCGCTCAAGGCGCTGTTCGCCCGCGACAGCCGTGTGGGCGTACATCCCGGTGATGGTTACGCGCAGATCCGCTCGCTGCTGCCGCCGAAATTCAACGGAATGAAGATCGGCCGAGGCTTGGTGCTCATCGATCCACCCTACGAAGCGCAGGACGCCGAGTACCCGCGCATCCTTGCGGCATTGAGCGAAACCCTGACGCGCTGGCCGCAGGCCACCTGCGCGGTGTGGTTCCCGATCAAACAGCGCCGCAGTGTGCTGCATTTCTTCCGCAAGGCCGCCGCGCTGCCAGCCAGGTCGGCGTTGCTGGTCGAATTCCTGGTACGCCCGGATGATTCGCCGCTGCGTCTCAATGGCAGCGGCATGCTGCTGCTCAATCCACCCTGGCAGTTCGACCGGGTGCTGGGGCCGGCACTGCCGGTGCTGAAGAAGCACCTGGGCGAGGCCGGGGCATCGACCCGCATGGAGTGGCTCAAGGCGGCCGAGTAAGCCTCGTACGCGCCGGGCCATGCCGCTGCGCGTTTGACAGCGTTCACAGAGTTTCGCCCGGCCAGTGCCAGAATCAGCCGACTTTGGAGGAACGTAGTTATGGCAACCCGCAACCGCATGCCGCCGTGGCATGAAAATTTCAAAGCCCCCAGTGGCCGGGAACTGCTGATCCGTCCCATCCGGCCCGAGGACGGCGCGCCCCTGCAGGGCGCCTTCGCCCTGTTCGGACCGGAAGAAGTCCGTGACCGCTTCCTGCAATCGGTGGAAACCCTGTCCGATGAAACCGCGCAGCGTCTGACCCACCCCAACCCCAAGACAGAGATCTCGCTGGTAGCCGCCGAACCGCTGCCGCCCGGCGAAGCGGTGGTCGGCGCGGTGGCGCGGGCCTCGATCATCCCCGGCACCCGCGATGCCGAGTACGCCATCCTGGTCAGCCGCTTCCTCGCCGGCCAGGGCCTGGGCCGCCAGCTGATGCGCAAACTGGTGAAGTGGGCGCGTGGCAAATATCTGGACCGCATGTACGGCGACATCGCCGAGGACAACGAGCCGATGCTGCAGCTGGCCGCCTCGCTGGGCTTCAAACAGGCCCCTCACCCCGCCGCGGCACCGGGGCTGGTGCGGATGGTGCTGGAACTGGGCAGCTGAAAGACAGGCAACAGATGCGGAGAAACGGGCAACACGTGAGGGCGGGCCGGCTCCACCGTTGCCCGGGCTCATTGCCCGTTCCTCTCCGCTCGTTGCTACGCTGCTAAAATCAGCGGCCTCATGCCGCATCACATCTCCTACCCCTCTCCGCCGCTGCCGCGTCCCGGCCAGCTCCGCGCCTGGTGGCGCACCCCGGTTTCTCCCAGCGCCCTTGCCTGGCATGTGACCCGTGCCGCCGAGGTACACGGCAAGCCGCTGCTGCTGGTCACCCGCGACAACCAGAGCGCCAACCACATGGTCGGTGACCTGCAGACCCTGCTCGGCGCCGACTCGACGTTGCCGGTGGTGCCGTTCCCGGACTGGGAAACCCTGCCCTACGACCAGTTCAGCCCGCATCCGGACATCATTTCCCAGCGCCTGGCCGCGCTGCACCGCCTGCCCACGCTGGCCCGCGGCATCGTGGTGGTACCGGTACAGACCCTGCTGCAACGGCTGGCACCGCTGAGCCATATCGTCGGCGGCAGCTTCGACCTGAAGGTCGGCCAGCGGCTGGACATGGATGCGGAAAAGCGCCGGCTGGAAAGCGCCGGCTACCGCAACGTGGCACAGGTGATGGACCCGGGTGACTTCGCCGTGCGTGGCGGCCTGCTCGATGTCTATCCGATGGGTGCCGACGCGCCGTTGCGTATCGAGCTGCTGGACGAGGATATCGATACGATCCGCGCCTTCGACCCCGAGTCGCAGCGCTCGCTGGACAAGGTGTCGGCGGTGAAGATGCTGCCCGGCCGCGAAGTACCGACCGACCCGGCCTCTCTCGAGCGGGTGATGGGCACGCTGCGTGAGCGCTTCGATGTCGATACGCGCCGCAGCCCGTTGTACCAGGACCTCAAGGCCGGCGTGCTGCCCTCGGGCATCGAGTACCTGCTGCCACTGTTCTTCAACCGGACCGCCACGCTGTTCGATTACCTGCCGGAAGGTTTCCTCACCGTCGTCGGCACCGGCGTGGCCGAAGCCGCCGACGCCTTCTGGATCCAGACCGGCAGCCGCTACGAACAGCGCCGCCACGATATCGAACGGCCGCTGCTGCCGCCCGAGGAGATCTACCAGACCCCGGACAGCCTGCGCGAGCAGTTCAACAAGCTGCCGCGCGTGGAAGTGTGGCCGGCCGACCACCCGCGCATTGCCGAGGCGCAGGCGCTGGGCGACCAGCCGCTGCCACCACTGCCGGTGGCCGCCAAGGATGCGCCAGCCGGGCAGGCGCTGAAGTCGTTTTTGGACAACTATCCGGGCCGGGTGCTGATCGCCGCCGATTCACCGGGCCGCCGCGAGGCGCTGCTGGAAGTGCTGCAGGCCGCCGATCTGCGACCGCCGGTGGTGCCCAACCTGCCCACCTTCCTCACCGACAACGCGCCGACGTTCGCGATCACCGTCGCGCCACTGGATGACGGCTTCGCACTGGTCGAACCGCCGCTGGCGGTGCTGACCGAGCGCCAGCTGTTCCCCGAACGCGCCGGCCAGCCGCGCCGCACCCGCCGCGCCGGGCGTGAGCCCGAGGCGATCATCCGCGACCTGGGCGAGCTGAGCGAAGGTGCGCCCATCGTCCACGAGGACCACGGTGTGGGCCGCTATCGCGGGCTGATCGCGATGGACGTCGGCGGCATGCCCGGCGAGTTCCTCGACATCGAGTACGCCAAGGGCGACCGCCTGTACGTGCCGGTGGCGCAGCTGCACCTGATCAGCCGCTACTCCGGCGCCTCGCCGGAAACCGCGCCGCTGCACTCCCTGGGCGGTGAGCAGTGGGCCAAGGCCAAGCGCAAGGCCGCCGAGAAGGTGCGCGACGTCGCCGCCGAACTGCTGGAGATCCAGGCCCGCCGGCAGGCACGCGCCGGATTGGCGCTGGACATCGACCGGGCGATGTACGAGCCGTTCGCCGCCGGCTTCCCGTTCGAGGAAACCGCCGACCAGCAGGCCGCGATCGATGCGACCCTGCGCGACCTGCAGTCCAGCCAGCCGATGGACCGCGTGGTCTGCGGCGACGTCGGTTTCGGCAAGACCGAAGTCGCCCTGCGCGCCGCGTTCGCTGCCGCCAGTGGTGGCAAGCAGGTGGCGGTACTGGTGCCGACCACGCTGCTGGCCGAACAGCACTACCGCAACTTCCGCGACCGCTTTGCCGATTACCCGCTGCGGGTGGAAGTGCTGTCGCGCTTCAAGACCAGCAAAGAGATCAAGGCCGAGCTGGACAAGGTCGCCGAAGGCAGCATCGATGTGATCGTCGGCACCCACCGCCTGCTGCAGCCGGACGTGAAGTTCAAGGATCTGGGTCTGGTGATCGTCGACGAGGAGCAGCGTTTCGGCGTGCGCCAGAAGGAAGCGCTGAAGGCGATGCGTGCCAACGTGCACCTGCTCACGCTCACCGCCACCCCGATCCCGCGCACGCTCAACATGGCCATGGCCGGGCTGCGCGACCTGTCGATCATCGCCACGCCGCCGCCGAACCGGCTGGCGGTCAAGACCTTCATCACCGCCTGGGACAACGCGCAGCTGCGCGAGGCGTTCCAGCGCGAGCTCGCGCGCGGTGGCCAGCTGTATTTCCTGCACAACGATGTGGAAAGCATGGGCCGGATGCAGCGCGAGCTGGCCGAGCTGGTGCCCGAGGCGCGCATCGGCGTCGCCCACGGGCAGATGCCCGAGCGCGAGCTGGAGAAGGTGATGCTCGATTTCCAGAAGCAGCGCTTCAACGTGCTGCTGGCCAGCACCATCATCGAATCGGGCATCGACATCCCCAACGCCAACACCATCATCATCAACCGCGCCGACAAGTTCGGCCTGGCCCAGCTGCACCAGCTGCGTGGCCGCGTCGGCCGCTCGCACCACCGCGCCTACGCCTATCTGGTGGTGCCGCCGGACAAGCGTTCGATCAGCGCCGATGCGCACAAGCGGCTGGAGGCGATCGCCTCGATGGACGAACTGGGTGCCGGCTTCACCCTGGCCACGCACGATCTGGAAATCCGCGGCGCCGGTGAACTGCTCGGCGAAGACCAGAGCGGGCAGATGGCCGAAGTCGGCTTCAGCCTCTATACCGAGTTGCTGGAACGCGCGGTACGTTCGATCAAGGCCGGCAAACTTCCGGATCTGGATGCCGGCGAAGAGGTCCGCGGCGCCGAGGTCGAGCTGCATGTGCCGGCGTTGATTCCGGAGGACTACCTGCCCGACGTGCACACCCGCCTGACCCTGTACAAGCGCATCTCCAGCGCCCGCGACAGCGTCGCATTGCGCGAGCTGCAGGTGGAGATGATCGACCGCTTCGGCCTGCTGCCCGATCCGGTCAAGCATCTGTTCGCGATCGCCGAGCTGAAGCTGCAGGCCAACGCGCTGGGCATCCGCAAGCTGGAACTGGGCGAGAACGGCGGCCGCATCGTGTTCGAGGCGCAGCCCAACATCGACCCGATGGCGGTGATCCAGCTGATCCAGAAGCAGCCCAAGCTGTACCAGATGGACGGCCCGGACAAGCTGCGCATCCGCCATCCGCTGCCGGAAGGCGTGGACCGCTTCAATGCCGCGCGGGCGTTGTTGACCACGCTGCATCCGGGCTGATGCTGCGGCAAGCCAGACTTTGACGCTTGCCCGTTTGGGACGGTGCAACCAGAATGGAGCCCTCCCCGCACGCCCACAGCCGTTCTCCACGGCGTTGTTTCCCATGCTCCCGATCTCCACCACGGTGGGCTTGTCCATTCCTCCGGACGATGCCTCCTGCGCCATCGACGTATTGGCCGCCGCCCTTGACCAGCGCGACAGCTATACCGACCGACATTGCGACCGCGTCTCGCAACTGGCCCATGCGATGGGCAACCGGTGTGAGCTTTCCGAAGAACGGCTTGCCCATCTGGCCTTGGCCGCACGCTTCCACGATGTCGGAAAAATCGGTATCCGCGACGATGTGCTGCTGCATCCGGGCAAACTGGACGAGCACAAGGCGTCGGTCATGCGCAGCCATCCGGAACGCGGAGCGCGACTGTTCGCCGCCACCGGCCGCAAGGACGCACAGCAGGTTGCCAGGCTGATCCGCCACCATCACGAAGCCTGGGACGGCAGCGGCTATCCGCATGGGCTGCAGGGTGAGGAAATTCCGCTGGAAGCGCGCATCCTCACCATCGCCGACGCATACGATGCGATGACCTCGATCCGCCCCTATCGCGATCCGATGAGCGGCGACGAAGCACTCGCCATTCTCGATCGCAACCAGGGCCGGCTGATCGACCCGTACCTGCTCGATGAACTGCGCGGCCTGCTGCACGACAGCCGCGTCACGGCCTGCTGAAGCACAACCGGCTTTCCAGTACAAGCGACATCATCGCCACCGCGTTCTGCACCAGCCGCGTGGCGAACGGCCAGCCGTCAACCTGCTCCCACGTCATCCGCTGCGACACCGCGAGCCTCTACAACAGGGCTCGCGCTGAAAGCCCTGCAGCCACCGGCCTTGATACCGCAGTGGCGCCAACCGGATTGCATCACTCAAAGCGCATACTTCCGGTCCGGCAGTTCCAGCAGCCACTCACACCGTGGCCGCGAAGGCGGAGTGATAGGCGCCCGTTCCCGAAGGCGGTGGGCCGATGAACGCAAGCGCCTGAAAATATTCCGCTGGCACGCCGGCAAGCACCAGCGCTGGTTCGGCGACGAAGCCGAAGCGCGCGTAATAGTCCGGCTCCCCGAGCACCACGCAGCCGGCCACGCCTTGTGCACGCAGCTCCGCCAGTGCCCGCTTCACCAGAGCACGTCCCACGCCCCTGCCCTGGCACGCCGGCGCCACCGAAACCGGCCCGAGTCCGTACCAGCCCGCCACGCCACCGGAAACCGTCACCGGCGATACCGCCACATGCCCGATCACCTCACCCTCCTCTTCGGCCACCAGCGATACCGTCAGTGCGCCTGAACGGCGCAAGGCAGCGACGATGAACTGCTCGGTATGCTGCGTATGCGCGGCATGCTGGAACGCGGCGACCGTCACCGCCTCGATGGCGGCAATGTCGGCGGGAGTTTCACTGCGGATTTCCATGACGACGGCCCACTGCTGCTATCCGCATCACACCATGCCGCGCCCGGATCGGGATTGAAAGAACCGCATACGCACAGGCCAGCCCGCGGGGAGTTCCAGCCGGCCGCCGTAAATCGGCGCGATGATGGAACCGGAAGACAGCGACAGGCAGGCAGGGATAAACCGCCGTGCTACGCAGCCCATGCAAGCCACTGTTTTCAAAGAGCTGTCGTGAGCCTGGCGTGTTGCTGTCGTGGTCTGCAAACGGCTGTGGCGGCAGGCTGCCCGCTCCACTAGCATCGCCAGGAGCTGCCATCAGTGAATGAGGAAGCGATGAAGATCGACGCCCGACGGATCAGGGCATTGCGCGAGGCGCGGGGCTGGTCACAGGAACATCTGGCCACTGTCGCCGGGCTCAGTCCGCGCACCGTGCAGCGGCTGGAAGCCGAGGGCAAGGCCTCGCACGAATCGCGGATGGCGGTGGCTGCGGCGTTGGACATCGACCCGAAGCAATTGGCCGGCATCGAAACAGTGCCAGCATCGGCACCAGCCTCCGCTGTAAGCCCGGTGGATCGCGCCAAGATCATTCTGTGGATCGTGAGTCTTATGCTGGCTGCAATCATGTTCCAGCTAGTCGCTGGCTTCATTCTGGGCAGGGATACCGCCTTGCGCGACAACCGGATAAACGAGACCTGCAAAAACACCCCAGCCGAGTGCGGCCGGCAACTACGGCCCTATTGGGAAATACCTGCCAACCCGGGATAGAGCCCTGAACACTCCCATAAACGACAACACCCGGCATCGACCGGGTGTTGTCGGATATCACGGGGCGATAGTGAGTTACTTCGCCTTGCCCTGATTGGCCACGGCCTCGGCGGCCTTCTTCGCCGCTTCCGGATCGCCCAGGTAACGGAACGATTTGACGGTGAGGTCATCGTTCAATTCGAACAGCAGCGGGATGCCGGTCGGGATGTTGAGCTCGAGGATTTCTTCCTTGCTGACGTTGTTGAGGTACTTGTACAGCGCACGCAGCGAGTTGCCGTGGGCGGTGACCAGCACGGTCTTGCCGTCCTTGAGCTGCGGGGCGATGGCGTCGAACCAGTACGGCAGCACGCGGTCCAGCGTGGTGGCCAGCGACTCGGTGGCCGGCAGCGCGTTGCGGTCCAGGCCGGCATAGCGGCGGTCGTGGATCGGGTGGCCCGGATCAGCCAGATCCATCGGCGGCGGCGGGATGTCGTAGGAACGGCGCCACACCTTGACCTGCTCCTCGCCGTGCTTGGCGGCGGTCTCGGCCTTGTCCAGGCCCTGCAGGCCGCCGTAGTGGCGCTCGTTCAGGCGCCAGGACTTGTTGACCGGCAGCCAGTCCTGGCCCATTTCAGCCAGCGCGCCCTGCAGCGTGTGGATGGCGCGCTTGAGCACCGAGGTATGGGCGACATCGAACAGCAGGCCCTCCTCCTTCATCAACCGGCCGGCGTTGGCGGCCTCTTCGCGGCCCTGTGCGGTCAGGTCGACGTCGACCCAGCCGGTGAAACGGTTGTCGAGGTTCCACTGGCTCTGGCCATGGCGCAACAGCACGAGTTTACGGGTCACTGCGGAGGTCTCCGGATGGTGGGGGTAAGGGCCGGATTGTAGCCGTTTCCCGGAATCAGGCCCTGCGCGCGCGACATCGCGTTGATGCGGGCCGTGCCATGCTGGCCGCATGCACGACAGCGCCTTGCCACCGTTGCCCGAACAGCCTTCCACGGACGATCTGCGCCGGCTGCGGGCGTTGCAGGGCCGGCTGGCCACGCAGGTGTCGCTGGACGATGCGCTCGACACGCTGCCGGCGCGGGTGGCCGGGGTGGACAGCGGCCTGGAGGATGAGGGCCGCATCACCCGCGCCGCGGCGGTACTGCTGGATGGCGGCAACCTGCAAGTGCTGGAATCGAGCGTGGCACGGCTGCCCACCACCCTGCCCTATATCCCCGGGCTGCTCAGTTTCCGTGAACTGCCAGCAGCCTGGCAGGCGCTGCAGCAGCTGAAGGAGGTTCCGGCACTGGTGCTGGTCGATGGCCACGGCATCGCCCATCCACGCGGGCTGGGCATCGCCGCCCATCTGGGCGTGCTGAGCGGCTTGCCAACCATCGGGGTGGCCAAGCGCCGGCTGGTCGGTGACTACGAGGAACCCGGCCCGCTGCGCGGCGACCACCAGCCGCTGTGGCACAAGGGCCAACAGGTCGGCTGGGTGCTGCGCAGCAAGCCGCGCTGCAATCCGCTGTTTGTCTCGCCCGGACACCGGGTCTCGATACAGCGCAGTCTGGCGCTGGTGCTGGCCTGCCTTGACCGCTACCGGTTGCCCGAACCAACACGCCTGGCCGACCGGCTGGCCTCACGCCGCGATGGCCGCGATCGGTCCCGGTGAAATCCACGGTGACCGCCGCCCGCCGCAACAATCCGTTTCCCTGCCGGTGCCGACAGCGCATCGCGCACATGCAATCCTGCGGCCCAACGTAACCGGGAGTTCTCCATGACCACGATCATCAATCCGCGCGTACACGACCTCGGCGGTTTCCAGGTGCGCCGCGCGGTGCCGACCCTGCAGGCGCGCAGCGTGGGCTCCTTCGTGTTTGTCGACCACATGGGCCCGGCGATCTTCGCCCCGGGCCAAGGCATCGATGTACGTCCGCATCCACATATCGGCCTGGCCACGGTGACGTTCCTGTGGGCCGGGCAGATCGGCCACCGCGACACGCTCGGCTCGGAGCAGATCATCCGCCCCGGCGATGTGAACTGGATGACCGCCGGGCGCGGTATCGCCCACTCCGAACGCACGCCGCTGGCGGCGCGCGAACACGAACAGGCCGTGCACGGCATGCAGACCTGGGTGGCGCTGCCAAAGTCGCACGAGGAAACCGACCCTGCGTTCTTCCACTTCTCCGCCGACCAGCTGCCGCAACAGCGCCGCGATGGTGCCTGGCTGCGGGTGATCGCCGGCCGCGCCTATGGCGAGGAATCGCCGGTGAAGGTGTTTGCCGACACCCTGAATGTCGCCATCGACCTGGATGCCGGTGCCGAGATCGACCTGGACACCTCGCACGTCGAGCGGGCGCTCTACATCCTGGAAGGCGACGCGCAACTGGACGGTGTGGATGTGCCGGCCATGCACCTGATCATTCCCGAAGCCGGTACACGCGGCCGCCTGCGTGCCAAGACCCCGCTCAAGGCGATGCTGATGGGCGGCGAGCCGCTGGATGGGCCGCGCCATTTGTGGTGGAACTTCGTCTCCAGTTCCAAGGAGCGCATCGAGCAGGCCAAGGACGACTGGCAGGCCGGCCGCTTCGGCACGATTCCCGGTGATGACAAGGAGTTCATTCCGCTGCCGGCGTAAGCGGCCGCGGTCTTAACGATTTAAATACGCCGCCGGTCACGACCTTGGCTTATGTTTCCGCTACCCGCTTCGGGGAACTCTGGGGAAACAGGGGAAACACACGTATGGATATGAGCAAGCGACTGGCGGCCGAATTTCTCGGCACCTTCTGGCTGGTGTTGGGCGGCTGCGGCAGCGCGGTGCTGGCGGCCCATTTCGGTGGCGACGGCAATCCGCTGGGCATCGGTTTCCACGGCGTGGCGCTGGCCTTCGGCCTGACCGTGCTGACCGGCGCCTACGCCTTCGGCCACATCTCCGGGGCGCACTTCAACCCGGCGGTGAGCTTCGGCCTGTGGGCTGGCGGCCGCTTTGCCGGCAAGGACCTGCTGCCGTATATCGTCGCGCAGGTGCTGGGCGGTGTGGTCGCCGCGTTCATCCTGTTGCAGATCGCCCAGGGCAATGCCGATTTCGTCATCGATGGCAGCCAGGCCGGCGCGTTCGCCAGCAACGGTTATGGCGCGCTGTCGCCGGGCGGCTACAGCGTCGCGGCCGCGTTTCTGTGCGAAGTGGTGCTGACCGCGTTCTTCGTGGTGGTGATCATGGGCTCCACCCACGGCAAGGCGCCGGCCGGCTTCGCACCGATCGCGATTGGTCTTGCGCTGACCCTGATCCACCTGATCTCCATCCCGGTCACCAACACCTCGGTCAACCCGGCCCGCTCCACCGCGGTGGCGCTGTTCGCCGGCTCCGGCCAGATCAGCCAGCTGTGGCTGTTCTGGGTGGCGCCGATCCTGGGCGCGATGATCGGCGGTATCGCCTACAAGTGGATCGGCAGCGGCAAGTAAACCGTCGCCTGCTCCGTTCTGGAAAAGCGGCCCTCCGGGGCCGCTTTTTTTGTGACCCGGGACCGGTTTTGCAAGTGATGGTGTTTGTGTAATAACGTCAGGGCCACGACTGGCGCGCATGGGGATGCGCGAAACGGGCACGAGGGAACAGACCCACCAGCCGCGCAACCGCCTTCAAACGATCCACACAACTTCCATCGCGCCGGCACCGGGCGATGTTTTATGGGGAAAGCGAAGTGAAGACTGTCCGCACCATTTGTGCCGCCCTGTTGTTTGCCGCCTGTGCCAGCGCCTCGGCCCAGCAGGCCGCCCAATGCCCGTTGCTGCCAGCCAACAGCGGCCTGCACTGGGAAGAACAGCAGCAAAGCGATTTCATCGTCTGCAAGGCCTCCACCGAAGACGGCCGCACCGTACTGAACATGATGTTGACCGCACGCGATCCGGACATGACGCTCAGCCGCGCGTTGCGTGCGGAGAAAGGCGCGTTCGGCGGGGAGTCGATGCACTGGTACAAGCTGGACATGGGCGGCCGCGACCTGCCCGGGCTGGAGTCACGGCGCATCACCGTGGTCAAGCTGGACAAGAAGCGCTATGCGCAGATCTGGATCGAGGCGGCCGACACCAGCGAGCTGGCCAGCCTGCAATCGTTGACGCAGGGGTTGAACCTCAACCCGTCGGCACTGGCCGGCAGCAGCAACTGATCCACCGCATCCGCCCCTGCACGACGGCGCACGGGGCGGATGCCATTCAGAAGCGGCCTTCCTGGTAGTCGATGAAGGCCTGCATCAGTTCCTCACGGGTATTCATCACGAACGGCCCATGACGGGCGACCGGCTCGCGCAACGGCCGGCCGGCGACCAGGATCAAGCGGGCCTCCTGCGCTCCGGCCTGCAACCGCAGCTGGCGACCACCGCCGAGTACGGCCAGCTCACTCTGCGCCACCGCGCGCGCACTCTCGCCCTCGCCCACTGCCACGCCGCCTTCGAACACATAGGCGAACGCGTTGTGCCCGGCCGGCAGCGTGTACCGCCAATGGCTGCCAGCGGCCAAGGTGATATCCAGATACAGCGGATCGGTCGCCGGCTGCACGATCGGGCCGCTGATGTCACCGACGCTGCCGGCGATGACTTTGACACTCACGCCCTCGGCGGGTTCGACCTGCGGAATGCGCTCGGGCGCGAACTCCTGGTAGCGCGGATCGGTCATCTTCTCGCGCGCCGGCAGGTTCACCCACAGCTGGAAGCCGCGCATGCGCCCGGACTCCTGTTCGGGCATCTCCGAATGCACCAGCCCGCGCCCGGCGGTCATCCACTGCACACTGCCCGGGGTCAGCAGGCCCTCGTTGCCGTGGTTGTCCTTGTGCCGCATGCGGCCATCGAGCATGTAGGTGACCGTTTCAAAGCCGCGATGCGGATGGTCGGGGAAGCCGGCCAGATAGTCTTCCGGCCTGTCGGTGCCGAACTCGTCCAGCATCAGGAACGGATCCAGCTCCGGCAACGACGGCGTGCCGATCACCCAGGTCAGGCGCACACCGGCGCCATCGGAAGCGGGCATGCCGCCGATGATGCGGACCACATGGGCCGGGGTTGCAGTGCTCATGTTCAGGCTCCTGGAAAGATGTCCAGACAATGGCGGCTGCCGGCGCCCATGCCAACAGCGCTCCCCGCAACCGTTTGTTCCAGCCATCGATATGGACGGCAGCGGATGCAGCCGCCCCACCGGTCACCCTGCGGGCCCGGGCCTGCTCCCCGCCAGCGGGTTGGTCCATAAACGGGAAGCAGGCCACCGGCGCTTCCGGGAAGCGGCCCGGCACAGATGACCGCAATCTCCCCGCCCACGGTTCATGTACAGGTCGTTGTGTGATCACCATCGCCACCCGCCCACCAAACTGCCGCGCCCTTGACCCACGTCAAGGCGGGGGTGTGGGCACCGACGCAGACTGCCCGCATGACAACCGAAGCCACGCCCTCACCCCGTCTTTCTCCCGCCTGGTTGGCCCATGCCCCGCACCGGCTGATGTTCTTCGTCGGCGCCGGCAACGTGCTGCTGGCGATGCTGTGGTGGGCGCTGTGGCTGGCCGCCACCCGCTGGGGAGCATGGACGATGCCGGAGCTGGCGGTTCCCGCCGGCTGGCTGCATGCCTTCCTGATGCAGTACCTGGTGCTGCCCAGCTTCATCTTCGGCTTCCTGCTGACCGTGTTTCCCCGCTGGATGGGCCTGCCCGACCTGCTGCGCTGGCACTACCTGCCGGTGGGCGTGGGCTTGATGGGAGGGCAACTGGCGATCCTGCTGGGCGCGGCCGGCTGGCAGGCCGGACTGACCGTGGGCCTGTGGATGGCGCTGGCCGGCTGGACCTCGGCACTGTTCACACTGGGCCGGCTGCTGGCCGATGAGAAGGGCAAGACTTGGCATGCACGCTCCTGCTACGCCGGGCTGGTGCTGGGCTGGCTGGGCCTGGTGCTGTTCATCGCCTTTGTGCTCGGCGCCGCACCCGGCTGGGCCTTTGCCAGCATCAAGCTGGGGGGCTTCGGCCTGCTGCTGCCGGTGTACGTGACCGTCGCACACCGCATGTTCCCGTTTTTCGCCGGCAACACCGTGCCGGGCTATCGGCCGTGGCGGCCCTTGCCGTGGCTGGGCGCGGTATGGGGGCTGCTGCTGCTGCACCTGGGGCTGGAGCTGGTGCATGGCTACGCATGGCTGTGGCTGGCCGACGTGCCGCTGCTGGCATTGACCGGCTGGGCGGTCTGGCGCTGGTGGCCGCGGGGGCGGATGCCCGGACTGCTGGCGGTGCTGTTCATCGGCACCCTCTGGCTACCCGTCACCTTCGCGCTGTATCTGCTGCAGAGCACGGTCTACCTGGCCAGCGGCGAATTCATCCTCGGGCGCGCGCCGATGCATGCCTTGTTCATCGGCTTTTTCGGCAGCCTGCTGGTGGCGATGGTGACGCGGGTGACACAGGGCCATTCCGGGCGGCCGCTGATGATGCCGAAGGTGGCATGGTTCGCCTTCGTCCTGCTGCAGATCGTCGCGGTGGTACGCATCATCGCCGACATCGCCCCGGACACGATGGCCTGGCAGGCCGTCGCCGCGATCGGCTGGCTGCTGGCATTGGCACCGTGGGTAGTGCGGATCGGTCGCATCTATCTGGCACCGCGTGCCGATGGGCGACCGGGCTGAGCGATGCCCGGTTGCTCCCGTTCCGCCATCGCACACGGCCGGCCCGTCACCTTCCGCGCAGGCCACGGCTCATGAGCGACGCTATCCCCCACGCCACCGTGCACCTGCTGGACCTGCGCGATCTGCCACCGCCGCAGCCGATGGAGCGGATTCTCGCCCGCCTCGACAGGTTGCAGCCCGGTGAGCGACTGCTGGCATTGACTCCTTTCTACCCGGTACCACTGCTGCCGCTGCTGGCGCAGAGCGGCTTTGCCTACGATGCGCAGGCGGCCGGCGATGGTGCGCGTCTGGTGATCTGCCACGACACGGATCGACACCTGCTTGGGGCCCCGCTCCCTCCATGAGCGGCCTGGCCTTCGCACAGGCGCCGCCGCCGTGGCATCCGCTGCGTCTCCTGGTCAGCGCGCTGGTCTGGGGGGCATTGGCCGGGGTGTGGCTGCTGCTGGAAGGCGCCCCGCTGCTGCATTCGGTGCATGCACCGGCCACCATCGCGCTGGCGCACGTCTTCGCGCTGGGCGTGCTCGGCAACGCGATGCTCGGCAGCCTGGTGCAGTTCCTGCCGGTTGCGGCTGGCAGCCCGTTGCCGCTGGCCACCGCTGTGCCGTTGCTGCATGTCACCTTCAACCTCGGTGTGGCCCTGCTGTTGCCAGCCATCGCTTGGGGTGCGGCGGTCTGCGGACTGTTTGCCGCGCCGTTGCTGCTGCTCACGCTGGCGTTGTTC
The DNA here is from genome assembly GCF_052180205.1 of Stenotrophomonas sp. JC08. Taxonomy (NCBI): domain Bacteria; kingdom Pseudomonadati; phylum Pseudomonadota; class Gammaproteobacteria; order Lysobacterales; family Lysobacteraceae; genus Stenotrophomonas; species Stenotrophomonas sp. JC08. Next base: position 1,272,413 of record NZ_CP197473.1, on the reverse strand, counting down.
GCAGCCCTGGTGCTGGTGGCGGTGGTGCGTGGCGCCGGCAGCCGCAGCGTACGCGCCGGTATCGGACTGGCAGCCACCGCCCTGCTGATCACCATCGGGCTGGGTACGGCCCTGCTGGCGGCACGGCTGGGCTGGATCGCGCCATTCGCACGGCCGCTGACCGGCCTGCATGCCAGCTTCGGCCTGCTCGGCTGGGTACTCGGGCTGCTGGCGGCCGTCGGCACCGTGGTGGTGCCGATGCTGCAGGGCACCCGCACCCTGTCCAGCCGCGGGCAGTGGACCTGGCTGGGCCTGCTCACCGGCATACTGCTGGCCATGGCCCTGCTGGAAATCGTGGGGCCTGCATCGCCGGCATGGCTGCCGTGGGTACTGGCCGCGCTGCCGCTGCTGCTGTTCGCCACCACGATGATCATCCTGCAACGGCATGCGCCCCACCGCCGCGGGCCGGTGCTGCGCCGCTTCTGGGCACTGGGCGCGCTGGCACTGGGTAGCACGCTGCCGGTACTGCTGTGGCACGGGCAGGCACTGCTGGCCGGCGTGCTGGTGCTGGCTGTGGGCTTTCCGGCGCTGGTGCTGGGAATGCTGATGGAGATCACCGGCTTCCTGGCCTGGATCGAACTGCGCCGGCGCGCACCACGCGGCACCCGCGTACCTGGCGTCGGCAGTCTCTTCGAGGAACAGTCCAAGCGCCGCGCATGGTGGCTGCACACCATCGCCGCGCTGGCGTTGGCTGGCGCCTGCGTACTGCCCGTGCTGGCACGGCCTGCGGGCCTGCTGGTGCTGCTGGCCTGGCTTTACACCCTGTTTGCGCTGGGTCGTTGCTGGCACTCGGCGATGCACTGGCTGCCCGCTGCAGCCTCGCGCTAAGCAGATGCCGAGCACGTCTGCTGCCCTGCAGCAGACACCGGTTTGACTTTAATCAGGCAGGCGGCATTCACCGCCGTTTCGCGGCCCTGAATTGATCCTGATCAACGCTGCATGGGCGCCCTTTCCAAAAAATGGACCCATCGGCCCAACGGCCATTCACGGGAAGGTCTCATGAAGCGCTCGCAACACCCCCTCATCGCCTGTGCCCTGGCTGGCGCCATCGCCGCCGCTTTCGCCGGGAACGCATTCGCCGCCAAGAAGCCGGCTGCCGAAGCGCCGCTGGAAACGATCCAGGCCGTACTGACGGCACCGCCGTTCGCACCGCCGCCGATCACGCGCAAGACGCCGGCCCACGTGGTCGTCGATCTGGAAATGGTCGAGAAGGACATGCGCATGGCCGATGGCGTGAGCTACAACTTCTGGACCTTCGGCGGCACGGTGCCGGGCAGCTTCATCCGCGTGCGCGAGGGTGACACGGTCGAGTTCAAGCTGAAGAACCACCACAGCTCGCACTTCTCCCACAACATCGACCTGCATGCGGTCACGGGCACGGGCGGTGGCGCCGAAGCCACGTTCACGCTGCCGGGCAAGGAAACGCAGTTCACCTTCAAGACGCTCAATCCGGGCCTGTACATCTACCACTGCGCCATGGCGCCGGTGGGCCAGCACATCGCCAACGGCATGTATGGCCTGATCCTGGTCGAGCCGAAGGATGGCCTGCCGCCGGTGGACAAGGAGTTCTACGTGGTACAGGGCGACTTCTACACCGAAGGTGCGCACGGCGAGCCGGGGCTGCAGCCTTTCAGCCTGGAAAAGGCCATCGACGAGCATCCCACGTATGTGGTGTTCAACGGTTCGGTCGATGCCCTGCAGGGTGACAACGCGCTCACGGCCAAGGCCGGTGAAACGATCCGCATGTTCGTCGGCAACGGTGGCCCCAACCTGGTGTCGAGCTTCCACGTCATCGGCGAGATCTTCGACAAGGTCTATACCGAAGGTGGCACGAAGTACCAGGAGAACGTGCAGACGACGCTGATCCCGGCGGGCGGTGCGACGATGGTCGAGTTCAAGGCCGACGTACCGGGCAACTTCGTGCTGGTGGACCACAGCATCTTCCGCACGTTCCACAAGGGCTCGCTGGGCATCCTCAAGGTCGAGGGTGAGGAGAATCCGGAGATCTACACCGGCCAGCAGCACGACATCGACTATCCGGAAGGCGAGCCGCAGGGCAGCCAGTACAAGTAAGCGAGGCACGCACGCATGCAACGGAAGCTTTTCCTGATGCTGTTCCTGGCACCGGCTGCGGCCGGTGCCGTGGAGGCCGATGCGGATTACCGCGACATTTCCGGCGGGCAGTTCCGTTCTTCCGTGCGCTTCGAGGAAACGTCCGCCACGCAGGAAGTGGCGGACTTCTCACTGATGGCACGCCCGGTCAGCAACGCCCAGTTCGCCGCCTTTCTCGCAACCCATCCGCAGTGGCGGCGCGACCGGGTACCGGCGGTGTTCTCCAGCCCCGGCTATCTGGGTCATTGGGCCCAGGCCGACACACCCGGTGACCGGCTCGATCCGCAGGCACCGGTGACCCATGTGAACTGGTACGCGGCCGACGCCTACTGCCGCTCCCAGCAGGCGCGCCTGCCGCGCTTCATCGAATGGGAATATGCGGCCGCCGCCGATGCCACCCGCCACGATGCACGCAGTGATCGCGCCTGGCGCATGCGCCAGGTCAGTGACGGCACCCCGCATGCCGTCGATGCCGCCACCGATGCACCGGCCAACGCCTATGGCCTGTATGGCATGCACGGCGCCCATTGGGAATGGAGCGAGGATTTCGCCTCGATGATGGCCGGCAGCGACAGCCGCGGCCAGGAGGACGGCGATGCCCTGCGCTATTGCGGCGCCAGCGCCATGGCCTTCAACGATCCCGGCGACTACGCCGTGGTCAAGCGTTTCGTACTGCTTTCCGCCCTTCAGCCCGGGGCCACTCTGGGCAACCTCGGTTTCCGCTGCGCAAGGAGCCAGCCATGAACAAACCTGCCGCACTTCTCCTCCTGGGCTTGGCCTTGGGCATCGCACCGGCGACCCACGCCAGTGATGCTCCGGCTGCAGACCCCGCCGCCCTGCCCGGCCAATCGCTGTACCACCTGCCGATAGCCCTCACCGATCAACATGGTCAGACCGTGGAATGGGCCTCGCTGCGCGGCCGTCCACAACTGGTGTCGATGTTCTACGGCAACTGCCACCTGATGTGCCCACTGATCCTGGAGAACGCCAAGGCCGTGCAGAAACAGCTGCCGGCCGAGCAGCACAAGCAGCTGCAGGTGACCATGCTCACCCTGGATCCGGTGCGCGACACGCCTGCGGCACTGGCGGAGGTCGCACAACGCCATCGTGTCCCCGACGAATGGCTTTTCCTGCGCCCGGCCGAAGACGAGGTGCGCGCCATCGCCAACCTGCTGGAAGTCCGCTACCGCTTCCGTGAGGATGGCAGCATCAACCACACCAGCGTGCTGGTGCTGCTCGATGCCGAGGGCCGCGTCCGCGCCCGCAGCGAAGTCGAAGGCATCGCACCCGATCCAAAACTGGTTGCCAGCATCCAGGCCGTACTTTCCGAGCCATGAGTAGCCCCCGCTTCCGGCGCCAACACACTGCCGCCCAGGGACGGGCACCGGCCCACACGGGCGTCCGGCGCAGGAAGCAACAAGCTTCATGATTGCCGGCTCGCTAAATTTCCCCTTGGCGCAGCCGGCAAACGCGCGCTAGAATTTCATCGTCGTATGGGGCGGTAGCTCAGCTGGGAGAGCGTCGCGTTCGCAATGCGAAGGTCGGGAGTTCGATCCTCCTCCGCTCCACCATATGCCTGCAGAAGAGCCGCATCGGAAGATGCGGCTCTTCTCTTCTGGAGACATCCGCCTTCGACGGATTCTCCCAGCAGCGACAGGCAGCGCTTCAGATGCACCGGTTTGCCAAGGCCTGCGCGTGAATTCCACTTTGCATGAGAAATTTCATGGAATTCACTTGCCTAAACCGGAATGCCTACGTAATATACGCGTCCTCGCCGACGGGAACGTCGCCGAAAACAAAGTGGCCGAGTAGCTCAGTTGGTAGAGCAGGGGATTGAAAATCCCCGTGTCGGCGGTTCGATTCCGTCCTCGGCCACCACAAGATTCAAGAGCCTGCAGCGATGCAGGCTCTTTTCTTTTGTCTCAACGAAAAGCTCGTTGCCGCTCCATTGCCGTTCGTGCGGAACTCAGGCCATCGTTGCCATTTCCATATGCATCAGGCAGCTATGGGCTTCGCATCAGCGGGTATCGCCAGCACGACTTGCACCCACGCGATCACCTCAGTCCATACCGCGATGGCGAGCGATACCTCGCACTGTCGCAGGAACTTGGCGGCCTCCATCATTGCGTAGATAGCGCTATGGCTCAGACCCGTGGCGCGCTTGACCTCCGACTGCCGCAGCAGGCGCGGCATGATGTCGAGGTTGATAGGGGCGGCGGTGCTCTGGTCGATCATGCTCTGTTCCTTCCTGGCAGGTCATCGCGTGATACCCGTTGCACCACGTTCCATCATTGACAGCCAGCATCGACATTGGCAGCCCCAGGCTCCGAGCCGATCCGCATCCGCTATACCGAACCGGAGCGGACCTATGGCCTGGCATTCATTCCACCGGCCGGCAAAGACTGGAAAGCGGAGAAATGGGGCAGCGGAAACGTCAGGGTCGACTGGAATGCCGGCTCGACCACCAACACCAAGACGATCGAGGCCTATATGACCCGGCCGGATGGCCCGGCCACGCCGATCTCCGGCTATATCGAGAACGTCAGGCGCAGGATCGAAGGGGACTTTTCAAACAGCCCGCTGGTCAGTATCGACAGCCTGCAGATAGGCGAATATCCGGCTGACAGGCGCTGCGTCCGGATCCACCTGCGGCTGCAGCTGAAAGAACCCGCCGCCGATGGACAGCAGCAGTGGACCGAGCAGTACACCTTGTCCTGCGGCTCGCTGCAGTACGCCGATGTCGGCTACGAGCTGCGCTACTTCCACCGCTATGTCGATGCCAACCGCGATCCCCAACTGGAAGCCAAGGCCGACAAAGTGCTGGGCAGCATGGTGATCGAGGAACCCGCCCAACCGAGGTGATTGAAAAGCCTCAGTGTGGGTTGACCTTGCCAATGCAGAACCGTGTCTTTCTTCCTGGGCCGGGGTGATGGCGCCCACCCGCCATTGCAGGTTCACCTGTCCACTTTCCGATGGAGTCTGCAAAGAGAAAGACCGGGGCCATACGAAGGGCTCATAAAGGCGCCCTTCCCTGCTCTGCAGCAACCCACCGGCCAATGGCGGACATTGAGTGTGGAGTCAGCTGCTATGCAGCCCGCCGTTGGCGATCCCACTGGCAACCACTTGTCCGGTCACTTCTGGAAACACGGATGCCTTGCGGTGCGTACCACATTCTTTCTGCTCGCCCTCGCGCCTGCATCCATTGGCAAGGATCAAAGCAACAAGGGCGATGCTCACATGCGGCTTGCGTGTTTTCTCGAGCCACAAAATACTCAGGCCACGACAATGCGTGGCCTGAGTGCTTGTAAATCCTGGCGCCCGAAGTTGGACTCGAACCAACGACCCCCTGATTAACAGTCAAGTGCTCTAACCGGCTGAGCTATTCGGGCGGGGATGCGTATTCTATAGGGTATTCACGCACGATGGTAGGGGTGATTGGCGATCATCGCTGCTGCGCGATACAGCTGTTCGGCCACCACCAGCCGTACCAGCATATGCGGCAAAGTCAGCGGGCCCAGCGACCACTTTTCATCGGCTACCGCTGAAACCTCGGCGGCGTGTCCTTCCGGCCCACCGATCAGGAAGGCCAGGTCGCGGCCCTGCGTACGCCAGTGCTCCAGCCGCTGCGAGAGCTGTTCCGAGCTCAACTGCCGGCCCGGCACGTCCAGCGCCACCACATGCGGATTCCTTGGCAGCGCCGCCAACACGCGCCGCCCTTCCTCTTCGATCGCACGCTTCGGATCACGCCCCTTGCCACGCAGTCCCGGCTCGATCTCGACCAGCTCCAGTGGCAGCCAGTGCGAGAGCCGCTTCTGGTACTCGGCAAAGCCTTGCGCCACCCAGGACGGCGCGCGCTCACCGGTCGCGATCAATCTGGCTTTCATCGGCCATGGCCTCCCGTATCAAAGTCGTTTCCTGCAAACACGAACGGCGCCCTGCGGCGCCGTCGCGTCGATACCTGCCGCCGGATCAGTTTCCGGCGTGGCTTTCGTTGTCGCTTTCCTCGTCCTGCGTGGCAGCGGCCGGCGACTGGTCGCCCGCCATCCACAGGCGCTCCAGCGCATAGAACTCGCGCACGCGCGGCAGCATGACGTGGACGATCACGTCGCCCAGATCCACCAGCACCCACTCGGCCTCGCGCTCGCCTTCCACACCCAGCGGCATGACGCCCAGTTCCTTGGCAAAGCGCACGACTTCATCGCCAATGGATTTCACGTGGCGGGTGGAGGTGCCGGAGACGACGACCAGGTAGTCGGCGACGCTGGAACGACCACGGACATCGATCTCGACCGCGTCCTTGGCCTTCATTTCTTCCAGCGCCGAATGCACGCAGGCGAGCAATGCCGGAACGGAAGGCGGCGGGCTGGGCAGGTGGGTCTTGATGACTTGGGCTTCGGTGGTCAAAGCGGCATAACTCGATAAATAGGACGGTGATTATAGTGAACCCGGCTGCTGCCGGCATTCACGGCGATACATGGCATCCGTACAGGCCGTTTTCAATGATGAAGGCCGCCACCGGCTCCGGCACCTGCGACTGCCAGGGGCCACCGCTGGCGATCATCTGCCGTACCGCCGTTGCCGAACCGGCGTGCAACGGCTGCCGCAGGCGCAACACCCTGCCAGCCGCTGCCGCATCCAGCTCCGCTGCCGAGGATGCCCATGCACCATGCAGATGCGCGGCCAGCAGCGGCGGCAACTGGCCACCATCAAGCGCGCTGCCCGGGCGCTCGGCCACCACGATGTGCGCCAGATCGAGCAGGTGCTCCCACTCATGCCAGCCCGGCAGGCCCAGCAGGCTGTCGGCGCCCATCAGCAGCGCCACCGGCACCTGCATGCCGATCTCCGCACGGATCTGCCGCAGCGTGTCGATCGTCCACGACGGCCTTCCCGGCTGCCACTGTGCACGACGCAGCTCGCGCAGATCCACCTGCAGGCCCGGCTCACCGGCGATAGCCAGTTGCAGCATGGCCGCACGCTGGCCGGCATCGGCCCCCGGGGGTGCGCGATGCGGCGGGTCGGCCGCCAGCACCAGCCGGACAGGCACCGCCAGTTCATCGCGGGCGCTGCGGGCGATCGCCAAGTGGCCGTGATGGACCGGATCGAAAGTGCCGCCATAGAACAACTGCAGCGATGCTCCGGTTTCGCGCACGTCCACCTCAGCGTGCGCCACGCACCAGCAGGCGTATCGCTCCCGCCTCGGCCAGTGCGATCAACAGCCGCTCCAGCGCGCGCCAAGGATCACCCTCCGCCCGCCCCTTGGCCATGCGGTCGACCTGCGAGGCTTCGGCAACGAAGCGCTCCCAGCGCCGCGGATCCGGATGCCGCTGCAGTGCGCGCTTGAACGGCGCCTGCCGTGATTCCCAGATACCTTTGCTTTTCATCTCGGCGGCCAGATTGCCACCGGCGGCATTGACCCGCGCCAGTCCCGCTGTCAGCAGCAGCTCGCGGATCAGGATCGGCATCAGTGCCGCCACGGCCTCTCCTTCGGCGCGCAGACCGGCGAGCATGCGCAGCACCGCCTGCGGCTGGCCGGAGAATGCCGCCTCGCTCAGCCGGAAAACGTCATAGCGGGCAGCATCGGCCACCAGCGCTTCCATTGTTGCCACGTCCAGCACCTGGCCATCGGCAAGCAGTGCCAGCTTGTCGACCTCCTGCGCGGCGGCCAGCAGGTTGCCCTCCACCCGCTCGACCAGCCGCTGCACCGCTGCCGGTTCCGCACGCAGACCCTTGCCGCGCAGGCGCCGCTCGATCCAGTCGGCCAGCTCGTGGGGCTTGATTGCCCAGGCCACCGACAGCACGCCTGCACGCGCCACCGCATCGGCCCATTTGCCCTGGTGGGCCTTGCTCCACTCGCCGGCGGTGATCAGCAGCACCACATCGGTGGGCGGCTGCGCGCAGAAATCACTGATGACCTGCGCGCCCTCTTTGCCCGGCTTGCCGGTAGGCAAGCGCAGTTCGACCAGCCGGCGACTGCTGAACAGACTTGGCGCGTTGAAACTGGAGGCCAACTGCGCCCAGTCGAAATCGCGGCCATCGGCATCGAACACTTCCCGCTCGCCAATACCCTCGGCACGTGCCCGTGCGCGCACCGCATCGGCGGCCTCGAGTACCCGCAGCAGTTCCGGTCCGGCGATCAGGTAGACCGGCGCCAACGGCTGCGATGCCAGCTGGCTGGCAAGCTGCTCAGGACGCAGTTCCATCTAGCCGCGCTCCTGCCGGAATCCAACGGGTGCAGACACGGCCTCAGCCAGCGCCATTGCCGTCATCGGCCGGCTTTTCCTGCGTCCGGGCACGGATCACGCTGTCGATCCGGCGCAGGATCGAGGCCGACATCTCACGGCGCAACTCGTCGGCGAGGATCTCGCGCTCGGTGGCGGTACCGGTGACATCGGTCGGCTGTGAAACGTAATCGCGGGAAATTTCGATCACCTGCTCGGGCACCAGCACGCTGCCATCGGGATGGGTGAAACTGAAGATCACCGCATAGCGCAGGCTGTATTCCTGCGCACGCCCGCTTCCATCGATCGCGATCGGCAGGTCTCCCCAGCGCTCGGAACGGATCTGCAGCCGTGCGAAAGATTCCTTGCCTGCCGCAGCAGGCACATCGTCCTCGACAATGCTCGCACCGGAAGCCCGCAGGCCGCGATTCAGGAGTTTCACCAGCTCGCTGTAGCGCACCGCTGAATCGACCTTCACCGCCGGGGTGTCTTCCGGCAGAGTGAGCGTATTGCGCAGGTGGAAGCCGCAGGCCGACAGGCTCACGGCAAGGAACAGGGGGATCAGGTATCGGGTCATGGACACAGTCTGGCGGAGCCGGCTGGGAGCGGCAACAGAAAACGGCCCGCATCATCGCCCATCGGGTGTGAGCGGGGATGAAACCACATCGCCGGTTCAGCTGTTCCGAAACGCGCACCGTGCGTGCGGTGGCAACGCGCAGCCGGATCAGACGCCCATATGCACCGTCCGCATAGCACTCGCATAAAAACCTGTTGCGTACCCCAGCCCCAAAACCGGGGGCGATCCGCGCGTAGCGCGGATGAAAGCTCAAGGCGCGGCCCCCCAAGTTCCACAAGCGAAACTTGGGGGGGGATCCACCACAGGCGGATCAACCCGCCACGATGTTGACGATCTTGCCGGGGACGATGATGACCTTGCGGATCTCCTTGCCGTCCAGGAACTTGGCGGTGTTCGGCTCTTCCTTGGCGCGGGCCTCGACCTGCTCGCGGCTGGCATCGGCAGCCACTTCGATGGTGCCGCGCAGCTTGCCGTTGACCTGCACCGCCAGGATCAGCGAATCCTTGACCAGCGCGGTGCTGTCCACCTGCGGGAACGGCCGGTCTTCCAGCAGCGCTTCGGCATTGCCCAGCACCTGCCACATCACATGGCAGGCATGCGGGGTGATCGGGTTGAGCAGCAGCACCACCGCCTGCAACGCTTCCTGGCGCACCGCGCGGCCCTGCGCGCTGGCGTCGTCGAACTTCGCCAGGCTGTTGAGCAGTTCCATCACCGCGGCGATGGCGGTGTTGAACGCATGGCGGCGGTCATAGTCGTCGCCGACCTTGCCGATGGTCTCGTGGGTCTTGCGGCGCATGGCCTTCTGCCCGGCATCGAGCGCGGCGACATCCAGCGCCGGCGCACTGCCGCCTTCGGCATGCTTGTGCACCATCGCCCACAGCCGGCGCAGGAAGCGTGCCATGCCGTCGACACCGGCCTCGTTCCACTCCAGCGACTGTTCCGGCGGCGCGGCGAACATCGAGAACAGGCGCACGGTGTCGGCACCGTACTTGCCCACCATGGTCTGCGGGTCGACGCCGTTGTTCTTGGACTTGGACATCTTCTCGGTGCCGCCGATCACCACCGGCTGGCCATCGGCACGCAGGGTGGCACCGGTGATGCGGCCACGCTCGTCGCGTACCACATCCACGTCGGCGGGATTGAACCAGTCCTTGCCGCCGTTGGGCAGCTCGCGATAGAAGGTCTCGGCGATCACCATGCCCTGGGTCAGCAGATTGGTGGCCGGCTCGTTGCTGTCCACCATCCGCGCATCACGCAGCAGCTTGTGGAAGAAACGGAAGTACATCAGGTGCAGGATGGCGTGCTCGATGCCGCCGATGTACTGGTCCACCGGCAGCCAGTGGTTGCCGCGCTTGTCGACCATGTCGCGCGCACCCGGCGAGGTGTAGCGGGCGTAGTACCAGCTGGACTCCATGAAGGTGTCGAAGGTGTCGGTTTCGCGCTCGGCGGCGCCGCCACATTCCGGGCAGGTGGTCTTGCGCCATTCCGGATCGGCCTTGATCGGCGAACCGGTGCCCAGCAGGGTCACATCTTCCGGCAGCACCACCGGCAACTGGTCTTCCGGCACCGGCACCGCGCCGCAGCTGTCGCAGTAGATCACCGGAATCGGGCAGCCCCAGTAGCGCTGGCGGCTGACGCCCCAGTCGCGCAGACGGTAGTTGACCCGGCGCTGGCCCTGGCCCTTGCGCTCGAAACGCTCGGCCAGTGCCTCGAACGCGCCCTGGAAATCCAGCCCGTCGAACTCGGCCGAATTGACCAGTTCGGTTTCGCGGCTCTTGTCGCCGTACCAGTCCTGCCAGCGGGTCGGATCGTAATTGCGCTCGTCATCGTTCTTCGGCGACTTCAGCGCGATGACCTGCAGCTTCGGCAGGTTGTACTTGCCGGCGAACTCGAAATCGCGCTGGTCATGGCCGGGCACGGCCATCACCGCACCGGTGCCGTAACCCATGAGCACAAAGTTGGCGACCCAGATCGGCACCTGCTCGCCACTGACCGGATGGATGGCCTTCAGACCGGTATCCATGCCGCGCTTTTCCTGGGTTTCCAGGTCGACCTCGGAAACACTGCCCTGCTTCAGCTCGGCCAGCATGGCGGCCAGCTGCGGGTTTTTCCTGGCCGCGTGCATGGCCAGCGGATGCTCGCCGGCGATGGAAACGAAGCTCACGCCCATCACCGTGTCTGGACGGGTGGTGAACACGCGCAGAGGATCCAGCGCGGTGCCATCCACGTCGCGCACGTCGAACTGGATTTCCAGGCCTTCGGAGCGGCCGATCCAGTTGCGCTGCATGGTCTTGACCGAATCCGGCCAGCCCGGCAGTTCATCCAGGCCGTCCAGCAGTTCCTGCGCGTAATCGGTGATGCGCAGGAACCACTGCGGGATCTCGCGCTTTTCCACCAGCGCACCGGAGCGCCAGCCACGGCCGTCGATGACCTGCTCGTTGGCCAGCACGGTGTTGTCGACCGGGTCCCAGTTCACCACCGAATTGCGGCGATAGGCCAAGCCCTTGCGCATCAGCCGGGTGAACATGCGCTGCTCGTGGACGTAGTAGTCCGGCGTGCAGGTAGCGAACTCGCGCGACCAGTCGATCGCATAGCCCAGCGACTTGAGCTGGCTGCGCATGTGGTCGATGTTGGCGTAGGTCCATTTCGCCGGCGCGGTCTGGTTCTTGATGGCGGCGTTCTCGGCCGGCAGGCCGAAGGCGTCCCACCCCATCGGCTGCAGCACGTTGTGGCCGGTCATGCGCTTGTAGCGGCTGATCACATCGCCAATGGTGTAGTTGCGCACATGCCCCATGTGCAACGCACCGGAGGGATACGGCAGCATCGACAGGCAGTAGTACTTGGGCTTGCTGGAGGTCTCATCGACCTCGAATGCCCGGGTGGCCTCCCAGAACTTCTGGGCGGCGGTTTCAACCTGCTGGGGATCGTAGATGACGGGTTCGACGCTGGACATGGCAACGGCTGCTGGCGACGGCAAAGCCGTAAAGAGTACCGCAGTGCAACAGACCACTCCAGCCGCCCGCTTTCCGGTGGTGCGGCTCCCTCCGGTTCAGAAGCCGCAAATCCCGGCTGCACCCGCGCGCAGCTGCCGATTCAGCGGCGGCCCCTGCCGCGCGGCAGCCACCACGGCAGCAGCGCCAGCCACACCGCCCAGGAAAGGAAAGCCAGCCGCTGCGCCAGCGCCGCAGGCAGCAGACCCGGCAGCACCAGTGCGCCCAGCAGTACCCCCAGCCCTGCCCCGAGGCAGGCCCATGCCACCACCTTCCAGCCCGGCAGCCGCCAACACCCCGCGCCCAGCAGCAGCGTGCCGGGTACGAAAGCGACAATCCACAACATCCACACCCCGGCATGCAGGCGGCTGGCCGGTCCATCGATGTCAGCGGTATCCAGCGGCAGCAGTCCCATCGCCACGAAGGCCAGGCCGGCCAGCAGCAGCATCTGTGCGGCCACCCGCGACCAGCGCGACGCCGCCTCCGGCAGGGTGCGCAGCAGTTGCACCGCCAACGCGACCGACACCGCCCCCGGCAGCAGCAACGCCAGCAGATTGAAGCCCTGCGCGCGCGGCACGCCAATGGCACCGAGCAGCGCCACCGGGTGCTGCAGCATCGCGTATCCCTCCAGCGCCACGCCAAAACCGAGCACCCCCACTACGTGCAGCGTCGCCGCGACCGTCGCCGCCCATCGCATCATTGCTTCCATCCAGATACCTGTTCCAGCCCCATCGAGAAATCCCGCCTACGTCCACTGGCCGCTTCCACGAACGTGCATGTCGTCCGGCCATCCACCACAACCGGCGGTGACGCCCTTCCCGTGCGATTACAACAGCCCGGGTGTCATCGCCGACAGCCGTACCGCACGACGGCGAGCGCGCCAGTACAGTGCACCAGCTCTCGCCACTTGCCCAGCCGGGCATGCGCGAGCCTGCGGCGGATTGCCGCCAGTGGGCGCCCGTTTCGCCCTGCAGGTTGAGAAGCAGGCCCGCCGTCGCCATAAAGGGAATTCCCGTCCTGCCAGCAAGCAACCGTCATGAGCGAGCTTCCCCACGTATTCGACGCCACCACTGAAACCTTCGAAGCCGAGGTCCTGCAGAAATCCCTGCAGACCCCCGTGCTGGTGGATTTCTGGGCCACCTGGTGCGGTCCGTGCAAGACGCTGGGACCGATGCTGGAAAAGCTGGCCGGCGAGTACAACGGCGCCTTCGAACTGGCCAAGGTCGACGTGGACAAGGAACAGCAGGTCGCCGCCGCGTTCCAGATCCGCTCGGTCCCGACGGTGTTCCTGATCAAGAACGGAGAGATCGTCGACGGTTTCCCCGGCGCGATGCCCGAGGGCCAGCTGCGCGAATTCCTGACCCAGCACGGCGTAACACCGCTGGAGGCGCCGGCCGACGCCGGGAGTGCCGAGCCCGCGCCACTGGATCCGCAGGCCCAGGTCGCCGCGCTGCGCGACGCGGTTGCCGCCGAGCCGGAAAAGGACGAGCTGAAGCTGGACCTGGCGCTGGCGCTGCTCAAAACCGGCGATTCGGGTGAGGCCGGGCAACTGCTCGACGCCCTGCCCGCCAACCTCTCAACCGATGACCGTGCGGTGCGCGCCCGTGCCCGCCTGGACTTCGGCAATGCCCTGCAGGGGGCGCCGGCAGCCGACGCACTGGCCGCCCGCGTGCACAACGATGGCAGCGACCTGGAAGCCCGCTACCAACTCGGTATCCACCACCTGCTCGGTGGCGAGGATGAAGCCGCGCTGGAGCAGTTCATCGAAATGCTGCGCATCGACCGCGGCTTCCGTGAAGGCCTGCCGCGAAAGGCCCTGATCGACGCCTTCCGCGTGATCGAGGACGAGGATCTGGTGGGCCGTTATCGCCGCAGGATGTCCTCGCTGCTGTTCTGAAGTCAGCCAAGGTTCAGGATCGTGAAATGGAAACTGGTGGACAATGTGATGGCGATCAAGTCCTGATCGCCTCGCGGCATTCACCGCGATAACAGGGGGACAAGGGGATCACGGCATCATTACCGGGCACCGCTTCCCCTTTGCCCAGGATTCCAGCGTCCGTGACACGTGTTCAACAGCGTCTGTCGTGCCTCCGCTTCATGCTGCCCCGGCTTGCCCTGGCCATGACCCTGTTCCTGCCCTGTCTGGCCGCAGCGGCACAGGACTGGACCTACCGCGTGCGCCCCGGCGATACGCTGTGGGACCTGGGCGGGCGCTACCTCAAGCCCAGCATCAGCTGGCACCAGTTGCAGGCACACAATACGGTCGGTGACCCGTACCAGCTGCCACCGGGCCGTGTCCTCAAGTTCCCGATTGCCTGGCTGCGCGTGGAGCCGGCGCCGGCACGCGTGCTGGCGGTGCGGGGTGAAGTCCAGGTCAGTGGCCCGTCCAGCACCCATCGCACGGTGAGCACGGGCATGCAACTGCCGATCGGCAGCCAGATCAGCACCGGTGCCGATGCGAGCGTGACGCTGGCCTTTGCCGACGATTCGCACCTGTTGCTGCGCGAGAACTCGCAGCTGCTGCTGGACCAGCTCAGCACCTACGGGGCCACCGGCATGGTGGATACCCGCCTGCGCCTGCAGCGTGGCCGCAGCAGCAACCGCGTGACCCCGGCGCGCGGGCCGGCCTCGCGCTACATCATCACCGCCCCCACCGCGACCAGCAGCGTGCGCGGCACGGTGTTCCGGGTCAGTGCCGGTGGCGGGCAGTCCGTGGCCAGCACCGAGGTGGTCGAAGGCCGCGTGCAGGTGGACAACCGCGGTGGCCGGCAGATGGTCGACCCTGGCCACGCCACACTGAGCCGCAGCGCGGAACTCGCCCCCAGCCCGAGCCAGGCGCTGCTGCCGGCCCCGGCCTTCGACGAAGCACGTACCCACATCAAGGCGCTGCCGCTGCTCGCCGGCTGGCAGCCGGTGGCTGGCGCGGCGGGCTATCGCGTGGAAGTGGTGCGCGCCGATGCCCCTGACGTGCTGCTGTTCGCCCGTGACCTGGCCAACACCCGGGTGGTGATCGACGCCCTGCCGGCGGGCGCATTGCGCCTGCTGGTCCGGGCCGTCGATGCCGATGGCGTCGAGGGCCTGGACGGCAACCGCGACTTCCTGCTCCCCGATGGCCCCGAGCCGCCACTGACACTGTCGCCGCAGCACGGGCAGACACTGCACCAGCTGCGCCCGCGGTTCGAGTGGGCGCAGGTGGCGCAGGCCGATGGCAGCGTGGTCCAGGTCGCCAGCGAGCCCCTGTTCCTGCAACCATTGGTGGAACAGACGACCCGGAGCACCCATCTGCGCACCGCCGATTCCCTGCCCGCCGGTGACTATTTCTGGCGCGTCGCCTCCGTCGATGCCCAGGGCACGCGTGGCCGCTTCGGCCAGGCGCTGCCGCTGTCGCTCAGTGACGCGCCGGTCGATCCGCAACTGCAGCCGGCGCCGGAAGGTCGCCAGCTCACCCTGCGCTGGCAGGCCGCCGCCGAAGCCAGCCGCTACCGCGTGCAGGTGAGCCGCAACGCCGACTTCGAACGCCTGCTGCTCGATGCCGAGGTGGATGCACCCGAGGCCTCGCTCAAGCGACCGCTGCGCGGCGGCACCCTGTACGTCCGCGTGCAGACCATCGCCGGGGACGGCTATGCCGGTCCGTTCTCGGCCCCGCAGCAAGTCAAGCTGCCCTGCCCGCTCTGCTATGGCGCCGGCGCAGGGGCCCTGCTGTTGCTGCTGGCTTTATGAGGCCATTGCGGCTGCCGTGGCACCAACGCCTGCTGCTCGCCGTCACACTCGGCGCGCTGACCGGCCTTTCCTGCCACTTCCGCCTGTTCTGGCAGCCGGACGAAAGCATCTACGACAACCTCGTCGGCCAATGGGACTACCCCGCCGACCCGCGCCTGGCCATCGTCGCCATCGATGACCGCAGCCTGCAGCAGCTCGGCCAATGGCCGTGGCCGCGCAGCACCCATGCACAGCTGATCGACCGCCTGCAGGACGCAGGCGTCCGGCGCATTGCACTGGACCTGATGTTCCCCGAACCCGACCGCAAGGACAGCCGCCAGGATGCGCAGCTGGCCGCGGCGATCGCTCGCAGCGGCAACGTGATCCTGCCGGTGCTGGCCTCGGCCGGCAGCGACGAGGCGGTGCCGGAGGAACTGCTGCCGGTGCCGCAGATCGCCAGCGTTGCCGCGGCGCTGGCGCATACCGACATCGAGATCGACGGCGACGGCGTGGCCCGCGGCATCTACCTCAAGGCCGGCATGGACTCCCCGCACTGGCCGGCGCTCGGCGTCGCGCTGGCCGGGAGCCCACCGCCGTTGCCGGGCCTGCGTGGTCCGGCGAACGGGGAGGCCAGCCCGTACCAATGGCGGCGCGACAACTACGTCCGCGTGCACTACGCCGGCCCGCCGGGCAGCTTCCCGCAGGTGTCCTACATCGACGTGCTCGAAGGACGCGTCCCCGCCAGCCTGCTGCATGACCGCCTGGTCATCGTCGGCATGACCGCCAGCGGCATGGCGCTGCGCCTGCTCACCCCGACCTCGCGCGAGGCATGGATGAGCGGCAGCGAGTACCAGGCCAACGTTGCCTCCATGCTGCTCACCGACCGGGCGATCGTGCCGCTGTCACCACTGCAGCAGATGCTGGCTAGCGTGGCATTGGTGCTGCTCACGACCCTGGCCGTCACCGCGCCCACCTCACGGCGCTGGCTGATCACCTGCCTGCTGCTGCCGTTGCCGCTGCTGTCCAGCCTCGTGCTGCTGCGCGGCTTCCACATCTGGTACGCGCCGGTCTGCGCGCTCAGCGCCGGACTGGTCCTGCTGCTGGGCTGGGGGCTGTGGCAGGCACGCTACTGGCGCCGCCAGGCCAACCACGACCCACTCACCGGTCTGGCCAACCGCATGCGCTTCGAGGGCATCCTGCGCCTGGAGACCGATGCCGCGCGCCGCAGTGGCAAGCCGCTGACGCTGATGCTGATCGACGTGGACCACTTCAAGGCTTACAACGACACCCACGGCCACCACCTGGGCGACCAGATGCTGCGCCAGGTTGCCCAGGCCATCGGCGACATCGCCCGGCGTCCACGCGACGTCGCCGCCCGTTTCGGTGGCGACGAGTTCGCCCTGATCCTCCCCGACACCCCGCAGGAAGGCGCGCTCGCGCTGGTGCAGCAACTGATCACCACGGTGCGGCACATGTCGCTGCCGATCGGCAAGGGCAGAACCGCCCATACCAGCGTCACGGTCGGCATCTACAGCGTGGTGCCCGATACCCACGACACCGCCTCGTCGCTGTACCAGGCTGCTGACGCAGCCTTGTACACAGCCAAGGAAGCCGGTCGCGGCGGCTACCATGCCGCCACACCGTGATCGCGGCGCCGGCCCCATACGCATGCGAATGCTAGACTCCAGGGCCCTGCCTGCCACCGTTCCATGATGAAAGCCAGCCTCTTCCGCCACGGTATCAATATGTGGCCGCCGTTCCTGTTTGCCGGCATCCATGTCACCACCATCGATGCCGGCTACCGCCACGTGCGGGTCGAGCTGCGCCAGCGGCCGTGGAACATGAATTACGTGCGCACCCATTTCGGCGGCAGCCTGTTCGCCATGACCGATCCGTTCTGGATGCTGTGCCTGCTGCAGAATCTGGGCCGCGACTATTACGTGTGGGACAAGGCTGGCGAGATCGAGTTCGTCAAACCCGGCCGCGGCGTGGTCGCCACCGAGTTCCGCGTCGACGACGCCTTGCTGGATGAGATCAAAGTCGCCACCGCGTCGGGGCACAAGCACCTGCGCTGGTTCGAGAACGACATCCTCGACGCACAGGGCGAAGTGGTCGCGCGGGTGCGCAAACAGGTCTACGTGCGCCTCAAACCCGAAGCTCGCGAAAAGCGGAACAGCGCCGCGCCGGCGTCCTCGCGTTGAAGCCGCCGCGGGGCACCTCTGCCGCGCCCGCCGCGTGCGCCTCCGCCCCGATGCGGTTACTGCGATTCCGGTCGCAATGCCTGCGGCAACGGCACCCGCACGGTGTCCACGCCCTTGTGTCGGGCATAGGACGCTGTTTCCAACGCACTGCCATCGGCCGCGACGCTGATCGGGCGATGCCGGCTGCGCAGCCCGGCGGGCAGTTCGTGCAGACGCTCAGCCAGTGGCATGGCCGCATCCGCCGTCGCGTGCTGCCGCAACCACACCACCGCCTGCAACAGCCGCAGCTGCGCGGCGACATCCTGCTGCCGTTGCCCATAGCGGGAATACGCCGGCCCGGCAATGTTGCTCAGGATGCAGCCGACCGCATTGGCCGCACACTCCAGCCGCCACACCGAGGGCACCGGCATGGCCGGCATGGGCATGTCCTCGGCAATGGCCTGCAAGGTGTCCGGCAGACAGGCATGGCCAAGCGTCTCGGCCGAACGGGCCACGCTCTTGTCACGGTTGTAGAAGAACTTCGCCGTAGCCGGCGTCGCCCACCACTCCTCTCCTGCCAGATCGAAACCGGTACGGGTCATCTCCCCGGTCAGCATGTAGCCGTCACGGATCATCGCGAACTCGCCCTGCAGGCTGGCGCAATTGCTGGCCTGCCTGGGTGACAACGGCGCCAGTGCCGTGGCGCAGCTGGTCGGCAGCGGCGTATCGACCGGCAACTCGGCCAGCACATCGGCAAACAGTTCCGCATTGGCCGTCAGCATCGCGCCGCCCACCATGCCGGTGAGCAGGTTTTCCCCGTGATCCAGCAGCATGCGCCCGATGCCGGCATCGCGGCACAGCCCCGCCAGCGCACGCGGGCTGTCGCCCTGCACGTGGGCGAGCGCATGCGCGCTCAACGGCACAAACAGCGGTTGCAGTGCCGGCACGGGAGTGGCGGCATCCAGGGGCAACGGCGAAAGGTAATGGCCGTGCGCGGCCAGCTCGTCCATGCGCGCCAGCACCGTGGCCTGCGGCAATAACGCGTCGGCCACCGCCTGCGGCTGCGCGCGTACCTGGGCCAGGCAGCCGGTTCCGTTGCGGCACAGGGCCGGATCACGCGGCAACGCCGCTTCCGCTGCACCGGCCAACTGCGGCATGGCCTGCATGGCGTCCGCGCCCCCCTCACCCCCACTTTCGATCATGCGGGCACGGAAACCGTGATACCACCTGGCATAGTCGGTGACATAGGCATCCACCCGCGCCTGCCGCTGCGCCGACGTTCCTTCCATGGCCAACGTCGCCAGGGTGGCATAGGCATTGCTGCCCGGCAGGTCGCGCGGCGCTTCCAATACCGCCAGCGCGCGTTTCTGCGCCGCCGACAGCGGCCACAGCCGTGAGGCCAGCAGGATCATCACCGCCACCAGCAAGAGGCCGACCAGCCCGCCGACCACCCGCAACAACACCTTGCCCATCAACTTTCTCCCTGATGTTGTACGGCACCCCGTGTCCCCGGCGCCGCCCCTGGATCCTGCCGCCATGATGAACAGCGGCCTGTTGCCGTTATATCCCACCCGCAGACGATTCCGCCTGTGCAGAACGGGCGCAACGCTACAATCGCCGCATGTCGCCCAATGCCACCTCCCCCGCTCCCCGTGCCTCCCTGCAACGTCTTTTCCTGACCGGCCTGCTGACCCTGCTGCCGATCTGGCTGACCTGGGTGGTCGTCAAATTCGTCTTTGTCATGTTGTCGGGCATCAGCAGCCCGCTGGTGATCCCGCTGTCCGAACGCATCGCCGCCTCCTTCCCGGACTATCTGGGCTGGGTGAAGGCCGAGTGGGTGCAGGACACCATCGCGCTGCTGGCGACGTTGCTGGTGATCCTGCTGGTGGGCATCCTCAGCCGCCGCGTGGTCGGCCAGCAGCTGCTGCGCTGGTTCGGCGCGATCATCCAGCGCATCCCCCTGGCCAGCATCATCTACGACAGCGCCAAAAAGCTGCTGGACATCCTGCAGACCAAGCCCGGCAGCACCCAGCGCGTGGTGCTGATCGACTTCCCGCACCGCGAGATGAAGTCGGTGGGCCTGGTTACCCGCGTCATCCGTGAAACCGGCACCGGTCGCGAACTGGCGGCGGTATATGTGCCGACCACGCCCAACCCGACTTCCGGCTATCTGGAGATCGTGCCGGTGGAGCTGCTGACGCCGACCGACTGGAGCGTGGACCAGGCGATGAGCTTCATCATTTCCGGCGGCGCGGTGGCACCGGAAACCATGCCGTTCACCCGCGCCGGCGAGCAGCAACCGAACCCGTCGTAAGCGGCCAGGCGGCGGAAAACCGCATCCGTTGGCAACGCAACAGCTACCTGTACCGTTGCCAGTGCCGGCACGCACGCCGCTTCACTCATGCCCCCTTCTCAGGCAAGCTCCCCCGCCTGTGTGCTTCCGGAACTGTCGATGCCCTCCCGTCTGCCACGTGCGCTCGCCCTTGCCATCGCCGCCCTGCTGATACTGCCTGCCCCCGCCCCGGCCGACGCCGCGCCAAAGAAGGCGCAGCGCACCGCCGCCACGCAGAGCCGGGGCAAACCCCGGGCAAGGCCACCCAGCGCACCGCCGCGCCGCGCCGCACCCGGTGCGTTGGCGGTCAAGCAGGACAAGGCCGCGCAGCTGAACCGCATCTACGATGAATACTGGGACGCGGCGATGCGGCTGAATCCTCTGCAGGCGACCTTCCAGGGCGACCCGCGTTTCAACGACCAGTTGCCCAATTTCCTGTCGGCGGCCTCGCGCCGGCAGGCGCACGATTTCATGCTCCAGTGGCGCGACAAGGTCGAAGCCGTCGGCAAGGACGAGCTGCAGGGCCAGGACCTGCTCAGCTACGAGATCTTCATCCGCGATGCGCAGCTGTCGCTGGCGGCCGAGCGGTATCCGGCCTGGATGCTGCCGATCAACCCCTACAACAACCTCAGCAGCCTCATCGCGGTGCTGGGCTCTGGCGCCGGCGCGCAGCCGTTCCGCACGGTGAAAGACTACGAGGACTGGTCAAAGCGTTCGCTGGGCGTGGCGGCGCTGTTCGACCAGGCCATCGCCAACATGCGCGAAGGCATGCAGGCCGGTGTGGTGCAGCCGCGTGCGTTGATGGAAAAAGTGCTGCCGCAGCTGGATGCGGTGATCAAGCCGACCGCCGAGGAAAGCATTTTCTGGGCACCGGTGCGCAACATGCCAGAGGACTTTTCCGCCGAAGACCGCGCGCGCCTCAGCGCCGAATACAAGCGCATGATCGAGTACCGGCTGATGCCGGCCTACCGCGCCCTGCGCGGCTTCATCGCCACCGAATACCTGCCCGCCACCCGTACCACCGATGGCCTGGGCGCGCTGCCCGGCGGCGAGGACTGGTATGCGCACAACATCGCCAGCAGCACCACGCTGGAAGCCTCGCCGGCAGCGATCCATACGCAGGGCGAACAGGAAGTGGCCGACCTGAAGCAGCGCATCGCCACGCTGAAAAAGACGGCGAAAATCCGCGGTTCGATGCAGAAGACCTTCACCACGATGCGTAGCGATCGCCAGTTCGTGTTCAAGGATACCGATGCGCTGCTGGCCCACTATGCCGATGTCGGCCGGCGCGTCGACGCCGCGTTGCCGGCACTGTTCAACAGCCGCCCGAAGGCTGCACTGGAGATCAGACCGGTCGAGCCGGAACGCGTGCTCACCGCCAGTTCCTCCAGCTACCAGCCCGGCAGTGCCGACGGCGAACAGCCGGGCGTTCTGTATGTCAACACCGGCGACCTGCCCTCGCGCAAACGCTGGGGCGTGGCCGTGCAGTACCTGCACGAAGGCATACCGGGGCATCACTTCCAGCTTGGCGCGCAGCAGGAACTGGCCGCACTGCCGCGTTTCCGCCGTCTCGGCGGCGATGTCGCCTTCGTCGAGGGCTGGGGCCTGTATGCCGAGTCGCTGGGCGAAGAGCTGGGCCTGTACAGCGATCCGTACGACCACCTGGGCTACCTGCAGGTCAGCTTGCTGCGCACGGTGCGGCTGGTCGCCGATACCGGGCTGCATGCGGCCGGCTGGAGCCGCCAGCAGGCGATCGACTACATGATGAAGAACGCCGACCTCAGCGCCACCGATGCCGCCGCCGAAGTGGAGCGCTTCATGGCGTTGCCGGGGCAGACGCTGGCCCCTCGCATCGGCGAGGCCCGCATCCGCCAGTTGCGCGAGAAGGCGCAGGCCGACCTCGAGGAGCGCTTCGATCCCCGCCAGTTCCACCACGAGATCCTCAAAGACGGCTCGATGCCGTTGGATATCCTGCAGGCCAAGATCGAGCGCTGGATCGCCAGCCAGAAGACCTGATTTCCCCAAGGAGCCGCCATGCGCCGCTGGATGAACCGACTCGCCCCGTTGTGCCTGCTGGCATTCTCCACCGCGGCCATGGCCGGCGCCGGCACCCCTGCGGATGCGGGCATTGACGGCCTGATGCAGCCTTACGACGGCCGCTTTCCCGGTGCCGCGGTGCTGGTGCTGAAGGACGGGCACCCGGTGTTCCGGCGCGGCTACGGGCTGGCCGTGGTTGAGGACGGCACGCCGGTTTCACCGCAGAGCAACTTCCGCCTGGCTTCGGTGAGCAAGCAGTTCACCGCCGCGGCGATCCTGCTGCTGGCCGAGAACGGCAAGCTGTCCATCGATGATCCAGTGAAACAGTGGCTGCCCAGCCTGCCGGCGGTCGCCGACACGGTCACGCTGCGACAGCTGCTCAGCCACACCAGCGGCCTGCTCGACTACGAAGACCTGATGGATCCGGCCGACACCCGCCAGGTCCACGACAGCGATGTGCTGCAGCTGCTGGAGAAAGAGAATCGCAGCTACTTCGCGCCCGGCAGCGACTACCGCTACAGCAACAGCGGCTATGCGCTGCTGGCGCTGGTGGTGGGCAAGGCATCTGGCAGCGATTTCGCCAGTTTCCTGCGCCAGCGCATCTTCCTGCCGTTGGGCATGAATAGCACCTTCGCCCATCAGGACGGCGTGGACGACGTGCCCCACCGCGCCTACGGCTACAGCTGGATCGACGGCCACTGGCAGCGCACCGACCAGAGCACCACCAGCGCGGTGCTCGGCGATGGTGGCATTTATTCTTCCATCGACGATCTGGCCAAGTGGGACGCGGCGCTGTATGACCAGCGCCTGCTGCGGCGCGAATCGCTGCAACTGGCCTTCAGCCCGGCCACGAAGACCGATGAGCCGGACGTGCCACATTACGGCTTCGGCTGGCGCATCAATGGCGATGCGCTGTGGCACAGCGGCGAGAGCATCGGCTTCCGCAATGTGATCGTGCGTTACCCCAAGCAGAAATTGACCGTGATCGTGCTGAGCAACCGCAACGATCCGGAGCCGTATCCGCTGGCCTTGGCTATCGCCCGCCGCTGGCTGGATACGGCGAGGTGAGCCTGCTGGCGGGCATCCACCACGTCGCGGTGATCGCATCCGACTTTGCACGGTCGCGAGACTTTTACGTGCGCATCCTCGGCCTGCGCGTCATTGCCGAGAACTACCGCGGCGGGCGCGACTCCTGGAAGCTGGACCTTGGCCTGCCCGATGGAGGCCAGCTGGAGCTGTTTTCCTTCCCGGCGCCACCGCCACGCCCGAGCCGGCCCGAGGCCTACGGACTGCGCCACCTGGCCTTCCGTGTAGAGGTGCTGGAGGCAGTGATCGTCCGCCTGCAACGGGAAGGCATCGTCTGCGAACCGGTCCGCGTGGATGAATACACCGGCCGCCGCTTCACCTTCTTCGCCGACCCGGACGGATTGCCGCTGGAACTGTATGAAGTCCCGCGACAGGTCGAACCCTGAAGCCCGCACAACCATGGCGCCGGGCGACCGTCGCGCACTTCCGTACCGCAGCGAATGTCGATACATTCGGTGCCATACCGGCGTCGCCGGCTGTTGAAACAGACCCTGGGAGGGGACGCATGCACAAGACCTTCAAGACCCTGTTGTTGGCCCTGCCGCTGGCCATGGCCGGCATCACCGCCGCACAGGCCGACAACGCCAGCGCCGAAGGCCGCTGGCGCCAGATCGACCCGGATACCCACCGCGCCAAGTCCATTGTCGAGATCAATCGCACCGGCAATGGCACGCTGCACGGTCGCATCATCGAACTGCTCAACCCCAGCCGCCCCAACCCGACCTGCGACAAGTGCAGCGACGACCGCAAGGGCAAGCCGATCACCGGCATGGAGATCATCCGCGGCATGCGCACCGATGGTGCCAACAAGTGGAGCGGCGGCACCATCCTCAAGCCCGACGAAGGCAAGGTGTACAAATCGAAGATGGAGCTGATCGAAGGTGGCGCCAAGCTGCAGGTTTCCGGCTGCATCGCCTTCATCTGCAAGTCGCAGGTGTGGGAACGCATCTGATCCCGGCCGCAATCTGAATAGCGCAGAAACCCGGCTCCGGCCGGGTTTCTGCATTCTCCGCCCGGGGTTTTCCGGCCTGTACAGCGCGACATGCGATAATCGGCGGTCCCCTGTACTCCCCCAACGGCCATGACCCGTACCGCGCTTGTCACCAATGCCCTGCCCTATGCCAACGGCCCGCTCCACCTCGGCCACCTGGTCGGTTACATCCAGGCCGACATCTGGGTGCGCGCACGGCGGCTGATGGGCGACAAGGTCTGGTATGTCTGCGCCGATGACACCCACGGCACACCGATCATGCTGGCCGCCGAGAAGGCCGGAGTGACCCCGGAAGCCTTTATCGCCAACATCCAGGCCAGCCATGAGCGCGATTTCGCCGCCTTCGGCGTGGACTTCGACCATTACGACTCGACCAACTCGGCCACCAACCGCAAGCTGACCGAGGCGCTGTACAACAAGCTCGATGCCGCCGGCCATATCAGCCGCCGCTCGATCGCCCAGTTCTACGATCCGGCCAAGGGCATGTTCCTGCCGGACCGCTACATCAAGGGCACCTGTCCCAAGTGCAAGTCGCCGGACCAGTACGGCGACAACTGCGAGGTCTGTGGCGCCACCTACGGCCCGACCGACCTGATCGAACCGAAGTCGGTGGTGTCCGGTGCCACCCCGGAAATGCGCGATTCGGAGCACTACTTCTTCGAAGTGGGCCGCTTCCAGGAATTCCTGCGCGGCTGGCTGGCCGGCGATGTGGCCGTGCCGGGCGTGAAGGCCAAGTTGGCCGAGTGGCTGGATGCCGAAGGCGGCCTGCGCGCGTGGGACATCTCGCGTGACGCGCCCTATTTCGGCTTCGAGATCCCCGGCGCCCCGGGCAAGTATTTCTACGTGTGGCTGGACGCGCCGATCGGCTACCTGTCCAGCTTCAAGAACCTGTGCGCGAAAACCGGCGACGACTTCGACGCGGTGCTGGCGCAGGGCAGCAACACCGAGCTGCACCACTTCATCGGCAAGGACATCGTCAACTTCCACGGCCTGTTCTGGCCGTCGGTGCTGCACGGCAGCGGCCTGCGCGCGCCGACAAAGCTGCACGTCAACGGCTACCTGACCGTGGATGGCGCCAAGATGAGCAAGTCGCGCGGCACCTTCGTGATGGCCCGCACCTATCTGGACGTGGGCCTGGCCCCGGAAGCGCTGCGCTACTACTTCGCCGCCAAGTCCTCCGGCGGTGTGGACGATCTGGACCTGAACCTGGCCGACTTCAGCGCCCGCGTGAATGCCGATCTGGTCGGCAAGTTCGTCAACCTGGCCAGCCGCTGCGCCGGCTTCATCTCCAAGCGTTTCGACGGCCAGCTGGCCGCCGCGCTGCCGGACCCGGCCCAGTACGACCGCTTCGTCGCCGCGCTGGCACCGGTGCGCGAGGCCTACGAGCGCAATGATCCGGCTGCCGCCATCCGCCTGACCATGGCGCTGGCCGACGAGGCCAACAAGTACATCGACGACCACAAGCCGTGGGTGATCGCCAAGCAGGAGGGTGCCGACGCGCAGCTGCAGGCGGTCTGCACGCAGGGCCTGAACCTGTTCCGCGTGCTGGTGGCCGCGCTCAAGCCGGTGCTGCCGACCACCGCGCAGCAGGCCGAGGGCTTCCTCAACGCGCCGATGCACGGCTGGAGTGATATCGCCCAGCCGCTCACCGCCCACACCATCGCGCCGTACGTGGCGCTGTTCACCCGTATCGACCCGAAGATGATTGACGCGATGACCGACGCCTCCAGGGACACCCTCGCCGCCCAGCCCGCCACCGAGGCCAAGCCGGCCAAGGCCGAAAAGCCCGCCACCGAGGCCAAGCCGGCCAAGGCCGAAAAGCCCGCCAAGGTTGAAGCGAAGGTGGAAGCCAAGGCCGAGGGTGAAGCGTCCACGTATATCGGCATCGACGATTTCGCCAAGCTCGACCTGCGTATCGGCAAGGTGCTCGAGTGTGGTTTCGTGGAAGGCTCGGACAAGCTGCTGCGCTTCCTGCTGGATGCCGGCGAACTGGGCCAGCGGCAGATCTTCTCCGGCATCCGCGGCAGCTATGCCGAGCCGGAAGCGCTGGTCGGCCGCAACGTGGTGTTCATCGCCAACCTGGCCCCGCGCAAGATGCGCTTTGGCCTGAGCGAAGGCATGATCCTGTCGGCCGGTTTCGATGGCGGCGCGCTGGCCCTGCTCGATGCCGACGCCGGCGCCCTGCCGGGCATGCCGGTCCGCTGATGGCCACGGGCGCGCCGACTGCGCGCCCTTTGACCGGAGAACGGCTTTGGAACTGGCGCTGTTCGATTTCGATCACACTATCACCGTCTGCGACACCTACAGCCGCTTCCTGCGGCGCGTGGCCACGCCAGAACAGCGCGCGCAGGCGTGGTGGCGGATCGGACCGTGGCTGCTGGCGTACCGCTTGAAGCTGATCTCGGCCGAACGCATCCGCCGCCGCGTCACCGCGCAGGTCTTCACCGGTCGCGATGCCGGCGAGATCACCCGGATGGCGCGCGACTATGCGCTCGAGCACCTGCCCGGCATGGTCCGGCCGCAGATGCTCGAGCAGATCCAGTGGCACAAGGCACAGGGCCACACCGTGGTCGTGGTGTCCGGCTCACTCGACCTGTACCTGCAGCACTGGTGTGACGGGCTCGGCCTGCAGATGATCTGCAACCGGCTCGAAGTGCAGGACAACCGCCTGACCGGGCGCTATGCCGATGCCGATTGCGGGCCGCGCAAGGTGGCGCATATCCGCCGACTGTTCGACCTGGGCAAGTACCAGCGCGTGCACGCCTACGGCGACAGCCGCGAAGACAAACCGATGCTGGCGCTGGCACACGAGCGCTGGTACTGCGGCAAATGCTTGACCTGAGCTCCCCTCCCGGAGACGGGGCTGGAGTACGGGCACAGAGCAGGACAAACGAATGATTACCCAACCCTCATCCGACGCTGCGCGCCACCTTCTCCCGGAGGGAGAAGGAAGGGTTGCGCTGGTCGAACGCCTCGACCGCCTGCTGCCGCAGACCCAGTGCGGCCAGTGCGGCTTTGACGGCTGCCACCCCTATGCCGAGGCGATGGCATGTGGCGAGGCAGGCGTGGACCATTGCCCGCCCGGCGGCGATGCCGGTGCGCGCGCGTTGGCGCATGTGCTGGGCGTGGCCCCGGTGCCGTTCGACCGCAGCCGTGGTGAGCACAAGCCGCCACAGGTGGCGATCATTGTCGAAGCCGACTGCATCGGCTGCACCAAATGCATCCAGGCCTGTCCGGTGGACGCCATCGTCGGCGGCGCCAAGTACATGCACACGGTACTGGCCGATCTGTGCACCGGCTGCGAGCTGTGCATTCCGCCGTGCCCGGTGGACTGCATCGAGGTGCGGGGAGTGAGCGGAGAGGAGTAAGGAGTGAGAGAAAACAGCAGCAGTTTTCACCTGTGAGGTGATGCGAGCCTCTGCCTTTGCCTGTTCTCACTCCTCACTTCACGTTTTTCACTCCTGCTGCTTACGGCACCACGGCGGTGATGACGATCTCGACCTTCCAGTCCGGCTTGGCCAGCCTGGCCTGCACGGTGGCGCGGGCGGGCGTGGCACCGGCCGGCACCCATGCTTCCCAGGCCTGGTTCATGCCGGCGAAATCGGCCATGTCGGCCAGGAAGATTTCCGCACGCAGGATGTTGGTTTTGTCGGTCACCGCCAGGCGCAGCAGCTCATCGATGGCGGCCAGCACCTGTTCGGTCTGGCCGACGATGTCGGCACTGGTGTCTTCCGGCACCTGCCCGGACAGATAGGCGACCTTGTTGAAGATGGTCATTTCCGACATGCGCGGGCCGGTATCGAAGCGCTGGATCATGGGGCTGAATCCCTGTGGTGAGAGTGGCCGTTATTGTGACCTGAACCGGAAGTTTCAGCTGGTTCTTTGCGCCCGGCGCGCCACAGCGCGAGGCTGACCAGCAGCAGCCAGCCCACCACCAGCGCGATCACCAGCTTCTGCCCCAGACCGCGCGGACTGGCGCGCCACAGCACATGCCCCCAAAGCGCGGCGAAGGTCAGCCATGCCCACCACCACGCCGGGCGATGCCAGCGGCGCCAGCGCGCGTCGCGACCGAAACACCAGGCCTGCACCAGCATCGCCACGGTCACGCACAGGAACGCCATCTGCGCCGACAACCCGTGTACCAGCGGCGCCAGCAACGGGGTATACGCCGGCAGCCAGCTGTCGCCGATCGCCACACCGGCCAGCCCCAGCCCGGCCATGCCGAACAGCGCGCCCGGCAGGCCACGACGGGCAGCCCCGCGCAGCTGCGCGTACAGGCTCCCACCTAGCAGGATCACTCCTACAGCCAGAAAGCAGTAAGCGGCGCGCAACCACAGCCCGCCGGGGCCGTGCAGGTACAGGCTGAGCGTGGCGCGCACCCAGTCCAGATCGGTGCGGACGAACTGCAGCCACGTCGCCGTGACGGCGAACAGCAACACCGCGACAAGCGCGGTCGGTGCCGCGTATCGCTTCAATCGCATGGGCAGGGAGGCAGGCAGGGGCAAGCTGATCCGGGAGCTGGCGGTGGAATGGAGTACCCGCCTATCGTCAAGACAGGCGTTGCGCTGTCAGCCTCCCTCGTCCGGATGGCGCTGCTTCCATTCAGCCAGCGCCTGCCGGTACCGGCTCACCTCTTCGGCATACAGGTCCAGCACGCACAGCGGGCAGCCGCTGTCGCAGCACTCGTTCGGACCGGGTTTCTCCGGCGGTTGCGGACGCGGGTCCGGATCAGGAAGGGGAATCACATCGGCCACAGACATCACACCGGCAGTTCATCGACCCTCATTCTAGCCAGCGGCGTCACTCATGCCGTAACCCGCCGAAGGTTGACGCGGGCCGCCGCGTCATAGCGGTCGTGGAAGAAGTCGCTGAAGAAGATGCGTGGTTGTGCCAGGACGCCTTTCAGGAATCGGCGACGGTTGAGCCGGAACAGGAAGCCGGGCACCTTGCCGCGATATTCCTCGGCGATGCCCCGGTCATAGGCGTCGAACACCGCTTCCGGTGCGCCGATGATGGCCATGTCGCTGTCCAGGAACAGCGCGGCATCGGCATCGAGTTCCTCGGCGCGCAGGCTGCCATGGCGTGCGGTCAGCTCGATCAACGCCATCACCCGGGTCACATCGACATCACGGTCGGCCAGCCAGCGCGTGATCGCCACCTGTGCCAGCTGCGCCGAACGCAGCTCGTTGTCGCTGCGCCCGGCCTCGTAGATCGCATCGTGGAACACCACCGCCAGCAGCACTTCCAGCGGCTGCTGCCAGCCGGGACCGACGGCGACATCGCGGTAGTGGTGCAGCAGCGCCTGTACATGGGCGAAGTTGTGGTACGCCCGCGGCGGTTGCGCGTAGGCGGTTTTCACCTCGGCCAGCAGCGGCGGTGGCAGTGACATCAGCAGATCGTCCATACCCGCATCTTCGCAGGCCGGCGCGTGGCTGCAAGCCTGTTACCGCACCTTGGCGCGCCTGCTCAACCCAGCTGCCAGCGCCCTTCGAGCTGGTAACGGGTCTGGCCGAGGAAGCTGCGGATCAGCATGAATTCGCGCACGAACCAGCGCAGCGGCTGCACCGGCTGCAACGGCAGACGCCGCTTGTCGTACAGCAGGGTGATATGCGGGGTGAAACGGGTGTCGGGCTTGCCGCCAACACCCAGCAGGCAGCGTGCCAGCTCGGCGTGCAGTTCATGCAGCAGTTCGGCGCCATAATCGCTGCGCAGCACGAACGGATTCTGACGGTTGCCGGCAAAGCTGCCGGCCTGGTCGAAACAGACCTCGAATTCAGGCATGCGCACCCGCGCCGCCGCCTGCTGCACCCGTGCCAGCAGGCTCGGCGGCAGGCCGGCGTAATCGCCCAGGTGATGCAGGGTGACATGCAGGCGGTCGTGCGCCAGCGGATGGCCGGCCAGGCCATGGTCCTCACGCAACCCTTCGGCCAGCTCGACAATCCGCGCGGCCGTGGCCGGGTCCGGCATCACCGCGAAGAACAGCCGCTCGGTGGGAATGTCGCTGCCAAGGCCCAGCGAAAGCTGCGCCTCGGAAGAAGGGAGATAGTTGGTCATGGTGGGACGTGAAAGGCCGGCCGGCGCGAAGCTGTCCTTGCCGCGGACAAGACTGTCTGGGGCCGCGGATACTAGCAGACCCCACCCGCAACGGCCCGGCACTGGTCAATTTTTGACCAGCCTTCGCAAGGCCGCGCCGGACAAGGCGCTGCGCCGCTTATCCACACCTTTGCCAAGTGCTGGTCCACACCCCCTGTGGATGAACGGCGTACAGCGCCATCACACATCCACAGGCATACACTGGCGGCGTCACAACCGCATCCGGGTGGTCGCCATGACCGGTTGGAATGCCCTGCTCCTGCTCACCACCACGGGCCTTGCGCCTGTGCCGCCCACTGCGCCCCTTGAAGTGCCACCCGCCGCCGAGGTGATGCGCATTCCACCGGAGCTGCAAGCGCAACTGCAGGCGCGGGTGATCCGCCCCGCCAACTCGCCGGAACAGCGCCTGCAGCGACTGGTCGAACTGGTGTTCCAGCCTGACGGACTGGCCCTGCAGCGACTGGTCGAACTGGTGTTCCAGCCTGACGGACTGGCCCTGCAGTACGACCCCGAGGCGACCTTGAGCGTGGGCGAAGTGTGGCGCCAGCGCCGCGCCAACTGCCTGTCATTCTCGCTGCTGTTCGTGGCGCTGGCGCGCGAGATCGGCGTGGAGGCGCGCCTGCAGGAAGTCGGCCAGGTGGTCACCTGGTACCAGGACCGCGGGCTGCTGTTCAACGCCGGCCACGTCAATGTCGGCATGCGCGTGCAGGGCCGCCACGCCACGCTGGACCTGGACCGCAACGTGCTCTATGACCGCCGCGGACCGCGTGCGATCTCCGACCAGCGCGCACTGGCGCACTTCTACAACAACCTCGGCGCCGACCACCTGGCCGCCCATGACCCCGCCCTGGCACGCCGGTATTTCGAAGCGTCGCTGCGGATGGAGCCGCGCTTCGTCCCGGCCTGGAACAATCTCGGCGTGCTCGACTCGCGCAGTGGCGACAACGTGGCCGCCACCCGCGATTTCGACAGGGCGCTGGCGATCGACCGCAACCACCCTTCGGCACTGTCCAATGCCAGCGCGCTGTTCATCCGGCTGGGCGACACGGCCCGCGCGGCGCCGCTGCAGAAACGGCTGGCGCAGGTGCGCAAACGCGACCCGCTGTATCAATTCATGCTGGGAACCGAAGCGGAGCATGCCGGCGACTACGCACAGGCCGTGCGCTACTACCGCGCGGCGGTGGGGCTGCACGGCAACGCCCACCAGTTCCATTTCGGGCTGGCCCGCGCCTATTTCCTCAACGGCAACAACCGCGCAGCCGGGCGGGAAATGGAACGCGCGCGGCGGCTGGCCGATACCACCGGGCAGCGCGCGCGTTACCAGGCCAAGCTGGACAGCCTGCGGCGGCTCCAGGCCCGCCGCAGCGTCCATTGAAGCGCAGGCTCAGGCCTTGCGCAGGAAACAGGTCTTCAGCACCAGTCCCTTGATCTTGTCCGAGTTGCCTTCGATGTTCTCCGGATCGTCCTCGACCAGGCGGATGTTGCGGATCACCGTGCCCTGCTTGAGCGGGATCGAGGAACCCTTGACCTTCAGGTCCTTGATGACGGTGACGGTATCGCCGGCCACCAGCACATTGCCGTTGCTGTCACGCACCACCATCACATCGGCATCGGCTTCGCCGGGCATCCATTCGTGGCCGCAGTCGGCGCAGATCCACAGCGCGCCATCGGGATAGACGTTCTCCAGCGAACACTGCGGGCAGGATGAGGTAGGCATGGCGTCTCCAGGACAGCGTGAAAGACCCGGTATTGTAGCCGCTCGGGCCCATGCCCCCCGCGCACGCCATGCGCCCGCCAGCGCTATCCACCTGAACCATGGGCCATGGCCCGCCGGGCCGCCCGTAGTAAAGTGCGCGGCCGCTTTCCGCATGACTCCGCCAGATGAAACTCGGCATCGATTTCGGCACCAGCAATTCCGCCGCTGCCGCCCATATCGACGGCACCTCCGTCCCGATCCGTTTCGGCGAGGCGCTGCAGTTCCGCACCACGGTGTATTTCCCCGGGGTGATGCGCGACCCCAGCGATTTCGAACTGACCCCGGCACTGGAGCAGCAGGTCGAGCAGCTGGTCGAATCGGCGCGCCGCGACATCCGCGCCAGCGGCATCAGCCGCCGCCCCGAACAGCTGCGTGCCGATGCGCTGCGCGTGGTGCGCCGGCAATGGATGGAAGAGCGTATCCGCGAGCCGCAAAGCTCCACCACGCTGCTGCAGAACGCGCTGTATGGCGACGAGGCACTGGAAGCCTATTTCGAGGAAAACGAAGGCAACCTGGTGCAGAGCCCCAAGTCGATGCTCGGCTACAACCTGCATCCACGCGCGCGGCAGACCATCACCGGCATTGCCACCCACATTCTCGAACACATCCGCCTGACCGCCTCGCGCCAGCTGCGGCACAACGTGCGCAGCGCCGTGCTCGGCCGGCCGGTGCAGTTCCGCAGCTCGATCGGGGCGGCCGGCAACGACCAGGCGCTGGATATCCTGCGCAGCGCGGCACTGGCCGCCGGCTTCGATGAGATCGAATTCCTCGAGGAGCCGGCCGCCGCAGCCATGCACTACCACGCGGTCAGCACGCAGCGGCATGACGCGGTGATTGTCGACGTTGGTGGCGGCACCACCGATATCGCCCATGCCAGTGTCGGCGGTGACAGCGCGCCACAGATCCACCGCGCCTGGGGCATCGCCCGCGGCGGCACCGATATCGATCTGGCACTGAGCCTGGCCGGCTACATGCCGCTGTTTGGACGCGGCATCACCCGCGTGCCCACGCACCACTACGTGGAAGCGGCAACGGTGCAGGACATGACCCGCCAGCGCGATTTCCGCCAGCACGACTACCGCGCGGTGGACGCACCCTACGGTCCGCGCCTGCAGGCATTGCAGGACACCGGCAACACCGCGCGCCTGTACCGCGCCGTGGAAGACTGCAAGATCGCGCTGAGCACGGACACACTCCACGCCAGCCCGCTGGATTTCATCGAGCCGGCACTGGTCGTGGAGACCGCCGCGCCGCAACTCGCCGGCGCCGCGCGTGGCTATCTGGATCAGCTGGAAGCACTGCTGCAACAGGTCCGCGCCGATATCGGGCCGGCACCGGCGGCAGTGTTCCTGACCGGCGGCATGTCACGTGCCGACTATATCCGGCAGGCCGCAGCAAACGTGTTCCCGGAAGCGACGCTGGTCCAGGGCGATCCCTCGTTCGGCGTCGTGCAGGGGCTGGCACTGGCGGCAAGCCGGGACTGAGCAGACATCCTCCACACCATCGCGGCCGGTATTCCCGGCTGGCGGCAGCGCTCCTGCTCATCGACAATCAGCCCGCGCCGGATAGCGCTTTCCACCGCCGCTCCAGCGCAACACGGCATCACGCCCCACAAGGATTTCCAGGATGAAGCACTACCTCCCACCCTCGCTGCAGCAGTGGTTCGAACCGATCAACACCGTGGTCGGGATCCTGCTGATCCTGCTCGTGGCCTGGTTGCTGCGCCGGCTCACGCGTCGCCTGCTGGCCCGCCTGGGCCGGCACTACACGCTGCCGGCACAGATCGAGGTGGCGATCCGGCGACTGTCCAATTTCGTCATCTGGACCGCCACCGTGCTGGCCCTGCTCAACCAGATCGGCGTCGCTCCGTCGGTGTTGTGGACGGCATTCACCGGCTTTGCCGCCGTCGGCGCGGTGGCGTTCTTCGCCGCTTGGAGCGTGCTGTCCAACATCTTCTGCACCTTCCTGATTTTCACCACCCGGCCATTCCGCCTCGGCGACTGGATCGAGCTGCTGGAAAATGGTGAAAAGCCCGGCCTGAAGGGCCAGGTCATCGACATCAACCTGATCTACACCACCCTGCAGGAAGTCGGCGCCCCTGCCGGCACCACCCTGATGCAGATCCCCAACAGCCTGTTCTTCCAGCGCGGCCTGCGCCGCTGGAAGCCCGGCAGCGAGCCGACCAGCAGCACGCCAACGCTTCCGGCGGAAGGTATTCCTGGCGCCAGCGCATACCCGGCGGCCGGTGGCTCGATGGCTGCACCCAAGGAAGATGCGTGATCGCCCGCACAACATCGGCGCCTGCGCTTTGACAGCAGGTAAGCGCACTTGCCACGCTCGCCCGCTGTTTGCCAAGGAAGTCATCAGATGAAGCCGTTGTCCCCGGTTTTGACCCCATTGCTGTTGTGCGTGCTGGTGGCCGCCATC
Organism: Stenotrophomonas sp. JC08; assembly: GCF_052180205.1. Taxonomy (NCBI): domain Bacteria; kingdom Pseudomonadati; phylum Pseudomonadota; class Gammaproteobacteria; order Lysobacterales; family Lysobacteraceae; genus Stenotrophomonas; species Stenotrophomonas sp. JC08. The sequence goes on along the minus strand of NZ_CP197473.1, from coordinate 1,237,876 downwards.
GGCCTCACCTGCAGCGCCAGCGCGCAGGCCCGCGCCGCCGACACCCTCGCGCTGGCCACGCTTTCCAATCCCGATCCCGCCCCCGATCACGACAGCGACGCGGATCTGGACGAAATGGACGATGACGACATGTCGCTCGATGCCGACGGCAACTTCGACCCGGCCGCGCATGTGCGCCGTCAGCTCGCCCGGCAACCCGCGGCGCGCGGCAGCGGTGGCCCGCCACAGGCGTGCATGCTCAGTGGCCGCGTCACCCTCGCCGGCCACACCGAGGACATCCGTGATTGCATGGCCTCCGGCGGGCGCTACTCCAAGGCCGAATTCGAGCGTGCCTGCGAAGGGCTGGCCAACGGGCTGACCGTTGCCGGCAACGCGCCGGCGCGCATCGACTACCTGCCGCGCTGCCCCACGCCGGCACAGGGCAGCTGCCGCAATTTCATGAATTCGGGCATGGATGCGTACTACTACCAGCGCACCGACCTCACCCCGCTGCCAGCCTCCTGCGCCGGTGCGGGCGGTACCTGGGTGCCGGCCGGCTGACGCCCACACCATGCCTGCGGGGACGACCGGGCTTACCGGTTCGTCCACCGCAATGCCCTGCCCCGGAGCGCTGCGGGCGGCAGGAGCGGCTCCAGAACCCTGGCGTGATGGGCTGCTGCGTTTCATCCGCATCCGCTTTGCGCGTGCGAAAATTCCCGCACTGACCGCCCCCACCGGTCGCCGCTCCAGCTCTCGATGCCTTCTTCTCCGGTTTCCTCCTGCCCTGCCCCACAGGCCGGCGACGCTGTTCCCGTTTCCGCAATCCACGCTCCGCGCAATGACCGCCAGCGCTGGCTCAGCGTCATCGCCTTGGCGCTGGCCGCCTTTATTTTCAACACCACCGAGTTCGTCCCGGTCGGGCTGCTGAGCGATATCGGCGCCAGCTTCGGCAAGCCGATCGAGCAGGTCGGGCTGATGCTGACGATCTATGCGTGGGTGGTCGCGCTGACCTCGCTGCCGTGCATGCTGCTGACCCGCAACTTCGACCGCCGCCGTCTGCTGCTGGGCGTGTTCGCCCTGTTCATCGCCAGCCATGTGCTCTCGGGTGTGGCCTGGAGCTATCCGGTGCTGATGGCCAGCCGCATCGGCATCGCCCTGGCGCATGCGGTGTTCTGGTCGATCACCGCCTCGCTGGCGGTGCGCGTGGCACCGGAAGGCAAACGCCCGCAGGCACTGGGCCTGCTGGCCACCGGCACCTCGGTGGCGATGGTGCTGGGCATTCCGCTGGGCCGCATCGTCGGCGAATGGCTGGGCTGGCGCATCACCTTCATGGCCATCGGCGGGGTCGCGCTGCTGGTGATGCTGGTGCTGGCACGGCTGCTGCCGGCCCTGCCCAGCCAGAACAGCGGTTCGGCCAGCAGCATTCCACTGCTGCTGCGACGCCCGGCGCTGATGGCGCTGTACCTGCTGGTGATGGTGGTGGTCGCCGCACAGTTCACCGGCTACAGCTATATCGAACCGTTCGTGCAGGCCATCGGCGGCTTCGATGCGCACGTCACCACGCTGGTACTGCTGCTGTTCGGTGGCATGGGGTTTGCCGGCAGCGTGCTGTTCTCGCGCTACGGGCTGCGCTGGCCGCGCGGTTTCCTGCTGACGGCCATTGGCACCCTGGCCGCCTGCCTGTTGCTGCTGCGGCCTGGCCTGGGCAACCTGGGCGCGCTGTATCTGCTGGTCTCGATCTGGGGCGTGGCGATGATCTGCTTCTCGCTGTCGATGCAGTCCAAGGTGCTGCATCTGGCCGCGGATGCGACCGATGTGGCGATGGCGCTGTTCTCGGGCATCTTCAATATCGGCATCGGCGCCGGCGCGCTGATCGGCAGCCAGGTCAGCCTGCACCTGGGCATGCAGCACATCGGCTTGGTCGGTGGCCTGATCGCCAGCGCCGGTGGACTGTGGTGGCTGCTGGCGATGCTGCGCTGGCGCGACAGCTTCCAGCTGCGCGTGGACCCTCGCTGAGGATTGCGCCGGCAACGGCTACCGCAGCTGGCTGTCCTTGCTGCCGCGCCGGTTGTAGCCGCTGAACGCCTCGTCTTCGTCCTGCGCCTGCTGGCAGGCGACACACAATCGCACGCCGGGCACCGCCTTGCGCCGCGCCTCGGGGATCGGCGCGTCGCATTCCTCGCAGTGCTCAAGTCCAGGCCCGCTGGGCAGGCGGCTGCGGGCACGCTTGATCGCGTCCTCGACCGTCGCGTCGATCTGATCCTGAACGGCGGTATCGCCCGCCCAACCGGTGGCCATGGCTGCCGACTCCGAAGTGACCGGCCTGCAGCCTAGCGCAGTTGCTTGAACAACGGATCAACGCCGCCGCGGTTCACCACATCAGATCGTCGGGCACCTGGAACTGCGCGTAGTAGGCATCGTCCTCGGCGTTGCCGGTGGACGCCGGCGTATCGGCGCTCTGGCCGTGGTCGAGCACGATCAGGTCGGCGGCACGCTCGCGCACCTTCTCGGCAGCAACACGCGGCAACAGCTCGAAACCCTCGCCGTGACGGACGATCACCACCGCACCGTCGGCCAACTGTTTGCGCAAGCCCTCGGTAACCAGCAACGTACGGATCAGCGTGCCGTCGTTGAAACGGTATTCCTGCTCGCCGGCACGCGGCAGCTTGCGGTCGGCGATGATCTGCCGGGCCTGCGCGCGCAGTTCCTCGGCACGACGCTGGGCATTGCGCTCGGCGGCCAGCAGGCGATCGGCCTCGGCCTTCTCGGCGCGCACGCGCTCGGCCTCGCGCTGGCTCTCGGTGGGAGCCGCCGGACCTTTGCCATGGCGCGCCTTGACCTGCTCGCGCGCCACCTGCGACACCTGTGATTTCTTGACCAGCCCCGCTTTGAGCAGCTGTTCCTGCAGTGGATTCGCCTTTGCCATGTTCGTGATTCGGGTTTCGTGTTGCCGTGGCCTGCCATGATAGCGGCCAGCCCCACGCCCTGCCGACACATCGATGCACACCCTGAAGTACCTGAACGGTTATCCCGAGCACCTGCAGCAGCGCGCCCGCGAGCTGCTGGACGCCGGCAAGCTCGGCGAGGCGGTGCGCAAGCGTTACGCGCAGCCGCACACGGTGCGCAACGACCGCCAGCTCTACGACTACGTGCAGGCGCTGAAGGACCGTCACCTGCGCCAGTCGCAGCCGCTGGGCAAGGTGCTCTACGACGGCAAGCTGCAGGTGCTCAAACACGCGCTGGGCACCCACACCACCATTTCCCGCAACCACGGCGGAAAACTCAAGGCCAGCCGCGAGATCCGCATCGCCAGCGTGTTCCGCGAAGCGCCGGCCGAGTTCCTGCGGATGATCGTCGTGCATGAACTGGCGCACATGAAGGAGGCCGAGCACAACAAGGCCTTCTACCAGCTGTGCCTGCACATGGAGCCGGATTACCACCAGTACGAGTTCGATCTGCGTCTGTATCTGACCGCGCTGGAACACGAAGGCAGCTGAACCGGCCATCGCCGCTGCCGGCCAGCGGCGCTACACTCCCCGCCCGCCTTGACCTTGCAGCTGCCATGACCTCCCCGATCCGTCTCGACAAGCGCGTGTCCGCGCTGCTGCAGTGCTCGCGCGCGCAGGCCCGGCAGTACATCGAAGGCGGCTGGATCAGCGTCGACGGCGTGGTGGTGGAAACCCCGCAGACGATGGTGACCACTGAAGTCGTCACCCTGGCCGCCGAGGCCAGCGCCGAGGCCGCCGAGCCGGCCACCCTGCTGCTCAACAAGCCCGCCGGCGCCCGTGCCGCCGATCTGCCGGCATTGCTGGTCGAAGGCAACCGGTTTGCCGACGATGCCTCCGATATCCGCCTGCTGCGTCGCCATTTCCAGCGGCTGGACGCCCTGATGCCGCTGGACGATGGCGCCAGCGGGCTGGTCGTATTCACCCAGGACTGGCGCGTGCGTCGCCACCTGCTGGAAGCCGGCCCGACACTGGAGCAGGAGTACATGGTGGATGTCAGCGGCGAGCCCACGCCGTGGGCAATGCCCAAGCTCACCCAGGGGCTGGTGTACCGCAATCGCGCGCTACCCGGCTGCAAGGTCAGCTGGCAGAGCGAGCAGCGGCTGCGTTTTGCGATCAAGGATGTGCAGCCGGGCCAATTGCCGTGGATGTGTTCCCAGGTCGGGCTGCAAGCCGGCCAGGTCCGTCGCCTGCGCATCGGCCAGGTGGGATTGAGCAAGATGCCCGAAGGCCAGTGGCGCTATCTCCCGGTCGGCCAGCGCTTCTGAGCGCTCGCTTCGGGAAGCACCGCAGCGCCCGCTGGATTTGGTCTACGCAAGCGGCCAGCGACGTCAGCGGGAGATCATTGTCCTACAGCAGACGCAGCAACGCCGCCGCAGCCGCACCGGCCAGCACCACCACCAGGAACGGCAACCGCAACACTAACGCCAACGCGGCGGCGATCAATGCTCCCAGCCGGGCATCCAGTGCCAGGCCGGTGCCCGCAGACACCGTGTTCATCGCCGTCAACGAGGCCAGCAGGCCGATGGTCAGGCAGCCGGCCACCCGGCTCATGCGCGGTGACTGCAGCCAGCGCACCGGTACCAGATAACCGGCGAACTTGATCGCCCACGCCGCCGCGCACCCCAGCAGGATCCAGCCCCACAGCATCATTGCACCGGCTCCTTGCCGGTGTCTGGCGCCACATCCGGCTCCAATCCTTCATCGGCCGGCCCCTGCCCGAACCAGCCCCACAACGCCGACACCGCGGCTGCCAGCAGGATCGGCAGACCCGGCGGCAGCCATGGCAAGGCCAGCACCGTGACCAGCGCGCAGACCACGGCAATGGTCACCGGTTCGCGCGAGCGCAGCCGCGGCCACAACAGCCCGAGGAATGCTGCCACCGCCGCCCCATCCAGGCCCCAGCGGCGCGGATCGCCGAGCGCATCGCCCAGCAATGCTCCCAACAGGGTGAACAGGTTCCACAGCACGAACACGCCGATACCGGCCACCCAGAAACCACGGCGCTGTTCGGCCGGATCGGTCTGGCTGGCAGCGGTGGCCGCCGATTCGTCAATGGTCACCTGCGCCGCCAGCGGCTTGAGCCACCCGCGCGGCTGCAGCAGATGGTTGATCTGTGCCCCGTACACCGCGTTGCGGATGCCCAGCAGCGTGGCCGCACCGAACGCCGCCGCACCGGTACCACCGGCCGCGATCACGCCGATGAAGGCGAACTGCGAGCCTCCGGTGAACATCAGCAGGCTCAGCGCCACCGTCTGCAGCACGCTGAAACCCGAGGCCACCGCCAGCGCGCCGAAGGAGATGCCATACAGGCCGGTCGCCAGCGCGATCGACAGGCCGATGCGTACCGCCGGGGTGAAGCGCTGATGCATGGGGTCAACCTCGCGCGCGCGCCTGTTCTGCAGCGGCGACGAACACCACGTCGGTGGAGGAGTTGAGCGCGGTTTCAGCCGAGTCCTGCACCACGCCGACGATGAAGCCCACCGCCACCACCTGCATGGCGATGTCGTTGGAAATTCCGAACAGGCTGCAGGCCAGCGGAATCAGCAGCAGCGAACCACCCGGTACACCTGAAGCACCGCAGGCACCCACTGCCGCCAGCACGCTCAGCAACAAGGCGGTCGGCAGGTCCGCGGCGATGCCCAGCGTATTGACCGCCGCCAGCGTCAGCACCGAGATGGTGATCGCCGCACCGGCCATGTTGATGGTCGCACCCAGCGGGATCGCCACCGAATAGGTTTCCTCCTGCAGCCCCAGCTTGCGGCACAGCTCCATGTTGACCGGGATGTTGGCCGCCGAGGAACGGGTGAAGAACGCGGTGATGCCACTTTCGCGCAGGCAGCGCAGTACCAGCGGATACGGATTGCGACGGGTCACCACCGCCACGATCAGCGGATTGCCGACCAGCGCCATGAACAGCATCGCGCCGACCAGCACATACAGCAGGTGCAGGTAGGTTTTCAGCTCGCCCAGGCCGGATTCGGCCAGCAGCGAGGCGACGATGCCGAACACGCCCAACGGCGCCAGCCGGATCACCATCCGCACCAGCCAGGTCACCGCCTGGGACAGGTCGGACACCAGCGTGCGCGTGCTCTCGCTGGCATGGCGCAAGGCCAGGCCCAGTCCGATCGCCCAGGCCAGCAGGCCGATGTAGTTGGCATTGAGCAGCGCATGCACCGGGTTGTCGACGATCTGCATCAGCAGCGTCCGCAGCACCTGGTCGATGCCGCTGGGCGCATTCAAGCCGACCTCGGCGGCCTTCAGCGTCAGCGTGCTGGGAAACAGGAAGCTGGCGGTCACGCCCACCAGTGCCGCCGCCAGGGTGCCGAGCACATACAACACGATGATGAAGCGCAGGTTGGTCTTCTGCCCGTGCCGGTGGTTGGTGATGGAGGCGGTGACCAGCACCAGCACCAGTATCGGCGCCACCGCTTTCAGCGCCGAGATGAACACCGTGCCAAGCAGGCCGACCGCCCGCGCCCCGCCCGGCCACAGCTGCGACAGCACAATGCCGGCCACCAGGCCGATGACGATCTGCACCACAAGGCTCGGCGCGCGGAAGGAAAACGGACGGTCGCTCATCGCAGGACTCGGCACAAAGGCAAACCGCGATTCTCTCCCGGCGGTGCCCTCCACCGCACCCCCATAACGTCATGGATCGCCCTGCCATCCCCCATCCGCGGCAAACGCCGTTAGCATCCGCCCATGGAAACAACGCCTCCCCGCTCCTTTCCCCGACGGCTGCTGCGCCTGTTCGGCCGCCTCCTCGGCGTGCTGGTGCTGCTGGTCATCAGCGGCCTGCTGCTGGGCGACCGGCTTACTCCCAAGGCGATCGGCACGCCCTCCCACGTGTTGCCGGTGGAAGCCGGGCAGACGCTGCTGGACCAGCAGCTGCAGCCGCTGTTCGTGGCCCATCCCGGCAAGAACGGCACGGTGTTCCTGTCCGAAGGCCTGGAAGCCTTCGCCGCCCGCGCCCTCATCACCCGCATGGCCGGGCGCAGCCTCGACCTGCAGTACTACATGTGGCACGACGACATGCTCGGCCACCTGCTGGCGCGCGAGGTACACGCCGCGGCCGAGCGCGGTGTGCGGGTGCGACTGCTGCTCGATGACATGAACGCGGTCGGCATGGACCCGCTGATGATGGCGCTCGATGCCCATCCCAATATCGAGATCCGCCTGTACAACCCTTTCCGCAACCGCGACGGCCTGTGGCGGCTGGTGGAAATGGTGCAGCGGGTTTTCAGCATCAACCACCGCATGCACAACAAGGCCTGGACCGCCGATGGCCAGGTGACGATTGTGGGCGGCCGGAATATCGGCGGCGAATATTTCGATGCGCGCCCGGACGTGAACTTCCGCGACCTCGACCTGCTGCTGGCCGGCCCGGCGGCGCAGCAGGCCGGCAGCATCTTCGACGATTACTGGAACAGCACGATGGTGGTGCCGATCGCCGCGCTGCACCCGACATCGCCGCATGACCTGGAACGCTTCATCAGCCGGTCGGAACAGGACACCCGCCTGATCGGGGCGCAGCCGTATCTGCAACGGGTGCAAGCCCATCTCGGCCAGGCCTATTTCGACAAGCAACTGGACCTGCACTGGAGCGCAGACGTGCAGCTGCATTCCGACCCGCCGCAGAAACGCCACACCACCGACCGCAGCGACTGGCTGGTCACCCGGCTGGTGGATGAACTGGGCAGCGCGCGCCACAAGGCACTGTTCATCTCTCCCTATTTCGTTCCCGGCGATACCGGCACCGCCGCCCTGGTCGACCAGGTAGCCCGGGGCGTACATGTTGGCATCGTCACCAATTCGCTGGCCGCCAACGATGTCGCCGCCGTGCACAGCGGTTACATGAACTACCGCATGCCGCTGCTGGCCGGTGGCGTGCAGCTGTACGAACTGAAGGCACGCGGCAACGAACACAAGGCCTCCACCTTCGGCAGCAGCGGCGCCAGCCTGCATACCAAGGCCTTCATGATCGACGACCGTCGCGGCTTCGTCGGCTCGTTCAACCTGGACCCGCGCTCGGCCTATCTCAATACCGAAATGGGCGCGGTGTTCGACGATCCCCAGCTGGCCGCACGGCTGCGCACTGAATACCTGCGTCTGTCAGGCCCGCAGCTCAGCTACCGGGTCTACCTGGACGGAGGGAACCGGCTGCGCTGGCTGGAGTGGGAAACACCGCCGCCCACCGTACTCACCACCGAGCCGGACAGCACCTGGCTGCAACGCGCAATCGCCCGTGTGATCAGCTGGCTGCCACTGGAGTCGCAGCTTTAAGCGATGCCTTCACGTTCTTGCGGATGGACCCGCCGCCACAGCCAGCCGGCCACATGTGGCGGAAGGTGCAGGGCCAGTTGCGCCTGCGCTTGCTCGACCGACAGCACCTGCCCGTCGCACAGCATCGACAGCGAGGCCGCCAGTTCGCCCCGCTGCAGCGAGCGTGCCAGCCCGCTCCCCGCCTGCTCCCGGGCCTGCTCCCGGGCCTGCGCTTCCAGTGCCTGCACGATGGCCGGCTCCAGTTCCCACTCGCGGGCGATACGCGCGGCGGTTGCCGCCGCACAGCTGTCGATCAAGCGCAGCAGCACCTGCGGCGAAGGCGGCAGTGTCTGCCGGCGCGAATAGGCATCGGCCGTGGCCTGCACCACCATCGCCACGCCCAGACCGCGCAACAGCCCCGCCAGCTGTGCGGAAAATCCGTCCTCGTTGTCCATGCTGCGGGCATGGTCGGCCGCGGCCAACGACATGCGCAGGGTGTATTCCCACAGCTGCCTCGAGTAGCGCCCTCCATCGCGGTCGGGTGGATTCATCACCGGCTGCACCAGCGCCGCGGTGATGATCTGGCGGATGCCGTCATTGCCGACCAGCGTCACCGCCCGCTCGATGCTCTGCACCTCATGGCGCTGGATACGGTACAGCGGACTATTGGCGATGCGCAGCAGGTTGACCGCCAGCACCGGATCGCTGCCGATGATGCGGCTGATCGAGCGCGCCGAAGCGGTGCTGTCATTCACGCTCTGGATCAGCTGCGGTAGCAGCTGCGGGCGGCGCGGTATATAGCGCGGCGACAGATCCGCCCGCTGCAACGCGGCCATCACCCTGCCGCTGATCTCGTGATGCTCCGGCCCCGGCTCTTCCGCCGGTACCTCTGCCAGCCCCAGCGCCAACATATGGAAGCGCTGCCGCAACACCGCCAACGCCATCGGCTCGACCCCGGGCACGGCGCCAGCCGCCTCCACCATCTCACCCACGTATTGCCGCCGCGGCGAAACCCGCGCACGGAGCGTGCCCCTGCGTGCGATCAACACCACTACCAGCGCAGCCACAGCGGCCGCCAGAATCATCATGTCCACGTCTACGCAACCCGAGCAGAACCCCGGCATCGTTATCGGCACCGCCTGCGTGGACTTGAAGCCGGAGATTGGAGGATGTAGCTGTCCGGCTTCCATGCAGAATTGCGACTCGATGCTCCCCCCTGGGAGCAGCTCAAGACAATCCGCAACCGGCAATGCTCACCGGTGCCAAGGACAAGGAAGACGACAATCTGCTCGGCACCTTGCTCGGCATCATCAAGGAAGACGAAAAGCCCAGGCCGGCAACGCAGCAACCACGCACCATGGACGATCTGATCGCCAAGATCGAAGCCGACCAGCAGCAGCGCACCCGAGACGAACGTACCGCCTTCGACCAGGTCGCAAGCAAGAAGTCGGCCTCGACCGAATCCAGCGTCCAGGCACAGCTGCGCTTTTGCCCGGGTGCCAACACCCTGCAGGGCCTGGAGTGTCGCCGACGCATATGCGCCAGCGTCACCGGGAAAGATCCCGCCTGTCCGGCAATGTAAAGACCGGGACAGATCTGTCCGGAGTTATCCCACCTTCGCCTTCCCACTTCTTTACCAGTACGAAGGGCCTATCCGAATCACGGTTTGGCCGGGGAGATCAACGCAGGTACAGACGTCGCTTACGCTGTATATCCATGGACCATGGGCGGATGGCGGGTGATGCCGCACAGACCGGCCCGGGTGAAGCCATCAGGCATTTCAACAACCAGATGATTCTGGCGAAGGTCCACCGGACAGGATCAGAAGCTCTCGACCAGTTACGACCGGCAATGCCTCTGCGGTAAAGCCCCCTCTTCGATCACTACCCTCGGACGGCATGGCCGGAAATGGCGGAGATATCACAGAGCCGAAGCCGGACAGGTAGCAGCGCTGCAGCGGAAAGCGGAAAGCGGAAAGCGGAAAGCGGAAAGCGCAACGTAGTCTGCAGCATCGTTCCTTCAACAATCCGGGTTACACCAATCGCTGGCGCACCGCTTCGAACAATGCCACACCGGTCGCGACGGAGACGTTGAGGCTTTCGACATCCCCGGGCATCGGAATGCGGACCAGTTGATCGCAGGTTTCGCGGGTCAACCGTCGCAGGCCTTCGGCCTCGCCACCCATCACCAGCGCCACGTTGCCGCGCAGGTCGAGCTGGTGGACGGTGGTATCCACTTCACCGGCCAGGCCGTACACCCACACGCCCAGCTTCTGCATGTCCTTGATGCAACGGACCAGGTTGGTCACCGCCACCACCGGGATGCGGTCGGCGGCGCCGGCGCTGACCTTGCGCACGGTGGCATTGACCGGGGCACTCTTGTCCTTGGGGATGACCACGGCGGTGACACCGGCAGCGGCCGCGCTGCGCAGGCAGGCGCCGAGGTTGTGCGGGTCCTGCACTTCATCCAGCACCAGCACCAGCGCCTTGCCTTCGGCAGCCTCGATCAGCCCCTGCAGTTCGTTCTCGGCACACAGTTTCGCAGCGGCATAGCGTGCGGCTACGCCCTGGTGACGCACCTGCCCGGCCACGCCGCCCAACGCCTGCGCATTGACCTTGCGCACGTCGATGCCCTTGCGCAGGGCTTCTTCCTCGATTTCAACCAGGCGCGGGTTCTTGGCGCCGGCTTCGATCAGCACCTCGCGGACGTTCTCCGGGTCTTTTTCAATCGAGGAGGCCACGGCATTGACGCCGACGATCCACTGGTTCTGCTTGCTCATGGGCGTCACATGGGGAAAACGGGGTGGCAATGGTAGGCCCATTCGGCGCCACCCGCAGCTGCCACCGGCCTACGGGGGTCCAATGGCGGCCACCACGCGGCGGCCGCCATCACGGTCAGTATTTCTTCTTGCTGCGCTTGGCCGGCTTGCCGCGCTCGGGCAATGGCGACAGGCCAGTGTCGATGGCTTCGCCGTCCAGTTTCTCGACCAGCCGGAAATCGATCTTGCGCTCTTCCATGCTGGCCTTCAGCACCAGAATGCGGACCCGATCACCGAGGCGGAACGCGTTGCCGCGGCGGTCGCCGCTGAGGGTCTTGCGGATCGGATCGAACTGGTAATAGTCGTGCGGCAGCTGGGTCACATGGACCAGACCGTTGACCTTGGACTCGTCCAGCTCGACGAACAGGCCGAAGCTGGTCACGCCGCTGATCACGCCATCGAACTGGCCGCCGACGTGCTTCTCCATCCACGCCGCACGGAAGCGCTCGTCGACCTCGCGTTCGGCCTCATCGGCACGGCGCTCCCGCTCGGAACACTGCAGCGACAAGGCCGCCATCTCGCGCGGGGTGTAGGTGTACTTTTCGCGCGGCGCGCCGGTCAGTGCGTACTTGATCGCGCGGTGCACCAGCAGGTCCGGGTAACGACGGATCGGCGAGGTGAAGTGCGCGTACGCTTCCAGCGCCAGGCCGAAGTGGCCGTTGTTGTCCGGCGCATACACCGCCAGCGACTGGCTGCGCAGCAGCACCGACTCCAGCAACGCCGCATCCGGGCGCTCGCGCACCTTCTTCAGCAGTCGGGTGTAGTCGCCCGGCTGCACCTTGCTCCACGCCGGCAGGCTCAGCTTGAACTCCTTGAGGAATTCCAGCAGGTCGGCGTACTTGGATTCCGGTGGCCGCTCGTGCACGCGGTACGGCGCCGGAATGTGGGTGGACAGCAGGTAACGCGCCGCCTCCACGTTGGCCGCGATCATGCATTCCTCGATCAGCTTGTGCGCATCGTTGCGCACCAGCATGCCGGCCTGGGTGACTTCGCCGCGGTTGTCCAGCACGAAGCGGACTTCGGAGGATTCGAACTCGATCGCGCCACGGTGCTCACGCGCCTTGGCCAGCACCCGGTACAGCTGGTGCAGTGCCTGGATCTGCGGCAGCAGCGCGCCGATCTCGGCCTTGGCCACGGCGTCATCCTCACCGACCGCATTCCACACCTGGGTGTAGGTCAGCCGCGCGTGCGAACTCATCACCGCCTCATAGAAGCGTGATGCGCTCACCTGCCCGTCGCGCCCGACCTGCATGTCGCAGACGAAGCACATGCGGTCCTCGTTCGGCCGCAGCGAGCAGATGCCGTTGGACAGCGTCTCCGGCAGCATCGGCACGACAAAACCGGGGAAATACACCGACGTTGCGCGCTTCTGCGCCTCATCATCCAGCGGCGTGCCGGGGCGCACGTAGTTGGACACGTCGGCGATGGCCACCACCAGACGGAAACCGTCACGGTTGGGCTCGCAGTACACCGCGTCATCGAAGTCCTTGGCATCCTCGCCGTCGATGGTCACCAGCGGCATGGAGCGCAGGTCCACGCGCTTGCCGATCATCGACGGCTCCACCGTCATCGGGATGGCGGTGGCCTCGTCCAGTACTTCCGGCGGAAACTCGTAGGGCAGCTCGTGGCCGTGGATGGCGGTTTCCACCACCAGCGACGGTGTCAGCTTGTCGCCCAGCACCGCGATGATCTTGCCGATCGGTGGGCGTCGCGAATCCGGCGCATGGGTGAGCTCGCACACCACCAGCTGGCCATCCTTCGCACCACCGGTCGCGTCGGCCGGGATCTGGATGTTGCGCTGGATGCGCTTGTCGTCCGGCACCACATAACTGATGCCGGCTTCAACGCTGAAATGGCCGATCAGGCGATTGACGCCGCGTTCCAGCACGCGCGCGATGGCGCCTTCGCGGCGGCCACGGCGGTCGATGCCGGTGACATTGGCCAGCGCGCGATCACCGTGCATGACCTTGCGCATCTCATAGGGCGACAGGAACAGATCGTCGCCCCCCTCGTCCGGGCGCAGGAAACCGAAGCCTTCCGGATTGGCGATCACCACACCCGGAATCAGGCTCAGCGCCAGCACCGGCGCGAAGCCGCCACGGCGGTTCTGCACCAGCTGGCCATCGCGCACCATCGCGCCCAGGCGCTTGGCCAAGGCATCGGCACGATCCGGCTCGGTCAGCCCCAGCTGCGCACCGATCTCCTCGGCGTTCTGCGGACCCTCGCAACGCTCCAGCAGTTGCAGGATCGCCTCGCGACTGGCGATCGGCTGCGCGTAACGCTCGGCCTCGCGTGCGGCATACGGGTCGTCGAAGGTTGCTGCCGGATCCGGCTTGCGGCGGCCACGGACAAAGCTCTGCGGGGCAGCCCGGTCTTGGGACTTGCCCTTGCCAGTCTTGGCCGGCGTCGCCAGGCTCTCAGGCATCCAGGGCGGCAACTTATTGGATTTGCGGGCACTGCCCGGGGCCTTGCCCGGCTTGCTGCCGGCGGCGGACTTGTGGGCCTTTCCGGCCCCAGTGGTCTTTTTGTTTTTCATCGACCGCCATGGTACCTGCTGAACCGTGTACGCAGTGCGCATGCCGACAACGGGCAGCAATGCGGGAACCGTTGACAAATTCCATCGTGCTGGCCAGAATCGCCGGCCTGAAGTGCCCAGGTGGCGGAATTGGTAGACGCACTAGCTTCAGGTGCTAGCGGGGGCAACTCCGTGGAGGTTCGAGTCCTCTTCTGGGCACCACGTTTCAAGATCAGACCCGCGCAAGCGGGTCTTTTCGTATCTGCCGCAGCCGCAGCCTGCAGGCCGGGAGCCACGCTGGAATAACGGCCCACACCGGTGCGCCGGATCAACACCTCACCTCCACGCCGGCGCCCTCTGCATGTATTCACAAAAGTGTTGACGGTTACAAAACCGCTCTGCATAATCTCGCTCCTGAGTCGCCCAGGTGGCGGAATTGGTAGACGCACTAGCTTCAGGTGCTAGCGGGGGCAACTCCGTGGAGGTTCGAGTCCTCTCCTGGGCACCACGACTCAAACGAAACAACCCGCGCAAGCGGGTTTTTTTGTGCCTTGTCGTCGCCGCGCTGCACATGCGGACAACGTGGTCAGCTGCAGTGGTTGAGCCCTTCAGGCGGCTGCAGCCCCACGCCCTGATGCGGGAAGACGCGCAGCCCCTCCCCGTTCGCCCGGATGGCCTGCAACAGCAGCACCGGTCTTCTCCACAAAGACGTGCGGTGATGGAATCGTTGCGGGAAGGTGATGTCCCTTCTATTCAACAGGGGCAGCTGGGAGAAGGCCGCGAACACCACTTCCGCACCGCTCTCATCGAGGACCGGATGTGCCCCCCACCCCGGCGCCTGAAATCGCTACGACTTGCGCGGTCATCATCGAGGTGCCGCCGCGCAAGGCGCGAATGCGGGGCCGCTGGTGGGCAGACTCCCGCTGGAAAGATCACGACTCGTTGTGCGAAGTGTCACTGGCACTGTACACCGGCTCACCATCGACCCAGGTAGACAGCACCTGCAGGTTGTCCAGTTCGGCGGGGTCCACTGCCAGCGGGTCGCGGTCCAGGACTACGAAGTCCGCGCGCAGGCCGCGCTGCAGCATGCCCACCTCGGTTTCATCATGGCCGGCCAATGCCGCGTCACGGGTAAAGCCGCGCAGCGCTTCGGCGGCGCTCAGGCGTTGGTCCGGCTGCCACCCGCCCGGCGACTGGCCCTCGGCATCCTGGCGCGTCACCGCGGCATACAGGCCCAGCCGCGGGTCGACCTGCTCGACCGGGAAGTCCGACCCCAGCGCCAGTCGTGCGCCGCTGTGCAGATAACGCTGCCACGCATAGGCCCCCTTGATCCGCTCCGGGCCGACACGCTGCTCGGCCCAGCCCATGTCCGAGGTCGCATGGGTGGGCTGCATCGAGGCGATCACCCCCAGCGGTGCGAAGCGGGCGATATCATCCAGCGCCACCACCTGCGCATGCTCGACGCGCCAGCGGTGATCGCTGTCCTTGCGCGCGCCCAGCACCTTTTCATAGGTATCGAGCACGATGCGGTTGCCGCGATCACCGATGGCATGGGTGGCCACCTGCACCTTGCAGCCATCGGCCTTGCGCACCGCCGCTTCGAACTCTTCCGGCGTGGTCATCAGCAGGCCATGATTGTGCGGATCGTCGCTGTAGTCGGCCAGCAGTGCGGCGCCACGACTGCCGAGGGCACCATCCATGAACAGCTTCACCCCGCGCATCTGCAGGCGGCCACCGGCATGCTGATACAGCCCGCTGCTGCACAGGTCATCCAGTGCGGCCTGGTTGCCATCGGCATACGCATCGATACGCAGCGGCAGCTTGCCCTCATCCGCCAGCCGCTTCATCAACGCCAGATCCTCACGCGACACACCCATGTCATGCACACCGGTCAATCCATTGCCGACCGCCGCCTGCAAGGCCACCTGCAGGCGCTTTTCACGTGCGGAATCATCCAGCGCGGGGATGTGATCGGCTACCAGCGCCGCAGCCGCATCCACCAGCACGCCCTCCGGCCTGCCGGCGGCATCGCGAACGATGCGCCCACCCTGTGGCTGCCAATCACCGAGCAATGATTTCCCGCCTGCTTCGGCAATACGCAGCGCGGCGCTGTTGACCCAGGCCGCATGCCCATCGACCCGGTCCAGATAGACCGGCCGCTCCGGGAAGGCCGCATCCAGATCGGCGGCGGTGGGAAAGGCGGTGTTGTCCCAGCGGTTCTGGTCCCAGCCACGGCCCAGCAGCCATTCACCTGGTGCCAGTGTCTTTTCGAATGCCTGCAAGCGCTCGATGATTTCCGCCCGGTTTTTCGCACCGGACAGATCCGCCTGCGCCAGCGTGTTGCCCAGATAGACCAGATGCGCGTGGGCGTCGATCAGACCCGGCACCACGGTGGACTTGCCCACGTCGACACGACGCGCCTGCGGATAACGCTGCTGCAAGGCATCGGCACTGCCGACGTCGAGCACGCGCCCCGTCGTACTGTCCCAGGCCATCGCCCCAGCCACCGGTTGCGCCGGATCACCGGTGCGGATGGTATCGGCCAGCAGCAGCCTCACCTCGGCATTGACGGAGGCGGCATGCAGGCAGGGAAGCAACAGGGCAACGCAGGCGAAACGGCGCATCAGGCAACTCCTGGACGGGACGTGGCGACTATGCCGGCATCAGGCGGTGCTGACAAACCGGCCCGTCCACGCATACGCGACACCCCGCTGGCGCAGCTGCTCAGTCCGCGCTGACATCGACCCGGACGCGGATACGCTCACCCGGGTGATAGTCGCGCCGGGTGCGGTACTGGCGGCCGGCATATTCGTAGGTGACGTCATAGCCATCCACGCGCTCGCTTTCGCTGCCGTAACCGCTCGGCTCACAGACGCGCACATCGCCACGCCGGCAGTCGGGACGATTGCTGGTTTCATAGATCGCCCGCCCGGCCACGCCACCGGCGATGGTGCCCACGGCGGTACCCAGATAGCGTCCATCGCCGCCGCCAACCCGACTGCCCAGCACCGCACCGGCCAGTCCGCCGATCACGGTCGCCAGCTGACGCCCGCCATCACCTCCCTGCCGGTACTGCCCGTTGTCGTAGCCGCGACCGTAATAGTCGTTGTTCCGGTAGCCGTCTTCGCGATAACCACCGTTGCCATAGCCATCACCGACATAGCCGCCATCATTGCGCTCATAGCAACGCTCGCCGCGTCCCTGCCCGCTGCCGACAATGATGGGATCGACCCGCACCACGCGTGCGTAGTCGTACACGGGACCATTGCCGTCCGGGTAGCCACCCGGCCGATAGTGGCCATCGTCATACGCGGGATTGGGCCGGTACCGGCCGTCGTCATAGCGCTGCGCGGACGCTTCGAAAGCGGTCAGGCCTCCCAGCATCAGGACACCGGCAAAAGACAGCGATCGGAACATGGCAGGACCACTCGGGTTGGGATGGCCGATGCTCGACTGCATCGGGTGAGCCGATCCTGAACCGGCCCGGATGCCTACGCAAGCGGGCCGGACCAGCCTCGCCTCAGCCGGAGAACTCGGTTTCCAGACTGACCGGCACCGCGCTCAACGCCTTGGAAACGGGGCAATTCTGCTTGGCATCCTCGGCCACCGCGCGGAACCGGGCCTCATCCAGACCCGGCACCACCGCCTTTACCTTCAAGCGGATCTGCGACAGCTGCGGGCCACCCTCCATCGACAGGTCGACATCGGCCCGGCTGTCCAGCGAGGTCGGCGGGAAGCCCGCCTCGGCAAGCTTGGCCGACAGCGCCATCGTGAAACAGCCGGCATGCGCGGCGGCGATCAGCTCCTCGGGACTGGTGCCTTTCTCGTCCCCGAAGCGGCTGTTGAAGCCGTAGCGGGTGCCCTCCAGCAATCCACTCTGCGGGGTGTCCAGACGCCCCTTGCCGGACTTCAGGTCGCCTTCCCAGTGTGCGGTGGCATAACGCGAAATACCCATGGTGCCTCTCCTGCGTGGATGGTGCGGGCAGGATAGGCCGATGACTGTTATGGCCTTGTGCGCTGCAGCGCCACACGCTTTACATGCGGCAACAGAGCCTGACTGCCAGTGCAGCGCAACCGCTGTTTTTCAGTGGGTTACGTGCATTCGCGGCCATCGGCACCGCCCTGTAGCCCGCTTTGCAAGGGTTTTTCAGCGTCTTCCTATTGGCGGCGCCCACTACATGCCCTACATTTTGCTTGCCGACGGGGTCGGCATGACCAACAACCAACCGTTCACGGAACAGGAAATCATGGCAAAGACCGCTAAAAAGGCTGCCCCGAAAAAGGCAGTGAAGAAAGTCGCCACCAAGGCCGCCGCAAAGCCTGCTGCACCGAAGCCGATCAAGGAAGCCCTGACCAAGTCGGGTCTGGTTGCCCACATTGCCGAAACCACCAACATCGCCGCCAAGGACGTGCGCGCCGTTTTCGCCGCACTTGAAGGTGCTGTCACCGCATCGGTGCACAAGAAGGGTGCTGGCAGCTTCACCCTGCCGGGCCTGCTGAAGATCACCACCGTGAGCGTGGCGGCCAAGCCGAAGCGCAAGGGCATCAATCCGTTCACGAAGGAAGAGCAGTGGTTTGCCGCCAAGCCGGCCACCACCAAGCTCAAGGTGCGCCCGCTCAAGAAGCTCAAGGACGCCGCGCTCTAAGCGAGCGTACGCGTGTGAGACCGGACGGGACGGCATTGCCGTCCCGTTTTTTTTCGCCCGTCGGCAGCATCTTTGCCACCACCGCCAGAATAACCACGGCCCACCGGACTGGAACACAGCGTCGTGGCCTGCCCCCTCGCCCGCACCCCAGCGGCGGCCTATGGTGGAGTCACCTCCACTCCCGCATTGCCGTCATGTCCAGCAGCAAGCATCGCTACCGCATCACCGTCACGCCCATCGAAGCCAATGGCCTGCCGTCCAGCGGGCGTTGCACCATCGAATTCGAACAGCGCAGCCCGCAGAACTGGATGCACCAGCTGGAATACGCACAAAGCCAGCGGCGCCTGTCCTGCAACGATGTCACCAGCATGGTGGTCGCCACCGGGCTGCTGGAAAACCTCGCCGCCAGCGCACGCGACAACGACAACCTGCTTTCACTGCTGCAGCCGGAACTCGACGGCCTGCTGGCCAAGCTGGCGCAGTTGCACCCGGCCGACTGAAACGGGCGCGCAGCAGCACCGTGCGTGCTAACCGCCGGTTCACCGGCGCCGGTTATCGTGATCGCCCGGCCACTTCCGGCGCCATACCTGCGAGTCCTCCATGAACCATCGCGCCATGCTTGTTCCCGTCATCGCCTGCATGGTCATGACGACCAGCGCCTACGCCGCACCGCAGATCAGCGGACGCCAGCTCACCGTCGGCGCCGCCGATGTGCAGCACTATCTGGACGGAAGCTTCCCGCGCACGCAGAAAGCGCTCGGCGGTTTGCTGGCACTGGATGTGAGCCAGCCGCAGCTGACCCTGCCGGAAGGCAGCCGTCTGGACCTGCGCTTCGACCTGGGCATGTCTGCCGCCGGCAGCGCGCGCATGCCGGTGGGCAATGTGCACATCAGCAGCGGCCTGCGCTACGACACGCAGACCCAGGGCTTCCATCTGGAACAACCCACCGTGGATGATTTCCGCCCGGCGATGGCCGGCGCCGAACTGGATGCCAGTACCCGCAGCCTGCTCAATTCATGGCTGGCCGACTATGCCCGGCGCGAACCGATCTACCGCATCGACCCGGCCATCGCCAAGGTGATGGGCGTCCTGCAGGTCAAATCGGTCGGCATCCAGAACGGCCGCATCGCGGTGGAGTTCAACCAGAACTTGGACAGCCTCGTACCACAGGGCCTGTTCGACAACTGAGTCCGCCTCCGGCAGCAGACAGCAGGAAGGCCACATCGCGGCCTTCTGCATATTGCCCGCGCCCGGGCTGGGTGGATGCCCTCACCCGCCCGGCCTGTCGACAGCGCAGCGCGGGATCAGCGCTTGGGCTGCAGCATCGTCCCGGTGCACTTTTTCGAACCGCAGCGGCATTCCCAGATCTTTTTCAGCCGGGGTGTATGCCGCTCGGCCAACGTGATGCCGTAGTTGTAGGTCAATTCCTCGCCCGGCTTGATAGCGCGGATGGCCTCGATGAACACCTTGTCGTCAGCGGGATCATCGCCGTCCGTCTCGTGGATCAGCGCCTGGCAGTTCGGCTCGCAGCTGTGGTTCATCCAGCGCGCACTGTTGCCTTTGTAGTTGGCATCGATCACGTAGACCTCGTTGAGGGTGAACAGGAACGTATGCCCGCTCTCCACATCGCCGCTGTCATCGGCATCCACTTCATCGTGGGTGCGGCGCATGCCCTTGTATTCGATGACCTGCTCGCCCTTTTTGATGGGCGCCAAGGCGAAAACGCCATTGCCATGAATGGAGGATTTGCGCGCTTGGATCTTCTTCGTCATGGATGCGGCCAGGATTCAAAGGGAAGCCCGGATTCTCCCCCATACCGGCAGTTCAACCCAAGCACGGGAAAAGAACGCCCGCCTTGCAGATCACTGAACCGGGGAACTTGGAGTCGGCGCCAGTAAAGCGTACAATTTTGGTCCACATTGAATTTCCGGCCGAAATGCTCCGCGTCACCAAGCTCACCGATTACGCCACCGTCGTGCTGACCGTGCTCGCCGCACGGCCGGCCGAAGTGCTGAGCGCGACCGAGCTGGCCGAGGCCGCCGGGCTGGAACCGCCCACCGTCAGCAAGCTGCTCAAGCCGCTGGCCCAGGCCAAGCTGGTGGAAGGCCTGCGCGGTGTGCGCGGCGGCTACCGGCTGACCCGCCAGGCCAGTGAGATCACCCTGATCGAGATCGTCGAGGCGATGGAAGGCCCGCTGGCGATCACCGAATGCAGCCAGGACGACAGCCAGTGCGGCATCGCCGAACAGTGTAGCGTGCGCTCCAACTGGCGCCTGATCAACGATGTGCTGGCCGACGCGCTGCGTGGCGTCACCCTGGCACAGATGCTGCGTCCCTTACCGCTCACCGATCGCCGGCGCATCGATGTCGCCGTCGTCTCCTGAATCAAACGTAGGCAGCCCACATGGCCACCGAAACCATTGAATCCATCGGCACCGCCGATACTCCAAACCGCGAAATCCACGAACAGCTGGGCCGCAAGTACGACGCCGGCTTCGTCACCGATATCGAATCCGAATCGTTCGCTCCGGGCTTGGACGAGGATGTCATCCGTGCGCTTTCCGCCAAGAAGGAAGAGCCGGAATGGATGACGCAGTGGCGCCTGGATGCCTATCGCCACTTCCTGACCATGCAGCAGCCGGACTGGGCCAAGCTGCAGATCGGTCCGATCGACCTGCAGGCGCTGAGCTACTACTCCGCGCCCAAAGGCCCGAAGTACCAGTCGCTGGACGAGGTGCCGCAGGAACTGCTGGATACCTACGAGAAGCTGGGCGTACCGCTGCACGAGCGCGCCAAGCTGGCCGGCGTGGCGGTGGATGCGGTGTTCGACTCGGTGTCGGTCGGCACCACCTTCCGCAAGGAACTGGCCGACAAGGGCGTGATCTTCTGCTCGATCTCCGAGGCCATCCGCGAGTACCCGGAGCTGGTCAGGAAGTACCTCGGCAGCGTGGTACCGGTGGGCGACAACTACTTCGCCGCGCTCAACTCGGCGGTGTTCTCCGACGGCAGCTTCGTGTTCGTGCCGGCCGGCGTGCGCTGCCCGATGGAGCTGAGCACCTACTTCCGCATCAACGCCAACAACACCGGCCAGTTCGAGCGCACGCTGATCATCTGCGAGGACCGCGGCCACGTCTCCTACCTGGAAGGCTGCACTGCGCCGATGCGCGATGAGAACCAGCTGCACGCCGCGGTGGTCGAGCTGGTGGCGCTGGAAGATGCCGAGATCAAGTATTCGACCGTGCAGAACTGGTACCCGGGCGACGAGAACGGCGTCGGCGGCATCTACAACTTCGTCACCAAGCGTGCCGAATGCCGTGGCGCGCGCTCCAAAGTCACCTGGACGCAGGTGGAAACCGGCTCGGCCATCACCTGGAAATACCCGTCCTGCGTGCTGCTGGGCGACGATTCGGTTGGCGAATTCCACTCGGTGGCACTGACCCACCATCGTCAGCAGGCCGACACCGGCACCAAGATGATCCATGTCGGCAAGCGCACCAAGAGCAAGATCATCTCCAAGGGCATCAGCGCCGGCCGTGGCCAGAACACCTACCGCGGCCTGGTCAAGGTCGCTGCCGGCGCCGATGGCGCGCGCAACTACACCCAGTGCGACTCGCTGCTGATCGGCAAGAAGTGCGGCGCCCACACCTTCCCCTACATCGAGGTGAAGAACCCCAGCGCCACCGTCGAACACGAGGCCACCACCTCCAAGATTTCCGACGACCAGATGTTCTACTGCCGCGCACGCGGCATCGACCAGGAAAACGCGGTGTCGATGATCGTCGACGGTTTCTGCAAGCAGGTGTTCCGCGAATTGCCGATGGAATTCGCGGTGGAAGCCAAGAAGCTGCTGGAAGTCTCGCTGGAAGGATCGGTCGGATGAGCCGCCTGCCGCTGCTCCTGCTGGCATTGCTGCCCGTGGCTGCCTCGGCCGCCGCGCCGGGCAAGGCCTGCGACGATGCCCGCACCCAGCTGGACATCAACGAATGCGCCGCACACGAGGCCGAGGCGGCCGATGCCGAGCTCAACGCCGTCTACCGGCAGGTGATGCAGAAACTGCAGGGCCAGCCGGTCGCCATCGACAAGCTGCGCGCCGCCCAGCGCCTGTGGATCCCGCTGCGCGATGCCGACATTGCCGCACGCTACCCGGTGGGCAAGGACGAGAACCCGCACGTCCTGTACGGCTCGATGTACCCGATGCTGTATTCGGCCAACAAGGCCGAACTGACCCGGCAGCGCACCCGGTGGCTGCGCGCCACCTTCCTCGATCGCGCCGAAGGCGAGCTCTGATCGCCCCGTCCCCTACACATTGAAGAACGCACCCTCATGCTGAAGATCGAAAACCTCCACGCAAGCATTGCCGGCAAGGAAATCCTCAAGGGCCTGTCACTGGACGTGAAGCCCGGCGAAGTGCACGCCATCATGGGCCCCAACGGCGCCGGCAAATCCACCCTGGGCAACGTGCTGTCCGGCCGCGAAGGCTATGAAGTGACCGACGGCAGCGTGCAGTTCGAAGGCGGCAACCTGCTGGAGCTGGAGCCGGAAGCGCGCGCCGCCGCCGGCCTGTTCCTGGCGTTCCAGTACCCGGTGGAAATCCCCGGCGTGAACAACACCTACTTCCTGCGCGCCGCGCTCAACGCCCAGCGCAAGGCGCGCGGCGAAGAGGAGCTGGATTCGATGCAGTTCCTGAAGCTGGTCCGGCAGAAGCTGGCGGTGCTGCACCTGAAGGACGAGCTGCTGCACCGTGGCGTCAACGAAGGCTTCTCCGGTGGCGAGAAGAAGCGCAACGAGATCTTCCAGCTGGCCGTGCTGGAACCGAAGCTGGCGATCCTCGACGAGACCGATTCCGGCCTGGACATCGACGCGCTCAAGAGCGTGGCCGACGGCGTCAACGCGCTGCGCAGCCCGGAGCGCTCGTTCGTGGTCATCACCCATTACCAGCGCCTGCTCGACTACATCAAGCCGGACTTCGTGCATGTGCTGGGCGAAGGCCGCATCGTCAAGAGCGGCGGCCCGGAACTGGCGCTGGAACTGGAAGCGCACGGCTACGACTTCCTGAAGGACCGCGTGGTGCGCGAGGCGGTCAAGTAATGAGCGCGCTCCTGGAATCACTGGCCGCAGGCTTCTGCGGCAATGACGAACGCCGCGAGCGGCTCGATGCCGCGCTGCGCACCGGTCTGCCCGGCGCCCGCAACGAGGCGTGGAAGTACACCTCGCTGCGCCAGCTCGAACGTCGCACGTTCAGCGCCGCGCCGCTGCAGGCACCGTCCATCGATGCCGCGCTGCTGGCGGGTATTCCCTCGCCACGGCTTGTGTTCGTCAATGGCCGCCCCTGCACCACGCACAGCGACCTGACCGGCCTTGATGCCGGCGTACAGGTACGTACCGTCTCCGCGGTGAAGGACCAGGAGCCTGAGGCGCTGCGTTTCCTCGATCGCCGCTTCGAGCGTGCCGATGAGGTGTTCGCCCAGCTCAATGCCGCACTTGCCGATGAAGGCGTGCTGGTACAGGTGGCAGAAGGCATCGTCAGCGAAGTCCCGCTGCATCTGGTATTCGTCAGTGCAACCGATAGCACCGACCACGCCTGGCATCACCGCCATCTGGTCGAGCTGCGGCGTGGTGCTTCGCTGGGCCTGGTCGAGCACCACCTGCAGGCCGGCGACAACGCCCATTTCGACAACACGCTGGTGCACGTGCACCTCGCCCAGGACGCGGTGCTCGCGCATGCCCGCGTGCAGGCCGGAAGCGCACGTGCGACATCGCTGCTGCGCACCGATGCGGTGCTGGCCCGCGATGCACAGTACCGTCGTATCGATCTGGAACTGGGCGCCGCGCTGAGCCGCCATGAGCTCAACGTGCGGCTGGAAGGCGACAACGCCCACGTCACCGCCAATGGCGTGTTGCTGGGCAACGGACGGCGCCATATCGACACCCGTTTGGGCATCGAGCACATCGCCCGCGATACCAGTGCCGAACTGGTGTGGCGCGGCGTGGCCACCAACCGCAGCCGCGTGGTGTTCCATGGCGGCATCCATATCCGTGCCGGCGCCGATGGCACCGATGCGAACCTGTCCAACAAGAACCTGCTGCTGTCGGCCGATGCCGAGATCGATACCCAGCCGACGCTGGTGATCGATGCCGAGGAGGTCAAGGCCGCCCACGGCGCCACCGTGGGCCAGCTCGATGACAACGCGCTGTTCTACCTGCGCTCGCGTGGCCTGCCGGCCGAGCAGGCGCGCGCCATGCTCAGCGCCGCGTTCTGCCATGAGCCGCTGTCCGCAGTGGCGGCCGACCTTACCGGCACCCTGACCCGGCATCTGGACCAGGCGTTGCAGCAGGCAGGCATGGCATGAACCTCTCCTCCCCGCGCCTGATCCGTCCGCCGGCCAGCGCCCCCGACTGGCAGCGTGTGCGTGCCGATTTCCCGCTGCTGATGCGGGAAGTCAACGGCAAGCCGCTGGTGTACTTCGACAATGCCAATACCGCGCAGAAACCGGTGTCGGTGATCGGCGCGGTGGACGAGTTCTACCGCCGCTACAACGCCAATGTCAGCCGCGCGGTGCATGCACTGGGCAGCGAGGCCACCGAGGCCTACGAAGGCGCGCGCACCAAGCTGGCACGCTTTTTCAACGTGCGCGCCAACGAACTGGTGCTGTGCAGCGGCACCACCTTCGCGATCAACCTGGTGGCCTACTCGTGGGCACTGCCGCGACTGAAGGCCGGCGATGTGATCCTGGTGTCGCGCATGGAACACCACGCCAACATCGTGCCGTGGCAGCTGGTCGCCCAGCGCACCGGCGCCACCCTCCGCGTGGCCGAGATCAGCCCCGATGGCAGCCTGGACATGGACGCGCTGCATGCGGCGATGACGCCCGAGGTCAAGCTGCTGGCGCTGACCCACGTCTCCAACGTGCTGGGCACCATCAACCCGGTGCGCGAGATCTGCCGTGAGGCGCGCAAGCGCGGCATCACCACCGTTATCGACGGCTCGCAGGCGGCTCCGCACCTGAGCGTGGATATCGCCGCCGTCGGCTGCGATTTCTACGCCATTACCGGCCACAAGATGTGCGGTCCGACCGGCACCGGCGCGCTGTGGGCCCGCCGCGAGCTGCTGCAGGAAATGCCGCCATTTCTCGGCGGCGGCGAGATGATCAAGGAAGTCAGCTTCGACGGCACCGTGTTCAACGATGCCCCGCACAAGTTCGAAGCCGGCACCCCGAACATCGCCGGCTTCATCGGCCTGGGCGTGGCGGCGGATTATCTGGAATCACGGGGTCGCGAGCATATCGCCGCCCGCGAGCAGGAACTGCTGGCCCACCTCACCGAGGAACTGCAACGCATCGACGGCCTGCGCATCTTCGGCACCGCTCCGCACAAGGCGGCGGTGGTGTCGTTCCAGATCGAAGGTGCACATTCCCACGATCTGGCCACCCTGCTCGACCTGCAGGGCGTGGCGGTGCGCTCGGGTCAGCATTGCGCGCATCCGCTGCTGCAGTATTTCGGCGTGGCCGCTACCTGCCGCGCTTCGCTGGCGTTCTACAACACGCATGAGGAAATCGAGGCGTTCATGGCCGCGCTGAAAAAGGTCCGCACCCTGCTGGGCTGAGACCTTGACGATCTCCGCGCCGGGGCACGTGCAATGCGGCCCCGGCTGTACCACGCCCCGCCCGCAGCAGTGGCGCCACGCAAACCCCATCGGTGCCGCGACCGCTAGAATGCGCACATGGACCTGCTTACCTTCCGCATCGCCACCGCAGCCGACATCCCGGCGCTGATCGAACTGGTCACTTCCGCCTATCGCGGTGACGCCTCGCGCGCCGGCTGGACCACCGAGGCCGACATTCTCGATGGCCAGCGCGTGGACGCGGAGGCGATCACCGCCGACCTCAACCGTCCACGCAGCGTGATCCTGCTGGCCGAGCAGGCCGGCATCCTGATGGCCTGCTGCCATATCGCCGATGAGGACGGTCACGGCTATTTCGGCATGTTCGCGGTGAACCCGCAGGCGCAGGGCGGCGGTGTCGGCAAGCAGGTCATGCACCATGCCGAGCAGTTCGTCGCCACGCAGTGGCGGTTGCCGACGATGCAGATGACGGTGATCGATTGCCGCGAGGAATTGATCGCCTTCTACGAACGTCGTGGTTATGTCCGGACCGGCATCAAGAAGCCGTTTCCGTACGGCGATGAGCGCTTCGGCATTCCCAAGCGCGATGACCTGCAATTCGAAATACTGGAAAAGCCCCTGGGAGCCGTTGCATGAGCGAGACTTGGACCTTCATCTGCGCCAGCGAGGAACTGCTGCCCGGTGAAATGAAGACCGCCTTCGATGAGGTGACCGATGCCGCCATCGTCGTGTTCAATCTGGACGGCGAGCTGTACGCGCTGGAGGACCAGTGCACCCACGAGGAGTTCGAACTGTCCGCCGGTGCCATCAATCCGGTCGAAGGCAGTGTCGAATGCATCCTGCATGGCGCCCGTTTCGATATCCGCGATGGCAGCGCGCTGTGCGCCCCGGCTTACACCCCGGTGCCGAAGTTCCCGGTCAAGCGTGAAAACGGCGGCATCTGGGCCCGCGACAACCGCGACTGAGTCCCCCGGCAGAAACCACTGCCGCTGACTTGAGCCAGTGGAATACATCGCCAGCCGTAATCGCATTGCGAACGCAAACAATTCTCAATAAGATATAGGTCTGTCGCAACCCGCGACGATTCGGCCTCCGCCCACCCGTGCTCCGCCTGCACTCCATGGCTGTCGTCCTCCACTCCGCCTTCGTGCGGCAAGCGGCGCTGTGGGGTGGCGTCCTGTTGGTCCTGGCAGTGGCCGCCTCGTCCCTGCCGGCCTTGCCCGACATGGCAACTCCCGGCACCACCGCTGCCGACAGCCTCACCATCGCGCTGCAGACACCCGGCGGGAAGCTGCCGGACACGTTGCCGGTGGTCGCCATCGCATCGGCCGAGTCGGAACTGGAAACCCTACGTACCCTGCGCCAGCGCCTCCGCCGGGCCGTGCCGGCCGACACCGGCGCATCGCCGCCTCGTACCGAAGACGTGCTCCATGCGGCCGCCACCGAAACCGGGGTAAGGCGTGCCTGCTGCCGCCAGCAGGCCTATCCGCTGGATCCGCACCTGCGCCTGCTCAACCCCGGCAACGCCCCGCCACTGGCCTGAATCCAGCCTCCACCCGCCGCCCCCGTCGCGGGTATCGCCATTGCTGCCGCGCCTACCGGCTCCCATCGCGCTGACCCTGCCGTCGCACCGCCAGGCCGTCTGCCGCTTTCCCTTTTCCAGAGTTCCTCCATGAATTCCATCCGTACTCCGTTGACCTCCGCCCTGCTGCTCGCCATCGGCAGCCCACTTGCCGCCCATGCCGCACCCGACGACGCGAACGCCGATTCCGCATCGGGCAGCGCCACCGATCTGGATCGCGTGCAGGTCCGCGGCAGCTGGTTCAACCCGTCCTCACCGAAGTTCACCGCCGAGCTGCTGGACACGCCGAAGTCGGTATCCATCGTCCCGGAAAAGCTGATCAGCGAGACCGGCGCGACCAGCCTGCAGGATGCGCTGCGCATGGTGCCGGGCATCACCTTCGGGGCCGGCGAAGGCGGCAACCCGACCGGTGACCGCCCCTTCATCCGCGGCTTCGATTCGCAGAGCAACATCTTCGTCGACGGCCTGCGTGACGTCGGCTCGCAGACCCGCGAGATCTTCGACCTGGAGCAGGTGGAAGTGGTCAAGGGCCCGAGCTCGGCCTACGGTGGTCGCGATTCGGGCGGTGGCAGCCTCAATCTGGTCAGCAAGACCCCGAAGCTGAAGAACGAGACCCGCGCCAGCATGGGCGTGGGCACCGACAGCTACGCGCGCGGCACCGTGGATGCGAACCATGTGCTCGGCGACGGCATCGCCACGCGCCTGAACCTGATGAAGCACGAGTCCGACATCGCCGGCCGTGATGCGGCCAATGTCAGCCGCTGGGGCATCGCGCCATCGATCGCGTTCGGCCTGAACGGCCCGGCGCAGCTGATCGCCAGCCACTACCACATGGAAACCGACGACCTGCCCGACGCCGGCGGCTTCCCGTACAGCAATCCGTTCCCGGCCAATTCGCCCAATGCCGGCCTCAACGGCGATGGCAGCCCGCTGGTGCCGGACCGCAACAACTACTACGGTCTGAAGGAGCGCGACTTCCAGCGCACCCGCGCCGACATCAGCACGCTGGACGCCAGCTACGACTTCGGCGGCCACAAGCTGCGCAACATCGCGCGCCTGGGCAACACCAGCAACGACTACCTGTGGACCCAGCCGGACGACAGCAAGGGCAATCCCAACCTGTACGGCACGCTGTGGCGCCGCACCAACAGCCGCGCGGTCGATGTGAAGAGCTTTGTCGACCAGTTGAGCCTGACCGGCCGTTTCGAGACCGGCGCACTGCAGCACAGCTACAGCGCCGGCGTGGAATACAGCGACGAGAAGATGCGCCGCGGCAGCTACCTGATGTCGCCGGGCACCAACAACCCGCTGACCAATGGCACCAGCTGCCCGACCACCGGTGCGGCCACCGGCTGGAACTGCACCGACTTCGACAATCCGAACCCGAACGACCCATGGGCGGCCAGCCATCTGCTCTATCGCAGCGACAAGGCGCTGGATGTGCGGCAGACCACCCTGACCCGCTCGGCCTACCTGTTCGACACCATCGAGTTCACTGCGCAGTGGTCGGTCAATCTGGGCCTGCGCTATGACGACTTCTCCACCGAGCTGGTCACGCCGGTCGCCGGCCAGGCACCGACGCGGGTGCGCCATGACAGCGACTTTGTGAACTACCAGGCTGGCGTGGTCTACAAGCCGGCCGCCAACGGCAGCATCTACCTGTCCTGGGGCACCTCCTCCACGCCGCCGGGCATGGATGGCGGCGACGGCTCGGACGGCCTGACCACCGCAGTGGCCGATCTCAAGCCGCAGGAAACCACCAACATCGAGCTGGGCACCAAGTGGGACCTGTTCGACAACCGCCTGAACCTGACCGCGGCGGCATTCCACACGGTGATGGACAACGCCCGCGTCACCATCGACAACGGCACCAGCCAGAACGCCGGCAAGAAGGCGATCAATGGCGCCGAGATCGGTTTCACCGGCCAGCTCGGCGACCGCTGGAGCCTGTACGGCGGCTACACCTGGCTGGATTCGGAGCTGAAGGACATCGGCTACGTCTGCGCGGCGCCGGTGGGCCGCACCTGTCCGGGCGGGGTCTATGTGCCCTCGCCGAACAACGGCAACCTGTTCCCGAACACCGCCAGGCACAGCGCCAGCCTGTGGAGCAGCTACACGCTGCCGTTCGGTCTGACCCTGGGCGCCGGCGCCACCTATTCGGACAGGCAGTACGGTGATGTCGCCAACACCAAGTGGATTCCCGGCTACACCCGCTGGGACGCGATGGCCAGCTACGTCCTGCAGGACAACATCAGCCTGCAGTTGAACCTGCAGAACCTCACCGACAAGACCTATTTCACCAAGGCCTACGCCTCGCACTACGCGGCCATCGCCCCGGGGCGCGCGGCCACGCTGGCGCTCAATGTGAAATTCTGACCCGACCCGCCCCCGGCTCCGCGCCGGGGGCCTCGTCCACGAGGCAACCCGATGCTGCTGCATATCCCCGACGTATTGACGCGCGAACAGGTCGCTTTGGCCCGCCAGCGCCTGCAGGAAGCGGACTGGGCCGACGGCAAGGCCACCGCCGGCTACCAGTCGGCGCAGGCCAAGCAGAACCTGCAGCTGCCCGAATCGGACCCGGCCGCACGGGCGCTGGGTTCGCTGATTCTTGACGCACTCGGCCGCAACAACACCTTCTTCGCCGCCGCATTGCCGCGACGGATCTATCCGCCGCTGTTCAACTGCTACCGCGAAGGCCAGACCTTCGGCTTCCACGTCGACAACGCCATCCGCTACGACCACATCAGCCGCGCCGGTGAGCCGCAGCCGGTGCGCACCGATCTGTCGGCGACGCTGTTCCTGTCCGATCCGGACGAATACGACGGCGGCGAGCTGGTCATCGAGGACACCTACGGCAACCAGCGGGTGAAGCTTCCGGCCGGCCACATGGTGCTGTACCCCGGAACCAGTCTGCACCAGGTCACCCCGGTCACCCGCGGCGCACGCGTGGCGGCGTTCTTCTGGACCCAGAGCATGGTCCGCGACGACGGCCATCGCCGCCTGTTGTGGGAGCTGGATCTGTCGATCCGTCGCCTCACCCACGACCATCCACAACACCCCTCGCTGGTCAGCCTGACCGGCGTCTATCACAACCTGCTGCGGCAATGGGCCGAGGCGTGAGCGCAGCCGGACAGGAACTGCAGGCGCTGCTGCAACAGCTGCCCGACAATCCGGCGGCGGTCATGGCCGAACTGCAGCGGCGCGCACAGGACGGTGCCGTGCTGGCGCAGTTCGTACTCGGCCAGGCCTGCATGGAAGGCCGCGCCTGCCAGATCGACACCGGGGCCGGCATGGCCTGGTTCGAACGCGCCGCCAACGGCGGCCTGCCACTGGCGATGAACCAGCTCGGGCGCTGCCATGAGCTGGGCCAGGGCACAGCGGTAAACCTCGAGCTGGCCGCGGTCTGGTACCGGCAGGCCGCGGACAACGGGCTGGACTGGGGCATGTACAACCTTGCCAACCTGTTGGCCACCGGCCGTGGCGTTGGCAAGGACGAGGCCGCCGCGTACGCGCTGTACCGGCGTGCGGCCGAAAGCGGCCATGCCAAGTCGATGAATCTGGTCGGCCGGTGCCTGGAGGACGGCATCGGCGTGGTCGCCGATCCGGCCGCCGCTCCGGACTGGTATCGGCGCTCGGCCGAGGCGGGTGATTTCCGCGGCCAGGCCAGCCACGCCTCGCTGCTGCTGGCCGCCGGCCGGATCGAGGACGCCGCGCAGTGGCTGGTCATGGCGTTGGCGCACGGCAGCCCGGCGTTTCTGGCGCAGATCCGGCCGCAGCTGGCGGCCTCGCCGCATCCACAGATACGGGCACTCGTCACAGATCAGACTGCCCGTCATTGTTGATATCAATTCTCATTTGCATAAGTAAACGAATCCCATCTACAATGCTGCCGCGCAACACCCATCCGGCGCGCCCGCCATACCATCAGGGGATTCACGTGCAGCATCCGCAACGCCCACAGCACCCGCTTACCGCGACGCACGCAGCCATCGCCGTACAGGTGATGCTGCTGGGCCTGCTGCTTCTGTTCGCACTGCCGACCCCGTTGTGGCAGGACGGCACGCAGGCAACCACGTCCGCGCCTGTGGGCATCAGCACTTCGGCAACCGGCACCGACCTGCCCGGCGACGGGAATTCCCTGGCGCAAGAAAATCCCGCCACGCTGCGCCGGGTTGCCAAGCCGCGCCTCACCCCTGCAGCCTCCGCAAGACCGGCTGACCCGCTGCTGGTTTCCCGGCTGCCGGCCTCCCCGGCCAACGCGCGGGTCCCGGCCGCGACCAGCGATATCGCCCGCCCGGCACCCGGCCGGCGACAGCAACGCGGACAGGCGCCGCCGCTGGTCTGAGCCGGGCCCGGTCCACCGACCGGATCAACCCGCACGCCTTACCCCTTTCCGTCGCAGCCCCCACACGCATTTCCGCCCGTGGCGCGGCGCGCACCTCCCGCATTCCGAAATCCGAGGTAATCCCATGGCCCTGCGCCATCGCCGTTCCCTGTCCGCTTCCCGCCACCTGCTCGGCCTCGCCGTGCTCGCCGCCCTCAGTGCCAGCGCGCAGGCCAACGGCAACGGGGCACCCACCACGCTGGACAAGGTGGTCGTCACCGCCACCGGTTTCGAGCAGAAGATCGCCGAAGCCCCGGCCAGCATCAGCCTGATCTCGCGCGAGGAACTGGCCCAGCGTCCCTATACCAGCCTGATCGACGCCCTGCGCGACGTGGAAGGCATCGACGTGGGCATGGAAACCACCGACAAGAACGGCCGCGCCACCCTCTCCATGCGCGGCATGCCCTCGGAATACACGCTGGTGCTGATCGACGGCCGCCGCCAGAGCAACGTCGGCAGCCTGTATCCGAACAACTTCGGTGGCGGCCAGTTCGCCTACCTGCCGCCGCTGGATGCGATCGAGCGCATCGAAGTGGTGCGTGGCCCGATGTCCACGCTGTACGGCTCCGATGCGATGGGCGGGGTGATCAACATCATCACCCGTCGCAACAAGGACCAGTGGCAGGGCTCGATCACCCAGGGTTTCACCGTCCAGCAGGAAAAGGAGTTCGGCGACGCCCGCACCACCGACCTGTACCTGACCGGGCCGCTGCTCAAGGACACGCTGGGCGTGGCCATCCGCGGCAGCTACTACGATGCCGATGAATCGATGCCCGAGTGGGATGCGCTGCCGCTGCCGGACGGCTCGATGTGGGAACGCAGCCTGGGCTTCGGCGGCGGTGGCAAGGCGGTGGCCAACACCAACTGGAACACCGGCATCCGCCTGAACCTGACCGCCTTCGAGAACAACGAATTCTGGCTGGACTACGATGTCTCGCGGCAGAAGTACGACAACCGCAAAGGCCAGACCGGCACCCTGGACAGCCTGGAAAGCCTGTGGCGCAGCGGCAACGCGACCATCCCCGATCCCGATGGCAGCGGCACCCTCACCCGCCGCGTGGTGCAGCCGCGCGTGGGCTACACCGCCTGGCAGCGTTACGAGCGTGACCAGCTGGCGCTGACCCATCAGGGCCGCTACGAGTTCGGCACCTGGCAGACCAGCCTGACCCGCCACACCACCAACAACCTGGGCCGCTCGCTGCCGCTGACGCTGGACGAGCGCGCACAATTGCAGGGACTGTGGAACGATGTGTGCGCGCGTCGCGGCCAGGCCGCCCACTGCAATATGACCTCCGGCAATCTGGACGTGCTCAACGCCGACGAACTGGCGCGCCTGTCCAGCTTCCTGCCACGCCCGCAACGCACGATGGAGCTGGACGGCTATGTGCTGGACAGCAAGCTGGACATGTCGCTGGGCGACCACCAGCTCACCATCGGCGGCCAGTACAACGACACCGACATGACCGACGGCGTGTTCGGCATGGATGGCGGCGGCTACCGTGACAACGTCAAGCAGAAGCACCGCATGTGGTCGGTGTTCGCCGAGGACAACTGGGCGCTGACCGACACCCTGACCGCCACGCTGGGTGTGCGTTACGACGACCACAACATCTTCGGCAGCCACACCAGCCCGCGCGCCTACCTGGTGTGGGAGGCCAACGACGCCTGGACGATCAAGGGCGGCATCAGCACCGGCTACAAGACTCCGCGCCCGGACCAGCTGTTCCCCGGCGTGGTCGGCTTCGGCGGCCAGGGCGTGCTGCCGCTGGTCGGCTCGCCGCACCTCAAGCCGGAAACCAGCACCAACTATGAAGTGGCCGCCTATTACGAAGGCCAGCGCTGGAACGTCAACGCCACCGCGTTCTTCAACAAGTTCGACGACAAGATCGCCAGCGGCGGCGTCTTCGCCAACTGCGAGGTGGCGCCGGCCGACGGCAGCTACTGCGTGGACGTCGGCCCCGGTTGGGCGGCGCTGGGCTACAGCACCTTCAGCCAGAGCGTGAACATCGACAAGGCCGAGACCCGTGGCGTCGAACTGGCCGGCCAGGTCGACCTGCTGGACAGGCTGCAGCTGCGCGGCAACTACACCTTCACCAAGAGCGAGCAGACCAGCGGCGCTACCCGTGGCCAGCCGATCGCGGGCAACCCGGCCAAGCACATGGCCAACGCCAACCTGACCTGGCAGGCCAGCGATCGCATCAGCCTGAGTCTGATCGGCGAAGGCCGCTACGACCGCTACCGCGACACGCTGGTCTCCAATGTCGGCGGCGTCAGCAGCTCGACCGTGCGCTACTACGAGGACTACACCACCTTCCACCTCGGTGCCAGCTGGAAGGCGAACGACTGGCTCACCGTCAACGGCCGCATCAACAACCTGTTCGACAAGGACTTCGTCGCGCAATCCTGTGTGCTGTCCTCCGACACCGAGTACAGCTGCGTGGACGACTACGCGGTGAAGGAACAGCGCCGCAGCTTCTGGGTATCGTTCAACGCCCGTTTCTGAGGCGGTTGCTGCACTCAGGAAAAAGCCCGCCCCCTAGGCGGGCTTTTACTTTTTGAGTCCCGCTACCGGCACCACCGCCGACAACCTGCGCAGCCCCGGTCGTCCCGCGGCCCCATTCCCGCAGGAGCAGTCCTTCGCGCCAATCACGGCTGTCATGCAAGCCGCTGAGGCATTCCCGCTGCAGCACTGTGCAGGCGCGCGTTGCGACTGCCACAGGCCGCTGCGGAATGTGCGTCCGCAGTGTGATATGCGAAAAGAAACAAATTGCGAATCATTCTCATTCATGGTGTAATCCGGGTTTCCTGATCACCGCCTGCCCCACCACTTGTCTTCCGAACGCGCTTCCGCCAACGCCGTGCAGCAACAGGCCAACCGTGGCTTCTGGTTGCGCACCCTGCACCAGTGGCACTGGATCAGCTCGGCGGTGTGCCTGATCGGCATGCTGCTGTTCTCCCTCACCGGCATCACCTTGAACCACGCCTCGAAAATCGAGGCCACGCCGCAGGTGCAGAACCAGCAAATCGAATTATCCGCGCCGATGCTCAAGGCCTTGGGCAGCCGCGAAGAAGGCAACGCGCCGCTGCCGGGCAAGGTGGCCGACTGGCTGTCGCGCGAGCTGGATGTCTCCATCGGCAAGCGTGAGGCCGAGTGGTCGCCGGAAGAAATCTATCTGTCCATGCCCGGCCCCGGCAGCGATGCGTGGCTGAGCATCGACCGCGAAACCGGTGCGGTGGAATTCGAGAAAACCCGTCGCGGCTGGATCTCGTATTTCAACGATCTGCACAAGGGCCGCAACGCGGGCCCGGGCTGGGGCTGGTTCCTGGACCTGTTCGCGGTGGCCTGCCTGGTGTTCTGCATCACCGGTCTGTTCCTGCTGCATCTGCATGCGCGGCAACGGCGCATGACCTGGCCGCTGGTCGGTCTGGGCCTGCTGATTCCGCTGCTGATCGCCCTGCTGCTGATCCATTGACCCAGTTTTTTATCGAAGTTTCTGATCGAAGTTTCCACGAACGCTTTCCTCCCCGGAGTCGCACCATGCGCGTCACCCTGACCATCGCCCTGAGCGGCCTGATCGCCACTACCCCGGCCGCCTACGCCGCCAGCCTCAACGTCAACGTCGAAGTGCCCAAGCTCAACGTGGCCGAATATCACCGCCCGTATGTGGCGGTGTGGATCGAAGGCGCGGACCAGAAGGTCGCCGCCAACCTGTCGGTCTGGTACCAGCTCAAGGACACCGCCGAAGGCCATGGCACCAAGTGGCTGCCGGACCTGCGCCAGTGGTGGCGCAAGAGCGGCCGCACCCTGCAGGTGCCGGTGGACGGTGTGACCGGCCCGACCCGTCCGGTCGGCAAGCACCCGCTCAGCTTCAATGATCGTCAGCCGCAGCTGCGTGACCTGCCCGCCGGCCAGTACACGCTGGTGGTGGAAGCCGTGCGCGAAGTCGGCGGGCGCGAACTGGTCAAGATCCCCTTCAGCTGGCCGGCACGCAGCGCGCAGAACGGTCGTGCCCAGGGCACCTCCGAGCTGGGCACCGTCACCCTTGCCGTCAAACCCTGATCCGCCCCACTCCACCGGAGCTATCGAATGAAGCGTTCTCTTCTGCTTGCCGTTGCCATCACCGCTGTTCTCCCGTTCTCTGCCGCCGCGCACAAGGCATGGCTGCAGCCGTCGCAGACGGTGATTGCCGGCACCAACCCGTGGATCACGGTGGACGCGGCCGTGTCCAACGACCTGTTCTATTTCAACCACGTGCCGCTGCGCATCGACAACCTGCTGATCACCGCCCCGGACGGCAGCACCGTGCAGCCGCAGAACGTGGCCACCGGCAAGTACCGCAGCGTGTTCGATGTGGAACTCATCCAGCAGGGCACCTACCGCTTGGCCAACGTCAACGCCGGGCTGATGGCCAACTGGCAGGAAGACGGCAAGCCCAGGCGCTGGCGCGGCACCCCGGAGAAGTTCGCCACCGAAGTGCCGAAGGATGCCAAGGAACTGAAGGTCTCCGAGACCGCCGGCCGCGTGGAGACCTTCGTCACCAACGGCGCGCCGAACGACACCGCGCTCACGCCGACCGGCAAGGGCATGGAGATGGTCGCCCTCGGTCATCCGAACGACCTGTTCAGCGGTGAGGAAGCCAGGTTCCGCCTGCTGGTGGACGGCAGGCCGGCCGCGGGGCTGGAAGTGGAGATCACCCGCGGCGGTACCCGTTACCGCAACGCGCAGGAAGAGATCAAAGTCACCACCGACACCAACGGCGAGTTCGCCGTGACCTGGCCGGAGGCCGGAATGTACTGGCTGGAGACCGGCAGCGAAGACAGCAAGACCTCCGTGCCGCAGGCCAACGTGCGCCGCCTGAGCTACGTGGCCACGCTGGAAGTGCTGCCGCAGTAAGGACCCACAGGCCAGGCCGCCGCAGCGCGCCGGGCCGCTCTCTCCATGTCTACCGAATCCGACATCGCCGCCCTCGGCGGCCGCACCATGGGCACGCGCTGGAGCGTGAAGCTCAGCGCCCCGCGCAGCCGTGACCTGCATGCGTTGCACGCCGGCATCGAAGCCGAGCTGAAGCGCGTGGTCGCGCAGATGAGCACCTGGGAGGACGGGTCGGATATCAGCCGCTACAACCGCGCCGCGGCCGGCAGCTGGCAGGTCATTCCCGAAGATTTCTGGAACGTGCTGGTCGCCGCGCACGATATCGCCCGGCGCAGCGACGGCGCGTTCGACCCGAGCGTCGGCCCGCTGGTCGCGCTGTGGGGCTTTGGCGCGCAGGCCGGTGCGCAGCGCGTGCCCGATGCCGCGCAGCTGGCCGAAGTCGGCAGCAGCTGTGGCTGGCACAAGCTGCAGCTCGATGTGCAAAAACAGGCCGTGCTGCAGCCCGGCGGCCTGCAGCTGGACCTGTCGGCCATCGCCAAGGGCTACGGCGTGGATCTGGTCAGCCGCTGGTTGCGCCGCAACGGCATTGCAGCGGCGCTGGTCGAGGTCGGCGGCGAGCTGCATGGCTACGGCCGCAAACCCGACGGCCATCCGTGGCGCGTGCTGGTCGAGTCCGCCCCGGAAGAAGGCGCCGGCGCCCACTACCCGCCGCGCGTGCTGGCCCTGGATGATCTGGCCGTCGCCACCTCCGGCGACCGCTGGCATCACTATGAACATGACGGCGTTTCCTACAGCCACACCCTGGATCCACGCACGCAGGCGCCGGTGACCCGTGCCGCCGCCGCGGTCACGGTGATCGAGCGCGAGGCGATGCATGCCGATGCCTGGGCGACCGCGCTGACCGTGATGGGCGCGCAGCAGGGCCTGGCCTTCGCCGCCGAGCATGGG
Organism: Stenotrophomonas sp. JC08; assembly: GCF_052180205.1. Lineage (NCBI taxonomy): Bacteria > Pseudomonadati > Pseudomonadota > Gammaproteobacteria > Lysobacterales > Lysobacteraceae > Stenotrophomonas > Stenotrophomonas sp. JC08. Next base: position 1,200,241 of record NZ_CP197473.1, on the reverse strand, counting down.
CTGGCCGCGCGTTTCGTGTCGCGAGGGAGCAACGGACTGGAAGAGTCGATGACCCCGGCCTTCCAGCAGTATCTGGATGCGGACCGGCAATGAGTTCCAACCGTTCCCCCCGCGCCTTGCCCGGCAATCTCGCCGTGATCGCCGTGCTGGCGATCATCGCTTTCGCGCTGCTGCGCCTGCATCTGGGCGAAAGCTGGTGGCTGGCCTCGCCCCTGCCCGCGCAGTGGCTCACCGCGCTGGCTGCCGCCGCCATCTATGCCATTGCCTGCGCTGCACTGTGGTGGCGGGTGCGCCCACGCAAGGAAGCCGCCAGCGTTGATGGCCAACCGCCGCTGCTGGTGGTGTGGGCCAGCCAGACCGGTTTCGCCCGGCAGCTGGCCGAACGCAGCGCCGACAGCCTGCGCGCCGCGGGCCAAACTGTCCGCCTGCGTGCGCTTGACCAGGTCGATGCCGCCCTGCTCGGCAGCACCCGCACCGCTCTGTTCATTGCCAGCACCACCGGTGAAGGCGATCCGCCCGACCATGCGCTGGCCTTTCTCAGCCGGGTGATGCCGCAGCCTGTCGCGCTGCCGCAGCTGCAGTACGCGGTACTGGCCCTGGGCGATCGTACCTATGATCACTACTGCGCCTTTGGCTACCAACTGGATGACTGGCTGCGCAAACACGGCGCGCAGCCGCTGTTCGACACGGTGGAAGTGGATAACGCCGATGCGGACGCGCTGCGCCATTGGCAGCAGCTGCTCGGCCAGCTCGGCGGCGAAGTCGCCGACCTGCCGGACTGGAGCGCACCGGACTACCAGCCCTGGCGGCTGCAGCAACGGCAGCAGCTCAACCCGGGCAGTGTCGGCGGTGGCGTGTTCCAGCTGACGCTGGCGCCGGTCGACGGCGTCCTGCACGCATGGCAGGCCGGTGATATCGCCGAGATCGGCCCACGCCATTCCAGTGACACCGTCGCCCAATGGCTGCAGGTGCACGGCTTCGCCGCGACCACAACGCTGGCCGATGGCCGCCTGCTGCGCGACCTGCTCGCCGCCTCGTCTCTGCCCGGGCAGATCGAGCACGCCGACGTGGAGACACTGGCCGCCAGCCTCAAGCCGCTGCCGCACCGCGAATACTCCATCGCCTCGATCCCGGCCGAAGGCGCGTTGCAGCTGCTGCTCCGCCGCCAGGTATGCGCCGATGGCAGCCCCGGCCTGGCCAGTGGCTGGTTGTGCGACTACACCTTGCCCGGCGATCTGATCGACCTGCGCCTGCGCAGCAACCCCAACTTCCATCCGCCGGCGCACGATGTACCGCTGATCCTGATCGGCAACGGCACCGGTATCGCCGGCCTGCGCGCGCACCTGCGCGCCCGCATCGAGGCCGGCGCCCGGCGCAACTGGCTGCTGTTCGGCGAGCGCAACGCCGCCCACGATTTCCACTTCGGCGATGAACTGCGGCAGTGGCAGCGCGAGGGCTGGATCGAACAGCTGGATGCGATGTTCAGCCGCGACGGCGGCGAATTGCGCTACGTGCAGCACGCCTTGGCCACCCACGCAGAACGGCTGCGTGACTGGGTCGATGAGGGTGCGACGATCCTGGTCTGCGGCAGCCTGCAGGGCATGGCACCGGCGGTGGATGCGGTGATCGCCCAGGCCCTGGGCAACGACGCGCATGAAGCGCTGCGCATCGCCGGCCGCTACCGCCGCGACGTGTACTGACCGCGAGGAACGAGAAACGAGCGTAGCCCCGGTAAGGCCAAAGGCCGCACCCGGGGTTCGGCAGGTCGGAGGGGTGCGGATCCCCGGGTGCGCTCTGCTTACGCGGGCTACGCCGGCGACACCCGGATCGCCAGCAGCTCGCCGCCGCCATTCAAGGCGAACCGCGTGCGTGCACCGGCACCCAACCAGGCGGTATCGCCGGCCGCCAGTGCCGGCAACACGTCGCCCTCGAACGCGGCCTGCCCGGCCAACAGATGGATCGCCCAGCCAACCTGCGGCTCGGTGAAAAACAGCATGCTGCCGACCAGCGGCCGGTGCAGCAGCTCGGCCTGCAGCGCATCACGGCGCCACATCAGGTTGAAGTCCTGGGTCACACCATCGACCAGTTCACCGGCCACTTCGGCCTCACCGGCAAAACGCAGGCGTTGATAGGGCGGCAACAGGGTTTCGCAGCGACCATCGTCAAAGCGCAGCCGCAGGCCTTCGCCCTGCAGCAGCACCAGCTCGCGCTCGATGCCGGGAAAGGCGGAGAACGCCGCGTCCTGCTCGATCTCGGCGATCGACAGCCGCAACTGCCAGTCGCCCTGTTCGGGCAGGCGCAGGATCTCGTTGGTCCAGCCCAGGCCATTGCGCCAGCGCTCACGCCGGTACTGCGTCGCCGGGATGACCCGGGAAGGGAAAGTCAGGATGTCCATGCGCCGATGATGCCATCCGCGCGGCGCACGGCCACGCGGGGAGCGGTCGCCGCGGCGTTAGCGCGGCAGCGCCAGATGGCTGGCGTCCAGCGGCCGGTCGGCACGTGGCGTGGTGGCGATCACCGCATCGGCCGGCAGCGCAGTGCCGTGATCCAGCCGTGCCTGCACGCGATCCAGCGCAGCGTACACATACGGCAGCAACGGCAGGTAACGCGCGCCGTAGTCCGGCAAACCGAGGAAACCATCGAAGTGCTGCACGTGTTTGACCTGCCAGTAGTTCACTTCACGTCCGGCCGCCTTGGCTGCGGCCACATACGGCGCGCTGCTGAAAGCCGGCGGAATCAGGCCATCGTCGGTGCCGTGCACCACCATCACCGGTAGGCCCTGGCGCGGCAGCCCGGCGCGGGTGGCGGCGATGCCGGCCTGCACGCGCGTGGCCGCCTCGCCCTGCCCGGCCCACAAGCCTCGCAGGCACTTCAGACCGGGATAGGTCAGGTCGGGCAGCATCACCTTGCTGTCGAGCAGGCCGACGCCGGCACCCGGCGGAATGCCACTGCCATCGACGATCCACGCCGCACGTTCGGCCGCGGTAGCTGTGCGCGGCGAGAAATCCGGATTCTGCGCGGCGAAGCTGAAACCGCACGGGTGCTCGCCCACGCCATAACGGCCGTAGGCCGAGGCGTAGGTGGCGGCGACCGCACGCCACAGGTCGAAGCCGGTGGACAGCGCCCCTGCGCGCAACGCCTCATCGGTCCAGCCCTTGCTGAGCATCAGCTCGTACGCCGACTTGGCCTGCGCCGCCGGCGTGGCACCGTCGATCACGCCTTCGGCGGCCAGCGTGGCACAGCGCAGCGTGGCGCCGGCCTGCAGCGCGGCAGTCAGCGGCGGCTGCGGCAGATCGCTCATGTGCAGCTGCGCGCACGGCATCAGCAGCGCCGCTTCGGTGCTGTAGTCGTACAGCGCGCGTGCACCCGGGCCGTCGGAGTAGATGCTCGGCTCGCCAGCGACCACCGCGTCCAGCCAGTCGCCGTCCAGCTCCGCCGCACGCAGCACCGCGCCGCCACCGTTGGAGATACCCACGGCGATGATGCGGGTGTTTTCGAAGGTGAATGGCGCGGCCTGTGGGTAGGCCTGCGCCAGCGCCAGCAGCGCGTACTCGGACGCCTGCTTCACGTGACGGCCCCAGTCCGCTTCCGGGTTGTCCTTGGAGTGGGCGTGTTTGAAGGCCACGCCCGATGCGTTGACCGGGGCATCGGGCACAAACGCCAGATCGGCCACCTCGCCCAGCGCGCCGACCGTGCCGTTGGCGCGAACGCCCATTTGCGCGTCCAGATCGTAGTAGTCGCTGCCGGCGCCCTTGTCGGTGTAGACCACCGCACAGCCCTTGGGCAGGCCCCAGGCCGCCGCCACCGATACCGCGCCATAGATGCCGCGCGAGCCGGAGGCCGGGGCAACCAGCACGCAGCGCTTGGCGAGGTCGAAGTTGTCCGGAACCTGCGCCAGCACCCGGTGCGGCTGGGCGGCACCGGGCAGTCGCGCATAGGCCGAATACTCACGGCCCGGCACGCTTTCAAGACTGCCGAACAGTTCGCCATAGCCGCCTCCGGGCGCCAGATCGGCGATGCCGCGCCAGCTGCCCCACAGCGCGCGCCGGCGCAGCTCGTCCGGTGTCGGTGCAGTGGCATCGGCAAAGGCCGGCGGCAGCATGCTGCGCAGCCCGGCCAGGCCCAGCCCGGCGCTGAGCAGGTCGTCACTGCCGCGGTGCTCGCTGCGCAGTTCGTTGCTGAACATGGAGGACTCCACGGGCTTGGAGGCTGGACCGCTGGCGCAGGAGGCCAGGCTCAGTCCGACGAATAGGCCGCAGGCGGCACGCAACAGGGATTGGCTCATGGACGCACCCTAGCAGAGCGATCCTGCGGCGCTCATCGTACTTAAGTACCACGCGCGGTTGGCGCCGCGACTGTTACGTTTCCCGCCATTCCCCCTATATCCCCGGAGTTTTCCCATGGACCGTTTCCTGCAAGGCCGCACCGCGCTGGTGACCGGCAGCACCTCCGGCATCGGCCTGGCCATCGCCCAGGCGTTGTCGGCGGCCGGCGCGCGCGTGGCGATCAACGGCCTGGGCACGCCCGAGCAGATCGAGGACGCACTCACCAGCGTGAGCAGCGCAGGCAGTGAGGCACGCCACTTCGCCGCCGACCTGCGTCGCCCCGATGAGATCGCCCACCTGCTCGACGCGGTGCAGGGCTGGGGCGCGATCGACGTGCTGGTCAACTGCGCCGGCATCCAGCATGCCGCACCCTTGGCCGAACAGCCCGCCTCGAAGTGGGACGACATCATCGCGCTGAACCTCAGCGCCGCCTTCCACACCATGCAGCAGGCGCTGCCGGGCATGGCCGAACGCGGCTACGGCCGGGTGGTCAACATCGCTTCGGTGCACGGTCTGGTGGCCTCCAAGAACAAGGCGCCGTATGTGGCCAGCAAGTTCGGCATCGTCGGCCTGAGCAAGGTCGCCGCGCTGGAATACGCCAGCGCCGGCAGCCGCGACAGCGGGGGCGTCACCGTCAATTGCGTGTGCCCGGGCTGGGTGGAGACGCCGCTGATCGAGCCGCAGATCCAGGCACACCGCAACGGTGGCAGCCGCGAGGACGGCGTGCGCGCGTTGCTGGAAGAGAAGCAGCCGAGCCTGCGCATGTCGCTGCCGGAGGACATCGCCGCGATGGTGGTTTGGCTTTGCCGCCGCGAGGCCCACAATGTCACCGCTGCCTCCCTGCCGATGGACGGGGGCTGGACCGCCCAGTAACCCAGACCGTGACCATGCCGACCCTACTCATTGCCGACGACCACCCGCTGTTCCGCGCCGCATTGCGCCAGGCCGCCAGCGAAGCCATGAGCGATCTGCAGGTGCGCGAAGCCGAATCGCTGGACGGGGTGCTGGCCGCGCTCGACGCCGCGCCGGAAACCGACCTGATCCTGCTGGACCTGCACATGCCCGGCAATCACGGGCTGGCCGGACTGGCGGCGATCCGCGCGCAGCACCCGGGTGTGGCGGTGATCGTGGTCTCGGCCAATGACGATCCGCGCGTGGTCCGCCGCGCGCTCGATCACGGCGCGGCCGGCTACCTGCCCAAGAGTTCGGGCCTGAACGAATTGCGCGAGGCCATCCGCAGCGTGATGGCCTGCGAGCAGTGGCTCCCGGCGTCGCTGCGCGCGGCGGTGGCGCGGGCGCAGTCCTCCAGCCACGACAGTGAACTGGCCGCACGCCTGGCCAGCCTGTCGCCGCAGCAGTTCCGGGTACTGGCGCTGGTCGCCGAGGGCCTGCTCAACAAGCAGATCGCCGACCGCCTGGACGTGCAGGAGCGAACGGTCAAGGCGCACCTGTCGGCGATCTTCGAGCGCCTGGGCGTGCGCAACCGCACCCAGGCCAGCGTGGTGCTGCGCGAACTGGAACTGAGCGACCCCAGCCGGCAAAGCGACCTGTAACGCGCGGCGCGCCGGTACGCGCCGCGCCGCGGGTCATGCCTGCGCCTGGCGCCGGCGACGGTGCGACAGCAGGGCGTAGTACAGCAGCGGGATCACCACCAGCGTAAGCACGGTCGACACCAGGATGCCGAAGATCAACGCGATCGCCAGGCCGTTGAAGATCGGGTCGTCGAGGATGAAGAACGCACCGGCCATCGCCGCGAGCGCGGTGAGCGCGATCGGCTGGGCGCGCACCGCGCAGGCATCGACCACCGCCTGCTCCAGGGTCTGTCCGCGCTCGACCAGGTGGTTGATGAAATCCACCAGCAGGATCGAGTTGCGCACGATGATGCCGGCCAGCGCGATCATGCCGATCATGCTGGTCGCGGTGAACTGCGCCCCGAGGAGGGCATGGCCCGGCATCACCCCGATCACGGTCAGCGGGATCGGCGCCATGATCACCAGCGGCACCGCGTAGTTGCGGAAGTACGCCACCACCAGCAGGTAGATCAGCACCATGCCGGCGGCATAGGCGATGCCCATGTCGCGGAAGGTCTCGTAGGTGATCTGCCATTCGCCGTCCCACTTGATGCCGAAGCCGGCGCCGTCGGTCGGCTGGCGCACGAAGAACTGCGACAGGCGCTGGCCGTCGATGGCGTTGTCGCCGACCTGGCCGACCAGGTCGAACATGCCGTAGAGCGGGCTGTCGATGCTGCCGCTCTCGTCGCCCATCACGTACACCACCGGCAGCAGGTCCTTGTGCTGGATCGCGCCATCCCACTGCGCGCGCCGCACCGTCACCAGCTCCGACAACGGCACCAGCTGGCCGTTGCCGCCGCGTACCCGCAGCGCCAGCACGCCGTCGAGCGTGCCCTGGCCGGTGGCCGGCAGCCGCAGCCGGATCGGGCGCGGGTACAGCGAGCCGCTGTCGATGACGTGGCTGGCGTCGCTGCCCGACAGCCCGGCGGCGATGGTCTGCACGATGTCCGCCTGCGACACGCCCAGCCGCGCCGCGCGCTCGCGGTCCACCACCAGCACCTCGCGCGCGGCATCGGCCTCGACGCTGCTGTCGACGTCGACGATGCCGTCGGTGTCGAGGAAGCGCTGGGTCAGCGCGCGCCCGATCTGGCGCAGGCGCGCATGGTCCGGGCCGTACAGCTCGGCCACGATCGGCGACAGCACCGGCGGTCCCGGCGGCACTTCCACCACCTTCACCGAGGCACCATGGCGGCGTCCGATCCGCGCCACTTCCGGGCGCAGCGCCACGGCGATGTCGTGGCTCTTGCGGCTGCGCGCGTGGCGGTCGACCAGGTTGACCTGCAGGTCGCCGGCGTTGGCGCCCTCGCGCAGGTAGTACTGGCGCACCAGCCCGTTGAAATTGATCGGCGCGGCGGTGCCGGCGTAGCCCTGGTAGTGCAGCACCTCCGGGGTGCGGTCGAGCACACCGGCCAGTTCGGCGAGCACCGCGTTGGTGGCCTCCAGTGTGCTGCCTTCGGGCATGTCCACCACCAGCTGCAGTTCGGACTTGTTGTCGAACGGCAGCATCTTCAGCACCACCAGGCGGAACACCGCCAGGCTCGCGGCCAGCGCCACCAGCACGGCCATGGCTAGGAACAGCCAGCGCCGCCGGCGCGCGGCGCCGTCACCGGCCAGGAACGGCGTCATCACCCGCGCGAACACGTGGTGCAGGCGCGCGGCCATGCCGCCTTCGACATGGCCGTGGGCGCCGGCCACCGCTGCGCCGGCATGGCGGCGCAGCAGCTTCAGCGACAGCCACGGCGTAACCACCAGCGCGATCAGCAGCGACAGCACCATGCCGACCGAGGCATTGATCGGGATCGGCCGCATGTACGGCCCCATCAGGCCGCTGACGAAGGCCATCGGCATAAGCGCGGCGATCACGGTGAAGGTCGCCAGGATGGTCGGCCCGCCCACTTCGTCGACCGCCGGCGGGATCGCCTCGCGCAGGGTCTTTCCGCCCTGCGCCATGTGTCGGTGGATGTTCTCCACCACCACGATGGCATCATCGACGAGGATGCCGATCGAGAAGATCAGCGCGAACAGCGACACCCGGTTGAGGGTGAAACCCATGGCCCAGGACGCGAACAGCGTCACCGCCAGGGTCAGCACCACCGCCGAACCGATCACCAGCGCCTCGCGGCGGCCCAGCGCGAACAGCACCAGCAGCACCACCGAACCGGTCGCGAACACGAGCTTCTTGATCAGGGTCTGCGCCTTGTCGCTGGCGGTCGCGCCGTAGTCGCGGGTGACGGCCACTTCCACGCCCTCGGGAATGACCTGCCCGCGCAGCGCCTCGATCCGCTCCAGCACCGCGCCGGTGATGTCGGCCGCATTGCTGCCCGGCTGCTTGGTGATGGCCAGGGTCACCGCCGGCGCCACGCCGGTGCGCGGGCCGGCGCGCCCGGGCGGCGCGCCGTGCCAGACATAACGCGACGGCAGGTCGGTGGCATCGCTGACCGTGGCCACGTCGGCCAGCCGCACCGGCTGCCCGCCGTCCACCCCCAGCACCAGCCCGGCCACGTCGGCGCGGTCGGCCAGGAAGCGCCCGGCGCTGACCTGCACCACGCCGTCGCCACCGATGCGTTCGCCGGCCTGGCGCGCCAGGTTCGCCGCCTGCAGCGCCGCGGCCAGGTCGTTCACCGCCAGGCCATGGGCGGCCAAGCGCGCCGGATCCAGCGTCACCATCATCGCCCGCTCGGGCGCGCCGATGGTGTAGACGTCACGGGTGCCGGGCAGGTGCTTGAGCTCGGTTTCCAGGGTATGCGCGACCTGGGACAGTTCCAGCGCGCCACGCCCGCCGGCACCGCGGTCCGCCGCCGTCGGCGCGGGCGCATCGGCCCACAGCGTCAGCGCCATCACCGGCACGTCGTCGATGCCGCGTGGCTTGATGATCGGCTGGCCGACGCCCACGTCCGGCGGCATCCAGTCCATGTTCGAGAACACCTTGTCGTACAGGCGCACCAGCGCCGCCTGCCGCGGCACGCCGACGTCGAACTCCACGGTCAGCACCGCCAGCCCCGGGCGGCTGACCGAATAGGTGTGCTTGACCTGCTCGATCCCGGCCAGCCGGCGCTCCAGCGGATACGCCACCAGCTGCTCCACCTGGCGCGCGTCGGCGCCGGGGAACGGCACGATGACGTTGGCCATGGTCACGTCGATCTGCGGCTCTTCCTCGCGCGGGGTGATCGCCACCGCGACCAGGCCCAGCAGCAACCCCAGCAACGCCAGGATCGGGGTCAGCGGGTTGTCCTGGAAAATGCGGGCCAGGCGGCCGGAAACACCCAGCCGCGGCGTATCGTGCGGCGCCATGTCAACGCTCCACGCGGGCAGCGGCCAGCGCCTGCATCGCCGCCAGTGGATCGGCGGCGATGCGCTCGCCCGCCGCGAGCCCGGCGATTACCTCCACCTGGTCGCCGCGGCGTTCGCCCAGGCGCAGCTGCCGCAGCGACGGCCGGCCATCGGCCAGCACGTAGACGGCATCGACCTCGCCCCGCCGCAGCAGCGCCGAGACCGGTATCTGCGGATACGCGCCGCCCTTCACCGCCGGGAACACCACCCGCACCGTATTGCCGGGCACCGGCGCTGCCTCCAGCACCGGCAGCAGCACCCGCACCTTCACCGCATGGGTTGCGGCATCGGCGGCTGGGAATACCGTCACCTGCGCCGCGTCGACCTGGCGCCCGTCGTCCAGCTGCAGCCGGGCCACGGCATCGGCACGGATCGCATCGGCCTCGGACTGCGGCACGCTGACTTCCACCCGCAGCGCGTCGGGTGCGAACACCGTCATCAGCGGCTGGCCCGGGTTCACGCTCTCGCCCGGCTCGACGTCGCGACTGCTGACGATGCCGGCATAGGGCGCGCGCACCAGGGTGTAACTGCCCTGCTGGCCGGCGCTGGCCAGTTGCGCCCGGGCCGCATCGCGCGCGGCCACGGCGGTGTCGCGCGCGGCGCGTGTGCGGTCCAGCTGCGCCCGCGACACGTACTGTCCCTGCGCCAGCTCGGCATGGCGGCGATAGTCGAGCTCGGCCTCGCGCGCGGCGGCCTCGGCGGCACGCACCTGCGCACGCGCCGCATCGACCCCCGCCTGCTGTTCGACCGCGGTCAGCCGCAACAGCACCTGCCCGGCAGCCACCCGGTCATCGACATCGGCCTCCACCTGCGCCACCCGCCCGCTGGTCTGCGCCGACAGCGTGGCCTGGCGCACGGCCTCCACCACGCCATCCCAGCCGCGCCCTTCGCCGGCGTCGGCGGACCGCACTTCGATGCTGGACAGGCCCTCGACCTTGATCGGGGCGGGCTGCGGCTGGCCCCCGCCGCAGGCCGCCAAAGAGGCGGCCAGCAGCAATGCCAGGGCATGGCGCACGCGCATGGTGTTCTGTTCCACGGCGCCGCCTTACTTGAACGCGCAGCCGCCGGGCACGCCCAGCTTGCGGAACACGATGGCGGCCGGGCAGAAGCCGGTGAAGCTGGCCTGCAGCAGGTTGGCGCCGACGAACACGGTGAGCCACAGCCACAGCGGCGATACGAAATGCGCGAGGGCGACGCTGGCGAGGACCATCACGCCGGCGAAGGCAAGGACGGCACGATCGAGGTTCATACGGATTCTCCTGGGCTGCACGGGACGGCATGGATGCCGGGTTGCGATGAACATTAGCATCTACTAATATTATCGTCAACTGATATAAGAAAGCGCCATGCTTACCTCCATCAACGACCTGGTCGCCGCCGCCTGCGCCCGCATCCGCGAGGCATCCCCGCAGGAAGTTGCTGCCTGGCCGGCCGGCAGCGTCGCGATCATCGACGTGCGCGAGCCGGACGAATATGCCGCCGGCCACCTGCCCGGCGCGGTCAACATCCCGCGCGGGGTACTGGAGTTCCGCATCCACGCCCACCCGGCGCTGGCGTGTTCCACCAGCCAGGAACTGACCCGCCCCGACCGTCCGCTGCTGCTGTACTGCCTGACCGGCGGCCGCTCGGCGCTGGCCGCCGACAGCCTGCGCCAGCTCGGCTTCAGCGACGTGCGTTCGCTTGCCGGCGGCGTCAACGCATGGCGCAATGATGCGCTTCCCCTGGAACTGGAATGATGATGGCCGACACCGCTTCCCACCCGCCGTTCGACGTGACCGCGATGCGCGCGCATGCCGGCGACGCCGTGCAGCTGCTCAAGGCGCTGGCCAACGAGAACCGGCTGCAGGTGCTGTGCCTGCTGGCCGAAGGCGAGCGTTCGGTCGGCGAGATCAACGCCCTGCTGGACCTGAGCCAGTCGGCCCTGTCCCAGCACCTGGCCGTGCTGCGCGAGGAAGGCCTGGTGCTGACCCGGCGCGAAGCGCAGACCATCGTCTACGCCCTGGCCGACGGCCCGGCAGCGGCGGTGATGCATACCCTGCACGGCATCTACTGCGGCCGCCCCGCGGCCCGCGGCAAGGCGGGCAAGCCATGATCGCGCTGCTCCGGGCCCTGTTCGGCGGCCGCGGCGGACAGCTCGCGCCACATGAGGCGGCCGCGCGGCTGCGCGCGGGCGCGGTGCTGGTGGACGTGCGCGAAGCGGCCGAGTTCGCCCGCGGCCACGCACCCGGCGCACGCCTGCTGCCGCTGTCGCGCATCCGCGCGGATGCGGCCGGCGCGCTGGCGACCCTGGACCTGCCCGATACCACCGACGAGCTGCTGCTGATCTGCCACAGCGGCATGCGCTCGCGCATCGCCCAGGCGGCGCTGGCCGGGCACCGGCGCGTGCGCTGCGTCAACGTCGCCGGCGGCATGCAGGCCTGGGTCGACGCGGGCCTGCCGATGACCACGCCGCGCGGTTGAACGTACCGTTTATTCCCTGCGCACAAGCTACCGTGCGCCCCCGATCCCCAAGGAGAACACCGATGAGCGCCATTCCGTCCTACACCGACCTGACCCGCGACATCTCGCGCAACCTCACCCCGCTGCGCACCCACAACGCCGATGTGATGCAGGGCTTCGGCGCGCTCAGCAAGGCGGCGATGGCGGCCGGCGCGCTGGATGAGAAGACCAAGGAACTGATCGCCATGGCCATCGGCGTGGCCAACCGCTGCGACGGCTGCCTGGGCTTCCACGCCAAGGCGCTGGTCCGGCTGGGCGCCACCCCGGAGGAGTTCCGCGAGATGCTCGGCGTGGCGGTCTACATGGGTGGCGGCCCGTCGCTGATGTACGCGGCCAACGCGCTGGCGGCGTTCGAGGAATTCAGCACCGCGCAGGGCTGAGCACACCACACCGCGCGCGCTATGGCCTGGCCACCGCGCGCGCGGCCAGCAGGCGATCCATGATCGATTTCAACGCCAGCGGCCGCACTGGCTTGTGCAGCAGCGTCAGGCCCAGCTCCATCACCTCGCGGCGCGTGGCCAGGCTGTCATCGGCACTGAGGATCAAGGTCGGTCGGGAGCCGAAGCGCTCGCCCAGCCGCGCCTGCAGTGCGGTGCCGGTATCGCCGTCATCAAGGTTGTAGTCGAACAGCCACAGCAGCGCCGGCTGCGCCTGCAGCGCGGCCACCGCCTGCGCCTCACCGGACGCTTCGGCCACCGCATAGCCCCAGCCCCGCAGCAGCCCGGCCAGCGCCTGCAACGCCGCCGGATCGTTGTCCACCACCAGCACCGGGATACCGCCACGGGCGACCTCCATGTGCGCACGCGCCTCGGCCGGCGGCGGCCGTGTTGCCACCTGCGCGACCGCGACCGAAAACACCGTGCCGCGCCCCTTCTCGCTGCGCAGCCGCAACGGCGCCTGCAGCAGCCCGGCGATGCGGTCGGCGATCGCCAGTCCCAGCCCGAGGCCCTGCCCGCTGCTGTCCTCGCCGCGACGGAATTCCTCGAAGATCCGCTGCTGCTCGCTGGCGGCGATGCCCGGGCCGGTGTCATGCACCTCGATGCGCAGGCGCCCGCCTTCGCGGCGCACGCCCAGCAGCACGCCACCGCTGCGGGTATAGCGCACCGCATTGGCGAGGAAGTTCTGCAGTACCCGCCGCAGCAGTTGCGGGTCGCTGTTCACCCAGGCGCGGGTTGGCCGGTAGTGGAACGCCAGCCCGCGCGCCTGCGCCAGTGCGCGGAACTCGGATGCCAGCGGATCGAGCACCTCGGCCAGCGGCAGGTCGCGCGGCTGCGACACCAGCCCACCGGCCTCCAGCCGCGACATGTCGAACAGGCCGGTCAGCAGGTCGGTGGTGGAATCCAGCGCGCCGCGGATCTGCACCACCGCCTGCTTCTGCTGCGGCGCTTCCACCTGCTGCGCCAGCGTGTCGGTGAACAGGTGCGCGGCGTGCAACGGCTGCAGCAGGTCGTGGCCGACCGCGGCGAGGAAGCGGCTCTTGGCATCGTTTGCCCGCTCTGCCTCACGCTTGGCCGCCTCCAGCAACGCGGTGCGCTCGCCCACGCGCTGCTCCAGCGTCTCGTTGCTGCGCTTGAGCGCGGCCTCGCTGCGGCGGAATTCGGTGACATCGGTGAACGTGGCGACAAAGCCGCCCCCGGGCATCGGGTTGCCACGGATCTCGACGATGCGGCCATCGGGAAACACCCGCTCGGTCAGATGCGGTGTGCCGGCGCGCATGAAGGCCAGCCGCCGGTCGATCGCGCGTTCGCCCTTGCCGCGCTGTGGCATCGTCTCCAGCGCCCAGCGCGTCAGGTCGATGATCGGCCGCCCCACCTGCAGCAGCTCGTCGGGAAAACCGAACATGCGCGCATAGGGCCGGTTCCAGGCCACCAGCCGCTGGTCGCGATCGATCACGCTGATGCCCTGGCTCATGTTCTGCAGCGCCGCCTGCAGCACCTGCTGGTTGAAACGCAGGTCCTGCGAGGCCTCGCTGACAATGGCCGCCACGGTTGCCAGCTCGCGGTCCTCGCCGCGCGCGGCGTCCAGCAGCAGCCGTGCCGATGCCGTCCCCAGCACCGCCGACAGTTCGCGCTCGAGCCGCGCTTCGATCGCCACCGGCACCGGCCCGTTGCGCGGCGCATCGGCCAGCAGGCGCTCGACCTGCTCGAATGGAAGGAAGCGACGGCCGGCATTGCGCAAGGTGTCCGCATCCAGACTGCGCCGGGTATTCCGCGGAGTGTCGCGCCGCCAGGCCATCGCCAGCAGGGTCACCAGCGTGCCGACGAACAGGCTGGCGCCCACCGCACGCCCCAACGGCGTCCATCCGGTCAGGCCGAACAGCCCTTCCGGTGCCAGCCAGTGCCAGCCCAGTGGTCCCTCCAGCAACCAGGCGGGCTGCGGTTGCGCATCGGCCAGCAGCGACGGCAGCAGCAGCACCCAGGCCCAGGTGAGGAAACCGGCCAGCACCCCGGCGATGGCCGCACGCGGCGGTGTCTGCGGCCGCCAGATCGCAAACCCCAGCACCGGCAGCAGCGTGGCCATCGCCGAGAATGACACCCCGCCGATGTCGGCCAGCACGTTGCCGCCGGCGATCAGGCGGCTGTAGGCCCAGGCCAGCAGCATGATCACGCAGATGCCACCGCGCCGCAGCCACACCAGCTGGCGCCGGTGATCGCCACCACTGCGCGCCCACGCACCCCGCAACAGGCCGGGCGCGAACCAGTGGTTGCCGATCATCAGGCTCAGCGTCAGCGTGCTGACCACCACCATGCCGGTGGCGGCGCTCAGTCCGCCCAGGAAGGCGAACAGCGCAATGCCCTCATGCCCGGCGGAAAACGGCAGCGCCAGCGTGTACATGTCCGAGGGCACGCTGTCGCCCAGCAGCGCACTGCCGGCCCGCGCCAGCGGCAGGATCGGCAGCGCGATCAGCAGCAGGTACAGCGGGAACAGCCAGCGCGCGGTGCGCACATCGGCCGGATCGCGGCATTCGACCACGCCGACATGGAACTGGTGCGGCAGCAGGAACATCGCCAGTCCGCCCAGCAGCACCAGCGGCACGAACCCACCGGCCGGCGCGTCCAACGGCAACGCCGCTGCCGCCGGCAGTCCCTTCAGCCCGAACCAGACGAACAGGCCCAGCGCCAGCATCGCGCACAGCTTGAACACCGACTCCACCGCCATCGCCAGCACCAGCCCGCGGTTGTGCTCGGACATGTCCGCGCGCCGCGCACCGAACAGCATCGCGAACAGCGCCATCGCCAGCGCCACGTACAGCGCGCTGTCCTGCCAGATCGAATCCTCCGCGCCGGTCGCCACCGTGCGCGAGGTGAGCATGCCGAAACTCATCGCCACCGCCTTGAGCTGCAGCGCGATATAGGGAATCAGCCCGAGCACGGTGACCAGGGTGACGGTGGCGGCCAGCCACGCATCGCGCCCCAGCCGCGCGGCGATCAGGTCGGCCAGCGAGGTGGCGTTGGTCTCGCGCGCCAGCCGCACCAGCCGCACCATCACACCCATCGCCAGCACATAGAACAGGATCGCGCCGACGAAGGTCGGCGGCAGCGGCCAGCCGTGGCGCGCCGCCTGGGTGACGGTGCCGTAGAAGGTCCACGAGGTGCAGTGCACCGCCAGCGACAGCGCATAGACATGCCGCCAATGACGGGCGAACACCGCCGGCCGGCGCTCGCCATACAGCGCCGCGCCGAACATCAGCGCCAGCCATGCCAGCCCCGCCAGTACCACCGTCACCAGACTCAACATGCCTGCCGCATCCCCTGCCATTGCCCGCCTCCAGCAGCGGAGGCGGCTACAGAATACGGAAGCGGCGGCATGCCGTCAGACATGCCGCCGCTCAAGGTCACTTCCGGTCATCCGATCAGAAGTTGTAACGCACCGACACATACCAGTTGCGCGGCAGACCGTAGTAGGCGGTCTGGATATTGCCGACGCTGGCGAACTCCTGGCCTTCGGTCTTGTACTGCTTGTCGGTCAGGTTGCGCACGCCGGCACGGACCTGCCAGGCCATCTGCGGCGAATCCCACACGCCATAGGCGCCGACCAGCGTATAGGCGTCCTGGCTCAACACCGCGCGGTTGTCCACCGACAACCAGGTATCGCCGCGGTAGGAGACATCGCCGCCAAAGGTCAGGTTGCCACTGTCACCCAGCGAAAACACGTGCTGCAGGGCGACGCGGGCGGTCCAGTCCGGCGAGAACGGCACGTGGTCGTGGTTCACGTTCGGATCGAAGCCCGGATAGGACGGATCCAGGCGGAAATCCTCGAATTTGTCGTACTTGGCGTCCATCCAGCCCAGCTGCGCGCTCAACGTGGTGGCCTCGCCCAGCAGCGCGCTGCCTTCCAGTTCGATGCCCTTGATGTTGAGCTTGGCTGCGTTGAGCACCGGGAAGGTGCCCACGTCCTGCGACACGCGTGCCTGGAAGTCGCTGTAGTTGCTGTAGAACGCCGCCGCGCTGCCGCGCAGGCGGTTGTCGGACGAACTGCCCTTCAGGCCCAGCTCGTAGGTCCACACGTATTCCGGGTCGAACTTGGCGTGCTGGGTATCGAACACGGTATTGGCGCGGCCGTTGAAACCGCCGGACTTGAAGCCGCGGTTGGCCGACACATACGCCATCAGGTTGTCACTGAAGGCCTTCTGCAGGCTGACCGACGGCGTCACCGCAGTCCACGAGGCATTGGCGGCGAAGGCCACGGTTTCGTTCAGCGCGGAGAACGGCGCGCCCCAGAAGGTGCTGGTGCTACGGTCGTAGTCCTTCTTGTCCTTGGTCCAGCGCACGCCGGCGGCCACGGTCCAGCTCGGCACGAATTCCCAGTTCACATGGGCGAAGGCGGCGGTGGACGTGGTGGTCAGGTCGTCATCGATGGTGCGCAGGAAGTCCAACGGCGTGCCTGCCAGTGCGAACAGGTCGTCGGCATAGGCTTCCTGGTAGGACGGCACGTTCTCCTTCATGTAGTACGCGCCGAAGGTGGCATGCAGGTTGGAGCCGTTGTCGTAATGCAGCTGGAACTCCTGGCTCTTCTGGTCCTGGTCCAGTGCCACCAGCACATCGCCCAGCTCATACTCGGACGCGTCGATATCGATATACGAGTTGGTCTTGAGCTTGCGGTAGGAACTGATGCTCTTCAGCGTCCACTGTTCGTTGAGGTCCCAGTCCATCGCCAGCGACGCACCGGAGTGCTTCAGGTACTGGCCCTGGCCGTCATCGAACGAGGTCCGCGCACGACGGTTCCACTCGCCCTTTTCACCCGGCAGCAGCACCACGGTGCCCAGTGCCAGATCGGTCTGTTTCAGGTCGGCCATCGGCCGGCCCAGCGTCAGCGCCGCATCCTGCCTGGTGGTATCCACGCTCAGGGTGGCGCGGAAGTTGTCGGTGGGATTGAGGGCGAGCTTGAAGCGCAGCGCCTCGGTGTCGTCATCGTTGTAACGCTTGCCGGTGTCGGCGTCCTTCACATAGCCGTCGTTGGTGATCTTGGCCCCGGCGATGCTGGCGGCCACGGTATCGCTCAACTTGCCCGACACGTAGAAGCGCCCTTCCAGGCGGCCGTAGTCGCCGGCGGTGACTTCCACCGCGCCACCTTCGTTGTCGAACGGATTCTTGGTGGTCAGCTTGATCGCGCCGCCCGTGGAGTTCTTTCCGTACAGCGTGCCCTGCGGTCCGCGCAGTACTTCCAGCTGCTGGATGTCGAACAGCGAGAACAGCGCGCCGTTGATGCGCGAGTAGTACACGTCGTCGACATACATGCCCACGCCCGGATCGAAGGTCTGCAGCGCGTCCGGCTGGCCGATGCCGCGGATGAAGACGTTGACGCTGTTGGCCGAACCGCGGCCCTGGGCGATGTTCATGTTCGGCACCGCGCCCTGCAGGCCTTCCACGGTCGAGGCCTGCAGATCCTTGATCTGCTCCTCGCCGAAGGCGCTCACCGCCACCGGTACGTCCTGGATGGACTCGCTGCGACGGCGCGCGGTGACGGTCACTTCGTCCAGCTGCGTGGCCTGGGTGCCGGCCGCTGCGGCCTGCTGCTCCTGGGCCTGCACGAAAGTGGCCGGTGCCAACAGGATGCCGCCGATGGCGATGCTCAGATACTTGCGCTTCATGTGTCTCCCTCCTCCCGGGTGTGACGTTGCGGCATACGGATGCCGCCATGGAGCGCACGTTAACGGAGCGTTAGACGGGCGCGTATCGTCCCTTCGTACAGTGGGCCGCCGCACCGCGGCTCCCGATACTCACCGGCAACGTATTGGCCGGGGAGCCGTGGATGTCGTTTCTGATCGTATTGGCGGCCCTGTGCTTCCTGATGTTCGTGGCCTACCGCGGCTACAGCGTGATCCTGTTCGCGCCGGTGGCGGCGCTGGGTGCGGTGCTGCTGACCGACCCGGCGCTGGTGCAGCCGATGTTCACCGGGCTGTTCATGGACAAGATGGTCGGCTTTCTGAAGCTGTATTTCCCGGTATTCCTGCTGGGTGCGGTGTTCGGCAAGCTGATCGAGATCTCCGGTTTCTCCAAGTCCATCGTCAGCGCCACCATCCGGCTGGTCGGTGCGCAGCGCGCGATGCTGTCGATCGTGCTGGTCTGCGGCCTGCTCACCTACGGCGGCGTGTCGCTGTTCGTGGTGGTGTTTGCGGTTTATCCGTTCGCCGCCGAGCTGTTCCGCCAAAGCAACATCCCCAAGCGGCTGATCCCCGGCACCATCGCGCTGGGCGCCTTCACCTTCACCATGGATGCATTGCCGGGCACGCCGCAGATCCAGAACATCATCCCGACCAGCTTCTTCGGCACCACCAGCTGGGCCGCGCCGACGCTGGGCGTGATCGGTACGGTAATCATCCTGGCGCTGGGCATGAGCTACCTGGAGTGGCGCCGCCGCGCCGCGCTGGCCGCCGGTGAAGGCTATGCCGGCAACGCGCCGCTGCTCAACGAGCCCGAGGCGTTCCGCGGCGAAGCGCTGGCCCATCCGGCCATCGCCCTGCTGCCACTGGTGCTGGTCGGCGTCTCCAACTACCTGTTCACGCGCTGGATTCCCGGTTTCTACGGCGAAAGCCAGTCCTTCCTCCCCGCGGTGATCGGCAACCCGGCGCCGGTGGTGCAGGAAGTGTCGAAGATGGCGGCGATCTGGGCCGTCCAGGGCGCACTGCTGGTGGGCATCCTCAGTGTGATCGCGTTCGCGTGGAAGCCGGTCATCAGCGCCTTTGCCGAAGGCACCAAGGCGGCCATCGGCGGCGCCATGCTGGCCTCGATGAACACCGCCTCCGAATACGGTTTCGGTGCGGTCATCGCCGCCCTGCCCGGCTTTCTGGTGGTGGCCAACGCGTTGGGCTCGATCCCCAACCCGCTGGTCAACGAGGCGGTGTCGGTGACGGCGATGGCCGGCATCACCGGCTCGGCGTCGGGCGGCATGTCGATCGCGCTGGCAGCGATGGCCGACAGCTTCATCGCCAATGCGCAGGCGGCCGGCATCCCGATGGAAGTGCTGCACCGGGTGGCGTCGATGGCCTCCGGCGGCATGGACACGCTGCCGCACAACGGCGCGGTGATCACCGTGCTGGCGGTCACCGGCCTGACCCATCGCCAGTCCTACAAGGACATCTTCGCCATCACCATCATCAAGACGCTGGCGGTGTTCGCGATCATCGGCGTGTATTACGCCACCGGAATCGTCTGAGCCGGTTCAGGAGGATTGCCGCGCCTGTGCCGGCCATCATCCCGTTGTCATCATGATGGCCACGAAGGTGCGCGCTTCTGCCCGCCTTCGTGGCCGCAGTGCGTTCAGCAGCTACAGCGCTGCAGGCAACGCCACACCCCGGATTGCGCCAGTCCACAATGCGCGCCTCGACAGCGCCGGGCACCGTGGGCGACGCGGTGAACGGCAAGGCCGCCGGCATCCCGTGCCCACGCAGGACACCGGCACTTTTCGTAACGGCGGCGACGGAAATCCCCGCACTCATGGACGTCTTCCAGGCCAGCGCCAGCAGGCCGCCGGCGCGCCTGCAATGGTCGCCGGCTTACTTTTTCGGCAGGTACAGCAGCGGGTCCACCGGCTTGCCGTTGTGGCGGATCTCGAAGTGCAGCATGTCGCGCGAGGTACCGGTACGGCCCATCTCGGCGATCTGGTCGCCCGCCTTGACGTTCTGCCCCTCATTCACCAGCCGCTTGCGGTTGTGGCCATAGGCGGACAGCCACTGCTCGCTGTGCTTGATGATGATCAGTTCGCCGTAACCCACCAGCCCGGCGCCGGAATACACCACCACGCCTGGACCGGCGGCACGTACCGGCTGGCCGCTGGTGCCGGCGATGTCCACGCCCTGCTTGGTGGTTTCACCCGCCACGAAGCGCCCGACCAGCGCGCCATCGGCCGGCCAGCGCCAGCTGATGCCGCTGTTGACCGGGGCCGCGGTGGCTGCCGGCGGTGTAGTCGGCCGCGAGGTGCCGGTGGTGGTACCGGTTGACGGACGGTTGCCCGCAGCCACAGTGCCCGCCGGGTACAGCCGCAGCGTCTGGCCCGGATAGATGGTGTACGGCTCCGACAGGCCGTTCCAGGCGGCCAGGTCACGCGGGGTGATGCCATGGATGCGCGCCAACGCATAGAGCGTATCGCCGCGCCGCACAGTCGCCGTCTGCCCGGGCTTGGCCACGGAAGTCTGCGGTGTGCTGGGGCGTGCGCTACCGCCAGCGCTACTGCCAGCGCCGGAAGGCTTGACCACGGTCGCCGTGCCGCAGCCCGCCAACACCACCATCAGCGCAGCCATCGCCGCGCCGCGGAATCCTTTGCCCATCATCTGTGCACTCATGCGAACTTCGCCCTCCAGACCAGCCAACCCACCATGCCGGCGACCAGCACGGTCGCGATCCAGCCCAGTGGTTCAATCCAGCGCCGCAATGCGCTGGCGGCACGCGCGCCCCCGAAACGGATGACCGCAGCCAGAATATAAACGCGCTTACCGCGCCCGATCAGCATGCTCAACGCGTACTGCGGCAGCGGCACGCCGACGATACCGGAAGCCCACGTGAAGACCTTCATCGGAATCGGCATGAAGCCGCCCAGCACCAGGAAAGTAACCACCGCCCACGGCGACTGGGCCATCTTTTCCTGCAGCGTGGCGATCCCCGACTCGATCGCGGGCAGCATGCCCATCATCTCGAACAGCGGCTTCAACGCCTCGAACGCGTAGTGGCCCAGCGCATAGCCGACCATCGCGCCCAGCATCGAGCCGATCAAACTCAGCGTGGCAAAACGCCAGCCCTTGCGCGGCTGCGCCACGCACATCGGCATCAGCATCACTTCCGGCATCACCGGGAAAATGATGGCCTCGATGAAGCTCAATACCGTCAGATAGGTCGGCGCGCGCTCATGGGCGGCCCATACCATCGCGCGGTCGTACAACGGCCCGAAAATCTTCATGATTCGTATGTCCCGGAGTTCAGTCCAGCATGCCCGACAGCAGCGGCACGAAGCTGACCGGCGCCAGATCCTCCTGCTGGATGCTGCCATCGGCCAGTCGTGTCAATTGCAGGAGGGCCTGTCCGCCGGGGCCGCCGACCGGCGCCACCAGTCGACCGCCAACGGCCAGTTGTTCGATCAGCGCATCCACCAGCGCCGGTGCCGCCGCGGTGACCACGATGGCGTCGTAGGGGCCGTGCTCGGGCCAGCCGATTCGGCCGTCGTCGTGCTTGCTGCGCACGTTCATCCCCAGCTGGCGGAAACGCTTGCGTGCCTGCCGCAACAGCTCGCCAATGCGCTCGACCGTGTAGACCTCCAGCCCCAGCGCGGCGAGGATCGCCGCCTGGTACCCGGAGCCGGTACCGACTTCGAGCACGGTCTTCGGCGCGACCGCCAGCACCGCCTCGGTCATCCGCGCCACCACCCACGGCTGGGAGATGGTCTGGCCGTGGCCGATCGGCAACGCGGTGTCCTCATAGGCACGCGAGGCCAGCGCCTCGTCGATGAACAGGTGCCGCGGCACCACCCGCACCGCGTTGAGCGTGGGCTCGCTGGCGATGCCGGCCTCGCGCAGACGATCCACGAGGCGGTCACGCACCCGTTGCGAGGTCATGCCGATACCCATCGCCTCCGGTTGCAGCCGCAGACGCGGCGTCATGCCTTCGTCCCCAGCGTGGCCGAAAGCCCGCCCACCCAGCCGGCGACTTTTTCAAGCGCCGAATAGCGGGTCAGATCGACCTGGATCGGCGTGATCGAGATATGGCCGGTGCGTACCGCGTGGAAATCGGTACCGGGACCGGCGTCCTGCTCGCTGCCGGCCGGGCCGATCCAGTACACGGTGTTGCCGCGCGGATCGGTCGCCGGAATGCAGGCTTCGGCACGGTGGCGGTTGCCCAGCCGGGTGACCTCGAAGCCGCGGATATCTTCCCAGGCCAGATCCGGGACATTGACGTTGAGGATGGTGTCGGCCGGCAGCGGGTCGGCCTTCAGGCGTGCCACGATCTCCACCGCCGCCTTGGCCGCGGTGCGGAAATGGCGGGCGTCATGCTTGTGCGTGACCAGCGATACCGCCACCGACGGCAGGCCGAGGAAGCGCCCCTCCATCGCCGCCGACACCGTACCGGAATAGATCACGTCATCGCCCAGGTTGGCGGCATTGTTGATGCCCGACACCACGATGTCCGGCTCGTACTCGAGCATGCCGGTCAGCGCCAGGTGCACGCAGTCGGTCGGGGTGCCGGCCACCGCGCAGGTGTAGTGGTCGATGCGCCGCAGCCGTACCGGTCGGTCCAAGGTCAACGAATTGCTGGCGCCGGAGCGGTCGCGGTCCGGTGCAACCACCGTGACCTCATGGCCGGCGTTGCGCAGTTCCTCGGCAAGCACCTTGATGCCGGGGGCATCCACACCGTCGTCGTTTGATACAAGTACGCGCATTGAAGACCTGGTTCACTCAATCAACGGCGGTGCACACCTTGCCTCACCGCTCCTGCTGCCGTGCCGGTGCGCCACCTCTGCGGATGCACACCGGCCTGATCGCCCATGATACCGGAATGGACTGGCCGCCTTGACCCCCGCCGGCATATGCCCGCCGCGTCCGGCACGGTAGGCTGTGCACATGTCGTACCCCGAAGATGAAGATGACAGCGCGCTGTTCCTTTCCGCCATCGGCAAGGTGACCCGGCTGCCCGAAGTGGATGCGCCGGTGACCGGCAAGCCGCGCCCGAAGCCGCGCGCGCGCATGGCTGAACAGGACGAGGCGCTGGCGCTGGGCGAATTCGCCCGGCTGCTGCAGTCCGGCACACCGCTGGAAGCCGGCGACGTCGCCAGTTACCGCCGTGAAAACCTGCCGCCGCGGATGTTCCAGCGACTCAAGCGTGGCCAGTATTCAGTGCAGGACGAACTGGATCTGCACGGCGCCACCACGCTCCAGGCCGAGCTGCTGCTGCGGCAATTCCTGCAGGAGGCGCACGCCCATGAATTCGGCTGCGTGCGCATCATCCACGGCAAGGGCCTGCAGTCCGATGGCGGCGCACCGGCGCTGAAGAACCTGGTCGACCGCATGCTGCGGCTGCGCAATGACGTGCTGGCGTTCCACTCCGCTCCTACCGCGCAGGGCGGGACCGGCGCGGTACTGGTGCTGCTGGCACGGCGCTGAGGTCGAGCCTCAGCTTGCGGCAAGCACCTGGCTGGCATCGGTGACCGTGCCCAGCTCATGCAGCACCGCCGTGGCATAGCAGCCTGGCGGCAGCGCAAAGGAGATTTCCAGCACATCCGGCTGCAACCACTGGTGCTGCAGCAGTGCCGGCCGCAGCCGCAGCGAGCGCCGCTCCTGCTTCAGACCGGCCGCTTCCAGCCCCGCGCGCAACGTCAGCGCCTGCTCATCGGCCAGCGCCGCCGACTCCAGTGCCAGCGCCTCGCCAGTGGAGCGCAACTCGCCCACACCCCACAGCGGCCCGCTGGGATGGATGTCGAAACGTGCCAGACGCTCGGCCAGCACCTCGCTCATCGGCTCGGGGCCGAACACCGAGCGGCTGCCGTCCAGCATCCATACCTCGCCCTCCAGCGGCCGGTCCCAGTTCCCCTGCTCCACTCGCGCGGCCAGCACCCGATTGAACAAGGCCGAACGGGCCGCGGACAGCAGCATCGAGCGCTGGTCCTGGCGCACCCGGCGCCCGCCGAACATCGCCAATGCCGCCGGCACGTTGCCGCCGTCACGGCCAAAGCGCTGCTCACCGAACCAGTTCGGCAGGCCGCGCGCGGCAATGGTCTGCAGCCGCGTATCGATCGCCGCCACATCGCCCTGCACGTCGCGCAGCACCAGCTTGAAGCGGTTGCCGGCCAGCGCGCCGCGCTGCAGCTTGCGGTTGTGCCAGGTGGCCGAGAGCACATGGATTTCATCGGATTCCAGCGTGGCAATGTCCGGCGACACGCGCTTGGGCAGGTGCACGCTGAAACGCTGCGTGGTCACCGCATGGCGGTCCTTCTGGCCGGCGTAGCTGACGCCCATCTCGGGTATGCCCGCCCACTGCGCCAGCCGCTTGGCCACGGCCACGGTATTGGCGCCACGCTTGCGGATCTCCAGCAGCAGATGCTCGCCTTCGCCCGTCGCCTCGAATGCGGACAGCTCATCGACCTGAAAATCTTCCGGCACAGTGCGGATGGCCGCGCTCAGCAGCGGCTCGCCGAACGCCAGCGGCAGCGCGCTCACAGCGCCACCAGCAATACGGCGGCCTGCGCGGCGATGCCTTCCTCGCGACCGGTGAAACCGAGCTTCTCGCTGGTGGTGGCCTTGATGCTGACCCGCTCCAGTTCGATCCCCAGCAGCTGTGCGACCTGCTCGCGCATCGCCAGCGCATGCGGGCCAACCTTGGGCCGTTCGCAGATCACGGTGATGTCGGCATTGCCGACCTGCCAGCCACGTTCGGCCAGCAGCGCGTTGCAATGTGTGACGAATCGGCTGCTGTCCGCGCCCTTCCAGCGGTCATCCGACGGCGGAAAATGCACGCCGATATCGCCCAGCGCTAACGCACCGAGCATCGCATCGCACAGCGCGTGCAGGACCACATCGCCATCGCTGTGCGCCAGCACGCCGCAACGATGCGGAACGCGCACGCCGCCGAGCATGACGTGGTCACCCTCCCCGAACACATGCACGTCATAGCCCTGGCCGATGCGGATCGGCAGGAAGGAAACAGGATTGCTCATGGAATTTGCCACTTCTGCTCAAAGCCGGCACCGGCAGCGCCAGCGGTCGGATCAGCTGCCGCGACGCGACAGCTCGAATTCAAATCGCGCCAGATCGGCCGGCGTGGTGACCTTGAAATTGCTCTCGTCACCTTCCACCAGCAGCGGCCGCGTGCCCTGGCGCTCCATCGCCATCGCCTCGTCGGTCACTTCGACGCCAGCGGCGGAAGCCTCCATCAGCGCACGGGCAAGCTGGTGACGGCGGAACAGCTGCGGCGTCAACGCACGCCATAGCCGCTCACGTGGCTCGGTGCGGTCGATACCGCCATCATCGCCGGTACGCTTGAGGGTATCGCGTACCGGGGCCGCCAGAATCGCGCCCACCGGATCCATACGCCCCACCTCCAGCAGACGCCCCAGATCCGCCGCAGCCAGATTGGGGCGCGCGGCATCATGGACCAGCACGAAATCGTCGGCGCGGACGCTGTCCGGCAAGGCCTGCAGCCCAGCCAGCACCGACAGTGCGCGAGTCTCACCGCCAGTGCAGGTCAGCACCGGCTTGTCGGCAAACGCGCTCCAGCCCGGCCAGTCCGCGTCATTCTCGGCGATCACCACCATCACCCCGGCCACACCGGGATGCGACAGCAGTGCTTCCAGCGTATGCGCCAGCAACGGCTGGCCGCCGGCCTGCAGATACTGCTTGGGCAGCGCGCCACCAAAGCGGGTGCCACGCCCGGCGGCCGGCACCACCGCCCAGACCTGGGTCACGCTCATGGCAGTTCCTCCGAGGGATTGGACGGATTGCCTTGCCCACCGCCTGCCCCAGCGCGCGTCGTTACCGGTGCGTTTTCCACCACCCGGTAGAACTTCTCGCCCGGCTTGATCATGCCCAGCTCGCTGCGTGCCCGCTCTTCGATGGCGGCCTCGCCTTCCTTCAGGTCCTTGACCTCGGCAGCGAGCGCATCATTGCGCTGCTGCAGGCCTTCGTTGTCGCGTTTCTGGCTGGCGACCTGGGCTTCGAGCATCATCACTTCACCCGAATTGCCCGGGCCGAACCAGAAGCGGTACTGCAGCAATGCCAGCAGTACCGCGAGCACCAGCAGCAGCCAGCGCCAGTTGCGCATGGCTCAGCGCTTGAGCGAGACGAACGCGTTACGACCGGCGTAACGCGCGTTGCCGCCGAGGGCTTCCTCGATACGCAGCAACTGGTTGTACTTGGCCACGCGATCGCTGCGGCACAGCGAGCCGGTCTTGATCTGGGTGGCGGTGGTGGCCACGGCGATGTCGGCGATGGTGGTGTCCTCGGTCTCGCCCGAACGGTGCGAAACCACGGCGGCATAGCCGGCCTTGTCGGCCATGGCGATGGCTTCCAGGGTCTCGGTCAGCG
The DNA here is from genome assembly GCF_052180205.1 of Stenotrophomonas sp. JC08. Lineage (NCBI taxonomy): Bacteria > Pseudomonadati > Pseudomonadota > Gammaproteobacteria > Lysobacterales > Lysobacteraceae > Stenotrophomonas > Stenotrophomonas sp. JC08. Next base: position 1,174,013 of record NZ_CP197473.1, on the reverse strand, counting down.
TGCCGATCTGGTTGACCTTGATCAGGATCGCGTTGGCGGTGCCCGAGTCGATGCCTTCCTTGAAGATCTTCGGGTTGGTGACGAACAGGTCGTCACCGACCAGCTGCACCTTGCTGCCGATGCGCTCGGTCAGCAGCTTCCAGCCGGCCCAGTCGTTCTCGGCCAGGCCGTCCTCGATGGTGATGATCGGGTACTGCGCGGCCCAGCCGGCCAGGAAGTCGACGAACTGCTCGGAGGTCAGGCGCTTGTTCTCGCCCACCAGGTTGTACTTGCCGTTCTCGTAGAACTCGCTGGACGCCACGTCCAGACCCAGCAGCACGTCCTCACCGGCGGTGTAACCGGCCTTGCCGATGGCTTCGAGGATGGTGTCCAGCGCTTCGACATTGCTGCGGAAGTCCGGGGCGAAACCGCCTTCGTCACCCACCGCCGTGCTCAGGCCGTGGCCCTTGAGCACCGACTTGAGCGAATGGAAAATTTCGGTGCCGGCACGCAGCGATTCGGCGAACGAATCGAAGCCGACCGGCAGCACCATGAATTCCTGGAAGTCGACGTTGTTGTCGGCATGCGCACCGCCGTTGATGATGTTCATCATCGGCACCGGCAGCGACGGCGTGGCGCCGGTCTTGCCGGCCAGGTACTGCCACAGCGCCTGCTTCTTCGACGCGGCGGCGGCGTGCGCGGCAGCCATCGAAACACCGAGCAGCGCATTGGCACCCAGGCGGCCCTTGTTGTCGGTACCGTCCAGATCGATCAGGCGACGGTCCAGTCCTTCCTGGTCGGCCGCATCGAAATCCTTCAGCGCCGTGGCGATGGCGCCATTGACGTTGGCCACCGCATCGCGCACGCCCTTGCCCAGGTAACGGGTCTTGTCGCCATCACGCAGCTCCACCGCTTCCTTGGTGCCGGTGGAAGCACCCGACGGCACCATCGCGCGGCCGAACGAGCCGTCCTGCAGGGTGACTTCGGCTTCCAGCGTGGGGTTGCCACGGCTGTCGAGGATTTCACGGGCGTGGATCTTGGCGATAGTGGTCATGATCGGGGGAAAGGACTCGTCTTGAAGTGGATCGGATGTCAGGAAAAGAACGTAAAACCGCCGGCAAGTCTAAACGAAGCCGGTATCCGCGCGGCGCGTTGCTTACCGTTGAAAGCGGCAATTGCAGGCACAGCTGAACGGTATGGGCAGTATTCCGCACCTTGCGCAAGACCGGTGCGGACGACCTGGCGGCAGGTCATCCGCGCCCGGGGTCACACGCCGGATTCGAGGAAACCGTTCTTCTTGGTGATCGAATCCAGCGCCAGCAGGGTTTCCAGCAGCGCCTCCATCTTGTCCAGCGGCCATGCATTGGGGCCGTCGGACAGCGCCTTGGAGGGATCCGGATGGGTCTCGGCAAACAGCCCGGCCACGCCCACCGCCACCGCCGCCCGCGCCAGCACCGGCACGAACTCGCGCTGGCCGCCCGAACTGCTGCCCTGCCCGCCCGGCAACTGCACCGAATGGGTGGCATCGAACACCACCGGGCACTGCGTCTCGCGCATCACCGCCAGCGAGCGCATGTCGCTGACCAGGTTGTTGTAGCCGAAGCTGGCGCCGCGCTCGCAGACCATGATGGCGTCGTTGCCGGTGGACCTGGCCTTCTCCACAACCGGCTTCATGTCCCACGGCGACAGGAACTGGCCCTTCTTGATATTCACCGGCTTGCCGGCACTGCACACCTTCTTGATGAAGTCGGTCTGCCGCACCAGGAAAGCCGGGGTCTGCAGCACGTCCACCACCGAGGCGACCTCGTCCATCGGCGTGTATTCATGCACGTCGGTCAGCACCGGCACGCCGATCTGCTTTTTCACCTCGGCCAGCACCTTCAGCCCTTCTTCCAGCCCGGGGCCACGGAAGCTGGTGCCGGAGGTGCGGTTGGCCTTGTCGAAGCTGGACTTGAAGATGAAGTTCATCCCCAGCTTGCCGGTGACCTCCTTCAGCCTGCCGGCAGTATCGAGCTGCAGTTGCATCGACTCGATCACACACGGGCCGGCGATCAGGAACAACGGCTGGTCCAGGCCGACTTCGAATCCACAGAGTTTCATGCTGTTTCTCGCTTAACTAGGAGGTCAGACAAGGGACAGGTGAAGATGGGCGGAAAAGGCAAGGTCTGTCCACCCGTCTGCCTTTCCCCTCCACCCGTTCCGGCAACACTTACGCCTGCGCCTGCTTCAGCAGCTTGCCACCGGCTTTCTTCTCGCGCGCGGCGCGGATGAAGCCGACGAACAGCGGATGCCCTTCGCGCGGCGTGGACAGGAACTCCGGATGCGCCTGGCAGGCCAGGAACCACGGATGCTGGTCGCGCGGCAGTTCCACCACTTCCACCAGCGTGTCGTCCATCGACTTGCCGGCGATCACCAGCCCGGCATCTTCCAGCTGGGTGCGGTAGCGGTTGTTGAACTCGTAGCGGTGGCGATGACGCTCGGCCACCACGTCCTTGCCGTACAGCTCGTGCGCCAGCGTGCCCGGCTTCAGGCGCTGCTCCTGCAGCCCCAGGCGCATGGTGCCGCCCAGATCGGACTTCTCGTCGCGCTTCTCGACTTCGCCACTGGCGGTGCGCCATTCGGTGATCAGGCCGATTACCGGATTGGGCGACTGGCGGTCGTTCTCGGTGCTGTTGGCATTTTCCAGCCCGGCCACGTGGCGGGCGAAATCCACCACCGCCGCCTGCATGCCGTAGCAGATGCCGAAGTACGGCACCTTGTGCTCGCGGGCGAATCGGGAGGTCAGCACCTTGCCCTCGAAGCCGCGATCACCGAAACCACCCGGCACCAGGATGCCGTCGACATCCTCCAGCCCTGCCAGTCCCGAGGTCTCCAGCTCCTGCGCTTCCAGCCACTTCAGGTTGACCTTGGTGCGCTGGCGCAGGCCGCCATGTTTGAGCGCCTCGCCCACCGACTTGTAGGCATCCTGGTGGTCCACGTACTTGCCGACCACGGCGATGGTGACCTCGTCCAGCGGATGCAGCGCCGCATCCAGCACCGCCTCCCATTCGGACAGATCGGCCGGAGCGGCCTTGTCACCCAGCTTCAACTGGTTGACCACGATCTCGTCCAGCCCCTGTGCGTGCAGCCCCATCGGTACGCGGTACAGCACTTCCACGTCCGGCACGCTGATCACGGCGCGTTCGGAAACGTTGGTGAACAGCGAGATCTTGCGCCGCTCCGAATCGGGAATGGCCTGCTCGGAACGGCACAGCAGCACGTCCGGCTGGATACCGATCGAGCGCAGCTCCTTGACCGAATGCTGGGTCGGCTTGGTCTTCAGCTCACCGGCCGCGCCGATGTAGGGCACCAGCGTGAGGTGCATGAACAAGGCCTTTTCCGGACCGCGCTCGGTGCGCACCTGGCGGATCGCCTCCAGGAACGGCAGTGATTCGATATCGCCCACGGTGCCGCCGATCTCCACCAGCGCCACGTCGAAGCCGGCAGTGGCCTCGTCGATGCAGCGGCGGATCTCGTCGGTGATGTGCGGGATCACCTGCACGGTGGCGCCCAGATAGTCGCCACGGCGCTCCTTGCGAATCACGTTCTCGTAGATGCGCCCGGTGGTGATCGAATTCTTGCGGCTCAGACGGGTCCGCAGGAAACGCTCGTAATGCCCCAGATCGAGGTCGGTCTCGGCACCGTCATCGGTGACATAGACCTCGCCGTGCTGGAAGGGACTCATGGTGCCCGGATCGACGTTGATGTACGGATCCAGTTTCATCATCGTGACCTTCAGGCCACGCGCCTCGAGGATGGAGGCCAACGATGCGGCTGCGATGCCCTTGCCAAGCGAGGACACCACGCCGCCGGTAACAAAAATAAGGGGGGTCATGGCTCACTTGCCTCCCGGAAAGCCCTAGTTTAAAGGTTGTCGCAGCAACACCCAAGCGCGGATGTGGCGACATCAAAAAAAAGACGCCCCGGCCTGCGCCGGGGCGTCCACATACCGTTTGAAATCCGCGTCAACGACGGCGGCTTTCTTCTTCCTCTTCCTCGCGCGGGGCCGGCTGATCGGCCCTGGCCTTTTCCTGTGCGGCAGCGGCGGCACGGCGCTTGGCCTTCTGCTCCGCCTCGACCTGCGCCTTGTCCACAGGGGCATCCTGGGCGGCGCCTGCCGTCTTCTTCTCCTTGTCCGCGCTCTGCGCCATCACCAGCGGAGCGGCGACCATCGCGGCGGCAATCGCCGCCAGCACCAGCATCTTTGATGTTTTCATCCGGACATCTCCTCAAAACTCGCGCGCCAGACGGCGGCGCAGGGATTGGAACCGCCTACAGGATACGCGCACCCGACCGGCCGTGCCCTGAATATCCCGCGTGCAAAAATCACCGTCAGCCCGCACACTCGCGGGTCAGTTTTGCGCCCTGCCGAGACACATGAACACCCGTTACAACGCCGCCGACATCGAAGTCCTTTCCGGTCTGGACCCGGTGAAACGCCGTCCTGGCATGTACACCGACACCACCCGTCCCAATCACCTGGCGCAGGAAGTCATCGACAACTCGGTCGACGAAGCCCTGGCCGGGCATGCCAGAACGGTGGAGGTCACGCTGTTCAAGGATGGCAGCTGCGAGGTCAGCGATGACGGCCGCGGCATGCCGGTGGACATCCACCCGGAAGAAGGCATCCCCGGTGTCGAGCTGATCCTCACCCGCCTGCATGCCGGCGGCAAATTCAGCAACCGCAACTACACCTTCAGCGGCGGCCTGCATGGCGTTGGCGTGTCGGTGGTGAACGCCCTGTCCACCTTGGTGGAAATCCACATCCGCCGCGACAGCAGTGAGCATCGCATCACCTTCCGCAACGGCGACCGTGCCAGCCCGCTGGAAGTGGTGGGCAGCGTCGGCAAGAAGAACACCGGTACGCGCCTGCACTTCTGGCCGGACCCGAAGTATTTCGATACCGCCAAATTCAATGTGCGCGCCCTGCGTCACCTGCTGCGCGCCAAGGCCGTGCTGTGCCCGGGGCTGACCGTCAAGCTCACCGACGAGGCCACCGGCGAGGTCGACACCTGGTATTACGAGGACGGCCTGCGCGACTACCTGAAGGCCGAGCTGGGCGAGTGCGAAATGCTGCCGGCCGAGCTGTTCACCGGCAGCCTGAAGAAGGAAACCGAGATCGTCGACTGGGCCGTGGCCTGGTTGCCGGAAGGCGAGCTGGTGCAGGAAAGCTACGTCAACCTGATTCCCACCGCGCAGCACGGCACCCACGCCAACGGCCTGCGCACCGGCCTGACCGAGGCGCTGCGCGAGTTCTGCGACTTCCGCAACCTGCTGCCGCGTGGCGTCAAGCTGGCCCCGGAAGACGTCTGGGACCGGGTGTCGTTCGTGCTGTCGCTGAAAATGACCGACCCGCAGTTCAGTGGCCAGACCAAGGAACGCCTGTCCTCGCGCCAGGCCGCCGGTTTCGTCGAGGGCGCCGCCCACGATGCCTTCAGCCTGCTGCTGAACCAGAACGTGGAGGTCGGCGAGAAGATCGCGCAGATCGCCATCGACCGTGCCAGCGCACGGCTCAAGACCGAAAAGCAGGTCACCCGCAAGAAGGTCACCCAGGGTCCGGCCCTGCCCGGCAAGCTGGCCGACTGCATCAGCCAGGACCTGTCGCGCACCGAGCTGTTCCTGGTCGAGGGTGACTCGGCCGGCGGCAGCGCCAAGCAGGCCCGCGACAAGGACTTCCAGGCGATCCTGCCGCTGCGCGGCAAGATCCTGAACACCTGGGAAGTGGCTTCGGGCAGCGTGCTGGCCTCCGAGGAAGTGCACAACCTGGCCGTGGCCATCGGCTGCGACCCGGGCAAGGACGACCTGTCCGGCCTGCGTTACGGCAAGGTGGTGATCCTGGCCGACGCCGACTCCGACGGCCTGCACATCGCCACCCTGCTGACCGCGCTGTTCCTGAAGCACTTCCCGGCGCTGGTCGATGCCGGCCATGTGTTCGTGGCGATGCCGCCGCTGTTCCGCGTCGACGTGGGCAAGCAGGTGTTCTATGCGCTGGACGAAGACGAAAAGCGTTCGCTGCTGGAGAAGATCCAGCGCGAGAAGCTCAAAGGCCAGGTCAACGTCACCCGCTTCAAGGGCCTGGGCGAGATGAACCCGCAGCAGTTGCGCGAGTCCACCATCCATCCCGATACCCGCCGGCTGGTGCAGCTGACGGTTGATGACGGCGAACAGACCCGCTCGCTGATGGACATGCTGCTGGCCAAGAAGCGCGCGCCTGACAGGAAGCAGTGGCTGGAGAACAAGGGCGACCTGGCTTCGCTGGAAGTCTGATCCCGGCAATTCACCGCTCCCGGCCGTGGCAACGGCGCCAGCATTCCCGAAACGGACAGGACCGCCTGGCGCGGTTGGAGAACAAGGGCGACCTGACTTCGCTGGAAGTCTGACTGCGTGCAGGAGCGGCATACGCCGCGAAGCGGGCAATGCTGCCGATCCAGGAGCATTTGCCACCTGGTGATGTCCGTGCTTCGCGGCTTGGGCCACGCCGGCAAACATCCTTGCCGCTTCACCCGCAGCAACAAAAAAGCCCGCCATCACTGGCGGGCTTTGCATTTTCCACAAGCGGGAACCGGTCAGTTCCAGCCGAACATCTTGAACAGCATCAGGATCAGATAGGCACAGCCACCTGCGGCCGGAATCGTCAGGATCCACGCCCACAGGATGCGCTCGATCACGCCCAGGCGCAGCGACTTGGGGTTCTTGGCAAAGCCGACACCCATGATCGCGGTGGAGATGCTGTGGGTGGTCGACACCGGCATACCGAAGTGCGCGGCCAGGGTCAGGATCGTGGCCGAACTGGTTTCCGCGGCAAAACCATGGATCGGATGCAGCTTGACCATCTTGTGGCCCAGGGTCTTGATGATCTTCCAGCCGCCGGAAGCGGTACCGGCCGCCATCACCACCGCACAGGTCAACACGATCCACATCGCGATGCCGTCGCCACCATGGGTGTCCGGATGCATGAAGCCCAGCCACGACGGCAGGTCATTCAGCGCACCGGTCGCCTCGGCACCGATCAGGGTCATCGCGATGATGCCCATGGTCTTCTGCGCATCGTTGTGGCCGTGGGCGAAGCCCATGTAGGCCGCCGAGACGATCTGCGCCTTGCCGAAGAAGGCGTTGACCCAGCGCGGGCGCGCCAGGCGACCGAGCACGCCGCCAATGCGGGCCATGCCGGCGATGATCGCCCACAGCAGGCACATCACCACCACACCGAGGAAGAAGCCGGCGATCGGCGAGGTGATCATCGGCACGAACACCTTCCACAGCAGGCCCTTGTTCTGCGCCCAGTTGCCGAGGTTCTGCGACCAGATCAGCGCATCCCAGTTGTTGTGCGCGGCGGCCAGGCCGGCGCCGCACAGGCCGCCGATCAGGGCGTGCGATGAGGAGGACGGCAGGCCCTTCCACCAGGTGATCAGGTTCCAGACGATACCGCCGAGCAGCGCACACAGGATCACCTGCGGCGTCACATCGACCACCTCGGTGTTGATCAGGCCGTTGGCGATGGTCAACGCCACCGCGGTGCCGGTCAGCGCACCGATCAGGTTCATGAAGGCGGCCAGCATCACCGCCCAGCCGGGCGACAACACCTTGGTGGCCACCACGGTGGCAATGGAGTTGGCGGTGTCGTGGAAGCCGTTGATGAACTCGAAGACGAGCGCGGCCAGGATCACCACCAGGACTAGGGTGAGCATCAGCAGACCCCGTCAGCTGTTCTTGAGCACGATCTGGTATGCCACCACACCCGCCTCACGGCAACGGTCGATGGCCTTTTCCAGAATCTCGAAGAATTCCTTGAGCAGGAACATCTGCAGGTTGTCCAGGCGCCCGGAATAGATGTCGCGATACAGCTCCAGCATCAGCCGGTCGGCCTCGTTCTCCAGCGCGCGCAGCTTTTCATTCAGCGCGGTCATGCGATCCAGGTTCATGTGGCGCAGGTCGTTGACCATCTCCACCACCACCCCGGCAGCCTGTTCCAGCATCGCCGCGCGCGGCGCGAAGTCGATCTGTTCCAGGTGCTGCACCGCCAGCGAATAGCGGTCGGCGAACTTCTCGATCTGCTTGGGAATCTTGTACAGCGCCGAACCCAGCGCCTCGATGTCCTCGCGCTCGATCGGTGTCATGAAGCTGTCCACCAGCGCCTGGCTGATCTTGTCCGAGGCGGCGCGTTCGCGCAGACGCGCCAGCTTGAACGCATCCAGTGCCGGCTGGCGATCGGCTTCCCGCATCATCGCGTGCAACGCTTTGGCGGCATCGGAAGCCGCCTGCGCGGCCTCATCAAGATAGGTGTAGAACTGCTTGCCGGAGCCGAAAATGGTCTGCAACGAAAACATGGGGAGCCTATTCGCCGTCGCGGGAGGGACGGCACCGGCGTGAATTATGACTGCTAGATGGCATCTCGGGTATTCCTTCACGTTTTCCCGGTGCGGCATGATGTCCGGTTAACGCTCCGCAGCCCTCTTTTGCTAAGATGCGTGAGCGCCCGCCAGGCGCATCCTATGGACGACGACCCTCATCCCCCGCCGCGAACCCCAGCGTGCCACACCCGTGGTGACGTGGTTGCCGCTTGCCTGACACACCCTCCCCTGCCACCAACCCGGGGAGAGTCCCGTGTTTGAATTCCTGATCGTCATTGCCCTGATTCTTCTCAATGGCTTCTTCGCCATGTCCGAGATGTCGGTGATGACCTCGCGCAAAAGCCGCCTCAAGCAGATGGCCGGCACCAGCAAGCGCGCCGCGCGTGCGCTGGAACTGTCTGAAAAGCCTGAGAATTTCCTGTCAACGGTGCAGATCGGCATCACCCTGATCGGCATCCTGACCGGTGTCTACGGCGGTGACGCCATCGGCGGCGCCATTGCCGCGCAGCTGCAGGCGCTGTTCCCGGCACTGTCGGCCAACTTCTCCCTGTTCGGTTCGACCCAGCCCTATGCCGACTTCCTCGGCAAGACGCTGGCCGTGGCCCTGATCACCTATCTGACGCTGATCTTCGGCGAACTGGTGCCCAAACGCGTCGCCCTGACCCGGTCGGAGGATATCGCCGGTGTCGTTTCGGTACCGATGAGCTGGCTGGCCCGCATCGCCGCCCCCGGCGTGTGGCTGCTGTCGCGCTCCACCCAGCTGGTGTTGCGCGTCCTGGGCCTGGGGCAGACCGAGTCGGTGTCGGTGACGGAAGAGGAGATCCGCATGCTGGTGGCCGAAAGCCACGAGGCCGGGGTGATCGACGCCGACGAGCGCAACATGATGAACCGGGTGATGCGGCTGGGCGATCGTACCGCCGACAGCCTGATGACCCCGCGCAACCGCATCGCCTGGCTGGACACCACCGCCGATGCCGCCAAGAACCTGAAGACCATGCGCGAGCATTCTTTCTCGCGCTACCCGGTCTACCGCGGCAACGACCAGGACATCATCGGCATCCTGGAAGTGAAAAGGCTGGTGACCCACCTGGAAGATCCGGGCGCGCCGCTGTTCCAGGAGCTGCGCGAAACCCTGTATGTGTCCGAATCCACCCATGCAATGAAGCTGCTGGAAATCTTCCGCGAGGAGCAGCAGTCGATGGCGCTGGTGGTGGACGAATACGGCGAGATCCAGGGGCTGGTCACCATCAGCGACCTGATGGGCGCGGTGGTCGGTCGCCTGCAGGCACCGGAGAATACCGTCGAGGACGCGCTGGTGGTCACCCGCGCCGACGGCTCGCTGCTGGTCGACGGCTCGCTGCCGGTGGATGACCTGCGCGAACTGATGGAAGGCGCGGTGCTGCCCGATGCCGAGGAAGGCGATTACTACACCCTGGCCGGCATGTGCACGCACCAGTTCGGCCGCATTCCGCATGCCGGCGAGTATTTCGACTGGGCCGGCTGGCGCATCGAGATCGTCGACCTGGACGGCGCCCGGATCGACAAGCTGTTGCTGAGCAAACTGCCGGAAGAAGAGGCCGATGAGCTCACCGGCTGATCCTTCCGCCGGCAGCGGCAGCTACCGCAACGAGGGCATCCGTACCCTGCTGGCGATGTTCGAGCACGGGGATCCGCAGGAACACCTGCCACTGGGAAAAATCCTGCAGGACCTGCAGCAAAGTGCCTTCGGCGTTTTCCTGTTCATCGCGATCCTGCCCGCGTTCATCCCGATCCCGGGGATCGGCGGCGCAGTCAGCGGCCCGCTGGTGCTGCTGATCGGCCTGCAGCTGCTCGGTGGCCTGTCGCGCCCATGGCTGCCCGGCTTCATCCGCCGCCATGGCCCCAGGCGCGCCACCATGCACCGGTTCCTGGGAAAGATCGCGCGTCCGCTGCGACGGCTGGACCAGATGCTGAAACCACGCTTGGCACTGGTGATCCAGCCGCTGCCGGCACGCATGTTCAGCGGCCTGCTGCTGATCCTGACCGGGCTGCTGCTGTCCCTGCCGATCCCGTTCACCAACTATCTGTTCGGCTTCCAGCTGCTGCTGTTTGCGCTGGCGCTGATCGAACGCGATGGCGCGCTGATGCTGTTCAACTGGGTTTCCGCCATCGCCGCGGCCCTGTTCTTCGGGCTGGGCTCGGGACAGCTGGTCACCGGTGTGCTCGATCTGCTGCAGCGCTGGAACGCCGGCTGAGCCGCCAGCCCGGGCGGCATCCAACTGGACACCGCCCGTCAGCAACACACCGATCTCAGTGCCGCGCCTGCCAGGCCTGCATGGCCAGTTCGAAGGAGCGCAGCCGTGCGGCGTGGTCGAAGATGTTGGCGGTCAGCAGCAGCTCGTCGGGCTGATGACGGCTGACGAAGTCCGCCATCCCTTCGGCAACCTGCGCCGGATCGCCCAGCACCATGCATGCCAGTGCGCGCTCGACCCCGGCCTTTTCATGCGGTTCCCAGAATGTTTCGATGTCGGCCACCGGCGCCGGGATCAGCCCCGGCTGGCCACGGCGCAGCTTCACAAAGCTCTGCTGCTGGGTGGTGAACAGGCGCCGCGATTCGGCCTCCGACTCACTGGCGACCACGTTCAACGCCAGCATCGCGTAGGGCGCCGCCAACCGCGCCGACGGGCGGAAGTCGCGCCGGTACAGGGCCAGCGCCTCGTCCATCGCATCCGGGGCGAAGTGCGAGGCGAAGGCGAACGGCAAGCCCATCGCCGCCGACAGCCGCGCACTGAACAGGCTGGAGCCCAGCAGCCATACCGGCACCTCGACCCCGGCACCCGGTACCGCCTGCACGCTCTGCCCGGCCTGCACCGGCTCGAAGTAGTGCAGCAGTTCGGCCACATCCTGCGGGAACTGGTCGGCGCTGTCGAAATAGCGGCGCAGCGCCCGCGCGGTGGCATGGTCGGTACCCGGCGCGCGCCCCAGCCCCAGATCGATACGGCCCGGATACAGCGAGGCGAGCGTGCCGAACTGCTCGGCCACCTGCAGCGGCGAATGGTTGGGCAGCATGATCCCGCCGGCACCGACGCGGATGCGCGAGGTGCCACCGGCCACATGCCCGATCAGCACCGAGGTCGCGGCACTGGCGATCCCGGGCATGTTGTGGTGTTCAGCCAGCCAGTAGCGCTGATAGCCCCAGCCTTCGGCATGACGGGCCAGATCCAGCATGTTGGCGAAGGCCTGCGGCGGCGTGGCGCCTTCGCACACCGGCGCCAGATCGAGAATCGACAGGGGAATCATCGTGGGCGGACTTCCATGGGAGATGTCCAGCATATGGGCCTGCCGGCCGCGCTTTGCCAGCCATCACGGCACGGCGACGGCACAACAGTGATTTCCAGAAAGGCGCCGCTCAGGCGACCTGCCCCGCTTCCTGGTCGACCAGCGGCTGCAACTGCGGGTCCAGCGCCACGCGCTCGTCGAACACGAAACAGCGGCCGTCATAGCCTTCGCCACCGACCTCCTCGAAATAACCGAGGATGCCGCCTTCCAGCTGCAGCACATTGTCCATGCCATCGTTCTGCATCCACAGTGCCGCCTTCTCGCAGCGGATGCCGCCGGTGCAGAAACTGACCACGGTGGCATCGGCCAGTGCTTCACGGTGCGGCTCCAGCGCCGCCGGCAACTCGGTGAATTTCGCGATCGGCAGGGTCAGGGCGCCGGCAAAGGTGCCGTGCTCGAATTCCTGCACATTGCGGGTATCGAGCATCACCACGCGCTTGCCGGCGTCGTCGTGGCCCTGCCGCAGCCAGCGCTGCAGCGTAGCCGGGCTCACGCTGGGCGCGCGCGGATAGTCCAGCGGCTGGCCGTCATCGCGGCGGAAGCTGATGATCTCCGGCTTGACCTTGACCTTGAGCCGGGCGAACGGCTGCATCCTGCTGTAGCTGTACTTGATGCGCATATCGGCAAAACGCGCATCTTCCTTCAGCGCCGCGTAGAAGGTATCGATCCCCTCACGCGTGCCCGCCAGGAACAGGTTGATGCCCTCACCCGCCACCAGCAGGGTGCCGCGCAACGCCTGGGCCTGTGCGCGCTCGAACAGGGAGCCGGCCAACGCCTCGGCATCATCCAGCGGAACAAAGAGGTAGGCGGCGGTGTTGACGATCATGTGTGGATTCCGGTGGAAAGCGCGCCGTGCACAGCGGCAACGGCATGGGTGAAAAACGGGGGTGCCGGCAATCGGCTCAACCACGCAAAAGCATGAACGGCAGCAGCACCAGCGCCGCCGCCGCGAGCATCCCCAGCAGGCCCGCGAGCACGTACAGCGGGCGCCGACGCAGCAGGGTGGCAAAGGTCTCGGCACTGCCATCGCGCAACGCGGCCTCGCGTTCTGCACGCATCCGCTGGCCGCGCTCGGCCTGGTAATCGGCCATCAGTGCCTTGGCGCGCGGATGGTCGGTGTTGTCGCGCAGCCACAGGCCGCCGTTGGAGATGCCCCACGGACTCGGCTCGGTGCGGTACCAGGCAAGGCCGTGGTGGTCGAGCAGTTCGCCGACTTCACGGATCTCGTCCTCGCCGACATTGCGCAGATTGAGCAGCAGTTTAGCCATCGCACCATGATACCCGGCGCCGATGCGCTACCCTTGCCCGCCCTGCATATCGGAGGCCGCCATGCGCCGCCTGTTCATCCCGCTGCTGTTGTCCCTGCTCGCCGCCGGCTGCACTCCACCCGGGCCGCCGCCGGGAGGCAGCATCGCCAGCTTCGAGCGCATCGACACCCAGCCCGGCACCGGTGCCGAAGCCGTCCCCGGCACCAAAGTCACCGTGCATTACAGCGGCTGGCTGTATGACGAGCGCAGCGCCGACAAGCACGGCGAGAAATTCGACAGTTCACTCGATCGCGGCGAACCGTTCACCTTCAACCTTGGCGAGAAGCAGGTGATCCGCGGCTGGGACGAGGGCGTCGCCGGCATGAAGGTCGGCGGCAAGCGCACGCTGATGATTCCGGCCGAATACGGCTACGGCAACCGCCGTACCGGGCCGATCCCGGCCGGTTCCTCGCTGGTGTTCGATGTCGAACTGCTCGATGTCCAGTCCCGCTGAGCCCGCTTGCGCCGCGCAGCGGGTCGCGGTGATCGGCGGCGGCCCGGCCGGCCTGTTCGCCGCCGAACACCTGCGCACGGCCGGCCTGCAGGTGGATCTGTATGAAGCCAAGGGCTCACCCGGACGCAAGTTCCTGATCGCCGGCAAGGGCGGGCTCAACCTCACCCATTCCGAGCCACGGCCACAGTTCGACGCCCGCTACCGCGAGCGGCAGGCCGAGGTCGGCCACTGGCTGGACGGCTTCGATGCCGATGCGCTGCGCCGCTGGGCCCAGGCGCTGGGCGTGGAAACCTATGTCGGCAGTTCCGGCCGTGTGTTCCCGGTGGACCGCAAGGCGGCGCCGCTGCTGCGCGGCTGGGTACGCCGGCTGAAGGAACAAGGCGTGCGTTTCCATGTCCAGCACCGCTGGAGCGGCTGGCATGAGGACGGCACGCTGCGGCTGGAAACGCCGGCCGCCACGGTCAGCGTCACCGCCGATGCCACGGTGCTGGCACTGGGCGGTGGCAGCTGGCCACAACTCGGCTCCGATGGCAGCTGGGCCGGAATCCTCGCCGCGCACGGGGTCGATATCGCGCCGTTGCAGCCGGCCAACTGCGGTTTCGATATCGACTGGAGCGATCACTTCCGCCAGCGCCATGCCGGCAGTCCGCTCAAGCCGGTGGTCGCGCACTGGAGCGACCCGCAAGGCCATCCCCGGCAGCTGCAGGGCGAATGCATCGCCAGCGACTACGGGATCGAAGGCAGCCTGGTCTATGCGCTGGCTGCGGACCTGCGTGACATCCTCCTGCGTGACGGCACAGCGGAACTGCAGCTGGACCTGGTCCCCGGGCGTGAACCGGAACGCCTGCATGCCGACCTTGCGCGGCCGCGCAAGGGCCGCAGCTTCGGCGAACACCTGCGCCGCGCCGCCGGGCTCGATGCCGCCAAAGCCGCGCTGGTGTTCGAAGTGCTGGGCAAGGACGCGGGGCAGGACCTGGAGCGTGTCGTTCGCACCCTGAAACGCCTGCCGCTGTCACTGCGGCGACCACGACCGATGGCCGAAACCATCAGCACCGCCGGCGGCGTGCGGCTGGAGGCGCTGACCGCAGACCTGATGCTGCATGCCCTGCCCGGCGTGTTCTGTGCCGGGGAGATGCTGGACTGGGAGGCGCCCACCGGCGGCTACCTGCTGACCGCCTGCAATGCCAGCGGCCAGCGTGCCGCCGAAGGCGTGATCCGGCGGCTGCGCGGCTGACGGTCGCACCCACGCCAGCGTCATTGCCGTCAACGAAAACGCCGCCCCTGTGAAGCAGAGACGGCGTTTTTTACTGCTGCCGGCAGCCGCGCATCACGGCACGGATGCAACCGGATTCACTGCAACTTGCTGGTACGCAGCGTGGAAACCCGTGCCGGCGGTGTGAACGAATCACTGCGTGCATCGGCCCAGTACTCGCGGAACACCGTGTGCTCGGGCACCTTGTCCAGCAATTCGCCCGGGCCCAGGTAGCGGTACAGCGCGGCCAGCGAGCGGATTTCCACCGGCGAGACACGCCGCAGGATGTGCTCCGGGCCCAGTTCGGAAGGATCATTCAGCCCCGCCGCACCCAACAGGTCACGCAGGGCGCGCATGGTGTTCTCGTGGTAATTGCGCACGCGCTGGCCCTTGTCTTCCGGCTCCAGATGGCGCCAGCGGCTCGGGTCCTGGGTGGCGATACCGGTCGGGCACTTGTCGTTGTGGCAGCTCAGCGCCTGGATGCAACCCAGCGCGAACATGAAGCCACGGCCGGCGTTGCACCAGTCCGCGCCCAGCGCGATGGTGCGGGCGATGTCGAAGGCGCTGGTGATCTTGCCGGCCGCACCCAGGCGGATGCGGTCACGCAGGTTCAGGCCGACCAGGGTGTTGTGGACGAGGATCAGCGCCTCGTTCATCGGCACGCCGACGTGGTCCATGAATTCCGCTGGCGATGCGCCGGTTCCGCCTTCGGCGCCATCGACCACGATGTAGTCCGGCAGCAGCCCGGTTTCCTGCATCGCCTTGGCAATGCCGAACCATTCCCACGGATGGCCGATGGCCAGCTTGAAGCCGACCGGCTTGCCACCGGAAAGCTCGCGCAGGCGCGCAACGAACTGCAGCAGCTCCACCGGCGTGGAGAAGGCCGAGTGCTTGGACGGCGAGACACAATCCACCCCCATCGGCACGCCACGGGTAGCGGAAATCTCGGCACTGACCTTGGCCGCCGGCAACACGCCGCCATGGCCGGGCTTGGCGCCCTGCGACAGCTTGAGCTCGATCATCTTGATCTGCTCGGTGCCGGCGGTTTCGCGGAAGCGCTCTTCGCTGAAACGGCCGTTCTCGTCACGGCAGCCGAAGTAGCCCGAACCGATTTCCCACACCAGGTCGCCGCCGTTCTCACGGTGGTAGGGCGAGATCGAACCTTCGCCGGTGTCGTGATAGAAGCCGCCCAGCTTGGCACCCTTGTTCAAGGCGCGGATGGCATTGGCCGACAGCGAGCCGAAGCTCATCGCCGAAATGTTGAACACACTGGCCGAATACGGCTTGGCACAGCCGGCACCGATGGTGACGCGGAAGTCATGGTGCGGAATGGTGGTCGTGGCCAGCGAATGGTTGATCCACTCGTAGTCCACCGCATAGGTACTGCGCAGCGTACCGAACGGCACCACGTCCATCTCGTTGCGCGAACGCTGGTAGATCAGCTGCCGCTGCTGGCGCGAGAACGGTACGTCTTCCAGGTCGCTCTGTACGAAATACTGGCGGATTTCCGGGCCGATCGACTCGAAACCGTAGCGGAAGTGCGCCAGTACCGGGTAATTGCGGCGCAGCACGCTGCGACGTTGCAGCACGTCCCATGTGCCCAGCAGCGACATCACTCCGAACAGGCCCACTCCCCAGTACCACGCAGGCCAATACGAGGCCAGCGCCAAAGAAACCGGCAACATGACCAGTGCCAGCACATAGACCAGATAACGATGCATTACCGTACTCGAATCAGGGATGGCGCGGATTCTACAACCGGTCGTCGACTGCTTGTCGGGGCCAGACCGATTTCACGTCATAAACGATCACGTCCTGTACACCCATCGCCCGGATTTCTTCCACGCCGTAATGACGGAACTGGCGGTGCGCGACTGCCAGCACGATCGCATCATAGTGCCCGCTGCGCGGCGTCGGGACCAGTGTCACCCCGGCACTGTCCTGTGCCATCGCCACATCGGCCCACGGATCATGCGCCTGCACCTGCGCGCCGGCCGCGGCCAGCATCTGCACCAGGTCCAATGCGCGGCTGTTGCGCAGGTCCGGGCAGTCCTCCTTGAAGGTAATGCCCAGCACCAGCACCCGCGCGCCCTGCAGCGGTTTGCCGCGCCCTTCCAGCAGGGTCCGTACCCGCGTGACCACATGCGCGACGATGCGGTTGTTGACCTGCCGTGCGGTGTGGATCAGATCGGGGTGATAGCCCACGCTCTCGGATTTGTGCAGCAGGTAATACGGATCCACGCCGATGCAGTGCCCGCCCACCATGCCCGGACGGAACGGCAGGAAATTCCACTTGGTGCCCGCCGCCTCCAGCACATCCAGCGTATCGATGCCCAGCCGGTCGAAGATCAGCGCCAGTTCGTTGACCAGCGCGATGTTCACGTCACGCTGGATGTTCTCGATCACCTTCGCCGCCTCGGCCACCTTCATCGACGGTGCCAGCCAGGTGCCGGCGCGGATGATGCGGCGATACAGCGCATCCACCACCTGCGCCGCCTGCGCGGTGGAGCCGGAGGTGATCTTGCGGATGTCCGGCAGACGCCGCTGGCGATCGCCCGGATTGATCCGCTCCGGGCTGTAGCCGCAGAAAAAATCGACGTTGAAACGCAGGCCGGAGCCCTGCTCGAGCAGCGGCACACACACTTCCTCGGTGGTGCCGGGATACACCGTGGATTCGTAGATCACCAGATCCCCCGGCTTCAGCTGCGCGGCAATCAGCGTGCTGGCCGCACACAGCGGCGCCAGGTCCGGTTGCTCATGGGCGTCAATCGGCGTCGGCACGGTGACGATGAACACATTGCGGTCGCCCAGTTGCGTCGCATCCGCGGTGAAGCGCGCATGCACCGCCGCGGCCAGCTCGGTGTCATCGGTTTCCAGCGTATGGTCGTGACCGGCCTGCAGCTCGGCAACCCGCCTGCTGTCGATATCAAAGCCCAGCGTGTCGATCGTTTTGCCGAATTCGACGGCCAGTGGCAGGCCCACGTATCCCAGGCCGATGATGGCGATTCTGGGTGCCACCGCCGCCGTTATGCCGTCGCTCATGCATTCCTCGATTGTCGCGAACTGGTGCCCGGAGCCGGAATCGAACCGGCATGGCCTTGCGGCCGGCAGATTTTAAGTCTGATGCGTCTACCAGTTTCGCCATCCGGGCATCGGCATAGCGTGCCTTATCGGGCGTCGCTTGTGAATTGTGGAGCCTGTCCGCCATCCCCCATCACCGCCCGGACAGCAGCCGGCGGGACGCACCACCTGTGCGTCCGCACGGTCACGCGTGGCAACAGACAGCCCCTGCCCTGCCGATCCCCTGCCCCGGTTGTTCCCCACCATACGCGGCATCGGCTTCCGGTCCGCCGCTATGGATCAGATCGTCCGGATCAGATCGCCTTGGAATAGGTCGCCGGTTGCTGCGGCGCCTTCAGGTAGCGGTCAAAGCACATGGCGATCAGCCGCAGCAGCGGGCGGCCCGGCGTTGTCGCCGAGACGACGCCGTCCTGGATCCGGGCCAGGCCGTCATCCACCAGCTGCTGCAGGGCGCCGATCTCGGCGGCGAAGTCGCGTTCGAAATCCAGTCCGTAGGCGGCGGCCAGCGCGCGCCCATCGACACGGCCATGACACATCAGCTGCTGGATCAGTTCGGCACGCAGCAGGTCGTCCTGCGTCATTTCAAGCCCGCGCCATACCGGCAGCTTGCCGGCATCGATGTTGGCCTCCCAGCTCTTCAGATCACGCGGATTCTGGCTGTAGCTGTTGTCGATGCGGCTGATCGCACTGACACCCAGCCCCACCAGATCGCTGTCGGCATGGGTGGTATAGCCCATGAAATTGCGGTGCAGCGAGCCTTGCCGCTGCGCCCGCGACAGATCCTCCTCCGGCAGGGCGAAGTGGTCCATGCCGATGTACTGGTAACCGGCGGCCGACAGGCGCTGCACCGCCAGCCCGAGCAAGGCCAGCTTCAGCTCCGGGCCGGGCAATTCGGCATCCACGATCTGCCGCTGCGCCTTGAACATCTGCGGCAGGTGCGCATAGCCGTAGATCGCCAGCCGGTCGGGGCGCACCTGCAGCACCGTGTCCAGCGTGCGCGCGAAACCTTCCAGCGTCTGCCGCGGCAGGCCGTAGATCAGATCGACATTCACCGAGCGCATGCCCGCATCGCGGCAGGCATTGATGATCGCCAGGGTTTCATCCACGCCCTGGATGCGGTTGATCGCCCGCTGCACCTCCGGGTCGAAATCCTGCACGCCCAGGCTGGCGCGGTTGAAGCCCAGCCGTGCCAGCGCCCCGATGTCCTCGATACTGACCCAGCGCGGGTCCAGCTCGATGGAAAAATCCCGGTCAGCGCTTTCACTGAAGTGGAAGTACCGGCCCAGGCCGGCCACCATCCGCTCCAGCTCCGAGGGTGCCAGGAAGTTGGGCGTACCGCCGCCCAGATGCAGCTGGATCACCTCGCGCTCGGGCGTGAACAATGCGCCCACCCGCTCGGCTTCCTGCAGCAGCCGGTCGACATAGGGCTTGCCCTTGCTGCGGTCACGGCTGATGACCCGGTTGCAGCCACAGTAGAAGCAGGGGCTGGTGCAATAAGGTACGTGCACATACAGCGACAGCAGCCGGGAAGAGGCATTGCTGCGCGCGATCGCCGCACGGAACTGCTCCACGCCATAACCGTCGTGGAAATGCGGTGCCGTCGGGTAGGAGGTGTAACGCGGGCCGGGGCGGTCATGGCGCCGCAGCAGCTCCGGATCGAACGTCCAGCCGAGCGGATTGGGCGATTTGGTGAGTGTGTCCATGGGCAAAGCGTGCCGCAGGCCCACCGCCACCGCATTGAGCAAGATCAAACACATGGCGGTAACGGCGATGGCATCCGCCCCCGTTCAGCCGGCGGTGATTCCCGCAGCCGCTTACAGGAACGGGAAGGCCGGGGCGCGGTAGCGCCGCCAGATCGCGTTGGCGACCCGATGCGCGGCGGCATCGGCCAGCTGCTGCATCGGAGGATTACCCAGTTCCGCGGTGGTCTGCTCGAACAGCTGCAGCCAGCGCTGGAACATCGCCCATTCCAGCCCCGGTATCGCCAGGTGCTTGGGCATGGGCGCGCCACGGAAGCGGGAGGTGCCACGCAGCAGCGCCGACCAGAAATCCACCAGCAGCTGGATGTGGGCCTCCCAGTCATGCACCCGCGCGTCAAAAACCGGCCCGATCAGCGCATCTTCCTGCACCCGCGCATAGAAGCGCCGCACCAGTGCTTCAACGTCCTGCTCGGTACATATATCCGGACCCGGCCTTGTCACCACACTTCTCCTGCTGATGTTGCCCACGCCGTCTTGATCAGAATCAAGGACGGAAAAAAACACGCCGCCTAGCCTTACACACTGGCATCCCACGTGTGCCCGACGGCTGTGCGCGTCGTGCGCATTTTATTCCCTTACGCAGCTCCACTGGATTACGCGATGAACCTTCCCGACACGCCCGCAGCCGCCACGCCCCATCCGCTGGTCCGGACGCTGGGCGCGGTGCTGTGGCCAAGCTTCTTTGCCGCCGCGGCCATGGCATCGGGCATGTTCGCCTTCTGGGACCCACTCGAGCTGCAGCGGATCGGCTTCCCTTCGCTGAGTCTGAGCCGCGGCCAAGGCTACACCCTGGGATTCTTCTGCCTGTGGCTGGGCACGGTCTGCGCCTGCGGGGTCACCGCCCTACTGCTGCGGCCCTCACGCGCGGTAGAGGAGCCCTATGAATGAGTGCCGTCCTGTCTGCCACCAGACAGCGCGCGTGGGCACGCGGGGCCGCCGCCGTCCTCATGCTCGGCCTGTTCTATACCCTCCCGTGGCTGAGCTGGAACGGGCAGCCGCTGTTCCTGCTGGATATCGGCACCCGGCAGTTCCATGTGTTCGGCCTGTCCGTGCAGCCCGAGCAGTCGCTGTTCCTGTTGTGGTCCGGGCTGGGTCTAGCGGCGGTCCTGTGCCTGGTGACCGTGCTCTATGGCCGCCTCTGGTGCGGATACGCCTGCCCACAGAGCGTGCTGAGCCGGCTGTTCCGCAGTCTGGAGCGGATCACCCGCTTCGACGGTGCGCTGCAACCGTTGGCGGCTCCTCTCAGGCACGGCCTCTGGGGGGCGATCGCCCTGTGGACTGGAATCAGCTTCGTCGGTTATTTCACGCCCATCACCGGTCTGGTCGCCAATCTGGCCGGGTTTTCGCTTGGCGGCTGGGAATCCTTCTGGATCGGCTTCTACGCGCTGGCCACCTGGGCCAATGTGCTGTTCCTGCATGAGCAGGTCTGCACCACCCTGTGCCCCTATGCGCGGGTGCAGGGCTTTCTCAGCGATGCCTGCACGCCTTCGATCCAGTACAACGCGCCGCGCGGTGAACCCCGAGGGGCACGCCCGGAGGTGATCCCAAGCGTGCTGGAGCGCCCACGCGGCCTGCTCGATCCGGACACCGCGCGCGATTACGTCTTCCGCGCCGCCCATCCCGCCATCGCCGGTGCCCTGCCCAACTTCTCGGCCATGCACCTGGGTGACTGTGTTGACTGCAACGCCTGCGTCAGCGCCTGCCCGATCGGCCTGGATATCCGCAACGGGCCTGCCGGCGACTGCATCGAGTGCAGCGCCTGCATCGACGCCTGTGATGACACGATGCAGCGCCTCTGCTTTCCTGCCGGGCTCATCCGCCGGACCCGCACGGCAACGGAAGCCAGCGGTGATCGCAGCTCGCTCCGCATCAAGCCCCTGCTGTTCGCCAGCCTTGCAGCCGCTTTCCTGGTGCTGGCGCTGGTCAGCGCACACGGCCTAGGCTGAGCAGGCCGGCTTCCCTGTCGACAAAGACAGGAAGTTGCCCGTCAACCCGGCTGGCCAGCTCCCGGAACCGTACTGCCCCGCAGATCAGCGCGGGGCATCGACCTTTTCCAGCCGGATTCCCAACGGCCCCTGCAGCGCACCGTCCCCGGCCAGGGTGAAGTCCAGCGCAGTGCCATCCGGCAGCTGCAGCTCCAGCCTGTCTCCATCACGGGTGTAGTCCAGCACCTGCGACGTCCCCATGACCTCGACCGTCACCGTGCCATTGGACTGGAAGTGGTAACGGCTTGCCCCCATCGCGTCGGCCCAGGTGCCATCCATCCCCTTGCCGCACGCCGACAACAGGCAAAGCAATGCAATTGCCAGCAGTTTCCTCAACGGCATTGCCCCTCCAGCGGTATGCGGCGATGGAAGTTTCCCATATCAGCGTTCGCCGCCGTCGGCCGGCACCGGCGGTGACGGCAACACGCTTGACGGTGCCGCGTCTCGCGCCAGCCCCCAGGCAAACATCGCACCGGCACCGAGGGTCAGCAGCGCGCCAATACCGAAGGCGCTGGCCAGGCCAAGGCGCGAGGCGATCACTCCGGCCACCAGCATGCCCACGCCGATGCCGACATCCAGTGCCGAGAAATAGGTCGCCACGGCCGTACCCCGCTGCGCATGGCTGCCCAGGTTGACCATCATCGTCTGGTAGGCCGGATAGACCACACCGAAACCGAAGCCGGCGAGCAACCCGGCGAGGTAATACAGCAGCGAACCGCCGGCCAGCGCCATCAGGCCCAGCCCGAGGATGATCGCGGCCGTGCCGCAGTTGGTGGTCAATACCACCCTGCCGCTGTCGATCAGGCGTCCGGAAAAACCCCGCGACACCATCATCCCCACCGCCATCAGGGTGAAGAAGACACCGGTATTGGTCACGCCCAGCTGCTTGCCGTAGATCGCCGCGAACGCCAGCAGCATGCCGTAACCGAGTCCGATCACCGCCAGGTTCAAGGCCAGCGGTATGCCACGCACCAGCAGGAAGCGGTCCAGTGACAGCACCGTGGCAGGCTGGCGGCGTTGCTTGCGGGGCGAGTGCACCAGACTGGCAACCAGCAGCCCGGCCACGCCAGCACCGATCGCCGCCTGGAAAACCAGCTCGAACGGATAGTGATCCATCAGCCACAGGCCGAACATCGGCCCCAGCGCCATCGCCAGGCTGCTCATCAACCCGAAAAAGCCGATGCCCTCACCGCGACGCACCGAGGGAATGATGTCGATCGCCTGGGTGTTGGCGGCGGTACTGAGCACCGCGAAGGTCAGGCCGATGCCCAGGCGCACGATCACGAACGCCAGCACGGTTTGTGCCAGCAGATAGCCGGAGGTGAACAGCACATAGGCCGCCAGCGCCGCCAGATAGGCATGCTTGGCATTGAAGCGGTCGACGATGAAACCGGAGAACGGCCGCACCAGCAGCGCGGCAATCACATAGCTGGACAGGATGCCGCCCACGGTCGCCTCACCGATCCGCAGCTGCTCCACCAGATGGAACGGCAACGTCGGCATCGACACATAGAACGACATGCCCAGCAGGAAGTTGGCGATACAGGCCAACATGAAACCCGGTGTCCACAGGACAGGTTTTTGCTTGGTCATATTCGGTCGATTATAACAAGTGCTGTATGAGCTCCCCCGGAACAGCCATACCTGCGCGGCACTGTCCGGCATGGGAGCGGCGTATTGGTTCCCGCAACGGCGGCGCTACAACTATGCTTCCCGGCAACCGCACTGCCGGAGCCCGGCGATGACGCGCCTGCTGTTGCTGTTCGCACTGCTGCTTACCACCGGATGCACCCACATGACCGCCACCGGCCACGGCCATTTCCAGGCACGCTCGCTGCAATTCGAAGGCCGGCTGTTCCGCTACCAGGTCTTCGTGCCGGCCCGGCGCGATCCCGCGGGTACGCCCATCGTGCTGTTCCTGCATGGCTCCGGCGAGCGCGGTGACGATGGCCGCCGGCAATTGCAGGCCGGGCTTGGCCCGTGGCTGCAGGAAACCGCCGGCAGCTTCCCGGCACTGGTGGTGCTGCCGCAGGTTCCCGAAGGCGAGGAGTGGCTGGGCCGCAATGCACGCATGGCCCTGGCCGCTCTGGATGCCGCGATGGCCGAGTTCGACGCCGATCCACAACGCACCTATCTCACCGGCATGTCGATGGGCGGTTATGGCACCTGGGAGCTGGCGTTGCTGCAGCCACAGCGGTTCGCTGCCCTGGTGCCGGTGTGTGCGGCGATCCTCCCGCCGCATGGGCGGCGCTCCAGCCTGCGGGTGGCACAGGTGGCCGATGAAGCCGATCCCTATACCGCGGTGGTGACACGGCTGCACGAGGTACCGGTCTGGATGTTCCATGGGGCCGACGACGCGGTGGTTTCTCCGGAGGATGCGCGGCAGCTGCACCAGGCCGCGCTCCGGAGCGGGGCCAACCTGCGCTATACCGAGTTCCCCGGCGTCAACCACAACGCCTGGGACCCGACCTATCGCAACCCGGCGATGTGGCGCTGGCTGTTCCAGCAGCGCCGTGACTGAAAACCGGTGCCATCGCCATCCGGACAAGGGCGCGGCAGACAGCGGCTCAGTTGACGCCGCGGATGGCCAGCGTCAAGGCCAGCACGCTCAGGATCGCGGCGATGGTGCCATCCAGCACCCGCCAGGTGGCAGGACGGGTGAACAGCGGCGCCAGCATGCGCGCCCCCAGCCCCTGCAACGTCAGCCAGGTGGCACTGGCGGTCACCACGCCGGCGGCAAAGGCCATGCGCTGGTTGCCGAAATTCTCGGCGATCGAGCCGATCACCATCATGTCCAGCCAGAAGTGTGGATTGATGATGGAAAAACCCGCCGCCGCCATCAGTGCGGTGCGCAATGACTGCTCGGCGTTGTCGTCCAGCTGCATGCCGCCACCACCGATGACCGCCCGCCGCGCCGACTGCAATGCATACCAGCCCAGGAATGCCACGCCGCCCCACAGCAGCACCGTGGTCAGCCACGGCAACTGGTCGGTGAGCGTGCGCAGGCCGGCCACGCTGGCGAAGATGAAGCTGGCGTCGATGACAAAACAGGTGGCGATGATCGGAATCACGTGCTGCCGCATGATGCCCTGGCGCAGGATGAATGCACTTTGTGCGCCGACGATGGCGAACAGGCCGATGCCGATACCGGCACCACTGAGCCAGGCATTGGTGGCCGCCTGGGTGGAAATAACCGAAAACATGGAAAAAACCGCCTTGCTGCATGGGGAAAGCCGTGGCGGGGACGCACACCGCACTGGCTGAATGCGCACATTGTCGCAGCGCAACATCAAGAAACACAGCTAAACTTCGTTAACCATCTTTAGCAGAACTTAATAGATGCGCATCGACCACGCCCAGCTGCGGGCTTTGGCCGCAGTCATCCGCGAAGGCAGCTTCGAACGTGCCGCGCTGTCGCTCAATGTCACCGCCTCGGCGATCTCGCAGAGGATCAAGGCGCTGGAGGAACGCGTCGGCAAGCTGCTGGTCAAGCGCTCGATTCCTGCCGTCGCCACCACCGAGGGCCAGGTGCTGGTGCAGCTGGCCGAGCAGACCGCGCTGCTCGAACGCGACGCCTTCGAGCGGATCGGCCTGTCGGACAACCACCTGCCGCGGGCCAGCATCGCCGTGGCGGTCAACCACGACAGCATGGAAACCTGGTTTCCCGAGGCGGTGCTGGCCTTCTCGCGCAGCACCAGCACCACGCTGGACCTGCACACCGAAGACCAGGATCACACTGTCGCCCTGTTGCGCCAGGGCGCTGTGCTCGGCGCGGTCACCACCCTGTCCGAGCCGGTGCAGGGCTGCCAGATCCACGCCCTGGGCAGCATCCGCTACGCCGCCACCTGCACCCCGGAGTTCCATGCGCGCTATTTCGCCAAGGGGGTGAATGCGCAATCACTGGCGCAGGCACCGGTGCTGGTGTTCAACCGCAAGGACGACATGCAAGCGCGCTATGCACGGCGGCTGGCCGGTGTCGAGCACCCGCTGGACGCCCCCACCTGGTGGATTCCCTCCACCCGCGCCTTCGTACACGCCAATCTGGGCGGCCTGGGCTGGACCATGAATCCACTGCCACTGGTGCGCCGGCATCTGGAAAGCGGGCGGCTGGTCTACGTCAAAACCCGTGCATGGGAGGACGTGCCGCTTTACTGGCAGCACTGGAAGGGTGAGGTGAACAGCATGGCGCTGCTCACCCGTGCCGTGCTGCAGGCCTCGACACTGCTGGTGCGCAAGCGCAAGTAGCCACCTGCTTACCGATCGATGCACATCTTCATCGCCTGCCGTCACATGGACAGGATTGCGATGCCTCCCGCAGCGGTGGTTTACAACGCCCCCGGCTCAGTCGAAATACAGCGCCAGTCCCATGCCGCCCTGCCAGTCACTACTCGCCGCATCCAGCCCACGCAGGAAGGAGGCATCCAGCTGCAACCGCGAAGTGGCCATCCAGGTCACACCGGCACCGGCCGCACGCATGTGTTGGGCACCGGTACCGTAACCGGCCTCAACGTAGGCCGAAACCTCTTCGCCAAGTGGAAAACCGTAACTGAGCGAGAACAGCCAGCCGCTGCCAGCATCCCCCCATTGCCGCTCGCCATACAGCGCAGGATGGCTCCAACTGTCGGTACCGCGCTTTACAGAAGCGCTGCGATGACCTAGGCACCGTGCCCGCCAGGCTTCGCTCCCGCTCTCCGGCAAGAGCGCGTTCAAACCGCAGCCACGATCATTCAGCGATGCGCCAGCGCGTAGTCCAGTCCACCGCGGACCGCTGCCACCTGCGCGTCATTGCATTGTTGCGGCGTCGCCCGGGGGCTGTCCGGATACACCTCGGTGGTGGTGGTGTAGCGTGCACCGGTGATGCTGGCGCACAGCCCCAGCGCCTTGAGCGGGTATTCGATGACACCCTGCGCCACCACCGGCGAGCCGATGATCTGCCCCTGCGCATCGGCCGGGGCGATATGCGTCACCTTGGCGACCTCGGCGTTCACCGCCTGCTGGAACGCTGGCTGCGGGTTCAGCGAGTCGGCACACAGATAGAAGCCGTCGGGAATCCCGCCCGGCTCGAACGGCAGGCCATCGCGCGCGGCCAGCGCCGGACGGAATTCGGATTCGTCGCTGTCGGTGGTCTCGTGCAGATCGATATGCATCAGGAAGTGACCCTTCAACGGTGCCACCAAGGCCATCAGCGCCGCTGATTCCTGCGCCGGGCTGTTGGTCACGAAGGAGCGGTTCGGGTCCAGCGCCATCGCATTCCAGCGCTGGATACGCTCATAGCCCCACGGGCTCACGCACGGTGCAACCAGCAGATTGCATCTGCCTGCGTAATCATCCGCATGGCGATCGACAAACTGCAGCGCACCCTGCACGCCACTGGTCTCGTAGCCATGCACGCCGCCGGTCACCAGCATCACTGGCAACGCATCGTCCCAGTTGCGGCTGCGGATCGCGAACAGCGGATAAGGGCCGCCCGGATAGTCCAGCTCGCCATGCTGCGACACATCGAAACGCCCGCGCAGCGCATTGATCTTGCTGACCACCTCGTCGGCGTAGCTGCGCTGCACCGTCTGCCGCGCCAGCCACTGCGCTCGTTCCGGCGTCCCCCACGACTGGCCGGGCGTACCCACGGGATAGAAAGCAGCAGTGGTATTCATACGGAAATCCGTCAAAAGCCGAAGACAGGACAGAACTCTACACCCAAGCCACAACCCCGCTCAGGACGGACGTGTCACTACCGGCAGGCAGCGGCTGGCGGTTATCCAGCGTGGAACACACGCCCACAATTACCCTGCGGCAGCGGTGACAGTCCGGAAATCCGATGGCGCGATCGTCGCATTGCCTGCAGGGCGATGGACGGGTCGGATACACTGGCCAGCCGCCTTGTTCCACATCCCGCATGTCATATCCGAGTCCATCAACCTGGCTTGAGCGTCGCAAAACCGGCCTTCCCGTGGAGGCTTCAATCCGGTTGGAGCCGTACGCCGGCAGACTCGTATACACACTGGCGGACGGAGTCGTGGCATGCCGATGACCCCTTCCACCCAGGATGAACACGCCATCTCCTCCGCGCCCCATTTCACGCCGATGGCACAGCGCTTCCGCGGCTTCCTGCCGGTCGTGGTGGATGTGGAAACCGGTGGCTTCGACTGGAACCGGCACGCCCTGCTGGAAATCGCCGCAGTGCCGCTGGAGATCGACGAAAACGGCCTGCTTCATCCTGGCCAGACCGCCAGCGCACACGTGATCCCGGCAGAAGGCACCGAAATAGATCCGAAATCACTGGAAGTGACCGGCATCGTGCTCGACCACCCGTTTCGCCTGGCCAAGCCCGAGCGCGAGGCGCTGGAGCATGTATTCGCCCCTGTTCGCGCGGCAATGAAAAAGCACAACTGCCAGCGCGCGATCCTGGTCGGGCACAACGCCCATTTCGATCTCAACTTCCTCAACGCCACGGTTGCCCGCTGCGGCCACAAGCGCAATCCGTTCCATCCGTTCAGCGTGTTTGACACGGTGACCCTCGCCGGCGTGGCCTACGGCCAGACCGTGCTGGCACGCGCGGTACAGGCCGCCGGCTTTCCGTGGGATGCAAACGAAGCACACAGCGCGGTCTACGACACCGAGCAGACAGCACGCCTGTTCTGCAAGATCGTCAATGCGTGGCCCACTACACCGCTGGCCAGCCCGGCCGCTTCCGACTCGCGCTGAACCCTGCCGCGGCCCGCGGTGCCGGGATCTGAATCACCGCATACAACCAACTTCCGCCGTCCGTATCGACGGTCATCCGGCGGATCGCGGAGGTTTACACCGAGGGTTCAAAAGATGGACGGCCTCTGCCGCGCCTGACCGCCTTTTTCCGAACCGGGTTGTAGCGCTCCACGGAGCATCGAACACATCAACGCGGCAGCACACCTGGTAGCAGCGTCCCGGACGCCAGCCGTCCAATCATCACAACCTCGCCATCACCTGGACTCATCAACAGAACATATCGCCGGATAGCGGGCAGAGTCCGGATGCGCCCTGGCATTTATCCGGCCGGGAAAGCGGCCAGATCCGCTCAAGCAGAACGGCGGCATCCGTTTCGGTGGTACATGGCCGGAAAGTCACGCTACCAGCCATACCGGCAGACTCTTGGGATCTGCAGTGGTCTATCCGGATATCGCCAGACAACAGGCAAAGAAAAACCCCTGATTTCTCAGGGGTCAAATGATGCACCGGGATATCCCGGTATAACTTATTGGAGGCCTGGGTCGGAATCGAACCGGCGTACGCGGATTTGCAATCCGCTGCATAACCACTCTGCTACCAGGCCTTGAAACGCTTCATCACCGGATTACAGTCGCGACTTCCGATGATATGAAAAAACCCCGCTGCCGGGGTTTTTTCAGTAATTTGGAGCGGGAAACGAGACTCGAACTCGCGACCTCAACCTTGGCAAGGTTGCGCTCTACCAACTGAGCTATTCCCGCATTGTGTCCGGCTTATTGTACAGACTTCGTATCAATTGCGCCAGCTTTTTAACATTCTTCTTCACATCACTGGAAGAAGATGGAGTGCTTTCCGAACAGTCAAGCATTGCGACCGGCAACGCCCACGACACACTGGAATTCACTCCTATCCCGCCGATATCAGCTGAACATAGAGTTCGTACTGATACTCGACTGGAGCGGGAAACGAGACTCGAACTCGCGACCTCAACCTTGGCAAGGTTGCGCTCTACCAACTGAGCTATTCCCGCTTGGGAGGCGAAATTCTACATGCATTCACGCATGTGTCAACCGCCTTTCCTCAACTTTTTTTCATCTGCGAGCGGGCGGCTTTTTCATCCTCGCGCAGGCTCGGCCAGGCGGCACGCAGGTACTGCAATGCCGACACCAGCGTGAGTACCGCGGCAATGGCCAGCATCCAGTCACCGATGTGGAAAACCGGAACACCCATCCAGATGTCGGCAATGGCGGTGTTGGGCGAAACCGAATACAGCAGGCACAGCAAGGCGACCATCTGTGCGGTGGTTTTGATCTTGCCGATCATCGCCACGCGGACTTTCGCGCGCTGGCCGATTTCCGCCATCCATTCGCGCAGTGCGGACACGGCGATCTCACGGCCGACAATGACCGCCGCCCAGAACGCCATCCACGGCGTCGGGTGCCCCTGCACGATCAGGAACAGCGCGACAGCCACCATCAGCTTGTCCGCCACCGGATCCAGGAAGGCGCCGAATGCCGAATGCATCTGGTAGCGGCGCGCCACCCAGCCATCCAGCCAGTCGGTGATGGCCGCCAGACCGAAGATCGCCGCAGCGGCGAAGTTGGTCCAGCCATACGGCAGATAGAACACCAGCAGCAGCACCGGGATCATCAGGATCCGCAGCAACGTCAGCCAGGTGGGTACAGTCAAATTCATTGCAGCTCTACTCCGCTGCCGAATCCGGAACCGACAGTCCATGAAGGTTAGCGTATATCCGTGCGGCGAGGGCTGCGCTGACGCCTTCCACGCGCGCGATCTCCGCCTCACCGGCGGCCTTGAGCCCGGCCAGGCCACCGAAATGTTTCAGCAGACTGGCCCTGCGTCGGGGACCGATGCCCGGAATATCCTCCAGCTTGCTGGTCATGCGTGCCTTCTGCCTCCGTCCGCGATGCCCGGTGATCGCAAAACGGTGGGCCTCGTCACGCACCTGCTGGATGAACTGCAGCGCCGGCGATGCCGCTCCCGGGCGCAGTTCGCGGCCATCGGGCAGGACCAATGCCTCATGGCCGGCACGCCGCTCCACGCCCTTTGCCACTCCAACCAGCATCACCCCCTCAACACCGAGTTCGACCAGCGCAGCGGCAGCCTGAGCCAGCTGCCCTGCACCGCCATCGATCAGCAGCACGTCAGGCAGCGGCCCGCCTTCTGCCACCGCACGCCGGAAGCGGCGGTCAATCGCCTGGCGCATCGCGGCGTAGTCATCACCCGGCTCGATGCCGCTGATGTTGAAGCGACGGTAATGCGCACGCACCGGTCCGGCAGCATCGAATACCACGCAGGAGGCCACCGTCGCCTCCCCCATCGTGTGGCTGATATCGAAACATTCCACACGCTTGACCGGCTCGGCCAGTCCCAGCAGATCCCTTACCGCATCGCTGCGTGCCTGTTGCGCGCCACGACTGTCGAGTTCGCTTGCCAGGGTGATCTGTGCGTTGCGGTTGGCCAGCTCCACATAGCCGGCCCGCTCACCGCGCACATTCCACTTCAACACTACCTTGCGCTCGGCCGCGGTGCTCAGTGCGGTTTCGATCACATCCGCGTCGGGTATCTCCCGGTCCAACAGGATTTCCGCGGGCGGTGCGTGCTCACCGTAATACTGGGAAACAAAGGCGGCGAGCACCTCATCGGCACTTTCCTCGCCGTTGGTACGCGGGAAGAAGGCGCGCGTTCCCAGATTGCGTCCATCACGGAACGACAGCAGCATCACGCAGGCGCTGGCGCCCTGCATCGCACAGGCCAGCACGTCCAGATCGGCGGCACGGCCATCGACATACTGCCGGTTCTGCATGCTGCGCAGCGAGGTGATCAGGTCACGCAGTCGAGCGGCCCGCTCGAACTCCAGTGCATCGCTGGCCTCCTGCATCGACTGCGCCAGCTCCTGTGCCAGCAGGTCGCTTTTTCCTTCAAGAAACAGCTCGGCGCGATGAACCGAACGGGCATACTCTTCGGCCGCGACCAGATCCACGCACGGCGCGCTGCAGCGGCCGATCTGGTACTGCAGGCAGGGCCGGGAGCGGTTGCGGAACACGCTGTCCTCGCAATTGCGCAGGCGGAACAGCTTGTGCATCAGATTGAGGGTTTCGCGCACGGCGCCGACGCTGGGGTACGGCCCGAAGTAGCGCCCCGGAACCGCGCGCGGGCCCCGATGCAGCGCGATCCGCGGCCACTGTTCACGGGTGAGCAGTACCTGCGGATAGGTCTTGTCATCGCGCAAGGACACGTTGTAGCGCGGTGCCAGCGACTTGATCAGCTGGTTTTCCAGCAACAGCGCTTCGGCTTCGTTGCGGGTCACGGTGACGTCCATGCGCGCCACCTGCGACAGCATCATCATGATCCGCCGGTTCTTCGGCGAGCCGTTGAAATAGCTGCCCACGCGCTTGCGAAGCGCGCCGGCCTTGCCGACATACAGCAAGGTGTCGTCTTCGGCATACATGCGGTAGACGCCCGGCGCGGTGCTTAACGCCGCCGCGAAAGCCTTGCCGTCGAAACCGCTGGACTGCCCGCCACTCATCCGTCGATCGGCACGTCGCTCAGCTCGCCGGTGGCCGGATCAAAACGCAGCACCGCATGGGCATCGGTTTCCGCGATCCATACCACACCTGCGGCAAGCGCCAGCGCGCCCGGGCCATGCAGGCGGCGAGGAAGATCGACGGTGGAAAGCACGCCGCCCCCCAGTCGCAAGGTGCGCAGGCTGCCATTGCCGGCATCGGCGATCCACAGCAGCGGCGACTCCGCACCCAGCGCCAGCGCCAGCGGATACTGCATGCGCGCCTGCGTACGCTCGCCATCTTCGCAGCCGAATTCCCACACGCTCTTGCCAACCAGCGTCTGCACCAGGTCACCACGCAACTGCACGGAGCGGATCGCCGAACCCAATGCGTCACAGACGTACAGCACCTGCTGCACCGCCACCAGCCCGCACGGCTGCGCGAACGCGGCCAGGTGACCACTGCCATCACGGATCTCGTTCGCCCCCGCACCGGCCCGCCAGCGCAGCGCCCGACTGCCCAGGTCATAACTCCAGATGTGGTTGTCGCCAGCCATGGCGATATGCACCTGGTTGTCGGCGACCACCACGTCCATCGGATGGTTCAACTGGCTGTCCCAGGGCTGCGACAGCACGCCTTCCACCGGGTCGCCGGCACGCCCGGTGCCGCACAGCGTATCGACCTGCCCGGACACCAGGTTGATCCGGCGCAGCGCATGGTTGCCGGTGTCGGCCACGTACAGCACATCACGCACCAGCGCCATGCCCTGCGGGCGGTTGAAAGCGGCTTCGGCGGCGGAGCCGTTCACCATGTCCGCAGTACCCACACCGAACTGGCGCAGCACGCGCCCGTTGTGTGAGCACTCCAGAATGCGGTGATGGCCGGTGTCGGCGACATACAGACGCTCATCGGTGGCCACCAGCCCTGCCGGGAAACGCAATGGCAGGATCGGTTCGGCATTGATTTCGCGTGTCTCGCCCTCCACGTCCAACGGCCGCATCAGGCCTTCGCACAGGCCATTCAATGCGCGCTCCAGGTCGGTCGCGCTGCCGACGATGCGCTCACGCTCCTGGCCCTGTGCATCGATCAGCAGCAGCGTCGGCCAGGCTTCGACATTGAACTTGCGCCAGATTTCCCACTGCGCATCCAGAATGGCCGGCGCACTCACCCCGTGCCGGCGCAGCAGCTTCAGCGCCGGCTGTGGCTCCCGCTCGAAATCAAAGCGCGGCACATGGATCACCAGCAGCTGCAGCCGCCCGGGATTACGCGCCTGCCATTGCGCGATCTCGGCCAGGCGCTGCGAACACCACACCGAGGCGGCGTTGACGAAAGCCATTACCAGTGGTCGCCCACGGTAATCCTGCAAGGTTGAAGGAGCGGCGTTGAGCCAGATGCCGGTCTTGGGCAGTTCCATCGCGGACAGATCGTTCATGGGCCGATTATGCCGGAGTCCACCGTCGCTGACAGACGCTGCACCGTGGCCCGCGCCGCGGCATCCACCAGCGACCAGCTGTGTTCGAAATCACGCTCGTCGCCGTAGTACGGATCAGGTACCGATTCCGGCCCTTCCAGCCCCAGCCATGGCAGCCACAGTACGGCCTTGTCGATGCTGTCGGCCGGGGCAATGGCGCGCGCATCGTCCAGATTGCTCTGATCGGCGCACAGGATCAGGTCGAAATGGCTGAAGTCCTCGCGCAGCAGCTGCCGCGCTTTCAGAGCGCTGATATCGGCGCCGTGCCGTCCGGCACAGGCGATGGCACGTGGATCCGGCGCACGGCCGATATGCCAGTCGGAAGTGCCCGCCGAATCCACTTCGATCCACCCCGCCAGGCCGGCCTGTGCGATCTGCTGCCGCAATGCCCCCTCGCCCATCGGCGAGCGGCAGATATTCCCCAGGCACACCACCAGCAGCCTCATGCCTGTGCCCTCATCAGCGCATCGGCACGCTCAAGGTCTTCAGGAGTATCGATGCCCGGCGGGAACGGCGCCGGCGACAGTGCCACCGAAATGCGGAAACCGGCCTCGAGCACACGCAACTGCTCCAGTGACTCGATCTGCTCCAGCCGGCCCGCCGGCATCGCCGCGAACTGCTGGAGAAACCCCGCGCGATAACCATAGATGCCGATATGGCGCAGCCACTCCCCGGCCGGCAGGCGCGCAGTGGAGTGTGCGAACGCATCGCGATGCCACGGAATCGGCGCCCGGCTGAAGTACAGCGCATCTCCCCCGGCGGTACGCACCAGCTTCACCACGTTCGGATCGAACAGCGCGGCCGCATCCTCCACCGGTGTGGCCAGGGTCGCCATCGGCGCACCGCTGCCGGCCAGCGCCGCCGCCACTGCACGGATACCGCTGGCAGGTGCGAACGGCTCATCACCTTGCAGGTTCACCACGATCACATCGTCGCCCCAGCCGGCGTGGCGCGCGCATTCGGCCAGACGGTCGGTGCCCGACGCATGACCGGCACCGGTCATCGCCACACGGATACCCGCCACATCTTCCAGCACGCGGGCGATACGCGGATCATCAGTGGCGACCCACACCTCGCGCGCGCCGGCGGCCAGCGCACGCCGGGCCACGTGCAGCACCATCGGCTCACCGGCCAGCAATGCCAGCGGTTTGCCCGGCAACCGGGTGGAGGCGTAACGCGCCGGAATGGCGACGACAAAATCGGGTATCGAATCCATGTTCACTCCTTGGCCGGCGGTGAGCGCCGGCAATCCATCCCTACCGCACACGCGGCGCGGAGCCTGACTGCACGACAGCCGCCATCAGCGAATCACCCGCGGGCCAGCTTTCCCAGCCGGTCCAGCAACGCCACCCAGAAGGCGGCCGGCAATTCGGCCTGCAACGGCACCGCATAGTGCCAGTCCGTCGCCAGCGACTGGCACTTCACCGCATCTTTTTCGGTCATCAAAACCGGCAGCTCACTGCCGAAAGAAAGATCCGCTGGCTGATAGCGGTGATGGTCGGCGAAGGCATGCGGCACCACGCCGATGCCGCGCGCACGCAGCATCTGGAAGAAGCGCTGGGGATGGGCGATGCCCGCCACCGCATGCACGCGCTGCCCGGAAAAGCTCTGCAAGCTCCGGTTGCGCCCGCCCTTGAGCGGACGCGCCGAGTCGATGCGCAGCCGCATCGCCCATTCGCCGAAGCCTGAAGTGGACGTTTCAGCGCCCGCATCACTGGCTTGCCCCAGGTTCACCACGCGGAAGTCGCAGTTGGCCGCGCGCGCCACCGGCTCACGCAAGGGGCCGGCGGGCAGCAGCAGGCCGTTGCCATAACGGCGCTGGGCATCGACCACCTCGATCTCGATATCGCGGGCCAGCCGATAGTGCTGCAGACCGTCGTCACAGACGACCACATTGCAACCGGCCGCCAGCAGTTCCCGCGCAGCCGCGACCCGGTTGCGATCCACCCGCACCGGCACACCGGTTTTCCAGGCGATCAGCAACGGCTCGTCACCGGCCAGTGCCGGCGACATGTCCGGCGTGACCCAGCGGGCGGTACCGGCATCATCACGACCATAACCGCGACTCGCCACGCCCGGCTTCCAGCCGGCTTCACGCAGGCGTGTCACCAGCTCGATGGTCAACGGCGTCTTGCCGGTGCCGCCAGCGGTGATGTTGCCTACCACGATCACGGGGACCGGCACCTGCCGGCTGCGCAATATGCCGCGACGGTACAGCCCGCGCCGCATCCCGGCGAGCGCCCCATAGAGCAGCGCCAGCACGCGTGCGGGCACCGGCACGTTTCCTCCGTCGTACCAGTACGCCGGTGTCTGTGGACCTTGCTTTGCCATCAGTCCTGCCGTTCCCGGAACTGCATGCGGTACAGGTGCTCATACAGGCCGCCCAGTTCCAGCAGCTGCTGGTGGGTGCCCCGTTCGACGATGCGCCCCTGGTCCATCACCAGTACCTGGTCGGCATGCTCGATGGTGGACAGGCGATGTGCGATCACCAGCGTGGTGCGGTCGGGCATCAGCTTCTGCAGCGCGTCCTGCACCAGCCGCTCGGATTCATTGTCCAGCGCCGCAGTGGCCTCATCCAGGATCAGGATCGGCGCGTCCTTGAGCATCGCCCGGGCGATGGCCAGGCGCTGGCGCTGGCCGCCGGACAGCTTGCCACCCTTGGCCCCCACCTGCGCCTGCAGGCCCTGGGGCATCTGCGCGACAAATTCCAGCGCATTGGCACCGGCGATGGCCTTGTCCAGTTCACCGGCACTGCGCCCGCTGAGCTCGCCGTAGGCCACGTTCTGCGCGACGCTGCCGTTGAACAACGTGACCTGTTGCCCCACGAAGGCGATCTGCCGGCGCAGGTCCGCCAGCTTGTAGTCGTTCAACGAGTGCCCATCGAGCAGGATCTGCCCGGCCTCGATCTCGTAGAAACGCGGAATCAGCTTGATCAGCGTCGACTTGCCGCTGCCGGAACGGCCGACGATGGCGGTGACCGTGCCCGGACGCGCGACAAAACTGATGTCCTCCAGCGCCGGCCTCTCCTGCCCCGGATAACGGGCCGTGACCTGGCGGAACTCCAGCAAACCACTGGCACGCTGCAACGGCACCGTGCCGTGGTCGGGCTCGTCGTCCGCATCCAGTACGGTGAACAGGCGCTGGGCCGAGGCGATGCCGCGCTGGGTCATGTTCTGCACATTGGTCAGCTGCTTGAGCGCGGGGATGATGCCGATCATCGCCACCATCAGGCCGACAAAATCACCGGCGGTCAGGCGCCCGGCGGCAGCTTCGTAACTGGCGATCAGCAGCAGCGCCGCCAGCCCGATGGCACCGATCAGCTGCACCATCGCCGAGGAGATGCTGCGCGTGGCCTCCACCTTCATCGCCAGCTTCAGGTTGGTATCGGCCAGTGACGTGTAGCGCCCCAGCTCACTGTCCTGCGCGCCGTAGACCTTCACTTCCTGCTGGCTGGACAGGGTCTGGTCCGCGGCCTGCAGCAGCTCCGCACCGCTTTCCTGGATACGGTGGCTGATGCGCCGGTAACGCTTGGCCACCTTGTTCATCACCCAGGCCAGCGGTGGCGCCAGCACGAAGATCGTCAGCGTGACCTGCCAGCTCAGGTACAGCATCACCAGCAGCAGCCCCAGTGCCTGCAACGACTGCTGCAACACCACTTTCATCGCATCGACCGCGGCCTGCGCCACCTGGTCGCTGTCCGACCCCAGCCGCACCAGCATCGATGGCACCGGTTCGACATCAAAGCGCTGGCCGGGCAGCCGCAGGTATTTGGCCAGCACCCGCACCCGCATGTCGCGGGCGATGCTGCGCGCGGCCTTGCCCATGCCGATGTCGGTCAGGTAACCGGCAATACCACGCAACACGAACAGGCCGACGATGGTCAGGGGCATCAAGAGGTTGATGTCGGCCGGGTTCACCAGGCTGTTGGTGATCGGCTTCATCATCAGCGCGAAATAGCTGCCCGCCGCCGCCTCGATCAGCATGCCCACCCCGGCCAGCAGCAGCAGGCCACGATAGGGCCGCGCGAAGCCGAGCAACCGCTTGTAGGTCTGCCACGCGGTGCTTTCCACGCTCATTGGCCGGTTTCCGGCGCGGTGGCGATGGCGATGCGGCGGAAGCCCAGCTGCCCGAGGGCATCCTGCACCGTCACCACCGCCTGGTAGGGCGTGCGCGCATCGGCACGCAGCAATACCGTCTGCTCGCGATCATCACCGGCCACCTGGGCAATCGTCTGCTTGACCGACTCCACGTCCGTGCGCAGCACTTCCTGGTCGTTGACGAAATAACGGCCATCAGCGTTGACCAGCACGCTCAGTGAACGCGGTGGCTCGGCACTCTTCTGGTCGCTGGCGGTCGGCAGCTGCACCTGCAAGGTCGAGCGTGCATCGAAGGTGGTGGTGATCACGAAGAAGATGATCAGCACCAGGATCACGTCGATCAGCGGAACCAGATCGATATGCGGCTCATCCTGCGCACGGTTGTCGCGTATACGCATCGGCTCAGGCCTTTTCCATTGCCGCCGGCTGCTTGCCGCCCACCGCCTTGCCGGCAGCCAGCACCGCCGGACGGCCATCGAGCGAATCCAGCAGCGCCGAGGCCTCCTTCTCCATCTCGATCACATAGCCATCGATGACGCTGCGGAAATGACGGTGGAACATCAGCGCGGGAATCGCCACGATCATGCCGGTGGCAGTGCAGACCAGCGCTTTGCCGATACCGCCGGCGAGCTGGTTCACATCACCCACGCCGTGGTCGAGGATGCCCAGGAACATCTGGATCATGCCGATCACCGTCCCCAGCAGGCCCAGCAGCGGCCCGGCCGAGGCGATCGTGCCCAGCGCGTTGAGGAAGCGGCCCATCCGGTGCACCAGGTGGCGTCCGGTGTCCTCGATACGTTCGCGCATCTGCTCACGCGGACGGTTGCGGGCCTCCAGCGCGGTGGCCAGCAGTTCGCCCAGCGGCGAGTTGGCCCGCAGCGACTGGATATGCGAAGCATCCAGCTTGCCGCGCGCGGCCCAGTTGCGGACTTCCTGCCCCAGCCCCGGCGGCAACACCTCGTTGCGCCGCAGCGTCCAGAAACGCTCCAGGACAATCGCCAAAGCCAGCACACCCAACAGCAGCAGCGGCACCATCGGCCAACCGCCGGCCTTGACCAGTTCCCACACGTTTCAACCCTCCGGCACCACGGCCGCCTGTTCGATCGGCGATAGGATAGCAGCCGCCCGCGTCCGCTCCGCGGCATCCCATATACGTGGCCGCCAGGTGCGCCGCTCACGCAGTTGCAGGCCGGCCTTCCCAAGCCATACCCGCACCGCGCCGCTGCTGCCGGTCTGCAGCACTTCGGCGCCGGCACGCTGCCAGCGCTCCACGACTTCCGCACGCGGATGCCCGAAGCGGTTGCCATGCCCGGCCGAAACCAGCACCAGCCGCGCCTGCGTGGCGGCGATGAAGGAAGCCTGCGAGGAGCCGCCACTGCCATGGTGCGGTGCCAGCACCACATCGGCCTTGAGCAGCGCCGGCGTGGAGCGGACCAGTCGCCGCTCGATCACTTCGCCGATATCGCCGGTCAGCAAGGCCACACCATGGGCCGAGCCCACCCGCAGCACGCAGCTGGATTCATTGCCCAGGTAGGGGAAGCCGGGTGTCGGATGCAGGAATTCGAACTCGACACCATCCCAGCGCCAGCGCTGCCCGGCCACACAGGACGTAGCCCCCTCCAGGGTCCATCCGGGCGGCACCTGCCAGCGCGCAACCGGCACCCCCGCGCGGACCGCCTCCAGGCCACCGGCATGATCCGCATCGCCATGGCTGATGACGCCCGCATCCAGATATGCGACACCCAGTGCCCGCAGTCCCGGCACCACCACCCGCTCGCCGGCATCGAAACCATCCCGGACCGCCGGGCCGGTGTCGTAGAGCAGGCTGTGCCGTGCAGTCCGCACCAGCACCGACAGCCCCTGCCCGACATCGAACACCTGCAACTCGAACTCGCCTTCTGCCGGCAGCTCGCGGGACGGCCACAACAGTGGCAGCCACAGCAGCAGCGCCATCCCCTTGCCCGGCACACCGTTGGGCAGCAACAGCCACAACGCCCCGGCCAGCGCCAGCGGCAATGCAAATGGCCCCGCCTCCGGCAGCCACCACAGCGCGAAGCGGCTGCCGGACAACCATGAAAACAGCGGCCAGCTCAGATCGAAGCAGGCGGCCGACAACTGCCAGGCCCAGCCACCGGCCCCGGGCAGCAGCGCTTCCAGGGCCGTACCGAGCAAGGCCAGCGGCACCACCACCAGCGTCCACCAGGGGATCGCCAGCAGATTGGCCAGCGGACCGGCAGCGGAAGCCTGGCCGAACAGCATCACCGTCAACGGCAGCAGCCCGAGCGTGGCCACCCACTGCGCCGCAAGGAATCCACGGAACCAGTGCTGGCGTTCGGGCAGGCACCACAGCAACCAGGCCACGCCGGCGAAACTCAGCCAGAACCCCGCCATCAGGATCGACAGCGGATCCCACAGCAAGACCGCCAGCCCCGCAAGCGCCAGCGAGCCGGGCAGGTCGAGCGGCCTTCGCCACCCGCGTGCCGCCACCACCACCGCGATCATCAGCACCGTGCGCACCGTCGGCAGGGAAAATCCCGCCACCGCCGCGTAACCCACAGCACCGGCCAACGCTGCCAATGCCGCCGCCTGCGGTCGCGGCAGGACACGTCCCAACCACGGCGCCATCCTCCAGAGCAGCGCGGCCAACAACCCGACGCAGCCGGCAACCATTCCGACGTGGAAACCGGAAATGGCGATCAGGTGGGTCAAGCCTGTCGCCCGCAATATGTGCCAGTCGCCATCCGCCAATGCCCGCGTATCGCCCAGTGCCAATGCCCGTACATAGCGTGAGGAATGCGAAACCACCGCCGCGTCGATCCGCGTCGCCATCCGCTCGCGCCACGCATCGATGCCGCGTGGCGGCATCAGCGCCTGCTCCGTTCCCGGCCTGACCAGTCCGGTCGCAACCAGACGCCGGGCCAGCGCATGTCGCTCGGCGTCAAAACCACCGGGATTCTGCAGGCCACGTGGCGCCCGCAGCTTCACTTGGAACTGCCAGCGACTGCCGGCTTTAAGCGCATGGCGTGGCCCGATCCCGGTCGCCCCGAAATCGTCATACCAGGCCAGTTGCAGCAGACGCCCCTGCAGGGCCGGCACCTGAGTGGCATCGGCGTCCACCCGCAGCTGGAAACGGGTACGGCGTGCCTCGGCATCGGGCAGACCGGCGACCACCCCGCTCACCTGCAGCGCCTGTCCTTCCAGCGCAGGCGGCAGTTGGCCACCCAGCACCCAGCCCGCGTGCAGCGCCGCCCAGCCCGCGCCGGCCAACAATGCGCCCACGCAGCGCCACATGCCTCCCCACCACCAGCCAACGATGCCGGCGGCAAGCAGCACTGCCGAAATGCGTCCGGCAACAGCCACGGTGCGTACAGCGCGGCACAGGTGCCGGCCACGAACAGCGCCGCCACCGCCACGCCGAACGGTGCCACTGCGGCTGCAGGCCGCGTCCGCACCGCCCATGCCCTGCCCCGCGCCACGACGCCCACCGCCATCCCCTCGTCCCTGATGGAGGTCAACGATGCTCGCGCCCCTGCCTGCGGGCGGCTATCAGGCAAGCGACTACCTGCGGGTAGGTGAAGAGGAAAGTGACGGACAAAAGAAAAGCGGGCGCAAGGCCCGCTTTTCTCTCAGCGCAACTCCGCGACCTTATTCGGCCGGGGTGCCCTCGCCTTCTTCCACGGCCTTCATCGACAGGCGGATACGGCCCTGCTTGTCGACTTCCAGCACCTTGACCTTGACCACATCGCCTTCCTTCAGCACGTCGCCGACCTTCTCGACGCGATCGCTGGAGATCTGCGACACGTGGACCAGACCGTCCTTGCCCGGCAGGATCGTCACGAACGCACCGAAGTCCATGATCTTGGCGACCTTGCCTTCGTAGATGCGGCCCGGCTCGACGTCCGAAGTGATCTGCTCGATGCGGGCCTTGGCAGCCTGCGCGGCGGCGTTGTTTACCGAAGCGATGGTGATGGTGCCATCGTCCTGGATATCGATCTGGGTGCCGGTTTCCTTGGTGATGGCCTGGATGGTCGAGCCACCCTTGCCGATCACTTCGCGGATCTTGTCCGGGTGGATCTTGATGGTCAGCAGACGCGGTGCGTAATCGGACAGCTCCGAACGCGGCGCGGTCAGACCGTTGGCCATTTCGCCCAGGATGTGCAGACGACCGGCCTTGGCCTGCTGCAACGCCTGCTTCATGATCTCTTCGGTGATGCCTTCGATCTTGATGTCCATCTGCAGGGCGGAGATGCCCTCGGACGTACCGGCCACCTTGAAGTCCATGTCGCCCAGGTGATCTTCATCACCCAGGATGTCGGACAGGACCACGAAACGCTCGCCTTCCTTGACCAGACCCATGGCGATACCGGCCACCGGAGCCTTCACCGGCACGCCGGCGTCCATCAGCGCCAGCGACGAGCCGCAGACCGAGGCCATCGACGAGGAGCCGTTGGATTCGGTGATTTCCGAGACCACGCGGATGGTGTACGGGAA
Organism: Stenotrophomonas sp. JC08; assembly: GCF_052180205.1. NCBI lineage: Bacteria > Pseudomonadati > Pseudomonadota > Gammaproteobacteria > Lysobacterales > Lysobacteraceae > Stenotrophomonas > Stenotrophomonas sp. JC08. The sequence goes on along the minus strand of NZ_CP197473.1, from coordinate 1,132,199 downwards.
CGCTTCCAGCGACGGCATCACCGCCAGCACGCCACGCTTGGCCAGACGGCCGTGGCCGATCTCGCGACGCTTCGGCGCGCCGAAACGGCCGCACTCACCGACCGAATAGGGCGGGAAGTTGTAATGGAACAGGAAGTTTTCCTTGTACTCGCCGGCAACGGCGTCGATGACCTGGCCGTCACGGGCGGTGCCCAGGGTGATGGTCACGATGGCCTGGGTCTCGCCACGGGTGAACAGCGCCGAACCGTGGGTACGCGGCAGCACGCCGGTGTTCACGGCGATCGGGCGGACGGTGTCCAGCGCACGGCCGTCGATGCGGACCTTGGTGTCCAGCACCGAGTCGCGCATGGTGTGGTATTCCAGCTCGCCGAATTCCTTGGCCAGCTCGGCGACACTCCAGCCCTCGCTCTCGGCACGACCGGCCAGCGATTCCAGCACGTCCTTCTTGATCGCGGCGATGGCGTCGCGGCGCTGCAGCTTGTCGCGCACCTGGAAGGCTTCGGCCAGCTTGCCGCCGACGGCTTCCTTCAGCGCCGAAATCAGCACCTCGTTCTTGGCCGGGGCCACCCAGTCGCTCGGCTTGGTGCCGGCTTCCACGGTCAGCTCGTTGATCGCGTTGATGACCTTCTGCAGCTCGCGGTGACCGAAGGTCACGGCGCCCAGCATCACGTCCTCGGACAGCAGTGCGGCTTCCGATTCCACCATCAGCACGGCATTGGCGGTACCGGCGACCACCAGCTCCAGCTGCGATTCCTTCAGTTCGGACACGGTCGGGTTGAGGATGTACTCGCCATCCTTGTAACCCACCTTGGCGGCACCGATCGGGCCCTTGAACGGCGTGCCGGCCAGCGACAGGGCGGCCGAAGCACCGATCAGCGCGGCGATATCGCCGTCCACTTCCGGGTTCAGCGACATCACCGTGGCGATGATCTGCACTTCGTTCTTGTAGTCTTCCGGGAACAGCGGACGGATCGGACGGTCGATCAGGCGCGAAATCAGTGTTTCCTTCTCGGTCGCGCGGCCTTCGCGCTTGAAGAAGCCACCCGGGATACGCCCACCGGCGTAGAACTTTTCCTGGTAATCGACGGTCAGCGGGAAGAAGTCCTGGCCTTCGCGCGCGCTCTTGGCGGCGACGGCAGTGACCAGCAGCACGGTGTCGTCCATCTTGACGATGACGGCGCCGCCGGCCTGGCGGGCGATTTCGCCCGTCTCAAGCGTGACGGTGTGTTTGCCGTACTGGAAGGTTTTGGTGATTTTTGCCACGGGGGGTGTCCTTGGATGATGCTTTCTTCAGATGGACCGCCGCCGACCCTTGCCAGCGATGGTTGGCCGGACGGTTCCGACCGCTCTACTGCAATTTGAAACGGTAAAAGCAAAACCGCGGCGCATCGCTGCGCCGCGGCCGGTGGAGTTCTTAGCGACGCAGGCCGAGCTTTTCAATCAGGGCCTTGTAACGCTCGACGTCCTTCTTCTTCAGGTAGTCCAGCAGGCTGCGGCGGCGGTTGACCATCTGCAGCAGGCCGCGACGGCTGTGGTGGTCCTTCTTGTGTTCCTTGAAGTGGCCGGTCAGCAGTTCGATGCGGGCGGTCAGCAGGGCGACCTGGACTTCCGGCGAGCCGGTGTCGTTGGCGCCGCGCGCGTTGGCTTCAATAACCTTCTGGGTGTCGATCGACATTTCTTTTTCTCATGGATGCGTGGCCCGCAGGAACGTTCTGTTGACGCACCGCGCAGCTCGCCGTTTCAGGAATCCGCCTGCCGACGGCAGACGGTGCCCTATCAAGGGCCGCAAAATTGTAACGATCCCGGCTCCCGCTCACAAGGCGCATGACCGGACATGCGGCAAACCGTTCACAGGTTGAACAGGCGCTGCGGCGACAAACGCCCGCCCGCCTCCACCTGCGCCAGCCCCACCGCCCCACCATCACGCTCGAACAGCGCGGCCAGCCCTTCCGGCCAGGCCGGATCGCGCAGACGCTGCCCCATGCGAACGCGCCGCACCTGTTCAGCATCAAGTTCGATCCGCGGGAAGTGGCTCAGCCCCGCATCCACCGGCAGCAGCCATTCCATCAATTCGGCTTCGTCACCACTTTCGGCCAGCGTCCGCAGCGCATCCAGCCCGATCATGCGCGGCGCCAGAAAAGGCTCCACCCACAGCCGGCGCAACCCGGTAATGTGCGCGCCGCAGCGCAGCAGTTCGCCCAGATCCCGTGCCAGGGCGCGGATGTAGGTGCCCGAGCCGCAGGTGACCCGCAGCGACAGACGCTCGCCATCGCGCACAAGCACCTCGATCGCCTGCACGTGCACCTCGCGCTCCGGGGCCTCGATCACCTCCCCCCGGCGGGCCTTGGCATATAACGGCTCACCGCCCTGTTTGAGCGCCGAATAGATCGGGGCACGCTGGCGGATATGGCCGGTCAGCGATGCCAGCGCCATGGACAGGGTCGCCTCGGCAATGTCCGGCACCGGGCGTCGCAACAACTCCACGCCATCGGCATCATCGGTGTCGGTGGTCACGCCCAGCACGATGTCCGCGTCATAGGCCTTGGCCGAGCCCAGCAGCAGGCCTGCGATTTTGGTCGCCTCGCCGAAACACAGCGGCAGCAGGCCGGTGGCGAGCGGATCCAGGCTGCCGGTATGACCGCCTTTCTCCGCGCGGAAGAGGCGCCGGGCCACCTGCAACGCGGTGTTGGAGCTCATGCCCGCGGGCTTGTCGAGCAGCACGATACCGTCCAGACGACGGAATTGGATTCGAGGACGCATGCACCACCTGGGGGTCGGATCTGCGCGGATGGCGCGGCCACACGCGCTGTTGAAAACAGCGCCCGCCCGACGGCGGTGCGCCGCCCGGAAGGCAGATAAAAGAACAGCCCTTGCGGGCTGTCTCGGACTTATTCGTCTTCGTCCGGGGCGGACGACTGCGCCGCCAGCGTATCGGGAAGACTGCGCAGGAGATTGTCGATCCGCTCGCCGCGATCCACCGAATCGTCGTAATGGAAATGCAGCTCCGGAACGTGCCGCAGCTTCATCGCCCGCGCCAGACCGGTGCGCAGTTCGCCCGCCAGCTCACGCAGTCCCTGGACCGCCTCGGCTGAACGTTCCGGCATCAGCGCCGTCACGAACACCTTGGCATGGGCCATGTCACGGGTGACTTCCACATCGGAAACGCTGACCGATGGCAGCCCGTGCTCGCGCACGATGGCATGCACCAAAGTGCCCAGATCGCGACGGATCTGTGCGGAAACACGGTCGGTACGGTGGAAAGTCTTGGGCACTTGTCAGCTCTTCTGGTTCGATACGGAGAAAATCGGCCGGCCCGCTGCGGTGCGGGCCGGCTGTTGTGACGATTACAGCGTACGCGCCACTTCGATACGCTCGAAGCACTCGATCTGATCGCCAGCCTTGACGTCGTTGTAGGCCTTCACGCCGATACCGCACTCGGTACCGTTGCGGACTTCCTCGACGTTTTCCTTGAAGCGACGCAGCGATTCCAGCTCGCCCTCGAACACCACCACGCTATCACGCAGCACGCGGATCGGCTTGTTCCGCTTGACCACACCCTCGACCACCATACAGCCGGCAATGGCACCCAGCTTGGAGCTGCGGAAAACGTCGCGGACCTCGGCGATACCGATGATCTCTTCACGGATCTCCACGCCCAGCAGGCCGGAGGCCACCTGCTTCACCTGGTCGATCACGTCATAGATGATCGAGAAGTAACGCAGGTCCACGCCGTGGGTTTCGATGATGCGACGCGCCGATGCATCCGCGCGCACGTTGAAGCCGATCACGGTGGCCTTGGAGGCCGCCGCCGAGTTGGCGTCCGATTCGGTGATGCCGCCCACGCCGGAGTGGATCACGTTGATGCGGATCTCGTCGTTGGACAGGCCTACCAGCGACTGGCTCAGTGCCTGCACCGAACCCTGGACGTCGGCCTTGATCAACAGGTTCAGCACCTGCTGGCCTTCGCCCTTGCCCAGCTGCGCCATGATGTCTTCCATGCGGCTGCCCGCGGTGGCCACCAGACGCGACTCGCGCCGCTTGGTTTCACGCGCCTGCGCGACTTCCTTGGCCAGACGCTCGTCTTCCACGACGACGAAATCGTCACCGGCTTCCGGCACGCCGGACAGACCCAGCACCTGCACCGGGATCGACGGGCCGGCACCGTCCACCTGGCTGCCGGTCTCGTCGAACAGGGCACGTACACGGCCATACTGGATACCGCACACCAGATAGTCGCCCTTCTTGAGTTGGCCCTGCTGTACCAGCACAGTCGCCACCGGGCCACGGCCCTTGTCCAGTGACGATTCGATCACCACGCCGCTGGCGCGGCCTTCGGCCACCGCCTTGAGTTCAAGCACTTCGGCCTGCAGCGAAATCGCATCCAGCAGGTCGTCGATGCCCAGACCGGTCTTGGCGGAGATCTCCACCATCTGCACATCGCCACCGAACTCTTCGGCAACGACCTGCTCGGCCAGCAATTCGTTCTTGACGCGCATCGGATCGGCAGTGGATTTGTCGATCTTGTTGATCGCCACCACGATCGGCGCATTGGCCGAACGGGCGTGCTGGATGGCTTCCTTGGTCTGCGGCATGACACCGTCATCGGCCGCCACCACCACCACCACCACGTCGGTCAGCTGCGCGCCACGGGCACGCATCGACGAGAACGCGGCATGGCCGGGGGTGTCGAGGAAGCTGATCACGCCCTTGGGCGTGGTCACATGGTAGGCACCGATGTGCTGGGTGATACCACCGGCTTCACCCGTGGCGATCTTGGTGCGACGGATGTAATCCAGCAGCGAGGTCTTGCCATGGTCGACGTGCCCCATGATGGTGACCACCGGCGGACGTGCCACCGCCTCACCCTGGTCGGCATCGGCGATTGCCAGCAGCGCGTCTTCAGCGTCATTGCTGTTGGCACGCACCACGGTGTGGCCCAGTTCTTCGGTCACCAGCGCCGCGGTGTCGTGATCGATGCTCTGGGTGATGGTCGCCATCACGCCCATCTTGAACAGCGCCTTGACCACCTCGCCGCCCTTCAGCGCCATCTTCTGCGCCAGATCGGCCACGGTGATGGTGTCGCCGATGGCGACTTCACGCACCACCGGAGCGACCGGCCGCTCGAAGGCGTGGCTGCCACTGCCGCTACGCGACTGGTCCTGGCCACGACGGCCGTGCGGTGCACGGGCACCCGGACGACCACGCGAATTGTTGCTGTTGCCCCGGCGCGCACGGTCGGCGGCAGACAGGTGCAGCTGGCCACCGAAGCGGTTGCCGCCCTCACCCTCGGAGCCACGCGACTTGTTGCCGGCCTTGGCCGCCGCTCCGCCGCGCTCCTCGCGCGCGGGTGCCGGCGTTGCCGCCGCAGCACGCTGCGTCGGGGTCTTGCGCTCGGGCTTCTCCAGCGTCTCGACGATCCGCTGCCTGACCGGCGGTGCCTTCTGGGCTTCTGCCGCCCGCGCTGCTTCCGCGGCGGCCTCTTCGGCTGCCTTGCGCTCGGCCTCTTCGGCAGCTTCCTTCTGCCGCACCATTTCCTCGTCACGCTGACGGTCCTTCTCGGCCAGCATGCGCTGCTCTTCAAGGTTGCGCTGCCGCGACTCCTCCAGCTTGCGCAGGATATCGGCGCGCTCCTCGTCCGGCGTCATCGCCGCCTTGCCACCGTCCGGCTTGACGTAGCTGCGCTTCTGCCGCACCTCGACATTGACCGTGGTCTTGTTGCGGCCGGCGTTGACCGTCACTTCCTGCACCTTGCGGCGGTTCAGGACGATTCGCTTCGGCGCCGCTTCGGCAACTTCTGCCGCTGGCTCGTCCTTGCCGTGGGAGCGGCGCAGGAAGCCAAGCAGTTTCACTTTTTCGGCGCTGGTCACGACCTGGTCGGGACCGCTGAACTTCATGCCGGCCTGTGCCAGCTGCTCCAGCAGTTTCTCAACCGGCGTATTGACCAGTTCGGCGAGCTTGCGGATGGTGGTTTGCTGCGACATTCGGATCCTATGATCTTGTTGGCGCCCCCTCGTCACGAACGAAGGCAGCGCAGAGTCTACGCCCTGAGCGGATCAGGGCACTGTTCATCGCTGGCTCATTCGCCACGCTCCAGGCGGGCGATCTCCTCGGCGCGGGCTGCCAGGACCAACGCCGCGGCGCGCTCCAGATCCATACCCTCGATGCCGAATTCCAGGATCTCGTCAGCAGCCAGGTCCGACAGATCCTCACTTGTACACACGCCATTGCCGGCCAGCGCATACGCGGTGGCTTCATCCATGCCTTCCAGGGCAAGCAGGTCTTCGGCCGGCACGCCGCTCTCTGCACCCTCTTCCACCGCCAGCGCTTCATTGAGCAGCGCATCGCGCGCACGGGCGCGCAGTTCCTCGACGATGCCCTCGTCAAAGCCTTCCACCGCCAGCAACTCGCCCACCGGGACGTAGGCGATTTCCTCGACGGTGTTGAAGCCTTCGCTGACCAGGATGCCGGCGATTTCCTCGTCCACTTCCAGCTTGTCCATGAACAGCTGGCGGGCCACGGCCTGCTCGGCCTCGGACTTGGCGGTGACCTGGTCCTGGGTCATCACGTTCAGCTGCCAACCGGTCAGACGGCTGGCCAGGCGCACGTTCTGGCCGCCCTTGCCGATGGCCTGGGCCAGGCGGTCTTCAGCCACCGCCAGGTCCATCGAATGCTTTTCCTCATCGACGATGATCGACTGCACTTCTGCCGGCGCCATCGCGTTGATGACGAAGTTGGCCGGGCTTTCATTCCACAGCACGATATCCACGCGCTCACCGTTGAGCTCGTTGGACACCGCCTGCACGCGCGAACCGCGCATGCCGATGCAGGCGCCGATCGGATCGGTGCGGGTGTCGTGGGCCAGCACGGCGATCTTGGCGCGGTCGCCCGGGTCACGCGCACAGGCCTTGATCTCGACCAGACCCTGGCCGACTTCCGGCACTTCCAGCTTGAACAGCTCGATCATGAACTCCGGCGCAGCGCGGCTGATGAACAGCTGCGGGCCACGCGGCTCCGAGCGCACTTCGGCCAGATAGCCGCGCACGCGGTCGCCGGCGCGCAGCACATCGCGCGGAATACCCTTGTCCTTGGAAATGAACGCCTCGGCGTTGCCGCCCAGGTCGACATAGATGTTGCCGCGCTCGGCACGCTTGACCACACCGGTGACCAGTTCGCCCACGCGGTCCTTCCACGCATCGACCACCTGCTGGCGCTCGGCCTCGCGCACGCGCTGCACGATCACCTGCTTGGCAGCCTGCGCGGCAATGCGCCCGAAATCCGGGTTCTCGATCTGTTCTTCGATGTAGTCGCCGATCTCGACGTCATCGGCCTCGTCGACCGCGTCCATCATGCGGAGCTGGCGGTCCGGGGACTCCATCACCACGTCATCGGCCACCACTTCCCAGCGGCGGAAGGTTTCATAGGTGCCGTCCTTGTGGTCGATCGACACGCGCGTCAGCACGTCCTGGTCGACATAACGCTTCTTCGCAGCAGATGCGAGCGCCGCTTCGATCGCATCGAAAATCACTTCACGCGGCACGCCCTTTTCATTGGCGACTGCATCAACTACCAGCAAAAGTTCCTTGCTCATCGACTCACTCCGCGCGCGGCTTGTCCGCCGCCGTTTCGTTGTTGGATTTGTTTTTGGCCTTGCCACCCTGCTTGGGCGCCGGACCGGTCGGTTTGGTGGGAGCCAGGCCAAGCGCGGCCCAGTCCGGAATGATGCGCGCCTTGTCGATGTTGTCGAAGGCGGCGACAAACGGCTTGCCATCGACAACAAACGTCACCGTGCCTTCCTGCGCATCGACCGCGGCGATCTCGCCCTGCAGCCGGCGCCGCTTTTCCTGCGGCAGCTTCAGGCCGACCTTGGCCGACTCGCCGATGGCACGCTCGAACTGTTCCAGCGTGAACAACGGGCGATCCACACCCGGAGACGACACTTCCAGCGTGTAATTGCCACTGATCGGATCTTCGACGTCCAGCTGTGCCGAGACTTCGCGGCTCACCCGTTCGCAGTCATCGATATTGACCATGCGCGCAGGCTGCTCGGACAGCGGCACATCGATATACAGACGCAATGTCGCACCACCCGGAGCCGGCAGATATTCAGCACCAAGCAACTCGAGCCCCAACGCCTGCACGGTGGGGCTCAGCAGATTCGCGATTTCACTAGCCTTGTCGCTCACAGCCCGCCTTGATTCATAGAAGTTTAAGAGTGCGGCTTCACCCGGCCGGGTTTCCATATTGCGGAAACAACAAAGGGCCCGACTGGGCCCTTTGTCCGATATGAATCCGATGACTGGATTCCGGTTGCAGGAACGGAAGCAAGCGTTCCTGCGAGCCCAACTTTTGCCTCATCAACACGACTGTGCTGCTAAAGACCGAAGCTGGTAGCGGGGGCAGGATTTGAACCTGCGACCTTCGGGTTATGAGCCCGACGAGCTGCCAGACTGCTCCACCCCGCATCAGAAGCGGAATTATGAAGTAACCAAGAAAATAATGCAAGCCTTGATTTACTTCTTGCCGTCCCGTCTCCGGAAAGGCCCGGAATAATTCTTCCGGTCGAGCCGCACTTTGGCGACTCCTGCAAAACCGGCGAACCGGTATTGCACTCAACTCAGGTCGCACATACTACACACTTTGCGCCGTTTTGTATCCTGTTTCAGGACAAATGTGCAAAAGAATTGCGCATCCACTCCATGATCGGCCCCAAGCCTACCGGCAGCAGCAGCAGCACCAGCGAGTTCACGCCCAGCACGATACCCAGGATACGGTCGTTGTGACGCGGCAGCGGCTCACCGACCGGCTCGTCGAAATACATCACCTTGACCACGCGCAGATAGTAGAAGCAGCCGACCACTGCGCTGATGACGCCGAGGATCACCAGCCACAGCAGACCACCGTTGACCGCCGCACCCAGCACCGACAGCTTGGCCCAGAAGCCGAGGAATGGCGGAATACCGGCCAACGAGAACATCGCACACAACATCAGCCCCGCCATCCACGGGTTGCGCGCGTTCAGGCCCTTGAAGTCGTCGATGCTCTCGGCCTCGAAGCCGGCACGCGACAGCGCGATGATCACACCGAACGCGGCGGTGGACATCAGCGCATAGGTGATGGCGTAGAACATTGCCGCCGAATAGCCCTGCTCACCGCCACCGGCGATGCCCATCAGCAGAAAGCCGATATGCGACACGGTCGAATAGCCGAGCATGCGCTTCAGGTTGGTCTGCGCGATCGCCATCAGGTTACCGACGATCAGCGACAGCGCCGCCAGGCCGGCCAGCACGTACTGCAGTTCGGTCGACAGCGGGCCGACCCCGGCTTCCAGCAGGCGGTAGGCCATGCCGAACGCGGCCAGCTTCGGTGCCGAACTGATGAACAGCGCGATCGGTGCCGGTGCGCCCTGGTAGACGTCAGGCAGCCACATGTGGAACGGTGCCGCGCCGAGCTTGAAGGCCACGCCGGCCACCATGAACAGCGCACCGGTGAGCAGCAACAAGCGCTCGTCGGACTGCGCAATGGAGGCATGGATCACGTCCAGATGCAGCGTGCCGGTGGCGCCATAGACCAGCGACATGCCGTACAGCAGCAGGCCCGAGGCCAGCGAACCCAGCACGATGTATTTCATGCCGGCTTCGGCGGCGAGCTTGTTGTCACGATTGCTGGCGACCAGCGCATAGGAGCACAGCGCCAGCAGCTCCAGGCCCAGGTACACCATCAGCAGCGTGCCGGCCGATACCAGGATCATCATGCCCGCGGTGGCGAACAGGATCAGCACGGCGATCTCGCCCTGGTAGAGGTTGCGTTCGCGCAGGTAGCTCCAGCCATAAAGCAGACTCAGGCCACTGACCAGCACGATGACCGTCTTCATGACGTCCGCAGCGGTGTCGCGGACGAACATGCCCTGGAACACTTCGCCCTGCCCGCCCACGCCGCCAACCAGCAGCATGAGGACGACGGCGAGAATGGCCACCGAAATGAAATGGGTCCAGACCTTGTTCCGGTTGCTGATGAACAGGTCCAGCATCAACAGGGCAAAGGCGCCGCCGATCACTGCCAGTTCGGGCAGCAGCGGCAGGAGGTCAGTGGTGGTCAACGGCAGAAGCGTCGGCGTGGTCATCATCAAATCCTGGAATCAATACTCTCGACGGGCCGCTTACAGCAGCTTGCTCGAAGCGATCTGCATCGCCAGCTTGGCGATGGACGGCTCCATCAGGTCGGTCAGCGGCATCGGGTAGAAGCCCAGCACCAGCGTACCGATCGCATACACACCCAGCACCAGCCATTCGCGGCCGTTGATGTCCTTCATCCCGGCAACATGGGAGTTGCCCACCTCACCGAAGAACACGCGCTTGTACAGCCACAGCGAGTACGCCGCGCTGATGATCAGCGTGCTTGCCGCCGCCAGTGCCGCCAGCGGGTGCCACTGGAAGCTGGCCAACACGATCATGAATTCGCCAACGAAACCGCTGGTGCCCGGCAGGCCAGAGTTGGCCATGAAGAACAGCAGCGCGAAAGCGGCAAACCACGGCATCACGTTCACCACGCCGCCGTAATCGGCGATGCGACGGGTGTGCAGCCGGTCGTAGAGCACACCGATGCAGGAGAACATGGCTCCGGACACGAAACCGTGCGAAATCATCTGCACCATCGCACCCTGCAGGCCCAGGCGGGCGGCATCGGCGTTGCCGGCCTCACGCACCAGCCACAGGGCGATGAAGGTACCCAGAGTGACAAAGCCCATGTGCGCGACCGACGAATAGGCGATCAGCTTCTTCATGTCGTCCTGCACCATCGCCACCAGGCCGACGTAGATCACCGCCACCAGCGACAGCGCGACGACCAGCCAAGCCCACTCGCTGCTCGCGTCCGGCACGATCGGCAGGTTGAAGCGCAGGAAACCGTAACCACCGATCTTCAGCGCGATGGCGGCCAGGATCACCGAACCGGCGGTCGGCGCCTCGACGTGCGCATCCGGCAGCCAGGTGTGCACCGGGAACATCGGCACCTTGACCGCGAAAGCGACCAGGAAGGCGAAGAAGATCCAGGTCTGTTCCTTGGCCGACAGCTGCAGCTGGTACAGGTCTGCCAGCTGGAAGCTGCCACCCTTGATGTACAGGTAGACCAGCGCCACCAGCATCAGCACCGAGCCGAGGAAGGTGTACAGGAAGAACTTCATTGCCGCGTAGATGCGGCGCGGACCACCCCAGACACCGATGATCAGGAACATCGGGATCAGCATGGCCTCGAAGAACACGTAGAACAGCATCGCGTCGGTCGCGGCGAAAATACCGACGGTCACGCCTTCCAGGATCAGCAGTGCGGCGACGTACTGGTTCACGCGCTTGTCGATCACGCCCCAGGCACCGACCAGCACCAGCACCCCGACCAGGGTGGTCAGCAGGACCAGCGCGATGGCTATACCGTCGACGGCAAGGTTGTAGCCGATGCCGAAGGCCGGAATCCACGGGTGCTGCTCGACGAACTGCATCACCTCCGTCGCACCCCGGTCATAACCGGTGTACAGGCCGAGGCTGAGCAGGAAGGTGAGCAGCGCCACCGCCAGCGACGCCCAACGGGCCGCCTGTGCATTGCGCACGGCAAGGATCAATGCACCGCCAAAGATCGGCAGCCAGATGAGAATACTAAGCAAGGGCCAGTTCGACACGTTTTCTATTCCGTACAAGTCAACGCCAGAAATGCATCAGGACGCCCAGCAGGGCAATCACACCGATGATCATCGCGAAGGCGTAGTGGTAGAGGAAGCCGGATTGGGTACGGCGCAACAGGTTGGCAGCCAGCTCGATGACGCGGGCCGAACCGTTGACCATCACCCCGTCGACGATCGAGCTGTCCACGGTGCGTGCGGCCTTGCCGAGCTGCACGCTGCCGCCGGCAAAACCGTCAATCCAGAGCTTGTCGAAGCCGTACTTGTTTTCCAGCACCGAAACCACCGGTGCCAGCGACTTGCGTGCCTTGCCTGCCAGTTCCGGCTTCCAGATGTAGAACACCCATGCCAGTACCAGGCCTGCAACCGTCAGCCAGAACGCCGGCATCATCATGCCGTGCAAGGCGAACTTCACCGGGCCGTGCCAGAACTCGGCCGCCACCGCAGCGATGCTGTCTCGCGCCGGATCATAGAAATCGACGATACCGGTGAAGAACGTCATCGCCTGTCCCGGAACCCCGTGGACGCTGGCGTTTCCGGCCCAGTCGGTACCGAACAGCATCGGGCCGGCGGTGAAGAAGCCGATGAAGATCGAAGGAATCGCCAGCAACACCAGCGGCAGGGTCACCACCCACGGCGACTCGTGCGGCACATGCGCGCCATGGCCGTGACCATGGTCGTCATGGCTGTTGTTGCGGAAGCGCTCCTCGCCGAAGAAGGTCAGGAACAGCAGGCGGAAGCTGTAGAAGCTGGTGACGATCACGCCACCGAGCACCGCCCAGTAACCGTAGGTCGCTACCCAGCTCGCATCGGCGGCATGGGCATTGAGCGCGGCCGCCTCGATGATGGTGTCCTTCGAATAGAAGCCGGAGAAGAACGGCGTACCCACCAGCGCCAGGGTACCGATCCACATGGTGATGTGGGTGATCGGCATGTATTTGCGCAGGCCGCCCATCTTCAGCATGTTCTGCTCGTGATGCATGCCGATGATCACCGAGCCGGCGCCGAGGAACAGCAGCGCCTTGAAGAAGGCGTGGGTCATCAGGTGGAACACCGCGCCCGAGTAGGCCGATACACCCAGCGCCACGGTCATGTAGCCCAGCTGCGACAACGTCGAGTAGGCGACCACGCGCTTGATGTCGCTCTGCACGATGCCGATCAGGCCGGTGAAGAACGCAGTGGTAGCACCGGTGAACAGCACGAAGTTCAAGGCCGTCTGCGACAGCTCGAACAGCGGCGACATGCGGGTGACCATGAAGATACCGGCGGTGACCATGGTCGCGGCGTGGATCAGTGCCGAGATCGGGGTCGGGCCTTCCATCGAATCGGGCAGCCACACGTGCAGCGGTACTTGCGCCGACTTGCCCATCGCACCGATGAACAGGCAGATGCAGATCAGCGTCGCCACCGACCAGATCAGCGGCTCATCGAACACCTGGATCTGCTGGCCGAACAAGTTGATCGAGCCCGACCACACCTGGATCAGCGCGTTCGGGTCGCCCAGCATGCCCGCGTTGGCGAACACCGTGGCGTAGTCCAGCGAACCGAAGGCCCACAGCACGCCAGCGATGCCGAGCAGGAAACCGAAGTCGCCGACACGGTTGACCAGGAACGCCTTCATGTTGGCGAAGATGGCGGTCGGCTTCTTGAAATAGAAACCGATCAGCAGGTACGACACCAGGCCCACCGCTTCCCAGCCGAAGAACAGCTGCAGGAAGTTGTTGCTCATCACCAGCGCGAGCATGGAGAAGGTGAACAGCGAGATGTAGCTGAAGAAACGCTGGTAGCCGTCATCCTCCGCCATGTAGCCGATCGAGTAGATGTGCACCAGCAGCGACACGAAGGTCACCACCACCATCATCATCGCGGTCAGCTTGTCGACCATGAAGCCGGCATGGGCCGCGTACTGCCCAACCTCGAACACGGTATAGACGTTCTGGTTGAACGGCTGCGCGCCCCCCCACAGCAACTGCGAGAAGACGTATATCGACAGCGCGCAGCTGATGGCCACACCGAGGATCGTGACGTATTGGGCACCCTTGCGCCCCACCTGACGTCCGAAAAGACCGGCGATGATGCTGCCGAACAGCGGTGCGAGCACCACTGCAATCAACAGACTCTTGGAGAGAGTGATTTCCATCTTCGGATCAGCCCTTCAGCGAATCGACTTCGCCCACGTTGATGGTGCGGCGAGTACGGAACAGAGTCACCAGGATCGCGAGCCCGATTGCAGCTTCGGCTGCGGCCACGGTCAGGATGAAGAAAACGAACAGTTGGCCGGCGGTATCGCCGAGTTCGCGCGAAAAGGCGATGAAGTTGATGTTCACCGACAACAGCATCAACTCGATCGACATCAGCAGGACGATGATGTTCTTCCGGTTCAGGAAGATGCCGGCGACGCTGATGCAGAACATCACCGCCCCCAGCGCGAGCATGTGGCCCAGGGAAATCATGGCTTGGCCTCCTCGCCACCGGCGTTCTTGGTATCGACCTGCACCACCGGCTTCTCGGCGGCCATCTTGACGATGCGCAGGCGATGCCCGGCGCGGACCATGGTCTGTTCGGTTGGATCCTGCTTCTTCAGGCCCTCGCGGCGACGCAGGGTCAGGGTCACGGCAGCGACCACCGCAACGGTCAGGATCACTGCGGCGAATTCGAAGGGCAGCAGGTATTCGGTAAACAGGCTGCGCGCCAGCCAGGTGATGTTGGAGCTTTCAGCAGCCATGGCCGCGGCATTGTCCGCCGGGAACGGCACCGCCGAGCGCGCCTTGACACCGATCAGGATCAGCATCTGCACCAGCATGACCACCGCTACCAGCAGTCCGACCGGCAGGTAACGCACCCAGCCCTGGCGCAGGGTCGAGGTGTCGATGTCGAGCATCATCACCACGAACAGGAACAGCACCATCACCGCGCCGACATAGACCAGCACCAGCGTGACGCCCAGGAACTCGGCCCCGACCAGCAACCACACGCAGGCCACCGAGAAGAAGGTCAGGATCAGGCACAGCACGGCATACACCGGGTTGCGCACGCTGATCACCGCGGCGGCGGAAATGCCGGCGATGATCGAGAACAGCCAGAAGAAAATATTGATCCAATCCATCTCAAGACCTCAGCGGAAAGCGGCGTCGGCGGCACGGCGCTCGGCGATTTCGGCTTCAAGCCGGTCGCCAATGGCCAGCAGCTGCGGCTTGGTGATGATGTTCTCGCCACGGTTCTCGAAGTGATATTCGAGGATGTGGGTCTCGACGATCGAGTCCACCGGGCAGCTCTCCTCACAGAATCCGCAGAAGATGCACTTGAACAGATCGATCTCGTAACGCGTGGTACGGCGGGTGCCATCCTCGCGCTTGGCCGAATCGATGGTGATGGCCAGCGCCGGGCACACCGCCTCGCACAGCTTGCAGGCGATGCAACGCTCTTCACCGTTGGGATAACGGCGCAGCGCGTGCAGACCACGGAAGCGCGGCGACTGCGGGAACTTCTCCATCGGATACAGCACGGTGTA
Source organism: Stenotrophomonas sp. JC08 (assembly GCF_052180205.1). Taxonomy (NCBI): domain Bacteria; kingdom Pseudomonadati; phylum Pseudomonadota; class Gammaproteobacteria; order Lysobacterales; family Lysobacteraceae; genus Stenotrophomonas; species Stenotrophomonas sp. JC08. The sequence goes on along the minus strand of NZ_CP197473.1, from coordinate 1,117,020 downwards.
CTTGGGCTTGAACGTGTACTTCAACGTCAGCCACAACCCCTGGATCAGCTCGATGAGCAGCAGGCTCTTGAAATAATGGGTGATCTTATTCATGAATCAAACGCCCTTCTCGATCACGCCGTAGAACACCATCAGTGCCGTCACCGCGATCCAGAAAATGGTCAACGGGATGAAAACCCTCCAGCCCAGACGCATGATCTGGTCATAGCGGAAGCGCGGGAAGCTGGCACGGAACCAGATATACGAGCTTGCGAAGAACAGCATCTTCAGCAGCAGCCACGGCCAGCCGCCCATCCAGATCCAGTTGATCCAAGGCGAGATATCCGCCGTGACCCAGCCCTGGATCGGGCTCAGCCAACCGCCGAGGAAGAACAATGCGATCAGGAAGCTGATCAGGATCATGTTCGCGTATTCGGCCAGGAAGAACAGCGCGAATGCACCGCCGGAATACTCGACCATGTGGCCGGCAACGATTTCCGACTCGCCTTCCACCACGTCGAACGGCGCGCGGTTGGTTTCAGCCACGCCGGAAACCCAGTACACGACAAACAGCGGGAACAGCGGCAGCAGGAACCAGTCGAACAGGCCCGAATCACCCTTCTGCGCCAGCACGATGTCACTCAGGTTCAAACTGCCGGCGGCGATCATCACGCCGATGAGCGCAAAGCCCATGGCGATCTCGTAGCTGACCACCTGCGCGGCCGAGCGCATCGCACCGAGGAAGGCGTACTTGGAGTTGGAGGCCCAGCCGGCGAGGATCACGCCGTACACGCCGAGCGAGGTCATCGCCAGCAGGTACAGCAGACCGACGTTGGAGTTCGAAAGCACCAGCTGGTAGTCGAAAGGAACCACCGCCCAGGCCGCGAACGACGGTGCCAGCACCACCAGCGGCGCGAGGATGTACATCGCCCGATGCGCGCTGGTCGGCGCAATGATTTCCTTGAACAGCAGCTTGGTGACGTCGGCAAACGCCTGCAGCAGGCCACCCAGACCGACATACATGGGTCCGTGGCGGATATGCATCCAGCCGATCAGCTTGCGTTCCCACAACACGTAGAAGGCGACCGAGATGATCACCGGCATCGCGATGCACAGGATCTTCAGCACCGTCCACAGCACGATGCCGATATCACCCAGGGCGACAAACCACTGGTACAGCGGATCGACCGCGTTCAACAGCAACTCGTTCATGCAGCCACCACTGTTACCCGAGCGGCGCCCAGCGGCGCGGTTGCGCCATGGCCCGACTCAATCCAAACCGTACCGGCGGCGACGCGTGCGTCGACCACCACCGGCAGCGTCGCCTTGCCGGCATCGGTGCCGACCTTGGCCATCTGCCCCTCGACCAGCTGCAGACGCGCGGCGTCATCACCATTGAGCACGATGCGCGGTGCGTGGTTCAACGGGTGCGACTGCAGGGCCTGGGCACGACGCACAACGGCATCGGTGCGATAGATCGCCGGCGTCGAAGCCACTTCGAAACCCTCACCGCTGATCTGCGGCTGCGCCGAAGCGGCCACCTTCACGGCCACCGGCTGCAGGCTGGCGCGCAGGCCGGCCAGATCGGTGAACCCGAAACCGTCCAGCTGCATGTCGCCCCCCAGGGCGCGCAGCACACGCCAGCCTTCGCGGGCTTCGCCCGGAAGCTTGCCGCCGGCACGGGCCTGCTGCTCGCGGCCATCGAGATTGGTCAGCGTCGCATCGATTTCCGGCAGCGCGCCGATCGGCAGGATCAGATCGGCCACATCACGGGTCGAGGCGCATGCGAACTGGCTGAAAGCGACAACCGTCGCGCCGGCCAGCGCCTTGCGCGCCGCGGCCGTATCGGCGAAGTCCAGGCCCGGCTCGATGCCGTACAACACGTATGCCTTGCGCGCCTGCGCCAGCATCGCATTGACATCCTTGCCCGCCGGCAGCACGCCAGCGCGGGCAAGACCCAGTGCGTTGGCGCCCTGCGGAATCCGGCACACGCGCGCACCGGTGGCTGCCGCAAAACGGCTCGCCGCCGCACGGATCGAGGCCGCCTGCGGATGGTTCTCGGCGATTGCGCCGACGATGATGACGGTGTTGCCACCGGCCTTCACCGCATCGATCAGCTGGACGTTTTCCAGCGCCTCGGCAAAGCGCGACGGCGCGACGATCTGCTTGCCGGCCAGCTTGAAGGTGAAGTCGAAATCGACCGGATTGATCGCATGGATCTGCGCGCCGTTGCTGGTCTGCGCCTTGCGCATGCGGGCATGCAGCAGCGGCAGTTCATGGCGCACATTGCTGCCGAGCAACACGATGTGGTCGGCCTTCTCAATTTCGGCCAGCGGCATGCCGAATGCTTCGGCAACCGGAGCATCGGAGAAATCGCGGTTGTTGATGCGGTGGTCGATGTTGCCCGAGCCCAGCGCCGTCGCCAGGCGTGCCAGCAGCGCGCCCTCTTCGTTCGACGTCGACGGATGCACCAGCACGCCCAGGTCGTCGCCACGATTGGCCTCGAGAACTTCGCGGGCAGCCGCCAACGCTTCAGCCCAGCTCACTTCCTTCCATTCGCCATTGATCTTCTGCAGCGGCTGGGTCGCACGATCAGCGGCATACAGGCCTTCATGGGAATAACGGTCGCGGTCGGACAGCCAGCATTCGTTGACCAGCTCGTTCTCACGCGGCACCACGCGCAGCACTTCACCGCGGCGCACGTGCAGGAACAGGTTCGAACCCATCGCATCGTGGTAGCCCAGCGATTCGCGGGCCGTCAGCTCCCACGGACGCGCCTTGAACTGGAACACCTTGTTGGTCAATGCACCGACCGGGCACACGTCGATGACGTTGCCGGACAGCTCGGTGGTCAGCGGCTTGCCGTCATAGGTGCCGATCTGCAGCTCGTCACCGCGGTACAGGCCACCCAGCTCCTGGGTACCGGCCACCTCGTCGGTGAAGCGCACGCAACGGGTGCACTGGATGCAGCGGGTCATCTCGGTGGCGACCAGCGGCCCCATGTCCTCATCGGCCACCACGCGCTTGCGCTCGTTGAAGCGGCTGACCGAGCGGCCGTAGCCCAGCGACACGTCCTGCAGCTCACACTCGCCGCCCTGATCGCAGATCGGGCAGTCCAGCGGATGGTTGATCAGCAGGAACTCCATCACCGAACGCTGGTACTTCAGCGCCTTGTCGCTGCGGGTCTGCACCTTCATGCCATCCATCACCGGCGTGGCGCAGGCGGGCGACGGCTTGGGAGACTTCTCCACGTCGACCAGACACATGCGGCAGTTGGCGGCGATCGAGAGCTTCTCGTGATAGCAGAAGCGCGGAATCGGGATGCCGGCCTTGTCAGCCGCATGGATGATCATCGAGCCCTTGGGGGCGAACATCGTCTGTCCATCGATCTCGATGGTGACGTGCCCTTCCGGAGCCACGGGCGCCTCGTTGGAATTTACCGGTTGCGCGCTCATACGGCAGCAGCCTCCACCTTCTTGCCGTCAACCATCGAATGACCGTTGACGATGTAGTACTCGAATTCATCCCAGAACTGGCGCAGGAAACCCTGGACCGGCCATGCGGCGGCCTCACCGAACGCGCAGATGGTGTGGCCTTCGATCTGACCGGCCACCGTCTTGAGCTGGTGCAGGTCTTCCATCGTGGCCTGCCCGGCGACGATGCGCTCCAGCACACGATGCATCCAGCCGGTGCCTTCACGGCACGGGGTGCACTGGCCGCAGGATTCCTTGTGGAAGAAGCGGCTGATGCGGCAGGTGAACTTGACGGCGCAGACGCTGTCGTCGATCACCACGATCGCCCCCGAACCCAGGCCGGAACCGAGTGCACGGATGGTGTCGTAGTCCATCGGCAGCCCGTCGAGCTCGGCGGCGGTCAGCACCGGCATCGAGACGCCACCGGGAATCGCGCCCTTCAGCTTGCGGCCCGGACGCAGGCCACCGGCCATTTCCAGCAGCTCGTTGAAGGTGGTGCCCAGCGGCACTTCGAAATTGCCGCCACGCTGCACGCAGCCGGAAACGGAGAAGCACTTCGGCCCGCCGCTGGCGGTCTTGCTCAGGCCCTTGAACCACTCCGGACCGTTGCGGATGATCGCCGGCACCGACCCGTAGGTCTCGGTGTTGTTGATCGTCGACGGCTTGCCGTACAGGCCGAAATTGGCTGGGAACGGCGGCTTGTAGCGCGGCTGTCCCTTCTTGCCTTCCAGCGATTCCATCAGCGCGGTTTCCTCGCCGCAGATGTAGGCACCGGCACCCAGCGCGTTGTGGATGTCGATGTCCACGCCGCTGCCAAGGATGTTCTTGCCCAGCCAGCCATGCTTGTAGGCATCGGCCAGCGCCTGTTCGATATGCTCGAACGGCTCGTGGTGGAACTCGCCACGCATGTAGTTGTAGCCCACGCTCGAGCCGGTGGCATAGCACGCGATGGCCATCCCCTCGATCACCGCGTGCGGGTTGTAGCGCAGGATGTCGCGGTCCTTGCAGGTGCCCGGCTCGGATTCGTCCGAGTTGCAGAGGATGTACTTCTGCATGTCGCCCTTGGGCATGAACGACCACTTCAGGCCGGTCGGGAAACCCGCGCCGCCACGGCCTCGCAGACCGGACTGCTTGACCATTTCGATGACATCGGCCGGCGCGATCTTCTCTTCGAGGATCTTGCGCAACGCGGCATAGCCCCCGGTCTTGAGGTAGTTCTCGTACGACCACGGAGTATCGTAATGCAACGTGGTGTAGACCACGTTGTGCGGAAGCGGCGCCGGACCTACCGGTCCCGTGGATTTCTGATGTGCCATGTCTTACTCCAGCCCGTCCAGCAGCGCATCAACCTGCTCCAGCGTCAAACGTTCATGGTAGTGACCGTTGATGACCATCATCGGCGCGCCCGCGCAGCCGGCCAGGCACTCTTCCTCTTTCTTGAGGTAGACGCGGCCGTCCGGGGTCGATTCACCGTGCTTGATGCCCAGCTTCTTCTCACAATGGCGGACGATATTGTCGGCGCCGTTGAGCCAGCAGCTGATGTTGGTACAGATGGCGACGTTGTTGCGGCCGACCGGCTTGATCTCGAACATCGAGTAGAAGCTGGCGACTTCATAGACCCACACGTAGGGCAGGTCCAGGTACTTGGCCACGCCCGCCATCAGTTCGTCACTGAGCCAGCCCTGATTCTGTTCCTGCGCCGCATGCAGGCCCTGCAGCACGGCCGAGCGCTTGCGTTCCGGCGGGAATTTTGCCACCCAGTGATCGATATGAGCGCGGGTCTTGTCGCTCAGCACCACCATCGGATCGACGTCGCGCGCCGCCTCGTAATTACCTGTCGCCTTCATTGGCCGACCTCAACGAAAACCAGATTCAGGAAAACCGGCGCTTGCGGCAGCACAACCGCGCAGGCAACGGACGTTGTGAAATCGGCCAACATCAGCGGTCAACCTCACCAAACACAAGATCGTAGGTGCCGATCATCGCCACCACGTCGGAAAGCATGTGGCCACGCACGATCGAATCGAGCGAGGACAGGTGGGCGAAGCCCGGCGCGCGCAGGTGCACGCGGAACGGCTTGTTGGCACCGTCGGAAACCAGGTAGCAGCCGAACTCGCCCTTCGGCGCTTCCACCGCCGCATAGGTTTCGCCGGCCGGCACGCAGTAGCCCTCGCTGAACAGCTTGAAGTGGTGGATCAGCGCTTCCATGTCGTCTTTCATTTCCGCACGCGAAGGCGGAGCGACCTTGAAGTTCTGCACGATCACCGGGCCCGGATTGGCCTTCAGCCACTGCACGCACTGCTTGACGATGCGATTGGATTCACGCATCTCGGCGACACGAACCAGGTAGCGGTCATAGCAGTCGCCATTGGTTCCCAGCGGGATATCGAAATCCACCGCGTCGTACTTGGCGTACGGCATCTTCTTGCGCAGGTCCCAGGCAATACCGGAGCCGCGCAGCATCACGCCGGTCATGCCCCATGCATGGGCATGCTCGGGAGTGACGATGCCGACATCGACGGTACGCTGCTTCCAGATGCGGTTCTCGGTCAGCAGGGTCTCGTATTCGTCGACACGCGAGGGAAACTCGTTGGTGAAGTTTTCCAGGAAGTCCAGCAGCGAGCCTTCGCGCGAAGCGTTCAGGCGCTTGAGGGCCTTGCCCTTGTGCCAGCGCGATTCCTTGTACTTGGGCATCGTGTCGGGCAGGTCACGATACACGCCGCCCGGACGGTAATAGGCCGCATGCATGCGTGCGCCGGAAACCGCCTCATAGCAGTCCATCAGCTCTTCACGCTCGCGGAAGGTGTACAGCATTACCGCCATCGCACCCAGATCCAGCGCACCGGTACCGATGTTCATCAGGTGGTTCAGGATGCGGGTAATTTCGTCGAACATGGTGCGGATGTACTGCGCACGCTCGGGCACCTCGATACCGACCAGGTTCTCGATGGCGCGCACATACGCATGCTCGTTGCACATCATCGAGCAGTAATCCAGACGATCCATGTAGCCGATCGACTGGTTGAACGGCTTGGACTCGGCAAGCTTTTCAGTACCACGATGGAGCAGGCCGACATGCGGGTCGGCGCGCATCACGGTCTCGCCATCCATCTCGAGGATGAGGCGGAGCACGCCGTGCGCGGACGGATGCTGCGGACCGAAATTCATCGTGTAGTTGCGGATTTCCTGCTGTTCTTCAGCAGGATTGCTGGCGAAGGCCTGGCTGGCCTGCGGCAGGGACTTGCTCACTTCAGCGCTCACTTGCTTGCCTCCGACTGCGCACGCTCGCCTTCGGCGGTCTGGTAGCGCGAATCCTCACGGATCACGCGTGCCACGCCGACGCGCGGTTCGACCGACGTCACCGGCTCGTAGATCACCCGCTTCTTCTCTTCGTCGTAACGCACTTCGACGTTGCCGATCAGCGGGAAGTCCTTGCGGAACGGATGGCCGACAAAACCGTAGTCGGTCAGGATGCGACGCAGGTCCGGATGGCCTTCGAAGACCACGCCGAACAGGTCGAACGCCTCACGCTCGAACCAGTTCACGCCCGGATAGACATCGGTCAACGACGCCACCACCGGCAGCTCTTCACTGGGCGCGTAGCAACGGATACGCAGCAGCTGGTTGTGCTGGTAGGAACGCAGCTGGGCGACGACGGCGAAGCGCTGCTTCGGCATGGCATCGGGACGGGCGCCCTCGCCGCTCTCGTGACTGGGGAACTCGCCCCAGGCGAAGCGCCCGACGTTCTTGCCCTCCACGCCACGGCTGAAACCGTTCGAGGACACGTCCGAGGTGTCCCACTCGGCGCTGCCGTAGCCGAGGTAGTCGACCCCGCAAAGATCGACCAGCTGCTCGAAGCCGAACTCGTCACGCAACGCCAGTGCGGCGGCTTTCCAGTCGGCGGCAGCCAGCTCCAGGGTAACTTCGCCGCGCGGTTCGATCACGAAGACCTGCGCACCGGCGAAACGCGCGCGAAGTCGATCGATCAATGAATGTGCTTGCTGGGCCATGGGGGCTGGCGTGCTCTTGAAATGAAAGGAATTCAGCGGGAGATGGTCTGGGTGCGCCAGATCTTCTTCTGCAACTGCAAAATGCCGTAGACCAGGGCTTCGGCGGTCGGCGGGCAGCCCGGGACGTAAACGTCCACCGGCACCACGCGATCACAACCGCGCACCACGGAATAGGAATAGTGGTAATAGCCGCCACCGTTGGCGCAGCTGCCCATGGAGATGACCCACTTCGGGTCGGGCATCTGGTCGTAGACCTTGCGCAGCGCCGGGGCCATCTTGTTGACCAGCGTGCCGGCCACGATCATCACGTCGGACTGGCGCGGTGACGGACGGAACACGATGCCGTAACGGTCCAGATCGAGGCGCGCGGCACCGGCATGCATCATCTCCACCGCGCAGCAGGCCAGACCGAAGGTCATCGGCCACATCGAACCGGTACGCGCCCAGTTCAGCAGCGCATCGACGCTGGTGGTCACATAGCCCTTGTCGAGCAGCGGGTTGTCGCCTTCAGGCCGCAGGATGTCATCCACCCGCCCTTCCGGGATCGGGTTGTTCATCAGGCCGTCGAGAGTTTGGATCACTCCCATTCCAGCGCCCCCTTCTTCCACACGTAGATAAAGCCGAGAAACAGCATGCCGACGAACAGGCCCATGGTGACCAGCGAACGGGCACCCAGCTCCATGAAGACCTGGGTCCAAGGCACGATGAAGATGATTTCCAGGTCAAACACGATGAACTGGATGGCGATGAGGTAATAGCGCACGTCGAACTTCATGCGCGCGTTCTCGAACGCCTCGAAGCCGCATTCGTACGGCGAAAGCTTCTGGTTGTCCGGGCTACGGGGAGCGAGGAACCGGCCGATCAGCATCAGCGATACACCAATGCCGGTGGCGACGATCAGAAACAGCAGAGACGGCAAATATTCGGCCAGCACAGCGATTCTCTCTTGCCTCAGCCGGGGCGAGCCTGCAGGCTGCCCGGCGTGGGTGATTGTCGGGAATATCAGGGCGGAATGCTGCCGCATCCCGCGAACCCGCCAGTACTAATGGTGCCCAAGAGGGGACTCGAACCCCTACGACTCTCGTCGCTACCACCTCAAGGTAGTGCGTCTACCAATTCCGCCACCTGGGCCTACGTCAGCGCAGCTGCTCTGCAGTGCGCCGCGCATTGTAACCGTCTTCAGTCTTTCTGTGCGCCTTCAGCCGGCTTTTCTTCAGCTTGCGCGGGAATATTTTCCACCGGGGCGGCCGCCTGCGGCACCTCACCCACAGCAGGCACCGGCTGCAGGTCGCCTACCGGCGCTGCAGGAGCCGCTGCCGGCGCTTCGACCTGGGACATCACGCCAAGCCCCTCACCGGCCGGGCGCGAGCCGTGGCTGGCATACCAGGCCATGAACAGGCTGATGCCGAAGAACACCACCGCCAGCCACTTGGTGGACTTGGACAGGAAGTTGGAGGCGCCACGCGACCCGAACACCGTACCCGACGCCCCTGCACCGAAGCCGGAGCCGGCGGCGGCACCCGAGCCACGCTGCATCAGGATCAGCGCAATCATCGCGATCGCCACCAGCACATAGACCACATTGAGGATCAACATCAGCATTTGAAATCCGTCCCGGACAATTACCCGTTAGCGACCGGCTGCCGCCCTCGCGATGGCCAGAAAATCAGCCGCCACCAGCGAAGCGCCGCCTACCAGCCCGCCATCAACGTCAGGCTGCGAAAACAGCTCTGCGGCATTGCCGGGCTTGACACTGCCGCCATAGAGCAGCGGCAGCGAATCGGCAATTCTAGCATCGCCCCGGGCGACTACGCCACGAATGAACGCATGCACGGCCTGCGCCTGTGCCGGCGTGGCGGTCTTGCCGGTACCGATGGCCCATACCGGCTCGTAGGCCACCACGGCCCGGCCGAAGGCCTCCACGCCCGCCAGTTCCAGCACCGGCGCCAGCTGCGCGGCGATCACCTGCTCGGTCTGCCCCGCCTCGTGCTGTTCCAGCGTTTCGCCCACGCACAGCACCGGCACCAGCCCGGCCTCGATGGCAGCAACGAACTTCCGCGCCACCAGCTCATTGCTTTCGTGATGGTACTGGCGTCGCTCCGAATGCCCGACCAGCACATACTCCGCGCCCACATCCACCAGCATCGAAGCCGACACCTCGCCGGTGTAGGCCCCCTCGCCATGGCAGCTGAGGTCCTGCGCGCCGAAGGCCACGCCAGCGCCACTGAAATCCTCCGACAAGGCGGCCAGATACGGCGACGGCGGCAGCACCAGCAGCTTCACCCCGGCCTGCGGCAGCCCGGCAACCAGCTGTCCGAGCAGTTCAGCGGCGAATTGACGGCTGCCATGCAGCTTCCAGTTACCGGCAACGATCTTCTGGCGCATTGCGGAGTGACTCCCAGCTAAAAAGGTGGGCGAAGGATAGCCGAAATGCAGACACCGGCAGGACAGCCCGCAGACAATCCGGGACAACATGCACGCACGCCGCCAATCCCGAAGGCCTGGCGGCGCCATGAATGGGCAAGGCCGATGACCCGGCCAGCCGAGGCTTACTTCAGCTTGATCTCGCGCAGACGCTCTTCCAGGAAGCCATGGGCGGTAATCGCCTCCGGATACCGGCTCGGGTTCTCCGCGGTGATGCACGAGGGCAGCACGTCGATCAGGAAATCCGGGTTCGGGTGCAGGAAGAACGGCACCGAGTAGCGCGGCTGGCGGGCCAGCTCACCCGGAGGATTGACCACCCGGTGGATGGTGGACGGATACACGTGGTTGGTCAGGCGCTGCAGCATGTCGCCGATATTGACGACGATGGTGTCGGCATCGGAGGTGAACGGCACCCACTCGCCCTCGTGCGACTGCACCTCCAGACCGGCGGCACTGGCACCGACCAGCAGGGTGATGAAGTTGATGTCGCCATGGGCACCGGCACGGACATTGGGGATGTCGTCGGTGGTGATCGGCGGGTAATGGATCGGGCGCAGGATCGAGTTGCCGTTGTTGGTCTTGTCGGCGAAATAGTCCTGCGGCAGGCCGATATGCAGCGCCAACGCCGACAGCACACGCGAGCCGAGGGCATCGAGCTTCTGGTACAGGCCATAGCCATGCTCGCGGAAACCCGGCACTTCCTCCGGCCACAGGTTCGGCGGCATCACCTCGCGGTACGGCGAGTCATCCGGAATCTCACGGCCGACGTGCCAGAACTCCTTCAGGTCGAAGTGCTTGGAGCCCTTGGCGGTCTCCACGCCGAACGGGGTATAGCCGCGCGCGCCCCCCCCGCCAGCGACGTGGTAACGCTTTTTCACCTCTTCCGGCAGCGCGAAAAACGCCTTGAACGCGGCGTAGGCGGCATCGATATCGGTCTGGGCGATGCCGTGGTTGCGGATACCGGCAAAGCCCCACTGCCGATAAGCGGCCCCCAGCTCGGCGACGAAGGCGTCGCGGTCGGTCTCGAAACGGGTGATATCGAGGGTTGGAATCTGGCTCACAACACAATTCTCTAGAAGGATTCTGGACAGGGGTCCGGCCGCGCCGGACGTGCCTGCATTGTCGCAGATCAGCCCCTGCATGCCGTCAGGTGCCGCCAATCCAGGCGTCCGGATGGCTGCCCGGCAAAAAAATACCGGGCAGAAGGTCACCCCTCTGCCCGGCCCTTTCCTCCCAGCCAGCACCGCTACGCCAGGCAGCGTGGATACGTGTTTACGCGGCGGCGGCTTCGACCGCTTCGGCCAGACGCCCAAGCGTGGCCTGCACCAGCGCGGCATCCCCGGCCTCCACCGTCACCCGGACTACCGGTTCGGTGCCGGAGGGACGCAGGAAGGCGCGACCACGTCCGGCCACCGCTTCCTGCGCGCCAGCCAGCGCCGCGACCACCGCCGCGGACTGGACCACATCCCTGGCCGACACTCCTGCGCCGATACGGACATTGACCGTCTGTTGCGGTACCCGGCTCAAGCCTTCCAGCGCCTGTTGCAGGGTGATGTCCCGGCGCTTGAGCACCTCCAGCACCTGCAATGCACTGATGATGCCGTCACCGGTCGTCGCCCGGTCCAGGCACAGCAGGTGGCCGGACGCCTCACCGCCGAGCACCCCGCCGTGTTCCAGCAAGGCCTTGTGCACGTAGCGGTCGCCGACATTGGCGCGTACGAAGCCGATACCGGCCTGCGACAGCGCCTGCTCGAAACCGAAGTTGGTCATCAACGTGCCCACGACCGGCCCGTGCAGCCGCCCGCTTTCCTTCCAGTCCATCGCCAGCAGGTACAGCAGGTCGTCACCGTCATGGATGCCACCATCGCTGTCGACGAACAGCAGCCGGTCACCATCACCATCGAAGGCGATACCCAGATGGGCGCCGGTATCGCGCACGCGCGCAACCAGCGCCTCGGGGTGGACCGAGCCAACGCCCGCATTGATGTTCACGCCATTGGGTTCGGCACCGATGGCATCGACACTGGCGCCCAGCTCACGCAGCACCAGCGGCGCCACCTGATAGGTCGCGCCATTGGCACAATCCACCACGATGCGCATGCCCTCCAGACCGAAGTCGCGCGGCACGGAATTCTTGCAGGCCTCCACATAGCGGCCGATGGCATCGCGCGTGCGCACGGTCTTGCCCAACCGCTCCGACGTTACCGTTGTGAAAGGCTGGTCAAGCGCAGCCTCGATCGACAGTTCAGTCGCATCGTCGAGCTTCTCGCCCTGTGCGGAAAAGAACTTGATGCCGTTGTCGTGGTGTGGATTGTGCGAGGCGGAGATGACGATGCCGCCATCGGCACGCAACGAGCGGGTCAGGTGTGCCACCGCCGGTGTCGGCATCGGCCCCATCAACTGCACATGCACACCGGCCGCGACCAGCCCGGCCTCCAGCGCCGCCTCGAACATGTAGTTCGAGATGCGGGTGTCCTTGCCGATCACCACCAGCGGCTTGCGGTCGCTGCCACGGGCACGAACCTCCTGTACCAGTGCCTGGCCATAGGCGTTGCCAAGACGCAGCACGAAATCGGCGGAAATCGCCCCTTCACCAACCCGACCACGGATGCCGTCGGTCCCGAAGTATTTGCGTGCGGACATTCAGGCGGCCACAGAGTCTTTTTCGGGCTGCTCCTGCAGCATCATCATCGCCATCAATGCGGCCAGGCGATCACGCATTTCACGGCGATCACAGATCTGGTCGATGGCACCATGTTCCAGCAGGAATTCCGAGCGCTGGAAGCCTTCGGGCAGCTTCTCGCGCACGGTCTGCTCGATCACGCGCGGGCCGGCAAAGCCGATCAGCGCCTGCGGTTCGGCGATGTTGATATCCCCCAGCATCGCGAACGAAGCCGACACGCCACCGGTAGTCGGGTGGGTCAGCACCGAGATGTACGGCAGGCCGGCGGCGCGCAACTTGCCCAGCGCCGCAGAGGTCTTGGCCATCTGCATCAGCGAGAACAGGCCCTCCTGCATGCGCGCGCCACCGCTGGCGGAGAAGCACACATACGGGCAACCGAGCTCCAACGCGGTTTCGGCCGCCAGCGAGAAACGCTCGCCCACCACCGAGCCCATGGAACCGCCCATGTAGGCGAAGTCGAACGAGGACGCCACCAGCGGCCGACCCTTCAGCAAGCCGCGCATGGCGATCAGCGCGTCGTACTCGCCGGTGCTCTTCTGGCTGGCCTTGATGCGATCGACGTATTTCTTCTGGTCCTTGAACTTGAGCACGTCGGTCGGCCCGAGGCGTGCGGCGATCTCGGCGGTACTGCCGGGGTCGAACAGCGCAGCCAGGCGCGCGCGCGCGCGGATCGCCATGTGGTGCCCGCACTTGGGACAGACCTCGAGATTCTCCTCCAGCTCCGGGCGGTACAGGGCCACGCCGCAACTGCTGCACTTTTCCCACAAGCCCTCGGGAACGCTGCGCTTCTTGGAGGGGGTGTTGTCGGTACGGATGCCGGACGGCATCAACTTGCTGAGCCAACTCATGCTGGATGACACTTCCGTTCAGGGCGACCCTGCGGCCGCGACAGACCGACAGTCTAGCGCGCGGTCGCAAACCGACGGTAGCGTACAGAAGCCGCCCCTACTTATTCCGCGGGGAAACACGGCGCCGGCGCTTAGGGCTCGGACCGAAAAGCGGCGGTCTATCGCCGCGCCAGCGGACAGATAGCGGAGGCGGCTACGCTGCCTGTGGCAAACCGCCGAAGCACGACGTGACACCCGGAATCAGGCATCCAATGCCTGTCGCAGCGGGATCAGGAACTCCGCCGCACGACGTGCGGCCTCTTCGGCCGATCCTGCGCCCGCCATCGTCGCCACCAGCGCGCTGCCGACCACGACGCCATCGGCATCAACCGCCATCGCCGCCGCACTGGCCGCATCCTTGATGCCGAAGCCGGCCACCACTGGCGTTTTCGTGCGGCTGCGCAGCAGGCGCAGGCGCTCGCCGGCAGCGGCGCTGTCCAACCGCTCCGACGCGCCAGTAACGCCGGCAAAGCTGACGTAATACAGATAGCCCTGCGCAGCCGCGCACAAGGTATCCATGCGCCCGGGGCTGCTGGTCGGTGAGGCCAGCAGCACCAGCGCCAGCCCTACGGCGTCGAACGCGGCGCGGATCTCATCGGCCTCTTCCGGCGGCAGGTCCACCAGCAGCACGCCATCCACACCGGCCGCGACCATCTCTTCGGCATAGCGGCTGGCGCCACGGATCTCGACCGGATTCAGGTAGCCCATCAACACCACCGGCGTCACCGCATCGGTCTGCCGGAACTGCGCCACCGTGTCCATTACGTACTGGCGGCCGGCGCCGCGGGCCAGCGCCAGCTCGGAGCTGCGCTGGATGGTGGGGCCATCGGCCATCGGGTCGGAGAACGGCACACCCAGCTCGATCACATCGGCACCGGCGTCCACCAGCGCGTGCATCACCGGCACGGTCGCCTCCAGCGACGGATCGCCGGCGGTGATGAAGGGGATCAGCGCCTTGCGGCCGGAGGCGCGCAGGCGGGCGAAGCATTCGTCGATTCGGGTCACAGCCATCTCAGGCACATCCTTCAATCAGTTCAACCGCGTCAGGCTGGCCCCAGTAGATGGAGGTGACCAGACCATTGAGTGTTTCCAGGCGCAAGGCCAGCTGGGTGGCCTTGTCGGCCCAGGTCAGGTAATCGCCGTCGGGCGACACATAGGCGTGCGGGCTGACCACCACGCCGGCAGGCAGGCGCTGCTTCGCCTCGGCTACGCCCATGCCCACCCACAGGCCAAACGGAATTGGCGGCGCGGCAGCCGGCGGCGCATCGACGCGCACGCTCAGGTCACCTTCGCCATGCACGTCGAAGCGTGCGATGCGCTCGCCGATCACCATCATCGACATGCCTTCCGGCAAGGTGCCACGGTCGTAATACTCGCAGTCGCCTTCCATCGCCTCGCGCATACCTGCCGATACGAAGGCGTCATCGCCCGGCCCCTTGCCGAACAACGCACCGATGCGCAGTTCGCCAACGGCGGCCAGTTGCGCGGCGGCAGCCGGCGAGGCCGGTTCCGCTACCGGTGCAGCTTCCGGCGATGTGGGCGGCGCGCTTGCTGGCAGTGGACGCACTTCCGGCTCCGGCGGCTTGCAGGCCAGCAGCGCCATGCCCAGGCAGGCCAGCGCGCCGCTGCGGATCAACTGCCGGCTCACAGCGACAAGCCTTCGCGCGCGGCGATGGTGTGCACGTCCTTGTCGCCACGACCGGACAGGTTGCACAACACCAGCGCGTCCTTCGGCAGCTCACGCGCCAGCTTGATCGCCTGCGCGACCGCATGGCTGGATTCCAGCGCCGGCAAGATGCCTTCGGTGCGGGTCAGGCGATGGAACGCGGCCAGGGCTTCCTCGTCAGTGATGCCGACGTACTGCGCGCGGCCGCTGTCGGACAGGAACGCGTGCTCCGGGCCGACACCGGGGTAATCCAGCCCGGCGGAGATCGAATGGGTTTCAGTGACCTGGCCGTCGTCATCGCACAGTACATAGGTGCGGTTGCCGTGCAGCACACCCGGCCGACCGGCCGAGATCGATGCGGCATGGCGGCCGGTATGGATACCGTCGCCGGCGGCCTCGGCACCGTAGATCTTCACCTCACGGTCGTTGAGAAAAGCATGGAACAGGCCGATGGCATTGGAGCCGCCGCCGACGCAGGCGGTGATCGCATCGGGCAGACGGCCGTAGTCCTCCAGCATCTGCGCCCGCGCCTCGCGGCCGACAATCGCGTTGAAGTCACGCACCATGCGCGGATACGGCTCAGGCCCGGCCACGGTGCCGATGATGTAGAAGGTGTCGCGCACGTTGGTCACCCAGTCGCGCATGGCCTCATTGAGCGCGTCCTTGAGGGTGGCCGAGCCGCTGTTGACCGGCACCACCGTCGCACCCAGCAGTTTCATCCGGTAGACGTTGATCTTCTGCCGCTCGATGTCGGTGGCGCCCATGTAGACCACGCACTCCAGGCCCAGCCGCGCGGCCACCGTGGCCGAGGCCACGCCGTGCTGGCCGGCGCCGGTCTCGGCGATGATGCGGGTCTTGCCCATGCGCGCGGCCAGCAGCGCCTGGCCGATGGTGTTGTTGATCTTGTGCGCGCCGGTGTGGTTCAGGTCCTCGCGCTTGAGCAGGATCTGCGCCCCGCCGACGTCGCGGCTCAGGCGCTCGGCGTGATAGATCGGGCTGGGACGGCCGACGTAGTGCTTCAGGTCCTTGTCGTAGGCGGCGATGAAAGCCGGATCAACCCGCGCCTGGTCGTAGGCGGCGGTCAATTCCTGCAGCGGCCCGACCAGCGTCTCGGCGACGAAACTGCCGCCATAACGGCCGAAGTGGCCACGGGCGTCCGGGAAGGCGTGGAAATCGTCGATCGGCGAGGCGGTCATGGCAATCACGGCAGCAATAAACAGGACTGCAATCTAGCGCAGCCAAGCTGACATGAATATCGATAATTCCTCGGCCATGTGTTAGAAAAACTCACATGAAAAAGCGACAGGACAGCTGTTTTCCACAGCGAAGCCGCCCTAAGGATGGCGCAGGGCCGGTTTTTGCTCATGCAAAACCGGCATTCCCGCCATCCATGGCGGTCAGATGTGCGCCATGAGCGACCATGCCCTGCCCTCACTCAACGCCCTGCGCGCTTTCGAGGCCGCCGCGCGGCTGCGCAGCGTCAGTCTGGCCGCCACCGAGCTGCACGTCACCCACGGTGCGGTCAGCCGCCAGTTACGACTGCTTGAGGAGAAGCTGGGATTGGCGCTGTTCGAACGCGATGGCCGCGGCATCCGCCCCAGCGCCGCCGGCCATCGCCTGCTGGAGGCCAGCTCGGCGGCATTCGCGCAGATCGGCAACTGCGTGGCGGCGCTGCGCCGGCCGCAGCGCGACGAGGCCTTCGTGCTCGGCTGCCCGGGCAGCATCCTCGCCCGCTGGATGATCCCGCGCCTGCACGACCTGCAGCGCGACCTGCCGCAGTTGACCCTGCACCTGGCGGCGCAGGAAGGCGATTTCGCTCCGCGCCTGGACGGCCTGGATGCCGCGCTGATGCTGGGACAGGCGCCGTGGCCGCCGGGCTGGCAGGTCCACACCCTGGCGCCGGAGCGGATCGGCCCGGTGTTCAGTCCAGCCATGCCCGGCGCGCAGCTGCTGGCACAGCAGCCGCCCGGCGCCCTGCACGAGCAGGCGCTGCTGCACACCCGCTCGCGCCCGCAGGCCTGGCCAACCTGGGCCACGCGCAACGGTATCGATCACCAGCGCCTGCACTACGGCACCGGTTTCGAGCATCTCTATTACCTGCTGGAAGCGGCTGTCGCCGGACTGGGAGTGGCCATCGCACCACAGCCACTGGTCGCCGGGGAACTTGCCAGCGGCCGCCTGATCGCGCCCTGGGGCTTTGTCGATACCGAAGGCTGCTGGGCGCTGTGCACGGCGGGGGGGCGCGAGGATCCGCGGACCGCCATGCTCGCCAACTGGCTGGAAAAGCAGCTGGCCCGGTAAGAGCGGCGCAAGCCGCGAAGCGGGTACAGCCCCAAAAGCCTGAAGCCTCCTCCCCTTTGCCGCGCAACAGGAAGGCGGCGAAGTCTCACTTCATTGATGCGCGCAGGGGCTGCAACAGACCGCAGCCCTCACTACCGGCAGGCTCCTGTTCTGCGGCTTACGCCGCGCCTGCCGGCCGGGTCGGCAGCGCCAACCGTTGCTGCACATCCTCGCGCAGGCGTGCAAGCTCCACCTCGGCCTGCTGCCGTTGCTGCATGCCTTCGCGGTGGATGGTGCGCACCTCCTCCACGGTAGCGATGAGCTGCTCGTGCACATGCCGCAAGGTCGCCACGTCGATCACCGCCCGCTGGTTGGCCTTGGCCGTTTCCACCGAGGTCTGCCGCATCAGGTCGGCATTGCGCCGCATCAGCTCGTTGGTGGCGTCGTCGATGGCGTTGGACAGGTCCACCGCGTTCTTCTGCTCGCCCAGTGACAGCTGGATGGCGAACTGGCGCTTCCACGAGGGAATGGTGATGTCGCGCACCGCATTGAACTTTTCAATCAGCTGGATGGCGTTGGCCTGGATCAGCCGGATCATCGGCAGCGACTGGTCGGCGGCATGCTGCATCACCGTCAGGTCGCCCACCCGTTTGTCGAGCAGGCGGATGGCGTTGTCGACCTCGCCGCGACGGATGCGCGACTGCGGGTCTTCGTGGCCGGCCAAGGCATGCAGCTCGGCGTTGAGTCCGGCCAGCCGCTGTTTGCCGGCGGCAATGTGCAGGCCCAGGCTCTGCCGCTCGTCACGGATGATGGCGTGCATGCGGTCGAACTCACCGACCCGCTGCCCCATCTGTGACTGCTGCTCACCCACGTCGCGCATCAGCTGCTCGATCTGCTGGTTGGTGTCGCTGAACTTCTGTACCAGCTCACCCTTGGACGCGCGCATGCGGTCGATCAGACCGCCGATGACCGGCACCTTGGAGCGCTCATGCAGGCTATCCAGCTTCAGCGAGCGGGCAATACGCACCACCTCGCCCAACTTGTCGCCGGACGCATCCAGGTCGCGGTTGCGCACGTGCTCGAGCAGCTGGCTGGAAAACGCCGCACTCTTGCCCGCCGCCTCGCGGCCGAACACGTGCAGGTTGCCCGGGCTGATGTCATCCAGTGTGCGCACGATCTGCGCGATCTGCGGGCGATCGGCCTCGGTCAGGCCCAGTGCCACCAGCGTGGTGGCGTCCACGTCCGCGGAGGGACCGGCCGGCAGTGGCAGGGTGTCCTGGGTCATCAGCTGTTCTCCTTGAGCAAGACGCGCGACACATCGCGCGAGCAGTCAGTTGCGGGGCGGTTATTCAACGCAGTCTAGCCTGCATGGCCATGACTTCATCGACAATGCGCGCCTGGGCTTCGGCCGCCTTGGCCAGTGCCGCGGGCATGCCTGCGGCGTGTTGCGCCAAGGTCTGTTGTCGCCACAGCGGCAGCAGCACGTCGCGGATGCGCTGGTAGCGTTCGATCAACTCCACGCCCTGGGCATGCAGCAGGCGCAGCTGACCGGCTTCGGTCTGCCGCAGCCGGGCCAGCCCGCGCAGGTGCTGCAGGCGCCGTTGCAGCGCGGCCTGCGATACGGGTTCCTTGGGCGCTGGCAGGGCCTCGCCGGCGGCAGCCCAGACATCGATTGCCGCCACCGCCGCTTCCACCCGCGCCAGTTGCTGCTGGTGCCGGTCGAGCTCCTGCTGCAATGCCTGCAAGCCGTCATCGGCGCGCAGCAGGCAGACATCCAGCTGTCCGGCCAGTTGTTCGGCCTGCACCTGCGCTTCGACATCACGGCCCAGCAGCCGCCCCCACAAACCCACCGAGCGCCGGATCCGGCGGCCATCATGGGCCTGCATGGCCTGACGGACGTTGTCCATTTCCGCCACCAGCACGGCGGCCGCCCCCGTCTTGGCAGGCGCGCCGATCAAGCGCTCCACCGCAGCCAGCAGCTCACCGCCATAGCCGGCCACCGCCAGCGGATCAGTGGTCTGCAAGGCCGGATGCGGCGGCGTGGGCAGCAGTAGATCAGGCATCGCCCGGCGTGTCCTTGCCGTGGCTGCCCTGCTGGCCGGGCACCACGACGCTGCCGCCGTAGAAGTGGCGCATCAACGCTTCATCCAGCGCTTTTTCTTCGGGTGTCCGCGCCCGTCGCACACGCGGTGCGGACTTGGTCGTGCCGCCCTCCTTCGACAACCATTCATGCAGCTGCGCCACCAATGCGGACAACGCATCACCGACCTGCCCTTGCTGCTGCTGGGCGGCGACCAGTGCCTGCAGCAACGGAGCCAGATCCTGCGCCGGCGTTGTGGGCGGAGGTACGGCCGCCTGCATCACCGCCGCGGGGCGCTCGGCCACCGCCTGCAGCAAGGCGAGGATCTGCTCCCATGGTGCTTCCACTGCTGGCGTGGTTGCCGCCACCTGCTCCGGCTCATTGTTGCGCAACCCCTGCAGGCCGCTGGCGATATCGGCCAACTGCGCCACCACGCGCGCGCCGGTATCGGCATCGTCGCCGCCCATCGCCTTGTCACGCATGAAGTCGCGCTTGATCTGCTCCCAGCGCGCCAGCTGCTGCGCATCGAGCACACCCCGCAGCTCGCCCAGTTTGAGCAGGTTTTCTTCCGAGCCACTGGTCAGCAGCTGCGACTCGCCCAGGTAGTGATCGGCGATCAGCTGCTGCAGCTCGGCGGCATTCATCACCGGCGAGATCTTCTCCGACAGCTTGTTCATGTTGCGGTAGCTGCCCTGCAGGCGGAACGGTGGCTCGACGCGGTATTTGTCGGCCTGGGCGGCACTGGCGATGTATTGCTGGTTGACCCGGTAAACCACCTCACGCACCTGCATCAGCCGCTGCAGGGTGGCGACGATCTCGTTGATCTCCGCGCCGCTGTAGGCATGGCTGAGCGCGTTGGTGGACACCTCCTTGCCATTGGCCTTGTCGACCAGCAGGTAGAGATCGTCCAGGTCGCGGGTGGCCATTGGCGCCAGCACCTGGCTGGAGGTCAGGCTGTTCTCGATATAGCTGAGCTTGAACGCGTCTTCCATGCCACCCAGCACATCGCCGAGGTTGTAGATGTCAGCACGGTTGGCCAGCATGTCCGGCACCTTGAACACCTCGCCGGACTCGGTATACGGATTGCCGGCCATCACCACACAGAACTTCTTGCCGCGCAGGTCATAGGTCTTGGTGCGGCCCTTCCACACGCCTTCGATACGGCGGGTGCCATCGCACAGGGAAATGAACTTCTGCAGGAATTCCGGATGGGTGTGCTGGATGTCGTCGACATACAGCATGGTGTTGTTGCCCATCTCCAGCGCCAGGTTGAGCTTGTGCAGCTCCTGCCGTGAGGTGGCGTCCGGCGCCTGCTCCGGATCCAGCGAACGCACCTCGTGGCCCAGCGCCGGGCCATTGATCTTCATGAAAACCAGGCCCAGGCGGTTGGCCACGTACTCCATCAGGGTGGTTTTGCCGTAGCCGGGCGGGCTGATCATCATCAGCAGGCCCATCAGGTCGCTGCGCTTGTTCTCGCCCACCGTGCCCATCTGCTTGGCAAGGTTGTCACCGATGATCGGCAGGTAGACGTCGTTGATCAGCTTGTTGCGGACGAAGGAACTCAATGGCCGCGCCTGGAACTCACCCAGCCGCAGCGCCTCACGCTCGCGCGCACTGATGCGCTGGCGCAGCGCCTGGTACTGCTCGAAGCCCGGCTGGAACTGGCGCCGGTGGGATTGCCAACGCTGCAGGAAGTCATCGACCGCCAACTGCAGATGGCCCTGGCTGATGCGGGCATGCTCGCCCAGCAGGCCGGCAACGTCGGCAATCAAGGTCACCTCGCGCACCTGGCTGCGCAGATCGCGTTCGCCCAGCAGCATGGCCGCGGCTTCCGGCACATAGCCGGTCATCGCTGCGTACTTGCCCTGCCCGCACATCGCCTGCAACCACTGCACCGCCTGCGCCCACTGCAACGCCAGGCGCTTGGACAACCGCTGCAGACTGCGATCGAAGGCATCGGCCTGGCCAGCCGCCTGCAACTGCTCGCGCAAGCCAGTCAACAGCTGCCGCGCATAGCCACTGAAGGCGAAGGTCGGCTCACCATTGGCCAGCTCGGCCAGCAGGTACTCCGCCGCCAGCGCCGGCATGCCGCTGTCGAACGGCAGCGCGTGCACCTGCTGGAATTCGGCCAGCGCCAACGCGATCTCACCGCGCAAGGCCTCCAGCCCATCCCGCACATTGAACAGCTGGGCGATGGCAAACGCACCGGCGGCGCGCTCCACCCACTGGCTGACATTCTCGTGCTTGCCTTCGCGCGCCCAGAACAACAACGCCAGGGCACGCGGCGCTGCCGCATGTACCAGCGAACCGGCGGCCTGGTACAGCGGCAACACCGCCTGCAGGATCAGGCTGGCATCGTGGTCGTGGATGCCCTTTTCATAACCTTCGCGATAGCGCGGCGCGGCGAAGTCGCGTACCCGCCTGGCCAGCGCTTCGGGCTGCGCGGCCTCGCGCAGCAGCAGTTCGATGCTCAGGCCATCGCGGTTGTTGATGGCTGCATCCAGAAGCAGGCCGGCCAGGTACTCGCCGCGGTACAGCGATGGCGATTCCGAATCCAGCGTCACCGGCCAATACGCACGCAGCGCTTCGAGTTCCGGATCGACGATGGTTTCGTAGTAGTCGGTGCCGGTGAGGTGCACGGCCAGGCCGTCGCCGCGCGGCAGGATGGTCAGGTCCAGCGGCTGGGTGTTGACGCTGAAGCGGTGCCGGCCCAGACGGATGACATTGCCGCCGCCCTCGAACAGATCGCTGCGGTCACGCAGCGCCCGCACCGCCTGGTCACGCACGCCCTTCAGCCGTGCTTCCACGTCATCGGCCTTGACGCTGTCCCTGTACTCGCGCAGGCGCTCGGCCAGCTCGCGCAGTTTCAGGATCAGCGGATCGCCGGCGAAGAACGCATTGAGCTCGTCAACCGTGGTGAAACGCTCGGTGCGCTTGGCCAGGCCGTCGAGGATGCGGTTGGCCGCATCCAGCACCGATTGCGCCTTGCGCTGGCGGGCATCCAGCAGGGTCTGCTTGTGCGACTCGAAGGTGTCCAGCAACTCCTCGCGCTTGCTGAGGATGTCACCCAGGAACTGCTCGTGCTCGCCAAACTGGCTCTCCAGCTCTTCCAGCTGCACCATCAGGCGCGACAGTTGTTCGTCGGCGCGTTCCGGATCCGTGGCCAGTCCCAGTGCGCTGGTGATGGCCTGGCTGAACAAGGAAAACTGCGCGCCAAACTGGGCCACGGCCTCGGCCGAGCCCAGCGAACGGCGACGCTGGTCGGCGCGTGCACGCGCCTGGTTGAGCTTGGCGTAGATGCCGGAGATGGCTTCCACCACGCGCGTACGCTGCGCGGCATCGTCGACCTTCAGGCCGGCCATCAGCTCGGACAGCATGTCCAGCTCGGCCGACATCGCCTGCATCTGCGCAATCTGTTCGGACAGCTGCCTGGCGGTCTGCGCCGCCTGCGCGGTGGCATCCAGCTCCTGCAGACGCTCGTTGAACGGCTGCAGGGCCTTGTCGCCACCCAGGAACTCGTCCGCCGCCGCACCCACGTGGTCATGTGCCTCCTGCAACGAGGCATTCATCGCATCGATGGTGGCAACATCCACATAACGGAAGTCGCGCACGGTCAGCAGCCGTCCGCGCAGCTTGCCGATCTCGCCAAGGCTGTCAACGAACTCGCCGATCTTCGACCAGTTCTGCGGCTGCAGGCGGCCGAGCAGGGTCCTGTGCTGGCTGGTGACCTCGGCCATCGCCTGCGCCGACTGCTTGCGGATGCTCTCGACCTTCTCGTACTCGTCGAGCATCGACTCGCCGGTCGCGCTGATCTCGCGCAGCAGCGTGGCGGCGCCGTCGCAGTGGGCGTCGTCCAGCCAATGATGGGCATCGAACAGGCGGCGCGCGTTGTGGGTCAGCAGCTCGTAACGTGCCAGCGACACTTCGCGACTGTCGATCTCGCGCCCCAAGTCCAGCAGGTTGGAGATGCCACGCACCAGTTCGGCATTGCCGATGCGGGCCATGAAACTGGTGCCGGCCTGGCGGTGGGCAGCGAACTCGTCGCTGCTGAACGGGGTCTGCCAGACCTGCATCGGATGGATGCGGGTGGGCTCCCCGTTCTCGGCATTGAACAGCACCATGCGGCCATCGCGCAGGAAGGCGTAGCCCAGCCCGAACACCGGGTTCTGCAGCGCCCGCTGGATGCTGTTGTAGACGAACAGCGCCGACTTGCCGGCCTCGCGCTCGTAAAAGATGTACAGCATGTCCTCGCCGTTGGGCGAGCGGACCGAGCGCTTGTACTTCATGCCCTGCATCGAGGCGTCGAACGCCTTGTGCTCGCCACTTTGCAGGTAGTAGCCGCCGGGGAAGATGATGCCGTGATCATCGGGCAGCTGCACGCAGGCCTGGACGATGGCGTCGTTGCGCACCACCTTGCCGGTCAGCGTGTTGTAGATCAGGCCGCGCCAGCTGTCCTCGCGGTAGGGCTGCACCTTGAGCAGGATCAGCGAGCCGACCCGGGCGAAATCGATGGTGGCATCGTCCACCGATTGCGTGCTGTCCTCGACCGGCTCGCTGTACACGCCCTGCCCGGTCTCGGTGTTGTTCTCCACCTTGATGGTGAGATTGCCACCGGTGGTCTCTACGAAGATGGTGTCGAGCAGGTTCAGGTGCGGGAAGCGGCCGCTGACCAGCATGTCGCGCCCGGCGCGCATCCACTCGAAATCAAACGGGGCCGGCAAGGCGATGTCGCGCTCGCCGCGTGCGTCGATATAGGTCAACTCACCGCTGCTGGCCATGGCCCAGCGGAACACGCGCACATCGCTGCTGCGCTCGCCGATCTGGAACGCGGCCAGCAGCTTGCCGTCGCGCACGATCAGCTGCAGCAGGCGCGCGTGCTTGTAATAGGCGTACAGCTCGGAAAAATCGTGGACGAAGCCCGGCTGCGCCAGGAAACTGGTCTTCAGGTCCACCGGGGTGACGTCGTAGCCTTCGGCGCCCTCCACCATGCGGTAGAGCCCGAACACATCCTCCACCCGGGTCTGCGTCTTCAGGCCGATGAAAACGTTGTAGCCGAACAGCAGCAGGTCATCGCCGACCTGGACGATGTCGCGGCCCACGCAATTGTTCTCGGTGCGGATGCGGAAGCGTTCGATCACCTCCATGCGGCTGTCACCGAACTCCTGCAGGCGGCGCTGGTTCATCGCCTCCACCACCTGCCGCAGGCGCGCGCCCTGGTCGCTCAGGCGCTTGCGCAGCACCTCGTAGGCACCGCCCTGTGCCACCGCCTGGTCGGCGATGGACGCGCTGTCCAGCGGGCTTGCGCCCTCGTTGCTATCAGCCATCGATTGTTCCCTGCCATGGCCCCCACCCGGCCGGTGGCGGAGCGGGCGCCATCATCCACGCGGGTCGCCGCTGCCAGACAGTGGCGACCCCGGTTGCACACCCGCGCGCCAGCGCACGGGTGCATGCACACTCAGCCTGCGTCGCTTGCCGCTGCGGCGTCATCGGCCAGCCGCTTGGCCGGCTTGCCGCGTGCGGCCATGTCCACGCCCAGGTAGCGCTGCATCAGGTCCTGCACGATCGGGCTCTTGTCGGTGAGGCCTTCGATCGAGCGGCCCAGCGACATCGCCTTGACCAGGTTCTCGAACATGCCGCCGTCGCCGCCCACCATGTCGATGTCGGCATTGCGCAACGCGCTGGCGATGACCTCGGCGTTCTCCTTGGAGATCTCCTTGCCGGCTTCCAGCGTGGCCAGAGCCTGCTTGAGACCGGTATCCAACGTCATGCGGAACTCTTCATGACCGCGCGCGGTATCGCCCAGCGAATCGATCGCCTGGAACTTGCGGGTCAGACCGTCGGCTTCGGCAAACAGCTTCTTCTCGATCACCGAGGCTTCGGCAACGCCCAGCGTTTCGGCGGCGGTGGCCTTGGCACGGCCCATCTGTTCCTCGCCCTGCGCGCGTGCGGCCAGCTGCTCGGCCAGCACCTTGGCTTCGGCGGTGCCCTGCTTGAGGTTGGCGTCGGCCATCGCATCGACCACGCGGGCCTCGGCGATGCCGACCTTCTCGATCACCAGCGCACCGGCCTCCTTAACCTGCGCGTCGGCCAGACCCGGCGCCGCACGTTCGGCACGGATGCCCTCGGCCAGGGCCTTCTTGGCTTCGGCCTGCTTGCCGGCCGCATCGAACTCGGCCTGCGCCAGCGTGGTGATCTCCACCGCCTTGTGCTTGGCGGCGGCTTCGGCGGCCTCGGCCTCCTTGACCTGCTTGAGCAGCGCCTCCTGCGCCTCGGCCTCGGCCTCGAGGATGGCCACCTGCTTCAGGCGATCGGCCTCGGACACCTGTCGCACTTCCTTGATGCGCTCTTCCTCCTGCGCCACGGTCTTGTCGATGGAGATGCGTTCGCGGGTGATGTTGGCCACGTCCATCTTGCCCTGCTCGACCACCTTGTCACGCTCCACGCCCTGCAGCTGCACCTCGCGGTCGGTGGTGACCTGCTCCAACTGGCGCGCGCGGGCGACGCGCTCGACCTCGATGGCCACGGCACGCTGGCGGTTCTGCTCGGCCACTTCCACTTCGCGCAGGCGGTTCTGGTCACGGATGTCGATCAGCTGCTGCGCCTCGATGCGGGCGTTCTCGGACAGCTGGCGCTGCTCTTCCTGCACCTTGAGGGTCTCGGCTTCCTCGCGGGCGCGGATGGTTTCCACCTCGCGCTTCTGCCGCGCTTCAGCCTCGGCCTGCTGGCGCTCCAGCGCCAGCGTGGCTTCCTTGGCCTCGACGTTCTTCTTGGTGATGGCCAGACGCTCGTTCTGCGCCAGCTCGTTGGTGATCACGTTTTGCGCAGCGGTCAGCTCGGTGATCTTGCGGATGCCTTCGGCGTCGAGGATGTTGCTGGGATCCAGCAGATTCTTCGGCGTCTGTTCCAGGTAATCGATGGCCACGTCTTCCAGCGCATAGCCGTTGAGGTCGTTGCCGATCACCGCGATGATCTCGTCACGGAACTCCTGGCGCTTCTCGAACAACTGGGTGAAGTCGAACTTCTTGCCCACCGTCTTCAGCGCTTCGGAGAACTTGGCGTTGAACAGCTCATCCACCGCGTGCTTGTCCGAGGCCCGATCCGCGCCGATGGCCTTGGCCACGCGCAGCACGTCGGCCTGGGTCTCGTTGACGCGCAGGTAGAAGGCCACGGTGATGTCCGCGCGCATGTTGTCGCGGCAGATCAGGCCTTCCTTGCCACGGCGGTCCACCTGCAGCGTGATCAGGCTGATGCGCATGTGCTCGGCGCGGTACAGCACCGGGATGATCAGCGCACCGGTGAAATGCACCTTCGGCGTGGAGCTCATGTCGTTGACGATCAGGGCGGTGCCCTGGTCGACCTTCTTGTAGAACGCTTTGAACAGGCCTGCAAGCCCGAGGAAAAACACCAGCAGGATGCCTACGCCAATAATGAACGGGGCCAGCGCAGCTTGACTCATCAGTGCTTCTCCTTGCCAACTGATACTTGGGAAATGGGAATGTCCAACGTGGGCAGGTCGGCTTCGCCAACCACCAGGTAATGATTGTGTTGCGGCAGGTAGCGGACCAGGCGCACGCGCTCACCGCGCTCGAAACGGCTGCCAGGTTGCGCACGCACCTGCAGGATCAGGCCGGCCCCGCCATCATCGATGCTGGCGTAGCCATGCCCGGCGGTGACTTCGGGCGAGGACACCTGTCCGACTTTGCCGAGGATGTTTTCCTGGGGCACCGCGCGCAGCTTCATGAGGAAACGGCGGATCGGCCGCAGCACCCAGGACGAGACGATCGCCCCCGGAATCAGCGCGGCAAACGCCACGCCGGTACCGATGCCCCAGCGCAGCAGGGCCGGCAGTGGCTGCAGGAAGAACAGCTGCACCAGGTAGGTGATCGACCAGCCGAAGAACGCAAGCAGCAACACCACCAGCATGGTCGGCGCGCCGCCAAGGCCCATGCGCGCGAACATGCCCGCCAGACCACTGGCGCCATCAGCGCCACTATGGAAATCGGCACCGTCACCGCTGCCAATGCCGCCCTCGTCGATGATGCCGGTGGCGGCAAGCATCCAGTAGATGACCGCAAAGCACAGCACAACGCTGTACGGCAGTGTCGGATAGGACAGCGCTACTTCCAGAAATTCCGCCATGCACCCCGTTCCCTGTGGTCCCCGGCGGATTGCGGCGTTCACCTCCGCGTCGCTGCATCCCGCGCAGCTGCACCTCCACCTTCGTCCGCATCATACGGGATAGCCCCTGCGGACGGATGCCAAAACGGCCACATAATCGGTGGGTGCAGCAGAGCCCGCTCAGGCTGCCGGCTCAACCTCGGCAACATCGGCACGACGCACTTCCTCGACAAAGCGGCGCATCCTGTCGCCATCCTTCAGGCCCGGCGCCGATTCGATGCCGCTGGAGACATCCACGCCCCACGGGCGGGTGGCGATGACCGCCTCGTGCACGTTCTCCGGCCGGATGCCGCCGGCCAGCAGATAAGGCCGCTGCATACCCGGCGGAATCTGCGACCAGTCGAATGCCACGCCGGTACCACCACTGCCGCCGGCCGAGTGGCTGTCGAACAGGAAGCCGGCCGCGTGCGGATACAGCTGCTGCAGTCCACGCGCACTGACCTCGGCATCGCCCCCCATCGCAATCGCCTTCAGGTATGGCAGGTTGAAGCTGCGGCAGAAGCCGTCATCCTCGTCGCCATGGAACTGCAACACGGTGGGCCGCACCGCACGCAGCACCTCGCGCACTTCTTCGCGGCCATTGTTCTGGAACAGCGCCACCACATCGACCAGTGGCGCGATCGCCTGGCGCATCGCCCGCGCTTCGGACGGCGCCACCCGGCGGCGGCTCTCCCTGGCGAAAATGAAGCCGACCGCGTCCACGCCCAGCTCGCTGGCCAGGCGGATATCGCCGGCACGGGTCATACCGCAGAACTTGATGCGGGTACGGAACAGCGTACGGCTCACAGCGTCACCTCGTCCGGCAATTTCCACTGTGCAGGATACAGCGGGCCGACGAACACCAGACCTTGCGGCGGCGCGGTCGGCCCGGCCTGGTTGCGGTCGCGCCCTGCCAGCACCTCGCCGATCCAGCTTTCCGGTTTCTCGCCGGCCCCGACCATCAGCAGCGAGCCGACGATGTTGCGCACCATGTGGTGCAGGAACGCATTGGCCTGCACATTGATTTCCACCAGCTCGCCATGACGGTGGACCGAGATCGCCTGCAGCTCACGGCGGGCATGCAGGGCCTGGCATTGCGCGCTGCGGAACGCGCCGAAGTCGTTCTCGCCCAGCAGCGCCTGCGCGGCGCGGTGCATGGCCGGTGTATCCAGCGGGCGCCGCTCCCAGCCCAGCGTCTGCCGGTACAGCGCCGGGCGGATCTGCCGGTTCATCAACCGGTAGCGGTAGCGCCGCGCCTGGGCCGAAAAACGCGCACTGAACTGTTCATCGACCGGCACACACCAGCGCACGCAGACCGAAGGTGGCAGGCGCGTGGTGGTCCCCAGGACCCAGCCGCGCGGCGTGCGCTCGACCTCGCTGTCAAAGTGCACCACCTGGCATTCGCCGTGCACGCCGGCATCGGTACGGCCGGCACAGACCACATGGACCGGCGCATTGGCCACCGATGACAGCGCGTCCTGCAACGTCGCCTGCACACTGGCGCAGCCGTGCTCACCGAGCTGCTGCCAGCCCTTGAATTCGCTGCCGTCGTATTCCACGCCCAGCGCATAACGCATCGTCAAACCTCTTGGAATTTCGCTGGCGCGGCGGATGCCGTGCTCAGTCGCTGTCGCTGTCGGACCACACCGCCAGCTCGTTGCCACCGGGTTCGATGAACTGGAAGCGGCGGCCACCCGGGAACACGAACACCGGCTTCACCACCTCGCCGCCATGCGTCTGCACCGCCGCCTGCAGTGGTGCCAGCTGCGCCGCATACAGCACCACCAGCGGCGCACCTGCAATTGAGGTCACGGGGGTGCCGCGGAAGAAACCGCCCTGCAGCTGACCGTCATCAAAGGCGGTGTAGTCCGGGCCATAGTCTTCGAAGCGCCAGCCGAACACCTGCTCGAAGAAGCGGCGACTGGCTGCCGGATCGGATGAAGCGAACTCCACGTAGTCGATACCGCGCTCGCGCTTCATCCCGGCCCCTCTTTCATCCCATCCGCCCGAGCAGCTCCAGCGCCTCGGCGCGGGCCTGCTGGTCGCTGCCCAGCGCCACTTCACTGAGCAGGGTGCGCGCGGTTTCGGCATCACCCAGATCCAGGTAGGCGATGGCCAGCTCCAGCCGCTCGCGGCCCGCCGGCGCCGGATTCAGCGGCATCACCGCAGCCATGTCATCGGCCAGCCAGGCGCTTTCCTGCCGGGCCACCGGCTCAGCACCAAACGTCGGCTCCTGCCGCTGCACGGTGTCCGCACGCGGCTGCGAGGCCTCGAACAGCAGTACCGGCTTGTCCGCCACGGGGGCCGGCACGGGATCAGGGTCGACCGCGGCGGCCGCACGCAACCATGCCGGCATCGGCTCTTCATAGGTGGCCGGTGACGGGTCGAAGTCGTCCTCCGCCGCCTGGGCCGTGACATCGGCCTCCTCCGGCAGCGCTTCATCGGCCGGCATTGCCTCATCGTCGACCGCCTCATCGACAGCCGCCGTCCCCATCGCCGGCATCGCCGCCGCCAGGCCTTCCGGGCCGAAGCCGCGACCGGGCGCAGGCGGCAACGGCTTGCGCCGCCGCGACAGCCACCAGCCGATCGCTCCCAGTACCAGCAATGCCAGTCCCAGCCACAGCCAGCCGAACGAGGCACCGTCATCACGCTTGCCGGCTTCGGCCAGGCGTTGCTGGGCCGCGGCCAGATCCGAATCCTTCATCGCGATCAGGGACTGCTGCTGTTGTTGCAGCTTTTCCAGCTCCCCGACGCGCTCACGCAGTTCCTGCAGCTCCGCATCACGCGTGGCCAGGTCTTCCCGCGCCTGCCGCAGTTGTTCGTTTGCCAACATGTCGCCCTCGCCACCGGCATCGAGTCCGGTTGTCATTCCTGCAGTCTGCTCTCCGCCCGCCACTGCCGGAGCGATTTCCAGCCGCGCCCCCGTGGGGGCAGCGGTGCCTGCCGATGGTGAAGAAACCGGGCGTTCCCCGGCATCGGCCACCGCCGGCTGCGGTATCGCCGCACGCGCCTGTCGCCACTGCGCAGTCTGCTCACGCACGATCGCGCGCGCCTGCGCCACATCCACCTGCGCCAGTTCTTCCTGCCCCGGATTACGCAGTACCGCGCCCTGCTTGAGCAGATTGATGTTGCCGCGGATGAACGCCTCCGGGTTGGCGCGCAGCAACGCCACCATCGCCTGGTTCATTGAAACGCCGCTCTCGCGCGACAGCTCACGGGCGATGTGCGACAGGGTCTGCCCGCGCTGCACCGGCGCCAGCTGGCCGGGTGTCCGGGCTGGCGGCGCCTGGACCACTGGTGCGGGTGCGGGTGCGGGCGTTGCCGATGCAGGCACAGCTGCCGGTTCCGGTGCCGCCGGCGGCGGGACCGGCGAGGGTGTTTCCGGAAACGGTTCCGGGTCGCGGGTGATCAGGTTGGACAATGCGCCCGCCGGTGCGTCGATCACCGGCTCGGCCACCGCCGTGGCGGTCTGCGGCGCGGCCACCAGCGCCGAATACTCGCGCACCAGCCGGCCCTGCCCCCAGTCCACTTCGATCAGGAAACCCAGCGAAGCCACGTCCACCGGGGTGGCGCTGCTCACGCGGATAACCGAACGGCCCTCACGATCCTGTGCGAACTGGAACTGCAGCTCGCTGACCAGGCCCTGCGGCGGTGCCAGCCCGACCCGCTCGAAGGTGGCCGGCGATGCCAACCCGACGCTGGCACTCTGCAGCTCGCCCGGATCGCTGGAAATGACCGGAATTTCGGCCAGAAAGGGCTGCCCGGGCTTGGACAGCACGCGGATATCGCCCAACCCCAGGGCCATCGCCGCGCTGCTGAACAGCGCCAGGATCAGAACCAGCGCGCCTTGTATCGAGCGCATGGCGCTCCTGCCCCTATTTGTCATGGCGGCCAATATAACGGCTCACCCGGCTTTCGAATACCGCGCACGCACAGTCCCGCTGCGGAGCCGACCCGTCGGGCCGGCCCCGCCGGTGCATCAGCCGCCGGCGGCGACCAGTTCGGCCACCTGCACCGCATTGAGCGCGGCACCCTTGCGGATGTTGTCGGCCACCACCCACATGTTCAGGCCACGCGGGTGCGAGATGTCCTCGCGGATACGGCCGACATAGACCGGATCGGTGCCCGAGGCGTGGGTGACCGGGGTCGGATAGCCGCCGGCCCTGCGCTCGTCCACGACCTCGACGCCCGGCGCGGCGGCCAACAGCGCGCGCGCCTTCTCCGTGGTGATCTTCTTCTTCGTCTCCACGTTCACCGCCTCGGAGTGGCCGTAGAACACCGGCACGCGCACCGCGGTCGGGTTCACCTGGATGCTGTCATCGCCGAGGATCTTGCGGGTCTCCCAGACCAGCTTCATCTCTTCCTTGGTGAAGCCGTTGTCGAGGAAGTCGTCGATGTGCGGGATCAGGTTGAAGGCGATCTGCACCGGGAACTTCGTCGGCTCGATCTCCTGGAAGCCCAGCAGCTGCGCGGTCTGCTTGCCCAGCTCCTCCATGCCGGTCTGGCCGGCGCCGGACACCGACTGGTAGGTGGCGATGTTGACGCGCTCGATGCCGTACTCGCGGTGGATCGGTGCCAGCACCGGCATCAGCTGCATGGTCGAGCAGTTCGGGTTGGCGATGATGCCGCGCGGACGGTTCTTCGCCGCTTCCGGGTTGACCTCGGACACCACCAGCGGCACGTCATCGTCGTAACGGAACGAGGACGAGTTGTCGATCACCACCGCGCCGGCCGCGGCGAACTTCGGCGCGAATTCCTTGGAAATGCCGCCGCCAGCCGAGAACAGCGCGATCTCGACACCGGCCGGATCGAACGTGGCCAGGTCCTGGATGGTGATCTTCTCGCCGTTGAAGTCGACCTGCTGGCCGGCCGAACGCGACGAGGCCAGCAGGGTCAGCGTGCTGATCGGGAACTTGCGCTCGGCAAGGATCGACAACATGGTCTGGCCGACCGCGCCGGTGGCGCCGACAACGGCTACGTGGAAACGACGGGCTTCATTGCTCATGGGGTGCACTCGAAAAAAGGGAGATGGGGGACACACGTCGAGCCAGGTTCGGGGAACCTCCGGCAGACAGCCGCGGAGGCTCCCTACCGTTTTTTGATAATGGTTTTGCCGCCGGAAGTGGCAACGCGAGCCGTACCGGAGTCCAGCAGGTCGGCGTTGACCACATTGACCGGACGGCCTGCGTCCGGGCCGATACCCAGCCCGGCCTGCAGGTTGTCCACCGCCAGCTGCACCATCGCGCGGCGCGTGGCCAGCGAGGCGCTGCCGATATGCGGGGTCAGCACGATGTTGCGCAGCGCCAGCAGTTCCGGCCGCACCTGCGGCTCGTTCTCGTAGACATCCAGCGCCGCCGAAGCCAGCCGGCCATTGCTCAGCGCATCGGCCAGCGCCAGCTCATCGACGATACCGCCACGGGCGATGTTCACCAGCGTGGCGCTCGGCTTCATCTTCGCCAGTGCGGTGGCATCGATGATGTGGTGGTTCTGCGCGGTGTACGGCAGCACCAGCAGCAGATGATCGGCGTGCGACAGCAGCTCGTCGAAACCGGCGTAACGGGCACCAACCTCGCGCTCCACGTCTTCCGGCAGCGGCGAGCGGTTGTGGTACAGCACCTTCATGCCGAAGCCGTGATGGCCGCGGCGGGCGATGGCCTGGCCGATCCGGCCCATGCCGAGGATACCCAGCGTGCTGCCATGCAGGTCGGTGCCGAGCATGGTGGTGAACGACCACTGTCCCCACTGGCCGTCACGCAGCCAGCGGTCGGATTCGACGATGCGCCGCGCCGCCGCCATCAGCAGCGCGAAGCCCAGATCGGCGGTGGTTTCGGTCAATACGTCCGGGGTGTTGGTGGCCAGAATTCCCGCCGCGCTCAGCGCCGGGATATCGAGGTTGTTGTAGCCGACGCCGACGTTGGCGATGACCTTCAGCTGGGACGCAGCGGCAACTTCCGCCGCACCGATACGGTCGTTGAGCGTCACCAGTGCACCGTCCACACCGGCCAGTTGCGCGGCCAGCGCGGCACTGTCGTGCGCGGTGATCTCCGGGGTGGCGACCACGTCGCAGTACGCGGCCAGCTGCGCGACGGTATCGTCGAACAGGGGCTGCGAAACCCAGACGCGGGGTCGCTGGTCAGCCATCGACGCTGCCGGGAATGCGCGGCGTGACCTCGCCCACATCGCCACACTGCGCGCGGTGGCGCAGCGCCTGGTCCATCAGCACCAGCGCCAGCATCGCCTCGGCAATCGGCGTGGCGCGGATGCCGACACAAGGGTCATGGCGACCGGTGGTGATGACCTCCACCGCGTTGCCGGCGGTGTCCACCGTGGCGCCGGGCAGGCGCAGGCTGGAAGTCGGCTTGAGCACCATCGATGCGACGATCTGCTGCCCGGTGGCGATGCCACCGAGAATGCCGCCGGCGTGGTTGGACTGGAAGCCTTCGGGCGTGATCAGGTCGCGGTGCTCGGTGCCCTTCTGCGCGGCGCTGGCGAAACCGTCACCGATCTCCACGCCCTTGACCGCGTTGATGCTCATCAGCGCCGCGGCGATATCGCCATCAAGCTTACCGTAGACCGGCTCGCCCCAGCCCGCCGGCACGCCATCGGCGACCACGGTCACGCGCGCGCCGACCGAGTCGCCGGACTTGCGCAGCGCATCCATGTACGCCTCCAGCGCCGGCACCTGCGCGGCGTCGGGCCAGAAGAACGGATTTTCCTCCACCGCGCTCCAGTCGTGCCCGGCCGGGACGATCTCGCCCAGCTGCGACAGATAGCCGCGCACGCTCACGCCGTAGCGCTGCTTGAGCCACTTCTTGGCGATCACGCCGGCGGCCACGCGCATGGTGGTCTCGCGCGCCGAGGAGCGGCCACCACCGCGCGGATCACGGATGCCGTACTTCTGCCAGTAGCTGTAGTCGGCATGGCCCGGCCGGAACTGCGCGGCGATGTTGCTGTAGTCCTTGCTGCGCTGGTCGGTATTGCGGATCAGCAGGCCGATCGGCGTGCCGGTGGTGCGGCCTTCGTAGACGCCGGACAGGATCTCCACCTCGTCGGCCTCGCGGCGCGCGGAGGTGTGGCGGCTCTTGCCGGTGGCGCGGCGCTGCAGGTCATGGGCGAACTCTTCGACGCTGATCTCCAGCCCCGGCGGACAGCCGTCGATGACGCAGCCGATGGCCGGCCCGTGCGACTCGCCGAAGGTGGTGACCGTCAGCAGCTTGCCGAAGGCATTGGCACTCATCGCTGCGCCGCCAGTTCGGCAATGCGGGCGTGGTGCGCGCGCAGCTCGCTGGCTTCAACCGCGAAGATGCCCATCTGCCCGACCTTGAATTCGATCCAGGACATGAACACCTCCGGCAGCAGCTTGACCAGGTGCTGCTCGGAATCGCCCACCTCGCAGATCAGCAGGCCGTCTTCGGTGAGGTGGTCCGGTGCATCACGCAAAATCTTCAGCACCAGATCCAGGCCATCGTCGCCGGCACGCAGCGCCAGGTCCGGTTCGTACGAATACTCCTGCGGCAGCGCATCGGTTTCGTCATTGGTGACGTACGGCGGATTGGTGACGATCAGCTCGTAGACGCGGCCTTCCAGCCCGTTGAACAGGTCGGATTTGACGATCTCGACATTGTTCGCGAGCAGGCGCTCCCTGTTCTCGTGGGCCAGCGACAGCGCGGCATCGTTGATGTCGCTGCCGTCCACCTGCCAGTTCGGGTAGTAGTGGCCCATGGCGATGGCGATGCAGCCCGAACCGGTGCACAGGTCCAGTGCGCGGGTGACATCGCGGCCGGCCAGCCACGGTTCGAAGCCGCCGAGGATCAGCTCGGCGATCGGCGAACGCGGCACCAGCGCACGTGCATCGCTCTTGAAGCTCAGGCCGGCGAACCAGGCCTCGCCGGTCAGGTAGGCGGCCGGCAGGCGCTCGTTGATGCGCCGTTCGAACAGCGCCAGCACCTGCTCGCGCTCGTGCCGCAGCAGGCGCGCCGCGCCATAGGCGGGGCCCAGATCCGGCGGCAGCTGCAGGCTGTGCAGCACCAGCTGGGTGGCCTCGTCCAGCGCGTTGTCATAGCTGTGGCCGAAGGTCAGGCCTGCGGCATTGAAACGGCTGGCGCCGTAGCGGATCAGATCGATGATCGTGTGGAGTTCGGCGGCCGCTTCGGCTGTCATGGGAATACGGAAATACTTGAAAGGTCTGCGATTATAGGCACTTGGCCGGTATATTGACTGCCCAGTTGCAGCCGAAACTTCGGCAGGCGCCGCTATCGGGCCCGGCACCGGCGCCCTGCTCCGGGGCGCGGCCAGCCTATCGCTGCATCCCCTACACTCGCCTGTCCCGCCCGCGACCGCTGCCTGCGCCGCCGGCACCAGTATGGATAAACGGCCCATGTTCAATCGCAATACCGGCATCATCCTCGCCGTCGCCCTGGCCGCCGGCCTCGGTCTGCTGCTGGCACAGAAGGTCTTCGGCCCGGGCAAGGCCGGCAACCACGACAGCAGTTCGATCGTGTTCTACGGCACCCCGCGCACCTTGCCGGACTTCGACCTGGCCCAGTCCGACGGCACCCGGCTGATTCCCGGTGAGCTGCGTGGCCACTGGACGCTGGTGTTCCTGGGCTTCACCTCCTGCCCGGACATCTGCCCGACCACGCTGACCGAGCTGGCCGGGGCGCAGAAGCAGTGGGAAAACCTGCCCGACAGCCTGCGTCCGCGCGTGGTGCTGGTATCGGTGGATCCGGAGCGTGACACGCCGGCGCGGCTGGGCGAGTACGCCCACGCCTTCCACAAGGACACCCTGGCCGCGACCGCCGACATCCCGTCGCTGGAGCGCTTCGCCACCGCGCTGGGCATGGTCTTCCAGAAGGCCCCCGGCAAGCATTTCGACAAAAATCCCGCCGACTACAGCATGGACCACTCGGCCAGCATCGCCGTCCTGGACCCGGAAGGCCGCCTGGCCGGGCTGATCCGTCCTCCGCTCAACCCGCAGGCGATCGCCAGCGATCTGCTCAAGCTCACCGAGAAATCCGCCCCATGAGTCTGGTAACAACGCTCAGCTACGTCCTGCCGCACCGCCTGCTGTCCTCGATGGCGCGCTCGCTGGCCTATTCGCAGAATCCGCGCATCTCGCACTGGCTGATCGATACGGTGACGGAGAAATTCAACGTCAACCTGGCCGAAGCCGCCAATCCCGATCCGCGCAGCTATGCCAGTTTCAACGCGTTTTTCACCCGCGCCCTGAAAACCGGTGCGCGCGTGCCCGCCGCCGATCCGCGCACGCTGACCATGCCCGCCGACGGCCATATCAGCCAGCTGGGCGCGATCGAGGACGGCCGCATCTTCCAGGCCAAGGGGCAGTCCTTCACCGCCGCCGAACTGCTCGGCGATGCCACCGATGCGGCGCCGTTCCGCGACGGCCTGTTCGCCACCGTGTACCTGTCGCCGCGCGACTACCACCGTGTGCACATGCCGTGGACCGGCACCCTGCGCGAAACCGTGCACGTGCCCGGCCGCCTGTTCAGCGTCGGCACCGACGCGGTCGCCAACGTGCCGCGCCTGTTCGCCCGCAACGAGCGTCTGGTCTGCCATTTCGACACCGATTTCGGGCCGATGGTGCAGGTGATGGTCGGCGCACTGCTGGTCAGCGGCGTGGAAACGGTATGGAGCGGCGAGGAGATCCCCGCCTATGGCGACCGCATCACTCGCAAGGACTGGCGCGGCAAGGGAGTCACATTGGAACGGTTTGGTGAGATGGCCCGTTTCAACTACGGCTCCACCGTGATCGTGCTGCTGCCGCCGGATGTGGCCGAGTTCGATCCTTCGTTGCATGCGGAGAGCCCTGTGCAACTGGGGCAGGCGCTGGCGCGGCTGAAGTAACGCTCGATTCCGACCCGGCAACACCGCGGCGCGTGGCGACGCGCCCACCACTCCGGCGCCTGTCTTTCTGCGAGGCGCGGCGTGGCCGAGTTCGATCCTTCACTGTACGCCGAAAGCCCCGTGCAGCTCGATCAGGCGCTGGCGCGGCTGAAGTAATCCCGCATTGCGGCAGCGCAGAAGCCATGAATGACAAAGGGCGCCCACGGCGCCCTTTGCCTTATCCGGTCAGCCGATCACTCAGCGGCCGCAGCCTTCCAGCTTGATCGTCTGCCCCAGCCTGATGGCATAGCCCGGCGCGCGCAGGCCGTTGGCGCGGGCCAGCGCCGGTACCTCGCACTGGAAGCGGCTGGCGATGCGCCCCAGCGTGTCGCCCTTGGCGACCTTGTAGGTGCGCGGCGTGCGGGTTGCCGGACGCGGTGCCGATGCCGCCACCGGGGCGACCGCCTGTGCGGCCTGCATGGACTGGACATCGCCCACCGCGACACTGCCGGTGACCGATGCCGCCGACGGGCGCTTGATCGCGGCATTGAGGTCGGCGGTGATCAGCGCCCGTGCCAGGTCGGCACGCGGGCCGCTGACGCAATAGCGGTTGTAAAGGCCGGCGATGCGGGTGGTCGCGTTGAGCGTGGTACCGGCAGGAATCCAGCCATCGGCCTCGTAGCGCGGGTTGAGGTTGCGCAGCACGCGCATGTAGCCGTCGCGGGTGCCGGCGCTGCCCAGGCAGATGGTCAGCTCGTAGATCGTGGTCGATTTACTCAACCGCAGTGTCGCCGGCTGTGCGTTGACCCTGGGGAATTCCACGCCGTACTGCTGCGGGTGCAGGAAGATCCAGGCTGCGGCGATCACCATCGGCACGTAGTCCTTGGTTTCGCCGGGAAACTGGGTGTAAGCCGATTCGGTCCAGAAACTCTGCCCGCCCGCCTCGCGGTAGATGCGCGCGGCGCGGCCCTCGCCGCCGTTGTAGGCGGCCAGCGCGTATTCGATGTTCTTGTTGAGCGCCCGCATCCGCTCGTTCATGTAGGCGGCGCTGGCTTCGGCCGAGCTGCGCGCATCGAAGCGGGTATCGAAACCGGTGCCGTCCGGGCCCAGGCCGAAGCGGCGCCCGGTGGCGGGCATGAACTGCATCAGCCCGGCCGCACCGGCGCGCGAGGAGGCATGCACGCGGCCGTTGGATTCCTTGGCCATGATGCCGAACAGCAACGCTTCCGGCAGCGTGCTCTTCTCCCACTCCGGCCACATCACCGCGCGCAGGTTCATGTAGTTCTCATAGCTGGTCAGCAACGCCGGGCGCATGTCGGTGAGCCAGCGGCGGATACCGGCCTGCACCGCCGGGTTGTACTCGACCATGTCGTCGAAGGCATGCCGGTGGTCGTTGAGCAGCGCCGCCGCACGCGCGGCCTCGGGCACGTCGGCAACCAGCGGCGCGACATGGTCCGGATCCGCCTCCAGCGGCCCGAGCTCCTGGTCCTCGCCTGCTTCACCGGCCCCGTCCACGCGCTGCTTCAGCAACCGCTTGTAGCTGCTGAGCAGGCCGCTGACCTGGCAGCCCTTCTGCGCGATGCAGTCGGCGATCACATCCTCCATGTCCTCCAGCGCCGCGTCGCCTTCACTGCTGCCCTTGGGATCGGCGTTGTTGACCAGCACCAGTGCGTCGGCATAGCGCTTCTCGGCAGCAGCCATGCGCGCGTGGAGGGCGTCCACCCTGGCCTTGTCACGGGCCGAAAGGGCATGCGCCGCAGGCATCACGGTCAACAGCGCGGTGGCCAGCAGCAGCGGCCAGGGACGGAGGGAAAACAGGGAAGCGGACATCAGCGGCACTGCGGACGGGAGGTCAGGCAGGGTAGCCGCCCGCCTTGGCCACGGGCAACATGCGCCGCGCGCCGATACAGTCGGCCGTTAGAATCCCTCTTCCGTTCATCAATGAGTGTCTCCATGGATCCGATCCTGCTCGGCAAAGGCGTCACCGACGACATCGCCGTCACCCTGCTCTCGCGCTTCGGCAACCGCCACGGTCTGGTGGCCGGCGCTACCGGTACCGGCAAGACGGTGACGCTGATGACGCTGGCCGAGGGCTTTTCACGGCTCGGCGTGCCGGTGTTCATGGCCGACGTGAAGGGCGACGTGGCCGGTCTGGCGGTCGCCGGCGAGATCAGCGAGAAGCTGGCCCAGCGGGCGGCCGACATCGGCGTGCAGGGTTACGGCCCGGCCGCCAGCCCGACCGTGTTCTGGGACCTGTACGGCCAGCTCGGCCACCCGGTGCGCACCACCGTCAGCGAGATGGGCCCGACCCTGCTGGCGCGCATCCTGGAACTCAACGACACCCAGTCCGGTGTGCTCGACATCGTCTTCAAGCTGGCCGACGACCGTGGCCTGCTGCTGCTGGATCTGGACGACCTGCGCGCCCTGCTGACCCTGGTCGCTGCCGAGCGCAAGGACATTTCCACCGAGTACGGGCTGGTCAGCGCGCAGTCGGTGGCGGCGATCCAGCGCGCACTGCTGCGGCTGTCGCAGGACGGCGCCGAGCAGTTCTTCGGCGAGCCGGCGCTGGAACTGGCCGATATCATGCGCGTCAACCACGACGGCCGCGGGGTGATCGGCATCCTCGCCGCCGCGCAGCTGATCCTCAAGCCGCGCCTGTACTCCACCTTCCTGCTGTGGCTGCTGTCGGAGCTGTTCGAGAAGCTGCCGGAAGTCGGCGATCTGGAAAAGCCGAAACTGGTGTTCATCTTCGACGAGGCGCACCTGCTGTTCGACGACGCCCCGGCCGCGCTGGTGCAGCGCATCGAGCAGGTGGTGCGGCTGATCCGCTCCAAGGGCGTGGGTGTGTACTTCTGCTCGCAGTTCCCCGACGACGTGCCGGCCAACATCCTCGGACAGCTCGGCAACCGCGTGCAGCACGCGCTGCGCGCCTTCACCCCGCGCGACCAGAAGGCGGTGAAGACCGCAGCCGAAACCTTCGTGCAGAACCCCAGGCTCGACGTGGTCGCCACACTGTCGCAGCTGGGCACCGGCGAGGCGCTGGTGTCGACCCTGCAGGACAAGGGCATCCCTTCGCCCGTGCAGAAAACGCTGATCGCCCCGCCGCGCTGCCGCATGGGTTCGATCACCGAGGCCGAACGCGCCCAGGTGCGTGCCGGCAGCCCGGTGGGCAGCCGCTACGACACCGCGGTCAACCGCGAATCGGCGGCGGAAATCCTCGCCCGTCGCGCCGAGCAGGCCGCCGAGCAGGCACAGGCGCCCAAGGCCCGCACCCGCCAGCAGGACGAGGAACAGGAGGGAGGCTTCGGCCAGGCGGTCAAGGACGCGATCTTCGGCACCAAGCGTCGCCAGGGCATGATCGAAACCATGGCCAAGCAGACCACCCGCACGGTCGGCACCAAGCTGGGCAACCAGATCGTGCGCGGCATCCTCGGCGGCATCTTCGGCGGCAAGCGCTGAATTCCCGCACGGAGCCGGCCCATTGCCGGCTCCCCGGCATCCCCGCCACAATCGGCGCTGTCACCGGGGGATGCCATGCAGGACCGCAATCACAGCCGTAGTACCCGCCAGCCGCCGCAGCCGTTCTGGCTGCAGCTGCGCGCCATCACCTTCTATCCGCTGCGCGGACCCGCCCTGTATTCGCTGATCGCGCTGACCCTGTGCACGCTGCTGGGCATGTTGCCGATGATCGGCTGGATCATCGGCCTCATCGTCTGGGTGGCGGTGTACCGCTATGCGTTCGAGATCCTGCGCGAAACCGCCCATGGCCGCATGACCTCGCCCGAGCACACACTCGGCTCCAGCGACGGCACCGTGATCCGGCTGCTGGCGCTGATGATCCTGATGGGCATCTTCGTGGTGCTGGTGGCCGGCTTCCTCGGCCCGGTGATCGGCCTGCTGTCGCTGGCGGCGGTGGTGTTCCTGCAACCGGGCTGCGTGATCTCGCTGGCGATGGATGGCAGCCTGCGCGCCGCCGCCAATCCGGCCACTCCGATCACCCTGGCCGCGCGGATCGGCTGGCCGTACCTGGCGGCCTTCGCGCTGCTGTTCGTGATCCAGGCCAGCGCACTGACCGCCGGCACCTGGCTGCACAAGCTCATGCCGCCGGTGATTGGTGAATTGACCCTCACCTTCTTCAGCATCTGGGGACTGTTCACCACCTTCCACCTGCTCGGCTATCTGGTCTACCAGTACCACGCCGAGCTGGGCTTCGAGCCGGAAGGTGCGCCGGAGGCGCTGTCGCGGCATGCGCCGGACCAGCAGCTGCTGGACGAGGCCGAGCATTTCGTCCGCGAAGGCCATCCGGAGGCGGCGATGGAAGCACTGCGCGGCGCCGTGCGCACCCGCGCGGTCTCGCTGCCGGTGCATGAGCTGTATCAGCGCCTGCTGCTGCGCAGTGGCTCGACCGGGGCCGTGCGCGAACACAGCCGCCAGTACCTCAACCGGCTGTTGATGGAAAAACAGGAACGGCAGGCGATGAACCTGCTGCGCGAGGTGCTGGAACGCGATCCGGATTTCACCCCGGCCGAGCCGGAACAGGCCGCGCTGCTGGCCGAACGCGCGCGTCTGGGTGGCCAGTTCCAGCTGCAGCTGGATGCGTTGCAGGCGATGCTGCGGGCCTGGCCGCGCTCCCCCGATGCCCCGCAATGGGCGTTGCAGGCGGCCCTGCTGCTGGGCGAGCGCTACAGCCGCGACAGCGAGGCGCTGCAACTGCTCGACCTGGCACTGCAACGCTGCGAGGACGGGGAACAGCAGCGCAAGCTCGAAGCCGCACGGCGCGCCCTGCAACCCGATCGCGTCTAGGCAGGCAGCAACAGCAACGCGCTGCCGCCGGCTGCAACCTCAGCTGTTCTCCAGCAGGAAACGCGCCTTGCCCGCCTGTGGCGTCTGCGGGAACTGCTGCAGGATCAGCTGCAGCAGCCGCTGCTGTCCGGCCACGGCCGAGCGCTCGCCCTGCCCCAATGCCAAGCGCAGCCAGCGCTGCGCCTGTTCCTCGGCCGGCAGCATCGTGACCGATTGCAACGCAGTCTCGGCCTCCTGCAGCCAGCCGGCCTTGAGGCAGCGTTCGAATACCGCCGCAGCCGCGTCCGCCGTCACTCCGTTCTCAAGCAGCTCCTTGACCACGTTCCGCTGGGCGGCCAGCTCGGCGGCCGAACCCGCATCGAGCGCCAGCACCGCGATACCCCGCGCCTGCTGCACGGCACGCTGCCCGGCATTGCCGGCGACCCGATAGCGTGCCAGCGCAATGTCCATGCGCCGTGGCTGCTCGCCTGCCAACTCGGCCAGCAGCCGCTCGGCGGCGGCGTTCTCCAGCCGCCCCATATGCTGCTGTGCCAGCTCCCAGCGCGCGTCCACGGCATCGGGCGCACGCTCATCGGCCATGAAGTCCTCGCGCGTCTGCCGCGTCAGTACCAGTACCGCCCCCATCAACGCGCCGCTTACCAGGCCGCCGGCATGTGCATCGAAACCGATGCCTGCAGTACGGTTGAACAGCAGGTTGTAGAGCTCCCAGCCCAGCCACAGCGGCAGCAGCCAGATCGCCGGCGCACGCACATAGTCGAACACCACCCCGAACCAGTAGAAGAAGCGCACCGGGCGACGGCCCCAGACCACGCAGAACGCGCCCATCAGCGCCGCGACCGCGCCGGATGCTCCCAAGCCGCCGCCGGCATCGCCCCAGCGCCACCACAGGCTCGCCACACTGGCGCCAAACGCACCCAGCAGATAGACGCCAAGGAAACGCCAGCCGCCCAGCGCCCCTTCCAGCAACAGGCCCAATGCCACCAGGAACAGCATGTTGCCGAACAGGTGCATCACCCCGCCATGCAGGAAGGCCGAGGACAGCATCCGCCACGGCGACCACTCCGAACTGCGCAGCAGATGGCGCAGCGTGAACACCTCGTCCAGCTGCGCCTGGTAGCGCTGCCGCAACGGCGACCAGGCCGCGCGTTGCGCGTCGGATTCGAACAGGCTGCCTTCCTCCAGCGCCGCCAGGAAAGACACATCGCTCAGCGTGGACATCGCCACAAAGCCGGCGCGCCGGGCCGCCGGCATCGCCTCCAGCTCGGCCAGCCGCTCATGCTGGGCGGTGAAGCGCAGATGCTTCTCGTAGGCCGGCAACTCGTAACCGGCCAGCTCCGATTGCAGGTACCAGCCCTGTGCGGCCGCGACCTTGGCATCGTCACCGGCCTGCCAGCCGAAAAACACCAGCACATTGACCATCACCAGCAGCATCGTCACCAGCGGCAACGTGGCCAGGTTCAGCGGCTTGTGCAGCGGCACGATCAGCATCGGGGGACTCCATGTCGGGACGCCGCAGCTTCAGCCATCCATTGGCCTTGCGCAAGAATCCGGGGCTACCATGCCGGCACCTTGAAGAACGTGTTCTGTAAATGAGCCGCTGGCGTCCTCCTGCTGAAAAAAGCACTGCGCTGATCACCGCGCAAGGCCATGCCCGCCTGAAAAGCGAACTGGACGAGCTGTGGCGCCAGCGCCGGCCCGAAGTGGTCAAGGCGTTGGCGGCCGCCGCCGCGGAAGGCGACCGCTCGGAGAACGCCGAATACACCTACCGCAAGAAGCAGCTCGGCGAGATCGACCGTCGCGTGCGCTACCTGAGCAAGCGGCTGGAAGTGCTGCGGGTGGTGGATACACCGCCCAGTGATCCGGCGGCGGTGTTCTTCGGCGCGACGGTGGAACTGGAGAACGTGGACTCCGGCGAGATCCATCTGTATCGCATCGTCGGCCCCGACGAGACCGATGCGGCCAAGGGCTGGATCAGCATCGATTCGCCGCTGGCGCGCGCACTGCTGAAGAAGCGCGTGGATGACGAATTCAACGTCGAACTTCCCGCCGGGCCGCAGACATTCGCGCTGCTGTCGGTCACCTACGGAAGTACCTGAAAGGCGGCCAATCCGCGCAGTTCCAACGTACGCATGCGCATGCATACCTGGCATCCGCATCGTGGAATCAAGCACCTGCATCCTCCCGCCGCGACCACACCTGCCCGCCATTGACCCATGCGCGCGCGGCATGCAACGTCCCCGGCCTGGAGATCATCAAGGGAATGGGAATGCAGATGCTTGAACCGGAAACCGCCACGCTGGAAGTCGCCACCGCCCGCAGCACGCGTCAGCCGGCACGGACCGGCATCGTCATCGATGCCTCCTGCGATGTGGGCCCGGGCCTGCTTGCCAGCCCGGATGTGGCGGTGATCCCGATTCCGATCCGGATCGGCAACAGCACCTACATCGACCAGCACGATGCCGAGGCCACCGCCCGCTACATGCGCGAGAACGCCAACGGCGAAGGTGCCTCCGGGCAGTCGCTGCCGCTGGACGCGACGCAGATGAGCAGCCTGT
This sequence comes from Stenotrophomonas sp. JC08, assembly GCF_052180205.1. Classification (NCBI taxonomy): domain Bacteria; kingdom Pseudomonadati; phylum Pseudomonadota; class Gammaproteobacteria; order Lysobacterales; family Lysobacteraceae; genus Stenotrophomonas; species Stenotrophomonas sp. JC08. The sequence continues at coordinate 1,072,180 of NZ_CP197473.1, read as the reverse complement.
TCCTGGAGCACTTCGCGCTGGACTACGACTCGGTCTACTGCCTGACCATCACCGCCACCCGCAGCCCGATCTTCGAGGCCGCCAGCCACGGCAGCGTGCTGGCGACCAGCGCCATCCGCAGCGCGCGGCAGGCCAAAGGCATCCTGCGCCCGTTCCAGTTCCGGGTCATCGACACCCGCAACATGTTCGCCGGCTCCGGTATTCCGGCGATGGCATTGCAGGACATGCTGCAGGCGCGGATACCGGCACGTGACATCCGTGGCGCGCTGTTGCGCATCATCGACGCCACCCACACCTATTACGTTCCCGACAACCTGGGCTATGCCCGCGCCCGTTCCCGTGTCCGCGGCGACCGCAGCATCAGCCTGGCCAGCGTGCTGCTGGGCGGCGCGCTGGACATCAAGCCGATCGTGCTCGGCCGGCAAGGCGATACCCGCCCGGTCGGCAAGTACCGCGGCCGCAGTGAGGCCTGGGCGCGCCTGCTCAGCTTCGCTGCCGCACAGGTACACCGCGGGCTGCATACCCCGCACCTGATCCTGTCCTATGCCGGTGCGCTGCAGGAGCTGCAGGCCGCTCCGGCGCTGGACGCACTGCGCGTGGCCTGCAACGAGCACGGCGTCAACCTGCATGTGCTGTCGATGAGCATCACCGGCATGATGAACATCGGCCCGGGCGGACTCACCCTGGCCTTCGCCGGCGATACCCAGGGCCACCAGCCCTGATTGCCACGCCATGAACAGGAAAGCCCGGGCGATCCCCTGCCCGGGCTTTCGATGCGGTACCGCCGAGGCTTACTTCGAGGCGGCGTCCATTTCCTTCAGCAGCTGCGGCGCCGGCGCCACTTCCTGCATGATCCAGCGCATGTAGCGCTCGTCCACCGAGATCATGCGGGTCATCACCGGGTCGAACACCCAGTTGCTGGCGACCGACTCCCAGATGCCGTCAAACGCCAGACCGACCAGGCGGCCGTGCGCGTCCAGCACCGGCGAGCCGGAGTTGCCGCCGGTGATGTCCAGATCCGACAGGAAGTTCACCGGCACGCTGCCGATGCGCGAATCCTCCAGACCACCGTACCGCTTGGCCTTGACCGCTTCCAGCAGCGCCTTGGGCGAATCGAACGGATCGGCGCCGGTTTCCTTGGCGACGATGCCTTCCAGATCGGTGAAGGCCGGCTGCTGCGTGCCATCCAGACCGGTGTAGCCCTTCACGTTGCCGAAGGTGATGCGCAGCGACAGGTTGGCGTCCGGATAGACGAACTCGCCCTTGCTCTTCTTGTAGTCGGCGATGGCCTGCAGGAACAGCGGCCGCGCCACCAGCTCCTCGCCCATGCGCAGCTTGCGCTGGTGCTCCAGCTCCAGCAGCGCCGGCATCACCGCCACCGCGTACTGGATGGCCGGATCGGTGCTGGTCTCGAACGCGGCCTTGTCGGCGTTGAGCCACTTCAGGCGCTCGTCCAGGTTGCCCAGCGTGGAACCGTCCAGCCGCGCCACCGCCGCATCCACGGCCTTGGCATCGCTGCCGCCGACCCAGCGGTCGAACGCCGGCAGGCGCTGCGCGGCGGGCAGCTGCACGTACTGCTGCAGCCAGTACTGCTGGAAATGGCGGTCCATCGCCGCCACGTAGCGGCGGTCCATCTGCTTCAGGCCGCCCTCGATGGTCGGCAGGTCGCGCTCCTGATAGCCCTCTTCGCGCTGCGCGTCCGGCTTGGCCTTCTCGATCGCCAGCCGGTACAGGCGCACGGCGGTGCCCAGCGTGCCGGTGCGGTTGAGCATGGCCAGGTCCAGATCACGCGCCTGGTTGGCGCGGGCCTGCTGGCCCAGCGCCTGCAGCTGCGCGTAGGCGTCCAGCGCCGGCTTGCCGGCGTCCCCCTGGCCGCGCAGCCACTCCAGCACCGCGGCCTCTTCCTTCTGCTTGTGGGCCAGCACGTTGTTGCGCTTGAAGCCGTCCAGCTGGCCGTCGTAGTTCTTGCTGGTGTTGTTCCAGCCGGCCATGCTGGCGGCGTACTTCACCGCGATGTCCTTGTTGTCCTTGCTCGCCGCCTCGACCAGCGCGATCTGGTCCTTGTAGGCCTTGGCGATGGTCGGGTAGCTCCAGTTGGCGGTGTTCTCGAACTCGCTGACCAGCGCGTAGCGGTCGGTACGGCCCGGGTAGCCGGCCACCATCACGAAATCACCCTCGCCCAGCGGCTGGTTGGCCAGCTTCAGCCAATGCTTGGGCTGGTACGGCACGTTGTCGGCGGCAAACGCGGCCGGCTTGCCGTCCTTGCCGACATAGGCGCGGTAGAACGCGAAGTCGCCGGTGTGGCGCGGCCACATCCAGTTGTCGATATCGCCACCGAACTTGCCGACGCTGCCCGGCGGTGCATAGGCCAGGCGCACGTCGCGGATTTCCATGTTCTTGAACAGGCGGTAGGTGTTGCCGCCGGAGAAGCTGTACAGCTTGCAGCTGTAGGCGTCGTCGACCTCGCACTGGGCGATGGCCTGCTTCTCGAACGCTTCCAGCGCCTCGGTGCGCTTGAGCGGGTCGTTGCCGGCGGCGGCGATGGCGGCCCTGGCCTGCTGGGTGACATCGGTGATGTCATCGAGCACGTAGATGCGCGCGTTCGGGCCGGCGCTCAGTTCGTCGCTGAGGGCCGGTGCGTTGAAGCCGTCGGTGATCAGGTTCTTCTCGGCGGTGGAGTTGAGCTGGATCGCACCGTAGGCACAGTGGTGGTTGGTCACCACCAGCCCCTGCGGCGAGACGAAGCTGGCGGTGCAGCCACCCAGCGCCACGACCGCGCCCATCGGGTCACCGGTCAGGTTGCTCAGCTGCAGCGGATCGAGCTTCAGCCCGGCTTTCATCAGCGGCCCGGCGATCTCCGGCAGCTGCTGCGGCACCCACATGCCCTCGGCGGCCTGCGCGGTATGGGCCAGGCCAAGGCCGGCGACGACGGAAAGAGCAAGGAGGTTCAGACGCATGCAGGTGTCCCCGAAGAATGGAAGGCCCGATTGTAGCGGTTGCAACTGTCACCGTTCCGCATGATCGGCCGGCTGCAGGCAGTTTCGAACGAAAGCATATAATCGGCGGCACATTCCACACCGCGGTTTTCCGGCAATGACACAGAACACGATGCGCGCGCTGGTCAAGCGCGAAGCGGCCAAGGGCATCTGGATGGAGGAGGTGCCGGTCCCGGTGCCGGGCCCCAACGAGGTGCTGATCAAGCTGGAGAAGACCGCCATCTGCGGCACCGACCTGCACATCTACCTGTGGGACGAGTGGAGCCAGCGCACGATCAAGCCGGGGCTGACCATCGGTCACGAATTCGTCGGCCGCATCGCGCAGATCGGCCCGGGCGTGACCGGCTATGAGCTCGGCCAGCGCGTCTCGGCCGAAGGCCACATCGTCTGCGGCCATTGCCGCAACTGCCGTGGCGGCCGCCCGCACCTGTGCCCGAACACCGTCGGCATCGGCGTCAACGTCAACGGCGCCTTTGCCGAATACATGGTGATGCCGGCATCCAACCTGTGGCCGATCCCGGACCAGATCCCGTCCGAGCTGGCCGCGTTCTTCGACCCCTACGGCAACGCCGCGCACTGCGCGCTGGAGTTCGACGTGATCGGCGAGGACGTGCTGATCACCGGTGCCGGCCCGATCGGCATCATCGCCGCGGGCATCTGCAAGCACATCGGTGCGCGCAACGTGGTGGTCACCGACGTCAATGATTTCCGCCTGAAGCTGGCCGCCGACATGGGCGCCACCCGCGTGGTCAACGTCGCCAACACCTCGCTCAAGGACGTGATGGCCGAACTGCACATGGAAGGCTTCGACGTCGGCCTGGAAATGAGCGGCAACCCGCGCGCCTTCAACGACATGCTCGACTGCATGTACCACGGCGGCAAGATCGCCATGCTCGGCATCATGCCCAAGGGCGCGGGCTGTGACTGGGACAAGATCATCTTCAAGGGTCTGACCGTGCAGGGCATCTACGGCCGCAAGATGTACGAGACCTGGTACAAGATGACCCAGCTGGTGCTGAGCGGCTTCCCGCTCGGCAAGGTGATGACCCACCAGCTGCCGATCGACGACTTCCAGAAGGGCTTTGACCTGATGGAACAGGGCAAGGCCGGCAAGGTCGTGCTGAGCTGGAACTGATCCGCATCGGGTGACAACCGAAAGGCGCCGCACGGCACCTTTCGCGTAGATGCAGGAGCCATGGCGTTCGAAGGCATTCGAAGGCGTCTGCAGGAGCGGCGCAAGCCGCGAAACTATTGGCCGTCAGATGGCATGAGTGCCTGCCATTTCCCCCGGCTTCGCGGCTGACGCCGCTCCTGCAAAAACAGCAACAGGACCCGCTTCGCGCTTCCGTGGTCGCTCCGGCAGACAGCGGCGGGGCATGAAAAAGGCGCCTTGCGGCGCCTTTTTCCTTGCAACCATCAACCCGGGATCAGGGCACGTCCACCGACACGGTGAACACCACGCCCGGCTTGTAGGTGTCCGAATCGCGGCGCAGCGACGGCGCGTCCGAACCGAAGGTGTCGTAGTAGCCCAGGGTCGCGGTGGCCGGGCCGAACGCCTTGGACACCGAGATCGAGCCGTCGTAGTAGTCCTCACGGCGCGGCCATTCGTCACCGTCGGCCTTGATGGTGGTGTAGCCGGCCGAGGCGCCGATCGAGAAGCCGCTCTCGCCGATGTCGTAGCTGGCTTCCAGCCCCGTGTAGGTCTGCTCGGCGCCGCTGTTGCTGTAGTCGTCGGTGTAGCCCAGCAGGCCGCTGACGGTCACCGGGCCGGTCCAGGTGACCTTGGCCAAGTATTCGTTGTAGTCGATATCGCCGTAACCGCTGGAGGCGCCTTCGTAGGTGTAACGGTTCACACCCAGGTCCAGGTTCCAGCTGTCGGACAGGTCCTTGCTCCAGCCGATGTTGTAATCGACTTCGAAATTCGGGCCGCCGTCGCCAAAATCGACGTTCGAGCCCCACACGCCCACGTACAGGCCGAACGGTGCGCTGTAGCTGGCCCCGGCCTGGAACGCCGGGCCGTTGTCGGTCTGCGACACGCCACGGAACACGTAATCGGTGGTGACCGTTGCGTTGAAGCTGAACGGGGAGGCGGTTTCCTCGCTCTCCTGGGCGCTGACGGCAAACGGAACGGACAACAGGGCGGCACAGGCAACAGCAACAAGGCGCTTGTTGTGCATCAGGGGACTCTCCAGGAAGTGGGGGATATCGAAACCGCAGCGGCTCCGATTCACGAATTTTTAATCATATCGATATTGCATTGCAACAATATCGATCCCCACCCCGGATTCAGCCTCCCGCAACCGGGAACACGCCGTAGCGGCGCACCTGCAGATGCACGGTGCTGCCGGGCGCATAGGCCGGGGCCGCGGCCGGCAGTTCCAGCTCCAGCTCCGAGGCGTCGGCCTCAAGTCTTGCGCGCAGCCGGACCTTGCCACCACTGCGCTGCAACGCAGTTACCGTGGCCGGCCAGCCGCCCTCGCCCACCGCCAGATCCTCCGGTCGCACATAGAGCTCCACCGCTCCCTCGTCGGCGCCGGTCGGCGGTACGGCCAGGCTGTCGCCGCCCACCAGCAAGCGGCCATCGCGCAGCTGCGCCGGCACCCGGTTGGCTTCGCCGACAAAGCCGTAGACGAACGGCGATACCGGGCTGTCGTAGACCTCGCCGGGGCTGCCGACCTGCTCGATGCGGCCACGGTTGAGGATGGCGACGCGGTCGGCCAGCTCCAGTGCCTCTTCCTGGTCGTGGGTGACAAACACCGTGGTCAGGCCGGTGCGGTCGTGCAGTTCCCGCAACCAGCGACGCAGGTCACGCCGAACCTGTGCATCCAGTGCGCCGAACGGCTCGTCCAGCAGCAGCACCCGCGGCTCGATCGCCAGCGCGCGTGCCAAGGCCACGCGCTGGCGCTGGCCACCGGACAGCTGCGCCGGGTAGCGCCCGCCTAGGCCATCGAGCTGTACCAGCGACAGCAGCTCCTGCACGCGTGCATCGATGCGCGCCTTCGGCCAGCGCTCGGCGCGGCGTCGCACTTCCAGTCCGAAGGCGATATTGCCGCGCACGTCCAGGTGCCTGAACAGCGCGTAGTGCTGGAACACGAAGCCGGCCCGGCGCGCCTGCACGCTCAGCGTGGTGGCATCCTCGCCATCGAACAGGATGCGGCCCTGCTCCGGCTGCTCCAGCCCGGCGATGGCCCGCAGCAAGGTGGTCTTGCCCGAGCCGGAAGGCCCCAGCAGCGCCAGCAGCTCGCCGCTGCGGATATCCAGGCTCACGCCATCGAGTGCGGGAAACGCGCCATAGCGCTTGCCCAGGTCTTGGATACGGATATTCATCGTCATCTCGGCCGGTGCGCGGCGGCCAGCGATTGGCCGTGGCGCCATTCCAGGAAGGTCTTGAGCACCAGCGTCAGCAGCGAGGCCGCCGCCAGCAGCGAGGCGCAGGCGAAGGCGGCGCTGTAGCTGCCGTACTCGTTGTAGAGGTTCTCCACGTGCAGCGGCAGCGTGCTGGTACGGCCACGGATGCTGCCGGACACCACCGACACCGCGCCGAACTCGCCCATCGCCCGTGCACTGCACAGCAATACCCCGTACAGCAATCCCCAGCGGATGTTGGGCAGGGTCACCTTCCAGAACATCTGCCAGGCGCTGGCGCCCAGCGTCAGCGCGGCCAGTTCCTCGTCACTGCCCTGCTGCTCCATCAGCGGCATCAGCTCGCGGGCGATGAACGGCACCGTGACGAAGGCGGTGGCCAGCACGATGCCCGGCAGCGCGAACACGATGCGCGGCAGCCGCAGCAGCACCTCGCCCAGCACCGGCAACTGCAGGCGGATGCCGTCCTCGATCAGCGGCCATACCCAGGCATCGCGCCCGAACAGCAGGATCAGCGCCAGTCCCGCCACCACCGGCGACACCGAGAACGGCAGGTCGATCAGGGTCACCAGCCAGCGCTTGCCGGGAAAGCGGTGCTTGCTGACCAGCCAGGCCGCGGCGATACCGAACACCAGGTTCAGCGGCACCACGATCGCCGTCACCAGCAGGGTCAGCCGCACCGCCGCCAGCGCATCGGGCGTGGTCACCGCCTGCCAGAACACCTGCACGCCGCCGCGCAGCGCCTCGATGAACACCAGCAGCAGCGGCAGCAGCAGGAACGACAGCAGGAAGCCGAGCGCACCGAGGATCAACAGCCACTGCACCCAGCGCGGCTCGCTGGTGACCGGACGTGGCGCGCGCACCGCCACGCTGTCCGTCACCGGCAAGGCCAGCCCCAACGTCTGCCCGCTCATCGCGCACCCCGCCGTTGCGCCCACAGCTGCACGCTGTTGACCAGCAGCAGCACCGCGAATGACAACAGCAGCATCGCCACGGCAATGGCGGTGGCACCGGCATAGTCGAAGCCGTCCAGACGCATGGTGATCAGCAGCGGCGCGATCTCCGTCACCCCGATCAGGTTGCCGGCGATGAAGATCACCGAACCGTATTCACCCACGCCACGCGCGAAGGCCAGTGCGAACCCGGTCAGCATCGCCGGCCACAGCCCCGGCAGCACCACCCGGGTGATCGTCTGCCAGCGGCTGGCGCCGAGCGTCGCGGCGGCTTCTTCCAGCTCACGCTCGGCCTCGGCCAGCACCGGCTGCACGATCCGCACCACGAACGGCAGGCCCACGAACACCAGCGCCACAAACACGCCCAGCGGCGTGTAGGCCACCTTGATGCCGGCCCCTTCCAGCCAGCGGCCGATCCAGCCTTGGCCGCCATACAGCGCCGTCAGCGCAATGCCGGCCACCGCGGTGGGCAGCGCGAACGGCAGGTCGATCATCGCGTCGAACAGCCGCCGGCCCGGAAAGCGGTAGCGCACGAACACCCATGCCAGCCAGGTGCCCATGAAGGTATTGAACGCCGCCGCCGCCAGCGCCGCGCCAAAGCTCAGGCGCAACCCTGCCAACACGCGCGGCTCGCTCCACGTCTGCCAGATGTTGCCCAAGCCGAGATGGGCGGCCTTGAAGGCGATGCCCAGCATCGGCAGCAGCACGATCAGGCCCAGCCAGAACATGGTGATGCCCAGCCCCAGGCCGAAACCGGGGAGCACGCGGCGCGCGCGTGGCGATGACAGGACGGCACTCATGCGTTCACCTGGCCGCCTGGATCTGGTCGAACACGCCGCCATCGGCGAAATGCTCGGCCTGCGCCTGCGCCCACGAACCGAAGGCGCTGCGCACGGTCACCTGCCGCACCGGCTGGAAGCGTGCCAGCTCGCGCGGATCGACCCGTTCCGGATAACGCGGGCGGTAGTAGTGGCGCGCGGCAATGCGCTGGCCCTCGGCCGTATACAGGAACTCGAGGTAGGCCTGTGCCACGGCGCGCGTGCCATGACGGTCGACATTGCGGTCCACCAGCGCCACCGGCGGCTCGGCCAGGATCGATTGCCTGGGCATCACGATCTCGAAACGGTCCGGGCCCAGTTCCTCCTGCACCAGGAAGGCCTCGTTCTCCCAGGCCAGCAGCACATCGCCGATGCCACGCTGGACGAAGGTGGTGGCGGCACCGCGCGCGCCGGTATCGAGCACCGGCACATTGCGGAACAGCGCGGTCATGTATTTCAGCGTGCGCGCCCGGTCGCCCTTGAAGATGTGCTCGCCATACGCCCACGCCGCCAGATAGTTCCAGCGCGCCCCGCCGGAGGTCTTCGGGTTCGGCGTCACCACCGACACCCCGGCGCGCAGCAGGTCCGGCCAGTCACGGATGCCTTTCGGGTTGCCCTTGCGCACCAGGAACACGACCGTGGAGGTATACGGCGCGCTGTGCCCGGGCAGCCGCGACTGCCAGTTGGCCGGCAACAGCCGGGCCTGCTGCGCGATCGCATCCACGTCGTAGGCCAGCGCCAGCGTCACCACATCGGCCTCGATGCCGTCGATCACCGCGCGCGCCTGCTTGCCGGAGCCGCCATGGGAGGTCTCCACGGTGACGGTATCGCCACGGGTCCGCTGCCAGTGCCGGGCGAAGGCCGCGTTGATATCGCGGTACAGCTCGCGGGTCGGGTCATAGGAAACATTGAGCAGCTGCACGTCGGCGGCCAGGGTCACGCCGGCAATGCAGGCCAGCATGAACGCCAGCAAGGCGCTGCCGGTGCGGGAAACAACCAGACGCCTCATGCACCGCCTCCGCCAGAGAAAGCCCGCAACCGCGGGAACACAGCCCTTCCATCGTCACCCGCCACGGCCGCCGGCAAAGCGCCGCGCAGGTACGCAATCCTGATCCTGCTTCCAGCCCCCGGCAAGATGCCGGACGTATACATGCACGGGGTCATTACAGGGCTCGGGGCGGACGATCGGGCCACCGATGCTGCAGCTGCACACCCGGCGGGAGAAATGACTTGGAATGTGGCGCTTATAGCTGTTGCGCATGAAGCCAGCGCCAAACCGGCCGGCCGGCTAAAATCACGGCTCCTTTCTGCCGCAAGACCCTGCCATGACTTCTACCGCGACCGCCTCCCCGCTGACCCGGCACTACGCCGAGGAACTGGATGCCATCCGTGCGCAGGGCCTGTTCAAGTCCGAACGCATCATCACCAGCCCGCAGTCGGCGCAGATCACCCTGGACGACGGCCGCACGGTGCTGAACTTCTGCGCCAACAACTACCTGGGCCTGGCCGACCACCCGGACCTGATCCAGGCCGCCAAGGACGCGCTGGACAGCCACGGCTTCGGCATGGCCTCGGTACGCTTCATCTGTGGCACCCAGGACCTGCACAAGCAGCTGGAAAAGCAGATCGCCGACTTCTTCGGCAAGGACGACACCATCCTGTACGCGGCCTGCTTCGACGCCAACGGTGGCCTGTTCGAGCCGCTGCTCGGCGAGCACGACGCGGTGATCTCCGATTCGCTCAATCACGCCTCGATCATCGACGGCGTACGCCTGTGCAAGGCCAAGCGCTTCCGCTACGCCAACTGCGACATGGCCGATCTGGAAGCGCAGCTGCAGGCCGCCGACGCGGCCGGCTGCAAGACCAAGCTGATCACCACCGACGGCGTGTTCTCGATGGACGGCTTCATCGCCCCGCTGGACGAAATCACCGCGCTGGCGAAGAAGTACAACGCGCTGGTGCATATCGACGAATGCCACGCCACCGGCTTCCTCGGCGCCACCGGCCGCGGCTCGGCCGAAGTGAAGGGCGTGCTGGACAAGATCGACATCATCACCGGCACCCTGGGCAAGGCCATGGGCGGCGCGCTGGGCGGCTTCACCTGCGCCAGCGTCGAGGTGATCGAGCTGCTGCGCCAGCGCTCGCGCCCGTACCTGTTCTCCAACTCGCTGCCGCCGCATGTGGTCGCCGCCGGCATCAAGGCGTTCGAGATGCTCGCCGCCGCCGATGACCTGCGTGCCACGCTGCGCGAGAACACCGCCTACTTCCGCGAAAAGATGGTCGCCGCCGGTTTCGACGTGAAGCCGGGCGAGCATCCGATCAGCCCGGTGATGCTGTACGACGCACCGCTGGCGCAGAAGTTCGCACAGCGTCTGCTCGAGGAAGGCATCTACGCGATCGGCTTCTTCTTCCCGGTGGTGCCCAAGGGCCAGGCCCGCATCCGCACCCAGATCAGCGCCGCGCACAGCCGCGCCCATCTGGATCAGGCCATCGACGCATTCACCCGGATCGGCCGGGAGCTGGGCGTGATCAAGGACTGATCACCGCCCCACAGCAACAGAAAAGGCGCCGTCACCGGCGCCTTTTTCCTGCCTGCGGCAAGCCGCTCAGTTCTTGCCGGGCTTGGCCGGCTTGGCCGCTTCCGGTACCGCCGCCGGGGCGCCCTTGGCCACGCGGATGCCGTTGGCCTTCATCCATGCATCGAACTGGTCGGCGCTCATCCGCGTCTCGCCCTGCTGCATCAGGAAACGGTAGTTGCCCAGTGCGTCTTTTTCCGCGGCCGGCGCTTCCACCGTCACCGTGATCGGCTTCTCTTCGGCCTTGGCCACCGGCTTGCCGGAGGAGGCACAACCGGCCAACAGCGCGACAGTGGCGAGCGACAGGGCGATACCCGCTGCACGAAGGAACGAAGCCATGGTGACAATCCCGTGAAAAACGAAGATCGAGTCTAATCCATAACTTCAAGGAGTCCATATATCCCTTTGGAATATATGGAATAACAGTGTGACGCCCCTCTCATCCCAGGCTCCGGAAAACAAGACGCCCGCACCGGTTGCCGGTGCGGGCGCAAGGGATCATCGGGTGGGCAGCAGCCCGCGCCTGACCTTACTTCACCTCGGGCGCGGGTTCCGCAGCGGGTGCTTCCGCCGCAGCCGGACGCGCCTTGACCACACGCACACCGCGCGCCTTCATCCAGGCATCGAACTCTTCGGCGGTCATGCGCTTTCCGCCCTGGCTCATATCGAAGCGCCACGGCGTGTTGTCGAACTCGGTCTGCGGTTTGTAGGCGGCCGGGTCGTTGGCATTGATCGCCGGGCGCGCCGGCATCGCACTGGCCACGTTGTTGCAGCTTTCAACCCGCAAGCGCATCAATACCTGTTCCAGCGACTGCCCGTCATTGAAACCGGAACTCAGCACGCCGACCGGCATGCCCAGCTGCCCCTGGCGGGCATACAGCTCGTTGGCCACCGGAGCGACAACCGCCGCCGGCAGCGGTGCGGGCACCACGGCACTGGCCGAGCAATCGACGGCGGCCTGGGCGGCGGGGACGACAAACAGACCAAACACACCGGCCAGCGCGATACGCAACATGCTCAATTCCATGCGAATAGGAGATCGCCGCGAGTGTAGGCAGCCACCGGGGTGCTTTCAACCGTCTGTCCACATCTGCCCCGGAGCAGCAGGGATACGCATGGCAAATTGTGACGCCGGTGCGCAAACGCAATGTGCGCCGGTGTGCCGGCAAGCCGCGCCGGGGCCATGGAAGTCATCGCCGGCAGGTGCCGGGGCCTCCTTGCCCATCCGGCATGGCGTGGCACGGAACGGGGAACAGCCCCGTCCCGCGCCCGCCTTTTCTGTCGTCAGCCCTTGCCGAACTGCAGCTGGCTGCCGCCGGCGTCCACCTTGATGGTGTCGCCGCTGGCGAACTCGCCGGCCAGGATCTTCTGTGCCAGCGGATTTTCCAGCTGCTGCTGGATCGCCCGCTTCAGCGGACGCGCGCCGTAGACCGGGTCGAAGCCGACGTTGCCCAGCAGGTCGAACGCGGCATCGCTCACCTCCAGCGTCAGCCCGCGCTCGCCCAGCCGCTTCTCCAGCCCACGCATCTGGATGCGCGCGATCTGCTTGATCTGCTGCTTGTCCAGCGGATGGAACACGACGATGTCGTCCAGCCGGTTGATGAACTCCGGACGGAAGTGCGCCTGCACCACGCCCATCACCGCCGCCTTCATCTGCGTGTAGGCCTCCGGGCTGTCATCGCCGCTCATGTCCTGGATCTGGTGCGAGCCCAGGTTGGAGGTCATCACGATGACGGTGTTGCGGAAGTCCACGGTGCGGCCCTGGCCGTCGGTCAGGCGGCCATCGTCGAGCACCTGCAGCAGGATGTTGAACACATCCGGATGGGCCTTTTCCACCTCGTCCAGCAGGATCACGCTGTACGGGCGACGGCGCACCGCCTCGGTCAGGTAGCCACCCTCCTCATAGCCCACATAGCCCGGCGGCGCGCCGATCAGCCGCGAGACGCTGTGCTTCTCCATGAACTCGCTCATGTCGATGCGCACCATCGCGTCGGGCGAATCGAACAGGAAATCGGCCAGCGTCTTGGTCAGCTCGGTCTTGCCCACGCCGGTCGGTCCCAGGAACAGGAACGAGCCACTCGGGCGATTCGGATCGGACAGCCCGGCGCGCGAACGCCGCACCGCATCGGAGACAACGCGGATCGCCTCTTCCTGGCCGACCACGCGGTTGTGCAGCATGTCTTCCATGCGCAGCAGCTTGTCGCGCTCGCCTTCGAGCATCTTGCTGACCGGGATGCCGGTCCAGCGCGAGACGACCTCGGCGATCTCCTCGTCGGTGACCTTGTCCTGCACCAGCTTGAAGTCCTTGCGCTCCATTTCCTGCGCGGCGGCCAGCTGCTTTTCCAGATTGGGCAGCACGCCATACTGGATCTCGCTCATCCGCGCGAAATCCTGGCGGCGCTGCGCCGCTTCCAGCTCCAGCTTGGCCTTCTCCACCTGCTCCTTGATCCGGGTGGCGCCCTGCAACGCGGCCTTTTCCGACTTCCAGATCTCGTTGAGGTCGGAGAACTCGCGCTCCAGCGTGTCGATGTCCGCCTCCAGATCGGCCAGCCGCTTGCGCGAGGCCTCGTCCTTCTCCTTCTTCAGCATCTCGCGCTGGATCTTGAGCTGGATCAGGCGGCGTTCCTGGCGGTCCAGCTCCTCCGGCTTGGAGTCGATCTCCATGCGGATGCGCGAGGCCGCCTCGTCCATCAGGTCGATGGCCTTGTCCGGCAGCTGGCGGTCGGTGATGTAGCGGTGGGACAGCGTCGCCGCCGCCACCACGGCCGGGTCGGTGATCTCCACGCCATGGTGCACCGCGTAGCGTTCCTTCAAGCCACGCAGGATGGCGATGGTGTCTTCCACGCTCGGCTCGCCGACGAACACCTTCTGGAAGCGGCGCTCCAGCGCGGCGTCCTTCTCGATGTACTGGCGGTACTCGTCCAGCGTGGTCGCGCCGATGCAGTGCAGCTCGCCGCGTGCCAGCGCCGGCTTGAGCATGTTGCCGGCATCCATCGCGCCGTCACCCTTGCCGGCGCCGACCATGGTGTGCAGTTCGTCGATGAACAGGATGATCTGGCCTTCGTTCTTGGCCAGGTCGTTGAGCACGCCCTTGAGCCGCTCCTCGAATTCGCCACGGAACTTGGCGCCGGCGATCAGCGCGCCCATATCCAGCGACAGCACGCGCTTGCCGCGCAGGCCCTCGGGCACTTCGTCGTTGATGATGCGCTGGGCCAGGCCTTCGGCGATGGCGGTCTTGCCGACGCCGGGTTCGCCGATCAGCACCGGGTTGTTCTTGGTGCGGCGCTGCAATACCTGGATGGTGCGGCGGATCTCCTCGTCACGGCCGATCACCGGATCGAGCTTGCCGCTCTCGGCACGCGCGGTCAGGTCGATGGTGTACTTCTCCAGCGCCTGGCGCTGCTCTTCGGCGTTCTCGCTCTGCACGGATTCTCCGCCACGCAATTTGTCGATCGCCGCTTCCAGCTTCTTCCTGTCGGCACCGGCGGCGCGCAGCGCCATGCCGGCCGCGCCGCCGTCATCGGTGGCGGCCAGCAGGAACCACTCGCTGGCGATGAACTGGTCGTTGTGCTGCTGGGCCAGCTTGTCGGTGGTGTTGAGCAGGCGGCTGAGGTCGTTGCCCATCGACAGGTTGCCGGCCTGGCCGGACACCTTCGGCAACGCCTCCAGCGATTCGCCCAGCCGCTCGCGCAGCAACGGCACATTGACGCCGGCCTGGGCCAGCAGCGGCCGGCTGCTGCCGCCGGGCTGGTCGAGCAGCGCGCTGAGCACATGCACCGGCTCGATGATGTTGTGGTCGCGACCGACTGCCAGGGATTGCGCGTCTGCCAGCGCCTTCTGGAAATTGGAGGTGAGCTTGTCCATCCGCATGGGTGTTCTTCCTCGATAACAGGGGCCGGCACTGCCGGCGATACTGGATCAGATGCGGTTGCCGCCGCGTGATTCAAGGCCGCCGTCCGCCGCAGTTCAGCCGCGGCAACGGCTACCTCCAGTATTTCCAGCACACAGGCGCCGGCCTTGATCCGGCACAAACCGCGCTCGGGCGGCTCAGCCGCGGGTCAGCCGCGGGTCAGCGCGGCCCGCAGCGTGCGCAGCTGCTGCTTGACCACCCGCGCCTGCTCCCCATCCAGCCGCAACAGCGCCTTCTGCCCGACCGAGCGCGCCTGCAGGTCCGGATCGACAAAGCGGTAACGGCCGCGCTCATCGCGCTCCAGCAGCAGCGGCTTCGCCGGCTCGGGGGTCTGCAGCAGGTGATCGATCACCGCGACCAGGCGGTCGTTGAAGTGCCCGTCCGGGTGCCCGACGTCACGCCAGGCCTGCTGGATCAGCGGATAGAAACGCCGGTACGCCGCCGCCAGCGCCGGCATGTCGGCCTGGCTGAAAGCCCCCACGTACACGCGGTAACGCAGCGCATTGGCAGCGGCCAGTTGCAGACCATCGTCCTGCGTGGATTCCACCGCCAGCACGCCGGCCACCGGCCGCAACGCCATGGCCGAAGCCGGCAGACTGGGCTGGGTGAGATTGTCGATGTGCACCACCACGCGCTGGATCAGGTGCTCGCGCAGCAGCAGGGCCAGTGCATCGGCGGGCAACAGGTCGTGCAATGCCTGCAGGGCGCTGGCGTCGCTGTCGGCCAGCGCCGGCAATGCCGGATCGGCGGCATCACTGCCCGACAGCGGATAGCGCGGTGCCGCTGGTTCTGCCGGCGCCGTGCCGGACGGCGATGCGGCATCCACCGCAGCCGGCCCGGCAGGCGTGTCTGCTGCCGGTGCCGGAGACGGCCGCATCTTCTGCAGGTTCTCCTGGAACAACCACGCCCCCGCACCGCCCAGCGCCACCACACCGACCACCACCCACGGCCACACCGCGTTCCCTTTCTGCATCACCACCACCTTCGAATACATGTGGAGGTATGACCAGCGCCGGCGCCGGGGGTTCCCCGCTATTGCCTCCCGGCAGCAGCAGACGGCTTCTGCAGCGACAGCAATGCCAGCATTGCCGCCAGCGCCACATAGGCACCGGCGAACTGCCAGCTGATGATCCGCGGCAGGCCTTCGAGCAACCACGGCAGGTGGATGCCACCGCGCGGATCCACCGAATGGATCAGGCCGAACAGGGTCAGCCCGGCGGCGATCAGCATCAGCAGCGCGCCGCGTCGCAGCTGGCCATCGATCATCGCCACCACCGTGGCGATCCACAGCATCGCGGTGATGATGAAGCCGTTGCCAAGGGTGAAGATCACCGCCAGCTCCGGCAGGCCATGGCCATCGATCTGCGTGGTCAGTTCGAGCAGTCGATCCGGCGCGATCCAGCCCGGCGCCTTGATCGCCAGCAGGTAGGCCACCGACGGCAGGAAGCCGAACACCATCGCCCCGGCATGTTCACGCGGCGTGGCCTGGAACGCCTGGGTGGTGATGTCGATGGCGACGTAGACGATGATCGGCGCCAGCACCGCCAGCGGCAGCCATTGCACCAGCCCGGAAATCACCCCGAGCATGCCGCCGATCCCGATGAACAGACCGGTCAGCAGCGTGTAACCGCTGCGCGCGCCCATGTGCTTGTACGCCGGCTGGCCGATATAGGGCGTGGTCTGTGCCACCCCGCCGCATACCCCCGCCACCAGCGTGGCCACCGCCTCGACCAGCAGGATGTCGCGGGTGCGGTAGTCGTCACCGGCCGCGCGTGCGCTTTCGGAAACATTGATGCCGCCGACCACCATCAGCAGGCCGAACGGCAGCAGCAGCGGCAGGTAGTCCATCGCCGCCGGCAGCCCGTCGATGAAGCCCAATGTCGGCAGCGGCAGCACCACCTGCGGCGGCGTCCACTGCGGCAGGGCAAAGCCCGGTGCGCCCAGACCGGCCAGGCCCAGTCCGTAATACAGCGCGGTACCGACCACGAACGCCACCAGCACGCCCGGCGCCCGCACCGGCAGCCGGCCCTTGGCGATCAGCACATACAGCAACAGCCCGAGGGTGACGAAACCGGCCACCGGAGAGCGCAACGTTTCCAGCAGCGGCAGCAGGCCCATCAGCACCAGTGCGATACCGGCGATGGAGCCGAGCAGCGCGGCACGCGGCAGCGCGCGGGTCACCGCCTCGCCGAAGAACGACAGCACCAGCTTCAGCACACCCATGATCACCAGTGCCGCCATGCCCAGCTGCCAGGTGGCGATGGCCGCGGGGTGCGGCTCAATGCCCTGCTGCTTGAAGCCGACGAAGGCCGGGCCGAGCACCAGCAGCGCCATGCCGATGCTGGTCGGCGCATCCAGTCCCAGCGGCATCGCGGTGACATCCTCGCGCCCGCTGCGCACCGCCAGCCGCCGCGCCATCAGCGTGTACAGCAGGTTGCCGACCAGCACGCCGAACGCGGTACCGGGGAACATGCGCCCGAACACCACCTCGGCCGGGAACTGGAAGATGCCGACCAGCGCCATCGCGATGAAGCCGAGGATGGACAGGTTGTCCACCACCAGGCCGAAGAAGCCGTTGAAGTCACCGGCGACGAACCAGCGCGGACGCAGGGAAGCGGAAGTGGAAGCCATGAAGTAGACCGGAAAGGGAAGAAACCATGCCGGCCAGGGACGCAGCGACGGCGCCCCTGGCCGGCTCATGCAGCACTCAGAACGAGACCTCGACCGCCTGCCGTGACCACAGCACCGACTGGTGCCGGGTGGCCTGCTTCCACGCCAGGCGGATGGCTTCGATGTCGTTGCGCCGCTGCGGGGTGTCCTCGTGCAGGATCACCAGCACCTTGGTGCGCAGCCGGTTCGGCTCGGGCGCGCCGCGGAACAGCCACTGGCCGTAGGCATCGAACACGGTCAGGCCATCGGGAAAGCGCGGCGTCACTTCCTCGTCCAGAAAGGCGCGCCATTGCGCCTCGCTGATCACATCGGTCTGCGCGCGAGCGGACGGACCGCTCTCCTCGCCCACGCCGAAGTAGAGCTCGCTGCGCACCCAACCGGCCGCCTCGGCCGGGCGCGTGGCATCGCCATGCAACTGGGCGCTGGGCGCGGTCTCGGCAACAGGCGGCGCCGCGTGGGCGCTGGCGGCAACGGCAAACAGCAGGGGCAACAGCACAGCAGGCAACTTCATGGAGAACCTCCGGGCAGGGAAAACACGGTGGCATCCAAGGCACCGCAAGGGATATCACGTCTGGTTATCAGCCAATTACCAGCAGGGCTTGCATCGGCAGCGGCGTTAACGCCAAGATAATATATCGCTTCATCCGGATGGATGTAAGTCGCAAGTCTCCTCCCCCTTCCCCACGTCTTTCCGGAGTTCGCATGTCCCGCCCCACCTCGGCCCCGCTCGGTCTGGCCATCGCACTGGTGCTGTCCTCTCCCGCCTTCGCCCAGGACGCCCCGCAGGCGACCAACCTGGACACGGTGATCGTCACCGGCACCCGTGCCATCGACCGCACCGTGCTGGAGTCCACCGCGCCGGTGGACGTGCTCAACGCCGAGGACATCCGCAAGGCCGGCGTGGTCAATGGCGAGCTGGGCAGCGCTCTGCAGGCGCTGCTGCCGTCGTTCAACTTCCCGCGCCAGTCCAACTCCGGCGGCGCCGACCATGTGCGCGCGGCGCAGCTGCGTGGCCTGTCGCCCGACCAGGTGCTGGTGCTGGTCAACGGCAAGCGCCGCCACAACAGCGCGCTGGTCAACACCGACAGCAAGATCGGCAAGGGCACCACGCCGGTGGATTTCAACGCGATCCCGGTCAGCGCGATCAAGCGCATCGAGGTGCTGCGTGACGGCGCCGGTGCACTGTATGGCTCCGATGCGGTGGCCGGCGTGATCAACGTGATCCTCGACGACGCGCCGGAAGGCGGCGCCATCGAAGCCAGCTTCGGCGCCCACCACACCGACCTGAAGCCGATCGACCGCACCCTGACCGACGGCCAGACCAGCTTCTTCAGCGCCAAGGTCGGCACCGCGCTGACCGACGACGGCGGTTTCCTGCGTGTCGGCCTGGAGCTGAAGAACCGCGAAGCCACCAACCGCGCCGGCTTCGACCAGGTGCCGTTCTGGGAGGAACAGACACCGGACAACCTGGCCCTGGCCGGCAAGCGCAATTACGTGCTGGGTGACGGCGAAAGCCGCGACCTCAACGCCTGGTTCAACACCGAAATCCCGTTCGGCGCAACCTCCAAGGCCTACGCGTTCGGCACGTACAACCAGCGCGACACCGAGGGCGCCAATTACTTCCGTTACCCGGACGGCGTAGCCAACTGGAAGGAGCTGTACCCCAACGGCTACCGGCCGATCTCCGAAGGCGAAAATCTGGATGCGCAGTTGGTCGGCGGCGCGCGCGGCCAGTGGGGCGAGTGGAACTACGATGCCAGCCTGGACCACGGCCGCAACGAGTTCACCTACCGGCTGCGCAACTCGCTCAACGCCTCGCTGGGCCCGGGCAGTCCGACCCGTTTCAAGACCGGTGATTTCAGCTTCGCGCAGACCGTGGCCAACCTCGATGTGGGCCGCATCTTCGTGCGCGAAAACGACAGCCACAGCCTCGGCTTCGGTATCGAAGGCCGCCACGAACGCTATGAAACCGGTGCCGGCGACCCGGCCAGCTACGCCGCCGGCCCCTGGACCGACCGCCCGACCGGCTCGCAGGCCGGCGGTGGCCTGACCCCGCAGGACGAAGCCGACCTGTCGCGCGATGTGGTCAGCGCCTACACCAGTCTGTCCTCGACCTTCGGCGAGAAGTTCTCCACCGACATCGCCGCCCGTTACGAGCATTACCAGGACTTCGGCGGCGAGCTGACCGGCAAGCTGGGTGCACGCTATGCCTTCGCCCCGGCCTTCGCGCTGCGTGGTTCGGTCTCCAACAACTTCCATGCACCGTCGTTGAGCCAGATCGGCTACGAATCCACTTCCACCGGCTACACCGCCGGCGGCCAGCTGGTGCAGGGCCGTCTGCTGTCGGTGAACAATCCGATCGCGCGCGCCCTGGGGGCAAGCGACCTGAAGCCGGAGAAGTCGATCAACACCAGCCTGGGCTTCACCAGCCAGATCGGCAGCCACTTCGACCTGTCGCTGGACCTGTTCCAGATCGACATCGACGACCGCATCGCGCTGTCGGAAAGTATCCGCGGTGATGCGCTGACCGATTTCGTGCAGCAGCAGTTCGGCATCGGCGGGCTGGAAAGCGCGCACTACTTCGTCAACGCCGCCGACACCCGCACCCGCGGTGCCGAGTTCGTCGGCAACTGGCGGCAGCCGCTGGGCGACGGTGAGCTGCTGCTGACCGGCACCTGGAGCTACGCCAAGACCGAGTTGAAGAACGTG
This sequence comes from Stenotrophomonas sp. JC08, assembly GCF_052180205.1. NCBI lineage: Bacteria > Pseudomonadati > Pseudomonadota > Gammaproteobacteria > Lysobacterales > Lysobacteraceae > Stenotrophomonas > Stenotrophomonas sp. JC08. The sequence goes on along the minus strand of NZ_CP197473.1, from coordinate 1,052,185 downwards.
CTGGCCACGCCAGCGCAGCTGCTGGCACTGGACCCGGACTACGTGCTGTTCGGCGTGGAGGAGAGCAATACGCTGACCGACGCCGCGCCGCGCACCCGCGTGCAGTTCGCCGCCAGCTGGGCCAACGACAACTGGTCGCTGAGCAGCCGGGTCAGCCGCCACGGCAGTGCCAAGCGTGTGTTCGACTTCGGCGATGGTTATGTGCCGACCCAGACCTATGGCGCCGAATGGCAGCTGGATGCCGAGGCCGAATACCGCATCTCCCCGCAATGGAGCGTGGCGGTCGGCGGCCAGAACCTGACCGACAACTACCCCGACAGGTCGAATGAGGACATCCACTACTTCGGCAACCTGCCGTACGACGTGCTCTCGCCGATCGGCAGCAACGGCGCGTACTGGTACGGGCGCGTGCGCTACACGTTCTGAGTGCGGACACCCTCCCGCTCCCTCCGCCGGAGCGGGAGGGGCGGCAATCCATCTGCCGCTGCCGCCATCGCATCGTGTTGGCACAAGATGACTTTCCGGTAACAACCGCTGCGGCATAGTGACCGCATGCCTGACGAACTACAGCGTCCGCCACCGCCGGCGCTGGCGGATACCGATGCGCTCTTCCTCGACGTTGACGGCACCCTGCTCGCCTTCGCCGACCATCCCGACAAGGTGACGCCAGACGCCGCCCTGCTCGATCTGCTGCAGGGGCTGCACCACCATCTCGGCGGTGCGCTGGCCCTGCTCAGCGGTCGCCCGCTGGCGCAATTGCAACAGATGTTCGCGCCACTGCAACTGCCGATGGCCGGGCTGCATGGTGCCCAGCTGCAATCCACCGCCGAGACCGCCGCCCGCATCCCGGACACCGATACCGCGCATTGGCTGCACGGCCTGCACGTGCGCGCCATGCAGTTGGCCCATGCCCATCCCGGCATGCTGGTCGAGCACAAGGGTCAGGCGCTGGCCCTGCATTGGCGCAACGCACCGGCTGCCGCGCCGGCCATCACCGCGTTTGCCCGGGCACAGCTGCCGCAGCTGCCCGGCGTGCGGCTGCAACCCGGAAACCATGTCGTGGAATTCGTCAGCGACGGCCATGACAAGGGACGCGCACTGGTGCAGCTGATGCAGCGGCCCCCCTTCCGTGGACGCCGGCCGCTGTGCGTCGGCGATGACCTCACCGACGAGCACGGCTTCAGTGCCGCCGCACGGCTGGGAGGTGCCGGCATCCTGGTGGGCCGCCGCGAACCCAGCCACGCACGCTTCGCGTTGCCCGACATCGGCGCCGTCCACCACTGGCTGCGTGCCGCGCTCGCTTCGCCCGTGCACGGCGGACGCCCCGGCACATGAACCACCGGCACACATGGAGATGATGCAATGCATGAAGCCTCGCTTGATCTGGGCGTTGTCGGCAACGGCAGCTTTGGCGCGCTGATCGATCCGCGCGCACGCGTGGTATGGAGCTGCCTGCCCACCTTCGACGGCGATCCCGCATTCTGCGCGCTGCTGGGCCCCAACCAGCAGCAAGGCGGTGACTTCACTATCGAGCTGGAAGATTTCGCCGACAGCGAGCAGAGCTACCTGACCAATACCGCGATCCTGCGCACGCTGCTGCGTGACCAGCACGGCGGCGTGGTGGAAGTGCTGGACTTCGCCCCGCGCTGGCGCCGCAACGGACGCTTCTACCGTCCCGTCAGCCTGATCCGGCAGGTACGGCCACTGGCCGGCAGCCCGCGCATCGTGGTGCGGGCACGGCCGCTGGCCGACTGGGGCGCACGCGTTCCCGATTCCACCTGGGGCAGCAACCACATCCGCTGGGTGCTGCCCGACCACATCCTGCGGCTGACCACCGACGTGCCGGTGCGCTTCGTCCGCGACGGGCTGCCGTTCGTGCTCAACCATCCGGTGCATCTGGTGCTGGGGGTGGATGAATCGCTCGACCGTTCGCTGGCCGGCTACGTGCAGGAAGCCTTGCAGCGCACCCGCGACTACTGGCGCGAATGGGTGCGCTACCTGTCCATCCCGCTGGAATGGCAGGACGCGGTGATCCGCAGCGCGATCACGTTGAAGCTGTGCCAGTACGAGGACAGTGGCGCGATCATCGCGGCGATGACCACCTCCATTCCGGAGGCACCGGGCAGCAGCCGCAACTGGGACTACCGCTATTGCTGGCTGCGCGATGCCGCCTTCGTGGTGCGTGCGCTCAACCGCCTTGGCGCCACCCGCTCGATGGAACAGTTCATCGCCTACATCTTCAACCTCGCCAGCCATGACGGCACGCTGCAGCCGCTGTATGGCATCGGCTTCGAAGCGCAGCTCGACGAGGAAGAGGTCGCCACGCTGGACGGCTACCGCGGCATGGGCCCGGTCCGCCGCGGCAACCTGGCCTGGGTGCAGCGCCAGCACGATGTCTATGGCAGCGTGGTGCTGGCCTCGACCCAGCTGTTCTTCGACCAGCGGCTGCAGTCCCCGGGCGATGTGCATACCTTCAAGCGGCTGGAGCCGCTGGGTGAAAAAGCCTTCGCGCTGCATGACGTGCCCGATGCCGGGCTGTGGGAATTCCGTGGCCGCACCGAGGTGCACACCTATACCAGCGCGATGTGCTGGGCGGCCTGCGACCGCCTGTCCAAGATCGCCACGCGCCTGCAGCTGGAGGACCGCGCGACCTACTGGCGCGAGCGCGCCGACACCATCCACGCGCGCATCATGCACGAGGCGTGGAGCGAGCATCTGGGGCACTTCACCGACACCTTCGGCGGCCACCGGCTGGACGCCTCGCTGCTGCTGCTGGCCGACCTCGGCATCATCGAGGCCAAGGACGCGCGCTTCATCGCCACCGTCGAGGCCATCGGCCGCAGCCTCAAGCATGGCAATGCGCTGTACCGCTATGTCGCACCGGACGATTTCGGCACGCCGGAAACCAGCTTCACCATCTGCACGTTCTGGTACATCGATGCGCTGGCGGCGATCGACCGCATGGACGAGGCCCGCGAAATGTTCGAGCTGCTGCTGCAGCAGCGCAACCACCTGGGCCTGCTGTCGGAAGACCTGTCCTTCGACGGCCACGCTTGGGGCAACTTCCCGCAGACCTATTCGCACGTCGGCCTGATCATCGCCGCGATGCGGCTGTCGCGCAGCTGGCAGGAGGCGTCGTGAGCCGGCTGGTCGTCATTTCCAACCGGGTCGCCCTGCCCGGCGAGAACCGCGCCGGCGGCCTGGCCACCGGACTGCTGGCGGCGTTGCGCGAGCGCGGCGGGCTGTGGTTCGGCTGGAGCGGACGTAGCGTGAACGAAGCCAGCGGCGCCCTGCATGAACAGACTGATGGCGCGATCCGCTTCCTCACCATGGACCTGTCCAAGGCCGACCTGGACAGCTACTACAACGGCTTCTCCAACCGCGCGCTGTGGCCGCTGCTGCACTTCCGCCTGGACCTGGTGGACTACGACCGCGGCAAGCGCGAAGGCTACTGGAAGGTCAACCGGCTGTTTGCCGATACCCTGGCGCCACGCCTGCGCGAGGACGACACCATCTGGATCCACGACTACCACCTGATCCCGCTGGCGGCGCTGTTGCGCGAGCGTGGTATCGGCTGCCGGATGGGCTTTTTCCTGCATGTGCCGCTGCCTTCGGCCGACCTGATGCAGGCGCTGCCCGAGCACCGCGCGTTGTTCTCGGCCCTGTATGCCTATGACCTGCTCGGCTTCCAGACCCGGCGCGACGTGGACCGGTTCCAGTCGTATGTGCGGCTGTTCGCCGGCGGCAGCCTGGTCGATGCGGACACGATCCGCACGCCGGACGGGCGCCGGGTGATCACCTCGGCATTCCCCATCGGCATCGACACCGCGCAGATCGCCCGCCAGGCACGCAGCGCCGTCGGCAACAAGGCGGTGCGATCCCTGCGCCACAGCCTGCAGCATCGCAAGCTCGCCATCGGCGTGGACCGGCTGGACTACTCCAAGGGCCTGCCCGAGCGCTTCCACGGTTTCGAGCGTTACCTGCAACGCCATCCGCAGGGGCGCGGCGCACTGACCTTCCTGCAGATCGCCCCTGTCTCACGCGGCAGCGTGGCCGAATACCGCACCTTGCGCAGCGAGCTGGAACAGCTGGCCGGGCACATCAACGGCGCCCACGCCGATGCCGACTGGACCCCACTGCGCTACGTCAACCGGAACTACGCCCACAGCACCCTCACCGGTTTCTACCGCGAAGCCGCCGTGGGACTGGTCACGCCGCTGCGCGACGGCATGAACCTGGTCGCCAAGGAATATGTGGCCTCGCAGAACCCGGACGACCCGGGCGTGCTGGTGCTGTCACTGCTGGCCGGTGCCGCCGATGAGCTGCAGCAGGCGCTGCTGGTCAATCCACACGACCTGGATGGCGTGGCCGATGCCATTGCCCATGCCGCGGACATGCCGCGTGCCGAACGCATCGAGCGTTGGCGGGTGATGATGGAACACCTGCAGGAATTCGACATCCATCGCTGGCAGCGCGAGTACCTGCAGGTACTGGAAGGGCGCTGACAGCTCAGTCCAGGAATCGCGTCCGCATTGCCGCATCGGGCACAAAGCAGGCGTCATGCCGGCCGAACCAGCGGTAGCGGTTGCGGGCCAGCCAGCGGTAGCTGCGGTCGCGCAGCCGAGCAGGAATGGCGCGGACGGGCAACACCAGTTTCCAGATGCCGCCCAGCCCGGCCAGCACGCGGATGATGGCGTCGGTATCGGTATGGGCGATGCCGTCTTCCAGCAACAGGAAGGACAGCGGGTCATCCGGGTCCAACCCGTGCACCTGCAGCAGGCCGCGACCGTGACGGCCCTGCATCGCCGCGAAGCGGTAGCGCCCCGCCCGATCAAAACGCAGCAGGAAGCGGACCCAGCGGCTGCACAATGCACAGACCCCATCGAACACGATCACGGGTGCCTCGCCGCTCATGCCGCCTCACCCTCCGGCAGCAGCCAGCCTTCATAGCGGATCAGCCGGCCGATCAAGGGCATCGACACGTCCACCAGGAATTCATAGCGCCCGGCGTGCTCGCGCTCGCGGCAATGCACCTGTGCAAACCAGCGCGCCGGCAGCGGCACCAATCCGAACGCCCACACCCGCTGCGCCCGCCACAGGATCTGCGCATCCACCACTTCCAGCCCGAAACGGAAGCGCAGCGCGCCCAGCCGCTCGTGCAGTTGCCCGCCCCGCTGCCACAGCCGGGATTCCATCGACGCCGTGCCAAAGCGGCGGTTCCAGCGCTCACCGCCGGCATCGACCAGAAACTCGACGCTGACCGGCACCTGCGAGGTGGGCGGCAAGCGCGCCAGCCACGCGCAGGGGGCAACCAGCCAGTGGCTGCCACGCAATACCCCACCCTGCCCGCTCCAGCGCTGGCGCCGGTCAATCGAATGCAACATCCGCACCCGCGCCGGCAGCTGCCCGAACGCGGCGCCCAGCACCTGTTCGAACAGCGGCACGCTCATCGCGCCATCCAGACCAGCGTGGCGATGCGGCCACTGCGGCGGTCACGGCGGTGCGAGAACCAGCGCGCAGGATCGGCGATGGTGCACAGCTCGCCACCGTATATGTGCTCGGCGCTCATCCCCGCCGCCAGCAGCCGCTGCCGCGCCAGCGCATACAGATCCACCCGCCAATGCCCGGGCCGGGTCGCGGTGAACGCCGTTTCCGCCCCGGCCGAACAGCCCACGAAGGCGTCATAAACCTCGCTGCCGATCTCGTAGTGATCCGGGCCGGCGGCCGGGCCCAGCCACGCGACGACATCGGCGGCCGGGGTCTGCATCGCCGCCAGCGTGGCTTCGAGCATGCCCCCGGCCAGTCCACGCCAGCCGGCATGCGCGGCGGCCACTTCACGGCCATCACGGGCGGCGAACACCACCGGCAGGCAGTCGGCGGTCAGGATCGCCAGCACCACGCCCGGCTGGGAGGTCACCGCCGCATCGGCAACGGGTTCAGCCTCGATACCACTGGCCGAGGGCGGCGCATCGAAGCGCAGCACCCCGGTGCCATGCACCTGCCGCAACCAGTGCGGGGCCGACGGCAAGCCTGCCAACCGCTGCAGCTCGTCGCGGTTGCGCTGCACCTGGACCGGATCGTCGCCATCGGCAGCGCTGCGGTTGCCGAGGTTGAAATGGTCGAACGGCGGCAGTGAGCCACCGGCGCCGTGGCGCGTAGTGGTGAATGCGCACACGCCCGGTGGTGCCGGCCAGTCCGCCATCAGCAACGGCGACGACGCCGTCATCACCAGCGGTCCCGCTCGTGCTCGTTGAAGGCGCCGGTGTCCTCGCGCAGCGCCAGCAGCAGCGCCTGCAGGTCGGCCGGCACCGGCGCGGTGTTGCTGATCGTCTCGCCGGTGATCGGGTGCACGAACTCCAGCGTTTCGGCATGCAGCGCCTGGCGCTTGAAGCCGCGCAGCTGCGCGACCAGCTCGTCGCTGGCGCCCTTGGGCAGCTTCAGCGACCCGCCGTACAGCGGATCACCGACGATGGCGTGCTTCAGGTGCGCCATGTGTACGCGGATCTGGTGGGTGCGGCCGGTTTCCAGCCGGCATTCCAGCGCGGTATGCGCACGGAAACGTTCGCGCAGGCGGTAGTGGGTAATCGCCTCCTTGCCATCCTCGCGCACGCCCATGCGCAGGCGGTCGCGCGGATGGCGGTCGATCGGCGCATCCACCGTGCCACCGGCCACCAGCGCACCCACCACCACCGCCAGATACTGGCGATGCACCTCGCGCGCCGACAGCTGCTCCACCAGCGCGGTCTGCGCCTGCACCGTGCGTGCCACCACCATCACCCCGCTGGTGTCCTTGTCCAGCCGGTGGACAACGCCGGCGCGCGGCACCTTGGCGATGTCCGGATCACGGAACAGCAGCGCGTTGACCAGCGTGCCGCTGGGATTGCCGGCACCGGGATGGACCACCAGCCCGGCCGGCTTGTCGATCACGTAGACGTGTTCATCCTCGTACAGGATGGACAGCGGGATGTCCTCGGCCACGGCGTGGGTTTCCACCTCCAGCACCGCGTTCAGGCTGACCTGCTCCCCGCCGTGCACTGGCTCACGCGGCCGCACCGGTACGCCATCGAGCAGTACCGCGCCGGTCTTGATCCATTCGCTCAGGCGCGAACGGGAGAATTCGGGAAACAGTTCGGCCACCACCGCGTCGAAACGGCGGCCGGCAGCGGAGTCGGGAACCAGCGCCTGGCGCTGGAATGCAGAGGTGTTCTCGGGCATGGAAATAGCCAACAGATAGGTGAAATCGGGCCGCGGACGGCAACAGTCAGTCGCAGGACAGGCCACTAGGCTATCATCGCCCCTTCGTATTCCTGCCGCGTCCTGCCCTGACCCATGATCCGACGCTCCTCGATGCTCTCCCTGCCCGTCCGCCTCACCGCCCTGCTGCTGGTCCTGGTTTTCGCCGCCACCGGCTGCCAGCGCGGCGACAAGAAGAAGGATGCCGATGAAGGCAGGCCGGTCGAACAGCTGTTCGACAAGGGCCACCGGCTGATGGAAAGCGGCAACTGGTCCGGCGCCGAAACCAGCTTCCGCCGCCTGATCGCGCAGTATCCGTACGGCCCGTACACCGAGCAGGCGATGATCGAAAGTGCCTATGCCCAGTACAAGGCCGGCCGCAACGATGACGCGGTGTCGAGCATCGACCGCTTCATCCGCACCTACCCGACCCATCGCAACATCGCCTACCTGTACTACCTGCGCGGGCTGGCCAACGGCAACCGTGACACGGTGTTCCTGCGCCGCGTGTGGTCACTGGATGCGAGCCGCCGCGACCTGTCGACCCCGCGCCAGGCCTATGCCGATTTCACCATCGTCACCGAGCGCTACCCCAACAGCCGCTACGCCGCCGACGCGCGCCAGCGCATGCTGGTGTTGCGTGACGTGTTCGCCCAGCACGAGCTGGATGACGCGCTGTACTACGCCCGCCGCGGGGCCTGGGTGTCGACCGCCGGCCGCGCCAACTACCTGCTGGAAACCTATCCGCAGAGCGCCTTCCAGTACGACGCGGTGGCGATCCTCGGCGAGGCCTATACCCATCTGGGCAACAAGACCCTGGCCGACGATGCCCGCCGCGTGCTCGAGCTGAACCAGCCCGACCACCCGTGGTTGAGCGGCAACTGGCCGAAGTACCCGTGGATGATCCGCAAGCTCAACCCGTTCGCCGGCGAAAAGTCCGTCGCCACCGGGCAGCGCAATGCCACCATGGGCAAGAAATAATCCCGCCGATCACCGCGGCGGAAACGGAAAAGGGGCCTTGCGGCCCCTTTTTCATGCCCGCTGTCCGGGCCTCGCTCTCATCCTGCCCTGTGCGGCCGGCCCGCTTCGGTGCGGAAGCAGGCCGCAGTGCCCTCAGCCGCGATAGCCGTTGCTGACCGGATAGCGGCGCTCGCGGCCGAACGCCCGCCGCGACACCTTCGGCCCCGGCGCGGACTGGTGCCGTTTCCACTCACTGGTACGCACCAGCCGCAGCACCCGGTCCACCACCGCCGCGTCGTAACCGGCGGCGATGATCTCCGCACGCGACTGCTCCTGGTCGATGTAGCGGTACAGCAGGCCATCGAGCACGTCGTAGGCCGGCAGCGAATCCTGGTCGGTCTGGTTGTCACGCAGTTCGGCCGACGGCGGGCGGCTGATCACCGCCGGCGGGATCACCGGGCCGCCACCGACGGTGTTGCGCCACTTGGCCAGCCCGTAGACCTCGGTCTTGTACAGGTCCTTCAACGGCGCATAGCCGCCGCACATGTCGCCGTAGATGGTGGCGTAGCCCACCGCGTATTCGCTCTTGTTGCCGGTGGTCAGCAGCAGTCCGCCGAACTTGTTGGCCAGCGCCATCATGATCACGCCGCGGCTGCGCGACTGCAGGTTTTCTTCGGTCACATCGACGTCCTGGCCCTCGAACATCGTCGCCAGCGACTGCAGCAGGCCCTGGTAGGCCGGTTCGATCGACACGGTATCGAGCGTCACTCCCAGCGCCTGGCACTGCTCCAGCGCCAGCTGGTTGGACAGTTCGGCGGTATGCCGCGATGGCAGCGCGACCGCACGGACGTTTTCCGCGCCCAGCGCGTCCACCGCCAGCGCCAGCACCAGTGCCGAGTCGATGCCGCCGGACAGCCCCAGCCAGACCTGGCTGAAGCCGTTCTTGCGGCAATAGTCGGCGATGCCACGGGTCACCGCGCGCCAGGCCAGCGCATCCATGCTCTCGTCGCCATCGTCGATCCAGTGCACGGCCATGAAGCGGCGGTCGGCCACGTTGTAATCGACCACCAGCATTTCCTCGGCGAAGGCCATCGCCGCCGGATGCACCGTGCCATCGCCATCGGCCACCAGCGAGGCGCCATCGAACACCAGCGCGTCCTGCCCCCCCACCGCATTGACGTAGACCATGCCCACGCCACTGTCACGGCAACGCTCGGCCAGCAGCGCGTCGCGCTGGGCGTGCTTGCCGCGCTCATAGGGCGAGGCGTTGGGTACCAGCACCAGCCCGGCACCGGCCCTGGCGGTGCTGGCCAGCGGCTCGGCCAACCACAGGTCCTCGCACAGCAGCAGCCCCAGCGTGGTGCCCTTGACCTCGAACAGGCAGTCGCCGCCGTCCGGATCGACCTCGAAATAGCGACGCTCGTCGAACACCGCGTAATTGGGCAGCTCGCGCTTGCGGCAGGTGGTCTCGATCGCCCCGTCGCGCAACACGCTGGCGGCGTTGTAGACCACCGCGCCGGCGCTCTGCGGCCAGCCCACCACCGCGACGATACCCTCCACGCCGGCGGCGATACGCGCCAGCGCCTGCTCGCATTCACGCAGGAAATCCGGCCGCAGCAGCAGGTCTTCCGGTGGATAGCCGCTGAGCGCCAGCTCGGGGAACACCACCACATCCGCGTCGAATTCGTCGCGGGCCTCGGCGATGAGCCCGGCGATGCGGTCCGCATTCCCGGCCACATCCCCCACCGGGAAATCGAACTGGGCCAGGGCGATGCGTAGCGATTGGGTCATGTCGACAACCTTCTGTTGGACGCCGCAGGCGGCGGCGTCTTGGTTCGATCGACAGCGCGTCCCGATGCGGTCGCAGGGGGCGGCGCTGCCATTCAGGGCTTCATTATTCCAGAAGCACATTGCATGGGAGCCTGCCGCCGCGCGACGCCGGCGCCCATCTGCGGAGAGGCCTGTGCGGTCCCGCAGCCGGCTGCGACGACGGCCTCTCCCCGGCCGGATGGCCGGGGAACGTCAGGAAGCGTCGCCGAATGCCTTGGCCAGCGTCTGGTAGGCCTTGCGCTGCGCCTCGTTGCCGGCCACCGGCGCGACCACTTCCAGCTCCACGATCTGGTCGCCATCGGGCTGCCCCGGCAGGCCGCGACCGCGCAGGCGCAGCTTGCGGCCGCTGTCCGAATCGGGCGGCACCTTCAGCTCCACCGCGCCCCCCAGCGTCGGCACGCTGATACTGGTCCCCAGCGCGGCCTGCCACGGTGTCACCTGCAGGATGTAGAGGATGTTGCGGCCGTCGACCTCGAACTGCGGGTGCTCTGCGTATTCCACTTCCAGCATCAGGTTGCCACCACCGCTGCCCTGCCCGGCCAGGCGGATCACCTGACCCGGGCGGATACCCTTGGGCACGCGCACATCCAGCTGCTTGCCGCCCACGGTGATGCGCAGGCTGTCGCCCTTGTAGGCGGCCTCCAGCGGCACCGACAGTTTGGCGCGGGTGTCACGCATCGGCTGCGGGCCGGCATCGCCGCCATAGCCACCGCGGCCGCGCGCGCCGCCGGCACCACGCTGGCGGGCGAACAGGCTTTCGAAGAAGTCGCTGAAGCCACCCCCGCCGCCCCCGCCGAACACCTCCTCGAAATCGAAGCCCTGGCCGCCACCGAAATTGGGCGGAGCCTGGAATTCCTCGCCGGGCCGGTATCCCTGTGCGCGCAGCTGGTCATAGGCCTTGCGCTTCTGCGGGTCGCGCAGCGCCTCGTAGGCCTCGTTGACACCCTTGAACTTTTCTTCGGCGCCGGCTTCCTTGCTGACGTCGGGATGGTATTTGCGCGCCAGACGCCGGTACGCGGTCTTGATCTCGGCATCGCCCGCGCTGGGTTCAACCCCGAGCGTGGCGTAGTAGTCCTTGAATTCCATCCATACACCTCTGAAAAAATCCGGGGCCGCCCGCGTTGGGCAGGCGGCCGCCCTGCATTCACACCGGGCCTATTCTACCGGCCTGCAGCCTGCCTGCCGCCGGTCACGCACACCCGTTCGTCCCGTTTCCACCGTCATACGGGCTGCAAGGCCGCGGGCCGCAGCAGCCAGCTTCCCGATCCCCCGCCGCTGCCGGCCGACGCAGCGATCCCCGACAGCCGTGGCCGGTGACGTACGATGCCGATGACGCACGGCGCACGGAGCAGCGCGGATGCGGGAAGTCCCGCTGCCTGCGCACGCGACACCATCGTGTGAAGAGCATCTTTGCAAACCGTTGACACCGCGCTTCGCACCCCCTCACTAGACTCACCCATGATCAGGAGAACCTCATGTCCATCAACGTTGGCGACCGTATTCCCGAAGTTGCGCTCAAACGCCTGCGCGACGGCCTGGAGACGGTCGACACCTACGCGCTGTTCGACGGACGCAAGGCCGTGCTGTTCGCGGTACCGGGGGCGTTCACCCCGACCTGCAGCGCCCGCCACCTGCCCGGCTATATCGAGCATTTCGAACAGTTCCGCAGCCGTGGCATCGAAGTGTTCTGCATGGCGGTCAACGATCCCTTCGTGATGCAGGCATGGGCCAAGACCCACTCGGTGCCGGCCGGCCTGCAGATGCTGTCCGACGGCAACGGCGATTTCACCCGCGCCCTGGGCCTGGAGCTGGATGCCAGCAGCTCGGGCATGGGTATCCGCTCGCGCCGCTTCGCCCTGTATGTCGAGAACGGCATGGTGCGCAGCTGTTTCATCGAGCAGCCGGGCGAGTTTGAAGTCTCTTCTGCGGAGCATGTGCTCGCACATCTCCCTTCCTAGTTCTCCCACAGAAGGAAAGGCCAGCCATGAGCAAGCAGCCCGCCACCACCCCAGCCAAGTCCGCACAGCCGGCAGGATTCACCGACCGCAAGACCTTGCGGGCCAACGCGCGCAAGAGCATCGAGGATGGCGCCATCACGCCGAGCTACAGCGCCGACCGCAAGACGGTGATCAAGCTGCTCAATGATGCGCTGGCGACCGAGTGGGTGTGCGTGCTGCGCTATTACCGGCATTACTACACCGCCACCGGCATGCTCGCCGATTCGGTGAAGGCGGAATTCCTCGAGCACGCGCAGCAGGAGCAGGCTCACGCGGACATGCTGGCCGAACGCATCGTGCAGCTGGGCGGTGAGCCCGACCTCGACCCGGACACGCTCACCGCACGCGCGCACGCCGAATACAAGGAAGGCAGGAACCTGCACGACATGGTCCGCGAGAACCTGATCGCCGAGCGCATCGCCATCGACAGCTACCGCGAGATGATCAACTTCATCGGCGACCAGGACACCACCACCAAGCGCATTCTCGAGCTCATCCTCGCCCAGGAAGAAGAGCACGCCGATGACTTCGCCGACCTGCTGGAAGGCTGGGTCGGCGAATAGAACAATCCCGGCAGGGGGTATTGCGCCAATCCCCGGCGCTGCCACCTCAATCCATCACGCGGAAGCGCACCCGTGCCCAGGCGCCATCGGCGGCCAGCGCGGTGAGGGTGTGCTCGCCGGCTTCGGTGAATTCACGACTGAAGCTGGCCGTGCCGCGTGTCTGTGCGATCCAGCGCCCGTCCAGCAGCCAGTCGATCCGCGCCTCACTGCCCAGCGCCCGCAATTGCAGCCGCGGGCCATGCGTGGCGCCGGGCGGACGTGCCAGTGCGGCCAGGTCGTTGAGTCCCTGGATGTGCAGTACGCCGTCGGGCTGATGGCCGTCCTCCGCACAGCCCGGTACCAGTGGTGGCAGCTGCTGCGCCTGCCGCTGCGCGACTGTCAGCCACGGCAGCGCCAATGCCGGCCAGCGCGCGATCTCGCGCTGTGCAAGCCGTACATGGCCATCACAACCGGCGGGAACGCGCTGCCCGGTGGTCGCGTCGACCTGGAAATGGAACCGTCCCGATTGCCACAGCCGCGCATCGCGTTCGGCAAAGGTGGGCGGCACCGCCCCCTCCAGCACCCACGCCGGGAAGCGTCGCTGGCACATGGCCGGGGGCGTCTGCGCGGCGGCGATACCCAGCGGCCAGCAGATCTCGACCTCGGAGACCGTGGCCGGCATGGCGCGCATGCCACTGTCACCGGACTGCCGCGGCAGGCTGTCGATCACCTCGAACATCAGCGGCAGTGCGGTGATCGCGCCGTACTGGCCGGGCAGCGGCGTGCCATCGGGCCGGCCGACCCACACCCCAACGGTATACCGCTGGGTGCTGCCGATGGCCCAGGCATCGCGATAGCCGTAGCTGGTGCCGGTCTTCCACGCCACCGGCGGGCGGCTGCCGGTATCGAAGGTGCCGCTGCCATAACCGGGCCGTGGATTGGACTGGAGGATGTCGCGCACGATCCAGGCCGCACCCGCTGAAATCAGCCGGCGTTCGATGCGCGGGTCATCGGCCGTGTAACGCACGCGTCCGGCGATGCCTTCGCGGTTGAGCGCGGCAAAGGCGCCGACCAGATCCTCCAGTCGCGCGCCGGTGCCACCGAGGATCAACGCCAGATTGGGCGCGGAGCCATGTGGAAAGCGCAGGTTGATGCCGGCATTACCCAGCCGTGCCGCGAAACGTGCCGGGCCGACGCGGTCGAGCAGGTCCACCGACGGCACGTTCAACGACAGCCGCAGGGCGCTGGCCACTCCCACCGGGCCGTTGAAGGCATCGTCGAAATTGCCCGGCCGGTAGCCGCCAAAGCTCTGCGGGGCATCCACCAGCAGGCTTTCCGAATGGATCAGGCCGTCATCCAGCGCCATGCCGTACAGGAACGGTTTAAGCGTGGAACCGGGCGAGCGCCAGGCCTGCACCATGTCCACATGGCCCAGCCGCGCCTTGTCGGCAAACGCCACCGAGCCGACGTAGGCGCGTGCTTCCAGCGTGGCGTTGTCCATCACCAGCAGAGCAGCCGAGGTGCGCTCGGGCAGCTGCGAGAAATAGGCACCCACGCGTTCTTCCAGCGTACGCTGCAGGCCACTGTCGAGGGTGGTGCGGATGTGCGCCGCACCCGGTGCCAGGCTGCGCAGGCGTTGCGCGAGCAGGGCCGCATGTTGTGGCTGCCGGAGCGAGCGCGTCACCACCGGCTCGATGCGCGCATCGGCAACCTCGTCGGCCGACCACACCCCCAGCGTGGCCATGCGCTCGAGCACCTTGTCGCGCGCCCGTTGCGCGGCCTCGGGATGACGGTCCGGGCGCAAGCGGCTGGGGGATTGCGGCAGCACCGCCAGCAGCGCGGCCTCGGCCTGCGACAGGTGCGCGGCGGATTTGCCCAGATAGGCCCAGCTGGCCGCCTCCACGCCTTCGATGGTGCCGCCATAAGGGGCACGCTGCAGATACAGGTCGAGGATCTGCGTCTTGCCCAGATGTACTTCCAGCTGCAACGCGCGCAACAACTGCTTGAACTTGCCCCACGGCGTGCGCGTATGCGGATCGAGGATGCGCGCCACCTGCATGGTCAGGGTCGAGCCACCGGAAACGATGCGGCGCTCGACCAGCATCTGCCTGCCGGCACGCAGCAGCGCCCACGGATTGATGCCGGGGTGCCGCCAGAACCAGCGGTCCTCGTAGGTCAGCAGCGCCTGCAGGTACAGCGGTGAAACGCTTTGCGTATCGGTCGGATAGCGCCACACGCCCTCGGCATCGGCGAATGCCCGCAGCGGTGTGCCGTCGCTGGCCACCACCAGCGTGCTGGTGTCGCGCGACTTCGGCAGCGGCGGCGGGAAGGCGAGGTCGAGGACCAGCAGCAGGGTCAGCAGCGCCACCGTGCCCCAGCGCAGCCACGGCCAGCAGCGGGAAACGACGACGCCGGTCCGGGGAAAGCGCGATGGCTTCCCCGGTTGCTGCGGCTCAGCGGCTCGGCCCACTCATGCTCCCGCCGTTATCGACCTTGAACCGGCTCAAGGCTGCACCACCGTGATCGTGGTCGGGTTGGAACGCCCCACCCCGCGCAGGTCGGGGCGATACATGTCCTCGGCCAGCGGCGGCGGCACCGTGTAAGTACCCGGAGTGACCGCGCGCACCAGATAGAACACGTGCGCCCTGCTGCCGCGCGACAGGTTCAGCGCCGCCACATAGCGGTCGTCACGGAACTCCTCGTGCTTGACGTCGGCCGCGCGTGCGCGATCGCTGATCTCCACGCCGTCCACCACCACGTCGGCCCACTGTTTGGCATCGCCGAGATTGAAGTTCTCGATCTCCAGCCCCGCCGGAAGCAGGTCGGTCACCAGTGCATCGGGCATCGACACGTTCGCGGTAATGGCCAGGCGCACGATCAAGGCCTCGCCCTCCTTCAGCGGCCGTGGCGTCCACGGCTTGCCGTCGGTGCCGTACCAGCTGCGCTCGATGCCGATGTGGGTGTTGTCCGGTGCCGGTGCCTGGCGCGGGATGCCGGCCACGTCCAGGCTGGCGAACATCGGCGCCTCGCCCTGCGGCGCGAAGCGCACGCCCTGCGCCAGCTGCGCCGCATCGAACACCCGGGCGAATGCCTTGCGCGCATCGATGGACTGCCGCGTGTCGCCGATCACCAGCTCGCCGGACACCAGTTTCTTCTGGTCGGCCATCAGCGCCTTGCCCAGCCGTGCCAGCGCCACCTGCTCCTGCGTGCTCAGCCACAGCCAGCCGCTGTTGCGGCGGACATCCAGTTCACGCCCCAGCGCCACTACCCGGGCGTCATACTCCGGCTTGGCCAGGCCGCGCTCGTGCAGCAACGCGATCATCAGCGCATCGTCACGCAGCGGGCTGCCGTAATCCCCGAAGTACGCCGGGCGATCAGCGGTGGACCTGGCGAAGCCGGCGGCAATCGCGGCCTGACCGCGCTTGCCATCGCCCTGCAGCGACAGCGCCACGCCCAGGTGCACCAGCGACAGCCCGGTCACCGCCTTGCTGCGCTCGTTGTCCCACAGCGTGCGCAGCGTCCCCAGCGGTGCGCGGTTGACCCGCGCCAGCACATAGCCCGAATAGGCCTGGTTGGCGAACTTCAGCGCATCACGGCGGTCCTGTCCGTAGAACTGGTTGCCACCACTGAGCAGGTCCTCGCTGATGCGGGTCAGCGCCTTCTGCAGCACCGCGTCCGGCACGGCGAAACCGGCGTCCTTGGCATCGAGCAGGAATTCGGCGATGTACGGCGTCAGTGCCGGATTGATGTAGTCATCGCTACCCCACATCGAGAAGTTGCCGTTGCTCACCTGCATCGACGCCAGCCGCCCGAACGCACCTTCCATGCGCTCGTTGCGCGCCTTGGCGTCCAACCCGTCGGCGCCGAGCATTGTCGAGGTGGTCTGGTCCAGCATCAGCGCCGCGTAGCCCTTGCTGGTGGTCTGTTCAGCGCAGCCGTACGGATAGTTCAGCGCCCCCTGCAGGGCCGAGGCGAATGGAATCGGCGGCAGCGCGCTGACCAGCATCCGCGCATTGACCGAGCCGGCCATCAATCCGCCGGTGAAGCCGCTGTCCAGCGTGACCGGCACCAACGGGTCCAGCGTACGGACCTGCGAGCGCAGCACCTGCGGCCACGCCGCACGCACCCGCAGGTCGTAGCGGCGATCCACCTTGAAGCCATTGCCATCCACCCGCACCCGCACCTTGGCCACGCTGTAGCCCTCCTGCGCGGTCAGCGGGAAGCTCAGCGTCTGCTTGGCATCGGCAGCCAGCTGCAGCTTGCGTGTGGATTCGCCAATTCCCAGCGGGCCTTCACCGTCCACGCGCACGTTGAACTCACCCGGCTTGCCGGTGAAGTTCTGCACGTCCAGCGTCACCGTGCTGCGGTCACCCGGCGCCATCACCCGCGGCATGCTGGCCTCGGCCAGGATCGGCGCGCGCACCAGCGTCTCCACATCCCGGTTGCCATAGCGGTCATCGCCATAGACCAGCGCCGAGACCCGCAACGTGCCATTGAAGTCCGGCACCGGCAGGGTGATGCGGGCGTTGCCCCTGGCATCGAGTGCGACCGGTCCGGAGAACAGGTCCACCGTCTGCACCCGCGCGGTCGGGCGCTTGGCCTGCGGCAACGCCGCCAGCGCCATGTCGCCGCCGAACTTGAGCTTGCCGCTGCCGCCCTCGAAGCTCTCGATGACGCGACCGTAGATGTCGTACGCGTCCACGCCTAGGCGGCGCTGTGCGAAGAAATGCGCGGGCGCATCCGGCACCGGGAAGCGGGTGATGTTGAGGATGCCGACATCCACCGCCGACACCGTGACGTGGGCCGGCTTGCCCGCCAGTTCCGGCACGCTGACGGTGACAGCCATCGGCTGCTCCGGACGCATCTGCTTCGGTGCCACCAGTCCCACCGCGACGCGGCGCTCGCCACGCGCCACCGGCACATGCACCACACCCACCGCGCGCGCCGGGGTGATCTTGCTGGGCGCGCTGCCGCCGCGGAACACCAGCGCGGTCACATAGACGTCGTGCCGCTCCCAGTCGGCGGTGACCGGGATCTCGAAGGTGCTGCCCGGCTTGGCGTCGATGTCCTGCACATAAAGCATGCGGTCGCTTTCGACCATCAGCACGCCACGACCAGCATGCGGCGGCGTCAGCGTCACTTTCAGCGTGTCGCCGGCGCGGTAGCCGGTCTTGTCCAGCGCCAGCTTGACCTTGTCCGGACGCGCGTCCAGACCGCGGTTATCGTCGTTCCAGCTCCAGCCGGCGCGGAACGGATAGCGCATGGTCAGGCCGGTGGCCGGATCGAATACTTCCACCCGGTACTCGCCCCACTCCACCGGGAAATCGAATTTCAGCGAGGTTTCGCCGACATCCAGCGTGCGCGTTTCCTTGTTCTCGAAGCGGCGGGTGAAATCGTAATCCCAGCGGTCGTCGGCATAGCGCCAGTGGTAGTCACGCAGCTCGCGCACCAGCGTGACCTTCAGGTCCTTGCCCGGCTGCGGCTTGCCCTGCGCATCCACCCGCATCAGTTCGAAGCGCGCATTGGCGTTGGCATCGGCGCCGTCCTTGTCGTCGAACAGCGGGCGTACCGCCACCAGCACCGGCGCCGGCCACAACACGCGCTTGAGCGTGCGGGTCACGGTGCGGCCACCGCTCTCATAGACGCTGCCGGACACCACCGCCGCCACCGGCGTGCCCTTGCCGGTTTCTTCCGGCAGGGCGATGTCCTGGCGCAGCTTGCCGTCGGCCGGCAGCGTGGTGTCGATCACGTCGTTGGCTTCGCGCGGCAGCTGCACGGTCGGATCGCCGAAGAACCAGCCCGGCATCGATTCGAGCGGATGCTGCTCCACCGCCACAGCCAGCCGCGCGGTGAAGCGGTTGCCGGCGGCCGGGGCACCGTACAGGTAGGCGGCATCGGCCTGCAGCTTGAGCGGCTCCCCCGGCTTGAGCGTGGCCTGCGCACTGTCCAGGTCCAATTTCATGCGCTCGGGCAGGAATTCCTCGATGCGCAGGGTCATGCCCTGCACCGCCTCCTTGCTGGCCGGATCGGTGCGGAACTCCACCTGCCAGCGACCGGTGGGCGCTTCGGCGGGAATGGCCTGTTCGAACGCGAAATAGCCCTGCTCGCCCGGCTGCAGGCGCGTCTCGCGGAAGGTCTTGCCATCCGGCTGCTTGAGCCGCAGGAACACCGGCTGCGCCTTGACGGCCTTGCCGTCGTTGTCGCGCAACAGCGCCGACACGCGCACGGTTTCGCCGGGGCGATACAGATCGCGACCGGACCAGGCGAACACGTCGAACCATGCGTTCTGGCGCCCGGCCACGGCGAATTCGCTCAGGTCCAGCGCCGGCTGGTTGAACGGCAGCAAGGTGGTGTCGCCGCCGCTGGAGGCCACCAGCACGTGCGCAGCATCCAGGGCGTAGTTCAGCAGCGCGTTGCCATTGGCATCGGTCTGGCCCTTGAGCACGGTTTCGCCCTTGGCATCGAGCACGCGCAGCTCGATCTTCTTCGCCGGCGCGCCATCGGCCAGCGAGGCGGTGTGCACGAACAAGGTGTCCTTGTAGGCGCGGGTATGCAGGCCGATGTCGCTGACGCTGAAGAAGGCGGTGTCGTATTCGTTGTCGAAGCTGCCGGTGCGCTTCATCACCGCGAAGTACAGGCCTGGCTGCTGCAGCTCCTTCACCTGCTGGATCGGCAGGTAGGTCAGCAGGCGCTCGTTCTGCTTGCCGCCCAGCACGAAGCGGTTGACGTAGACCGGCTCGGCCAGCTTGGCCAGCGGCGTCTTGTCGCCATAGTCGCTGTCCAGCTCCCAGCTGCCGCGACGGCCGCCACGCTGGTACTGGCTGAAAAACGTGGGCAGCTCGGCGTCGCGTACGCGCAGGAACTCGACGTCCACTTCCGCCACATTCACCGACACCACCGGCAGGCCACGGCTTTCGCGCGCCGGCAACACGCTGCCCTGCGAGGCAAAACCGATGGCCGGCTCAAGCTCGCCGGTGAACACCTTCTGCCGCACCTCGCTGCCGAGCCGGCTGCCATCGGCGGCGAGCAGGTCCGGCGAAATGATCAGGGTGTATTCCTTGGCCGCCTCCACATAGGGATAGCGCAGGGTCTTGCCGTCATCGGACAACGACCAGCTGCTGTCCTCGTTGCCGACCTTCTCCTCGAAACGCAGCAGCGCATCGAAATCCTGGGTGCCGACCAGCGGCTGCGAGAACTCCACCGCCAGCGCCAAGCCATCCCCCCGGCGCTGGTCCGGCCACGCCCGCAGCAGGGCAAAGCCCTCGACCTGCTCCTGCTGGACCTGGATCGCCTCGCCACTGGCACCGGGCAGTTGCCCGCTCTCGTTGCGCTTGCACGCTGCCGACATCAACACCAGAGCCAGCAGAACCAGCGCCATCACGCCGTGGCCGGGCAATCCTTTCCTGTCCATCGCGATACTCCCCAAAGGTCACGGGGAGTATAAGCAAAGCCCGGTTACGCTCCGTGGACCGGCTTCCACAAACGACAACGCCCGACGCTGGCCGGGCGTTGTCACAGCAGGGCAACCGGGCTCAGAAGCTGTCGCCGGGCACCCTTACCCAGCCTTCCATCAGGATGCGGGCGCTGCGGCTCATCACCGCCCGGGTCACCGTCCACTGGCCATCCAGCTGTGCCACCGCGGCCCCGACCCGCAGCGTGCCGGACGGATGGCCGAAGCGCACCGCCTCGCGCTCGCCACCACCGGCGGCCCTGTTCACCAGCGTGCCCGGCACCGCCGCCGCCGTGGCGATGGCCACCGACGCGGTGCCCATCATCGCGTGATGCAGCTTGCCCATCGACATCGCACGCACGTTCAGGTCGATATCACCGGCACTGATCGTCTTGCCGCTGCTGGAGACGTAATCCGCCGCCGGCGCGACAAACGCCACCTTCGGCGTGTGCTGGCGGGTGAGCGCCTCCTCGGCCGTACGGATCAGACCCATGCGCAGCGCGCCGGCCACGCGGATGGCTTCGAGCTTTGCCAGCGCCGCCTTGTCTTCATTGATCGCCGGCTGCAGCTCGGTGCCGCTGTAGCCGATGTCGGCGGCGTTGACGAACACGGTCGGGATGCCGGCGGTGATCATCGTCGCCGGCAGCGTGCCGATACCCGGCACCTCCAGCTCATCGACCAGGTGGCCGGTCGGAAACAGTGCGCCACCGCCCTCGCCTTCGCCCTCGTCGGAAGGATCAAGGAATTCCAGCACGATCTCCGCCGCCGGGAAGGTCACCCCGTCCAGCTCGAAGTCTCCGGTTTCCTGCACCTGGCCGCCACTGACCGGCACGTGCGCGAGGATGGTCTTGTTGATGTTGGCCTGCCAGATGCGTACCTCGCAGATTCCGTTCTCCGGCACCCGCGCCGGATCGACATAGCCGGCATGGATGGCGAATGCGCCGGCGGCGGTGGACAGGTTGCCGCAGTTGCCGGACCAGTCGACAAAATCGCTGTCGATCGACACCTGTCCGTACAGATAGTCCACGTCGTGATCCGGCCGGCTGCTGGGCGAGAGGATCACGCACTTGCTGGTGCTGGAGGTGGCACCGCCCATGCCGTCGGTCTGCTTGCCATACGGATCGGGCGAGCCGATCACCCGCTGCAGCAGGCGGTCACGCGCGGTGCCGGGCCGCTGCGCACTGGCCGGCAGATCCTCCCGGCGGAAGAACACGCCTTTGGAGGTGCCACCGCGCATGTAGGTGGCGGGGATTCTGATTTGTGGGGCGTGCTTCATGTCCATCTCCTTTTCCCCCTTGCAAGCGGCGCCGGGTGGCCTGGAGCCGTCAGTCGCGACAAGGGGGATTATCAGGGAATGCCTCGTCGCGACTGACGTCGCTCCTGCAGGGCATGTATCAAGTGGCGGAGGATTCCAGGAAGTCCTGCGCAAAGCGCTGCAGCACGCCGCCGGCTTCGTAGATCGCCACTTCCTCGTCCGAATCCAGCCGGCAGGTCACCGGCACCTTGAGCACCTCGCCATTGCGGCGGTGGATGACCAGGGTCAGGTCGGCACCCGGCGTGCGCTCACCGGTGACGTCGAAAGTCTCGGTGCCGTCGATGGCCAGCGTGTGGCGGTCGGTGCCCGGCTTGAACTCCAGCGGCAGCACGCCCATGCCGATCAGGTTGGTACGGTGGATGCGCTCGAAGCCTTCGGCGGCAATGGCCTCCACGCCGGCCAGACGCACGCCCTTTGCCGCCCAGTCGCGCGAGCTGCCCTGGCCGTAGTCGGCGCCGGCGATGATGATCAGCGGCTGCTTGCGCTCCATGTAGGTCTCGATCGCTTCCCACATGCGCATCACCTTGCCTTCCGGCTCCACCCGCGCCAGCGAACCCTGCTTCACGCTGCCGTCGTCGTTGCGCACCATCTCGTTGAACAGCTTGGGATTGGCGAAAGTGGCGCGCTGCGCGGTCAGGTGATCACCACGATGGGTGGCGTAGGAATTGAAGTCCTCTTCCGGCAGGCCCATCTTCGCCAGGTATTCGCCGGCGGCGCTGGATGCCAGGATCGCGTTGGACGGTGACAGGTGGTCGGTGGTGATGTTGTCCGGCAATACCGCCAGCGGACGCATCCCCTTGAGCGCACGTTCACCGGCCAACGCACCTTCCCAGTACGGCGGACGGCGGATATAGGTGCTCATCGGACGCCAGTCGTACAGCGGGCTGACCTTTTCGCCATGCTCCACGCGCACGTTGAACATGGGGTTGTAGACGCGGCGGAACTGCTCGGGCTTGACCGAGTCCTTCACCACCGCGTCGATCTCGGCATCGGACGGCCAGATGTCCTTCAGGCGCACCTCGTTGCCGTCGGCATCCACGCCCAGCACATCCTTTTCGATATCGAAGCGCACGGTGCCGGCGATGGCATAGGCGATCACCAGCGGCGGCGAGGCCAGGAAGGCCTGCTTGGCATACGGGTGGATGCGGCCGTCGAAATTGCGATTGCCCGACAGCACCGCGGTCGAATACAGGTCGCGCTCGATGATCTCCTGCTGAATCTTCGGGTCCAGCGCGCCGCTCATGCCGTTGCAGGTGGTGCAGGCGAAGCCGACGATGCCGAAGCCGAGCTGCTCCAGTTCCGGCAGCAGGCCGGCTTCTTCCAGATACAGCTGCACCGCCTTGGAGCCGGGCGCCAGCGAGGTCTTCACCCACGGTTTGCGGGTCAGCCCGCGCGCGTTGGCATTGCGTGCCAGCAGGCCGGCGGCGACCACGTTGCGCGGGTTGGAGGTATTGGTGCAGCTGGTGATGGCGGCGATGATCACTGCGCCATCGGGCATCAGCCCCTGTGCTTCCTCGCCCTTGCCGCTTTCCAGCTTGGCCTCGTCAGCGATGCCGCGTTCGGCCAGCGCCGTCACCGGCAGACGCCGGTGCGGATTGCTCGGGCCGGCCATGTTGCGCACCACGCTGGACAGGTCGAACTCCAGCACGCGCTCGTACTGCGCGGTTGCCAGCGCATCGGCCCACAGGCCGGTGGTCCACGCATAGTTTTCGACCAGCGCCACCTGCTTCTCCTCGCGGCCGGTGAGGCGCAGGTAGTCGAGGGTCTGCTGGTCGATGTAGAACATCGCCGCGGTGGCGCCGTATTCCGGGCACATGTTGGAGATGGTGGCGCGATCGCCGATAGTCAGCGCGGCGGCACCTTCACCGAAGAATTCGAGATACGCGCCGACCACGCGCTCGGTGCGCAGGAATTCGGTCAGCGCCAGCACCACGTCGGTGGCGGTGATGCCCGGTTGCGGCCGGCCACTGAGCTTGACGCCGACGATGTCGGGCAGGCGCATCCACGAGGCGCGGCCGAGCATCACGTTCTCCGCTTCCAGCCCGCCGACACCAATGGCGATCACGCCCAGCGCATCGACGTGCGGGGTATGCGAGTCGGTGCCGACGCAGGTGTCCGGGAACGCCACACCGTCCTGCACGTAGACCACCGGCGACATCTTCTCCAGATTGATCTGGTGCATGATGCCGTTGCCCGGCGGGATCACGTCCACGTTCTCGAAGGCGCGCTTGGTCCAGTCGATGAAGTGGAAGCGGTCCTCGTTGCGACGGTCCTCGATCGCACGGTTCTTGCTGAACGCGTCCGGATCGAAGCCACCGCATTCCACCGCCAGCGAGTGATCGACGATCAGCTGCACCGGCACCACCGGGTTGACCTTGGCCGGATCGCCACCCTTGTCGGCGATGGCGTCACGCAGCCCGGCCAGGTCCACCAACGCGGTCAGGCCGAGGATGTCGTGGGTCACCACGCGCGCGGGAAACCACGGGAAATCGAGGTCGCGCCGGCGCTCGATCAGCTGCTTGAGCGAGGCGGTGAGCGTGGCCGGGTCGCAGCGGCGCACCAGGTTCTCGGCAAGCACGCGCGAGGTGTATGGCAGCGTGGCCCAGGCACCGGGGGCGATCGCATCCACCGCGGCCTGCGCATCGAAATAGTCCAGGTTGCTGTCGGGGAGATGCTTGCGGTATTCGGTGTTCATGGCGGACTCGGAAAGCTGGGAGTTGGAAACGGAGCGGGGACCCGCGTTTTACTTCTGCATCGGCAGACAGCCTGGCAGGATTGCCGGGCTGCACGGCGAAACCGCCCGAAGGGCGAAGCACAGCGATGTACCCAATGCAGGTGCCCGGTGGGCGGATGAGGAGGCGGGAGAAGCCTCGTGCAACCCAGGGGCTGCGGGGTTTCACCCTGCCCTCACCCCAGCCCCTCTCCTACGGGGAGAGGGGTTCAGGCGACGCTGTCAGCCACGCTTGTCGATCGGCACGAAGGCCTGGTCTTCCGGACCGGTGTAGTTGGCGCTGGGCCGGATGATCTTGCCGTCAATGCGCTGCTCGATGATGTGCGCGCTCCAGCCGGCGGTACGGGCGATCACGAACAGCGGGGTGAACATCGCCGTCGGCACGCCCATCATGTGGTAGCTGACCGCGCTGAACCAGTCCAGGTTCGGGAACATTTTCTTGATGTCCCACATCACCGTCTCCAGACGCTCGGCGATGTCGTACATCTTCATGTTCTCCTGCTCGGCCGACAGCTCGCGCGCCACGTCCTTGATCACCTGGTTGCGCGGATCGGACACGGTGTAGACCGGGTGGCCGAAACCGATCACCACTTCCTTGCGCTCCACGCGCGCCTTGATGTCGGCCTCGGCGTCGTCCGGCGTCTCGTAGCGCTTCTGCACCTCGAAGGCGACTTCGTTGGCGCCGCCGTGCTTGGGACCGCGCAGCGCGCCGATGCCGCCGGCGATGCACGAATGCATGTCGCTGCCGGTGCCGGCGATGACGCGGCAGGTGAAGGTGGAGGCGTTGAACTCGTGCTCGGCATACAGGATCAGGCTGGTGTGCATCGCCTTGACCCACGATTCGCGCGGCTGCTCGCCATGCAGCAGGTGCAGGAAGTGGCCGCCGATGGAGTCATCGTCGGTCTCAACGTCGATGACCTTGCCGTTGTGGCTCCAGTGGTACCAGTACAGCAGCATCGAGCCCAGACAGGCCATCAGCTTGTCGGCGATGTCGCGCGCGCCCGGATGGTTGTGGTCGTCCTTCTCCGGTGCCACGCAGCCCAGCACCGAGACGCCGGTGCGCATCACGTCCATCGGATGCGCCGACGGCGGCAGTTCCTCCAGCGCCGCCTTGACCGCTGCCGGGATGCCGCGCAGCGACTTCAGCTTGGCCTTGTAGGCATGCAGCTCGGCCCTGTTGGGCAGCTTGCCGTGCACCAGCAGGTGGGCGATTTCCTCGAACTCGCTGGTATTGGCCAGATCCAGGATGTCGTAGCCGCGGTAGTGCAGGTCGTTGCCGCTGCGGCCGACCGTGCACAGCGCGGTGTTGCCGGCGGCGGTGCCGGACAGGGCGACGGATTTCTTCGGCTTGAAGCCGGGGGCGGTGGTGGTCTCGCTCATCATGGTTTCTCCCGATCTATGGGTTGCCCTTGCAGGAGCGACGCCGGGTGGCCTCTGGCCATCAGTCGCGATGAAGCTTTCCCGGCAATGCCCGGTCGCGACTGACATCGCTCCTACAGGTGGGTGGTTGGGGGCTGTTACTTCTTCGCAGCGAAGGTCTTGTCCAGGCTGCGTTCGAACTCGTGGTAGCCGATGCGCTCGTAGAGCTCCTCGCGGGTCTGCATGCTGTCCACCACATTACGCTGGTGGCCGTCACGGCGGATCGCCTCGTAGACGTTCTCCGCCGCCTTGTTGGCGGCGCGGAACGCCGACAGCGGGAACAGCTGGATCGCCACCCCCGAGGCTGCCAGCTCATCACGGCTGAACAGCGGCGTGGCGCCGAATTCGGTGATGTTGGCCAGCAGCGGCACTTTCACCGCGTCGGCGAAGCGCTTGTAGGTCTCAAGGTCGTAGGCGGCCTCGGCGAAGATGCCGTCGGCACCGGCCTCCACGCAGGCCAGCGCGCGTTCGATCGCCGCGTCCACGCCCTCCATCTGGATGGCATCGGTGCGGGCGATCAGGAAGAACTCCGGATCGGTCTTGGCATCGGCGGCAGCCTTCACGCGGTCGACCATTTCGCCCTGGCTGACGATTTCCTTGCCCGGGCGGTGGCCACAGCGCTTGGCGCCGACCTGGTCCTCGATATGGCAGGCGCCAGCGCCGGCCTTGATCAGCGACTTGACCGTGCGCGCGATATTGAACGCGCTGGGGCCGAAGCCGGTGTCGATATCCACCATCAGCGGCAGGTCACACACGTCGGTGATGCGGCGCACGTCGACCAGCACGTCTTCCAGCGTGTTGATGCCCAGATCCGGCAGCCCCAGCGAACCGGCGGCGACACCGCCACCGGACAGGTAGATGGCACGGTAGCCGGCACGCTTGGCCAGCAGGGCGTGGTTGGCGTTGATCGTGCCGATCACCTGCAGCGGTGATTCGGCAGCCAGGGCGGCGCGGAACGCGGCGCCAGCGGAAACGAGGCTCATGGATGGACTCCTTCTGGGCGGCACGCGATGCCGTACCGCTGCGACGCCCAATCTGTCACCATCAGAAGCATTGATCAATCTTGATTCAATAAATCAACCTGTCGAGCCTCCATGCCCCGTCCTGCCAGTACCGAGCTCATTTCCGCCCGTGATGCCTGCGCCCTTCTGGATATCAGCACGGCCACGCTGTACGCCTATGTCAGCCGCGGCCAGCTCAGTTCGCGCCCCGGCCCGGACCGCCGCAGCCGTGTCTATCTGCGTACCGAAGTGGAACGGCTGGCGCAGCGCAAGCGTGCCGGGCACGGTGCGGCCCGTGGCGCGGCGCAGAGCCTGGATCGCGGCCTGCCGGTGCTGGAAACCCGCATCTCGCTGATCCGTCCGGATGCGCCTTACTACCGCGGCCATTCCGCGGTGGAGGCGGCCCGCGACGGCGCCACGCTGGAGGACATCGCGCGGCTGCTGTGGGAATGCGAAACCCTGGACCCGTTCGCGGCGGCCGCACCCGATCCGTGGCCCGCGCGGACGGCCGCGGTGGCGCTGGATGCCACATTGCCGCCGCTGGAACGCAGCCTGGCCTGCATCCCGCTGCTGGCGCTGGAGCAGCGGCAGTCACTCAACGCCGCCGCACCGGTGCGCCGCGAAGTAGCGGCGCTGCTGCTGCGGCAGAACGCTGCGCTGCTGGTCGGCACCCAGCCCGACGCCCGCCCGGTGCATCGCCTGCTCGCCGACACCTGGCAACCCGGCGATGCGGGCTTTGCCGGACTGGTACGCAGCGCGCTGGTGCTGTGCGCCGACCATGAACTGAACGTTTCGGCCTTCGCCGCCCGCGTGGTCGCCTCCACCGGAGCGCCCCTGCACGCCACCGTGTGCGCGGGGCTTGCGGCGATGTCCGGGCCACGCCACGGCGGCGCCACCGCACGCGCGCACGCCCTGCTGTGTGACGCCGAGGCCAGCGGTTCGCCCGCCAGCTTCATCGCCGAACGCTGGCAACGCGGTGACGAACTGCCCGGCTTCAACCACGTGCTGTATCCGGACGGCGACCCGCGCGGAGCCGAAGTGCTGCGGCAGCTGCGGGTATTGCGCGGCGACTGCCATCGCATGCGCCACGTGGAAACGGTGCTGGCCGCCACCGCCGAACACAGCGGCCAGCATCCCAACATCGACGGCCTGCTGGCGGCGATCTGCTATGTCTACGCGCTGCCGGCCAGCCATGCGCTGGTGATGTTCGCCACCGCCCGGCTGACCGGCTGGCTGGCACATGCATTGGAACAGCAGGCACTGGGTACGCTGATCCGCCCGCGTGCGCGCTATACCGGGCTGGCACCGGGTGGCGGACACTGAGCGTCCGGGTCCTGCAGGAGCGGCGTTATTGCCGCTTCGACCAGCGCTGGACGATGGCGGCAATGGCCTGCACGCCGTCGGTCAACGCCGCCGGCCCCGGCTGCAGGATCAGCGGTGATTTGATCTCGTGCAGCTCGCCGTCGCGTACCGCGTTGATCGCCGCCCAGCCCGGTCGCGCGGCCACCTTCTCCGGGCGGAATTTCTTGCCGCACCACGAGCCGATGATGATGTCCGGGTTGCGCGCGATCACCGGTGCACCGTCGGCAAGGATGCGCGCCTTGGCCAGCGGCTCGCGCGACAGCTCGGGAAACACGTCGATACCGCCGGCGATCTCCACCAGCTCGGCGCCCCACTGGATGCCGGTGATGATCGGCTCGTCCCACTCTTCCACGTACACGCGCGGCCGCTGCGACAAACGCGCCGCCTGTTCCGCGATGGCATCCAGCCCGCGCCGCAGCTGGTCCGCATACGTTTCAGCGCGTGCGGCCTCGCCGACCAGCGCACCGAGACGGCGGATGTAGTCGAGGATGCCGGCAACACTGCGGTGGTTGGCGATCCACACCTCCACGCCGTTGCGGATCAGTTCGGCGGCGATATCGGCCTGGATGTCGGAAAAACCGATGGCCAGATCCGGCTTCAGTGTGAGGATTTCTCCGACCTTGGCACTGGTGAAGGCGCTGACCTTGGGTTTCTCCCGTCGCGCCTGCGGCGGCCGCACGGTGAAGCCACTGATACCGACGATGCGCTCCTGCTGCCCAAGGGCATAGAGCGTTTCGGTGGGCTCTTCGGTGAGGCAGACGATACGACGCGGACCGATCATGGCGCGGCAAACTCCGTGCTGTCGACGAACACCGCCGGGGTGTTCCAGGGATGATGGGCGGCGATGGCGTCCAGCAGCCGCTGCAGCCGGCCGTGATCACGCGGGATGCAGAATTCGAGGCGGACACTGGATTCACGCACCAGCTCGCCCGCCACGCCGACCGTACTGGCGGTGCCTTCCTGCACACGGAACTGCTCCTGGCCCGGTGCCGATTCCCACATGCCGTGGCTGTAGCCGCCGGCCGCCAGATCGTCCATCGCAAGGATGCCGGCCTTCAGCGCCTGCAGATGCACCGGCGGCACGAACACGGTGATCCGGTAGAGCGGCTGCAGTTTCATGCCCACACCCTCCGCATCACCCACGGCTCACGGATACAGCAGCTGCTTGCTCCACACCCCGGCCGCATCGGCCTCGTAGCTCCAGCGCTCATGCAGGCGGAAGTCCACGCCATACCAGAACTCGATCCGCCGCGGCACCACGCGGATACCGCTCCAGCCTTCCGGGCGCGGCACCTCGCGGCCTTCAAAACGCGACTGGAAACTTTCCAGCCGCTGGTTGAACTCCTCGCGCGAGGACAGCGGCTGCGACTGCGCCGATGCCCAGGCGCCAATCTGGCTCATGCGCGGGCGCGTGGCGAAATAGGCGTCGGCCTCGGCGGTGGACACCAGTTGCGCGTCGCCTTCGATCCGCACCTGGATGCCGGCCTCGCGCAGGCTGCGCCACAAAAACAGCAGCGCCGCCTGGCGGTTCTCGTGCAGCTCACGGCCCTTGCGGCTGTCCAGGTGGGTGTAGAACACGAAGCCGCGCTCATCGAACGCCTTGAGCAGCACGGTGCGCGCCGACGGGCGGCCATCGATATCGGCGGTCGCCACGGTCATCGCCGTGGCATCGATTTCCTTGCCGGCTTTGGCCTCCTCCAACAGCGAGGCGAAGGTGGAAAGTGCTTCTGCGTACAGGTCGCTCATAGGTCCAATTCGAACAGCACGGGTTTGGGCTATTGTGGCGTCATGTCAGCGGTTGCGCACAATTTTCCGGCCCGCCGCTTCGCCAGCCCCCTGGTCGCGCAGGCACTGGACGAGGCGCTTGCCTGCGGCACCGCCATGCCGGTACTGGCGATCAGCGGATTGCAGGGCAGCGGCAAGTCCACCCTCGCCGCGCAGGTGGTGGAACTGGCCCGCGCACGCGGCCTGCGCGCGGCCGCACTGTCCATCGACGACACCTACCTGACCCGCGCACAACGGCAGCGTCTGGCCGACCAGGTGCATCCGCTGCTGGCCACGCGCGGCCCGCCCGGCACCCATGACCTGCCGCTGGCACGGGCGACGTTGCAAGCCGCCAGGGACGGACAGCCGTTCCCGCTGCCGCGCTTTGACAAGCTCGCCGACGAGCGGGTCGATGCCGTGCACTGGCAGCGCATCGAAGGCCGGCTGGACCTGCTGGTGTTCGAAGGCTGGTTCCTTGGGACACCGGCCGAGCCGGAGGTAGCGCTGTCGACGCCACTGAACGCACTGGAACGCGACGCCGATGGCGACGGTCGCTGGCGCCGCTGGTGCAACCACGCGTTGGCCAGCGACTATCCCGCGCTGTGGCAATGCTTCGACCGGCTGTGGTTCCTGCAGCCGCCCTCTTTTGCGGTGGTGCCGCAGTGGCGCTGGCAGCAGGAACAGGCCCTGCAACGGGCTGCGCCGGGCCGCAGCGGCATGAGCCGCGCGCAGGTTGAGCGCTTCGTGCAGTTCTACGAGCGGGTCAGCCGGCAGGCCTTGCGCACGCTGCCGGCGATCGCCGACCGGGTGATCGCGCTGGATGCGCAGCGGCAGGTGCTGTGGTGCGGGGCAACGCCCCGCTGAGCCCGCTGCGCGGACACCACAGCCGGGGGTGCTGTGGCCTATTCGACCAGGAACGTCACCCGCATGTTGACCCGCCATTCGCGGATGTTGCCGTCGCCGTCGGTAACCACTTTGGTTTCGTTGATCCATGCGCCCTGGATACCCTTGACGGTACCGGCCACCTTCTTCAGCCCGCTGCGCACCGCATCCTCGACGCTGGTGCTGGAGGAAGCGTTGACTTCGATGATCTTCGCTACAGACATGCCGTGCTCCTTGGTTGCACCACGAACCATTCGTGGTGTGGGCCAGCATCGCTGCTACCGTGTTAACGCACCGCCATGAGGTGCTGGCATCATTCCGCTATGAATCCCGCCCCCAATCTTGTTCTGGTCGGCCCGATGGGAGCCGGAAAAACCTGCATCGGCCGCCGCCTCGCCGAGCGCTTCGGGCTGCACTTCGTCGATGTCGACCAGGCCATCGTCGATGACACCGGCTCCAGCATTCCCGCCATTTTCGACAACATCGGCGAAGCCGGTTTCCGCGCCCATGAAAAGCGCGTGCTGGCCGGCCTGCTGGAACGCAGCGGCCAGCTGGTCTCCACCGGCGGCGGCGCCGTGCTGGATGCCGACAACCGCGAGCTGATCGGCCAACGCGGTTTCGTCGTCTACCTGCGGGTCAGCGTCGCCTCGCAGCTGCAACGCCTGCAGCGCGACCGCAACCGCCCGCTGCTGCAGCGCGAGGACCGCGCGCAGGTGCTGCAGGAAATGGCCGCCTTCCGCGATCCGCTGTATCACCAGGTGGCCGACATGATCGTCGACACCGACCTCTATTCCCCCGCCGAAGCCACCGCCCATGCCGTGGTGCGGCTGGCCGCGCTTTGGCAGATCTCGGAGCTTCCCGCATGACCGCTTCACCCCGCATCGTCGCCGTCGGCGGTGAACTGCCCTACCGGATCCACATCGGTCCCGGCCTGCAAGGTGACGGCCAGTTGCTCAGCGCGCCCATCCGCGGCCGCCACGTGCTGCTGGTCAGCGATGACACCATCGCCCCGCTGTATCTGGCGCAGGTGCGGCAGACGCTGCTGGCCGCACGCCCGGAACTGGTGATCGGCCAGTACATCATTCCCGCCGGCGAGGCCTCCAAGACGCTGGACAGTTTCAGCGGCGCGATCAACGCGCTGGCATCGCTGGGTGCCACCCGCGACGCCTGCGTGTTCGCCCTCGGTGGCGGCGTGGTCGGCGACCTGGCCGGTTTCGCCGCCGCCTGCTGGATGCGCGGCGTGGACTGCGTGCAACTGCCGACCACGCTGCTGGCGATGGTCGACTCCTCGGTCGGCGGCAAGACCGCGGTGGACATCGCCCAGGGCAAGAACCTGGTCGGCGCCTTCCATCCGCCGCGTGCGGTGATCGCCGATACCGCCGTGCTGCGCAGCCTGCCGCCGCGCGAGCTGCGCGCCGGGCTGTCGGAGGTGATCAAGTACGGCGCGATCCGCGACCCGGCCTTCTTCCAGTGGCTGCACAGCGAGCGCGAAGCCCTGCTGGCCGGCGACGACACCGCGCTGGCGCAGGCCATCGCCCGCAGCTGCGAGCACAAGGCGCAGATCGTTGAACGCGATCCGCTGGAAAAGGGCGAGCGCGCCCTGCTCAACCTCGGCCACACCTTCGGCCATGCCATCGAGACCGCACAGGGCTACGGCGCGCCGGGCAACGACAACCTCAACCATGGCGAAGCCGTGGCGGTGGGCATGGTGCTGGCCGCGCGCCTGTCCGCCGCGCTGGGCATGGCCGATGCGGCCGATACCGGCACCCTGCACGCGCTGTTGCTGGCCTATGGTCTGCCGGTGGACATCCCCGCCGGGCTGGCACCGGAAACGCTGCTGGCGCACATGCGCCTGGACAAGAAGAACATCGCCGGACGCCTGCGGCTGGTGCTGTGGCGTGGCATCGGCAAGGCCGAGGTGGTGCCGGACGTGGACGAAGCCGCGGTACTGGAGGTCCTGCAGCAGGGTTGAGCCCGGCCCACTGCCGCCTGCGCCCACCTGCCCTGTCTCCCGTGGCGGCCCGTGCTGATGCCGGTGCCGCGGCGGCCTTGATCCCCCGCAACGGCTACAATCTGCCCCATGCGCGTCCTTCTGCAACAGCCGCCCAGCGGCAACGAAGCTCCCCGTTATGTCCAGCTGTCGCTGGTCGCCGACCTGCTCGGCGGCTGGGAGCTGCTGCGCGAAAGCGGCCAGACCGGTGGCCGGGTGCAACTGCGCCGGGAGCTGTTCCTGCAACAGGACGATGCGCTGCAGGCCTTCGAGAAGGCCCGCGACATGCAGATCAAACGGGGCTTCCAGGTGATGTTCACCAGCGGCCTGCCGCACCCCTGATCCTGATCCCGCCCCCGCCGTGGCCGCCGCTGGCGCGCCCGTGCCTACTTTCTACCCAGGAGTTCATGTGACCAGCCCACTTCGCAACGACCGCTTCCTGCGCGCCCTGCGCCGCGAGCCCGTGGACTGCACGCCCGTGTGGCTGATGCGCCAGGCCGGCCGCTATCTGCCGGAATACCGTGCCACCCGTGCCCGTGCCGGTAGCTTCCTGGCCATGGCCAAGAATCCGGAGATCGCCTGCGAGGTCACCCTGCAGCCGCTGGAGCGTTTCGATCTGGATGCGGCGATCCTGTTCTCCGACATCCTCACCATCCCCGACGCGATGGGCCTTGAGCTGTATTTCGTCGATGGCGAAGGCCCCAAGTTCCGCCACCCGGTGCGCAGCGTGGCCGATATCGCCAAGCTGGCGGTGCCGGACATGGAAACCGAGCTGCGCTACGTGATGGACGCGGTGCGGGTGATCCGCCGCCAGCTGGACGGCAAGGTGCCGCTGATCGGCTTCTCCGGCAGCCCGTGGACGCTGGCCTGCTACATGGTCGAGGGCGGTGGCAGCAAGGACTACGCACGCATCAAGGCGCTGGCACTGAACGAGCCCAAGGCGCTGCACCAGCTGCTGGGCGTAGTCACCGATGCGGTGATCGCCTATCTGTCGGCGCAGCGTGCGGCCGGTGCGCAGGCGCTGCAGGTGTTCGACACCTGGGGCGGCGTGCTGAGCCCGGCGATGTACCGCGAATTCTCGCTGCCCTACCTGACCCGTATCGCCCGGGAACTGGAGCGCGGCCAGGGCGCCGAGCGCACCCCGCTGATCCTGTTTGGCAAGGGCAACGGCACGCACCTGGAAGCACTGGCCGACAGCGGCTGCGAGGGCGTCGGCGTGGACTGGACCACCGAGCTGGGCGAAGCCGCACGCCGCACCGGCGGCAAGGTCGCGCTGCAGGGCAACCTCGATCCGACCACGCTGTACGGCACACCCGAGGCGATCCGTCGCGAGGTCGGCGTGGTGCTGGACAGCTACCGCGACGGCAATGGCGGCTCGCGCGAAGGCCATATCTTCAATCTCGGCCACGGCATGTCGCCGGACATGAACCCCGAGCACGTCGCCGTGCTGGTGGACGCCGTCCACAACCACAGCCGCCGCTGAAGCCGCTTGCCGGACAATGGCCCATCCATTGTCCGGCAGCCCCCCGCGGCCGTTCAGCCGGCCACGGACGACCCACACCGATCCGCATACAACCGCCGCCGGCGCCTGCCCCGGCGTTGTTCCACGGCGAGGAAGTCCCGCCGCACCCTGTTGTCCACCAGGACCGGCCACTGCAACGGTGGCCGCCAGCAGCACCGTGGACCACGGGCCATCAGTACCGGACTTGCGCTCCCATCCCGCTTGCCGTGCAGGCGATCCGCCCGTCCGATCACACCGGTTCGACAGCGGCCAGCGCTCTACGCAGTTTCTGCACCTGCCGGCGCTGACAATGGCCGCCCCGCCCGGATACCGAGGATGTGATGCCGACAGCCGACGCCAGCGCCGCCCGCTCCAGCCACAAGCCGCTGCTGTGGCTGGTGTCGCTGGGCATCTTCATGCAGATGCTGGATTCGACCATCGTCAACACCGCCTTGCCGGCAATGGCGCGCAGCCTCGGCGAGAGCCCGCTGCAGATGCAGTCGGTGG
The DNA here is from genome assembly GCF_052180205.1 of Stenotrophomonas sp. JC08. Classification (NCBI taxonomy): domain Bacteria; kingdom Pseudomonadati; phylum Pseudomonadota; class Gammaproteobacteria; order Lysobacterales; family Lysobacteraceae; genus Stenotrophomonas; species Stenotrophomonas sp. JC08. The sequence continues at coordinate 1,017,701 of NZ_CP197473.1, read as the reverse complement.
TGTTCAGCTATGCGCTGGCGGTGGCCAGTTTCATTCCGGCCTCGGGCTGGATCGCCGACCGCTTCGGCACCCGCCGCACCTTCCTGGCCGCGATCGTGCTGTTCACCCTCGGCTCGCTGGCCTGTGCGCTGTCGCCCACGCTGGGCTGGCTGGTCGCCTCACGCGTGCTGCAGGGCGTCGGCGGGGCGATGCTGCTGCCGGTGGGACGGCTGGCGGTGATGCGCACGGTCCCGCGTGAGCAGTTTCTGGCGGCGATGAGCTTCATCGCCATCCCCGCGCTGATGGGGCCGCTGCTGGGGCCGACCCTGGGCGGCTGGCTGGTGGAAGTGGCTTCGTGGCACTGGATCTTCCTGATCAACCTGCCGATCGGCGTGATCGGTTTCATCGCCGCGCTGCGGATCATGCCCAACCACTATGGCCACCGGAAACTGCGCTTCGACCTGGCCGGCTACCTGATGCTGGCCTTCGGCATGATCGCGCTGTCGCTGGCGCTGGATGGCACCTCCACGTTCGGCTCGGCACCGGCGCTGGTGATCGTGCTGGCGGTGATCGGCCTGGTCGCACTGGCCGGTTACTGGCTGCATGCCGCCGGCCGGGCCAACGCGCTGTTCCCGCTGACCCTGTTCAAGGTCGGCAGCTTCCGTATCGGCATCCTCGGCAACCTGTTCTCGCGCATGGGCAGTGGCGCGATGCCGCTGCTGATCCCGCTGCTGCTGCAGGTCGGGCTGGGGATGAGCCCGATGAATGCCGGGATGATGATGATTCCCGTGGCGCTGTCGGCGATGGCCGCCAAACGCGCAGCGGTGAAGCTGGTGGAACGCTACGGCTACCGCCACGTGCTGATGGTCAACACCGTCTGCGTGGGGCTGGCGATGGCCAGCTTCGTCATCGTCCAGCCGGGCCAGCCGCTGTGGCAGCAGATCCTGCAGCTGGCGGTGTTCGGCACCTTCAACTCGATCCAGTTCACGGTGATGAACACGGTGACGCTGCGCGATCTGGACAGCACCCAGGCCAGCAGCGGCAACAGCCTGCTGTCGATGGTGATGATGCTGGCCACCGGCTTCGGCGCCGCTGCCGCCGGCAGTCTGCTGGCCGCATTCGGCAGCCATCTGGGCGGCCATGACGCGATGCGGGCACTGCACGCCACCTTTGTCTGCGTCGGCATCATCACCCTCAGCTCGACCCTGGTGTTCTGGCAACTGCCCGAAAACCGCCCGCACCCGCGCACGGTCGAGGAAGTGGTCGAATAACGGACGCAATGCCGCGGCTCAGTGGCCGGTGTCGCGGTGCCGGGCCTCCAGTACCGTGGCAATCACATCCAGCAGCATCCGCGCCGTAACCGGCTTGCGCAGGAACGCATCGAAGCCGGCCGCGCGGGTCTGTGGTTCGGCTTCGGCGTCCGAGCGCGCGGTCACCGCCACCAGCGGCAGGGTCTGGCCCTGGGCCCGCAGCTGCTGGGCCAGGCCGAGCCCGTCGATGCCGGGCAGGTCCAGATCCAGCAGTGCCACATCAAAGGCGCGGCTGCTCACCTCCGACAGCGCCGCCAAGCCGTGCGGCACATGCACGACCTGGTGGCCGTGGCCCATCAGCAGGCCGCTGATGACCTGGGCGATGGTGGCATCGTCCTCCACCAGCAGGATGCACAGCGGTGGCAGCGCGCGATCCTGGCCGGGGCTGGCTTGAATGCTGGTGCTGGTGCTGGTGCTGGTGCTGGTGCTGGTGATTGGGCCACCGGCGACCGTCCGCCACTCCAGCGGCAGCGACACACTGAAGCAGGCGCCGCGCCCCGGGCTGCTGACCACCTCGATGCTGCCCCCCATCGCCGTGACCAGCTCGTTGCAGATCGCCAGACCCAGCCCGCTGCCACCGAAACGCGCGGTCGTGCGTGCCCCTTCGGCCTGTTCGAAACGGCGGAACAGGCGCTGGCGCTGCTCGGCATTGATGCCCGGGCCGGTGTCGCGGACGTGGAAGTGCACCCCGCGGCCTCCCGGCTCCAGCGTCACCTGCAACGTCACCGAGCCGCCGCGGGTGAACTTGATCGCATTGTTGAGCAGGTTCAGCAGGATCTGCTGCAGACGCATCGCATCGCCATCCAGCCAGGTGCCCACCGGCACCTGCGCGTCGGACACGAATTCCAGCCCGCCCCGCAGCGCCAGCGGCTCCATCAGCCCGCGCACATCGGCCAGCAGCTGGTGCAGGTCGATGGGCTGCTGCTGCAGCTCCAGCTTGCCGGCCTCGATACGGGCCAGGTCCAGCGCGTCGTTGACCAGCCGCAGCAGGTGCTCGCCCGCGCGCCGGATCGAATCGGCATAACCGCGCTGCTCCTCGTCCAGTTTGGTGGACTGCAGCAGCTCGCTCATCCCCATCACCCCGGTCATCGGCGTGCGCACCTCATGCCCGAGCGTGGCCAGGAAGCGGGTCTTGGCATCAGAGGCCTGTTCGGCCAGTTCCTGCTTGTGCCGGGCCAGTTGCCACACGTTAATACGGCGCAGCCGGCGCCGGTACAGCCAGCCGGCAAACACCAGCAGCGCGACCCCGAGCACGATCAGCGAGGTCATGCCGGCGGCACTGCGCCACCACGGCGGCTGCACGTGGAAAGCCAGCGTCTGCATTTTCGACCAGACGTTGTCGGAGGTCTTGGCCTGCACCTCGAGGCGGTAATGACCCGGCGGCAGGCGCGAGAACAGACGCTCGCCGGTGGCGCCGACTTCCACCCAGTCCGGGTCGTAGCCGCCAAGCCGGAAGCGGTAGCTGTTGGTCGCCGAGTCGGCAAAGGACAGCAGCCGCGCGACGATATGCAGGTCGCGGTCACCATCCTCGATTTCCAACGGCTGCTTCCCGGTCAGGTCGTGCGCCCGCTCGTCACGGCGCACGCTCACCCGCTCGATCACCAGCGGCGGCTGGCGGCCGGAGGGTTTCAGCAGCGACGGTTCGTACAGCACCACGCCCTCGGGGGTGCCCCCGGCAATCTGTCCGGTGGTGGCCTGCACCAGCGCACGCCGACGGAATTCCTGTCCCGGCAGCCCGTCATGCACGCCATACAGGCGGATCGAACGGCTGGCCGGGTCGATCCGGATCAAACCGCGCGCACTGCTGGCCCACGCCACACCGTCGCTGTCCACCACCAGTCCACCCGGTGCCAATGCCGGAAATTCGTGTTCGGCGCCAATGCTGTCCAGCAACGCCAGCCGCTGCCCGTCCCACAGGTACTGGTCCATGTGCCCGAGCCCAGCCACCCAGACCACGCCGGTATCGGTGACCCGGAACGTGTAGATCCTGTCCAGGGTGCTGCCCGGCAGGCGTTCAAATCCGGCCAGCTCCGGCACCCACGCCATCAGCCCGCTCTCGGTCGCCAGCCACAGTTGATCCTGCGGCCCGCAGCGCATGTCCGAGACCACAGACAACGGCAGGCCGGACGTTCCCAGCGGCAGGTAGCGCAGCACGCGCCCGTCCAGATCGCGCTGCTGCATCCCGCCGTTTTCGGAATAGACCCACAGCGTGCCGCCATCGCAGACCTGCACCACGTCGCCATCACCCGGCAGCGCCGCATCGACACCGCTGCCGCGATCCCAGCGACGCGTCGCCCCGCTGGCCGGGTCGTAGCGGATCAGCGCATCAAGGCTGCCGATCCATACCCTGCCGAACCGGTCCTCGACTATCGACTGCGGCCAGTTGTTGCCATCGATGCTGGCCAGGTGGTGTTCGACCTTGCCAGTCAACGGGTCCAGCCGGTCCAGCGCGCCGCGCGTACCGGTGATCCAGATGCCGCCGGAGGCCGAGGGCGCCAGTGCCAGCGCATAGGGATTGCGCAGCGAGGCCGGGTCATCCAGCAGGCGCGAGAACACCGAAAACTGGCGCCAGTTCGGCGACAGGTGCCACAGGCCCGCATTGGTGCTGGCAAACCAGAGCCCGCCCTCGCGGTCCTCATGGGCACTGCTCCAGTTCGGCTTGACCAGCCCCCGTTCCTGCGCGCTGTACAACGGCACATTCTGCACGTCGCCCAGCCGCATCCGGCCAAGGCCCGAGCGGGTGTCCAGCCAGTAATTGCCATCGTCCGAATACTGCAGCACGTTCAGCACATCGCCCGCGGCCATGCCGCGCCACTCGGCACGCCGGAAGTGGCCATTGGCCTCCCGCACCGCCACCCCTTCGTTGGTGGCTATCCACAGACGGTCCTGCTCGTCGACCTTGAGGCCGTTGATCCGCGGCGAGGGCAACACTCCGGCCGCCATCCGCTCGAAACCGGTTCCATCCCAGCGCGCCAGGCCATCCTTGGTCCCCACCCACAGGCTGCCGTCAGCCGTCACCGCCAGATAGCCCACCGCCGCCGAGGGCAGGCTGCGGGTATCGCCCGGCACCGGCATGAAACGGGTGAGGGTTCCGTCCGCCGCCAGCCGGTGCAGGCCGGCCGTACTGGTGCCGAACCAGAGGCTGCCATCGGGTGTGGAGGTGATGCTCCAGACCGTATTGCTGCCGATCTGCGGGTAGTGCTCGCGGTCGTAGAAGGTGAACCGGTCACGTTCGGCCGGCAGCATCGCCAGGCCGGCGTTCTGCGTCCCCACCCACAACCGGTTGCGGGCATCCACGTGCAGGCTCCACACCAGGTTGTCGCGCAAGCCATCGTTGGCCCGCCAGATGCGGTAGTTGCGGCCGTCAAAGCGGGCCAGGCCATCGCGACTGGCCAGCCACAGGTAACCGAAGCCATCCTCGGCAAAGGCATTGATATTGCTCGACGGCAGCCCGTCGGCCACCGTGATCTGCCGGGGCTGCGGCGTCGCCGGCACCTCCGCCTGTACGGGCATCGCCGGTATCGCCAGCAAGGCCAGCAGGCCTGCAAGCCATGGCAGCAGCCGCGGGATCATGACGGCACCGCTCCGGCAACAGCAGTGGAGCCGCTGCGGCTTCGGCAATGCATCCACCGCCGGCCAGGCGCCGCTTCGACAACCGAATCCGGCCGACATCCCCGCCATGACATCAGCATTGCAGCCCCTGTTTTCCCCAAAGATGCGTCATCGCCACCTGTTGCTCCCCGGATACCACCCGATTGCACCGCGCCCCGGCCCTGCGGCGCGCGCCGCTGTTCCAGCAGCGCACTCTATACGTCCCGTTTGAGCGGAACAAAGCCGCAACGCCGCGCCGCACTCCCCTCCCACCTGCAACTGCGGTAACAATCCATTACCTGACAGCGACACAATCCCTGACAGTGCTACGCCTAGAATCCTGATATCCCGAACCGGAGCCGAACCGACGTGCCACGACTCCTCCTGCTGCTGGCCTGCGGCCTGCTGCCCCTGCTCGCCCATGCTGCCCCCGCACGTTACCGGCTGGACCCGGTACACACCCGGGTGCTGTTCTCCATCGAACATGCCGGCTTCTCGCAGGCATTGGGTACGGTTTCCGGCAGCGAGGGCGTGCTCGAATTCGATCCTGACGACTGGTCCAGCGCCCGGCTCGAGGTGAGCGTTCCCGTCACCCGGCTGGACCTGGGCGACGACAAGTGGAACCAGGCCACGCTGGCGCGCAACCTGCTCGATGGCGAGCGCTTCCCGCAGGCGCGTTTCGTTTCCTCCCGCATCGAGCCACTCGATGCCACCCATGCCCGCATCCACGGCCTGCTGACGCTGCGCGGCGTCACCCGCGATGCGGTACTGGAAGTCACCTTCAACCAGCTCAAGCGCCACCCGCTACCGCCGTTCCGCCGTACCGCCGGCTTTTCCGCCACCACGGTACTCAGCCGTGCCGATTTCGGCATCGATGCGTGGAAACCGGTGATCGGCGACCGCGTGGAACTGCGCATCGAAGCCGAGGCGGTGCGTGATGGCAACGCCGAGGCACCGGCCCCCGATATTCCTCCCACCCCCTCCAACGACCCACTGCAAGACGCGGCCGATGCCGCCCTCGACAACGAAATGGACACGCACCCATGACCCTGAAAAACACCATCGACCGCTGGGGCGGCATCAGCAAGACCCTGCACTGGCTGATCGCCCTGTTGATCCTGGCCCTGGGCATCGTCGGCCTGGTCATGGGCGAGTTCCCGAAAACCCCGAAATACTTCTGGATCTACACGATGCACAAGTCCATCGGCATCAGCGTGCTGGTGCTGGTGGTGCTGCGGCTGGCATGGCGCCTGTATGCCGGGGCACCCGCACCGGTACCGGCCACACCTGGCTGGCAGGCGCGCGCCGCCTCGCTCACGCACTGGCTGCTGTACGGGCTGATGTTCGCCATGCCGCTGTCCGGCTGGCTGTACGACTCGGCCAGCGGCCTGCGTCCGTTCAAACTGTTCGGACTGTGGGAAATGCCCAAGCTGGTGGCCCCCAGCGAATCACTGCGGGAAATTTTCCACGATGCCCACGAATGGGGCTTCTGGGCGCTGATCCTGCTGGTGGTCGCCCATGCCGGCGCCGCGTTCTACCACCATCTGCAGCTGCGCGATGCCACGCTGGTACGCATGCTGCCGCAAGGCTGGCTCGACTCCCCACAGAAGGATGGCGCATGACATTCAAGTTCCCCTCCCCGCTGGCCACCGCCGCCGCCCTGGCCGGCCTGCTCGCGGCCACACCGGCGCTGGCGGCCGACTACACCCAGGCGGCCGGTTCGACGCTGGTGTTCGCCACCAAGTATGACGGTGAAATTTTCACCGGCCGCTTCCCCGGCTTCCAGACCCGGCTCAGCTTTGACCCGGCCGATCCGGCGGCGGGCAAGCTCGAGGTCGACATTCCCTTGGCCGGTGTCAGCAGTGGCAACAGCGACCGCGACGCCACCCTGCAAAGTGCCGACTTCTTCAACGTCGCCCGTTTTGCCAGGGCGCACTACCGCGCCACCGGCTTCCGTGCACTGGGTGAGAACCGCTACGCGGCCGATGGCACGCTGGAGCTGCGTGGTATCAGCAAACCGGTGACGCTCACCTTCACTTGGACACCGGGTGCGCAGCCGGTGTTGACCGGCAAGGCCACCGTCCGCCGTCTGGACTTCGGCGTGGGCGGGGGTGACTGGAGCGACGTCAACACCATCCCGGACGAAACGGCGATCAGCACGGTGGTCCGGTTCAACGCTGACTGATGTCCCTGTGGTGCCGGGCACTCTCCGGCACCACGACTACCTTCCTTGCAGCGGCGGGTACTGCCGCCCCGCACGCAGTGGCCGGAAGTAATCGGCCTGCGCATAGAAGTCCGCACTCTGCTCCGCGTGCCAGCCGGGAATGCCCGCCAACGGCAGCGGCCGCAGCTCCGCCGCAGCGGCCAGCATGTCCCCTGCGGCAATCGCCCCGGCCACCTGCGCCACACAGGCGGCGGTGTCATCGCCCGCCACCACCACGCACTTGCCCACCAGCAGGCGCCCGGGCACCAGCATCTGCTCCATCAGCGCATGGCCGATCACCGCGGCGATGGCGATATCGCCCTCGTGCCAGTGCTGTGGCTCGAACAGCCCCCTCCAGTCATGCCGGTCCCACAGTTCAAGCAGGGCCGCATTGCGCATACGCACGATGACCCCGGTTTCATCGAACTGGGTCAGCGCCTGCTGGGCGCGGTTACGGGTATTCGGCCCCATCCGTGCGATATGCCGGCACTGCTGCCCGTTGAGCGCACGCTTGATGGCCGGATGGCGCACCCACACCATCGCGTTGAACAGGTCATGCCAGTTCTGCTCGCGGGTGGCGATACACCCCTGCGCGATCCGGGTTTCGTAATGCAGGCCATCGGCCAGCAGGGCCGCATCCTGCGCAATGAAGCGCGGCCCATGCCGCGGCATCGCCTGGTTGAGGACATCGATGGCCGGCCATTCCGGCGCCGTCATCCACTCACGGTACGCAGTGAAGTCCGCGAACAGCGGATGCGCGAAGCATCCGGGCGCCACCTCCCCGCGCGGCGGGGCGATGAAGCGGCGCCGGACACTGCCGGCGCCGGGTCCGGATGCCGTCCCGGTCACAGCACCTTGAGATCGAACGCCTTGGCCGCCGGTTTGATCAGGGCGTCACCGAACAGGTCGTGCTCGTCGCTGTCGGTGATCTCCACGTCGACGAAATCCCCCACGCGCAGCCCGGCTTCGGCGGCGTTCTGGATATGCACCAGGCCGTCGATTTCCGGCGCATCGGCCTTGGAGCGGGCCACAGCGATATCGTCCTCGATCACATCGACCAGGCACTGCTGCACGCTGCCGATCTTGGCTTCGAGTTTGGCTGCGGAAATGGCCGCCTGCTTTTCCATGAAACGGGCCAGACGCTCCTGCTTCACCGCTTCCGGCACCGGGTCAGGCAGGTCGTTGGCGGTGGCGCCCTCCACCGGCGAGTAGGCGAACGCGCCGACGCGGTCGAGCTGGGCGGTATCGAGGAACTCGAGCAGCTGCTCGAACTCGGCCTCGGTCTCGCCGGGGAAGCCGACGATGAAGGTCGAACGCACGGTGATGTCCGGCGCGATCTCGCGCCAGCGCAGCACCCGCTCCAGGGTCTTGTCGACCGCACCCGGGCGCTTCATCAGCTTGAGGATGCGCGGGCTGGCATGCTGGAACGGGATGTCCAGGTACGGCAGGATTTTCCCTTCGGCCATCAGCGGCACCACGTCATCGACGTGCGGATACGGGTAGACGTAATGCAGCCGCGTCCACGCATCCAGCTCGCTCAGTCCTTCGCACAGCGCCTTCATGCGCGTGGCGTATTCCTTGCCGCGCCAGGTGCCCGGCGCGTACTTGCGGTCCACGCCGTAGGCCGAGGTGTCCTGCGACACCACCAGCAGCTCACGCACGCCACCCTTGACCAGCCGCTCGGCCTCGCGCAGCACTTCATCCACCGGGCGCGACACCAGATCGCCGCGCATCGAGGGAATGATGCAGAAGCTGCAGCGGTGGTTGCAGCCTTCGGAAATCTTCAGATAGGCGTAATGACGCGGGGTCAGCTTGATGCCGTAATCCGGCACCAGGTCGATGAAGGGATCGTGCTTGGGCGGCAGCGCGGCATGCACCGCGTCCATCACGCTGGTGTAGTCCTGCGGGCCGGATACCGACAGCACGTCCGGGTAATGCTCGCGGATCATGTCGCCCTTCTTGCCCAGGCAGCCGGTGACGATGACCTTGCCGTTCTCGTTCATCGCCTCGCCGATGGCATCCAGCGATTCGGCCACGGCCGAGTCGATGAAGCCGCAGGTGTTGACCACCACCACATCGGCCGAATCGTAGGACGGCACGATGTCATAGCCTTCCACCCGCAGCTGGGTGAGGATGCGCTCGGAATCGACGAGGGCTTTCGGGCAGCCAAGGCTGACGAAGCCGACTTTGGGGTTCAGCTGGGACATGTTCACAGAATTCTGGGGGCCGGAGCCGGACGACCGCAGGGCCGGAAAGGCCGCGATTATACCGGTCACCCGCGGCCACACCCTGCAACTGGCTTAATACGCCCGTTCAGGGGGATGATCCAAAGCCGTCGTGTCCGTCCTCCCGCCTTCCCCGCCGGAAGCCGGGCGGAATGTCCGCAATTTCACCAACGGAGTTCTCCATGTCGCAATGGATCCCCCTCACCACCACTGCCGGCCCGGTCCGCGCCTGGCAGGCGCTGCCCGAAGGCACCCCGCGTGCCGGACTGGTCGTCATCCAGGAAATCTTCGGCGCCAATGCCCACATCCGCCTGGTGGCCGAACAGTACGCCGCCGAGGGCTACGCGGTGCTGGCACCGTCCTTCTTCGACCTGGTCGCTTCCGAGGCGGAACGGGAACTGGATTACGACGCAACGGGGGTAACCCGTGGCAAGGCGCTGGTGGACGCGCTGGGGTTGGAGCGCGCCGTCGCGGTGGTCGCGGCCGCGGCCGCGCAGCTGGCCCGGTACGGCAAGGTCGGCAGCGTGGGCTACTGCTGGGGCGGCAGCGTCGCCCTGCTGGCCGCGCAGCAACTGGGCCTGCCCTCGGCCAGCTACTACGGCGCGCGCAACGTGCCACTCCTCGATGCACCGTTCAAGGCCCCGGCCATCTTCCATTTCGGCGACCAGGACAGCTCCATCCCCCCGGCCGCCGTTGCGGCGCATCGTGAAAAGCAACCGACAATGCCGGTATACGTGTACCCCGCCGGCCACGCCTTCAACCGCGAGGTCGGCAACCATTACCACGCCCCCAGTGCCGCACTGGCGCGCGAACGCACCCTGGCCTTCTTCAGCGAGAACCTGCGATGACCGAAGCTGTGACGTCCGATTTCGACCTCGACTCCCGCCTTGCCGCCGACAGCGTGCTCATCGCCGACGGACCGCTGTCGCAGATCCGGCTGATGAACGACGAGCGCTTTCCGTGGATCGTGCTGGTTCCGCGCGTTCCCGGTGCCAGCGAGTGGATCGACCTGGACGGCGGCCAGCAACGCCTGCTGCTGGCCGAGATCAACCAGATATCGCAGCTGCTCAAGCACACCCCCGGCGTGTCCAAGCTCAACATCGGCGCGCTGGGCAACATCGTGCCGCACCTGCACCTGCACCTGGTCGGCCGCCATGACGGCGACCCGGCCTGGCCGGGCCCGGTATGGGGCAGCGGCCCGGCGCGGCGCTTCGATGCCGATACGCTCGGCACGCATGTCGAACAGTGGCGCCAGCGGCTACGATAAGCCCCCTGTCCACTACGGAAACCGCCACCCGATGCGCTCCAACCTGATCGCCGCCCTGATCCTGATCATCGTCGGCCTGTTCCTTCTCGCCAGCAATCTGGGCTGGACCGATGCCAGCCTTGGCCGTCTGATCGCCACCTGGTGGCCGGTGATCCTGGTCGCCGTCGGCGTCGGCATGCTGTTCGGGCGCGGCAAGTAGGCACACGCCCCGCCCAACGAAAATGGCGCGGAATCCCGCGCCATTTTCTGTCCACCCACTGCCACCCTCAGGTGCGCGGCAAGGTCACCCCGGTCTGGCCCTGGTACTTGCCACCGCGATCCTTGTACGAGGTCTCGCAGATGTCGTCCTGGTCGGCCTGGAAAAACAGCATCTGCGCCACGCCTTCATTGGCATAGATGCGTGCCGGCAGCGGCGTGGTGTTGGAGAACTCCAGCGTCACATGGCCTTCCCACTCCGGCTCCAGCGGGGTGACGTTGACGATGATGCCGCAGCGCGCGTAGGTGCTCTTGCCCAGGCACACCACCAGCGTGTCGCGCGGGATGCGGAAAAACTCCACCGTACGCGCCAGCGCGAACGAATTCGGCGGGATGATGCACTCGTCGGCCTCGATGTCGACAAAGCTCTTCGGGTCGAAGTGCTTGGGGTCGACGATGGTCGAATTGATGTTGGTGAACACCTTGAACTCGCGCGAGCAGCGCACGTCATAGCCGTAGCTGGAGGTGCCATAGCTGACGATGCGCTGGCCATCGACCTGCTTGACCTGGCCTGCTTCGTACGGCGCGATCATGCCGTGCTGCTCGGACATTCGGCGGATCCAGCGGTCGCTCTTGATGCTCATTCAATGGTCCTGATGCGGGCGCCACAACGTGTCAGTGGCCGGGGCGGCGATTCTAGCGCAGCACATGCGGCCAGGTCGCCGCAGTGGATCGGGCCGCTTCACTGCGGAAGGAGGCCCGGTCTGCGTGCTTGAACGCTGCTGTGGTCAGATCAGCGAGGAAACAATCGGAATCCCGGCGCGCGGGCGCTTGCCCAACTCTTCCACCATCCGCCGCGCCGCCGCCAGATACGCCTGCGCCGCAGCCGATTCCGGTGCCGCCTCGACCACCGGCGTGCCCACATCGCCCTGCTCGCGGATACGGATATCCAGCGGCAGCGAGCCCAGCAGCGGCACCCCGTACTGCTCGGCGATACGCTGGCCGCCGCCTTCACCGAACAGGTGCTCGGCATGGCCGCAGTTGCTGCAGGTGTGCACCGCCATGTTCTCGACGATGCCCAGCACCGGCACTTCGACCTTCTCGAACATCTTCAAGGCCTTGCGCGCATCCAGCGTGGCGATCTCCTGCGGCGTGGTGACGATCACCGCTCCGGCCACCGGGATTTTCTGTGCCAGCGTCAGCTGGATGTCACCGGTACCCGGCGGCAGGTCGATCAGCAGGTAGTCCAGGTCACCCCAGCGGGTGTCGTTGAACAGCTGGGTCAGCGCCGAAGTCGCCATCGGCCCGCGCCAGATCATCGGCGAATCCTGCTCGACCAGGAAACCGATCGACATCGCCTCCACCCCGAACGCCCGCATCGGCTCGATGCTCTTGTTGTCGGGGCTTTCCGGGCGACCGCTCAGGCCCAGCATCGCCGGCACGCTCGGCCCGTAGATATCCGCATCCAGCACCCCGACCCGCGCGCCCAGCGCCTTCAGCGCCAGCGCCAGATTCACCGACGTGGTGGACTTGCCCACCCCGCCCTTGCCCGAGCCGATCGCAATCACGTTGCGGATGCGCGGATGGGGAGAAAGGCCTTTCTGGACCCGATGGGTCACCGGCCGCGCCAAAGCATCATTCACTGACATGGGGATATCTGCAGTCCTGGAAAACAGGCAAATGGTGCCACATCGGCACGCAGTATCCGTTTTCCGCCATATCCGGCAAAATCCAATGCCGGTACATCATCCATTCATCTTTATCGATTTGCACCTGACCATGCATGTGTTTTCTCACCACTCAAGGACGTGATGCCAAATGAAAGCCCTTAGCCTCGCAAAAGTCGCACTTGCAATTGCCACAACGGCTGCAGTCGCCACCCTCCACGCCGCCCCCACACCGCTGGCGACTGAGAATTTCGCCAAGATCCCAGCCATCCAGTCGATGAGCATGAGTTCCGACGGCAAACGTCTGGTTGCCATCGTGGCCTCACCGGGCAGTGACTACAAAGAAACGGCGCTGGCGAACTGGGACGTGGACAACCTTGCCGCCGGCCCCACCGCGATCACCCCGTCGGGCGACCGGATGAAGTTCATTGCCGCCAACGCATTGAAAGCAGGGAAAACCCTGGTCATCGGCCGCCAGGAGTTCACCGGCGCCCTGGCCGGCTGCGGAGAGGGCAACTCGACCGGCTCCACCAAGACCTTCCTGATGAAGGCCTACCTGACCGATCCCGCCCAGACCAAGTTCAGCGAAGCGTTCGCCGACAACACCCGGAAAATTGGCATCAGCGAACAGACGCAGCGTTGCCTCGAGTTGACCGGCACCGCGTCCCTGGTTCATTCGCTGCCGCTGGATCCGGACAGGGTCATCATCGCGCAGATCAACCAGTCAACCCTTTCCTCGAACTACTACCGGTACAACCTGAAGACCGGGCAGACCGAACTGTTGTTCCGGGGTGGTGCACGCAGCTCTCCCGGCCTGTTCCATCCACGCGATGGCGAACTGCTCACGCGCGACCTGCTGGAGCCGACCGGCCCCAACGAGTACGAGCAGCAGACCCTGATCAAGGGCCCGGACGGGCAGTTCGTCAAGCATGACCCGCTCACGGTCAAGCTCAGCACCCGCGTCAGCATGAATATCGCCGGTATCGACGATGCCACCGGCAAGCTCTATGTACTCACTGACAAGTTCTCCGATCAGGTCGAGGCACGCCTCTATGATCCGGCGACGCAGCAGTTCGACAAAGAGCCACTTGCCGCTCACCCGCAATATCCGATCGGGGGGCTTGTTCTTGGCACCCGCTCCAGCAACTTCAACCAGGTGCTGGGGTTCTCGGTAGTGGGTCCCCGCCCGGAGGTGGTCTACATCGACCCGCAGATGAAGGCCCTCCATGACAGCCTGAAGCTGGCATACCCGGAACAGCACGTATCCATCACCGGCTATAACGATGATCTTTCGCGCGTTCTGTTCACAACAGACAGCGCCAGCCAGCCCACCGCGTTCTATATGCTGATGGATCGCAAAAGCGTGACCCCGCTTGGCAGCGAGCGCCCCTGGATCGACAGCAAGCAGGTCGGCGAGCAGCGCTGGGTAACCTATACCGCGCGCGATGGCCGGAGCATTCCGGCGATCCTGGACCTGCCCGCCGGCTGGAAGCAGGGCGATGCGGCACTGCCTGCACTGGTACATCCCCACGGCGGCCCCTGGGCGCGCGACTATACCGGCTGGGATCGCTCGGGCTGGGTCCCGTTCTTCACCTCGCGCGGCTACGCCGTCATCCGTCCCCAGTATCGCGGCTCCATGGGCTTTGGACGCGACCACTGGATCGCCGGTGACAAGCAGTGGGGCCTGACCATGCAGGACGACAACGATGATGCCGCCGCATGGCTTGTATCCCAGGGCATCGCCGCAAAGGATCGACTTGCGATCTTCGGCTACTCCTACGGCGGCTTTGCTGCCGCGGCGGCCTCCGTACGCAGCCCGTCACCGTTCCAGTGCGCCATTGCCGGCGCCCCGGTGACCGACCTTGCCCGGATCGGCATGTCATGGAGCGAAAACCGCATCCAGCGCATCCTGCAGGGACAGACCGTCACCGGCATGGATCCAATGCGCAATACCGACAAGGCAACGCTTCCGATCCTGCTCTATGTGGGTGACCGTGACGTACGCACCCCGGCGTCGCATGCCCGCAACTTCTACAACGCGGTCAAAGGCAAGGTGCCCGCCAAGTTCGAGCTGATCGCAGACATGCCCCACAGCATGCCGTGGTATCCCAGCCACTACCAGGCGACGCTGCCGTTGATGGAAAGCTTCCTCCGCGACGAATGTGGTCCCGGCGGCATCTGAGTCGATTCCCCGTGGCTGGCCACCGCAAAGGCGGGGCCAGCCTGAACACCCACCAACCAGAAGGTTGTTCCAATTGAAAATTATTCATATTGCATTTATTTTCCACGCTCCCTAGACTCTATTAACCGAAACATAACAAGTAGGGATTCACCAAGATGCGCAAAGCCAACGGGCACACTTCACCAATCCGACTGCCATTGACCTTGGCGGTCCTTGCCTGCCTACAGGCAGCACCCGTCCTGGCTCAGGAAGCCGCCGGGAACCAGGCCGAAAAAGCAAGCGAAACGAAGGCCAACTCCAGCACCACCGATCTTGACAAGATCACCGTCACCGGATCGCTGATCCGTCGTGCTGATTACGAGACCACTTCGCCGGTCTTCACCATTGAAACCGAGACCAACACGGCCCAGGGCCAGGTCAACGTCGGTGAGTTCCTGCAGAAATCGGCCATCGGTGCTGCCGAAACCCAGATCACCCACCAGTTCGGCGGCTTTGTGGTCGATGGCGGTACCGGCGTGCAGACCTTCTCACTGCGCGGCCTGGGCGCCAACCGCACGCTGGTCCTGCTGGACGGCCAGCGTCCGGGCCCGGCGGGTACCCGTGGTGCCGTCGGCGCGTTCGACCTGAACGTCATCCCGACCGCCGTACTGCAGCGCGCTGAAATCGTGAAGGACGGCTCGTCCTCCATCTACGGCTCCGACGCCGTGGCCGGTGTGGTCAACTTGATCACCAAGAAGAATTTCGATCGTCCGGAACTGAGCGTCACCTCGCGCATTCCGCAGCACGGCGGTGGCGAAGTGTTCTCAGCCTCGCTCGCCAATGGCTGGAGCTTTGACAAGGGCAGCGTGGTTGCCGCTGTGGAGTGGTATCGCCACAACGAGCTGACCCGTGGCGACCGTGACTTCCTCAAGTGCTCGGAAGACCTGGTCAAGGACGCAGACGGCAACCGCATCGATCGCGTCGACAATTCGATCAACGCCGGCACGCCGCTGGCCAACTGCAACAACCTGCTGGTCAACGTCATCGATGACTACTTCCTTGGCACCCGTTATGTGCCTTCGCAGGATGGCAGCACCATCGGGCCGTTCCCGGGCTATGTCCCGCGCAAGAACACCACCTATGCCAACAGTGCACAGGCCTCCTACCAGGAGCCGCTGAACTTCGCGCGCTTTGGTGAAGCCCACATCATCAACCGCCAGGAACGCAAGTCCGCCTATCTGGCCACCGATTTCGGCTTTGACTCCTTCAACTGGAAGACCCAGTTCCTGTACAACAACCGCACCACCGAGAATTTCGGCTGGCGCCAATTCTTCCCGGTTGTCGAAGGTCCGGCCGGCGGCGCTGTTGACTACGGCATGCCCGTGCTGCCGTTCAAGTCCATGACCGAAGTGGAAGTGGATTACTTCTATTTCGCCAACAAGCTCGATGGCCTGTTCAAGAGCTCCGACAGCTGGGGTTGGGAAGTCAACGCCAACTACAGCCGTTCCAGTGGCACGTACAACAATCTCGGCATCAACAATTCGATCACCGGCGACCTGACCCGTCCGGGCGCTGGTGACACGCCGGCTGCCAACTACTTCGATCCGGGCTATCTGGATGGCTCCAAGGTCGACGAGCTGGTCAGCATCCTGGGCATCTGGGACAAGGGCAAGACCACCTACGACCAGTCGTCGATCAATGCCATCTTCAGCGGCGAGCTGTTCGAGCTGCCTGCAGGTGCCGTTGGCATGGCTGCCGGCCTGGAATACCGCTACTACAAGATCGACGACCAGCCGGGCGAAGCCTCGCGCAACAAGAATCTGTGGGGCTCCTCCAGCGCCAACGTGACCAAGGGTGACGACAAGGTCAAGGAAGCGTTTGTGGAATTGGAAGTTCCGCTGCTCAAGGGCATTCCGGGCATCGAATCCCTGTCCGCCAACGCCTCCGGCCGTATTTTCGAATACGACTCGGTGGACGGTTCGGACAACGTCTGGAAGCTGGGCCTGAACTGGCAGATCATCCCGTCCCTGCGCGCACGCGGCACCATCGGCACCTCCTACCGCGCACCGGGCCTGTACGAGCTGTACCTGGGCAACCAGAGCGGCTTCCTGGCCCAGACCGCGATCGATCCGTGCATCCGCTGGGGTGAAAGCAGCAATGACCAGCTGCGTGCCAACTGCGCCGCCGCCGGCATCCCGGAAACCTATACCGCCGCAGGCAACAGCAGCGCTACCGTCTACACCAGTGGTGGCGCCGGTCAGCTGAAGCCGGAAACCTCCAAGGCCAAGAGCGCCGGTATCGTGTTCACGCCGTCGTTTGCCAACCTCAGCATCGCCATCGACTACTTCGATTACGAAGTGAACGATCAGATCGCCTCGCTGGGTGCCGGTGACATCGTCGGCGGTTGCTATGGTGCCGCCAACTATCCGAACAACTTCTGCGATCTGATGGTCCGTAATCCGGCCACCGGTGGTGAAGCCCACAAGATCACCGAGGTCTACGCGCAGTACGTCAACATCAACAAGCAGCGTACCCGTGGCTGGGACCTCACCGCGAACTGGGAGCACGAGTTCAGCTTTGGCAAGTTTGCATGGGACACCCAGGTCACCTACACCCTGGAAGACGTTTCCCAGCTGTTTGACAGCGCTGAAGCCAGCGGCCTGAGCGACTCGGATGTGCTTGGCTACGTCGGTCGTCCGGAGCTGGTCGCCAACATGGGCATGAGCCTGAAGCGTGGCGACTGGACCTACAACTGGTTGACGATGTACATCGGTGAAACCTCCAACACCGATATCGTCGAGAAGTTCACCTACCAGGGCCGTCCGGACTCCTACCGCGACATCACTGCCGATGCCCGCTTCTACCACACGGCCTCGCTGAGCTATAACCAGCCTGACTGGCAGATCCTGGTGGGTATTTCCAACGTGTTCGACGCCAAGCCGCCGTCAATGTCCACCGGCACGGCCACCCGTTACGGCAACGTCCCGGCGTTCGCTACCCAGTACGACTACTACGGCCGCACCCCGTTCGTGCGTCTGAAGTACAAGTTCTGATAGAAAACGCTTGAGTTGAAACAGGAGAAGAGGCAACGCAAGTTGCCTCTTCTTTTTTTATGGGGCACAGAATTGCTGGAAAAGGCCTCATCCTCACCGCAAGTGTCGAGGCACGGGCACCGGTGAGCCTTTACCTCCTCTCCTGGCAGGCGTAATGGTCAACCGAGGAGTTGTACGACAGCACACGGCTACCACTCCACCGTCGGCACTTGACCGTGGCAGCGGCCCATAAAAGCGACTGAGTGGAATGTTCGTCCGCGGGGAAATCGCACCGGGCCGCACACCAATACGGTGTCGTGGCGCGTACGCTGGCGACCCTGGCCCGATCCAGCCAGCACCAGACAGCCTGCACAGAGCCGGGGCGCGCGGAAATCCGGCGTCAGATATAGCGGCCCGTGGGCGATATGCATCCGACAGGATGCATACCAACCCACTCGGCCAAGCAGTATGAAAGCGTCAGGAAATCAGGGGTTATCCGTCGCCGACGGAATGGCCATGGCGGGAGTTCCCACTTCAACCTTTCCTCGCCGGATCTTCATCCAGGTATCGTCTTGCCACTGCTGGTAGAGCTTTGGATCCCAATATTTCTTGTCGTACATGCGGTCGGCCTTGATGGTCCGGCTCATGCCGCCTTCGGAATAGACGATATCGACGTTGTTGGACATCGATCCTGTCCGGCTTCCCGTCATTGCCCGCAGCCCCCTGACAAGCACCGCGGCGATACGCGGCTTGGCGACAGCATCACCATATTCCGCTGCCAGCTGCCGGGATTTCGCACGGGCTGCTTCATGCAGCTCCAGCGGTAGCGCCGCCCAGTACTGGTCACGCAATTCCACGAACAGCGGATAGCCACGCTCGGCAGCCACATCCATCCAGGCGAAAGCCATCACCCGATCGGCGGGCCGCTCCACCCCGAACCAGTACATTTCCCCCAGATAGCCTTGCGCCGGCTTGTCGGCATAACGGGCCGCCAGACGGAAGTTCTCCATCGCCTGATCGACTTTTCCGCGGTGAAGCGCATCTACACCCCACTGCCGGTACATCATGTCCGGATGGCTATCCAGGAAGCCCGCATTGACCATCGTTTCGCTGCTTTCAGGCGGTGTGTCGGCGGCCATTGCAGGCATGAAAAACGGGAGTAACAGCAGGGGGGTCAGGCGCAGTCGCATAGCTTGTCTTCCTTGGGCGAGCTGGCAGCCTAGAGGCAGGTGGCCGGGAAGTAAATGCAACTCCTCACCGACCAATCCCACCAGCTTTCACATCGCCCTATCAGTGCATGCCTTCGGCCGGGACTCGCCTGCCGGCCTACCGTTCTGACAACACGACACGCGCCGCGTTATGCCCCGGTGCACCGGTCACGCCGCCGCCGGGATGGGTGCCGGAGAAACACAGGTACAACCCGGGGATCGCGCCGCGGTAGTCGGCCTGCCCCAGCATCGGGCGGGCGCTGAACAGCTGGTTGAGGCTCAGCGCACCGTGGAAGATGTCGCCGCCGATCAGGCCGAAGGTGCGCTCCAGGTCCAGCGGGCTCAGGATCTGCCGGCCCAGCACGGACGCGGCAAAACCCGGTGCGTACGTGTCGACGGTGGCGATCATCAGGTCGGCCACTTCTTCGCGGTGGTCGTCCCAGCTGCGGCCTCCGGATAGTTGCGGGGCGACGTGCTGGCAGAACAGGCTGGCAACATGTTGCCCCGGTGACGCCAGCGAGTCGTCCAGGGTGCTGGGAATCAGCAGTTCGACCACCGGCTCGCGTGACCAGCCGTGCTGGCGTGCATCCACATATGCGCGATCCATGTAGTCCAGGCTGGGCGCGAGGATGATGCCGGCGGTGAGGTGGTCGCCATGGCCCGGCAGCACACTGAAATCCGGGAGCCGTGACAGCGCCACGTTCATGCGGAACGTGCCCGAGCCGCAACGCCAGTTGCGCATGCGTTCGCGTGTGGCCTCCGGCACGACGGCCGGCTCCAGCAACTGCTCATACAACAACTTGGGATTGACGTTGGCGACGATGGCCTTGCCGCGCAGTACTTCGCCGTTGCCGGTAACGACACCCACCGCCCTGCCCTGTTCGACCAGCACCTTCGCCACGCCCACCCCGGTGCGGATCTCCACACCTGCCTCCTGCGCCGCACGCGCCATCGCCCGGGTGATCGCACCCATGCCGCCGATCGCATGCCCCCACGCGCCCTTGACGCCATTGCTCTGACCGAACACGTGGTGCAGCAGCACGTAAGCGGTGCCGGGTGCATACGGGCTGGCATAGTTGCCGACGATGCCATCGAAGCCGAACAGCGCCTTGATCGGCGCGCTCTCGAACCAGCGGTCCAGATACTCCGCCGCCGAGACCGTGAACAGATCCAGCAGCTCCTGCTTCAGCGCCGCATCCAGTGATTGCAGCTGCAGGCCCAGCCTGCCGGCCTTCCACAGCTGCGGCAGCGCCTGCAGCCAGCCGCCATCGGTGACATTCGGAGGCGCCTGCAAGGCCAGCGCGCGCAGCACATCGGCGAACAGCTCCAGCCGCCGTTCGTACTCGGGCAGGCGCTCGGCATCGCGCGGCGAGAATTTCGCCACTTCGGCCTGTGTGCGCCCACCGCCGGCCAGCAGGTACTGCCCGTCCGGCAAGGGCAGGAAGTTGTTGATCCGCCGCGGCACCACACGCAGGCCATGCCGCTCCAGCTCCAGATCGGCGATGACCTTGGGCTGCAGCAGCGACACCGTATAAGAGGCCACCGAGTTGCGGAAACCCGGGTAGAACTCCTCGGTCACCGCCGCGCCACCGACCACGTCCCGACGCTCCAATACCAGCACGCGCTTGCCACCCTTGCCCAGGTAGGCCGCGCACACCAAGCCGTTGTGGCCGCCGCCGATGACGATCGCGTCCCAGGTACTGCTGGATATCTTGGTCATGGCTGCTGTATAGCACTGCCGCCGGCCACGTTCCCGCTGGCCATGCCAGCCTCCCACACCGAAGTGAGCAAGATGCCGTGCACGGTGGAGAACAACGCCGGCGAAGCCTTCGGCCAGATGTAGGTCATCGACATTGTCCAGTACTTCACGGACGTTCCTGGGTACTGGCCTCCTCCCACCGAGTGCTACCCTTGCCGCATGAGCATGAACAACAGGGTTAAGCCCACGCCCCGGACTCTTCCCGAGCTTGCCGAGGGTGATCCGCGGCGCTACCGGATGAACATGGACTGGGTGTGGTCGACGGAAAACAACCGGGGGCTCACCAAACAGGCGACGGTGCTGGCCACGGTGTCGACTTCCGCGATGGAGCAGCTCAAAGACCGCTTCGACGCGTGGACCGGGTACCTGCATGGTCCTGATGATGAGGACAGGTTTGTACACGGCGGCTGGTTCTGTCAGCGAGTGCAGGTGGACGCGGGTCAGATGGTGCTGCTGTTCGGGTCCGGGGGTCAGGACGTGGCAGAGTCCCTCGACTACGGAATCCAGTGGTTCTCAGGAGCCGTCCTCGGCGCCATCCCGGACACAACCGTGGTCTGGCAGGAACTTCCGCTCACCTCAGAATGAGGCGCGGCACGCATCTGGACGTTGTGCGTCGGAAGGGGGTTGCGTTCCCGCCGCACCGGGGGACACATACCCAGGACGGCCTCCATCATCTGCACCGCATCACGCGTGGCGGGAACGTCGTGCATGCGGGCAGTCCGCACGCCCCGATTGATGCAGGCCACCGAGTTTCGGAAGCCCGGGTGGAAAGTCTCGGTCATCGCCGCGCCGCCCTTGCCCATATAGGCCACGCACACCAGGCCGTTGTGGCCGCCGCCGATGACGATCGAGCCCCGGATACGGCTGGATATCCTGGTCATGGCTGCTGCCGCCGGCCCCGCTGCAGCAGGTCCGACCTGCCTGCGGCCATGACCTTCTACACCCTTTCCTCATCGGTTTCAGGCGTATCTTCCTGCGTTGGCCCCGGCTCCCGCGGCCTCACCTGTGCTTCGAATTCGGCCTGGAGGCCAATCCCGTGATCGTTCGCAAACCCCAGATCCTGCTGCTGTCCCTGGCCGTGTCGGCCGCGCTGATCGGCTGCAAGAAAGAAGAAACCCCGGCCGCGGCGGCCACCGCCGCTGCGCCCGCCGCCACCGAGCTGAAGCTGGACGAATCCAAGCTGCCGGCCTACAACGCCTTCACCGCCGCGGACCTGGACCCGAGCAAGGACGCCTGCACCGATTTCGGCGGCTACGTGAATGACAAGTGGCTCAGTGCCAACGAGATTCCGGCCGACCGCACCAGCTGGGGTGCCTTCACCATCCTCGACGAGCGCTCGGTCGCCGTGCAGCACCAGCTGGCCGAGCAGGCCGCGGCGATGACCAACGCCACCGGCGTGGAAAAGATCGTCGGTGACTTCTGGGCCTCGGGCATGGACGAAGCCAAGATCAACGCGCTGGGCATCACCCCGCTGAAGGCCGACCTGGACGCCATCGATGCACTGGCCGACAAGGACGCCATCGCCAGCTACCTGCGCAGCAGCGCGGCCAAGGGCGAGAACATGCTGTTCGGCTTCGGCCCGGAAGCGGACTTCAAGAATTCGTCGATGAACATGGCCTACGCCATGCAGGGTGGCCTGGGCCTGCCGGACAAGACCTATTACACCGACGCCGCCAAGGCCGACAAGCTCAAGGCCTACCAGGCGCACGTGGCCAAGGTGCTGGAGCTGTCCGGCGTGCCGGCGACCGACGCCGCCAAGCAGGCCGGGGACGTGGTGAAGTTCGAAACCCGTCTGGCCAAGGCTTCCAAGTCCAGTGTCGAGCTGTCGCGCGACGTGTCGCTGTACTACAACCCGGTGAGCGTGGCCGATGCCGACACGCTGACCCCGAACTTCAGCTGGAGCGAGTTCTTCAAGGCCCAGGGCATCGCCGCCCCGGCCACGTTCTCGCTGGCCATGCCGGCCTTCCACGAGGAAGTGAGCAAGATGCTGGGCGATACCGACCCGGCCGTGTGGCGCGCCTACCTGCGCTTCCACACCGTGGACGGCGCCTCGCCGTACCTGAGCAATGATTTCGTGCAGGAGAACTACGCGTTCTACGGCAAGGAGCTCAACGGCCAGAAGGAAATCAAGCCGCGCTGGAAGCAGGTGCTGGGCACGGTGGAGAACAACGCCGGTGAAGCCTTCGGCCAGATGTACGTCAAGGTCGCCTTCTCGCCCGAAGCCAAGGCCAAGATGGAAGTGCTGGTGAAGAACCTGGCCGACGCGCTGAAAGAGCGCATCCAGGGCCTGGCGTGGATGAGCGATGAGACCAAGGCCAAGGCCATCGCCAAGTGGGAGACCTTTACCCCGAAGATCGGCTACCCGGACAAGTGGCGTGACTGGTCGGGCCTGAGCACCAGCCACGACGACTACCTGGGCAACGTGCGCGCCGCCAACGCCTTCAACTACCAGTGGGCGCTGGGCAAGATCGGCCAGCCGGTGGACAAGACCGAGTGGGGCATGACCCCGCAGATGGTCAACGCCTACTACAACCCGCTGCAGAACGAGATCGTGTTCCCGGCCGCCATCCTGCAGCCGCCATTCTTCGATCCGAACGCCGACGACGCCCTGAACTACGGCGGCATCGGTGCGGTGATCGGCCATGAGATGACCCACGGTTACGACGACCAGGGCAGCCGCTTCGGGCCGACCGGCAACTTCGAGAACTGGTGGACCCCGGCCGATGCCAAGGGCTTCACCGGCCTGACCGACAAGCTGGTCAACCAGTTCAACGACTACAAGGTGGGCGACCAGCACGTGGACGGCTCGCTGACGCTGGGCGAGAACATCGCCGATCTGGGCGGTCTGGCCACCGCCTACGACGCGCTGCAGAAGGCCACCGCCGGCCAGGAAGATCCGAAGGTGGAAGGCCTGAGCCGTGACCAGCGCTTCTTCGCCAACTGGGCTACGGTGTGGCGCACCAAGTACACCGCGGAGAACGCCAAGGTCCGCCTGGCCACCGACCCGCACGCCCCGGCGCAGTTCCGCGCGATGGGCGCACCGGCCAACCTGCCGACCTTCGCCGCCGCGTTCCAGTGCAAGGCCGGCTCGCCGATGGTCCGCACCGGCGACAAGCAGGTGGTGATCTGGTAATCGCCGCGCTGCGCTGAAACACCCTCGAAGGCCCGGCATTGCCGGACCTTCTTGTTTCCCGCCTTCCGGTCCCTGTGCGGGAGCGGGAAACGGCGTGAAAGCGAACAGGTGCAGGTCGCACGCCCGGTTGCAATGGCGCTCGGCCGGTGCCGCTCTTCGTTGAAGGTGTCGCGACTTACGTCGTTCCTACATGTCGCTCCTGCATGCCGCTCCTGCATATCGGCTGCACGTAGGTCGCGCATCGCGGGCCGTCGCCGACACGCGAAAACGCGACCGGCTGCCAGCGCCAATCTTCCGGCGGCTTGTTAAACTCCGCGCACTTTGCCCTTCCTGCGGATATGCACCACATGCCCAACGTTCGCCCGCTTTCGCTTGCCCTCGCCTTTGGTCTGGTCACCCTGCTGTCCACCTCCGATGCCGAGGCTGCCCGCAAGAAAGCCTCCGCACGGGCACCGGCCGTCAGCGCCGCCTGCACGGATTTCTACACCTCGGCCAATGCCGACTGGCTCAAGGCCAACCCGGTGCCGCAGACCGGTGCCGTCAGCGCGCTGGGGCAACTGGCCGCCAACACCCGCACCCAGCAGCGCCAGTTGCTGGACAACGCGATGAACACGCCACAGGGCAACGTGCAGAAACTGCTGGGCGATTTCTGGGCCAGCGGCCTGGATGAAGCGGCGGTGGAAGCCGACGGCTCCAAGCCGATCGCCCCGCTGCTGACCCGCATCGATGCGATCAAGAAGGCCAAGGACATTCCCGCCTCGATCGCCGCGCTGCACCAGGTCGGCATCCCGGTGGCCTTCAACTTCGCCCCGGACGTGGACCTGAAGGCGCTGGACCGCCATATCGGCTACTTCATGCAGGGTGGCATGGGCCTGCCGGACCCGGCCTTCTACACCCGCACCGATGCCGACACCGTCGCGCTGATGGGGCGCTACCGCGCCTACGTGAAACAGATCCTCGCATTGACCGGCACCCCGGCCGACAAGCTCGACGCCGAAGCGGCGCTGGTCATCGGCCTGGAAGCCGAACTGGCGCGCAGCGCGCATTCGGTGGCCGACATCAACAATCCGTTCAACAACTACGCACCGGTCACCACCAAGGAACTGGGCCGCTACCGCAACCTGCAGCTGGACGCGTTCCTGAAGGCGCAGGGCGTCAACGACGACCTGGTCTCGCTGGCCGACCCGGCGCTATTCCAGCTGATCAACGCCCTGGTCGTGCGCCTGCCCGCCTCGCAGTGGAAGGCCTACCTGCGCTGGCGCGTGGGCGATTCGATGGCGCCGTACCTGTCCAAGGCCTACCGCGACGCCGAGTTCGAGTTCCGCGGGCGCCTGCTGCGCGGGCAGACCATTGCCCCGTCGCGCCAGGACGCGGTGCTCGATGCCATCAATGTCGCCGCCGGGCCGATGCTCGGCCACGAGTACGCCAACAGCTACATCAGCCGCGACGTGCGCCGCCAGGCCGGCCTCATGGTCGACCAGGTGCGTGAAGCGCAGATCGCCGCGGTCAAACGCAACAGCTGGCTGAGCGCCGAGGCCAAGGCCGAAGCCGAAGCCAAGCTGGCGGCGATGAAGATCGAGATCGGCACCCCGCTGCGCGACCTGGACTACAGCGTGCAGCCGATGGGCCGTGGCAGCTTCGGCGGCAACATGCTGATCGCCTCCACCTGGCGCCACGCGCAGGAAATGAAGCGCATCGGCAAGGGCAATGCCGACCGCCGCTGGGACGTGCTGCCGCAGCAGCCGGCGATCGTCTACGACCTGGCGCAGAACCGGCTGATCGTCACCGCCGCCGCGCTGCAGGGGCCGATTTTCGCCGACAGCGCCAGCAGTGCCGGAAAGTTCGGCGCCTTCGGGGGCCTGGTCGCCCATGAGATCAGCCGCGCGATCGACGCCAAGGGTGCCCTGATCGATGCCAAGGGTGAGCTGCGCAGCTGGTGGAGCCCGGCCGACAAGAGCGCCTGGACGCTGATCGGCAACCGCGTCGCCGCCCAGTACAGCGCCTACGCCTACCCAGGCGTGAAGGATGCCAAGGTCAATGGCGAACTCACCCGCGCCGAGAACATGGCCGATCTGTCCGGCGTGGAAATCGCCTGGGAGGCTTTCAGCACCGCCCAGCCCGAGGCCAAGCCCGCCGAGCAGCAAGCGTTCTTCACGGCATGGGCCGGCTTGTGGGCCACGCAGGTGTCGCCCAACGAGGCGGTGCAGCGCCTCGGCAGTGATGTGCATGCGCCCGGCCACTGGCGCGGCAATGGCCCGCTGGCCAACCTGCCCGCCTTTGGTGCCAGCTTCAGCTGCAAGCCCGGGCAGCCGATGCAGCGGGTCGAAGCCGAGCAGATCAAAATCTGGCGTTGATGCACCGCTGATGCGGGACATGGAAAAGGCGCGGAATCCGCGCCTTTTTCTTTGCTGCTGATCGGGCTTACTTCACCCGACGCAGATGGTTGGGACGACCACTGCCACCACCGCGCCGGTTGTTGAACGGCGGCTGCCCGCGCCAGTAGCGGATCAGCAGCCAGCCGAACAGCATGCCGCCCAGGTGCGCGAAGTGGGCCACGCCCGGCTGCCAGCCGGTAAAACCCAGCAGCAGCTCGATCGCACCGAAGACGATCACGAAAGTCCGCGCCTTCATCGGAACCGGCGGAAACAGCAGCATCACCCGCTGGTTCGGAAACAGCATGCCGAAGGCCAGCAGCAACCCGAACACGCCACCGGAAGCGCCCAGCACCGGGTTGAATTCGCCGAACATGCCTGTCACCAGCAGCTGGCACAGCCCCGCGCCCACCACGCAGACCAGGTAATAGGTGAGGAAACGCTTCTCGCCCCAGGTCATTTCCAGCGGCGCGCCGAACATGTAAAGCGCCAGCATGTTGAAGAACAGGTGGCCAAAACTGCCATGCAGGAAGCCATAAGTGAGCAGCTGCCACGGCTCGAAACCGGGGGAGTCGAGGAACGCCTGCTGCGAGCCGAGCGGCCACAGCATCAGCTGGGTGAACATCCCGCCCAACTGCGGCAACTGCTGCAGCAGGAACAGGACAACGTTGGCGATCAGCAGCGTCTGGGTGATCTTCGGCAATCGGGGAAACATGACGGCATCCGGGGAAACTGCCGCCCATGATAGCCGCAGCGCCTAGCGCAACCCCCAGATTGCCGCATCCAGCGTATCCACCGGTCTGGCCCGCTTCACCCGGCCGTTCTCGACCGCCACGCCCTCGGCACGCAACCGCTGGCACTGTTCGCGCCAGCCGGAGGAGCCTTCCGGCATCGCGATGCGGCCATCGGCGCGCAGCACCCGGTGCCAGGGCAGCGCCGGATCATCATTCATTCCCAGCAGACGGGCGACCAGCCGCGCGCGTCCCGGCAGGCCGGCCTTGGCCGCCACTTCGCCGTAGCCCAGGACCTGCCCCCGTGGAATCTGCCGGATCACCTCCAGGATCCGTGCATGGCCCTCGGCCGGGCTGGTAGTCATGCGCGTTTCGCCACGCTGCTGCCCACCAGCAGCACGCCGGCCAGCACCAGCAGCGTGCCGGCGCCCTGCGAAAGGCCCATGGGTTCGTCCAGCAGCCATACGCTCAGCACAATGGTGGAAACCGGCCCCAGCATACCCACCTGCGCGGCCAGCGATGAGCCGATGCGCTTGACGCCGATCATGATCGCCAGCACCGGCAGCACGGTGCATACGGTGCCGTTGAGCAGCGACAGCCAGTACACCGGCGCGGCAAAACGCCACAGCGCACTGAACGGTTGCAGCAGCAG
Source organism: Stenotrophomonas sp. JC08 (assembly GCF_052180205.1). Lineage (NCBI taxonomy): Bacteria > Pseudomonadati > Pseudomonadota > Gammaproteobacteria > Lysobacterales > Lysobacteraceae > Stenotrophomonas > Stenotrophomonas sp. JC08. The sequence continues at coordinate 990,216 of NZ_CP197473.1, read as the reverse complement.
GTACTGGCCGATGCACAGCACGCAGGCCACCACGCTGGCGTAGGCGGTCAGCCGGACCGCACCGATACGCCCGACCACCTGGCCGCTGCCGAACAGATACAGCGCGTAGCTGAGCGCGCTGGCGAACACCAGCGCCGCACCCACCAGCGTGCGCATACCATCCAGCTGGATGTCCTGGCCGAAGGCCAGCAGCACCCCCAGATAACTCACGCCCAGCGCCAGCGCCTGCCGCCGGCTGGGCCGCTGTTTGAGCAGCACCAGCGTGATCAGCACCACCAGTGTCGGGCTCAGGTACAGGATCAGCCGCTCCAGCGTCGCGGTGATGTACTGCAGGCCGAGAAAATCCAGATAGCTGGACAGGTAATAGCCGGTAAACCCCAGCAGCAGCACCCGCCAGCGATCCCCCGGCGACAACGGCGGCACCCGCCGCGCGGCCCACACCCCCATCACGATGAAGAACGGAAACGCCACCAGCATGCGCAGCGCCAGCAGTGCGGCCGCATCCACACCGTAGCGGTAGGCCAGTTTGACGATCACCGCCTTGCCGGACGCGGCAATGGCGCCTGCGCCGGCCAGCAGCAGGCCGCCGATCAACAGGCGGCGGGAACGGGTGGGCAATGGCGCGACAACGGGCCGGGGCAGCGTGTCCATCGACAGGGGCGGTGCGGGGGGCGCCCATTATCGGCAGTCCACCGCGTCGATGCGTGGCAGGTATGGGACCTGCCCGGGCCCTGGCTGCGACCGGCCACGGCGCCTCAGCCCATCAACACCACTTCCTCGGCCGAGGTCGGATGGATGGCGACGGTGTCATTCAACTGCGCGCGGGTGACGCCCATCTTCAGTGCCACCGCGAAGCCCTGCAGGATCTCATCGGCGGCATCACCGAGCAGATGGATGCCGACGACCTTTTCCTCCTCGCCCGCGCAGACCATCTTGAACAGCGTGCGCAGCTGTCCGTCACCCAACGCCTGCAGCATCGGCCGGAACCGGCTGTGATAGGTGGTGACCTGCTGGAAACGCGCGCGCGCCTGTTCTTCACTCAGGCCGACACTGCCCAGCGGTGGATGCGTGAACACCACGCTGGGGATGTTGGCGTAATCCAGCTTCGCCTCCGGCTGGCCACCGTACAGGCGATCCATCAGCCGGCGCGCGGCGGCGATGGCCACCGGCGTCAGCATCGCCTGCGCGGTCACATCGCCCACCGCGCAGATGCCGTCCACCGAGGTGTTCTGGAACGCATCGACGCGGATGGCGCCGGCCTCATCCAGTGCCACACCGGCCGCTTCCAGCCCCAGTCCCTGCGTGTTCGGCGCACGTCCGGTGGCGAACAGCACGCTGTCGCACACCAGCGCGGCCGGGACATCCTCAAGTTGCACCTGGATACCGTCATCGCCCTGCCGCAGCGCCTGTGTGCTGCAGCCGAAGCGCACATCAACGCCCTGCTGGCGCAGGTTGTCGGCCAGTTGCGCCGTTATTTCGGCATCGAATCCCGACAGCAGCCGCTGCCCGCGCACCAGCAGCGTCACCGCGCTGCCCAGCGCATGCAGCACGCCGGCCAGCTCGACCGCGATATAGCCGCCGCCGACGATGGCCACGCGCGCCGGCGCGGCCTGCAATGCGAAAAAATCATCCGACACACCGCCCAGCCCGGCACCGGGCAGGTCCGGCTTGCGCGCATGCGAGCCGGTGGCGATGACGATATGCCGCGCCTGCAGCCGGGTGCCATCGCCACATTCCACCGTGTGCGCGTCCAGCAGCCGGCCGCGCCGGGCGATATGGACAACGCCGGTGTCCTGCAGGCGCTTGCGATAACTGGCGTGGATGCCGTCGATGTAGTGCTGCCGGCGCTGCAGCAGCTGCGGCCAGCTCAACCCCGGTGCCTGCGGCACATCGAAGCCCAGCCGGGAGGCCAGCGCGAGGCGTCCGGCCAGGTCCGCCGCCAGCCACATCGCCTTCTTGGGCACGCAACCGACATTGACGCAGGTTCCGCCCAGTGCGGATGGCTCCAGCATCGCCACCCGGGCGCCATGGGAGGCGGCACGGAATGCGGCGGCCAGGCCACCGGAGCCGCCGCCCAGCACCACCACGTCGAATGCCTGCGCGCTCACTGGAAACGCTCGACACGGTAGGGAGAAGGATCGATTGCGGGCGTCTGCCCGGTGATCAGGTCGGCCATCAGTTGTCCGGTTCCGCTGCTCATGCTGATACCGAGCATGCCATGACCGGCTGCGAGCCAGATGTGAGCGTGGCGCGGCGAACGGCCGAGGACCGGCAGGTCATCCCAGGTCATCGGCCGCCAGCCGTGCCAGCGCTCGTGCACGGTATCGCCCATCGGCAGGCGCAGATACTGCCGCGCCGCCGACTCGAGCGCCTGCAGCCGGGTGCCGTTCAAGCGTGTGTCCTGTCCGGAAAATTCCATGGTGCCGCCCAGCCGCAGGGTCTTTTCCCAGGCGATCACGAACACCGAGCGATCCTTCAGCACCACCGGTCGCCGCGGCACCTGTGCCGGTTGGCTGCCGGTGATGGAATACCCCTTGCCCGCCTGGATCGGCACGCGCAAGCCCAGTTGCCGCGCCAGCCGTGGCGACCAGGCACCGGTGGCCAGCACCACATCGGTGGCACGCCGCCGCCCGTTGCCGGTCTGCAGCGTGACCGCATCCGTTTGCGGATCGATGCCCAGCACCGGGCAGTTTTCCTCGATCAGCACACCACACGCGCGCAGCACCCGTGCCAGCTCGGCGGTATAGCGATCCGGCCGCAGGCTGGCATCACCGGGGAAGTGGATCGCGCCCACCACGCCATCGTTGAACGCCGGCTCCTGGCGCAGGTAGTCGGCACCGTCGATGACCCGCGTGGCGATGCCCAGCGACTGCAGGGCTTCGCACTGGGCCGCATGCTGCTCGAAGTTGCCACGCTCGCGGAAGACATAATCCAGCCCCCCTTCCGCAAACTCGCAATCGAGCCGGTAGTCCGCCACCCAGTCGGCCAGTCGCTGGCGCGAATCGTTGAGCAGCGCCGCACGTGCGCGCGCACTGTACAGCTAGTCGTGCCGATTGCAGCGCAGGGTGAACTTCAGCAGCCAGCGCCACAGTGCCGGGTCCAGCCGTGGCGGCATGTACAGCGGCGCCTGTGGTGACAGCATCCAGCGCAGCGCACGCCCGGGAACACCGGGGGCGGCAAGCGGCGGCGCATGGCTGGGGGTGATGGTGCCGCAATTGCCGTGCGAGGTTGCCGCGCCGATACGCCCGGCATCCACCACCCGCACCTGTCGCCCGGCATTGGACAGCGCCAACGCGGTGGCCAGCCCGGTGACGCCGGCGCCAATGATCAGGACATCGTCTTGAGCGGATTTCACCCGCGCATTCTAGGCGTCGTGCCCGCGCTGCCGACGCATTGGTGGCATCTGCAAGTAGGTGACCGCCCGCCACAGCCACTCCACCGGGCCGAAGCTGAAATACTGCAGCCACAGCCGGCTGAGCAGCACCTGCAGCGCGAACAGCACGACGGCAAACACCAGCTGCCAGACCCGGTCCATCTGTTCGTACCAGCCCAGCCCGTAGCCGTAGAACACCAGCGTGCAGATCAGCGACTGCAGCAGGTAGTTGCTCAAGGCCATGCGCCCGACCGGTGCCAGCCAGCGCAGCCCATCGGCCAGGCGCACGCCCCAGCCAAGATAGCCCAGGCACATCAGCAATCCCGCGACCGAAGCCAACGCGGAGGCGATGCCGACCGGCAGGTCATACCGCCCCGGTGCGATGTAAGGCAGGGTGTAGACACTGAGCAGCATCACCGCCAGTCCCGCCGGCAAGGCCAGCCAGCGCAGTGCGGCCCACAGCCGCACATGTTCCCCGGGCCGGGCGATGGCACCGCTGCGTGCGAACCAGCTGCCGATCAGGAACATGCCCCCGACCTGCGGCCCGACCAGCAGCAGCGCCGACAGCGCCACGCCGGTATCACGCAGGCGCTGCACCAGTGCCTGCCCATAACCGCCATGGCCATAGGCCTGGCGCTGGCGCTCGATACTGGCCGCCGCATCGGCCGCCATTCCCGCCGCCGCATCCGCCGCCACGAACTGCATCAGCAGGCCCAGCAGCAGCATCAGTCCCACCGGCACCAGATAGCTGGCCACACCCAGCACCGGCAGCCAGCTGCGTGGTGCCTCACGGAATGCCAGCAACACGAACGACAGCAGCGCATAACTGAGAAGAACGTCACCGGACCACAACAGCAGCGCATGCAGCAGCCCGATCACCAGCAGCCCGCAGCTGCGCCGTAGGTAGAAGCGGGTGAAATTGCGCCCGGCCGCCTCGGCGCGTTGCGCCATCACCGCAAAGCCGACGCCGAACAGCAGCGAGAACAGGGTGAAGAACTTGCCCTGCACGAAGATATAGACGAAAGCGTCTGCCCAGCGGTCGATGCCCTGCCAGTGCTGGTCGATGCCGGTGAAGGAAAGCTCCAGCGGCCCATTGAACGTCTCAAGGTTCATCAGCAGGATGCCGAACAGCGCAAACCCACGCAGCACATCCAGCGTGGCGATACGTTCGTTCGGCGCAACAGGGCGATAGGTGGGGTCGGACAAGCTCAGGGCTCCTTCTGGCAGACATGGGCCACGTCATGCAGCCCGGGCAACAGCAGCGAACGTCAAACCAGTATCAGTTGCCGGACACGGCGTGACAGCGTCCCGGCGCCGCTGACGGCGGGCGGAAAAGTTGCCGCGGCAACCGCCCTGTCACACAGGAAAACGGCCCGCATGGGCGGGCCGTTCCTGGTTTCGTGACGCTGGCGGCCGCACTCAGTGCTGGTGACCACCGTCGCCGTGCACATGACCGTGCTGCACTTCTTCTTCAGCCGCTTCGCGCACTTCCACGATTTCCACGTCGAAATGCAGGTCCTTGCCGGCCATCGGATGGTTCAGGTCGACGTCGACCACGGTCATGCCGACCTTCTGCACGGTGACCGCACGCGGGCCGAAGTTGGTCTGCAGGATCACCTGCGCACCCGGCACCAAGCGGGCATTGCCGAAATGCTTCTTCGGCACGCGCTGGGTCAGGCCCTCGCGGCGCTCGCCGTAGGCATCAGCCGAGACCACATCCACGCCGAAGCTCTCGCCGGCTTCCTTGTCCATCATCGCCGCTTCCAGACCCGGGATGATGTTGCCGTGACCGATCAGGATCGCCAGCGGATCACGGTCCTTGGAGCTTTCGATCGGCTCCTGGCCGACTTCCGAAACGGTGTAGTGGAAACGGACAACGCGGTCTTTTTCGATCTTCATGCGCAACTCTGTCTGGTGGCTGCCCGTTGGCAGACGTTGGAGGACGGCTTGTCGGCCGCCCGGGACGCCGCCATGATGGCGGCTTTCTGAGATGGCGCATTATCCGGGCTCCATGCACATCACGCCAGTTTTCCGCATCCGTTCGTGGCGCCTGCCCGCCACGCTCCTGGCCATCGCGGCCCTGTCCGCCTGCGGCTCCAGCCCGCCCAAACAAGGACCGCGCGCATCCACGCAGAACTACTCGCCGGTGCGCCCCGCCGACCCGGCCGCCGCCTCCTCGGTACTGATGCGGGCCCTGGGCCTGGTGGGCACGCCGTACCGCTACGGTGGCAACACGCCCGAATCCGGCTTCGACTGCAGCGGCCTGGTCACCTATGTCTATCGCGACATGCTGGCGCTGAACCTGCCGCGGACCTCCCGGGAACTGGCCGCCGTGCAGGGGCCGAAGATCGCCCCCGAGCGCCTGGCCGCCGGTGACCTGGTGTTCTTCGGCAAGCGCGGCAATGTCTGGCACGTGGGCATCTACGTGGGCGAAGGGCGTTTCGTGCATGCGCCCAGCACCGGCGGCACCGTGCGCCTGGATTCGCTGGACGGCGCGTACTGGCGCGACCACTACAGCGGTGCCAAGCGCGTCCTCCACTGAAATGTGAAGACCATTTCAACGAATAACGAATATTTAACGAAATATATACCTACTCTCCAGCTATCCGGGGCATCATCGCCCATCGCAATTTCTGTGACTGCCGCGTGACGAATCCCAAACCGTCCCTCCCGAGCCAGACCAAGCCCTCCTTTTTCCTGCCGCACCGACTGCTTTGCGCCGCGGCACTGGCCCTGATCTCACTGCCCTGCTTCGCCCAGACCCCTGCGCAGGCCGAGCCGCAACCCGTCAAAGCCGAGGCACCGCGCAGCAAGGCCGATGCGGCCGCCACTGCCACCCTCGCCGCGCTGCTGCCGCATCTGGCCGCCAGCGACACCATCCCGCTGATGGATCGCTCGGCGATGTTTGCCGGCGACCTGAGCCGCCTGATTTCCGCTTACGACGCCTCCCAAGGCGTTTCTGCCGCCACCGAAGCCGCACTGGCCAACGATACCGACGGCAAGGTGCAGTCGGTCCTGCGCCGTGCCATGACCCTGCTGGGAACTCCGTACCGCTGGGGTGGCACCTCGCCGGACTCCGGCTTCGATTGCAGTGGACTGGTCGGCTATGTATTCCGCACCGCACTGGGTATCGAGCTGCCGCGCGTGTCGCGCGAGATGGCCAGCCAGGCCAGCGCCGAACTCATCCGCGACCGCTCGGCATTGAACGCCGGTGATCTGGTGTTCTTCGGCCGCCGTGGCCGTGTCGACCATGTGGGCATCTATGTCGGCGAAGGCCGCTTCCTGCATGCGCCGAGTACCGGCAAGGACGTGCGCACCGATACCCTGCTCAGCGGCTACTGGGGCGATAAATTCATGCAGGCCCGTCGCGTCGCACTGTGACGCTGCATCCATAGGCCTGTCGAAACCGCGGCGATGTCCGCGGTTTTTTTTGGTTCTTCTCCCAACTGAGGGGAGAGAGGCGCACGGCCGACCGGGCAGAATTGTTGTTCTCGAGGCAACAAGCTGGGGCCGGCCGTGGCCGATGGGGATTGTATTGCGCAACTGGGTGGCTGGGCGGGATATCGGGTGGAGGACTGGCGGCACGAGCGACGCGCAGCTCGTCGCTGGCTGATCTTGGAGCTGACGCCAGCACCTGACCAGGTTCGCTGCTGCAGCAGCTGCGGCGAGGTGGTCACGGCGATCCACGACCGCACGGTGCGCCGGATCCGCGACCTGTCGTTGTTCGAGGATCCGGTGGAGTTGGAGGTCGAGCGGCTGCGGCTGGCATGTCCACGCTGCGGCCCGCGGCTGGAGCAGTTGGACTGGCTGGAGCCGTATGCCCGGGTGACCCGGCGGCTGGCCGACAGCGTGGCCCGGCTGTGTACGGCAACCTCGGTGAGGTATGCCGCGGACTGGCACGACATCGACTGGAAGACGGCCAAGGCGATCGATTTCCGGACGTTGGAGCGCCGCATGGGGCCAATTGACCTGGATGGCGTACGCCGGATTGCGATGGATGAGTTCGCGATCCAGAAGGGCCATCGCTACGCCACGGTCGTGGTCGACGTGGAGCATAAGCGGGTGCTGTGGGTGGGGCGTGGCCGCAGCCGCGCCGAGGTGCGGCCATTCTTCGAACTGCTCGGGCCCGAGCGCTGCGCCCAGGTCCAAGCCGTGGCGATGGACATGAACACGGCTTACGACCTGGAGGTTCGGCAGCACTGTCCGGATGCCCGCGTGGTCTACGACCTGTTCCACGTGATCGCCAAGTACGGTCGCGAGGTGATCAGCCGGGTGCGGGTGGATGCAGCCAATCAGCTGCGCCACGACAGGCCGGCACGCCGGGTGATCAAGCGTTCGCACTGGCTGTTGCTGCGCAACCCGGGGAACCTGAAGGACAACGAGCAGGTCCGGCTGGCCGAGGTGCTGGAAGCCAACCAGTCGCTGATGGCGGTCTATGTGATGAAGGAACAGCTCAAGACACTATGGAACGCGCCGACGGCCTGGGCCTGGCGCAGGGCCTGGAAGCAGTGGCTGCGCCACGCCCGGGAGAGTGGTATCCCGGCCTTGATGCACTTTGCAAAATGCCTGCGCCCCTACTGGCGCGGCATCCTCAGCCGGGTCCGCTGGCCGATGCACACCGGCCTGGTCGAGGGCATCAACAACCGGATCAAGGTCATCAAGCGCATCGCCTACGGCTACCGCGATGACGCCTACTTCTTCCTCAAGATCCGCGCTGCCTTCCCCGGAATTGGGAGATGAACCTTTTTTTTGCGCGCTGTCAGGGATGAATGGGCAGCACACCATGCGAAATACACCGCCCACCATTCAATTTCGCCTGTTCAGGTATGGAATCCGTTGCAGCTGATTTTTCCGGGGTATAACTTGTGTCGCGAGGATCGCGGTGAGCAAGCATGGCTGCCATACCTGATTTCCCCCAACAACGCTGTGTGATCTGGTTCGGAAAGCCGGGCGCACGCGAACGTGTGATGCTGGCAGCCAGTGGCTGGCAGATACGCGCGGTGTTGCCGCAGCAGCCCGCCGATATCGGCCTGCGCGGCAATGACCTCCTCATCGGCCTGATAGATTTCCGCAGCACTACCCGCTGCGAGCTGGAACGCATCGAGGTGCTGATCGGCGAGCACCGGCACATGCCACTGTTTGCCATCACCTCGGCCGATTTCCCGCACAGCGAGCCGTGTACCGCACGCCTGCTGGCAGCCTGCCAGCAGCATTTCGCCCATCCCGCCGACCTCAAGGAACTGCTGCTCCAGTTGCAGTCCTTCGACCTGGACGCTTCTGCGCCGGATACCACGCACGCCAGCGAGGCGCTGGACACCCTGCTGGGCGAGAGCACGGCAATGCTCGGCATGCGCGCCACCTTGCGCAAATTCGCCCCTGTCGATCTTCCGGTACTCATCACCGGTGAGACCGGTACCGGCAAGGAAGTGGCGGCACACGCCCTGCACCACCTTTCCAGTCGCAAAGGAAAGCCGTTCCATGCGATCAATTGCGGCGCGATCCCGGCCACGCTGCTGCAATCGGAACTGTTCGGGCATGAGCGCGGTGCATTCACCGGTGCCAACGCCCGTCGCCAGGGTCTGTTCGAAACCGCCCATACCGGCACGGTATTCCTCGACGAGATCGGCGACCTGCCACTGGACGCCCAGACCAGCCTGCTGCGGGTACTCCAGGAAGGGACCATCGAACGGATCGGCAGCAACCAGCCGATCCCGGTGGATGTCCGCATCCTGGCCGCCACCCACGTGGATCTGGAACAGGCCGTGGCCGAAGGCCGCTTCCGCGCCGATCTTTATTACCGCCTCAACGTGCTGCGCCTGTCGATCCCCCCGCTGCGCAAGCGCGAGGGCGATATCGAACTGCTGGCCCGGCACTTCCTCGCCACATTCCGCGCCCACCACCCCATCCGTGCACGTGGCTACAGCGCGGCCGCCCGCCAGGCCATGGCCCGGTTCCACTGGCCCGGCAATGTCCGCGAGCTGCTCAACCGGGTACAGCGCGCAGCCATCACCAGCGAAAGTGAACTGATCAGCTGCGCCGATATGGAACTGACCAGCGACGGCGCCGAAGCACAAACCGCGCAACTGGATTGTGCCCGCGCAACGGCCGAACGCGAGACGCTGCTGGCCTGTCTTGAACAGAGCCAGTACAACATCAGCGCCTGCGCACGGCTGATGAAAGTCTCCCGCGTCACCATCTACCGCCTGTGCCGGAAACACCGGCTGGATCTGGAAACGCTGCGCTGACAGCGGCCTACAGCATGTAGGGCAGCTTGAACGCCAGGCTGAAGTCCGGTGCGTCCGGCGTCAACCCGACTCCCAGCATGCTCACCAATGTCGCCTTGGGCGTCAACGCATAGGTCACCCCCAGGTTGAGTGTGCCGGCATTGGCATCACTGCCGATCACCTTCATCCACTGCCCGTTCTTGTAACGGGTGCTGGCGCGGGCGCTGAGCCGGTCACTGAAGGAGATGCTCAGGCTGGTGCGCTCGTTGAAGGCGAACGCCACACCGGCGCCGAAGTAATACGCGTCACCCAGCTGCACTTCACCCGGATTGACCGTATCCGGATTGGAGTCGATATCGCCGAAGCTGCGGGTGAAGGAACGGATATAGCCGATGTTCGCGAACAGGATCGCCGGATCGGCGGTTTTCACTGCCGACAGGCCGATATTGGCCTGCCACACCCCGTTGCCGGTGGGCTGTTTGGCCGGAACCGCAAAACGGATGAAGTCGTCGTCATCGCGCTCGATCACCTTCCAGTCCAGGCCATAGGGTTCACGCCCGGTGGGCGCGGTGACACCGCCGGTGAGCACGGTTTCCGGTCGCCAGCCTTTTTCACCGAACAGCTTGTAATTGGCGCTGAAAGTCGCATCGCCGATGCCGGTGCCGTGCGTTTCCTCCTGCGCGATGGCTGCCGCCGATCCTCCGGCACCGCCCTTCTGATAGATGGTTTTGCGCGCCACGTACGGCACATCCAGATTCAACGTCAACCGGGGATTGACTCCCCAGCGCGCGGCAAAATTGTAGGTGAGCGAATCGGATTCGACATTCTCGATGGCGATGTTGCCAAGGAAAATCGCATCCAGTGCGAGGAAGCCGTTGAGCGTGAGTTGCTTGCGGTCATAGCGCGCATAGCTGACGCTGTTCTCCAGGGTCAGCCGGCGGTTGAACAGTGCCGACTGCTGCTGTTTCACATCATCCACGCTGCGACGTGCCGCCTCCTTGGCCTGCTCTGCTTCTTGTGCGGTACTGGCATAACCCTCGGCCGGTTGCGGCGGTGTTTGTGCCACGGCGGCCGGTGCTTCCGTCGCCGGTGCCAGCTTGCCACTGACCCGCGCCTGTATCGCCTGCACCTGCATGTCCAGTTCGCGCAGACGCCGCACCTCCTTGGCATAGCTGGCCTTGAGGGCCTCCAGCTGGGCCATCAGTGCCTTGATCTCCTCATCGCTCGTGCCTGTGGACTGCGGCTGCTGTGCCAGTGCCGGTTGCACCATCACACCACCCAGTCCCACCAGCGCCGCCATCGCCAGTCGTTTCATTGCCGGACTCCTTGCCATGTCCATCAAAGCGCGTCGAACGCGCGGTCTCAATGGCCCCCACCTACGCCGATCCCCCGGGTCAGCGTGATGGCTTGGGCTACGTTCTGTGCCAGCGGCAGGTTGTCCGCCAGCGGTTGTCTGACCAGATCCAGCTGCAGGCGATTGCTGACCTGCTGGCCATCGGCCATCAACTCGATGCCCTGGCCGACACTTCCACTGCGCATCCACTGCTGCACCGCCCCCTGGCCTTCGATACGCAATGCCAGCTGCATCGCGTCACCATCGAAGTTGGCCACCGCGCTCGCATCGCCCACTTGCGCACTGGCGCTTCCGGGCCCCTGCATGCCATCGCCCACCGGGACTCCGCCCCCCTCCCGGACGTTGAGATGGATGACATTGCTGGCACGGTTGCCGTCACCGGCCACCTGCACGCTCTGGCTCAGCCCGGCCACATTCTGCAGGCCACTGCTGTCGATGCTGCGGCCGCTGGAATCCGGAAGTGGCGCGTTGGCCGCGGTAATGCTCACCGTCGGGGTGAAGCTGATCCTGGGCGTCTTGCCCTTGCTGAAATCCATGCCCAGCGTGAGCGCTCCCTGCAGTGTCTGCCCGCTGGCGGTCTGCCAGGTCGAGATCATCGTCACTCCGAACCAGGCCACCGCATTACCACCGACGGTGTAACGGCCACGCATCAGATTCAGTTCCGGATCGGGAATTTCACTCAGCCCCTTGCCGGGTGGATTTGTTTGCTCACCGGCATGCACCGGCAGCGCGGAGGTCAGCGCCAGCATCAGGCATGCGGGAAAAAGAATGTTCATGACCAACTCCTTCAGAACAGATCCGCGTGGGTGAACCCGAAGTCCACCAGCTCCGCATCGGTAATGGGACGGGCTCCCTGGCGCGCATACAGCGCCCTGGCACTGGGCCGTTCGCTGGGCTGCAGCAGAACGGTATTGCGATCGAAATCACTGCCGATCACCACGAACACCGCACGTGATGGCCAGGCATCAAGAAATTCCTTCAGTGGAACCGAGCGGTTGCCGAGGATCGGATCACCAATCTCCGCGTAGTCGTCATGCACCTGCTTGAGCACCACGAAGTGGCGGAATCCGCGTACATCCATCAGCACCAGACCGGGCACGCGCAACGCCTTCAGCCGCTCCTCGCTGATGCGGTAACCGCGCCCACGCATTCCCAGCGATTCGACATAGCGCTTGATATCCAGCAGTGAAAACCCCCGCTGCCGCACCAGTTCCGTATCGGCAACTCCCATCATTCCCTCGATCACGGTCGCCTCGTCCGCATCCAGGTGATAGGCATGGCGCAGGATCGTGGCCAATGCCGCCGCGCCACAGCTGTAATCGGTGTGTTGGCGCACGAGATTGCGGAAGCGCCGCTCATGCATGCTCTCGACCTGTCCACGGTAGACCGTGCCATTGGGCAGCACGTTGCCGAACGCCACTTCCGCGCTGCGCGCCGTATCCGGCAGCAGCAGCAATACGCAGATCGCCATCAGTATCGTGCGGAACATGGGGCAGGCATCTCCATGGCTCTGGAACACGAAAAGCAGGTGGGAGCCCCGGCTCCACGGGGGAGAGGAACAGGGGCTCCCGGTATCACCCGGCTATTGGCGGATAGCCGGGCTTGTTGCTCACGGTTGGAACACCACCCACATGGGTGAAGCTCCGGTCACTGCTTACTCGCCACCACCGCCACCACCGCCACCACCACCGCCGGTCGACGGCTGTGCAACGGCCAGCGCAAGGCTGTTGGCCTGCAGGTTGCCGGTGCCCGAGGACACGTTCACGCCGATGTTGCCGGAGGCCGCGGAGAACGCACTGCCCGACAGGCTTGCGGTATTGGTCGCATCAACCGCGATCCAATCCAGGTCGATTACCTGGCCGCTCAGGCTCGCCGTCAGATCGGCGGTACCCATTTCCGAGAAGCTCAGGTTGCCCTTCTCGTCGGTATCCCATGCCATACCGCCCACGCCCTGCCTGTTCGGGTTGGCAACGGCGCCCTGGGTCTCGAAGTCCCAATCCGAATGCCCGGTCTGGCTTCCTGCCGAGTGGCGATCACCGGTCCAGTTATCCGGGTAGAAGTTGGTCTTCTGGTAGGAATTGCCGGTGCCGTTGTAAGTACCGGTACCGCGGCTGCTGGTGTTGCCGGTGACCTTGCCACTCATGTTGATGGCATAGGTGTTCAGGACATAGTCGTAATAGCCGTCATTGCTGACTTCGTTGCCCGTGGACACCTGGTTGGAGCTGATGCTCGAGGTGGCGTATGCACTGGTGGCTACCGAGGCGGCAAGAGCGTTCTTCTGCTCGTTGTTGTTGCCCGAAGTCACGTTCACGCCGATGTTGCCTGACGCGTTGGCGAAGGCATTGCCACCGATGCTGGCGGCGTTGGTCACGCCGTAGTTCATCGTCTGGTTGTTCATGCCACTCTGGTTGACGAACACTTCGGCATCGGCCATGCCGAAGCTGAAGGAGGCATCGGCTGCCGACAGTGCGGCGGCATTGTCCTGGGTGTTGTTGTCGCCGGCGGCGACGTTGAAGCCCAGGTTGCCGGAGGCAGAGGAGCCCACGTCATCGGCGATGGAAGCATCGTTCGACAGCAGGTCATTCTCGGCAGAGTTGTTGGAGATCGACTGACGGTTGTCGATGATCGCAATCGCGGCCGAATCCAGGTTGATATCACCGGTGATGGTCGGAGAGCCGGAGAACCTCACGTCTGAGCTCAGCCTCATGTCCTTCTCGAGGTTCACATCGACGCCGTGGTTGTTCTTCTCCTTGCGCTCGTCGGCCTGGATGTTGGAGGTCTTGCTGACATTCTCATAGACCTCGTTCGAGGAACTCGTGTTGGAGTGCTCCTCGGAATAACGCAGCCACGCCGCCGCATCCAGCGCCAAGTTCACGTCGGTATCGATGTTGGTCCGTGTCTCGGTGACATCGTGCTGGTGACTGATGTTCTCGTTGGTATTGGTGGTATTGGTACGCGTCTCGTTCACGTTGTGCTGGTGATCGATAGTCGCGCTCGCATTCTGGTCGTCCGCCGCACTGGCCGCCGCACTCATGGTGAATGCGGTAACCGCCATGGCGAGTACAGTCCATTTATTCGCTTTCATGGTGCCCTCTTCTGATTTTCAGATGCATCGGGTGGATGGAACATTGCTCACGGGGTGCCCTGCACGGAGATGCTCAATCTGTTCTCCGTGGCATTGCCTGATCCCGCGATCTGATTGAGTTGCAGCACACCGTCGAACCCGCGCAATGCGGATGCGTCCACGCCCACCTTGCGGCTGGCACGTGGATCACGGACTGCGTACTGCTCCCCCGCCGACGCGAGTGCTGCGGGTGAGGCCATAGCCTCATCACTTGCCTCGCGTATGCCCTGTGCGGCCAACACCGCCGTAACGGAATTCAATTCCGCGTTGGCACTACCACTGGCCTGATTGATTGAAACAATTCCACTGGCGCCGGAAAGCGCGTTGCCACCGATGCGGGCCGTGGCCTGCAGCGGCGTATCGAATGTATCGGCGGTATGCCGTTGCCTTGCATCGACACTGGCGTTTGCCATCTGCCCACTGGCGAGGCTGTGCAGGTTGGCCTGCAGGTTCAGGTCACCGGCCGCCTGATTGATCATGATCGCGCCACTGCTGCCAACCAGTGCATCGCCATCGATACGGCTGTCCAGCGCCAAATACCCGAGCATCGACGCATAGCTGTCTGGAGCGGACTGTGCACTGGCGACCGATGGCCACAGCAGGCCACCGCCGAGCAGCAATGCCACGGTGTGCAGGAAGGTTTTCATTTGCCACCCGTGCCGGCCGGTTGTCCCAGCGGGAATTGCGCAAGTGCACCGCGGACCTGGTCACCGATACCCCCCGTGGCACGGCTCACCGTGCCCATGGGTCCACCGATGGTCTGTGACAGCCGGCTGCCGGAGAGCATGCCGTCCTCGCCACTCACGCGGCCCAAGGTGCTGCCCACCATGCCGCCGGTCACGCGCTCCACCGTCGTCTGGCCCTGCACCTGATGCTGCGAGTCGACCATTCCCGAGCCCAGTGCCGCGTAATCGGCATCACCCAGCTCATCCATGCTTCCCAGACCCAGCGCTGCACCCAGCTCTTTGCGCGGTGAGGTATCGGCGATCAACGCCATGCCCGGCGGAGCGGGACGATAGGCCGGGCGGGTGGACACATCACGCAGCAGGACGATTTCACCCGGCTTGGCCTTCACTCCCTGCCTTGCGCCGGAAGCCTGTGCCGTACCCATTGCCGCCACTAGGGTCAGCCCGAGTACGACGACATGACGACTTGCGGTTCTGCTTTCCATTGCACCTGCCCCATCAACCTGTGCAGTGGTGATAGCAGCTACCGTGCCACTTCATGTTTTCCTTTAAAAACAGATAGTTACCACGGACTAAATTGAACTCCAGCTGTACAGCTGTTACAGCCACACGCTTGCCGGCACAGCCGCAATCGGCAATGCGCAGGGGCATTGGCAGAGCCCTGATGCGGCTTTCAGCCGGGTGTATCACTCCTGTTACACCGTGCTGTTACATCGGCTTACACAGGGGAAAGCGACCGGCGTTGCCGGCCTGTGGACAGCAGATGGGCCGCCGGTTTCCACAGGCACAACTCCATGGGCCTTGATGCTGGACCTGCCGGACGGCTGCAACCGCAACGCGGTCACCGGGCACGGCAGCGACTGCAGCCACCAGCCCGGTAGCAAGCCACGACAACGCATCGCCCTTCCAGCGACATGCCCTACCGGGGAATTCCACAGACAGTACGGCCAGCCGTTTGCTGGCCGGCAGATGCGGCCTCAGGATGCGGGGTCTTTGCCTGTCCTGATCGCCCCGGATCACAGGCCCGGCGCATGATGCCTGCGCTGCGTGTGGATATGCCCGGCGCGGGTGGAAAGACTGCGCTCAGCCCTCCCGGATGCCGGCCCCTGTCGCCGCGTCATAGACCTTCTGGTCAAGCAGCCCGGTTTCCTTGGCCACGATCACCGGCACCACCATCTGCCCGGTGACGTTGGTCAGGGTGCGCATCATGTCGAGGATGCGGTCGATCGCATACAGGTAGCCGATCGCCTCCAGCGGCAGGTTGGCCGCGCTCAGCACCACCGTGGCCATCACCACGGCCGTGCCGGGTACGCCAGCGGTGCCGAAGCTGCCCAGCACCGAGGCGATCATCACCACCACGTATTGCTCCGGCGTGAGTGGCACGCCGGTGTACTGGGCGATGAACACTGCACATAGCGCGGGATAGATCGCGCCGCAACCGTCCATCTTGATGCTGGCACCCAGCGGCACCGCGAAGGAGGCGTAATCCTTGTTGACGCCGAGGTTGTCGGTGATCGAACGCATCGCCACCGGCATCGCCGCAAAGCTCGAGGAAGCCACGAACGCGACCTGCATGCCCGGCGCCGCGCCACGGAAGAACTTGATCGGGTTCAGTCCATGCGCCAGCAGCAGGCCGCTGTAGACGATGAGGATATGCAGCGCGCAGGCCACGTACAGTGCCAGCACGAAGTTGCCCAGCGGCAGCAGCTTCTCGAAGCCGTAGCTGCCGACCAGCCCGGCGATCAGGCCGAAGGTGCCGATCGGGGTCATCTCCAGCACGAAGCGGGTGACCTGGATCATGATCTCGCTCAGCTGTCCGACCAGCTTGCGCGCCTCGGCCACCTGCGCGCCGAGCTTGACCATCGCAAAACCCAGCAGGCCGGCGAAGAAGATCACCGGCAGGATCGACCCGCGTCCGGCCGCCAGCACGGTCTCACCGGCTTCGTTGATACGGGTACCGATGCCCGCCAGCGCATAGAACACGTTCGATGGCACCACCTCCATCAGCACCTTGGCTACCGAAGGCACATCACGCGGTGTGTAGGCGCCGTCCACGGTCAGGCTCAGCCCACCGGCACCGGGCTGCATCACCGTGCCCACGGCCAGCCCCACGCCCACCGCCAGCACGGCGGTGATGATGAACCACAGGAAGGTGCGGCCACCGAGCGCGGCCACCGATTTCTGCCCGTGCAGCGAGGAGATCGCGTTGATGACCGCGAAAAACACCAGCGGCACCGCGATCATCTTGATCAGCGTGACGTACAGCTCGCCGAGTGGACCGAACCAGACTTCCGCCGCCGGCCCCAACGCCCAGCCGGCCAACGCACCGAGCACGAAACCGCCCACAACGCGCTGCCAGAAGGGAATCCGCAGCCAGGCAGATACCACGCTCATATCAGGATTTCCGGAAAACCATTCGAAGGCGGGAACGATAGCGCATGCCCCGGCACGACACGATCCCCGCAGGGAAAAGCTGCGTGTCATATGCATGCCTTCCGCGCTTGACCATAATGGCCGCCTGATCCGTTTCCCGAAAACCGCACCGATGCAAAAAGTCGCGCTCCTTCCCGTCGCCCTTTCCACCCTGCTGCTCGGCGCCTGCGCCAGCAGCGCCGGCGTGCCGCAGTCGCGCGCGGCGATCCAGGTGGAGGTACCGGTGGTTTCCCACCCGGAAGGTGAAACCCCGCAATGGTGGTACCGCGATGGCGCCGCCCGCGCTGCCGGCAACGGCGCGATGGCCGGCAAGGCGAAGAACGTGATCCTGTTCCTCGGCGATGGCATGAGCCTGACCACCGTGGCCGCCGCACGCATCCTGGAAGGCCAGCGCAAGGGCATGCCGGGGGAAGAGAATCTGCTGTCGTGGGAGCGCTTTCCCGCCACCGCGTTCAGCAAGACCTACAACACCGATTCGCAGACCCCCGACTCGGCCGGCACCATGACCGCCATCACCACCGGCGTGAAATCGCACATGGGCGCGATCGGCGTCAGCGCCGGCAGCCGCAACAACTGCGCCGACAGCCTCGACAAGGAACGGCTGACCTGGCTGCAGCTGGCCGACAGCGCCGACATGGCCACCGGCATCGTCTCCACCGCGCGCCTGACCCATGCCACCCCGGCCGCCACCTACGCGCACTCGCCCGAGCGCAACTGGGAAAACGACACCCATCTGCCTGAAGCCGCCAAAAGCGAGGGCTGTGTGGATATCGCCCAGCAGCTGCTGTCGACCTCACGCTACGGACGCGGCCCGCTGGTCGCCCTGGGGGGCGGTCGCGGCCAGTTCACCACCGTCAACGAGCAGGATCCGGAGTACGACGACAAGGTCGGCCTGCGTCTGGATGGCCGCAACCTGGTGGCCGAGTGGCAGGCTGCGCACCCGCAGGGTGCCTATGTCTGGAACGCCGAGCAGCTCAAGGCCGCCGCCGGTGCGCCGGCGCTGCTGGGCCTGTTCGAGCCGGACCACATGCAGTACGAGGACGACCGCGCCCGGGACCGCGGCGGCGAGCCGTCACTGGCCGAGCTGACCCGCGCCGCCATCGCCAACCTGTCCACGCATCCGCACGGTTATGTGTTGATGGTGGAAGGTGCGCGTATCGACCATGCCAACCACAGCGGCAACGCCGCCCGCGCCCTCGGCGACACCATCGCCCTGTCCGATGCGGTCAAGGCCGCGGCGGAGGCCACCTCGGCCGAGGACACGCTGATCATCGTCACCGCCGACCACTCGCACACGCTGAACTTCGTCGGCTATCCGGCGCGTGGCAACGCCATCCTCGGCAAGGTCAAGGACAAGGGCGGCGAAGACGGTGCCGGTGCGCTGGACCTGGCCCGTGACGGCCTCGGCCTGCCCTACACCACCCTCAGCTACGCCAACGGCCCGGGCTATACCGGTGCCAGCAACCAGCAGCCGGCCGGGCCAAAAAAATTCCCGCACTCGCCCAGCAGCTTCGAACCCGCCAGCAGCCGCCCGGACCTGACCCACGTCGACACCGAACACGTGGACTACATGCAGGAAGCACTGGTGCCGTCCAAGAGTGAATCGCACGGTGGCGAGGATGTCGGTATCTGGGCGCGCGGCCCCGGCAGCAAGGCGGTGCGCGGCACGCTGGAGCAGAACACCATCTATCACCTGATCGTGCAGGCCACCCCGCGCCTGCGCGAGCGCCTGTGTGCACTGGGTACCTGCGATGCGCAGGGCGTACCGGTGGAGCTGCCGCAGCCGAAGAAGTTCGAGCGCAACGCACAGTGATCCACGCGCCGCGCATCACCCGCGGATCGGTGATGGCATTGCTGTCACTGATCCTGCTGCCGGTGACAGGTTCTGCCGCCACGCCGTGTTACCGGCTGGATACGGCGATGTTCGAAGTGCTGGAAGGCTGCCAGCAGACCGATACCGGCACGCTCGATATTTCCAGCGCCGCCCTGGCACGGCTGGAATACGATGCCGATGGGCTGGCCGCCCTCCGCGCCGGCCAGCAGCACTATTACCTGCGCCGCGATGGGCGCCAGCTGGCGGTGCTCACCTATGACAACGGCCCGGACTATTTCGAGGAGGGCCTCACCCGGGCCCGGGTGGACGGCCAGATCGGTTACTTCGATCACCAGTTGCAACCGGCCTTCGCAGCCCGCTTTGACTGGGCCTGGCCGTTCAAGGATGGCGTCGCCGAAGTCTGCCAGGGCTGCACGCTCGGCGAGCCCGATGCGCTGGATCATGTATCCGTCGTGGGAGGCAAGCATTACCGCATCAACCGCCAGGGCAAAACGTTGCCCTGAGCGGGGTTTGCAGGAGTTTGTGGGAGCGGCCTGAGCCACGAAGCCGGCATCGATGGAATCTCCAACCAGTCCGGATTCTGAAGGCCTATCCACCTCGCGGCTAACGCCGGGCCTGCAAGACTTCGGGCATCAACAATTGCAGCCCTCACCGCCGCCATCGATACTCGACGCGGCCATGAATCCGCTTTCCCCCTCCCTGCTCGACGCCGCAGCCCACACCCCGGTGCTGGTCGGCTTCAGTGGCGGGCTGGATTCCACCGTACTGCTGCACCTGCTCGCACACGCACCCGCGCGTACACCCGGCATGCTGCGGGCGGTGCATATCCACCATGGATTGCAGGCCGCTGCCAATGGCTGGGAGACGCACTGCCGCACACTCTGCCGGCAGTGGAACATTCCGCTGCAGGTGATCCGCGTGGAGGTCCCGCACGACAGCGGTGATGGCCTCGAAGCGGCCGCACGCAAGGCGCGCCACCACGCTTTTATGCAGGCGATGCAGCCGGGTGAATGGCTGGCGCTGGCGCACCATCTCGATGACCAGGCCGAGACCTTCCTGCTGCGCGCCCTGCGTGGCTCGGGCGTCGACGGACTGGCGGCGATGCGCGAGCGCCGCGCCTTCGGCCCCGGACACCTGTGGCGGCCACTGCTGGCGACCCCGCGCGCGCGCCTGCTGGAGCATGCGCAGCACCATGGACTGCAGTGGATCGAAGATCCCAGCAACCAGCTCGCCCACCACGACCGCAACTTCCTGCGGTTGCAGATCCTGCCGCTGCTGGCGGCACGCTGGCCGCAGGCCGCCCATGCCTTCGCCCGCAGCGCCGCGCTTGCCGCCGAGACCTCGGAACTGCTTTCCGCGCATGACAATAGTGATCTGGCCTCCTGCCTGACAGCGGCGGACACGCTGGACCTGCAGCCGTTGAACGCCCTGCCCGCGCCACGCCGCGCACGCCTGTACCGCGCGTGGGTACAACACCTGCGATTGCCACCGTTGCCAGCCAACGGCGTGCATTCCATCGAGCGGCACCTGCTGTCCGCACGCGCCGACCTGCAGCCGGCCTTCGTCTGGCAGGGCGTGCAGATCAGCCGCTGGCGTGGGCAACTGCATGCCTTCACCATCGCCACTCCATGGCCGGCCGGCTGGCAGGCACGCTGGGATGGCACCCAGCCGCTGACGCTGCCCGATGGCAACCGGCTGCTCCTGTCCGGCGCCACCTTCGATACCCCCTTGCAGGTGCGTGCGCGTCAGGGTGGCGAACGTATCCGCCTGCCCGGGCGCGAGCACTCCCACTCCCTCAAACAGCTGCTGCAGGAGTCGGATATCCCGCCGTGGCAGCGTGCGGGATTGCCGCTGCTGTGGCGCGAGGGTGAATTGCTGGCCGCCGGCGACCGCATCCTCTCCGGTCCGCTGCAGCAGTGGCTGCAGACCCGCCATGCCCGCCTGCATTGGCAGCAGGGGCCTGCATCGAATTGACCCTGCCGTCCGCGCCACTCACACTTTCACCATGCCCAAGAAGTCCACAAACGAAGCCTCCCCGGTCGCCCACTTCGAGCAGTCGCTGCAAGAACTGGAAAATCTGGTGGAAAAAATGGAAGCCGGCGATCTCAGCCTGGAACAGTCCCTGACCGCCTATGAACGCGGTGTCGGCCTGTACCGCCAGTGCCAGCAGGCGCTGGAACAGGCCGAGCTGCGCGTGCGCCTGCTGACCGATCCCGCCCAGCCGGAGAAATCCGAGCCTTTCGATACCACCGGCAATGACGACTGACGCCCTGTTCGACCGCTGGCTCGAACGCACCACGCAACAGCTGCAAGCCGTTCTCCCCGATCCCGACGCCACCCCGCAAGGCCTGCACCAGGCCATGCGTTACGCCGCGCTGGGTGGCGGCAAGCGCATGCGTCCCCTGCTGGTATACGCGGCCGGCCACCTGTTCGACGCCGACGAAGACCGGCTTGACGCGCCCGCGGCGGCAGTGGAACTGATCCACGCCTATTCGCTGGTCCACGACGATCTGCCGGCGATGGACGATGACGACCTGCGTCGCGGCCGCGCCACCACCCATATCGCCTTCGACGAAGCCACCGCGATCCTCGCCGGCGATGCGCTGCAGACCCGGGCGTTCGAGCTGCTGGCCAATACCGGCTTGCCACCGGCACTGGCGCTGGATTGCCTGCGCACGCTGGCCAGCGCTTCCGGCGTGGCCGGCATGTGCGGCGGCCAGGCGCTGGATATCGACGCCACCGGCCAGTTGCAGTCGCTGGCGGAGCTGGAACGCATGCATGCACTCAAGACCGGCGCACTGATCCGTGCGGCGGTGCGCATGGGCGCACTGTGTGGTGGTGCCGGCCAGGACGACCTCGCCCGGCTGGATGCCTTCGCCAGCGCCCTGGGCCTGGCCTTCCAGGTGCGCGATGACATCCTCGATATCGAAGCCAGCTCCGAGCAGCTCGGCAAGACCGCCGGCAAGGATGCGGCCCAGGACAAGTCCACCTTCCCGGCGCTGCTCGGCATCGACGGCGCCAAGGCGCGGCTGGCGGCACTGGCCGGGGAAATGCACGACACCCTCGCCCCCTTCGGCCTCCGCGCCAGGGCACTGGCGGCGCTGGCGGAACTGACCATCCAGCGCTCGCACTGACTGCTGCCGAAGCACGCTGCGGAAAACACAAAGGCCCGGGCATCGCTGCCCGGGCCTTTGCATTCACACCAGCGCCGGATTACTTGATCAGACGCAGGGTGAACGGATAACGGTAGGCTTCGCCCTTGTTGGCAGCCAGGGCGGCCATGATGGTCAGCACCAGCCATGCGATACCGACAACGACCAGCAGCAGCAGGCCGATCAGCACCAGCGTCAGGATGCCCGAAACCACCAGCGCGATGAACACGGTGATGTTGAAGTTCAGCGCTTCCTTGCCCTGGTCATCCACGAACGGCATGGTGTCCTTCTTGATCAGCCAAACCACCAGCGGGCCGAGCAGCGTGCCGAAAGGAATGATGATGCCGACCAGCGTGGCCAGGTGGGCGAACATGCCCCACTGGCGCTCCTCGGCAGACGGCGCACCGGTCGGTGCCGGCGGCGGCGTGGTCATGTTTTCGAATTCGCTCATGGTGTTTTCCCCAAATCCTTGTAATTGGTCTTCTGTTAGCGGCAGCGGGAGCGGTCCCATCCGCCGACCCGCTAGGATACGTCAATCGTCGCCGGCAACCGTCATCCTGCCGACGAGTATCGAGCCTACCGCGATATGCGAGCGCGGATCGACATCACTGCCCACCGCCTCGATTGTGGCGAACATCTGTTTCAGATTGCCTGCAATGGTGATGCCATCCACCGGATAGGCGATCTGGCCGTTCTCCACCCAGAAGCCGGCCGCACCGCGCGAGTAGTCGCCGGTCACGCCGTTGACACCCTGCCCCATCAATTCGGTCACCAGCAGGCCGGTGCCCATCCCCGCCAGCAGCGAAGCGCGGTCGCCGGCATTGGCCGCCACCTGCAGGTTGTGCACGCCACCGGCGTTGGCGGTGGTCGTCAGCCCCAGCCTGCGCGCCGAGTAGCTGCCGAGGATGTAGCGCTGCAGCACGCCACCGCTGACCAGCGCCGAATCACGCGTGCCCACGCCTTCGCCATCGAACGCGCTGGAACGCAGCCCGCGCCGGAGCAGCGGCCGCTCATCGATGCCGAACCAGTCCGGGAACAGCTGCGTGCCGGCACTGTCGAGCAGGAAGCTGGCACGCCGGTACAGCGCACCGCCGGATACCGCGCCCAGCAGATGGCCGATCAGAGAGCGCGCCATTTCCGCCGCGAACAGCACCGGCACCTGACCGGTCGGCAGCGAGCGCGGCTGCAGGCGCGCCAGCGTGCGCTCGGCGGCGCGACGGCCCACCGCCGCGGGGTCGTCCAGATCCTCGCGGGCGATGGCGCTGGTGTACCAGCCATCGCGCTGCATGCCATCGCCCTGCCCGGCGATCAGCGCGCAGCCGATGGAATGGTGGCTGCTGCGCTCGCGGCCGATGAAGCCGTGCGAGTTGGCATAGACCGACAGGCTTTGCGCGGTGGCCGCCGAGGCGCCATCGGAGTTGCTGATGCGACCGTCGACCCCGCGCCCGGCGGCTTCGCAGGCCAGCGCCAGATCCACCGCTTCCCCGGCGCTGAGCGCCCACGGGTGCCAGCTGTCCAGGTCCGGAAATTCGGTCGCCATCAGCCCGGCGTCGGCCAGGCCGGCGGCCGGGTCGTCCTCGGTATGCCGGGCGATCGCGCAGGCCTGCGCCACGGTCGCCTCCAGGCTGGATTCCTGCAGGTCGGCGGTACTGGCACTGCCCTTGCGCTGGCCGAAATACACCGTCACCGCAATGCCGCGGTCATGGGTGGATTCGACCGTCTCCACCTCGCCCAGGCGCACGTTCACATCCAGCCCGCGCTCTTCGCTGCAGCTGACCTCGGCCTGCGTGGCACCCATCGCGCGGGCCTTCTCCAGCAACCGCTGGGAGATGCCGGCCAGTTGTTCCAGTCGCGGCAGGCTGTCGTCGGCGACCTGGGTTTCGGTGGGGTTGGTGTTCAATGCTTTATCCTTTCAAAAATCCAGCCGAAGCCGATGATTTCCTTCTCTCCTCGGGAGAAGGTGGCGCGAAGCGCCGGATGAGGGAACGGGCGAAGCCTCGCACTTCGATTGCACGCGGCTTCGCCCGTCCCCTCACCCCAACCCCTCTTCCGGAGGGAGAAGGGCTTTCCAAAGCAGGCTGCGGTACACACGAACTTTAATCGAGTAACAAGGCAATGCGCGGACGCGACGAAGAAACCGGTGAATTTTTCAGTGAAAGCCGCAGCCAGAACCGGCGCGAGGCACTGGAGGTGCTGGCGCTGGGTGAAACGCTGGTGTCGCTGACCCCGGCCCAGCTGGCGCGCCTGCCCATTCCCGAAGACCTGCTGGAGCACATCGAATACAGCAAGCGCATCACCGCTCACGGTGCGCGCAAGCGCCAGCTGGCGTTCCTGGCCAAACAGATGCGTCGCGAGGAAGACGCCACGCTGGAGGCGATCCGCGACGCGCTGGAAGCCAACAGCGCGACCTCCAAGCGCTCGGTGGCGCTGATGCACCGCATCGAGCGCTGGCGCGAGCGCCTGCTGGCCGAAGGCGATGCCGCACTGGCGGAACTGCTGGAGGAATTTCCCGACGGTGACCGCCAGCAGCTGCGTACGCTGGTGCGCAACGCGTTGGCGGAGCAGGCGAAAAACAAGCCGCCGCGTGCGTTCCGCGAGATCTTCCAGGTACTGCGCGAGCTGATGGAGCCCTCGCTGATCGCAGGCGGCGATGCGGCAGAAGCGGAAGACATCGGCGATGACGCCGATGATCTCGACGACGCAACCTGAAGCCGCACCACGGGCAGCGGCCACTGATCCCGGTCGCTGCTCTGTACCGTCATTCCAGCCGGTGCCGGGTCACGCCTGTGTGCCACCCACGGTGAGACCGTCGATCAGCAGTGACGGCTGGCCCACGCCCACCGGTACGCTCTGGCCATCCTTGCCGCAGATGCCCACGCCTTCGTCCAGTGCCAGATCGTTGCCGATCATGCGCACCTTCTGCATGGTTTCCGGGCCGTTGCCGATCAGCGTGGCGCCCTTCACCGGCGCACCGATTTTGCCGTCCTCGATCAGATAGGCCTCGGTCGCCGAGAACACGTACTTGCCGCTGGTGATGTCGACCTGGCCGCCGCCGAAGTTGACTGCATACAGGCCCTTTTTCACCGAACGGATCATTTCCTGCGGATCATGCTCGCCGGCGCGCATGTAGGTGTTGGTCATGCGCGGCATGGTCATGTGCGCGAACGATTCACGGCGGCCGTTGCCGGTCGGCGCCACGCCCATCAGGCGCGCATTGAGCGTGTCCTGCATGTAGCCGACCAGTACGCCGTCCTCGATCAGCGTGGTGCACCGGGTCGGAGTGCCCTCGTCGTCGATGTTGAGCGAACCGCGACGGCCATCCAAGGTGCCGTCATCGACGATGGTCACGCCCTTTGAGGCCACGCGTTCGCCGATGCGGCCGGCGTAGACGCTGGTGCCCTTGCGGTTGAAGTCGCCTTCCAGGCCGTGGCCGACCGCTTCGTGCAGCAGCACGCCCGGCCAGCCCGGGCCGAGCACCACCGGCATCACGCCGGCCGGGGCCGGGATCGCTTCCAGATTGACCAGCGCCTGGCGCAGCGCCTCGCGGGCGAAGCGTTCCGGCCGCTCGCCGGCAAACAGTTCCTCGTAGCTGTAACGGCCACCGCCGCCGGCATAGCCGGATTCACGCCGCCCGTTCTGCTCGACGATCACCTGCACGTTCAGGCGCACCAGCGGGCGCACGTCGGCCGCCAGCACGCCGTCGCTGCGCGCGATCAGCACCGTATCCACGCCACCGGACAGGCTCACCATCACCTGCTGCACGCGCGGGTCGGCCGCACGCAGGTACTGGTCCAGGCGCTTGAGCACCTGCACCTTGGCTTCGTTGCCGATGCTGTCCACCGGGTCCAGCGCCGGGTACAGCGCCCGCCCGCTGCCGCGCACCAGCGACTGCACGTTCTGCGCCCCGCCTTCGCGGGAGATGGCCCGCGCCGATTGCGCCGCCGCCAGCAGCGCAGCCGGCTGGATGTCGTCGGAATAGGCGAAACCGGTCTTCTCGCCGGCGATCGCACGCACGCCCACGCCCTGTTCGATGGAATGGGCGCCGTCCTTGACGATACCGTCCTCCACGCTCCAGCTCTCACGCCGCGAGTGCTGGAAATACAGGTCGCCAAAGTCGATTCCCGGCCCCAGCAGGGTGCCGAAGGTGCGTTCCAGGCGGTTGGCGTCCAGTCCGGCGGGCAGCAGCAGGCGGGATTCGGCGAGCGTCAGGGTGTTGTCAGTCATGTCGTTCCAGATGGGGGCGCGGCAGCGGTTCGCAAGCCGCAGCGGTGGTTCACGGCGACCCGGCCGGGAGCGGCTCGATGACGGGCGGCGGCAGGCGCGCGGGCTCGCGCCCGACCACGTCCACCGTCGGGTCTTTCCACGGGCCGGTCACTTTGTAGGTCTTGGCACCGATCTCGCCCAGCGGCTTGCCCAGCACCGCGTTGGCGGCCGCGCCCACGGCGGCACCGATCGGCCCGCCGGCCACCGCTCCCACGACGGTCAGCAGGTTGCCCGAGCGCGGGTTCACATCGATGGTCTGGTCGAACTGCTGGGTGCGCAGGTCGGCCTGCCCGCGGATGGTGATATCCGCCGCCGGCCCCTCCATGGCGATCCGTTCGGTGCGTGCCAGGCCATCACCGAAATGGACCTGGCCCTCGATCTGGTTGAACGCCAGACCCTTGGAATAGAAATCGCGGAAATCGAGCATCAGCCGGCGCGGCAGTTGCGCCACGCTGAGCAGGCCCAGCACCCGGCCTGCGCCCGGCTCGACTTCCAGCAACTGGCCGTTGCGGGCGTTCACCGTCAGCGAGCCTTCCAGCCCGGCCAGCTGGAACCCCTGCGGCGTCCCCGGCCAGCGTGCATCCAGCCGCACCTGCCCCTGCCCGCCGCGCAGCTGCCCGCCATAGCCGAGATTGTCCATCAGCCCGCCGAGATTCTCGCTGTCCACCCGCACTGTCGCATGCGTGTGCGCCTGGGCACCGATACCGCGCCATTCCCCCTCGACATCGATGGCCTGTCTGGGGGCACGGAACTGCAGCTGCTCGATCTTCAAGCCGTCGGCCAGCGGCCGGGTCCGCAGTACGGTGTGCCCCAGCATCGTCTTGCCGAAGCGCAGCTCACCGATGTCCAGCGCCAGCGGCGGGATGTTGGCCGGATTGACCGCCGGCTCCGGACTGTCGCGCTCGGCCGCCGCACCTGCCGGCGCGGCCGACTGCCAGAACACGCGTGCCAGCTGCCCGCTAACCGCCGCGCCACGGGCGTTGGGAACCCGCAGGTCACCGGCCAGTGACGGCCCTTCCAGCTGCACCGCGATGGCATCGGTGCCCGGCCGCAAACGCAACCGGGTCTGCTCGAAGTGGCCACCCACCAGCAGCAGCCGCGCGGCCAGCACATCGATCTCCTTCAGCGCCAACGCCGCGGCGCTACCGGCATCATCGCCACCGCCGCGGGCCAGCCCGATCCACTCCAGCGCATCCAGCGTGGTGGTGCGGCCGTTGACCACCAGCCCGTCGGCAGGCGGAGCACGATCGACCACGTCGCTGCCCAGGGTGACCTGTACCCCGGTGCTGTCATTGGCGGTACGCGCAGCCAGTGCCAGCCGGCGCCCGAAAGCGACCTCGGTGAGGCCACTGCCCAGCGGCAGCGCCGTCGACACCGTGGTGGTCAGTGCCTCATCGGCCGGCTTGTCCAGCGGCGCCGGAAAGCGCAGGCGGGTGCCGCGCAGGTCCGAGCGCAGGCTCAGCCGCGTCGGCGGTTCGATCCGGCTGCCGGCGGGCATGAGCGGCAGGGTCACGCCGATGGTCCAGTGCGAGACGCCATCGATATACGGCCGCAGCCAGTCCAGCTCGGGAGCGCGGTCCAGCAGGTCGCCGGCACCGAGTGCGGCGGTCAGTTCGGCCTCGAACGCATTGGCCGGATCACGCACCGGCGCACCGGCACGCAGGGTCAGCACGCCGTCACGCTCCTTGTGGCGGACCGCCAGCGCCGGCGCGTCGAAGCCATTGCCGCCATAAACCGCCTTGCCGCGCACATTGTCGAACTTCAGGTCCCAGCGGCGGTCGGCGAGGCTGGCTCCCTGCAGTTCGACCTCGCCGGCCAGTTGCCCCGGCTGGCCGGCACGCAACGGCTGCTGCAGGTCGAACGTCACCGCCGCCGGACCGGAGACCACCAGGTTGTCGAGGGTTTCGCCATAGCGGGCCTGCAGCGGGCTCTTGCGCAGCATCGCCAGCAGCGCGCGGCTGTCGGTGGCGGTCCGCGCGGCCACCTGCAGCCGCGATTCGGCGAAATCGGCGATGCCGGCCTCGAAGTGGTCGACCTTCACCCCGGCCAGCCCGCCGTGACCGTGCAGTTCAAAACCGTTGGCGATGAAGGCGATATCGGCATCCACCGCGTCCATCAGCGGCCAGTCGTCAGCGAAACGGATGGTGCCGTCATCGATATGCCCGCGCGCCTCGAAACGGCCGTTGTGGCCATGGAACGGCCAGTCATCCAGATCGCCGACCGCCAGCCCGATGCCATTGCGCACATGGCCGTCCACCAGTGCCGCATCCAGCCACGCCACCGCCGCCTCGCTCATTTTCGAGCGCACCCAGAAACGCTTGGCAGCGGTCATCGGCACATCGTCCAGCTCGGCGGCCAGACTGATCCACGGGCGCGTACCGTCGCCCTGGAAACGCAGCCCGCCGCGCACATTGGCGGCGTAGTCGGTGCCCTGTACGCGCAGCGCCGGCGTGCCCACCTGCCAGCTGTCGCCTTCACGCCAGCCGACCAGTTGCCCGTCCAGTTGCAGCTCATGCAGAACGCCGAAACCGCTGGGCCAGTTGAAATCGACTCGGTGGTCCGGGCGCAGGGTCAGCGCCAGCGCCTGCCCGTCGCCTTCGAAATGCCCCCGCAATCCGCTGACTCCCGGCCTGCCGCCAGTGGCCGAGAATGCGGCTTCCTCCAGTTCACCACGGCCCTGCAGGGTTCCACCGGCACGGCCGCTGATGCTCACATCCGAGAACCGCAGCATGGGCCTGGCACCGTCCAGCCATTGCCGCACCCCGGGCTCCAGCTGATCGCTGAGCGCGGCCAGCCGCAGCAGCGGGGTCACGTCGATCTGGCGGCCATGCAGGGCGAAGTCGCGTCCTCCCGCAAGCAGCAGGCCATCGAGCGAACGCTGCTTGCCCTCCGAAGCGATCCGCAGCCGTGGCGCATCCAGCCGCCAGCCGCCAGCCGCCTGTTCCCAACGGGCGCGCAGCTGCACCTTGTCCAGCATCGTGGTCGGTGCGGCACCGGCAGCGGCAAACGGCGTGCCGGCCAGTTGCAGTTCCTCCAGGTCGGCATCCACGGTCACCGACACAACTTGGGTATCGCGCATCTGCAGCCATCCCTGCGCCGTGCCGCGGCCCTGCCGCAGGTTCACCCCGGCGATGTGCAGCAGCGGCGACCAGGCCGACAGCTCCGCCGGTGCGGCCGCCAGCCATGCCTGTCCATCGCCCTGCTGACGGTCGAAATCCAGTACCGCGGTGACCGGCGGCGCACCGGTATCGATCCAGCCCTTGGCCCCGGCGCGCAGGCGCTGACCGTCCACGCGCAGGCGCAGGTCGATACGCGGAATCTCGGTGGCCAGTTTCAGCGACGGCGCATCGATATGCAGGCGCCCATCGATCACCTGCAGCTCGCCCAGCCGCCGCAGCGTTTCCAGCGGATCGCCGCCGCCACCGCTGCTGGGCAGGCCGCGCACCGACCAGCGGCCGGCGTCATCGCGCTGCAGCGTCAGCGCCAGTCCGCGCAGGCGCAGCTCGGTCAGCGGCGCGCCCGGGAACAGTCCCGAATACAGCGCCACCAGCACCTCGGCCTGGCCGATCCGCACACCTTCACCCTGGCCGATACGCAGCCCATCAAGTTGCAGCAGCGGGCCACGCCGGGTCCAGCGCGTGGCCAGATGATCGAACGCCACCGGCTGCCCGGCGCGCTCACTCAGCCATGCCGCCACCTTGTCCGGGTGCGCCTGCACCATCGGCAGCAACTGGCTGAAACCACCAACCAGCAGCGCCACGCCCACCAGCAGCACCGCCAGTGCGTACAGCACATGGCGGCGCAGACGGCGCAGGCGGTGGCGCAGCAGGCTGGTCATACCGCCAGGGCGGGAAAATCAAAGCAGCACGACATCGAACTGCTCCTGCAGGTACTGGTCGTCGGCCTGGAAATGGATGCTCTTGCCGAGGAACTCCTCCAGCTCGGCCACCGCCGCCGATTCCTCGTCGGTAATGCGCGCCACCACCTTGCTGGAGGCGATCACCAGCAGCCGCGCCGATTCGAACAGCCGCACGGCACGGGTGATCTCGCGGAAGATCTCGTAGGTCACCGTTTCGGTGGTCTTGATGCTGCCGCGGCCACTGCACTGCGGGCAGGTTTCCGACAGCTGCCGCTCCAGGCTCTCGACCGTGCGCTTGCGGGTCATCTCCACCAGCCCCAGCGGCGAGAAATCGTAGACGGTGGTCTTGGCATGGTCGCGGGCCAGCGCCTTTTCCAGCGTGCGCAGCACCTGGCGGCGGTGCTCGGCGTCATCCATGTCGATGAAGTCGATGATGATGATGCCGCCCAGGTTGCGCAGCCGCAGCTGCCGCGCCACCGCCTGCGCCGCCTCCAGGTTGGTGCGGAACACGGTCTCTTCCAGATTGCGCTGGCCGATGAACGAACCGGTATTCACATCGATGGTGGTCATCGCCTCGGTCTGGTCGATCACCAGGTAGCCGCCGGACTTGAGCGGCACCTGCTTGTCCAGCGCGCGGCCGATCTCGTCCTCCACGCCGAACATGTCGAAGATCGGCCGGTCACCGGCATACAGTTCCAGTTTCTCGCCCAGCACCGGCATGTACTTGGCGACGAAGGCCTGCAGCTGGGTGAAGGTTTCCTTGGAGTCGACCTTGACCTTGTCCACGTCCTTGCGGATCAGGTCGCGCACCGAACGCAGCGGCAGGCTCAGGTCCTCGTAGATGATGCTGCACGGCGGCGCCTCGCGGCCGCGGCGCTCGACCACCGCCCACACCCGTGACAGGTAGGAGATGTCCTCGGCCAGCGCCTCGGCCGGCTGGCCTTCGGCATTGGTGCGCACGATGTAGCCGTAACCGCCGTACTGGGCGGAGATTTCGGTGACCAGCGACTTCAGCCGCGCGCGCTCGGTTTCGTCCTCGATGCGCGCCGACACGCCGACCATCTTCGACTGCGGCAGCAGCACCAGGTAGCGCGAGGGAATGCTGATCTGCGTGGTCAGGCGCGCGCCCTTGGTCCCGATCGGGTCCTTGACCACCTGCACCACCACGTCCTGGCCGTCGCGCAGCAGCTCCACGATCGGCACCGAGGAGGGCAGCGGCAGGCTGGTTGCGGTTTCATCGGTGTCGGCCACCACCGGCGCCGGCCGCACCACGTCGTTGGCGTGCAGGAACGCGGCGCGCTCCAGCCCCACCTCGACGAAGGCCGCCTGCATGCCCGGCATCACCCGCTGCACCTTGCCCTTGTAGATGTTGCCGACCACACCCCGGCGCCAGCCGCGCTCGATGTGCAGCTCCTGCAGCATGCCGTTCTCGATCACCGCCACGCGGGTTTCGCGCGGGGTGACATTGACCAGAATCTCTTCGGACACTTCCCTCATTCCCCCTTGTCCATGGAATCTTCCACCACGCCAAACCCGCGCAGCAGTTCCCCTGTCTGTTGCAGCGGCAGCCCCATCACTCCGGAATAGCTGCCGGCCAGATGGCTGATGAAGCGCTCCGCCGCCCCCTGGATGGCATAACCGCCGGCCTTGCCCATCGGTTCACCCGTCGCCACATAGGCGGCGATCTGCGCCTGTGTCATCGCCGCGAAGGTCACCTGCGAGCGCACCACCTGCACCTGTTCGCGCCCGTGGGCGACCAGTGCCACCGCGGTGATCACCTCATGCGTGCGCCCGGCCAGCGATGCCAGCATCGCCGCCGCATCGGCCGCGTCCACCGGCTTGCCGTAGACCCGGTCGCCCAGCACCACCTCGGTGTCCGAACCCAGCACCACCGCATCCGGGTCATGCGCCACCAGCGCCAGACCGGCGCGCGCCTTGTCCAGCGCCACCCGTTGCACATAGGCTGCAGGCGACTCCTGTGCCCCCCGGATTTCGGGCACGTCCAGATCCAGGGCACGGAAAACCACGTCAAGACGGCCGAGAAGTTCGTTGCGGCGGGGCGAGCGGGAGGCAAGATAGAGCATCGCGAAAGCATAACCCGCGGCACCTGACTGAATGATCGGCAAAGCCGGCAATGCAGCGCCAACCCCGTCACGACTCACCACCCGTTCATCGCCCTGTGTCCACTTTCACGATCCACCAGGAGGTTCCCATGCGCCGTACCCCCCTTGCCCCGCTGCTGCTGGCCCTGTTCCTCGTCCCGGGAGTTCCGATGACCGCCCACGCCCAGACCATCCCGGCCACCCAGGCCAGTGATGCCACCCTGCTCAACATCTCCGCCCAGGCCGAGGCCCGCCGCGTGCCCGACGTGGCCACGCTGTCGGCCGGCGTGGTCACCCAGGCCGTGGACGGCAACACCGCCATGCGCGAGAACGCGGTGCAGATGGACAAGGTGATGGCCGCGATCAAGGCCGCCGGCATTGCCGAGCGCGACATCCAGACCAGCGGCATCAACCTCAGCCCGCAGTACCGCTACGCCGAGAACGAGGCGCCGAAGATCACCGGCTACCAGGCCAGCAACACGGTCAGCCTGAAGGTGCGCGACATCACCAAGCTGGGCAAGGTGCTCGACAGCCTGGCCGCGCAGGGGGCCAACCAGATCAACGGCCCCAGCTTCGAGATCGACCAGCCCGAGCCGGTCTATGACGAAGCCCGGCTGGCCGCGCTGAAGAAGGCCCAGGCCCGCGCCGAGACCTATGCAAAGTCGCTGGGCCTGCGCGTACGCCGCATCGTCAGCATCTCCGAAGGCAGCCAGGGCGGCTTCCGGCCGATGCCGATGATGGCCATGGCCAGCCGCAGCGCCAAGATGGAAATGGATACCGCGGTATCGCCCGGCGAAACCACCGTCTCGGTGAATCTGGACGTGGTGTTCGAACTGGGCCGCTGATCCACACCCGGCGCAGCACCGGCAACGGCACCTTCGGGTGCCGTTGTCATTTGTGGATCCGGCGGTGCCGCCACCGCGCAGGCGCCATGCATCCACGCCACGGAAATCGTCCCGGTGCGGGAGCGAAGCTGTCCGCCGCTTAACCGCCACCCTCGCCCCCTCTTGCCGTGATCCGGTTTTGCAGGCGCACTGCAACTGCAGGCCGGGAGCCTGCAACCCCGTCCTGCAGTACCGCGCGTTGTCATCCGTCACACGCCACGCATGGAGGTGGAACATGGTCCGCACGCAGCATCGCGTCACGTCTGTCCCGTTCGAGCCGTCCCGCATCTTCGCCTACAGCACCGCCATCGCACTGCATGCCCTGGCGCTGGGATTGCTGCTGGTCCCGCTGTCGCAGACCCCCATCCGCACCACTGCGGCACAGGAGCCGCGCTGGCAGATTCCTGAGCCTCGGGTACTGCCACCGCCTCCCCCATCCCCCCCGGAAGCGGTGCTCACGACCTCGCCCCCCGCTCCCGCGCGGCCACCGGCGTTGCCGCTGGCGGTGGAAACCGCGCCGATGCCGGTGTTCGCGGTCGAAGCCGTGATCGCACCGCCGGCAGATATCGCCGCAGCGCCCGACAACACCCCCTCCAGCACAACCACCATCGGCACCGCACCGGAAGGAGTGGAGCTGCGCTACCTGCGCGCACCGGCACCGGCCTATCCGCGTGAAGCCCTGCTGGCCAACGCGCAGGGCACGGTGATCCTGCGCGTGCTGGTGGACGTGGATGGCTCGCCCGTGCAGGTGAGCGTGGAACGCGGCAGCGGCAACCGCAGCCTGGACAATGCCGCCCGCCGCCAGGTGCTGCGCCAATGGAAGTTCCAGCCGGCCAGCGACCACGGGCGGCCGGTGCAGGCTTGGGGCCTGGTGCCCATCGAGTTCAAGCTGGATTGAGACCACACGGCCGGCAGCAGCTGAAGCCTCTTGCCGGCCGTAGCCCATACCTTGCAGAGGAGTCGACTTCATCAGCTGGCCCCGGACATGACAAAGGCGCCCTTCAGCGCCCTTGTCATGTCCGGTTTCACCCGTGCACCCGGCTCAATGCGCGGTGACCGCATCCCGGTTGCCGATCCCCAGCTCCACGGCGAGGTTGCGCTTCCAGGTGTCGAAGTCGATGCCCTGCGCCGCCGCCTCGGCGTGGGCGGCATCCTTCAATGCGTCCGAATACATCAGCCGCACCGGAGTGTTGTTGTTCTCGTGCCATTCGGCCGCCTGCATGATCAGCGCCAGCACCCGCGCGGCGCTGGGGGTTTCGCCGGCGATCTTGCCGTCCATGCCCAGCACCCATTCACCATCACGGCGGACGATGCCGGCCAGCAGCGTGCGGTGCTCATCGCGCAGTTCGGCATGCGGCTCGACGTTGGCCTTGGGTTCGGGATTGGCGGCGGCCTGGTTGCGCTCGCGCTCGGCCAGCTTCTTCTTCGCCTCGCGGCGGCCCTTGGATTGGATCGACATCGGTGTGTGCTCTTGAACGGTCGCCGGTGATGGCGGCACGGCTATTGTCCCCTATCGGGGTGACGGCGCGGTCGCGGCCTCAGGATCGGGTGGCCGCACGCTGTGCGCGCAGGCTGCGGCGTTCCCATTTCCAGGCGATACCGCTGGCGACGGCGAACAGCCCGGCACCGATGGCCAGCCACAGCCCGCTGCGGCTGAGCAGCGGCGACAGCATGCCGGCGATGACGGAGTTGGTCAGCAGCGTGGTGAAGGCCTGCATCGAGGAGGCGGTGCCGCGCTGGCGCGGGTACATGTCCAGGATCGCCAGGCTCAGGATCGGGAAGATCAACGCCACGCCGAAGGAGGTCAGCGGCAACGCCAGCACCGCCCACGGCACGCTCATCTGCGGCGCCAGCGCGTTGTAGCCGATGTTGTACACGGTGGCCACGGCGATGCAGCCATAGCCGATGCGCACCGCACGCGCGCCGTCCATGCGTCCGGCCGCGCGCCCGGAAGCGTAGGCACCCAGCGCCATGCCGCCGATGGTGGGAATGAACAGCCACGCGAACTGGCGCTCGTTCAGGTGCAGCAGGTCCAGGATGAAGGCCGGTGCCGAGGCGATATACAGGAACAACCCGCCGAAACCGAGCGAGCCGGCCGCGGCCAATCTCAGGAAACGCGGGTTGCGGGCGATGCCGATGTAATCGCGCAGCAGCCGGCCCGGATGCAGCGACAGCCGCAGCTGCGGGGGATGGGTTTCCGGCAGCCAGATCATCGTGATCAGCAGCAGCACCGTGGAGAACGCGACCAGAAACCAGAAGATGCCCTGCCAGTGGGTCCAGCCCAGCAGCCAGCCACCGATGATCGGGGCGATGGCCGGGGCGATGGAGAAGATCATCGACACCTGGCTCATCAACCGCTGCGCGTCGTCGCCGTCGTACAGATCGCGGATCACCGCGCGGCCGATGATGTAGCCCACACCGGCCGACAGCCCCTGCAGGCCGCGGAACAGCAGCAGCGTGGCCATGTCGGTGGCCAGCGCGCAGCCGATGGAGGCGCCGATGAATACCGCCAGCCCGGCCAGGATCACCCGCTTGCGGCCCAGCGCATCGGACAGCGCGCCGTGCAGCAGGCTCATCAAGGCGTAGGCCAGCAGATAGACGCTGATGACCTGCTGCATGGCCAGTTTGTCGGCGCCCATATCGGCGCCGATGTGCGGAAAGGCCGGGAACACCGCATCGATCGCGAACGGACCGAACATCGACAATCCGCCCACCAGCAGGGCGATACGGCGCAGCGAGACCTGCTTGCTTGCTTGCATGGGTTCCAACAACCGGAAAACGCACCGGCACAAGGCCGCTGCAGGAGGGATATTCAGCTGAACAGGGCCGGGCAGCGGAGGCTGCGGCACGGCCATGGGCAATCACGATACAGGCCCGGAGGCGCTTCGTTCAGCGGAACCAGACCTTCCCGGCCGCCACATGCGGCGCGCGGTCCCGAAACCGGGCTGCCGATGGTAATCCAGGCCGGTACGTCGGCCTGCCCCGGGCTATAATTGCCGCGCTGCATGCAACACGGTGGGAGAAGCGGCTGACCCCGCTGCCGAAGGCGCAAACGCCCGTAAATCGCTCAGGCCCGATACCACCTGCAACAAAACTCTGGAGAGACCGGTAACTACCGGCGCCGAAGGGGCAAGAAGCGCACGATCCTCGTCGCGGCGCTTCCAAACTCTCAGGCAAAAGGACAGAGGGGCGCAAGACAGACCACCGGTCTGCCGGTTGTAGTGCCGCCTTGGCGGTGCTGCGGCCTGCCGGTGCCGGCCTTGCCACCCCGCCTCTGCCCGCACGCCTTCTCCGGATGTCAGCCATGACCCAGAACACCTCTTCGCTGCGCGAACTCGAACATTCCTCCGCCTTCGTCGACCGCCACATCGGCCCCGACGATGCCGAAATCGTGCAGATGCTGCGCGTGGTCGGCCACGACTCGCTTGATGCGTTGACCGACGCCATCGTGCCGGGTTCGATCAAGTCGCCGGCGCCGCTGGCGCTGCCCGAATCACTGACCGAAGTGGAAGCGCTGGCCAAGATCCGCGCCATCGCCGGCAAGAACACCGTGCTGCGCAGCTTCATCGGCCAGGGCTATTACGGCACCCACACGCCGAACGTGATCCTGCGCAACATCCTGGAAAACCCGGCCTGGTACACCGCCTACACCCCGTACCAGGCGGAAATCTCGCAGGGCCGCATGGAAGCGCTGATCAACTTCCAGACCCTGTGCGCCGACCTGACCGGCATGGAGATCGCCAACGCCTCGCTGCTGGACGAAGCCACCGCTGCGGCCGAAGCGATGACCCTGGCCAAGCGTTCGGCCAAGTCCAAGTCCAACCTGTTCTTCGTGCATGACACCGTGCACCCGCAGACGCTGGAACTGCTGCGCACCCGCGCCGAGCCGATGGGCATCGAGCTGCAGGTCGGCACGCCGGCTGAAGCGATGACGGTCGATTCGTTCGGCGTGCTGCTGCAGTACCCGGACACCACCGGCCATATCGGCGACCACAAGGCGCTGGCCGATGCCGTACATGCCCGCCAGGGCCTGGTGGCGGTGGCCACCGACCTGCTGGCGCTGACCCTGATCGCCGCTCCGGGTGAATGGGGTGCGGACATCGTGGTCGGCAACAGCCAGCGCTTCGGCGTGCCGTTCGGTTTCGGTGGCCCGCACGCCGCGTTCATGGCCTGCCGTGACGCCTACAAGCGCTCGATGCCGGGCCGCCTGATCGGTGTGTCGATCGATGCCGAAGGCAAGCCGGCCTACCGCCTGACCCTGCAGACCCGCGAGCAGCACATCCGCCGTGAGAAGGCCACTTCCAACATCTGCACCGCACAGGTGCTGCTGGCGGTGATGGCCTCGATGTACGCCGTCTACCACGGCCCGCAGGGCCTGCTGCGCATCGCCCGCCGCACCCACCGCCTGGCCGCGATCCTCGCCGCCGCGCTGCGTAATGCTGGCGTGGCTGTAGGCAACGACTTCTTCGACACCCTGCACATCACCGGCGTTGATGCCGCCGCGCTGCAGGCCAAGGCCGTGGCTGCCGGTTACAACCTGCGCGTGATCGATGCCGGCGCGGTCGGCATCAGCCTGGACGAAACCGCCACCCGCGCCGACATCGTCGCCCTCAGCCAGCTGTTCGGCGCCAGCGTCGATGTGGAAGCGCTCGACGCCAGCACCGCCGATGCGCTGCCGACCGCGCTGCTGCGTACCAGCGCGTTCCTGACCCACCCGGTGTTCAACACGCACCACAGCGAGCACGAGATGCTGCGCTACCTGCGTTCGCTGGCCGACAAGGACCTGGCGATGGATCGCACGATGATCCCGCTGGGCAGCTGCACCATGAAGCTCAACGCCACCGCCGAGATGATTCCGATCACCTGGCCGGAATTCGCCAACATCCATCCGCTGGCCCCGGCCGAGCAGGCGCAGGGCTACAAGGAGCTGATCGACGGGCTGGAGGCGATGCTGGTGGAATGCACCGGCTATGACGCGGTGAGCCTGCAGCCCAACTCCGGCGCGCAGGGCGAATACGCCGGCCTGCTGGCGATCCGCGCGTACCACCAGTCGCGCGGCGAAGGCCATCGCGACATCTGCCTGATTCCGGATTCGGCGCACGGCACCAACCCGGCCTCGGCGCAGATGTGCGGCATGAAGGTCGTGGTCACCAAGACCGATGCCAACGGCAACGTCGATGTCGAGGACATCCGCGCCAACGCCGAGAAGTACAGCGACCGCCTGGCCGCGATCATGATCACCTACCCGTCCACGCACGGCGTGTTCGAGGAGGAAGTGGTCGAGATCTGCGAGATCATCCACCAGCACGGCGGTCAGGTGTACACCGACGGCGCCAACATGAACGCCCTGGTCGGCGTGGCCAAGCCCGGCAAGTGGGGCTCGGACGTGTCGCACCTGAACCTGCACAAGACCTTCTGCATCCCGCACGGCGGCGGCGGCCCGGGCGTTGGCCCGTGTGCGGTGAAGTCGCACCTGGCGCCGTTCCTGCCCGGCGCACTGGTCAAGGACGGCCTGCACACGCAGGGCGTCGGCAACGGTGCCATGGTTTCGGCCGCCACCTTCGGCAGCGCCTCGATCCTGCCGATCAGCTGGATGTACATCACCCTGATGGGCACCGCCGGCCTGCGCAAGGCCACCCAGGTGGCGCTGCTCAACGCCAACTACATCGCCACCCGTCTGGCTACGCACTACAGGACGCTGTACACCGGTCGCAACGGCCTGGTGGCGCATGAGTGCATCCTCGACCTGCGGCCGCTGGAAAAGACCTCCGGCATCGGCGCCGAGGACGTGGCCAAGCGCCTGATCGACTTCGGCTTCCACGCCCCGACCCTGAGCTTCCCGGTCGCCGGCACGCTGATGGTCGAGCCGACCGAGAGCGAATCGCAGCACGAGCTGGACCGCTTCATCGACGCGATGATCCAGATCCGCGAGGAGATCCAGGCCATCGAAGACGGCAAGCTGGACCGCGAGGACAACCCGCTCAAGCACGCCCCGCACACCGCCACCCAGGTCTCGGCCAGCGAGTGGACCCACGCCTACCCGCGTGAACTGGCCGCCTTCCCGCTGCCCTCGCTCAAGCTGCAGAAGTACTGGCCGCCGGTGGCACGCGTGGACAACGTCTACGGCGACAAGAACATCATGTGCGCCTGCATCCCGGTGGATGCGTACAAGGATGAAGTCGAAGCCTGACCGTCACAGGCTCGGGCATGAGTAAACAGGAAACCCCGCTTCGGCGGGGTTTCCACTTTTCAGGCTTCCATGTTCTCGCCAGCCTGCGCACGCTCGGCGATCAGCGCCCGGTACTGCCGTGGCGACATGCCGACCTCGGCCTTGAACTTGCGGGCAAACGCGCTCTGGTCGGTGAAGCCGCAGGCCTGGCCGATGCTGGCGACACTGTCATCGCCATGCAGCAGATGCAGCGCGATCTGGATGCGCAAACGGGTAAGCACCTGCTGCGGGGTCATCTGGAACACCTTGCGGAAGCTGCGCTCCAGCTTGGACAGCGAGAACCCGGTGATGTCCAGCAGGGTCTGCATGCGCACGTTCTCGGCATAGTGCGTATTGAGATAGTCCAGCGCCAGCCGCAACGGCTCGTACTGCGATTCCAGCCCGCCGCGCTGGCCAAGATCGCGCGAGATGCCGATCAGGCCGACGATCTTTCCGTTCTCCACGATCGGCCGCTTGCAGGTCAGGCACCAGCCGGGCTGGCGGTTGGCGAACAGCTGCAGCTCCATCACGTTTTCGATGATCTCACCGGCCAGCACCCGTTCGTCCTGCGCGACATAGGCCTCGCTCATGCCCGCCGGGTACAGCTCATCGGCGCGCCTGCCGATCACCTCGCTGCGCGACTTCACCCCCAGCCGCTGCATCATCGTCATGTTGACGTGGGTGTAACGCCCTTCCCCGTCCTTGGCGAAGAACAGCACGCTGGGAATCGCGTCGAACAGGGCTTCGATTTCGCTAGGGTCGATACGCATCAAGCAGGATCCGGCGCGGTGCAGTGGCCGCATTCTAGCCAACCTCCCGCGACGGGTCCTTCCACCCGGAACCGGATCAGCACGGCGTACCTTGCCCGGCGCTTCACGCTCCTCCCGCATGGCGCGGCCTATATCTGCAAGCCCCCACACCACGCAGGCCAGGTCATGAGCCAAGGCGACAAATCCAGCTATACCGACAAGCAGAAGCGTCAGGCGGAGCACATCGAAAAGAGCGAGAAGGCGCGCGGCACAGGCACTTCGACTGCCCAGCGCATCGCCTGGGCCACCGTCAACAAGCAGGACGGTGGCGGCAAGAAATCCGGCAGCGGACGGAAATCATCCGGCGACAGCAAAGACTGAGCACCCGCATGCGGCCGGATTGCGCAACATCACCGCGGCGGCAGGCATGCATCATCGCAGGCTGCCCCACTGGACTACGACGATGCCCCACCTGCCTGCTCCCGCCGCTTATGCCGTCGGCCAGCTCTGGGCCTGCAAGGGCCGCCACGACGATGAACAGCCGACACTGCTGATCAACCGTATCGACCAGCATCCGCTCGGCGGCGGCAACATCTACCACGTCACCTTCGATGGCCTGAAAATCCGTCACCCCGGCCTGCCCGGCGGCTACATGACCCGGCTTGCCCACGCGCCGGTCACCGCGCAGACGCTGGAGCGCAGCCAGTTGCGTTTTGTCGGGGAGCGGCAGCCGGATCCCGCCTATCTGCAGGGCTACGCACAATGGCGCGAGGCCTTTGATGCGGGCCAGGCCGGCTCGTTCGGAGTCAGCACCCCGACCCTTCTGGAGATTGTCGAGCGCCGCATCAACGGCACGCCACTTGACCAGCCCTGAGCCGGATCACCCCGCCGCCGGCACTCCGCCCATGCTGAAGAGCAGCACATAGGCCGGATCACCCAGACCCGCCACCAGAGAGTTGCGAGCCTGCAGGTAATCGAGAATGGCGATGTCGCAGAGCATGCGCCTCCGCAAACAGAAAGGCCCCGCAGTGCGGGGCCTTTCCTCATGCAGCGACAGCGCGGTGGCTCAACCCCACAGATCCTTCAGGATCATGGTGTGGTCGCGGTCCGGACCGGTCGACACGATCGAGATCGGACAACCGGCCAGCTCTTCCAGCGCGCGCAGGTAGGCGCGGGCGGCCGGCGGCAGCTTGTCCCACTCGGTGATGCCGTGGGTGTTCTCGCTCCAGCCCGGGAATTCCAGATACACCGGCGTGCACTCTTCCCAGCCCTGCGCGTCCAGCGGCGCGTACTCGGTACGCTTGCCACGGTATTCGTAGGCGATGCAGACCTTGAGCTTCTCCATGCCGTCGAGCACGTCCAGCTTGGTGATGCACAGGCCGGAGATGCCGTTGATGGCCACGGCGCGCTTGAGCGCGACGATGTCCATCCAGCCGCAACGGCGCGGACGGCCGGTGGAAGCGCCGTACTCGGCACCGCGGTCACGGATGCCCTGGCCGATCTCGTCGTCCAGCTCGGTCGGGAACGGGCCGCCGCCGACGCGGGTGGCATAGGCCTTGGCGATACCCAGCACGTAGTCGATCGCATCGGCGCCCACGCCGGCACCGGCCAGCGCGCCGCCGACGGTGGTGTTGGAACTGGTGACGTACGGATAGGTGCCGTGGTCGATGTCCAGCAGCGCGCCCTGCGCGCCTTCGAACAGCACGCGCTTGCCCTGCTTGCGCAGGTCGTGGCAGATGCCGGCGACATCGGACTTCATCGGCTCGACGTATTCGCCGAACGCCAGCATTTCGGCATAGACGGTGTCGAAACCCACCGCTTCCACGCCCAGGTACTGGGTCAGCACGAAGTTGTGGTAATCCAGCGCGGCCTTGAGCTTTTCGGCCAGCTGTTCGGGATAGTGCAGGTCGGCGATGCGGATGCCGCGACGCGCCACCTTGTCTTCATAGGCCGGACCGATGCCGCGACCGGTGGTGCCGATGGCCTTGCCGCCGGCAGCCTTCTCGCGGGCCTGATCCAGCGCGATGTGGTACGGCATGATCAGCGGCGCGGCCGGGGAGATCTTCAGGCGCGAACGCACTTCCACGCCGGCCGCTTCCAGCTCTTCGATTTCCTTCTTCAGCGCGGCCGGGGAAATCACCACGCCATTGCCGATCAGACACAGCGCGTCATCGCGCAGGATGCCGGACGGAATCAGGTGCAGGACGGTCTTCTTGCCGTTGATGACCAGGGTATGGCCGGCATTGTGGCCGCCCTGGAAACGCACGACTGCGCCGATTTCCTCGGTCAGCAGATCGACGATCTTGCCCTTGCCTTCATCGCCCCACTGGGCGCCGAGAACAACAACTGATTGACCCATGACGGGTGACTCCTGAATTTGCTGCGGCCATCGGGGCCGCGGACGGGATCGTGCAGCGCACCGGAGTCACCATCGTGGCACTCCATCGGGGAGTACCGGCAAGCCTCGGAGCCATACACGGAAAAAGCCGGACGGGACTCGCCCGGCCGGCTTTTCTGGATTATCCGGGTTTTGCAGCGCAACAGCCACCCCTGCACATTCAGGATGACCGCGACGGCCGGTGACGGTTCAGTGTCGCAGCCACCACAGCAGCGCCAGCCCCACGGCCAGCGCGATACCGCCCATCCGCCGCAACACCGGCAACGGGGCGTCCAGCAGCTGTTCGGCCATGCGCTTCCACGCCGCCGGGGCGGCAAACAGGAACAGCCCCTCGATCACCGCCACCAGACACAGGGCAGCCAACAGGTCTTTCATCGTCTCTTCCTTCGCCCGGAATGAAACGGGGACCGGGCAATGCCCGATCCCCGTCAGGGTGACGCGTGGTCAACCGCCTCAGCGATCGCTCTTCATGTACTGCAGGAACGGGTCGTTCTTGTCGAGCACGATCACGCCGTTGCCGTCGGTCATCGAGCCGCGATAGGCCTCGAGGCTGCGATAGAACGCATAGAAGCTCGGATCGGCCGAACCGGCCTTGCCGTAGATCGCCGCGGCCTGCGCATCGCCCTCACCGCGCAGCTGCTGCGCATCACGCTCGGCCTCGGCCACGATCACCGTGCTCTCGCGGTCGGCCTGGGCGCGGATGGTCAGCGACTGCTCCTCGCCTTCGGCGCGCAGCTTGGCGGCCTCCTGCTTGCGCTGGGCGCGCATGCGCTCGTACACGTCGGTGATGACCTGGCTGTCGGTCGGCAGGTCGATCTGCTTGATGCGCAGGTCGATGATCTGCATGCCCAGGGTCTTCACCGCCTCGTTGATGCCGGTCAGCTGGTTGGCGATCAACTCGCTGCGGTCGCCGGACACCAGCTGCTGCAGCGTGCGCGAGTTGATCTGGTTGCGCAGCGAGTCGGTGATGATCGGTGCCAGACGGGCGTTGGCGACCTTGCCGTCGCCGCCGGTGGCGCGGTAGTACGAGCGCACATCGGAGATGTAGCCGATGGCGAAGAAGTCGACGCTGACGTCCTTCTGCTCGGCGGTGAAGTAACGCGCCGGGGCGGTGTCCAGCACCTGGAAGCGGCGGTCGAACACCCGCACCGTCTCCACCAGCGGCACCTTGAAATGCAGGCCCGGCTTGATGTCCGAACGCACCACCTTGCCCAGGTTCAGCACCATCGCGGTCTGGTCTTCACGCACCACGTAGACCGAGCCGAGCAGGCCCAGCAGCACCACGACCAGCAGGCCGATACCAAACGAATTTTTCATCGACCGGCCTCCTCACGATTTGCCGAGCGCGTGACCGTACGGTCCACGTTGCGGATATTGCCGGTGGCCGACGGCAGTGCCGGCACCACCATTTCCGGGGTCAGCTGCGGTGCATTGGCCGTCTTGCCGGCATCGGCCGGCATCGGCACGTAGATCAGCTGGCGGCCATCGCCGCCGATGACCTTGCGGTTCTCGGCCAGCACCTGCTCCACGGTTTCCAGCCACAGGCGCTTGCGGGTGACTTCCGGCGCGTTTTTGTATTCGGCCTGCAACAGGCTGAAGCGGCGTGCATCACCCTCGGCGCGGGCCACGCTGGCCTGCTTGTAACCTTCGGCGGTGGTACGGGCGCGCGAGGCCTGGCCGCGCGCTTCGGGCACCACCTTGGCGGCGTAGGCCTGGGCCTCGTTGATCAGCCGCTCCTTGACCTGCTGGGCACCGTTGACCTCGTCGAACGCCGGCTTCACTTCTTCCGGCGGACGCGCGTCGGGCAGGGTCAGGCCGGTGACGGTCAGGCCGGTGTTGTAGGCCTTGAGCGAAGCCTGCAGGCGCTGCTCGGCCACGGTGGCCAGCGGACCACGATTGTTGAGCACGGCATTGAGATCGGCACGGCCGACCTGCTCGCGCACCGCGCTCTGTGCCGACTGTTCCAGCACCTGGTCGCCATCGATGGTGCCGAACAGGTACAGGCGCGGATCGTCCACCCGGTACTGCACGTTGACCGAGACGTTGACGATGTTCTCGTCACGGGTCAGCACCGGCACGCTGCTGCTGAAGGTCTTGATCTGGGTGGCGTTGATCTTGGTCACCGATTCGATCGGCCACGGCAGCTTGAAGTTCGGGCCCGGCTGCAGGATGCGCGAGAACTGGCCGAAGCGCAGCACCACGCCACGCTGCTGCTCGCCGATCAGCTGGAAGCTGGAGAACACCACCAGCAACGCCACCGCCACCAGCACCCAGCGCCAGACACCGCCGTCAAACAGGTCGCGCAGCGGTCCGGGCAGGCCGCCACCGC
Source organism: Stenotrophomonas sp. JC08 (assembly GCF_052180205.1). Classification (NCBI taxonomy): domain Bacteria; kingdom Pseudomonadati; phylum Pseudomonadota; class Gammaproteobacteria; order Lysobacterales; family Lysobacteraceae; genus Stenotrophomonas; species Stenotrophomonas sp. JC08. Next base: position 945,244 of record NZ_CP197473.1, on the reverse strand, counting down.
CCCAGCCTCCGCCATTGCCGCCGCGTGGCTTGCGGTTGCCCTCAGGGCGGTTTCCGCCATTGCCGCCGGGTATGTTCCAGGCCATGCATGCTCCATCAGTCAGGGCCGGCGGCGGAGTGCCCGCAACTACCAGCCATCAAAAATCGAATCCGGATTCTAACAAGGCAGGCCCTTGACCGGATCAGCACACGTGCGATTCAACCCGAATCGGCACGAATTGGTTCCGCAATGGTGCCCGGGCGGATGTCTCATCCGCGGCGGACCTGCTTTCCGCTCCCCGGCAGGCGCCCACGACAGCACGCCTGGATACAGATATAGGGCAGACCCGGCGTTTCCCAACCGCTATCTTTGACAGCCCCCGTTGCAACGCAGGCCCAGACATGTCCGTAAACAGCCCGTTTCCCGCCTTCCGCATCCACAACGACGATTCCGGCTACCGCAGTGGCCTGGAGCAGGTCACGCTGGACCAGCTCAGTCCCGGCGAGGTGGTGATCCGCGCCCGCTGGTCCTCGGTCAACTACAAGGACGCGCTGGCCGGTACCGGCAAGGGCAAGATCCTGCGCCGCTTTCCGCTGATTGGCGGCATCGACGTGGCCGGTGAAGTGGTGGCCTCCACCGATCCCGCCTTCCGCGAGGGCGACCACGTCCTCACCACCGGCTGCGGCCTGAGCGAAACCCGTGATGGCGGCTACAGCCACTACGTACGGCTGGAATCGAAGTGGGTGATCCCGCTGCCCGCCGGGCTGTCGCTGCGCGAGTCGATGGTGCTGGGCACGGCCGGTTTCACCGCCGCGCTGGCGCTGCTGCGGATGAAGGAGAATCGCCAGTCGCCCGCACACGGCCCACTGGCGGTGACCGGCGCCACCGGCGGGGTCGGTTCGCTGGCGGTGGATATCTTCAGCCGCGCCGGTTTCGAGGTGCATGCGATCAGCGGCAAGGCCGAGGCGGTGGATTACCTGACCACGCTCGGCGCCAGCCAGGTACTGGGCCGCGATGCACTGGCCACCACCCGGCCGATGGAATCGGCGCGTTTCGGTGGCGGCCTGGACAATGTCGGCGGGTCGATGCTGGTCAGCCTGCTCGCGCAGACCGCGCCTTACGGCAACGTCGCCTCGGCCGGACTGGCCGCCTCCGGTGACCTGGCAATGACGGTGATGCCGTTCATCATCCGTGGTGTGTCGTTGCTGGGCGTGGCTTCGGCCGGCACCGCGCGCGATATCCGCCAGCAGGTCTGGCAGCACCTGGGCGATGACTGGAAACCGCGCCAGCTGGAGACGATCTGCACCCGCGAAGCCGGGCTGGCCGATCTGCCCGATGTTTTCGCGACCATGCTGGGCGGCAGGTCCTTCGGCCGCACGGTGGTGAAAATCGACTGATCCGGCACAGGCCGCGCCAGGTCCGGGCCGCGCGCGGCTTCACCTTCATACCGGACCGGCACTACACTCGCCCCATCTTGGGGAAACAAGGTAGTGGGGAACACACATGGCACGCATCCTGATTGTCGACGATTCACCGTCGCAGCTGATGGGCATCCAGCGCATCGTCGAGAAACTGGGACATGAGATCTTCACCGCCACCGACGGTGCGGCCGGCGTGGAGGTGGCCAAGCAGGTCCTGCCGGACCTGGTGCTGATGGACGTGGTGATGCCCAACCTCAACGGTTTCCAGGCGACCCGCACGCTCAAGCGGGAAGCCAGCACCCGCCACATCCCGGTGGTGCTGGTGACCACCAAGGACCAGGACACCGACCGCCTGTGGGGCATGCGCCAGGGCGCCAAGGCGTACATCACCAAGCCGTTCTCCGAGATCGAGCTGTCCGAGGTGATCGAGCGGGTGTTCAACGTCGAAGAACCGCCGACGGCCTGAGCAGCCTGCCCGGGCTTGTCTCAAAGCGCACGCCATTGCCGGGCACGCCGTGCCTGCAGGCTGCCATCGACCGCGTGGCGGCATTCCGCGCAAGCCTCCAGACGAGCAGTGAAAAGCACACAGCATCCGCCAGGACCCGGCAGGTGAGCCGTGTTGTAAATCCACTCAACGCCGGGTATCGGCAACCGTTATGGGCGCCGAAAGCAGGCAACGCCCCGCTAAGGGTCACGCGGTAGCAACCCTCCGGATCGGACGGCTGCGCATCGGGGAAAAGCGGCGCAGCTGTTGATCCGCAAAGCCGGATGACGCTGCCGTGCCACCACCCGACTCCACGTTTCGCCATCGCCCAACGAAAAATGCCAGCCAGGAACCCCTGACTGGCATTGCTTCATGCGAAGCCTTTCGTCAAAGCCTCAGCCGGTCGATTACTTGACCAGCTTGGCGATGGCGGCACCCAGGTCGCCCGGCGAACGCACGGTGACGACGCCGGCCGCTTCCATCGCGGCGAACTTGCCTTCCGCGGTACCCTTGCCGCCCGAGGCGATCGCACCGGCGTGGCCCATGCGCTTGCCGGCCGGAGCCGAGGCGCCGGCGATGAAGCCGACCACCGGCTTCTTGACGAACTGCTTGATGTACTCGGCGCCAGCTTCCTCGGCGTCGCCGCCGATTTCGCCGACCATGATGATGCCTTCGGTCTGCGGGTCTTCGTTGAACAGCTTCAGGCAGTCGACGAAGTTCAGGCCGTTGATCGGATCACCGCCGATACCGATGCAGGTGGACTGGCCCAGGCCGACTTCGGTGGTCTGCTTGACCGCTTCATAGGTCAGGGTGCCCGAACGCGACACGATGCCGATCTTGCCCGGCATGTGGATGTGGCCCGGCATGATGCCGATCTTGCACTCGCCCGGGGTGATCACGCCGGGGCAGTTCGGCCCGATCAGCACGGTGTCCGGATGGGTACGGGTCAGCACGTTCTTCACGCGCAGCATGTCTAGCACCGGAATGCCCTCGGTGATGCAGACGATGACCTTGATGCCGGCAGCCGCGGCTTCCAGGATCGCATCGGCGGCGAATGCCGGCGGCACGTAGATGACCGAGGCGTCGGCGCCAGTACTCTGCACGGCATCGGCCACGGTGTTGAACACCGGCAGCTCAAGGTGGGTGGTGCCGCCCTTGCCCGGAGTCACGCCGCCGACAACCTTGGTGCCGTACTCGATCATCTGGGTGGCGTGGAAGGTGCCCTGCTGGCCGGTGAAGCCCTGCACGATCACCTTGGTGTTCTTGTTGATCAAAACGCTCATGGGTAATTCCTTGGGGTGTCGTGGATCAGGCAGCGGACTTCACAGCATCGACGATCTTCCTGGCGCCGTCGTTGATGTTGTCTGCCGGGATGATGGCCATGCCGCTGTCACGCAGCAGCTGCTTGCCCTCTTCCACGTTGGTGCCTTCCAGGCGCACCACGACCGGGACCTTGACGCCCACTTCCTTGACCGCGGCGATGATGCCTTCGGCGATCATGTCGCAGCGGACGATGCCACCGAAGATGTTGACGAAGATGCCTTCGACCTTGTCCGAGGACAGGATCAGCTTGAACGCCTCGATCACGCGCTGTTTGTTGGCACCGCCGCCCACGTCCAGGAAGTTGGCCGGCTCGCCGCCGTTGAGCTTGATCACGTCCATGGTGGCCATGGCCAGACCGGCGCCGTTGACCATGCAGCCGATGTTGCCGTCCATGGTGACGTAGTTGATGTCCAGCTCCGAGGCGATCACTTCGGTCGGATCTTCCTGGGTCTTGTCGCGCATGGCGACCAGATCCTTGTGGCGGTAGGCGGCGTTGTCGTCGCTGTCGAACTTGCCGTCCAGCGCGTACAGGTTGCCGTCGTCCAGGATCGCCAGCGGGTTGATTTCAACCAGCGCCAGGTCCTTTTCGTTGAACAGGCGGTACAGGTTGACCATGATGCTGGCGAACTGGCCGGCCTGCTTGGCGGTCAGGCCCAGCTTGAAGCCGAAATCGCGGCCGTGGTAGCCCTGCACGCCTTCAACGAAGTCGACGTTGAGGGTATGGATCAGTTCCGGGGTCTCGGCGGCGACCTGCTCGATCTCCACGCCGCCTTCAGAGGAGGCGATGTAGCTGATGGTCTTGGTGCCACGGTCCACCAGGATGGACAGGTACAGCTCCTTGACGATCTCGCCGGCGGTGGTCACCAGCACCAGGTTGACCGGCAGTTCGACGCCGGCGGTCTGGTAGGTGGCCATCTTGGTGCCGAGCATCTTGGCCGCAGCGGCCTTCACGTCTTCGACGGTCTTGCAGAACTTGACGCCGCCGGCCTTGCCGCGACCGCCCGCATGGATCTGTGCCTTGACCATCCAGGGGCCTGCGCCCAGCGACTGGGCAACTGCGACGGCCTCATCGGCGGTGGCTGCGACCTTGCCGGCCGGGACCGGGATGCCGTACTCGGCAAGCAGCTGTTTTGACTGGTATTCGTGGAAATTCATGCGTCACCGTGGGAATAGGAACGACCGCACGCAATTCCTCAGTGCCCCGGCGGGGCGCCGGCATGGACCGCGGCGGGCCCACTATTGTGGCCGAGCAGGCGCCGGCGCGCAAAGAAGTCTGTACAAATCCCCTGCGGCGCGGTGTATTTCCCTGCCATTTCAGCCACTTGTCCGTGAAAATCCGCAACCCGGGGGAGCTCACCGCAGTGTCCGGCCCCTATACTCGCGCTTTGCCGCGTGGAAAGGAGTTCCGGCTTGCCCAGCTCATCGCTCATCGACCGTATCGAGTCGATCCCGCGACGCGAACTGTATTTCTTCGCGCTCTACCGGGTGCTGGTCGCCAGCCTGATCGCCGCACTGCTGTTCAGCCCGCTGACCATGCTGGCCGGCGAGGCCCATCATCCACAGCTGGCGCAGTGGGTTTCGGTCGGCTATCTGCTGGTGTCACTGGGCCTGCTGATATGGGGTCGCAACGAGCGCTGGCTGCACACCATCGTGCTGTGGAGCGTGGTTGCCGATGTGCTCGCCGCCATGCTGCTGACCCACGCCCTGCCCGGCGCCAGCGCCGGCATTTCGATGACGCTGCTGTTCAATATCGCCGCCGCGGCAATGCTGCTGCCGCTGTCACGCGGCATGCTGGTCGCGCTGATCGCCAGTGGCGCCACGCTGGTCGAATTCGGCTGGCGCGAACTGGAAGGGGGCGACAACGCCCGCACCCTCGCCGAACTGGCGATGTTCATCACCAGCTACCTGGCGCTGGCCTATATCAGCTACCAGATCGGCAGCCGCGCGCGCCGCAACCAGCAGCTGGCCGAGCAGCGTGGCGCCGAGGTGGCCAACCTGTTCGAGATCAACGAGCTGATCATCCGCCGCATGCGTACCGGCGTGCTGGTGGTGGATGGGGAAGGCAGGATCACCGTGGCCAACGAGGCGGCCATCGCGCTGCTGGGCGATACCGAAGGCAGCCAGGCCGAGGACGGTGCCCGCCTGTCCCAGCTCGCTCCCGAGCTGGCCAAGCGGCTGCAACGCTGGCGCAACGGCTGGCACGAGGAGGAACAGCCCCTGGCGCTGGTTCCGGACCAGCCCGAAGTCCAGCCGCGTTTCGCCCGGCTGCTGGCCGACAGCGAGCTGTCGCTGGTGTTCCTGGATGACACCACCGTCGTCTCGCGCCGTGCCGAGTCGCTGACCCTGTCCACGCTGGGACGTTTTTCCGCCAGCCTCGCCCATGAGATCCGCAACCCGCTGGCGGCGATCAACTACGCCACCCAGCTGCTGGAGGAATCCCCCGATATCGGCGAGTCCGACCGGCGCCTGCTGCAGATCATCCACCAGCAGTGCCAGCGCACCAACGGCATCGTCGAAAGCGTGCTCGGGCTGGCCCGGCGCGAACGCGCCAACCCGGAGAACCTCGACCTGGCCGCCTTCGTGCGCCGCTTCGTGCTGGAGTACCGGCAATCGCTGTCGATCGAGACCGACAGCCTGGAAACCATCATCCGCGAGGCCAATGTCCCAGCCCTGATGGATCCGCGCCACCTGCACCAGATACTCACCTCGCTGGTCCACAACGCGCTCAAGTACGGACGCCTGGCCGACGAACCGGCCCGCGTGCGGATCCGTGTCAGCAGCAGCGGTCCGCATGCCGTCATCGATGTGATGGACCGTGGCCCCGGCATACCCGACGCGGTGGCCGCGCAGCTGTTCCGGCCGTTCTACACCACCTCCGAGCACGGCACCGGGCTGGGCCTGTACATCGCCCGGGAGCTGTGCCGCGCCAACCAGGCACAACTGGATTACATCTCGGTGCCGGCCGGCGGCGCCTGCTTCCGCCTCACCCTCGCCGCCCCGCGCAAGGCGGCGGGCAACTGATATACGTCCGTCGCACTTCCTGCCCTCGCAAGTTGGCGGCGGCTTCCCTCCTCCGCTATCTTTGAATTCATGAATGTGACGCACAGTGCCCTGGTCGTAGATGACGAACGCGACATCCGCGAACTTCTGGTCCTTACCCTCGGCCGGATGGGGCTGCGCATCAGTACGGCCGCCAACCTGGCCGAAGCCCGTGAGTTGCTGGCCAGCAACCACTTCGACCTGTGCCTGACCGACATGCGCCTGCCCGACGGCAACGGCATCGAGCTGGTCACCGAAATCACCCGCGACCACCCGCAAACGCCGGTGGCGATGATCACCGCCTTCGGCAGCATGGATCTGGCGGTGGAGGCACTGAAGGCCGGCGCCTTCGACTTCGTCAGCAAGCCGGTGGACATCAACGTGCTGCGCGGCATGGTCAAACATGCGCTGGAGTTGAACAACGCCGAACGCCCCAGCACGCCGGCGCCACCGGAAAGCGCCTCGCGCCTGCTCGGCCAGTCGGCGGCGATGGACGAATTGCGCAACACCATCACCAAGGTCGCGCGCAGCCAGGCGCCGGTCTACATCCTCGGTGAATCCGGTGTCGGCAAGGAACTGGTGGCCCGCACCATCCACGACCAGGGCGCACGCGCGGCCGGGCCGTTCATCCCGGTCAACTGCGGCGCCATTCCCGGCGAGCTGATGGAGAGCGAGTTCTTCGGCCACCGCAAGGGCAGCTTCACCGGCGCCCATGCCGACAAGCCCGGCCTGTTCCAGGCCGCCAACGGCGGCACCCTGTTTCTGGATGAAGTGGCCGAGCTACCGCTGCAGATGCAAGTCAAGCTGCTGCGCGCGATCCAGGAAAAGTCGGTGCGCCCGGTGGGAGCAGCGACGGAAATCCCGGTGGACGTGCGCATCCTCTCGGCCACCCACAAGGACCTGGCCGCGCTGGTGCAGGAAGGCCGTTTCCGTCACGACCTCTACTACCGCATCAACGTGATCGAGCTGCGCGTACCGCCGCTGCGCGAGCGTCGGGGCGATCTGCCACAACTGGCAACGACCATCCTCGGCCGCCTCGCACTGGCGCAGGGGCAACCCGTGCCCGCGCTGTCCGAAGCCGCCCTCGATGCGCTGTCGCGCTACGCCTTCCCCGGCAACGTACGCGAACTGGAGAACATCCTGGAGCGCGCTCTGGCCATGGTCGAAAGCGACAGCATCAGTGTCGATGACCTGCGGCTGCCGCAGGCCAGCGTCCTTTCGCCGGCGCCGGTGGTGGACAGCGCAACTGAAGAAGCGCTCGTCGACATCGATCCGGCAAGCGCCGCGCTCCCCTCCTACATCGAACAGCTGGAGCGCTCGGCGATCCAGAAGGCGCTGGAGGAAAACCGCTGGAACAAGACCCGCACCGCGGCACAGCTGGGCATCACCTTCCGTGCCTTGCGCTACAAGCTGAAAAAGCTGGACATGGAGTAACGCCGGGCCACGCCAGCTCTTGACGCCTTACGTTCCGGCTCGTGGACGGCCCCAGGCTCAGCGGTGCTCCCATGAAAACCGCCTTGCAAAGCCCGCGCCCGGCATCGCCCGGCGCTATGCAGCCTGCAGCAACGCCGGCAAGGGACAGTGCAAGGTGGCGCAGATGGTCCGCAGCAGCTCCGCTTCGGCCACATTGATGCGCTGGTCATGGCTGATCGTGGCCGTCACCGATTCGACCAGCACCTGCTTGGCCAATGGATCGAGCGCATCCAGCGGCGCCCACACCGCATCCAGTGCCAACACCCCGGCGGCCGGCGGCGCATACGGCAGATGGTCCTGCGGCAAGATCCTCTGCAAACCGGCGAGATAGGCACGCCGTGCGGCGGCCTCATTGCCGGGGTTTCCGGCACGTGCCACCACCGCCAGCAAGGTGGAAAACTCCTGGCGCACGCCGGTGGTCTTGCGCCGGCCGAAGTGCAGATGCCGCGACGGATCCAGCGCCGCCTGCACCTGTACCTGCAGCAAGCGCGACAGACAATATTCAAACAGCGAAATGCGCCCATCGGCATGGGTCAGCGCATCGATACAGCCCATGAACGCCTGCAGCTGCGGGCGCGGCAACTGCCGCAACACGGGAAACGCCACCGCCGCCAGCGGCAGCCGCAATGCCGCATGCAGATCGCGTAGCGGACCCTCGCTCAGGTGCTGCATGCGTGCGGCGATCTCCGCGCCCAGCTGTGCCTCTACCGCCTGCCGCTGCAACGCCGCCACCGCCGGCGTCGCGTCCAGCAGCAACGCCAGCAGCAGCGGTTGCACCGAATCACGGTCGGCGGCCAGCGCACGCAGCCCGGATGAAAGGCTTCCCGCCAGTTTCAGCGCCTGCCGGTAATCATCATCAGCCGGCGTCGCCACCTGTGCGGCCACCTGCCGCGGCTCCACCTGCAACCCCTGCCCGGCATCCGGCAGCAGCGCATCCACGGTGGGCGCATCACGCGTCGACAGACCCAGCATCCGGTCTTCGGCCAGGCCATCGGGCGGGCTGGCGAACCAGTTGCCACGTAATCGCTGCAGTTGTTCGGCACGGAACGACGGCTCCAGCCGCTGGATCCGCTCGACCAGCGGCGGGTGCGTGGCGAACCAGCGCGAAAAACCCAGCCCCTCGCCAAACAGCATGTGGCTGACCTCCTCGGCACCGGCGCGATCTCCCAGCCGCGAGCCTTCGGCCAGCCCACCGATCTTCTTCAGCGCCCCGGCCAGCCCCTGCGTCTGCCGGGTGAACTGCACCGCCGAGGCATCGGCCAGCACTTCGCGCTGGCGCGACACCGCCGCCTTGATCAGCCGCCCGAAGAACACGCCGATACTGCCGATCACGATGCCGGCCACGCCGACCACCAGCACGACCGCGATCGGCCCCAGGCCGCGCCTGCCGCCGATCCGCGAACCGGTGCCCATATGCAGCAGCACCCGCTTGCCGATGATGCTGAGCATCAGGATGCCGAACAGCACGCCCATCAGGCGGACATTCAGGCGCATGTCGCCGTTGAGGATGTGGCTGAACTCGTGCGCGATCACGCCCTGCAACTCGTCACGGTTGAGCCGCTGCAGGCAGCCGCGGGTGACGGCGATGGCGGCATCGGCCGGCGAGTAGCCGGCGGCGAAGGCGTTGATGCCCGCTTCCTGTTCCAGCACATACAGACGCGGCATCGGCACGCCGGAGGCGATGGCGATCTCCTCCACTACATTGCGCAGGCGACGCAGCGCCGGATCGCGGGTATCGGCCGGCACTTCGCTGCCGCCCATCTGCACCGCCACCACCTCGCCGCCGCCGCGCAACGAGGCGATGCGGTACAGCGACGCCAGGCCGATGACCGCCAGGGTCAGCAGCGTGCTCCACACCATCGCCTGCACGCTGCCGGTAGCGGCCAGCACCAGCACGTCGATAACCGCGACGATCGCCACCACCGCCAGCCCGAACAGCAGCAACAGCCGCCCGGAATTGCGCCGTGCCAGCGCCTGGTGTTCAAAGAAGTTCATGCCATTCCCCTGCGCGCGTCTTCGTACCGCCACTGCCGCCAGCCGCAGCGTCCGCCCGCAATCAGAACTGGACCTTCGGCGCCTCGCGCACCTGCTCGCGCTTTTCCAGCGGGATGTCCAGCAAGGCGGCCGTGGCGAAATTGAACATGCCGGCAAACACATTGGCCGGGAACGTCTCGCGGCGGTTGTTGTAGGCCATCACCGCGTCGTTGTAGGCCTGCCGGGCGAACGCCACCTTGTTCTCGGTGCTGCCCAGCTCCTCGCTCAACTGCAGCATGTTCTGGTTGGCCTTCAGCTCCGGATAGGCCTCGGCCACCGCCATCAGCCGTCCCAGCACGCCATTCAACTGGCCCTGCGAGGCCGCCAGTTGCGCCATCGCCGCCGCATCGCCCGGATCGGCCTTGGCCGCCGCCAGCCCGGACTGCGCCGCGCTGCGGGCGGCGATCACCGCCTCCAGCGTCTGCCGCTCATGGCTCATGTAGGCCTTGGCGGTCTCCACCAGATTGGGAATCAGGTCAAAACGGCGCTGCAACTGCACGTCGATCTGCGCGAACGCGTTCCTGTACGCGTTGCGTGAACGCACCAGTCCGTTATAGATGCCGACGCCCGCAGCGATAACTGCGACAACCACCACAAGAAAGATCAGCAATATCAACGCGATGCTCATTCATCTTCTCCCCGTTTGTGCAATCGTGAAAAGCGGCGCTAGAATCGCCGACGGCAGTAGCTTACAGGCACCGATCACGATGAAAGACAAGCGCACGCGCCGCGGCATCCGCCCGGTGGCATCGGGATTGCTGGGGGTGTTGATGCCCTTCGCATTGGTATCGACCGCACAGACACCGACCCACGCCGGACTGTCCAGCAGTACGCCTGCGGCGGCCGCCCTGCCGGTGAACCTGGAGAACGCTCCCGCGCAATCACCTACGCAGCCGATGCCCTACCGCACGCCGCTGCGTCCGGAACAGGTGCAGCCCCTGGCCGCCAGCTTCAACGTCGCCACCATCGAGTCATGGGCCGAGCAGCTGACCTACGGCAACCGGGTTCCCGGCATGGCGATGGCGATCGTGCACAACGGCCGCGTCCTGTCGGCACGCGGCTACGGCATCACCGATATCAACAATCCGCAGCCGGTCGATGCACATACCGTGTTCCGGCTGGCCTCGCTGTCCAAGGCCTTCGCCGGCACCATGGCCGGCCTGCTGGTCAACGATGGCACCCTGCGCTGGGACAGCAAGGTGACCGACTACGTCCCCGGATTCCGGCTGGTGACGCCGGAGGCGACCAACGCCCTGACCGTCGCCGATGTGCTCAGCCATCGCGTCGGCCTGAGCTACAACGCCTATGACCGTGACGTCGAGGCCAACGCCGACTACTACTCGCTGACCCGGAAACTGGCCAATGCCCCGCTGCGCTGCACACCGGGCGACTGCTATGCCTACCAGAACGTCGCCTTCAGCCTGATTGGCGATGTGGTGTTCGCCGCCTCCGGCAATTTCTACGAACAGGCCGTGGAGAAGCGCATCCTCAAGCCGCTGGGCATGGATGATGCCAGCCTCGGACTGGCCGGCATCCAGGCCAGCTCGCGCTGGGCGCGTCCGCATGTGCGCAGCCGCAACGGCTGGGTGTCATTGATGCCCAAGCCCACCTATTACCGTGTCGCCCCCGCCGCCGGCGTCAACGCCAGCGCCAGTGACATGGCGCAGTGGCTGCTGGCCCAGACCGGCCATCGCCCGGACGTGCTGCCGGCACCGTTGCTGGCCACGCTGCATGCCCCGCTGGTCAGCACACCTGGCGAGATGCGCTCGGGCTGGCGCCACCAGCGGCTGGATTCGGCCGGCTATGCGCTGGGCTGGCGCGTGTTCGACTATTCCGGCCACCCGGTGGTGTTCCATGCCGGCGCGGTACAGGGCTACCGGGGACTGCTGGCAATGCTGCCCGAACGCGACTTCGGCGTGGCCATCATGTGGAACGGCGAGAGCAGCCTGCCCAGCGGCATGATTCCGAGCATCCTGGACCGTGCCCTGGATCTGCCGGCACAACGCTGGCTTGACGTGGATACCGACTTCGGCAGCGACAACCTGATGGCTGAAGAGGCACCGGCACCGTCAGGCAAGAAAGGCGCTTCGGCTGAGCGTGCGGTCGCATCGCCCCACTGACCCACTGCTGCATCACCCCATCAGAAGGCGGCCCCGGGCCGCCTTTCTGTTGCCGCAAAGATCAGGACGCCTGGCGAACATATAGACAGCAGCTCCATCGAGCCTAACGGCCTGCCGCCAGGCCAACCGCAGCGGACGTGACGCGGGAAACATCCACGCCAGTACCGGCTGCATGCCGGGGATCGGCAATCCGCCTGCCGACACCAGCGGCGGACTCAAAAAAAACTCCCTCCCCGCTGGGCAGCCGGGGAAGGAGTTTCAGATACCGCTTCGAAGCTGGATCAGATCAGCGGCGCCGGAGTGGCCGGCAGCGCTACCGGAGCGGCCTTCCTCTTGCGGGCAGCCGGCTTCTTCTTGGCAGCCTCCTTCTTGACCGCCGGCTTCTTGGCGACAACCTTCTTGACTGCAACCTTCTTCACCGCCTTCTTGGCAGTGGCCTTCTTGGCGACCTTTTTCACCGGCTTCTTGGCGACGGCCTTCTTGGCAACCTTCTTCACCGCCTTCTTGGCGACGGCCTTCTTGGCGACCTTCTTCACCGCCTTCTTGGCAACGGCCTTCTTGGCAACCTTCTTCACCGCCTTCTTGGCGACGGCCTTCTTGGCGACCTTCTTCACTGCCTTCTTGGCAGTGGCCTTCTTTGCAACCTTCTTCACCGCCTTCTTGGCAGTGGCCTTCTTTGCAACCTTCTTCACCGCCTTCTTGGCAGTGGCCTTCTTTGCAACCTTCTTCACCGCCTTCTTGGCGACGGCCTTCTTGGCGACCTTCTTCACGGCAGCCTTCTTCACCGCCTTCTTGGCAGCGACCTTCTTTACGGCTTTCTTGGCGGTCGCCTTTTTCGCAGCCGTCTTCACGGCAGCTTTCTTGGCAACCTTCTTTACCGCCTTTTTGGCGGCCGGTTTCTTGGCAGCTTTCTTCGTGGCCATCGCATGGCTCCTCGTCAGTGATCTATGGAATTGGAACGCCCAGTTGAAGCAAGCCCGCGCTGCACTGCGGAGAACCGGCGTCGCGTCGTGCGCGTCGCTACGGATACAGAAACACCTGCATCGTTTTCCGGTGCAGGTGCAGGATGGAAGTCGTAAGGGTGTTGTGCCGAAGGAAGCGATGCCTGCTCCACCATCGAAAGAATCCTGGCGGACCGCTTGGTCATGCTTCGCGTCTGAATGTTGATCCGGCTCACTCGCTTTTGCAGGAAGGGTCTGCTTGGCGAAACCTAATCACGGTTTTTTTTACTGTCAACCATCGGCGCATCACCTGCCGTCAAAAAGTTCCGGCCATCTGCGTCGTACTTCCCTGCATCCTGATCGCCGCGATGGACGCAGGCTGCTGCCACAGGTGCCAACGCCATCGGCCACGCTGCGGAAAACACCATGAAAACAGCACTATTCGTGCAAGCATGAAATTTACTCCAGTCAACACCGCCCTCCCTTCAGCGCATCGGCACGCACTGCCGCGTCACCACTGCAGGGCATCGTCGCTCTGCTGAAAACAGATGGACAGAGCACTGCTCCACAGCAGCCGCACGAACGAACTGCGCAAAAAATTCCACCTACCGTGCACGTTGCCGACGACTCTGTCCGTGCAACTTCCATCGACAACACGCGCATGCCCACGACGGCAACTGCCCTCCAGGCTCCTATCGCATTGCCCCGTATCAACCGGCCGCAATTGCGCGATCACCGATACCGGAAAAGAAAACGGCCGCACATGGCGGCCGCTTCCCGGATCAGGTCGGACGTGCGGATCAGTGCTCGTCGTTTTCCAGCAGTTCGGCGTAGTCGTCCGGACCGAGCAGGTCGCCCAGCTGGTCCGGCTCGGACATCTCGACCACGAACAGCCAGCCGTCGCCGTAAGCGTCTTCGTTGATGGTTTCCGGTTTGTCGGCCAGCGCTTCGTTGACTTCGACCACGGTGCCGGACACCGGGCTGTACACGTCCGAGGCGGCCTTGACCGACTCAACTACCGCCGCACCGGTGCCCACCGTGACGGTGTCGCCGACCGCAGGCAGTTCGACGTAGACCAGATCGCCCAGCAGCCCCTGGGCATGATCGGAAATGCCGACGGTGACACGGCCACCGCCTTCAACACGGGCCCACTCGTGGGACTTGAGGAATTTGAGGTCGCCGGGGATCTCGCTCATGGAACTGCTCCGAAAATCGGTGGTCGGGATGGATCGCTAGTTTAACGGAGCGGAGGCGGGGTCGCCGTCATCCACTCCGGGGTAAATCACAGGTTGATGCCGGCCTGCGGCTGGCCGTCGCGCACGAACGGGAACTTCACCTGGCGCACGGGTACTTCCTTGCCACGGATATCCACGCGCACCGCACCCGGCTCACCGGCCGGCACGCGGGCGAAGGCGATCGCCTTGCCCAGCGTCGGCGAGAACGTACCGGACAGGATCTCGCCCTCGCCATTGGCGGTGAGCACTTTCTGGCCGTGACGCAACACGCCCTTCTCGTCCATCACCAGGCCGATCATCTGCCGTGCGTCGCCGGCGGCTTTCTGCGCTTCCAGTACCGGGCGGCCGATGAAGTCGCGGCCCTCGTCCAGCGACACGGTCCAGCCCAGCGCCGCTTCGAACGGGGTCACGGCTTCGTCCATGTCCTGGCCGTAGAGGTTCATGCCCGCCTCCAGCCGCAACGTGTCGCGCGCACCCAGACCCACCGGCTTGACGCCGGCCGCCAGCAGCGCATTCCAGAACGCGATCACCGCCGACTGCGGCAACAGCACTTCGTAGCCGTCCTCGCCGGTGTAGCCGGTGCGGGCGATGAACAGTTCCACGCCGTCGACCGAGCGCACATCCATCGCGCTGAAGCGGGCCAGCTTGTCCAGTGCGGCGCGGTCGGTTTCGGCCACCAGGCCGGCGGTCAATGCGCGCGCCTGCGGCCCTTGCACGGCGATGATGGCGAAATCGTCACGCTCGACCACTTCCACCTCGAAGGCGGCCGCATGCTGGCGGATCCACGCCAGGTCCTTTTCGCGGGTCGAGGCATTGACCACCATGCGGAAGAAGTCGTCAGCCAGCAGGTACACGATCAGGTCGTCGATCACGCCGCCCTGCTCGTTGAGCATGCACGAGTACAGCGCCTTGCCGCTGACCTTGAGCTTGTCGATCGAGTTGGCCAGCAGCTGGCGCAGGAACTCGCGGCTGCGCGCGCCTTTCAGATCGATCACGGTCATGTGGCTGACGTCGAACATGCCGGCCGCCTTGCGTACCAGATGATGCTCGTCGATCTGCGAGCCGTAGTGGATCGGCATGTCCCAGCCGCCGAAGTCGACCATCTTGGCGCCGAGCGAGCGGTGGGTTTCGTTGAGCAGGGTCTTCTGGATCATGGCCGTTCCGCGAAAAATGGGCCGCCATTATCCCAGATGGTTACGCTTAAAACCTGCGGCACCGCCACACTGCGGTGCCGCAGCCCGGTTCAGGCCGGCGGCACTTTCAGGGTCATGCCGTCCACGGCGACCACGCGCACGGTGCTGCCGGCAGGCAGGTGGACGCCGGGCACCACCCAGAACGCATCATCGATCCTGGTCCGGCCGATACCGTTGGCGATGACCTGGTCCAGTACCACCACCCGACCGATCAACTGTTCCGTCCGGAGGTTGAGCAATGGCTGGTCACTGCGGCGGCCGCGCTGGCGGAACCCGGTGCGGTAGCTCTGGATCGACACGAAGCTGAGCACGACGAACAGGATCACCTGCATCAGCACGCCCCGGCTGCCGGCAAAATGCAGCAATCGACAGGTGCGGTGTTCGTGCAGTTGGTACAGATAGAACTGGGCGAAGCTGCGAAACCGCGACGCGGCCTGCTCGGGGATGGACCTGCCGCCAGAATAGGTCGTTCAGTGGCCGCGCGGCACAAACATGATCACCGCCATGCCGAGCAGGCACAGGCCGCCGCCGAGCAGGTCCCAGCGGGTGGGGCGGACCGAATCCACCAGCCACAGCCACAACAGCGCCGTGCAGATATAGACGCCACCGTAGGCGGCATAGACGCGGCCGCTGGCGGTGGGGTGCAGCGTCAGCAGCCACGCGAACAGTGCCAGGCTGGCGGCGGCCGGCAACAGCAGCCACGGACTGCCCTGTTTGCGCAGCCACAACCACGGCAGATAGCAGCCGACGATCTCGGCCAGTGCGGTCAACAGGAACAGGGCGAGGGTCTTCATGCCGCGCCCGCTTTCTCCTGCTGCTTGACCGCCTGCCACAGGGCTTCCTGCTGTTGCAGGTCCAGCGCCGACATGGCGCTCCCCTGCGCGTCCGCCAAGGCCTCCATCGCCCGGAACCGGCGCTCGAACTTGAGGTTGGCCAGCCGCAATGCAGTGCCGACGTCGACCTTGGCATGACGGGCCAGGTTGGCGCAGACGAACAATACGTCGCCCAGCTCCTCCTGCAGTCGCTCAGGGTTGTCCGCACCGCCGGCAGCGGCATCGAACTCGGCCTGGACCTCGTCCAGCTCCTCGCGCAGCTTGGCGATCACCGGGGCCGGATCCGGCCAGTCGAAACCGGTACGCGCGGCGCGCTTCTGCAGCTTGATCGCACGCTGCCACTCCGGCAGCCCGCGGGAAATGCCCGCCAGCGCCGAGTCATCCTGCTCGCCTTTGGCCGCACGCTCGGCACGCTTGATTTCATCCCAGTTGGCCAGCACCGCATCGGCATCCTCGGCCCGGGTGTCAGCAAACACATGCGGATGGCGGCGGATCATCTTGCCGCTGATGGCGGCCACCACATCACCGAAATCGAACGCCCCCTGCTCGCTGGCCATCTGCGCATGGAACACCACCTGCAGCAGCAGATCGCCGAGTTCATCCTTCAGATCGGTCAGGTCATTGCGGTCGATCGCGTCGGCCACTTCATAGGCTTCCTCCACCGTGTACGGCGCGATGCTGGCGAAGTCCTGCTGTAGATCCCACGGACAGCCGGCTTGCGGATCGCGCAGGCGCGCCATGATCTGCAGCAGCGACTGGATATCGTTCAATTCGGACATGCGGGCGCCCCTTGATTACGGATGCGCCGGCAATTGCCGGCGCCTGAAAGCTGTCGTCTGGTGTGCCTCAGGCCCTTACAGCCCGGCCAGCCAGTCACGCCACGGCAAGCTCGCATCGCCCAGCGCGACGAAGTCACCATTGAGCAGACGCGGGCGCTGGTTGTAGCGGAACGGCTCGCCACTGTCGGCCGCCAGCAGCACACCACCGGCCGCCTCCAGCACGCACTGCCCGGCGGCGGTATCCCACTCGCTGGTCGGCCCCAGCCGCGGGTACACGTCCAGCGTGCCTTCGGCGATGCGGCAGAACTTCAGCGACGAGCCCTGCGCGACCAGTTCGATCTCGCCCATCCGCGCCAGCAACTCCCCGGTACGGGCACTGCGGTGCGAGCGGCTGGCAGCGACCCGCAACGGCAGCACCGGCGGCACCCGCGTGCGGATCCGCTCCTGCTGCACGCCCGAGCGCCGATAGGCCTTGCCACCACGCTCGCCATACCAGACCACTTCGGTCACCGGCGCCTGCACCACGCCGAACACCGGCAGGCCCTCATCGATCAGGGCGATGTTGACGCTGAATTCGCCATTGCGCTTGATGAACTCACGGGTGCCATCGAGCGGGTCGACCAGCCAGTAGCGCTGCCACTGGCGGCGGGTTTCCCACGGGAGCTGCGCCGACTCTTCCGACAGCACCGGAATGTCCGGCGTCAGCTGCGACAGGCCCTGCACGATCAACTGGTGCGCGGCCAGGTCGGCACTGGTGACCGGGCTGTCGTCAGCCTTGTGTTCGATATCGAAACCGCTGCCATACACCTGCATGATCGCGGCACCGGCGCGATGGGCGATGTCGATGACCGCTTCACGCAGGGTCGCGTTGATCGCACTCATTGTTTGCCTCCCAGCCACTCACGGGCGATGAACAGCGCCGCCAGCGAGCGGCCTTCGGAAAAATCCTCACGCAACATCAGCTGATCCAGTTCAGCCAGCTTCCATGGCACCACTTCCAGCTCCTCCGGCTCATCGCCCAGCAGACGTTCGGGATACAGATCACGCGCCAGTACCAGCCACGACTGGTGGCTCATATAGGTGGGCGCCAGCGTCAACGCACGCAGCACCTCCAACCGCCGCGCGCCGTAGCCGGCCTCTTCCTTCAACTCGCGATCGGCCGCTTCCACCGGCGTCTCGCCCTCGTCGATACGGCCCTTGACCAGTCCAAGCTCGTAGCGATGCATCCCGGCGGCGTATTCGCGCACCAGCAGCACGGTCTGGTCATCGAGCATCGGCACCACCACCACCGCGCCCGGGCCACGCCCGACCAGCCGCTGGAAGTGCCGCCGTTCACCGTTGGAGAACTCCAGATCCAGGTGCTCCTGCTGGAACGGACCGATATTTTCCGCCGTCACCTTGTGGATGACGGGCAGCCGCCGGCTCATGCCCTGCTCCGGGAAAAAACACGGCGGGCCGATAGAATGCGCATGGGCGATAAGGTTTTCATGAGCCCGAAATGCTAGCAGACCCGGCCACACAGACGTGGCTCCTTCCGACCCGCGAGACCCCGCATGCGCCTGACCCGCTGCCCGATCGACCTGCCGCTCCAGCCCGGACAGACGCTGTCCCTGCCCGAAGAGGCGACCAATTACCTGGTCCGGGTGATGCGCCTGCGCGAGGGCGACCGCTGCGTACTGTTCAACGGCGATGGTCACGATTACCGCGCCACGCTTGTTTCCAGCGGGAAGCGCGATGCGCAGGTCCACATCGATGACGCGCAGCGGCTGGACAACGAATCGCCGCTGGCCATCACCCTGCTGCAGGGCATCGCCCGCGGCGAGAAGATGGACCTGATCCTGCAGAAAGCCAGCGAACTGGGAGTCGCCGCCATCGTTCCGGTCAATGCCGAACGCACCGAGGTGAAACTCGACGCCGCCCGTGCGCAAAAGCGTCTGACGCACTGGCGCAGCGTGATCGCCTCGGCCTGCTCGCAGTCCGGACGGGCGCGGCTGCCACCGGTAGCCGCACCGCAAGCACTTGCCAGTGCGCTGGACTCGCTGCCGGCCGACAGCCTGCGGCTGACACTGGATCCACTGGGCGAGCACCGTCTGGCATCACTGCCTCCCGCGCCGGCCAACGGCGTAGTCATCGCGATCGGTCCGGAAGGGGGCTGGTCGCCGCGTGATCGTCAGCAACTGGCTGCGGCCGGATTCCAGGGCCTGCAGCTGGGCCCGCGCATCCTGCGTACGGAAACCGCCGGTCTGGCGGCGATTGCCGCCTTGCAGGCCCGGCTCGGGGATCTCTGAGCTGGAATCAGGCCGCGGCGGCCAGTGCGGCGGCGACGGCCGCCTCGATCGCATCCAGATCCGGCAGCAACACGCTCTGCTCGCCCAGCAGTACACGCATGTGCACGCCCTGCGGCAGGCTTTCCTCGGAGGCGTCGGCGAGCAGGCCGTCGCGCGGTACCGCGATCAGCTGCGGGAAGCTCTGGGTCAACAGTGCGAAGTACGGCAGGTCCGGATTGCCTCCCAGCGCCTTCAGCACCACGACCTTGTTGTTGCCGGTGACCTGCTCCGAACCATGGCCACTGAAGCGGGCGTAGGACAGCAGCGGCACGTTCCAGCCATGCCAGGCGATCTGCCCGACCAGCCAGTGCGGCGCGCCGGGGACCGGCTCGACCGCCACCCGCGACATCATCTCCGCCACGGTCGCGTTGGGCAGCAGCACCCGCTCCACGCCTGCCTGGATCAGGACCCCACGTACTTCATCGTTGCTTGCATAACTCATCGACTGTTCCTTGATCGAAGCGGCGCGGGTCAGCCGGCGCAGCGCATGGCAAGCTCGCCTGCCAGATATTCAGGATCGCCGCCGGGCATTCCGGCCACAATCAGCTGGCTGGCCGCCTCCGGGTCGTAGCAGCCGTCACCGCTCTGCCCCGCCGCCCAGCCGCCCTGCGCGGCAAACGCCAGCACCTCGCCCACCAGCGCGGGATCGGCGCCACTGAGCATGACCACCGCACTGCCGGCGGCCGGCAGCAGGGTGACCAGCTGCGCGGCTTCCTGGCTGAAGCGCAGACCGTCATTCCCGGATTGCAGGCCGGTGCCGTCGGCGAGAATGTAGATATTCCCCGGTTCCAGTTTTTCACCGGCCTCGGCCAGCAGTACCGGCAGCGCCGTGGCACGGCTCATCTGTTTGACCAGATTCGCGTAGCGGCCACCGTCCAGCCGCATCTGTACCAGCACCGGACGCGGGAACTCCTCCGGCAACCCGCTCAACAGGCGCCTCACCGCATCCGGGCCACCGATGCCGGCCAGCAGCAGCACGGCCCCATTCGCGGCACCAGCGCCCTCCTCGGACTCGGCTTCCACCAGCGACAGCGAACTGGACAGGAAGCTGGCCAGCGCCGGGCTTTCCGCCGCGGCAGCAGGCGCCGCGGGCGCGGCGGCGTAATCGGCGTCATCCAGCAACGACCAGCTGTCGAAACCACCGGTTGCCGGTGCCGCGACCGTCTCCCCCGGTGTGGCCGCATCCACTGACGGCTCAAGCGGCGGCAGCGGTGGCGGCTGTACGGCTGCCGGCGAGGGGGTGGCCTGGTCGGCGGTGACGCGGTGCGACTCCGCCTGCGCCATCAATTCCTCGAAGCTCATGACCTCCGGTGCCGGCGCAACAGCATCCGCCCCGGCTGCGTAAAGACCATCCGCCGGAACCGCGTCGGCCAGCTGCTGGGCCTCGTCCAGATGGAACTGCAACGGCGCATCGGCGTGCAGTTCGGCCGGCGTCACCGGCATCCCCGGCTCCGGCTGCAGCAGCACATCTTCTTCCGGGCCCGGCGGCAGCACGTTGTCATGCCCCTGCAGCTTGGCCGCCAGGTGCCGGATCCAGCGCTGCGCTTCCCAGCCCTCGCGGCGGACGATGACCTCGGCCTCCTCGAACATCAGGCTGTAATGCGGAGACTCGAACACCGCATCAAACCGCTCCAGCGCATCCTCGACGGCCGGCTCCAGTGCCACCAGCACCACGCCGCTGCCCGATGCTTCAAGCGCCGCCGGGTCCAGCGTGTTGGGATCGGCCTCCAGTACCACGCGGCCACCGGCTGCGACGATGGCCTCGCGCAGGCGCTCACGGGCCACGCCCTCCAGTGCCAGCAACGCCACCGGACGGGTGTTGTTGTCATCACTCGCGAACACGTGCAATCCCCAGCAGGTCATAGACATTGCGCATCAGATCAAGCTCCTGGTACGGCTTGCCAAGGTAACGCTGCACGCCGATCTCGAAGGCGCGCTGGCGGTGTTTTTCACCACTGCGCGAGGTGATCATCACAATCGGCACCGCCTTGTAACGCGGGTCGGCCCGCATCGCCGTGGCCAGCTCGTAGCCGTCCATGCGCGGCATTTCGATATCCAGCAGCATCAGGTCGGGAACCCGCTCTTCCAGCAGCTCCAGCGCCTCGATGCCGTCGCGCGCGGCAACCACATCGAAGTTGTTGCGCTCCAGGATGCGGCCGGTGACCTTGCGCATGGTCAGCGAGTCGTCGACCACCATCACCAGCGGCGCCTGCCGCTGGTTGGACACCATGGCCGCCTGCGCCGGGGTACGCGGCTGGGTGAGGTAGCGGCGCACCAGCGGCGCGACGTCGAGAATCACCACCACGTTGCCTTCGCCGGTGATGGTGGCACCGTAGATGCCCGGCACCGAGGCGACCTGCAGGCCCACCGACTTGACCACCACTTCGCGGTTGCCCAGCACCTGGTCGATCGCCACCGCCGCGCGCAGATCGCCAGCGCGTACCAGCAGCAGCGGGATCTGCGGCTGGCCCTCGGCCTTGGCCGCTTCCAGTCCCACCAGCGTGCCGAGGTCGTGGAGGGTGAAGTCCTCACCGTTGTAGTGGTAACGGGTCTCGCCCGATTCAAAGCGCTCACGCGAAATACGGCCGATCCCGCTGACCGAGGCCACCGGCACCGCGAACGTGGTTTCGCCGATGCGCACGAACACCGCCTGGGTGACCGCCAGCGTCTGCGGCAGGCGCAGCGTGAAGGTCACGCCCTGGCCGCGGACGGAGTGGATATCCACCGAGCCGCCCAGCTGGCGCACCTCGTTGCCGACCACGTCCATGCCGACGCCACGGCCGGCCAGCTGGCTGACCTGCTCGCTGGTGGTGAAGCCGGAGGCGAAGATCAGATGATCCAGCGTGCGCCCATCCAGTTGCTCGCCGGGCTTGACCAGCCCGCGCTGCTCGGCACGGCGACGGATGGCGTCGCGGTCCAGCCCGGCACCGTCATCGGCCACTTCCAGCACGATTTCCGAGCCTTCGCGGCGCAGGCGCAGGGTGATCTCGCCTTCCTCCGGCTTGCCGGCGGCGACACGCTGCTCCGGCGACTCCAGACCATGGGCAACCGAGTTGCGCAGCATGTGCTCCAACGGCGCGACCATGCGGTCGAGCACGTTGCGGTCCAGTTCGCCGTGGGTACCTTCCAGATGCAGGTGGACCTGCTTGCCGATGTCCTGCGCGGCCTGCCGCACCACGCGACGCAAGCGCGGCACCAGTCCGTCGAACGGCACCATGCGCGCACGCATCAGGCCATCCTGCAGTTCCGAGCTGACCCGCGACTGCTGCTGCAGCAGCGCGTCGTAGTTGCGCGAGAGATCGTCCAGCACGCCCTGCAGACCGCCCAGGTCGGCCGCCGATTCGTTCAACGCGCGGCTGAGCTGCTGCAGCGTCGAGAAGCGGTCCAGTTCCAGCGGATCGAAGGTGTGATCGGCCTGTTCCTGTTCGCGGCGGTAACGCGCCACGATCTGCGCTTCGGTTTCCAGGTCGAGGCGACGCAGCTGGTCGCGCAGACGGGCGTTGGTGCGGTCCAGCTCGGCCATGGCGCCACGGAAGGCACCCAGCTGCTGTTCCAGCCGTGAACGGTAGA
This sequence comes from Stenotrophomonas sp. JC08, assembly GCF_052180205.1. Lineage (NCBI taxonomy): Bacteria > Pseudomonadati > Pseudomonadota > Gammaproteobacteria > Lysobacterales > Lysobacteraceae > Stenotrophomonas > Stenotrophomonas sp. JC08. The sequence continues at coordinate 922,493 of NZ_CP197473.1, read as the reverse complement.
TCGCCACCTCACCGGCATGGTTGACCAGCCGGTCGAGCAGGTCGGCGCGCACGCGCACCTGCTCCTGGCCACGCATGCCGCCCTCTTCCTCGACGACGGGCTGCTCGAGCACCGGTTCGGAAAGCGGCTCGACCGCGATACCGGAGTCCGGTAGCGGCTGCGGTGCAAGCGTGTCATCGGCGACAGTGTCCGGCTCAGCATCGCCAGCCACCGCGTCCTCGACGGCAAGCCTGTGCTCTGCCACCGCTTCGGTCACCAGGGCCGAGGGCGCCTCGGCACGGCCGTCGGTACGCGCCTCGAACGCCTGGACCAGGTCGTCGGGCATCTGTACGGCACGGTGCTCGCCGGTACGCGTCAGCAGCTGGTGCAGACGGTCGAAGCCGCGCTCCAGCAGCTGCACATCGCCGCGGGTGATGTCGGTGCGGTTGGCCGCCACCGCTTCCAGCAGCGATTCGATCGCATGGCCCAGATCGCCGATGGCATTGATACCGGCCATCCGTGCACCGCCCTTGAGCGTATGCAGGTCGCGCTGCAGGCCTGCGAGCAGCTCCCGGTCCTCCGGAGCCGAACGCAATTCACTGACCAGTCCATCACAGTGGTCGAGGAGGTCCTTGCCCTCTTCGACAAAGATATCGACCAGCTCGCGGTCCAAGTCGTTGAAATCCAGCGGGCCGGCATCAAACAGCATCGTTGCCGCCGCGGCGGGCTGCACGGATTGAACGGCGATCGGCGCAGTCAGCGGTGCCAGCGGTGCCGGAGCCTCGACAGCCGGAGCCTCGACAGCCGGAGCTTCGACAGCCTGAACTTCGACTGCCTCGGCTTCGACTGCTTCAGCCTCGACCGCCTCAGCCTCTACTGCTTCAGCCTCGACTGCCGGGACCTCGATGGCCGCGACTTCGACGACATCGTCGGCGACCTCCGCGACATCGGTATTGGCCGGTGCCGTGTCGACCTCGATGCTGTCCGCCGCGGCTTCCGCGGTTTCCGGCAGCTCCATGGCGACCGATTCCGGTTGCAGCTCGATCCCGTCCGCGACGGGTTCCACAGCCACTGGCATGTCCGCGATGACCAGCTCCGTTTCCAGGGCATCGTCAACAGGAAGTGCGAACGGGCTGCGTTCTTCCGCCTCCGGTGCTTCTTCAACGGCAACATCGGCATCGGCTGCAACAGCGGCGTCATCGTGCGCCTGGCCGGCATCCACGCCCGTCTCTTCCGCTGCAACAGCATCGGAATCGGTGTCAGCGAAGGCAACCGTGCCGTCGACCGCCGGAGCCGCATCGACGGGGTCGAGGAAGGACGCAAGCGACGCCACCGCGACATCCGTCGCAGCCGGAGAGAACTCTTCCGCCACGACCGTTGCCAGCGGCAGTTCCACCGCTAGCGGATCGATGCGCGCCCCGACTTCCATCTCTCCGCCGGCATCCAGCGGCGACAGATCAGCCGTTTCGACCGTCGGAGTTTCAACCACCGGCGCATCAGCCACTTCCGCCTCAAGCAGCGCCTGTGGCAGATCGTCCACCGCCTCCGCTGGTACCGCTTCGGTTAGCGGCGGCGTAGTGCCGGTTTCCGTCCACTCGAATGCATCTGCCCCGGTTGTATCCGGCAGCGCTTCTTCCACGGTGATATCGAAAGAGAAATCCTCCGCAGCCGCCGGCTCCATCTCCAGGAATACCGGCGACAGCGTTCCCACCTCATCGGCCGGCTGCTCCAGTGCCGCCACATCCGGCAGCGCCGGTACGTGTTCTGCACCGGCCACCGGCGAAGGCGTATCCGCGACGGCTTCCAGGAAGTCCGGGTCGAAGTACGCCGACAGGTCATGCGCATGCGACAGCCCTTCGGAACCGGCGTCCTGCACTGCCGGCGGCGGTACAGCGACATCCGGCGTTTCGGCAACGGCGGGCGCCTCAAGCGCGTCGACATCGTCCTCCACCATCCCGACGGCGGGCTGCCAGCGGACCTCGGGCAGCGATCCGGCCAGTGCTTCCAGTCGATCTGCCAGTACCGCGAACGAGGGGATCAGCGGAGACGGCTGCTGCAGTGCGGAGACCGTAGTGGATACCGCCTGCGCCGTTTCAGCCAGCGCCTGCACCATATCGGCATCCGGCTCGCGCGTCAGCGCCAGCAGGCGCTTGACCAGCGACTCGGCCGGCCCGGTCACCGCCGTGATCTCCGGCACGTCGGTCATCGCGAACGCACCATTCATGGTATGCACCGCGCGCAACAGCTCTTCGGTCACGGCTTGCGGGTGCGACTGCCCCAGCCAGTCGTTGATGGTGCCCAGGTGCTGGGTGACTTCAGCCTCGAGGATCTCGCGCAATACCGCATCCACCGAGGCCGGCGTTCCTTCGGCCACGACCGCCGGCACCGGTTCCTGCGCAAACACCGGTGCAGCCGGCTGCACCTCGGCCACGGGCACGACATAGAACGCTTCTTCACCGGCTGCCACGCGACCGGCCACGTCCTGGATAGCCATCAGGTCGGCACTGATCTGCCCGTTGCCGCGCAATGCCGCGTTAAGCTGCGGCAACACCTCATAGGCCTGGTTGACCATGGCCAGAACCGCCGGGCTGGCCGGGCGGCTGCCATCCAGCACACGGTTGAGCATGCTTTCAATGGCCCAGCTGAACTCACCCAGCGTGCGTGCACCGACCAGGCGGCCGCTGCCCTTGAGGGTGTGGAACACGCGCCGTACCGGACGCAGCCGTTCCATGTTGGACGGCGCCGCACGCCATACCGGCAGCAGGCTGCCGAGGTTGACCAGCTCTTCGTCAAACTCTTCGATGAAGACCTCGCGGATGTCCTGATCGATGTCATCCGCACCGTCGACAAACCCGCCCTCCAGCGCCGGCGCGGATGGGCTGGCAGTTGCAACCACGGCCGGCACCGCATCGGCGGCCGCGGACTGCTCCACCGCAAGCGGATCGAATGCATCGGCGGCGGCACTGAGCTGCGCCATGAAGTCGGCGGCTTCGGCATCTTCCGCGGAGACCGCGTTGGACGGGGCGCCCGCTTCCGCCGCACTTGCCGCGGCCGGCACCTGCCCCAGCGCAATCGCAAGCGCGGAGGTGATCGCGGCCTTGGCCGGATCCTCGGTCGCGGGCAGCGGAGGCGTTTCATCCGTTGTTTCGCGGGCAGATTCCGCTGCGGGAAGAGTGTCGTCCGCATTCACCTGCCATACCGGCTTGAAGAAGCTGGAGTCCTCGACTTCCGCTTCCGGCACGGGGGCCGGTGCAATGTCCTCGATGCCTTGGGACGGCACGGCGGCGATCTCCGCCACCGGGTCCGCACTGGCCGGGTCGAACGGCAGCGGCGGCACGGTATCGGCCTGCCGGTGATCGCTCTCGAAATCATGCAGCGGCGTTTCCGCAAGCGGGGCCGGCACTTCGATGGTGCTGTCAAAGCCGGGGGCGGCTTCGATGGCCGCCGGTGTCCCGGCAAAGGCTGCAACCGGATCGAACGCGCCGGCATCGGAACCGGCCACAGGAGCCGTTTGCGCAGACTCCTGCTCCAGCGCGGCGCCTTCCAGCAGGATCGGCGCCAGCGTGTAACCGGCGGAGTCCTGCGCCGGGGATGCTTCCGCCATGACCGGATCGAATACCGGTGCGGCCTCTGCTTCCGTCCCGACGGCGGTCACCTCCGGCATCGTCACCGGCGGCTTGGTACGACCGGTGATCGCATCCTCGAACACCAGCGGATACGGCGCTGCCGGCAGGGGCTGCTGCGGTGCCGCCGGCATGGCGTCTGTCACCGGCGGCAACGGCGGCAGCACGGCAGAAACAGCTTCCGCCGTGCTCTGGAACGGTGTTCCCATAAGCGGCGTCGCAGCCGCCAAGCCAGCATGGGCAAAGGCATCGGCAGCCGTCGGCAGCAGCGGACCGGCCGGCGATTCATCCTCCGCGGCGCTGGCAACCGGCAGTGGCCAATAGCGCAGCGCTTCCAGGCTGCTGCGGGTGATATCGAGAATTTCCTCACGGCCCGGACGCCGGTCACGCAGGGCCTCCAGGTAGTACTCCAGGCTGGCCATCGCATCGGCCAGGGTGTCGAGCTGGCGGCCGCCGGGAATGCGCTTGCGACCGACCAGTTCCACATCGATGTACTGCTGTACACCTTGCAGATAGTCGGCCGGCGCCTGCAGGTCCAGCATGCGCAGGGCGCCGGACACCTCGCCCAGCAGCCGCGGCACTTCCAGCAGGCGCTGGTGGTCCCAGTTGGTTTCGATGAAGGCGACGAAGGCCTCGCGCGCCAGGGCGAAATTGGCGATCGCCTCATGCGCCAGCACTTCCACCGTGCGACGTGTCTCCACCGCCGCCGGATCGTCATCGCCGCCCATGTTCGCGCCCAGGTGCGCGACCTGGTCATCCAGCGAGGCGTCGACATAGAGCAGCGCGCCGGCGATATCCAGCAGCAGGTTGTCGTCGATGGCACGGCTTCCGCCGACCACCTCGCTCAACGCGTCACGCTGCTGCACGACCACACCCCGCGCCACGCCCAGGCCCATCACGCCCAGCGTATCGGCCACCGCGCCCAGCTCGGCCACCTGGGTCTGCAGCTCGGTCGGCGAGCCGTCCATGCGCACATGCAGATCCAGCGCATCCTTGATCCGCAGCAGTTCTTCCTTCACCGCGCTGCCGACCGTGTCGAGCAGCTCGCGGTTGCGGCCACTCAGGCTGCCGCGCGCATGCTCCAGCTCCGCCGGCGTCGCTTCGCCAGCGTCCGGATCGAAGGCGAACAGCACGCTCTCGTTGATGCCCTCGTCACCGCGCGCACTGCGGATTTCATTGAGCAGCGGCAGCAGCACGATCGGGATATCCCGATGGCCGTTCTGCAGGCGCTCCAGGTAATCGGGCAGCAGCACCGTGCCGCGCATCAGGGTTGCGCAGGCCTCGTCACGATCCGGCACCGCGCCATCGCGGATCGCGTTGGCCAGTATTTCCAGCTCCTCGGCGACCATGGCCGGCGCATACAGCTCGACCATGCGCAAGGTGCCCTGCACCTGGTGCAGGTAGCCGGCGCAAAAGCGCATGCGGCTGGTATCGGCCGGGTCCTCGACGAAATATTCGACCTCGTTGCGTACCAGACGCAGGGTCTCATCCAGCTCCGGCTTCACCCAGCCCAGTGCCGCGTGGCTCATGGCATCGCGCAAGGTATTCATCGCACTCCCCTGTACAGCATCGATTGCATGCCGTCCGGGCGGCCCTGCGTTGCGGTATGACGACACTTCATCTACAGATTCCTTTGCATCCCGGCCCAGTCAGGCGACTCAGGCCGGCAGCTTGAAGTCGGCCACCGAACGGCGCAGTTCCGCCGCCAGCTGGTTCAACTGGCCCAGCGAATCGGCGGTCTGCCCGGCACCCTGCGAGGTCTGCCCGGTAATCTGCCGGATCACGCCCATCGTCTGGGTGATGTCCGTTGCCGCCGAGGCCTGCTGGTTGGCGGCCACGGAGATGCTCTTGATGAGGTTGTTGAGCGCGTTGGACACGCGTTCGATCTCGGTCAGTGCGGTACCGGCGTCCTCGGCCAGACGTGCACCGGACACCACTTCGGCGGTGGTCTGTTCCATCGAGGTGACCGCTTCGTTGGTATCGGCCTGAATGGCCTGCACCAGGCCTTCGATCCGTCGCGTCGCGCCGGAGGTGCGTTCTGCCAGGCGCTGCACTTCATCGGCCACGACCGCGAAACCACGACCGGCTTCACCGGCCGACGCCGCCTGCACCGCGGCGTTCAACGCCAGGATATTGGTCTGCTCGGAAATGTCGTTGATCAGTTCCACGATCGAGCCGATCTCCTGCGAGGACTCGCCCAGTCGCTTGATGCGCTTGGAGGTTTCCTGGATCTGGTCGCGGATCTGGTCCATGCCCTGGATGGTCTGCCGCACCACGCCGGCACCCTCGGTGGCGATGACCACCGAGCGCTGCGCCACCTCGGCCGACTCGCTGGAGTTGCGCGACACCTGTTCAATGGAGGTGGCGATTTCACCGATGCGGTCCGAGGCGCTGGTGATCTCGTCGGCCTGGTGGCCGGCGGCTTCAGCCAGCTGCATGGCGGTGGCCTGGGTTTCCTGCGCCGACACCGCCACCTTGCTGGAGATGTCGTTGATCGTCGTCACCAGGTGGCGCAGTTCGTCCACGGCGTAGTTGATAGCGTCGGCGATGGCGCCGGTCATGTCCTCGGTCACCGAGGCCTTCACCGTCAGGTCGCCCTCACCGAGCGAGCTGATTTCGTCCAGCAAGCGCATGATCGCCTGCTGGTTGCGGCTGTTGAACTCCACCTGGGTCTGGTAACGCAGGTCCTGCTCGCGCGAACGGCTGCGCACCGAGCTCCACACAAAACCGATAATCGACAGCACCGACAGGCCGCCGAACACCACGCTCCACCAGAAGTTCGGGAAGATGCGGGTGTCACGGGTCGAACCGAAGGCCGAGAACGCGTCGAACAGCTTCTTGCTGTCGGCCAGCATCTTGTCCGAGCCGGCAGTCAGTGCCGCGGCGGCGGACTGCGCGGCGAACAGCTGGCGCGAAGTGGCCAGGATCGCGTCGGCGTCCTTCTTCATCTTTGCCCACTGGTTGGCCGACTGCTCAAGCGCCACCTGCGCGTTGGCATTGCGCACGGCGGTGATGCCCAGCTCCTCGTTGCCGTTGCGCAGGCCTTCAAGCACCTGCGAGAACACCACCATGTCGCGTGCCAGCGCATCGCCGGCACCGCTGGCTGCCGCGCCACCGGCACGGATTTCCGTTACGCGACGGGCCATGGTCCCGGCCACCACGACCTGCTGCAGGCCGTTGTAGATCTGCGCCGATTGCGCGCCACCGGCGGTCATCGCACGGACCACCTCGTTCAGCTGTGCCTGCAATTGCGGCACCGCGCCGACGAAACTGTCGGCGTTGCCGGCCAGCGCCAGCACCGCCGGCTCACTGGCCACCACCTGCTCGGCGCTTTTTGACAACGGCTTCCAGGTGGCGTCCAGCGTGCCCAGCGGACCGGCGACGCCGGCCTCTGCGCCATAACGGCCCTTCAACCCGCTGACCACGCTCTCCACACGGCTGCGGGTGTCCTTGAACGCGCTGTAGGCCTCGCGGTTGCCCGCCACCGCCTCACGGCCCTGGTTGGCCAGCTGCTGCGAGAGCACCTGCAGGTCGGCCGCCTCGGTACTAGCGCCGGCCAGTCGGCTGCCCTGCCAGGTCGCCACACCGGTGTTGGCGCCGAAGACGATCATCGATATGACCAGCAGGAACAACCAGAAGTTGGTTCCCACGTTGCCAAGCTTGCCGCGCTTGGCGGTGTCCGGAGCAGTACTCATGTTCGACCTCGGTATTCGATACGAAGATGCAGACCGTCGCTTTACGCGGCGGCCTGCCGGAATTCAGGTGTGCGGGACAGCAGCGACAGCGAGAACACACCCCAGTCGTGCCCGCCCTCGTGGAAGGCATGCTCGACAAAGTGCGCGTAGCGGCCCTGGGCGATATCCCCGGCCGGCACCTGCTGCGATGCATTGAAGCCGCGTTGCCCGTAGAGTTCGTCGATGCTCAGCGCGACGTCGCCGCCGGACTGGCGCATGATCAGCACGCGATGGCCCTCCTGCTGCACGGTGCGCTGGCCTTCCAGGAAATATTTCAGATCCACCACCGGGAACAGCGCGCCACGCAGGTTGCCCACGCCCAGCAGCCACGGCTGTGCACCGGGAACCGGCGTCACCGGCGGCATCGGCACGATCTCCACCACTTCGCGGAAGTCGGACACCAGACGCCGGCTGCCGACGCGGTAGCCGACCCCGCGCCAGACATCCTGCGAAAACTCGCGCTCCGGCAGCTGCACCGCGTGCGCCAGGCTGCGCCGCTCGTAGGCCTCGAGGATGTCGAAGGGAGAGCGCATCAGGCCACCAGCTTGTTGATCCGCGCGATCAGGTCGTCCTCGCGCGGGGGTTTGACGATGTAGTCGGCGGCCCCTTGGCGCATGCCCCAGGCCATGTCCGTTTCCATGCCCTTGGTGCTGACGATCAGGACCGGAATATCCCGGGTTGCGGCATCGCGCGACAGCGCCCGCGTCGCCTGGAAGCCACTCATGCCCGGCAGCACCACGTCCATCAGGATCACCTGCGGCAGGTGCTCGCGCGCCAGTTGCATCCCGTCCTCGGCGCTTTCCGCGGCCAGCACTTCATGCCCGGCTTTTTCAAGCCACTGGGTGAACACCGCCCGGTCGGTCGGTGAATCTTCGATCAACAGAATTCGAGCCATTGTTTGCCTTTCCCCCCTGGTCAGGCGTTGACATATGTGCGGATGGCACCCAGCAGTTCGTCACGTGTGAACGGTTTGGTCAGATATTCCTCGGAACCGACGATGCGGCCCCGGGCCTTGTCGAACAGGCCATCCTTGGATGAAAGCATGATCACCGGCGTCGACTTGAACAGCTGGTTGCCCTTGATCAGCGCGCAGGTCTGGTAGCCATCCAGACGCGGCATCATGATGTCGACGAAGATGATCTGCGGCTGCTGATCGGCGATCTTGGCCAGCGCCTCGAAGCCGTCGGTGGCGGTAACGACCTCACAGCCTTCACGCTTGAGCAGCGTTTCGGCCGTGCGCCGGATGGTCTTCGAATCGTCGATGACCATAACTCTCAAACCTGCAAGTTCCCCACCCGCAGTCATATTTTCAACCATTGCATATCCCCGAGCGCACAACGCACCACCAGAGCGGGGCGCGACTGCGAAAGCGATCTATATCCCAATACCACTGCGAACTGTCAAGCACCGCAATCCGGTCCCGGACATCCGCTGACCATTATGGGGCGCATCCGCGCCGAGGCACAGCACCGCCGTCGCATTCCCCATCTTCAGGTTGCCGCGGCTGGGCGGCCATGGGACGAAAACGCTACCATCGCCGCCTGATCCGTCAGGTTTGAAGTCATGCCGCTCGATGTCATCGTGGTGATGGACCCCATCGACCACATCAAGATCGCCAAGGACACCACCTTCGCCATGCTGCTGGAAGCCCAGCGCCGCGGCCACCGCCTGCACTATGTGCGCCCGGGCGGGCTGTCGCTGCACGGTGGCAGTGCCGCGGCCGTGACCGCGCCGCTGGAAGTGCGTGACGATCCGGCCGACTGGTTCAGCCTCGGCCAGTTCGGTTCCACCCGCTTCGGCCCCGGCCAGGTCGTGCTGATGCGCAAGGACCCGCCGTTCGACGGTGAATACCTGTACGACACCCATGTCCTGGGCATCGCCCAGAGTGCCGGTGCGCTGGTGGTCAACGACCCGCAGGGGCTGCGCGACTTCAACGAGAAGCTCGCCGCCCTGCTGTTTCCACAGTGCTGCCCGCCAACGCTGGTGAGCCGCAGCGCGGCCGAACTGAAGGCCTTCGTGCAGGAACACGGCCAGGCCGTGCTCAAGCCGCTGGATGGCATGGGCGGGCGCTCGATCTTCCGCAGCGGCACCGGCGATCCGAACCTGAATGTGATTCTGGAAACGCTGACCGATGGTGGTCGCCACCTCGCACTGGCACAGCGCTTCATCCCCGACATCAGCGCCGGTGACAAACGCATCCTGCTGGTCGATGGCGAGCCGGTGGATTACTGCCTGGCACGCATTCCGCAGGGTGACGAGTTCCGCGGCAATCTGGCCGCCGGTGGCCGTGGCGAAGGCCGACCGCTGAGCGAGCGCGACCGCTGGATCGCCGCCCAGGTCGGGCCGGAAATGAAGCGGCGCGGCATGCGTTTCGTCGGCCTGGACGTGATCGGCGACTACCTGACCGAAGTCAACGTCACCAGCCCCACCTGCGTACGTGAGCTGGACGCCCAGTTCGGCCTGAACATCGCCGGCCAGCTGTTCGATGCGATCGAGGCCGGCATCGCCTGATGAGCGCCCACCCCGGCACCCTGCCCGTCCCGCACCAGACCACCGAGCAGCAGCGTCTCAGCGCCACGCTGGTGCTGTCGGCGCTGGTGCACGGGCTGCTGATCCTCGGCGTGGGCTTTGCGGTCAGCGACAATGCGCCACTGGTGCCGACGCTGGATGTCATTTTCAGCCAGACCAGCACGCCGCTGACGCCCAGGCAGGCTGACTTCCTGGCGCAGGCCAACCAGCAGGGCGGCGGCGATCACGACGATGTGCAGCGCCCGCGCGATGCCCAGGCCGGTTTCGTGCCGCAGACCCGCGATGGCCTGGCACCGGTGCCGCTGCAGGCGCAAAGCGCCGCCACGCCGCCGCCACCGCAGGCGCGGGTGATCACCAGCAAGCTGGGCGAGGAGCGCGTTGCCGACGCGCAATCACAGCCGCTGCCCGATCGCCCCGACAGCAACGCACCGATGACCGCGCGCGAGCAGCGTGATGCGGAGATGGCGCGACTGGCGGCCGAGGTGCACCTGCGCTCGGAGCAATACGCCAAGCGCCCGAACCGCAAGTTCGTTTCGGCCAGCACCCGCGAGTACGCCTATGCCAACTACCTGCGTGCCTGGGTGGACCGGGCCGAGCGTGTGGGCAACCTGAACTATCCCGACGAGGCCCGCCAGCGCCGGCTCGGCGGCCAGGTGGTGATCACCGTCGGCGTGCGCCGCGACGGCAGCGTGGAAAGCAGCCGCATCCTGCGCAGCAGCGGCGTCCCGCTGCTGGATGCCGCCGCGCTGCGCGTGATCGAACTGGCCAAGCCCTTCCCTGCGTTGCCACATACCGGCGACGACATCGACATCCTGCAGGTCACCCGCACCTGGGTATTCCTGCCGGGCGGCACGCTGCGCGACGACCGCTGAATCCGGCTTCAGGCAGCGCAACGCGTGGCAGCTGCAGACACTGCGCCGCACGCATCGAGAACGGACAGATCCCGCTCACAAGCCCGGCCCGCAGCGCCCGGCCTCCAGCCCGTGACGACAGACCGCCGGCTCAGCCCGCCTTGGCGGCGCGCAACGCCTGTTGCTCGACCAGCGTCAGCGCCACGTTGTCGCGCAGGTAGGCCGGCTGTACCCGTTCCGGGGCGATGCCCTCACCGCGCAGCATCGCCGGCACGGCGATCTTCAGTACATCCGCGGCCCGCGGCAGGGCCTGCGCATCGACGCTGGACAGGCGCGACTGCAACCGCGTGGCCAGCACTCCCTCGCCGGCACCGAATCCGGTACCCACACCCGCCCAGACGCTATCGTCCCCGGGCAACCCATAGGCCTCCGGGGCGATCAGCCGTTCGCCGTCCTGCAGCTGCAAGACGCCATCGGCATCACGCCGATACCGCGCCGCATAGACCTCACCCATACGTGCATCGATGCAGGCCAGCACCTGCGGGGCGGCATCGCGCGCACGCAACGCCAGCGTTTCCAGCGTGGAAACCGGCAGCAGCGGGCAATCCAGCGCCAGTGCGATGCCTTGGGCGATGGCGATGCCCAGGCGCACGCCGGTGAATGCGCCCGGCCCACGGCTGAGCGCAATGCCATCGAGCTGGCTGCGGGCGATGCCGGCGTCGGCGAGCAATTGTTCGGCCCACGGCAGACTCAGCTCGGCATGTCGCCGCGGCGCGATTTCGAAACGCTCCAGCACCTGACCATCCACATGCAGGGCGACGGAACAGGCTTCGGTGGCGGTTTCAAAGGCGAGCAGCTTCATGGCATCAACATCAGGAAAGGGAGAACGGAGGCGCGGCGGTGCCATCATCGTCGACGGATGGCCCATAGGCTGCGTCCGGCGTCCATTGTCGCGCAAAGAACGCCTGCACATCGGCCAGCTCGCGGGTGCGGCGGAACGGCGGCAGTGAATCCAGGAACACCCGACCGTAGCCACGCGACAGCAGCCGGGGATCGCACAGCACCAGCACGCCGCGATCGGTCTCGCTGCGGATCAGCCGGCCCACGCCCTGCTTGAGTGCGATCACCGCCTGCGGCAACTGCTCGTCACGGAACGGATTGCCACCGTTGCGGCGGATCGCGTCCAGCCGCGCCTCGAACACCGGATCATCCGGCGCGGCGAACGGCAGCTTGTCGATGACCACCACACTCAGCGCATCGCCGCTCACATCCACGCCTTCGCGGAAACTGGCTGAGCCCAGCAGCACGCCGTTGCCGGACTCGCGGAAGCGCTGCAGCAGACTGGCGCGCGGCGCCTCGCCCTGCACGAACAGCGGCCACGGCCCGCCACGCAACGCATCGGCCGCTTCGCGCAAGGCATGGTGTGAGGCGAACAGCAGGAACGCCCTGCCCTGCGAGGCCTCCAGCACCGGCCGCAGGGTGGCGATCAGCGCCGCACCGTAACCGCGCGCCGCCGGATCCGGAAGCTGTCTGGGCAGATAGCACAGCGCCTGCTGCTGCCAGTCGAACGGGCTGGGTTGGATCAGCGAATCGGGATCCTCCAGCCCCAGACGGCGGGCCAGATGCACAAAATCTCCGCCCACGGTCAACGTGGCCGAGGTGAACACCCAGGCTGCCATCGAGCGCTGGCGGTGCTCGCGCAGCGGCCCGGAAACATCCATCGGCGTGCGCTGGCAACGGAACCCGCGCGGCGTCAGCTCATACCAGAGCACGTCGCTGTCATCGGCCGGCGCCGGCGCCTCCTCGGCGGGATCGGCGTCGAAATCGAACAGCGGCAGGTCCTCGCCCAGCCAGCGCGCCAGTCGCGAGACACCCTCCTGCGCACGCGCATGGCAGGCATCCAGACCCGGCGAGGCTTCGCGCACCAGCGCCAGCGCATCGCGCAACTGTGCCAAGGCCGCCGCCACTGCGTCGAAGCCGTCGGCGACATCCGGCTGCGCCAGCGCGCGCCAGCGGGTGCCGCGCTGCGGCAGCCCCTCCATCGCCCCGCGCAGCTCGCGCAAGGCCAGTTCCAGCGTCGCCACCGGCTGCTGCAAGGCGGCCTGCGCACCGGCGACGCTGCGGCACTCGGCCAGGCAGTCGCGCGCCAGTTCCTGCCACGGACGCATGCCGAAACCTTCGCCGAAGAAATTGGCCGCCAGCTCCGGCAGCTGGTGCGCCTCGTCGATCACGAACGCCTGCGCACCCGGCAGGATTTCACCGAAACCTTCCTGCTTGAGCGCCAGATCGGCCAGCAGCAGGTGGTGGTTGACCACCACCAGATCGGCTTCCTGCGCCCGCTGCCGCGCACGCACCACGAAGCAGTCGCTCCAGAACGGGCAGTCGGTGCCCAGGCAGTTGTCGACGGTGGAGGTGACCATCGGCAGCAGCGGCGAGTCATCGGCCAGCCCGTCCAGCTCGGCCATGTCGCCATATTGCGTGCGCCCGGACCAACTGAGGATCCGCTGGAACTGCGCCACCTGCTCGGGCGTGCTGAAGCGCGGCTCGCCACGCGCCTGGTCCAGCCGGTAGCGGCACAGGTAATTGGCCCGCCCCTTCAGCAACGCGGCGCGATGGCCCACGCCCAGCGCCGCGCGCACCCGCGGCAGATCGCGGTGGTAGAGCTGGTCCTGCAGCGCGCGGGTGCCGGTGGAGACGATGGTCTTCAGCCCGGACAGCAGCGCCGGCACCAGATAGGCGAAGGTCTTGCCGGTACCGGTGCCGGCCTCGGCCAGCAATACATCGCGCTGTTCGAACGCTTCGGCAATGGCGCCGGTCAGGCGCAGCTGCGCCGGGCGCGGCACGAACGCATCCAGCTGGCGGGCCAGATCACCGCCTGCATCGAGCGCCTGACAACTGCGGTGGACCAGATCGGACATGACGGACGCGCCTGCCGGTGACGGACTCCGGACACCCGGAAGCCGTGCCCGGATCAGTAGCGCTTGATCCCCGGCACGGTGCAGCCTTCGATCTGCGCATGCGCGGACACGGCATTCTCCTTTTCGGCACGGGCCAGCCGCGCCTGCTCGATCGTGGCCCAGTGACGGCGGCACAACGGCCCGGTGCGCGAGCCAAGGTCGACCGCGCGCCTGGCCAGCGTTTCCGCGCGCACCCAGTCGGCCTGCAGCAGGGCCACTTCGGCACGCTCCTGCAGGATGCCCGGATCGTTCTCGACCATGAGCAGCGCCTGGTTCAGCGCCTCGGCGGCGGCAGCCAAGTCACCGGCCTGACGCCGGGCGATGGCGGTTTCACGCAGATCATCCACCTGCGGATCACGCAGCGGCTGCACCGACAGCTCTTTGTCGTCGACACCGGCGATCGCCTCCACCGCCGCCAGCCGTTGTGCCGGAGTGGTGGTGTCGACCAGCGGGGGCGGTCCCGGTGGCGCACTGATACAGGCACTGAGCAGCAGGGAAGCGGCCGCAGCAGCCACCACGACACGGAGCGAAGGCAGGAATTTCATGGTCGGCATTATCGCGCAGGCGTCTGTGCTGCGGGGGCCGGCTCCGGTTCCTTGCGATCCAGCCCGAACCACCGCCGCCAGCCACCGCTTTCGCCCCCGCCGCCGTCGTCAGCCATCGACGGATCGATGGCGGGCGCACACGGCGCATAGGTTGGGGTGAAACCGGACACGAACGGGAACCGGCGCGCACCCGGGCAGCCCTCATCGGTCGTGCTGCTTCCCTCTGCCGCCACGTACTGCCAGTCCAGTCCCCTGCTGCTCACCCGCAACGGTGCGCTGGGCAGGTTGCGGAAGATGCCCGACCACACCCGCATCGCACCCGAGGCGCCGTACAGGCCGGTCTGCTCGTTCTGGTCGTTGCCCATCCAGATCACCGCCAGATGGTCGCCGGTATAGCCGGCGTACCAGCTGTCGCGGCCGTCGTTGGAGGTGCCGGTCTTGCCAGCCGGATGCAGCCGGCCCAGCCCGTCGGCGTTGAGCCCGGACGCGGTGCCGCTGGAGACCACCTGCTGCAGGCCGACGCTGATCAGGTTGGCGGCGATGGAGTCGCCTTCCTGGGCAGGTGCCGGACGCTTGTCGTAGCGCTTGAGCAGCTTGCCCTGCGCATCGACCACGCCGCGTACCGCGTGCAGCGGCTGGATCTCGCCACCGGAGGCGAGGAACTGGTACAGCTGCGCCATGCCGTACGGGCTCTGGTCGGTGGAGCCGAGGATCACCGACGGATTGGCCTCGGCCTTGAGCCCGGCCAGCACGTGGATCAGCTGGGTCAGCCGCTCCGGCCCGACCTGCATGCCCACCCGCACCGTGGCCTGGTTGTAGGAACGGGCCAGCGCATCGATCAGCCGCACCGTGCCGTGGCTGCGGTTGTCCGAATTGGCCGGGGTCCAGTTGCGGCCGCGGCCGAGCTTCACCGTCACCGGTGAGTCATCCACCCAGCTGGCCAGCGAGAACCGGTCCGGCTGGGCCAGTGCCAGCAGATAGACGAACGGCTTGAGCAGCGAGCCGACCGGCCGGTGTGCCTCGATCGCGCGATTGAAGCCGGGCTCGGCCACATCGCGACTGCCGACCACCGCCAGCACGTCACCGTTGTGCACGTCGGTAACCACCAGCCCGGTCTGCAGCTCGGGACGGCGCTTGTTTTCCAGCGACTTGATCGTGTGCGCAACCGCGCCTTCGGCATACGCCTGCGCGGAGGGCGACATGCCGGTGAACACGTTCAGGCCGGCGCCCTGCAGCACGCTTTCCGGGTAGTCGTTGCCCAGCTGGCGGCGTACCAGGTCAATGTAGGCGGGGAAACGGTTGGCCGCGACCAGCCCCGGCACCTTCGGCACGCCCAGCGGAGCGGCCAGCGCCCGCTGGTATTCGGCGTCATCGATCAAGCGGCTTTCATGCAGCTTGCCGAGCACGAAATTGCGACGGTCCAGCGCGCGCTCTGGATTGCGCCGCGGGTCGTAGTAGGACGGCCCTTTGACCAGACCGATCAGCAGCGCCACCTGCTCGCTGCTCAGTGCGTCCAGATCACGCCCGAACCAGAACTCCGCACCCGAGGCCACGCCGTGGATCGCCTGGCTGCCGCGCTGGCCCAGGTACACCTGGTTGAGGTAGGCCTCCAGGATGGTGGCCTTGTCGTAGCGCGCCTCCATGATCAGCGCGTACAGCACCTCGTTGAACTTGCGGGTGAGGGTCTGCTCCTTGCCGATTCCCAGCAGACCGCTGCGCGCCAGCTGCTGGGTCAGGGTGCTTGCCCCCTGCCGGCTCTTGCCGCCGGAGCGCACCATCACCCAGACCGCGCGCATGATGCCGCTGATGTCGATGCCGTGGTGACGGCTGAAGTCGCGATCCTCCACCGCCTGCAGGCCGGTGACCAGCAGTTCAGGCGCATCGGCCAGCCGCAGCAGGCGACGCTCCTCCTGCTTCTGGCCATAGAGCGTGGCGATACGCGCCGGATCCAGCCGCGCCGCTTTCAGCGCCTTGTCCTCGCCGGCATCGCGCAGCGAGGCCACCTGCCCGCCCGACAGCGCCAGGGTGATCCGCCGCGGGGCCACCCGCCCATCCACATCGATGTAGCCGCGGCTGGAAATGTGGAAACGCCCGCCTTCCTGCCGGTAGGTGCCGGGGCTGCGACCGGTCCCGTCATCACGGTAGGCCGAAGCGGCCAGCTCGGTCTTGAGCGTGCTGGCGTTCATCGCCAGTCCCGCGTTCAACACCAGCGGACGGGCGTAGACGCGCGTCGGAATCTGCCAGCGCAGCTCGCCGAACCGTTGCGTCACCTGGGTGTTCAGGTATGCGGTATAGGGAATCAGGAAGCCCAGTGCCAGCGCGATGGCCGCCAGCCCCCAAGTGATCAGTGGCCGGCGCCATGCCGGGCTGTTGCCGCCGGTATCGTCGTCCAGCTCGTCGGAATCGTAGCGTCGTGGCACGGGGATGCGAGAATGTAGGGTCAGGCGAGTCTAGCGCAGCCATGCATGGCGGCGCGGTGATGCGCTTTTTCCTGCTTAAGGTGGAGTTACAACGCAATGCCGATGTCCCTGGCCGACGCGCGCTATCACCTCAGACGCCTCACCGGCCTGATCCGCCGCGCCCTGGCCAGCCTGCGAACCCGTGGCTGGAAAGCCACGCTGCACCGCATCGGCGTCCACACCCGGCGGCAACCGGCGGCCCAGCGCGCGCCACTGTTCATGCCTGCGGCGGAGGACTTCGCGCCGTTTCCCGTGCCCGCCAGCGCACAGCCGGTCGCCAGCATCGTCATCCCGGTCTACAACCACTGCCGGCACACGCTGGCCTGCCTGCGCGCCCTGGCCGCGCATCCGCCGGCACACGCCTGCGAGATCATCGTGGTCGATGACGGCAGCAGCGACGACACCGGCGCGTGGATGCCGCAGATCGAAGGCCTGCGTTACCACGTGCGGGCGCAGAACGGCGGCTTCATCGCCGCCTGCAATGACGGCCTGCGCCTGAGTCGCGGGCAGTACGTGGTACTGCTGAACAACGATACGGTACCGCAACCGGGCTGGCTGGACGCCTTGCTGGACACCTTCCAGACCGTGCCCGAGGCCGGACTGGTCGGCGCGCAGCTGCTGTATCCGGATGGCCGCCTGCAGGAAGCCGGCGGCATTGTGTTCAACGATGCCAGCTGCTGGAGCTATGGCCGTTTCGAATCGGCCGAAGATCCCCGCTATTCCAGCCTGCGCGATACCGACTACTGCTCGGGCGCGGCGCTGGCCATTCCCCGTACGCTGTTCGAGCAGCTTGGCGGTCTGGATGCACGCTACGCCCCGGCCTACTACGAGGACACCGACCTCGCCTTCAAGGTGCGGGCGGCGGGTCATCGTGTGCTGGTGCAGCCGGCCAGCCACGTGGTGCATGACGAAGGCACCAGCAACGGCACCGATACCGGCAGCGGAGTCAAGGCGTACCAGGTGCGCAACCAGCAGGTATTCGCCGGGAAATGGCATGAAGCACTGGGCCGGCAGCTGCCGGTCGGCAGTGTGCCGTCACCGGCACTGTTGCACCGCCATCAGCGCCAGATCCTGATCCTTGACGAGGCCGTGCCGCAACCGGATCGCGACTCGGCTTCGCTGCGCCAGTTCAACCTGATCCGCATGCTGCTGGCCGGCGGCGCACATGTCGTGTTCGTCCCCACCCGCGGTGAACATGGCGGCGCCGCCACCGAGGCTCTGCAGGCGCTGGGGGTGGAGGTCTGGCATGCGCCGTTCCTCAAGGGTGTCGGCAACTGGCTGCAGGCCCACGGCCGCCGCTTCGCGGTGGTGATGATGGTGCGCTACCACCTTGCCAACGAGTGCCTGCCGCTGGTGAAGCGCTTCGCACCGCAGGCGCGCACGGTGTTCGACACGGTCGACCTGCACTACCTGCGCGAGCGCCGTGGCGCCGAACTGGCGCAGGACGCCGGCCTGCTGCGCAGTGCCGAACGCACCCGCGGCAGCGAGCTGGCGGTGATGGCCGCCACCGATGTGACCCTGCTGGTCAGCGCCGCGGAAAAACAGCAGTTGCAAACCGATGCGCCGCAGGTGGCGGTCGAGCTGGTCTCCAATCTGCACGAGGTCGCCGGCAAGGGCCGTCACTGGGCGCAGCGCCGCGATCTGGTGTTCGTCGGCGGCTTCCGCCATCCGCCGAACCTGGACGCGATGCAGTGGTTCATCGGCGAGGTGTTCCCGCTGATCCGCCAGCAGCTGCCCGATGTCGCGTTCCACTGCATCGGTGCCGATGTGCCCGAGCCGCTCCATGCACTGGCCGCCACCTGTCCCGGCGTCCACGTCCACGGCTATGTGCCGGACGTGGTGCCGTACATGGAAGGCGGTCGTATTTCCGTGGCGCCGCTGCGCTTTGGTGCCGGGGTGAAGGGCAAGATCAACCTCAGCATGGCGCACGGCCAGCCGGTGGTGGCCACGACCTGCGCGGTGGAAGGCATGCACCTGCAGGACGGCATGGATGTGCTGGTGGCCGACGATGCACCCGCCTTCGCCGCGGCGGTGGTCCGCCTGTATACCGACCAGAGGCTGTGGGAGCGGCTGTCCGGCAACAGCCTGCACAACATCGCACAGCACTTTTCAATGGGGGCGGCCCGCGACAGCGTCGCCCGCGTGTTCCTGCACTGAGGTCCCGGCCCGGCAACGATCAGCGCAGTGCCTGCACGCTGTCCAGGCGCTCGCTGAAAGCGGCGATCTCCGGCGTGGCCGCATCGATCTGGCGGGCCTGGTGCAGGGCCTGCGCAGCGAAGCCGGTATCGCCACCGCCCAGCCGCTCACTGCCGACCGCGATCCAGCGCTGGGCCAGCCGGCGGCGCGCCATGGCCAGTCCCGCATCCCCCGGTGCCAGCGCCTGCCATGCGTCCAGGCAGGTGCGGGCCGCACGCAACCGGTTACCGCGCAGGTTGTCCTCCAGACAGCTGCGGGCGGCAGGCAGAATCCGTGCGGCCGCACGCTGTACCCGCGCATCCTGCGGCGCCAGCGCCTGCGCCGCCTTGAAGTGGTCATAGGCGCTGTTGCCCGGCGGCAGCAGCCACTGCCCCTGCACCTCGGCCTGCTCCATCTTCGCCAACAGTGCCCGTACCTGCTGCTCACGCTGCGCGGCGGGCACGACGGAATCCATCGACTGCTGTGCGGCCTTCGCCCGCGCCAGCACCTGTTCGGCAGCAACGATTTCCGCCATTTCCGGTGCGAGCACACGCGCCTGCTGCAGTGCCTTCGCGGCCTCGGCGAAATGGAAGTCGCGCGCCAGCCGCACCGCTTCTGCCGCCTGCGCACGCGCAACGCGCTGCAGATCCAGTTGCGCGGCCTCGTCAGCGGGTGATGCCGCCAGCACCTCCTGCAAGCCGGTCGTCGCCGCCTGCAGTCGTCCTCGCGCCAGATCCCGCTCGGCCGCACGACGGCGCTGCTCCAGCGCCGCGCTCAGCCGTGCACGAGCATCGGGCAGGTCGTAATGCCCAGGATCAAACGCCTCCACCCGCTGCAATTGCCGGGCGGCCTGCTGCAGCCGGCCTTGCGCGGCGAGCCGCCTGGCATGCAGCAGCAGGTCGGAAAGCGCATCCTCGCGCCCTTCCAGCGCCTGCATCTGCTCCGGCTGCAACGCCAGCACCTGCTGGTACAGCGGCAGTGCGCTGTCCGGTCCGTCATCCAGCCGCCCCTGCCGCTGCGCCGCCTGCGCCTGCTGCAACAGCTGTTCGATGCCACCGGCCTGGTGTTCGGCACGCCGCAGCTCGGCGGCGAGCGCGGCGATCCCTGCCTGCGGCATCTGCAGCTGTCGCGCCAGTCCGAGCGCGGCACGGGCCGCTTCATGGTTGCCGGCGGCCAGCTGCTGGCGGGCCTGCCGCAACGCCGCCTCGCCTGTACGCACCCGTGCGTCCTGGATGTCGCGGCGATCCGGATCCAGTGCCGCCGCCGCCTCGAACCGTTCCCGCGCACCGCTGCCATCGGCATCGCTGAGCCGGCCTTCACGCAGTGCCTGTTCCCCCTGCTCCAGCAACTGCTGGATCCGCGTATCCGGCCACAACCAGTCGGCCAGCGGCTGCCGCACGACACTCAGGGCCAGTGCCAGCAACACGATTGCGCCTCCGATCCAGCACCAGGCCCGCCGGCTGTGCCAGCCACGGGCGACCCACCAGCGCAGGTACAGTTTTCCCCTGCCGCCGAGATCACACAGCCACTTCCCGCAGCGCTGCCAGACAGATTCCATCCGCGCAGCTTAGCGGCTCAGGCCTGCATCAACCCAGGCGCCGCGCCTCCTCCACGCCCGGCAGCGCATCCAGCTTGCCCAGCAGGGTGGACAGCTGGCCGTAGTCGCTGACCTTCAGGTGCAGGCGCAGTTGCACGCTGCCGCTGTCACGCACGTTGTCGCTGTTGATGTTGAGCACATAGGCATCCTCCTGCGCGATCAGGTTGGTGATGTCCTTGAGCAGCCAGCGGCGGTCGACGCCCCGCACCAGCACATCGACCTCGTAACCCGAACCGGCGCGTCCCCACTCCACCGGCAATATCCGCTCCGGGTGTACGGCCGACAGCCGCGTCAGCGCCGCACAATCCACCCGGTGCACGGTGACGCCACGGGTCTGGGTGAGATAGCCGGCAATCGGCTCGCCGGCCACCGGCTGGCAGCAGCGCGCCAGCTGCACCAGCAGGTTGCCCACGCCCTGCACGGTGAAGTCGGATTTGCCAAGGCCGTCGCGTCGCGCGGTGGGTCGCGGCATCACCGGCTGTGCCGGCTGCGACAACGCCCGCTCGGCCTCCAGCAGCGCGCGGCTGACCTGGCTCGGCCCGGTGTCGCCCAGCGCCACCTGGATGTAGAGGTCATCCACGCTGTCGGCATGGAATTTCTTCGCGGCCACCATCAGGTCGGCCTGCTGCAGGCCCAGGCGCTTGAGCTCGCGGTCGAGCAGTTCGCGTCCGGCCTGCACATTGCGCGCCCGGTCGAGCTTGTGGAACCAGCCGCGCACCTTCTCGCGCGAGCGGTTGCTGGCCAGGTAGCCGTTGGCCGCCAGCAGCCAGTCGCGGCGTGGATCGGCTTCCTTGCCGGTCAGGATCTCGACGCGGTCGCCACTGCGCAGCCGGTAGGTCAGCGGCACGATGCGGCCGTTGACCTTGGCGCCACGGCAACGGTGCCCGACCATGGTGTGGATCTGGTAGGCGAAATCCAGCGGCGTGGCACCGGCCGGCAGGTCCAGCACCTCGCCCTTGGGAGTGAGTGCGTAGACGCGGTCCTCCACCAGCTCGGCATCCAGCGCACCGGCCAGATCCTCCGGATTGGCCGCATCCTGCGCCTGCTCCAGCAGCTGCCGCATCCAGGTGATCTTGCGGTCGAACGCCTTCTCCGCGCCCTTGCCGCCTTCCTTGTATTTCCAGTGCGCGGCCACGCCCAGCTCGGCCTGCGCGTGCATTTCATGGGTGCGGATCTGTACTTCGATGGTGCGCCCTTCCGGGCCGAGCACCGCCGTATGCAGCGAGCGGTAATCGTTGGCCTTGGGGCGGGCGATGTAGTCGTCGAACTCGCTCGGGATCGGCGTCCACAGCGCATGCACCACGCCGAGCGTGGCGTAACAGGCACCGACATCGTCGACCATCACCCGCACCGCGCGCAGGTCGTACAGTTGCTCGAAGGCGAGCTGCTTTTTCTGCATCTTGCGCCAGATGCTGTAGATGTGTTTCGGCCGGCCGCTGACTTCGCCGCGGATGCCCTGCTCGGCCAGCGCCGCCGACAGTTTCTTTTTCACCGCCTCCACGTAGTGCTCGCGGGCCATGCGGGTTTCATCGACCTCGCGGGCGATGTGCCGGTAGGTGTCCGGTTCGAGGAAGCGGAACGCCAGATCCTCCAGCTCCCACTTCAACTGCCAGATACCCAGCCGGTTGGCCAAGGGCGCGTGGATGTCGCGGGTCAGCTGCGCCAGCGCGCGCCGTTGCCCGTCATCCAGACGACTGGCCGCGCGCATGCAGGCCAACTGCCGTGCCAGCAGGATCGGCACCACACGCAGGTCGTGGATGATCGACAGCAGCAGCCGTCGCAATCCCTCGCTGTTGCGCCCGGCATCACGGCCGGCGTGCAGCGCCCACACCTGGTCGGCAGCATCCTGGCCTTCCAGCAAACCATTCACCGCCGGTGCAAGCGCTCCCAGCGGCAGCTCCGGCAGGCGTACGCGCAGCCCCGGCAGGTCGAACAGCAGCGCGGCCACGATCACCGCCTCGTCAGCGGACAGCAGCGCCAAGGCATCGAGCGTGTCAGCCAACACCGGCCACGGCTGCGAGGGTTCGCTGATGGTTCCGGACTGATGCCAGGCATCCAGCAGGGCCTGCCGCAGCGGTGCGGCCAGCGCACTGGTGGAGGGGCGTTGCAACAGCGCATCCAGGCCGGAAGGGGAGGGACGGTTCACAGCAGTCAATCGCGGGCGGTTGCCCCTACACTAGCGCCCAACCCTCTCCGGGAACAATCATCCATGAAGCTGCCACGCCTGCCCCTTCTGTTCGCCGCCACCGCGCTTTCGCTGCTGCCGCTGCAGCAGGCACATGCCCAGCGCGCGCTGCAGGGCGACCTGCAACAACAGATGTCCACCGAGGAATTCACCGCCGCCGGCCTGCACAAGCTTGATGCCGGGGAGCTGCGCGCACTCAACGACTGGCTGCAGGGCAAGGTTGAACAGGCCACTACCTCGGCGCTGGAAAGCGCCCGCGAGGAAGGCCGCCAGGAAGTGATCGTGAAGAACCGCGGCTTCCTTTCGTTCGGTTCGAACGAGCCGATCCAGGCCGGGCTTGAAGGCGAGTTCCGCGGTTTCGCCAAGGGCCGCCAGTACACGCTGGACAATGGCCAGGTGTGGGAACAGACCGACACTGCCAGCGTCAGCGGTGTGCGCAAACAGGCGCCGCAGGTCAGGATCACTCCCGGGCTGATGAACGTGTGGTACCTGCAGGTGGATGGCCTCAACACCCGCGCCAAGGTCCAGCGCATCAAGTGATGCCGTCATGACACCTGTTGCCCCGTCATTCTCCCTGTCCTTGATCGACTTCCGGAGTCCGTTGACCGCCATGCCCGTATTCGTGCTGACGTTGTTGTTGCTCCTGCTGCCCGCCAGCGCGGCCGCACAGGTTTACAAGTGCAAGGGGAAGTCCGGGGAAACCGCTTATTCCGAGCACCCGTGCGATGCCAACGCGCAGCCGATGAAGCTGCGCGATGAGCCGTCAGGCGGCACTGCCGCGCCCGCCATCGCCAGCGGTGCCGAAGCACTCAGCGAGCCGTCCCCCCACAGCGACTCCAGCGCCGCCCGCGATGATGAAAGCGCCCGTGCCGCCGAACGTACCTGCATCGCCACCGCCACCGCATCGGTCTATGGCCCGTCCAATGACCGGGTCGGCAACCTGCAGCAGCAGCTGTCCGCCTTGAACGAGCAGTTGGCCGCCACCGCCGACCCGCAGCGCTCGCAGGCCCTGCGCGCGCGCATGGGCACCCTGCGCCAGGCGATCACCCGCGAACATGCCGCCGCCCACACGCAGATGAATACCGCGCGCCGCCGCTGTATCGAACAGCACCGCCCGGCTTCCTGAAACAGGGTCGGGCGCCGCTGGTATCCGGCCGGGCTATCGACCCGGCATCACCGGCGCTACGGACTTCAGCGACACCCCATCCTATTTCTGCAAGGCCGCGACCCGCTGCGCCAGTTTTTTCGGCGAGACGCCCGCACGGAAACCCAGCTCCTGCGCGAACAGTGACACCCGCAGTTCTTCGATATCCCAGCGCAACGCCGACCACTCCGGGAGGTCGGCACGACCTTGCGCGCGGGCGTCATCCAGGGCATCGATGAAGGGCTTGAGCTCCAGCATCCGCGCCTGGTCGCGCGGCGGATCACGCTTGGCCCGCTCGGCGCGCAGGATCATCGCCTTCAGGTAGCGCGGGAACTGCGCCAGCGCATCGGCCGGCGTCTGCCGCAGGAAACCGGCATGCACCAGCCCGGACAGCTGCGCCTCCATGTCATCAAGGTTGCCGCGTGCCCAGCCCATCAACGGGGCTTCCAGCTGCGGCTTCAGTTCGGCCACCAGGCCCAGGATGGATTCGGCCAGCTTCAGCCGTTCCATCGCCTCGCCGAACAGCCGCTTGGCGGCATCGGCCCGGCGCAGCTCGAAGGTGTCCGGCGAACGGATCTCGCCCAGCCCTTCGGCCAGCACCGCGTTCATCGCCGCATCGACCAGGTCGCCGCGCAGGCGCTCCTGTGATTCGATCGCCGCATACAGCAGGCCGGTCTTGGGCGATACCGGCAACTGCTTACGGGCCTGCTTGTGCTTGTCGGCCAGCACGATTTCCAGCAGCCGCCGCACGCCCTGTGGATGCGCGCGCCGGGCTTCCTTGTGATCGGCGAAGATGCGCAGCGCGGCCGCGTCACCGGTATCCACCAGCGCCGGCCAGGCGGGCACCCCGGCCTCGCCCGGTACCTGCTCGGGGATGGCAGCGGACGGGAATTCGCGCAGGTTTTCAGCGGCCAACGCCTTGCCCGCACGCGCCGCAAACGCACTGCCGGCGCGCTCGCCGAAACGTGCGCGCAGCGCATCCAGATCACGCGACATCGCCAGCAACCTGCCCTTGTCATCGCCCAGCCGCAGGTTCATGCGCAGGTGCGGCTCCAGCGCATCCACCTCGAAATCCGTGGCCGCCACGGACGCACCGGTGGTCTTGCTCAGGAACCGCGCCAGTTCGCCGCGGATGTCATCGGCCGACGGCTGTGCCCACGCCTCGAAAAACGCGCGGCCGAAATCCGGTGCCGGCACATAGTTGCGGCGCATCGCCTTGGGCAGGCTGCGGATCAGCGCGGCAGCCTTGTCGGCGACAAAACCGGGCGCCAGCCATGACAGCCGCGCCGGGTCCAGCGCGTTGAGCAGATGCAGCGGCACATCCAGGGTCACGCCGTCGTCCTCGGCGCCGGGCTCGAAGCGGTAGTGCATCGCCAGCCGTGCATCACCCAGCGGGAAGTATCTGGGATAGCGATCCTGTTCGCTGCCTTCGCCCGGCAGCAGGTCGGTCAATGACCACAGCAGGCTGCGGCGCTGCTCCGGTGCCAGCGCCTTCCACCAGCCATCGAGCAGGTTGGCCGAGTGGATATGCGAGGGCACCCGGTCCAGGTACCAGCGCGCCTGCCAGTCCTCATCGGAAACGATGCCGGCGCGACGCAGCTTGGCTTCCTCCTCGCGTGCCTGTTCCAGCACCTTCAGGTTGTCGGCGACAAAACCGGCGCGGGTGTTGATCTCGCCGGTCACCAGCGCCTGCCGCACGAAGATGTCATGCGCTTCGCCGGGGTTGATCTTGCCGTAGTGCACCGGTTTTTTCGGCGCCAGCACCAGCCCGAACAGGCTGATCTGCTCCGATGCCAGCACCTGTCCCTGCGCCCGCGACCAGTGCGGGTCGAAGTGCTTGCGGGCCAGCAGATGCGGCAGCTCGGCGATCACCCAGTCCGGCTCGATGGACGCGTTGGTCAGGCCCCACACGCGCTGGGTATCCAGCAACGTGGCACTGAGCACCCACGGCGGTGGCTTTTTTGCCAGCACCGAGCCGGGGAACAGGTGGAAGCGGCGCTGCCGCGGCGCCTGGAAATCCCCCTTGTCGGTGCGATGGCCCACCTGCGTCGGCAGACCGGCGAGGATGGCGCGGTGCAAGGCCTGATAGGCGGCGACACGCACCTTGTCGGGGATGGAGAAACCGGGGTCAGCGTCGATTTTTCCTCGGGGAGAAACCGACTCTGACCCCGATTTTTTACCCTCACGCGCCAGCCGTGCAGCCCGATGCTGTTCGCCACGGGTCGCCTTGCGCCTGGCCTCGGCATCGCCGCCGGCCGGCAGGGCTGCCGGTGCCGACAACAGCGCCTTGCCGAAGTCCTCACCCGGATTGGTGTCCCACCCCAGCTCTTCGCACAGCAGCCGCAACTGGCGGTGCAGTTCGCGCCATTCGCGCATGCGCAGGAAGCCGAGGAAATGCCGCCCGCACCAGTCGCGCAATTTGGACTGGGTGAGGTCTTCGTGGGCGACGCGATAGGCCTCCCACAGGCGCAGGATGCCGATGAATTCCGAACGCCCGTCGGCAAACAGCGCGTGCGCGTTGTCGGCGGCCTCACGGGCGTCCGGCGGGCGTTCGCGCGGGTCCTGGATACCCAGGAAAGCGGCGATCACCAGCATCTCGCGCAGGCAGCCGCCCTTCTGTGCGGCCACCAGCATGCGCGCCAGCTTCACATCCACCGGCAAGCGCGCCATCTGCCGGCCGATGGCGGTGAGCTTGCGCGTGCCTTCGATGGCGCCCAGCTCGGCCAGCTGCTGCCAGCCATCGGCCACGGCACGTTCATCCGGCGCCTCAAGGAACGGGAATTCATCGATCTGCCCCAGTCCCAGCTGCAGCATGCGCAGGATCACTCCCGACAGCGAGGAGCGGCGGATTTCCGGATCGGTGAACTCCGGGCGCGACTGGAAATCGGCCTCCGAATACAGCCGGTAACAGATGCCCTCGGCAATACGGCCGCAGCGGCCCTTGCGCTGGTTGGCGCTGGCCTGCGACACCGGCTCGATATGCAGCCGGTCCAGCTTCTGCCGAGAGCTGTAGCGCTTCACGCGCGCATAGCCCGGATCGATGACGTACCGGATACGCGGCACCGTCAGCGACGTTTCGGCCACGTTGGTGGTCAACACCACGCGCCGTTTCGGCCCCGGGTTGAACACCCGGTCCTGGTCCTTGGCCGAGAGCCGCGCGTACAGCGGCAGCACCTCGGTTTCACGGTATTTGCGTCGTTCCAGCGCCTGGTGGGTGTCGCGGATCTCGCGCTCACCGGGCAGGAACACCAGTACATCGCCTCGCGGATCGGCGCGGGTGATTTCATCCATGGCCGCGACGATCGCCGACACCGGATCGCCATCGCCCTCCTCACGCCTGCCGCGCCCGCCGGCATCGGCCGGCGGTGTGGAAACCGACTCTGACCCCGGTTTTTCATCCGGGGGTCGATAACGCACCTCCACCGGATAGGTGCGGCCTTCGACATTCACCACCGGCGCGTTGTCGAAATGCCGCGAGAAGCGTTCGGTGTCGATGGTCGCCGAGGTGACGATCAGCTTCAGGTCCGGGCGCTTGCGCAGCAGCTGCTTCAGGTAGCCCAGCAGGAAGTCGATATTGAGGCTGCGCTCATGCGCCTCGTCGATGATCAGCGTGTCGTAACGCGACAGCCAGCGATCGGAGGCGATCTCGGCCAGCAGGATGCCGTCGGTCATGAACTTGATACGGCTGTCCTCACCCACCTTGTCGGTGAAGCGCACCTGGAAGCCAACCACCGAACCGAGCTCGGTGCCCAGTTCCTCGGCCACGCGCGTGGCCACGGCGCGGGCGGCGATGCGGCGCGGCTGGGTGCAGCCGATCATGCCGGCCTCGCCACGCCCGGCGGCCAGGCACAGCTTGGGCAGCTGCGTGGTTTTGCCCGAACCGGTTTCACCGGCGATCACCACCACCTGGTGTTCACGGATCAATCCGGTGATCTGCGCTGCTTCACGCGCGATCGGCAGCGCCTCGTCCATGCTGATGGCGATATTTTGCGCGGCACGTTGCCGGCGCTGGTCGGCCGAACGCTCCAGCAGCTGCGCGAACGCCTGTTCGGCGGCGGCATCGTCCGGCTTGCCCTGCCAGCGTGACAACGAGCCCAACAGGCGCCCACGGTCACGGCTCATTGCCGTATCAACGGCCTTGCGGGCGGCACGCAGGCGCGCAGCGGTGTCTTTTTCGATAGCGCTCATCAATGGACAGACGTGAAAACTTGAATGGCAGTTGTTACACAAGTGTGGGTATTGTGACGTCATAACCCAATCATCAGGAGGAACCGCGCATGGCCAAGAGCAAAACCACCGACAAGAGCAAGACCGATACGCCGAAACAGACGGCAACCCCGGCGCCGATGCCCGAGTCCAGCGGCAAGGACAAGAGCAGCAAGGCCAAGAGCAATCAGGGCAAGAACGAACAGGGCAAGAGCGGCAAGCAGAAGCTGGCCGCCGCCGCACCGTCGGTCGCAGGCGTCGATATCGGCATCAAGGACAGCGAGCGCAAGAAGATCGCCGATGGCCTGTCGCACTTCCTCGCCGATGCCTACACCCTGTATCTGAAGACCCACAACTTCCACTGGAATGTGACCGGGTCGATGTTCAATTCGCTGCACACCATGTTCGAGGCGCAGTACACCGAACAGTGGACCGCACTGGATGGGATCGCCGAGCGCATCCGCGCCCTGGGCTTCAATGCCCCCGGCTCCTACCGCGAATTCGCGGCACTGACCTCCATCGCCGAGGAACCGGG
Source organism: Stenotrophomonas sp. JC08 (assembly GCF_052180205.1). Classification (NCBI taxonomy): domain Bacteria; kingdom Pseudomonadati; phylum Pseudomonadota; class Gammaproteobacteria; order Lysobacterales; family Lysobacteraceae; genus Stenotrophomonas; species Stenotrophomonas sp. JC08. The sequence continues at coordinate 893,974 of NZ_CP197473.1, read as the reverse complement.
CCTGAGCGACAGCCCCGACTGGCGTGAGATGGTGCGCCAGCTGCTGACCGGCAACGAGGCGGTATGCCGCACCGCCCGCAACGTGCTGGACATCGCCGACGACGCCGACGACGCTCCCACCGAGGACCTGCTGACCCAGCGCCTGCAGACCCACGAGAAATACGCCTGGATGCTGCGCTCGCTGTTGCAGTAAACCTGCGGGCGTCCGCCCTGCGGTTTTCCAGGGTTCCGCACGCGGAACCCTGGACCCTGCTTCATCCGCCTGCCAGAGCCCCCATATCCAACGGGGCCCTGGCCCCGGCAGATACACTGCAAACACCGCTCCGTCGGCTTTGATGCCGGCCTTCCCTGTCGTTGTGCACGACTTTTGCGGCAGCCGGTTCCGGGGCGCGGGTATCCTATACGGCATGTCTTCCCCCGCCCATGACCTGCTGAAACGCGTTTTCGGCTACGACGACTTCCGCGGCCCGCAGCAGGCCATCATCGAGCACGTTGCCGCCGGCAACGATGCGCTGGTGTTGATGCCCACCGGCGGGGGCAAGTCGCTGTGCTACCAGGTGCCTTCCTTGCTGCGCGAGGGCACCGGCATCGTCATCTCGCCGCTGATCGCGCTGATGCAGGACCAGGTGGAAGCGCTGCGGCAGCTGGGCGTACGCGCCGAATTCCTGAACTCCACGCTGGATGCGGAAACCGCCGCGCGGGTGGAGCGCGAGCTGCTTTCCGGTGAACTGGAGCTGCTCTATGTGGCGCCCGAACGGCTGCTGACCGGACGCTTCCTGTCCCTGCTGGAGCGCAGCCGGATCGCGCTGTTCGCCATCGACGAGGCGCATTGTGTCTCGCAGTGGGGCCATGACTTCCGCCCCGAGTACCGCCAGCTCACCGTGTTGCACGAACGCTGGCCGCAGGTGCCGCGCCTGGCGCTGACCGCCACCGCCGATCCACCGACCCAGCGCGAGATCGCCGAGCGGCTGGACCTGGGCACCGCGCGCCATTTCGTCAGCTCCTTCGACCGCCCCAATATCCGCTACACCGTGGTGCAGAAGGACAATGCCAGGCGGCAGCTGCTGGACTTCCTCAAGCTCCACCGTGACGAGGCCGGCATCATCTATTGCATGTCGCGGCGCAAGGTCGAGGAAACCGCCGAATTCCTGTGCCGCGAAGGCATCAATGCCCTGCCCTACCACGCCGGCATGCCGGCCGAGGTGCGCGCCGCCAACCAGCGCCGTTTCCTGCATGAGGACGGCATCGTGATGTGCGCCACCATCGCCTTCGGCATGGGTATCGACAAGCCCGATGTGCGGTTTGTCGCGCACACCGACCTGCCCAAATCGATGGAAGGCTACTATCAGGAAACCGGCCGCGCCGGTCGTGATGGCGAGCCTGCCGAAGCCTGGCTGTGCTACGGCCTTGGCGATGTGGTGCTGCTCAAGCAGATGATCGAGCAGGGCGAGGCCGGCGAGGAGCGCAAGCAGCTGGAGCGCGCCAAGCTCGACCACCTGCTCGGCTACTGCGAATCGATGCAATGCCGGCGTCAGGTGCTGCTGGCCGGTTTCGGCGAAACCTATCCAGGCCCCTGCGGCAACTGCGACAACTGCCTCACTCCGCCCGACGCCTGGGATGCCACCGTGCCTGCGCAGAAGGCGTTGAGCTGCGTCTACCGCAGTGGCCAGCGTTTCGGTGTGGGCCATCTGATCGACATCCTGCGCGGCAGCGACAACGAACGCCTGCGCCAGCTCGGCCATGACCAACTCAGCACCTATGGCATCGGCAAGGACCTGGACGCACGCAGCTGGCGCGGCGTGTTCCGGCAACTGGTCGCCGCCAGCCTGCTGGAAGTGGACCCGGAAGCCCATGGCGGGCTGCGCCTGACCGATGCCAGCCGCGACGTGCTCAAGGGTCGCCGACAGATGATGATGCGCCGCGAAAGCCCTTCCAGCCGCGAGCGTGAACGCGGCACGCCACGCAGCGGTGTGCCGGTGCAGCCGCAGGATCTGGCGCTGTTCCAGGCCCTGCGCGGGCTGCGCGCAGCGCTGGCCAAGGAGCAGAACGTGCCGGCCTTCGTGATCTTCCACGACAGCACCCTGCGCAACATCGCCGAACAGCGCCCGACCAGCGTGGCCGCACTGGGCCGCGTCGGCGGGATCGGTGGCAGCAAACTTGCCCGCTATGGCGAGCAGCTGGTGGAGATCGTGCGCGAGCAGGGGTGAGCGTCGCGGCAACCGTCCTCCATCGGCTCAGCTGCCGTTGGCCGGCAGGCTACGACGTGCCAGCAACAGCAGGCCTTCCAGCCTGCGCCGGTCCGGCGCATCGGCCAGCAGCAGCCGCTTGAGCAACGGCGCCGCCTGCTGCAATTCCTCCAGCGCCAGCTGCGGGTGTTCGAATCTGAGCAGCGTCTCGGCCAACTGCAGCCGGCAATACGCGGTTTCCAGCTTGTCGTCGCCATAGCGTGAACGGGCGAACCGCAACGCGGTACGACGCAATGCCAGCGCCGCCGCTCCTTCCATGCGGCGCTCGGCCAGATCACCACGCACCTTCAGCAGCGGCAGTTCGAAGCCCGCCGGCATCTGCGCCGGCAGGCCGGCCAGCAGCACCTGCGCCCGTTCCACGTCGTTCTGCAGGATATGCCAGTGGATCCGGTACAGCCGCGCCTCCACACGTCCCGGCGCATCCACCGGCAACGCCGCCTCCAGTCCCGCATCCGCATGGGCCAGCAACCGGCCGGCCTCGCCCATGCGACCATCGCCCATCAACAGTTTTCCCAGCGTGACTTCGGCACGCAGGCTGGTCGGCGACTCGGCGCCCAGCTGTTTCTTGCGCAATTCCCACGCCTGGCGGTACATCTGTTCGGCCTGCGCGATATCACCACGCGCCTCATGCAGACCGGCGTAGTTGAGCAGGCCCATCGAATAGTCGACCGAGTCCTCGCCGTGGAGCAGCGCACTGAGGTGCTGCCGTTGCCGGTACTGCGCATCGGCGGCGACATGGTCCCCCGAATCGCGGTACAGATCGGCCAGCGCGTCATGCTGGATCAGCACAAAACTGCTTTCCGCACCGTAAAGATCGATGGCATGGCGCAGCCCCGAGCGTGCCAGCGGCAAGGCACGGTCGAACTTGCCCTGTTCACGCAGGATCTGCGTCAAGCGGACTTCCGAGGCCAGCGCCAGGCTGGTACGGCGGCCATGCAAGCCGGCCAGCACCTTGCGGAACTCGGCTTCGGCCGACTCCAGCCGGCCCCGGCGCAGGTACATCAGCCCGCGCTGGTACGCCAGGTCATGCAGGGCGACATCCACATCCTTGCCCGGAAGCGCCTCGTACAGCCGCACCGCGCGCTCGAACGCCGCCTCGGCGTTGTCGAACTGCTGCTGGTTGGTATGCGCCAGCGCCTTGGCCACCTGCAGCCGTGCATGGGTCTCCGACGTTTTATTCCGGTCAAGCAGCGCCAACCCGCGTTCGGCCATTTCCAGCCCGACCACGCCATTGCCGTCATTTGTTTTCTGGATGGAAAGGCTTGCCAGCACAGCGGCCGCATCGCCGAGACGGCTCCCTCCTTCCTGCAGGAAGCCCTCATAGGCCTGCTGCAACAGATGTTCGGCCTGGGCCGAAGCGCCCGAGTTCTGGTAAGCCACGCCGAGGGTCGCACGCATGCGCGCCAGTTGCGCCGGTGCGTCCTCCAGATCCCGCGACACCCGCAGCGCGGCCCGGTCGAGCAGTTGCCGCGAGGTCAGCTCCTCATCGCCGCGCTCGGTACGCAGGAACGGATCGGCGGTTTCAAAGACACCTATCATGAAATCCGTCATCTGCCGGGCGATGGCCGCATCCTCGCGTGCCTGCTGCCGGGTATGCACCAGACTGCTGACAAACGCGACAAGCACCGACAACGCCCCCACTCCCAGCGCAGTGGCCCGCCAGTTGCGGCGCAGCCCCTTGCGCAGCACATGCAACCGCTCCTTTTCGCGGGTGACGATCGGCTGGTGCTCCAGGTAGCGGCGCACGTCGGCGATGAGTGCTTCCACCGAGCGGTAACGCCGATCCACCTCAAGCGCACAGGCGCGCGCGGCGATCGCATCCAGATCCCCCGCCAGCAACCTCTTCCAACGCAGCTGTCCGGGCGCATGCTGGCTGGGCAGCACCACAGGCACATCGATATCCTGCTCCGTACGCACGCAACTGCGCGTGGTGAGCAGCTCGACCAGCATCACGCCGAGGCTGTAGACATCGCTGGCCGCGACCACCGCCGCGCCGCGCATCAACTCCGGGCTGGCATAGGTCGGCGTGCAGTAGCCCGAATCCTGCTTCGTGCGGGCATCGTTGAGCACCCGCGCCAAGCCGAAATCCAGCAGCACCGGCTGTCCATCGGCCATCACCAGCACGTTGCTGGGCTTGAGGTCGCAGTGCAGCACCAGCCGCTCGTGTGCGGCCTGCACGATCGCGGCGATTTCCAGAAACAGGTGCAGACGCTGGAACAGGTCCAGATTGCGTGCCGCGCAATACCTGTCCAGCGACTCGCCGTCGATGTACTCCATCACCAGATAGGGATGCCCTTCCGGCGTGGTGCCGCCGTCGTACAGGCGCGCCACATGCGGCAACTGCAGGTCCGCCAGCACCTGGCGTTCGGCGGCAAGACGATCAACCTCGGTGGTGCCCGGCAGGCCATGCAGCAGCTTGATCGCAACCGTGCGCTGGTAGACCCCGTCCGCCCGTTCCGCCTTGAACACGGTGCCCATGCCGCCCCGGGCAATACGCCGGGTCAGCCGCCAGGGACCGAGCCGGTCACCCACACCGAACTCCGGAGTCATCGCCTGTGCCAGGGCCACATCCAGCCGGGTGGCCACCTTGCTCAGCCCAACGGTCTGCGCGCGCAACAGCTCGAACACTTCCTCCACAACATCGGCGTCCTGGCAACGCTGTGCCAACGCTGGCCGCCATTGCTCACGCGGCAGATCGCAGACTTCATCGAACAGCCCGCGTACCCGCGCCCAGCGCCCGGTGTTTACCCCCCTGTCTTCGCCGGCGGGCATCAGAGCAGTTGCCGGTTCAACCAGGCCCGGGCAAAACGCAGGTCACGATCCACCGTCGGTGCGGAGATTCCCAGTACCAGGGCGATCTCATCGCGGCTCATGCCACCGAAATACGTCAGTTCGATGGTGCTCGCCGCACGCGGCTCCAGTTCGGAAAGCCGGTTCAAGGCCTGATGCAGGGCCAGCACGTCATAGCCGATGCCCGCCTCATCCACCGCGTTTTCGGCATGCGAAAGAGTCAGCTGCTCGGCATTGCCACCGCGTTTGTCCGCCCCCCGCGCGCGCAGGTGATCCACCAGCACCGAGCGCATTTTCAGCGCCGCCACCGCGATGAAATGGGTGCGGTCGTTGTAATCGACGTCCGTTCCCAGCAGACGGAGCAGGGATTCGTTGACCAGCACGGCCGGCTGCAATGTCCCGCCCGTGTGATTGACCAGGCGATTGCGGGCGATGAGCATCAGGTCGGCATACAGCGCCTCGAACAGATGCTCGCGCGCCTGCAGGTCTCCCTGTTGCCAGCGGTGCAGCAGCTGCGTGATTTGCTCGCTCAAAGTTTTCCCGCCCCCCCGGATTCAGCCGACGATGGTAGAGCCGCCGCCGGACACTGCCAACCGGTGCCTGATGGATCATGACGCTGCCCGATCCGGGCCGCACACCAGACAAGCATATGCCTACCCGCGCCCCCGTGGCCTCCAGCGCGGCGACAGGGACAGTGGCAGACGCCGGCCCTGCTCATGTTCCGTCACCCTCATCCGCTGAATGCCACACTTGCTTTTCCGGCAATTTCGCGAAACAAGGTGAAGATTCGGATTTTTGCGTTAGAATGCGCACCCGGCAAATCGCCGGATGTTGCATGGGCCGTTAGCTCAGTCGGTAGAGCAGAAGACTTTTAATCTTTTGGTCGATGGTTCGAATCCATCACGGCCCACCAGCATCGCTGAAAAGCAGCCACCGGCACCCCAAAGTGCCCTGATGCGCATTCCGCGTCACCTCTCTACGCAATGACGAAAACGACGGCCGCAGCGGTGCGCTGGCGTCTGCCGTTTTGTCCTGTCTGCACATATCAACGCGGCTGCGACGTTACCGCTTGATGCCTGCTCGTTTTCACGCCCCGCCTGCGGACAGGGCGTGAAACATCTCCGCCGCCGTCAGCGCAACTCGATGCCGATCGCCGCTGCCGCATCCCGCGCGATCGCCCGCGCCTGTTCCACATCGGTCGCGCGCGCCAGCGTCACGCCAACCCGGCGCTGACCTTCCACCACCGGCTTGCCGAACAGGCGCAACGCCGAATCCGGGTGGATCAGCGCTTCGGCCACCTTGCTGAAGAACGGCACGCCATGACCCTGCGCCAGCATCGCGCACGAAGCCGACGGGCCGTGGTGGCGGATCAGTGGAATCGGCAGGCCGAGAATGGCCCGCGCATGCAGCGCAAACTCGCTCAGCTCCTGCGACACCAGCGTCACCAGGCCGGTGTCGTGCGGACGCGGTGACACCTCGCTGAACCACACCTCATCCTTCTTCACGAACAGCTCGACGCCAAATACCCCCCAGCCGCCGAGGTCGTCGGTGATCGCACGCGCCACTGCCTGCGCGCGCTCCAGTGCGATGGCCGACATCGCCTGTGGCTGCCAGCTCTCGCGGTAGTCGCCGTCCTTCTGCAGGTGGCCGACCGGATCGCAGAACGCGGTACCACCGGCGTGGCGCACGGTCAGCAGGGTGATCTCGTAGTCGAAATCGATGAAGCCCTCGACGATGCAGCGCCCGGCGCCGGCACGACCACCGGTCTGCGCGTACTCCCAGGCCGGACCGATGTCGGCTTCGCTGCGCAGCGTGCTCTGGCCCTTGCCCGAGGACGACATCAGCGGTTTGACCACGCACGGCAGGCCGATCGCCGCCACCGCGTCGCGGTATTCGGCTTCGGTATCGACAAAACGATAGGGCGAGGTCGGCAGGCCCAGGGTTTCGGCGGCCAGCCGGCGGATGCCTTCACGGTCCATGGTCAGGCGCGCGGCGCGGGCGGTCGGGATCACCCGCAGGCCCTGCTCGGCTTCCAGCCGCACCAGGGTTTCGGTGTGGATGGCCTCGATCTCCGGCACCACCAGATGCGGCTGCTCCAGCGCGATCAGTGCCGCCAGCGCGTCCGGATCGAGCATGTCGATGACATGGCTGCGGTGCGCCACCTGCATGGCCGGCGCGTTGGCGTAGCGGTCGGCGGCGATGACTTCCACCCCGAACCGCTGCAGCTCGATGGCCACTTCCTTGCCCAGTTCGCCCGAGCCGAGCAGCAGGACGCGGGTGGCGGACGGGGACAGCGGGGTACCGAGGGTGATCATCAGGCAGTTCCGGGCGGGCGCGAAAGAGGATGCACATTCTAGGCAAGCCGGCGACTGCCGGGGATGCGCACCCGCCCCGCCATGCCGGTTCCGCATATCCGGCACTTTCCTGCGGCGGACACGGGCCGGGCGGCAGGCGGCGGGAGCGCCTTCCAGACCCTATTGCATGTTGATATCAATTTGATATCTTTCTATCCAACCACCACGGAAGATGTGCCATGAAAGAGAAGTCGATCGGTTCGCTATCCGGTATTCCCACCCTGCTCGGCACGCTGGTGCTGATGCTGGCCGGCGCAGCCGCTGTCATCACCGCGATCGTCCTCACCAAGAACGGCGCTGACGGCAGCGGGCTGCTGGTCCTGGCCGGCATTGTGCTGGTCACCCTCGGCATCTTCCTCAGCTGCGGCCTGTACATGGTCCAGCCCAACCAGGCCGCGGTACTGAGCCTGTTCGGCAAGTACGTGGGCACGGTCAAGGACAACGGCCTGCGCTGGAACAATCCGTTCTTCACCAAGCGCAAGGTCAGCCAGCGCGTGCGCAATTTCGAAAGCGGCAAGCTCAAGGTCAACGAGCTGGACGGCTCGCCGATCGAGATCGCCGCAGTCATCGTCTGGCAGGTCGTGGACGCCTCCGAGGCGGTCTACAACGTCGACGACTACGAGAGCTTCGTGCACATCCAGTCCGAATCGGCGCTGCGCGCGATGGCCACCAGCTATCCCTACGACCAGCACACCGAGGGCCAGCTGGCGCTGCGCAGCCATGCCGCCGAGATCTCCCAGCACCTGAAGGACGAGCTGGCCGAGCGTCTGGCCGATGCCGGCGTGCAGGTGCTCGACGCCCGCATCAGCCACCTCGCCTACGCCCCGGAAATCGCCCAGGCAATGCTGCAGCGCCAGCAGGCCAGCGCGGTAATCGCCGCGCGCACGCAGATCGTCGCCGGTGCGGTCGGCATGGTCGAAATGGCACTGCTGGAACTGCAGAAAAATGCCGTGGTCGAGCTCGATGAAGAGCGCAAGGCGCAGATGGTCGGCAACCTGCTCACCGTGCTGTGCTCGGACCGTGGCACCCAGCCGGTGGTCAATGCCGGCTCCCTGTATTGAGGACGGCGGTATGAATGTTGCCGCCCCGCTGATCATCGCCGCCACCGGCATCCCCGCCCTGCTGATCGCGGTGTGGAGCGGTCGCCCCGGCACCGCCCATGCCCGCGGGCTCGGACTGCGCTGGGCACTGATCGCCCTGTGCATGTTCCTCGGTGCCACCGGCCTGTACCTGGCCGGCGACAGCCGCACCATCACCTACGCGGTGGTGATCGCGCTGGTGGTCGCCGTCAATGCACTGGGCATCTCGCTGGTGCTGCACCTGCGCCGCGGCGGCGATGGAGCACCACGGCAGTGACTGGGAAGAAGGCCTATCCGCTGCGCATCAACGCCGACGTCCTGGCGGCTGCCCAGCGCTGGGCCGATGACGAACTGCGCAGCCTCAACGCACAGATCGAATATGTGATCCGCGATGCCCTGCGCAAGGCCGGGCGGCTGCCAAAACCCAAACGCGAACCCGGGGAAGAAGAACCATGAGCAAGCAGTGGAAGTACCTCGTCGTCAAAGCCGACACCGGCATGTGGGGCACGTTCAAACCCGAGGACCTGCAGGAGCAGTTGGACAAGCACGGGCGACTGGGCTGGGAGCTTGTGAACGTGGTGCATTCGATGCCGGGCTATTCCTCGCCGACCCTGATCTTCAAGCGCGAAGCCTGACCGGCCCACCCCATGCCCATTCCGCTATCCCTGCCAGAAGACTTCGCGGTAGCCCCCGGCAGCGGCAGGCCCCTGCTGTTCCTGTGGGTGATCCTCGGCGCTGGGCTCCTGCTGCCACTGCTGCTGAGCCTCAATGCACACGGCAGCGGCCGGCTGGGCACGGCCAGCACCTGGCTGGGGCCCGCACTGGTGCTGTTGACCGGTGCAATCGTGACTGCGGCCTACCGGCGGCAGCGGATCACGCTCGATACCACCGGCCTGACCATCCGCTCTACCTTCTACACCCGCGCCGTCACCATCAGCGCGTTGAAGCTGGAGCAGGCGCGCATCGTCGATCTGGCCGAGCACACCTCGCTGCAGCCCGCCCTCAGGACCAACGGTTACAGCCTGCCCGGCTTCAGGGCCGGCCATTTCCGCATGAGCGGCGGCGGCAAGGCGTTCTGCCTGGTCACCGACAGCAGTCGCGTGCTGGTCCTGCCGCTGCGCGACGGCTCAACCGTGCTGATCAGTCCCGAACATCCACACGCACTGCTGGATGCACTCCGGCAGCTGGCCGGCGCGCCCCGCCCGGCCTAAGCTGCGGCATGCGCAACACTCCCCATGTCCTGATCAACACGCCGGAGATCGAAATCTGGCCCGGCGGCCTGCTGCGCGCGCGCAGCAACGACGATGCCCGCATCCTCGCCCGCGCTTCGCACGTATTGCGTCGCAAACGTGACGGCTGCTATCTGGCCGCGCAACTGCGCAGCGGCCTGATGCCACTGGTCAGCCGCCTGCCGGAAGAGCCCGGTATCGAGCCGGCACTGGCAGCCCTGCACACCCTGCAGTCACAGGCCTCGCGCATCCCGCCGCCGGCAGGCGAACTGCCGCTGGACGCACTGCAGCAGTGGCTGGAACATCTGGGCCTGGACAGCGAAGACTATGCCACGCAGACCGGCCTGCCACTGATCGCCGAGCCGGCGCACCTGGTGCTCGCCGGTTTCGACCGCTATCGCCGCCCGCTGTGGCTCACCCGCGCCGCCGCACGCGGATGGCAGCGCATGCAGCAGGCCGCGGCACGGCAGGGCGTCACGCTCGAAGCCATTTCCGGCTACCGCAGCCACGCCTACCAGACCGCCATCTTCGAACGGAAACTGTCGCGCGGCCTTGGGCTGGAACAGATCCTCACCGTCAATGCCGCGCCCGGCTACAGCGAACACCACGGCGGCAACGCGCTGGATATCGGCACGCCCGGTGAGCCGCCGGCCGAGGAATCCTTCGAGCACAGCGCCGCCTTCGCATGGCTGCAACAGCATGCCGGCGCGTTCAACTTCCACCTGAGCTACCCGCGCGATAACCCGCACGGCATCGTCTACGAACCCTGGCACTGGTGCCTGCGGACCTAGGCGCCATCACACAGCTACACGGCCAGCCCACGCCGCAGGTGACTGCCACCGCATCGCCCGCATGCAGCAGACCCAACGCAAGGCTCCAAACGACATCGGGCAGCCACAGGGCTGCCCGACTGCAACGCGATACGCAGGAGCCGATCAGTAGCGCAGCAGCGCCGAGCCCCAGGTGAAGCCGCCACCGAACGCTTCCAGCAGCAGCAACTGGCCACGCTCGACACGACCGGAACGGATCGCCTCGTCCAGCGCCAGCGGTACCGAGCCGGCGGAGGTGTTGCCATGCTTGTGCACGGTCACCACCACCTGCTCCATCGGCATTTCCAGGCGCCTGGCGGTAGCCTCGATGATGCGCAGGTTGGCCTGGTGCGGGATCAGCCAGTCCAGATCGGACTTGTCCAGCCCGTTGGCCTGCAAGGCCTCGTCGACCACCGAGTCCAGCGCCTTGACGGCGTACTTGAACACGTCGTTGCCCTTCATGGTCAACTTGCCCGGCTGGTCGAAACCGGTGGACACACCCGCCGGATGCCACAGCAGTTCCTTCTTGCTGCCATCGGCATGCAGATGGGTGCTGAGGATGCCGGTTTCCTCGTCGGCCTTGAGCACGACGGCGCCGGCGCCATCGCCGAACAGCACGCAGGTGGTGCGGTCGTTCCAGTCGACGATACGGGTCAGGGTTTCCGCACCGATCACCAGTACATGCCTGGCGTCGCCGCTGCGGATGAATTTGTCGGCGGTGCTCAACGCGAACAGGAAGCCCGAGCAGGCCGCGTTGACATCGAATGCCGCCGCCCCGGTCGCACCCAGACGCGCCTGGATCAGGCAGGCGGTGGACGGGAAGATCAGGTCCGGCGTGGTCGTGCCGACGATGACCATGTCCAGCTCGGAGGCCTCGATACCGGCCGCCTCCAGCGCACGCAACGCGGCCTGGTAGCCCAGATCACCGGTGGTTTCGCCGTCGGCAGCCACATGCCGCTCACGGATACCCGTTCGCGACTGGATCCACTCGTCGGTCGTGTCGACGATCTTGGCCAGATCGTCATTGGTCAACACTTTCTCGGGCAAATGACTACCGGTGCCCGCGATCCTCGAGTAGATCCGCTTGCTCATGCTGTTTCCTGTTGCGCACGAAACCGCCCGAAGGCGGTCCCGGAAGAATCGGTGCAACAGCCGTCACGCAAGCGTGGCGGCCATCACGAATCAATCTTCTTCGACGACCGAGGACTTGGTCGTGATCACCTTCTTGCCACGGTAGAAACCGTCGGCGGTGATGTGGTGGCGCAGGTGCACTTCACCGGTGGTCGGATCGGTGGACAGCTGCTTGGCGCTCAGGGCGTCATGGGCACGACGCATGCCGCGGCGGGACGGGGTGACACGGGATTTCTGCACAGCCATGGGGTTGCTCCAAACTCGGTTTCGTTTACTTCGTCGTTTAATTGCACGGGACGCCAGCGTCCAGCACTACTCTCGCTTTCGCCGCGACCGCCGACGACAACCGGCCGCTATTGTTTCTTCAGCGCCGCCAACGCCGCGAACGGGTTGGCCTTGTTCAATTCTTCTTCGGTCGCGAACCAGTCCTTCTCGACCGCCTCGCTTCCCGGTGACAGCGGCACCACGGGCACCGCCAGCACCAATTCATCCTCTACCAGCTCCAAGGGCCGCAGATTGCTGTCTTCCGGCACCAGCAGCGCCTCGTACTCCGGCGGCAATGCCGATTCCTCGGCCTCGTCGCGGATCAGCCCCAGCCGCTGCTTCAGCGACACCGGCAGCAAAAAACGCTGCAGGCTGCGCTGGCAGACCAGCGGCAGCTCGGTATCAACGGTCAGTTCGACATAGGCCACCTGCATGTCGTCGTCGCGACCGAACTCCAATGCATAGCTGCACTGGCCTTCGGTATCGGCAACCAGACCCTGCAGTCGGGTCATATCGGACAAAGGCACCTGGCCGTCAAAGCACCTGCGTGCTGCGACCATCCGCCAAGCATCCAGCAATTCGGGCACGTTCGCGGACATAAGCTGCAGAATGTTAAGGATACGCCCGGCCACTGTCAAACAAGCGGCCACCTGGGTTTGCTTTCCAGAGCGGCGCGGCGCCACACTGCCCGCGCTCCTGGACGGCCATTTTCGCATGCAAACGCTGTTTCTCGCCTCTTCCTCCCGTTATCGCGCCGGATTGCTGGGCCGGTTGGGCATTCCATTTGACTGCGTGGCGCCGCAGGTGGACGAATCGCCCCGCCCGGAAGAGCCGCCGCCGCAGCTGGCCGAGCGCCTGGCCGCAGCCAAGGCCGGGGTGGTCGCCGCGCAGCATCCCGGCAGCTGGGCGATAGGCTCGGACCAGGTCGCGGAACTGGACGGCGTGCCGCTGGGCAAGCCGGGCAGCCATGATGCAGCCGTCGCCCAGCTTGCCGCCATGTCCGGCAGGGCCGTCCGCTTCCACACCGCGCTCTGCATCGCCAACGGCCAAACGCGGCTGCATGCGCTGGACCTCACCACCGTGCAGTTCCGCACCCTGGCGATGAGTGAAATCGAGCGCTATGTGGCCATCGAACAGCCGCTGGATTGCGCAGGCAGCTTCAAGTGCGAGGGCCTGGGCATCACCCTGTTCGAGGCGATCCACAACACCGACCCCACCGCGCTGGTCGGCCTGCCATTGATCGCCACCGCGCGGTTGCTGCGCCATGCCGGCTTCATCCTGCCCTGACGGTCAGTCCCCGTAACCGGCACATCCACCGGCTGGCGGCATGGCTGCCAGCGGACAATGGATTCGAGCGGATCAAACCGCGGCCGGCCTGCCCCTGCAAAATCAGCGTGCCGGAACCTCGAACGGCTGCTCGACCCACGATTCCACACTGCCATCGGTTCCATGCAGGCGCAGCCCGAGCCAGTGCTGGCCGGGAGCCAGTGTGGTGGTATCGAGGCGGGCGCTGAAACCGGCGTGGGGATGGTTCGGATCGGTGGAGATCTTCCAGTAGCCGGTGACGTCCTGTTCGGCGCCGTAATCGGCCGTGGCCACCACCTGTCCGTCCACCAGCACCTCGACACCCCGCAATCCCACCCCATCCTTGAAGGCCCATCCCTGCACCTCGACCACCCCATCCAACCGCGCCTGCGGCAGTGGCGTGTTGATCCACGCCATCGCCGGTGCGACGCAGGGACCAGGCTGCTTTTCGGCCGGCAGCCGGAACAGCAGGAAGCGCTGGTAGCCATGATCGATGGAAACCACGCGCGGCGGCGGCAACGGCCCGACCCGCTCGCATACCTGGTGGTAGTAGGTGAGCAGGTTGCGATAACGCAGTTCTCCCGGCGCCAGCACCAGCAACTGCGGCGCAGAACGGCTGCCATCACTGAGCAGTTGCCACAGCGCCAGCTGCGCGGTGCGGCCATGGCGGTCATTGAGCTCATGCGGCAGGACCTTGATGGACGCATCCCCCAGCTGGAAGCCCAGCTCCGCACCCACCTTGAAACTGCCAGCCAGCACTTCGGTATCGGCCGGCATCTGCGCCAGTTCATCGCGCACGGCATCGGCCAGCGGCCGCCAACCGGCAAAGTTGCGCGGATAGTGTTTGCTGCCCGCCAGCTGCTCACGCTGTGACGGCATCGAGGCCACCACGTAGTAACCCATCGCCACCGTCAGGCCGAGTGCCGCCAGCACCCACACGCTGCGGCGCCAGAAGCGCGGCCAGCGCTCCAGCAGCAACGGCACGCAGACCAACAGGGCCAGATACCCCGGCAGCGGCCAATGGAAACTGATGCGCTCCACATCCGTGAAGAAGCCGGCCAGGAAGATCAGCACCGTTGAAACGGCGCCGATCAGGGCGAAATAGCGCCACAGCACCTGCCGGGCACCCGCTCCGCGGACACGCAAACCGCGCACCGCGGTCATCGCCATCGCCACAAACAGCAGTGGCGTGACCAGCAATGGCTGGATGACAAGGAACAACAGGCCTTCGCCCTGGAACGCCCACGGATGGCGCTCCAGGATCTGGAACTTCAGCCCCGCGTCGTGATTGTCCAGATTCCACGCCAGCAGCGGCAACCAGGCAGCGATGCCCACCGCCAGCGCCATCCAGACCCGCGCATCACGCAGCATCCGCCGTCCCTCGGGCAACAGCAGCAGCGCGACAAAACCGACCACGATCACCCCGATGAAGCGATAGTGGCTCAACGCACCGACCAGCAGGCCCAGCGCCAGCAGCAATGCGCCGCCTGCATCGACGTTGCGCAGCAAGAGCGCACCTGCCCACAGGCACAGCAGCGCAGCGAAGGCCATCGGCACATCCGGTACCGCCAGGATGCCGAGGGTCGCCGACAGCGGCATCAGCACGGTGAGCGCACCTGCCTGCCAGCCCGCACGCACGCCGAACCAGCGGCGGGTGATCGCCACCACCATCCACGGCATCAGTGCTCCCAGCAGCAGGAACAGCAGGCGCACGCCGAGCCGGTGGCCCCCGGCGATCTCCACGCCGAGGCGGATCATCCACGCGGTCAATCCCGGCAGATCGGAATAGGCAGCCGCCAGATGCTGGCCTTCCTGCCAGTAGAACGCCTCGTCCACGAACAGTGGCAGGTACGCAGCGACCAGAACCTTGATACTGCCCACCAGTGCCCACAGCAGCAGGAACGCCCGGTAGGCGCGTTGCTCGCTTGCAGATGCCACGTAAACTCCCCCCATCCCGTTTTTGAGACGACCATGCCCGTCGCACCGTCCGGAATGCTACCTGAAGTCACCCTACAGTCCTTACGGCGCGCGCAGGAGCAGGTCAATGCGCTGCTGCTGGGCAAGGCCCATGAAGTGCGGCTGGCGTTTGTCGCACTGCTCTCCGGCGGGCACCTGCTGATCGAGGATCTGCCCGGGCTCGGCAAGACCACGCTGGCCCACGCCATGGCCTCCAGTCTCGGCCTGCAACTGCAGCGCGTGCAGTTCACCTCCGACCTGCTGCCGGCCGACGTGCTGGGCATTTCGGTCTACGAGGCACACAGCCGCAGTTTCCAGTTCCACCCGGGGCCGGTGTTCTGCAATGTGCTGCTGGCCGATGAGATCAACCGCGCCCCGCCGCGCACCCAGAGCGCGCTGCTGGAAGCGATGGCCGAGCAGCAGGTCACCCTCGACGGCGTCACCCATGCCTTGCCCGATCCGTTTTTCGTCATCGCCACGCAGAACCCGGTGGACCTGTCGGGCACCTTCCCATTGCCGGACTCGCAGCTGGACCGCTTCCTGCTGCGCCTGACACTGGGCTACCCGGATGTCGAATCCGAACGCGCCCTGCTCGCCGGTGGCAGCCGGCGGGAACTTATCGCCCGGTCACTGCCCTGCCTGTCCGCGGACGACATCCGCCTGCTGCGCGGCGCGGTCACGCAGGTGCATGCAAGCGATGCGCTGGTCGACTACGTGCAACGCCTGCTGCTGCGCAGCCGCCAGCATCCCGGCGTGCGGGTCGGCCTGTCGCCACGCGCCGGCATCGCCCTGCTGCGCGCGGCCCGCGCCCATGCGCTGCTGCTGGGACGGGAACATGTGCTGCCCGAAGACGTGCAGGCGCTGTTTCTCGCGGTCGCCGGCCACCGGCTGGTTCCCGAGGCCGAAGCCAGCACCGGCCCCGCACTGGCGCGCGCCATCCTGCATGCGGTCCAGGTGGATTGATGCGGACAGCCCTGCGCCAGCGCTGGCAGGCGCTGCAACTGCTGGTGCGCCCGCGGCAGCCCGAATCACTGCCGGCCAGCATCGACCGGCAGCGGATCTACGTGCTGCCCACCGGCTTCGGCCTGTTCCTGTGCGGCCTGCTGGCGGTGATGCTGCTGGGTGCGCTGAACTACAACAACAATCCGGCGCTGCTGCTGGCGCTGCTGCTGGCAACCACGATGCTGGCCAGTGCCCTGCACGCCCACCTGCAGCTTTCCGGATTGCGCCTGGAAGCCCTGTCGGCCGAGCCGGTCGCCGCCGGCCAGCAGTTGCGCCTGCGGCTGATGCTTTCGCGCGGTGACGTGCGCCCGCGACGTGGCCTGCAGATCGAACATGGAACTGCAGCGGCACACCTCGACCTGCAGGGTGACAGCCGCCGGGAGGTGGACCTGTGGCTGCCGACCCGCCGGCGCGGCTGGCTCGACCTGCAACGCATCCGCCTCAGCACCACCCAGCCACTCGGGCTGTTCCGCGCCTGGAGCTGGATCTGGCCGGACACCCCGCTGCTGGTCTATCCCGCCCCGGAAACCCCGGCCCCGCCCTTGCCCGATGGCGGCTCCGGCAACGCCCGTACCCATGTCCATCCACTCGGCGATGAACTGCAGCAACTGCGGCCCTATCGCCCCGGTGATGCCAGGCGCACCATCGCCTGGAAGCACTCGGCCCGCCGCGACAGCCTGCTGGTGCGCGAATACGAACGCTCCTCCGGCACGGAGCTGGTACTGGACTGGAACACACTGCACACCCTGCCGCATGAGCGCCGTATCGCCCGTCTGGCGCGCTGGGTGGACGAGGCCGAGCGCGAAGGCCGCCGCTACCGCCTGCAGATTCCCGGCGACATCGTCACCTCCGGCAACGGTGACGCCCATCGCCACCAGTGCCTGCGCGCGCTCGCGCTGCTGCCAGCGGCATGAGCAAGCACCCGACACTCGACCCGCCCACCCGCGGCTGGGTGCTGCTGAGCGCGGCACTGGCACTGCTGCCACTGCTGTTGCAGCTGCCGGCGGCGCTGGCCATCGGCTATGCGATCAGCGCCGTGATCGTGGCCGCCCTGTCCTGGCACCGCCCGGTTCCGATGCCGCTGCGACTGTTGCTGGTGGCGGCGATGCTGCTGGCGATCTACTGGCAGATGGGCGCCCGCCCCGGTCGTGACAGCGGCTGCGCCTTGCTGGCGGCGATGCTGGCGATCAAATCCAGCGAACTGAAAACCCGGCGCGACGCCCGCAGCCTGCTCGGCTTCGCGCTGTTCGCCCCGTTCTCGGCCTTCCTGCTCGACCAGGGCCCGGCCACCCTGCTGCTGGCGCTGGCCGCAGTGACCAGCACCCTGCTCAGCCTGCAACGCCTCGCCGATGCCGACGTTGCCCATGCGTCGCTGCCACTTGCCGGCCAGCTGCATGTCGTCGGCCGCCTGATGATGGTGGCGCTGCCACTGACGCTGGCCGCATTCTGGCTGGTGCCGCGCCTGCCCACACCGCTGTGGGGCATTCCGGAACGGGCGGTTGGCCGCCCCGGCCTTTCCGACAGCCTGCGACCGGGTGAGTGGATCGACCTGATGGCCGATGACAGTCCCGCCCTGCGCGCACAGTTCTTCGGCGCGGTGCCAGCGGAGAACCAGCGTTACTGGCGCGGACCGGTGCTGACCCGCTTCGATGGCCGCGCCTGGACCCGGCTGGACAGCCAGCGCCATGCCGCCCCGCCCGCCTTGGTGGCTGCCGGCCAGCAGTGGGACTACCAGATCGAATACGAACCCACCGAGCGCCGGCAACTGGTCGCCCTCGACCTGCCCACCCGCGCACCGGAAGACGCACGGCTGGACGCCGACTACAGCCTCGGCAGCACCCGCCCGCTGACCGCACTGAGCCGCTGGCGCCTGCAATCCACCGCATACCGGCAGTTCCAGCCCGAGCTGCCGGCGTCACTGCGTCAGCAGGCACTACACCTGCCCGCCGGCTTCAATCCGCGCACGCTGGCACTGGGCCGCCAGTGGCGCACGGATGCCGGCGACGATGAGGCCGCCATCGTCGAGCGCGCCCTGCAATGGATCAGCGGCGAATTCGCCTACACGCTGGAAACACCCTTGGCCGGCCGCCACAGCGCCGATGAATTCCTGTTCGAGCAGAAGGCCGGTTTCTGCGAGCACTTCAGCTCCGCCTTCGCCGTGCTGATGCGCAGCGCCGGCATCCCCGCCCGCGTGGTCACCGGTTACGCCGGCGGTGTGCGCAACCGTTTTGGCGACTACTGGGTGGTGCGACGGATGGACGCGCACGCCTGGACCGAAGTCTGGCTGCAGGGGCGCGGCTGGGTGCGGGTGGACCCGACCGCAGCGGTCGCTCCGGAGCGCATCTATGACACCCTCGAAGACCGCCTCGGTGCGGGCGGCAGCGGCGGCGCCGGCTTCACCATCGCCGGGCAGTGGAACCGCATCGCCCAGTTCGGCGACTGGATGCGCCGCGGCTGGAACGACATGGTGCTGTCGTTCGACGCCAGGCGGCAGCAGCAGCTGTTGCGTCCACTGGGCATCGAGCGCCTGCAACCGGCGCAGCTGATCACCCTGTTCGCCACCCTGGCGCTGCTGGCGATCGGCGGCATGATCTGGCTGCTGGCACGCGGCGAACGCGAGCGCGACCCGCTGCTGCGCGCCTGGCACCGGCTGGAAGCACGTTATGCGCGACTGGGACTGGCGCGCGAGATCCACGAGCCGGTTCTTGCCTGGGCACACCGCGTGGACCGCATCCGCCCCGGCAGCAACCTGCCGGTGCTCAGCCAGCGTTTCAGTGATGCGCGCTACGCTGGCGCCATGTCCGACCTGGCTTCACTATTGGCGGACCTGCGCAGGCATCGTCCGAACTCCGGAGCACGACCATGAAGATCCGCATTTTCCTTGCCCTCGCCGCCAGCCTGACGCTGGCCGCCTGTGCCACCGCGCCCAAACCGCTGCAGGGGCAGTTCAGCACTGTCTCGCCGCGCGACTCCGTTGCCCAGCAGCAGACCGGCACGCCGGTGCGCTGGGGGGGCCGCATCATCGAAACCCTGCCCGGACAGGGTGAAACCTGCTTCCAGATGCTCGCCCGTCCGCTCAACGGCACCGGCCGTCCGAGCAGCACCGCAGCCGATGCCAGCGACGGCCGCTTCATCGCCTGCCGCGCGGGCTTCTATGATCCTGCGGTGTTCGAGCCGGGCCGCGATGTGACCTTCATCGGCCGCGTCGAGGGCTACCAGACCACCCGGATCGGCGAGTACGAGTATCCGCTGGCCAAGATCGCCGCCGACGTGGTCTACCTGTGGCCGCTGCAGCGTGAAGTGGACGTGGTGCCGGCCTATCCATACGGCCCGTGGGGCCCGGGCTGGGGTCCCGGCTGGGGCTGGGGTTACCGCGGCTGGTGGTGAGCCCGGCCAGCACATGAAACCGCAACGCCGCCTCCGGGCGGCGTTTTCCGTTGCGGCGGGACAGCTACGCCGGTCAGGGCAACACCGGAAAACAGCACGCCTCAGGACCCATCAACGCGGCCCACCGCTGGCGCAATTCCTGCCGTTCCAAAGGCAAAAACGCCACCCGGAGGTGGCGCCCTGCTCTGTCCGTCCAGCCAGCCTCACGCCGTGCCGAAATGTCCCAGCGGCGCACCGGCCAGCAGGTGCAGATGGATATGGAACACCGTCTGTCCGGCATCCTCGCGGCAGTTCATCACGATGCGGTAGCCGTTCTGCGCCAGCCCTTCCGTGCGTGCGTATTCGGCCGCGGCCAGGGCCAGCCTGCCGATCAGGTGCGCCTGTGACGGCTGCAGGTCATCCAGCGTCGGAATGACCTCGTTCTTCGGGATGAAAAGCACATGCACCGGCGCCTGCGGGGCGATGTCCTTGAAGCCCAGCACTTCCTCGTCCTCGTAGACGATGCTGGCGGGAATTTCGCGGCGGATGATCTTGCCGAAAATCGTATCGGTCATGCGGCGGCTCACTGCGGGAAACGGCCTACAGCTTACCGTTTCGGCAGCGGCTATTCGCCGACTTCGCTGCGGCTGCCAAACGCATGCGACAAGGTGCCGCGATCCACGTATTCCAGCTCCCCGCCCAGCGGCAGCCCCTGCGCCAGACGGCTCGGCCGCACCTTGTGGCGGCGCGCCAGTTGCGCCAGATAGTGCGCGGTGGCTTCACCTTCGACGGTGGAGTTGGTGGCGATGATCAGCTCGGTGACCTCGCCCTGCGCCAGCCGGGTTTCAAGCTGGTCCAGGCCCAGCTCGCGCGGGCCGATGCCATCCAGTGGCGACAGCCGTCCCTGCAGCACGTAGTAGACGCCGCGATAGCTGGTGGCATGTTCGATCGCCAGACGGTCGGCCGGTGACTCGATCACGCACA
This sequence comes from Stenotrophomonas sp. JC08, assembly GCF_052180205.1. NCBI lineage: Bacteria > Pseudomonadati > Pseudomonadota > Gammaproteobacteria > Lysobacterales > Lysobacteraceae > Stenotrophomonas > Stenotrophomonas sp. JC08. The sequence goes on along the minus strand of NZ_CP197473.1, from coordinate 873,459 downwards.
GCATCTGCCGCTCACGGCTGCTGCTGGCGCACACCGGGCACACCTCGCTCTCGCTGAAATCGCGGCATTGCACGCAGTGGCCGACCTTCTCGATGGCTTCGGCCAGCACCTCGGACAACCGCTGGCCACCGTCGCGGGCACGCTCCAGCACGTGATAGGCCATGCGCTGGGCGGTCTTCTGGCCGACGCCGGGCAACACCCGGAAGGCTTCGATCAGTTGTTCCAGCAGCGGCAGGCTCATCGCAACAGGCTCTCTTCAAAACGAACGCGCGAAGCCCTCAGGGCTTCGCGACGTGGACGACACAGGGGCCGGGCACCCCGGCACCGGCATCATCAGAACGGCAGCTTCATGCCCGGCGGCAGCTTCATGCCGGCCGTGGCCGAGCCCATGCGCGCCTGCGACTCGGCATCGATCTTGTTGGAGGCGTCGTTGAAGGCGGCGGCGATCAGGTCTTCCACCATCTCCTGGTCGGACAGCACCGACGGATCGATACGCACCTTGCGGCATTCCTTGGCACCGGTCAGGGTGACGCTGACCATGCCGCCACCGGCGCTGCCGGTCACTTCCAACTTGGCGATTTCTTCCTGGGCCTTCTGCAGGTTTTCCTGCATTTTCTGGGCCTGTTGCATCATCTGGGCGATATTGCCGCGCATGGTTGCTTACTCTTCAAATGGACGGATGGAATCGGCCACGACCCGGGCGCCCTGCTGGATCAGCTGTTGCACCTGCGGATCGGCCATGAAAACGGCTTCTGCCGCATCTTGCTGTTCACCGCGCCGGCGGTCGGCGCGCTCGTGCAACGTCTCGGCCTGGACGTTGCCGGTTTCAATCACGATTTTCGGTGTGCTCCCCAGCGCCTGCGACAAGGCCTGCGCCAATGCCGCTAGCGCGCGCTCGGACTGAAGGTATTCAAACCCCGGCAGCAATCCCAGCCGCAACACGCCATGCTGGAAACTGACGAAAGCGCAGTTGGCCGCCAGCTCGCGCGAGGGGCCGGTCAGGCCGCTGTCAGCCACCAGATCCAGCCACTGCTCGGCATTCTCCAGCGCGCGACCGGCCGATGGTTTAGCCACGGCTGCCGGCTCGATGGCAATGCCGGTCGGCCGCACGGGAGCGGGAGCAGCTACCGGCGCTGTCGCCACAGGTGGCGCGGGGCGGACCGGCGCGACTCTCAGCGGCTCAGGCTCGACCTCTTCGGACGAAGCCATTTCCATGGCCATGGCTTCATCCCGCGCACTGGCGTGGGACGCCTGTGTTTCCCACGGCGGCAGATCATCGGCGACGGCACGCGGCTTCTCCGCAGCTGCAGCCGGTGCGGGCGGTGTCGGGGTTGGCGATTGACGCACGACCTCGACCACCGGCACCGCCACCTCGACGGGTGCGGCCACCACCGGCTGCCGCACAGGCTCAAACGCCTTGGCCAGCGGCGCCGGGTTGGCCGCAGCCGAGGTGGCAACACCTGCATCCGCCCCCCCCGGCACAACACCACCGGCACCTGCCCCCTGCCCCGAACCTTCCGGCACCGCCGGTACGGCATCGGCCGGGCGGAACGCCAGCATGCGCAGCACGGTCATCTCGAAACCGGCACGCGGGCTGGGCGCCAGATGCAGATCGCGACGCCCTCCCAGGGTCATCTGGTACCAGAGCTGCACCACTTCCGGACGCAGCCGCTGTGCGAAAGCCACCGCGTCGATGCCTTCTCCAGGCACCACCGTACCCGGCACAAGCTGCTGCACCTGGATGCGATGCAGGGCCTCGGCCAGTGCATCCAGCACGCCATTCCAGTCCGGCGAGAAATCGGCCAGCGTGGCCACCACCTGCAGCAGGCGCGTGCCATCGCCGCTCGCCAAGGCGTCCAGCATCGCCGCCACTTGGGTACGGTCGACGGTGCCGAGCATCGCCCGCACCACCTCCTCGCGCAGCGCACCACCGGCATAGGCGATGGCCTGGTCCAGCAGCGACAGGCCGTCGCGCAATGAACCATCGGCGGCATGCGCCAGCTGCACGATGGCGCTGTCGTCAAACTCGATCTGCTCGGCGCTCATGATCCGCGACATCTGCCCGCGGATCTGTTCCTCATCCAACCGCTTGAGGTTGAACTGCAGGCAGCGCGACAACACGGTGACCGGCAACTTCTGCGGGTCGGTGGTGGCCAGCAGGAACTTCACGTGCTCCGGCGGCTCCTCCAGCGTCTTCAGCAGCGCGTTGAACGCCGCCTTGGACAGCATGTGCACCTCGTCGACCAGGTAGACCTTGTACTTGCCACGGCTGGGCATGTACTGCGCGTTCTCGATCACCTCGCGCACATCGTCCACGCCGGTGTTGGAGGCGGCGTCGATCTCCAGCAGGTCGATATAGCGGCCGGCATCGATGTCCAGGCAGGCCGGGCACTGGCCGCACGGGTCGGCGCTGGTGCCCTGCTCGCAGTTCAGCGACTTGGCGAAAATGCGGGCGATGGTGGTCTTGCCGACACCACGGGTGCCGGTGAACAGGAAGGCATGGTGGACGCGGCCACTGTCCAGCGCATTGCTGAGCGCGCGGACCACATGCTCCTGGCCCACCAGCTCGGCAAAACGCTTTGGACGCCACTTGCGGGCAAGGACGAGATAGGACATCGGGCAACCGTCTTCAGCTGAGCCGACATTGTGCCATGCCCTCTCCCTTCCCCGCCCTTCCGGAACCACCGCTCCGGCCACGGGCGCCTCCGGCGGCATATGAAGGGATGCGGCAGACACGGTGCGCCGCCTGCCTTGATGCCCGATCGCGGCTATCGACGCGGCGGCACGCAATTGCGACTTGTGGCAATCGCCCCGTCCCTATAGAATTTGCGCCCCTGCAGCGCCTTCTTGCTGGTTGTAGGTCCCGGAGAGGTGTCCGAGTGGTTGAAGGAGCACGCCTGGAAAGTGTGTAAGCGTCTAAACCGCGCTTCGGGGGTTCGAATCCCCCTCTCTCCGCCAGACAATTGAATTAAGCCCCTGATTTTAAGGGGCTTTTTTCTTTTTCAATCGATCTGGTATGCCATCCAGTATGCCACGACAAGCTGGCTGTGGTTGGGGCTCTTTGTGCGGCACTATGCAATACGAAGCAGCGGAACTCCATGACAGCTGCACCATCCAGTGCCCTCGCGCAAAACGCGCCTAACTCCAGCTTTCTGCTGCGGCGTAATGGCCCACCGACTCCCTCTCAGGTCATGCGGTTACGGACTCCAGCGTACCGTAGCGACTGATCAGAACCTGTTCCAGGGCCGAGGTCGTGCTGGCTTTCCCGGCCCACGACAGATGCCAGCCCAGCAATTGCCGGATATGGCAGTCGATCACCAACGCCAAGCTGAGCCAGGCATCCCCCCCCCCTACACACAGCACAGGTCCGTGACCCAGTGCTGATCTGGAGGCTCGGCGCAGGAGATCTTGGCCTTGATCCTTGGCCGCCGGCCCAGCACTCGGTTGCGGATCTGTCAACCCTTGAGCCGGAAGATACATTGCACCGCACTCTTGTTCATACCAAGCAACGCAGCCACCGTACGGTAGCCAAACGACGGCCCTGCCTCGATCATCTCCTTGATCGGCGCGGCCAGTTCGGCATTGACCTTTGCCGGCGCTCGGGTCAGCTTGTAGTACTCCGTGCGGCGGGCTACCTCGACAACTTGGCCATCAGTACCGCGAAGCCTTCGTCCTTCAGGCCCTGCTAGACCGAACGCATCGGCTCTCGTCCTTCGCAGCAGGGGGGCAGCTTTTTTTGATACGAATCTCCAGCATCGCTTCGCCATTGCATCCTGCAGAACCTCACCCGGATCTCGATGGATTGAGCCGCAGGCGAAGCACTACGCATGAAATAGAAAGCCCCGCATTAGCGGGGCTTTCTATTTGCGAAGCATTACGCGCCCACAGGCTGAACAGTGTCCGCCATCTCGATCATTGGCTCACTGCTCTGGCGGCAGCGAAGGTGGCTGCCCAGCTCCAACCCCAACCTCCGGAATCACGCCCACTCCTTTCTGCTTCATTTCATGCGACAGCAAGGTGCTGACCGCCATGTAGGCGATGAGCGCCAAGGATGAAATCCATGCTTCGATCACCACCGAATACAGCAGGAACAGCACATGAAATACCCAGAATAGGATCGGCGATGCAATGCCGATCGACTTGCGCAGCTTCGCCCGATTGACGACGACGTTGTTGCACATTGATGGCAATGGATATCGCTCCGCCTTGATCCGCCGATAGGCAAGTAGCGTTATTGGAATGATGAAGAAGATCAGCGCGAGCGTGTAGATGAGCATATTTTCTCCTTGGGAATAACGCGGGTAATGCAGTGCCCGACCCATGCTCCTAACGGGACATGGCGGGCTGAGTTCATTGAGTCCAATCAGGGAATGGCAGCCAGCAGCCCCACGGCCGAGGTCACGATGCCGGCGATGGCCATGCCCTTCCCTCTCTTGCTGACATTCAGGCTGACGATGCCGAGGGCCAGTCCAGTAGCGGAGAAAACCGCCTGCACTCCATAGGCAAAGGCTCCCATGCTGGCATCGTCGATTTCGATGTCTTCGAATATCGACAGCGCACACCACACACCAAGAACCAGCGACGTGATTGCCATCCACAACGGCCCTGTCCTCGCCTCAGCGGTGTGGACCGCTTCTGGCATTTGCGGCTTCCCGCATTGCGGGCATGCTGCCGCACTTTCGTGGATTGCTTTCCCGCGGTAATCCCCCCGCTTTTAGCGGTCTCCAAAAGTGGAGCTAAGCGGCAAGTGCCAGTTTCTGCATGGGCGTGATGCCGCCGAGCGCCATGTTCGGGCGCTCGTGGTTGTAAGTCCAGAGCCAACGGGTGGCTTTGTCCTGTACCTGCTCGATCGAGTCGAACAGGGTTCGGGCCAGCCAGGCGTAACGTACGGTTCGGTTGTAGCGTTCGACATAGGCGTTCTGCTGTGGTTTGCCGGGCTGGATGTGCTCGATGCGGATACCTTGTTGCTCGGCCCATGCCAGCAGCACGCCACTGATGTATTCAGGGCCGTTGTCGCAACGGATCACCCGCGGCCTGCCCCGCCATTCGATGATCTGCTCCAGTGCACGGATGACTCGGGCCGACGGCAGTGACAGATCCACCTCGATGCCCAGCCCTTCGCGATTGAAGTCGTCCAGCACGTTGAACAGGCGGAAGCTGCGTCCGTCGCTGAGCTGGTCGTGCATGAAGTCCATTGACCAGACCTGGTTGATCGCCTCCGGCACCGCCAGTGGCTCCGGGCGTTCGCGTACCAGGCGCTTCTTCGGCTTGATCCGCAGGTTCAACTCCAGCTCCCGGTAGATGCGATAGACCCGCTTGTGGTTCCAGCCAAAGCCTTTGACGTTGCGCAGATGCAGGAAGCACAGGCCGAAACCCCAGTCGCGATAGGCAGTCGTCAATCGCACCAGCCAGTCGGCGATCCGAGCATTCTCCTCGCTCGCCTTGGCCTGGTAGCGGTAGCAGGTCTGGCTCACCGCGAAAGTCTGGCAGGCGTGCCGGATGCTCGATCGCCCACTGTCCACCGCCCATCGGGCCATCTCCCGGCGTTGAGATGGCCTCACCATTTTTTTGACATCGCTTCCTTCAGCAGGTCGGCGCTGAGCTGGGCCTCGGCATACATCTTCTTCAGGCGCCGGTTCTCGTCCTGCAGCTCCTTGAGCTGGGACATCAGCGATGCGTCCATGCCGCCGAACTTGCTGCGCCACTTGTAGAAGGTGGCGCAGCTGATGCCGTGCTCGCGGCACAACTCCGGAACGGGCGTGCCGGCCTCGGCCTGCTTGAGCACGGCGATGATCTGGCTATCGGTGAAGCGGGACTTCTTCATGGAACCTCCTCGGGAAAGCGTACGAGAAAATTCCACTTCTGGCGTCAGCTAACCTGCGGGGGGATTACCCCGCAACCCGTACAGAAATTCATGATTCCCCCTGTTTCCTGCGGCCGCCCTTCACGACAAGGTCGGAATTTCCGCCCCTCAAAGTCTCCTATTTCAGAACATCAAATGTCAACCCATAGCCACACGACACATGTGCGGACGCTCCATACCTTGTAGTGCCCCGTCATCGGAGCCTGCGGATGAAACAGTTCGCTGATCGCCTGCGCGAAGCGCGCGTGGCCGCAGGAATGACGCAGGAGCAATTGGGCTTTGCGCTGGGAATCACCAAGTCGTCAGTGTCGGCGTGGGAGAACGGGCGCGAGACACCGAGCTTCCGCATGCTTCCTGAGTTGCGCCGGCAGCTTTCCCGCACGCTGGATGAGCTAATTTGCGATATTCCTCCTGACAGCGATGCCCCTTAGAAGACCGGGCCGTTCCTGCCGCCGACGATGGTTCGCCGGTTGCGCGTGACGCGAAGGAGCGCGCCTTGCTGCTGCGCTACCGCAAGCTGTCAGCCCGACGCAGGATGGCACTGTTAGAGTTGATGAAGCCGGGCGAGTAACGCTCAGCCGTCCGTTGCAACCGCGGCGCCACATGTCAGCCATCGATCCAAGTATTGGCGAGCCTCGGAGCCCTCGATCTCCCAGCCCATCCCGGCTTGTCGCCTCCACACCTTGATAGGTTGTTGCGGTTCCAGTTTGCTCCCAAGAGCATGCCACGGCTTTGCGCCGACATATGCCATCGTTTGTACCAGATACATGAAAACTCCATTTTATTGACGGCAAAAAAACAGAAGGTCCGCCATTGGCGGACCTTCTGCAGCCACAAAGACGCCGTTAAAACAGGTGCCATCTCGCTAATAAAGGCCGTCGTCATAATGGGCCACCTCGCTCCCATTAAGGCCAACGCGCGACAGGATTGCGTAAAAAGGAAGGTAGAGTGCGCGCATGCTTGCAACTCTCTCTTCAACAATACGCTATGTGTCTAGCCAGAAGGCACGCCAGTGATCGCGGGCCTTCTGCTATCAGGGTCTTTATTTAGGGAAACTCTGTTTTGCCTAGTTCACTGAGCCATAGGCTCATTAATCCAGCGCGGCTACGGACGGAAAATTTCCGGAACAGGGAAGCGACATGCCAGTGTGTCGTCGAGACGGCCAGCCCCAGTTGCTCGGAAATCTCCTTCTCGGAGGCTTTGGTTAGCAAAAGCCGGAGAACCTTGCGCTCGGTCGGTGTCAGCGGCGACTTGGCAATCAGCGAGCCCTGGATGATCATCAGTTGGCGGTGGAACCATTTGATTCCACGCAACGCGTAAGAGAGCAGTTCGGTGTCCTGCTCGGTGAACAAGGTATGGGAGTGAAAGCCGAAGTGCGATTCGGCATCACAGCTGATTGGAAATCCGATCCAGATAGAATCCACGACTCCGAAGCGGGCGAATTTGTTGCGGTAGAACCGGCTGTCGAACCATTCCTTCGGCATGTCCCTGCGCAACCCGTACGTCCGGAAACTCCTGATGTTCTGCATCACCAGCATGAAATACGGATCGACCTCGCCGTTATCCCATAACGTCTGTATTTCCTTGAATGCCCCATCTCCGGAGGGAGAGTCGATGGGGTAGAGGAGCTCCGTGACAGGTACGCGCCAACCTTCGAACGGATCCCAGCACTCCGACCTGGCGCCGAGGCAGATCACACCATCCCAGGTCGAGTTGAAGGCTCCGGTCATGTGACACAGCCTGCTTTGAAGATGCCTGCACGCCACTTCGGCGCGGTCCACACCGAAGTCCGCCAGCTCATCCCACAGTCGGTGTATTTCGTCTTGCTTTTCTTGGCTGAGCATCTTCGCCTTCAAGGATCTTGTTCGAATCGGTATCCCGCCCGGAAAACCCTACCGATTGGTGGGTGACCCCCGGTCTTACGTTGGGAATTCTATCTCCAGACCATCCAAACTGCATGCCCCCCCCCTAATTAGCTGGGGCTCCGGAGGCTGAACTAATCCCTACCCTATTGAGACCTCAATTCAACTGTTTCTCAGCCGATAGACAAGGGTGCCGGAATGCCTCTGATCTCCCACCATGTTGCGCGTTCCGGCATCCATCCCCCCACCTATGGACAAGGAACTGAAATGTCTTCAATCAGGAAACTCAAAGTCGGATCGCGACTGGCGGTCGGCTTCGGTATGCTGTTGCTGTTGCTCATCTCCATGCTGGTTGTCGCCCTGTACGGCAACAAGCTCAAATCGGACCAGTTCCAGTACCTGACCGATATCAATATGGTGAAGATGCGCCTGTTGAACGACATGCTCGACACCAACAACGCCGTACTGATGCATCGTCGGCTGATGCTGATCAAACGGGGCGATGGCCTTGCGGAGGACCTAGCCCATGCCCGGAGGCTGACCGGCAGGTATGACGAGCTTTGGCGGCAATATGCCAAGATCCCACGCGACGCCTCCGGCGACCGCATGCTCGCCGAGATCGAGAAGGCACGTGGCAGTGCCGACGAATCCACGAGGAAGTTGGATGACTTCATGGAAGCTGGTGATTTCGATGCAGCTGTCCAGGTGCTTCTCAGCGAACTGCGCCCGCGCGCGATGGCATGGAACGACACCATCTCCAGTCTGCTCAAGTACCAGGTCGATCTGACGCATAAAAGCAGCGATGAGTACTACGACATCGAGGACTGGACCGGCAAGTTGTCGCTCACCATCGGTGTACTGAGTGTGGTGTTCGGCGTCCTGATCGCCCTGCTGATCACCCGCAGCCTGACCCACCCGCTGGCCAGCGCGGTGGGCGTGGCCAACGGCATTGCCGGTGGATGCCTAGACAACAGCATCGACTTGTCCGGCAAGGATGAAGTCACCGACCTGCTGCGCGCCATGCAGCACATGCAGCGCCAAGTGCAGTCTGTCATCGCCGCACAGGGCGAGATGGCCCGCCAGCACGAAGCCGGCGCCATCAGCTACCGCATCGACGCTTCGCCCTTCGCCGGCGACTACCGACGCATGATCGAGGAAAGCAATGCGCTGGTAGGCCAGCACATCGGCGTGAAACTGCGGGTCATCGACGTGATGAGGCACTACGCGCGTGGCGACCTGTCGGTGGACATGGACCGCCTGCCCGGCGAGAAGGCCGCCATCACCCAGGCCATGGACGAAACCAAGGCCAGCCTTTCGGCGATCAATGCCGAGATCAAGCGCCTGGCTGGCGCCGCGGCGGCGGGCGATTTCAGCCTGCGCGGCGACGAAGGCCGCTTCGAGCACGACTTCCGCGACATGGTGGCCGGTCTCAACCGCCTGATGGAAACCACCGACGGCAATCTCTCCGAAGTCTCCGCCCTGTTGCACGCCATCGCCCGCGGCGACCTCACCGCGCCCATGCAGGGCGACTTCCACGGCGTGTTCGCCAAGATGCGTGACGACGCCAACGCCACCGTCGCCCAGCTGACCTCGATCATCGGCCGCATCCAGCAGGCAGCGTCCAGCATCAACCTGGCCGCATCGGAGATCGCCACCGGCAACAACGACCTGTCGCGCCGCACCGAGCAGCAGGCCGCCAATCTGGAGGAGACCGCCGCCTCGATGGAGGAACTGACCTCCACCGTGCGCCAGAACGCCGAGCATGCCCGCCAGGCCAACCAGCTGGCGCAGGGTGCGGCCGGCGTCGCCTCGCAGGGCGGACAGGTGGTCAGCCAGGTGGTCACCACCATGTCGGCCATCGAGGCCTCGTCGAAGAAGATCGCCGACATCATCAGCGTCATCGACGGCATCGCCTTCCAGACCAATATCCTGGCGCTGAACGCGGCGGTGGAAGCCGCACGCGCCGGCGAGCAGGGCCGTGGCTTCGCCGTGGTCGCCTCGGAAGTGCGTACCCTCGCCCAGCGCTCGGCCGGTGCCGCCAAGGAGATCAAAGACCTGATCGGGGATTCGGTCAGCAAGGTCTCCGAAGGCTCGGCGCTGGTGCATCAGGCCGGCACCACCATGGGCGAGATCGTCAGCTCGGTGCAGCGCGTGACCGACATCATGGCCGAGATCTCGGCTGCCTCGCAGGAACAGAGCGCCGGCATCGAACAGGTCAACCAGACCGTGGTTCAGATGGACGAAGCCACTCAGCAGAACGCCGCCCTGGTAGAAGAAGCCACCGCCGCCGCGCGCACGATGGAAGAACAAGCCAGCCAGCTGGCCGAGGCGGTATCGGTGTTCCACACCGCGACGGCCCACACGGCACCTGCTGCCCGACCGGTGCTCAAGGTCGTGCGGCCGGCGGCAAAACCACAGCCGGCGCCAAGCACGCCACCGTGCCCACGCCCCGTTCCCTCGGCCACGCTTCCAACCGATTACGGCAATTGGCAGGAGTTCTGAATCCCGACTCGAGAAAGACACCACTCCGGTCTCCCGGAGTCCAGCTACGAACCATCCACCGATGAACACGTGACTTCCGACAAGAATGCGACTTGAACATACAGCGCCCTTACAGGGAGCCCAGCCGGGGCATGAAAGCCCTCCTGTGATGCAGCCTTGGCCACGACGGGCGCTATGTGGTGCGCTGCTGGTGCTATTGATGCTAGCCGCCCTGTATGGGCCGCGCGTGGATCTGTTCGGCCCGCAGGCCGATATGTTGCCGGTGATCCACTTCACCTTGGAAATGTTCTCAGTGGTGGTGTCCCTGCTGGTCGTCGTCGCCTCCTGCCATGCGTTCGACTCGCACCGCTCGCCTCTGGCCAACACTCTGGTCCTGGTATTCACTGCCGTGGCGGTGCTGGATTTCCTGCATGCCCTCTCCTACAGCGGCATGCCGACCTTCCTCTCGCCCAATGGCATGCCCAAGGCGATCTATTTCTGGCTGTCCGGGCGCATCGTGGAGCTGCTCGGCTTCGTGCTGCTGCTCAGTGGCCTTCATCTGCGTGGCCGGAGCTACCTCTGGCTACTGCTGGGCATTGCCGCTAGCCTGCTGGTGGCGATGCTGGAGCCGCATACCTTGGCATTGCAATCGGCACTATTCCTTGAGGGACTGGGCAGCACGGCACTGAACGCGCGCCTGGGCCTTTTGCTTTGCATCGGCTATCTGCTGACGGCAGCCTGGATGGCGCGTGTGCCGACAACCGAGCGCCCTCTTTTCACCACCCTTGCCAAGGCAAGCTTCATCCTGGGGATCGGCGAGCTGGCCTTCACTCGTTGGGGCAGCCCGACCGAGGCAAGTGTGCTGCTGGGGCATGTCTACAAGGTACTGGCCTACCTGTATGTGTTCCGCAGCATCTACCTGACCTCACTGCGCCTGCCTTACGAGGAAGTGGTGGCGTCGCGCCGGCGCCTGGCCAGGAGGGAGGCCGAGTACCGCTCGCTGGTGAATAACATGCCTATCGGGCTGATGCAGTTGGATACCCACCTTCGCCTATGCTTCGCCAACCCGACGGTCGAGGGGAGTCTCAGCCGTCCGCTAGCGGCCCTGCTGGGCAAGCATATCGGCGAGATCGTACCGGTGGACGTCGCCCTTAAGATGCACCCCGGCCTGTTGGGCGCCCTGCAAGGCGAGCGGGTGGAGCTGGACTACGACTTCGTCTCGCCCGTGCAGGGGCAGTTGCACCGCAGCTTCATCGCCATCCCCGACCGTGACGACGACCAAGCGATACGGGGCGTACTGGCCATCGTGCAAGACACCACCGAACGCACCCGCGCCCGGCAGCAGCTGGACTTTGCGATGCGCGAGACCAACGAGCTGCGCGCCGCGCTGGATGCCCATGCCATCGTCGCCATGACCGACCACAAGGGTGCCATCACCCGCGTCAACGACAAGTTCTGCCAGATTTCCCAGTACTCGCGCGAGGAGCTGATCGGCAGCAACCACCGCATCATCAACTCGAAGCGGCATTCCAAAGCGTTCTTCAAGGAGATGTGGTCCACCATCGGCCGCGGCAAGGTGTGGAATGGGGAGATATGCAACCGCGCCAAGGACGGTTCGCTCTACTGGGTCCAAACCACGATCGTGCCATTCCTCGGCGAGAACGGTCGACCGGTACAATACATCGCCATCCGCGCCGACATCACTCAGCGCAAGCTGGCCGAGAAGGAAGCTCGCCAGCTTGCCTATCACGATGCATTGACCGGGCTGGGCAACCGGCGGTTGATGATGGAACAACTCACCTTGGCCGCCGAGCGGGCACCGCAGATGGACTGCCTTGGCGCCTTGGCGATGATCGATTTGGATCATTTCAAGGAAATCAACGATACCCTGGGCCACCCGCAGGGCGACAGCCTGCTGCAACAGATAGCCGGGCGACTCAGGGAGGCGGCGCGACCAGACGACATCATCGTGCGGCTGGGCGGCGACGAGTTCTGCGTGCTGTTCCACAACCTGGGCGCTACTCCGAAGGAGAGCATCGCACGTGCGACCGACATCGGCGAGCGCATACATAATGCATTAGCCCAGACCTATCGGTTGGGGAATACCGAGGTGAACGTTACCTCCAGCATCGGCATCACCATGATCTGCAGCGGTCTCGACGCCAGCGAGCTGATCCAGCGCGCCGACCAGGCTCTCTACAAAGCCAAGGAGAACGGTCGCGATGCCCTGCAGTTCTTCGACCCGCGCCTGCAGGCCGAGATGGCGAGCCGGATCAACCTGCTGCGCGACCTCCGCCACGCCATCGACGACAATCAGTTGCGCCTCCACTACCAGCCCATCGTCGATGCGGAGATGCACGTGACTGGCCAAGAGGCATTGCTGCGCTGGCAGCATCCAACCATGGGTATGGTGCAGCCGGCTGTCTTCATACCGCTGGTCGAACAGGTCAACCTAATTCTACCTTTCGGCATCTGGGTGCTGGTGACCGCCTGCATGCAGATCAAGGCCTGGGAGGACGACCCGGTCCGCTCACAATGGAGCGTATCGGTGAACGTCAGCGCACGCCAGCTCCATGATCCCGATTTCGTCGCCAGCGTGGAGACGGTGCTGGCGCGTACTGGCGCCAACCCAAAGTGCCTGCGGCTGGAGCTGACCGAAAGCATGCTGCACACCAACCTGAAGGCGGTGATCGAGAAGATGCAACTGTTGCAGCATCGCGGAGTGCGCTTCTCGCTGGACGACTTCGGCACCGGTTACTCCTCACTGAGCTACCTCAGGCAACTCCCGGTGGAACAGCTCAAGATCGACCGCTCGTTTGTGCAGAACATCCAGAACAACACGAACGACTTGGCCACTGTCAGAATGATTCTGGCGCTGGCGGCATCAATGGGAGTGGAGGTCGTGGCCGAGGGCGTGGAGAACGACGCCCAGTACACACAACTACGCAAGGACGGCTGCCAGAAATTCCAAGGCTATCTGTTTGGCAAACCCACTGAGATCCAATGAATCAAACCGTACCTACAACTGACGGCCATGCCCTAACGGCCGGTTCCCTTCGGATCGAATTCTCTAGTTGGAGCCTGCACCTTGGCCGACGCACCATCCTGACCGACCTCGATCTGCACCTCGGCGCACCGGGTGTAATGGTGCTCATGGGGCCGGCCGGAACCGGCAAGTCGACCTTGCTCAAGACGTTGGCTGGTCAAACCAGCACCCATGCGCAATACGACGGCACGCTGCTGGTCGATGGCCAGCCGCTCGAACGGGCACCGCGGCTGCCGGCGCTGGTACAGCAGCATCCGCGTGAGCTGGCCATGAACGTGCTCGACGCGCTGATCGAAGCGCTGCGTGGCGGGCAACCACTGACTCCGGCCTGCCTGCGCGGGCGCGCACGGCAGGCCCTGCAAACCTTCGGCCAGCACGATCTGCTGCAATCGCTGGATCGCAGCCTGTTCAATCTCCCACGCGACCAGATGCGGCGGGCGCTGATCATGCGCGCCGCGCTTTCCGGCAGCCCGGTACTGCTGATCGACGAGCCCACCAGCGGCCTGGACGACGCCCAGGCGGCAGGCGTGCTGGACCTGATCCGGGAACTGGCCCGCAACCACTGCTGCGTGCTCGTCCTGCATCACCAGGCGCAAGCGCGCACCATCGCCGACCGCGTGGTGTTATTGGCCGGTGGCCGCATCCAGGTCGATACCGACAATGCCGCATTCTTCGCCAACAGGGCCGATCATCCTGTGCTGGCTCAGTTCCTGCGAACCGGCAGCTGCCATGTACCAAGCCCGGGTACCTTGCCCGGGGAACTAGATGTGGCCTACAGCGCGCCCGACGCAGCATCGCACATGGCTGCGGATGAGCTCGAACCACTTTCTCCATCCGAGGAACCGGCCGACGCGCACGCCGGCGAACCTGTCGCAACCGACGGGCTGTCCAGCCGCGATGCATGGCCCCTGCCGCTTCCGCCAGGAGTACTACCCGCCAGTCGCGGTCCCAACGGCTTCCACTGGTTGATCCCAGGCAAGCTCGCCGGCCATCCGATGCCCGGCGCGATGCTGCCGATTGAACACGACCTGGGCCTGCTGCGCGACGTGGGTATCACGCTGCTGATCAACCTCACCGAAAAGCCGATGACCCAGGCCATGATTCCGGCCCGCGGCCTGCGCACCGTGCACATGAGCGTTAAAGACGGCAATGCGCCACCGCTGATGTGGATGAAGATGCTGTTGACCCAGATCGAGCGGTTCATGCGTCAGGGGGAGGTGGTCGGCGTGCACTGCCTGGCCGGCCTCGGCCGCACCGGCACAGTGCTCGGCGCCTGGCTCGTGCGTGAGGGCCTGACGGCCGATGAAGCGCTGCGCCGGCTGCGTGTGATCGAACCCGGCTTCGTCCAGTCCCAAGTGCAGGAAGAGCTGCTGCACGAACTGGAAATCAACCTGCTGATCCGCGCGTCGGATTTCTGAATCCCCCACCCGCTACGCGCCCCTGTCGCGCAGCCCCACACCTACCAAATCGGAGAGTAGTCCATGTCCCTAGATTCCATCATCCAGAGCTCCATCACCACGATTCCCGAATGTCTGGCCGCAGGCTACGTCGACATCTCCTCCGGCATGCTGCTGGGGATGCGCACCGTGGATTCGCATCCGCGGGAAGTCATGGACCTGCTCGCCGCTGCCACCGCCGACCTGTACGACGGCGCCAACGTGCGCATGATCGAGCAGTTGTTCCGCCGCTCGCGCGGCCTGCCCGAAGGCGAAGGGGCGCATTACTTCCAGGAAATCATCATCAACAGCGAGAACTTGATTCACGTGTTCATGCGCGGTAAGCGCTACCCGAATTACATCATGACCTTCGTCTGCCGCCGTACCGCCAACCTCGGCATGGCGTTGACCAAGGCCCGACTGACCATGCCATCGATCGAAGCTGCGGTCTGAACCGTCACCTCCCCATGTCGTCTGCCAGAAATCCAGCGTGAAACACCTCCTGCCCCTGACCCTCTCCGTCACTCTGATGACCGGCTGCAATGCCCCTTTCATCGAAGCAAACGTCCCTGCGGCCCTTCCTCCGACGACCGATACCGGCGCGCAAGCCGGTGACGAGACGGTGGTGGCCATCGATGGCGGTCAACTGGCCGCCTACCGCTGGCGGCTGGACACCGCCACCGATAATCAGGGCCAGCGCATCGACGCCCTCTTCGTCCACGAAGACCGCCCCATCACCCTGGTCTTCAATAGCGGCGGACTGTCCATCCTCAACACCTGCAACCGAATGAGAGCCGACTATATGCTGGAGGGAACCACCTTGAACGTCGCGCCGATGGTTTCCACGCAGATGGCCTGCCTAGAGGTAGGCATGATGGTGCAGGAAGCCGTGATCGGTAGCGATCTGGAAGGAACCTTGGCGATCCGGCGGCTGGATGCTTCCCTCTTGGAGTTGGTCACGAT
Source organism: Stenotrophomonas sp. JC08 (assembly GCF_052180205.1). NCBI lineage: Bacteria > Pseudomonadati > Pseudomonadota > Gammaproteobacteria > Lysobacterales > Lysobacteraceae > Stenotrophomonas > Stenotrophomonas sp. JC08. Next base: position 857,808 of record NZ_CP197473.1, on the reverse strand, counting down.
CGCGGGCAACGTGATGTGTTTCCGCAGCGCCCCCCTCGCCGAGGATTTGGCGGAAGGAGCCTTGCCCATCAAGCTCGAGCACGCACAAGCGACCGTCGTTGAAAGGCTTGGGATTCTTCTTGTAGCCAGCATTCAACTCTCGAAATTCTGCCGCAAGCGATGGCGCATCGATCTCACTGCGAATCTTCCCTCGATTTCGATAGGCTTTGCGTAGGATCTCGTATACCAATGGCGACGAATCTTTCAGTCCATAGGGGTCATCAGGCACATCTCCACAGACTGGCACAGGCACATCCTTAGCAGTCGACGCGCTTTCCAAAGCGTCACTAGGTGCGTGCGCCTCAACGAAAACATCCTTGAAACTGACCCCGTGAAGAATGTACGAGTACTGGCTTCTGATGCGATTCAACGTCTTCACGACTACAGGAGCACCCGAGCCGACATCAAACTCGGTTGGCACCTTGTCGGCGATGGCCTGCTCGGTGGGCAAGAGGGAACCCAGCAAACCCTTTCGATACTTGAAATCGATTGAAGGAATGCCATTGTGCATCAACGCGGACTCCAGACCTCCCGCAGTGAATTGGTACAATGCGATAGGGGGGTATTCAAGAAGGTCACGCAACTGCGATGTATCGAGCTGCAAATACCGCATCTGGGCCTGATTGCCATCAGCCTGCACGGGGCCTTGGGTTGGCTGGCGGCCCGGTCGAAGCCGGTACCCAGGAGGATACGGATCAATGGCGAGCAGGCTGACCCGAAATCCCTTTGGGACCTTGACGTAGAACCTGTCGTATCCAGCCTCAAGGAGCCTGTGAACGAACTCAACAGGGTCGTTCCCGTCAAGCACGCTGGCTAAGGGCAGAACCCGAATGGCTGGCGATTCAGGCGTCATGCGGCGAGGCATCCTTCTTGGGATTCTTTGCAGGCGGTTGAACAAAGTCGGCCCAGGCCTGCATCATCGGACGACGTTGCTCCAAGAGATCTGTGCGGTGGTAGGCCGCCTCGACCTTGTCCTTTACCGTATGCGCTAACGCCCGCTCTGCCAGGTCCCGGGCATAGCCTTGCTCGCTGCACCAGTCGCGGAAGCTCGAGCGGAACCCGTGGGCGGTCGCAATACGCCCAGGCGTATCGCTCGGTGCGTTCACTCTCCGCAACAAGGCTGTGAGCGTCATATCCGACATGACGGAACGGGCCGTTTCAACTCCAGCTCCCGGTAGATGCGATAGACCCGCTTGTGGTTCCAGCCAAAGCCTTTGACGTTGCGCAGATGCAGGAAGCACAGGCCGAAACCCCAGTCGCGATAGGCAGTCGTCAATCGCACCAGCCAGTCGGCGATCCGAGCATTCTCCTCGCTCGCCTTGGCCTGGTAGCGGTAGCAGGTCTGGCTCACCGCGAAAGTCTGGCAGGCGTGCCGGATGCTCGATCGCCCACTGTCCACCGCCCATCGGGCCATCTCCCGGCGTTGAGATGGCCTCACCATTTTTTTGACATCGCTTCCTTCAGCAGGTCGGCGCTGAGCTGGGCCTCGGCATACATCTTCTTCAGGCGCCGGTTCTCGTCCTGCAGCTCCTTGAGCTGGGACATCAGCGATGCGTCCATGCCGCCGAACTTGCTGCGCCACTTGTAGAAGGTGGCGCAGCTGATGCCGTGCTCGCGGCACAACTCCGGAACGGGCGTGCCGGCCTCGGCCTGCTTGAGCACGGCGATGATCTGGCTATCGGTGAAGCGGGACTTCTTCATGGAACCTCCTCGGGAAAGCGTACGAGAAAATTCCACTTCTGGCGTCAGCTAACCTGCGGGGGGATTACCTTAGCATCCGTAATCAAAGTCATTCTCCACCTCGGATCCCCTGTTTCCGGTATGCCATCCAGTATGCCATTTGATGTTTGCTGCCCTTGGGTGTCGTTGGGACCGATTGGCACGTGGTTGTAGCTAAACCGCTGAATGGCGTGCTAAAATTTTCCCACGTTGAGATCGGCAGGGTTCCGTTGGGTACTGCGGGAGCAGTCCCTCTCTCCGCCAGTTTCAGTATCCGGATCCGTCCGGAACAGCGAAAACCGGGCCGCGCGATGCGCGGCTCGCGTCTATGGTGGCCCCGTCGGCCCCTCGCGACGCTAGGTCGAAAATCCCGCCAGGGCCGGAAGGCAGCAACGGTATCGATCGACGCGGGCGCCGAGGTCAGCCGGCGGGGCCACCGCCTTTTCATCCCCTTCCCGCGCCTGACAGCTCAGCCGTCGAAAGGCTCGGCACGCCGCGCAGTGGGTACGGCCAGCGCCACGCACTCGCCCGGCATCGCCACACGATGGCCGCGTGCACGCAGGGCCTCGCCATCGGCGGCGCTGGCGTAGTGGTAGAGCATCATCCGCGCCTGCGTTGCGGCGTCGTACTCGCGCTCCAGGTCATTCACGCCGGTATGCGAGGGATTGCCGTGCAAGCCGCAGTCGTGGGCGATCAGCTCGCCATCGCCGGCATAACGCGCCAGCATTTCCGGAATCGGGCGGGTATCCCCGCTCCACACCAGTGCACCTTGCAGCCGCAATCCATAGGCGGTTTCCGGCCAATGGTGGCGTACCGGGAACACCTCCAGCCGCACGCCGTCATGCCAGAACGCATCCCCCACCACGACCAGCTGGAACGCGTCCCAGAAATTGGCACCGCCCTCGGCCAGCACGTTCGGGTAATCGCCCACGCGTTTATGCAGCAGCGGCACCACCGGCGCCGGCACGTACAGCCGCACCTTGCCGCGCCGCTGCGGGTTGAAATAGGCATCCACGAACAGCCGCTCGAAACCGGCGACATGGTCCAGATGGATATGGGTGACGAATACCGCCGCGGGCATCGCGCCATACTGCGCGCGATAGGCGGTCAAGCCTTCACCGCCGCAGTCGATGGTCAGCCATGGCCGGCCGCCACGCTCGATCACCGCCATCGGCGATCCCAGCTCCACCGCCGACGCATTGCCGACTCCCAGAAAGCGCAACACCCAGTGCACTTCAGACGCCCCGGTTCCAGGCCAGATCATAGGCACGGCGCAAGCGCGCGAAATCATGTTCGACGTCTTCTCGGCTGCGCTCGCCACGCAGCTTCAGCAGCGAACGCAGCAGGCGCTTGAGGTTGCGCTCACGCCAGCGCGTGGCCGGAATACGCAGCACGCCACGGTCGAAATCGATCAACCAGCCGTGGCCACCGGCATCGAACAGGATGTTGTGGGCATTGAGATCGGCGTGATCCAGCCCGGCGCGGTGGAAACGGGCAATCAACCGCCCCGTCTCTTCCCACGGCGCGCCACGCCCGGCCACCAGCGCGCGGTCGGCCAGCGAACGCACACCATCCAGCCGCTCCATCAGGATTGACGCGCGGTAACCCAGCCCATCGCGCATGTAGAAGGCCGCCAATGGCCGCGGCACAGGCAGCTTGTTGGCCAGCAGCTTCCGCATCAGCCGGAACTCGGCGAAGCTGCGCGTGCGATGCGCCCCCTGCCAGAGATAGCGGTCACGGCTGAATCTGGCCGCCGCGCCACCGCGCAGGTAGTTGCGCAGCACGCAATGGCCGAACCCGGCATCGACGAACCATGCGCCACCGCGCCCACCATCGGCCACCGGACGCGCTTTGTCGCCCCAGTAGGCAGGTGAAAACAGCTCGGGCCCGGCTTGCCGCAGGCGTTCGTGGTCGAACAGAATGGCCCCGTAACCACGTCCATCGCGGCACGGCGTCAGCGCTTCAGTGGCGTCGAATGCAACCATCAATGCGAGTCTAACAACACCATGCCTGCATCGTCCCCCTCCTTGTGCCTCTTGCGCCTTTCGGCACTGGGGGATGTCACCCATGTCGTGCCACTGGTGCGGACACTGCAGCAGGCGCATCCGGCCACCACGCTGCACTGGGTGATCGACAAGGCCGGTCACCGTCTGCTTGAAGGCCTGCCGGGGGTGACCTTCCACGTCTACGACAAGAACAGCGGCGTGGCCGGCATGCGTGCGCTGCGCGGCGAGCTGCCCGCCGGCCGCTTCGACGCGCTGCTGCAGATGCAGGTCGCCTTCCGCGCCAACCTGCTCTCGGCCTTCATCCCGGCCCGGCGTCGCATCGGTTACGACAGGTCGCGCTCGAAGGACCTGCACGGACTTTTCATCAACGAACGCATTCCCGACCGTCCCGGCATCCATGTGCTCGATGCGATCGGCAGCTTCTGCGAACCACTGGGGCTGCAACAGACGCAGGTCAGCTGGGACCTGGCCACACCGCCGGAAGCGCATGACTGGGCCCGTGCGCAATGGGACGATGATGGCCGCCCGGTGCTGATGATTTCGCCGTGTTCCAGCCACACCCGGCGCAACTGGTATGCCGACCGCTATGCCGCACTGGCCGACCATGCCGCCGCACAGGGCTGGCGCGTGGTGCTGTGTGGTGGCCGCAGCGAGCTGGAACGCAGCACCAGCGATGCCATCCTCGCAGCGATGGAATATCCGGCGCTGGATCTGGTCGGCAAGGACACCCTGAAGCAGCTGCCGGCGCTGCTGGCCCGCGCCCAGCTGCTGGTCACCCCCGACTCCGGCCCGATGCATATCGCCAATGCGGTGGGCACCAAGGTGCTGGGGCTGCACGCGGCCAGCAACCCGGAGCGCAGCGGCCCGTATTCGGATCGCCGCTACTGCGTGAACCGCTACGACGATGCCGCCCGCCGCTTTCTGCACAAGCCGGCCAGCGCGTTGAAGTGGGGCACCAAGATCGAGTTCGACGAGGTCATGTCGCTGGTCGGCGTCGCCGATGCCATCGCCGCGTTCGAACGCTACCGCGCCGATCATCCGCGCTGAACCGCTGCCATCGTGAATCCCGCTGCCTCCACGAGGCCCATGCCATGCGCGTGGACCGGATTGCCTGACAGGACCGCCAGCCCATCGCAGGCAGCCCTCCAACTGGAATGACCAAATGAGCAACTTCATCGTCGGCCTTACCGGCGGCATAGCTTCGGGCAAGAGCGAAGTCAGCCGTCGCTTCGAGGCACTGGGCATCACCGTGGCCGATGCCGACATCGCCGCCCGCGAAGTGGTGGCCGTTGGCAGCCCCGCCCTGGCCGAGATTGTCGAGCGCTTCGGTCCTGACGTGGTGCAAGCCGATGGCAGCCTGGATCGCAGCCGCCTGCGCCAGCGCGTTTTTGCCGATGCCGGGGAACGGCGCGCGCTGGAGGCCATCACCCATCCGGCGATACGGGCGCGGGTGAAATCACTGTGCGAGTCCGCTCCCGGTCCCTATGCGATGGCGGCGATCCCGCTGCTGACCGAGGCCGGTGGCCGCCCCAGCTATCCGTGGCTGGATCGCATCCTCGTCATCGATACGCCCGAAGCCGTCCAGCTGTCGCGACTGCTCCGCCGCGACACTATCGACGAGGTACTGGCGCAGCGCATGATCGATGCGCAGGCAACCCGCCAGCAGCGCCTGGCACTGGCTGACGATGTGATCCTCAATGACGGATTGCCCGAACAGCTGCAGCCGCAGGTGGAACGCCTGGACAGCCTTTACCGGCACCTCGCCCGGCAATAAGCGCCATCGGCAATCGCCGGCCCGCTGCTCAGCCCGGCACGAACGTCAGCGTCGCCACCACCCCGCGTACATCGCCCGGGCGGATCTGCACCTGCCAGTCGTACAACGCGCACAGGCGCCTGACGATCGACAGGCCGATTCCGCCACCCTGCGAGTGGCCGGCGTGGGTGCCGCGGTATCCCCGCTGGAACAGGCTGGCGGCGTCCTCCTCGCTCAGGCCGGGACCGTTGTCGATCACCTCGACCGCATCATCAAGCACCCGTACCCGCACCTCGCCTTCCTGCGAATACTTCACCGCATTGCCGATCAGATTGCCCAGCGCCACCGACAGTGCCGCCTCCGGCGCATCGATGACCAGCTCGCGGTTGCCTTCAAGCACCAGCTCCAGCGGCTTACCGCCCAACTGTGCACGGTGCGATTCCAGCAACTGCTCGCCGACCCGCGCCACATTGCTGCTGCCCTGCCCACGCTCGTTGCGCGACAGCAGCAGCAGTGAGCCGATCAGGTCGCTGCACTGCTGTTCGGCACGCTGGATGCGCTGCAGGCGCTGCTGCATCTTGTCGTCCAGTCCGGGGCGCGACAGCAGCAGCTCGGTGGCGCCACGGATCACCGCCAACGGCGTGCGCAGCTCGTGGCTGACATCGGCGTTGAATTCGCGGTCGCGCTGCACCACCTCGGTCAGTCGCGCCGAATAATCGTCCAGCGCCTCTGCCAGCTGGCCCACCTCGTCATCCGGGAAACGCGGTGCCAGCGGCTGCGGATGCTGGTTGCCACCGCGATAGGCGCGCAGGCGTGCGGCAAGATCGGATACCGGGCGCATCACCCGCGATGCCGACCACCAGCCCAGCACCCACGACAACAGGCTGAACACGATCACCGACAGGAACAGCGCACGCTTGAGCTGCTGCTCCACGCGCGTGCTTTCGGTCATGTCGTAGGCGAGAAAGAACCACGCGTCATCGGCCTTGCGCACCGCCAGCCTGTAGGCGAACGGTTGCCCCTGCTCATCGATACCGCTGACGTTGTGGTTGCCGTTGGGCAGTGCCGCCCATTCCGGCCGTTCCTCCCGCACCCGCTCGAACTTGTCGCTGGGATAAAAGTACGCCTTGATCTGCTGGACCGGCAGATCGGGATTGCGGGTCGGATCGAGGTAATAGCGACGTGCGTACTCGTCGATATTCCGGTTCATCACGTCCTCGACAAGCTGGTTTTCCACGCGCATGCGCGCCCAGTTCGTGGCGAACGCGAACAGTGCCGTCAGGCAGAAGCCCAGCAGCACGAAGGAGACGATGATGCGGCTGCGCAGGCGGCGGCGGTAGCGCCCCCGCTTGCGCACCGGGCCGGACGCGGGACTTTCAGGCATCGGGAGCGGCGATGCGATAACCGATACCGTGGCGGGTCTGGATCATCGGCACGTCAAACGGCTTGTCCACCATCGCGCGCAGGCCATGGATATGCACGCGCAACGAATCCGAATCGGGGAGCTCCTCGCCCCAGACGCGGGTTTCCAGCTCCTGCCGGGTCACCACCGCCGGCGAGGCTTCCATCAGCGCCTGCAGGATCTTCAGCGCGGTGGGATTGAGCTGCAGCAGCTTGCCCTGACGACGCACTTCCAGCGTGTCCAGGTTGTATTCCAGGTCCCCGGTTTCCAGCACCCGGGTATGGTTGCCCTTGCCGCGACGCGACAGCGCGTTCAAGCGCACCTCCACTTCCTGCAGCGCGAACGGCTTGATCAGGTAGTCGTCGGCACCGGAGTCGAATCCGGCGAGCTTGTTGTCCAGCGAGTCGCGTGCGGTGAGCATCAGCACCGGCGTCTGCTTGCGCGCATCATTGCGCAGCTTGCGGCAGACCTCGATGCCGTCCATGCCCGGCAGGTTGAGGTCGAGCACGATCGCGTCGAAATCATGCACCACCGCCAGATGCAGGCCGGTCACCCCATCGGCGGCGAAGTCCACGGTATGCCCGCGGTCCTCGAGGTAGTCGCCAAGGTTGGCCGCGATATCGCTGTTGTCTTCGATTACTAGAATTCTCACGTTTCCGCCCTTAATCAATTTCTGGTTTGGACAGGGCCCGCTGATTGGCCTGCAGGAGTTCAGAAGACTCTTCACGGATCCTCCTCCTCTCGGCAACAGTCAAACACTGGGAAACCGCCCGATGGCTACCAACCGTTTTTTCGCGTTTGCACACGACCCGGCTGTCTGCACGTGCCCTGGTCAGGACCGTGTTGACCAGCTCCTGGTCATTGAACAGTTGGACCTTCTCGGCTTCACTCAACCGATTGATGTCCACACCTTCGACAAGCGTCGCTCCCATACGGGTCAAGGCTGCATCAACCGAGCGCCGGTCCTCTTTGCCGAGTTCCGAATACGCGTCTCCGGCAAGATCATTGCGGATCTGTTGTGCCTGGAGCGCAAAAGGGGCAGCGACATCGACAACCCTGCCCTGCGCTTCATTGGCAATAGCAACAGTGGTGACTGGAAGCAACGAACACAGCAACACGATCAACGTTCTGGTCTTCACAATGGTCCTCGACAGATACGGTGGATTCCGGCATTCCAGCCAGCACCGATGGTAACCACAGTACACCGGCAAGAGAACGCCCACGGTCGATCTCATGGAATATAAAAAAACAAGGCCCTGACGAACCCGCCAGGGCCTGAAAATCCCGATCACCGGACCCACTTAGGAGGGCTGGGTACCGTGGACAAAGGCTAGGCGCGGCCGGATTAAGCCACTGTTAAAACCGTGCAAACAAATCGCACGATTCAGCTGCGCCGGGGACGCGTCACGTAATCGATCATCTGCCCGGCCACGTCCTGCCCGGAGATGCTCTCGATGCCCTCCAGTCCCGGCGTGGAATTGACCTCCAGCACCAGCGGGCCGCGCTGCGAGCGGATCAGATCCACCCCGGCAATCCCCAGCCCCAGCGCGCGCGCCGAACGTACCGCCACCTGCTGTTCCGCCTTGCTGCAGACCACCGCCGCAGCGCTGCCGCCGGCATGCAGGTTGGAACGGAAGTCGCCCTCCTGCGCCTGCCGGCGCATGGCCGCCACCACCTTGTCGCCAACCACCAGACAGCGCAGGTCGGCCCCTTGCGCCTCGGCGATGAACTCCTGCACCAGGAAATTGGCATACAGGCCGCGCAGTGCCTCGACCGTGCCCTTGGAGGCGCTGAGCTTCTCGGTGAGGATCACTCCCCGGCCCTGGGTGCCCTCGCTGAGCTTCACCACATGCGGCGGCGGCCCCAGCATCGACAGCAGATCGTCGGTGTCATCCGGATTGTCACCAAATACCGTGGCCGGCATGTCGATCCCCTTGGCCGCCAGCAACTGGTGCGCGCGCAGCTTGTCACGGGCACGCAGGATGGCATCGGAAGGATTCGGCGTGTACGCGCCCATCATCTCGAACTGGCGCAACACCGCCGTGCCGTAGCGGGTGACCGAGGCGCCGATGCGTGGAATCACCGCATCGAAACCCGCCAGCGGCTTGCCCTTGTAATGCATGCTGAAACCGCCGGCGGTGATGCGCATGTAGCAGCGCAGCGGATCGAGAATCCGCACCGTATGCCCGCGGATACGCGCGGCCTCGACCAGACGCCGGGTGGAATAGAGCTTGCTGTTGCGGGAGAGGATCGCCAGTTTCATCACGGCATCGCCGAGCGGGAGGCGCGCAGCATAGCGTGGCGGCGATGCCCGGCACGATGATCACGATCACTGCGCCCCACCCTTGGCAGACTGCCGCCGTGTGGCTCAGGGTACGGAGGGAAACAACGGGATGATCGGGCCGGAGCGGCGTGAAGCGGCAGAGTGCGGGCGCTGCCTCATGGAGCGGGTGAAGGGAATCGAATCTAACCCCTAAGTGGTTGAGTTAGAACGATTTTACAAGTCCCCGCGCGCAGGGTGGACTACCGAGTGGACTAGTGTAAACCACCTGCCGAAAACCGGACAAGGTTGACGTTCCAGTGCGGGCCAACCACGGCCACCGACAGCCAGTTCGACACGGCTCCGGCAACACCTGCCGATGAGCGCCGGCTTCATGCACCGAAGCCCCTCGCAGAAGCGCCGCAGAGAGGCGCTACTTGTTCCACATCTACCCTCGGTGCAATTCCCATTCGATCTATCAGCAGACCGGAAAAGTCTGCTCACCTAAATTTACATCGGTTCCCAGCTACCGCTCAAGACAACGGGATCGCGTAGCGGAACCCGATAGACCGACAAGAGAACAGCACATGCGCAACGGGTCTTGCCAAGGCTCACTGCCGACATGACCCTCGCGTGCATGACAGTAGTGTGACTGGCGGCCTGTCTGCTCTTTGACGGTCGGCGCCGACATCTACGCCTAGCCCCCCTTCGCTGGCGCGGCCGCCAGCAGTTCACATGCTACGCCTAGAAGGGCCAATTCATAACGCCTCTCAGCAGGTAGTTGAACATCTTCCGGTGCCGCGGTCCGTGCTCCGCGACACAGGTTCAAGTTAGTAGCGCCCAAGCCCACGGCTAGGCGCAGAGGAGTCTTCGATGGGTTAGCGGGTTAGCACCGGCAAGGAGGAGCGACATGCAAAGGAGTTCGTTTTCAGCCGTGTACTACCGGCCCATCGAAGCCGCTATCCGATGGGCAGGGCTCTTTCGGTTCAGAGAGGAGATCCTGGCAAACGTACGATCACGCAAGCTGCCAGCGACATTGGATTGCCCTCGCTGCAGCGAGCTGCGCCTATACACCGATCGCATCTATGACGCGATCTTTCATGGCGAACTGCCGTACGGCCGAAGTGGCATCACGATGAGCGACGAATCTCTTTGGGATTCGCCCGATCTCACCATCCGTCATGTCGACCTCAAGCGCTGGATACTTCACACCTATCCCGATCAACGACCCGCCTTCCTTTTCTCGCGTGCCGAGCGAATCGCCCACCCGGTCATCACCGTCGAGGCCGGCCAAGCTCTTCTGGTGGAGCGCGAAGCGTTGAAATCTCAACTGGATCTGTGTCGCCACCAGTTGCAGGCGCTACAGGAACAGCAGAAGAAGCAGGACGCTCCCATCGCGGCCTGCACTCTTTGCCCGCTCAGCGACCGGGCCGAGTCCACTTACCTGCACGTCATCGGCGCGATGCTCGACGTGATACTCGGACGCACTCCATCCGGCGCCCCGTACTCTCGCTTCACGAGCCAGGAGGCTGTGATCAGCGCGCTGATTGCACATCACGGGAGCCTGATGGGCATCACCGAACGGACACTGCAGACCAAGTTTGCCCAGGCGCGCAGAGCGTGTGCAGATTTTTGTGTAAACGGGATTCGGGTTACAGCTGAGGGAGCCGCCCCTCAAACTGGATGGTAAATCGGTTCAGGGCTGCCTTCCAATCACGGATGGGTAAGGTCCATCGTTTGCTGATGTTGCGCAACGCGAGGTAGAGCAGTTTGACGAGAGCTTCGTCGCTCGGAAACGCGCCGCGGTGCTTGGTTAATTTTCGTAGCCCCATGTTCACCGACTCGATTGCGTTGGTTGTATAGATGACCTTACGGATCTCGGGTGGATAGTCGAAAAATGGGGTTAACCGTGTCCAGTTACGCCGCCAAGACTGGCCAATCGGCAGGTACTCCTTGTCCCAGCGTGCCTCGAACTCGGTGAGCCGTTGCTCAGCTTCCTCGGCGGTGGCGCAGGTGTAGATGCGCTTGAGGTCGGCCGCCACTTCTAGTCGCCGCTTCCACGACACATAGTTCAAGCTGTGCCTGACCATATGCACGATGCATAGTTGCACCGTGGTGTACGGAAACACTGCCTCGATAGCCTCAGGGAAGCCCTTCAGGCCGTCGACACAGGCGATGAAGATGTCTTGCACGCCACGATTACGTAGCTCCGTCACCACTTGCAACCAGAACTTCGCACCCTCGGTTTGGGCCAGCCACAGGCCCAGAACTTCCTTCTCACCGCTCATCGTTATACCGATGGCCAGGTAGACCGCCTTGACTCGAACTGCACCGTCTCGAACTTTGACGTGGATGCAGTCCAAGTACACGATCGGATAGACCGGATCGAGCGGGCGCGCCTGCCACGCCTTGACCTCATCCACCACTGCGTGATCGTTGTAGAGGTTCGGGTCGTAGCCGGGCGTGTTCCGGAGTTCGTCGAGCGTCGTGAACGAGTAGTCGTCCGCCGGGGCCGAGTCGCCTCGCTGCGCTGCCCAGGCCACCGCCATGACGGCGACGACAAGCAGCGCCAGCCAGAACGCGGCGTACAGCAGCACGCCCAGCACGACCAGCTTCACCACCCACAGCAGCGCCACCGCGACGCCGGCCGGCAAGCCCGAGGACACGAGCCGGCCCGACACCCACCGTTCGCCGCGCGCATAGGCGCGCCATCCACGGCCGAAACCGCGACCAAGGCGTTCTGCGATGCTGATGCGGGTCGTCGTGTTCATGGTCGTCTCCTGCTACATGAGGATTGCCTGCTCCAGCTTGCTCCCATCCGTTCTACGCGTGACTTCGATGTGTTCTCCAGCGGTTTCAGGACGCTTCACCATCCGGTTCCACCGGGCCGGGATCGGATTCGAAGCCGATGTGATAGTCAGCAACGAAGCCCGGCCAGTCCACATGGTCAACCAGGTCGATGTCCTCGAAGACACTGACCTTCGCCTTTGCACGCTCGAACAGGGCGATGCTCGCGTCGGGGTAGTTGTTGCGCGACGGATAGAGCACCCCGTCGAACGGCGGCAGGCCGTCGTCTCCGAGCATCGCATGCACCTGGGCGGACACCTGCTGCGTATGCGTGTAGTCCCGGCCGGCCAACTGCTCCAGATTCAAGCCGAAGTAGCCCGCCATCACGCCCGGCGCCGTGAGATCGGCCAGGCGCAGACCGTCCAGGACACCCACGGCGCGCACCATCCGGCTCTGGACTTCCTTCAGCGCGATCGAGCGCTTCGCGTCCGCGAGCCATTGGTGCTTGTGGAACACCGACTCCATCAGCGCCGTGGGAAGATCGCGACCCAGGTAGAGCACGCCGTAGACCCGCGCCGGGTCGTCGTAGCGATTGGTGCCGTCACGGCCGTAGTACAACGGCTCACGTCGATAGACGGTGCGGCTCACATGCTGGAGCAGTTCACCCGCATCGATCAGGAACGACGGCAACTCCTTGCTCATGTCAACCTCGCCTCAATGTACGTGTACGCCCAGCACGTTGAACACGGCCCTAGCCACGTCGTCGATCGAACCGGGCGTTACCGCATCCACCGGCGAACGGCCGCCCAGGCCTTCGAGCGGTTCGGACAGCGCGCGGTAGATCGTCCAGTTGTCGACGCCCTCTGCCTCCTGGAGCACAGTCTGAGTCAACTGCTGCTTCACGGGGTCGAGCTGCCAGTCGGGCAGCTTCTGGCCGCGCGGGCCCACGTTCAATGCCAGGAGCCGACCGGCAACGATGTCCTTGTAGATCTGCTGGCGGGACTTGTCCGCCAGCCTGGCGAACTCGGGCAGCGGCAGATTGTGCGGTCGCTCGAAGGCTTCGAGCAGCATGGCGCGGCCACGCTGGATGTCGGTTTCGCCGGGCACCCAGCGCGTACCGGCACGCAGCGCAGCTGCCTTGCGTGCAGCGGTCTGCGCCGCCGTCTCCACTTCCAGGACGGCGGGAAGCTCCACCGCCTCCACACGCTCGTGGACGAACGCCTGCAGTTCTGCCGCGAAAGCCCTGGCGTCACGGATTTCGACGGTATTCGCAAAACGGCGCACATCCTCCACCGTGACGCGCGGCAGATGGTCGGCGATGAATTCAAGAGTCTTGGGCATGGTCATCTCCCACAGGCAGGATTGAGACAGCACCACTCTATTCTCGTATGTCTCGTATGTCAACTATGTCGCCCGACAGAGACCATCCCTGGCAGAGATCGCCGCCATCCCGGGTGGGTGGAGGCATCGGCGCAGCATAGGTCGAGTCCCCGCACCAGGTCGCCGTCCAATCCCTTCGAGCCGGTTCCTCATTGACGCTGGAGTCGCGGCCCGCGCCGCCCTATACCCAAACGGTCAAAGGTCAAACGGAAAGGGCAAGGGAATGGGGCGCAAGGGGAAAGGCCCTACCTCGAAAAGGCAAAAGGCCTCCCGGTCGCCCCCTATCAGGACATTCAGATGCTCTCCCTGTTCCAGCGAAAACGGGCCTCGGTCGTTACCGCTCCGTCGCCAGCACCCGCCGCCGATCCCCCGAAAGGGCTGCTGCGGCCTGAGTCGGCTGCATCGCTGCTGGCGACGCCGCGCCGGCAGAAGTTGCTGGAACACATCTGGCAGCGCACGTCGCTCTCGCGCAGGCAGTTCGCCACCCTGTACCGCGCGCCGCTGGAGCGCTATGCGGAACTCGTCCAGAAGTTTCCCGCCTCGGAGAGCCACCACCACGCCTACCCGGGCGGCATGCTGGATCACGGGTTGGAGATCGTCGCCTACAGCCTGAAGTTGCGGCAGTCCCATCTGCTGCCCATTGGCGCCAGCCCCGAAGACCAGGCGGCGCAGTCCGAAGCCTGGACTGCCGCCGTCGCCTACGCCGCGCTGCTGCACGACATCGGCAAGATCGCCGTCGATCTGCACGTCGAGCTGGTCGACGACTCGGTGTGGCACCCGTGGCACGGCCCGCTGCATCAGCCGTACCGCTTCCGCTACCGCGACGACCGCGAGTACCGGCTGCACAGCGCCGCGACGGGTCTGCTCTACCGCCAACTGCTCGACCGGCACATCCTGGACTGGCTCAGCGGCTACCCGGCGCTCTGGGGGCCGCTGCTTTACGTCCTGGCCGGCCAATACGAGCACGCCGGGGTGCTGGGCGAGTTGGTCGTGCAGGCCGACCGTGCATCGGTCGCCCAGGAGCTGGGCGGCGATCCGGCCCGCGCCATGGCCGCTCCCAAGCATGCGTTGCAACGCAAGCTGCTCGACGGGTTGCGCTACTTGCTCAAAGAGGCGCTGAAGCTGAACCAGCCCGAGGCCTCCGATGGCTGGCTCACCGAGGACGCGCTTTGGCTGGTGAGCAAGACTGTCTCCGACAAGCTGCGCGCGCATCTGCTGTCGCAGGGCATCGACGGTATCCCGACGAGCAACACGGTCGTGTTCGATGTGCTGCAAGACCACGGACTCATCCTCCCAACACCGGACGGCAAGGCAATCTGGAAGGCCACGGTGAGGGGCAACAGCGGCTGGTCGCACAGCTTCACCTTCCTGCGTCTGTCGCCGGCGCTGATCTGGGAGTCGGCTGACCGGCCTGCACCGTTCGCCGGCAGCGTCACGGTGACGCCCAAGGACGGCGCCGTGGCCGAGCCCGAGGCACCTGCTTCACCCCCGCCGGCCACCGACACCGCGTTGACCGAGGCCTCTCAAGCGGTGGCGGCGCCGATCGATGGCGTCGATGCCCTGTTGGAACTGCTCGGCACGAACGCCACCGCGCCGGTCGAACCGCCGCCTCCCGGGGTCGCGCCACTGTATCCGGTGGAGACGCCTGTCGCCCCTGCCGAGGCGTGGGCCGATACGACTCCGGCGACGCCTTCGGGCGAACACTTCATGGATTGGCTCAGGCAAGGCATCCAGTCGCACAAGCTGATCATCAACGATGCCAAAGCGCTCGTGCATACCGTCGCCGACACCGCGTACCTCATCAGCCCCGGCGTGTTTCAGCGCTACGCGCAGGAGCACCCGCGTGTCGCCTTCCTCGCCAAGCAGGACGACGTATCCGGTTGGCAGTGGGTGCAAAAGCACTTCGAGAAGCTGCAGCTCCACCGCAAGCAGCGCAGCGGCCTGAACATCTGGACCTGCAACGTGACCGGGCCTCGCAAGTCTCGACGGCTGCACGGCTACCTGCTGGAGGACCCTCGTCGTCTATTCGTCGATCCGCCTGCAAACAACCCCTACCTGTCGCTCGCGCTTGGCGCGTGACCGCTGCCGCCATGTCGTGGATTGCCCGACATGGCACGTCCGCCCACCTGCGGTTCACATCTAGCGCGCTAACGGGATGCGCGGATCGACGTCATCATGCGGGTAGTCTTGGCGATGCAACGACTGTGCACACACCTCGATACGCACGCCTGCATCGAGGAGGTGGCGATCAGCGCCGCGTCTGCATGCGGCCGTCCCAGGCGAACCGCGAACGCCTTCTCGCGCAGTGTCAGCTTCGCCGCCTGATCGCGCAGGAGAACCACGATCTCCACCCGGTCGTGTTGGCGATTTGAGGAGGTTCGCATTCATGTGGATCATCCGTCTTGTTCTGTTTATGTACTCTTACAACATTATAAATTAGAATATACTAATAGATATGTGTAAGATGGACATCAATCATCGGCAAGTGCGGCGCGCTTTCCTCTTCAAGGGTGTGGGTGCCCTGGCAGCGATCGCGTTCGCGGGGACCACCATCGGCATGGTGCTGCGCCGAAAGCCCGCGCCACCCGCACAACAACCGTTGGAGGCAGCCATGAAGCGCATCGTCATTCTCGGCAGCGGCTTCGCTGCGCTCACCGCCATCCGCCAACTGCGCGAACAGCGCGTCGACGCCGACATCACCGTGGTGTCGCCGCGAAACGAACTGGTCTACCTGCCCAGCCTGATCTGGCTGCCGTCGGGCGAGAAGACCGGCGACGATCTGCGCATCCCACTGGCCGGATTCTTCGAACGCATGCGCGTGCGCTGGCACCAGGGCAGCGTGCGGCAGGTGCTCGACGGCGGGCGCCGCGTGGTCACCGACACCGGTGAGCTCGCCAACGACGTGCTGATCGCCGCCACCGGGGGGCGCTACCTGCGCAAGCTGCCGGGCATCGAGCACGCGCTCATCCCCTGCGAAGGCATCGCCTCGGCCGAGGCCATTCGCGATCGCCTGGCGACGATGGATGGCGGCACCATCGCCATCGGTTTCGCATCCAATCCGAACGAGCCCGGCGCAGTGCGCGGCGGGCCGATGTTCGAGTTCCTGTTCGGCATCGACACCCTGCTGCGTCGCCAGGGCCGGCGCGACAGGTTCAAGCTGGTGTTCTTCAATCCGTCGAGGGAGCCGGGGCAGCGCCTTGGTCCGTCCGCGGTAAAGAAGATGCTGGAACGGATGCGCACGCTCGGCATCGAGACACACCTTGGCCACAAGCCGTTACGCTTCGAGGCCGACAAGGTGGTGACCGAAGGCGGCGAATTCGCCGCCGACCTGATCCTGTTCATGCCCGGCCTCACCGGCCCCGCGTGGCTGGACGACAGTGAACTGCCGCGCTCGGATGGCGGCTTCGTCGCCGCCGACGAACACTGCCGCGCACGCGGTCTGGAACATGTGTACGTGGCCGGCGATATCGGTAGCTATCCCGGCCCCGACTGGATGGCCAAGCAGGCGCACCAGGCCGACCTGCAGGCCGAAGCGGTGGCGAGGAACATCGCCGCCGAGTTGCTCGGCAAACCCGCAAATCACGGCTTCAAGACCGAACTGACCTGCATCGTCGATACGCTCGACAGCGGCCTGCTGATCTACCGCAGCCAATCGCGGACTTTCACCTCGCCGCATTCGCGCATGTTCCACTGGCTCAAGCGCAAGTTCGAGGATCGCTACCTCAAGGCCTATCGTTGAACTCCCTGGGCCCGTTCCCGATGCGCGCGGTGCTGGTGGCCGCAGCTGCGCTGTTGGCTTGGTGGCTGGTGCGTCTGTTGGCGCGGCGCTGGGGCGGCAGCCACACCGACGCATCCACACCGAAGCTGGCCGACGCCCTGTTCACCGATGCATTTCTCGTCGGCCTGCTGGCGGCGCGCCTTGGCTACGTGGTGCGCTGGTGGCCGGAATACACGGCGGCGCCGTGGTCCATCGTCGCCATCGGCGACGGCGGTTTCCTGTGGTGGATCGGCCTGCCTACCGCCCTCGCCTTCGCGTGGTGGCGGAGCGCAAGACAGCGGCGGTTGCGCAAGCCATTGTTTGCCGGCATCGCCGCCGGCCTGCTGGTGTGGTTCGCACTCAACGGCACGCTGGCCCTGTTGCAACGCTCCGCGCCACCGCTGCCCAATATTGCCGCAAGCACGCTCGACGGCGCCTCCGCGACGCTCGACGCCAGCGCCGGCAAGCCCATCGTGCTCAACCTCTGGGCGACGTGGTGCCCGCCGTGCCGTCGCGAAATGCCGGTGTTCGAGGATGCGGCGCAACGCTACCCCGGCATCGACCTCGTGCTGCTCAATCAGGGCGAGGACGCGGCCACCATCCGCGAGTTCCTCGACCGCCAGGGACTGACGTTGCACGAACACATCCTGCTCGACCCGCATTCTCAGGCGATGCCCGCCACCAATACCCGCGGCCTGCCAACCACGCTGTTCTTCGATGCGAACGGTCGCCTCGTCGACAGCCATATGGGCGAACTGACCCGTGCCAGCCTCGCCGACACCCTGCGCAAGCGCTTCGGCGCGCAGGCCGGGCCGCAGTTTCAACCCGACAGCGCGGTCCCGCTGCGGTAGAGGATGTAGCCGGCGACTGCGAATACGAACCCGGCGAAGATCCGCGTCAGCAGTGCGCGACGCTGCCCCCAGCGCAGCGACAACCGCGTTCCGAGGACGCCGCCGAACACGCCGCCGAGGATGAACAGGCCCGCGATGCCCCAGTCGACCAGTCCCGACGCGGCGTAGTTGATCGCCGTGGCCAGGCCGAAGGTGCCGACGGCCAGCAGCGACGAACCGACCGCATTGCCCATCGACATGCCGGTGGCCAGGATCAGCGCCGGCACGATCAGGAAACCGCCGCCGATGCCGAAGAAGCCGGAGGCCGAGCCCGCGAGCAATGCGAGCGCCCCAGCGCGCAGGCAATTGCGCAGGGTGGTGACCTCGTGCTCCGGCGCACGCTCGCGCCGCGGTCGCAGCATCGCGGCACCGACGACCACCATCACCAACCCGAACAGGAACAACAGTTGCTGGCCATCGATCGCCTTGCCGAGACTGGAGCCGGCCAGCGCGCCGAGCGTGCCCACCAGCGCGAACACGATCGCGCAGCGCCAGCAGACGTTGCGCCGCCGCGCATGGGTGATGAAATTGGCGTAGGCGTTGGCCGAGACCGCAAGCGCGCCGGTGCCGATCGCCACGTGCGGCGGCGCAACGCCGACCACATAGAGCAGCAGTGGCGTGGCCAGGATCGAACCGCCGCCGCCGATCAGGCCCAGCACGAAGCCGACCAGCCCACCGGAGAGCAGCGACGCCACGGTCTGCCATGCATCCATCGCTTCAGACCTGCGATTGCATGGCCATGCGCCAGGCTAGGGCGCAGCGGTTGCCCGACGCACAATACGACAGCACGGGGCCGCCAGCATCGGCGAGCAGCTCGCGCAACTGCGCCGCCTGTTCCAGCGTGACCGCACCGGAAAGTGCCGGGATGAAATGGAACGCCAGCCCGTGCCGCCGGGCCTGTTCGGCCACCTCGGCCCAGGCTGGCTGCCCCGGAGATTCGCCGTCGGGCCGCATGCAGACCAGCGCGACGTAGCCACAGGCTGCGACGTCGGCGACATCGTCCGGATGGAGTTGCGGGCAGACGTGGTAGCTGTCCGAGAGGGCGTTGATGACGGGCATGGCGGCGGTCTTCGTTTTTTTCCGGGTTGCGAACCGGACTGCGAAAAAGGATCGACGGCACCGGCGTCAGCGCCGGCACCGTCGCGGGACGGGAGTATCAGGCCGCCGGCTTCATCGAGAAGTACCAGTCGGTCGTTTCCAGATCCTGGCCGCTGCGGGCTTCCAGCTCGGCGACGCTCTTGGGCGCGCCCAGCAGCACCTTCTCGCCCGGCTGCCAGCCTTCCGGCGTGGCGACCCCGTTGGCCAGGCTGTACTGCAGCCCCTTCACCAGGCGCAGGATCTCGGCTACCGAACGACCGTTGGTCATCGGGTAGTACACCATCGCGCGCAGGATGCTCTTGTCGTCGATGATGAAGGTGGCGCGCACCGCCGAGGTGTCGGCGGCGCCGGGGTGGATCATGCCGTAGGCGCGGGCCACGTTCATCGACAAATCCTCGATGATCGGGAACGGGATCTCGACGCCGAACTTCTCCTTGATGTTCTGCACCCAGGCCAGGTGCGAGAACACCGAGTCAATCGACAGCCCCAGCAGTTCGGTGTTCAGCGCACCGAACTCGCTGGCGGCGCGGGCGAAGGCGGTGAACTCGGTGGTACAGACCGGGGTGAAGTCGGCCGGATGCGAGAACAGCACCAGCCACTTGCCCTTGTAGTCGACGAGCGAACGCGGGCCGTGTGTGGTCTGGGTATTGAATGCCGGTGCAGGCTCGTTGATCCGCGGCATCGCGACCGGGGCGGGGCCGGCCAAGGCAGCGGCGATGGGGGCGGCAGAAGCCGGGACGACGGTCGCGGCGGCGACGATTTTCGGATCGGAATCGGTGCAACTCATGGCAAATGCTCCTGTGTTGCGGGGGTGGGAAGGTGCCGGTGAGACCAGGGGATAGGGGGGAGCCCCACCGGCGGGGGAAACGGGGTCAGAGCGCGTCGATCGGCAGCTTCAGGAACCGCCGGCCGCTGTCGTCGGCGGGCGGCAGGTGGCCAGCGCGCATGTTCACCTGCAGCGAGGGCAGGATCAGGCGCGGCATCGACAACGTGGCGTCGCGCTCGCTGCGCATCCGCACGAAGTCGTCCTCGCCGGCGCCATCGTGGACGTGGATGTTCTGTGCACGCTGTTCGGCCACGGTAGTTTCCCAGCGGATATCCCGCCCACCAGGGCCGTAGTCGTGGCACATGAACAGCCGCGTGTCCTCGGGAAGCGCGAGGATCCGGCGGGTCGAACGGTAGAGCGTACGCGCATCGCCGCCCGGGAAATCGGCGCGCGCGGTCCCGCCGTCAGGCATGAACAGCGTGTCGCCCACGAAGGCCGCATTGCCGACCACATGGGTCATGCAGGCCGGCGTATGGCCCGGCGTGTGCATGGCGAACGCCTCCATCGTGCCGATGCGGTAACGGTCGCCATCGGCAAACAGCCAGTCGAACTGGCTGCCGTCGCGCCGGAACTCGGTGCCTTCGTTGAACACCTTGCCGAAGGTGTCCTGCACTTGGACGATGCGCTCGCCGATGCCGATGCGGCCACCGAGTTCCTGCTGCAGGTACGGCGCGGCCGACAGGTGGTCGGCGTGGACATGGGTTTCGATCAGCCACTCCACTTCCAGACCGTGCCGGCGGACGTGTTCGATGATGCGGTCGGCATGCTCGAAGGCGATACGGCCAGCGGCATAGTCGATGTCCATTACCGAGTCGACGATGGCGCATGCACAGCTGGCCGGGTCCCGGACCACGTAGCTGATCGTGTTGGTCTGCCCGTCGAAGAAGCCCGTGACCTCGGGGCGGGCATCGGAAGGTGTGGGGAGGTTCGGGGTAGCCATCGGCTGATCTCCTGTCGAGTGTCGACCTTGCGTATGGCAAGCACTCTAGAAGCATCGTGAAACAGATGGAAACGAATTAAATTGAACTCAGTGATCGCTTGATACGATAAATTGTTCCGGCCACCATCCATCCAGGAACTGACCGTGTCCTACCTGCCGAACCTGCGCCACCTGCGCTATCTGGTCGCCCTCCACGACCATCAAAGTTTCAGCCGCGCCGCCGCGGCCTGCTTCGTCAGCCAGTCCACGCTCAGCGCCGGCATCCGCGAACTGGAACTCGCACTGGGCGTGGCGGTGGCCGAACGCAACAAGCGCTCGGTGCGCATTGCGCCCATCGGCCACCATCTGGCCGCTCGCGCGCGACGCTTGCTGCGCGATGCCGAAGACCTAGTGGCGCTGGGACGCGACGCGGCGCAGCCGATGTCCGGCATCGTCCAAATGGGCGTGCTGCCGACCATCGCACCGTATCTGTTGCCACGCGTGATCCGCGCACTCGGGCAACGGTTCCCGCGCTTGCGGCTGGTGCTGCGCGAGGACAAGACCCGGCACCTGCTCGACCAGCTGGCGGACGGCAGGCTGGACCTGGTGCTGATGGCCTTCCCCTACGATACCCCCGGCATGGAGAGCTTCATGCTCTTTGACGACGCCTACCGCTACGTCTCCGCATGCGGCTCGCAAGCGCTGGCGCCTGGTCTGCGGGCGTTCGACCCGGGCGACGTCGCCGACGGCGACCGCCTTCTGCTGCTAGAGCACGACCACTGCTTGCACAGCCATGCGCTGCCGGCTTTGCAGCGCGCCGCCGAAACCGAGCATGCCAGCTTCTCGTCCACCAGCCTGCACACGCTGGTGGCCATGGTCGCCGAAGGCATGGGCTCGACCTTCCTGCCCGATCTGGCGATCAACGGCGGCATCATCGACGGCAGTGATGTCGTCGTCCGCCCCTTGGGCGACGATGCCAACGCCCGCAGCATCGGCCTGTGCTGGCGCCGCAATGCCGCGCGTGCCGACAGCTACCGCGCGCTGGGTGCGTTCCTGAGCGAGTGGGCCGCCGAGAACGTCAAGCCGTGGACCGCAGGGAGGGATTGAGGGCCGTGATCTGCCGCTGTTGGATCGCGCCGCGGTCTGGTGCGCATCGAGCCAGATGCACCGGCAGCGATGAAGTTTTGAAAGGCGTGATCCCAGGACGGCCGTTGCACCAATCCCGCCGTCCGCGTCTGCAGGTCGATGCGCAGCGTATCGTTCATCAGTGCGTGCCCTCCTTCGCCACAGCGCCGTCGCCTTCGCAAGTGCCACCAGCGGTACAGAGCCGGTAACACCACCAGGGTCAACAGCGTCGAGGACACGATGCCGCCGATCACCACCGTGACCAGCGGCCACTGCACCTCCGTACCCGCGCCGACGTTCAGCGCCAGCGTACGACGGGCATCGAACTTGCCACCGCGCTCTAAGACGCAGGGTGATCTCGGCCTCGTCGAAACCTCGCGCGGCGCCGCTGCCGAACGCGTTCTCGACATCGAGACCGGCACGCAGTGGGGGGCCGAACGCCGCCGTATCGCGCTCAGCAAGCAATCCCTCGGCACGCACACCGAACAGGCGAAGATCGGGATGGGCCCGGGCGACGCGCAAAGGCGTCGTCGAGCGCAAGTCTCTGGTTTGGCGCAGCAGGAGATGGCGCCCATGCTTGTATGCACGGCGCAATCGTGAAGACAGCCAATGCGGCCAATCGCAACCACAT
Organism: Stenotrophomonas sp. JC08; assembly: GCF_052180205.1. Lineage (NCBI taxonomy): Bacteria > Pseudomonadati > Pseudomonadota > Gammaproteobacteria > Lysobacterales > Lysobacteraceae > Stenotrophomonas > Stenotrophomonas sp. JC08. Next base: position 835,216 of record NZ_CP197473.1, on the reverse strand, counting down.
GGGAATTCTCTGGAACGCAGGCGCAGGCCGGCAACAGCGTCAGCCTGTGATCGGAGGACGAAGCGGATTGCCCGGACGCGTCTGGTCGCGCTCCCATTCAGGGAAACTGGTCTGGCGAACCTGTGAAGGCGACATCGCCGCCATTCGGACGGTTACACGATTCGCAAGTTGGCAAGTTGTAGGACCTCCGCACAGGCCCCCGAATCAACCGAATCTCCACGGCACGGACGCCCAGACAAGCACCGCCGTCAGCAGCGTCGCCGGAGCCGGACTGCCCGGAGAATCCCTCCATCAGCGGCTCAGTCTCGCCATTCGTGCCCGCCGCTCGTCCCCGATGCAGCCTGCATCTCGTCCCGAAGCACACCAACAAGAAAATCCAGCACCGCGGGACCATGCCCGCTCCAAACCAGTTCCAGCGCGGTCCTGCCGCCCAGCCCGGCAATGGGTTCGGAGCGATACCACTGCCGCGCCTCGGCATCCCCGGCGGCGATGCGCGCAGCTATGGTCAATATGCATCTTTCAATCGCGTGCCCGGTCATCACGCTTCCTGCGTTGGCGTGTCGGGAATCGCCACTACGAATCGGGAACCTCCGCCCTGGGCGTCCTCCACCCATACCTCCCACCGGTGCGCATGACAGATTTCGCGGACGATGGCGAGTCCAAGCCCGGCGCCATCGGTGGCGCTCGACGCGCGCCAAAAGCGCTTGAACACGTGTTCGCGATCCGCCGGATCCACCCCCGCGCCCTGGTCGACGACCGTGAACCCGCCGGGCGTCACCTCGAGCGTGACGACCCCTCCCCGCGGTGAATGGCTGATGGCGTTTTCCAGCAGGTTCTTGAGCAGGACGAAGACCGCCCCCTCGTCCGCATCGACCGTTCTGTCCGGTTCGAGGTGCTCCACGTGCAGCGACACGCCGCCGCGGTCGGCCAACCGGTTCAGGTAGTCGACCGCATCCGCCGACATCGCCCATAGGGAACGTTTCGAGAACCGGTAGTTGCGTCCTTCGCTGACCTCCGCCAGATGCAGGAGCTGGTTGACCTGCCGCGCCATGAGCTGCGTCTCGCGGAGCATCGCCTCCTTGTTCATCTCGCCGCCCAGCTCGACCTCTGCCTGCAACAGCGTCAACGGCGTCTTGAGCTCGTGCGCCGCCATCGCAAGAAAGTCCTGCTGCACCCTGAAGCCCTGTTCCAGCCGCTCCAGGGCCGAGTTCAACGCATCGATCAGGGGCGCCATCTCCGATGGAATGCCATCGACATGCAGGCGTGCCGAGAGCGCACGCGGGCCGATCCTCGACGCAATCGCGGACGCCTGCCGCAACGGCACGACCGCACGGCGGACGGTGATGCAGACGACCACCGCAAAAATCGAAAGCGCGACCAGGACGGCAACCGCGGTTGCGCTCAGGTAGAGCTGGCGGGCGTAACCGGCCAAGCGCTCCACCATGCGATCGCTTCGTGCCACTTGCAGCCCATACCTGGCACCAGAGCGGACGATCTGTCTTTCGCGCACCTGCAATCGAACGGGAAGCCCCGCGTCGTCGACATCCAGCGTGCGGGCGCCGGCAGGCATCCGCTTCAACGCCTGAAGGGCCGGCCCGTCAAGACTGCTGAACAAGGTGGTCCCGTCCGCATCGATGATGCGGAACGCGGTGTCCTTCCTCAGCGCGTCATAGCTGTCGGACGACCATTGCGGCCTGAAGACCAGCCGGCCGTTCCCGTCCACTTGGACACTCTCTTCGAGGTTGTCCAATTCGTCTTCGAGGGTCGCGTCGATCAGGTAGTTCGTGTCCCGCAGGCAAGCGAACGACACGAAGATGGCCGCGGCGGCCACGCCTGCCGCAAGCATCCCGATCAGCGCGGAGAGCAGCAGCCGCCCGGCGAGGCTAGACGGCCACATCGCGATCCCCCAGCGCGAATCCATGCCCCCGGATGTTCAGGAGCGCCAGATCGCAGCCGATGGCCGCCAGCTTCTTGCGCAAGCGATGCATCGCGACGTCGAGCGCATTCGGGGTGACGGCGTCGGTGAGGCCCCATGCCGCCTGCTCGAGGCTGCGGCGCGTGACCGTCTGCCCGTTCGCCCGCAACAGGCAGACCATGATCTGGAGTTCGGCGGGCGACAGCGTCACGACCTCGTCTCCGAAGCCCATGCACCCGGCGTCCGGAACGACGCGGAGGCCCCTGTGCACGAGTTCGTTGGGCTGCAGGGAAGGCGTCCTGCGCAGCAGGGCGCGAACCCGAGCCAGCAGTTCCTCCATGGCGAACGGCTTGGACAGGTAGTCGTCGGCGCCCGCCTCCAGGCCGTCCACCCGATCCCTCAGCGCGTCCCGGGCGGTCAGCATCAGGCACGGCGTCAGCCTGCCCGCGGATCTGAGCCGCCTGACGAGTTCGAGCGAGTTCGAGCCCGTCGCCTTCGGGCAAGCCCCGATCCACGATCACCGCCCCGTAGTCGCGTTCGTTCAGGGGTCGCCACGCCGATTCGAGCGTATGGAACACATCGGTCGCGATGCCGGCGGACAGCAGCCCGCGGGCGATCAGGCTCGCCATGCGCTCATGATCCTCGACGAGGGCGATGCGGTTCATTCGAAGTCCGGCCGAAGATCAGAAGCTGCGTACCACGCCGATCACCACATGGGCCACGCCATCAGAATCGGGTTCCAGCAGCGGGCTGTCGGACAGTTCATCCGGCAGGAACCGGTACTGCACCAGGCCCTGCACCCGCCACTTGCTCTGCCCCAGGGGGACGGCGAACCCGAGGCTCACGCGGGGAATGAGTGCCGCATCCGGCTGGTAGGCCATCCCCGAGAACGTCTCCGTCGATCGGACGCCGTAATAGTAGTCGGCCAGATCGTCCGAGAGCCATTGCACGCCGATGCCGGGCACCAGGGTGACCTTGCCCACGCGGAACCGACGGGCAAAATCGGCGGACACCTCGTAGCCCTCGCTGGTGCCGGTGATGTCGGCCAGCGCACGCACGATGATCTCGTTGCCACCCAGTTGCCAGCGGGCCGCGAGGCCGGCATCGGCGCCGTGGTCGCGATCCTCGACACGATCGATGTCCACCCCGTTCGCCGCGAGTTCGGCTCGGCCCAGATCCCCGCTGTCGAAGCCGTCGAAGCGCCCCGAGAAATTGGCGTCGAGCCGGAACCGCTCGGTCTCCCACAGCTTGACGCCGAGGGTGGCGCCGACCCAGTAGATGCGCCCGCCCTGGTAGGTCACGAACGGGAATGGACGCGTCCTCATCCCCTCCCCGGCATATGGGCTGTCCTCGGAGGACACCGCAACACCGAGGGTCCAACGGTCATCGGCCCGCTGTTCGACAGCGCCGGATTGTTCGATCGTACTGGTCTGGGCGAATACTGATGCCGGCAGGAGGGCGAAAAGCGCAATGGCGAACCTGAGCATAATCGATGTACCGATAGGGAAGGTAGCCGCCAATGTGCGCCCGCACGACTTACGGACGACTTACGGGCGACGGTCTTTTCAGATTCGCGTATGCGGCGTCACCAGGAGATGAGCGGTATCAGGGATGCTCTGAACAACTCCCTCGGCGACAATAGCGCAAATTCGACGTACGACGACGATCCAGCTGAGCTTCGGGGACGCGGAACACACGGGCAAGCGCAGGCGTACGCGGCGTCGGAAAAGCTCAACTGCCTCATGGCATCGCGCCTCACCACGGACGCAGCAGCGCATGGGTATGAATCAACATGTTGAACTCCCGTCAGTAGCTGAAGTTGAGCCTCAACCACGCACTGCGGCCAGGCTCGTTAATGCGCACCGGATCAGCGGGGTAGCCAAAGTCGGCACTGCCCGCCAGATTGAGGTGCTCGTTGTAGGCGCGGTCGAGCACGTTGTCGACGCCGGCGGTCAATTGCACGCGGTCGTTGAAGCGGTAGCCGCCGTTGAGCGAAAAGGTCGCGAAGCCGGAGCTCGGCCCGAGGTCGCGACCGACCACGTTGCCCTGGTCGATGACGACGCGATCCTGGCGCGCCACCGCACGCAGCAGAGCACCGAAACTCCAGCGACCGTTGTCCCACGCGACGTTGAAGCGACCTTCCAGCGGCGTCATCTGCGGCAGGGGTGTGCCATCGCTGGTGTTCTCGCCCCAAGCCCAGGCCACGCTGCCGCCCAGCGTCCAGTCTTTCGCGGGGCGGAACTCGACGCCGGCTTCGGCGCCGTGGATGCGTGCATCCTCGTTCGACGCCATGCTCATCATCCCCATCATGCCGCCCGGCATGTAAGAGAACAGGATGTAATCATCGATGCGGCCGGCATAGGTCGATACCCATGCGTTCACGCGCTCGCTCCGATACTGCGCGCCGATGTCGAGCTGGGTCGTCATTTCGGGTGCGATGCCGGTGAACGAATTCATTGCCCCCGCCGGACCCATGTCGGCCGAGAACATTTCCCAGTAGTCCGGCATACGTTCGGTATGCCCCAGCCCGGCATACCAGCCAAAACCGCTGCCAGAGATGTCGTGCTCGTAGCGGACGAAGCCAGCCCGCAAGGTCTCGCGGCGGGTTTGGCCGAAGGTCGGGTTGGGCATGCCCATCACTCCGGCGGCGACGCGCAAGTCTGTGGTCTGCGCCCGATCCAGGCGCGCACCGGCGATCAAGCGCTGGCCCACAGCGACTGTCCACCTACCTTCGGTAAACACGCCGGTGTTGCGCAGTTCGGCATCGTCCTCCCAGGGCATGTCCTTGTAGGCATCGCCCATCGAGCTACGCTGGCGGTGTCGGCTGCGTTGGGTATCCATGCCTGCGGTCAGGCTTACATCGTCCCAACCCCACTCCGCTGCCATCCGCCCGCCACCAGTGCGGCGCTCCACGTCGGCCGCCATCGGCATCGGCATCGCGCTCATCGGATTCGGATCGCGCAGGGTGTAGTTGTCCATCACATGGTCGACACCGTTGTGAAACAGGCTGACCTGCAGCGTGCGCAGGCCGCCGCCGCGGAAGTTCTTCTCGAAGCGCAGACCCAAGCTTTCGCGCTTGAACTGCGAGCCGTCCATGGCACGGCCGGCGTAGCGGGCGATGCCGTCGCCAGTGCCCGCGGTGACTTCCAGCACCGTGTCCGCGTCCGGCGTCCAACCCAGTGCGACGTCGGTGTTCCATTTGCGCCACTTCGACGGCACGACGTCGCCGTTGCCATCGTCGTAGTCGCCGGATTCGGAACGGTTCGCGGTCAGGCGCGTGTAGACCCTGGGGGTGCCGACAGTGGCATCGAGCGACTGGTCGTTGCGACCGAAACTGCCGCCCAGCAGGCTGCCCTGCACGCGTGCGCCCAGCTCGTCGAAACGCGGCGTATCCCGCGTGAACCGTACCGTGCCGGCAGAAGCTCCCGGCCCCCACAGCACGGTCTGCGGGCCTTTCACCACGATCAGGCGGTCGAAGGTCTCCGGCGCGACATAGGACAGCGGGTTGTCCATCCGCGCCGGACATGCGCCGGGCATGCTGCCGTCGTTGGACAACAGGTTCAGGCGCGACCCGAACATGCCACGCAGCACCGGGTCGCCGTTGGTGCCGCCGTTGCGCAGGGTAGTGAAACCGGGAATGGTCTTGAGATAGTCGGCGCCGTCGCTGGCCGGCAACGGCTGGCGCGGCAGTTTCGGATCGGTCTCGAAGGTCAGCGGTTGCACCGGCGAGGCGGTGACAACCACGCGATCCAGAGTCCTGGCATCGTCTTTCGAGGTCTCCTCGTCGGCGGCAACGGCGGCAAGCGGAAACAAGACAAGCGAAAGCGCGCACGCGAGCGCGCGGCGCGACGGCAATGCCGTCGCCATGGTGATACGGGACATATTGGCTCCAAAGCACAAGGGCGCGGCACATGGGCCACGCCGGAAGTCAGCAGGGTTGTGGTTCAGAGTGCGCGGGGCGGGGCTTGCGAGCCGAGGCCACGCATGTTCCGTGGCGTCCTCAACCGCAGCGAAAAGAAATGTAGCGCGGGCGCCTGCGGCGGGCGCAGCAGCAGGGCTACCAGTAGCGCCAGCACCAGCGGCAGCGGCGTGGCCAGCACGCAATAGCCACAGGCATCGTCCATCACCATCATCGGCCGGACCGACTCCTCACTACCGATCAACGCGGAGACATCGATCGTCTTCAACCCTACCGTGCTGCACATCTCCATCAGGATCGGGGACGTCTTCGATACGGTCGTCATCAATACGCGGCTGACCGTCGGCGCAACGACGGTCAGCAACACCGCCACGAGGGCAAGCCACGCCATGCGCCTGAAGCTGGCCGAGGATTGAATCATCTTGGCATTGTAGTTGAACGCGTCCTGCACGAAACTCGGTCAGATCACCCAATGCTCAGGCATGGACTGTCATTTGGCCGCATCGACAATTTCATCGATGCGCAACGCGGCCTGCTGCGCACCGGCGACCAACACGCTCGGTAGCCATGCTACGGCCAAACATTTTTCGTTGCACGACCCCAACAGCGCTGGGCGACGCGGGCCACCGCAGAATCTGCATCAGACAAGCTCAACTGACTTGATAACCTCTCGCCGGCACGGGATTCGGCATGCCATAGCCCTATGTTGCTATGCGAGATCGAAGCGATCTGCGTTCATTACCTTTACCCAAGCACCGATGAAGTCGTTGACGAATTTCTCACGGTTGTCGTCCTGCGCATAAACTTCCGCGTAGGCGCGGAGAATGGAGTTGGAACCGAACACCAGATCCATCCGGGTCGCCGTCCACTTCAGGGCGTCCGTCTTGCGATCGCGGATCTCGTAGTGGTCGCCCGCCTTCTTCCAGGTGCTGGCCATGTCGGTCAGGTTCACGAAGAAGTCGGTCGTCAATGCACCGGCGCGGTCGGTGAAGACGCCATGCCGGGTTCCACCGAAATTGGTGTCCAGGACGCGCATGCCGCCGACCAGGACGGTCATCTCGCAGGCGGTCAGGCCCATCAGCTGGGTACGGTCGAGCATCAGCTCCTCGGGACTGACCACGTAGTCCTTCTTCAGCCAGTTGCGGTAGCCGTCGGCGACAGGTTCGAGCGGGGCGAAGGAATCGGCGTCGGTCATTTCGTCGGTGGCGTCGCCGCGACCCGGCGCGAAAGGCACTTCGACGTCGAAGCCCGCGGCCCTGGCCGCCGACTCGATGCCGACGTTACCGGCCAGCACGAGGGTATCCGCCACGCTGGCGCCGAACTCCGCCGCCAGCGGTTCGAGCACCGACAGCACCTTCCGCAAGCGGGCGGGCTCGTTGCCTTCCCAGTCCTTCTGCGGCGCCAGGCGGATGCGCGCGCCATTGGCACCGCCGCGCATGTCCGAACCGCGGAAGGTACGGGCGCTGTCCCAGGCGGTCGACACCATCTCGGCGATGGTGAGGCCGCTCCCGGCGATGCGCGCCTTGAGGCCGGCGATGTTGTAGTTGCTGTTGCCCGGCGGCACGGGATCCTGCCAGATCAGGTCTTCGGTCGGGGCGTCCGGGCCGATGTAGCGCGTCTTCGGGCCCATGTCGCGATGGGTGAGCTTGAACCAGGCGCGGGCGAAGACCTCGTCGAAATAGGCCGGATCGGCCATGAACCTGCGGCAGATCGCGTTGTAGGCGGGATCGACCTTCATCGCCATGTCAGCGTCGGTCATCATCGGGTTGTGGCGAATCGACGGATCGCTGGCATCGACCGGCTTGTCCTCTTCCCGGATGTTGATCGGCTCCCATTGCCAGGCGCCGGCGGGTGACTTCTTCAGTTCCCACTCATAGCCGAACAACAGGTCGAAGAAGCCCATGTCCCACTTTGTCGGATGGGTGGTCCAGGCGCCTTCCAGGCCCGAGGTCACCACGCGGTTGGCCAAGCCCTTCTGGTCAGGGTTGCTCCAGCCCAGGCCCTGCTCGGCGACGTCGGCGGCTTCCGGATCCGGGCCGAGCGCCTGCGCATTGCCGTTGCCGTGGGTCTTGCCGACAGTGTGTCCGCCTGCGGTCAGGGCCACGGTCTCCTCGTCGTTCATCGCCATGCGGGCGAAGGTCTCGCGCACCATGGCGGCGGTCTTCATGGGATCGGGCTTGCCGTTCACGCCTTCGGGATTGACGTAGATCAGGCCCATCTGCACCGCGGCCAGCGGGTTTTCCATCGAGGCGGCGTTCTCGATATCGCCCATTCGCTCGTCCTGGGGCGCGAGCCATTCCTTTTCCGCGCCCCAGTAGGTGTCCTTTTCCGGGTGCCAGATGTCCTCGCGGCCGAAGGCGAAACCGTAGGTCTTCAGGCCCATGTTCTCGTAGGCGATGGTGCCGGCGAGAACGATCAGGTCGGCCCAGGAGATGCGGTTGCCGTACTTCTTCTTGATCGGCCACAGCAGGCGGCGGGCCTTGTCGAGGCTGACGTTGTCCGGCCAGGAATTGATCGGCGCGAAGCGCTGGTTGCCGGTGCCGCCGCCGCCGCGGCCGTCGGCGATGCGGTAGGTGCCGGCCGCATGCCACGACATGCGGATGAACAGGCCGCCGTAGTGGCCCCAGTCGGCCGGCCACCAGTCCTGGCTGTCGGTCATCAGCGCGTGGAGATCCTTCTTGAGCGCATCGAAATCGAGCTTCCTGACTTCTTCGCGGTAGTCGAAACCCTTCAGTGGGTTGGTCTTGCTGTCGTGCTGATGCAGGATGTCAAGGTTCAGCGCGTTCGGCCACCAATCCATGCTGGACGTGCCCATCGCGGTGTTGGCGCCATGCATGACCGGGCACTTGCCGCCAGTCTCGATCTCGTTCGCTGCCATCGTTCTCTCCGGTTGTCGGTCTACGGACTGTTCACGTCGGCTGACGGTCCCCGCATCGGGAAACTGGCTGCCACGTCGAACCAAGGTCTGCCCCTGAAGGCGGGGCGCAACATCGACTCTAGTCGTGACGTCGGCATATGTATATTCGTATTTTCTAATATTTACGATAGGCCTTCTCTATGCCTGGTTGAATTTCGCAGACGGCATCAATCAATGCGGGAGTTCACCAGGTGGTAGGTGCGTATCGGCGTCTCAGCTGCGTCTTCCCGTACGGCAGCACGCATGCATGCGCATCATCATGTTGCCTTGGCTGTGTCCAACGAGCGTCCCCACGGTTCATGCTTACGGGGTGTCACGCACCGGCTTTTTCTTCAGCCTTCCATCCACCAGTTCCCAGGTCGCGTCGGCTATCCCGGACGGCACCAAGGCGTGCGTGACCAGCAGCAGGCTGCGGCCGTGCAGGATGCGCGGCAGGTCGCGGAAGAAGGCCTGTTCGGCATCGGGGTCGAGCCCTTCGGTCGGCTCGTCGAGCGCGACCAGTGGCGCGCCGGTCAGCAGCACCCGCGCCAGGCACAGGCGCCGCGCCTGCCCGGCCGACAGCGTGCGCCCGCCCTCGCCCAGCCACTGGTCGAGCCCACCGGGCAAGGCGCGGATTTCCTCGTCCAGTCCGGCCTGGCGAAGCGCCTCCCACAGCCCGGCATCGTCCGCATCGGGGTCGCCGATGCGCAGGTTGTCGCGCACGGTTCCCAGGAAGACCGGCGCGTCCTGCGGCAGCAGCGCCACGCGGCGGTGCAGTTCCGGCAGCGACGCCTCGCGCAGATCCACGCCTTCCCAACAGATGCCACCAGCCTGCGGATCGCGCAGCCGCAGCAGCAAGGCCAGCAGGGTCGACTTGCCGCTGCCGCTGGCCCCGGTCACTACCACCCGCTCGCCCGGCGCGATCCGCAGATCCACGCCCTCCAGCAGCGGCAGCGACGGGTGGTGGCGGAAGTACACCTGCCTGAACTCCACCGCGCCACGCATGGGCAGCGCCTTCGGCCGCGGCGGATCGAGGATCTCCGGGCCGGCCCGCTCGATCTCGCGCACGCGCTCTGCGGCAGCGGAAGCCGCACCGAGCCGTACCGCGCCCCGCAGCACCGGCGCCACCACCTCGAACAATCCGGCCACCGCGAGCACGCAGCCGACCAGCACCGCACCCCCGACCCGTCCCTCGCGCAGCGCCGCGGCGCCCGCCGTCGCCACCGCCAGCATCGCCAGTCCCGCACAGGCCAGCGCCAGCGCCTGGCCCGAGGCGAATGCCCGCGATTCGGACAGCGCCGCCGCGCGCAGGCGGTCGCTGCTGTCGGCCAGCGCGGCTTCGGCGCGTCCAGCCGCACCCAGCGCGAGCAGATCGGCATGGCCTTCGACGGCCTGCAGCACGTGTTGCCGCAGGTCCGCCGCGTGCGCCTGGCGTTCGGCCCCGCTGCGGCGCGCGCGGCGCGCCAGCCAGGCCGGCGCGAGCAGCAGGACGCACAGCCACAGCAATCCGACGGCCGCCGCGGCCGGTGGCACGTAGACCGCCAGCACCGCAATCACCACCGCACCGGCGATCCCGCCGACCAGCAGCGGCAGTAGCGAGAGCAGGAAGGTCGAGTCCAGCGCGTCGATGTCGCCGGTCAGGCGTGCGACCAGGTCGCCGTCGCGCCAGCGTGCCAGCTGCCCGGCATCGAGCCGGAGCAGGTTCCCGAACACCCGCGTGCGCAGGTCGGTCAACAGAACCAGCGTCGCGGCATGCCCGCTGACGCGCTCGCCGTAGCGCGAGAGGATGCGGACGAACGCCAGCCCGCGCACCATCGCCGAGGGCACGAACAGGTTGAACGTCGCCAACGCGCCGGACACCAGCGCGGTCGCGGTCAGGAACCATCCCGAGACACCCAGCAATCCCACCGTCGCAGCCGCCGTCACCAGCGCCAGCGCGCAGGCGGGCAGTAGCGTGCGCCAGCGCTGCCGGAACATCGGCCACATCCAGGCCAGCAGCCGCCTCACGGATGCACCTGTCCGCCGGCATCGATCGTCCACCGCCGGTCGGCGATCGCGGCCACGACGGGATCGTGCGTCGCCACGACCAAGGTACGCCCGCGGGCGAACGCAGCGATTTCGGCGAGCACGAGGTCGCGGCTGGCGTCGTCGAGATGCGCGGTCGGCTCGTCGAGCAACAGCACCGGCGCATCGGACAGGAACATCCGCGCCAGCGCGATGCGCTGTGCCTGTCCCCCGGAGACGCCCTGGCCGCGCTGGGCCAGCGGCGTGTCCAGCCCGCGCGGCAGGCCGGCGATCATCCCGGCGAGCCCGGCGGCGGCGATCGCCCGCGCCAGCGCCGCATCGTCCGCATCGGCGTGCGCCAGCCTCAGGTTGTCGGCGATGCTGCCCGGCGCCAGCCACGGCCGCTGCGGGATCAGCAGCATGTATCGGCGCAGCGCTGCGGCGGGCCACTCCCGCAGCGGCAGGCCGCCGAAACGCAACTCGCCCTCGTAGGCACGCAAGCCGGCCAGCGTCTCCAGCAGCGTGGATTTGCCGCTGCCGCTGGCACCGGTCAGCGCGATCCACTCACCCGGCGCGATGTCCGCATGAGTCGGCAGGCCGATCGCGCCGCGTCCGGGCACCGGCATCCGCAACGCGCCGACGGAAAACGCCTTAGACGCCGGCGCGGAAGCAGGCGCCGCCTCTTCCACGGGTGCATCCGCGATCTCCGGCAGGCCGTCGAACAGCCCCGCGATCTCCGCGACCGCCCCGCGCGCGTTCGCGCGGTCGTGGTAGTGCGCGGCCAGTTGCCGCATCGGCAAGTAGACTTCCGGCGCCATCAGCAGGCAGAACAGCGCCGCTTCCAAGGTCAGCACGCTGGCACGCAATTCCAGCATGCCCAGGAAGGTCAGCCCGAAGTACACCGCCAGCCCGGCCACGCCCAGCGCGGCGAAGAACTCCAGCACCGCCGAGGACAGGAACGCGATCTTCAGCACCGACATCGTGCGCTCACGCACTTCGTCGCTGGCGCGCGCCACGCGTTCGGCCTCCGCCTGCGAACGCCCGTGGAGCTTCAGCGTGGTCAGGCCGCGCACACGGTCGGCGAACAGGCCCGACAGCCGCGCCAGCGCGGTGGCGTGGCGGCGGCCGGCCGCCTCCGCGCCCCACCCCACCAGCGCCATGAACAGCGGGATGGCGGGCACCGTCAACGCCAGCACCAGCGCGGCGATCCAGTCGAACCCGAGCAGCACGATGCAGAACACCGGCGGCAGCACCGCCGCCGACGCCATTGCCGGCAGGTAGCGCGCGAAGTAGCCGTCCAGCGTCTCGACACGCGCGCTCAGCGCGTCGGCCAGTTCGCCCGAGGCGCGCGCCCGGCTCCACAGCACGCCGGCCGACAGCAGGCGCCGGAACAACGCGATACGCACCGAACGCTTCACAGATTCGGCCGCATGCTGGCCGGCGTGCTCGGCTACCCAGACCAGCGCCGCCCGCACCAGCAGCAGCGTGCCGGCCAGCCCGATCGACGGCAACGCGGCGGACAGCGGCAGCCGGTCCACCACGATCATCTGCAACGCCCGGGCCAGCGCCCAAGCCTGCGGCAGCAGCAGCAGGCCCGACAGCAGCGGCAGCGCTACCGCGAATGCGAGCGGACGCCGCGCTTGGTCGGCCAGCGTCCGCATCCATGCCGCTTGCTTGGGAGGCAATCGCGCGTCGGCGACGGCCTCCCCGCTGGCCGCAAGCGTCATGTTTTATCGATGCGGTCGTGCTCGCGCAGTTCGAACCACATCGCGTTGAGGATGGCGAAGGCGCAGGCCAGGCCCAGCCCCAGGATCCACGAGAAGTACCACATGCCGCTATCTCCCGATCTGTTGCCGATGCGCGCCGCCGTCAGTACGCATTGGGATTTTCCGAAACCGACTCCGGCGTGACCGTGCCGCGCATCACCCGGTACACGTAACCCGTGTAGGACAGCACGATCGGCAGGAACACCACCGTCGCCAGCAGCATCACCCACAGCGTGAAGTGGCTGGACGACGCGTCCCAGACCGTCAGCCCCATGCCCGGCTGCAGCGACGAGGGCATCAGGAAGGGGAACAGCGCGAAGCCCACGGTCAGGATGATCCCCGTGATCGCGGTCGAGGTGGCCAGGAACGCTAGCACCTTCGCGCCACGCCACAGCAGCGGCGCCGCCAGCAGCGACGCGGCCACGCCCAGCACCGGCGCCGCCCACATCCATGGCCATTGCGCAAAGTTGCGCATCCACGCGCCGTCGACCAGATCGACCGTCTTCAGCGCCGGGTTGCTTGCCGCGGCGGGATCGACGGCGCCGGTCAGCACGTGCCCGTCCAGCCCCAACGCGACCCACACACCGCCCAGCGCGAACAGCACGCCGGTCGCCAGGGCCAGCCAGCCACCGACCTGGCGCGCGCGCATCGCGACGTTGCCGTCCGTGCGCCAGGCCAGCAGCGCGGCGCCGTGCGCAGCCAGCATGGTCACGCTCAGCACGCCGGCCAGCAAGGCGAACGGCATGAACAACTGGAACAGGTTGCCCTCATAGACCGGCCTGAGCGTGCTCGGCTCCACGCCGAACGGCAGCCCGAGCAGCAGGTTGCCCATCGCCACGCCGAACACCAGGCTGGCGACCACGCCGGAGCCGCACAGCAACCAGTCCCAGGTGCTGCGCCAGCGGGGATCGGGCAGCTTGCTGCGGTACTTGAAGCCGACCGGGCGCAGGATCAGCGCCACCAGCAGGAGCAGCATCGCCAGGTAGAGGCCGGAGAACGAAGCCGCATACAGCAGCGGCCACGCCGCGAAGATCGCGCCGCCGCCGGTGATCAGCCAGACCTGGTTGCCTTCCCAGACCGGGCCGACAAGGTTGAGCATCACCCTGCGCTCTTCGTCGCTATGCGCCACCACGGGCAGCAGCGCCGCGACGCCGAGGTCGAAGCCGTCCATGACCGCGAAGCCGATCAGCAGCACGCCCAGCAGCAGCCACCAGATCAGCCGCAGCGTGCCGTAGTCAAGGGGAATCCACGAAACGTCCATGACCGCCTCCTGTCAGTGCGCCGCGAGCGCGGCATGGCCGGCATGCGCTTCCGGCGCGTCGGGCGCGACCTGCACGCCGGACGCGTCCGGCTCCTCCGGCCCCTTGCGGATCGCCTTCAGCAGCAGCCGGAAGCCGACGATCGCCAGCGCCGTGTAGAGCACGAAGAACACCAGCAGGCTGATCACCAGGTCGAGCACCGACAGTCCGGACACGGCGTAGAAGGTCGGCAGCACGCCCTCGATCACCCATGGCTGGCGCCCGAACTCGGCCACGAACCAGCCGCACTGGATCGCGACCCACGGCAGCGCCGCGCTCCAAAGCGCTACCTTCAGGAAGCGTCGGCTGTGCTCGAGCCTGCCGGTCGACACCAGCCAGAATGCGAACGCAAAGAAGCCGATGAAGTAGAAGCCCAGCGCCACCATCGCCCGGAACGTCCAGAACAGCGGCATCACCTGCGGCACGGTGTCGAACGCCGCGGCCTCGATCTCCGCCTGCGTGGCGTTCTGCACGTCGTCGCGGTAGCGCTTGAGCAGCAGCCCGTAGCCAAGGTCGGGCCAGGCCTGCGCGAACAGTTCGCGCGCCTCGCGGTCGCCTGCGTCCGCGCGCACCCGCTCCAGCGCGGCATAGGCGCGCATGCCGTTGACGATCCTGCGCTCGGCCGAGTCCACCAGTGCATTGATGCCCGGCATCTCCTTGGAGATCGAACGCGTGCCGATCAGGCCCATCGCCCACGGCACGTGCACCGCGAATTCGTTGCGGCGCTCGGACTGGTTGGGCCAGGCCACGATGTTGAAGCTGGCCGGCGCGGGCTCGGTCTCCCACATCGACTCCATCGCCGCCAGCTTCATCTTCTGATGTTCGGTGCTGAGGTAGCCGCTCTCGTCGCCCAGCACCACCACGCTCAACGAAGCCGCGAGGCCGAAGCTGGCCGCCACCGCCATCGAGCGCTTGGCGATGTCGAGGTGGCGCCCGCGCAGCAGGTACCAGGCGCTGATCGCGGCCACGAACATCGCCGCGCTGACGTAGCCGGCCGCGACCGTGTGCACGAACTTGGCCTGCGCCACCGGATTGAGCACCACCGCCACGAAGTCGGTCATCTCCATGCGCATGGTGTCGGGATTGAACACCGCGCCGACCGGGTTCTGCATCCAGCCGTTGGCCACGAGAATCCATACCGCCGACAGGTTGGTGCCCAGCGCCACCAGCCAGGTCACCATCAGGTGCTTGACCTTGCTCATCCGGTTCCAGCCGAAGAAGAACAGGCCGATGAAGGTCGCTTCGAGGAAGAACGCCATCAGTCCCTCGATGGCGAGCGGCGCGCCGAAGATGTCGCCGACGTAATGGCTGTAGTACGACCAGTTCATGCCGAACTGGAACTCCATGACGATGCCGGTGCCCACCCCGAGCGCGAAGTTGATCCCGAACAGCACGCCCCAGAACATCGTCATCCGCCGCCAGATCTCGCGGCCGGTCATGACGTAGACGCTCTCCATGATCGCCAGCAGGAACGACAGCCCCAGCGTCAGCGGCACGAAGATGAAGTGGTACATCGCGGTCAACGCGAACTGCAGCCGCGACAGGATCACGACATCGAGTTCACCCAGCATGGCACTCTCCGATCATCAGGTGGAACAGCCATCCATCGCGGCGCGTGGAACCGGCCGGACTCCATGTCCGCGAGCGGCCGCCCGATCGCCACGACGCTGCCGGAGAGGCGTGGCGGTCGTCCGATTCAACCCCGCGGCGTTTCATTATCCTGCGCAACTCCGTCACGAATAAGAGGACAAAACGACGCACCCGCGACGGGCTCAGGCCGCCTGCGCGGAGAACTCCTCGAACGCCGCCAGCGCGTTGGCCGCGTACATCAGCGACGGCCCGCCGCCCATGTAGACGGCGACGCCGAGCATCTCGCGGAACTCCTCCGGCGTGGCGCCCAGGCGCACCAGCGCCTTGGCGTGGAAGCCAAGGCAGGCGTCGCAACGCGCCGCCACGCCGATCGCCATCGCGATCAGTTCCTTGGTCTTCTCGTCCAGCGCGCCCGGCGCCAGCGCCGCCTTGCTCAGCGCGCCGAAGCCCTGCATGACCTCGGCGTTGTGCGTGCGCAGCGGCGTCAGGTTCTTCGAAACGCTGCGCGTCAGATCGGTGTAGGAATCGATGGCGGACATGGCTGTCATCCTTCAGTGGGTGGGAGTGCGGAAGGCGACCCGCGCTTGCGCACGACCAGGTCGACCAGCGCCGACATGCCTGCATGGCCAGTGCCCTCGGCCAGCACGCTGTCGTGTTCTTTCAAATGGAGCAGTTGCATGCAGGCGAAGGCATCGCGCAGCAGGCTGGCGGTGTAGAGCTTGTCCGCGTCCGGCGGGCCGCCGGTGCCGTACTCGAGCTGCTCGGGGCGATAGCCTTGCAGCAACAGGAGTCCGCCAGGCTTCAGTGCGCGCTGCATGCCGTCGAACATGGCCTCGCGCAGCGCCGGATCGGCGAACTGGACGAAGATCGCCACGACCGCGTCGAAACGTTCCGCGCCCCAGTCCCACTCGCCCAGGTCGACCCGTTCGGTGGCGATGCGCACGCCGCGCGCGGAGGCCAGCTTCCTGGCTTTCTCCAGACCCGTTTCGGAAGCGTCCACGGACAACACGTTCATGCCCTGCGCTGCCAGCCAGACGCCGTTGCGGCCCTCGCCGTCGGCCACCGCCAGCACGGACATGCCGGGCACCAGCCGGTGCGCCTGCGAGGCGAGGAAGGCATTGGGCTCTGTACCGAATACGTAGTCGTCGGTGCGGTAGCGCGCGTCCCAGCGGGCAATGTCGGCCTTGCCGGTTTCCACGGCGCTCATGTCGCACTCCCGCCGCGGACGACCGGCAGGCCACTGGCCGCCCACGCGGCCATGCCGCCGTCGACATTGACGTAGCGGCGGCGCGCATCCTTGGCCAGCGACGACTGCGCGATGCGCGAGCGCATCCCGCTCTGGCAGACCAGCAGGACTTCAGCGCCTTCCGGCACCGGGCACGCGTCGAGCGCGCCCGCGCCCTGCGCGCGGATGCGGCCGAGCGGCAGGTGGACGGCATCGGCGGCGTGGCCGGCGGCGAATTCGCCGGGCTCGCGGACATCGACCAGCACCGCGCCGCGGTTGATGCGCTGCACCGCCTCGCGCGGGCCGACCTGTTCGCCGCCCATCCCCAGCAGCGCCTTGAGCAGTCCGATCATGCCGCCCTCTTCTTCTTCGCCCGCGCCGGAGCGGTGCTGCAGTAGATGCCGTGCAGGGTCTGCATCACCTGCGCCGCCGGCCCGGGCATGAGCGAGTAGTAGATGACCTGCGCCTCGCGGCGGGTCTGCACCAGGCTTCCCTCGCGCAGCACCGCCAGGTGCTGCGACAGCGCGGACTGGCTGAGGTCGAGCATCGCGTTGATCTCGCCGACCGAACGCTCGCCCTCCGCCAGCAGGCACAGCACCTGCAGGCGCTTCTCGTTGGCCAGCGCCTTCAACAGCCGCGCCACGTCGCCGGCATGCGCCCGCATCGCCTCCATGTCGAAGGCGATGTTCGCTGCCTTCGCCGTCTTGGTCTTCTTCGGTGCCATCGTCATTCCATGCTCACGGACAGGTCTGCATTGCGCCACGCCTCGAAGCCGCCGGCAAGCGAACACACGTCGGTGAAGCCCAGCTGCCGCAGGCTGTCGGCGGCCAGCGCGGATCGCCCGCCCGTCCGGCAGTACAGCACCATGCGGCGGGAAGGCTCCGCCAGGGCCGCGTCCGCGACGCAGGTCATCGCCGGATGCGCATGGATCTGGAACTCCAGCACGCCCCGCGGCAGGTTGACCGCGCCCGGCAGGTGGCCCTGCGCGTACTCGTCCGGTTCGCGGACGTCGACCAGCACGAGATCGCCCGCGAGCGTATCCACCAGGTCCTCCAGGGAGATCTCGCGGATTTTCGAACGGGCCTCGGCCACGAGGTCTTCGACGGTGCGGGGCATTGCAGCGTTCCGGCAACACGAGTTGACTACAATATACGATATTGCTAATTTAGATGCAACGGGATCGAGGCGGCCCGGCTCCCGGGCCGGATCCGGCGCCTGGGAGGGCATGACAATGACGCACATCGTGGTACTGGGCGCGGGCATCGGCGGCATGAGCGCCGCCTACGAACTGCGCGGCACGCTGGGCCCCGAGCCGCGGATCACCGTGATCGGCGAAGGCGACCTGTTCTCGTTCACCCCGTCGAATCCGTGGGTGGCGGTGGGCTGGCGCAAGCCGGAGGACGTGCAGATCGCGGTGCCGGGCCATCTCGCGAAGAAGAAGATCGCGTTCGAGGGCGCCGGCGCGGAACTGGTCGAGCCGGCGCACAACCGCGTGCGGCTGCGCGACGGCCGCCACGTGGCCTACGACCACCTGGTCATCGCCACCGGCCCCCGGCTGGCGTTCGACGAGATTCCGGGGCTCGGCCCCGACACGGGATTCACCCAGTCGGTCTGCACCACCGTGCACGCGACCGCCGCATGGGAGGCCTACCAGGCGTTCCTGGAGAACCCCGGCCCGATCGTGGTCGGCGCCGCGCCGGGCGCGAGCTGCTTCGGCCCGGCCTACGAGTTCGCGATGATCCTCGACCGCGACCTGCGCAAACGCAAGGTGCGCGACAAGGTGCCGATGACCTACGTGACGCCGGAGCCGTACATCGGGCACATGGGCCTGGGCGGCGTCGGGGATTCCAAGGGCCTGATGGAAGCCGAGTTCCGCCAGCGCCACATCGGCTGGATCGTCAACGCGAAGATCGCCGAGGTGCGCGACGGCGAGATGGACGTCGTCGAGGTGGACGAGGACGGCCAGCCGAAGAAGACGCACACGCTGCCGTTCAAGTATTCGATGGTGCTGCCGGCGTTCACCGGCGTGGATGCGGTGAGGCGGGTCGAAGGGCTGTGCAACCCGCGCGGCTTCGTTCTGATCGACAGGCACCAGCGCAATCCGGCCCACCCGAACATCCATTCGCTGGGGGTGTGCGTGGCGATCCCGCCGGTGGAGGCGACGCCGGTGCCGACCGGCGCGCCGAAGACGGGCTTCATGATCGAGTCGATGGTCACCGCAGTGGCGCAGAACATCCGGGCCGACCTGAAGGGAGAGCCTGCGACCGCCGAGGCGACGTGGAACGCGATCTGCCTGGCCGACATGGGCGACACCGGCGCGGCCTTCGTGGCGCTGCCGCAGTTCCCGCCGCGCAACGTGACCTGGGCCAAGGTCGGCAAGTGGGTGCACCTGGCCAAGGTGGCCTTCGAGAAGTACTTCCTGATAAAGATGAAGTCCGGCAACACCGAACCGATCTACGAGAAATACGTGCTCAAGCTGCTCGGCATCCTGCGTACCCGCTGAAACACATCCCCACTCCCAAGGAGAACATGCCATGAACCTCGACCGTGCCGTCCTCGCCTTCGCGGGCCTGATGACCCTGATCAGCTTGGCGCTGGCCCAATTCGTCTCGCCGCTGTGGCTGTGGTTCACCGCCTTCATCGGCGTGAACATGCTGCAGGCCAGCGTCACCGGCTTCTGTCCCGCCGCCATCGTGTTCCGCAAGCTGGGCGTGGCCAGCGGCTGCGCGTTCAAGTGAGGAACCCCCGGTGACGCGCAACACGACCATGCCTTTCCGCCTTGCCCCGACCCGCGCCGGCCTCGCGCTGCTGCTGGCGGGCGCACTGGCCGCCTGCGGCAGCGACGAGCGCCTCCGCGAACCCTCCCCGATCCAGGGGCTCGACATGCTGACCGTGGGCGCCGCCGACGCGGGCCGGGGCCGCGCCTGGGACGGCGTGGTCGAGGCGGTGCGCCAGGCCACGCTGACCGCGCAGACCAGCGGCCGCGTCGCCGAAGTCCTGCGCGACGTCAACGATCACGTCGCCGCGGGCGAGGTGCTGGTGCGGCTGAGCGCGGTGGAGCAGCAGGCCGGCGTGGACGCCGCCCGTGCGCAGCTGCAGCTGGCCGAAGCCACCTACCGGCGCATGGCCGGCCTCGCCGAAGGGCAGTACGTGTCGAAGATGCAGCTCGACCAGGCGCGCGCGGAACGCGACGCCGCCCGCGCGCAGCTGGCCAACTTCAGCCAGCAGACCGCCTACACCACGATCCGCGCGCCGTACGCCGGCATCGTCGCCTCGCGCGACGTGGAGCCCGGCGAGAGCGTCGGCATCGGCCAGCCGCTGATGACGGTGTTCTCGCCCGGGGCGCTGCGCATCGAAGTCAGCATCCCGCAATCGGACGCGGAACGCGTGCGCGCGAACCCGGTGGCGACGGTGACCTTCGACGACGGCCGCAGCGTGGAGGCATCCGGAGTCACCGTGTTCCCCGCCGCCGATCCATCCACCCACGCGGTGAAGGTGCGCCTGGAGTTGCCCGCGCTCGACCCCGCGCCGCAGCCGGGCGCCACCGCCAAGGTGGCGTTCCCGGCAGTGGCTGGCGCGGCGCATCCGCGCATTCCGGCGTCGGCACTCGTGCGCCGGGGCGAGGTGAACGCGGTGTACGTGCTGGCCGACGGTCGCCTGTCGCTACGCCAACTGCGGCTGGGCGAGCGCGCCGGCGACGACATCGACGTGATCGCCGGCCTTGCGCCGGGCGAGACCATCGCCGCCGATCCGGTGGCCGCGGTGCAGGCGCTCGTCGCCGCGCGCCAGGGCGATTGACGTGACGGCGCGCGACACCACGCCCCGGCTCGGCATCTCCGGGCGCATCGCCGCGACCTTCCAGGCCAACCCGCTGACGCCGATCCTGGCGCTGCTCGGCCTGCTGCTCGGCGTGGTCGCGGTGATGATCACGCCGCGCGAGGAGGAACCGCAGATCGACGTGACCATGGCCAACGTCATCGTGCCCTTCCCCGGCGCCGACGCGCGCCAGGTCGAGCAGATGGTCACCTATCCGCTCGAACAGAAGCTGTCGGAGATCGAACAGGTCAAGCACGTCTATTCGATCAGCCGCCCGGGCATGGCGGTGCTGACGGTGGAGTTCGAGGTTGGCGTGAAGCGCCAGCCGGCGCTGGTACGGCTGTACGACAAGGTGTTCAGCAACCAGGACTGGATGCCGCCCAACCTTGGCGTCGGCCAGCCGATCGTCAAGCCCAAGGGCATCGACGACGTGCCGGTGATGGCGCTGACGCTGTGGACGGACGATCCGGAGCGCGGCGCACAGGATCTGACCGAAGTGGCGCATACGCTGGAGACAGAGCTCAAGCGCATTCCCGGCACCCGCGACGTGTTCACCATCGGCGCGCCGGAGCGCGCGGTGATGGTGGAACTCGACGCCGCGCGCCTGGCCAGCCACGGCCTGACCGTGCACGACCTGGCCGGCGCGCTGCAGGCGGCCAACCTCGCCCGCCAGGCCGGCGAGCGCGTCGGCGGCGATGGCGTGGCGCAGGTGACCTCGGGACAGTTCCTCGCCGACCGCGACGACGTGGCGAACCTGGTGCTCGGCGTGGCGGGCGGGCAGCCGGTGCGGCTGGAGGACGTGGCGATGGTGCGCGACGCCGCCGACACGCCGTCGAGCTACGTCTGGCACGGCGCGCCGGCCGGCCGCGGCGGCCCCGCCAGCGGCGTGGCACCCGCGGTCACGCTGGCGATCGCCAAGAAGCCAGGCAGCAACGCCTCCGACATCACCCGCGCCGCGCTGCAGCGCATCGATGCGTTGCGCGGACAGGTGATTCCCGAGGGCATCCACGTCGAAGTGACGCGCGACTACGGCCTGACCGCCAGCGACAAGGCAAAGACGCTGATCCAGAAGCTGTTCTTCGCAACGGGGTCTGTCGTATTGCTGGTGCTGTTCGCGCTGGGCAGGCGCGAGGCCGTGGTGATCGGCAGCGCGGTGGTGCTGACGCTTGCGGTCACGCTGTTCGCATCCTGGGCAATGGGCTTCACCCTCAACCGCGTGTCGCTGTTCGCGCTGATCTTCGCCATCGGCATCCTCGTCGACGACGCCATCGTGGTGGTGGAGAACATCCACCGGCACATGGCGCGGGGCGGGAAGTCGCTGCGCGAGGCGATCCCGCCCGCCGTCGATGAAGTCGGCGGCCCGACCATCCTGGCCACCTTCACAGTGATCGCGGCGCTGATGCCAATGGCCTTCGTCACCGGCCTGATGGGGCCGTACATGCGGCCGATCCCGATCAACGCCTCGGTCGGCATGCTGCTGTCGCTGCTGATCGCGCTGATCGTCACCCCGTGGCTGTCGCTGAAGCTGCTCAAGCGGCACGCGGGCGGCCATGCCGCGCACGATGACGGAACCGGCGACAGCGGCCACGCCGAAGGCACCATGGCCGCGCGCCTGCACCGCGTGTTCGAACGGATGATGACGCCGTTCCTCGATCCCGAACGAGGCGCCCGCCGCCGCTACGCGCTGTTCGCGGCGATGGCCGGGCTTGTGCTGCTGGCCGCGAGCCTGGCGGTATTCCAGTTGGTGGTGCTGAAGATGCTGCCGTTCGACAACAAGTCCGAACTGCAGGTCGTGGTCGACCTGCCCGAGGGCCGCACGCTGGAGGACACCAATGCGCTGCTGACCGACCTGGCCGCGGTGCTTGACCGCACGCAGGAGGTGCGCGACTACCAGGGCTACGCCGGCACCGCCGCGCCGATCAACTTCAACGGCCTGGTGCGCCAGTACGACCTGCGCGCCGGCGCCAACGTCGGCGACCTGCAGGTGAACCTGGTCGACCGCCGCGAGCGCAGCCGCAAGAGCCACGACATCGCCGTGGCGCTGCGCCCGCAGATGGCCGACGTCGGCCGCCGCCACGACGCCTCGGTCAAGGTGGTGGAAGTGCCGCCCGGCCCGCCGGTGCTCTCGCCGATCGTGGCCGAGGTCTACGGCCCGGACTACGCGCGCCAGCGCCGGATCGGGCTGGCGCTGGAGCAGCGCTTCCTTGCCACCGAAGGCATCGTCGACGTCGATACCACCGTCGAGGCCGACGCCACGCGGGAGGTACTGGCCATCGACCGCGTGCGCGCCGCGCGGCTCGGCGTGGCCCAGTCGGCCGTCGCCGAGACCATCGCCGCCGGACTGTCGGGCATGGATGCGACCTGGGTGATCGACGGCAGCTCGAAGTACCCGCGCCCGATCCGCCTGCGCCTGCCCGCCGCGGAGCAAGCCACGCTCGACGGACTGCTCGGCCTGCGCGTGCGCGGTGGCGATGGCCAGCTGGTGCCGCTGTCGGAGCTGGTGCAGGCGCAACCGGCGCGCTGGGACGGCGCGATCCACCACAAGGACCTGCTGCCGGTGGTCTACGTGATGGGCGACGAGAGCGGCACGGTGGACAGCCCGCTCTACGGCATGTTCGACCTCGTCGGGCAGGTCGCCGACAACGCCATCGACGGACAGCGCCTGTCGCAGTTCTTCATCCGGCAACCGCCGGACACCGCCGGCTTCGGCATCAAGTGGGACGGCGAATGGCAGATCACCTACGAGACCTTCCGCGACATGGGCATCGCCTACGCCGCGGGAATGGTGCTGATCTACCTGCTGGTGGTCGCATATTTCCGCAACTACATCGTGCCGCTGGTGATCATGGCGCCAATCCCGCTGACCGTGATCGGGGTGATGCCCGGCCACGCGCTGCTGGGCATGCAGTTCACCGCCACCAGCATGATCGGCATGATCGCGCTGGCCGGGATCATCGTGCGCAACTCGATCCTGCTGGTGGACTTCATCAACCACGAACTTGCGCGCGGTCGCGCGCCGGCGCAGGCGGTGATCGACGCCTGCGCGGTGCGCGCGCAGCCGATCGCGCTGACCGCGCTGGCGGCGATGGCCGGCGCATTCTTCATCCTCGACGACCCGATCTTCAACGGACTGGCGATCTCGCTGATCTTCGGCATCCTCGTCTCGACCGTGCTGACCCTGGTCGTCATCCCGCTGCTGTACTACGCGCTGATCGCGCGCCGCCATCCGGAGGAAGCCACGCCATGAACCAGCGATACGTCCGCGCCGCCAGCCTGTCCGTCCTCGCCGCCGCGCTGCTCGTCGCTTGCGCGCAGGATGCGCCCCCCGTCGCCGCGCCTGCCGCGCCCGCCGACGAAGCACCGGCGGCCGATGCCGACGCTGTCGTGCCTCCGGCCGCCCCGGCTGACGATGCCGAGCTCGACCGCGCCCAGGCTGCGGCGGCGGCCTTCGGTAGCCGGCTGCGCGGCCGGCTGCAGGCGGCGATGGCCGAAGGCGGCCCGACCGCGGCGGTCGAGGTCTGCCACACCGAGGCGCCGCGCATTGCCGAGGCGGTGATGGCCGAACACGGCGTGCGACTGGGTCGTGTCGCTGTCCCTGGCCGCAACCGCAACCCGGTACAAGCCGCCAACGACTGGCAGCTGTCGACGCTGAAGATCTTCGGGCAGCGCGTCGCCGACGGCGAACCCGCCGGCGAGCAGCTCGCCGTCATTCGCGACCATCTGCCGGGCGGCGTCGCGCTGCGGATGATGCGCGGCATCGCCACCGAACCGGGCTGCCTGGCCTGCCACGGCAGCGACGTCGCGCCCGACGTTCGCGAAGCGATCCTCGCAAACTACCCGCACGACGGCGCCACCGGCTTCGCGGTCGGGGACCTGCGCGGCGCGCTGTGGGTCGAGGTGCCGGGATCCGATCCGGCCACGGGGGGATCGCCATGAGCATCGACAGCCCGATCCGCATCCGCCTCGAGCAGGATGGCGACTATGCGTTCCGCATCATGTTCGACAACGTCGCGCTTGCGCCGCTGCTGACCGACGAACCCGCACCGCTCGGCCACGACCGGGGGCCGAATCCCTCCCGTCTGCTGCTGGCGGCGGTCGCCAACTGCCTGGCCGCCAGCCTGTTGTTCGCGCTGCGCAAGCATCGCAATGAACCCGGCACGCTGACCGCCGAGATCTGCGCGCTGCCGACGCGAAACGAACACGGCCGCTGGCGGATCGCGTCGGCGAAGGCGACCCTGCATCTGCCCGGCCACAATGCCGACTATCGCAGCCTGGATCGTGTCCTGGCGCAGTTCGAGGACTTCTGCATGGTCACCCAGAGCGTGCGCCACGGCATCGAGGTCGACGTGAACGTGGTCGACAGCGACGGCCGGGTGCTGCTGGGTGACAAGAGTTTCGAGGCCGGTTCTTGAGCTCGCCGCTGCAAATCGCCTGCCCGCACTGCCACGCCTTCAACCGCGTGCCGGGGGAACGCCTGGGCGACGCGCCCAACTGCGGGCGCTGCGGCAAGGCGCTGTTCGCCGGGCAACCGGTGAGGCTGGACAGCGGCAACTTTGACCTGCACGCGGCACGCTCGGAACTGCCGCTGCTGGTGGATTTCTGGGCGCCGTGGTGCGGCCCGTGCCGTGTCATGGCACCGCATTTCGAGGCCGCCGCCGCTCTGCTGGAACCGGCGATGCGGCTGGGCAAGATCGACACTCAGGCCAGTTCCGAACTCGGCATGCGCTTCGCCATCCGCAGTATCCCGACACTCGTGCTGTTCAATGCGGGACGCGAGTTGGCCCGCATGTCCGGTGCCATGCCCACCGCCGAGATCGTGCGCTGGGCGCGTGCCCATTTCTGATGCGGTGCTGTACTGGCTTTGCGTCGCCGCGCATCGCAAGTGATTGTCGTCGGCTTCGTCCGTCAGGATCGCGTGTCGCCGCCTTGAGCAAGCCACCATGCGGTCATTCGCACCAGCGATCTGCGCAACTAAAGGTCGATCTTCGCTGGGAAATGACGTGTTTGGCGCTAGTTTGCAGGTGGAGAACTATCGATGGAATTAAGACACCTTCGCTGCTTCATGGTCCTCGGCGAGGAACTGCACTTCACTCGCGCGGCCGAACGTCTACACATCGAACAATCGCCGCTGTCTCGCATCATCAAGGAACTGGAAAACGAACTGGGCGTCCTGCTGTTCACCCGTGACCGGAGAGGAACTCGCCTGACTCAAGCGGGCACGGTGTTCCTACAGGATGTCCGGCGAGTTTTCACGGCGCTGGAGCAGGCGTGCAAGAACGCCAGAGCCGTGTCGGCAGGTTATCGTGGCAGCCTGCGCATCGCGGTCTCCGATGGCGCTGTCGATCCGCGACTATCTACGTTCCTTGCACGTTGCCGCGAAGAAGAACCGGAGGTCGAGTTACGCCTGTCCGAAGTACCGCTGGCCGAGCAGCTGCGCGGACTGCGATCAGGCGATTTCGACATCGGCTTCGCCCATACAGCGGACGTCGGTGACGGTATTGCATCCGAGCCCCTTTGGCGCGACCCTCTCGTCGTGGCAGTTCCCGCTCGGCATCCCCTCCTGATCTACAAGGAAGTGCCGCTACACGAACTAGCCAGTCATTCGTTAATTATGTGCAATCAGCACCTCTGCGAAGGCTACTCCCGCGAACTGACCCGATTGCTGCACCCACTGAATCGGGAGCTCCACATCGCCGAGCGGGTGGCTTCGCTGGACATGATGCTCACCCTGGTTGCGGCAGGCTACGGGATCGGCTTCATGACGACGACCAGGGTCGGTATTTGCCGTCATCCTGACGTCGTGATCCGGCCGTTGGCGATCGACTCAGCGCTGCTGACGACCTATCTGCTCAGGGTGATCAGCAACAGCTCTGCCATTCCTTTAGACCGGTTCACGGCACGACTGCGTGAGCAGGTGAACGACTGACGGAGTGCCGCGCAGTGCTGGGCTCACACCTTCGGCCCTGCACGCAGGTTGTTTTCTGTTGCCGCCATCAAATCCGCAGCGCTTGTCTTCAGTGCAGTAGCGATTTTGAGGATCAAGGCGAGCGTAGGCATGTGTTCGCCGCGCTCGATCTTGCCCATGTGAGAACGCTCGATTTCGGCCAAGGATGCAAGCTCTTCCTGCGCTATTCCCTGCTCCATGCGTGCCGCGCGCACCGCCAAGCCGAAGGCCAACGCCGGCGCAGGTTCATAGGTAGTCGAGCCAGCGGGGCGGCCTCGTCGGACAGTACGCTTCTGCATCAGCAGAAGCGTCGAATACCACCATTAATTAAACCACGTTAAGTTTAACTCTTGGTATGCTACGGAGCTTGCTTTTCCCCGCCACAAATCGCTTCCATAGGGACAGCCATGCGCGCCATCCCCCCGTCATCGGCGCTCAAGCTCTGCGTATCGCCTGGCGTGCCGTCGCACCAGTTGGCGATACTACTCGCGCTCCAGCGCGCGGAGGCGCCCGAGACGCCTGTGGTGATGGAGGAAGTCGCGACATCCGCGGATCTCATCGCGGGCATGAAGGACGGTCGCTACGACATTGGCTTGGCGACAACGGTACCCACCGACGAGGCGCCACTGTGGCGTGACGAGTTGGCGATCGCCGTGCCTGATCGCTCCCCCCTGCTGAGCTACACCGCGGTTCCCTCCAGCGCCCTACGGATCTACCCCTTGCTCCAGAGTCAGCCGCTCGCGTGCGAAGCACTGTTCGGCGAAGAGTGGCGGGTTTCTTGCCAAGTCACGTCGTACGAATTGATGATCGTTATGGTCGCGGCCGGCTACGGGGTAGGCATCGGTTCCCGCCTGCGGATCGAACAGTCCCGGAACTGGGACGTGGTGATGCGACCGCTGGCCGACGGCACCTTCTGGATCGGAACGCACCTGTTCCGATCCGAGCGTCGTGACTCACCGGCCATCGAGCACTTCGTCAGACGAGCGCGGAAGGTCGCGTAGTCCGGTTGCCCTCGCGCTGCGGAATGGGGCCATCGAACATCTGCATGGTCAGGACGCGGCGAACTGCTTTCACCGCCGCGTTCAGATTCTTCGCCGTCACCGCCTCGATCGGCGACTGGCCGCCGAATTCGTCGTAGGGCTGGGTGAGTGCATGGTAAATCTCCCACGGGTCCACGCCACAGGCTGTCTGCTTGAGGATGGCTTGCACCAGTTGGCGCTTGATCGGATCGAGCTGCCAGTCAGGCACGCGCTGGCCACGGTTGCCCAGGCTGATCGACAACAGGTTGCCCGCGGTGACCTCGTAGGTGATCCAGCGTCGCGACTTGCCGGCGAGCTTGGCGTAGTCGGCGACGGAGAGGTTATGGGGCGACTCCAGGATGTCGAGCAGCAGCATCCGCTCGCGCTGGACATTCGACAGCGCCGGCTGCGTCTTCGGGGCGCGCACCGAAGACAGCCGCTGCACTTGGATAGCTCGCTGGGGCGGAGCATCTTGGAGGTTGGATAGCACCAAGGTCGGCACCGTCGTGCTCGTGGGCATCGGTTGCTTGTTAGCGCCGTCGTCGGCCACTGGCAATCCTTCCACGTGGATCGTCAGGGGGACGCTGGCGGCTTCCACTTGGCCTTGCTCCAGCAGATCCAGCCGATCGGCCCAATCCTGCATCATGCGTCGGCGCTGATCGACGTACTCGGCATGGTTGTAGGTGCGACGAACCGGGTTCGGATCGACGTGCGAGAGTTGCGCGTCGATCCACTTGTCGGGATAGCCCAACTCGTTGAGCGCGGTTGAGAGGGTGGCGCGGATGCCATGGCCCGTCAGCCGACCGTCGTAGCCCAAGCGCTTGATCGCCGTATTGAGCGTGTTCTCGCTAATGCGCTGCTTCAAGCTCTTGGCCCCGGGGAATACGTGTTTCTGTCCCTGCTTGAACCGCTCAAGCATGTACTGGACGATCTCCACCGCCTGCACGGACAGCGGCACGATGTACGGCGGAATGTCCTCCGTGCGCAGGTTTTCCTTCTGCATCTTCAGTTCCAGCTGCTTCACCACGTCCGGCGGGATGATCCATAGGCCGTCATCGAGGTGGAACTGATCCGGGGTCGCCAGCCGCAGCTCGCCCGTGCGCACGCCCGTCAGGAACAACATGCGGACGCCGAGCTGGGTCTGCAGCCGGCCGGGGTACTTGCGCAGCAGTTGCAGGAACTCGGGCAGCTCGGGCATGCGCAGGAACGGGTTGTGACGCACGGGCGGCTGCGGCATGGCGACCACATCCAGGTCGGAAGCCGGGTTGCGTTCCAAGCCGGGCACGACCACCAGCGCATACCGGAACAGCTGGTTGAGCCAGGTGCGCACCTTCTCGGCCACCGAGGGCGCACCGCGCTTCTCGATGCGGCCGACGATTTCCAGCAGGTCGGCGCGGGTGATGACGTGGATCGACCGCTTGCCCAGGCTCGGCAGGATGTCCTTGCCGAAGATGCGCGGGATCAGAGAAAGCGTCGTCTGCCGCCCCTTCTTGAGGCGGCCTTGCTCCCGGAACTTCAGCCACTTCTCGTAGACGGCCTGGAACGTGTTCTGCTCGGCCTGGGTCGCCAGTTGCCGATCCCTCGTCCGCTGGCGCTGAGGGTTGATGTCCTTGGCGACGAGCGCCCGCGCCTCGTCGCGACGAGTACGTGCCTCGCGCAGGCTGATCTCGGGATACATCCCGAAGGACATCCGCTTCTGCTGGCCGAGCCAGGTGTAGCGGAAGTGCCAGGTCTTCGTGCCCGTGGCCGAGACGGCCAGCGACAGGCCATCGAAGTCAGGGAGGGTGTAGTCCTTGCCGGTGGTCTTGGCCTGCCGGACGGTGACATCAGAAAGTGCCATGTCTGCTCCTGAACTGAATCAGGAGTCAGATCCTCATCCCATGGCCCGCTCGTCCCCAGCAACAATCCGGACTCGAACCCAACCGCCTTGATGGACTGCTGGATGGACTAAATCAGTCCATCTGTGGGTGGATTCCGGTGGCCTTCACTGGACGCTCATCCGGCGAAAAAGCCTTTGCTGGTAATGCTTTATGGAACTCCTTGGAACTCCATGGAAGCTGAACTGGAGCGGGTGAAGGGAATCGAACCCTCGTCGTAAGCTTGGGAAGCTTCTGCTCTACCATTGAGCTACACCCGCATCAGGCCGCAAGTCTATGCGCGCGGCCGGGTCCGGCGCAACGGGTAGACAGCGGCCGGCACGGTTTCCGTACCTGGGAAAAGGGTGCCGGCATGCAGCCCGACACCCCCGCCTGTTTCACCGGGCCTCCCCGGCAGGCGCTTTCCGGGGAAGTCCCCACCGGCGGGTATGACCCGAGCCGGTGGAACAGGCTCATGACGGCTCAGAAGCTGCCGCTGAACGTGGCAAACAGCGTGGCATCACGGGCCGACTTCTGCGCGATGGTGGTGCTCAGGCCGATGTTGCTGCCCAGCCCCCACAGGTTCATGCGCGCACCGAGTACCGCCGTGGCGTAATCACGGTCGAACTCCAGCCCCGGCACCTTGTAGGTACCGGTATCGGCCATGGTCTGCAGCCACGCACTGGCCTGCCCGCCCTTTTCGAACTCGTGGTCCCAGGTGACCTGCATATACGGCTGCACCGTGCCGCCATCAAAGCGCGCCTGCCAGCCCAGACGGCCGACCGTGGAATCCACGTCCTGGTCGCCATAGCCCAGCGCGGTGGCACTGTGGTTGCTCTCCTCGTAACCATCCAGCTTGACCTTCTGCCAGATCACACCCGCCACCGGACCATGACGGAAGCCGCCTTGCTGGCCGAACTCGTAGCCGGCATTGAGTGCAAGGGTCAGGTTGCTGCCATCCGGCGACCCGCTGTGCTCGCGGGTGGCCGGGCCAAGCTGGACCTTGCGGGTCACGTCATAGCCCAGCCAGCTGTAGCTGGCCTGGCCATTGATCCAGCTGCGCTCGCCATACCAGCCGGCGAACAGGCCCAACGTGGTGTCGTCCTGGCTGAAATCGCCCTTGCTGTTGCCGAAATCGGCCTCCATGCGGCCATAGCCGGCGAAGCCGCCGACCACCATGCCGTCACGCGCCCAGTCGATGCCGAACAGACCTGCCGGCGCGAGGCCGTCATACAGATCGGCGTGGGCATAGCGCTGCATGTCGCCACGCACGTTGCCCCACCAGCTCATGCCATCGGCCGGACGACCGCCGATGTGGCCGCCAACCTGGTCGGCACGGGCGCGACCGGTGGTCTGTGCCGAATGGCTCAACACCTGCTGCAGGCGTGGCGCCTCCAGCACCGAGATCGCGTACTCGCCCAGGATCCTGTGCGCGCCGGTCGTCGGATGTACGCCGTCGGCGAAGACATAGGCATCGGCCGCATCGGGGGCCGCATAGCTGAAGGGGTTGCAGAACAGCGCCGAATCCCCCTTCGGCGCCGGCTGGGTCAGACACGCGGGATTGGCGACATTGCGGAAGCCGAACGTGCCCGGATTGGCAACGATCTCCTGCAGGATGCTGAAGGTGTCGACCGGGATGACCTGCAATCCCGCCTGCTTCAGGCCACCGAACAGCGCATCGTTGTAGGCCTTGGCCAAGGCGGTACCGGTCGCCATTGCCACCGGGCCGCCCTTCCGCGAGGAAGGTGTCAGGCCGATATCCGGCAGGTTCGGCACCATCACGTATTCGGCACCGGCCGCCTTCAAAGTACCAACAATGCCGATCTGGTCGGTCACCGCCGCACCGATGATGGCCTGCGCCTGCGCCGGTGCGGCCTGCACCGCGAACAGATCGTTGGCGCCTCCCCACACGCTGTAGAGCGCGTTGGCATCGGCCTTGCCGCCGTTGGCGGCGAGGTAGGTGTTGAGCTGCGCTTTCATCGAGGTGATCGGTCCAAGCGCGCCCATCACATCCACTCCGACCCGCGCCCCGCCGACGGCATAGTTGTCGCCGTTCTGGCCGTTGCCGTTGGGCTGGGCATCGGTGCCGTAGTAGTCGGCCAGATGGTCCGACCAGACCCAGCCGGGATTGGTGGTGAAACGGCCGACGATGCTGGCATTGGGATCAAGCTGCACCAGCACCGGGCGGAAATGGCCGGTGTCGGTCAGGCTGTCGCCAAAGAACACCGTCTTGGAAAACGGCGATTGCGCCATCGCCGGCACGGCCGCAAATGCCAACGCGACGGCCACGGCCGAGCACAGCGGACGGAACACAGACTTCATGGGGGAGCTCCTGATAGGCGGATGGAAACGGGTGACGTACGCCCCCGCACGTTGCAAGTTTTCCATTCAAGCGTAAGAGGCACACGCTGCGCCGCCGCACGCACTGGGCTTTTGACGGCCCACTGGCGAGAATGGCCGCATGGATATCCAGCTCAATGGCGAACCCCGCCACCTCCGCGCCCCCCTGTCCCTGGCCGGGCTGCTCAATGACGAAGGCCTGGCAGGACGGCGCGTGGCGATCGAGGTCAATGGTGAGATCGTGCCGCGCAGCCTGCATGACACCCACCAGTTGCAAGACGGCGATGTGGTCGAGATCGTGCATGCCCTGGGAGGCGGCTGAAAGCTGAGCTGCACTCGCAGCAGCCCTGCGCCGGCGTCTTCTCGGCATCACCTCTGACCGGTCTGGCACCACACCGCAGCAGCGCCTCCGCATCACGATGCAGGGCGGGATGGGTGATAATCCGGCGCATGAACGCAAATGCCCCCACCGACTCGCTGGTCATCGCCGGCAAGAGCTATTCCTCCCGGCTGCTGACCGGCACCGGCAAGTTCAAGGATCTGCAGGAAACCCGCCTGGCCACCGAAGCCGCCGGCGCCCAGATCGTCACCGTGGCCATCCGCCGCACCAACATCGGCCAGAACCCGGGCGAGCCCAACCTGCTCGACGTGCTGCCGCCGGAGCGCTACGCGATCCTGCCCAACACCGCCGGCTGCTACACCGCCGAAGACGCGGTGCGCACCTGCCGCTTGGCGCGTGAACTGCTCGACGGTCACAACCTGACCAAGCTCGAAGTGCTGGGCGACCAGAAGACCCTGTACCCGGATGTGATCCAGACCCTCAAGGCCGCCGAGATGCTGGTCAAGGACGGCTTTGACGTGATGGTCTACACCTCCGACGACCCGATCCTGGCCAAGCGCCTGGAAGAGATCGGCTGCGCCGCGGTGATGCCGCTGGCCGCGCCGATCGGTTCGGGGCTGGGTATCCAGAACAGGTACAACCTGATCGAGATCATCGAGAGCGCCAAGGTGCCGATCATCGTCGACGCCGGCGTCGGCACCGCCTCCGATGCGGCCATCGCGATGGAGCTGGGCTGCGACGGCGTACTGATGAACACCGCCATCGCCGGTGCGCGCAACCCGGTGCTGATGGCCAGCGCCATGCGCAAGGCGGTGGAAGCCGGGCGTGAAGCGTTCCTGGCCGGGCGCATCCCGCGCAAGCGCTACGCCAGCGCCTCCTCGCCGGTGGACGGGTTGCTGGGCTGATGACCAATCCGTTCGACAGTGCCGGTGCCAAGGCACCGCCCAAACCGTTCACCGTGACCGAAGGTCGCCGTGAGATCCGCAGCTTCGTGCTGCGCCAGGGGCGTTTCACCCCGGCCCAGCAGCGCGCGTTCGACGACGCCTGGCCGCGTTTCGGCGTCGACTACAACGGCCAGCCACGCGATCTGGATGCCCTGTTCGGGCGCGACGCACCGAAGGTGATGGAGATCGGCACCGGCAATGGCGCCGCGCTGCGTTTTGCCGCGGGCTTCGATCCCAGCCGCGACTACATCGGACTGGAAGTCCACGCGCCGGGCGTCGGCCGGCTGCTCAACGATCTGGTGGCCGACAACGTGACCAATGCCAAGGTCTACCACCATGACGCGGTAGAGGTGCTGGAGCAGGAAATCGCCGACGGGGCGCTGGATGAGATCCGCATCTACTTCCCCGACCCCTGGCACAAGAAGCGCCACAACAAGCGCCGCCTGGTGCAGCCGGCATTCGCCCAACTGCTGGTGCGCAAGCTGCGCATCGGTGGCCGCCTGCACTGCGCCACCGACTGGGAGGATTACGCCGAACACATGTGGGACGTGCTCGATGCCACTGCCGGGCTGGTCAACCGTGCCGGCCCGCGCGGTGCGGTGCCGCGCCCGGACTGGCGGCCGCAGACCCACTTCGAGACCCGCGGCCAGAAGCTCGGACATGGTGTCTGGGACCTGCTCTACGACCGCATCTGACCGGGATCACTGAAGGAACCGCACTGGCATGGATACCGCGCTGACGCTGACCACCGACATGAAGCTCGTGCTCGGGCTGGTCGGCTTCACGATGGCGATGTTCCTGTTCGAGCGCATCCGCGCCGACGTGGTGGCGCTGGTGGTGATGGTGGTGCTGGGCGTCACCGGATTGATCGCGCCGGAGGAGATCTTCGGCGGCTTCTCCGGCAACGCGGTGATGAGCATCATCGCCACCACCATCCTCGGTGCCGGGCTGGACCGTACCGGCGCCTTGAACCGGCTGGCCGGCTGGCTGCTGCGCCGCTCGCGTGGACTGGAACAGCGCCTGCTGCTGCTGACCTGCGCCACCGCCGGGTTGAACTCCTCCTTCATGCAGAATCCATCGGTGATGGCGCTGTACCTGCCGGTCGCCTCGCGGCTGGCCTCGCGCACCGGGCTGACGCTGCAGCGGCTGTTGCTGCCGATCTCCGCGGCGATCGTGATGGGCGGTGCGCTGACCATGGTCGGCAACTCGCCGCTGATCCTGCTCAACGACCTGCTGATCTCGGCCAACAACAACCTGCCTTCCGGCAGCGCCACGATCGAGCCGCTGCGCATGTTCGCACCGCTGCCCATCGGCGTGGCACTGCTGCTCGCCTCGCTGCTGTACTTCCGTTTCCGCGGCGACCGCAAGCTTGCCGAGAACGAGAAAGAGGTCAACGGCGGCCAGACCCCGGCGCGTACCGACAGCTATTTCGCGCAGACCTACGGCATCAAGGGCGATGTCTTCGAACTGCTGGTCACCGCCGAGAGCCCGCTGGTCGGCATGACCGTCGGTGAAGCGGAGAGCCTGTTCGACGCACCGCTGCTGCTGGCGCTGAAATCCGGCAACGACACCCGCCTGGCACCACCGGCGGACATGCGCATCTGGGTCGGCAGCGTGATCGGCGCGATGGGCGACAAGCGGCAGGTGGCCGATTTCGCCCAGAACCAGTTCCTGCGCATGTCCTCGCGCCTGCGCAACCTGGGCGACCTGTTCAACCCGGCCCGCGCCGGCATCTCCGAGGCGGTCATTCCGCCCACCTCCAAACTGATCGGCAAGACCGCCGGCCAGCTGCGGCTGCGCAAGGAACGCGGCATCAGCCTGCTGGCGATCAACCGCGACAAGCAGGTGATCCGCGAGGACGTGCGCAACGTGCCGCTGCGTAGCGGCGACATGCTGGTGTTCCACAGCATCTGGCAGGACCTGGCCGCTGCGGCGGAAAGCCGCGACTTCGTGGTGGTCACCGACTACCCCAAGGGCGAGCAGCGGCCGCACAAGTTCAAGATCGCCATGGCGATCTTCGCCCTGACCATCATCATCGCGCTGACCTCCAGGCTGCCGGTCGCGCTGACCCTGCTCACCGGCGTGGCCGGCATGCTGCTGACCGGCGTGCTGCGCATGGACGAGGCCTACGCCTCGATCAACTGGAAGACCATCTTCATGATGGCCGGGCTGATTCCGCTGGGCTGGGCGATGGACAGCAGCGGCGCGGCGGCGTGGATCGCCGGCCATACCATCGACAAGCTGCCCGAGGGCATTCCGGTCTGGGCGCTGGAACTGGCGCTGGCCGTGCTCACCACCGCGTTCTCGCTGGTGATCAGCCATGTCGGCGCCACCATCGTGATGGTGCCCATCGCAGTCAACCTGGCGCTGGCGGTGGGCGGCAATCCCACCGCGTTCGCGCTGATCGTGGCGCTGTCGGCCTCCAACAACCTGATGACCGCCTCCAACCCGGTCATCTCGATGATCACCGGGCCGGCCAAGTACGTACCACGCGAGCTGTGGCGGGTCGGCGCGCCGCTGTCGGCGATCTATACGCTGG
Organism: Stenotrophomonas sp. JC08; assembly: GCF_052180205.1. Lineage (NCBI taxonomy): Bacteria > Pseudomonadati > Pseudomonadota > Gammaproteobacteria > Lysobacterales > Lysobacteraceae > Stenotrophomonas > Stenotrophomonas sp. JC08. The sequence goes on along the minus strand of NZ_CP197473.1, from coordinate 799,805 downwards.
TGGTGGTGCTGATGATCAACCTGATGTTCTGAGCGTGGCGTTGCGCGACACGCGCACGGTGACCTCAATCGGCCAGATAGACCTTGCCGTCGGCAATCCGCACCGGCACCACGCGCAAGTTGTCGCCACGGCACGGCCCGGCCACGCATTGGCCGTGGAGCGTCTCGAAACTGGCGCCGTGCACCGCGCACACCAGATGGCCCTCCTTGCTCTTGAGGAACTGGCCCGGCGCCCAGTCCAGCGCCCGCCCGGCATGCGGGCAGACGTTCAGCCACGCACGCACTTGCTGCCCGTCGCGATACAGCACCAGCGGCTCGGAAGAGCCGTCGATCATCGCCTGCGCCGCGTGGAAACCCCGGTCGGGCAGGTTGTCGAGCAGGGCCAGTTCGGTTTGGGCGACGGGGGTGACGGACATGACAGGCACCGGTACGGACAGGAGCCGCGATTGTCGCATGTAGCCGCCACTGCCCCGCCGGCAGCCGGCTGTCGATGAACGGTCCGCAGCTGGCTTTAACAACAAATTCACGCTTGCGTTTGAACCGTCACAGATACTGCGTCCAGTACCACTGTCATTGTCATGCCATGCATATCCGCTATATCCAGTTTGCCAAGCTCCGCAATCTGTTCGAGCCGCGCAAGCCGCGCAACCCGCTCGTACGGCTGGCCCTGGGCCTGCTCGGCCTGGTGATACTGGCCGTGCTGATCGTCGGCGGGCTGTTCATCGGTGCGGCCATGATCCTCGGCGGCGTGGCCTGGAAGCTGCTGGCCCCGCGCAAATCCCGGGCTTCGCACGCAACCCCGTCCAACGTGGTCGATGCCGAATACCGCGTGGTACGCAAGGCCGTGCTGCCGCACGCCCGTTGAAGCGCGGAACGGCTGCAATCCGCTAGACTTCCGCGTTGTTTCACGCGGAAGCACACCATGACCGATCTGATTCCCGCCCTGCCCCAGCCCCGCATCCCGGTGGCCGGCGGCGGCACGTTTCCCGTGCACCGCATCTACTGCGTGGGCCGCAACTTCGCCGACCACGCCCGCGAGATGGGCGCCACGCCACCCCCGGCCAGCGAACGCGGCCAGCCGATGTTCTTCATGAAACCGGCCGACGCCATCGTCACCGGTGATGCGCCGGTGCCGTATCCGCCGGCCACCGCCGACCTGCACCATGAAGTGGAACTGGTCGTCGCGCTCGGCAAGGATGCACCGGCCGGCGAACTGCCGGTTGGCGACGCGATGGCGCTGGTGCTGGCCTATGGCGTGGGCCTGGATCTGACCCGCCGCGACCTGCAGGCCAAGGCCAAGGCCAAGGGGGGGCCGTGGGACATCGCCAAGGGCTTCGATCATTCCGCGCCGGTCAGCACCCTGGTACCGACCGCGCAGGTGGGCGAGCTGGCCACGCTGGAGCTGTCGCTGGAGATCAACGGCCAGCTGCGTCAACAGTCCACGCTGGACCAGATGATCTGGAACGTGGCCGAGATCCTGCACGAGCTGTCCAAGCTGTACGCATTGCGCGCCGGCGACCTCGTTTTCATGGGCACCCCCGCCGGCGTGGCCGCGCTGCAACGCGGTGACCGCTTCAGCGCGCGCCTGGGCGATATCGCCCGCCGCGACGGCATCATCGCCTGACGGCACATCCACGGGGTACGCTGCGGCGGCTCCCACCTATCACACTGCAAAGGAGAAAAACATGGGAATGATCAGTGAATTCAAGGAATTCGCGATGCGCGGCAACGTCATCGACCTGGCGGTCGGTGTCGTCATCGGCGGCGCATTCGGCAAGATCGTCACCTCGCTGGTGGACAAGGTGATCATGCCGCCGATCGGCTGGCTGATCGGCAATGTGGATTTCTCCGCGCTGGCCTGGGAGCTGGCACCGGCCAAGATCGGTGCCGATGGCGTGGAAGTGCCGGCGGTGGTGATCGGCTACGGCGATTTCATCAATACGCTGATCCAGTTCATCATCGTCGCCTTCGCCATCTTCATGCTGATCAAGGTGATCAACAGGCTCTCGCGCAAGAAGGCCGAAGAGCCGGCGGCACCGGCCGAACCGAGCGAGGAAGTGCTGCTGCTGCGTGAGATCCGCGACAACCTGAAGCGTTGACGCACCCGGCAGGGAAAGCGCCACACGGTGGCTTTCCCATGCCGGCAGGCCGATGGAATCCATGCTGCGGACCTGATCCGATGCAGGCAATATTCAAGACAACAAAGGCGCCTCAAGGGCGCCTTTGTTGTTTCAACGCGTCGAAATGATCAGCGCCGGAACTGGCGGCTGTACCAGCTGCCGAGGAACACCGCCGTGGCCGAAGCCACGTTGAGGCTCTCCACCGCACCGCTGCCGGGAATGGACAGGCGCAGGTCGCAGCCCTGTGCGAACTCGCGATCCATGCCCTCGCCCTCTGCGCCCATCACATAGACCATGCGTTCCGGCAGGGCCGCGGTGAACACATTGTCCCCGCCCTCGACCAGCGTGGCCGCCAGCCCGAAGCCGGCATCGCGCAGCTGTGCGACGGCCTGCGGCAACGCCGGCAGGCGCACCAGCGGCACGAACTCGGCACCGCCCTCGGCCACGCGCGCGGCCGCGCCCGACAGCGCCAGCGGCGAGTCGCCCGGCAACAGGATCGCGCCGACACCGAAGTGCGCGGCGGTGCGCAGGATCGCGCCGAAGTTGTGCGGATTGCCGACGCCATCGAGCCACAGTGCCAGCACCGGCCCCTCCTCCACCGCCGACAGCCACGCCGCCAGCGACAGCGGCTCGCGCTTGAGCACGTCGACCACCACGCCTTCATGGTGGGTGGTGGCGGCCAGCTTGTTGAGGTCGCCCTCGCCGACCACGCGGTAACCGACCCGGTTGGCCACGCACCACTTCAGCAGCGGCTGCAGGCGCGGGATCATCGCCTCGGCCAGATACAGCTTGCGCAGCGACTGCGGACGCTGCGCGAACATCGTCAGCACGGCGTTGACGCCGTACAGGCGCAGCTCGTCGCTGCCACGGATGGGCGGACCACCGCCGCCACTGCGCTCGGCAGCCGGGGCCGGTGGCGTGGCCCGTGGCGGACGTACGGAAGGACGGCGGTTGTTCCAGGGGTTGCTCACTGCGTGTGTCTCTCTTATCTATTGCCGCGCCAGAAATCGGCGTTCTTGATGCCCAGCGCATCCGGGTTGAAGACCGGGTCCAGGCCCTGCTTCTTCTGCTGCTCGTAATCGCGCAGCGCCAGCATCGCCGGCTTCTGCAGGATGAAGATGGCGATGACGTTCAGCCAGGCCATCAGGCCCACGCCGATGTCGCCCAGCGCCCAGGCCATCTTGGCGTTGTGGAAGGCGCCGAACACCACCATGCCCATGATGCCAAGACGCAGCGCCAGTGTCGCCAGCGGGTGGGTGCGGTTGCTGCCGGCCAGGTAGGTCAGGTTGGTTTCGGCCATGTAGTAGTAGGCCATGATGGTGGTGAAGGCGAAGAAGAACAGCGCCAGCGCGACGAAACCCGCACCCCAGCCCGGCAGCACCGATTCCACCGCGGCCTGGGTGAACAGCGCGCCTTCGGACGGCGCCAGCCCGGGCACGCCGGTGACGATGGCCTCCAGCTTCTGCGCACCGCCTTCGGTGACTTCACGGAACACGTTGTACATGCCGGTGGACAGCAGCAGGAACGCGGTGGAGGTGCACACCAGCATGGTGTCGAAGTAGATCGCGAAGGCCTGCACGTAGCCCTGCTTGGCCGGGTGCGAGACTTCGGCCGCGGCGGCGGCGTGCGGACCGGTGCCCTGGCCGGCCTCGTTGGCATAGATGCCACGCTTCACACCCCAGGCGATGGCCTGGCCGATGATCGCGCCAAACGCCGCATGCGCGCCAAAGGCACTGGAGAAGATGTCGGCGAACATCGCCGGCACCTTGCTGGCGTTGAGCATCATCACCACGATCGCCATCAGGATGAAGGCCAGCGCCATGAACGGCACGATCACCTCGGCGAAACTGGCGATGCGCTTGATCCCGCCGAAGATGATCATGCCCAGCAGGGCCGCCACCGCCAGCCCGATCCACAGCTTCATGCTGCCGGCACCGCCAAACCTGGCACAGGCGTCAGCGCCGGTGCACAGCACGTTGACCGCGCTGTCGGCGATCGCGTTGGCCTGCACGCCCGGCAGCAGGAAGCCGGCGGCGATGACCGTGGCCACGGCGAAGGTCGCCGCATACCACTTCAGGCCCATCGCCTTTTCGATGTAGTAGGCCGGGCCGCCGCGGTAGCGGCCTTCGGCATCCTTGGTCTTGTAGATCTGCGCCAGCGTCGATTCCACATAGGAGGTGGACGCGCCGAGGAAGCCCATCACCCACATCCAGAAGATCGCGCCCGGGCCGCCATAGGCGATGGCCGTGGCCACGCCGGCGATATTGCCGATACCCATGCGCCCGGCCATCGACATGGCCAGTGCCTGGAAGGAGGAGATGCCGGCATCGGATTTCTGCCCGCGTACCGTCAGCCGGCACATCTCGGCAAAACCGCGTATCTGCATGAAGCGCGTGCGCACGGTGAACCAGAGACCTGCCCCCAGACACATGAAGATGAGCGCATTGCTCCAGATGATGCCGTTGATGTAGTCGACGATGGATTCCACGTGATTCCCCGCAATAGCTGAAAGTAGCGGCCCCGCCTGCGGGACCGGCCGATTTTTCCACGTTCAGGCCCGGATGTGCAGGCCCGTCACGCGCTTGGCGGCAACGGACGCAAGCGTCCGAAACACCGCATGTCATGCAATACGCCGTCCTTGAAAACCGCCTGGCGCTCCACGCCTTCCTCGATGAATCCATTCTTCAGCAACACCCGGGCCGAGGCCGGATTGCCCGCCATCACCTGTGCGGCCAACCGTGCCAGCCCCAGCTCCTGCATCACCCAGGGCGCGTAGGCGGCAACCACCGCGGTCATCACGCCCTGTCCCCAATAGCGCCGCCCCAGCCAGTAGCCCAATGACGCCGAATAGCGGCGCTCATGCTGCCCCGGTGTCACGCCGATACCGCCACAGGCCTGGCCGTCGATCTCCAGCGCGAATACCGGACCGCCCAGATCCAGCACCCGCCCGGCGAGGAACGCCTCGCCATCGTTGCGCGTATAGGGATACGGGAAGCGCGTGCCCAGCCCGCGCGACACCGCCGCGTCATCGGCATGCAGCAGCAGCGGTTCCAGATCGTCCTGCCGCCACGGCCGCATCCGCACCCGGCCCTGCAGCAGCGGCTCATGCATGGCCGCCCACCGCCGGCGTCTCGCGCTCCTGTCGGGCCAGTTCGTTGGCCACCGTCTGCGGCGACTGCGTGTACGGCGCCAGCAGCGCATAGAACGCCGGCACCACGAACAGCGACAGGAAGGTGGACACGGTGACGCCGAAGATCACCACCACACCGATGGTGGCGCGGCTGGCCGAACCGGGGCCGCCGGCCACGACCAGCGGGATCGCGCCGACCACCGTGGCGATGGAGGTCATCAGGATCGGGCGCAGGCGCACCATCGCCGATTCGACGATGGCCCGGTGCACGTTGCGGCCTTCATCACGCAGCTGGTTGGCGAACTCGACGATCAGGATGCCGTTCTTGGCGGCAAGCCCCACCAGCATGACGATGCCGATCTGGCTGAACAGGTTGAGCGTGCCACCGCTGAGGTACAGCCCGAGCAGCGCGCCGAGCACGCCCAGCGGCACGGTCAGCATGATCACCAGCGGATGGATGAAACTCTCGAACTGCGCGGCCAACACCAGATAGACCACCAGCAGCGCCATGGCGAAGGTCAGCAGCACCGCGCTGCCGGCGCGCTGGTACTCGCGCGACTCGCCCTTCCAGTCGATCTGCGCATACTCCGGCAGCTCCTCGCGCGCGACGTCCTGCACCCAGGCGATGGCCTCGCCTAGGGTATGGCCGGGGGCGACGTTGGCGCTGATGGTGATCGAGCGCAGCCGGTTGAAGCGGTTCAGGCTGCCGGCCTCGGCCACTTCGCTGAGCGTGACCAGGTTGGACAGCGGCACCAGTTCGCCCGAACGCGCCCGCACCTGGATCGCGGCCAGGTCGGCCGGCGAGGCGCGGCCTTCGCGTGCGGCCTGCACCAGCACGTCGTACTCCTCGCCGTTGTCGACGAAGGTGGTGACGCGGCGCGAACCCATCATCGTTTCCAGCGCACGGCCGATGTCGGTGACGGAAATCCCCAGGTCGGCGGCACGCTGGCGGTCGATATTCACCCGCATCTGCGGCCGGGTTTCCTTGTAGTCCGAATCGGCGCCGACCAGCCCCGGGTAATCGGCCATGCGCGCGAGCAGGCGATCACGCCACTGCGCGATCTCGGCATATTCCGGGCCGCCGAGCACGATCTGGAACGGCTGGCCGAAGCTGCGCACCAGACCGCCGCCGACCATCGTGCGCACGCGCACGCCGCTCAGTCCGTTGAGCTGCTTCTGCAGGTCGCTGGCGACATCGGCGGTGGCCTCGGTGCGGTCGCGCCACGGCTGCAGGAACACGCTCATGCGGCCGGTATGCATCTCCTCGTTGTTGCCCCAGCCACCGGGCACGCGCGGATTGGCGCGGACGATGGGTTCGTTGGGGCCGACGAACTGCGAGACGATCCGCTCGACCTGCTGCACCTGGCCAACGGTGTAATCGAAACCGGCGCCTTCCGGGCCATCGATCATGATCTGGAACGAGCCGCGGTCCTCGGCCGGGGCCAGCTCCGAGGGCAGCACAGTGAGCAGGCCCCAGCTGGCGGCCAGCGCGGCCAGCATCACCAGGCCGAAGATCCAGGTGCGCTGCACGTGCCTGTCCAGCACCCGCCCGTAGGCGGCCGACACCCGCTCCAGCTGGCGGTTGATGAAGCCATGCAGGCGGCCGACCTTGCGCTCGCTGTGCGGCTTGAGCAGCTTGGAGGCCATCATCGGCGTCAGCGTCAGCGCCACGAACGCCGACAGCGCCACCGCCGAGGCCAGCGCCACCGCCAGTTCGCGGAACAGGCGGCCGGTATTGCCTTCAAGGAAGCCCACCGGCAGGAACACCGCCACCAGCACCGCGGTGGTGGCGATCACCGCGAACGCCACCTGGGTGGTGCCGCGCCGCGCGGCCACCAGCGGCGGCTCGCCCAGGTCAATGCGGCGCTGCACGTTCTCGACCACGACGATGGCGTCATCGACCACCAGACCGATACACAGCACCAGCGCCAGCAGGGTGAACAGGTTGATCGAAAAGCCGAACGCGAACAGCGCGATGAATGCGGCCACCAGACACACCGGCACCGTCACCGCAGGGATCAGCGCCGCGCGCAGGCTGCCCAGGAACAGCCAGATCACCACCAGTACCAGCGCCATCGCCTCGCCCAGCGTCCAGTACACCCGCTCCACCGCCGCCTCGATGAAGGTGGTGTTGTCGAAGGCGACGAAGATCTGCGTGCCGTTGGGCAGGGTCTGGCCGATGCGTTCGGCCTCGGCCCGGGTCAGCCGCGCCACGTCCAGCGCGTTGGCGGTGGAGGTCTTGACGATGCCCAGGCCGACGCCCGGCTCGCCGTTGCTGCGGTAGTAGGCGCGCCGCTCCGAGGAGGTCAGTTCGACCTTGGCCACGTCGCCCAGCCGCACCACGTAGCCGTCATCGCCCTTGCCCAGCGGGATGCTGGCAAAGTCCGCCGGCGCCACGTAGCTGCGCTCCACGCGCAGGGTGAAGTCGCGGTCGGCCGATTCGATGCGCCCGGCCGGCAGCTCCACGTTCTCGCTGCGCAGCGCCGACTCCACCTCGGCAACGGTCAGCCCGCGCGCGGCCAGCTGGTCGCGGTCCAGCCAGATCCGCATCGCATAGCGCTGGCGCCCGCCGATGCGGATCTGCGCCACGCCGTCGATGCTGGAGAAGCGGTCCACCACGTAACGCTCGGCGTAGTCGCTCAGCTCCAGCGTGTCCATCGTGCTGGAACTCATGTTGAACCAGATGATCGGATCGGCGTCGCTCTCGACCTTGGCGATCTCCGGCGGCCGCGCCTCCTCGGGCATGCGGTCGGCGACGCGACTGACCGCATCACGCACGTCGTTGGCGGCGGCCTCGATATCGCGGCTGGCGCTGAACTCGATGCTGACCGAGGCGCGACCGTTGACGCTGCGCGCGTTGATCGTATCGATGCCCTCGATGCCGGCCAGCGCGTCTTCCAGCACCTGGGTGACGCGGCTTTCGATCACTGCGGCCGAGGCGCCGGTGTAGTCCACCGACACCGACACGATCGGCGGATCGATCGCCGGCAGCTCGCGCAGCGTCAGCCGGCCGAAGGACATCAGGCCCAGCACCACCAGCAACAGGCTCATCACCACGGCCAGCACCGGCCGCTTGATCGAAAGGTCGGACAGCTTCATCCGGCCGCCGCCTGCTTCACCGGTGCCGGCGTGGCATCGGCCGGTTCGACCTCCTCGATGCGGATGCCCGGACGCAGCTTGCCGGTGCCATCCACCACGATGCGCTCACCGGCCGTCAGGCCGTCGGTGATCTCGACCACGCCGGCACGGCGGGTGCCGGTCTTGACATCGACCCGTTCGACACTGGCGTCGTCCTTGACCCGGTAGACGAAGGAATCCCGGCCAACCTGGACCACGGCGATCTCCGGGATCACCAGCGCCTGGCGCTCGGGGCGGAACAGGCGCACATCCAGCAGCATGCCCGGACGCAACGCATGGTCGGCGTTGTCGAAATCGGCGCGCACGGTGACCGCGCGGCTGCCCGGATCGACCCGCGCATCGATGGTGCTGACCCGGCCCTCGAAGTTGCGGCCCGGCCAGGCGATGCTGCTGCCGCTGACCTTGTCGCCGGGCTGCAACGAGGCCAGCTCGGCTTCGGGCAGCGGGAAATCGACATGCATGCGTGACAGGTCATCGAGCGTGGCGATAGCCGTGCTCGGGGTCAGCAGTGCGCCGGGGCTGATCTGGCGGATGCCGAGCACGCCGGCAAACGGCGCACGGACCTGGCGGTCGCCGATATCGGCCCGCATCTGCCGCACGCGGGCCTCGGCCGCATCGCGGATGGACTTCTGCGTATCCAGCGTGGAATGGGACACCAGCTGCTGCGCGGCCAGCTCGCGCTGGCGCTGGTACAGCCGGTCGGCCTCGGCGAAGGTGGCCTGGGCCGAGGCCAGCGCGGCCTGCTGAGCATCGCCGCGCAGGGTGACCAGCGGTGCCCCGGCGGCGACCTGCTGGCCACTTTCAAAATGCACGGTGTCGACGATCTCGCTGACCTTGGCGGTGATCACCACCGACTCGCGCGCCTTGGTGGTGCCCAGCGCCTGCAGGGTGTCGTTCCAGGCGGACAGTTGCACCACCTGGGTGGTTACCGGCACCGCGGCCGCGGCCTGTCGCGGCGCCTGGCCGCCTTCACGATTGCAACCGGCCAGTGCCAGCGCCAGGACCGCGCCAGCGGCAACGGTGACGACAAAACGCCCCAACATAGGAAAATCCGTCTGTTACACGATCAGGCAGTCTAGCCGGGCAACGTGACGGTCGAATGTGCCGTTAGAGGGGGGGGCAGGCATGTCCTCACCGCCGCCCCGCCCGGATGGCGTATTCAGCGCAACACCAGCCGCACCACCTGGTCGACCATCGCATCCAGCGCCTCGCCGTCGGCGTACAGGTGCAGCTCCGGGTTCTCCGGGGCCTCGTACGGTGAGTCGATTCCAGTGAAGTTGGGGATCTGCCCGGCCCGCGCCTTGCGGTACAGGCCCTTGACGTCGCGGGCCTCGGCCACTTCCAGCGGCACATCGACGAACACCTCGATGAACTCGCCCTCGGCGAACAGCTCCCGCGCCATGTCCCGCTCGGCGCGGAACGGCGAGATGAAGCTGACCAGCACGATCAGTCCGGCATCGGCCATCAGCCGCGCCACCTCGGCCACCCGGCGGATGTTCTCCACCCGGTCCTCGTCGGTGAAACCCAGGTCACGGTTCAGGCCGTGGCGCACATTGTCGCCATCGAGCAGGAAGGTGTGGCAGCCGCGCGCATGCAGGCGTTTTTCCACCTGGTTGGCGATCGTCGACTTGCCGGCACCGGACAGGCCGGTGAACCACAGCACCTTCGGCTGCTGGCCCTTGATGCGGGCACGCGCGGCCCTGTCCACGTCCAGATGCTGCCAGTGCACGTTGCCGGCGCGGCGCAACGCGAAGTCCAGCGTGCCGGCGGCGACGGTGGCATTGGTCTGCCGGTCGATCAGGATGAAGCCACCCAGCGCGCGGTTCTGCACATACGGCGCGAACGCGACGGGCTCGTCCAACGACAGGTTGCAGTAGCCGACCTCGTTGAGCTCCAGCCGCTTGGCAGCCAGTTTCTCCTGCGTGTTCACATCGACGCGGTGCTTGATCTCGCTGATGCTGGCGGCCACGGTGCGGCTGCCGATCTGCAGCCAGTACGGGCGCCCGGGCAGCAGCGCGGCGTCGTCCATCCACAGCACGTGCGCGGCGAACTGGTCGGCCACTTCCGGCGGATCACCGGCCGCGGCAATCACATCGCCGCGGCTGACATCGATCTCGTCGGTCAGGGTCAGCGTCACCGCCTGTCCGGCCGTGGCCAGCGGCAGCGGACCATCCGGACCCAGCACCTGCTTGACGGTGGAGCGGCGCGCCGAGGGCAGCACCACCACCGCATCGCCGGCACGGACCTGGCCGGCGGCGATGGTGCCGGCGAAGCCGCGGAAATCCTGGTTCGGACGATTCACCCACTGCACCGGCAGGCGCAGGCCGCTGGCCGCGTCATGAGTGGCGATCTGCACCGTATCCAGATGCTCGAGCAGGCTCGGGCCGGCGTACCACGGCATAAGCGGCGAGCGCGCCGACAGGTTCTGTCCTTCCAGCGCCGACAGCGGGATCGCCTGCACATTGGCGATCCCCAGCTGCGCGGCCAGCGCCTGGTAGTCGGCGACGATCTGCGCGAATACCGCCGGGTCGTAATCGACCAGGTCCATCTTGTTCACCGCCAGCACCACCTGGCCGATGCCCAGCAGCGAGATGATGTAGCTGTGGCGGCGGGTCTGCGGCAGCAGCCCCTTGCGCGCATCCACCAGCACCACCGCCACATCGGCGGTGGAGGCGCCGGTGGCCATGTTGCGGGTGTACTGCTCATGCCCGGGGCAGTCGGCGACGATGTACTTGCGGCGGTCGGTATCGAAGTAGCGGTAGGCCACATCGATGGTGATGCCCTGCTCGCGCTCGGCGGCCAGCCCGTCCAGCAGCAGCGCATAGTCGATGCGCTCGCCCTGGGTACCGTGGCGGCGGCTGTCGGCCTCCAGTGCGGCCAGCTGGTCATCGAACAGGCGCTTGCTCTCATACAGCAGGCGGCCGATCAGCGTGCTCTTGCCGTCGTCGACGCTGCCGCAGGTGATGAAGCGCAGCAGCGGCTTGGCCTCGTGCTGCTGCAGGTAGGCGGAGATGTCGGTGGAAGGGGTCGCGGTCGTCATCAGAAATAGCCCTCCAGCTTCTTCTTCTCCATCGAGGCGGACTGATCGTGGTCGATCAGCCGGCCCTGCCGCTCGGAGGTGGTGGACACCAGCATCTCGGCGATGATCTTCTCCAGCGTGTCGGCGTCCGATTCGATCGCGCCGGTCAGTGGATAGCAGCCCAGCGTGCGGAAGCGCACCTTGCGCAGCTGCGGCACTTCGCCCGGCAACAAGGGCAGGCGCTCGTCATCGACCATGATCAGGCTGCCGTCACGCTCGACCACCGGCCGTTCGGCGGCGAAATACAGCGGTACCACCGGGATCTTCTCGCGGTAGATGTAGAGCCAGATATCCAGCTCGGTCCAGTTGGACAGCGGGAACACGCGCACGCTCTCGCCGGTATGGATGCGCGCGTTGTACAGGTCCCACAGCTCCGGGCGCTGGTTCTTCGGGTCCCAGCGGTGGCGGTCGTTGCGGAACGAGAACACCCGCTCCTTGGCGCGCGACTTCTCCTCGTCACGGCGCGCGCCGCCGATGGCCGCATCGAACTTCCACTTGTCCAACGCCTGCTTCAGGCCCTGGGTCTTCATCACGTCGGTATGTACGGACGCACCATGACTGACCGGGCCGATGTCCTGGGCGATGCCATCGGGATTGATGTGCACGCGCAGCTCGGTGCCGGTCTCGGCCACGCGGCGGTCGCGGAAGGCGATCATCTCGCGGAACTTCCAGCGCGTGTCCACGTGCAGCAGCGGGATCGGCGGCACGCCCGGCGCGAACGCCTTGAGCAGCAGGTGCAGCAGCACCGAACTGTCCTTGCCCACCGAGTACATCAGCACCGGGTTGTCGAAGGCGGCGGCGACTTCCCGCAGGATGTGGATGCTTTCGGCTTCCAGCCGGTCCAGGTGTGACAGGGATGCGGTGACGGTCATTGCTTCACGGAAAAGGGCGCAGGGGGGCGGCAGGTAAGGATATCAGTGCGCGGAGAAGGGCTCTCCGGCAGGGCAGCGAGTGTGCGTCGCGGCGGCACAGGGCTGAAATGAGCGCATGACATGAGCCCATAACCCCCCGTCCTTTCCACTGGCGCGAGGCGCTGCCTAGGATCAGCCTCCCACCCCGACCGGACAGGACAATGACCTCCGCCGCTGCCGTCATTCCCCCCAGCCCCTTGCCCGAAGAGCGCCGGCTCCTGCTGACCCGCCTGGTGGAAGGCATGGACGGCAACAGCCTGTGGTGGCTGTCAGGATTCGCCGCCGGGCTGGCCCAGGGACACCCTCCCCCGTCCCTGGCGGTCATTCCCGGCGGCGGCCAGCCGGTAGCGGCCGCAGGCAGTACCGCACGCCTGACCGTGCTCTATGGCAGCCAGACCGGCAATGCCCGTCGCGCCGCCGAGCAGGTGGCTGCCGAGGCCGAGGCGGCCGGTCTGTCGGTGCGCCTGGTGCGGGCCGACGCCTACTCCACCCGCGAGCTGGCCGGCGAGAAGCTGCTGTACCTCGTCATCAGCACCCAGGGCGAAGGCGATCCGCCGGATGACGCCATCGGCCTGGTCGAATTCATCAGCGGCAAGCGTGCACCCAAGCTGCCGGAACTCAAGTACGCGGTACTGGGACTGGGCGACTCCAGCTATGTGGAGTTCTGCGGCATCGCCCGCACACTGGATGCGCGGCTGGCCGAACTGGGCGGGCAGCGCCTGCAGCCGCTGGCCGCGGCCGACCTGGACATCGACACCGTCGCCACGCCGTGGCGCGCCAAGGTACTGGCCGATGCCCGCAGCGTCCTCGGTGCGGCGGCCAACGCGGCCGCACCCGGCAGCAACGTCACCCCGTTGCGCCAGGCCGCGGCCAGCGCGCATGGCGCCAGCCATCCGTTCCACGCCGAAATGCTGTCACGCCAGCAGCTCAGCGGCCGTGACTTCAAGGGACCGGCCTATGGCCAGTACGGCCGGATCGACAAGCGCGTGCACCATATCGAGCTGTCGCTGGAAGGCAGCGGCCTGCACTACGAGCCGGGCGATGCGCTGGGCATCATCCACCGCAACGCACCGCCGCTGGTGGACGCCATCCTCACCGCCACCGGCCTGGATGGCGACACCGACGTTGCCCATGACGGCCACAGTCGGCCGCTGGCGCAGTGGCTGGGCGAGCACCGCGAGCTGACCCGTATCTCGCGTCCGTTGCTGGCCACCGTGGCCGAACGCAGCGGCAATACCGATCTGGCCGGTCTGCTGGAGCCGTCACGCAGCAGCGAGCTGGCAACCGTGTTCGGCGATCACCAGCTGGTCGACGTGCTGCACCGCTGGCCGGCCGACTGGGACGCCAGCGCGCTGGTCGCCGCGCTGCGCCCGGTCACCCATCGCCTGTATTCGATCGCCTCCAGCCGCAAGCGGGTGGGCGACGAGGTCCACCTGACCGTCGACGAGCTGGCCTACAGCGCGCACGGCCGCGAGCACATCGGCGCCGCCAGCGCCTTCCTCGCCGCACTGGCGGAAGACGCCCAGGTGCCGGTGTACATCGAGCCGAACGAGCGTTTCCGGGTACCGGCCGACGCCAGCCGCGACATCGTCATGATCGGCCCCGGCACCGGCATCGCACCGTTCCGCGGCTTCGTGCAGGAACGTGCCGAGAGCGGCGCCAGCGGCCGCAACTGGCTGTTCTTCGGCGCCCGCCATTTCAACAGCGACTTCCTCTATCAGGTCGAGTGGCAGGACGCCCTGCAGCGCAAGGAATTGCACCGCCTTGACCTGGCCTTCTCCCGCGACCAGGCCGAAAAGATCTACGTCCAGGATCGCCTGCGCGAACGCGGCCGTGACCTGTACGACTGGCTGCAGAACGGTGCGCACCTGTACGTGTGCGGTGCCATCGGCATGGGCAAGGACGTGCATGCCACGCTGCTGGAGGTCATCGCCGCGCACAACGGGGGTGATGCCGAAGCCGCAAGCGACTACCTGTCCGGCCTGCAGCGCGAAGGCCGCTACGCCCGCGACGTCTACTGACCCCTTCCAACCCCTGCAGCAGCGGCGCCAGCCGCGACCGGGGGTTGCCGGGAAAGCCTCCGCGACCGACGTCGCTCCTCCACCAGCCACAGGCGCAGACACCCCACGACCATGTCCCATCCTTCCGTAGAAAAGATCAAGCTCGACAGCCGGCGCCTGCGCGGCAACATCGCCGAGGACCTGCTGGACGCCACCACCGGCTCGCTGTCGTTCGAGGACCAGCGCACCATCAAGTTCCACGGCAGCTACCAGCAGGACGACCGCGACCTGCGCGACGAGCGCCGCCGGCAGAAACTGGAACCGGCCCACCAGTTCATGATCCGCATCCGTGCGCCGGGCGGCGTGTTCACGCCGCAGCAGTGGCTCAAGCTGGACCAGATCGCCACCACCTACGCCAATCACTCGCTGCGCGTGACCACCCGCCAGACCTTCCAGATCCACGGCGTCATCAAGCGCGAGCTGAAGGCGACGATGCAGGCGATCAATTCCGCGGCGATGGACACCATCTCCGCCTGCGGCGACGTCAACCGCAACGTGCTGGCCGCCAGCAATCCGTTGCAGTCGGCGCTGCATGCGCAGGTACACGACTGGGCGCAGCGGCTGTCGCTGCACTTCAAGCCCGCCACCCGCGCCTATTACGAAATCTGGCTGGATGAGGAAAAGGTGGCCGAAAGTGGCGTGGAGCACGAGCCGATCTACGGCGATGCCTACCTGCCGCGTAAGTTCAAGATCGCCGTGGCGGTGCCTCCGTACAACGACGTGGACGTGTTCGCCAACGACCTGGGCCTGATCGCCATCGTCGACGGCAGCGGCAACCTGGCCGGCTTCAACGTCGCCATCGGCGGCGGCATGGGCGCCAGCCACGGCATCGCCGCGCACTATCCGCGCGTGGGCAACGTGATCGGCTTCGTCACCCCCGAACAGACCCTGGCCATCGCCGAAGCGGCGATCACCGTGCAGCGCGACCTCGGCGACCGGATCGAGCGCAAGCATGCGCGCTTCAAGTACACCATCGACGACCACGGTTCGGAAAAAATCGTGGCGATGATGCAGCAGCGCGCCGGCTTCAGCCTGCAGCCGGCACGGCCGTTCCACTTCGAGCACAACGGCGACCGTTTCGGCTGGATCGAAGGCGAGGACGGCCTGTGGCACCTGACCCTGTCACTGCCCTGCGGGCGCATCGCCGACACCGCCGGCCGGCCGTTGCTGACCGGCCTGCGCGAGATCGCCAAGGTGCACGAAGGCGAGTTCCGCATGACCGCCAACCAGAACGTGATCATCGCCGGCGTACCCGCCGCGCAGCGCGCGCGGATCGATGCGCTGGTCGCCGAACACACGCTGGATCGCGAGAACAACGCCCCCACCGCGATCGAGCGCACCGCCGTGGCCTGCGTCGCGCTGCCGACCTGCGCGCTGGCGATGGCCGAGGCCGAACGCTACCTGCCCGGCTTCCTCGGCGTGCTGGAGCCGCTGCTGGACAGACACGGCCTGCGCGAGGCACCGATCCTGCTGCGCATTTCCGGCTGCCCCAACGGCTGCTCGCGCCCGTACCTGGCCGAGATCGCGCTGGTCGGCAAGGCACCGGGCCGCTACAACCTGTTCCTCGGTGGCGACCACCGCGGCCAGCGCCTGAACACGCTGTACCGCGACAACATCACCGAGGCGCAGATCCTGGAGGCGCTGGAGCCGCTGCTGGCCCGTTATGCCGGTGAACGCGAGACCGGCGAGCGCTTCGGTGACTTCCTGCACCGCGCCGGCATTGTCGAACTGCCGCCCTACCCGACCTATCGCCAGATTCCAGTGGAACTGCAGCCATGAGTGCCCTCCCAGCCGATCCCCGCGAGGCCGCCAGCGCACCGCCCGAAGCCATCGCCGCGCTCAACCTGCAGCTTGAAACGATGGACGCGCAGGCGCGCGTGCAGTGGGCACTGAAAAACGCCCCCGGCACGCACGTGCTGTCCTCCAGCTTCGGCGCGCAGTCGGCGGTGACCCTGCACCTGCTCAGCCGCCAGCAACCGGACATTCCGGTGATCCTGGTCGATACCGGCTACCTGTTCCCGGAAACCTACCGCTTCGCCGATGAACTGGCCGAGCGCCTGCAGCTCAACCTAAAGGTGTACCGGCCGCTGGTCAGCCGCGCATGGATGGAAGCACGCCATGGCCGGCTGTGGGAGCAGGGACTGGTCGGCATCGAGCAGTACAACAACCTGCGCAAGGTCGAGCCGATGAAGCGCGCGCTCGCCGAGCTGCAGGCCGGCACCTGGTTCACCGGCCTGCGCCGCGCGCAATCGGGCAGCCGCAGCGGCACGCCGATCCTGCAGAAGCGCGACGGCCGCTGGAAGGTCAACCCGATCGCCGACTGGAACGACCGCGACGTGTGGCGCTACCTCAAGCAGCACGAGCTGCCCTACCACCCGCTGTGGGAGCAGGGCTATGTCTCCATCGGCGACACCCACACCACCCGCCGCTGGGAGCCGGGCATGCGCGAGGAGGACACCCGTTTCTTCGGCCTCAAGCGCGAGTGCGGGTTGCACGAGGAAATCTGAAGGCGGGGACCGGGCGGAGAGAAACAGGGAATGAATGGAAGCAGTCCACCACCCCGCCCTGCACCTGCTCCGCCCCGTTCCCGGCTCCTGCTTCGCCCGTTCCTGATCCGCTCCTGCGTTACATGCGGTAATCCAGCTTCAGCCAGACACTGCGACCCGGCTCGTTGATCCGCACCGGATCGGCGGGGAAGCCGAAGTCGGCGCTGCCGGCCAGGTTCAGGTGCTCGGCATAGGCGCGGTCGAACAGGTTGTCCACACCGGCACTGGCACGCAGGCGGTCGCTGATGCGGTAGGCGGCGTTGAGCGAGAAGGTGGCAAACCCGGCACTGGGACCGAGATCACGCGCGACCACGTTGCCCTCGTCCAGCGCCACCCGGTTCTGCCGCCCCACCACCCGCAGCAGGGCGCCAGTGGACCAGCGCGCGTGCTCCCAGCTGGCACTGAAACGTCCCTCCAGCGGCGGGATCTGCGGCAGCGGCCGGTTTCCATCGCGGTTCTCGCCCCAGGCGTAGGCCAGCGTACCGCCCAGCTTCCAGCCCTGGACGGGCCGCCATTCCAGCCCTGCCTCGGCACCGGCGATCCGCGCATCGACATTGCCGGCCGCGGTGCTGCTGCCCATCATGCCGCCACTGCGATAGGTGAACAGGATGTAGTCCTGCAGCTGCCCGGCATAGGCCGAGACCCACCCGTCCAGCGTGCGCGTACGGAACTGCAGGCCGAGGTCGAGCTGGGTGGTCTTTTCCGGCTTCACCCCGGCAAAGGCATTGGCACTGCCGGCCGGGCCGGCATCGGCCGAGAACAGCTCCCAGTAGTCGGGCATGCGCTCGCTGTGGCCCAGGCCCGCA
The DNA here is from genome assembly GCF_052180205.1 of Stenotrophomonas sp. JC08. NCBI lineage: Bacteria > Pseudomonadati > Pseudomonadota > Gammaproteobacteria > Lysobacterales > Lysobacteraceae > Stenotrophomonas > Stenotrophomonas sp. JC08. The sequence continues at coordinate 782,016 of NZ_CP197473.1, read as the reverse complement.
TACCAGGTCCAGTCCTGGCCGTGGTCACGCTCGTAACGCAGGAAACCGCTGCCCAGCGTTTCCTCGCGCCGCTGCCCGGCGGTGGGGTTGGGCTTGCCCATCATTCCGGTGGTCTGGCGCAGATCCTCCGCTTCGGCGCGGTCGATGCGCAGGCCGCTCACCCAGCGCCGCGGCGTGTCCTCGCCGAAGGTCAGCTCGGCGAATGCACCGTGATTGCGCAGGTCGGCATCGCGCATCCACGGCAGCTGCTGCCAGACGCCACGCATGCCGCGGCGTTTGCGGTGACGGCTGTCCTGGGCATCGATGCCGGCGACGATGGCCACTTCCGGCCAGCGCCATTCCGCGGCGATGCGGCCGCCGCTGGTGCGCCGCTCCACGTTCGAGGCCATCGCCCTCGGCATGCTGCCGTGCGGATTGGGCTGGCGCAGCGTGTAGTTGTCCATCACGTGGTCGGCGGTGTTGCTGTACAGATTGGCCTGCAGCTTGTCCCATGCCCCGGGCAGGTTGCCGCGCTCGAAACGCAGGCCGTAGCTGCTGCGCTTGAACGATGCACCGTCCATGCCACGGCCGGCATAGCGGGCCAATGCGTCGCCGGTGCCGGCGTTGAGCTCGAGCACGGTATCGGCATCGGGCGTCCAGCCGATGGCGGCGTCGGCATTCCACTTGTGCCAGCGCGACGGCACCACCTCGCCATTGCCGTCGCGGTAGTCGTCGGCTTCGGAACGGTTGCCGCTCACCCGCACGTACCCGGGGCTGCTGCCGAAGCTGGCATCGAGCATCTGGTCGTTGCGGTTGTTGGAGCCACCCAGTGCGCTGGCCTGCAACTCCATGCCCGGCGTATCGAAGCGCGGCAGGTCACGTTCAAAGCGCACCGTGCCGGCCGAGGCGCCCGCGCCCCAGCGCACACTCTGCGGGCCCTTGATGACGGTCAGCCGGTCGTAGGTTTCCGGGGCGATGTAGGACAGCGGGTTGTCCATGCGCGACGGGCAGGCACCGATCAGGCTGCCGTCGTTGCTGAGGATGTTCAGGCGTGAGCCGGACAGGCCGCGCAGCACCGGATCGCCATTGGTGCCGCCATTGCGGATGGCGGAAAAACCGGGAACGGTCTTCAGGTAATCGGCGCCATCACTGGCCGGCACCGGTTGCCGCGGCAGGCGCGGATCGGTGACCCAGTTCAGCGGCGAGGCCGGGGCCGCGCTGGTGACGACCAGCGTGTCCAGCGTCTTGATCGATGCCGACTCCTCGGCATGGGCACGGTACGGAAACAGGGCCAGGCACACTGCAGCGGCCAGGCACGCCGGGATGACCGGCATTCGGGAAACGGAATTCATCAGGTTCTCCGGGACGACAGTCCACGTACCGCCGGACAGGCGGCAGGTGGTGGAATGGAAGGAAGCGGATCGTCAGGAGAACGCGGGGGGTCCGCGCGGTGGATGTGCCGGCCAGCGGACACTGGCAGGAAGGGTCGTCGCACGTGGCGGATGGACGGACAGGCGGGCGCACAGTGGCAGCAGTACCAGCAGCACCGCCAGCCACGGCAGCAGCCGCGAGGCCATGGTGCAGTAGTCGCACACTTCGCCATGGGCGGCATGCGGACCGGACGGTGTGCCCAAACGCTCTTCGCCGGCCATGTGATGGGAGCCGGCCCCATGCGCAAGGTGATCCTGCACCAGCCCGGCATGGCTGCCCGGTGGCGGCATTGCCTGCAATGCGCGACTGAGCACCGGCGCCAATGCCATCAGCAGGGTGGCCGCCAGCGCGAGCCACAACATCCAACGCTGCAGGTGCGGAATACGGATCACATGTGCAGTTTAAAGATGCACGCCCGGTTTGCCCCTGCGACCGAGTGCCGCAGTCAGCTGCGGTGTCCGGCAAAGTGGAGCGGCATGTACCGCCATTTGCACAGGCCGAGGGTTCCGCGCCAGCTCATCACCCCGACAACGGCCTGCCGCCGTTGCCGTCATCCACATAGCCTGCCTCAGCTGGTGATGGTCTGGGTCAGCGATTCCCAGCTCGGCGGCGTGGGCCAGTCGGCCTCCTGGTTACCGTCCAGCACGCGCCGCAGGTCGCGCTTGTCGATCTGCGGGGCCAGCACATGCACCAGTTCCAGTGCGTAATCGCGCAACACCCGCTCACGCGGCAATACCGCCCAGGCGATGCACTCGGGAATGGCCGCCGGCGCCGGCCACGCACGCAGGTCGCCGTCATTGGCGCTGACCGCCATTTCCGCCAGCAGGCCCACGCCCAGCCCGGTGCGTACATAGGTCTTGATCAGGTCCGCATCCAGCGCGGTCAGCGCCAGATCCGGCTCCAGGTTCTGTGCGGCAAACGCGCGCCGCAATGACGAACTCGGCCGAGTCGAGGATTCGTAGCTGATCAGCGGATGGGCGGCCAGCGCCGCCATGTCCGGCGCCTTGCCGGCCCGGTCCAGCGGATGCCCCTTGGGCACCAGCACCAGCCGCCGCCAGCGGAACAGCGGCACGGCGATGCCGGTGCTCGGCTCGCTGCCGGCGGTACTGATGATGGCGATATCGGCATCGCCCTGGCTGAGCAGGTCCAGCGCATCGCTTTCGGCGGCCTGCTGCAGGTGCACGCTGACCTGCGGATAGCCCTGCTTGATCCGCGCCACCGCCGGCGGCAGCACGAAGCGCGCCTGGGTATGGGTGGTGGTGAGGATCAGCTGACCCTGGCTTTCCCCGCGCTGGTTGGCGGCATAGGTGCGGATGTTGTTGGCCTCGGCCAGCACCGCACGGGCGCGGACGATCACTTCCTCACCGGCCGGCGTCACCGAATCCAGGCTGCGCCCCTTGCGCACGAACAGCAGGAAGCCGAGTTCGTCCTCCAGCTGCTTGAGCTGCTTGGACAACCCCGGCTGGGTGGCATGCACGCGCGTCGCGGCCAACGTGATGTTCAGCTCGGCGTCGGCAATGGCGACCAGGTAGCGCAGTTGGGTGAGGGTCATCGCAAGTGGAAAAACACCGCTGGTGGCAGGCAGACGAATGTAGGTCAAATTGCCGGCCCATCTTATAACCGAAAGTCATATGCAAGGTGGCGCAAGTCATTTCCGGCGATTTGCCGGCGGCAGTACGGTCATCCGCTCCCTCCCCACCCTCCCCCGCACCGATCTTGGATACCGCCCTGTTCCCGCTGTTTGCCGACCTGCGTGGCCGCGCCGTACTGGTGGTGGGGGGCGGCGCGGTGGCCGAGCGCAAGATCCAGGCGCTGCTGCGCGCCGGTGCCCTGCCGCGTGTCGGCGCCCCCCAACTGGGCCCGGCGCTGCAGGCGATGGCCCGCAACCTGCGCATCCAGTGGCTGCAGGGGAGCTTCAGCGAACACTGGCTGGCCGATGACATCTGGCTGGTGATCGCCGCCACCGATGACGCCATCACCAACCAGGCCGTGGCCGCTGCCGCCCATCAGCACCGCCTGTTTGCCAATGTGGTCGACGACGCCGCCCTCTCCGCCTTCCATGTCCCGGCGGTGGTCGAGCGCGGGCCGTTGCAGATCGCCATTTCCAGCGGTGGCGGCGCACCGATGGTCGCCCGCCATGTCCGCCGCCGGATCGAGCTGATGTTCGACCAGGCCTGGGGGCAACTGGCCACACTGGTCGGCCACAGGCGCGCGGCGATCCGCAAGCGCTTCCCCGACATGGGCGCCCGCCGCCAGTTTTTCGACCGCCTGATCGAAGGTCCGTTGCTGGACCTGCTGCGCCGTCGCCAGGACGATGCCGCCGAGGCCCGGCTGCTGCAGGAAATGGCCGATGCGCCCACCGCCACGGCCGGCTCGGTGGTACTGGTCGGTGCCGGCTCGGGCGATCCCGGCCTGCTCACGCTCAATGCCCTGCATGCACTCAACCGTGCCGACGTGATCCTGCATGACCGCCTGGTCAGTGCCGAGGTACTGCAACTGGCGCGCCGTGATGCCGACTTCATCGAGGTCGGAAAATCCGCGCAGGGCCACAGCACCGCGCAGGAGCATATCCACGCGCTGATGCTGGAACATGCCCGTGCCGGCCGACAGGTGGTACGGCTCAAAGGCGGCGATGCGTTCGTATTCGGTCGCGGCGGCGAGGAGCTGCAGTTCCTGCGCACGCACGGCATTCCCTACCAGGTGGTGCCCGGCATCACCGCGGCACTGGCCTGCGCCGCCTATGCCGGCATCCCCCTGACCCATCGCGACCACGCCCAGCAGCTGCGGCTGGTCACCGCCCACTGCCGCGATTCGCTGGACACGCTGGACTGGCCGGCGCTGGCCGCGCCGCGCCAGACCCTGGTGTTCTACATGGGCGTGGCGGCGCTGGAGAAGATCCGCCAGCACCTGCTGGCTGCCGGCCTGCCGGCCAGCACCCCGTTCGCGCTGGTCGAGAACGGCTCGCGCAGCGACCAGCGTGTCGTCCGCGGACAACTGAATACCCTGCCCGATACCGCGCAGCAGCACCGGGTGCAGTCGCCGGCGCTGCTGGTGGTCGGCGAGGTGGCGGCGCTGGCCGATGAACTGCACTGGTTCGGCGCCCCGCCCTTGCACGCGCCTGAAACCTTTTCCTCACTTTCCGCACAGACGTCGCCACCGACACTGGCCGACGCTGCCTGACTTTCTTCCCGGAGAACCCCCATGGCCATCTACAACAGCATCCTGGACACCATCGGCAACACGCCGGTGATCAAACTCAACCGGCTCGCCCCGGCCGGCGTCGAGGTCTACGTCAAGGTCGAATCGTTCAACCCCGGCAGCTCGGTGAAGGACCGCCTGGCGCTGGCAATCGTGCTCGATGCCGAGCAGCGCGGCGTGCTCAAGCCCGGCGACACCATCGTCGAGGCCACCTCCGGCAATACCGGCGTGGCCCTGGCCATGGTCGCGGCGGCGCGCGGCTACAAGTTCGTGGCGGTGATGACCGAAACCTTCTCGATCGAACGCCGCAAGGCGATGCGCGCCTATGGCGCCAAGGTGATCCTGACCCCGGCTGCCGCACGCGGCACCGGCATGGTCGAAAAGGCCAGGGAACTGGCCGCCAAACATGGCTGGTTCCTGGCCAGCCAGTTCGCCAACCCGGCCAACCCGGCCTACCACCGCAACACCACCGCCGCCGAGATCCTGCGCGACTTCGCCGGCAAGCGCCTGGACTACTTCGTCAGCGGCTGGGGCACCGGCGGCACCCTCACCGGCGTCGGCGAGGTGCTGAAGGTCGCCCGCCCGGATACGCGCATCATCGCCACCGAACCGGCCGGCGCGGCCCTGCTCAAGGGCGATGAATGGAAGCCGCACAAGATCCAGGGCTGGACCCCGGACTTCGTGCCGGAGGTGCTCAACCGTGGCGCCTACGATGAACTGCGCAGCATCCAGGACGAGCGCGCGATCGAAGTCTCGCGCCAGCTGGCCGCCGAGGAAGGCATCTTCGTCGGCATCTCCGCCGGCGCCACCGCCGCCACCGCACTGGAAGTGGCCGCGACCGCACCGGCCGGCTCGGTGGTGTTGGCGATGCTGCCCGATACCGGCGAGCGCTACTTCTCCACCCCGCTGTTCGCCGACGTCAACGAAGGCAGCGACGACGACTGGCTGGCCGGGCTGCCGTAAGCGTCGGCCCCCACCGGTTGCATCACGACGGCCGCCTCCTGGTAGCCGTCGCGTTTACCGCCGGCATGACGCCGGCAATCAGCTCGACAAGCCCGGCTCCAATTGCCGGCCCATCCGACCATTCCCGGCACACGCTACCGGGGCTGGAAATGGATGATCGACGCGGGCCGACCATCTCCATTGGCGCTTCAAGGGAGCGGCGTGGGCGATAGGGACCACCCCGGTGGATGGTGAAAGGGCGTGCAGGTGGAAAGGCCGGCCATTGCCGTGAGCCTGCCGCAAAGATTGCCCTCGATTCCCGGCAATCGGCTTTCCATCAAAACGGCGCTGTCCGCCACCCACAAGCGATCGCAGGCTTTGAGACACCCCGCAGACACACTGCCCGCCGGCCTGCCTGCACCCGGTGGCCCTCACGCATTTCTCATACAGGGCAGTGGAAGATCAGCGCATGGGCATCGAAGTCTGGCAAGGCGACATCACCGGGTTGGACGTTGACGTGATCGTCAATGCGGCCAACCCGACGCTGTTGGGCGGCGGTGGCGTGGATGGGGCGATCCACCAGGCCGCCGGCCCCGGCCTGCTGGCCGAATGCGAACGGCTGCCGGAGCTGCGGCCCGGCGTGCGCTGCCCGACCGGGGAAGTACGGGCCACCGGTGGCCACGGCCTGCCCGCCCGCTACGTATTCCACACCGTCGGCCCGGTGTGGCGCGAGGGCCAACATGACGAGGCGGCGCTGCTGGCCAACTGCTACTGGCAATCGCTGCGACTGGCCGCACAGATGGGCCTGGAGTCGATCGCGTTTCCAGCCATCAGCTGCGGCATATACGGCTTTCCGCTGCATCAGGCGGCGCAGATCGCGGCTACCGAAACCACCACCTGGCAGAAGAGCCACACACGCCCGCTGCGGATCATCCTGGTGGCCTTCAATGCCACCGCCTTCAAGCTCTACCAGCAGGCACTGGCGGCGACGGGGCAGATGCCGGTACCCGACATGCCGCCATCCAGCCACGGGCTGCTCCCTGTCACCTGAGCACCCAAGCACTGGATCGCACAAACGGAAACGCCGGCACAAGGCCGGCGTTTCCTTTACTTCAGTGGCGTATGCCCGGGCGGGAATCAGCCTTCCCACTTGCCCAGCGCAGCCAGGCCGTTTTCCTTGGCACGCTCGTACACGGTCTTCTGTGCGGCGGCGTAATTGCCCTTCATGTCCTGGGCCCACAGCTTCAGCGCGGCCTGCTGCATGGCGCGACCATAGGAGAAGCTCAGCGGCCACGGCAGGTTGCCCAGCTGGTTCATGGCATTGAGGTGGGCGGTGGACTGCTCGTCGCTCTGGCCACCGGACAGGAACACGATGCCCGGCAGGATCGCCGGCACCACCGACTTCAGGCACATCACGGTCGATTCGGCCACTTCCTCGACATCGGCCTGCTCCTCGCAGCTCTTGCCGGCGATGACCATCGAGGCCTTCAGGATGGTGCCTTCCAGCACCACGTTCTGCTGGTACAGCGCATCGAACAGCGCACGCAGGGTGGCTTCGGTGACTTCGTAGCAGGTCTCGATGTCGTGGTCGCCGTCCATGATCACTTCCGGCTCGACCATCGGCACCAGGCCGGCTTCCTGGCACAGCGCCGCATAACGGGCCAGCGCATGGGCGTTGACCTCGATGCAGGTGCCCGAGGGAATGGTCTCGCCGATATTGATCACCGCACGCCACTTGGCGAAGCGGGCACCAAGCTTGTAGTACTCCTGCAGGCGCGCACGCAGGCCGTCCAGGCCTTCGGTCACCAGCTCGCCCGGGCAACCGGCCAGCGGGTGCGCACCGGTATCGACCTTGATGCCCGGGATCATGCCGTGGTCGGCCATGTACTTGGCGAACGGCACGCCGTCCTTGGTCGACTGGCGGATGGTCTCATCGAACAGGATCGCGCCGGAGATGTGCTCGCTGAGCTTGGGTGTGGTCAGCAGCAGTTCACGGTAGGCACGGCGGTTCTCTTCCGTGTTCTCGATGCCGACACTGGCGAAACGCTTGGCAATGGTGCCGGTGGATTCGTCAATGGCGATGATGCCCTTGCCCGAGGCGACCATGGCCTGGGCGGTTTCAGCCAGCAGTTCGATGCTCATGTCTTTACCTGTGACGGAGTGCGGGAAAACCGCGATTATAGCCGGTCCTGCTTGCGGACTTGTCATCCGCAAGACTCGCAACCGCTTTCAATACGCCGCCAGCAGGACAAGCCCTGTCTGCTCCGGCCAGACGCATGGCCGGAGCATGTCCTGGAGTGTCAGAGCTCGCCGAGACCGCAGGCGCGTCCATCGGCGCCGACTTCCAGCAGACGCAGGGTATTGGTGGCGCCCAGCGTTTCCATGTGCTCGCCACTGGTGAACACCACGCGATCGCCGGCCTGCAGCTGCCCGGCATCGACCAGCAGGCGGATCGCGCCACGGGCGGCTTCGCGCGGGGTCAGCCCGCGGCTGTCGAAGTTGATCGGGAACACGTCACGCATCAGTGCCATCTGCCGGCGCGCGCCGTCGTGGCGGGTCACCGCGAAGATCGGTGCCTTGGCACGGAAGCGCGACAGGTAGCGCGCGGTGCCGCCGGACTCGGTCATCGCCACTATCGCGCGCACGCCCACGTGCTGGGACAGGAACATCGTCGCCATGGCGATCGCCTGGTCGGCGCGCTGCAGGTTGCGCGGCGAGGCGTTGAAGTCGGTTTCGGTCTGGAACTGGCGCTCGGCGCCCAGGCAGATGCGGGCCATCGCCTCGACCGCCTTGACCGGATACGCGCCGGCGGCGGTTTCGGCCGACAGCATCACCGCGTCGGTGCCGTCGATCACCGAGTTGGCCACGTCCAGCACCTCGGCGCGGGTCGGGATCGGGCTTTCGACCATCGACTGCAGCATCTGCGTGGCGGTGATCACCACCTTGTTCTGCGCCAGCGAGGCCTTGATGATCTTCTTCTGCAGGCCCGGCAGTTCGGCATCGCCGATCTCCACGCCGAGGTCACCACGGGCCACCATCACCACATCGCTGGCCCCGACGATCTCTTCCAGGTTCTCGATCGCCTCGGTGCGCTCGATCTTCGACACCAGCGCGGCATCGCAGCCGTGCGAACGGGCGATATCGCGCGCATCGTTCATGTCCTGCGCGTTGCGGCAGAACGACACGGCGATGAAGTCCACGCCGATCTTGGCGACGATGCCGATCAATTCCTTGTCACGCTCGGTCAGCGCGCCCAGCGACAGGCCGCCGCCCTGCTTGTTGAGCCCCTTGCGGTCGGACAGCACGCCATCGTTGAGCACGGTGTTGATGATGCGCTCGCCCTGCACCTCGACCACCTGCAATTGCATCAGGCCGTCGTCCAGCAGCAGCACATCACCCGGGGCCACGTCCTGCGGCAGGCCCAGGTAGCTCACGCCGACCTGGCTGGCATCACCGGCCGGGGCATCGACCGAGGCGACCAGGTCGAAACGGTCACCGGCCTTGAGCTGGACCTTGCCCTGGGCAAAGCGCTCGATGCGGATCTTCGGACCCGGCAGGTCGGCCAGGATGCCCACTTCCACGCCCACCCGCTGCGCGGCGGCGCGCACGTCGGCCGCGCGCTTGGCCTGGCCGGACGGATCGCCATGGGAGAAGTTGAGGCGCACCACGTTCACGCCGGCGCGGAACAGATCGTCCAGTACCCCGGGTGCATCGGTTGCAGGACCGAGGGTGGCGAGGATCTTGGTACGGCGCTGACGTTCGATCATGGTGCGTAGTCTCCCTTGTTGACCGCTCAAAATAGCACACGCACTGTATGACAACGATATCTCCACAACTTTGCCCGGGACAGTCACCTGCTGTCCAGAAGACAGCAGGGACAGGCACCCCGGACAAACCATACGCAGTGACAACGCGGGACTGACGGGTGTGCCGCAACGCTGCATGGACACGGAGCAGGCGCCCGGCCCGGGACATCAGCCCGCCACTGGAAAATCCACCGGTGTCTTGCCGGGGCGGCCGTCCCGACGGCAAAAATGGCGGCTGCGGAACCGGCATGGGCACGACGATGGGCCGGCGCCCCGACCGCCACCTGTACGCCACTGGCCGTGCCTGCCAGGCGGCGGCCAGCGGACTGCCTGGCAATCACGCGCGCAGCAGCGTCACCAGCTCATCCGGCGTCGCCGCCAGCGCATGCGCACCGGCCGCCTGCAGCTCCTCGCGGCCACCGAAGCCCCACAGCACACCGATATTGCGCATGCCGTGATGGCGTGCACCTTCGATATCCATGCGCCGGTCGCCGATCATCCAGCACTGCTCCGGCTGCAACGACAGGCGGCGCAACGCCTCGCCCACCAGCTGCGGCTTGTGGCTGCGCGCACTGTCGAGGCTGGCACCGGTGACATCCTCGAAGCAGTCGCCGAACGGCAGATGCTCGACGATGCGCTGCGCGTGCGACTCGGTCTTGGCGGTAACGATCGCCATACGGTGACCGTCGGCCTTCAGCGAACGCACCACCGCCTCGATGCCCGGGTACAGCTCATATTCCTTCCAGCCATCGCTCTCGAAACGCTCGCGGTACAGCGCCACCGCCCGCTCGACCCGTTCCGTATCACCGAAAACCGGGGCGAAGCTGGTGCGCAGTGCCGGCCCGATCCACTTGCGCAGCTCGGGCATCGCCGGCACCGGCTGGCCCATCTTTTCCAGCGCATAGGCCACGCAGCGGGTAACGCCTTCGGACGACTGGATCAGGGTGCCGTCGAGATCGAAGAACAGCACATCGCGGCTCACGATCCGCGGGCCTCCAGCGCCGCGACGGCCGGCAAGGTCTTGCCTTCCAGGAATTCCAGGAACGCGCCACCGCCGGTGGAGATGTAGCTCACTTCCTTGGCGATGCCGTACTTGTCCACCGCCGCGAGGGTGTCACCGCCGCCGGCAATCGAGAACGCCTGCGAGCTGGCGATGGCACGGGCCAGTGCCTCGGTGCCCTTGCCGAAAGCGTCGAACTCGAACACGCCGACCGGGCCGTTCCACACCACGGTGCCGGCCTTGGCGATCAGTTCGGCGTAGCGCGCAGCGGTCTGCGGGCCGATGTCCAGGATCATGTCCTCGGCGTCGACCGCATCCACCGCCTTGACCGTGGCCGGGGCGTCGGCGGCGAAGGCCGGGGCCACCACCACGTCGGTCGGCAGCGGGATTTCAGCGCCGCGCGCCTTGGCATCGGCGTCGATCTTGCGCGCGGTGTCGAGCAGGTCGTTCTCGACCAGCGACTTGCCCACGCCATGGCCGTTGGCGGCGATGAAGGTGTTGGCGATGCCGCCACCGACGATCAACTGGTCGACCTTGCCGACCAGGCTGGACAGCAGCTCCAGCTTGGTCGAGACCTTGGAGCCGGCCACGATCGCCAGCAGCGGACGCGCCGGGTTGGCCAGCGCCTTGTCCAGCGCATCCAGCTCGGCCATCAGCAGCGGGCCGCCGGCGGCCACCGGGGCGAAGCGGATCACGCCATGGGTCGAGGCCTGGGCGCGGTGCGCGGTGCCGAAGGCGTCCATCACGAACACGTCGCACAGCGCGGCGTACTTCTTCGACAGCGCCTCATCGTCGGCCTTCTCGCCCACGTTCATGCGGCAGTTTTCCAGCAGCACGATCTTGCCCGGGGCCACGTCGACGCCGTCCACCCAGTCCTTGACCAGCGGCACGTCCACGCCCAGCAGCTCGGACAGGCGCGCGGCCACCGGCGCCAGCGAATCGGCCTGGCTCCACACGCCTTCCTTCGGACGGCCCAGATGCGAGGTCACCAACACCGCGGCGCCGGCTTCCAGCGTCAGCTTCAGCGTCGGCAGCGAGGCGGTGATGCGCTGTTCGGAGGTGATCCTGCCGTTCTCGTCGATCGGCACGTTCAGATCCTGGCGGATCAATACGCGCTTGCCGGAAAGGTCGAGGTCGGTCATGCGAACGATGGACATGGCAGGATCTGCTCCGCAAAGTGGGGGAAACCGCCATTCTCGCCCGCCCCGGCAACCGGGGTAAACCTGAAGGTTTCTTCCGATGCGCATCCGCTTGCCCCAACCCGAGTTGAGCAGTCCCCGGCTACGGCTGCGCGAGGTGCGCAGCGAGGACGCGCCTGCGCTGTTCGCCATCCACAGCGATCCGCAGGTGATGCGCTACTGGAGCTATCCGGCGTGGACGGAACTGGCCCAGGCCGAGGCCAAGGTCGCCGACATCCAGCGCCAGCGCCGCGAGCAGGACATCCTCATCTGGGCGATTGCCGATGCGCAAAGCGACCGGCTGATCGGCAGCAGCGCGGTGTTCGCGCTCAACCCGGATCAGGGTCGTGCCGAAATCGGCTACAGCCTGCACCGCGACTGGCACGGCCGCGGGCTGGCCAGCGAAGCGTTGCGGCTGATCCTGGGCTACCTGTTCGACGGGCTGCAGCTGCGCCGCGTGGAGGCCGATACCGACCCGCGCAACACCGCTTCATGCCACCTGCTGGAGAAGCTGGGTTTCGTGCGCGAAGGGCTGCTGCGCGAACGCTGGTTCGTCAACGGCGAGCTCTGCGATACCGCTTTCTACGGCTTGCTGCGACGGGATTTCATCCGGAACTGATGCAGCAATACGAGTCACCGCTTGGGCAACTGCGCATCCAGCTCTTGAAGCCGTCGCTCGATCTCGCGCCGATCAAGACTGCGCGCGATCACCGCCCAGTGCCTGGCCGCTGAAAAACGGTACAGAAAGCGCGCAATCAGAAAACCCATGACCAGTGCCACGACCACGGTTGCCGCGCCCCAGCCCCCTCCAATCCGCAAGGCGAAAAGCATCAGGACCGGCACGGACATCGACAACAGAAACGAAGCCAGAAACCGTTTCGCCCGGCTGTAAACACTGTTGTCGACTGTCGTGTGGATACCGCCCAGCAGTGACATCAGCAGCGCTCTTTCCTGGGATCGCTTAAGAACTGGAATCTTCATCCGCGCTCCGATTGCTGGCCCGAACCGATACCTGTCACGGCTGCGTATCCGTGCCATCTTTCCGGCCACTGCGGATCAGGCTGAACGCAAATCCCGCCACCAGCAGCGCGCCGAGCACCAGCACCGCCCACAGCAGCAGGTTCTTCCAGTCACGCGGCGGCCTGGCCGGCTGGTAGGCGACGTCACCGGCACGCACCGCGCCCTCGCCCAATGCCGCCACAGGCGGTTGCCACTGCGCGCCGTTGCGCGCGCGCAATGCATCGAGCATCGGGTCCAGCGTGGCCTGCACGGCGCCGGCATTGGCGCTACCCGCCACCAGCAGGTAGGGCGCGCGGCCCTGGGCGAGGAACACCACGCTGCCCGGCCGGTAGCCCAGCCGCAGCAACGGTGCCTGCGCAGGCGCGGCGCCCGGCTCGGCCTGCAGCCGCCACTGGCGGTCGCTGATGACGCCGGAGGTTTCCAGTGGTGCCGAGTACTGCTGCGTGCCGCCCTCGCTCAGGCTCCAGGCATTCCAGCCGCGGATCAGCGGTCGCCACTGCGGTGTGCGGTCATCGGCGGCGGGACGATCCGGATCACCGGTGGAGACCGTCCAGCTCACCGCGCTGTTGGCCGGCATCCGCACATCCAGCCGCTGTACCGGCAGCCGCCCCTGCAAACGGTAGAGATAGCCGTCTTTGCCGTTGCCACCGGCCTCGGCCTGCAGCTCCTGCCATTGCCAGTCGCCACTGTCCCGCACATCGGCCAGTTCGCCGCGCAGGCCACGGAGCGCCGGGGCGCCCGCACGCTGCAACGGCACCAGCCGCAGGTAGCGCAGATCGCTATGCACCTTGATGCGGTTGTTGCGCAGGGCGCGGCCCTGGTTGTTCAACTGCAGCAGGCGCACCTGTGGATCGAGCACCTGCCAGCCACGCAGGTCGTCACTGCCCTCCAGCCGGTAGCCCAAGTCCAGCGTCGCATCGGGATCGGCCCAGTCCACGCTCAACGCACGCAGCCGACCAGCGTCGTCACCGAGATCGACCAGCCATATCGGGTCGGCCGCACCGGTGTTGCCGGCGATTGCGTTGCGGATCGACAGCAGCCGGCCGCGAGCGTCACGCTCCACCACCACGCTGAGATCGTCATCGGCGCTGGTCGCCGCTGCCGGCAATGCGAACCATTGCAGTTCCACCGTGCGCAACGGAGCCGACACCGGCGTGTCCGCCGCATAGACCGCGCTGGCCACCGGCCTGCCGTCGGCGTCGATCACCCGCACATCGCGCAGGTCGCGCCAGTAGGCGGCGGCGTAGACCGGCGCATCGAGCGTCACGCGATAGGCACCGGCGTCGGCCTGCGACAGCTGCAACGGCCATTGCCGGGCGAAATCATCGGCGGCCTGCGCACTCATCGGCAGCAGTGCCAGCCACAGCAGACGCTTGATCATGCGGACACTTCCCCATCGTTGTTCTGGTTTGTCAGCACGCGCCGTGGCGGCGCCGGCGCCAGCCAGCCCACCAGCGTACACAGCAGGCCATAGGCGATGAACGCGCCAATGCCGAGCAGGTCGCCTAGGTTGCCGCGGTCCACCAGCAGCAGCTTGGCCAGCACCACGCCCATCAGGATCGCGCCGGCCAGCCACAGTCCCCACTGCCCGCGCCGCGAACCGGACACCCAGCCGATCACGCCCAGCAGGCTCCACACCACGGTCAGGCTGGTCTGCGCCAGCTGCGTGCCGATCAGGCGCTCGCTCCACGGCTCGCCGCCCCAGTGATGTACCGCCCGCAATGTCATCACCGTCACCAGCACCAGTGCCGCCAGCGCCATGCCGACCAGTTGCGCCGGCACGATGCGCCCGCCACGGTCCTGCCACAGATACAGCGCAGCCAGCACCAGTACCGCCACCTGCGCCAGTTCCAGCGGATTGAACAGCACGATCCACGGCAATGGCGCCGCACTTGCGGTGCTGCCCAGCGCGCCCAGCCACCACAACCCGAGAGCGGCGAACACCACCGTCTGCAGCACCGGCTTGTAGCGGCCGAAGGCCTCACCCAGCGGCAGCTCCAGCCACCTCCAGCGCCGCATCGACACGACCGCCAGCAGCAGCCACGGCAGCGCCAGCAGCAGGCCCACCCAGCCTTCGGCAAGGGTGAAGCGCTCGCCGATATGCCAGGCCAGCAGCGACAGCACCGTCGGCCACAGCAGCCACCAGGCCAGTTGCGCCATACCGGCCAGCGGGCCGTTGCCGGCGCGCAGACACAGCAGGCTGCGGATGCCCAGCAACGCGAACAGCAGCCACGTCCAGCCACCGTATCCGGCGAACGGCTGGCCGTACTCGGCCACCTGCGCAAACGCCACCGGGAAGGCCAGCACGAAGCCACCCAGCGTGGTCAGCGACAACGCCAGTGCCGGTACACGCCGCTGTACCTCGGCGGCAAGCCAGCCGGTGACGCCCAGCATCAGCAGCAGCGCATGCAGGCGGCTGCCAGGATCGATGAAGTTGCCGATCTCCAGGGTGATATTGCCCAGCCACCAGGCCAGGCCCCAGACGTAGGCCATGGTGGCGACAGGCAACCGCCCCGCGCCGCGGTACAGCCAGGCGGTGGCGAAACCGGCCAGCGCGATCAGCAGTGCGCCCATGAAACCGGCATTGGCGATGGCCATCGTATCGAGCGGATACACCCGGCTGACCCCCAGCAACATGGCCAGCGCAGCAGCCAGCTGCAGGCCGATACCGGCCCAGCACGCCAGCCGGCGCTGCTGCATCAGGCCCAGCCAGACCAGACCGGCGCCTTCCAGCGCGAACACCGAAGCGGTCGCCTTGGCCGACAACGCCAGCGGCACCGCCAGCGTGGCAAAGCCCACGGCGAGGATGGCGTATCCCTGCGCCAGCAGGTGCAGACGCTCGCGGCCCAGCAGCACGCGTGCCAGCACCGCGTAGAGCGCGGCTACACCGAGCGCGCACAGCGCCAGCGGCATGCGCTCGCCCTGCAGCAGTCCCGCCTGCAGCGAGAACGCGATCAGCGGCGTGCCGAACAGCAGACAACCGTCGATGCGTGCCCCGCCCGGTGTTGCCGCCTTGCGCGCATACAGCAGCGGCAGCAGCAGGTAGAAGCCGAAGAACAGCAACAGGAACGGCTGGGTGCTGGCGAAGTCGGCCGCCTCGTAATCCAGCACTCCCCAGAGCGTGCCGATACCCCAGGTGAAGACGAAACCGAGCAGGTTGAGGATGCGCCACGGCCGCACCCAGGCGATGGCGAAGATGCCGGCGTTGAGCAACGCGTAGTACGAGAACAGTGCGACATGGTTGCCGCCGCCACTGGACAGCCAGATCGGCGCCATGAAACCGGCCAGCACGCCGAGGATGGCCAGCGTGCGCGACTCCTGCAGCACCGCCATCACCGCAAGCCCGGCGATCAGCACCACACTGAGCGCGAACGCCGGCAGCGGCTCGATGAAGCCGTAGTTCCTGGTCGCGGCGAAGATGGTCAGCAACAGCACGCCGATCGCACCGCCCTGCAAGGCCAGCGCGAAGGTGCGGTGGCTCTCACGCTGGCGCCAGGCGAATACCAGCCCCGCCAGCGCGACAATGCTGATCCCGAGCAGGCGGAACAGCGGCGAGACCGTCAGCCAGCCCTGATCGGTGGCGAGCTTGAGCAGCGCTCCCACACCGGCCAGCAGCACCAGCATGCCGACTTTCACCGGCACGTTGCCGCGGGTGAACCAGTGCTTGATGTGCTCGATGCCACGCTCGATGAAGCCGGGTGCAGCGACCGGCGGCGGGGTCCACGTCCGCTGCGCGGGCGCGGAAGCCGCGGCAGCCAGCGGCGCAGGTTCGGGACGCGCCGGCGCAGGACGCGAGGGCTCCGGCATCGGCGGCAGCGCAGGCACTGCCGGGATGACAACAGCGGGCGGCGGCGGAACCTCGTCAGGCACTGCCACGCTCCCGGCCTCATCGCCCCCGGTCGCAGCCGGCATCACCTCCGGCGGCGGCGACCTCGCTTCCGCTCTGGCCTGGTGTCCTTGCCGGGCGACAGCGGCCTCCAGCACGGTCACCCGCCGCTTGAGTGAGGACAGCGCCACCAGCGCCATGACCAGCACAACCGGCATGGCCAGCAGCGCGAGCAACGCCAGCAAGCCCAGGACCACCCACGTATAGTCCATATTCCATCCTTGTCCCCGAAAGGGAAGCACACACCTTATCCGCAGACGATGGAAACACAAGGCGCGCGGCGGCATGTCCATTCCATGACGCGGGCCACCCCGGCATGCTGCAAACGTCAGCGCGCGATTCCATCCGCACCGCCCGGCACGCACCCTGCAGACATGCCGGAATCCACGGATTCAGCCCACGCCCAAGCGCCTCCTGCGATTCCAGCCAAAAGAAAGGGCGCCACGAAGGCGCCCTCTGCTGTTTCCGTTGTGCGGCGGATCAGCCCGCGACCACGCGCACCATTTCCAGGCACTTGTTGGAGTAGCCCCACTCGTTGTCGTACCAGGCCACCAGCTTGACGAAGGTGGAATCCAGCGCGATGCCGGCTTCGGCGTCGAACACCGAGGTGTGGGTCTCGCCACGGAAATCGGTGGCCACCACCTTGTCTTCGGTGTAGCCGAGGATGCCCTTCAGCGCGCCTTCGCTCTGCGCCTTCACTTCGGCACAGATCTCGGCGTAGGTGGCGTCCTTCTCCAGCTCGACAGTCAGGTCGACCACCGACACGTCCGAGGTCGGCACGCGGAAGCTCATGCCGGTCAGCTTCTTGTTCAATTCCGGGATCACCACACCCACGGCCTTGGCCGCACCGGTGGAGGACGGAATGATGTTCTCGAGGATGCCGCGGCCGCCGCGCCAGTCCTTGTTGGACGGGCCGTCAACGGTCTTCTGGGTGGCGGTGGCGGCGTGCACGGTGGTCATCAGGCCACGCTTGATGCCCCACTTGTCATTGATGACCTTGGCCAGCGGGGCCAGGCAGTTGGTGGTGCACGAGGCATTGGAGATGATCGCCTGGCCGGCGTAGGTCTTGTCGTTGACGCCGAACACGAACATCGGCGTGTCGTCCTTCGACGGGGCCGACAGGATCACCTTCTTGGCGCCGGCATCCAGGTGCTTCTGCGCGGTTTCCTTGGTCAGGAACAGGCCGGTGGCTTCCAGCACCACGTCCACACCCGCCTCGTCCCACTTCAGATTGGCCGGATCGCGCTCCTGGGTCAGGCGGATCTTCTTGCCGTTGACCAGAAGGTGGCTGCCCTCGACCTTCACGTTGGCGGCAAAGCGGCCATGCACCGAGTCGTACTTGAGCATGTAGGCCAGGTAGTCCGGCTCCAGCAGATCGTTGATGGCCACGATCTCGATGTCGTTGCCGAAGTTCAGCACTGCCGAACGCAGCACGTTGCGCCCGATGCGCCCGAAACCGTTGATGCCGACCTTGATTGCCATGTTCACAAGCTCCTGCGGCCGCAAGCCCGTTGCGGCGGGGGTGGAAAGGGGTTGCCATTCTAGCAGCAGCACCGTCCCGCCCGGACCGGCACGTCACCATTTTCTCCGGCACCCGGGCGCATGCCTCCCCGGCAAAAGGATGACTGCCAGCTGAGTGCAAACGCCTGTTTGATCAAGATCAAAGCGGCAACGGCGACGAGCCCGGACACTTGCGCCACCTCTCCAAGCAATGGAACTCCACATGCGCAAGACCCCCGCCCTGCTGCTCTCCGGCCTCGCCGCCGCCATGGCCCTTGCCGCCACTCCGGCCATGGCCCAGTCCAAGGGTGACTGGACCCTGGGCGTCGGCGTGCACGCCGTCGATCCGGCTTCCGATGCCGGCGACCTGAACGGCTCGGCCCTGGGCCTGGGTGCCCTGCCGACCAAGGTCGACAGCGACGTCAAGCCGACCGTCACCTTCGAATACTTCATCGCCGACAACATCGGCATCGAAGTGCTGGCGGCACTGCCGTTCAAGCACGAAGTCAGCATCGACGGCGTCGGCAAGGTCGGCGAAACCAAGCAGCTGCCGCCGGTGGTCTCGCTGCAGTACCACTTCGCCAACAGCAGCAAGGTCACTCCGTTCGTCGGCCTGGGCGTGAACTACACCAAGTTCTTCGACACCGACAGCAAGGGCGCGCTGGCTGGCACCAAGCTGAAGCTGGAAGATTCCTGGGGCCTGGCCGCGCATGCCGGTCTGGATTACGCCATCAGCGACAAGGGCGCGCTGCGCGTGGACGTCCGCTGGGCCGACATCGACACCAAGGTGAAGGTCAACGGTGCCAAGCTGGGCACCGCCAAGGTCGATCCGCTGGTGTACGGCGTGGCCTACGTCTTCAAGTTCTGATCCACCCCGTTCCTCCGGTACCGCGGAGGAACGTGATTTCCGGGCCTGTTCATGACCCGTCGCGAGCCAAGCGCGACGGAATCGTGGGCAGGCCCGCCACTTTTGGCACAGGGTGCGCAACGACACCGTCGCTAGAATGTCGCCGATGAAAATCCGTAACCGCACCTTGCTTGCCGTTTCCGGCATCGCGCTGGCCGTATCCACCCTGTTTTCCGCCCCGGCCTTCGCCTGGGGCGCGCAAGGTCACCGGCTGGTCGCCCGCGTCGCTGAAACCCGGCTGGAACCGGCCGCGAAAGCGGAAGTCGAACGCCTGCTCGCACTCGAGCCGGGCGAAACGCTGTCCAGCGTCGCGCCATGGGCCGACCAGGTGCGTGCCAACGATCCGGACCTGGGCCGGCGCTCGGCACGCTGGCATTACATCAACATGGGCGAGGACGGCTGCATCTACGACCACGCCCGCCACTGCCGCGACGGCAACTGTGTGATCGAAGCCCTGAAGGCACAAAGCGCACTTCTGGGCGATCGCAACCTTGCCGATACCGAACGCCTGCAGGCGCTCAAGTTCGTGGTGCACCTGGCCGGTGACATCCACCAGCCACTGCACGCCGGCTACGGCCACGACAAGGGCGGCAACACCCACCAGCTGCAGTTCAACGGGCGCGGCACCAACCTGCATTCGCTCTGGGACAGCGGCATGTTCTACCCGCTGCAACTCAATGACGATCAGTTCCTGCAGCGTCTGCTGGCCCTGCCCGCGCCGGACGGCGTCAGCGCGCCGCAGCTGCAACGCGATGCCGGCCAGTGGGCCGAGCAGAGCTGCCACATCGCCACCCGCCCGGAGCTGTATCCGCGCGGCCGCAAGATCGGCGACAGCTATGCCGCCACCTGGCGCCCGGTGGCCGAGGCCCAGGTGCGCTTGGCAGGTGAGCGACTGGCTGCGCTGTTGAATGCCTTGCTCGACGGGCATTGATGCGGGTTACCGCACAGCCCGCTGAAAGACTGTATTGAAGAAGCCGCGAGCAACCGCCCGCGGCTTCTTCGGTTGTGGCATCCGTCAATGCAAGTCGCTGCTGCTGCGCACCCGCGCCCGGCCCTGCTCCACCTCGAAAGTGAAGCCATACAGCAGCGTCACCGGCACCGCCTCCACCCCGGTTGCACCGCTGCAGTTGCCCGGTGCCGACGCCCCTGTACCCGGTGCGAAGCGGCAGATTGCTGCCGGAAGGAAAGTCCACCTTGCCGTGGCATCCAGTGCTGCCTGCAGCAAAGAGGCATGCTCCTGCTCCACACCGGCACTGCAGCGAGCGTGTCCACGCAACGGCTCCACACGCTCGACACTCCCGTCCGCCATCACAATCACCCGCACGCACAGCGTGGTGGGCAGCAAGGTCTGGCGTTCATAGCCCGGTGGCAAGGTGGGTGATGGCGCGTGCTGCGGCTCCGGCATGCGGAAGGTTTCAGTCGCACCCAGCACGTACGGCTCAATCGCCCCGGCGCCGCCCTTCTGTTCGGGCGCCAACAGCTGCCGGCCGATGTTGTAACTGCCGGCGGGTGCTTCATCCGCCACCGGCCGCGTGGCACAACCTGCCAGCAGCAACACGAAGCCGCACCTCAGGAGCTGCACCATCAGCTCCCCGTGCCTTCTTCGGTATGCGTGACGTTTTCGTCCAGGTCAAACCAGATCGGCACGCGGACTGCACCGGCAACCGCCTTGCCATCTTTCTGTGCCGGGTTGAATTTCCACTTCCGGACAGCTTCCACCGCAGCCGCATCGAACACCCCCTGCGGCTGTGAAGTCTCGACCTTCACATCCGTGGCCCGCCCTTCCGCATTCACCTCGATCCGCAGCACCACTTTGCCACTAACGCTGTTCTCGACTGCAGCCTTGGGATACGCCGGCGGCGTCATGAGATCGGTCGTCGGATCGCCCTCTCCGGCTTCCGGCTCAACCGAAATCTTTCCTGCCGATGCGGTTTGCGGGTTGTCACCCACCTCGGAAATCAGAAGTTGCAGCGCCAGCAACGAACTACCGCCGGGGGTGGTGACTTCGACAGCCGCCGGCTTGCCTGCCATCACCAGCAGATCCGGCGAAGACACCAGGGCGCCGTCGGCCTTCAGCGTACCCTGCAGGCGCAGCTTTCCCGCATCCGCAGGCACCAGGGTGAACTCGGCACTCCATGCCACCCCGTTGGCCGACTCCAGCGTAAAAGCGAACGGCGTGCCGGCAGACTGATGCAGCTCGAACTGCTGCTGTGTGTCATCTGCATTGGCCTGCACCCGTGTCATGTAGACAGTTCCCGCTTCGCTCAGCGCTGTCACCGCCGTCCTGCCCGGCTGCGCGGCCCAGGCCGCATAGCCGGTGATCGTCGACAAGGTCACCGACAATACCAGCATTGCCAACCACTGTTTCTTCCCAGGTACCGGCCGCTTCAACATCGCAATTCGCTCCTTCAATGGATGATGGTTCTGCCAGTGGCACCCCACTGGCAATGCAGACTGCGCCAGCCCGGTCTTGAGCATGGCGTCGCCATAGCTGCGACGGACACCGGCCATCTGTGCAATGACACGTTCGTCGCAGGACAACTCCTGGTCCTCGCGGCAGCGGCGTTGTGCCAACAGCAGCAGCGGGTTGAACCAGTACAGACACTGCAGCAAGGCCAGCACGGCGTTGATGGCGATATCGCCACGCTGCAGGTGGATGCGCTCGTGCAGCAGCACCAGTTGCTGCTCCAGCGGCGAGTAGCGCTGTTCGAAACCCGTTGGCAGCACGATCATCGGCCGCAGCAGGCCCATCGCCGCCGGCAGCCCGGTACTGCTCTGTGCCTGCCACAGGCCATCACTGCGTTGCTGCAGCACGCCCAGCGCCTTGCGGAAGCGGCGCTGTTGAGCGAGCAGCCGCAGCGCCATCAGCAGCGCGCCAGCAAGCCACGCGCACAACAGCCATTGCGGCCAGACAGTGACGAGGTTGGCGCCGGCCCCGTCCTGCGCCGCCACCTGCAGTGGCGTTCCGACAGCGAGCATCGGCACCGCCACCAGCTGCGGCCCCGGCAGCAATACCGCCAGCAATGCCGTTGGCAGCATCAGCCACAGCAGGTAGGACGCACTTGCACCCAGCCAGGCGCGCACCGGACCGCGCAGCAGCAGTACCAGCACGATGGCCGCACTGCTGGCTACGGTGGTTTCCAACAAAGTCGACAGCAGCTCAGTGCTGGTCATCGTCGAGCTCCTCCAGCAGCTTGCGCAGCTCGGCCACATCATCGCGACTGAGCCGCTGGTGCAGGCTGAAATGCGCGACCAGCGGCGCGACCCGGCCATCGAACAGGCGCTCGATCAGGCTGCTGCTTTCTTCCAGCAGCCACGCATCGCGCTGCACCAGCGGCGAGTACAGGTAACGTCGCCCGTCCTTGTCCGCACGGATCGCCCCTTTGTTGAGCAGACGGTTGAGCAGCGTCTTGACGGTCGCCTCGGCCCACTCGTTGCCGCCGGGCAGACGCGTGATCACCTCGTCGGCGGACAGCGGATGCCGCTCCCACAGCACCTCCATCACCACGGCTTCGGCCTCACTGATCCGGATCATCGTTTACGCCTGTAAATTTTTGTCGATTACATGGGTAAACGAAGCGGCTGTCAAGCCCCCGACCGGAGATTCATCTTCGCGATGCTGTAATGCCCTGTCCTCGCAACAGCACACCTGTCATGCCCCATCACCTGACCGACCTCGATGCCGCCGTGGACTGGCTGCTGGCCCGTGTTCCAGGCGCACTGCGCATTGGTGCGCCGTTGGCGCTGGGCAAGCCACACCGGCTGCTCAACGCGCTGTATACGCGCATCGAGCACGATCCCGCGCGACCGCTGCAGCTGTATACCGCGCTGTCGCTCGACCCGCCGCGGGCCGGCAGCGACGGGTTGGAAGCTCGCTTCATGCGTCCGTTTGTCGCGCGCCACTACGGCGATTTCCCGCGCCTGGCCTATGCCGATGCGATCGCCCGCGATGCGCTGCCGGCCCATATCCAGGTGGAAGAGTTCTACATGCAGTCCGGCGCGCTGCTGGGTTCGTCGCAGGCGCAGCGCTGGTACACCAGCCTCAACTACACCCACGCCGCCGATGCGGTCGCGCAGCGTGCGCCGCAGGTGATCGTGCAGAAAGTGGCCGCGCGCGAAGGCGTCACGCAGCTGTCGCTGTCGTGCAACAACGACATCACCCAGGACACGCTCGATGCGATCAAGGCCCGTGGCCTGCCGCGGCCGCTGCTGATTGCCGAAGTCGACCCGCAACTGCCCTGGCTGGGCGGCAGCGCGACGGTGGAGGCGGATTTCTTCGATCTGGTTGTCACCCCGCCGGGGCCGTATCCGGCGCTGTTCGGGCTGCCCCGCCAGCCGGTCAGCGATGCCGACTACGCCATCGGCCTGTATGCCAGCACGCTGGTACGCGATGGCGGCACCTTGCAGATCGGCATCGGCACACTGGCCGATGCGCTCAGCCATGCGCTGGTACTGCGCCATACCGACAACGCCCGTTACCGGCAGATCCTGCATGCGCTGGATCCGGAACTTGCCGACCACCCGCTGGTGCGCGAGGCCGGCGGGCTGGGGCCGTTCGAGATCGGCCTGTACGGCTGCAGCGAAATGCTCAACGAAGGCTTCCGCAAGCTGGTGCAGACCGGCGTCATCTGGCGCAAGGTGCACGATGACCTTGGCCTGATGCAGCGGCTGGCCGATGGCAGCGCCAGCAACGGCGACCACGCGCGGCTGGCGCGCGAGGGCGAGTACCTGCACGGTGCGTTCTACCTGGGCTCGAGCGAGTTCTACGACTGGCTGCGGCACCTGCCCGAGGCCGAATGCCGTGCCATCGGCATGCGCCGCATCAGCGAGATCAACCAGCTGTACGGCGGCAATGAGGCACTGGAACGGCTGCAACGGCGCGATGCACGCTTCTTCAATTCCTGCATGCTCGCCACCGCGCTGGGGGCCGCCACTTCCGATGCGCTGGACGACGGCCGTGTGGTCTCCGGCGTCGGCGGCCAATACAACTTCGTGGCGATGGCCCATGCCTTGCCGGATGCGCGCAGCATACTGATGTTCCGTGCCACCCGGCAGGCCGGTGCGACCTCGCAGTCCAACGTACGCTGGAGCTACGGCCACACCACCATCGCACGCCACCTGCGCGATGTGTTCGTCAACGAGTACGGCATCGCCGACCTGCGCGGCCTGACCGACGAGGACTGCGTGATCGCCATGGCCGGCATCACCGATGCCGCCTTCCAAACCCGGCTGCTGGAGCAGGCCAAAGCCGCGAAGAAGCTGGCCGGCGACTTCACCGCCCCCTCCCGCTGGCAGCAGAACCGCGCCGCGACGCTGGCCGCCAGGCTGGCCCCGTTCCGCGCGGACGGCAGCCTGCCCGACTACCCGCTGGGCAGCGACTTCGATGCCGTTGAACAGGACCTGCTGCGTGCGCTGACGTGGCTGAAATCGGCCACGTCCACGCGCATGGACAAACTGCGCACGGTGCTGGCGGCACTGCGCCAGCCGGCTGCCGACAGCGATGCGCTGTACCTGCAACGGATGGGCCTGGAACAGCCGGCCGGTTTCGGCGAGCAGCTGGATGCCCGCCTGCTGCGGCTGGCGCTGGCACGCACCGCACGCGGCCATTAAGCCATGTCCGCCGGCCCGGGGCGACGACAGTCACCCGGCCGCAATTGCCCGGCGCGCGATCGCTACCACCTGCCAATCGGTAACCATCTTGCGAGGGCCGGAAACCACAGAGGCCGGGAAATCCCGGCCTCTGTTTGGACATCACGCCCCCGGCAAACTTACTTGCCGAGCACGGCCTTGGCCGCTGCCACCACCGCCCCGGTGGTGATGCCGAAGTGCTTGTACAGCTGGTCGGCCGGCGCCGAGGCACCGAACGTATCCAGACCGATCACCGCACCGTCCAAGCCCACGTACTGCCGCCAGAAACCGGTGACACCGGCTTCCACCGCCACGCGCGCGCGGATGGCATTGGGCAGCACCGATTCGCGATAGGCCGCGTCCTGGCGCTCGAACACGTCGGTGGACGGCATCGACACCACGCGGGTCTTGATCCCCGCCGCGTCCAGCTCGGCCTTGGCGGCCATCGCCAGACCGACTTCCGAACCGGTGCCGATCAGGATCACGTCCGGGGCACCGGCCGCGTCAGCCAGCACGTAGCCGCCGCGTTCAATCTGCTTGACCTGCTCGGCGCTGCGCTGCTGCGGGGCCAGGTTCTGGCGGCTGAAGATCAGGCAGCTCGGGCCGTCCTTGCGGGTGATCGCCATCTTCCAGCTGACCGCCGATTCGGCCGCATCGCACGGGCGCCACACATCGTTGTTGGGGATGTAGCGCAGCGAGGACACGTGCTCGACCGGCTGGTGGGTCGGGCCGTCTTCGCCCAGACCGATCGAGTCGTGGGTGAACACGTGGATGACCTGCGCCGGGATCAGCGCGCTCATGCGCAGCGCGTTGCGGGCGTAGTCGGAAAACACCAGGAAGGTGGCGTCGAACGGCAGGAAACCGCCGTGCAGCGCCAGGCCATTGGCGATCGCGCTCATGCCGAACTCGCGCACGCCGTAGTGCACGTAGTTGGCATCGGGGTCTTCGCCGACCACGGTCCTGCTCGCCTTCCACATGGTCAGGTTGGAGCCGGCCAGGTCGGCCGAGCCGCCGATGATTTCCGGCAGCAGCGGCGCGAAGGCTTCAATGGCGTTCTGCGAGGCCTTGCGCGAGGCGATGTTCGGCGCCTCGGCCTGTACCTTGGCGATGTAGGCATCGGCCTGGGCGATGAAGTCTTCCGGCAGCTCGCCGTGCGAACGGCGGGTCAGTTCCTCGGCCTGGGCCGGGAACTGCGCGGCGTACTTGTCGAACTGCTGTTCCCACTCGGCCTGGCGCAGGGTGCCGGTAGCGCCGGCACGCCAGCCGGCGTAGATGGCTTCCGGAATCTCGAACGGACCGTATTCCCAGCCCAGCGCCTTGCGGGTGGCGTCCAGCTCGTCCTTGCCCAGCGGTGCGCCGTGGCTGGATTCCTTGCCGGCCTTGCTCGGCGAACCAAAGCCAATGGTGGTCTTGCAGCAGATCAGGGTCGGCTTGTCCGACTGCGACAGCGCCTGCTCGATGCCGGCCTTGATGCTTTCCGGATCGTGCCCGTCCACACCGCGCACCACATTCCAGCCATAGGCCTCGAAACGCGCCGGAGTGTTGTCGGTGAACCAGCCTTCCACTTCACCGTCGATGGAGATGTTGTTGTCATCCCAGAAGCAGACCAGCTTGCCCAGACCCCAGGTGCCGGCCAGCGAAGCGGCTTCGTGGGACACGCCTTCCATCAGGCAGCCATCGCCCAGGAACACCCAGGTGCGGTGGTCGACGATCTCGAATTCGGGGCGGTTGTAGCGCTGCGCCAGCAGCTTCTCGGCCAGGGCGAAGCCCACCGCATTGGCCAGACCCTGGCCCAGCGGACCGGTGGTGGTTTCCACGCCCGGGGTTTCGTGGCGTTCCGGGTGGCCGGCGGTCTTGCTGCCCAGCTGGCGGAAGGCCTTGAGCTGCTCGATCGGCAGGTCGTAGCCGCTCAGGTGCAGCAGCGCGTACTGCAGCATCGAGCCGTGGCCGTTGGACAGCACGAAGCGGTCACGGTTGAACCACTGCGGATTGTTCGGGTTGTGGCGGAGATAGTCGTTCCACAGCACTTCGGCGATATCGGCCATGCCCATCGGCATGCCGGGGTGACCGGAGTTGGCGGCCTGGACAGCATCGGCGGCGAGGAAACGGATGGCGTTGGCCAACTGGCGGCGGGTGGGCTGCGTCATGATTTCGTCGAGTCAAGGGAGGCTCCCGCGGAGCTGCGGGCGGCCTATTGTCCCACAGTGCACCGGACCGGTCAGGCCGTGGAGCGGACCTGCCGGTGCCGGAATCGGCCGGCCTGCAACAGACAACAGCCACCTGCGCGGGGCCATGCATTCACGCCCGCGCCGCGCCGGTCAGCTGCCCAGTGCGGGGGAGACCCCGGCTTCGTCCTTCTCGCCCTTGGCCACCAGCAGGGTCAGGGCCAGGTCGCCGGTGACGTTGAGCGCGGTGCGGCACATGTCCAGGAAGTGGTTGACGCCCAGGATCAGGCCGATGCCGACCGGGTTGACGCCGACCATCGCGCAGATCAGCGCCACCACCGGCAGCGAGCCGGACGGCACGCCAGCGGTGCCGATGCCACCCAGGATGCACACCACCATCACCATGAACTGCTGGCCAAGGCTCAGGTCCACGCCGAAGAACTGCGCCAGGAAGATCACCGTGACACCCTCGAACAGCGCGGTGCCGTTCTGGTTGGCGGTGGCGCCCACGGTCAGCACGAAGCGCGAGACCTTGTGGGGGAAGCCCATCTGGTCGGCCACCCGCAACGCGGTCGGCAGCGTGGCGTTGGACGAAGCGGTGGAGAACGCCATCAGCGTGGCTTCCTGGGTCTGGCGGAAGAACGCCAGCGGCGAGCGCCCGGCCAGCTTCACCGCGATGCCATAGGTGAGGAACATGTGCAGCGCCAGCGCCAGCACCACCACGCCCACGTAGGCGCCGAGCTTGACCAGCAGGTCGAAGCCGAAGATCGCCGCCAGGTTGAACATGAAGCACGCCACCGCATACGGCGCCAGGCGGATGACCAGATTGATCAGGGTCATCGAGATTTCGAACAGACCCTCGATGGCGCTGCGCAGCGTGGCCACCTTCTCCGCCGGTGACAGCACCATGCCGATGCCCAGCATCAGCGCGAAGAACATCAGCGACAGGATCTTGCCGTTGTCCGAGGCCGCATCGAGCACGTTGTTGGGCACGATCGACAACAGCATTTCCAGCCCCTTGGGCTGGCTGCCGACACCGGCCACGATCTCGCGGCTGCGCTCGGCATTCTCGGCCAGCAGCTGCGCGGCGACGGCCGGATCGACGCCGGCACCGGGCTTGAGCAGGTTGACCAGCAGCAGGCCGATCAGCACCGCGATGCCCGACAGCACAATGGTGTAGCCCAGCGACTTCCAGCCGATGCGCCCCAGCGCACGGATGTCGCCCATTTCCGACACGCCCATCACCAGCGCCGAGAAGATCAGCGGCACGATCAGCATGAAGATCAGGCTCAGGAACAGCCCCGAAACCGGCGTGGTCACATAAGTGGTGAGCGCCTGCACCCAGGCAGCGCCCGGGCTGAGCATGTAGACAGCCAGACCCAACAGTAGACCGATGCCGAAGCCGATCCCGATCTTCCAGTGAAACGGCATTGCAGCGCGGGTCTTTGCCATATGGACCATATGTATATGTTTCTACGGGAGGGGCAGCTTAGCAGACGGTTTACAGCGGTTTCCCGTCGTCCCGCCCGGGATACAGGGGATCGAGCAAGGGCTTTTCCACCCCTGCCGGGACGCGCCAGCGCGGGCCTTTCCGGAACACCTCGCGCAACCGTGCCCGCGCGCCGGCCACATCACCCTCGCCCGCCCAGAGCGCCCGCTGCATGCGCTCCAGCGCCTGCCGCTGTTCCTCGTCCGCCAGCCGCGCCATCACCGCATCGAGGCTGTCCACACCGCCCATGCGGGCGAGAATGTGCACCACCTCCTCCAGCCCGCCACTGTCCAGGCTGCGGCGCAGGTCCGCCAGCGTGTGTACCGCACCGCTGTCTGCCGGTACCGCCGCGGCGGCGGCCGCCACCGGCGGGGCGGGGCGCCGGCGCAGCAGCGCCCAGAGCAGCGTCAGCAACCACAGCAGGGCGAAACCGGCTGCCAGCCCGCGCCACAACCAGCGGTTTTCCTCGAGCGGGCGCTCCAGCGCCAGTGCAGTGCCCTCGCCCGCGCGCATCGCCGCTGCCGGCACCACCGGCGGTGCCGCCAACCGCGCACTGCCGGCGGCGACCTGCAACTCGAGGTCCGGCACTACGGCGGTACGCCGCTGTCCGGCCCGCACATCCCACCAGTCCAGCTTCACGCCTTCCAGCGTCAGCACACCGGTCTGCTGCGGCACCAGCGAATAGCGGCGCCTGAGCGTCAACACCGGGCTGCCATCACTGAAGGTCTCGTCGTACTGCGGTGGCTCGGCGAACACCTGCGCCGCATCGCCGAGCGACGGCACCGGCAGTTCCGGAAACTGCGCGCGGGTGCCGCCCCGTGCGCTGGCCTCGATCTCGAAGCTGACCGCTTCCCCGACCCGGGCCGATTGCGGCACCGCCGTATAGCGCAGGCGCAGATCCTGCAACGGCAGCCACGGCTGCGGCGCCCCGGCGGGCATCGCCCGCACCTGCAGGGTCTGGTCCGGCGCACGCGCGCCGAGCCGGCCACCATCCCGGGCGAAAATATCGCTGAAGAAGCCGCCCACGCCCTTGCCGCTGAAGCGCGCACCGGCCAGTCGCAACGGCCCGCTGCGCTCGGGCACCAGCAGGAAGCGGCGCTCGACCACGGTGTAGCGGCGGTCGTCGATCTGCTCGCTGGAGATGCGGTCCTCGCCAATGCGTTGCAGCGACGTC
This sequence comes from Stenotrophomonas sp. JC08, assembly GCF_052180205.1. Taxonomy (NCBI): domain Bacteria; kingdom Pseudomonadati; phylum Pseudomonadota; class Gammaproteobacteria; order Lysobacterales; family Lysobacteraceae; genus Stenotrophomonas; species Stenotrophomonas sp. JC08. The sequence continues at coordinate 752,713 of NZ_CP197473.1, read as the reverse complement.
GACGCCGGCGTATCGAGTACCAGCTCGCCCGAGGCCAGTGTGGTGGCGTAGTACAGCCGCACCACCACGCCCACGCTCTGCTGCACGTAGGGCTGCAGGTCATCCACCTCGGTTTCGACGAAGGCGACGGCACCACTGCCGCGCCCGGCCGGCGGCGCCGTGGTGACCTCCAGCGTCAGTGGCGCGGTGTGCTCGGCTCCCACCCGCAGGGCCGGAACCGCCAGCACGCCGGTACGCAGCGGGGTCAGCGTGATTCCAAACAGCGAGTGCCTGACCCGGCTGCCGTTGACGATCGTCACCTGGCTGCTGACGGTCTGTCCGTCAAGGCTGAAATCCGTGCGCAACGGCGTGTAGTCCGGCGTGCCGGCCTGATCGGTCTGGATGGTCAGCGCGACACTTCCGCCGTCGGTGACGCGGTCGCGATCCAGCCACGCGCGGGTATCGGCCAGCGCCGGTCCGGTGCAGGCCAGCAGTACCAGCAGCAGCTGCAATCGCAGCCAATGTCCCACCTCACCACTGCTCATCGTCCTTCCCGCCTGCGCCGCTCGTACTCGAGCTGGAACTTGGTCTTCAACAGATTGCCCGGCTCGTCGGGCACACGCTGCAAGCGCGCTTCAATGGCCTGGCGCCGCTCGCGCTCCTCGGCCGTCACCGGCACAGGCGCGGCTCCCGGCGGCGGTTCCTTTGCACCCGCCGCTCCCTGCGCCATCGCCTGCTCCATGCGCTCGCGCTGGGCCTGGTCGGCCGCCTGCTGGCGACCGGCATCCTCGTGCTCCGGCGCCTGTTGCGGCGGCGATGGCGATGCTGGCGGCGCCTCGGCGGCCCCGGATTCCCGGTCGGGCCGCCTGTCCGCCTCCGGAGCCGGTTGGCCCGGCGCCTGCTCCTGCCCCGCTTGCGGGGTGTCCGGATCTTGCCGGGAGCCAGAGCCATCGTCACGGTCCTGCTGGCCGGACTGTCCCTGCGGCGGTTTGCGCTGGCGTGCGGCCTCCACCGCGGCGCGGTTGGCCAGTGCATCGGCCATGCCCGGCTGCCGCTGCAATGCGCGGTCATAGGCATCGATGGCCTGGTCATAGCGGCCCTGCCGTGCCAGCGCGTTGCCGAGGTTGTACCAGCCCTGCGCGTTGTCGATCCCTTCGAAATGCCGCTGCGCACCGGCGAAATCACCCTGGCGATAGGCGTCGACGCCCTCGGCAAGACGCTGGTGGTCGCGCTGGTCCGGCCGCTGCCACCAGTTCCGCTCCGCCGCCTGCAGCGGCAACGTGACCGGCAGCAGCATGCCCAGCAGCAGCACCGCCGCCACGCCTTTTGTGCGCCGGAACACGAGCACGCCCAGCAGCATCAAGGGCGGCAACAGCCAGTAACCTTCGTCCTGCCACACCGTGCCGGACTGCCGGTCGCGTGCATCACCCGCCTGCCCGCGTGGCTGCAGCACGCCCAGTGCCTGCAGGTCACGGCTGTCGGCAGTGAGCGTGGCGTAGTCGCCACCACCTGCCGCAGCCAGCGCCTGCAGCCCCGTGGCATCCAGATGTGCCTGCCGGATGCGCCCCCGGCCATCGCGGTAGGCGGCGCCCTGCACACTGCCCAGCCCCAGCACCGAGACCCGGTAGCCTGCCGCCTGCGCGCGCTTTGCCGCCGTCGACGCATCGCCCTCGGCACTGCCGGTCAGCAGCAGGATGTCGCCCTGGCGCGCCTGCGTCTGTTGCAGCAACGCCACCGCCCAGTTGATCGCCTTGTCCGCCCGGTTTCCATCCACCGGCATGATCTGCGGCGACAGCGCATCCAGAAACAGCGCCACGTTGGCCGCATCGCTGGTCAACGGCGCCACCGTGAATGGCTCACCGGCATAGGCCAGCAAGGCCACCTCGCCGCTCTGGCGCTCACGCAGCAGGGTGGCCAGCTTCGCCCGCGCCTGCAGCAGCCGCGACGGCGGCAGATCAGTGGCGCTGATACTGCTGGACAGGTCCAGCGCGATGACCAGCGGTGTTTTCGATTGCCACAGCGGCTGCTCCAGCTGGCGCCAGCTCGGTCCGGCAAGCGCGAGCACGGCCAGCGCCACACCCGCCATCAGCGCCAGCCATCCGCCTGCGCCGGCACCGCGCCCGGACTGCAGCAGATGCGGCAGCAGATGCGGATCCACCGCCGCCTGCCAGGCGTGGCGGCGACGACGCCGCTGCAGGGCCAACAGTGTCAGCAGCGGCAGCAACAGCAATCCCCACAGCCACAGCGGGCGCAGGAAATGCAGGTTCTGCCAGAACACCATCGTCATCACCGCCGCCCCGGCCACAGCAGCCCCAGCACGCCAAACAGCAACGCCGCCGCCAGCGGCCATGGATAACGCTCGATCTTCGGACGCACCGCAGGACCCGCTGCAATGACCGGCTCCAGCCGGTCCAGTTCGGCATAGATACCGGCCAGCTCCTCGGTGTTGTACGCCCGGAAGAAGCGGCCGCCGGTTTCTGTCGCGATCGCCCGCAGCGTCTGCTCATCGATGGGATCTTCGGCCGTCGCCACCGGCAGGCCGAAAAAGCGGATCGCGCCGCTGCCGCCGAAGGCCACGGTATGCACACGCACGCCTTCGGCCCTGGCCAACTCGGCGGCCTTGATCGGCTCCAGCTGCCCGGCGGTATTGACGCCATCGGTCAGCAGGATCAGTACCCGCTGGCCTTCCGGCTGCTCGCGCAGGCGCTTCACCGACAGTGCGATGGCATCACCCAGCGCGGTCTCCTGCCCGGCCAGCCCGACCACGCTGTCACGCAACTGCTCGCGCACGCTGGCATGGTCACGGGTCAGCGGGGTGAGTGCGTAGGCGCGCTGGCCGAACACCAGCAGACCGATGCGGTCACCCTCGCGCCGCTCGAGGAAATCCGCCAGCACCGCCTTGGCCGCGGTCAGCCGTTCGACCACGCGCCCGCCCAGCTGCATGTCCGCTTCCTGCATGCTGCCGGACAGGTCCAACGCCAGCATCATCTGCCGCGCCTGCTGCGGCGGTTCGAGCACCTCCCCCAGCTGCTGCGGACGTGCGGCGGCCGCACACAGGCACAGCCAGCCCAGCCATAACAGCAGATAGCGCAACGATTGCCGAGGTGTGCCGGAAGCCGGCGCGAAGCGCCCCATTTCATACGGCACGCGCAGCGCCGGCGTGTACGCATCGCGCAGCGGCCACCACCGCATCAGCAGCGGCACCGGCAAGGCCAGCCACAGCCAGGGCCACGCGAATGCCGGTATGGCCTCCAGCAGCCCGGCGGGAAGGATGCCGCTCATCGCCCCTGCTCCATCAGCTGCAGGAAACGCCGCCGCGCCAGCGCACAGGCCCGTGCCGCCAGTGCGGCATCGACCGTGGGACGGAAGCCGCCCTCCAGCAGCACGCGGCCATCACCGGTACTGAATGCAGTGCCCTGCTGGCCATCGAGAAAGCGCAGCCAGTCCTCGCCCTGCAGCAACACGGCCTGCGGCTCCACGCGCCGCGCCGCACGCCGCAACAAGCCCGATGCCGCCGCCAGCTGCGCCGCCCCTGCTGTCGTCTCCCGCATCTGCCGGTCGAACAGTTCCGCCCAGCGCCGCTGGCGCCGCCTGCGCCGTGCCCACACCAGACCATAACCGGCCAGCAGCACGGCAATGACCGCCAGCACCAGCCACCAGCCCAATGCTGGCGGCCACCAGCCCGGAGCGGGTGGCAGGTGCACATCGCGCAGCGGCAGCTGCGTGGCGATCATCGCGCGGCTCCTTCCAGGCCGCCGTGCAGCCAGGCATCACTGGCATCATCCGTGGCCAACACCTGCACGCGCACCCGCCGCCCGGGAAGCGCCCGGCACAGGTTTTCAATCGGCTCGACGAACGCCGCATGCCATGCCTGCCGGGCATCGGCGGCCGCCAGATCCAGCTCGATGCGACCGGCTGCGGTGGCCAGCGGCAGCACGCAGGCCGGCGGTGACTGTTCCAGCGGATCGACCAGCAGCAACAGCTCCACATCGGCATGCATCGACAGCGCCGACCACACGGCCGCCGGCACCGCCTGCGCACTGGCCGGATCGGCCAGCACGACAATCCGCGCACCGGGATGGACCAGTCGCCCGGCCTGCTCCAGCGCCGTCTGCAGGCCGGCATCGGCCACCGGTGGCTGCCGGTACCAGCGCGCCAGCGCATCCAGTACCCGCAACGCACCGCGCGTTCCTCCCGCCGGCGCCACCGGGGCCTCTTCGCCGGTGCCACGCAAGGCCGCCAGGCGATCGCCTTCGCGCAAGGCCGACCATGCCGCCACCGCGCCGGCACGCGCGGCCTGCACCGACTTGAAGCGGACCCGGGTGCCGAAATACAGCGATGCCGAGGTGTCGGCCACGATCAGGGTGAGCCGCTCGCGCTCGGTCTGGAACGTCTTGGTATGGGTGACGCCGGTGCGCGCACTGAGCTTCCAGTCGATATGACGCGCATCATCGGCGGCCACATACTCACGCGACTCGGCGTATTCCATGCCGCGCCCACGCAGCGCCGAGGGGGCCCGTCCCGACACGCCGTGGCGGCCCCGTCGCGGTGCACGCGCGCGTGCCGTGCTACCGCGCAAGGCGATCAACTCCGCCAGCTGCGGCACGACGCCATCACTGTCCGCGGGCGCGGCAGCCGCTGCCAGCAGTACCTGCCCGGAAGTCATCGCAAACCTTCCGCCGGCCGATGGCAGGCCGGCACGGACCACCGCTCCGGAGCCACGCCGGCATTGGCATCAGGGCGCTCCATCAGGCGCTCAAGGCAGCGGCACACGGTCGATCAGCGCGGCGACCAGCCGTCCACCGTCCCAACCCTCGGCGGTGGCCTCGTAGCTGGGCAGCACGCGGTGGCGCAACACATCCGACGCGACCGCACGCACATCCTCCGGGGTCACATAGTCACGGCCGCACAGCCACGCGCGTGCCCGTGCACAGCGCTCCAGCGCGATCGAGCCACGAGGGCTCGCGCCCCAGGCGATACGCCGCGCCAGCGCCGGATCGTAGGCACCGGCCTCGCGCGAGGTCAGCACCAGTTCGACCAGATAGCGTTCAAGCTGCGGCGCCATGTGCAGTTCCAGCACCGCGCGGCGCGCCTGCTCGATCTTCTGCAGCGACAGCCTCCCGGTCTGCGCCGGCGGCGGTGCCAGTTCACGCAATGCGCGCTCGCGCGCGAGCCGCAGGATTTCCACCTCCGCGCCGGCATCGGGATAGCCGATCCGCACGTGCATCAGGAAGCGGTCCAGCTGCGCCTCGGGCAGCGGGAACGTGCCCTCCTGTTCGATCGGATTCTGCGTCGCCATCACCAAGAAAACGGAGGGCAGCGGATAGGTGTTGCGGCCGACCGTCACCTGCCGCTCGCCCATCGCCTCCAGCAGCGCCGATTGCACCTTCGCCGGCGCACGGTTGATCTCGTCGGCCAGCAGGATCGGATGGAACACCGGCCCGGGCTGGAACTCGAAACGACCTTCCTGCGAGCGCCAGATATCGGTGCCGGTCAGGTCGGCCGGCAACAGGTCCGGGGTGAACTGGATGCGCGCGAAACTCGCATCTATACGGGAAGCCAGCGCGCGGATCGCCGTGGTCTTGGCCAGCCCCGGCGCCCCTTCAACCAGCAGGTGGCCATCGGCGAGCAGGGCGATCAGCAATCGCTCCACCAGCACCGACTGGCCGATGATCTCGGCCGACAGCGCCTCGCGCAGCGCGGTGAACTCCTGCTGCAGCGCGGTATTGCCGGTGGATACGGCGGAGGCAGCGGTGGATTCCGGAAATTGCGGGGACAGGTTCATAGGCGCAGTTTGACTGATCGGAAGTGAAATGGTTCCAGTCCGGGCACTCCAACAAAAAAGGGCCGCTCGAAAGCGGCCCTTTGAAGTATCCGTCGCGCGGATCAGTTCGCGGCTTTGGCGACCCGCAGGATCTTCGGCGTCACGAACACCAGCAGTTCGGCCTTGTCCTTGCCACGGCCGCGCTTCTTGAACAGGTTGCCGAGGAACGGAACATCCCCCAGGAACGGCACCTTGCTCACGCTGCTGCGGTCGCTGAACTCGTACACGCCACCGATCACCACCGTCTGCCCGTCCTCGACCAGCACCGCGGTGTTGATCTCGCGACGGTTGATGCTCGGAACGACACCGTAACCGGGCAGCTCCAGCATCCGGTCGACCTCGTCCTTCTTGACATTCATGTTCAGGAAGACGCGGTTGTCCTTGGTGATGGTCGGCGTCACCTTCAGTTCCAGCAGCACTTCCTTGAACTGCACATTCGGCGTGGCCGCCGCACCCGCAGTACCGCCGGTGATGGTGACGTAACCGATTTCCTTGCCCTGCTTGATCACGCCTTCGCGCTGGTTGGCGGTGACGATGCGCGGGTTGGAGATGACCTCGCCACGGCCTTCTTCCTGCAGGGCCGAAAGCTCCAGATCCAGATTGAAGTTGGCGCCCAGCAGGGTGTAGGCCAGGCTCGGCGCCACACCGCCCTGGGTGAACGAACCCGCCGGCAGGTTGACGTTCAAGCCACGGCTGGCATCGGTGTTGCCCGCCGCGCCGCTGCCGATGGAGGCCTGGTTGTCGCCGTTGTTGTAAGCGCGGGTACCACCGATACCGAACTTCGCACCCAGGTCTCGCGCGAACGTGTCGGTGGCGATGACGATGCGGCCCTCGATCAGCACCTGATCCACCGGCCGGTCGATCACGTCGATCAGCTCGCGCATCTGCGCCACTTTCTTCGGGATGTCGCTGATCATCAGGGTGTTGGTGCGCTCGTCAGCCACCAGGCGGCCGCGCGAGGACAGGAAGCCGTTCTCCTGCTGGCCACCGGAACCACCGCCGCTGCCGCCACCACTGTTGCCACCGATTCCCTTGGCCTCGGTCAGCGCTTTGAAGATCGCCTCGGCGCTGTGGTAGTTGATCTGGATGTAGTCGGTGGTCAGGTCCACGCGATTCTCGATCGCGATGCGTGCGTCTTCCTTGTCCTGCTCGAACTTGGCCAGCTCCGGCTGCAGCGCGACCCAGATCACCCCGCCTTCACGACGCTTGTCCAGCCCCTTGGCGCGCAGCACGATGTCCAGCGCCTGGTCCCACGGCACGTTGATCAGCCGCAGGGTCACATTGCCCTGCACGGTATCGGAAGCGACCACGTTCAGGTTGGACTCTTCGGCGATCAGCTGCAGGACCGTACGCACCGGCACATCCTGGAAGTTGAAGGTCACCGGGCGACCGGCGTAACCGCGTGCCGCCACCGTGGCGGCGGCCTGCGCCACCGTCTTGGCGGTGACCGCACCGGTTGCAACCTCGGCCTGACGCGGCGAGATTTCCACCACGTATTCGTTGCCGGTCTGGTAGGCCAGCGATTCAAACGGTGCGCTGGTGCTGAGCACCAGTTGCGAGCCCTGTCCCGACGGCTTGGCATCGATCCGCACCACCGGCGTGGCGAAGTCCACCACACTCAACGGGCGCTGCAGCTCCGCAGGCAACGTCGCATTGCCCACGTCGATCACCACATTGCTGCCCTGGTTGCGCAGGTCCGGGCTGGCCCCTTGGCCATCGAACTGCAGGATCAACCGGCCGGTGCCATCCTCACCGCGCTTGAAGTCAATCTTGGTCACCGCGACGGCGGCCGCCGGCTGCTGCTGCGCAACCGTATCGGCGGGCGCGGTGGCCGCAGGCATCGCATAAGCCATCGTGGTCGAGCCGCAAGCCAACACCAGCGCTACTCCCAGAGCGCGGGCGTTGACCATTGCTTGGCGCCGGACGGGACGCAGGCTCAGGGCTTTGGAAAAAGTCATCGTGCTATCCCCTAGTCAATCATCGATCATCAAGCGCGAGTGAAGCCGGGCGTTCCAGCCAGCCACCCGCGCCATCCGGCACAAGTTCAATCAGTTCAATGCCATCTTCATGCACGCTGGTCACCCGGCCATCGCTCTGGCCGAGATAGATACCCGGGCGCACCCGATAGGTCACCTTGTCTGGCCCCATCACCAGCGCAACGGCACCTGCCCCACGCCCGATCGTACCGACCATGTCCAGGCTGTCGAGCGGGAAGGCCTCCAACGGCTCCTTGCGACGGTCCGGATCAGGACGCAGCGCGTTGCCGCCCTCCTGGTTGATCCAGGCATCGCTGAACGGATCACGGAGCCCCTGGGCGGCGTATTCGAACGTCTCGAACTGCTGCATCACCGGCAGCGGCTCCAGCGGTTCGGCCGGACGCGCCCTGACATCTGCGACCCACTTCTGCAGATTCGGCGCATCGCCGGGCGTGTCGGTCACACCGCGTGCACAACCGGCCAACACCAGCACCAGTCCGGTGGCAACCAGCCACTTATGCGAAAGGTAGCGATCCATCACTTCGTGCCCCCTTTCTTGGCCTGCTCGGCAGCCTGCTTTTCCTGGGCTTCCAGCTCGGTATCGTCGAGATAACGGTAGGTCTTGACGGTACCCGACAGCTCCAGCGCGCCGCTGCGGGCGGTAATTCCCACCTTGGGATCTTTCGGCTTCAGGTTGATGTCATGCATCGTCAGGATCACCACGCGCGGCAACGAGGCCACGCCACTGACGAACGCGCCGAACTGGTGGTAGCTGCCCACCAGACGCAGGGCGATCGGTTTTTCGGCGTAGAACTCCTTGGGAGACTCCGCGCCGGGCTGGAACAGCTCGTTGTTCAGGCCGCTGGACAGCGCCGTCTGCGACACGTCGATGATCAGGTCCGGCATTTCCGTCTTGCTGGGCAACTGCCGCAGCATCTGCTGGAGCACCTGCTCCATCTGTGCCAGCTGCTGCTTCAACGGCTCCAGGTTGACGGCCTTTTTCTGCTCGGTCTCGAACTGGGTCCGGAGCGTGGATTCCTTGCCCTCAAGGCCTTCAAGCTCTTCCACCTTGCCGCGGATCACCAGCAGGTACGACAGCCCCAGGATGAGCAGCGTCAGGAATACGCAGAACACCATCTTGGCCTTCTGCGGCCAGTTGCCGATGTTGTTGAAATCGAGCTCTTTCAGATTCACTTTCTGGCTCATGACTTGGCCTCCTTCTGCGGCGCAGGCGTCGCGGCGGCGTCCTCTGCAGCCGGAGCCGGTGCTGCCGCAGCGGCCGGTGCGGCTTCAGGAGCAGCTGCCGCTGCATCGCCGGCCGGAGTGGAGGCGTCATCAGCCGCAGCCACCGGCATTTCGCCCGGCGCCGGCAGCTTCACTTTCAGCACGAACACATAGGGCAGCGACTTGATGTCAAGCGCACCGCGGGAGTTGGCATCCTGCGCCTTGGCCTCGATGATCGACAGCTCGGGGTTGCTCATCCACCCGGAGCCTTCCAGGTTGCGCATGTAGGTACTGACCCGCGCGTTGGACTGGGTGCGGCCTTCCAGCGTCAGGATGTCACCTTCCTGCTTGAGCGTGGTCAGCACCACGCCGTCAGGAATGGTGCGCACCAGCGAGTCGAACAGATGCACCATCTGCGAACGCTTGCCCTGCAGCTCCTCGATCACCTTCTTGCGTGCCAGCAGGCGATCCTTCTGCCGGTCAAGACGTTCGATCTCCTTGTTCTGCTCCTGGACCTTGGCGATCTCGGCCTCGAGGAACGCGTTGCGTTCGTTCTGGCCACTGATCTGACGGTCGTAATAGAACCAGCCCAGCAAGGAAAGCAGTACGCCCGCCACTGCGGCAAAGCCCAGCATTCCGTAGAACTCGCGCTGGCGCTGTTTGCGCCGTTCCGCGCGCCACGGCAATAGATTGATCCGTGCCATCAGTCGAACCCCCGCATGGCCAAGCCGGTAGCGATCATCAGCGCCGGTGCATCCTGGGCCAGCGCATGGGCCTGGACCTTCGGCCCGAGCGTCATCTGCGACAGCGGATTGGCGACCGACGTGGCCACACCCAGCTGCTCTTCAACCAGCGCAGGCAACCCGACCAGCGAGGCGCAACCACCGGCAAGCACGATATGGTCGACGCGGTTGAATTCACTGCCGGCATAGAAGAACTGCAGCAGGCGGCTGATCTGCTGCACCGTCGCTTCCTTGAACGGCTCCAGCACTTCGATCTCGTAGGTTTCCGGCAAGCCACCCTGGCGCTTGGCCAGGCCCGCTTCCTCGTAGCTGAGGCCGTAGCGGCGCATCACCTCATCGGTGAGCTGCTTGCCGCCGAACACCTGCTCGCGGCTGTACAGGCTGCGACCGCCACGGAGCACATTGAGCGTGGTCATGGTCGCGCCGATATCCACCAGCGCCACCACGCCATCGCTGGCCACCGGCAGCTCGCTGGCGACCAGCGCGAAGGCGTTCTCGATCGCGAACGCTTCCACGTCCATGACCTTGGCCGTCAGCCCACCCAGCTCCAGCGCTGACTGGCGCAGCTCGACGTTTTCCGAACGCGAGGCCGCCAGCAGCACCTGGACCATTTCCGGGTTGTTCGGCACGGCGCCGAGCACCTCGAAATCGAGGTTCACTTCCTCGATCGGGTAAGGAATGTAGTTGACCGCCTCCAGCTCCACCTGGGCTTCCATATCCGATTCGTCCAGATCGGACGGCATCGGAATCACCTTGGTGATGACCGCGGAGCCGGCAACTGCCGCCGCCGCGTTCTTGGCCTTGCTGCCGGAACGCGCCACGGCGCGGCGGATGGCCTCGCCGACCGCCTCGACCTCGACGATGTTCTTCTCCACGACCGCATTGGGCGGAAGTGGTTCCACAGCGTAATGTTCCACGCGAAAGCGATTGCCGCTGCGGGCCAGCTGAAGCAGCTTGACCGCAGTAGAACTGATGTCAACGCCGATAAGCGGCTGCTGACTTTTTGGGATAAGCCCCACGGTTTCTCCCCTGCCGACGGGCACTTGGACGCAAGTGTTGCGCCCGCGCATTAATAATGAATTTTTCGCAATTGGCAACAGCTGTGCTCTGAAAGGCGACGCGCCTCGCAGTTCAACCACCGCTTCCAACTACTGCTCCCCGGGAACGACCCCAGCCGCTCCGCCGCATAATCTATACTCTGCGGCCACGAATTCCGCAATCGGGATCACCCTTGATGCCACGTTTTCGCCGCTGGCTGCGCTGGCTGCTGGCCCTTTCCATCGTCCTGGCCCTGGCCGGGGCATGTGCGGCCGGCGCCCTGTATTACGTTGTTTCCTCCAAATTGCCCGACGTCCAGGCACTGCGCGATGTAGAGCTGCAGGAGCCGATGTACGTGTACGACAGCGATGGCCGCCTGATGGCCGTTTTCGGCGAAACGCGCCGGTACCCGGTGCAGATCAAGGAAGTTCCCGAGCGCCTGAAGCAGGCGTTCCTGGCCACCGAGGATGCCAACTTCTACCAGCACAGCGGCGTGGACTACAAAGGCGTGGCGCGCGCGGTCTGGCTGCTGGCCACCACCGATGCCAAGCGTGTGCCCGGCGGCTCCACGATCACCCAGCAGGTGGCGCGGCAGTTCTTCCTGAGCTCGGAATACAGCTATACCCGCAAGCTGGCCGAGATCCTGCTCGCGCGCAAGATCGAGAAGGAACTGGGCAAGGACGAGATCTTCGAGCTGTATCTGAACAAGAGCTTCTTCGGCAACCGCGCCTATGGCATCGGCGCCGCCGCCGAGTACTACTACGGCAAGAAGCTCGATGAGCTGGATCTGGACGAAATGGCCTCGCTGGCCGGCATTCCCAAGTTCCCGTCCAGTGGCAACCCGATCAGCAACCCCGAACGCGCACGCCAGCGCCGTGACAACTACGTGCTGCAGCGCATGGCCGAGCTGGGCTTCATCACCCAGGCCGAGGCCGATGCGGCCAAGGCGGTGCCGATGCACGCCTCCCCGCACGAGCCGCCGGTGCAGGTGAATTCGCCCTATGTCGCCGAGCTGGTGCGCCAGGAGATGATCGCCAGATACGGCGGTGACGTGCTCAACATGGGCTATCACGTCACCACCACGATCAATGGCGAGTTGCAGGAAGCCGCCAACCAGGCGGTCACCAGCGGCCTGCGCACCTACGACCACCGCCATGGCTGGCACGGGGTGGAGCGGCACTTCGATGTCGGCGCCGATGACGATGCCGCGGCCCTCGCCCGCCATATCGCCACCATTCCCTCGCAATCCGGCCTGCTGCCGGCCATGGTCTCGGCCACGCATGCCGATGGCAGCATCAGCGTGGTGCTGGCCGACCGCACCGAGTTGACGCTGCCGGTCGCCGCCACTCGCTGGGCAAACAAGACCCCGGCCAAGCTCACCACCCGTGGCGATCTGATCCGCGTGCGGGCCGGCGAGAAGGAAGGCGAGTGGCTGGTCGACCAGATTCCGCGCGGCCAGGCGGCGCTGGTGTCGCTGGATGCCGATTCCGGCGCGTTGCGCGCCCTGGTGGGCGGCTTCAGCTTTGCCGGCAACAAGTTCAACCGTGCCACCCAGGCCCGGCGCCAGCCCGGCTCCAGCTTCAAGCCGTTCGTCTATGCCGCCGCCTTCGACAAGGGCTTCAATCCGGCTTCGATCGTGCTCGATGCGCCGGTGGTGTTCCGTGACCGCCGCGGCAAGACCTGGCAGCCGCAGAACGACGGCGGCGGTTTCCGCGGGCCGATGCGCCTGCGCGAGGCGCTGGTGCAGTCACGCAACCTGGTTTCGGTGCGCCTGCTGGACAGCATCGGTGTGGATTTCGCGCGCAAGTACATCAGCGAATTCGGCTTCGAGGAAGCCGAGCTGCCGCCGAACCTGTCAATGTCGCTGGGCACCGCCTCGTTGACGCCGCTGTCGGTGGCGCGTGGCTATGCGGCGTTCGCCAATGGCGGCTCGCGCGTGGACACGTGGATCATCGACGAGGTCAAGGACCGCGACGGCAACGTCCTGTTCAAGGAAAATCCGGCACTGGCCTGCCGCGGCTGTGGCGGCTCCGGGCCGCATGCGACGCCGGTCAGCCAGGTGGTGGACGGCTTCAACTTCGGCGCGGCCACCGGACCGGCCAGCAAAAACGAAACCGGTACCGCGGAAGCGGCTGAACCCGTTGCCCCGCCCAACCCCGATGCCCGTGTCGCCCCGCGCGCCATCGACGAGCGCACCGCCTACCAGCTCAATTCGATGATGCGGGACGTGGTGCTGCGCGGCACCGGCGTGGCCGCCAAGGCGCTGGGGCGCGAGGACGTGGGTGGCAAGACCGGCTCCACCAACGACCACCGTGATGCGTGGTTCTCCGGCTTCGGTGGCCCGCTGGCCACCACGGTCTGGGTGGGACGCGATGATTTCCGCTCGCTGGGTTATCGCGAATACGGTGGCCGCGCGGCATTGCCGATCTGGATCGACTACATGCGCGTCGCCCTGAAGGACGCCCCGATCGCCCGCAACGAGCCTCCATCGGGCATGGTCGAGACCCACCTCAATGGTGTTACCGAATGGATCAAGGTCGAGGACCTGGATCGCATGCAGGAATTCGACTTCGACCAGCAGGAGCAGTACGCCGACGACGCGGCTTTCGATATTTTCTGAGTTGCCTCCTGGCAGGAAGACTGGCGGCAGCAGCCCAACGGCTGCTGCCGTTTTCATTGGCCTACGCTACATTCGGGCCAGCCCCGCGCGACGAGCAGCCCATGCCTTCGACTTCCCGCCCCTCCCGTACGCGTGACCGCGACCACGACCGCCTGCGCATCGCACGCACGGCCGCCCGGTTGATGGTGGAAAGCGGCGAGCGCGACCTGCGCCACGCCTGCCGCAAGGCGGCACGCCAACTGGACATGGACGAACCTTCGCTGTTGCCCGACGACAGCCAGTTGCAACAGGCACTCCAGGATCATCTGCGCCTGTTCGCGGGCCCCTCGCAACAGGATGCGTTGCAGCTGCGCCGGCAGGCTGCCGTGAATGCCATGGAATTCTTCCAGCCGTTCGCGCCACGCCTGGCCGGACCGGTGCTGGAAGGCAGCGCCGATGCCCACAGCCCCGTGCAACTGCACCTGCACACCGATGAGCCCGAAGCGGTGCAACGCCACCTGCATGACCACCATCTTCCCGCGCACGAAGGCAGTACCCGGCTGCGCCTGGGAGGCGGCGGTGTACAGCCGCAGCTGAGCTGGCATATCGACGCGGACGGCATTGCCTTCGAGCTGGTCGTGCTGCCGGAACAGGCACTGCGCCAGTCTCCCAGCCTGCCGGGCGCCGACAGCCCGATGCCGCGCGCCTCACTGGCGCAGCTGCGACAGCTGCTCCAATCCCGGCACGAACCCTGATGAAGCGGCGCAGAGAGCGTTCGGGCCTCATGCGCAGTGATAACAAAAAAGCCCCGCCAAGCGGGGCTTTTTGCAGGAGGCGGCAGCGCGTCACTGCACCGCCAGCCTCCGGTCTTACTTGACGTCGCGGACCGGCGAACCGGTGTAGACCTGACGCGGACGGCCGATCTTCATTTCCGGGTCGACCTGCTGTTCCAGCCAGTGCGAGACCCAGCCCGAGGTGCGGCCCAGGGCGAACATCACGGTGAACAGTTCGGTCGGAATGTTCAGCGCCTTGTAGATGATGCCGCTGTAGAAATCGACGTTCGGGTACAGCTTGCGGGCAACGAAGTATTCATCGTTCAGCGCGGCCTGCTCCAGCTTGACCGCAACGTCGAGCAGAGGATCCTGGATGCCCAGCTGGCCCAGCACCTTCTTGGTCATCTCGCCGATGACCTTGGCGCGCGGGTCGAAGTTCTTGTAGACGCGGTGGCCGAAGCCCATCAGGCGGAAGCCGGAAGTCTTGTCCTTGGCCTTGAGCACGGCCGATTCGACGTTGTCGGCCGAACCGATCTCTTCCAGCATCTTCAGCACGGCTTCGTTGGCGCCGCCATGTGCCGGGCCCCACAGTGCGGTCACACCGGCCGCCAGCGAGGCGTACGGGTTGGCACCGGTGGAGCCGACCAGACGTACGGTCGAGGTCGAGGCGTTCTGCTCGTGGTCGGCGTGCAGGATGAACAGCAGATCCAGCGCCTTGACCACGTCCGGATTGATCTCGTACTGGCCGTCAGCCGACTCGAAGGTCTGCTTCAGGAAGCGCGCGACGTAACCCAGCGACAGGTCCGGCTTGTTGGCCGGCAGCCCCTTGCCGTGACGGTAGATCAGCGCCGACAGAGTCGGCACCTTGGCGATCAGGCGGATCGCGGCCTGGCGGCGCTGGCCTTCGTCGGCCAGATCCAGCGAATTGTGGTACTTGGCAGCCAGCTGCGCATTGGCGGCAGCCAGGATCGCCATCGGATGGGCATCCTTGTCGAACGAGGCGATCAGGGCATTGACCGAATCATCGACATTGGCCTCGGCGGTCAGCTCGACCTCGAAGGCGGCCAGCTGATCAGCGGTCGGCAGGTCGCCGTTGATCAGGGCATAGGCCACTTCAACGTAGGTCGACTTTTCCGACAGCTGTTCGATCGGGTAGCCGCGGTACAGCAGCACGCCCTTGTCGCCATCGATGTAGGTGATGGCCGACTTGCAGCTGGCGGTGGCGGTGTAACCGGAATCGTAGGTGAAGAGACCGGTTTCCTTGGTCAGCTTCGAGATATCGACACAATCATTACCCAGGACAGGTTTGACTACTGGCAGAACAACCGACTTGTCGCCGGCGTTGAGCGTGACCTGATCAAGATCGGACACAGTGTGCGCTCCTCAAGTGGAAGGCGCCTGTCCTGAAAGAGGGATGACGGGCAGACGCGTGAAGGAAACCCGCGGTTTTCCACCGCGGTTCGCGCCATTATCGCACAGCAACATTTGCGGATAGCGGAGACGAAAGTCTTATGCGGCCCTTTCCATGTGACACAGCGTCACACCTGCGGGCCACTGCTTGCATTCATATCCACTGCACGACAGACGGCACAAAACAACGGCCACGCAGGGCGTGGCCGTTGTTTCTGCGGACAACCGCCAGATCAGCGCGCGTAGCGCTTCTGGAACTTGTCGATGCGACCGCCGGTATCGATGACCTTGTGCTTGCCCGTATAGAACGGGTGCGAAGCCGAGGAAATTTCAACCTTCACCAGCGGGTATTCTTCGCCATCTTCCCACTTGACCGTTTCCTTGGAGGACATGGTCGAACGGGTCAGGAATTTGAAATCGGAGGTAACGTCGTGGAAAACGACGTTGTGGTAATCGGGATGGATATCGGCCTTCATGGGCTCACACCGTGTGGGCTGGTGGTCAAGAGCGGCATTATAGGCTTGGCTTGCCGGAATTGGCAAGCCAAGCCCCCACCTGTTGGCTACAGGCCCAGCGCGGCACGGACCTGGGCTTCAAAGCACGCCCGGTCGTAGCCGATCAGCAAGGTGGTGTTGTCGGCCGCGCCGGTCTGGCGGTTCCAGTCCACCACGGTGGCGCCACGACTGCGGGTGCCGGCCAGCTCGACCGCCAGCGGCCGCTGCTCGGTACGGGTCGCGCCCTCCGGCTGCAGCACCCAGGCCATCGCCAGCGCATCGGCCGCGTACCAGTACTCGCCCCGGCTGTCTTCGGACCACAGCCGCGTCTGCCGCGAAATCAGCTCGTAGAAACGCGCCTTGGCGGTATCGGCCGCCAGCCACTGCTCCACGTCACGGTGCAGCAGGCCATGGGCGATGGTGGCCTCCCAGTCGGCCACCTCGGTGTGCGGGAACATCGAGAACACCAGGTGCGCCGCTTCCGGGTCGAAGGCGATGTTGAACTCGGCCACGGGGGTGATGTTGCCGTGTCCATTGATCGCCCCGCCCATCACCACGAAGCGCTTGATCCGCTGTGGCAGGGTCGGGTCCAGCTTGAGGGCCAGCGCGATGTTGGTGAGCGGCCCGAGCGCGACCAGCAGCAGCTCGCCGGCGTACTGGTGCGACAGGCGCAGGATGGCCAGCGCCGCAT
Source organism: Stenotrophomonas sp. JC08 (assembly GCF_052180205.1). Taxonomy (NCBI): domain Bacteria; kingdom Pseudomonadati; phylum Pseudomonadota; class Gammaproteobacteria; order Lysobacterales; family Lysobacteraceae; genus Stenotrophomonas; species Stenotrophomonas sp. JC08. The sequence continues at coordinate 735,962 of NZ_CP197473.1, read as the reverse complement.
GTTCGGCTTCAAGCGCCCGCGTGGCCGGCGGCAGACCCACATCACCGAAGCCGTCACGGCCATGCACATGCGCCGCGTCTTCGGCCGGATACACCAGCGGATCGGCAGCACCGGCGAATACCGGCACATCTTCGCGACCGGCCACTTCGCACAGCTTCAACGCATTGCCGGTGGTGTGCTCCAGGCCCACGTTGCCCGCGGCCACCGTCAAACCCACCACGTCATGACGCGCGTCGGCGAATGCCATCAACAATGCCAGTGCATCGTCCACGCCGGGATCGGTGTCAATCAGCAACGGAATTTTCTTGCTCATTTTCTGCTTCACTTCGGATCGACAGCGCAGCATGGCAGCTCCTCCATGACAGGGGAAGCGCGTGCTCAGGCCGAGGCGTAGCGCGCGCCGCCGCCCACCCAGCGCGCGACGATGCGTTCGGCCAGCTCCGGCGAGTCACGCAACAGCTCCCCGGCAAACCCGTGCACGGTCGGCAACAGGTCCGCATCACGCAGCAGGTCGGCGACGCGGAAGGCTACCAGGCCCGTCTGCCGGGTGCCGAGCAGCTCACCGGGGCCGCGCAGTTCCAGGTCCTTTTCGGCGATCTGGAAGCCATCGGAGGTATTGCGCATGGTTTCCAGTCTTTCACGCGCCATCAGCGACAACGGCGGCTGATACATCAGCACGCAACTGGAGGCGGTGGCGCCGCGACCGACACGTCCGCGCAGCTGGTGCAGCTGTGCCAGCCCCAGGCGTTCGGCGTTCTCGATGATCATCAGCGACGCATTGGGCACATCGACGCCCACCTCGATGACCGTGGTGGCGACCAGCAGATCGGTTTCGGCCTGTTTGAAGGCGCGCATCGCCGCCTGTTTTTCCGCCGCTTTCATCCGCCCGTGCACCAGGCCGATGCGCAACTCCGGCAACTGTACCGACAGGGTTTCATAGGTGGTCTGCGCGGCCGAGGCATCCATCCGCGCATTGCCGGGACCGGCGCCCTCCTCCTCGCTTTCCTCGATCAGCGTGCACACCCAGTACACCTGCCGCCCCTGCCTGCAGGCCACGCGGATGCGCTCGACCAGCTCAGGGCGGCGCTCGGCACTGAGCACGATGGTCTGCACCGGCGTGCGTCCGGGCGGCAGCTCGTCGATGGCCGACACATCCAGATCCGAATAGGCCGCCATCGCCAGCGTGCGCGGAATCGGCGTGGCGGTCATCACCAGCTGATGCGGCACCGTGCCCGCTGCCGCGCCCTTGTCGCGCAGGGCCAGCCGCTGGTGCACGCCGAAGCGGTGCTGCTCATCGACGATGGCCAGCGCCAGATCGTTGAACACCACCGAGTCCTGCATCAATGCATGGGTGCCGACCACCACCTGCGCGTGCCCGCTGGCGACCTCTTCCAGCACCTTGTTGCGCGCCTTGCCGGTGACTTTGCCGGCCAGCCATGCCACCCGCACCTCCAGCGGTTCCAGCCAGCTGCGCAGGTTGGCCAGATGCTGCTCGGCCAGCAGTTCGGTGGGCGCGGCCAGTGCCACCTGACGGCCATGCGCCACCGCCAGCAGCGCGGCCAGCGCCGCCACCACGGTCTTGCCGGAACCGACATCGCCCTGCACCAGCCGCAGCATCGGATGGGGCCGGGCGAGATCCTTGCGGATCTCCGCGAACACCCGTCGCTGCGCCCCGGTAAGCCTGAAAGGCAGCGACGCCAACAGGGCCTTGGCCAAGTCGTCGCGTCCGCGCAGGGCCGGCGCATTCTGTGACTGCAGGGCGATGCGCTGGCGCCGTTGGCTCAGGTGATGGGCCAGCAGCTCTTCCAGCGCCAGACGGCGCTGCGCCGGATGCGTTCCCGCTGCCAGCGCCGCGACATCCACCGTGGCCGGCGGGCGGTGCATGGTCAGCAGCGCCTCGCGCAGGGAAGGCAACTGCAAGGCCGACAGCAGCGAGGCCGGCAGCAGTTCCAGCGTCGCGCCTGCCGGCAGGCGGTCCAGCGCCTGCTCGATCAGCTTGCGTAGGCTGGCCGGGCCCACGCCCTCCACGGCCGGATACACCGGGTCCAGCACCTCACCCAGCACCGCATCTTCGCCATCGGCCAGTACCCGGTAGCTGGGATGCACGATCTCCAGCCCATGCTGGCCGGCACGCGCGGTGCCATAGGCACGCACCCGCGCACCGGGCGCGAACTGTGCCACCTGTGCGGCGCGGAAGTGGAAGAAGCGCAGCACCAGCGTGGCGCCGGAATCATCAGCCAGTGCCACGCGCAGCATCGGCCGGTAACGGAAGCCGCGCTCCACCGCCTCCACCCTGCCCTCCACCTGCGCCGCCATGCCCGCCTTCAGCATCCGGATCGGCAGCAGCGTGGTGCGGTCCTCGTAGCGCAGCGGCAGGTGCAGCCACAGGTCCTGCAAGGTGGTCAGTCCACGCGCCTCCAGCTTGGCCGCCACCCGCGGGCCGACCCCGGCCAGGCGCTGCAGCGGTTCGGTGGACGGATCGGCGATGGCAAGGTCACGGCGCGCAGACATCGCACAAGGATGCCGTCATGTGTCGCAAACAGAAACCCCGGTGCCCGAAGACACCGGGATTGCCGTTCCCCCCACCTCTCCGGGGCGGCTCGGCGCTCCGCGCACCGGCCGCTCCCTCCCCTTGCCCATCTCCATCCCGCACGTTCACCGCATGCGCGGTGAGCATGCATTGCGCCGTGCTAGAACTTCACCGTCATTTCCAAGCCGTAGGTCCGCGGATCGGTGATGGTCGCGCCCACCACGCCCAGCGGGCCGCGCCCATAGGTGTTCAGCCCGCTGCCTGCGGGTATCGACCAGTGGCTACTACGACGGGAGCAAACGACTGCCCAGTGCTCGACAGCGCGACAACGAGCGCTTGCTGGGCCGTATCCATGCGCTGCATCAGGACAGCCGGGGCACGCTGGGGGCCGGTCGCATGCAGGAGGATCTGGCCGAGGAAGGGTTGATGGCCAGTCGGAGCCGGGTCGCCACGCCCGAAACGGCGTGGCCAGCGCGCTCAACCGGCCCTGACACCGCCGGGCGTGCGCAACCTGCTGGAGCGTGATTTCATCGCCTCGGAGCCGGAAACCAAGTGGGTGACCGACATCACCGAGATCAAGACCCAGCAGGCCAAGCTGTATCTGTGCGTCGTGCTGGATCTGTTTGATCAGCGCATTGTGGGATGGTCGATGCATCATCGGCAGGACCGGCAGATGGTGATCAGGGCCGTGCAGATGGCGGTTTGGCAACGGCAGGAGCAGCATCGGCTGATCCTGCACTCCGACCGTGGCAGCCAATTTCGTAGCGGCGACTACCAGGATTACCTGGCCGCCAATGGCCTGCTCTGCTCGATGAGTGCGGTGGGGCATTGTGGCGAGCGCGTAGCCTGCCCTCGGGGCACAACGCCGCCTGCGAAGGCTTCTTTGGCCTGCTCAAACGCGAGCGGATCTATCGCACAACGTATCCCACACTCGATGCCGCCCGGTCCGATGTGTTCGAATACATCGAGCGCCGCCACAACCCCAGGATGCGACGGCGCCGGGTCAAGCAGGACCAGAAGTTTTCAGCCCTTTACAAACAGTCCGTGATTTCGGGGTAGAACCCACAGCAGGCGTTGTCGCTGTGCCAGGCCCAGCTGGGCACGCTCGCTGCCCGCGGCGAAGTCACCGCGGCGGTGGAGCGGCAGCTGCGGCAGCGCCTTCGCGACAATCCTTCGATGAGCGAAATCGCCAGCACCCTGCACCTGGGCGAACGCACCCTGCGCCGGCAACTGGCCGAGGAAGGCACCAGTTTCAGCCAGGTGCACGACCGGGTCCGGACCGAACAGGCGCTGGAACTGCTGCAGGACACCGGCCTGACCATTGCCGCGGTCGGCTGGCTGCTCGGCTTCCACGATGCACGCGAGTTCCGTCGCGCCTTCAAGCGCTGGACCGGGCAGACACCGAGTGAAACCCGCCTGCGCCTGGCCTGAAAAGCGAATGCCCGGCATGGCCGGGCATTCGGGCAGCAACAGGCAGCAGCGGCCGGCTCAGTCAAGGATCATCACCGCATCGACTTCAAACGCCGCACCCTTCGGCAACCCGGAGACTTCAATGGTGGAGCGTGCCGGGAACGGGGCCTGGAAGTACTCCTGCATCACCGCGTTGACCTTGGCGAACTCGCCCAGGTCGGTCAGGTACAGGCCCAGACGCACCATCTTGTCCAGCGAACCGCCGGCTTCCTCGGCCACCGCCTTGAGGTTGTCGAACGCACGGCGCGCCTGGGCGGCGACGTCGCCGGCGACGATCTCGCCGGTGGCCGGATCCAGCGGAATCTGTCCGGAGAAATACACGGTGTTGCCGGCGCGCACCGCCTGCGAATACGGGCCGATGGCAGCCGGGGCGTTGGCGGTATTGATGATCTGGCGGGACATGGACAGCTCCACTCTGGAAAAGGTCGGCCATTGTAGCGCCGGCTCCCGAGTCGCCGGTTGTCGCGCTGCCGCCGGCGCGCCGCAGCTGCGGCAGGAATGGACAATTTTTCACCAGCACCCGCAGAAGCCCGCCAGACCGTGCGTCCGGGCGGTTATCCACAGCTTGTCGGCATGCCGCTGCACACCTTCTGTGGAGAACCTGACGCCGGGGCGCAGAGGCTGCCCCCGGCACCGGTCCGGCAGACGTAGCCGGCCGGCTGCCAGCACGCCTACTTGCGCCGGACCGCCTGCACCACCGACAGCCGCCGCAGGCGCCGCATGACGTCGGCCAGATGGGTGCGGTCGCGCACCTGGATGTTGAAGCACAACACCGCCGCATTGAAATCGCGGTCCAGATAGTCGACCCGCTCGATGTTGGAGTGGCTCTGCGCGATGGCCGCGGCCAGCTGTGCGAGCACGCCGGTACCGTTCTCCACCTCGACGATCAACGCGGTGTCGTAATCGCCCACCACGCTGGTATCCCAGCCGATCGGCACCCAGCGCTCCGGCGACTTGCGCAGCTCGGCCAGGTTCGGGCAATCCATGCGGTGCACGACGATGCCCTTGCCGGCAGTGTGGTAACCCATGATGTCGTCGCCGGGAATCGGCTGGCAGCAGCCGGCAAAGCTCACCACGCCACGCTCGCTGCCGTTGATCAGGATCTTTTCCTGCGGCCGCGCCACCACGCCACCGGCGCGCAGCTCGCCGTGGGCCAGCAGCGCCTGCGCCGCCTGCGTCGGCATCCAGTTGCCGAGCGCGACATCGGCCAGGAACGCTTCCAGCCGCGGGAAGCGGTGCTCGGCCAGGAACGTATCCAGCCGCCCCTTCGGCAACCGTTCGATCGAGCTGTCCATCGCTTCCAGCGCACGGTCGAGCATACGATGTCCCAGTTGCACCGCATCCTCGTGCTCGAGCTGCTTGAGCTGGTGGCGGATGGCGGTACGCGCCTTGGAGCTGACCACGAACTCCAGCCACTGCGGCTTGGGCGTGGCCGAGCGCGCGGTGATCACTTCCACCGTCTGCCCGCTGACCAGCTTGGTACGCAGCGGCACCAGCTTCTTGTCCACACGCGAAGCCACCGCGCGATTGCCGACATCGGTGTGCACCGCGTAGGCGAAATCCAGCGCGGTGGAGTTGCGCGGCAACGCCAGGATCTTGCCCTTGGGCGTGAACAGGTAGACCTCGTCCGGGAACAGGTCGACCTTGACGTTGTCGAGGAATTCCAGCGAGGAACCGGCCGCCCGCTGCGAATCGATCAGGTCGACGATCCACGCATGGGCGCGGCTCTGCGCGCTGTTGGGCGAGTCACTGCCCAGCTTGTAGGTCCAGTGCGCGGCAACGCCACGCTCGGCGATCAGGTCCATTTCCTCGGTACGGATCTGCACCTCGATCGGCGAACCATACGGCCCGAACAGCACCGTGTGCAGCGACTGGTAACCGTTGGCCTTGGGAATGGCGATGAAATCGCGGAAGCGCCCGTCCAGCGGCTTGAACGTGGCATGCACCGCGCCCAGCGCGTGATAGCAGTTCGGCACGCTGCGCATCACCAGGCGGAAGCCGAACACATCCATCACCTGGTCGAAGCTTTTGTGCTCTTCCTGCATCTTGTTGTAGATGCTCCAGGGCGTTTTGATGCGGCTGATCAGGCGGTGTTCCAGCCCTTCGCGCGCGAGCCGCTGCGACAGCTGCACCTCCACCTGCGCCATCGATTCACGACGCACCACCGGCTGGCTGCGGATGTGTTTTTCGATGATCGCGTGACGCCACGGATACAGTGCGCGGAAACCGAGGTTCTGCAGCTCCGACTTGATCAGGCTCATGCCCAGCCGCTGCGCGATCGGTGCGTAGATGTCCAGCGTTTCCAGCGCGATGCGGCGCCGCGCCTCGGCGCTCTGCGCCCCCAGCGTGCGCATGTTGTGCAGGCGGTCGGCGAGTTTGATCATGATCACGCGCAGATCGCGCGACATCGCCAGCAGCATCTTGCGGAAACTCTCCGCCGCCGCTTCCTGGCGGTCGCGGAACTTGAGCTTGTCTAGCTTGGTGACGCCGTCGACCAGGTCGGCCACGGTCTCGCCGAATTCGGCGGCCAGTTCCTCGCGGCTGAGCGGCGTGTCCTCGATGGTGTCGTGCAGGATCGCGGCGATCAGCGCCTCCACATCCAGCCCCAGCTCGGCCAGGATCCGCGCCACGGCCACCGGATGGGTGATGTAGGGCTCGCCGGATTTGCGCGTCTGCCCGGCGTGTGCGGCGGCGCCGACTTCCCAGGCACGGCGCAGCAACGGCAGTTGCCCTGCCGGCAGATAAGCGGCAGCGCGTTCGAATTGGAGGACGTAGTCAGGTACCGCCCCACCCGCTGGCATGGCGACCTGGGCAGTAGGGCCTGGGTTCATGTGGAAAGCCTATTCCAGAGCGTCGATATCGGCAAACCCGCAACGCAAACAGCCCGCATGATGCGGGCTGTCGGCTGCCAATCGCGGCGATGACTCCGAGGTGGAATCAGTCGTCGTTCTTGGACATGTCTTCGTCGGCGACCACCTCGGCGGCGGCCCATTCCAGCGCCTCGCGCTCGATGCGCTCGCGCTCGGCCTTCTCGACTTCCTCGATCAACGTGTTGTCGATCTTGCGGGCGGCGATTTCACGCAGCGCCAGCACGGTCGGCTTGTCGTCGCTCTCGCTGTTGTCGATCGTGGCCTGGACACCATTGGCCAACTGGCGGGCACGCTTGGAGGCCATCATGACCAGTTCGAAACGGTTGTCGACGACTTCCAGGCAATCTTCTACGGTAATGCGGGCCATGCGAGCTCCCGGCGACCTGCAACGGCCGCTCGATCGAATGTGGGAAAGGGGGACGATTGTAGGAGCCGGGCACGGTGAAAATCAAGCCGCCCCCTGAACAGCCCCTTTTGAATCAATCGCTTGCTCTCACTGCGGTGCGGCTTCCGGCTCCAGCAGCGAGCCTATCAGAGCGGCGTGACGCCGTTGCTGTGCGGCCAGCCGCAACCGGCTGGCGGCGAAGATCGAGCACATTTCATCCACGGCGGTGTCGAAGTCCTCATTGACGATGACGTAGTCGAATTCATCGTAATGCAGCATCTCTTCGCGCGCGGCGGCCAGCCGTTGCGCCATCACCGCCTCGCTGTCCTGGCCACGCTTGCGCATGCGCTCGTCCAGCGCCTGGCGCGACGGCGGCAGGATGAACACGCTGACCGCACCGGGCACCTTCGCCCGTACCTGACGTGCACCCTGCCAGTCGATTTCCAGCAGCACATCCTTGCCCGCCGCCAGCTGCGGCTCCACCGACTGGCGGGCGGTGCCCTTCCAGTCGCCATGCACCAGCGCATGCTCGAAAAAATCCCCTTCGCCGATCATCCGCTCGAATTCGGCGGCGCTGACGAAGTGGTAGTGCTTGCCGTTTTCCTCGCCCGGACGCATCGCCCGCGACGTGAAGGAGATGGACAGCGAGATCTGCGCGTCACGCGCCAGGGTGGCGTTGACGAGACTGCTTTTACCGGCTCCGGACGGAGCGGCGACGATATAGAGGGTGCCACGCATGGGGTGGGCCAGCGTCGGAATGGCCCGGCATTGTAACGGCGCGAACCGCTTTCTGCCGAGGCGGTTGTCCATCGGCATCCCGATGCCGGCAAGGCGCAGCCATACGGCTGCCGGGCCTCGATTCCCCCGGACTGGCCGGGCAAGGCCCGGCACTGGCCGACTTACTCGATGTTCTGCACCTGCTCGCGGATCTGGTCGATCAGCACCTTCAGCTCCACCGCCGCATTGGAGGTACGGCTGTCCACCGACTTGGAACCCAGGGTGTTGGCTTCGCGATTGAACTCCTGCAGCAGGAAATCCAGACGGCGGCCAACCGGTTCCCGCTGCTTGAGCACGCGGCGGATCTCGGTGATATGGCTGCCCAGCCGGTCTAGTTCCTCGTCCACATCGAGCTTCTGCAGCCACAGCACCAGTTCCTGCTCGGCACGGCCCGGATCGACCGGGTGCGGCAGGTCGGCCAGCCGTGCGGCCAGCTTGGCCCGCTGCCCATCACGGATGGCCGGGATCAGCACATGCACGTCCCTGGCGATGCGTTCCACGCCATCCACGCGTTCACTGATGGCCTCAGCCAGCTTCTGCCCTTCCCGCTCCCGCGCCTGCACGAAACCGTCCAGCGTCTGCTCCAGCAGCGCCAGGGCCTCGGCCTGCAATGCCGCCGCATCGGCAGCCTCGGTACGCAGCACGCCCGGATACTGCAGCAGATCGGTGAAACCGACCTGCAGCAACGGGAAGCGCGGCTGCAGGCGCTGCGCCAGCTCACCGAGCTGCTCGACCAGTGCCTCGTCGACCGCCAGCGAGGTGGCCGCCTCCGGCGCGCGCAGGCGCATCACCAGGTCCAGCTTGCCGCGGCTGATCCGCGCCGACACGCGCTCGCGCAGCTGCGGCTCCAGCGCCCGCAGGTCTTCCGGCAGGCGCACGCCGACTTCAAGGAAGCGGTGGTTGACCGAGCGCAGTTCGCAACCCAGGGTGCCCCAGGGCGTTACCCGCTCACCACCGGCATAGGCGGTCATGCTCCGAATCATGTGTTTTCCGATGTGTCGCAAAGGGCGAATGGTACCCTAGCCCGCCCCGGGCACCGGTGGCTTCACGCCTTCCGATGCCTATCGAAGCTCTTGCAATCCGGACTTTCCATGACCTTTTCCCGTCCCAGCGGCCGCCAGGCCGATCAGCTGCGCACCGTCACCATCGAACGCGGCTTCACCCTCCATGCCGAAGGCTCGGTGCTGGTGAGCTTTGGTGGTACCCGTGTGCTGTGCACCGCCAGTATCGAGAACCGCGTGCCGGGCTTTCTGCGTGGCAAGGGCGAAGGCTGGGTGACCGCTGAATACGGCATGCTGCCGCGCTCCACCCACACCCGTTCCGACCGCGAGGCCGCGCGTGGCAAGCAGGGCGGGCGCACGCTGGAAATCCAGCGCCTGATCGGCCGCACCCTGCGCGCCTGCATCGACCGCAACGCACTGGGCGAACGCACCATCACTCTGGACTGCGACGTACTGCAGGCCGACGGCGGCACCCGTACCGCCGCCATCACCGGCGCCTATGTGGCACTGGTGGATGCGGTGAACGTGCTGCTCAAGCGTGGCGAGATCAAGCGCAACCCGCTGTTCGGCTCGGTCGCCGCGGTGTCCGTCGGCATCTACAAGGGCGTGCCGGTACTGGACCTGGACTATGCCGAGGACAGCGACTGCGACACCGACATGAACGTGGTGATGAACGACGGCGGCGGCTTCATCGAGCTGCAGGGCACTGCCGAGGGCCACGCCTTCCGCCGCGACGAACTGGACGCGCTGCTGGCGCTGGCCGAGAAGGGCATCGGCGAACTGTTCGCCGCGCAGCAGCAGGCGCTGTCGGCATGAAGCTGGTGCTGGCCAGCGGCAACGCCGGCAAGCTGGCGGAACTGCAGGCCATGCTGGCCGGGCTGCCGCTGCAGATCGTGCCGCAGCGCGAGCTGGGCGTCGGTGATGTGGCGGAAACCGGGCTGACCTTCGTCGAGAACGCGCTGATCAAGGCGCGCCACGCCTGCCAGCTCACCGGCCTGCCGGCGCTGGCCGACGACTCGGGCCTGATCGTCGATGCACTGGACGGCGCTCCGGGCCTGTACAGCGCGCGCTACGCCGGCAGCCCGACCGACGATGCCGCCAACAACGCCAAGCTGCTCGATGCCTTGCGCGAGGTCCCCGCCGAACGCCGCAGCGCCCGCTTCCATGCGGTGATCGTGCTGCTGCGCCACGCCAACGATCCGCAACCGTTGATCTGCGAAGGCAGCTGGGAAGGCCGCATCATCGATACACCGCGCGGCAGCAACGGCTTCGGCTACAACCCTGTTTTCCTCGATAAGGCGCTGGGGCTGACCGCCGCCGAGATGACGGCGGAGCAGAAGAACGGCCGCAGCCATCGTGCCAAGGCGCTGCAGTTGCTGCTGCAGAAACTCTCCAACCAGCTGGCACCCTGAGCCTCATCCATGTCCGCGCACTCCCATCTCCACGACGAGAACTGCGGCTGCGCTGCGTCGCACCCGGTGCAACTGGTGCCGCCGCCGCTGTCGCTGTACGTGCACCTGCCGTGGTGCGTGCGCAAATGCCCGTACTGCGATTTCAACTCGCATGCCGGCAAGGGCGCGCTGCCGTTCGACGCCTATATCGATGCGCTGATCCGTGATCTGGACCAGGACCTGCCGCTGGTATGGGGGCGGGTGGTCAACAGCGTGTTCTTCGGCGGCGGTACGCCCAGCCTGTTCCCGCCCGAGGCGATCGACCGCTTCCTGCAGGCCGCCAGCGCACGGCTGCGCTTCGCGCCGAACCTGGAAGTGACACTGGAGACCAACCCCGGCACCGCCGAGCACGGGCGTTTCGACCGCTATCGCGCCGCCGGCGTGAACCGCATCAGCTTCGGTATCCAGACCTTCAACGATGAGGCGCTCAAGCGCCTGGGGCGCATCCATGACAGTGCCGAGGCCGAGCGCGCGGTCAAGCTGGCGCAGGACGCTGGCTACAACAATTTCAACATCGACCTGATGTACGCGCTGCCGCAGCAGACGCTGGCGCAGGCCGAGCATGACCTGGAGCGCGCCTTCGCGCTGGAGCCGACGCACATCTCGCACTACCAGTTGACGCTGGAGCCGAACACGGTGTTCTTCGCCAAGCCGCCGCAGGGTATCCCCGACGAGGACAGCGCCTGGGATATCCAGGAACACTGCCAGGCCCTGCTCGCCGGACACGGTTACGGCCAGTACGAGGTCAGCGCCTATGCACGCGAAGGCTGGCAATGCCAGCACAACCTCAACTACTGGCGCTTCGGCGACTACCTGGGCATTGGCGCCGGCGCGCACGGCAAGATCAGCTCCGGCGCCGAGCAGCAGGTGCTGCGTCGATGGAAGCACAAGCACCCGCAGACCTTCATGGGTACCGCCGGCAGCCCGGCCAGCATCGGCGGCGATGACGTGATCAGCGCCGCGCGCCTGCCGTTCGAGTACATGCTCAACCTGCTGCGCCTGCACGAAGGTTTCACCCTGCGCGATTTCGAGTCACGCACCGGACTGGAGCGCAGCGTGCTGCAGCCGGCACTGGACACCGCAGTGGCACGCGGCTGGCTACGCATCGAGGCTGATCGCGCCATTCCCACCGAACTGGGGCGGCGCTTCACCAATGATGTGGTGGAGCTGTTCCTGCCCTGAGCAGCGCCTGAAAGTGGTTACTTCGTCACTAAAATGGTAGAAAACGTCCCAGCACAGGGGCGCGGAACGTAGATCGGATGTCAGGGAACGCATCAACCACATCCAGCCACACGCTGGCTCGGATCGCCGGCGCTTCGCTGCCGCCAAGGGTACGGCTGCTGCTGGAGCAGCTCCACGCGCTGGCCGTGGAAGTACTGGAACAGCCGCTCAAGCTGACCATGGTCGGGATCGACCGCGAGCTGTTCCAGCAGGCCGAGAAGGCACGCAACAGCCAGGTCCAGTCCGACATCTACGCGCAGATGCGCGAGCTGCGCGACCACAGCAACCGGTTTCCGGCACTGTTTTTCGATGCGCTGGAACAGCAGCTGGTCGAGTTCCGGGATATCCGCCACAGCACGGTCGCCGAGCCGAAAAGCACCTCGTTCAAGACCATGATGCTGGTCGAAGACACCGATATCGACCGCGACATCGTCCTGCATGAAATAGCGCGGCGCGAGAGCAACCGCACGACCAGCCAGCTGCAGCTTCTGGGCCAGCGCTTTGGCGTGCTGGGCGCGCAGCCGGCGGTCGAGGCCGAGCGCCTGCCGATCGGCCCCTACGCGCTGTGCCGGATCGTGCGCGACTGCGGCGAACAGATGCCGCTCAATCTGGAAACCCAGCTGGCGCTCTATCGGGTGTTCGAACGCCAGGTGATGGAGCGCCATACCGAACTGATCGACCGCGCCAACATCCTGCTGGCGCGCGAAGGCGTGCTGCCGGGGCTGGTCTACCGGCCCTACCTGGTGCGCCCCTCCGCGCCACGCGGCAGTGGCCAGACCGCTCCGCCAGGCACCACCTCGCCGCATGCCTCCCCGGCCGGAGCGGCGGCAGGCAACAAGCCGTTGACCAGTTGGCAGGGGCAGATGCCTGCCGCCTCGTGGACACGGTTTCCCGGGATGGCGGCAGACACGACCGCCAGCGGCTTCGCGCCGCCCCGGACCAGCCCCACGGCCACAGCTTCTGCCCCCGCCCTGTCGGCGCTGCACAGCCTGCTGGGCGCAGCCCGCCATGCGCAGACGCCAGGCATCGCTGCAGCGGCCAACGGACAGGCGGGTGCGCCGGCACCGTCGACATCCACCCCTGCCCCGCCTGCACAGCCGGTCCCCAGCCAGACGGTGATGGACGTGCTGGGGCGGCTGCAGGTGCAGGCCGCCTCTCCCGGCGCCCGCCGCAGCATCGGTGACATCCAAGCCGCACTGCTGGGTCAGATCAAGGCCGAGCATGGCCCCGGCGCCGCGCTCACCCCGCAGGATGCCGACACGCTGGACCTGCTCGGCATGCTCTATGCGCAGATCCAGCGTGAAGTCCGCAGCGAAGGACCTGCCGCCGAACTGCTGACCCAGTTGCAGGTGCCGGTGGCACGCGCGGCGATCCACGACGAAGCTTTCTTTGTCCGCGACCAGCATCCGGCGCGCGAGCTGCTCAACGCCGTGGCCGAATCCGGTGCCACCTGGCTCAGCGATGACGAAGGCGATCCGGTACTGCTGCAGAAGCTCGGCGAAGCCGTCAACCAGGTCGTCACCGGCTATGACGGCGATGAAGAGGTATTCGCTCAAGCCAATCAGCGCATCCAGTCCCACCTGCGCGCGGCCGCCCGCAAAGCCGAGGTGACCGAACGCCGGCACGTGGAGGCGGCGCGCGGCAAGGAACGCCTGCAGGCCGCCAGGCAACTGGCCAGCTTCACCATTGACCGGCTGTGCACCACTTCGGCGCCCCCGAAATTCGTCCAGACCCTGTTGCGTGAGGCCTGGGCCGACGTACTGACCCTGACCCTGCTGCGCCAAGGCGAGGAGTCGGCCGAGTGGCAACAGCTGCAGGCCACCAGCGCGCGCATCAGCGAAACCACCTGCGCACCGGCAGGCACCGACGCCGACGCCGCGCTGGGCAGCCAGGTCGAAACCTCGCTGCTGCAGGTCGGCTACCACCAGGACGAGGCCGCGGCAATTGCCCGTCGCCTGTCCACCCCCGGTGGCAACGACGACATCACCTCCCGTACCGAGCTCACCGCCAAGCTGAAGGCACGCGCGCGGCTGGGCGAAGGCAACGAGCAGGAAGAGGACGTCGCCACCGGGCACACGCCGCCACCCAAGCGTTCCGCGGAGGAGGAGGCCTGCTACCGCCAGTTGCGCACCTTGCCGTTCGGCACCTGGTTCGAGTTCGTCACCAACCAGCAGGGCGACTCGCAACGCAAGCGCCTGTCCTGGTACAGCCTGATCACCGACAACGCGCTGTTTGTCAACCAGCGTGGGCAGAAAGTAGCCGAGCATTCGCTCGACGCGCTGGCCCGGCTGATGGCTAGGAAGCAGTTGCGCATCGTCACCGAGGACCATGGCCGGCTGATCGACCGCGCCTGGCAGGCCACCCTGCGCACCCTGCGCTCACTTGCCGGCAGCAAATCCGCCGATCCGGAATCCGCATGATCACCGACACCCGCCGCGCACCGCGCCTGCAGGCTCCGGCCCTGATCCCCGTGACCGACCAGATGACCGGCAAGGTGATCGGCCGGCTCAGCAATGTTTCCGGCACCGGCATGCTGCTGATGGTGTCCGAACCACTGGTGGAGGACGCGCTGTACCAGCTGCAGTTCCCGATTCCCGATGGACATGGCAGCCAGGTCGATATCGATGTCGGCGTGCACCTGCTGTGGCGGGACCCGGCCAGCGCACCGGAACAGTCCTGGGCCGGCTTCCGCTTCCTGACCCTGTCCAAGGAGCACCGCGAGCAGCTGGAACACTGGATCGACAGCAATCTTCCTTCAGCCTGAGTGCCGGAAACGGCACAGCGGCACGAAGCGCTTTGCGGCAGAATCGGAACCTGCATTCCGTACCGAAAAGCGAGCCACCGCCATGAGCCAGAACGATCCGGGCGCCCTGTATTCCCAGCATCTGGGCGAGATGATCCGCCGTGCCGACACCGCGCTTGCACGCGCCGGTTTCGACCACCTGGTGGTTCCCAGCGGCACCCTGCACTACCAGGTGTTCGACGACCGCGACTATCCGTACGCGGTCAACCCGCAGTTCAAGACCTGGCTGCCGCTGACCCGGCTGCCCTACAGCTGGCTGATCCACACGCCGGGCGAACGTCCGACGCTGGTGTTCTACCAGCCCTTCGACTACTGGCACGTGGTCCCGGACGCCCCCAGCGGCTGGTGGGTGGAGCACTTCGACATCCACATCATCCGCAAGCCGGAAGAAGCGCTGGCACTGCTGCCGGCCGACCCCAGCCGTTGCGCCATCCTCGGTGAACCACAGAGCACGCTGGGCGGTTTTGCACCGAACAACCCGCCGGCGGTGATCAACCACCTGGAATGGCATCGCGGCTGCAAGACGCCGTATGAAATCGCGCTGATGCGCCAGGCGCAGGTACATGCGGTGCGTGGCCACCGTGCCGCCGAAGCCGCGTTCCGCGCCGGCGCCAGCGAGTTCGAGATCCACATGGCGTACTGCAGCGCCGTCGGCCAGGACGCCAACGAACTGCCCTACGGCAACATCATCGCGCTCAACGAGCATGCCGCGGTGCTGCACTACACCGAGTTGGGCCGCAATGCGCCGCAACCGTCGCGCAGCTTCCTGATCGACGCCGGCGCCTCGGCCCATGGCTATGCCAGCGACATCACCCGCACCTATGCCGCCGCCGGCCATGACGAATTCCAGGCGTTGGTCGATGCGGTGGATGCGGCGCAGATCCGGATGTGCCAGGCGGTACGTGCCGGTTTCGACTACAGGCAGCTGCATGTGGATGCGCACCTGTCGCTGATGGGCGTCCTCAAGGACTTCGGCGTCATCAACGTCTCGCCGGAAACGGCACTGGCCACCGGCGTCAGCGCCGCGTTCTTCCCGCACGGCATCGGCCACCTGATCGGCGCCCAGGTGCATGACGTGGCCGGCTTCGCCGCCGGCGAGAACGGTGGCCGCATCGAGCGTCCGGACGGCCATCCCTACCTGCGCCTGACGCGTGTGCTGGAACCGGGCATGACCGTGACCATCGAGCCGGGCCTGTACTTCATCGACATGCTGCTGGATGAAGTGAAGCAGGCCGGCAATGCCGCCAGCATCAACTGGGAGCGTGTGGATTTCTTCCGTCCCTACGGTGGCATCCGCATCGAGGACGAAGTGCTGTGCACCGACGGCGAGGCCGACAATCTCACCCGCCCGGTGTTCGCCGCGGCCGGCTGATCCGGACCGGACCTCCAGACAGGAAAAGGGCGCCAATCGGCGCCCTTTTTTGTTTTCCGGCACTCAGCGGGCCGCCATGAATGCCTCGATTTCCTCGGCACTGCGCTCCAGCGCGCCGGTCAGCACCCGGTGGCCGTCCCCGGTGATCAGCACATCGTCCTCGATACGGATGCCGATGCCGCGCCAGCGCGGCTCCACGCTGCGGTCGTCGCTGCCGATATACAGCCCGGGCTCGATGGTGAACACCATGCCCGGCTCCAGCAGCCGCGACTCGCCGGCCACGCGGTAATCGCCCACGTCGTGCACATCCAGGCCCAGCCAATGGCCGGTCTTGTGCGGGTAGAAGCGCTGGTAGTGGCGCTCGATGAGGTTCTCTTCCAGATCGCCCTTCAGCAGCCCCAGCCGCAGCAGGCCCTCGGTCAGCACCTCGACCGCGGCCAGATGCCCCTCCTCGTAGGCGATGCCCGGCCGCGCCTGCTCCAGTGCGGCAGCCTGTGCGGCCAGCACCAGGTCGTGCAGCGCGCGCTGCTCGGCGCTGAAGCGCCCGTTGACCGGAAAGGTGCGGGTGATGTCGCTGGCATAGCCGCGGTATTCGGCACCGGCATCGATCAGCACCAGCTCACCGTCGCCACTGCGGCGGTTGTTGTCGCGGTAATGCAGCACACAGGCGTTGCTGCCGGTGCCGACGATGCTGTTGTACGCCGGGCAGGCGTCATGCGCGCGGAACTCGCGTTCCAGCTCGGCCTGCAACTCGTATTCGTGGAGGCCCGCACGCGCCGCGCGCATCGCCGCGCGATGGCCGCGCACACTGATGTCGGCGGCAACCTGCATCAGGGCGATCTCGTCGGCCGACTTGAACAGCCGCTGCTCGTGCAGCAGGTGTCCCAGCTCGAGGAACTCGTGCGGCGGCTGCGCGCCGTGACGCACCTGCGAGCGCACCCGGTTGACCCAGCCGATCAGCTTCAGGTCGAAATCGGCATCGCGGCCGAAGTGGTAGTACACCCGCGAACGGCCTTCCAGCAGACCCGGCAGGATCTCGTCCAGGTCCTCGATCGGATAGGCGTCGTCCATGCCGTAGCGCGCCACCGCACCTTCCTGACCCTCGCGCGGACCATCCCAGGCTTCGCGCTCGGGATCGCGTTCGCGGCAGAACAGGATGACCTCGCCATGCTTGCGGCCCGGAATCAGCACCAGCACCGCTTCCGGCTCCTGGAAACCGGACAGGTACCAGAAATCCGAATCCTGCCGGTAGGGATGGAACGTGTCGTGGCTGCGCACCCGTTCCGGCGCGGCCGGCAGGATCAGGATCGCGTCATCGCCCGCACCCTCCATCAACTGGCGGCGACGGCGGGCATATTCGGCAGGGGTGATGCCGGACAGTCGCTTCATGCGCAGACCTCAGTTCAGCCGCTGGCGGTGGCGCGAGCCCATCACGCAATCGCCATGCAGCAGCAACACCGCCACCCGCACGAATTCCTCGATCTCCGCCAGCGCATCCTCGTCCTCGTCACCGCTGTCGAACTCGTCGCTGGACGCCTGTGCCAGGCGCGCCAGATCCTGCAACGCCTCCTCACCCTCCTCGCTCAACAGCGGACGCTTGCCCGACGCCAGGCCGAAGCCGCCCAGGAACGCACGGCACCAGTCGAACAGCGCATCGGTGCGTGCCTGCAGCGGGGCGGCCGGATCGGCCAGCACCAGTTCGAAAGCGAAGTCACGGTCTTCCAGCTGCGCCACCGTCGCCAGCCGCAGCTGGTCCAGCACGCTGTCCGGCTCGGGGACCGGCAGATTGTCATCGGCCAGCACCTTGGCCGGCCACTGCTGCAGATCCGCGCCACCGGCCGCCAGCCAGCCACACAGTCCACCGTGCAGTTCGGCGGGTGTAGCGCCCAGATCCAGGCTCTGGCTGGCGTTGAGGATGTCGTCGACGGCGGGAAGTTCGGTCATGTCACGGCTCTGTAAAACGG
Organism: Stenotrophomonas sp. JC08; assembly: GCF_052180205.1. Taxonomy (NCBI): domain Bacteria; kingdom Pseudomonadati; phylum Pseudomonadota; class Gammaproteobacteria; order Lysobacterales; family Lysobacteraceae; genus Stenotrophomonas; species Stenotrophomonas sp. JC08. The sequence goes on along the minus strand of NZ_CP197473.1, from coordinate 718,118 downwards.
ATGGGGCCGCGCCGCATCGACTGCGGTGGCGGCGGCGCGACAGTGTATCAATCGCAACCGCACGTCCGTCTTGACCACCCCTTGTCCGCATGCCTATCGTGCAGGCCATGGATTCCTTCGACCCCGCTGCCCAGCTGCAGGCCCTGGCCGCCCGCCTCGAACTGCTGTTCGAGCGCAACCAGCGACTGGCAGATGAGAACCGCAGCCTGCGCCAGCAACAGGAGCAGCTGATGGCCGAACGCTCGCAGCTGCTGGCCAAGAACGAACAGGCACGCTCGCGCGTGGAAGCGATGATCACCCGCCTCAAGTCGCTGGAGCAGCACACGTGAGCCAGAGCGAACCGGTCAGCGTCCGCATCCTTGATCGCGATTACACCGTTGGCGTGGAGCCGGACGAACGCGACAGCCTCACCGCCGCCGCGCGCATGCTCGATGCACGCATGCGCGAGATCCGTGGCAACAACCGCATGGCCGCGGTCGACCGCGTCGCGGTACTGGCCGCATTGAACCTGGCCCACGAGATGCAGTTGCTGCGTGATCAGCTGGCCGAACAGCAGCGCCGCTTCCAGAGCACGCTGGGCGATCTGAACCGGCGCCTGGATCACGCCATCGACAGCACGCGTTGATGCAGCTGAGCCGCTCAGGCAGATGAACAGGTGAGTGGTCGAAATACGCTGGTCACACGGCCGCAACCGGCTATACTGGCGCTGCGTTCTCTGCTGTGAACGACGGCGTGTGCAAACATTCGCCTTGTCCCTTAATGACGACCATGGGGGCGCGACGGAGCCGGGTGTGCAGGTCCGCCTTGTAGCGGGAAGCCCGATGGCCCCCCAGCGTTCCCACTTGAACCCCGGGTTCAAGGTCGTTTCGCACGCATCGTCACCGCGGAGAATGCAATATTCCAGAACGGCGCCCAACGGGCGCCGTTCTTTTTTCATCCTCCACCCTTCGGGAGAAGTGGCGCCGAAGGACGGATCAGCGCAAGTGCGCAGCCTCACGCACGTTGATCCCGCGTCGCTTCGCCCGCACCCTCTTTCCAACCCTCTCGCAGGGAGAGGGACTCACGCTCCTTAGCCAGCAGACTGTGCCCTGATGACTGCCGATCCCCGCCAACGCCTCCGCCAGCAACTGCGCCAGCATCGCCGCGACCTTCCCGCCAGCGCGCGCATCGCCGCCGCCGAATCACTGGCCACGCATCTGCTTGCCCTGCCTTTCGCCACGGTGAGCGGTCATGTCGCCGGTTACTGGGCAATGGATGGCGAAATCGCGCTGCACCGCTGGCAGATGCAACTGCCGCCGCAGCAGACCTATTGCCTGCCGGTGCTGCACGGCAAGTTGCTGCGCTTTGCGCCGTGGCGCCCCGGGCAGCCGCTGGTCAGCAACCGCTACGGCATTCCCGAGCCGGACGTGGACCCGGCACAGGCGCTGCGACCGGAAGACATGGCGCTGGTCGTCGCGCCGCTGGTGGGCTTCGACGCCCATGGCCGGCGGCTGGGCATGGGAGGCGGCTGGTATGATCGCAGCTTCGCATTCCGGCAGCGCCAGGCCGCGCCGCCGTGGCTGGTGGGCGTGGGATTTTCCACCCAGCAGGTGCCGTCGTTGCCGGTCGAGGACTGGGACGTGGCGGTCGATGCGATCTGCACCGAGCAGGCCACTCTCTACCCGGAACCGTTGAACGCATGACCGCCCGCAAGCGCTACTGGCTGATGAAGTCCGAACCGGACGCCTTTTGCATCGACGACCTGCAGCGCGTCGGCACCGAGCCGTGGAACGGCGTGCGCAACTACCAGGCACGCAATTTCATGCGCGACGGCATGAAGGTCGGCGACGGCATCCTGTTCTATCACTCCAACACCAAGGTGCCGGGCATTGTCGGCGTGGCCACAGTGGCCAGCGCGGCCTACCCGGACGACACCCAGTTCGATCCGAAGTCCGATTACCACGATCCCAAGAGCACGCGCGAGCAGCCGCGCTGGATGCTGGTCGATGTCGCCTTCGAGCGCAAACTGGCGCAGGTGATCGCGCTGGAGGAGATCAAGCGCCACACCGATGAACTGGGGGAAGGCTTCCCGCTGACCGCCAAAGGCAACCGGCTGTCGGTATTTCCGGTCACCGCCGCGCAATGGAAACTGCTGCTGTCGCTGGAAAAGAAAGCCAAGTAAGCATCTTTTGTTGTTGTAGGAGCGGCGTAAACCGCGAGGCTGACAACCTTTCAGATCCCCGGCTTCGCGGCTCACGCCGCTCCTACAAAAAGCCTGTTTTCCAACCCATTGAGTCCACCATGTCCGAAGCCAAGCGCCTGGCCGCCGAAAAAGCCATCGAATACGTCGAGAAGGGAATGATTGTCGGGGTCGGCACCGGCTCCACCGTCGCCTATTTCATCGAGGCGCTGGCCCGCATCAAGGACCAGATCGAAGGAGCGGTGTCCAGCTCCGAGCAGAGCACCGCGCTGCTCAAGGGCCACGGCATCGAGGTGCTGGACCTGAACCATACCGGCGGCCTGTCGCTGTACGTGGACGGCGCCGACGAGTGCGACGGCAACCGGAACCTGATCAAGGGCGGTGGCGCCGCGCTGACCCGCGAGAAGATCATCGCCGAGGCCAGCAAGCAGTTCGTCTGCATCGTCGACCCGAGCAAGCAGGTCAAGGTGCTGGGCAAGTTCCCGCTGCCGGTGGAAGTGATTCCGATGGCGCGCAGCCTGGTCGCCCGCGAAATCCTCGCGCTGACCGGCGGCCAGCCGGTATGGCGTGACGGCGTGGTCACCGACAACGGCAACCTGATCTTGGACGTGCACAACCTGTCCATCGTTGATCCGGTCAAGCTGGAACAGCAGCTCAACCAGATCCCCGGCGTGGTCACCGTCGGCCTGTTCGCGCGCCGCCCGGCCGACGTGGTGATCGTCGGCGGCGAACCGCCGCAGGTGCTCTGATTCCAGCTCCTCTATGTCCTGAGAGCTGGAGCCGGAAGATCAGTCCCGGTCAAGCACGATCATTTGTCGTTACCCTGAACACTGAACAGCCGCGCGGGAAAAGAGCCAACCCGCGCCTCGGTTTCGATATCCCGTTCAATTGAAGTAATCCAAACAACACCCGATCCGGCCAGTCATGACATGGCCGGACTCCAGCGGATTGGTCCGCAACTCATCCGCCCGGAATTTCATCCGGTGCGCTGCCTGCCAGTGCATGGATTACTTCCCGCACAAGCTTGCGCCGCTGCTTGCCCAGCGTCAGGAAGGCCTGCCAGGCCAGCTGGTCGCTTGTCCCTGCCGGGTAGACGGTAGGCGCTTCCTGGACCGTCCGCCGATCCGATCCTGCCGGTTGTCTGGACACATCCAAAGCAATCCCCAAGACCTTCTCAAGTCCCTGCAGATTACCGGCATCCGGTAAACGTCGTCCGCGCAACCAGGCGTTCGCCGACTGCTCCGTAATCGGCGCATCCGGATGCGCGTTGTTGTACTGACGCGCCAACTCCGCGCCCGTCAGCCTCCAGCCACGCCGGCGCATCGCACGCTCAATCTGCTCACCCAATGACCGTTTCACACTCATGCGGAAACGGTACCGATCAGTGACAAAAATTACCGAATGCATCCTTTCATTCGATTGAATCTATACTTTCGTTTTTGGAAGTTGGAACAGACACGATGGCCGCAGTGCTGCAGGAACAGTCGTCCAGAATCAGAGCATTGGGACGCAGGCAGGCTGCGCCCACTCCTATGAAGCCGATGGGATGCCAAGCGGCACTCCGGCCTGTGGAGCAGCACTGATGCCGGTGCTGAACTGGATCGGGAAACCCGCCGTCGTGACGCATCACAAGGAAGTGCCTTACCGGCTACTGGAACCGGTGCCGGAGCTTTCCTGTGGCGATGTGGACAGCGGCAACGTGATCGTGCAGGGCGACAACCTGGATGCGTTGAAGGCATTGCTGCCCCGCTACGCCGGGCAAGTGAAATGCATCTACATCGACCCGCCGTACAACACCGGCAACGAGGGCTGGGCCTACAACGACAACGTCAACAGCCCGGAGATCCGTCGTTGGCTGGGCGAAGTCGTCGGCAAGGAAGGCGAGACGCTGGATCGCCATGACCGCTGGCTTTGCATGATGTATCCGCGGCTGGTGCTGTTGAAGAAATTTCTGCGCGATGACGGAGCGATCTTCGTTTCCATCGATGACAACGAAGTGGCGAACCTTCGACTGTTGATGGATGAGGTTTTTGGACCAACTAATTTTATCGCAACCGTGATGTGGCAAAAAAAATATGCAGTTGCCAACGACCACAAAACCATTGCCCCGATGCACGACTTTGTACTGGTATACCAGCGCTCGCCTCGTTGGCAACGTAATCTGCTTCCACGCGGCGAAGAAAAAGATGGGCAATATAAATACGAAGACAGGAAAGGCCAATTTAGGAATAGCGATTACACATGCAACAAGACTGCGGAAGAACGCCCTAACCTCTATTACGCCATCACCAACCCAAATACCGGTGACAAAATTTGGCCAAAGCGTACTCGGGTCTGGGCCTACTCGCAGGAAGAGCACCAACGCCATATTTCCGAAAGCCTGATCTACTGGGGTAAGGACGGAAGAGGCAAGGTGCCTGCTTACAAACGCTACAAACACGCTCTGCGTAATGCCGATGGCGTAGTGCCACAGACTATCTGGCACCACGAATTTGCAGGACATACGGACGGTTCGCGCAAAGAACTACGGGAAGTGCTGCACGACGTGCCATCCGTATCTGACTTCTCAACGCCAAAACCATCTCTACTGATCCAGCGGATCCTGCAGATTGCCAGCGACAAAGACTCCCTCATTCTCGACAGCTTCGCCGGCTCTGGTACCACTGGTCAGGCTGTGTTGAAACAAAATGCCGAAGATGGCGGCAGCCGCCGCTTCATCCTTGTCGAAATGGACCAGGGCATCGCCGGCAACGTCACTGCGGAGCGGGTCAAGCGCGTCGCGCGCGGCTACACGAACACCAAAGGCGAACACGTCCCCGGCCTCGGCGGCGGGTTCCAATACTGCAAATTGAGCAAGGACCCGCTGTTCACCGCCGATGGCCAGATCCGCGAAGACGTGACGTTTTCGCAACTGGCCGAGTTCGTCTGGTTTTCGGAAACCGGCACGGGCTTCAAGCAGAAGGACAAATCGCCGATGCTCGGTGTACATAAAGGCCGCGCCATCTATCTGCTCTACAACGGCATCCTCGGCGACAAGTCCGTGAGCGGCGGCAACGTGTTGACCGGCCCGGTGCTCGACCTGCTCCCACCGCATGACGGCGCACGCGTGATCTATGCCGCGGCCTGTCGCCTGAGCACGCCCCGCCTCAACCGCGAAGGCATCGTGTTCAAGCAGACGCCCTACGCGCTGGACGTGTCGCCATGAGCGACTTCATCGCCAAGCAATACCAGCGGAGTGCGCTGGACAGCGTGCTCACCTATTTCCAGCAATGTCATACGCTCAACAGCCCTGGCATCGCCTTCACCGCCACGACGGAATATTTATGGGGCAAGGGGCAGCCCTATCACCGCATGGAAGACTTCGCGGCCGACATGCCGTACTTCTGCCTGCGCGTTCCCACCGGCGGCGGTAAAACCTGGCTTGCCGCCAAGTGCGCGGCGCTGGTCAATACGCATCTGCTTCGCAGCGAGCACAGCGTGTTGCTGTGGCTGGTGCCTTCGCGTGCGATCCGTGACCAGACGCTGCGACTGCTGAAGAACCGCGATACACCGTTGCACGCCGCATTGGCCGAAGCGGGGCCGATCACCGTGCTCGATCTGGACGAGGCGAAATCACTGGCTCGTGCCACGCTGGACACCAGCACGGTGGTGATCGTGGCCACCGTGCAGGCATTCAACCGCGAGGATAAGGAAGGCCTGAAGGTGTACCAGTCCAGCGGCGCACTGATGCAGCACTTCGAGAACTTGCCCGAAGCCCAGCGCAACACCCTGCTGAAGGACGAGAGCGGCACCCCTCCCTGCTCGCTGGCCAACGTGCTGCGCCTGCGCCGGCCGTTCCTGATCGTGGACGAGGCGCACAACAACCGTACTCAATTGGCGTTCTCGACGCTGGCGGCCTTCAACCCCAGCGGCATCTTGGAGCTGACCGCGACGCCGGACACCGACACCACGCCGAGCAATGTGTTGCACAGCGTTTCGGCCGTGGAACTGAAGGCCGAACAGATGATCAAGCTGCCGATCCTGCTGGAAACGGAAAGCGACTGGCAGAAATGCCTCGCCTATGCCGTCGACAGGCGTGATCAGCTGCAGGCAGCGGCAGATAACGAGCACGGCACGGGCGCGCCTTATCTTCGTCCGCTGGTGCTGGTGCAGGCACAGGCTCGCAACAGGGACAAGGACACCCTGCACTGGGAACGCGTACTGGCAGAGCTGATCGAGAACCAGAGCATCCCCGCCGAACATGTTGCCGTCGCCACGGGTGAGCGCAATGATCTGCCCGAAATCGAGAAGAAGTATTCACGCGGAATCGCCGACAAGGCCTGTCCAGTGCGCTTCATCATCACCCAGCAGGCACTGGCCGAGGGATGGGATTGCCCTTCGGCGTACATCCTCGTCAGTCTGGCCGGCACGCAATCGGAAACTGCCGTCGAGCAGTTGCTGGGACGCGTGCTGCGCCAGCCCGATGCCAGTACACGCACCAGTGCAGCCCTCAACCAGTCCTATGCCTATGTGATGTCTTCCGACTTCACCTCGACCGCCAGCGCGCTACGCGATCGACTGGTGGCCGGCGCCGGCTTCGAACGCAAGGCCGCGGAAGAGTTCGTACAGGCCGGCAAGCAGGAACAGGCCCGCTTCGATCTGAGCGCACGTCCCGGTCGCATCGTGGTGACACCGGTCGTGGTGCCACTGGTCGAGGCGCCGCAAATCCGGCAACTGCCCAAGCCCCTGCAGAACAAGATGGAATGGGACAGGAAGACGAAGAAACTCACCATCCAGCAGCCGTTGACCGAGGAAGAAGCCGGACAGCTGGCTGCGGTGGCGGGCAACGACGCCGAACGCGCCTCAATTATCCAGGCAGGCGAAATCAGCCGCACCACTGCGCTCGAAGTGCGACTCAGCCCCGCCGAAAAGGGCGAAACCCTGTCCATTCCCGCGATCGGCTTGTGGATGCAGGGCGCGCTGCAGTTTTTCGACGATCCGGAGGTGCTGGACTACCCGTTCGATCTGTCCGGTTACGACGCCTGTCCCACGCACGACGATCTACAGGCACTGGGCATGGCGGACCGGGTGGCCAGCGGCGGCACGATCAACGTGACAGACGATGGCCGGGTGAAATTCGGCTTCATCGCCAACTTGGAACGCGATCTCGGGTTCTCCTACAAGCCCGAGCACTGGGACGAGCTGAAGCTGTCGGCGTGGCTGTGCCGCAACCTGCCGGATGCCGGCATCACCCATGCCTCGAAATGGGCCTTCGTGCAGGTGTGGCTGCGCAATCTGCTGCAGAAGCCCGGCTGCGACCTGGCGCGGGTGAACCGGCAGAAGTTCCTGGTGCGTGGCCTGCTGGAAATGAGAATCCGTGAACTGCGCAAGGCGGCGGTCAAGCAAGCATTTCAGCAGGTCCTGTTTGGCGAAGACCGCAGCGAGCGCGTAAAGGTCGGCGGTGAGTTCCAGATCACGTTCGATCCGCAGGCATACGCACCAAACAGCGATTACACCGGAAAGTATGGTGACTACGATTTCCTGCATCACTACTACGGACGCATCGGCGACTTCGACAGCAAGGAAGAGTTCGAATGCGCCTGCTGGCTGGACCAGCAGGCGGCGCAGGGACGCATCAAGTTCTGGGTGCGCAATCTGGTCAACAAGCGGGGCTCGTCGTTCTTCCTGCAGAAGGCCGATGGACGGTTCCATCCCGACTTCATCTGCATGCTGCCCACTGGGGTGATCCTCATCGTCGAGTACAAGGGCGCGCAAGGCTGGACAGATGCGCAGGACGACCGTGACATAGGTGGTCTGTGGGAAGCATTGAGTGACGGCAAGTGTAGATTCGTGATGGCGCGCAACCGCCAGTGGCAGGATATCGATGCCTGTTTGCAGTGATGCAGAGGGAAGCCCGCGCCTGAGGGCAACTGCACACCTGGTCAATCACGATAGGCAGCAGTTTATAGACAGCCCAAGGTGTCTATAGACTGGCGGCCCATGAAGAAGGAACCCACCATGCGCCTCCCCACCCTCCTGGTTTCGGCATTGCTCCTCCTGATGCTCACCGGTTGCGCCAGCGCCGGGGGCGCGCACTGGGTGGAGCTGGCCGGTACCCGCTACCAGGTGGAAGTGGCACAGGACGACGCCAGCCGCGCACGCGGGCTGATGTTCCGCGACCATCTGGAGGCCGGCCACGGCATGCTGTTCATCCATGACCGGCAGGAGCCGCAGGCGTACTGGATGAAGAACACCCGCATCGCGCTGGACATCCTGTATTTCGACAACGCGCGCCGGCTGGTCAGTCAGCAGCGCGATGTGCCGCCCTGTTCGGCCGGCGATGCCTGTCCGCCGTATCCGAGCTTCAAGCCGGCGCGTTACGTGCTCGAGCTCAATGCCGGCCAGGCGGCGAAACTGAAGCTGGAAGACGGCGTCGAACTGACCTTCGGCCCCGGTATCGCCAGCGGCGATTGAAACGGCACGCCTGCGCGACGCGCTCCGTGCTTGAACCGGCACGGCTTTGCCGCCAGTCTTGGAACCATGTCTGAAACACGCCTGACCCTGCCGCACTGGGACGCGCTTGCCGATCTGGATGGGGACGCGCTGCCCTTGCTGGCAACCGCCCTGCTGATCGCCAGCGACGAATATCCGCAGCTCGATGCCGCTCGCCATGAGCGCATGCTGCAGGCCCATGTCGACCACTTGCGGGTGGAAGTGGATGCGATCAGCGAATGGCCGCTGAAGGTCGCCGCGATCAACCATCACCTGTTCAACGAACTGGGCTACAGCGGCAACCACGACGCCTACTACGACCCGCGCAACAGCTATCTCAACGAGGTGCTGACGCGGCGGCTGGGCAACCCGATCTCGCTGGCACTGGTACAGATGGAGGTCTCGCAGCGGCTCGGCCTGCCGCTGGAAGGCATCTCCTTTCCCGGTCATTTCCTGGTGCGGCTGCCGGTGGAAGAAGGCGTGCTGATCATGGATCCGTTCAACGGCGGCCGCCCGCTGAGCGTGGACGAACTGCGCGAACGGGCCCGCACCAATCTCGGCGGTGAGACACCCGACGACGAGGTACTGGCGCAGATCCTGGATCCGGCGCCGCATCGCGCCATCCTGATACGGATGCTGCGCAACCTGCATGGCGTCTATGTCGAACGCGAGGAATGGGATCGCGCCGCCCGCAGTGCCGACCGCATCCTCAAACTGGCGCCGGACCAGGCCGACGCGGTACGTGACCGCGGCCTGGCCTATCTGCAGCTGGAACACCTGGCCGGTGCCCGCAGCGACCTGCAGCGCTATCTGAAAATGGAGCCGCAGGCGGACGATGCGATGCTGATCCATGAGCGGCTGGTCGATATCGGCGGCGAGCGCGCGCAGCTGCACTGAGGCGTGTCATCGGCAATCCGGACAGCCGGAAAGTCTCCCACTGACACCTGCGCGGAATCTTCCGGCCGACGACTTGCGCCCATCACGATGACGCCTCGACAACGGCTGCAACCTTGGCCATGCGCGATAATCCACCGCCCCGGAAGCGGTGTTGACCGCCTCCCATCGCCATACCGGTAGTTTCCATGTCCCAGCCTTCACACGCCGCTCGCGGCATCTACCTGATCACCCCGGACGAAACCGACACCGCGCGCCTGCTTGAACGGGTACGTCCGCTGCTGGCCGATACCACCTGGCTGCAGTACCGCAACAAGGCGGTGGATGCGGCGACGCGACGGCAACAGGCGCAGGCCTTGCAGCAATTGTGCGCAGGCGCCGGGGTGCCGCTGATCATCAATGACGATGCCGCGCTGGCGCTGGAAGTGGGCGCGGCCGGTGTGCATCTGGGCGAGGACGATGGCGACATCGCCGCCGCCCGCGCCCTGCTTGGTCCCGGCGCGATCATCGGTGCGTCCTGTTACGACGAACTGGAGCTGGCGCGCCGGGCGGTCGCCAGCGGCGCCAGCTACATCGCCTTCGGTGCGTTCTTCCCCAGCCGCAGCAAGGCCACCACGCGCCGCGCACAGCCTCAGCTGCTGCGTGACAGCGCCGCGCTGGGCGTGCCACGCGTGGCCATCGGCGGGCTGACACCGGACAACAGTGCGCCGCTGGTCGCAGCCGGCGCCGATCTGCTGGCGGTGATCAGCAGCGTGTTCGCCGCCGATGATCCGCCGGCCGCACTGCGCGCCTACCGTGCCTGTTTCGCGTAGGCCGAGGCTGTACCAGCGGCCCGACCCCGGTAATTCCCGCAGGAGCGACGCCGGTCGCGACCAGGGCCGTACCGCTGAAGCCAGGTCGCCACTCGCATCGCCCCTGCGGATGCGCAGGGCTTATTCCAGCGCGGCCTTGACCGCCGCCGGGTCGGCCAGCGCCTGCACTTCGCCGATCAGACGCACGGTGTTGCCACCGAGAATGCCGCTGATCTGGGTGTCGTTGTAGCCGGCATCGAGCAGTGCCTGCACCACCTTGGGCAGTGCGGTGATGTCCTCGTAACCGTCCACGCCGCCACCGCCGTCCCAGTCCGCACCCAGGCCGACGTGCTCCCAGCCGGCCACTTCGATGATGTGCAGCAGGTGGCGCATGTAGTCGTCGAAATCGGCGGTGCGGATGCCGTATTTGCGGTCCAGCTCGGCCACCTTGGCCTTGAGCTGTTCGCGCTCGGCATCGGTGAATTCGTGGTTCTCGCCGTAAGCGGCATGGAGCGCACGCCGCTCAGCGCGGTATTCCGGGGTGGCTCCGGTATCGATCAGGTAACCGCCCAGCGAGTTGACCTGGATCACCCCGCCCTTCTTCGCCAGCGCGCGGATACGCGCATCGTCGATGTTGCGCGAATGGGCGAACACATCCGACGCCCCGCTGTGCGAAAGGATGATCGGCGCGGTGCTCAGTTCCAGCATCTGGTCGAACGCGGTATTGGAGGCGTGCGACTGGTCGATGATGATGCCCAGCCGGTTGGCCTTGGCGATCAGCGCCTTGCCCTTCGCGCTCAGGCCGCCGTGCTCGCCTTCCGGTGCCACGCCCATGCCGGCCGAATCGGAAAACCCGTTATGGCTGATATGCGCCAGCGAGATCATCCGCAGGCCCTGCTTGTAATAGAAGCGCAGCAGGCTGGGATCGTGTTCCAGCGGGTAGGCGTTTTCCATGCTGATGTAGACCGACTTCTTCCCCGCCGCCTTGATCCGCGCCGCATCTTCGGCGGTGGTGGCCAGCTCGAATTTGTCGGCGTTGGCCGCGACCATCTCGCGGATTTCCGCCAGCCGCGCCAGCCCCGCATCGCGCGCCTTCAGCTGGCCGATGCCATCACGCTCGCCCTGCCCGGTGAAGATCACCCAGAAGCCGCCATCCAGCCCGCCCTCGACCATGCGCGGGTAGTCGATCTGTGAACCGTCCTGCTCGAAGGAGTGGCGATCGGTGATCTTCCAGCCCGGCTTGGAAAACAGCGCCGGCGTGTCCAGGTGGGTATCCAGATTGATCGCCTGCGCCTGCAGGCTGCGGGCGTGTGCGGAAATCGCGGTAGGGCCGGTCCCGGCATGGGCGCTGGCGGCAAGCGCCAGCAGCAACGCGGTACCCAGTGCGGCGCGTTTGAACGTCGGATCGAACTTCATGGCTCTCGCTTCATGAGGGGTCACAGCGCATTCTTGCATGCGGGTCTGAGCGGCCTGCGGGCCATTGGTCATGGATTTCCGCTTGCGTGGCAGCCCCCGGCGCGAAAGCGGACAATAGGCGCATTCTTCCGTCATCCCCTGCGTGCCATGTCCCTGAACCACGACCAGTCACACACCCTGTTCACCCGTGCCCGGAAGCTGCTGCCCGGCGGCGTCAACTCGCCGGTACGCGCGTTCAAGTCGGTCGGCGGCGAGCCGTTCTTCGTGCAGCGCGCCGATGGCCCGTATCTGTTCGATGTGGATGGCAACCGCTACATCGACTACGTCGGCTCGTGGGGGCCGATGATCGTCGGCCACAACCACCCGGCGGTGCGCGAGGCGGTGCAGCAGGCGATCGGCAACGGCCTGTCGTTCGGCGCGCCATGCGCGGCCGAGGTGACCATGGCCGAAACCATCACCACGCTGGTGCCGTCATGCGAGATGGTGCGCATGGTCAACTCCGGCACCGAGGCCACGCTGTCGGCGATCCGTCTGGCGCGCGGCGCCACCGGCCGCAGCAAGATCGTCAAGTTCGAAGGCTGCTACCACGGCCATGGCGACTCGTTCCTGGTCAAAGCAGGCAGCGGCATGCTGACCCTGGGCGTGCCGACCTCGCCGGGCGTGCCGGCCGGTCTGAGCGAGCTGACCCTGACCCTGCCGTACAACGATTTCGACGCGGCCACCGCGCTGTTCGCGCAGCAGGGCAGCGAGATCGCCGGGCTGATCATCGAGCCGGTGGTCGGCAACGCCAACTGCATCCCGCCGCGCGAGGGCTACCTGCAGCACCTGCGTGAACTTTGCACCCAGTACGGCACGCTGCTGATCTTCGACGAGGTGATGACCGGCTTCCGCGTGGCGCTGGGCGGCGCGCAGGCGCATTACGGCATCACTCCGGATCTGACCACCTTCGGCAAGATCATCGGCGGCGGCATGCCGGTGGGCGCCTACGGCGGCCGCGCCGAGCTGATGAACCAGATCGCCCCGGCCGGGCCGATCTACCAGGCCGGCACGCTCAGCGGCAACCCGGTGGCGATGGCGGCCGGTCTGGCGATGCTGGAGCTGATCCAGCAGCCGGGCTTCCATGAGCACCTGTCGGCCGCTGCCGCACGCCTGTGCGCCGGTCTGGAAGCGGCCGCCGCCGAAGCGGGCGTAGCCGTCACCACCACCCAGGTCGGGGCGATGTTCGGCCTGTTCTTCACCAATGAAAAGGTGGAGAGCTACGCGCAGGCCACCGCCTGTGATATCCCGGCGTTCAACCGCTTCTTCCACGCGATGCTGGAGCGCGGCGTGTTCCTGGCACCGTCGGCCTACGAGGCCGGCTTCCTGTCCAGCGCACATGACGATGCGGTGATCGAGGCCACGCTGGCGGCCGCGCGCGAGGCGTTCAAGGTGGTCGCGGCGGGGTGATCCCGCGCAACGGCAACACCACGCGAAACGTCACTGGCGGCGACGGGCGGTTTCCGTCGCCATCGGTGGCGCGCCGGCTGCACTGTGGCGGTGATGCCGCATGACACCGGACCTGCATGCGCTGCTGCTCGATTTCGACGGCCTGCTCGCCGACTACGACCATCGCATCCATCTGCGCCAGCTGGCCGAAGCCGCGCAGTGCAGTTCCACGCAGGTTGATGCGGCATTACGCGAGGAAGGACTGGAGCTGGCGCATGCACGCGGCGAACTCGATGGTTCGCAACTGCTCGCCGCCCTGAACCAGCGGCTGGACAGCCGATTGCAGCCGTGTGACTGGCACGCGGCCCGCACTGCCGCCACCACTGTGCGCCGCGACAGCGTGGCCTTGCTCAGGCAGCTGCGGCCCGGCGTGCAGGTCGCCATCCTCACCAACAACGGCCTGCTCACCGCGCCGGTGATCGAACAGTTGCTGCCCGGCATCCCGGTGCTGTGCAGCGCGGCGCTGGGCGTGCGCAAACCCGATCCGGCCGCCTACCTCGCCGCCTGTGCAGCGCTGCACGGCGACCCGGTCCGGACCCTGTTCGTCGACCACCTGTTCCGCAATGTGCAGGGCGCCCGCAGCGCCGGACTGCCGGCCGATACCGCCCATCACACCCAGTCATTGCGCCGGCTGCTGCGGCGCCGGCACCTGTTATGAGCCCAGCGCCGAGCGCAGTTGCCGCGCCAGCGGCTCCAGCTGCGTTCGCGGCGATGGCGACGGCACACCCATCGGGTAGATATCCAGCAGGCCATCACCGTGCCTGCGCGGCTGCACATGCAGGTGGAAATGCGGCACTTCCTGGCCGCCGGCCTCGCCGTTGGATTGCCACAGGTTGAGACCATCCGGAGCCAGCGTGTCGCGCAGCGCCAAGGCGATCCGCTGCGCCACGCGCATCACCTGCGCGGCGCTGTCCGCATCCAGGTCATAGAGTGTTTCGGCGTGCTGGCGCGGAATGACCAGCACATGCCCGGGCACGGCCTGGCGCAGGTCCATGAAGGCCACCACCTGTGCGTCCTCCCACACCACGCTGGCCGGCAGGCGGCCGGACAGGATGGCGCAGAAGACGCAGGTTTCCATCAGCGCGCGGACATATACGCGGCAATCGCCTCACGCACGCGCTTCAGGCCTTCGGCCACTTCCTCGTCGGTGATGTTCAGTGCCGGCACGAAGCGCAGCACGCTGGTGCCGGCCTGCAGGATCAGCACCTGCTTCTCCGCGGCCAGGTCCAGCAGCGCGCCAATGTCGGCCACGTAGTCCGGCTTGAGCACCGCGCCGAGCATCAGGCCCATGCCGCGCACCTGCTCGAACACGCCGAACTCTTCGCCGATGGCTTCCAGACCGGCCTTCAGTGCGGCCGACTGGCGCAGCACGTTGGCCTTGATCTCCTCGGAGGCCAGCTTGCGCAGCGCCACGCGGGCAACCGCCGCGGCCAGCGGATTGCCGCCGAAGGTGCTGCCGTGCGCGCCCACGCCCATGATGTCGGCCACCTTGGGGCCGGCCAGCATCGCGCCGATCGGGAAACCGCCGCCCAGCGCCTTGGCCAGGGTGACGATGTCCGGAGTCACGCCCCAGTGCCAGTGCGCGAACAGCTCGCCGGTACGGCCCATGCCGACCTGGATCTCGTCCAGCACCAGCAGCGCGTCGTGCTGGTCGCACAGCTCGCGGGCGCGACGCATGAACTCGGCCGTGGCCGGCATCACCCCACCCTCGCCCTGCACCGGCTCGAACATCACCGCGGCCACGTCGCCGCCGGCCATCGCCGCTTCCAGCTGCACCACGTCGTTGAAATCGACATAACGGAAGCCACCGGGCAACGGCTCGTAGCCTTCCTGGTACTTGGGCTGGGCGGTCGCGGTGACCGTGGCCAGGGTGCGGCCGTGGAAGCTGCCGCGGAAGGTCACGATGAAGCGCTTCTCCGGCGGGCGGCCCTGCGCGCTGGCCCACTTGCGCACCAGCTTGATCGCCACCTCGTTGGCCTCGGCGCCGGAGTTGCACAGGAACACGCGCCTGGCGAAGCGCGAGGCGTCCACCAGTTCCTGCGCCAGATGCAGCGGCGGTTCGCTGTAGAACATGTTGCTGGTGTGCCACAGCTTGTCGGCCTGCTCGAACAGCGCGGCCTTCAGCTCCGGGTTGTTGTGGCCCAGGCTGCACACGGCGATGCCGGCGGCCAGGTCGATGAATTCACGCCCCTGCTTATCCCACAGCCGCGCGCCCTGGCCGCGCTCCAGCACCAGCTGGCGCGGGCGGTAGACCGGCAGGTAGTAGTTGGACA
This sequence comes from Stenotrophomonas sp. JC08, assembly GCF_052180205.1. Taxonomy (NCBI): domain Bacteria; kingdom Pseudomonadati; phylum Pseudomonadota; class Gammaproteobacteria; order Lysobacterales; family Lysobacteraceae; genus Stenotrophomonas; species Stenotrophomonas sp. JC08. Next base: position 702,609 of record NZ_CP197473.1, on the reverse strand, counting down.
GGGACAACAGCGCATCGGCATTGGCAGCGGTCATGACGGCATCGGTGGCGGGAATGGAAAGCGGCCATTGTCCTCCATTCCATGCGGTGCGGCACAATATCCACATGCGACTGTTTTCCACTCCCCAGCTCAATCCGGCACGCGAAGACGGCTGGCGCCGCCGCTGGTTCGACATCATCTACCGCACCGATACCCCGCCCTCGCGCGGCTTCGACCTGCTGCTGGTGGTGGCCATCCTCGCCAGCGTGCTGGTGGTGATGATCGACAGCGTGCAGCGCATCCACCTGGACTGGGCGCGCTGGTTCTACGTGGCCGAATGGGCCTTCACCCTGCTGTTCACCGCCGAGTATGTGCTGCGCCTGGTGGTGGTGCGGCGGCCGCTGCGCTACGCCTTCAGCATCTGGGGGATCATCGATGTGCTGGCGATCCTGCCCACCTACATCTCCTTCTTCGTGCCCGGCGCGCAGAGCCTGCTGGTGGTGCGCGTGCTGCGCCTGCTGCGGGTGTTCCGCATCCTCAAGCTGACCCGCTACATCGAGGAAAGCGGGGTGCTGATGCTGGCGCTGTGGCGCAGCCGGCGCAAGATCCTGCTGTTCCTGTCGCTGGTGGTCACCATCGCCATCATCGCCGGCGCGCTGATGTACGTGGTGGAAGGCCCGCAGCACGGCTTCAGCAACATTCCCGCCAGCATGTACTGGGCGGTGGTGACCATGGCCACGGTCGGCTTTGGCGACATCGTCCCGCACACCACGCTGGGCCGCTTCATCACCTCGGTGCTGATCCTGATCGGCTACAGCATCCTGGCCGTGCCCACCGGCATCTACACCGCCGAACTGGCCGGCACCATGCTGCGCGAGCGCGGCCGCGACAACCGCGGCTGCGTGATCTGCGGCCATGAAGGACACGAGCTCAAGGCGCGCTACTGCAACCGCTGCGGGCATGAGCTGCCCGAGCCCCTCGATCCCTGAGCCCGGGCGGCGGCCTCAGTCCAGGAACAGGTCCGGCAGCAGCGGCCGCGACGGGTCCACCGCGTAGCCGGACAAATCGCTGACACCGGCCTGCGCCAGCACCTCGTCGTCGATCAGGAACTGGCCACTGAAACCGCGGGCCTCACGGGTCAGCACCGCATGCGCGGCATCGGCCATGATTTCCGGACGACGGCAGTTGGCCGCGTCCACGCCGGGAATCATGTTGATCGCATCGGTGGCGATCACCGTGCGCGGCCACAGTGCGTTGACCGCCACCCCCTGGCGGCCGAACTCGGCGGCCAGCCCCAGGGTGACAAAGCTCATGCCCATCTTGGCCAGGGTGTAACCGGTGTGCGGGCCCCACCACTTCGGGGCCAGGCTCGGCGGCGGCGCCAAGGTGAGGATGTGCGGGTTGGGCGCGGCCAGCAGGTGCGGCAGGCAGGCCTGCGCACACAGGAAGCTGCCGCGGCTGTTGACCTGCTGCATCAGGTCGAAGCGCTTCATCGGCGTGTCCAGGGTGCCACGCAGCCAGATCGCCGAGGCGTTGTTGACCAGGATGTCGATGCCGCCAAAGGTGTCGACCGTGGCCGCCACCGCCGCCTGCACCTGTTCCTCCTCACGGATGTCGCACTTGAGCGCCAGCCCCTGCCCGCCCGCGGCGTTGACCGCTTCGGCAGCAGTGTGGATGGTGCCCGGCAGCTTGGGATTGGCCACCGCCGATTTGGCGACGATCGCCACGTTGGCGCCATCACGCGCCGCACGCAGGGCGATGGCCAGGCCGATGCCGCGCGAGGCGCCGGTGATGAACAGGGTTTTGCCTTGCAACGATGACATGCGGACTCCGGAAGACAGGCTGACAGGAAGCCCGATTATGCCCGTGATCGAGGCATCCATACGCCTGCGCACTGACGTGCGTCGCAAACTCAGGGTTTGGGCCCCTGGCCCTCGTTGTCTTCCCAATGCAGGATGCGGCGGGTGACGAAGCGGTAGACCGGCTTGCCGGTGGCAAACCACAGCTCGCGCACCCACGAGCGGCGCTTGAGCAGGCGCAGTTCCACCGGAGTCAGCGCGTGGCGGCAGTACATCCGCTTGTGCTTGAGCAGATGCCGCAGGTCTTCACGCGCCAGCAGCCGCATCCAGCGTGAACGCGGATTGCCACACACCGCCAGCTGGAAGTCGATCAGTCCCGGCGAGCCGTCCTCGCGCACCAGCCAGTTGGCTTCCTTGGCCAGGTCATTGTGGGCGATGCCCTGCCGGTGCACCCGCTGCAGCAGGCGCCGCGCGGCACGGAAATAGGCCAGGTCGCCATGCGGCGGCCGCTGGTACATCGCCGCGCCTTCCATGTAGCTGCGGTCCAGCCAGCGGCCATCCCAGCCCAGCAGCCGCGGCGTGGCCGCCATGCCATCGAGCGCAGCCAGCGCGCGGGCTTCACGCCGCGCCAGCCACCACGCCGGCAGCCGCAGCCACAGCGGCGTGCCGCCCAGATCACGACGCACAAAGCGGCCCTGCGCACCTTCAACCAGCAGAATGCGGCCGAAGCTGTCGGCCTTCAGCGCGGTGAATGTCGTCTCGGTAGTGGATTCAGCCATCGCCATATTCTAGGCGGTCGCGCCGCCGGGACCGACTTCATCGCGCCTCCAGCAACGGTGAATGAAGCCATTCCCACAGACCTGTGAAGCACTGCCACCTCTGCCGGTCTGGTCGGGCCCTGCCCCTATAATCGGCCGATGAATTCCTGGATCGACACCACGCTGACGTGGATCGCTGCTCATCCCGTCCTCGCCGGTGCCGCGATCTTCGCCATCGCCTTCTGCGATGCCGCGATCATCCTGGGGGCGATCGTGCCCGCCCTGCCGCTGATGATCGCCGTCGGTGTGCTGATCGGCATGGGCGAGCTGTCCGGCCCTTATGCGGTGGCCTGCGCCGCGCTGGGCGCCCTTGCCGGCGATGGCATGAGCTACTGGGTCGGCCGCCGCTGGGGTGAGCGCCTGCGCGGCGTATGGCCGTTCAGCCGTTACCCGCAGCTGCTGGACCGTGGCGAACTGATGTTCCGGCGCAATGCGTTCAAAAGCATCCTGGTGGCGCGCTATGTCGGCGCGATCCGACCGTTCGTGCCGGCAATCGCCGGCATGTCCAAGCTGCCGCTCGGCCGCTATCTGAAAGCCAGCGGCATCGCCTGCATCTCCTGGGCGGTGCTGTTCCTGTTGCCCGGCTGGGCGCTGGGCCAGGCCTATGACGCGGTGGCGGCGGTGGCCGGACGCCTGTTCGTGGTGCTGGCCTTGCTGGGGGCGATACTCGGGCTGGTGTGGGCAATCGTGCTGTACAGCTACCGCTGGTCGGCCACGCGCATGGACGGCTGGCTGGCGCGGCTGCTGCACTGGTCGCAACGCCACCCGCAGCTGCTGGGCCGCTCATTGAACGCACTGTTCGACCCGCAACGCCGTGAATCGGTACCGCTGGCGATGCTGGCGCTGATGCTGTTGCTGCTGGGCTGGGGCTGGTTCGTGCTGCTGATGATGGTCATAGCCCATGGCGAGCCGCTGGCGCTGGACCTGGCCACGCACGAGGTGATGCTGGCGCTGCGCAATCCGCTGGCCGACTACCCGCTGGCGGCGCTGGCCTCGCTGGGCGACTGGCAGGTGCTGCTGCCGGCCATCGCCGCCGGCATGGGCTACCTGGCCTGGCGTCGACGCTGGATGGCCGCCGCGCACTGGCTGGCGGCACTGGCCTTCGGTCTGGCGCTGACCAAGCTGCTGGGCGCCACCGTGGATGTGGTGCGCCCGCCGGCCGCCAGCAGCGGTTTCGGCTTTCCGTCGGTAGCGGTGACCATGGCCACCATCACCTTCGGCTTCTTTGCCGTGCTGATCAGCCGCGAGCTGCCCGGACGCACGCGCGTATGGCCGTATCTGGTCTCCGGCATCGTGGTCACGCTGATCGGCTTTGCCCGCATCTACCTGGGCGCGCACTGGCTCAGCGACGTCATCGGCGGCATGTTGTTCGGCGTGTTCTGGCTGTTGCTGCTGGGCGTGGCGTACCGCCGCCGTTTCAACCGCTCGTTCTGGGTCAAACCGGTGGGCTGGCTGTTCTACGGCAGCTTCGCGCTGGCCGGGCTGTGGTACGCGCCCAACAATATCCCCGCCAAACTGGCCAAATTCGAGCCGGTCGCCGCCGCTCCCAACGTGCTCGATGCCGCGCACTGGTGGCAGGACGGCTGGCGCGAATTACCGGCGCGCCGCAATGAATTCGACGATGACCAGCGCTGGCCGCTGGACGTGCAGGTCGGCGGCCCGCTGGCACCGCTGCAGCAGCAGCTGGAGCGCAACGGCTGGCGCCTGCAGCCGCAGGCCGGCTGGCAGCAGGCGCTGGTGATGCTGGACCAGAAAGCCAGCGCCCAGGAAACCCCGGTGCTGCCGGCCACGCTGGATACCAACGTCGAGGCCCTGCTGATGCTGCGCTCCGGCCCGCAGCCGGATGAAATGTACGCGCTGCGGCTGTGGCCGGCGCACGCCACGCTGGCCCCGGGGCAGGAACCGGTGTGGCTGGGTACCGCGCAGACCCTGCGCTTCCAGCGCCACCTGAAGCTGTTCGGCATGTGGCGTCCGCTGCGCGGCGTCGATCCGGCGCTGGATGCGCTCAAACAGTCACTGCATGGCATGCAGACGCAGCAGCAGACCCAGCCGGAAACCGGCATGCCACTGCTGATGATCCGCAGCCGGCAAACCGACGCGGAGCCGTAAGCCGCGGCGATACCCCACGGCCGGTAGCGGCCCGGCCCTGCACGGGGTTCTGCGTGGCATTACAGATCGGTTTCCGGCGGCGCCTCGAAGCCGGGAATCCACGCCAGCAGGTGCTCCAGCCGCAGGTGCACATCGTTTTCCTGCAGCACCTGCAGCCGTTGTGGCTCCTGCAACGGCAACAGCTCGGCCAGCCGCCAGCCCACCCAGGCGGCCTGGTCCAGCTGCGCGGGACCGGCGGAGGCGAACTCGCCACCGGCCTGTTCCAGGATCCGCTCCAGCAGCAGGCCCAACAGCGCGTGCTCCGGGTGCAGTTCGTCATCGCTGTCCGGATCGCACCACCGCACCTGGGCCATCACCAGGCCGTTGTCGCGCACATGGGTTTTTTCCACATGGAAACGGCGGGCACCGCGCAGCCGCAGCACCAGCACGCCATCGGCGCCGACATCGAAATCCTCGATCAGCGCCTCCACGCCCCACGCGGCCGGAACCGCCGGCGCCCCCACTTCCTCGCCCTGCAGGATCAGGCAGACGCCGAAGGTGCCGCCGTTGCGGCCGCACTCGCGCACCAGATCCAGATAACGCGCCTCGAATACCCGCAGGCCCAGCGCGGCACCCGGCAACAAGGTGCTGTGCAGCGGAAACAGCGGCAACGACTGCGACGGATTCATCACTCAACAGACCGGTTGCCGGAAAGCCCCATGGTATCGCCGGCCCTCACCACGCCGCTCACGATGCCTGCAACTGCGCAAGGAAGCGGCGCGGCGCGCCATCGAAGCCGCCATTGGACATGAACACCACGTGGTCACCGTCGCGGGTGATTTCACCCAGCCGCGCCAGCAACGTACCGGTATCGGCCACCGCCTGGGCATCACCGCGCACCGCGGCAATCACCTTGCCCGCATCCCATGGCAGTTCCGGTCGCGCCAGAAACACCACCGCATCGGCGATATCCAATGACGGCGCCAGCGCCTCGGCATGTGCGCCCAGCCGCATGGAGTTGCTGCGCGGCTCCATCGCCACCACGATGCGGGCAGCGCCGACTTTCGCGCGCAGTCCTTGCAGCGTGGTGTGGATGGCGGTGGGGTGATGGGCGAAATCGTCATAGACGGTGACTCCGCGCGCCTGCCCGATCACTTCCATGCGCCGCTTGACGCTGTTGAAGCGGGCCAGCGCCGGTGCCACCTGGGCCACGTCCACGCCCACCGCATGCGCGGCCGCCAGCGCGGCCAGCCCATTGAGCACGTTGTGGCGGCCCAGCAACGGCCACTGCACCGTCGCCACGTCCACGCCACGGTGCAGCACCGAGAAGGCGCTGCCGTCGGCGTTGAGCAGGCGCGCGCTCCACTCCAGCGACGGCTCGAAGCCGAACCGCTCCACCGGCGTCCAGCAGCCCATCGCCAGCACTTCGGCCAGATGCGCATCCTCGCCGTTGACGATCAGCCGCCCGCGCGCCGGCACCGTGCGCACCAGATGGTGGAACTGGCGCTGGATCGCCGCCACGTCGGGGAAGATGTCGGCGTGGTCGAACTCCAGATTGTTGAGGATCGCCACCAGCGGCCGGTAGTGGACAAACTTGCTGCGCTTGTCGAAGAACGCGGTGTCGTACTCGTCGGCCTCGACCACGAATTCACGGCCTCGGCCGATCCGCGCCGACACGCCGAAATCCTCGGCGACGCCGCCGATCAGGAAACCCGGCTCGCGGCCGGCGGCCTGCAGCAGGAAGGCGAGGATCGTGGTGGTGGTGGTCTTGCCGTGGGTGCCGGCCACCGCCAGCGTGTCGCGCCCGGGCAGCACCTGCTCGGACAGCCACTGCGCCCCGGAGGTATAGCGCCGGCCTGCGTCGAGCACCGCCTCCACCGCCGGATTACCGCGCGAGAGCGCGTTGCCGACCACCACCTCGTCGCAATCGGGGCTGATATTGTCCGGCAGATAGCCCTGCGACAGCGCGATCCCCAGCGTTTCCAGCTGCGTGGACATCGGCGGATACACCGCCTGGTCGCTGCCTTCGACCTGGTGCCCGAGTTCGCGTGCCAAGGCGGCCACACCGCCCATGAAAGTACCGGCAATGCCGAGAATATGGATCTTGCTCATGCCGCGATTGTCGCCGATGCGTCCGCTACCGGGAATCGCCATCCGGAATACCTCGGCGTATGTAAGGGTTTACCTGATACCACGCCGGGCCAATCGGACCCAGAATGTACCCCGCCAGCCGCAGTATCCCTCCGGTCCTACTCCCCAAGAGGCCATCCCCAGGGAGCTCATACTGCGGGGCTCTGAGCAAGCCTTTCAGCTGGCCTCTATCAAAACGCAAACACCCGGATCCAGCGATGGCTCCGGGTGTTTGCGTATGGGCGTGCGGGTGATCGTGGCGGTTGCCCGCCACGATTCCATCCGGATCAGCGCTTGATCGCCGCCAGGATGCGGGCCAGCACTTCGTCCAGCGCACCGACGCCATCGACGCGGGCCAGGGTGCCCTTGGCGGCGTAAAAGTCGATCACCGGTGCGGTCGAATCGTTGTAGACCTGCAGGCGCTTGCGCACCGACTCGGGATTGTCATCGGTGCGGCCCTGTTCCTGCGCACGGCCGGCGATGCGCTCGACCAGCAGTTCGGTCGGCACGTCCAGCTGCACGATGGCGTCCAGCGGCTGGCCCAGCCTGGCCAGCAGTTCACCCAGCGCATTGGCCTGGGCCACGTTGCGCGGGTAGCCGTCGAGGATGAAGCCGTTGGTGGTGTCGGCCTGCGACAGGCGCGATTCCAGCATGCCCAGCAGGATGTCGTCGGACACCAGGTTGCCGGCGTCCATTACCGCCTTGGCCTGCTTGCCCAGCTCGGTGCCGGCGGCCACTTCGGCGCGCAGCAGGTCACCGGTGGAGATGTGCGGAACCTGCAGTTGTTCCTTCAGGCTGGTCGCCTGCGTGCCCTTGCCCGACCCGGGCGGTCCCAACAGAACCAATCGCATTCCTGACTCCCTTTTTGTTTGAGGTGGATGTCTTTCAGGGACGGACAGCGGCGTTAGACTCTTGGGCCGATTCACGCTGCACCGCAATATGCGCAGCTTACCGCATCCGGCCAATGTCCCGGAATGTCCCTCGCCCGGAGAATGTCCCCATGTCCCAAGGCACCTTGCTGTATGCCCAGTCCGGCGGCGTCACCGCCGTCATCAACGCTACCGCCTCGGCCGTCATCAGCACGGCGCGGGCGAAGAAAATCAAGGTGTTGGCCGCACGCAACGGCATCCTCGGCGCCCTGCGCGAAGACCTGATCGACACCTCGAAGGAATCGGCCGCCAGCATCGCCGCGCTGGCCCATACCCCGGGCGGTGCGTTCGGCTCGTGCCGCTACAAGCTCAAGTCGCTGGATGCGGACCGGGCCAAGTACGAGCGCCTGCTGGAGGTGTTCAAGGCGCATGACGTGCGCTGGTTCCTCTACAACGGCGGCAACGATTCGGCCGACACTGCACTGAAAGTCTCGCAACTGGCCAGCGAATACGGCTATCCGCTGACCTGCGTCGGCGTGCCGAAGACGATCGACAACGACCTGGCGGTCACCGACACCTGCCCCGGCTTCGGCTCGGCCGCCAAGTACACCGCGGTGTCGGTGCGCGAGGCGGCACTGGACGTGGCGGCGATGGCCGAAACCTCCACCCGCGTTTTCATCTACGAGGCGATGGGCCGCCACGCCGGCTGGCTGGCGGCCGCCGCCGGGCTGGCCGGCGAGAACCCCGACGATGCACCGCAGATCATCCTGCTGCCCGAGCGCGCCTTTGATGAGACCAGGTTCCTGGCCAAGGTGAAGCAGGTGGTGGAGAAGGTCGGTTTCTGCGTGGTCGTCGCCAGTGAAGGCATCCACACCGCCGACGGCCGCTTCGTCGCCGATGTCGGTGGTGCCAAGGACTCCTTCGGGCATACCCAGCTCGGCGGTGTCGCCTCCCACCTCGCCGACCGGGTCAAGGCCGAACTCGGCTACAAGGTGCACTGGACCCTGCCCGACTACCTGCAGCGCTCGGCCCGCCACATCGCCTCGAAAACCGACTGGGAACAGGCGCAGGCGGTGGGCAAGGCGGCGGTGCAGTTCGCGCTGAAGGGCCAGAACTCGGTGATGCCGGTGATCGTGCGCAGCTCCGACCTGCCGTACCGCTGGAAGATCGAAGCCGCGCCGCTGTCCAAGGTCGCCAACCATGAAAAAAAGATGCCGGCTGGTTTCATCCGCAAGGATGGCTTCGGTATCACCGAAAAAGCGCGACGCTACCTGCAGCCGCTGATCCGCGGCGAAGCACCGCTGCCGTATGGCCGCGACGGCCTGCCCAAATACGTGACGCTGAAGAACGTGGCGGTGGCGAAGAAGCTGCCGGCGTGGGAAGGCTGAGACCGGCCTGTACCGGGCAGCGGTCGCCGCCATCATTCAGCATCGTTGCAGCGGCGCTGTCGCAACGTCGCCATGTGCCCCCTCATCCGGAGACAGTGATGTCCAAGAGCTTTCCCCGCATTACCGCCATGCTGTTTTTCACCATGATGGTCGCCGCGCCGCTGGCCTCGGCGCACGATGACGGCCAGTGGCGGGGCAACCGCCATGGCGGGCAGTCGTCGATGCCGCAGTGGCAGCAACGCGAGGAACAGCGCCGTCGCGAGCAGGCGCAATGGGAGCGCGACCAGGAATGGCAGCGCCAGCAGCAGGAGGAACTGCGGCGCCGCGCGGAAACGCAGCAGCGTCGCGACGAAGCCTGGCAGCGCCAGCAGGAGGCCATCATCCGCCGCCAGGCCGATGCGCAGCGTCGCCAGGCCGGCTATCCGCACCAACACGGGCACTCCCACTGGCAGCGCGGCCACCGTTACGACGGGCCGACGAACGTGGTGCGTGACTGGAACCGCTACCAGCTGCGCCAGCCCGCGCGCGACCAGTATTGGGTGCGCACCGATGCCGGCGAGTATCTGCTGCTGGACGCGGCCAACCGCCTGATCCTGGATCTGATGCGCTGAGAGTTGCCCAGCTGTGGATACGGAAAAGGCCGCATCTGCGGCCTTTTCCTATTCCGGACGCAAACCCGCGCGCGTCAGCGCCTGCACGCCTCGCCCTCGACAAACAGCCGCGCCGAATAGGCCGGCAGCGCAGCGAGCCGGCCAGCCGCCGCCTGCACCTTGGCATCTTCCAGATAGACCCGGTTGCGCCCCTGTCCGTCCAGCTCCACTTTCTGCCCGGCGGGTTTGCGCCACACCTCGATCCGCGCCCGCTGGCCGCTGCATGCCGCCGATGGAATGTCGATCACCTCGTTGAGTTTCCAGCCGGCTGCTTCGCCGGGCGTGACCTTGCTTGCGTCCAGGAACACCGCTCGCGGCTGGCACTGCGGATTGGTACGCACCAGCTGCATGTCATACGGCTGCGCCGCCGTACCGGTGAAACGGCCTTCGATACGGGTACAGGCCTCGGGGATCTGCCGCACGGTATGCACCGCATCCAGCGCCTGCGCGGCAGCGGCCGGCCGTTCGATCTCCGGTTTGGGACCGGCGGCGAGCAGCGGCAATGGCAGCGCGGCCAGCAGCAACAGAACAGAGGCAGCTTTCATCGTGGGGATTCCGTATCGGCAAGGGACTGACGTTGCCAGCCCTGTGCTGAACCCTCCGGCAAGCACCTGCCCTGCTGGCGGCGGAGACAGCTGCCAGTCATACTCGGCCGGCCTCAGGAGTGTTTGAACACCGCGACACGTACCACAGCCGCAGCGCGGCCCGGGTCTGTTCCAGTGCTTCGTTCCACCCGGCGTGTCCCTAGCTTCATCCTCTGCTGGATGGCATCCACCAACGCTGGAGGGGTCATGCTCGAACAGTACGGTCTTGTGCTTTCGCTGGTCTGCGCCGCTGTCGCCATCGTCTACGGCATCATTTCGGCCCAATGGGTCCTACGCCAACCTGCCGGCAATGCCCGCATGCAGGAAATCGCCGCCGCCATCCAGGAAGGCGCGCGGGCCTACCTCAACCGCCAGTACCTGACCATCGCCGTCGCCGGCGTGGTGCTGTTCGTACTGGTCGGTGTGTTCCTGAGCTGGTACACCGCGATCGGTTTTGCGATCGGCGCGGTACTGTCCGGCGCCGCCGGCTACATCGGCATGAACGTCTCGGTACGTGCCAACGTGCGCACCGCCGAGGCGGCGCGCAACGGCCTCAGTGCGGCGATGGACGTGGCGTTCCGCGGCGGTGCGATCACCGGCATGCTGGTGGTCGGGCTGGGCCTGCTGGGCGTGGCCGGCTACTACTGGCTGCTGCAACGGCTGGGACTGAGCCAGGCCGACAACCTGCATGCACTGGTCGGGCTGGCCTTCGGCAGCTCGCTGATCTCGATCTTCGCGCGGCTGGGTGGCGGCATCTTCACCAAGGGCGCGGACGTGGGCGCCGATCTGGTCGGCAAGGTCGAAGCCGGCATTCCCGAGGACGACCCGCGCAACCCGGCGGTGATCGCCGACAACGTCGGTGACAACGTCGGCGACTGCGCCGGCATGGCCGCCGACCTGTTCGAGACCTACGCGGTGACGGTGATCGCCACCATGCTGCTGGGCGGCATGATGATCGACGAGGTCGGCCGCAACGCGGTGCTGTTCCCGCTGGTGCTGGGCGGGGTGTCGATCATCGCCTCGATCATCGGCGCGTTCTTCGTCAAGGTGAAACCCGGCGGCTCGATCATGGGCGCGCTGTACAAGGGCGTGATCGTCTCGGCGGTGCTGGCCGCGATCGCGTTCTGGCCGGTCACCACCCAGCTGATGGCCGATTCGCCCCATGGTGCGATGAACCTGTACATCTGCGCGTTGATCGGACTGGTGCTGACCGGGCTGATCGTGTGGATCACCGAGTACTACACCGGCACCCAGTACAAGCCGGTGCAGCACGTGGCGCAGGCCTCGACCACCGGCCACGGCACCAACATCATCGCCGGGCTCGGTGTGTCGATGAAGTCCACCGCGCTGCCGGTGGTGGCGGTCTGCGCGGCGATCTGGTTTTCCTACCTGCATGGTGGCCTGTACGGCATCGCCATCGCCGCCACCGCGATGCTGTCGATGGCCGGCATGATCGTCGCCCTCGATGCCTATGGCCCGATCACCGACAACGCCGGCGGCATCGCCGAAATGGCCGAATTGCCGCCGGAAATCCGCGACATCACCGATCCGCTCGACGCGGTAGGCAACACCACCAAGGCGGTGACCAAGGGCTATGCGATCGGTTCGGCGGCACTGGCCGCGCTGGTGCTGTTCGCCGATTACACCCACAACCTGCAGCTGGCCAACCCCGGCGAGGTGTTCACCTTCGACCTGTCCGACCACACGGTGATCATCGGCCTGCTGATCGGCGGCCTGATCCCCTACCTGTTCGGCGCGATGGCGATGGAAGCGGTGGGCCGTGCCGCCGGCGCGGTGGTGGAGGAAGTGCGCCGCCAGTTCCGTGACATCCCCGGCATCATGCAGGGCACCGGCAAGCCGCAGTACGACAAGGCGGTGGACATGCTCACCCGCTCGGCGATCCGCGAAATGATCGTGCCCTCACTGCTGCCGGTCGCGGTGCCGATCGTCGTCGGCCTGCTGCTGGGGCCGCGCGCACTGGGCGGCCTGCTGATCGGCACCATCGTCACCGGCCTGTTCGTGGCGATCTCGATGACCACCGGCGGCGGCGCCTGGGACAACGCCAAGAAGTACATCGAGGACGGCCACTTCGGCGGCAAGGGCAGCGAGGCGCACAAGGCCGCGGTCACCGGCGACACGGTGGGCGATCCGTACAAGGACACCGCCGGCCCGGCAATCAATCCGCTGATCAAGATCATCAACATCGTCGCGCTGCTGCTGGTGCCGCTGCTGTAGACGCGGCCCGATTGCGTCTGGCACCGCAGCGGTCGGATCAGGCCCGCACAACCACATCTTGCGGGCCTGATCCGCTGCCCGGCGCACCCGCTCCCTCTCCCGCCTGCCGGGAAGGGGGCGACTGAACACAGGCCACAGCCGGCCAGGAACCGGCAAGCCGCTGTATCTGCTGGAAAAAGCGGTGAATCCCGGTGACCGCACCCGTTTCCGCGGCGGCGCTTGATGCAGCGCAATAAGGGGCCGCGTAGAATGCGCGGTTTCCCTCAAGCCATCAGCATCCGGAGTCAGCGCAATGAGCCTGAAACTCGTCTCCCCGGGCAAGAACCCGCCGGAAGAAATCAACGTCATCGTCGAGATCCCGAAGGATTCGGAGCCGGTGAAGTACGAAATGGACAAGGACAGCGGCGCGATCTTCGTCGACCGCATCCTCTCCACGCCGATGCGCTACCCGTGCAACTACGGCTTCGTGCCGCAGACCCTGTGCGGTGATGGCGACCCGGCCGACGTGCTGGTGGTGCTGCCGCTGCCGCTGGTGCCGGGTTCGGTGGTGCGCTGCCGTCCGGTCGGCGTGCTGAAGATGAGCGACGAAGCCGGCAGCGACGAGAAGATCCTCGCCGTCCCGGTGGCCAAGATCTTCAGCGGCTATGCGCACGTGGAAGACATCCACCAGGTGTCCAGCCACTGGCTGGAGCGCATCGGCCACTTCTTCGAGCACTACAAGGATCTGGAAAAGGGCAAGTGGGTCAAGATCGAAGGCTGGGGCGATGCCGCCGAAGCCAAGAAGATCCTCAGCGAATCCCACCAGACCTTCCTGGCCAAGCAGAAGCAGGAAGGCTGAACGCCACGCCACGTGCGGCCCAGTCCGGTGCCGCACGCAGCGACAGTGATCACGTTTCATATCCGCACCGCATGACCCCGCCACGGGGTTCCGCTACATTGACAGGCCGGTTTTCCGGCCTGTTGCATTGACGGCCGTGCAGTTCCACTTTTGGGGAAAGTACCTTGCGCATCCTGTATGTCGGCGATGAAGCCAGCCTGTCGAACGATCTTGTCGACTATGTCAGCGACCTCGGAGAGGACTGGCAGCTGCAGAGCGTTGCCGACGGCAATGCCGCCATCGCCACCGTGGCGTCGGTGAACGTGGATGCGGTGATCGTCGCCCCGGTCCTGTCCGATCTCACGCCGGCCACCCTGCTGGGCCAGATCCGCACGCTGCGCCCGGAAACCATCCGCATCGCCCTGATCGACAGCGACAACCCCCACCGCGCACCGTCGGCCCGCATCATCGGCGTCGCCCACCGTTTCCTGCCGCTGCCGCTGGCGCCGGAAGTCCTGCTGGAAGCGCTCACCAGTTTCGAGGAGCTGCGCGAGCTGCTGGACAGCCCGCGCCTGCGCAGCGCCATCGGCCGTATCGAAAAGCTGCCATCACCGCCGCACCTGTACCTGAGCCTGATGCAGGCGCTGGAAGAGAACGAAGACAGCGATGCCGGCGAGATCGCCAGCCTGGTCGCGGCCGATCCGGCCATCGCCGCCAAGGTGCTGCAGCTGTCCAACTCCGCGTTCTTCAACAACGGCCGCGCCATCTCCGACCTGCGTGCCGCCGTCACCCGGCTGGGACTGTCGACCCTGCGCGACCTGGTGCTGGCCAGCGAAGTGTTCTCGCTGGCGGCCATCTCCGCCGCCGAGCGCAACGCCCTGCAGACACGCGCACTGATGGCCTCGCGGCTGGCCGCGAAAATGCTGCCGGCTTCCAGTGCCGAACTCGGCGCCACCGCCGCCCTGCTGGCCGATATCGGCCTGCTGCTGCCGGGCGTGCGCAATGAACGCAACGAAACGGCCAGCGAGGGCGACGAGCGCCCCGGGCACGCCGAAGCCGGCGCCTACCTGCTGGGCCTGTGGGGGCTGCCGATGCCGATCATCGAGGCCGTCGCCTTCCACCTGCAGCCGCAGCGCTCCAACGTGCGCAGCTTCTGGGTCAGCGGCGCGGTGCACGTAGCCACCGCGCTGGCCGGCGGCACGGCGGTCGATGAGCAGTACCTCACCCGCACCGGCGTGATCTCCCGGCTGGAGGGCTGGCGTGAACTGGCGGCTGATCTGTTGGGGCTGGGCGTGGAGGCCTGAGGCCATCGCCCATCGAGCGGAAAAGGCCGCCTGCGCGGCCTTTTTTGTGCCTTGCCGACAGCACCGTCCGTAGAAGACCGCAGCCTGTGACCGCGCACTGGCCGCTGCGGGTTTTTCGCGTTTTCCGGCGGATTGGTGCTTTGTCGATGTCCACCGCGTCCGTAGAATCGAGCCACCCCCACGCTTGCGAGCTGTAATGCACCATGACACCGCCCTGATCAACATGCTTGCCATCGGCCTGGGCCTGGCCTTCGTGTTCGGCGCACTGGCCAACCGGCTGCGGCTGTCACCACTGGTGGGCTACCTGGTCGCAGGCATCATCGTCGGGCCGTTCACGCCGGGCTTCGTCGCCGACCAGGAACTGGCCAACCAGTTGGCGGAAATCGGCGTGATGCTGCTGATGTTCGGGGTCGGCCTGCATTTCTCGATCAAGGACCTGATGGCGGTCAAGTCCATCGCCATTCCCGGAGCCATCGGCCAGACCGCCGTGGCAACCCTGCTCGGCTGGGGCGTGGCCTCGCTGATGGGCTGGCCGACGCTGCACGGGCTGATCTTCGGCTTTTCGCTGGCCACCGCCTCCACCGTGGTGCTGCTGCGGGCCATGGAGGAGCGCCGCCTGCTGGAAGCCACCCGCGGCAAGATCGCGGTGGGCTGGCTGATCGTCGAGGATCTGGCCTGCGTACTGGCGCTGGTGATGATGCCGGTGCTCGCCGGGGTGTTCGGGCCGGACGCACAGAACCAGCAGCACAGCCTCGGCAGCGTGCTGACCAGCATCGGCTGGACGTTCGTGCAGCTGGGCCTGTTCGTGGCGGTGATGCTGGTGGTCGGACGCCGGCTGATCCCGTGGCTGCTCGAGCGCATCGCCAGCACCGGCTCACGTGAGCTGTTCACCCTGTGCGTGCTGGCCATCGCCCTGGGCGTGGCGTTCGGCGCCGCCGCGCTGTTCGGCGTGTCCTTCGCACTGGGCGCGTTCTTCGCCGGGATGATGCTCAACGAATCCGAACTCAGCAACAAGGCCGCGCACGACTCGCTGCCGCTGCGCGACGCCTTCGCGGTGCTGTTCTTCGTCTCGGTGGGCATGCTGTTCAACCCGATGATCCTGGTCGAACACCCGTGGCAGGTGCTGGCGACGGTGGCGATCATCATGTTCGGCAAGTCGCTGGCGGCGTTCTTCATCGTGCGCGCGTTCGGCCATTCCAAGAGCACCGCACTGACCATTTCCGCGTCGCTGGCACAGATCGGCGAGTTCGCCTTCATCATCGCCGGCCTCGGCGTGGCGCTGAAGATCCTGCCCGCCACCGGCCTGTCGCTGGTGCTGGCCGGTGCGCTGGTGTCGATCATGCTCAACCCGCTGGTGTTCCGCCTGCTCGACCGCTGGCAGGCACGGCATCCGATCGCCAGCGAGTCGCCGGGGGAACCGGAAGCTCCCCCGGGCCCGTCGCTGGACCTGCACGACCATGCCATCGTCATCGGCTACGGCCGGGTCGGCAGCCATCTGGCGCAGCTGCTGCAGCGGCGTGGCGTGCCGCTGCTGGTGATCGACGACAACCGCGAGCACGTGGAGCGCGCCCATGCCGCCGGCATCCCCGGCATCCGCGGCAGTGCCGCCGCCGACCGTGTGCTGGCCGAAGCCCACCCGGAGCGGGCCAAGATCGCCATCCTTGCCATCCCGCAACCGCTGGAGGCCGGCGAGACACTGGCCAAACTGCGCGCGATCAACCCCAACCTGACCCTGCTGGCCCGCGCCCACAGCGATGCCGAAGTCAAGCACCTGCTGGAGCACGGCGCCGACGGCACGGTGATGGCCGAACGCGAGCTGGCCCATTCGCTGGCCGAAATGGTGATGGCTACCCCGCCCTACCGCACCCTGCACCACGTCCCCGGCCACTGACGGCACGCCGCTGGCCCTTTTCCGGCAGCGGTTAGCGGACGGAGTCCTGCACGGCGCCGGTCTGGTGCCGACATGACGTCAGCACCGGCCGCCGTTATCCGGCCTCACCCGCCATCGATGGGCTGATCGTGCCCAGCCACACCACGGCCATCGAACGACCCGTACAGGGAAAACAGCAGCGGCCCGCCAGAACCCCGGCAGGCCGCTGCCCATCACCTCAAGCGCAGCAGCATCTGCTGCCGCTGCACCGGCATCACTCAGGCCTGTGACAGCGCCTGTTCCAGATCGGCCAGCAGATCGTCGATGTGCTCGATGCCGACCGACAGCCGCACGGTATCCAGCGTGACGCCTGCCTTCTCCAGCTCGGCGGCGTCGAGCTGACGGTGCGTGGTCGAGGCCGGATGCGTGGCCAGCGACTTGGCATCCCCAAGGTTCACCAGCCGGGTGAACAGCTGCAGCGCATCGAGGAAGCGCGCACCGGCTTCACGGCCACCGGGCAGGCCGAAGGTCAGGATCCCCGAGCCGTATCCGCGCAGGTACTTCTGCACCAGCGCGTGCTCGGGATGATCCGGCAGCGCCGCGTAATTCACCCACGCCACCTTGGCGTGCTTCTGCAGGTACTGCGCCACCGCCAGCGTGTTGCTGTTGATGCGATCCATGCGCAGCGCCAGCGTCTCGATGCCCTGCAGGATCTGGAAGGCGTTGAACGGCGAGATCGCCGCACCGGTATTGCGCAGCGGTACCACCCGCGCACGGCCGATATAGGCCGCCGGCCCCAGCGCCTCGGTATAGACCACGCCGTGGTAGCTGACGTCCGGAGTGTTCAGCCGCGGGAAGCGCTGCTTGTGCTCGGCCCAGGGGAAACGCCCCGAATCGACGATCGCACCACCGAGGCTGGTGCCATGCCCGCCCAGGTACTTGGTCAGCGAATGCACGACGATATCGGCGCCGAAATCGAACGGACGCTGCAGGTACGGCGTGGCCACGGTGTTGTCGACAATGACCGGCACGCCGTGGGCATGGGCGATCTTCGCGATGGCCTCGATGTCGGTGATGTTGCCGCGCGGATTGCCGATCGATTCGACGAACACCGCCTTGGTCTTCTCGTCGATCAGCGCGGCGAAGGCCTGCGGATCACGGTAGTCGGCGAAACGGGTTTCAATGCCGAATTGCGGCAACGTATGTGCGAACAGGTTGTAGGTACCGCCATACAGCGCACTGGAGGCGAGGATGTTGTCACCGGCCTCGGCGATGGTCTGGATCGCATAGGTGACGGCGGTCTGGCCCGACGCCACCGCCAGCGCACCAATGCCCCCCTCCAGCGCGGCGATGCGCTTCTCCAGCACATCGGTGGTCGGGTTCATGATGCGGGTGTAGATATTCCCCTGCACCTTCAGGTCGAACAGGTCGGCCCCATGCTGGGTGTCGTCAAAGGCATAGGCCACGGTCTGGTAGATCGGCACCGCCACCGCGCGGGTGGTCGGATCCGGCGAATAACCGCCATGTACGGCGATGGTTTCGGGTTTCCACTGCGGATTGGTCATCGGAATACTCGCGCGAAGGGAGAGACCGCTGACCATAGCCGACAGCGGACATCGCACAGCTGAAAGTTGCAGGAGTTACTGGATGGAGAGCACGGATTTGCCGCACCGTCAGCCTGAAACATGGGAACTGCTGCGGGGTGCGCAGACTATCGTTGCCAGTGGTCGTCAGTGCCAGCACCGCTTCCACCCTGGCGAGTATTTCTTCGCCAGACAGATGAAGTTGTGCGCCATCGCATCGTGCGTCGAACGACCTTGCCGAAAGCCGAAGCTGTTCGGGTCGCCCGTGCTCTCTGCAACCGGTTCCAGTGCCAGCAGGTGAAGTGCCTGCATGGCCCGGTCCCGCATCGTGGGGATGCCCAGCGGTCGCTCCTTCCCATTGGATTTCAGGATGAAGACGCGCCGCAGCGGCAGGGGCTTGTAGCCACGCGGACGCAGCTGCGTGATTGCCTTCCAGCGTTGCCCGGGTTCGCTCCACAGCACACGTGACCTGGTCGATACCCATACCGGTCAGCCCACCTCCCGAACCGCATTGCTGCTCGCAGTCCTCGTCCCTCTCTCACGAGCTGGATGTACCTGAAATCAGGGGGATTCATTGTCGATAGGGCTCCGCACCTGACCGTTACCGATCACGCACGCCTATACAGGCTAGCGCTAGTCGCATAGCAGGCTTCCTACCTTGAAAGGTGTTTCCAAGGTGAAGCAATGCCACCACGGACACGCAATCTGCGCGCCTGTTTCCAGCACCCGTTGCAGGTCTGGCACACCGTGAACTCCAAGTCGAAGTTCTCCGGTCATCGTTGCGATGACGGACGAAGCGAGAAGTAAAGACGCACGTCCCCCAGTCCGCATTGCGCGGAAACCCGGAAGGATATGCCCCTTCCGGGCCCCGTTTTACTCATGTCCCCTTGCCCGAAGGCAAGGGGTTTATTACAGTGTGTCTCAGAGAAAGCTGAGTCTTTTCAGTGCTTTACGATTGCTCGTGTCGCACTCAATTCTGCACGTTCAGCTCGGTGCGACGGTTCTTGGCGCGACCTTCCGGATTGTCCGAACCATCTTCGTTGGTGTTCGGAGCAATCGGACGGCTCTCACCGTAGCCGATCGGGCCGGTCATGCGCGAAGCGGCGACACCCTGGTTGGTCAGGTAGTCGTACACAGCCGTGGCGCGACGCTCGGACAGCTTCTGGTTGTAGGCGTCGGTACCCTTGGAGTCGGTGTGACCGGCAACTTCAACGCGCAGATCCGGGTAACGCTTCAGGATCTCGGCAGCCTCGGCCAGGATCGCAACGGCGTCCGGACGCAGGGTGGCCTTGTCGAAGTCGAAGTTCACGCCCTTCAGGTCGATCGACACCGGCACCGGGCAACCGTCCGGACCGATGGTCTGACCCGGCTGCGAGGTCGGGCACTTGTCGTCGCAGTTGTTGACGCCGTCACCGTCGTCGTCCAGATCGGCGCAGCTCGGCGCAGCCGGAGCCGGCGGCGGCGGAGCGACAGCAGCGACCGGAGCCGGCCCCAGCGGAATCACGACACCGACCGAAGCCAGCACGTCACCGAACCAGTCTTCCTTCGGAGCGGCAACGCTCTGGTCGTCGAAATCGGCGCGGTAGGCCAGTTCAGCACGCACGGCGACGCGCTTTTCGAAGGTGGTCTGCAGACCGACGCCGACCTTGGCAGCCAGGTTGCCGTCCTTGCGGTCCAGCAGCTGACCGGCCTGGGTCAGGTACTCTTCTTCAGCCTTCTGGTAGCCCAGACCTGCCAGCAGGTACGGGTTCCAGCCACGGCCTTCCTGGAGGAAGTGGCGGCGCAGATCCAGCGACACGCCGTACTGCGACCAGTTCTTGTCCTGGTTGGCGTCGAAGTTCGGGTTCTGATAGTTCAGTTCACCATCCAGCGACCAGTTCGGGCTGATGAACTTGCCCAGACCCAGCGTTGCGAACGGAGCATCGTTGGTGCCACGGTCGTTGTCCTGGAAGTTGAAGCCGGCAGCACCGGTCAGGTACCAGCGGTCGTCGAAATCCTGCGCGGAAGCAGCCTGGGCGAATGCCAGACCACCCAGCAGTGCGGCGGTGAGGATCTTCTTGTTCATCTATACAACTCCTTGTTTCGGGGGTATGAAACCGATAGAGGCATGGTCCAGCACAGCAACTTCGTCGTCATATTCAAGGACGGCCGTTTCCGCACACCATCGTGGTGCACATTATGCGCGGAGCCGTGAAGGCCACGTTAACAGCTACATAACAATTGACACAGTCACTTGCTCGCCACGCAGCTGGCACGGCGCCACCCTATACAGCTTCATCAAGCCGCACAAGACCGTGATGGCGTATGCATTTCCGGGTTTTCCCGCATTGCAATATCTCCCGCCGCACGGAATCCCTTGGGCGCCGGGCCTTGACTGCACGGGTTAGCGGCAGCTGAACGATTGCCTGCGTATCATGCTCCGCGCCCCATTTGGACGGAACTTTCCCCATGAAAGCTGTTGGCCTGACCCGTTATCTGCCCATCGGCGATCCCGCGTCGCTGGAAAACTTCGACCTGCCCGATCCGCCCGCTCCACAGGGCAGGGATCTGCTGGTCAGCGTGCAGGCGGTTTCGGTCAATCCGGTCGACACCAAATTGCGCAGTCCCAAGCCCGGGGAAGAGGCCACTCCCCGCATCCTGGGGTTCGACGCCGCCGGTACGGTGCTGGCAACCGGCCCTGACGTGACCGCATTCGAAGTCGGCGACGAGGTCTATTACGCCGGTGATGTGACCCGGCCCGGTTGCAACGCGCAGTTGCAGCTGGTGGACGAACGCTTGGTCGGGCGCAAACCGGCCACGCTGGATTTCGCCGAAGCCGCCGCCCTGCCGCTGACCACACTGACCGCCTGGGAGCTGCTGTTCCAGCGCATGCCGTTCCAGCTGGACGGCAAGCGCAACACCGGGCGCACGCTGCTGGTCATCGGGGGTGCCGGCGGCGTCGGTTCGATCGCCATCCAGCTGGGCCGGCATGCCGGCTTCAGCGTGATCGCCACTGCTTCGCGCGAGGAAACCGGCAACTGGTGCCGACAGATGGGTGCCGACCATGTGGTCGACCATCGCCAGCCGCTGGCAGCGCAGCTGCAGGCACTGGGCATTGCGCAGGTGGATGCCGCGCTCAACCTCGCCGATACCGACCATTACTGGCAGGCGCTGGGCGAACTGCTGGCACCGCAGGGCCATGTGGGCCTGGTGGTCGAGCCCCGTGGCGAGCTGCGTATCGGTGACCCGTACAAGGCCAAGTGCATCGGCATCCACTGGGAATTCATGTTCGCCCGTGCGCGCTTCCGCACCGCCGACATGATCGAACAGCACCGCATCCTCACCCGCGCGGCCAGCCTGATCGACGCCGGTGAGCTGCGCACCACGCTGACCCGGCGGCTGGGGCCGATCAACGCCGCCAACTTGCGCCAGGCCCATGCCCTGCTGGAGTCCGGACGCACGATCGGCAAGGTGGCACTGGAAGGCTGGGCGTGAAAAACGGGAGCCGGGGGAAAGCAGCAAGGAACGGCTGAAGGCACACACCTGCCATCCCCAACGTTGCGCAACTGCTTTCCCCATCCCTTGGCGAACAGGAGCCGCAGTGGCATACCGCCATTGCCGGTGCTCCCTCGCGTTATCCGGTTCACTGCCGCACAGCCCCATGCCCGTCGCCTACCGTCTACTGCAACTGCTGCTGGGGCTGTTCCTGTTCGGCATCGCCTCGGCGCTGATGATCCGTGCCGGCATCGGCATCGCGCCGTGGGATGTGCTGAGCCAGGGCATTTCCGCGCGCAGCGGCCTCGCTTTCGGCCTGGTCACCAATCTGGTGGGTGTGGGTGTGCTGCTGATGTGGTGGCCACTGCGGCAGAAGCCGGGCGTGGGTACGGTATTGAACGTGTTGCTGATCGGCCCGAGTGCGCAACTGGGGCTGGCCCTGCTGCCGGCAGCGCAGGGGCTCCTGTGGCAGACCGGATTGTTCGCGCTGGGGCTGGTGCTGATGGCCATCGCCACCGGCCTCTATATAGGTGCGCGGTTCGGCCCGGGACCGCGCGATGGACTGATGACCGGCCTGCATGCCCGCACTGGCCAGGCGATCTGGAAAGTCCGCACGCTGATAGAAGCCGCCGCGCTGGCGACTGGCTGGTGGCTGGGCGGTGATGTCGGCTGGGGCACGCTGGCGTTCGCGCTGCTGATCGGCCCGCTGTGTGGCTTGACGCTGCCGCTGTTCGACCTGCGTCGCCATAGCGGGGCGACACCGCAGCAACCGTGATCCACGGCCGACACCCGGACGGCACGCAACGCGCTTCCTGAGAGCGCGGACACGCGCCCTTCAAGCGCGTCGATGCCAGCCCGGGGATTGAGAAATACAGGCGATGCCAGTATCAATGGCAGCATTCCGTACGCAAGCGTATCCACAATGTCCGCCACTGATCCCGCCTACCCGCACCTGTTCACGCCACTGGACCTGGGCTTCACCCGGCTGCGCAACCGCATTCTCATGGGTTCGATGCACACCGGGCTGGAAGACCGGGCACGCGACTTCCCGAAACTGGCCGCCTATTTCGGCGAGCGCGCCGCCGGTGGCGCGGCACTGCTGGTGACCGGCGGCTTCGCGCCGAACGTGGTCGGCTGGCTGGCGCCGTTCGGCAGCAAGCTGTCGTGGCCGTGGGAAGTGGGCCGGCACCGCCAGGTGACCGCCGCCGTGCACAGCCATGGCGCCAGGATCTGCATGCAGCTGCTGCATGCCGGCCGCTACGCCTACCACCCGCTGCAGGTGGCGCCGTCAAAGCTGAAGGCGCCGATCAATCCGTTCACCCCGCGCGCGCTGTCGGCCCGCGGCGTGGAGCGGCATATCGCCGACTACGCCCGCGCCGCCCATTACGCGCGCGAGGCCGGCTACGACGGCGTGGAGGTGATGGGCTCAGAAGGCTATCTGATCAACGAGTTCATCGCCCCGCGTACCAACCAGCGCAACGACGCCTGGGGTGGCGATGCCAGCCGGCGCATGCGCTTTGCGGTGGAGATCGTGCGCCGCATCCGTGAGGCCTGCGGTCCGGACTTCATCATCATCTACCGGCTGTCACTGCTGGATCTGGTCGAAGACGGCAGCAACTGGGAAGAAGTGCTGTTGCAGGCCAAGGCCATCGAGGCCGCAGGTGCCACGCTGATCAATTCCGGCATCGGCTGGCATGAGGCGCGCGTGCCGACCATCGCCACCTCGGTACCGCGTGCGGTCTTCACCGCCGTCACCGCCAAACTGCGCCCGCACGTGGGCGTGCCGGTGATCGCGGTCAACCGCCTCAACATGCCCGATGTGGCCGAGCGCGTGCTGGCCGCCGGCCATGCCGACATGGTGTCGCTGGCGCGTCCGCTGCTGGCCGATCCGCAATGGCCGGCCAAGGCCCGTGCCGGCAAACCGGAAACCATCAACACCTGCATCGCCTGCAACCAGGCCTGTCTGGACCACATCTTCGTCAACAAGCGCGCCACCTGCCTGGTCAATCCGCGTGCGGCTTATGAAACGGAGCTGGTCTATCGCCCGACTGCCGCGCCCAGGCGCGTAGCGGTGGTCGGTGCCGGCCCAGCCGGACTGGCCTGCGCCACCGTCGCCGCCGAACGTGGCCATGCGGTCACCCTGTTCGACGCCGCCAGCGAGATCGGCGGCCAGTTCAATGTGGCCAAGCGCATCCCCGGCAAGGAGGAGTTCCACGAGACCCTGCGCTACTTCCGTCATCGTCTGGCCGACACCGGCGTGGACGTGCGACTGGAGATCCGTGTAGACGCCACCGCGCTGGCCGGCTTCGACGAGGTGGTGGTCGCCACCGGCATCTCGCCACGCAAGGTGAACTTCCCCGGCGCCGATCACCCGATGGTGGTGAGCTATCTGGACATCCTGCAGGGCCGGGTTACCGCGGCCGAGCGGGTGGCGATCATCGGCGCCGGCGGCATCGGCTTCGATGTCGGCGAGTTCCTGGTCCATCACGGCCAGTCGCCTTCGCTGGATACGGCACGCTGGATGGCCGAATGGGGCGTGGACCCGACTTTCGAGAAGCGTGGCGCACTGGTCACGCCGCAACCGGAGGCACCCGCACGCAAGGTCTGGCTGCTGCAGCGCAGCCCCGGCAAGCCCGGCGCGCGCCTGGGCAAGACCACCGGCTGGATCCACCGTGCCACGCTCAAGGCCAAGCAGGTGACGATGCTCGGCGGTGTGGAATATCTGGGCGTGGACGATGCCGGCCTGCGCATCCGCGTGGACGGCACCGAGCAGTTGCTCGACGTGGGCACCGTGGTGGTCTGTGCCGGCCAGGAGCCGCAGCGCGCGCTGGCCGATGCCCTGCGGGCCGAAGGCCGCAGCGTGCATATCATCGGTGGCGCGGATGTCGCCGCCGAGCTGGATGCCAAGCGTGCGATCGACCAGGGCAGCCGTCTGGCCGCTGCGCTCTGACACACCCCGCTGGCAACTGCCGGCAGTCCGGATGCAACCGGGCTGTTGGTATTTCCACGGGTGATACCTCCGTCGCAACCGGCCGACCGGGGCGCTTCGACCACCCCGGCGGCCTGCCATTGTCGACCCCCGACGGAGCAGCCGGAATGGTATGCGCTACACAAAACCAGCCCATCTGTGAACCTGAATGTCAACAACGCCCATTCAGGATGAGTTTTGGATTGCCCCCCTACCGTGCGCCACTTCTTCGCTCACCCTCCAGCCCCGGTGAGCAGGCGCGGTCTCTTCCCGATCTGATCCGGGACCGCCCACGGGGCGGCCCCGATGCCACGGCCGCCTCCCCATAACGCCAAGTCGCAGATGTCCCAGGTTCCCTCCGATGTCCGGAACCCGGCCACTGTGGCCCACACGGAGCAAGGAGATTTATGAAACTGGCCTGGATTCTCTGGCTGTCGCAGATGTTGCCGCAGCCGGCCGCTGATTCGTTGTGCTTGAGCACCACCGTCTATCTGGAAGCCCGCGACCAGACCCTGCGCGGCCAGCAGGCCGTCGCCGAAGTCGCGCTGCGGCGCCTGGACAGCGGCCTGTGGGGTGACTCGATGTGCCAGGTGGTCACTGCCCGCAAGCAGTTCGCCCCTGCCTTCGTCGCACCCGGCACCCAGCTGCAGAACAACGATGCCTGGGCCGAAGCGGTGGACGTGGCTTTCGCGGCGGAGCGCAACTGGGCGCTGCCGGCCGGCCAGCGCAAGGAGATCGTCCCGGGGGCCAGCCATTTCGCCGCGCTGTCCATCGCCAGCCCGAGCTGGCGCAATTCCTACCAGGTCGCCACCATCGGCGGACACACCTTCTTCAAGGTGCAGTCGCTCAAGCCGCGTTCTTCCTGAGCCAGCGGAGAGTTTCCACCGCCGGACACACTTCTGGTGATAATGCGGAATCCCCCCATCCTCAAGAGGATTCCCATGAAGCTCTACACCAAGCCGGGCGCCTGCTCGCTGGCCGACCACATCGCCCTGCTCTGGGCCGGCCTGCCGTTCGACCTGCAGATCGTGGACATGGCAACCATGAAGTCGCCGGAATTCCTGGCGATGAACCCTTCCGGCGCGGTGCCGGTGCTGGTAGACGAGGGCTGGGTACTGACCCAGAACGCGGCCATCCTGCACTACATCTGCGACAAGGCGCCGCGTGCGGGACTGGACGGTGGCAGTGATCCACGCACCCGCGCCGAAGTGAACCGCTGGCTGTCCTTCGTCAACGCCGACCTGCACCCGGTGTACTACCCGATCTTCGGCTCGACCAGGTATCTGGAAGACGAGGCGGTCATCGCCCGCACCCAGCAGAACTCGCGCGACAGGCTCAAGGCGCTGTACCAGCGCGTCAACGACCGGCTGGCGCAGGTGGACTGGCTGGGTGGCACACCGCGCCCGTCCATCGCCGACGCCTATACCTATGTGACCCTGCGCTGGGCCCGTGGCCTGAAGATCGATCTGGCCGGCATGGATGCGCTGGACCGCTTCGAGCAGCGGATGCTGGCCGATCCGGCGGTGCAGGCCGCGCTGAAGGCCGAAGGTCTGGACTGACCGGCAGCCGGGCGGCGGCACACGCCACGCCGGCGCATCCAGCAACCGCGGCCGCCGGCTTCTCCCGGCGGCCGCGGACATTCCAGGGTCGGCTCAGGCCAGCACCAGCGCCCGGGTTTCCTCCAGCCAGCGCGTGGCAAACGCCGGACTCTTGGCTTTGCCCAGGGCCGTGGCCAGTTCCGGCCACAGCTGCTCCAGCCCGACCGCGGTCTTGCTGCGCTCGATTTTCAGCTGGATCAGGTAGCCCTTCAGGCCCAGGTGCTTGCGCACCGACTCGGCCATCCAGTCGCGCAGCTGCTGGTAGCGCAGCGGATCATCGCCCAGCTGCATGGTGACCGGCACGGCCGGCTTGACCTCGGCACTGCCACTCACCGCTTCGATCAACTCCAGTGACGCCAGCTGCGCCAGCACATCCTCCGGTGCACGCATGCCCTGCGCCATCTGCAACAGCTCACGCTCATCACGCTGGCCATCGACCAGCAGCAACACCGCGCGCAGGCCCGGTACCAGCCGCAGGCCGCGATCCTCGATCTCACGACGGCCAGCGGCCGTCTTGGCATAGATGAATGCCATTCCCCCTCCCACAGTTATGCGTCGCAATCACGGCACACACCGCGCAATCCCGGGCCCCCGCCCCGGATCACCTCACCTGCATGTGTGCCGCCCCCTTGCGATCACTGCCTGTCGGCCTGTGTGCCCACCGTGCGCTATGTCCCCAGCGCGCGACGGATCTCCTCCAGCGCACCCGGGTCGTCCAGTGTCGACAGATCGCCGGGGTCGCGCCGTTCGGCCAATGCCTGCAGCGAACGCCGAAGCAGCTTACCCGAACGCGTCTTGGGAAGCGCGCTGACGATATGGATCTGTGCCGGCCGTGCCACCGCACCCAGCGAGCCGGTCACCGCCTGCATCATTTCCGCCACCAGCACCGGCTCCTCCGCCGCGCTCGCGGCCTGCTTGAGGGTGACAAACACCAGCGGCACCTGTCCCTTCAACGCATCGTGCATGCCGATCACCGCCGCCTCGGCCACGCGCGGGTGGCTGGAGATGGCCTCCTCGATCTCGCGCGTGCCCAGCCGGTGGCCGGCGACATTGATCACGTCATCGGTGCGGCCGAGGATGAAGGTGTAGCCGTCCACGTCGCGGATCGCCCAGTCCAGCGAGCTGTACAGCAACTCGTTGAAATGGCTGAAGTAGCTTTTGAGGAAGCGCGCGTCGTCGTTCCACACCGTACTCATGCAGCCCGGCGGCAGCGGCGGCTGCACCACCAGCACCCCCTTGCGCCCGGCCGGCACTTCGGCACCGGTCTGTTCGTCGACCACCTTCATCCGGTAACCGAGGTTGGGGAAACCCGGTGAGCCGAACTTCACCGGCTTCATGTCCAGCCCCGGCAACAGGGTCAGCATCGGCCAGCCGGTCTCGGACTGCCAGTAGTTGTCGATCACCGGTTTGCGCAGCACGTCGCTGATCCACTGCGCGGTGGGCTCGTCCAGCGGCTCACCGGCCAGGAACAGGTATTTCAGCTCGGACAGGTCGTGCCGGCGGATGAAATCCACGTCGTGCTTTTTCAGCACCCGGATTGCCGTGGGCGAGGAAAACAGCGTGCGCACCCCGTACTGCTCGCACAACGCCCACCAGATGCCGGCGTCGGGATTGGTCGGCAGGCCTTCGTACAGCAGCGAGGTGCAGCCACCGATCAGCGGCCCGTACACATTGTAGGAATGCCCCACCGCCCAGCCGACATCGGAAGTGGAGAACATCACCTGCCCTGGCGCGCAGTCGAACACGTTGCGCATCGACTGCGCCATCGCCACGGCGTAACCGCCGACATCGCGCTGCACGCCCTTGGGTTTGCCGGTGGTGCCGGAGGTGTACAGCAGATAGCTCGGCTCGTTGGATTCGAGCCACTCCACAGGCACCTCGACATCACCGACCTGCGCGCGCAATGCCGCGTAATCCTCATCGCGCCCGGCGACCTTCGGCTCGGCCGCATCCAGCCCGCGCGACACGATCAGCACTTTCGGCGGCGGCGTGGTGGCCTCGGCGCAGGCCGCATCCACCATCGGCTTGTACGGAATCACCTTGCCACCGCGCATGCCGGCATCGGCGGTGATCAGCAGCTTGGGTTGTGCATCGTCGATGCGCAGCGCCAGGTTGTGCGCGGCGAAACCGCCAAACACCACCGAATGCACCGCACCGATACGCGCACAGGCCAGCATCGCGAACACCGCCTCGGCCATGTTCGGCATATAGATGACCACGCGGTCGCCACGGCCGACATCCAGTTCCTTGAGCACCGCGGCAAAGGCATTCACTTCGCGGTACAGCTCGCGGTAGGTGATCTCGCGGGTGGTGTTGGTTTCGGTGGACACGGTGACCAGCGCCAGCTGCCCGGCGCGCTCGGTCAGATGCCGGTCCACCGCGTTGTAGCAGAGGTTGGTCAGGCCACCGACGAACCAGCGCCGGAACGGCGGGTTGGAATAGTCCAGGATCTGCTGCGGCGGGCGATGCCAGTAGATGGCCTTGGCCTCTTCGGCCCAGAACGCCTCCGGCTCATCGATGGAGCGGCGGTAGATCTGCTCGTACTGCATGACACCCTCCGGAACCTGCTGGTCTGAGCCGAGCATAGTGCGAGCGCCGGGCGCGCTCCTTCCGACATTGGTCGTAGGGGCCCACTCGCACACCGAACATGAACCGGGCCCGGGTCATCCGGCATGTCGATCTTGCCGCGGAGCCAAGACCAGACCTGCCAGCATACCCGGCAGGTCGATCCGGCGATGGCGTCATTGACACCCGGCCCGACCCTCACCGACGCTGCCTGTCTCGCTGTCCATTGCCGTGCCCATGATCCGACCCGTTCTGCTTGCGATGTTGATGCTGCTTCCCCTTGCCTCCGCCGCCGCGCCGGCAACCGCCGGCTCCTCTGCCGACCTGCCCGCACCACCGGCATGGCTGGCCACCGTGGAAGCCGACTACCCCCGCCACCGGGTCGACGGGCTGTCCTCGCGGGTCTTCAGTGCGGAGCACTGGTGGGCGCTCACCACGCCGCTGCTGACGGCCGAAGCCGGGTTCGCGGTCGAACCGGTCGGCCACAGCGCCGAGGGCCGCCCGCTGCGTCACGTGACTTGGGGAAGCGGACCGACCCGCGTCCTGCTCTGGTCGCAGATGCATGGCGATGAAAGCACCGCCAGCATGGCGCTGGCCGACCTGTTCCAGTTTCTCGGCCGGTCGCCGGCGCACCCGCTGGTCAGGCAGCTGCGCCAGCGGCTGAGCCTGCACGTCGTGCCGATCCTCAACCCCGACGGCGCCGCCCGCTTCCAGCGCCGCAACGCGCAGGGCATCGACATCAACCGCGACGCCGCCGCGCTGGCCTCGCCCGAAGCCCGCGCGCTCAAGACGCTGCGCGACCGCCTGCAGCCGGCCTTCGGCTTCAACCTGCACGACCAGCGCCCGGGTTACCGGGTCGGCGATTCCGCGCGCGGTACCGCCATCGCCCTGCTCGCCCCGCCGTTCAACGGTTCGCGCGAGGTCAATGACGTGCGTGGGCGGGCGATCGGCGTTGCGGCACTGATCCGCGCCGCGCTGGAGCCGCGCATCGGCGGGCATATCGCGCGCTGGGACGACGAGTTCAACCCGCGTGCGTTCGGCGACCTGATGCAGCAATGGGGCACCAGCACGGTGCTGATCGAGGCCGGCGGCATCGAGGGCGATCCGCAGAAGCAGAAACTGCGCGAACTGAACTTCCTCGCCCTGCTGGTGGCGCTGGATGCCATCGCCAGCGGCGACTACGCGCACGCACCACACGCGCTGTATACCGGGCTGCCGGAGAACGGCCAGGTGTGGCCCGATCTGCTGGTGCGTGGTGCCACCCTCGCCAGCCCGGGCGTGGCCC
This sequence comes from Stenotrophomonas sp. JC08, assembly GCF_052180205.1. NCBI lineage: Bacteria > Pseudomonadati > Pseudomonadota > Gammaproteobacteria > Lysobacterales > Lysobacteraceae > Stenotrophomonas > Stenotrophomonas sp. JC08. The sequence goes on along the minus strand of NZ_CP197473.1, from coordinate 672,605 downwards.
CGGCCCGCGCCGATATCCTGGTGGAATTCAAGCATGCGCTCAGCGGCGAGGGCGGCCGCATCATCGATATCGGCGATCTGGGCACACGCCCTGCCCGCACCGTGATCGATGCGCGTGATCTCTACCTCACCCCCGCCCCGGGTGGCCGCCTGACACACAACGCCCCGGCCCGGTTCGTCCTCAGCCGCGATCCCGAAGGTCGCCAGGTGGTGTGGTCACTGCTGGACGATCTGGATGCCAGCCAGGCCTTACCGGAACGCGACGACCACCCCTGAGGCGCCGCGTACAGGACGCCCCGGCGAGGCGTCCGCGGCCACCACTCAGAACGGCGCCGGTGACAGCAGGCGCATCGGCTGCCCGGATTGCGGATGCACGAAGGCCAGCTCACAGGCGTGCAGCGCCACGCGGTCGGCCGAAGCCGCGCCGTAGAACACATCGCCGACAATCGGATGGCCCAGGCTGGCCATATGCACCCGCAACTGGTGGCTGCGGCCGGTGACCGGCTCCAGCGCCACGCGCGTCCGCTGCGCGACGGCATCGCGCTCGATCACCCGCCAGCGCGTCAGCGCCGGCTTGCCCAGCGCGAAGTCGACAATCTGCCGCGGCCGGTTCGGCCAGTCACAGATCAGCGGCAGCGCCACCTCACCGGCGTCTTCAGCCAGCATCCCTTCCAGCAGCGCCTCGTAGCGTTTGTCCACCTGGCGCCGCTCGAACAGTCCCGACAGTGCCGCCTGCATCGGCTTGCCGCGCGCGTACAGCATCAGGCCGGAGGTCACCTGGTCGAGCCGGTGCACGGTCAGCGCATCCGGATACACCTGCTGCAGCCGGGCGATCACGCAGTCCTGGTTCTCCGGCAGGCGCCCGGGCACGGAGAGCAGGCCGGCGGGCTTCTCGGTCACCAGCAGATGCGCATCCAGGTAATGCACGGTGATATCGGGACTCATGCCAACTCACTTGCGAGCAACGCAACAGCGCCGCTTCGAACCGGGAAAACAATAAAAAACGGGGAAGCCGAAGCTTCCCCGTCGATCACACCGTCACACGTGTGGAATTACAGCAGGTCGGCGACGCCGGCGCGCTCTTCTTCCAGCTCGTTCAAGGTGATGTCGATGTACTTCTGCGAGAAGTCATCGATCGGCAGGTCCTTGATGATGGTGTACTTGCCGTTCTCGGTGGTCACCGGGAAACCGAACACCACACCTTCCGGGATGCCGTAGGAGCCGTCGGACGGCACGCCCATGGTCACCCACTTGCCGTTGCTGCCCAGCACCCAGTCATGGATGTGGTCGATGGCGGCGTTGGCAGCCGAGGCGGCCGAGGACAGGCCACGGGCGGCGATGATGGCCGCGCCACGCTTGCCGACGGTCGGGATGAACGTGGTGGCGTTCCATTCCTGGTCGTTGATCAGCTCGGCCACACCGGCGCCGCCGGTGGTGGCGAAGCGGTAGTCCGGGTACATGGTCGGGCTGTGGTTGCCCCACACGGTGAACTTCTCGAAGCTGTCCACGGTCTTGCCGGTCTTGGCGGCCAGCTGGCTCAGGGCACGGTTGTGGTCCAGGCGCAGCATCGCGGTGAAGTTCTCCGGCTTCAGGTCCGGCGCCGACTTCATCGCGATGTAGGCGTTGGTGTTGGCCGGGTTGCCGACCACCAGCACCTTCACGTCACGGCTGGCGACAGCGTTCAGGGCCTTGCCCTGCACGGTGAAGATCTTGGCGTTTTCCAGCAGCAGGTCCTTGCGCTCCATGCCCGGGCCGCGCGGACGCGCACCGACCAGCAGGGCCACATCGGCGTCCTTGAAGGCCACCAGCGGATCGGCGGTGGTCACCACGCCGGCCAGCAGCGGGAACGCGCAGTCTTCCAGCTCCATGACCACGCCCTTCAGCGCGGCCTGGGCCTTTTCATTGTCGATTTCCAGCAGCTGCAGGATGACCGGCTGGTCCTTGCCGAGCATTTCGCCGGAAGCGATGCGGAACAGCAGGGCGTAACCGATATTGCCGGCGGCACCGGTCACGGCAACACGTACAGGAGTCTTCATGGGGGATTTCCTCTGCTAAGAAGCGTGTGGGGTGGGAGTCTGCGCAGGTCGCCGTGGCAGGCACGACGGCCGGATCAAAAACGGCCACCTGTCAAAAAGGTGGCCGTCGGAAGGAATCAGGCGGCGAGGATCTTGTTCCACTCGGCCACGCGGTCGGCCTTGGCGGCCAGCACGGTGTCGGCATCGCCTTCCAGGGTGATCTTGTTGATCACATCACCCATCTGCACGCTGTCGACCACGTCCATGCCTTCAAGCACCTTGCCGAACACGGTGTGCTTGCCATCAAGCCAGTCGGTCTTGATGTGGGTGATGAAGAACTGGCTGCCGTTGGTGGACGGGCCGGCATTGGCCATCGACAGCACGCCGCGGTCATGGCGGACGCCGTTGTTGGTCTCGTCCTCGAAACGGTAGCCCGGGCCACCGCGACCGGAACCTTCCGGGCAGCCGCCCTGGATCATGAAATCGGCGATCACGCGGTGGAAGATCAGGCCATCGTAGAAGCCGTGCTTGACCAGGTTGGCAAAGTTGGCCACGGTCAGCGGCGCCTTGTCGGCGAACAGCTCGACCTTGATGAGGCCGCGGGAAGTGTCGAAATTGGCGATCAGGGCCATGGGGAATCCTTGTGGAAAAGACATTTCGCTAGCCCCATAGGATACACCCGCACCCATGCCTGACGCTGCCCGGATTCCTCCACTTGCGCCGACCGCAGCTGAACACGCACCCGGCCCCGACAGGGGGAGTTTTCGCAGCGGTACCACATACCCTTATAATATTGGACTCTTTTCCCCATTCACGGCGCCGGCTGGCCGTCTTTCGCATGTCTATCGAAAATCTTCGCAACATCGCCATCGTCGCCCACGTCGACCACGGTAAAACCACCCTGGTTGACTGCCTGCTCAAGAATTCCGAAACGCTGGCCGAGCGCACCGTGCTCGCCGAGCGCGTGATGGACAGCAACGACCAGGAAAAGGAACGCGGCATCACCATCCTGGCCAAGAACACGGCCATCAAGTGGAACGGCAACCGCATCAACATCGTCGACACCCCCGGACACGCCGACTTCGGCGGCGAGGTGGAACGCGTACTGTCGATGGTCGACTCGGTGCTGATCCTCGTCGATGCGATGGACGGCCCGATGCCGCAGACCCGCTTCGTCACCCAGAAGGCCTTCGCGATGGGCTTCAAGCCGATCGTCGTGGTCAACAAGGTGGACCGCCCGGGCGCACGTCCGGACTGGGTGATCGACCAGGTGTTCGACCTGTTCGACAAGCTCGGCGCCACCAATGAGCAGCTGGATTTCCCGATCGTCTACGCCTCCGGCCTGAACGGTTATGCCGGCCTGGAAGACACCGTGCGCTCGGGCGACATGACCCCGCTGTTCGAGGCGATCATGAAGTACGTGCCGGCGCCGGACGTGGACCTCGACGGCCCGTTCCAGATGCGCATCAGCCAGCTGGACTACAACAACTTCGTCGGCGTGATCGGCATCGGCCGCATCCAGCGCGGCAAGGTCAAGAAGAACCAGGCCGTCACCGTGATCGACCGCACCGGCAAGAAGCGCCAGGGCAAGGTGCTGCAGGTACTGGGCTTCATGGGCCTGGAGCGCATCGAGGTCGAAGAGGCGCAGGCCGGCGACATCATCGCCATTTCCGGCATCCAGGAGCTGACCATCTCCGATACCGTCTGCGCGCTGGACGCGCCGGAAGCGCTGCCGGCGCTGACCGTGGACGAGCCGACCATCTCGATGACCTTCCAGGTCAACAACTCGCCGTTCGCCGGCAGCAAGGACCTGTCCGGTGGCAAGTTCCTGACCAGCCGCCAGCTGAAGGAACGCCTGGATCGCGAGACCGTGCACAACGTCGCGCTGAAGGTCGAGCAGCTGGAAGACGCCGACAAGTTCCTGGTCTCCGGCCGTGGCGAGCTGCACCTATCGGTGCTGATCGAAACCATGCGCCGTGAAGGCTACGAGCTGGCGGTGTCGCGTCCGGAAGTGATCATCAAGGAGATCGACGGCCAGCTGATGGAGCCGATCGAGCAGCTGGTGGTCGATATCGAGGAGCAGCACCAGGGCGGCGTGATGGAGAAGCTGGGCACCCGCAAGGCGCTGCTGGAAGGCATGGAAGCCGACGGCAAGGGTCGCGTGCGCCTGGACTTCAAGATCCCGGCACGCGGCCTGATCGGCTTCCAGAACGAGTTCAAGACCCTGACCCAGGGCACCGGCCTGCTGTTCCACGTGTTCGACCACTACGGCCCGAAGGAACAGGGCGCCATCGCCAAGCGCCAGAACGGCGTGATGATCGCCAACGCACCGGGCGCCACTCCGGCCTATTCGCTGGGGCCGCTGCAGGAGCGTGGCAAGCTGTTCGCCGCCGAAGGTGACAATGTCTACGAAGGCCAGCTGATCGGCATCCACTCCAAGGACAACGACCTGACTGTCAACGCGATCAAGACCAAGCCGCTGACCAACATGCGCGCTTCGGGCAAGGACGATGCGATCCAGCTGACCCCGGCGATCAAGTTCTCGCTGGAGCAGGCGCTGGACTTCATCGACGACGACGAGCTGGTGGAAATCACCCCGAAGGAAATCCGCCTGCGCAAGAAGTTCCTGACCGAAAGCGACCGCAAGAAGGCCTCGCGCGCCGGCTGATACGCCGGTGAGCGGAAAGTCGCCCTACAACCCGGATCCGCACGCGCATCCGGGGCTGGCAGCCATCGCGCTGCTGGAAGCGGGAAAGGCCTTCGTGGCCTTTCTCGCCGCGGCCGGCCTGGAGATCTCCGGGCCCGGTCCGCTGCGCAACCTGATCGACAGCCTGATCCGCCACGTGGGTGGCGACCCCGAGCACGGCGCGTTCTCCTCGCTACTGGGGCTGATCACTCCCGATACCGTCCATCTCGCCGCCGCCATTCTTGCGGCCTACGGCCTGCTGCGCGCGATCGAAGCGTGGGGCCTGTGGCGCGCCCGCGCCTGGGCCTCGTGGCTGGGCTGCATTTCCGCGGCGCTGTACCTGCCGCTGGACGTCTACGCCATCTTCAGGCATCCCGGCTGGGCTGCATGGCTGCTGCTGGCGGTCAACCTGCTGGTGGTGTGGGTACTGGCGCGCGACCTTCGCAGGCGACGCCAGCACTGATCCACCACAGCCGTGTGCTGCCCGTACCGATCCCCGGCCACGGCATCACGCCGCGCACCACTGCACAGGCCTGCCTGCCCTCTGCCGCGGATCAGGCGCCCTGCTTGCGCACGATCGCCATCGCGATCTCCAGCGACTGCTCGTAGTTCAGCCGCGGATCCACCGGCGAGCGGTAGGCACGCTCCAGATCACGCTCGGTCAGTTCGCGCGCACCACCGGTGCATTCGGTCACATCCTCGCCGGTCAGCTCCAGATGCACGCCTCCCAGGCGGGTACCGGCGGCCGCGTGCAGATCGAAGGACAGCTCCACTTCACTGCGTATATTGGCAAAGCGCCGGGTCTTGTAGCCGTTGCTGGTGCTTTCGGTATTGCCGTGCATGGCATCGCAGACCCAAAGCACCCGGCGCCCGTCGCGCTTCACCGCCTCCAGCAGTGGCGGCAGTTTCTCCGTGATCTGCGCCGCACCCATGCGATGGATAAAACTCAGCCGGCCCGGCTCGTCATCGGGATTGAGCACATCGATCAACCGTAGCAGCTGGTCCGGCTGCACCGACGGCCCGACCTTGATCGCGATGGGATTGCGCACACCGCGCAGGTATTCCACGTGCGCGCCATCCAGCGCCGCGGTCCGCATGCCGATCCACGGGAAGTGCGTGCTCAGGTTGAAATAGCCCTGCTGGCGCGGCACCTGCCGGGTCAGCGCTTCCTCGTACGGCAGCAACAGCGCCTCGTGCGAAGTGTAGAAATCCACCCGGTTGAGGTTGTGCACCCGCGAACCGGACAGCGTCTCCATGAAACGCACCGCATCGCCGATCGAGCCCACCATCTTCTGGTACTCGGCCGCCAGCGGCGAGCAGCCGACCCAGCCCAGGTTCCAGTACTCGGGATGGTGCAGATCGGCGAATCCGCCATCGATCAGCGCCCGCACGAAGTTCATCGTCATCGCCGAGCGTGAGTGTGCGGCGATCATCCGCTGCGGATCGGGGACACGTGCGGCCCCGGTGAACTCCGGCGCGTTGATCACATCACCGCGATAGCTCGGCAGGGTCACGCCATCACGGGTCTCGGTATCGGCCGAACGCGGCTTGGCGTACTGACCGGCGAAGCGGCCGACACGGATCACCGGCTTGCGCAGCCCGTGCACCAGCACCAGGCTCATCTGCAGCAGCACCTTGAGCCGGTTGGAAATCGTCGCGGACTCGCAATCGGCAAAATTCTCCGCACAGTCGCCGCCCTGCAGCAGGAAGCGCTTGCCCTCCTGGGCCTCGGCCAGCTGCTGCTTGAGCGCGAAGATTTCCCATGAGGTGACCAGCGGCGGCAACTGCCGCAAAACAGCCAGTGCCGATTCCAGTGCGACAGGGTCCGGGTAGACCGGCATCTGCAAGGCCGGCTTGTCGCGCCAGCTGATCGGCGTCCAACTGGAGTCCGGAGCGGTAGAGACGGATGGAGTCGCAGACAGGTTCATGCCATCACCAGCAATTCAAACAGGAAAAATCAGTGGAAGGTCAGCGTGAAGTGCGCCGGAAGCCGGCATACAGCGCCCACAGCGCCAGCAGCACGAACCACACAAGGCTCCACATCGGCATGCTCAGCCCGAGAAACTGCCAGTCGATGTTGCCGCAGTCGCCGGTACCGGTGAGCACGGTGCGGAACACCTCGAACGGTCCCATCGTCTCGCTCAGGAAGCTCAACGGCGGCCCGCAGCTGCTGCCCATATCCTTCGGCAGCATCTGCACATAGACGTGGCGTCCGGCGATGCCGGCGCCCACGGCGGCGGCAACCAGGCCCAATATGCCGTAGCTGGCCCGCGCCCCCCGGGCCAGCGGGCCATGCAATGCCCCCAGCAGGAAGACGATGCCCAGCGCTGCGAACGCGATGCGCTGATAGATGCACAGCGGGCACGGCTCCAGGCCCATTTTCAGCTGGGTGAAAACGGCAAAACCCAGCAAGCCGGCACAGACGAGGAAGCCAAGCAGGAACTGGAGTCGGAAATTCCAACGCAACGGATTCATTCGGCGGGACCTGTTCAAACAAGCCCGCAAGAGTAGCAGGCCTTACCGGCTGCCACACCCGCAGCACAGATGCCGATCACGCATAAGCAAGAAGCCCGGCACAGGCCGGGCTTCCGCAGGATCCATCCGTTGATGGATGTGCCGATTACTCGGCGACTTCCTCGGCAACCACGGCCGGACGGTCCACCAGCTCGACATAGGCCATCGGCGCATTGTCGCCAGCGCGGAAGCCGCACTTGAGCAGGCGCAGGTAGCCGCCCGGACGGTTGGCGTAGCGCGGGCCCAGGATGGTGAACAGGTTGCCCACGGCTTCCTTGTCACGCAGGCGGGCGAACGCCAGACGACGGTTGGCGACCGAGTCGACCTTGGCCAGGGTGATCAGCGGCTCGGCGACGCGGCGCAGTTCCTTGGCCTTCGGCAGGGTGGTCTTGATCAGTTCGTGCTTGAACAGCGAGGCGGCCATGTTCTTGAACATCGCTTCGCGGTGGGCACTGGTGCGGTTGAACTTGCGGCCGGACTTCATGTGACGCATGGGTCTATTCCTTGGTTAATGGTGGGACGTTGGACTTCGTTGTCGCCATCCTGGCGTTGCACATGGACTGCGGGTGGTCCTGGTCGCCCGTCCTGGACGACCGGCATCGCGGCCTTGTCAGCTGTCGATGCGGGTACTGCTGAAACAATATTCCCCCGCATGGTCGCCCATGCGGGGGAACAGGTGTTGCTATCAGCCAAGCATGCCGTGAGCGGCGACACCGGCCGGCGGCCAGTTCTCCAGCTTCATGCCCAGCGACAGGCCACGCTGGGCCAGCACTTCCTTGATCTCGCTCAGCGACTTCTTGCCGAGGTTCGGGGTCTTGAGCAGTTCCACTTCGGTCTTCTGGATCAGATCACCGATGTAGTAGATGCTCTCGGCCTTCAGGCAGTTGGCCGAACGCACGGTCAACTCCAGATCATCGATCGGGCGCAGCAGCACCGGATCCACGCCCGGGCTCGGCTGCGTGCTGCCGCCGCGCTCGCGGTGGGTGAAGTCACCGAATACCGACAGCTGGTCGCTGAGGATGTCGGCGGCGGTGCGCACGGCTTCTTCGGCGTCGATCGTGCCGTTGGTTTCGATATCGATGACCAGCTTGTCCAGGTCGGTACGCTGCTCGACGCGGGCCGCTTCCACGGCATAGGCGACGCGGCGGACCGGCGAGAACGAAGCATCCAGGACCAGGCGACCGATGGCACGGGTCTCCTCGTCCGGGCGACGACGCGCGGCGGCCGGCTGGTAACCGAAGCCACGTTCGATCTTCAGGCGCATGTCGATCGATGCATCCTTGGTCAGGTTGCAGATCACATGGTCGCCGTTGATGACTTCGACGTTGTGGTCGACCTTGATGTCGGCAGCGGTGACAACACCGGGGCCCTGCTTGGACAGGGTCACGGTGGCGCTGTCGCCGGTATGCATACGGACCGCCACATCCTTCAGGTTCAGCAGGACTTCGAGCACGTCCTCCTGCAGGCCCTCAAGGGTGGTGTACTCGTGCAGCACGCCGTCAATCTCGACTTCGGTAATGGCGAAGCCCGGGATGGACGACAGCAGCACGCGTCGCAGGGCGTTGCCCAGCGTATGCCCGTAACCACGCTCCAGCGGCTCGATAACGACCTTGGCGCGGGTTTCGGTAAGGCGTTCGATCTGCGGACCGCGAGGGCGCAGAACCTGGTATGCGGTAACCGTCATGTTGCGGGTTCTCCTGCGAACCTCCGGTGCAACCCGGAGGCTCTCCATTGTGAATTACTTCGAATACAACTCGACGATCAGCGCTTCGTTGATATCCGCAGGCAGGTCGGCACGATCCGGCACAGCCTTGAAAACGCCGGCGAACTTGCCCGAGTCGACTTCGACCCAGGACGGACGCAGATCGTGCTGGGCAGCAACGGTCAGGGCTTCCTGGACGCGCAGCTGCTTGGCAGCCTTCTCGGACAGGGCAACCGCGTCGCCGGCCTTGACCTGGTACGAAGCCAGATTCACCGACTTGCCGTTGACCGTGACGCCGCGGTGGCTGACCAGCTGACGGGCAGCCGGACGGGTCACAGCGAAGCCCATGCGGTAGACGACGTTGTCCAGACGGGTTTCCAGCAACTGCAGCAGGTTTTCGCCGGTGTTGCCCTTCTTGGTCGAAGCCTTCTTGTAGTAGTTGCGGAACTGGCGCTCCAGCAGACCGTAGATGCGCTTGACCTTCTGCTTTTCACGCAGCTGGGTGGCATAGTCGGACAGCTTGCCCTTGCGGGCGGTGGCGCCGTGCTGGCCGGGCTTCTGCTCCAGCTTGCACTTGGAATCCAACGCGCGGGCCGGGCTCTTCAGAGAGAGGTCGGCGCCTTCGCGGCGGGCGAGCTTACAGGTGGGACCGATATAACGAGCCATTTCTTATCGCTCCCTTAGACGCGACGCTTCTTCGGCGGACGGCACCCGTTGTGCGGGATTGGCGTCACGTCGATGATGTTGGTGATCTTGTAGCCGACGTTGTTCAACGAACGCACGGCCGACTCACGGCCCGGACCCGGACCCTTGATGCGGACTTCCAGCGACTTCAGGCCGTAATCCAGCGCAGCCTTGCCGGCCTTTTCGGCGGCAACCTGGGCGGCGAACGGAGTCGACTTGCGCGAACCACGGAAACCGGCGCCACCGGAGGTCGCCCAGGACAGTGCATTGCCCTGGCGGTCGGTGATGGTCACGATGGTGTTGTTGAACGAAGCGTGGACGTGGGCAACGCCGTCGGTGACGACGCGCTTGATCTTCTTCTTGGTTTTTGCAGCAGCGGGCTTAGCCATTATTCAGGTCCCTTACTTCTTAAGAGCCTTGCGCGGACCCTTGCGGGTGCGTGCATTGGTCTTGGTGCGCTGGCCACGCAGCGGCAGGCCACGACGGTGACGCAGGCCGCGGTAGCAACCCAGGTCCATCAGGCGCTTGATAGCGATACCGATTTCGCGACGCAGGTCGCCTTCGACGATGTACTTGCCGACTTCGGCGCGCAGGCGCTCGATTTCCGGCTCGGACAGCTCACGGATCTTGGTGGTCGAGGTCACGTTTGCGGCTTCGCAAACCTTCTTCGAACGGGTACGGCCGATGCCGTAAATGCTTTGCAACCCGACCCAGACGTGCTTCTGGGCTGGCAGGTTGACGCCTGCAATACGCGCCATGACGCGATTCTCCAGCTGAGTGATGGCCGAATACGCACCGACAGGCGCGCCGTTCCGGCAGGATGGATCAAAAATGATTAGCGATACAAACAAGGTCCCGGTTTACGTTGATGCCCAGGGAACACGGAGTTCCAAGGACCCGGCGTGGGGAGTGTGCCCACGCTCCGGCGCCGGATGTGCCTGGCAAAGTCGTACCGCCCTTTGCCGCCCGCGCTACTCCTGCGCGGAACAACCACATCACATCCCCACCCGAGACCGCTGCAGGGACCGCCCTTCTGTTTTGAAGACCCCGACGGGAACCGGCGGGGTCTTCTCGCTATGAAGCGGAAAGTATAACGGGTGAATCAGCCGCGTGCAAAACCGCCGCGGTTGCCGCCCTTCAGGTTGGCCTTCTTCAACAAGCTCTCGTACTGGTGCGACATCAGGTGCGCCTGGATCTGGGCGATGAAATCCATCACCACCACCACCACGATCAGCAGCGAGGTGCCACCGAAGTAGAACGAGGCATTGAGCTGCGTGCGCATGATTTCCGGCAGCAGGCAGACGATGACCACGTATGCGGCACCGGCTGCCGTCAGCCGGGTCAACACGCTATCGACATATTCGGCCGTGGCCTTGCCCGGACGGATACCCGGGATCAGCGCACCGGACTTCTTCAGGTTGTCGGCGGTTTCCTGCGAGTTGAACACCAGCGCGGTGTAGAAGAAGGAGAAGCCGATGATCAGGCCGGCAAACACGATCATGTGCAGCGGCTCGCCCGGACCCAGCGAGTTGGCGATCTTCTGCAACCAGGTGGCCGAACTGGCCTGGCCGGACCACTGCGCCAGGGTTGCCGGGAACGCAAGGATGCTCGAGGCGAAGATCGCCGGGATCACACCCGCCATGTTCAGCTTCAGCGGCAGGAACGAGGTCTGGTTCATGTAGGCATTACGGCCCCCCTGACGGCGGGCGTAATTGACGGTGATGCGGCGCTGGCCGCGCTCGACGAACACCACGAAATAGGTGAAGACCAGCACCAGCAGGACGATCATCAACAGCGCGATGAAGCTCATGTTGCCTTCGCGGAAGGCCTCGATCGTCTGGATAACCGCCGAGGGCAGGCCCGCGACGATGCCGGCGAAGATGATCAGCGAGACACCGTTGCCGATACCGCGCTCGGTCACCTGCTCACCGACCCACATCAGGAAGATGGTGCCGGCAGTCAATGCGATCACCGCGGTCAGGACGAAGCCCAGACCCGGCGCATACACCACCGGCGCACCGCCCGGCGAAACCTGGTTCTGCAGCGCCATGGCGATACTGCCGCCCTGCACGACCGCCAGCAACACCGCGCCGATGCGCGAATACTGCGTGATCTTGCGCCGACCGGACTCACCCTCCTTCTGCAGCGCCTTGAGCGCCGGGAAGATGTGGACCGCCAGCTGCATCACGATCGATGCCGAGATATACGGCATCACGTTCAACGCGAAAATACTGAAACGGTGCAGGGCGCCGCCCGAGAACATGTTGAACATGTCCACGATACCGCCGCCCTGCGCCTGCATCAGCGCAAGCATGGCATCGGGATTGACGCCCGGCACCGGCACGTAGCAGCCGATGCGATAGACGAGCAATGCCCCGACTACGAACAGAAGACGCTGGCGAAGTTCCGTGAACTTGCCGATCCCGCCCGCGAGGTTACCGATGCCAGCTTGCGCCATGTTCCCATTACTCCTGTACGCTGCCGCCGGCAGCTTCGATCGCAGCCTTGGCGCCGGCGGTAGCCGCAACACCCTTCAGGGTGAACGCCTTGGTCAGCTCGCCCTTCAGGACGATCTTGGCCTTCTTGGCGGTGGACGGGACCAGCTTGGCGGCACGCAGTGCGGCGAAGTCGATCTCACCCGCTTCCAGACGGTCCAGGTGGTAGGACAGCACTTCAGCGGTGTCCTTGGCCGTACGGGAAACAAAGCCGATCTTCGGCAGACGGCGCTGCATCGGGGTCTGGCCGCCTTCGAAGCCGGCCTTGATCTTGCCCTTGCCCGAACGTGCGAACGAGCCCTTGTGGCCGCGACCGGCGGTCTTGCCCAGGCCCGAGCCGATACCGCGACCGACGCGGGTGCGCTCGGTGCGGGCGCCCGGTGCCGGGCTGAGGTCATTGAGACGCAAAGTCATGATCGATTACTCCTCAACCTTGACGAGGTACTGGACCTTGTTGATCAGGCCGCGTACCTGCGGGCTGTCCTTCAGTTCACGCACATCGTTGAGTTTGTTCAGGCCCAGCGCACGCACCGACAGGCGGTGGCGCGACTGGGTTCCACGCAGGCCGCGCACCAGGCGCACCTTGACGGTCTTGCCGGCATCACTTGCCATGATTCAGATCCTCCACCTTCTTGCCGCGCTTGGCCGCAATGCGGGCCGGCGACTGCACGCCTGCCAGACCCTTCACGGTGGCACGCACCAAGTTGATCGGGTTGCGCGAACCGGTGGCCTTGGCCAGCACGTCCTTCACGCCAACCGCTTCCAGCACGGCGCGCATGGCACCACCGGCGATCACACCGGTACCTTCCGAAGCCGGCTGCATGAACACACGCGCCGCACCGTGGCCGTCCTTGACGGTATGCCACAGCGTGCCGTTGTTCAGGTCAACGCTGACCATCTTCTTGCGGGCCTGCTCCATCGACTTCTGGATGGCGACCGGCACTTCGCGCGCCTTGCCATAGCCGAAGCCGACCTTGCCTTCGCCATCACCGACCACGGTCAGTGCGGTGAAGGTGAACTGGCGGCCACCCTTGACGGTCTTGCTGACGCGGTTGACCGCGACCAGCTTTTCGATCATGCCGTCGTCGACTTTTTCTTCGCGGTTGCGATCGCGATCGCGACCCCGCGGCTGACGTTCTTCTGCCATTTCGATTCCTTGATTGATTGGATATGTACGGCTCGGGGCCGCTTATGGTTGTGGAATGACGCCTTGACCCACCAGCCACTGCAGAAGAATGGAAGGTGTCCGCCAGCAACCCCTGACGGCAGGAAGGAAGAGCCCCACGGGGCCCTTCCCTTTCAACTTAGAACTGCAGGCCGCCTTCGCGGGCTGCATCGGCCAGCGCCTTGATGCGGCCGTGGTAGCGGTAGCCCGAGCGGTCGAAAGCGACCTTCTCGATACCAGCAGCCTTGGCGCGCTCGGCGATGATCTTGCCGACCTTGGCAGCGGCGTCGCAGTTCTTGCCGTTCTTCAGACCTTCCTTGACCTCGGCCTGGGCGGTATTGGCCGAAGCCAGCACCTTGGAGCCATCGGCAGTGAAGACCTGCGCGTACAGATGCTGGCCGGTACGCAGAACCGACAGGCGCGCCACACCGAGGGTACGGATGTGTGCACGGGTCGACTTGGCGCGACGCAGACGGGCAATGTTCTTGTTCATGTTCTTTATCCTCGAAAGCTGAAGACCTTGGAATTAGGCCTTCTTGGCTTCCTTGCGAATGATGACTTCACCGGCGTACTTCACACCCTTGCCCTTGTAGGGCTCCGGCGGACGGAAGCCACGGATCTTGGCGGCGACTTCACCGACAACCTGCTTGTCAGCGCCCTGGACCAGCACTTCGGTCTGGGTCGGGGTCGACAGGGTGATGCCTTCCGGCGCCACGAACACGACAGGATGCGAGAAACCCAGCGACAGGTTCAGGTCCTTGCCCTGCATGGCAGCGCGGTAACCCACGCCGACCAGCTCCAGCTTCTTCTCGAAGCCTTCGGACACGCCGTGCACCATGTTGGCGAGGATCGAACGGACGGTACCGGTCAGCGCATCGAAGGAAATATCCTTCGGGCTCAGCGTGGCAACGCCATTGTCGAGAGTGATTTCAACACCAGCGGACTTGTTCAGCGACAGGGCACCCTTCGGGCCCTTCACGCTCACGGTTTCCGGCTGGATGGCCAGCTCAACGCCCTTGGGCAGATTGATCGGCTTTTTGGCTACGCGGGACATAGTGGACTCCTTCCCTTAAGCCACGAAGCACAGGACTTCGCCGCCGACGCCCAACTGGCGCGCCTGCGCATCGGTCATGATGCCCTTGGAGGTGGAAATGATGGCAACGCCCAGGCCGTTGAGGACCTTCGGCAGATCGGACTTGCCACGGTACTGGCGCAGACCCGAACGCGAGAAGCGCTTCAGGGTCGCGATTACCGGCTTGCCTTCGAAATACTTCAGGACGATTTCGAGTTCGGCCTTGTTGTTTTCGATGTTGGTAACGCGCAGGTCGGTGATGTAACCCTCGTCCTTCAGGACCTGGGCAATGGCCACCTTGACCTTGGAGGACGGCGCCTTCACCGTCTGCTTGCCAACCGCGGCCGCATTCTTGATGCGGACCAGCAGGTCGGCGATGGGATCAGTCATGCTCATGTAGATACCTTTGAGTGCACCGATATCCGCTTTCGCGAAAATCTCGTGTTGTCCTGGAATGGGCCAGGGCCCTACCGCACCGGCCAGCCGGCTTCCGACAGGCAAGGAGCGGAATTATACGACAAAAAGTCCGACTTGCGTCGGACTCTTCGCATCATCTTCAGGTCGCCCCGCCGATGAACCGTCCGGGCCTCGCGGCCCGGCCGGACTTTCTTACCAGCTCGCCTTGCGCAGGCCCGGCACGTCGCCGCGCATGGTGGCTTCGCGCAGCTTGTTGCGGCCCAGGCCGAACTTGCTGTACACCGCACGCGGACGGCCCGACAGGGCACAACGCGTGGTCTGGCGGCACGGCGAGGAGTCACGCGGCAGCTTGGAGAGCTTGGCGGCAGCGTCAACCTTCTCCTCGTAGCTCGCATCCACGGAGGAGACGATCTTCTTCAGAGCCGCACGCTTGTCGGCGTACTTGGTAGCCAGCTTCTTCCGCTTGATGTCGCGGTTGACCATGGAGGTCTTTGCCATTTCGGTTTCCTCGACGAATCAGTTACGGAACGGGAACTTGAACGCTGCGAGCAGCGCCTTCGCTTCCGCGTCGGTCTTGGCGGTGGTGGTGATGGCGATATCCATACCGCGGATCGCATCGACGGCGTCGAAGTCGATTTCCGGGAAGATGATCTGTTCCTTCACACCCATGTTGTAGTTGCCACGACCGTCGAACGAACGACCCGACACACCGCGGAAGTCACGCACGCGCGGCAGCGAGATGTTGATCAGGCGATCCAGGAACTCGAACATGGTGTCACGACGCAAGGTGACCTTGCAGCCGATCGGCCAGCCATCACGGATCTTGAACGATGCCACCGACACGCGCGACTTGGTGATGATCGGCTTCTGACCGGTGATCTTGGTCATGTCGGCAACGGCGTTCTCCAGAACCTTCTTGTTGGTGGCCGCTTCGCCCACACCCATGTTCAGGGTGATCTTGACGAGCTTCGGCACTTCCATCGGGTTCTTGTAGCCGAACTGCTTGGTCAGCGCCGGCACCACTTCGTCTTTGTAGAACTTTTCGAGACGGGAATTCATTCGATCATTCCTCAGGCGTCGAGCGCCTCACCGCTGGAGCGGAACACACGCAGTTTGCGTCCATCCTCCAGCACCTTGAAGCCAACGCGCTCGCCCTTGCCGGTAGCCGGGTTCAGGACATTCACGTTGGAGATATGGATCGAAGCTTCACGCTCGACCACGCCGCCGGCGATGCCCGCCTGCGGGTTCGGCTTGGTGTGGCGCTTGACGATGTTCACGTTGGCGACGACCACGCGGTCGCCGTCGACGCGGACGACTTCGCCCTGCTTGCCCTTGTCCTTGCCGGTGTTGACGACGACCTGATCGCCCTTCTTGATACGGTTAGCCATGATTATCTCCTGGCGCTCACAGAACTTCGGGAGCGAGCGAGACGATCTTCATGAACTTCTCAGTACGAAGTTCACGGGTCACCGGCCCGAAGATGCGGGTGCCGATCGGCTCTTGCTTGCTGTTCAGCAGGACAGCGGCGTTGCCGTCGAAACGGATCAGCGAACCGTCGGCGCGACGCACACCCTTGCGGGTACGCACCACGACGGCGTCATACACTTCACCCTTCTTGACCTTGCCGCGCGGGATCGCATCCTTCACGGTGACCTTGATGATGTCACCGATGTGTGCGTAACGGCGCTTCGAGCCGCCCAACACCTTGATGCACATCACTTCCTTGGCACCGGAGTTGTCAGCGACGTCGAGGTAGCTCTGCATCTGAATCATGATTCAGGCTCCTTATTTCGCTGCGCGGGTGATGATTTCCACCACACGCCAGTTCTTGGTCTTGGACAGCGGAGCAATCTCGGTCACGCGCACGAAATCACCTTCATTGCAGGTGTTTTCGGCGTCGTGTGCGTGCAGCTTGGTCGAGCGCTTGATGTACTTGCCGTACAGGGCGTGCTTGACCTGGCGCTCCACCAACACGGTGACCGTCTTGTCCATCTTGTTGCTGACGACACGGCCTTCGACCGTGCGCAGCGTCTTGCTTGCGTTGTTTTCGCTCATAGCAGCCATCCTTACTTCGTGCTGCCGATCAGGTGCTTGACGCGAGCGATCTCGCGGCGCACCCGGCGGGTTTCGTGGGTCTTCGGCAGCTGGCCGGTGGCAGCCTGCATGCGGAGCGAGAACTGCTCCTTGCGCAGATCCACCAGGTGGGCCTTCAGTTCGTCAGCCGACTTTTCGCGGAGTTGTTTGATGTCCATCAGCGCACCGTCCGGGTCACGAAAGTGGTGGTGACCGAGAGCTTGGCAGCGGCCAGGCGGAACGCCTCACGTGCCACTTCCTCGGAAACACCCTCGATTTCATAGATCATGCGGCCGGGCTGGATCTGTGCGACCCAGTATTCCACCGCACCCTTACCGGAACCCATACGTACTTCGATGGGCTTCTTGGTGATCGGCTTGTCCGGGAAAACGCGGATCCACATCTTGCCGCCGCGCTTGACGTAGCGGCTGATCGAGCGGCGGGCCGCTTCGATCTGGCGCGCGGTCAGCTGACCGTGTGCGGTTGCCTTCAGGCCGTACTCGCCGAAGCTGACAGCATTGGCGCTCCAGCTCAGGCCGTCATTGCGGCCCTTGTGTACCTTGCGGTATTTGGTTCGCTTGGGTTGCAACATTGCCGTTACCTCGCTTCACGAGCCGGACGCTGACGGTCACCGCGGTCGCCGCGATCATTGCGATCGTTGCGCGGGCTGTCGTCCTGCTTTTCCTGGCCAACCTGGGAGAAATCGAAGACCTCGCCCTTGTAGATCCAGACCTTGATGCCGATGATGCCGTAGGTGGTGCTGGCCTCAGCGAAACCGTAGTCGATGTCAGCGCGCAGGGTGTGCAGCGGCACGCGGCCTTCGCGGTACCACTCCGAACGGGCGATTTCAGCACCGTTCAAGCGGCCACCGACGTTGACCTTGATGCCCAGGGCACCCAGACGCATCGCGTTGCCGACCGAGCGCTTCATCGCGCGGCGGAACATGATGCGACGCTCCAGCTGCTGCGCGATCGACTCGGCAACCAGCTGTGCGTCCAGCTCCGGCTTGCGCACTTCGGTGACGTTGATGTGCGCCGGAACGCCCATCATCTCGCTCACTTCCTTGCGCAGCTTCTCGATGTCCTCACCACGCTTGCCGATCACCACGCCCGGGCGGGCGGTGTGGATCGTCACGCGCGCGGTCTTGGCCGGACGCTCGATCAGGATCTTGCTGATGCCGGCCTGTGCCAGCTTCTTGCGCAGCATTTCGCGCACTTTCAGGTCGGCTGCCAGGTAACCAGCGAACTCGGCCTTGTTGGCGTACCACTTGGAATTCCAGTCCTTGGAAATACCCAGGCGGATACCAACCGGATGAACTTTATGACCCATGGTCTTTTCCTTTCCGCTTACTTGCCGGCGCCCACAACCACAGTGATGTGGCTGGTGCGCTTGAGGATGCGGGTACCGCGGCCTTTCGCCCGCGCCATGAAACGCTTCAGGGTCGGACCTTCATCAACCATGATGGTCTTGACCTTCAGCTCGTCGACGTCAGCGCCCTGGTTGTTCTCGGCATTGGCAATAGCCGACTCCACCACCTTCTTGATCAGGTGGGCAGCCTTCTTGTCCGAGAACTTCAGCAGGTTGACCGCACGCTCGGCCGGCAGACCGCGCACCTGGTCAGCGACCAGACGAGCCTTCTGCGCAGAGATGCGCGCGGAGCGCAGGATTGCTTTCGCTTCCATTGTCATCTCTCCTTACCTGCCCGACTTCTTGTCGCCACCGTGACCCTTGAAGGTCCGGGTGACGGCAAATTCGCCGAGCTTGTGGCCGACCATGTTCTCGTTGACCAGCACCGGAACGTGGTTCTTGCCGTTGTGAACGGCGATGGTGACCCCGACCATTTCCGGCAGGATCATGGAACGGCGCGACCAGGTTTTGATCGGCTTCTTGCTGCCCGCAGCGGCCTCCACCTTCTTGACGAGGTGGTGATCGACGAACGGGCCCTTCTTGAGTGAACGTGCCATGGTCGATTAGCCCCTACGATCGCGGACGATGAACTGCTGAGTGCGCTTGTTATGGCGCGTCTTGTAACCCTTGGTCGGCACGCCCCACGGGGTGACCGGATGCGGATTACCCTGGCCGGCCTTGGCTTCACCACCACCGTGCGGGTGATCCACCGGGTTCATGGCGGCACCGCGGACGGTCGGCTTGATGCCGAGCCAACGCTTGGCACCGGCCTTGCCGAGCTTCTGCAGGTTGTGCTCGTCGTTGCCGACTTCACCGATGGTGGCACGGCACTCGACCGGCACCTTGCGCATTTCACCCGAGCGCAGGCGCAGGGTGGCGTAAAGGCCTTCACGAGCGACCAGCTGCACGGCGGCACCGGCGGCACGGGCGATCTGGGCGCCCTTGCCCGGCTTCAGCTCGATCCCGTGGATGGTGGTACCCACCGGGATGTTGCGCAGCGGCAGGGTGTTGCCGGTCTTGATCGGGGCGTGAGCACCCGAGATGACCTGGTCACCTGCCTTCAGGCCCTTCGGGGCGATGATGTAGCGACGCTCGCCGTCGACATAGCACAGCAGGGCGATATGGGCGGTGCGGTTCGGATCGTATTCGATACGTTCCACGCGCGCCGGAATACCTTCCTTGTTGCGCTTGAAGTCGATCAGACGGTAGTGCTGCTTGTGACCACCGCCCATGTGACGGGTGGTGATGCGACCGTGGTGGTTACGACCACCGGACTTGCTCTGCGGCTCCACCAACGCTGCGTGCGGTGCGCCCTTGTGCAGATCGGGCGTGACCACGCGCACGGCCGAACGACGGCCTGCGGAGGTGGGCTTGAATTTCATCAATGGCATGGGATGTACCTCAGGCCTTGGCCGTTACATCGATGGACTGGCCATCGGCCAGACGCACGTACGCCTTGCGCCAATCGCCGCGACGGCCAACACGATTACGGAAGGACTTGCTCTTGCCCTTGACGTTGACCACGTTGACGGCCTCGACCTTGACGTCGAACAGCTGCTCAACCGCGGCCTTTACATCGGCCTTGGTGGCTTCGTTCGAAACTTCGAAGACGTACTGGTTGGAAAGTTCCTGCAGGCGCGCGGTCTTTTCGGAGACTCGCGGAGCGCGCAGCACGCTGAAGATTTTTTCGTTGCTGCTCATGCCAGCCACTCCTCGACCTTCTTGACCGCGTCAGCGGTGATGACGACCGTGTCGGCACCGACCAGCGACACCGGGTCCAGGCCCTGCACGTCACGCACCTGCACATAAGGCAGATTGCGGGCCGACAGGTACAGGTGCTCGGAAGCCTCTTCGGTGACGATCAGCGGACGCTTGCCCGCTTCCAGGCCGGCCAGCTTGCCCACAAGTGCCTTGGTGCTGGTCGCTTCGACATCAAACGACTCAACGATGGTCAGGCGACCCTGGCGGTTCAGCTCGGACAGGATCGCGCACATGGCGGCACGGTACTGCTTGCGGTTGACCTTCTGGTCGAACGAACGCGGCTTGGCTGCGAACGTCACGCCACCGCCGACGAAGATCGGAGCCGTCAGCGCGCCATGACGCGCACCGCCGCCCTTCTGCTTCTTCGACTTCTTGGTCGTGCCGGACACTTCCGAACGCGTCTTCTGAGCCTTGGTACCGGCGCGAGCGGCGTTGCGATAGGCGACGACGACCTGGTGGACCAGATCTTCGCTGAAATCGCGACCGAACACGGCTTCGGAGACCGAGACCTTGTTATTGCTACCCGTGATAACGAGTTCCATCGTCATCTCTCCTTATGCCTTGCTCGCCGGACGCACGATCACGTCACCACCGGCTGCGCCAGGCACGGCGCCGCGAATGGCGATCAGACCACGCTCGACGTCGACCTTGACCACTTCCAGGTTCTGCGTGCTCTGCTGCACAGCACCCATGTGGCCGGACATCTTCTTGCCCGGGAAAACGCGACCCGGGGTCTGGCGCTGGCCCAGCGAACCCGGCGCGCGATGCGACAGCGAGTTACCGTGGGTTGCATCGCCCATGCTGAAGTTGTGGCGCTTGATGGTGCCCTGGAAGCCCTTGCCCTTGGTGACACCTTGGACGTCGACCTTCTGGCCGACCTCGAAGATGTCCGCCTTGATTTCACCACCGACGGCGAAATCGCCGACCTGGGCGTCTTCAACGCGGAACTCCCACAGACCACGACCGGCTTCGACCTTCGCCTTGGCGAAGTGACCGGCTTCCGGCTTGTTGACCAGTGCAGCGCGACGGGCGCCGACGGTCACCTGCACGGCGCTGTAGCCGTCGGTTTCGACGGTCTTGACCTGCGCGATGCGGTTCGGGGTTGCTTCAATCAGGGTCACCGGGATGGACTGGCCATTTTCGGTGAAAACGCGGCTCATGCCGGCCTTGCGGCCCACGAAGCCCAACGAATATTTCTTCGTCATGGTCGTAGTCCTCAGGTCAACTTGATCTGCACGTCGACGCCGGCGGCCAGTTCGAGCTTCATCAGCGCGTCCACGGTCTTGTCGTTCGGGTCAACGATGTCAAGCACGCGCTTGTGCGTGCGGGTCTCGTACTGGTCACGCGCGTCCTTGTCGACGTGCGGGGAGACGAGAATGGTGTAACGCTCGATCTTGGTCGGCAGCGGGATTGGGCCACGCACTTGCGCGCCGGTCCGCTTTGCCGTTTCAACGATCTCGCTGGCCGAACGGTCGATCAAACGATGATCGAACGCCTTCAACCGAATCCGGATCTTTTGGTCCGCCATGACGGTGTTCCTATAGGTCTAAAGAGCGACAGGTACGGCCCCTGTGTGTGCCGAACCCCATGAAAACGACAAAAAGCGCCGAAGCACTGCTCGTCGCGCGAATCCCTTCATACAAGGAAGGCGGCCCGGTTTCCCGGCCCGCCCCAGACACAAACAAACGCGCAACACCTCCCCGGCATTGCCGGGGTGGCCCACGCGACCTGTCCTTAGTCTGGCGAATACGAGGCGCTTCCTGCTCCTCTTTTCGCTGGCTGCGAAGATGCGTGATACACCACCTTCGCGAGTGGTCGTGCATTCTGTCAGTTATTCCAGTCCGCCGCAAGCCCCCAGCCCTGTCAAAGCAATGCCTTCAGCCAGGAGACAGGCAGATCCTCCGCGCAGCGGGCGTCCGGATGGCACGTGAATCCGCCAGCTGTCCGCCACAACTGCAGACTCCACATTTCCCCGGCGATCCTGCGGCTTCTTTCGCACAGCAGGATCCCGGACGAAGAAAGGCGACCCGCAGGCCGCCTTTCTTCCACGCCACCCGTAACGGGCAGGTGTTGTTACTTGGTGATCTTGGAGACCACGCCGGCGCCGACGGTACGACCACCTTCGCGGATCGCGAAGCGCAGACCTTCGTCCATGGCCACCGGGTTGATCAGGGTGACCGCCATCTTCACGTTGTCACCCGGCATCACCATTTCCACACCTTCCGGCAGCTCGCAAGCGCCGGTGATGTCGGTGGTACGGAAGTAGAACTGCGGACGGTAGCCCTTGAAGAACGGGGTGTGACGGCCACCTTCGTCCTTCGACAGCACGTACACTTCGGCGTCGAACTGGGTGTGCGGGGTGATCGAACCCGGCTTGGCCAGAACCTGGCCGCGCTCGACGTCGTCACGCTTGGTGCCGCGCAGCAGCAGACCGGCGTTGTCACCTGCCTGACCCTGGTCCAGCAGCTTGCGGAACATTTCCACGCCGGTGACGGTGGTCTTGGTGGTCGGACGGATACCGACGATTTCGATTTCGTCGCCCACCTTGATGATGCCGCGCTCGATACGACCGGTCACCACGGTGCCGCGGCCCGAGATCGAGAACACGTCTTCCACCGGCATCAGGAACGGCTTGTCGACGTCACGCTCCGGGGTCGGGATCCACGCGTCCAGCGCGTCCACCAGCTTCAGGATGGCCGGCACGCCGATTTCGCTCTGGTCGCCTTCCAGCGCCAGACGGGCCGAGCCCGACACGATCGGGGTGTCATCGCCCGGGAAGTCGTACTTGGACAGCAGCTCGCGCACTTCCATTTCGACCAGTTCCAGCAGCTCGGCATCGTCCACCATGTCGGCCTTGTTCAGGAACACGACGATGTACGGCACGCCGACCTGGCGCGACAGCAGGATGTGCTCGCGGGTCTGCGGCATCGGGCCGTCAGCGGCCGAGCACACCAGGATCGCGCCGTCCATCTGCGCGGCACCGGTGATCATGTTCTTGACGTAGTCGGCGTGACCCGGGCAGTCCACGTGGGCGTAGTGGCGGGTTTCCGATTCGTACTCGACGTGCGAGGTCGAAATCGTGATGCCACGGGCCTTTTCTTCCGGCGCCTTGTCGATGGCGTCGTAGGCGTGGAATTCACCACCGAAACGCTCGGCGCCGATCTTGGTCAGCGCGGCGGTCAGCGTGGTCTTGCCATGGTCGACGTGGCCGATGGTGCCGACGTTGACGTGCGGCTTGGTGCGCTCAAACTTACCTTTGGACATTTGCTTATCCCTTGTTTATCTGAAATTTGGATACAGAGGCCGAGTCCAGGACTCAGCCCTTCTTGATGACGGTGTCGGCGATGTTGTTCGGCGCCGGCTCGTAATGGTCGAATTCCATCGTGAAGGTCGCGCGACCCTGGGTCTGCGAACGCAGCGCGGTGGCGTAACCGAACATCTCGCCCAGCGGGATCATCGCATTGATGATGCTGGCCGAGCCATCACCGGTGGTGCCCGAACCCTGCAGCACGCCACGGCGGCGGCTCACGTCGCCCATCACGTCACCCTGGTAATCCTCCGGGGTCACGATCTCGACCTTCATGATCGGCTCCAGCAGCACCGGCTTGGCCTTGGCGAAGCCCTGCTTGAAGGCCATCGACGAGGCGAGCTTGAACGCCATTTCCGAGGAGTCGACGTCATGGTACGAGCCGAACACCAGCTTGACCTTGACATCCACCACCGGGAAGCCGGCCAGCGGACCGCTGGTGATGGTTTCGCGCAGGCCCTTTTCCACGGAAGGAATGAATTCCTTCGGGATCACGCCGCCGGTGATTTCGTTCAGGAACAGGAAATCGTCCTTGATCAGCGGAGCGATCTTCGGATCGGCACGGTCCGCGTCGGTGATCGGCGACAGCTCGATCACGACGTGGCCGTACTGGCCCTTACCACCGGACTGCTTGGCATGCTTGTAGTCGGACTTGACGTCGGCGGCCTGGATGGTTTCGCGGTAAGCCACCTGCGGCTTGCCGACGTTCGCGTCCACACTGAACTCGCGACGCAGACGGTCGACGATGATGTCCAGATGCAGCTCGCCCATGCCCGAGATGATCGTCTGGCCGGACTCTTCATCGGTCTTGACGCGGAACGACGGATCTTCCTGCGCCAGACGGCCCAGCGCCAGACCCATCTTTTCCTGGTCGGACTTGGTCTTCGGCTCCACCGCCATCGAGATCACCGGCTCCGGGAACACCATGCGCTCCAGGATGATCGGCGCATCGATGGCACACAGGGTGTCACCGGTGGTGGTGTCCTTCAGGCCCACGGCGGCAGCGATGTCGCCGGCCAGAACTTCCTTGATTTCCTCGCGGTTGTTCGAGTGCATCTGCAGGATGCGGCCGATGCGCTCCTTCTTGCCCTTGACCGAGTTCAGCACGGTGTCACCACCGTTCAGAACGCCGGAGTAGACGCGGAAGAAGGTCAGCGCGCCGACGAACGGGTCGGTGATGATCTTGAACGCCAGTGACGAGAACGGCGCGCTGTCGTCCGACTTGCGGGTCAGCTCCTTGCTCTCGTCGTTGACGTCCACGCCCTTCATGTCGGGCACGTCCACCGGCGACGGCAGCAGCTGGATCACGCCGTCGAGCATGGCCTGCACGCCCTTGTTCTTGAACGCCGAGCCGCAGTACATCGGCACGATCTCGGTGGCCAGCGTACGGATACGCAGCGCCTCGATGATCTCCGCCTCGGCCAGCTCTTCGCCGCCCAGGTACTTTTCCATCAGCTCTTCGCTGGCTTCGGCCGCCGTCTCGATCATGAAGGTGCGGGCTTCTTCAGCCTGCGCCAGCATATCGGCCGGAACCTCGCCGTATTCGAACTTCATGCCCTGGGAAGCTTCATCCCAGTAGATGGCCTTCATCTTGACCAGGTCGACCACGCCCTTGAAGCCTTCCTCGGCGCCGATCGGCAGCTGCATCGGCACGGCGACAGCGCTGAGCTTGGCGCGCAGCTGGTCACGGACCTTCAGGAAGTTGGCACCGGTACGGTCCATCTTGTTGACGAACGCGATGCGCGGCACGTGGTACTTGTTGGCCTGGCGCCACACGGTTTCCGACTGCGGCTGCACGCCACCGACGGCACACAGCACGAACACCGCGCCGTCGAGCACGCGCAGCGAACGCTCGACTTCAATGGTGAAGTCGACGTGCCCGGGGGTGTCGATGATGTTGAAGCGGTGTTCCGGCAGGGACTTGTCCATGCCATTCCAGAACGCGGTGGTGGCAGCGGACTGGATCGTGATGCCACGTTCCTGCTCCTGCTCCATCCAGTCCATGGTGGCCGAGCCATCGTGCGTCTCGCCCAGCTTGTGGTTCTTGCCGGTGTAGAACAGGATACGTTCGGACGTGGTGGTCTTGCCGGCATCGATGTGGGCCATGATGCCGAAGTTGCGGTAACGCTCGATGGGTGTAGTGCGGGCCACGGGGAGCCTCTCGATTTCTTGGAATTCGGATGGCCGAATGCCGCCTTGCGGCGGCCTTCGGGTTGAAGCAGCGCTCAAAGCGCTACAGTCGGCACGAGCAGGTGCCGAGGGCCCCGTTTCCAGGGCCCTTCAAACTCACCAGCGGTAGTGAGCGAAGGCCTTGTTCGCTTCCGCCATGCGGTGGGTTTCTTCACGCTTCTTGATGGCGCCGCCACGGTTTTCCGCAGCGTCCAGCAGTTCGGCGGCCAGCTTGCGCGGCATGCTGTTCTCGCCACGCTTGCGCGCCGACTCGATCAGCCAGCGCATCGCCAGCGCCATCTTGCGCGAGGCGCGCACTTCGACCGGCACCTGGTAGGTGGCACCACCCACGCGGCGCGACTTCACTTCGACACCCGGAGCGACGTTGTCCAGTGCCTTCTGCACCAGCTCAACGGCATTCGGGTTCTTTTCACCGATCACGTCCATGGCGCCATAGACAATCTTTTCGGCGATCGACTTCTTGCCGCTCAGCATCACCATGTTGATGAAACGGGCGATGGTCTCGCTTCCGTGCTTCGGATCCGGCAGGACAGCGCGCTGCGGCGTATTACCTTTACGGGACATGTCTTACTCCTTATGCCTTCGGACGCTTGGCGCCGTACTTGGAACGGGCCTGGCGACGCTTGGCAACGCCAGCAGCGTCGAGCGAACCGCGCACGGTGTGGTAACGCACACCCGGCAGATCCTTGACGCGGCCACCACGGATCAGGACCACGGAGTGCTCCTGCAGGTTATGGCCTTCACCGCCGATGTAGCTGATGACCTCTTCCTGGTTCGTCAGGCGCACCTTGGCGACCTTGCGCAGGGCCGAGTTCGGCTTCTTCGGGGTGGTGGTGTAGACACGGGTGCAGACGCCACGGCGCTGCGGGCATTTTTCGAGCGCCGGCGAGGCACTCTGGTAGGTGGTCGCTTGCCGCGGCTTGCGGACCAGCTGGTTGATCGTCGCCATCAGTAGGTTCTTCTGATTGGGGCCGTAAAAAACGGCCAGAGATGCGGAAAATGTAAAGCAGGCCCAAATTTTAGGCCTGCTGAGACAGACGATTGTAGCAACCTGTCAAGTAGGCAGTCAAACACCCGCTTTCCAGGCCAGCCCTGATCCGGGGCTGTTACAGGGGGAGCCTCCATGCCTCCCGTACCGGTTCCGGAACTGCTGGACCCGGGGGACCAGCAGTTCCTTCTCCTATCTTACTCCTCCCCGCCCGCAGCCTGCTCGACTTCGGGTGAGGAAACCTCCACTTCGGGAGCCGCCGTACCGGCCAGGGTCTCGATTTCCGACTCGGTCAGGCCGGAGGCGCCGCGACGGCGCTTGGTGTGGTACGCAAGGCCGGTACCCGCCGGGATCAGGCGGCCGACGATGACGTTTTCCTTCAAACCACGCAGGTTGTCCGAGGTGCCGCGCACGGCCGCTTCGGTCAGCACGCGGGTGGTCTCCTGGAACGAGGCCGCCGAGATGAACGACTCGGTCGCCAGCGAGG
This sequence comes from Stenotrophomonas sp. JC08, assembly GCF_052180205.1. NCBI lineage: Bacteria > Pseudomonadati > Pseudomonadota > Gammaproteobacteria > Lysobacterales > Lysobacteraceae > Stenotrophomonas > Stenotrophomonas sp. JC08. Next base: position 645,643 of record NZ_CP197473.1, on the reverse strand, counting down.
CCTTGGTGATGCCCAGCAGCACCGGGTCGAAGCGCGCCGGCAGTTCGTTGCGGGCAACCAGCCTGGCGTTCTCCTCGATGACGCGCTGGCGCTCGGCCTGCTCGCCATTGAGGAACTTGCTGCTGCCCTGGTCGACGATCTCGACCTTGCGCAGCATCTGGCGCGAGATCACTTCGATGTGCTTGTCGTTGATCTTCACGCCCTGCAGGCGGTACACGTCCTGGATTTCCTTGACCAGGTAGCGCGCCAGCTCTTCCACGCCCTTCAGGCGCAGGATGTCCTGCGGGCTCGGCTCGCCGTCCACCACGGTTTCACCGCGGGTCACGTGTTCACCTTCGAACACGATGATCTGGCGGTACTTCGGAATCAGCTCTTCGTGCTCGGAACCATCGGTGTCCTTGATGATCAGGCGCTGCTTGCCCTTGGTGTCCTTGCCGAAGCTGATGATACCCGAACGTTCGGCCAGGATCGCCGGATCCTTCGGCTTGCGGGCTTCGAACAGGTCGGCAACGCGCGGCAGACCACCGGTGATGTCACGGGTCTTGGACGCTTCCTGCGGGATCTTGGCAACCACGTCGCCCACACCTACCGGCGCGCCATCCTGCAGGTTGACGATCGAGCGCGGCGGCAGCAGGTACTGTGCCGGCAGGTCGGTACCCGGGATGGTCAGGTCATTGCCCTTGCCATCGACGATGCGCACCAGCGGACGCAGATCCTTGGCCTGAGAGCCACGACGCTTCGGATCGGTGATTTCGCGCGAGGCCAGGCCGGTCAGCTCGTCGGTCTTCTCGATGACGGTGACGCCGTCGATGAAGTCGATGAAGCGGATGAAACCTGCCACTTCCGACACGATCGGGTGGTTATGCGGGTCCCACGTGGCCACGGTCTGGCCAGCCTTGACCTCGGCAAGATCCTTGACCGAGATGTTGGCACCGTAAGGCAGCTTGTAGCGCTCGCGCTCGCGGCCATGCGGATCGAGCACGGAGATTTCACCCGAACGCGAGACCGCCACCAGATTGCCGTTGGCGTGCTCGACATGCTTGAGGTTGTTGAACTTCACCGAGCCGGTGGTCTTGATGGTGATGTTGTCCACCGCCGCCGCACGCGAAGCCGCACCACCGATGTGGAACGTACGCATGGTCAGCTGGGTACCCGGCTCACCGATCGACTGGGCGGCGATGACGCCCACCGCTTCACCGATGTTGACGATGTGGCCACGGGCCAGATCGCGGCCGTAGCAGCGACCGCAGACACCGAACGCCGATTCACAGGTGATCGTCGAGCGTACCTTGATCGACTGCACGCCGGCTTCTTCCAGCTTGTTCACCCACTGCTCGTCGAGCAGGGTGTTGCGGGTCACGATCGGATCCTCGTCGTTGCCCGGCAGGAACACGTCCTCGGCCACGACACGACCCAGCACGCGGTCCTTCAACGGCTCCACGACGTCGCCGCCTTCCACGATCGGGGTCATGGTCAGGCCTTCGACGGTGCCGCAGTCGACTTCGGTGATCACCACGTCCTGCGCCACGTCGACCAGACGACGGGTCAGGTAACCGGAGTTCGCGGTCTTCAGCGCGGTATCGGCCAGACCCTTACGGGCACCGTGGGTGGAGTTGAAGTACTCCTGCACGTTCAGGCCTTCACGGAAGTTCGCCTTGATGGGCGTCTCGATGATCGAGCCGTCCGGACGCGCCATCAGGCCACGCATACCGGCCAGCTGACGGATCTGGGCCTGCGAACCACGCGCACCGGAGTCGGCCATGATGTACAGCGAGTTCATCGACTTCTGGTCGACGGTCTTGCCTTCGGCATCTTCGACCTTCTCGGTACCGATGGTTTCCATCATCGCCTTGGCGATACGCTCGTTGGTGCGCGACCAGATGTCGACCACCTTGTTGTAGCGCTCGCCGGCAGTGACCAGACCGGACTGGTACTGCTCCTGGATTTCCAGCACTTCGGCTTCGGCTTCGCCGAGGATGCCCTTCTTCTCGTCCGGGATCAGCATGTCGTCGATACCGATCGACACGCCGGCGCGGGTGGCGTAGGCATAGCCGGTGTACATCAGCTTGTCGGCGAACACCACGGTGTCCTTCAGACCCAGCAGGCGGTAGGACTGGTTGATCAGACGCGAGATGTTCTTCTTGGTCATCTCGGTGTTGCACAGCTCGAACGGCAGGCCCTCGGGCATGATCTCGCTGAGCAGCGCACGGCCGACGGTCGTGTCCTGGATCGAGGTCGTCTTGACCTTGTTGCCTTCCTCGTCGCGACCGATGTGGGTGATGCGCACCTTGATGCGGGCATGCAGGTCCACCAGACGGCTGTCGTAGGCGCGCTTCACCTCGTCGGTGTTGGCGAACACCATGCCCTCGCCGCGCTTGTTCACCAGCGAGCGGCTCATGTAGTACAGGCCCAGCACCACGTCCTGCGACGGCACGATGATCGGCTCGCCGTTGGCCGGCGACAGGATGTTGTTGGTGGACATCATCAGCGCACGCGCTTCCAGCTGGGCTTCCAGCGAGAGCGGCACGTGCACGGCCATCTGGTCACCGTCGAAGTCGGCGTTGAACGCGGTACACACCAGCGGATGCAGCTGGATGGCCTTGCCTTCGATCAGCAGCGGCTCGAACGCCTGGATGCCCAGACGGTGCAGGGTCGGCGCACGGTTCAGCAGCACCGGATGCTCGCGGATGACTTCTTCCAGGATGTCCCAGACTTCGCCTTCTTCGCGCTCGACCAGCTTCTTGGCGGCCTTGATGGTGGTAGCCAGGCCACGACGCTGCAGCTTGGCGAACACGAACGGCTTGAACAGCTCCAGCGCCATCTTCTTCGGCAGGCCGCACTGGTGCAGCTTCAGGTACGGACCGACGGTGATCACCGAGCGGCCCGAGTAGTCCACTCGCTTGCCGAGCAGGTTCTGGCGGAAGCGGCCCTGCTTGCCCTTGATCATGTCGGCCAGCGACTTGAGCGGACGCTTGTTGGTGCCGGTGATGGCACGGCCGCGGCGGCCGTTGTCCAGCAGCGCGTCAACCGATTCCTGCAGCATGCGCTTTTCGTTGCGCACGATGATGTCCGGCGCGCTCAGTTCCAGCAGGCGGCGCAGACGGTTGTTGCGGTTGATGACGCGGCGGTACAGGTCGTTCAGGTCGGAGGTCGCGAAGCGGCCACCGTCCAGCGGCACCAGCGGACGCAGGTCCGGCGGCAGCACCGGCAGCACGGTCATCACCATCCACTCCGGACGGTTGCCCGACTCGAGGAAGGCTTCGACCAGCTTGATGCGCTTGGTCAGGCGCTTGAGCTTGGTTTCCGAACCGGTGCTGGCGATTTCCTCGCGCAGGCGGACCATTTCGGCCTGCAGGTCGATGGTGCGCAGCAGTTCGAACACGGCCTCGGCGCCCATGGCGGCGTCGAAATCGTCACCGTGCTCCTGGCGGGCCTGCAGGTACTGTTCTTCGGTCAGCAGCTGACGGCGCTCCAGCGTGGTCAGACCCGGCTCGGTCACCACGTAGGCTTCGAAGTACAGCACGCGCTCGATGTCGCGCAGGGTCATGTCCAGCATCAGGCCGATGCGCGACGGCAGCGACTTCAGGAACCAGATGTGGGCGACCGGCGAGGCCAGGTCGATGTGGCCCATGCGCTCACGACGCACCTTGGCCAGGGTCACTTCGGTGCCGCACTTCTCGCACACGACGCCGCGGTGCTTCATGCGCTTGTACTTGCCGCACAGGCACTCGTAGTCCTTCACCGGTCCGAAGATGGCGGCGCAGAACAGGCCGTCACGTTCCGGCTTGAAGGTGCGGTAGTTGATGGTTTCCGGCTTCTTCACTTCGCCGAAGGACCACGAACGGATCAGGTCCGGCGAGGCCAGCGCGATCTTGATCGCGTCGAAGTCCAGCGTCTGGCGCTGCTGGTTGAAGAGGTTGAGCAGGTCTTTCATGGTGTTCTCCGAAAGGAGGAAATCTTTGTCGATGGGCGGTCGGTCACTGGCGGCGGCGCTGCTGCATCAGCTGCAGCAGCGCCTGCGCGGTCAGTTGTCTTCCAGTTCCATGTTGATGGCCAGCGAGCGGATTTCCTTCACCAGTACGTTGAAGGATTCCGGCATGCCCGCGACCATCTCGTGCTCACCGTCGACGATGTTCTTGTACATCTGGTTGCGGCCCTGCACGTCGTCGGACTTCACCGTCAGCATTTCCTGCAGGGTGTAGGCCGCGCCGTAGGCTTCCAGCGCCCAGACTTCCATCTCACCGAAGCGCTGGCCGCCGAACTGCGCCTTGCCGCCCAGCGGCTGCTGGGTGACGAGCGAGTACGGGCCGGTCGAACGGGCGTGCATCTTGTCGTCGACCAGGTGGTTCAGCTTCAGGTAGTGCATGTAGCCGACGGTGGTCAGGCGGTCGAACGCCTCACCGGTACGGCCATCGTGCAGCTGCATCTGCGTCTTGCTGGCGTTGAAGCCGAGCAGCTCGGTGTCCTTGTCGCCATCCGGGTATGCCAGGTTCAGCATTTCGCGGATTTCGTCCTCGTGGGCACCGTCGAACACCGGGGTGGCCATCGGCACGCCGCCGGTCAGGTTCTTGGCCAGACCGATCAGCTCTTCATCGCTGAACTGCGACAGGTCGACACGATCACCGGACAGCTTGCTGTCGTGGTTGTAGATCTTGCCGAGGAACTCGCGCAGCTCGCTGACCGCACGCTGCTGCTCCAGCATCTTCTGGATGCGCTTGCCCAGGCCCTTGGCGGCCCAGCCCAGATGCACTTCCAGAATCTGGCCGATGTTCATACGCGACGGCACGCCCAGCGGGTTCAGGCAGATGTCCACCGACGTACCGTCGGCCATGTACGGCATGTCCTCGACCGGCACCACGTTGGAGACCACGCCCTTGTTGCCGTGACGGCCAGCCATCTTGTCGCCCGGCTGGATGCGGCGCTTCACGGCCAGGAACACCTTGACCATCTTCAGCACGCCCGGTGCCAGATCGTCGCCCTGGGTGATCTTGCCGCGCTTGTCGGCGAAGCGGCGCTCGAATTCCTTCTCGTGCGCTTCGATCTGCTTCTGCGCGCGCTCGATGGCCTCGGCAGCGTCCTCGTCCTTCATGCGCAGGGTGAACCAGTCGGACTTCTTCAGTCCGTCCAGGAACGCATCGCTGATGGTCTCGCCCTTCTTCAGGCCGGCACCACCGTTGGCGACCTTGCCGACGATCTGCGAACGCAGACGCGCATAGATGGCCGCTTCCAGGATGCGGAACTGGTCGTCGAAGTCCTTCTTGACGCGCTTGATTTCCGACTCTTCGATCTGGCGCGCACGCTTGTCCTTCTCGATGCCGTCGCGGGTGAAGACCTGCACGTCGATGACGGTGCCGTCCATGCCCGGCGGCACGCGCAGCGAGCTGTCCTTCACGTCGGAGGCCTTCTCACCGAAGATCGCGCGCAGCAGCTTCTCTTCCGGGGTCAGCTGGCTCTCGCCCTTCGGCGTGACCTTGCCGACCAGGATGTCGCCGGCACGTACTTCGGCGCCGATGTAGACCACGCCGGATTCGTCCAGACGGTTCAGCGCCTGCTCGGACACGTTCGGGATGTCGGCGGAGATTTCCTCCGGCCCCAGCTTGGTGTCACGCGCAACGCAGGTCAGCTCCTCGATGTGGATCGTGGTGTAGCGATCCTCTTCCACCACGCGCTCGGAGAGCAGGATGGAGTCCTCGAAGTTGTAGCCGTTCCACGGCATGAACGCGATCAGCATGTTCTGGCCCAGCGCCAGCTCACCGATATCGGTGGACGGACCATCGGCCAGCACGTCGCCACGCGCGATCACGTCACCCACGTTCACCAGCGGACGCTGGTTGATGCAGGTGTTCTGGTTCGAACGGGTGTACTTGATCAGGTTGTAGATATCCACGCCGGCGTCGGCGGCGTCGGTGATCTCCTCCTCGTTGACCTTGACCACGATGCGGCCGGCGTCGATCTGCACGATCTCGCCGCCACGACGGGCGTTCACAGTCACACCGGAGTCACGTGCCACCGCGCGCTCGATACCGGTGCCCACCAGCGGCTTTTCGGCACGCAGGGTCGGCACGGCCTGGCGCTGCATGTTGGCGCCCATCAGTGCACGGTTGGCGTCATCGTGCTCCAGGAACGGCACCAGCGCCGCGGCGACCGACACGGTCTGCATCGGCGACACGTCCATGAAGTGCACTTCATGCGGCGGCTTGAGCAGCGACTCGCCCTGGAAGCGGCACGGCACGAAGGTTTCGGTGAGCATGTTGTCGGCATCGGTCAGGGCGTTGGCCTGGGCGATGACGTACTCGTTCTCTTCGATGGCCGACAGGTACTCGACCTCGTCGCCGACCTTGCCGTCCACGACCTTGCGGTACGGGGTTTCCAGGAAGCCGTACTCGTTGGTGCGCGCGTACACGGCCAGCGAGTTGATCAGGCCGATGTTCGGGCCTTCCGGGGTTTCGATGGTGCAGACGCGGCCGTAATGGGTCGGGTGCACGTCGCGCACCTCGAAGCCGGCACGTTCGCGGGTCAGACCGCCCGGCCCCAGCGCGGAGACGCGGCGCTTGTGCGTCACTTCCGACAGCGGGTTGTTCTGGTCCATGAACTGCGACAGCTGCGAGGAGCCGAAGAATTCCTTGATGGCGGCGGCGACCGGCTTGGCGTTGATCAGCTCCTGCGGGGTCAGGCCTTCGGATTCGGCCATCGACAGGCGCTCCTTGACCGCGCGCTCGACGCGGACCAGGCCCACGCGGAACACGTTCTCGGCCATTTCACCGACCGAACGTACACGGCGGTTGCCCAGGTGGTCGATGTCATCGACCATGCCGCGGCCGTTGCGGATCTCGGTCAGCACCTTGATCACGTCGAGGATGTCCGAACCCTCGCCATGCGCGGCGACCAGACGCTTGGACTCCTCGTCGTTGCGCTCGCCGAAGTACTTGTTGTCGTACAGCACCGACTCGCCGGTGACTTCCTTGCGGCCGACACGGCGGTTGAACTTCATGCGGCCGACCGTGGACAGGTCGTAGCGCTCGAAGGTGAAGAACAGGTTGTGGAACAGGTTCTGCGCGGCGTCCTTGGTCGGCGGCTCGCCCGGACGCATCATGCGGTAGATCTCGACCAGAGCTTCCAGCTGGGTCTTGGTCGGGTCGATGCGCAGGGTGTTGGACAGGTACGGACCACGGTCCAGGTCGTTCACCCACAGGGTGCCGACCGCGTCCACGCCGGCCTTGCGGAAGTTCTGCAGCTGCTCGTCGGTGATCTCGTCGTTGGCCTGGGCCAGCAGCTCGCCGGTGTTGGCATCGACCACGTCGTGCGACAGGATGCGGCCGACCAGGTAGTCGTCCGGCACCGCCAGCGCGGCAATGCCCGAAGCCTGCAGCTGCTTGATGTGACGGGCGGTGATGCGCTTGCCGGCTTCGACGATCACGTTGTCGCCGTCAGCCAGGTCGAAGCCCAGGGTTTCACCACGCAGGCGCTCGGGCACCAGCTCCAGCTGCACGCCTTCGTCCGGATTGATGTGGAAGGTGTTGATCTCGAAGAACTCGGCCAGCATCTCTTCGTTGCTGTAGCCGAGCGCGCGCAGCAGGATCGACACCGGCAGCTTGCGGCGGCGGTCGATACGGGTGAACAGCGCATCCTTCGGGTCGAACTCGAAGTCCAGCCAGGAGCCGCGGTAAGGAATGATGCGGGCGCTGTACAGCAGCTTGCCCGAGCTGTGGGTCTTGCCACGGTCATGGTCGAAGAACACGCCCGGCGAACGGTGCAGCTGCGACACGATGACGCGCTCGGTACCGTTGACGATGAAGGTGCCGTTGTCGGTCATCAACGGGATTTCGCCCAGATAGACCTCCTGCTCCTTCACATACTTGATCGCCTTGGTGGACGACTCGCGGTCGTAGATGACCAGGCGCACGGTCACGCGCAGCGGCGCGCCGTAGCTCATGCCACGCTGGCGGCATTCGCGCTCGTCAAACACCGGATCGCCCAGCTTGTAACCGACATATTCCAGCGCGGCATTGCCGCTGTAGCTGGAGATCGGGAACACCGACTTCAGCGCAGCGTGCAGGCCATGTTCCGAACGCTTGGCCGGATCAACGTTTTCCTGCAGGAATTCGCGGTAAGAATCGACCTGGATGGCAAGCAGGAACGGCACTTCGAGAATCGAGCGCTGCTTGCCGAAATCCTTGCGGATCCGCTTTTTTTCGGTATACGAATAGGACGTCATGGGGTCTTCCACCTTGTTGTGCGGGCCGTGCGTCCACGACCCGAAGGAAACTTCTAAATTGTCAGTTGGAAGTCGCTGGTATTGCCGGCACCAGCACGCCTTCTCCTGCTACTTCCAACTGCCAACTCACCTGGAACTCGGAGTTGGGCTTGGCCAGCGCGCAGGATCGTGAACGACCGCTCGCCAGGCATACCGCACCGCAGGCTACCTGCGGCTTGAAACGACCAAAGGCCGGGGGTTTACACCCCCAGCCTTGGCTGCATCGCCGTGAATCGATGACGATGCAAGGGAAGGAATTACTTCAGCTCGACGGTTGCGCCGGCAGCTTCCAGGTCCTTCTTGAACTTCTCGGCGTCTTCCTTCGAAGCGCCTTCCTTCACGACGCCACCGGCTTCGGCCAGATCCTTCGCTTCCTTCAGGCCCAGGCCGGTGATGGCACGGACGGCCTTAATCACTTCGACCTTCTTGGCGCCGGCATCCTTCAGGATGACGTTGAATTCGGTCTGCTCTTCAACCACAGCAGCCGGGCCAGCAGCGGCAACGGCAACCGGAGCAGCGGCGGAAACGCCGAACTTCTCTTCGATGGCCTTGACCAGCTCCATCACTTCCATCAGGGACTTTTCGGCGATTGCGTCGACGATCTGATCGTTGGTAAGGGACATTTTGATTACCTTTTGAAAATATTCTGGATTGAGGTTCCGTACGGAACCACGGAGACGTCGAACTCAGGCGGTTTCAGCAGCCGGCTCGGCAGCTTCTGCAGCTGCGCCACCTTCCTGCTTTTCACCGACAGCCTTGACGGCGCGCGCGAACATGGTGACCGGCTCGGTCAGGACGCGGGCCAGCATGGCCAGGGCCTGATCACGGGTCGGCAGCGATGCCAGCACGTCAACGTGGCCAGCCGGGAACAGTTCCCCGCCGATTGCCACGACTTTCGCCTTCAGCTTGTCATTGCCCTTGGCGGCATCCTTGATCAGGCGACCGGCTGCGCCGGGCTCCTCGAGCGAAAACGCATACAGCAGCGGACCAACCAGCTGGTCCTGGGCGCATGCGAAATCGGTGCCATCAACGGCACGTGCGGCCAGCGTGTTCTTGACAACTTTCAAGAAAACACCGGTTTCACGCGCCTGCTTGCGCATCGCGGTCATCTGGGCGACCGTGGTGCCAGCGTATTCGGCTGCGATCAAGGAGTGGGCCTTGGCGGCGACGTCTGCCAGCTCGGCGACTACTTCTTGCTTCTGGGACAGATTGAGAGCCATTGCACTCCTCCTAGTTTGAACTCCGCTTACGGCTCCTGCCGTGTGCGGTCCTGGACGGCATCTTTCCTGGACGCCGGGAGCATCGGGACGATGCTCCGGTGGTGGCCGTTCTAGACCTGGAGTGGGCCAACCCGGGTTACCCCAGACGTGCGTTAAACCAGAAAACTCCAGAAGGGCGTCACCATCTACGCAGGGTGATCCGGGACGGATCGATTAAGCGCTCCCGCTATGCCGGCGGCGACTCCTTGCCAGATCGAGCGTCCTGCCCGTCGCCGGTATGCGCTGACCGCGCCTGCGGTCTTTGACGGCTGACCGTCCCGGACAAGCCGGCACGGCGCCTTCAAAATGACGGGCACGATACCGGAGGTACCGCGCCCGCTTGAAACAGTTACTTCAGGATCAGCGTCGACTGGTCGACAGTGACACCCGGGCCCATCGTCGAGCTGACCGATACCTTCTGCAGGTAGGTGCCCTTCGAGGTGGCCGGCTTGGCCTTGATCAGATCGACCAGCAGCGCCTGCAGGTTGGACTGCAGCGCTTCATTGTCGAAGCTGGCCTTGCCGATGGTGCAGTGGATGATGCCGGCCTTGTCGGTGCGGTAGCGCACCTGGCCCGACTTGGCATTCTTCACCGCTTCGCCCGGATTGGCCGACACGGTGCCGACCTTCGGGTTCGGCATCAGGCCACGCGGACCCAGCACGGTGCCCAGCTTGCCCACGACGCGCATCGCGTCCGGGGTCGCAATGACCACGTCATAGTTCAGATCACCGGCCTGCATCTTCTCGGCCAGATCGTCCATACCGACGGCTTCGGCGCCAGCGGCCAGGGCTTCATCAGCCTTGGCACCGGCCGGGGCGAACACCGCCACGCGCACCGACTTACCGGTACCGGCCGGCAGCACGGTCGAACCGCGCACCTGCTGGTCGGACTTCCTGGCATCCACGCCCAGACGCACAGCCACGTCGATCGACTCGACGAACTTGGCCTTGGTGGCGGTCTTCAGGATATTGATCGCTTCCTGGAAGGCGTACGCCTTGCCCGGAACGACGGCGGCCTTGATGGCCTTCTCACGCTTGGTCTGTGCCATCAGATTAACCCTCTACCACCAGGCCCATGGAACGGGCGGAGCCCGCGATCGTACGCACGGCGGCGTCCAGGTCAGCAGCCGTCAGATCCGGCTCCTTCGCCTTGCAGATTTCTTCCAGCTGCGCACGCGTGACCTTGCCCACCTTCTCGGTGTTCGGCTTCTTCGAGCCCGAAGAGATGCCGGCAGCCTTCTTCAGCAGCACGGTGGCCGGGGTGCTCTTGGTGATGAAGGTGAAGGTACGGTCCGAATAGGCCGTGATGATGACCGGCACCGGCAGACCCGGCTCCAGCTTCTGCGTGGCGGCATTGAATGCCTTGCAGAATTCCATGATGTTCAGGCCGCGCTGACCCAGCGCAGGACCGACCGGCGGCGAGGGGTTGGCCTGACCGGCCTTCACCTGCAGCTTGATGTAACCGACAACTTTCTTTGCCATTAGAGTGCTCTCCGGGTGCTAGCGCCTTGCGACAACAGGCTCCCCATCGGACCGGGAATCACGCGTCCCGGCTTTCGCGTTTTGAAATCGGCCCAAAGGCCACCTTGCGGCAGCCTTTGAGTTCGCCCCTCGAAAACAGGGAGCAGAAAATTATAGCAAGCTTTTCAGCCGCCGCGTGAACGGGCGGCACGAGTTGCCGTCAGGAGGCCTTTTCGACCTGGCCGAACTCGAGCTCGACCGGGGTGGAGCGACCGAAGATCAACACGGCCACGCGCAGGCGGCTCTTCTCGTAGTTGACCTCTTCGACCACGCCATTGAAGTCGTTGAACGGGCCCTCGGTGACGCGGACCATCTGGCCCGGCTCGAACAGCACCTTCGGACGCGGCTTCTCGACACCCTCCTGGACCCGATCCAGGATAGCTGCCGCCTCTTCGTCACGGATCGGCAACGGCCGGTCAGCAGTGCCGCCGATGAAGCCCATCACCTTCGGAGTTTCCTTCACCAGGTGCCAGCTTTCGTTGTCGATACGCGGAATCCCGGCTTCCTCATGGGTCTCGATCTGGACCAGCACATAGCCCGGGAAGAACTTGCGCTCGGAGCGACGCTTCTGGCCAGCGCGCATCTCCACCACTTCCTCAGTGGGAACCAGTACGTCACCGAAACGCTCCTGCATTTCTTCACGCACGATCCGGTCACGCAACGCCTGCGCAACCGTCTTCTCAAAACCCGAATAGGCGTGGACGACGTACCAACGTTTCACTGCTATCTCCTCAACGCCCAAGGAACCAATGGGTCAGTTTCTGGATCACGAAATCGAAACCACCCAGCAGCAGGCTCAACACGATCACCACGATGATGACCACCCACGTCATGCGGATGGCTTCCTGCCGGGTCGGCCATACGACCTTGCGCAACTCGAAACGCGATTCCGAAAGGAACTCGCGGACATCACGCCCCTTGCCGGTCAACATGAACACGGCAAGACCACCCACCAGACCGACAACCACCGCAAGGACACGCAGCTGGCCCGACCAGGCACCCAGACGGGCGGCCTGCTCAGGCGCGGAGAACCAATACCAGAAAGCCAAGCCCGCCAGCAGCAGCAGTACCGCGCCAACGTACTTGACAATATCACCACCGGAAGCGGCGTCTTTGGAGTGCTCGATCTTGCTGTTCATCCGACTCTTGCTGCTGGTGCGACCAAGGTCACTGGATAGAGGGTGGCAAGTGGCACGCCAGGAGGGACTCGAACCCCCAACCTGCGGTTTTGGAGACCGCTGCTCTGCCAATTGAGCTACTGGCGTATGACTTGACCATTACACGTCCCTTAGACGACGAAAGCGGACCGGGGTTCCCGGCCCGCCATTCGCGTAACCAGCAGTTATGCCGCTGGATACTGCAGGCTGTTACTTGGTGATCTTGGAGACCACGCCGGCGCCGACGGTACGACCGCCTTCGCGGATCGCGAAGCGCAGGCCTTCGTCCATGGCCACCGGGTTGATCAGGGTGACCGCCATCTTCACGTTGTCACCCGGCATCACCATTTCCACACCTTCCGGCAGCTCGCAAGCGCCGGTGATGTCGGTGGTACGGAAGTAGAACTGCGGACGGTAGCCCTTGAAGAACGGGGTGTGACGGCCACCTTCGTCCTTCGACAGCACGTACACTTCGGCGTCGAACTGGGTGTGCGGGGTGATCGAACCCGGCTTGGCCAGAACCTGGCCGCGCTCGACGTCGTCACGCTTGGTGCCGCGCAGCAGCAGACCGGCGTTGTCACCTGCCTGACCCTGGTCCAGCAGCTTGCGGAACATTTCCACGCCGGTGACGGTGGTCTTGGTGGTCGGACGGATACCGACGATTTCGATTTCGTCGCCCACCTTGATGATGCCGCGCTCGATACGACCGGTCACCACGGTGCCGCGGCCCGAGATCGAGAACACGTCTTCCACCGGCATCAGGAACGGCTTGTCGACGTCACGCTCCGGGGTCGGGATCCAGGCGTCCAGCGCATCCACCAGCTTCAGGATCGCCGGCACGCCGATATCGGACTGGTCGCCTTCCAGCGCCAGACGGGCCGAACCCGCGATGATCGGGGTGTCGTCGCCCGGGAAGTCGTACTTGGACAGCAGCTCGCGCACTTCCATTTCGACCAGTTCCAGCAGCTCGGCGTCGTCCACCATGTCGGCCTTGTTCAGGAACACGACGATGTACGGCACGCCGACCTGACGCGACAGCAGGATGTGCTCGCGGGTCTGCGGCATCGGGCCGTCAGCGGCCGAGCACACCAGGATCGCGCCGTCCATCTGCGCGGCACCGGTGATCATGTTCTTGACGTAGTCGGCGTGACCCGGGCAGTCCACGTGGGCGTAGTGGCGGGTTTCCGATTCGTACTCGACGTGCGAGGTCGAAATCGTGATGCCACGGGCCTTTTCTTCCGGCGCCTTGTCGATGGCGTCGTAGGCGTGGAATTCACCACCGAAACGCTCGGCGCCGATCTTGGTCAGCGCGGCGGTCAGCGTGGTCTTGCCATGGTCGACGTGGCCGATGGTGCCGACGTTGACGTGCGGCTTGGTACGTTCGAACTTACCCTTGGACATGGCGGCTTTATCTCGGTAACAGGTTGGTTATGGCGCTTTGAGCAAGATGGTGCTCACGAAAGGAATCGAACCTTCGACCTCCTCCTTACCAAGGAGGTGCTCTACCGACTGAGCTACGTGAGCGAGTTGTGCATTATGCCATGTTTTCAATTTCGTTCAATGGAGCGGGAGACGGGAATCGAACCCGCACCATCAGCTTGGAAGGCTGAGGTTCTACCGTTGAACTACTCCCGCACCGGGAACACACGCATAACGTAAAACTGGTGGAGGGAGGTGGATTCGAACCACCGAAGGCGTAAGCCAGCAGATTTACAGTCTGCCCCCGTTGGCCGCTTGGGTATCCCTCCGCTCCACCCCTTGTCTAGGACCTTGGCCTGCCGGTCAGGGGTGGGAGAGCCAGCTATTCTGCTGATCCCCCCGCACCCTGTCAACACCAATTTTCACATTCGGGGAAAATCTTTTCGCGGGCATGTCGCCCCGGCTCATTCGCGCGGCGCGGACAAGGCTTCATCGGCAAAAATCGCCACATGCGGCACGCCGTCGGCGCCGATCCAGCCGCGGTACATGCCTTCGGTGTTGAACGGCATCGCGGCACGGCCGTCGGCCGAGAGCACGATGGCTCCTCCATCGCCACCCAGCTCGGGGATGCGCTTGACGACCACGTCCTCGCCCGCCTGTGCCGGCGTCTCCCCCAGATACTGCATACGCGCGCAGATTTCATGCGCCACCGACAGGCGGATGTAGTACTCCCCCCAACCGGTGCCGGACACCGCGCAGCGCGCATCGGCATAGGTGCCGGCGCCGATGATCGGCGAATCACCCACGCGGCCATAGCGCTTGTTGGTCATGCCGCCGGTGGAGGTGCCCGCCGCCAGCTTGCCATCGCGGTCCAGCGCCACCGCACCGACCGTGCCGAAATGCTTGGCGGTTTCCAGATCCGCATGCGCCTGGCCGGCCGCCTCCTCCTTCAACGCCCGCTGCAGCTGCTGCCAGCGTTTGTCGGTACGGAAATAGGCCGGATCCACCTGCGGAATCTTCTGCTCGGCGGCAAACATCTCCGCGCCCTCGCCCACCATCATCACGTGCGGCGAATGCTCCATCACCGCACGCGCCAACAGGATCGGATTCCTGATCGTGTGCACGCCGGCCACGGCACCGGCGCGTAACGTGGCGCCATCCATCAGCGAGCTGTCCAGCTCGTTCTTGCCGTCATGGGTGAACACCGCGCCACGACCGGCATTGAAACTCGGATCATCCTCGAGCACGGTGATGGCTGCGGTCACCGCATCCAGTGCCGGCTTGCCGGCCATCAGTTCGGCATGCCCCCTGCGCAGCGCCTCGGTGAGCGCCGCACGGGCGGCGCGCTCCTCTTCGGCACTGAAGTCCTTGCGCTCGACACCCGCGCCCCCGTGGATCACCAGCAACGGCGAGGCCGTGGCCGCCTTCGCCGTCACACAGGACATCGACGCAAGGCCCAGCAATACCGCGGAAATCAGCTTCATGTTTCTTCGCTCCCGAGTGGAGCCGGGATTCTAGTCACGGCCCTGTCGATAAGAACAGATACCGGAACAGACCAGCCACCATCGCAGAGCAAGCCGCTCATTCGGGCTGCAGCTCCAGCTCGCCATCGACAACGGTGGCCACGGCGGTGAACGCCGCATCATCGACGGTGAAACCGTCCATATGCAGCCGGCTGTCGGCACCGACGCCGGTCACCGGAATCGAGTGGAACTCCAGGGGTTCGCCATTATCCAGCCGGGTGACCGCCTGCTGCGGCCTCACCAGCCAGGCGTATCCGTCGTTCAGCGAGTAGACCCGTCCACTCCCGTCCGCCTCGACACACAGCGCGGTGTCCTCATCCACGCCGATGCCGATAATCTCACCCTCCCCCTGCTCCTGCGTGGCGCGGGCAACGAAGGCGATCAGCCGCCCAAGCCGCTCGCGCTTGGCGAAGTGGGTGTCGGTGACCACGCTGGAGAGATAGGGCATGGCCAGGAAACCGCTGTCCATGGTCACCTCGCTGCCCATCGGATCCTTCAATGCGACCTGCGAATTCACGCTGCCGCCATCCAGTGCGCCATAGGCATACCTGCCGAGGATCGCCAGCCCGGCACTGGTGCCGCCAATCGGCTTGCCGGCGGCGACATGCGCGTTCAGGGCTTCATTGAGCGCGGTCCCTTTCCAGAAACGGATGTAGCGCGACTGGTCGCCACCAGCGATGAAAATGGCGTCGGCGCCGCGGACCACCCTCAGCACCGCCGGATCATCGGCGGCCTTGCGGCTGTCAAACACCAGCGTCTGCACGGCGGTGACGCCGCCGATGTCCCGGTAGAGCTCCTTCTGCAGCTCGTCGCCACCGGAGGTACGCAGCACCACCACGCGTCCGTTGCCGGCCCGCTCAAGCCACCAGTGGAACGCCTCGGGCACCCAATCGCCGCCGCCCATCATCAACATTGCCGCCTCGGTCGGCCCCGGGCGCGGCGCATCCACGTTGCCGATCTCGTAATAGCGGTAGCCCGGTTCCGCGAGGCCCCGGGCACCCGCGGCATTGGCCACACCGGCCACGCCCGTTGCCAGCAGCAACAGGGCGGCCCACCCGCACCGAAAATCCGTCACTTTCCACATGTCGCCGTCGTCCCGTGTCCTGCCGCTTTCCAGCAGGAATGCCAGACTTTATGGCAGTGGTCAAGCGTGTAAAAAAGGTGTTAGATGCTCATGCCCATTCACGTTTTCCTACCCGGGCACCGGGCATTTCCCGACATGTGACATGGACTTTTTCCGAACACCTTTCATCAGAGAGCGATTCATGCGCAAGCACGCAATGGTGTGTTCAATCCAACTGGCCCTGTTGTCCATGGCCGCCCCCGCTCTGGCGCAATCCGCCTCCGAGCCCCAGCAACTGGATACGGTCCAGGTCACCGGCTCGCGCATCCCGCGCGCCCAGGTGGAAGGCCCCGCACCGGTCACGGTGGTCAGCGCCGAGCAGATCAAGGCCGCCGGCCTCACCTCGGTGCCGGATGTGCTGCGCTCGCTCAGCCAGAACAGCGGCAGCGTGCAGGGCCAGCAGAACACCACCGGCGCGCAGTCCACCCCCGGCGCACAGGCGGTGGACCTGCGCGGCCTCGGCCCCAACCACACCCTGGTGCTGATCAACGGCCGCCGCATCGCCGACTTCCCGCTGCCGCTCAATGGCCGCAGCAATTTCACCGACATCGGCAATATCCCGCTGGGCATGATCGACCGCATCGAAGTGCTCACCGGCAGCGCCTCGGCCGTGTACGGCTCCGACGCGATGGCCGGGGTGATCAACTTCATCCTGAAGAAGTCCACCGACGGCCTGACCGTGGACTACCGCTTCGGTGACACCCACGAAGGCGGCGGTGAATCACACCGGCTGACCCTGACCGGCGGCTTCGAGAAGGGCAACTTCAGCGGCATCGTCGGCGTCGAATTGCAGGACAAGAGCCCGCTGTGGGGCTATGAGCGCGACGTGCAGGATTCCACTGCCGATGCACCGACCTCGCGCCGCCGCCTGCCGCGCCTGACCGCCCAGCGCCTGAACTGGGAAGACGACACCAATTACGCCCCCGAAGGCGACTGCTCGGCCCTGGCCGGCCTGAATGGCGGCACCACGGTGCTGGCCAATGACCGCTACGGCGAACCGTATTGCGGCAGCGAGGTGGCCATTGCCTACCGCACCATCGAGAACGAGCGTCGTGGTGCCACCGCCTACGGCGCGTTCGAGTACCGCTTCAACGAGGACCTGTCCTGGTTTGCCGACATCCAGCTGGGCCACCAGAAGGTCAAGCTGCTCACCGGCACCAACGGCAACGATGTGGCCAGCGACCACATGGGCTGGGAATTCCACGACCCGCAATCGCGCAACAACTACCGCGACAAGGTGTTCTACAACCAGGCCACCGACAACCGCGAGATCTGGTCGCGCCAGTTCACCCCGGAAGAAGTGGGCGGACTGGAAAACCGCATGAACACCACCACCCAGAAGACCTTCTCGATCACCACCGGCCTGCAGGGCCGCCTGGGCGAGAACTGGGACGGGGAAGCGGCCTATAACCATTCGCAGTACAAGGCCGATGTAGAGATGCCCCGCATCCTTGCCGCGGCCGCCAATGAATATTTCCTCGGCCCGCTGCTGGGCTACACCTCGTCCGGCTATGCGATCTACAACCCGGATCCGGAGCGCCTGTTCAGCCCGGTCAGCCCGGCCGATTTCGCCAAATTCGGGGTCATGTCCACCTTCAGGCCGAAGGCCGACAACGACAACCTCAGCTTCACTGCCAGCACCGGCTCGCTGTTCAGCCTGCCGGCCGGCGATGTCGGCTTTGCCGGTACGGTTGAATTCGGCCAGCAGTCCTACCGGATCAACCCGGACCCGCTGGCACTGACCGAAGACGCCTACTACGGCCCGCGCTACGGCGATGGCAGCGGCGACCGTGACCGCTGGAGTGCCGCCGGCGAACTACGCCTGCCGCTGGCCGATTCGCTGCAGGCCAGCGTGGCCGGCCGCTATGACCGCTACAGCTACGGCAACCAGGATCCGGGCAAGTTCACCTACAGCATGGGCCTGGAGTGGCGCCCGCTCGACAGCCTGCTGGTGCGCAGCTCCTACGGTACCGGCTTCCGCGCCCCGGACATGCACTACCTGTTCGCCGGTGAGGACTACTACCGCACCCGCTTCGCCACCGACTACTACGCGTGCCGTTCCGACAACCCCGGTGCAAGCGACAACGAATGCTACGACCGCGACTTCGGCAACTACGACGTCAGCACCTTTGACGTCTATACCGGCAACCAGAACCTGGACGTGGAGACCAGCAAGTCGTTCTCGGCCGGCTTCGTGTTCTCGCCGCTGGCCGGGCTGGACCTGAGCGTGGACTACTACCGCATCAAGATCAGCAACCAGGTGCAGGTGCAGGACCGCGAACTGCTGCGCAGCACCGAGGCCGACTGCCGCCTGGGCATGACCGATGACGGCACGGCGGTGGACGTCAATTCACCGACCTGCGTCGATGCCCTGGCCCGCGTGGTCCGCGATGCGGACGGCGAGATCACCAGCGTGCGCTTCGCCCCGATCAACATCGCCAACGAGGAAACCTCCGGACTGGATGTCACCGCCAGCTACCGCTTCAGCACCGCCACGGCCGGCAACTTCCACCTCAACGGCAGCTACACCTGGGCGCGCCAGCACAAGCGCCAGCTCTACCCGGGGGATGCCTACGAGGACATGCTCGATGTCAGTTTCAGCGCCACCACCCTGCCCAGCAACAAGGGCAATATCGGCCTGAACTGGGACAAGGACGCCTTCGGGGCCAGCCTGTTCGGCAACTACCTGGGCCGCGTTGCCAACTACGCCAACGACGCCTGGACCGACTCGACCTGGCGCTTCAACGCCAGCGCGCGCTATGACATCAACAGCCATCTGCGCGTGGCACTGTCGGTGAACAACCTGTTCAACAAGATGCCGCCGAAGGACGCGACCTGGTCCAACTACCCGTACTACGACACCGCGTGGTTCGACAGCCGGGGCCGCAGCTACTTCGTGCAGGTCACCTGGAAACTGGGGGGCGCACCGCTGTAACCGCCTTCCACGCATCACCAACAAGGCCCGCCATTGGCGGGCCTTGTTGTCTGCCGGCATGCTGCCGCAGATCTTCCGGGCATCGTCGCCGTTCTCCACAGCGCATGTTCAGAACCTCGGGAGAAGCCTGTGGACAACCCCGCCGGCCCGTTGTCCGGCAATGCTTTCAGATCCGCGGCGAATTTTTCACCAGCCGCTGTTCCCGGCTCCGGATACAGCAAGGCCCCGCATTGCGGGGCCTTGTCACTGCAGCAACGCCGGCGGATCAGACGTTGAAGCGGAAGTGCAGCACGTCGCCTTCCTTGACGATGTAGTCCTTGCCTTCCAGTCGCAGGCGACCGGCTTCCTTGGCACCCTGCTCGCCCTTGAGGTTGATGAAGTCGTCATAGCCGATGGTTTCGGCGCGGATGAAGCCACGCTCGAAATCGGTATGGATGACGCCGGCGGCCTGCGGTGCGGTGGAGCCGGTGCGCAGCTGCCAGGCACGGACTTCCTTCACGCCTGCGGTGAAGTAGGTCTGCAGGCCGAGCAGTTTGTAGCCGGCGCGGATCACCCGGTTCAGACCCGGCTCGTCAAGGCCGAGGTCCTTGAGGAACTCATCGCGGTCGGCGTCGTCCAGCTGCGCCATTTCCTCCTCGATCGCCGCGCACACCGGCACCACTTCGGCACCTTCGGCCTCGGCACGGGCGCGCACCGCATCCAGATGCGGGTTGTTCTCGAAACCGTCCTCGGCGACGTTGGCGATGTACATCAGCGGCTTGAGGGTGATCAGGAACATGTCGCGGATCAGCGCCTTCTCCTCGGCATCCAGGCCGGCCGAGCGCGCCGAACGCCCTTGGTCGAGCACCGCCGACAGCTTCTCCAGCACCGGCTTGCGCGCCAGCGCATCCTTGTCGTTGGCCTTGGCCGCACGGGTGGCACGGTCCAGCGCCTTCAGCACCGACTCCAGGTCGGCCAGCGCCAGTTCGGTATCGATGGTTTCGATATCGGCGATCGGGTCGACCTTGTTGGCGACGTGGATGACATTGCCATCCTCGAAGCAGCGCACCACGTGGGCGATGGCGTCGGTCTCGCGGATGTGCGCCAGGAACTTGTTGCCCAGCCCCTCACCCTTGGAGGCACCAGCAACCAGGCCGGCGATGTCGACGAATTCCATCGTGGTGGGGATCACCCGCTCCGGCTTGACGATCGCCGCCAGCGCTTCCAGCCGCGGATCGGGCACCGGCACGATGCCGGTGTTCGGCTCGATCGTGCAGAACGGGAAGTTGGCCGCGGCGATGCCCGCCTTGGTCAACGCATTGAACAGGGTCGACTTGCCGACGTTGGGCAGACCGACGATGCCACATTTGATACCCATGCTTACTCCACGATTCGAGATTCCGGTTTGCACTCTCGCCAGCCTCAAGCCGCGAAAGCGCAAGCCGCAATCAGGGCCGCGCGGTGTGCAACCGCTTCATGGCCTCGTTGAAATCACCTGCCACCGCCAGCGGCAGCACGTCGATGGCCGCATCGATGGCCTGCTCCATCAGCACCGCATCTGCCGGCGAGGGGCGATTGAGCACCCAGCCGACCACGCGGTCCTTGTGGCCGGGGTGGCCGATCCCCAGACGCAACCGGTGGAACTTGCCGTGCCCGAGCAGGCGGATGGTGTCGCGCAGGCCGTTCTGGCCGCCGTGTCCACCGTCGAACTTGAGCCGCGCCACGCCGGGCGGCATGTCCAGCTCGTCATGTGCGACCAGGGTCTGTTCCGGCTCGATCTTCCAGAACCGCTGCGCGGCGGTAACCGACTTGCCGGAAAGGTTCATGAAGGTCGCCGGCTTGAGCAGCCACACCGGCTGGCCGCCGATCTCGACCTTGGCCACTTCGCCGAACAGCTTGCTCTCCAGCGTCCAGCGCGCACCCTGCCGCTGCGCCAGGGCCTCAACGAAATGAAACCCGGCATTGTGCCGGGTCCGGGCGTGTTCGGGTCCGGGGTTGCCCAGACCGACGATCAGTCGCAATCCTGTCATGTCAGACGCATCCGCAGCGCCCGCCCCGGAAGGCGGGCACTGTCAGGCCGATTACTCGGCGGCCGGAGCCTCGTCGGCATCTTCCTCGGCGGCGTCGGCCACCTTGGCGATGACCACGGCATCGTCGTGGTCCTTGCCCAGCTTCAGTGCCGGGATTTCCACGCCGGCCGGCAGCTTCAGGTCGGACAGGTAGATGATGTCGCCAGCGGTCAGCTCGCCCAGATCGACTTCGATCGACTGCGGCAGGTCCTTCGGCAGGCAGGAAATGCTGACTTCCTTCAGCTCACGGGTCACCAGCACGTCGGCGGTCTTGCCGGCCGGCGAGGTTTCCTCGTTGATGAAGTGCAGCGGCACGACCACGTTCAGCACTTCGTTGGCGCTCACGCGCTGGAAGTCCAGGTGCATGATCAGCTGCTTGTACGGGTGACGCTGGATGTCACGCAGCAGCACCTTGTGGACGGTGCCGTCGAGGTTCAGGTCGATGATCGAGGAGTAGAACCACTCGTTCTGCTGGGCCAGCCAGATCTCGTTGTGGTTGAACTGCACCTGGGCCGGCTCACGGCCACCGCCGTAGACGATACCCGGGACCGCACCGGCGTGACGCAGGCGGCGGCTCGCACCCTTGCCCTGCACGTCGCGGCGGGCGACTTTGATTTCTTGGGACTTTGCCATGTTGACTACTCTTGGGTTGTTGCAGCGCCTCGCGGCGTTGCGTAGGGACTCTTCCGCGACCAGAAGAGCCTGTTGTGCCTCCCGGCGGCTGCCGGGAAGCGGGAAAATCAATCCACGTACATCGAGCTGACCGATTCGCCGAAGGCGATGCGGCGCATCGTCTCGGCCAGCATCTCGGCCACGCTGATCTGGCGGATCTTGGTGCAGACACGCGCCACGTCGGACAACGGGATGGTGTCGGTCACCACCAGCTCGTCGAGCTGGGAGTTGTTCAGGTTGTCCACCGCCGGGCCCGAGAGCACGGCGTGGGTGCAGTAGGCGGCGACCTTGACCGCGCCACGCGCCTTCAGCGCGGCGGCAGCGGCGCACAGGGTGCCGGCGGTGTCGACGATGTCATCGACCATCACGCAGGTCTTGCCCTCGACGTCACCGATGATGTTCATCACCGTGGCGACGTTGGCGCGCGGACGGCGCTTGTCGATGATCGCCAGGTCGGCATCATCCAGGCGCTTGGCCACGGCGCGGGCGCGTACCACACCACCGACGTCCGGGCTGACCACGATCAGGTTGTCGGTGCCGTAGGCGCGCCAGATATCGGCCAGCAGCAGCGGCGAGGCGTAGACGTTGTCCACGGGCATGTCGAAGAAGCCCTGGATCTGGTCGGCGTGCAGGTCGACGGTGAGGATCTGGTCGGTGTTGACCGAGGAGAACATCTTGGCGGCGACCTTGGCGGTGATCGGCACGCGCGAGGAGCGCATGCGGCGGTCCTGCCGGGCGTAGCCGAAATACGGCACCACCGCAGTGACGGAAGCGGCGCTGGCGCGCTTGAGCGCGTCGATCAGCACCAGCAGCTCCATCAGGTTTTCCGCGCTCGGCGCACAGGTTGGCTGCACCACGAACACGTCCTGCTTGCGCACGTTCTCCTGGATCTCGACCTGCACTTCGCCGTCGGAGAACTTGGACACCAGCGCCTTGCCCGGCCGTACGCCCAGCTCCTTGCAGATGCTCTGCGCAAGCGGTTTATTGGCATTGCCGGAGAAAACCAGCAGATTCGGGGAGTCTTGCATGACAGCTCTCTCGGGCGGGGGCGAGTAGCGTGGACGAGGGGCAGAGATTGCGCGTATTTGCGTGTCGCGCACTCCATTGCGCATACAACTCAAGGGAATATGGCAGGGGCGGTAGGATTCGAACCTACGAATGCCAGGATCAAAACCTGGTGCCTTGGGCCTCTTGGCGACGCCCCTGCATCAAACAGTTCCCATCGTCTCCAGCGCATCGAGCAACGGCGAGCGGTCAACGCCTGCCACCACCCATGCCCGCAGTTCTTCCGGCAATTCCGCCAAGGCCTGCTCTGCTGCAGCGCGCGTGGCGAACTCGACGAAACAACCGCTTCCCGACCCCGTGAGCCGTGCCCGACCAATACCTGACAACGCCAGGAACGCCGCCTCGATGGCTGGTTCCCGGCGCCGCAGCACCGGTTCGAACGCATTTCCGAGGACGGTCCCGGAAGCGAAGTCGGCTATTTTCACGGGTGCGGCATCCCGCGTCAAATCCGGGGAACGGAAAAGTTCAGCCGTGGGCACATGGATCGCCGGGTCGACCAGCAGATACCACGCCTGCGGCAGGGCCAGCGGGGTGAGTTTTTCGCCCACTCCCTCCGCCCAGGCGTTGCGCCCGCGCACGAACACCGGCACATCCGCGCCCAGCTGCAGCGCCAGCGTGGCCAGCACATCCTCGTCCAGGCCGGTGCCCCATAGCGCATTCAGCGCTACCAGCACCGTGGCCGCATCGGAGGAGCCGCCACCGAAGCCGCCGCCCGCCGGAATGCGCTTTTCAACCCGGATATCGACCCCCAACGGGCTGGCGGACGCGTTCTGCAGTGCCAGCGCCGCGCGCACCACCAGGTCATCGGCTTCGGCCACGCCGGGCACGGAAGGCCCGTCACGGCGGATTTGGCCGTCTTCACGCAGGCGCAGGCCGATGCGGTCGCCCCAGTCCAGCAGCCGGAACACGGTCTGCAGCTCGTGGTAACCATCGGCGCGACGACCGGTGATCTGCAGGAAAAGGTTCAGCTTGGCCGGCGCCGGCCAGTACGACCAGCCCGCCCCGTCGACACCCGTGCTCATTGCCCGTCCGTTCCCCACGCATCGATGATCAGCCGCACCTTGGCATCACCGCTGACCGCCTCGATCCGCCGCGGCAACGAAGGCTGTTCCGGCCCGGCCGGATACCAGTCCAGATAGTCGATCCGCCAGCCCTGCTGGCGCAGCACCCGGGGCCGGCCTTCGGCATCGAAGCCCAGATGCTCCGGCGTACCGGCAGCGGCAGGCAGGCCGCGTACCCATTGCGCCAGCTGCTCGACGGGAATTTCCCAGCCGGTCGCCTGCAGCAGCAGCTGGCCGGCGTCATCGCCACTGCGCAGGCCGCCTTCCAGGCCCTCCAGCCGCGCCGGCTCGCCGGCGCCACCGCCCAGACGCCAGCTCTGGCGGGTGACCGGCGCCGCCAGGGCAACCTCGTAGCGGTCACCGTGCTGCAACCATTCGATACGGCCATTGCCGCCATTGCGTCCCTTGCTGATCGCCGCACGCCCGTGGAAGCTCCAGTCCGGCAGCGCGCGCAAGGCGGCCTGGCGCGCCTGTTCGGCCGCTCGCGCCTGCGCCGACACCTCGGCGACCTCCGCCGCCACCGGCGCCTGCTGGCGCTTGGGCACCGAGCCGCAGGCCGCCAACACGCCGGCCAACAGCAGCGCCACCACTCCCCGCCACATCTTCATTCCGTTCATACGCCCAGTTTTTCGATCGCACGCTGCAGCGCGCGGTTGTCCGGATCCAGCTTGCGGGCCTCGTCGAAGAACCGCCGCGCCTCCTCCTTCTGCCCCAGCACCCACAGCACCTCGCCGACATGCGCGGCGATCTCCGGGTCCTTGTTCAGGGTCCAGGCGCGGCGCAGCTGCACCAGCGCCTCGTCGTTGCGCCCCAGCCGGTACAGCACCCAGCCGTAGCTGTCGACGATGGCGGCATTGTCCGGCTCGGCCACGCGCGCGCGATCGATCAGTTCCAGTGCTTCCTGATGACGCGAGGTGCGGTCGGCCAGGGTGTAGCCCAGCGCGTTGAGCGCGGCCACATTCTCCGGCTCGGCGACCAGGATCTTGCGCAGGTCGGCCTCGGCGCGCGGCACATCGTCGTTGCGCTCCCAGGCCAGCGCCCGCGCATAGAGCAGCGCGCTGTCATCCGGATACGCCGCCAGGCCCCGGGCCAGCACGTCCAGCTCGCCGCGCGTATCGGCATCGCGCTGCTGCAGCTCCGCCTCCAGCAGATAGGCGTCACGGCGGACCTCCTCGTCCACCGAGGCGTCGCCCTGGATGGCCTGCACTTCCTGCGCCGCCCGCGCTTTCTCGCCCAGCTCGTGCAGCGCGTTGACCGCGCGCAGACGCGCCTCGTTGCGCTGCGGCCCGCCGGGAACGCTGTGATACCAGTCCACGGCCTCCTGGTGACGCTTGAGGTATTCGGCGATCTTGCCCAGCAGCAACCGCTGCTCCGGCTCGGGCTTGTCGGCCTTGGCGGCGATGTCCTGGTACAGCGCCAGCAGCGCGGCATCGTCCTTCTGCTTGGCCAGCAGCATCGCACGCATGCCCCAGGTCTGCAGGTTCTGCGCTCCCTGCGACAGCACCTGCTCGGCGGCGGCCGGTTCGCCCAGCGCGTCATAGGCCACCGCCAGCGCGTTGCGCAGATCGTCGTTGCCCGCAATCCGTGGCTCGATCCCCTTGAGCAGCGCCAGTGCCCCGGCCTTGTTGCCGGACTGGTTCAGCAGCGTGGCATGCAGCAAGGCCACCCGCGGCTCGTCGGGGAAGCGCCTGACCACTTCGCCGACCATGCGCCGTGCCAGTTCGGGCCGCTCCATGCGCAGCGCCAGTCGACCGAATTCCTGCCACGCCTCCAGGTCGTCGGGAATCGCACCGGCATCGACCAGTTCGCCCAGCACCTGCGCCGGCACCGCCGGATCACGCCCACCGGTGGCCAGCGCCAGCAGCGCGTAGCCCCAGGCCCGTGGCTCCGGCGCACGCAGCACCGCCAGCAGTTCCTTGCGGGCCAGCCGCACATCGCCCTTGCGCATCGCCAGCGACGCACGGGTGGCGCGCACCGGCAACGCGCCCGGCGCGCGCCTGGCCCACAACGCCAGGGCCTGCGTGGCCCGTGCATCATCACCGGCCAGCATCGCGATACGTGTCGCCCGTTCAGCCAGACCGACATCGCCCTCGGCTTCCTGCGCGGCCTGCAGATACCAGCGCGCGGCATCGGCCAGCTTGCCGGCCTGCAGCGAGAACTCGCCGGCCAGCACTGGCGCCAGCGAGACGCTGTGGTTGCTGGAATCCTTTGCGGGAACGGCCTCTGGCGGGGCTGCCCACAGCGGAAAAACCGGCAGGCAGCACAACAGAACGGTGCATATGCGATTGAATACGGGCATCTGGCGCAACCGGGCCGTAAAATGGCGGCCTTGAATGGCCAGCAGCTTATCGCAAGCAACTGAACGAATGACCTTGTGGGTGCTCGGACTGAACCACCAGACCGCGCCGGTGGAACTGCGTGAACGCGCAGCCTTCGGCGGCGAAGCCCTGCCCCGGGCACTGGACTCGCTGCGGCAATCGCCGCAACTCGCCGAAGCGGTATTGCTGTCCACCTGCAACCGCACCGAACTGTACGCCGTGGCCGAGGACAGCCAGGCGCTGGCGCACTGGCTGCAGTCGCACGCCGGCAGCCTGGACGGCTACCTGTACCAGCACAGCGACAGCGAAGCGGTGCGCCACCTGTTCCGCGTGGCCACCGGGCTGGACTCGATGGTGCTGGGCGAACCGCAGATCCTCGGCCAGGTGAAGGACGCCTGGGCGCTGGCGCATGACAGCGGCGTCATCGGCCAGCAGTTGGACCATCTGTTCCAGCAGACCTTCTCCGTCGCCAAGCGTGCCCGCACCGATACCAAGGTCGGTGCCAACCCGGTGTCGGTGGCCTCCGCGGCGGTGCGGCTGGCGCAGGATTCCTTCGCGCGCATGGACGAATCCACCGTGCTGCTGGTCGGCGCCGGCGAAACCATCGAACTTGCCGCCAAGCACCTGGGCGAAGCCCGGGTGAAGCGCCTGCTGATCGCCAACCGCACGCTGGCCCACGCGCAGGAGCTGGCCACCCGCCACGGTGGCGTGGCGCTGCCGCTGGCCGAGCTGGAGCGCCATCTGGGCGAGGCCGATGTGGTGTTCTCCGCCACCGCCGCGCGCGAGCCGGTGATCCTGCAGCAGCAGGTCACCGCCGCACTGCGCAGCCGCAAGCACAAGCCGATGCTGCTGTTCGACCTGGCCGTGCCGCGCGACATCGAAGCCACCGTCGGCAACCTGCCCGACGCCTACCTGTACACCGTGGACGACATGGAGCGCGCGGTGGAGGAAAACCGTCGCAGCCGCCGCGAGGCCGCCGCCGAGGCCCAGGCCATCATCGACCTGCATGTCTCCCGCTATCTGGAAAACCAGCGGGCCACCCACCTGCAGGCACCGATCCGGCAGCTGCGCGCGTTCGGCGAGGCCACCCGCGCCGAACTGCTGGCCAAGGCACGCCAGCAGCTGGCCAATGGCAAGGGCGCCGAAGAGGTGCTCGAGCAGCTGGCCCACGGCCTGACCAACCGCCTGCTGCATCCGCCGACCGCCGCGCTGCGCCAGGCCGCGCAGGAAGGCGACACCGACCTCACCCGCGCCGCCGAGCGCCTGTTCCCGGCCACGCCCGGGTATCAACATCCTGCTGCGAGTACCGATGACGCCGACCCTGCGCCGTAAGCTGCTGACACTGGCCGAGCGCCGCGAAGAGCTGGAACGCCTGCTGTCCGAACCCGAGGTGGTCGCCGACAACGAGCGCTTCCGCAATTTCTCGCGCGAGTTCGCGCAGCTGGAACCGGTTGCCACCGCGCTGGCCGCCGAAGCTTCGGCCAAGGCCGACCTGGCCTCGGCCGAAGCCATGCGCACCGACCCGGAACTGCGCGAGCTGGCTGAAGAGGAAATCACCGCCGCCCAGCAACGCCTGCAGCAGCTGGACGAGGAACTGGCGCTGCTGCTGGTGCCACGCGATCCGCGCGACGACGGCAACCTGTTCCTGGAAGTGCGTGCCGGCACCGGCGGCGACGAGGCGGCGATCTTCGCTGGTGACCTGTTCCGCATGTACGCCCGCTACGCCGAACGCTGCGGCTGGAAGGTCGAGATCGAATCGGACAACCCCGGCGAGCACGGCGGCTACAAGGAAGTGGTGGCGCGCGTGGTCGGCCGTGGCGCCTATTCGCGGCTGAAATTCGAATCCGGCACCCACCGCGTGCAGCGCGTGCCGGCCACCGAATCGCAGGGCCGCATCCACACCTCCGCAGCGACCGTGGCGATCATTCCCGAGGCCGATGACGTGGAGGAGATCGTCATCAACCCGGCCGACCTGAGGGTGGACACGTTCCGCTCCTCCGGCGCCGGCGGCCAGCACGTCAACAAGACCGAATCGGCCATCCGCATCACCCACGTCCCCAGCGGCGTGGTGGTCGAATGCCAGACCGAGCGCAGCCAGCACGCCAACCGCGACAAGGCGATGAAGCGGCTGAAGGCGCAGCTGCTCGATGCCGAGCGCAGCAGGCAGGCCAGCGCGCAGGCCGAATCGCGGCGCCTGCAGGTCGGCAGCGGCGACCGCAGCCAGCGCATCCGCACCTACAACTTCCCGCAGGGCCGCATCACCGACCACCGTGTCGAGGGACTGACCCTGTACGACCTGCCCGCCATCATCGAGGGCGACCTCGACGCGCTGGTCGGCCGCCTGCAGCATGAGCACCAGGTCGACGAACTGGCACGGCTGGCCGAAGGCAGCTGAGCGTGGATGCGCTGGGCGAACGCGAGCAGCTGCGCGCGGCAGTCAGCCGCCAGCCCGCCGACTTCATCGCCTGGGTGATGCTCGCCGACGCCGAGCTGTCCGCAGGCGAACTGGTTGCCGGCGAAGCCGCGGCGCAGCGCGCCCTGCAGCTGCGCCACGACCATCCGGAAGCGCTGGCGCGGCTCGGGCGTGCGCGCTGGATGCAGGGCCGGCACGCCGAAGCGGCGCAACTGCTGCGCCACGCCTCCCGCCAGGTACCGCAGCATCCCGGCATCGCGCTGTGGCTGGGCCATGCGCTGGAAGACGCCGGCCAGCCCGAAGCCGCCGCCGACGCCTACCGCCGCGCCCACGCGCTGATGCCCGACGAAGCCTACATGGCCGCGCAGCGACTGAACTGGCAGCGCCGGCTGTGCGACTGGCGCGATCTGGACGCACTGTCACGGCAGGTGCGCCACGCGGTCGCACAAGGCAATCCGGCGGTGGAGCCGTTCGCCTTCCTCAGCGAGGACGCCAGCGCCACCGAGCAACTGGCCTGCGCCCGCCAGCGCGCGCGGGTGATCGCCCAGTCCACCCCGCAACTGCCGGCCACCTCCGTACGCCACCACGGGCCGCTGCGCATCGGCTTTCTGTCCAACGGCTTCGGCGCCCACCCCACTGGGCTGCTGACCGTGGCGCTGTTCGAACAGCTGCGCGCGCAGCCGGCATTGCAGGTGCACCTGTTCGCGCTCAACCGCGACGATGGCAGCACCATCCGCCAGCGCCTGCGCGCGGCCGCCCATACCCTGCACGACCTTTCCGGCCAGCCGCATGCTGCCATCGCCGGCAGCATCCGCGCGACCGGCATCGACATCCTGTTCGACCTGCGCGGCTGGGGCGGCGGTGGCACCCCGGAAGTGCTGGCGATGCACCCGGCGCCGCTGCAGATCAACTGGCTCGCCTACCCGGGCAGCTCCGGCGCGCCGTGGATCGATTACGTGCTGGCCGACGGTTTCGTACTGCCACCGGCACTGGAAAGCGGTTTCAGCGAGCCGGTGCTGCGCCTGCCGCGCGCGTTCCAGCCCTCGGACAACACCCGCGTGGTGGAACCACCGCCGCTGCGGCGCGACTGCGGGTTGCCCGAAGACGCCGTGGTTTTCTGCTGCTTCAACAACAGCTACAAGCTCAACCCGCGCAGCGTCGGGCGTCTGCTGGAGATCCTGCGACGGGTACCTGACAGCGTGCTGTGGCTGCTGTCCGGACCGGGCGATGCCGACGTGCGCCTGCGCGAGGTCGCCCATCAGCAGGGCGTTGCCCCGGCGCGACTGGTGTTCATGGCCAAGCTGCCCCACCCGCAGTACCTGGCGCGCTACCGGCATGCCGACCTGTTCCTGGACACCCATCCCTACAACGCCCACACCACCGCCTCGGATGCACTGTGGGCCGGCTGCCCGGTGCTCACCGCGCCCGGGCAGACCTTTGCCGCGCGCGTGGCCGGCAGCCTCAACCATCACCTCGGTCTGGATGGAATGAACGTGGCCGATGACGCCAGCTTCGTCGACACCGCCGTGGCGCTGGGCAACGACCGTGGCGCGCTGCAGGCGCTGCGCGAACGGCTGGACCTCGCCCGCCGGCAAACGGGCCTGTTCGACATGCGCGGCTTTGCCGGTGATTTCACCGATCTGCTGCTGCAGCTGGCCCACGCGCACGGCTGGCAGGGCGCCGGCACGGCCTGAGGCCACGCCGCGGATTCCAGCGGCGCTTCCCGCCACCCCGTTCGTACCGGCATCACCACGACCCGCGGCGATGCCGGTCTGCGCAGTCCTGCTAGGCCGGCTCGGCGGTCGGCTGCCACAACCGGATCGGACGGATCCCCGCCTCACGCTCGGCGCCTTCGGCAAGGACCGACAGCTCCGCCAGACTGGTGCGGTAGAGATGCGCCAGCGCATCCTCCAGCGGCGCCAGCGCCTGCGCATAGGCGATATCGTCGGCATCGGCACGGCTGGCCCGTGGGCAGCGCGCCAGCAGCAGTTGCGCCAGATTCTGGCCGGCGCCCTCCACCTCGACCTCGACCTGCTGCGCGCGCTCCAGCCAGAGCTCCATCGCCTGCCGGTGCTGTCGCGCACGTTGCCTGGCCGCATCCAGAATGCCGCCCTCACCGTCCGCATTGCCGGCCAGCGAGGCGATCACCTCGCGCTGGTCGGCCAGCGCGGTCTGCTCCGGCCACAGCGCGGCAAGCGCCTGCAACAGCGCCAGATACCGATGCGCGGCTGCCTGCATCTGCCCGGGCAGTGCTTCAACCGCATGCGCCAGGCGGCGGGCGAACAGGGCCAGCGCGTTGTCGACGATGCGCAGGTCCGGCGTATCGGCGGCCGTCACCTGGCCGTATTCGGTGCGCAGCGCGATCCCGTCAGGCTCGGCACCGGAGGGCAGGCGGAAGCCGATGTCGTGGTCCAGCAGCGCCACCCACAAGACCAGTTCACGCCGGCGCTGCGCCCGCCGCTGCAACCGCGGCCAGGCCAGCACCACCTCCGGCGAGCATTGCCGCAGCTGGTCCACCGTTTCCTGCCAGCCCAGCGCACGCCACGGCAGGCGCGTGGCAGCGGCCGGATCGAGCAGCGGCTGCTCGCCGACCAGGCCGTTGCTGTAGCGCTTCCAGATGGCCTCGGCCTCCGGTGCCAGCTGGTTGATGACCAGCATGCTTCCGGCGTCGACCAGTTGCTGCGGCGAATACTCCAGCCCCATGTCGCGGTAATAGCGCTCGGTCACCTGCCGCGACAGTGCGGGGAAGTCGGCGAACAACTGCGCCGCCGGCCGCTCGTCCAGGAACAGGCCGGGCGCGGCCAGCGCTTCGGCATTGGCAATGCGGGCATGGTCGGCCGGGTGCGAATCCCAGTAGCGGGTTTCCGCATCCTGCTCGAGCGCCTCGGCCAGCACCCGCCAGCTTGCCGGCTCCAGCGCCTGCAGGCGTGCATGCACCGCGGCGGGCAGGTCCGCGGCCAGCTTGCCTTCACGCCAGGCCAGCGCGTTGCGCTGATCGGCATCGTGGAAGGCGTGTGCCAGCCCGCGCAGCTGCAGCGCCGTGGTACGGAAGCAGCTGCTGCCGGCCACCAGCGCCTCATAACGGTCGGCATCGAACTCCATCTCCTGCGACAACCGCTGGCTGGCGCGGAAACTGAGCTGGAACAGGCCACGCATCAGCAGCCGCACCAGCCGCAGGCACACGCTGGCCGTGCCGGTGATCAGCACGGTGTACAGGTCCTGCGATTCCGCACGCCAGTGCCGCAGGCGTTCATCCCACGCATCCGGATGATAGGCCCGCGATTCCAGCCAGCGGTTGACGCTGTTGATCAGGTACGCGCAGCGCATGCCGGTGCCTTGCGCGAAATGTCCGAACTCGTGGGCCAGCACTCCGACCAGCTGCCGCGCACTCATGCCCACCACCAGCGGCAGGCCGATGCTCAGCCGCCGCCGGCCGCCCAGCCAGCCGCGCCAGCCATCGTCGAACTGCACCCACGCATTGACATCGTTGCCCAGCAGGATCGAACTGGGCGGACGCACTCCGATGACACCGCACAGCGCATGCACGGCGGTGACGAACTCGCGCTCCTGTTCGGGATCCAGCAACAGCGGCGGCGGCGCCTTCGGCCGCGGTGCGAACAGCGGCTTGAGCATGAAGGCCAGCACCACCCCGCCGACGAAGCCCGGCACCACCCAGGCCAGCAGCAGCGCGATGCCGCGCACCTGTCCAAGCCCCGGTGCCACTGCGGTGTAGTAGTGCAGCAGCAGCCAGCTCACGCCGAGTACCAGTGCGAAATAGATCACCGGCACCAGCACGCAGAACAGCGTGACCAGCAGCAGGCTCAGCTGGTACAGCGGCTTGACCGGCGGACGCGGCAGCGCGGTGCCGGCCAGCGCGGCCAGCCGTGATGCAGGCGAAGCCACGGCGGCACGCTCCGGTGCCGGGCCAGATACGGACATCGAATTCCCCCTTGGAAAGCCCTTGACCCCGCAGACGGCCTCACCCGTGGTGTGATCCCTGCGTCACCCGCGCAGCCTAGCGCTTCGGCTGCCGGCTGGGAATCAGCCGCAGGCCGCTGCGGGAGCGACGGAAAAGACCAGCGCGCGTGCACCGGCAGCGGCCCGCTGGAAAGCGGGCCACCGCTCCCCTCCGGCGGCGTGCAGGATCACTGCACCTTGCCACCGGCGGCGACAATGGCCTGTTCGATCACCTTGGCATCCACCGGTCCCAGGAACTGCCTGGCAACCTTGCCGTCCGGAGCGATCAGATAGGTCATCGGCAGACCGCGCGGCGTGGCGAAGTCCTTCGGCGGGTTGTAGGTATCGAGAATGGCGATCGGATAGGCGACCGGATGCTGCGCAAGGAACGCCTGCATCTCATCGAGCTCGATGTCCTCGTACGCCAGCCCGATCACCTCGATATTGCCGCGCATGGTGTGCAGCGCCGACAACTCCGGCATTTCCTGCAGGCACGGCCCGCACCAGGTCGCCCAGAAGTTGATCACCACCCATTGCCCACGATGCGCGGCCAGGTCATAGGCCTTGCCATCCACCGTCTGCACCTGCAGCTGCGGTCGCTCGGCCGTCTGCTGCACCACCTCGGCCGGCACGCCCGCTGCCGGCGCATCCACCGCCGGTGCCACCGGCGCGGCGACCTCCGCCGGCGACGGTGGCTTGCACGCGGCCAACGCCAGCGCCAACAGCATCAAGGGAGCAGCTTTCACAATCATCGGGACTCTCCGGTAGGCGCGTAGATGTCATCCACAGTGCGCTTGAGCAGGCCGCGCAATGGCACGCGCAGTTCATCCAGTGCCTCGCAGGCAGCCTGCCCCAGCGGGTCGTCACGCAGCGGCAGGTAGACCTCGGCCACGGGAATGCGCAGCTGCGAGGCTTCGTAAAGGTCGTTCAAGCTGAGGCTGTGCAGGTCGCGCGCCAACAGCCACTGCCCGGCTTCGTCACGGCGCAGCAGGCGGATGCCTTCCATCTGTTCCAGCAGCTGCTGCAGCAGTGAATCGGTGAACATCGGCTCCAGCGTGAGGATCTGCTCTTCATCCAGCCCCTGCCCTTCCTGGCGCGCCTGACGGAAACGGCCCAGCAGGCGCAGCAGGGCATACAGCTCGCAGCCCGATGGCAGCCGCAGCGCGGCCGGCTGGTAGCGGAAGGCGGCAACAGAGGATGCCAGCGACGCCCCCAGCAGCACCGACACCCAGCCCAGGTAGATCCACAGCAGCAGGATCGGCACGAAGGCGACCGTTCCGTACAGCTTCTGGTAGGACTGGAAACTGCCCAGGTACAGGCCCATCCCCCACTTCACCAGCTCCAGCATCAGCACCGCCAGCAAGGAGCCGGGGATGGCATGCCGCCACTTCACCGTGTGGTGCGGCACCACCCGGTAGATCAGCATCACGCAGGCGAATTCGATCAGCACCGGCGCCAGCCGCAGGCCGATATCGGCCAGCCAGCGGCCTTCGGTGGTGCCGAACAGCGGCAGTGACAGCACCTTGGCCGACACCGCCAGCGACGCGGCGGCCAGCAGCGCTCCCAGCGTCAGCACCGTCCAGTACACCAGGAAGCGGGTCAGCTGCGGACGCGCCGAGGCCACCCGCCAGATGCGGTTGAAGGTCTGCTCGACACTGTTGAGGGTGATCAGCAGCGACACCACCAGCGCGATGAAACCGGCCGCGGTCAGCTGCCCGGCGCTGGCCGAGAACTGGCGCAGGTAGCCTTCGGCCGCCCGCGCCGCCGATGGCACGAAATTGGAGAACACGTAGTCGCTCAGCGCCTCGCTCCAGCGCTCGAACATCGGGAACGCCGACAGCACGCCGAACACCACGATCGCCAGCGGCACCAGCGCGAACACGGTGGTGTAGGCCAGCGAACCGGCGGCCTGGAACAGGCGGTCATCGAGGAACCTGCACCACAGAAAGCGCGCGAAACTCACGTTCCGTGCCCGGTCGCGCAAGCGCTCCGTCCATAGGTTGAGCGTGTCCAGAGGTTCCATGCGGCAAGGGTACCCGATGCAAAGCGTCGCCCGCATCGCCGATACTTCCGCCTCCTGCGTGATGGATGGATGGAGTAATGGCGGAGATTCTGGTGCTGTATTACAGCCGTGGTGGATCGGTGGCGCGACTGGCGCGGCAGATCGCCCGCGGCATCGGCGAGGTGCCGGGCATGAGCGCGCGGCTGCGCACGGTGCCGCCGGTGGCCGCCGTCACCCAGACCAGCGCGCCGCCGGTGCCCGAGGACGGCGCACCGTATGTGGAGATCTCCGATCTGGCCGAATGCGATGGCATCGTGCTCGGCAGCCCGACCCGCTTCGGCAACATGGCCGCACCGGTGAAGCACTTCCTCGATGGCCTCGGCGCCGAATGGGTGAACGGCACGCTGGCCGGCAAGCCGGCGGCGGTGTTCACCTCCACCGCCTCGATGCACGGCGGCCAGGAATCCACACTGCTGTCGATGCAGCTGCCGTTGCTGCACCACGGCTGCCTGATCGTCGGCATCCCCTTCACCGAGCCGGCGCTGAGCCACACCACCACCGGCGGCACGCCCTACGGCGCCAGCCATGTGGCCGGTACGCAGGATGATCCGCAGCCCAGTGACGATGAAGCCCATCTGGCGCGCGTGCTGGGCCGGCGCGTGGCCGATATCGCGCAGAGGCTGTTCCGATGAACGCAACGAAGAAAAAGCGGCCGACCCTGCTGCTGGCGCTGATCGCGCTGGCCGCGCTCTACACCTGGTGGTTCCTGCACGACAAGCACTGGCTGGCGACGCAGCTGGTGTTCACCGCACCGCCGTTGCTGCTGGCCATCGCTCTGCGCCTGGGCTGGCAGCGCGCGTCCTTCTGGGCCGGCGTGCTGGCGCTGATGTGGTTCAGCCATGGCGTGATGAGCGCCTGGACCCATCGCGACACCGCGCTGCTGGCCTGGGCGGAAATCGGGCTGTCGCTGCTGGTCATCGCCGAAGCCAGCCTGCCGGGCCTGCGCGCGCGCTTCGGCAAGCGTCGCGGTGCCACTCCGGAGCGCTGAGCATCACCGGGCGGGCAGCGGCCACGACCTGTTGTCCGCCGTTGCCGCATACCTCTCGGCGCCGGCACCCGCCGGCTTTATCATGCGCAGCATCGCGGCACCGCGCCGCACGCAGTCACCGCAAGGATTCACCGCAATGATGGAAGAGCTCCTGATCGTCACCACCGGTGGCACGATCGACAAGATCTATTTCGACGACAAATCCGACTACCAGATCGGCGATCCGCAGATCGGCATGATCCTGCGCGAGCTGGGTGTCACCTTCCGCTTCAACGTGATCCCGATCCTGCGCAAGGATTCGCTGCACATCAGCGACGCCGACCGCGAACTGATCCGTGCCACCATCGCCGCGCAGCCGACCCGCCACGTGCTGGTCACCCACGGCACCGACTCGATGGTCGCCACCGGCAAGGTGCTCAGCAGCATTCCCGGCAAGACCATCGTGATGACCGGCGCGCTGAGCCCGGCCCGCTTCCGCGGCTCCGATGCCGAATTCAACATCGGCTGCGCGATCGGCGCGGTGCAGTCGCTGCCCGAAGGCGTCTACATCGCCATGAACGGCCGCATCTGGAACCCGGAGAAGGTGCGCAAGAACGTCGACGCCAACCGCTTCGAATCGCTGTAATGGCCAAGGGCACCCGTGCCACCGCCGCGCTGGACCGGGCCGGTATCGCCCATGGCCTGCATGCCTACGACTATGCGGCCGAGGTCGACAGCAAGGGCGTGGCCGCGGCACAGGCGCTGGGCATCGCCCCGGCGCGGGTGTTCAAGACGCTGATGGCCTGGGTGGACAAGCAGCCGCTGATCGCGGTGATCCCGTCCGACCAGCGGCTGTCGCTGAAGAAGCTCGCCGCCCAGTGTGGTGGGAAGCACGCGCAGATGATGGACGTTCCGGAGGCGGAAAAGCGCAGCGGCTACAAGGTCGGCGGCATCAGCCCGTTCGCCCAGCAGCGTCCGGCCACAGTGCTGTTCGCCAGCGCGGCGCAGGACCATGAGCGCATCTGGATCAATGCCGGCCAGCGCGGCCTGCTGCTGGACATCGCCCCGGCCGACGCCCTGCGATTCCTGCAGGCGCGTTGCGCGGATCTGTGCGAATAGGCCGGAGCGGCCCTCCCGCCCTTGCAGGAGTCCCAGGCAAGACACAAGCGACGCGGGGTGGCCCCGGGCCATGAGCCGCGACCGGGCTCTACCAGTAAAACCCGTCGCGACTTACGTCACTCCTGCAGAACAGCCGGCTGCAGAAGCGGAAAGCCCCGCAGTGAGCGGGGCTTCCGGTTTGAAACGGCGCTGACGGACTCAGGCGTCCAGACGCACCAGCCAGCCGTGACGATCGGCCTGGCGGCCGTACTGGATGTCGGTCAGCTCCTTGCGCAGCGACATGGTCACTTCACCGGCCGGCGCGTTGATGTCGCCCACCGAGAAGCCTTCGCCCTTGAGCTGGCC
Source organism: Stenotrophomonas sp. JC08 (assembly GCF_052180205.1). NCBI lineage: Bacteria > Pseudomonadati > Pseudomonadota > Gammaproteobacteria > Lysobacterales > Lysobacteraceae > Stenotrophomonas > Stenotrophomonas sp. JC08. The sequence goes on along the minus strand of NZ_CP197473.1, from coordinate 608,426 downwards.
GATCGGGGTGATGACCGCGGCGGTACCGCAGGCGAACACCTCGGTGATCTCGCCGGAGCTCACGCCCTGCTTCCACTCGTCGATGGTGACCTTGCGCTCTTCCACGGTCATGCCACGGTCGCGCGCCAGCTGCAGGATCGATTCGCGGGTGATGCCTTCCAGGATGCTGCCCGACAGCTGCGGGGTGACCAGCGTGTTGCTCTTGCCGTAGACCAGGAACACGTTCATGCCGCCCAGTTCTTCCAGGTACTTGCCTTCGACCGGGTCCAGGAACAGCACCTGCGAGCAGCCCTGCGCCTGCGCCTGCTGCTGCGGCAGCAAGGACGCGGCGTAGTTGCCGCCGCACTTGGCCGCACCGGTGCCACCCTTGGCCGCACGTGCGTAGTCGGTGGACAGCCAGATCGCGACCGGTGCCACGCCCTTGGCGAAGTACGGGCCGGCCGGGCTGGCGATCACGTAATAAGTGGCCTTGTGCGCGCCGCGCACGCCGAGGAAGGCCTCGTCGCCGATCATGAACGGGCGGAAGTACAGGCTGGCCTCGTCGGCATCGGACACCCAGTCCTTGTCCACGGCGATCATCTGCTTCAGCGATTCGACGAAGATCTCCACCGGCAATTCCGGCAACGCCAGACGGGCGGCCGAACGCTGCAGGCGGCGACCGTTGGCTTCCGGACGGAAGGTCCACACCGAACCGTCGGCATGCCGGTAGGCCTTGATGCCTTCGAAAATTTCCTGGCCGTAATGCAGCACCGCGGCGGCCGGGTCCAGCGCGATCGGCCCGTACGGGGTTACCACCGCATCATGCCAGCCGGTGTCCTTGTCCCAGCGCACGGCCACCATGTGGTCGGTGAAATACACACCAAAACCCGGCTTTTCCAGGATCTTGGCGCGCTCGGCGGCGCTGCGCGGGTGGTCCGAACGGGTGACGGCAAAGCTCAGGGAAGACTGGGACACCGGGTAATTCCTTCCAGATTGCGGGTTTGGACGCCGGTGCCTGTATCGCCACCGGTTTGGACGCGGACCGGCACCTGCTTCCCCACGGTACCCGGCAACCGGGCGCGGGGAGGTGCCAGCCGTTACAGCATGCCAGTTTCGAGACGCGCGGCCTCGGACATCATGTGACGCCCCCACGGCGGATCGAACACCAGATCGACGTCGGCCAGGGCCACCGTCGGAATCATTTCCAGTTTGCTGCGCACGTCATCGACCAGGATTTCCCCCATGCCGCAGCCCGGCGCGGTCAGCGTCATGGTCACATCGACCTCGCGCCGGCCATCGTCCAGATGCTTGATATCCACCTCGTAGATCAACCCGAGGTCGACGATGTTGAACGGGATTTCCGGGTCGAAGCAGGTCCGCAGCTGCTGCCAGACCAGCTTTTCCACATCCCCGTCATCGGCCCCTTCGGGCAGCTCCAGCCCCGGTGGCGTCTCCTTGCCGATCGCATCGCCATCCTTGCCGGCGATACGGAACAGGTTGCCTTCGACAAACACCGTATAGCTGCCACCCAGCGCCTGGGTGATATAGCCATAGCTGCCGGCCGGCAGGGTCACGCTGTCGCCCTGCGGCACCATCACCGCCGGACAGTCGCGCTCGAAATGGACGGGTTCACTGCTACGGGAATACATGTCAATCGATATGGGGACGCGGTCGCTGCCCGCAAGGCCTCCATTTTATACGACTGGGCACCCTGCCCGCTGAAACGCTATGCTGCGACACCTGTACGGAGTGCCCATGCCCCCTGTTTCCCCGCCGCCCAGCCGGACGCACCACTGGCTCTGGCCGCTGTTGCTGCTGCTCGGAAGTATCACCCTCACCATCGCCTGGCTGCTGGTCGCCCTGTCCACCCGGACCCAGGCCGGCTGGATGGCGGTGCTGGCCGCGCTGGAAGCGGCGTGGATGCTGCGGCTGGGCACCTTCCGTGCCGGCGCTGCGCGGGTGGCCGTTGCGGTCTTGGCCACGTTGCTGATCGTCGTGGCCGCCAACTGGGCCATAGCCTCGGCCTATATGGGCGGGCCGATGGGCCTGACACCATGGGAATCAGCCCTGCGCATGGGCCCGGCGCTGGCCTGGACGCTGTCGAAACTGGCCAATGGCACCGCCGAAGCCATCTGGCTGGTCATCGCCGTTCTGGTGGCATGGCGCGCGGCGCGCTGACTGCGGCCATCGTTCCAGACGCAATCGCGGTCAACGCAAATCCTGCTCCGGCACGTATGAAATGTCAGTTCCAGCACATCGAGGTGTGCCGGAGCGGCACACTCATCGGCGTTAAATATTCGTAATTTTCTGACACCCGGTACCCATCCTGCGGAGTCGAATTGTGAGTATCCAGCCTCTGAGCCACGCCATCCGCTGTGCCCTGCTGCCCATGTCCACCGCCGCGCTGGCGCTGGGGGCTGTGGGTGACACCCTCGCCCAGGACGCTCCCCCGAAGGAGGAAGCCACGACCCTGGACCGCATCCAGGTCACCGGCTCGCGCATCAAGCGCGCCGATCTGGAAACCTCCAGCCCGGTGTTCGTGATCGACCGCCAGAACATCGACAACTCCGGTGCCGCCACGGTTGGCGAATTCCTGCAACGCACGCCGGCCATTGCCGGTGCCGCCACCAATCCCCAGGTCAACAACGGCGGTGGCGCCGGCGCGGCCACGGTCGACCTGCGCGGCTTGGGCGTGAACCGCTCGCTGGTGCTGGTCGATGGCCGGCGCTGGATCGGTACCGTCAGCAACGCCAACGGCGCGGTGGACGTGAACTCGATCCCGATGGCGGCCATCGAGCGGGTGGAAGTGCTCAAGGACGGCGCCTCGGCCATCTACGGCTCCGATGCCATCGGCGGCGTGGTCAACTTCATCCTGCGCAAGGATTTCGAAGGACTGGAGGCCAGTGCCTACTACGGCATCTCCTCGCGTGGCGATGCCGCCACCCAGCGCTTCGACGCCACCTTCGGCATGACCGGCGAGAAAGGCAACCTGATCCTCGGCGCCAGCTATGACAAGGAGGATTCGGTCAGCGCCGCCGACCGCGCCTACTCCAGCCAGCCCTACCAGCTGTACGCCGGTGAAAAGGGCATCGGCGGCACCAGCCGCATCCTCACCGGTCGTTACGTCGTTCCCCGCGCCAATGCCGGCGGCGTGGACCTGAGCGACCCCAACTGCGGCAGCGGCGCCAATGTCGTACTGACCCGCATCGATGGCCGCCCGGGCACCTCGCCATCCGACTTCCGCTGCTTCAACGGCCAGACCGACGTCTACAACTTCCAGGCCGACGGCAACCTCAACCTGACGCCGCAGGAGCGCACCAGCATGTTCGTCAGCGGCAACTACCGTCTGAGCGAGCACGTGGAAGCCTTCCTGCTGGGTTCCTGGCTGAAGACCGAGTCCTCGTTCTTCATCGCCCCGCTGCCGTTTGACGGCCGCGCCGCGGTCGACGATGTGCCGATCAGCAAGGACAGCCTGTACAACCCGTTCGGGGTGGACATCACCGATGCACGCCTGCGCCTGCGCGACTTCATCCCGACCCGCACCACCCGTTTCGAGACCGACACCTACCAGATCACCGCCGGCCTGCGCGGCGACTTCGGCGACAGCAGCTGGAGCTGGGATGCGTCCTACGCCTACGGCCGCACCCCGCAGAGTTCGTCGGTGCGTGGCTACCTGTACAGCCCCGGCCTGACCGATGCGCTGGGCCCGTCGATGATCGACCCGGCCACCGGCAACCCGATCTGCGTCCGTACACCGGGCGATCCGGCCACCGCCATCGCCGGCTGCCTGCCGGTGAACTTCATGGGCCCGGCCCCGGATCCGAACACCGCCGCCGGTCAGGCCCAGCTGGCGGCGCTGAACCTGATCAACCCGACCATCACCAACTCCAACGAGAACGACCTGAAGGTCTTCAATGCCAACGTCACCGGCGACCTGTTCGAGCTGCCCGCCGGCGCGACCTCCCTGGCCGTGGGCGTGGAGCGCCGCGAGGAGTCGGCCAGTTCCACCAGCGACTTTTTGACCATCATCCCGCCGGGCGAGACGGTGTGTCTGATCACCCAGGAAGCGTGTACGTTCGGTGATATCGCCGGCTCCTTCGACGTCAACGAAATCTACGCCGAAGCCTTGATCCCGCTGCTTGCGGATATGCCGTTCGCCGACAAGCTGACCATCAGCCTGGGCACCCGCTACTCGGACTACTCCAACTTCGGCGGCACCACCAACTCCAAGATCGGTGTGGAATGGAAGCCGTTTGCCGACCTGCTGGTCCGCGCCACCTATGCCGACGTGTTCCGCGCTCCGACCATCGGCGACCTGTACGCACCGACGGTACCCAGCGCCAACACCTATACCGACCCGTGCAACGGCTACACCGGCGGCAATCCCACCGCCTGCGCCGGCGTGCCCACCGATGGCTCGTTCCAGCAGAGCAACAACCAGGTCACCTCGTTCCAGGTCGCCAATCCCGATCTGCAGCCGGAAGAAGGCGACGTCTTCACCTACGGCTTCGTCTACAGCCCGGGCTGGCTGGATGGCTTCAGCATCACCGCCGACTACTGGCGGGTGAAGCTGGACCAGTTCATCACCAACCTGCCCGAGAACGTGATGCTCAACCAGTGCTTCACCCAGGGCCGCTACTGCGACACCTTCATCCGTGACGATGCCGGCGACGTGGCGCAGATGACCAATGTGATCGGCAACTTCGGCAGCCTGAAGACCTCCGGCATGGACCTGGGCCTGCGCTACATGGCGCCGGAAAGCAGCTGGGGCAGATTCACCTGGAATCTGGATGCCACCTATCTGGCCGAGTACAACGTGCGCCTGCTGGCCGGCGATCCGAGCAGTGACGTCGGCGCCTTCCCCGGCATCCCCGGCAGTGTCGGCCTGGCCGGTACCTTCGTCGACAACGCCTCCTCCGGCTTCGGCAACATGGCCCGCTGGCGCGCGCTCAACGACATCAGCTGGTCGCTGGGCAACCTCACCGCCAGCCTCACCACCCGTTACGTCCACCATGTCTACGAGGCACCGGACGTGGCCGATGTTTCCGACCCGGGCTATGTCGCCAAACGCCGGGTGCCGTCCTACACCCAGACCGACTTTCAGATCGGCTACCAGTTCGAGGAGCTCAAGAACAGCTCGATCCAGATCGGTGTGCGCAACCTTACTGACCGCCAGCCACCGTTGATCTATTCTGGCTTCAACGCCTCTACGGACATGCGCACCTATGATGCGATCGGCCGTTACTACTGGATGCGCTGGACTGCCCGCTTCTGAGTCCCACCCGGCAACACCGGTCTCCGCCGCGAACACATCCGCGGCGGAGGCTCCCGGCGCCGACCTGCGCCACTACATCCGCACCTACGACCACAGCCTGGCGCCGGAGTTGTGCGGCAAGCTGATCGATTCCTTCAACGCGCTGGCCCGTTTCCAGCAGCGCAACGGCCGCGGCATCCGCGCCGGCCTGGACGACAGCGCCTGGACCGAACTGGACGTGACCCGGTTGTCCGATGCGCCGTTCCTGGCGTTCTTCCGGCAGCTGGTCAGCCAGGCCCTGCAGCGTTACAACGCCGATGTCGGTCTGCCCATCGCGGTGCCCGACAGCCCGCTGCTCAGCCCGCTGATCCTCAAGCGCTACCGCGCCGGTGACGAGGAAAAATTCCAGACCCACTTCGACTCCATCAACGAGGTCTGCGACCGCTACCTGGTGTTCCTCTGGTATCTGAACGACATCGACAGTGGCGGCCAGACCTGGTTCCCCGGCCTGCACACCGGCATCGCCCCCCGTGCCGGACGCCTGCTGATGTTCCCGCCGTACTGGATGTACGCCCATCAAGGGCAGGCATCACCGCAGCAGGACAAGTACATCCTGTCCACCTACCTGCGCTTTCCGCAGGCTCAATCCAACCGGTAGCCATAGCGCTGCACCCACGGCGCGAGCGTGGCCAGCGTAGCCTCGCTGAAATACGCGCGGTAACGCTTCCAGCGGCTGATGGCATGCGCATTCACCGGCTCGATCACCTGCGCGTAACTCGGCGTATTGATGCGCCGGGTACGGGCCGCCGACGCCTGATGTGAAACCAGTTGTGCCGGCTCCACGGTCAAGGCCAGGAAACCCATCAGCGCCTCCAGCTGCGCCGGAAGATCCAGTACCAGGTCTTCGTAGCGCAACACATGCACCCGTGCGGGCACCCGTTGACGCTGCGTCTCCCACCACGCCATCACCGCCGCATAGGTGCGTGCGGTGGATTCCAGCGACGCGAACGCCAACGCACCGCCGTTCATCCCGAACGCCTGCATGTGGCAGCTCAGCACGCAGTCGCAGGGGTGGCGCAGCAGCAACAGCCAATCGGCCTGCGGGAAAAGTCGCGCCACATACGGCAGCCGGGTCATCGTCAACGGGTATTTGTCGACCAGCCGATGGGGCGGCAGCACATGCCGGTGTACTTCCCGCCAGTAACGCTGCCGCGCCTGCGCGATCTGTGCAGATGTGAGCGTGGCCAACGACGCATCCAGATCCTCATCACGCCAATCCGGGCCGTTGCGCAGTTGTTCGATGGCCACCTCCAGTGCCGGCCGCTCGTCCAGCACATCCAGCTGCGGATGCGCATCGAGCATCCGTTCCAGCAAGGTGGTGCCCGAGCGCGGAAATCCGACAAGAAACACCGGATCCGGCGGTGATGCATCCTCAACCGGTACCCGCCATGTCGCCGGTGCGGGATGTCGCAGGCGCTGCTGCAGCCAGCCCAGCACTGCCGGGGATGCATCCACCGGCAGCCGCTCGCGGAAAGCCTGGGCCGCCGCCGCATGGGCCTGTTCCAACGCGGCCATCGCATGTTCCTCAGCTCCCAGAGAGTCGTGGCACTTGGCCAGCTCAAACTGCAGCTGCGCCCGCATCGCCACCGGCAGTTCCTGTGACAACGCGGGCATCAGCCGCATGATCGCGATATCGGCCTGTCCACGCCGCCGCAACACTCGCGCCTGGACCAGCGACAGCATGCCGGCATCGTGCAATGCCGCCGCCGGTGCGACCTGTCCGAGTTCGGTGGCGGCATCGTCGAGGCGGTTGAGCCGCTCCAGCAGCAACGCCAGCCGGACCCGCGAGTCGTGATCGGCCCGATCCGCGCCCAGCAGTTGCCGATAGAGCGCGAGCGCGGCCTCATCCCTGCCCGCCTGCGCCCACAGCCAGGCCAGCGCACGCTGCTGCTCCCCATCGAGCCCTTCCCCACCCAGCTCCTCCAGACACTGCGCCAGCTCATCGAACCGCTCCAGCTCCGCCAGCGCCTGCCCATACGCCAGCCGGACATCGGCGGCGCCGGGCTCCAGCAGCAGGGCCCGCGCCAGCCAGTCGTGCGCTTCGACGAAGCGCTGCAGCGCCAGGCACGCCAGCCCCTGTCCCAGCAGGCAGGCCACCGTCTGGTTCCCCAGCGCCCGCGCACGCTGGAACGCGCTGTCAGCGGCGGCAGGATCGCGGCATTGCAAGCAGGCATTGCCCAGGTTGATCCAGACCTCGGAGGACTGCGGCTGCAGCGCCGCGGCCCTGTCCAGCAACGCGCGTGCCGTTTCAGCCGCGCCCTGTTGGGCCATGGCCAGCGCCAGCACCTGGAGGCCCGGGACATGATCCGGCGCGCTATCCAGCAGCTGATGCATCAATGCCGCCGCTTCACGCGGCTGGCCGCGATGGAGATGGTCAAGCGCCCGATCAAGCAGGATCTGCAGCATCACCACGCCTCAGGGTCGGTTGCAGAGAAACGGCCAGCACGCGAATTCGCAACAACGGCCTATCCGAATGCACATCCGCGCACGGCCTTGGCCTCTGTGTGCAAGCAGCATAAAGCCGTCCGGAAACCTGGCAACTCTCTCCCAGGCCCGTCCCTTCTCAACCCTCGCCATGAACAGGGAAAGCAGGGACATCCCGGAGCTGCCCGGCCTGTCCGGGCTTTTTTTCATCAGCGCTTCACGTCGCCTCCAGAAAATTACCGCCGTGCCAGTACTTGGCGGAATTCCATCGTCAAGGTCGCGCCAGCGGTTCCGGCGAGGCGATTGGCCTTCCGGTGTTTCCTGCGCGACCCCGCATAGCCGGCTGCCTGCCGGCAATGGAAGCGAAGTGAGAATCCAGCATCATCACCTCCATGGCGTCCACTCGCTGGAACTGACGGGCCAACCGCCCGCCCAGGTCCACGCCATCGCAGGCAGCAGTCGTGGCACCCGCCTGTTGATTCCAGCCGGCTGGATCAGCGTGATCGCGGTACTGCGCGGCGTACTGGAACTGGGCAACGCCGACACCCCCTGGCAACTGACCTCACGGCATCTGCAACTCTGGCTGGATGGCAACCTGCGCATCACCGGCCGCAGCCCTTGCTGGTGGCTGTGCATCACCGCACCGGCCGCCCTGTGGCACGGGCTTCCCCACAGCATCACCGGCGACATCACCCTGATTCCCGACCAGGCCCACTGCCCACAGCAACTCGGTCGCCCGCTGGTGCATATGCTGCGTGCGCGCTGGTTCGACGGCGGCACAGACGAGGCGGCGGTGGTGGACAACATGGTCTGGCTTCGCGATGCGCTGGTCGAACACCAGCAGCGGCTGCACGACCAGCTCGCACGCTGCAGCGGACGTACCGCATTGCGCCGCCACCAGACCCTGCTGCGGCTGTTGCGCGTGCAACACCTGATCCGCTGCAACATCGATGACCGTCTGGACCTGGCGCGCCTTGGCGCCATCGCCAATTACTCGCCCACCCACCTGATCCGCATCTATCGCAGCGTGTTTGGCGAAACGCCCTGCGAGTACGCCACGCGCCTCCGCCATCAGCGCGCGTGGGAGCTGGTATGCGGCACCGGACTGTCGGTCTGCGAGATCGCCGACGCACTGGGCTTTGAAAGCGAAAGCGCGTTCTGTCGCGCGTTCAAACACGCCTTCGGCTGCACTACCGGCGAAGCGCGCAGGGGACTTCATGCGCGCCCGCCATCACCGGATTGCACCAGCCCCATGGCCGGCAATCCCCAGGCATCACCGGCAGACGGACCGGCACTGCTCCATTGAGTACGGCATTCAGTGCCCGCCATCCAGCGCCTTCAACTCGCTGACCAGCGCACCGGCCGCTTCGGCGCCATCGCCGTACAGCATGCGCGTGTTGTCGGCATAGAACAGCGCGTTCTCGATACCGGCAAAACCGGTGCCCTTGCCGCGCTTGATGACGATGGTGTTCTTCGAATCGACCACGTCCAGGATCGGCATGCCGTAGATCGGGCTGCCGGGGTCGGTCTTGGCCACCGGGTTGACCACGTCGTTGGCGCCGATCACCAGCGACACGTCGGTGGTGGCGAACTCGGGATTGATGTCGTCCATGTCGGCGATCAGGTCATATGGAACACCCGCCTCGGCCAGCAGCACGTTCATGTGCCCGGGCATGCGCCCGGCCACCGGGTGGATGGCGAATTTCACCTTGACCCCGCGCTCGATCAGCCGCTGCGCCAGTTCCCAGATCTTGTGCTGGGCCTGCGCCACCGCCATGCCGTAACCGGGCACGATCACCACGCGCTCGGCGAAGGCCATCATCGCCGCCACGTCGGCCGCTTCGATCGGCTTCTGGCTGCCGCTGATTTCCGCCGCCCCCTGCCCGCCGCCACCGAAGTGGGAGAACAGCACGCCGCTGATCGGGCGGTTCATCGCCTTGGCCATCAGCCGGGTCAGCAGGATGCCGGCCGCGCCGACCATCATGCCGGCGATGATCAGCGCCTCGTTGCCCAGCACATAGCCCTCGAATGCCACCGCCAGCCCGGTGAAGGCGTTGTACAGCGAGATCACCACCGGCATGTCGGCACCGCCGATCGGCAGCGTCATCAGCACGCCCAGCGCCAGCGCGACCACAAAGAAGCTGATGATCGCCAGCGGCTGCAGGCTCGTTGCCGCCCACACGCCCAGGGCCAGCATCGCCACCGCCACCGCCAGGTTGAACACCTGCTGTCCGGGGAAGGTGACGCGCTTGTCCAGGCGGCCGTCGAGTTTGGCCCAGGCGATGATCGAGCCGGACAGCGACACCGCGCCGATCGCGGCACCGATCACGCCCAGCGCCAGCACCGTGGCCGACGGCTGCCGTGCGGCTAGGTCGGCGATGGCCTGCGCGCTCCAATGGCTGGTGTCGCGGCCGGCCAGGTCGGAAAAGCGCAGCAGCTCCACCGCGCCAATGGCCGCCGCCGAGCCGCCGCCCATGCCGTTGTACAGCGCCACCATCTGCGGCATGTCGGTGATGGCCACTTTCTTTGCCGACAGCCACGCCCAGCCGGTTCCCAGCACCAGTGCCAGCAGGATCAGCGCGATGTTGTGCAGCCCCGGCAGGAAGAACGTGGCGACCGTGGCCAGCAACATGCCCGCGCCGGCCCAGTGGATGCCGCTGCGCGCGGTCCTGGGCGAGGCCATGCGCTGCAGCCCGAGCAGGAACAAGGTGGCGGCGGCCAGATAGCTGGTGCTCACCAGCCAGGAGGAAAGCTGCGCGAAGGTCACGTTCAAGCGCGATCCTCCGCCTTGCCCGGCTTGCGGCTGGTCTTGAACATCTCCAGCATGCGCTCGGTAACCACGTAGCCGCCGGCGGCATTGCCCGCGCCCAGCATCACCGCGATGAAGCCGATGGCCTTCTCCAGCGTGGTGTCGGCATGCCCGAGCACCACCATCGCGCCGATCAGCACGATGCCGTGGATGAAGTTGGAGCCTGACATCAGCGGGGTATGCAGGATCACCGGCACCCGCGAGATGATCACATGGCCGGCGATCGCCGCCAGCATGAAGATGTACAACGCCACGAATCCGTCGCTCATTGCTGTTTTCTCCGGGGCTGCAATCGCCTGTGCGGCATCATAACCATGCCGCCAAAGCCGAGGCGACCGTTGCGTTGTCAACCGATCCGGCGCCCGCGCGTTATCCCTCATGGAACCGAACGGAACGCTACCCTGTGCTGGTGACCAGCCCACCCCTGATGGCCCCCGCCGCCCCCGCCTCGCTGGAAGCCTTTCTGGCCGGTGTCGGCACGCGCGCGTTCCGCTTCGCCGAGGCCGGCCTGCGCCAGCGCGAGGATGCGCTGGATGCGGTGCAGGACACGATGGAGCGGATGCTGGGCTATCGCGAGCGCCCGGCCGAGGAATGGACCCCGCTGTTCTGGAGCATCCTGCGCCGGCGCATCATCGACCTGCAGCGCCGGCGCAGCTTCCGCCTGAAGTTCTGGGCAACGCAGGAGGATCACGACCAGGACAGCACCATCGACTGGGCCGATGAAACGCCCGGGCCGGCACAGCAACACGAGCAGCAGGAGCAGTACACCCGGCTGGTGCAGGCGCTGCGGCAGCTGCCGGCGCGCCAGCGCGAGGCGTTCAGCCTGCGCGTGCTGCAGGAGCTGGACGTGGCCACCACCGCCCGGGTCATGGGCTGTTCGGAAGGCTCGGTCAAAACCCACCTGTCGCGCGCGCGCGACGCATTGCAGAGACAACTGGAGGCCACGCGGTGAACCGCCTGCCCACACATCCCGACGACTTCGACCGCCAGCTGCGGCAGCTGCAGCGCCAGGCCGACGCCGCGCTGTCCCCCGTCACGCTGGCACGGCTGCGCGATGCCCGCCAACATGCCACTTCCGCCTCGCCATGGCGACGCCGCGGCTGGTGGCTGGCTACCGCCTGTTCGGCGCTGTTGGCGGTCACCGTGCTGCTGCAGTTCGACCACGCCAGTGCACCGACAAGCGCACCGGTGGTCGCCAGCGACAACGAAGACATCCTGCTGTTCGACGAAAGCCCGGAGCTGTTCCTGTGGCTCGGCTCGGACGCCCTGGCCATGGAGTGATGACAATGAACCTGCCCCTGAAACTCCTGCTGCCACTGCTGCTGTGCGTTGCCGCACCGGTGGCCGCGCAGCCGCTGCCCGAGTGGGAACAGCTCACCCCGGCCCAGCGTGAAACCCTGATCGCCCCGCTGCGCGACCGCTGGAACGATTCGCCCGAACGCCGCCAGCGCATGTACGAACACGCCCGTGGCTGGCAGCAGATGACGCCCGAACAGCGTGTACAGGCGCGGCGCGGCATGCATCGCTTCGAGCATATGTCACCGGAACAGCGCCGCGATGCGCAAGCGCTGTATGCGCGGATGCGCGGCATGGACAAGAACCAGCGCCAGCAGCTGCGCGAGCAGTGGAAAGCCATGACCGCCGAACAGCGCCGGCAATGGGTGCAGGACAACCCGCCGCCGCCCCGTCCGCCGCATTGAGCCATCCGGCAGCGTCCCCCACGGCACGCTGCCGCGCTACACCGGCGGAATCTCGCCGCCGGCCGGCCGCGGTGGCCACACGGTTTTGGCCAGCAACTCGTCGTTCCAGTCGAAGGACAGCGCACCGTCCTTCAGGAACAGCGCCACGAAGTTGTAGACGTTGCGCGCATACATCTCGCTGGCATGGACCGCGCCCATGCTGGCCAGGTTGAGCGGGCCGGCCACGGTCACCCCGTCGATATCCAGCGTTTCCCCGGCACGGGTCGCCTCGCAGTTGCCGCCGGTTTCGGCGGCCAGGTCGACAATCACGCTGCCCGGACGCATCCCGGCCACCATCGCCGTGGTGACGATCTTCGGTGCCGGCCGGCCCGGTACCGCCGCGGTGCAGATCACCACGTCCACGCCTTTCAGGTGTTCAGCCAGCCGTCGTTGCTGTTCGGCGCGCTCGGCCTCGGTGAGCTGGCGCGCATAGCCGCCTTCACCGGCGGCACTGACGCCCAGGTCGAGGAAGCGGCCACCCAGCGATTCGATCTGCTCGCGGGTTTCCGGGCGCACATCGAAGCCCTCCACCTGCGCACCCAGCCGCTTGGCGGTGGCGATCGCCTGCAGCCCGGCCACGCCGGCGCCGATCACCAGCACCTTCGACGGGCGGATGGTGCCGGCGGCGGTGGTCAGCATCGGGAAAAAGCGTGGCGCCAGCTGCGCGGCGATCAGGGTGGCCTTGTAACCGGCCATGCCGGCCTGTGAACTGAGCACATCCATCGCCTGCGCGCGGGTGGTGCGCGGCAGCCGTTCCAGCGGGAAGGTGGTGAGCTGGCGGGTCTGCAGGGCTTCGGCACGTGCCGCCTCGGCCTGCGGCTGCAGGTTCCCGACCAGCACCGCGCCAACCGGAATCCGGGCGATGGCCGCAGCCGGTGGCGCCTGTACGCACAGCACCACCGCCGCCGATTCCAGCGCGTCACCGATCTGGGCACCGGCATCGCGGTAGGCCTGGTCGGTGAAGCCGGCACCAGTGCCGGCACCGGGTTGCAGCTGCACCGTGGCACCGGCCGCCAGCAGTTTTTTCACGGTTTCCGGCGTTGCCGCCACCCGCCGCTCACCGGTGGCCACTTCCCTCAGTACGCATATCTCAACAGTCATGCCTGTCCCCGGCGCGCGGTGTTGGTCCGCCCCGGATCGTAGCAAAGCCGTTGCCGGCACAGGGGCCCAGTCAGTGCAGCGTGGGGGTCAGCGGATCAAGCCGGTCGATCACGCCCTGCATGGCGCTGTCGAACGCGCCGTCGGCGGCATGCGGTCGCAGCCGCTCCAGCCGCACCATGACCGCCAGCTCTTCCGGCGAGGCCACGCAGAAGCGCACGCCGCGGCGGTTGACGAACAGCAGCCGCGAGGAGATCGGGCTCACCCACGACAGCTTGCCGGCCTGCACCTTGCCGTCCTTGTCGATGAAATCCAGCCAGGTGCCGATTTCCATATGGCGGAAGCGGTCGGCATCGGTGTGGTCGAAGTCCTCGGCGCGCGCCGCTTCCTCCAGCTCGAAGCCGGCATTATCCTGTGCCGGCGGTGTCGGCAGCGTCACCTGCGGCAGTTCCGGCAGCGCGCGCTCCAGATCCGGACGCGCCTCGGCAATCGCCTGCAAGGTCGCGTGCAACGCCTCGATCGCCACGGCGCTGGCGTCGCCATGCAGGCCCACGCTGGTGAATACCTTGCGCAGCACCGGCGCCTTCGCCTGCAGCAGCGTCCGCTCGACGACCTGGCGACGTGCTTGGGCCACTTCCTCCAGCACCGCATCGGCCAGTGCCAGCGTCTCGTCGATGCCCTCGCCGGAATCCCCCTCACGCAGCAGGCTCAGGGTCAGATGATGGTTCCATGGCTGCCGCAGGAAGTTTTCGATCGCTTCCGGCAGGGCGTCCGCCTGCAACCGCTTGTCCAGCTCGGCAGCGGCACGACGGCGCGCCAGCTCCAGTTTTTCCTGCCCGCGCTGGGTTTCCGCGGCCCGGCGCTCGGCGATTTCAATGCGGCGACGGTGCTGTGCCAGGAACTCGCGGAACTCCTCTTCCAGGGTCAGGAAGATGGCCAGGTTCTCGTTGAATTCGGCCACCAGGCGCTCGATGATCTCCTCGACCTTGCCCATCAGCACGCGCTCGGCCTGGCTCTCGCCGGTGTTGCCCTCGCAGGCTTCGGCCAGCGAGTTGAGCAGCTTGCGCGCCGGGTGGGTCTTCTGCACGAACATGCGCCGGTCCAGCATCGCGACCTTGACGAAGGGCACCACCAGACGCCCGATCAGCTCACGCGAACGCCCTTCCAGTTCGCGCTCGTCGAGCATCACGTCAAACAGCATGCCGACCAGATCGATCGCATCCTCATCCTGCGGGTCCAGCCGCGTCTGGCTGGGATCCACGCCCAGCTGGGTGGCCCCGGAGAGCACCTCGCTCTTCAGCCGTTGCCCCAACGACTCGCCGGCATCACCTGTGGCCGCACGCAGCGCCGCACTGGGCGTGGCCTGCAGCAGCGACAGCACCGACATCATCTCGCGCTGGCTCAACGGTCGCTGCTGTCCAACCGCCACCTGCGCGGCCGCGGTGGCGTCCTCGCGCACGTGGCGGGTCTGCGCCAGCAGTTCATGCAGCGCCTCCAGCAACACCTGGGAATCGACCGGTCCGGATTCGTTGCCGGCTGCTCCACCGGCCGTCGTCGCATCGGTCTGCCGCTGGCCCCAGCGCTCGGCGAAGCGGTGCGCCCATGCCGGCACCTGATGGGGGTCTTCAGTGGCGTGCGCAACGGCTTCATCGGGCCACGGCGCAGCGGCAGGACGCGGCGGCGTGCGCGGGCGGGGCGAGATTTCCGGCATCACCCCGGCCTGCAGCAGCTGTTCGTCCACCGCCTGGTAGACCTTGCCGACCAGTTGCGCGAATTCGCGTTCGCACAGCTTGATCAGCACCAGCCGCACTTCAGCGGCCAGGTCGCAGGTGGCGAAGGCCTCGTGCACCGCCACACCGATATGTTCCGGGCCGATCGGGTTGGTACCGGCATCCAGCTCGGCGACCCCGCCAAGCCAGGCCAGCCGGCGGTCGATCCGCGCCAGCAGCGGCTTCCAGTCCCGCAACAGGATCGTGGCGAAATTGCGCACCGCCAGCTGCGACTCGAGCACATGCTCGGTCATCAGGCTCAGCCCGCCCTCGCCATGGCCGACCAGCACGTCCTCGGCCGATTGCGGCGCAGCCGCCGCCAGCGCATCCCAGGCCTGCCGCAGGTGGGCATTGAAGCGGCTGTTGATCTCGTCGCGGCGCCGGCGCAGTTCCCGCATGCCATCCAGGAACAGCAGCTGGGAAGCACCGGCGACTTCGGCGCGATCGAACAGCACATCGTCAAAGCCCGCCAGCACCTTGCCGAAAGCCGCCCCCAACGCCGGCAACGCGGCATCGCGCACCTTCACCAGCAGTGCACGATCAGTACCGGAATGTCCGGCGAGTTGGGGATTGGACATCATGCGCAGAAGCTCCACACCCGTCGGGGTGCAGGGAAACAGGGGGGCGGGAAACAACGAGCCAGCGGGTAATCAGACGCCATCCCTGCATCCGCAGCGTCATGGTAGGCGGAGATGCTGAACAGGGTAAGTGATGGAGTGCGCACTTCGTACCTCATGACCGGCGTCCCGGTGTGGGCGTCATGCTAAGCATGGCGCGGCATATTGGCCAATCACCCCCGCCCGGGCGGCCGGACACAGCGCACAGTTTGCGCCCTTCCCGGTGCCGCGGCCGTGATTTTGCCGGCGTCTATAATCAATGGCCGTTTCCCCAGACCGAGCCTCCATGTCCGACACCTGCATCCTGCAAGCGCTGGACCAGCGCCGCTCATCCCCCTCGCGGCTGCTGGGTGCGCCTGCCCCGGACGACGCCACCGTGCTGCGCATGCTGCAATCGGCGGTGCGCGTGCCCGACCACGGCAAACTGGTGCCGTTCCGTTTCCTGCGCCTGCAGGGCGACGCCCGTCACGCCCTGGGCGAGTTCCTGGCCCGCCGCAGCCGCGAGCGCGACCCGCAGGCGCTGGAGGCGGTGGTGGAGAAGGACCGCCTGCGCTTTTCCCATGCGCCGTTGATCATCACCGTGATCGCCCGGCTGCAGCCCGGCCACAAGATTCCCGAGCAGGAACAGCTGCTCAGCGCCGGCTGCGTGTGTTTCGCCCTGCTGCAGGCCGCGCAGGCCTGCGGCTTCGGCGCCCAGTGGTTGACCGCCTGGGTGGCCTACGACCCGGAGGTGAAGCGCCATCTCGGGCTGGCCGAGGACGAGCACATCGTCGGCTTCATCCATATCGGCACGCCGCGGATGGAAATGCCCGAGCGCGAGCGTCCCGACCCGGCAGCGCTGCTGCAGGACTGGCAACCTTGAACAACGCGCTGCTGCCACAGCCGCTGTACCTGGTCGACGCCAGCCTGTATGTGTTCCGCGCCTGGCACTCGATCCCGGATGAATTCCAGGACGCGCAGGGCTGGCCGGTCAACGCGGTACACGGTTTTGCCCGCTTCCTGCTGGACCTGCTGGAACGCGAGCGCCCGCGGCACATCGCGGTGGCGTTCGACGAGGCGCTGGACAGCTGCTTCCGCCACGCGCTGTACCCGCCCTACAAGGCCAACCGTGATCCGGCACCGGACGCGCTGCGGCGCCAGTTCGCGCACTGCAAGGCGTTGTGCGCGGCACTGGGGCTGGAGGTGCTGGCCGACCGCGACTACGAGGCCGACGACCTGATCGGCAGCGCACTGCATGCCGGGCGCGGACATGCGCTGCGCGGGGTGATCGTCTCCGCCGACAAGGATCTTTCCCAGTTACTGTGCGAGCACGACGAGCAGTGGGATTACGGCCGCAACCAGCGTTGGGGGGCGGCCGGGGTGAAGGCCCGCCATGGCGTGCACGCCCACCAGATCGCCGACTACCTGGCGCTGTGCGGCGACGCGGTGGACAACATTCCCGGAGTCACCGGCATCGGCGCCAAATCGGCGGCGGTGCTGCTGGCCCACTTCGGCAGTCTCGACGCGCTGCTCGAGCGCATCGACGAGGTGCCGTTCCTGCGCCTGCGCGGTGCCGCCACGATGGCCACGCGGCTGCGCGAGCAGCGTGAACAGGCGCTGCTGTTCCGCCAGCTGACCACCATCGCGCTGGATGCGCCGCTGGCCGGCACCCAGCCGGCCTTCGTCCGCGCCACCGCCGATGCCGACATGCTCGGCGGGCTGTGCGACGCCCTGCGTTTCGGCCCGCTGACCCGGCGCCGGCTGCTGGCCGCGGCCGGGCTGGAATCCCCTTCCGCTTCCGTCAACGAGTCCGCATGAACCAGAACACCGCAGAACCCCGTACCGTCTACGAAGGCAGATACCAGCGCATGGTCGTGCGCGGCAGCTGGGAGTACAGCGAACGCACCCACGCCGGCGGACTGGCCGCGATCATCATCGCCGTCACTCCGGCCGACGAGGTGCTGTTCGTGGAACAGTTCCGGGTGCCGCTGCAGGCACGCACCATCGAGATGCCGGCCGGGTTGGTCGGCGATATCACCGCCGGCGAGTCGATCGAGGTCTCGGCGGTACGCGAGCTGGAAGAGGAAACCGGCTGGACCGCCGAACAGGCTGAAGTGCTGATGATCGGCCCGACCTCCTCCGGCGCCAGCAGCGAGAGGATCGCCTTCGTCCGTGCCACCGGCCTGCGCAAGATCGGCGAAGGCGGTGGCGATGCGACCGAGGACATCACCGTGCACCACATCCCGCGCACCCGCGCCGCGGCCTGGCTGGTGGAAAAGATGAACGAAGGCTTCGAGCTGGATGCCAAACTCTGGGCCGGGCTGTGGATGATCGAGCACCACCTCGACGGGAGGCCGCGTGGCTGATTCCGGACTGCAGGCGTTGCCGCCGCTGCTGGGGGCCGGCGACCCGCCGCTCTACACCGTGCACAACCCGCACGGCCGCTCGCCATTCGTGCTGCTGGCCGACCATGCCGGCCAGCGCGTGCCGGCGGCGCTGCGCGAGCTTGGCCTGCCGCAACACGAGCTGGACCGCCATATCGGCTGGGATATCGGCATTGCCGGCACCACCGGCGAACTGGCGCGGCAGCTGGATGCGTGGGCGATCGAGCAGACCTATTCCCGGCTGCTGATCGACTGCAACCGGCCGCTGGCCTCGCCGACGCTGATTCCCGAGGTCAGCGACGGCACCGTCATTCCCGGCAATGCGGCACTGACGGCGGCGCAGCGCCAGCAGCGCATCGACGCCATCCACGCGCCCTACCACGCCCGCATCGAGGCCGAGCTGGACCGTCGCCGCGATGCCCGCATCCCCACCGTGCTGGTGATGATGCACAGCTTCACCCCGGCGATGAACGGCGTGCAGCGCCCGTGGCAGGCTGGCGTGCTCTACCACCAGGACACCCGCTTCGCGCAGGCGCTGCTGCACGCGCTGCGCGCCGAAGGCGACCTGGTGGTGGGCGACAACGAACCGTACTCGGTCAACAGCAGCAGCGACTACGCCGTGCCCGTGCATGGCGAGGGTCGTGGACTGGTGCACGTGGAACTGGAGATCCGCCAGGACCTGATCGCCGATGCCGCCGGCCAGCAGGCCTGGGCACAGCGGCTGGCGCGCATTTTCCGCGCCCTGCAACCGCAGCTGCTGGCGGCCTGAGCACCTGTCCGGGACGCGGCGGGCTGGCACCCGCCTCCTTGTCCACAGCGGCTGTGCCCTGCCGGTTCAACAAGCTGTGGATAAGCCTCGCAGACTCTTGCCCGGTATGCCCCGGTGAAGGCTGGTGAATTTTTCATCACGACCGGACAGGGGCTTGCCGGCCCACGACCGGCCGGTCGCGGCGTAACCGGCCATTGCGGCGAAATCCATCGTGCAAACAGGACGGGCGGCTTGCGCCGCCCGCGGGTCTCACCCGGTCCGCCTGCTCAGCCGGCGAAGGAATCGGTGGCGCGCACCAGCGCATCCACGTTCTCGGCCTCGAACGCCGAATGCCCCGAACCCGGGGTGATATGCAGCTGCGCCTTGGGCCACAGCTTGTGCAGGTCCCACGCATTGGCCAGCGGGCAGACCACGTCGTAGCGGCCGTGCACGATCACGCCGGGAATATGCGCGATCTTGTGCGCGTCGCGCAGCAGCTGGTCTTCGACCTCGAAGAAACCGCCGTTGACGAAGTAGTGGTTCTCGATGCGGGCGAAGGCCAGCGCGAACTGCGGGTCTTCGTGGCTGTTGATGAAGTCGTCGTCCACGTGCAGGAAGCTGGTGGCGCCTTCCCACACACTCCATGCCTTGGCCGCCGCCAGCCGGGTGGCCTCATCGTCGCTGGTCAGGCGGCGATGGAAGGCGGAAATCAGGTCGGCACGCTCCACCGGCGGGATCGCGGCGATGTAGTGGTCCCACGCATCCGGGAACAGGCGGCTGGCGCCCTCCTGGTAGAACCACTCCAGCTCCCAGCGGCGCAGCATGAAGATGCCGCGCAGCACCAGCTCGGTCACCCGCTGCGGGTGGGTTTCGGCATAGGCCAGCGCCAGCGTGGAACCCCAGCTGCCGCCGAACACCTGCCAGCTGTCGATGCCCAGCTGCTCGCGCAGCTTCTCGATATCGGCGACCAGGTCCCAGGTGGTGTTGTCCACTAGGTCGGCGTGCGGCGTGGAGCGGCCCGAGCCGCGCTGGTCGAACAGGATGATGCGGTACTTGGCCGGGTCGTGGAACTGGCGCATCTTGGCGGTGCAACCGCCGCCGGGGCCGCCATGCAGCAGCACCACCGGCTTGCCGTCGGGGTTGCCGCACTCCTCGAAATACAGGGTGTGGCGGTCGTCAACGGCGAGCGTGCCGGTGGTGTAGGGCTCGATGGCCGGATAGAGCGTGCGCATGGCAACCTCGCTGGAAACAGGCCCCACAGTCTAGCGCAGCGCCCTGTGCCGACCTGCCCGCCGGCGTCTTCGCGCGTGGGTTTCAGCGGGCCTGATAGCTGGCCGGCGTGACCCGGTCCAGCAGCAGCAATCCATCGAAACGCTGGCGTGCTTCCGGCAACGGCAGCGTGTCGCCGTAGTCCATGCCCCACAGCCGTGCGGCCGGATCAGCCTCACCCGGCAGCGTGCCGGCATGCAGGTCGACGAACACCGCGCCCTGCGCGGCGCCGGCCAGCAGCGACGGCTCCAGCAGACCCGCTGCGCTGCCGATCGTCACCGGCTGCAGGTTGCCGTAGTCCAGGTAGCGGCCACGCGCGCCGCCGAAGTGCAGCACATAGGTCTGCGTCTGCAGCGCGGCCGGCAGCGCGCGGGTGACGTTGTCCACCGGCGGAAAACCCCGCGCATGGCCGTCGCGGTAACCACCCAGCTTGTTCAGATGTGCGTAGTGGCCCCAGACCACCGCCTTGCGGCCCGGATAGGCCTGCTCCAGCAACCACTGCAGATTGCCCGCCATCACCGGATCGTGCTCATCGAACGGCCGCAGCTGCCAGCCCACCTCGGCCATCCGCCGCAGGCTGGCGTTGATCCGCCGCCAGAAGCCGTCGCTGTCGAAGACATCGGCGCCATGTTCGCTGTCCAACGCTGGCAGCAACGTATCGAGCCACTGCGCATCGGCGAGGAACTGTTCGCGCTCGCCGGCCGCGACCGCGACCAGTTGGCCATCGAGCAGGCGCTGCACCTGCCGCAGATACCGATCCAGTCGCTGCTGTGCGGCCGCACCCCGCGGCTGTCGCAGCAAGCGCGTGTGCAATTGCGGCACCAGTTGCGTGCGCGACAACGTGCCGCTCAGGCGCCCGTCGAAGCCGGCCAGCTGCATCGCCCCGGGCGTATCCCGCCGGGCGTCCAGCCAGTCGTACAGCGGCCAGACTTCGGCACTGCCGGCATACATGTAGAAGATGTTGCCGGGCGCATTGGCACGCAGCGGCTGCCGCGGCTGCCACAGCCGCGCCACATCGAACAGGCCGCTCTCCAGCACCAGCAGGTCGAAGCCCTTGCGCTCGTGCAGATAGCGCGCGACGCGCACCTTGGCGGCGTAGATATTGCCCTCGCCGTGGGTCAGCTCGTCGAGCATAACGATGCGCCGGTCACCGATCGCCGCGCCCAGCGGCGCCAGATCGGCAAAGTCGTCCTGCGCCGGCGGATCGGCACGCAGCGGGTGCAGTGGCGCATCGGCCGCAATCGCGGCGAAGCTGTGGCAGGCCAGCAGCAGGAGGGCAAGACGCAGGCATCGGTGCATCGGGGCAATCCGGATCACAGGTCGGACCCGATGCTAGGCAGCCGGCGACGCCGCTGTCACGCGCGGATCGGCACTTTTCCGACGGCCTCCGCCAATGGCGTGGACGTTGTCATGCCCGCGCGGAAAACCACCCTGCAGATGGCCATGATCGCGTCATCACCCCACACGCTGCGCGTCATTCCGTGACGCGCCCCGCTCCGCCATCAGCCAGGCCAGCGCCCCAGCGTGACCCGGTCGCGCTGCTCCAGGTCCTGCACGGTCTGTACTTCGACAAAGCCGGCCTGTTCCAGCAACGTGCGGATCGCCTCCCCCTGGTCCCAGCCGTGCTCCAGCAGCAACCAGCCACCCGGCACCAGGTGCTTGTGCGCGCCGGCAATGATTTCGCGGATCGCGTCCAGCCCGTCCGCGCCCGAGGCCAGTGCCGGCGGCGGCTCGAAGCGCAGGTCGCCCTGCTGCAGATGCGGATCATCGGCGGCGATATACGGCGGATTGCTGACGATCATGTCGAAGCGGTCCGCGCCCAACGCGGCATACCAGTGGCCGCGGCGGAACCAGACGTTGTCCAGCCCGTGTGCCTGCGCGTTCTTCACCGCCACCGCCAGCGTCGGCCCGAGCAGATCGGTGGCCATCACCGTGGCCAGCGGGCGCTCGCTGGCGATGGACAGCGCGATCGCGCCACTGCCGGTCCCCATGTCGGCCACCCGCACCATGTCGTCGCTGCGCAACCGCGCCAGCGCCTGTTCGACCAGCAGTTCCGTTTCCGGACGCGGAATCAGCGTCGCCACATTGACTTCCAGATCCAGCGTCCAGAAACCGCGGCGGCCGGTCAGGTAGGCCAGCGGGTGGCCCTCGGCGCGGCGCTGCACCAGCAGTTCGAAACGCTGCCGCGGCTCGTCGGCCACTTCATCGCCGGCATGGGCGAACAGCCAGGCACGCTCCGCGCCCAGCACGTGCAGCAGCAACTGTTCGGCCTCGAAGCGGGCATTCCCGCCCGGCAGGCGCGTGGCAGCCTCCCGCAACAACTCGGCAACCTTATGGCTGGACACTTCATTACCTCTTCGCGGGGGATTACCGGGACGGCGAGGATAGTCATCACGCGTGCCGCTGCCTACCGGAACGCCGCGCCCGGACGCGATCGAGCCTGCCCCGGCTCATCACCGCGCCTTGGAAAACCGGAGGAAAGCCCGATATCTGGAGACTGAGGCGCCAGAAAGTCTTTCGATAGACAAAATCTATTGATGCAATGAATTCAATTCATTTGTTTTATTAGGCAACGCCTATTAGTCTTTGTTCCAACGCTTCACCCCGTCCCTTCAACCCAGAGGAATCTTCAATGTCCCTTATCAACACCCAGGTCCAGCCGTTCAAGACCAACGCTTTCCACAATGGCAAGTTCATCGAAGTCACCGAGGAAAGCCTGAAGGGCAAGTGGTCCGTGCTGATCTTCATGCCGGCCGCCTTCACCTTCAACTGCCCGACCGAGATCGAAGACGCCGCTGACAACTATGCCGAGTTCCAGAAGGCCGGTGCCGAGGTCTACATCGTGACCACCGATACCCACTTCTCGCACAAGGTGTGGCACGAAACCTCGCCGGCCGTGGGCAAGGCCAAGTTCCCGCTGGTCGGCGACCCGACCCACCAGCTGACCAACGCCTTCGGCGTGCACATCGCTGAAGAAGGCCTGGCCCTGCGCGGCACCTTCGTGATCAACCCGGAAGGCGTGATCAAGACCCTGGAGATCCACTCCAACGAGATCGCCCGTGACGTCTCCGAGACCCTGCGCAAGCTGAAGGCCGCCCAGTTCACCGCCGCACACCCGAACGAAGTGTGCCCGGCCAAGTGGAAGGAAGGCGAGAAGACCCTGACCCCGTCGCTGGACCTGGTGGGCAAGATCTAACTGCCCACCCGCCGTGGAGAGGAGCCCTTCGCCGGGCTCCTTGCCACGGCACTCCCACCCCGCCTTGACGGCGGGCGTGGGGGTGAACCGCAACGTGTCTGACGCCAGCCAGCGGCGTGCAAGCAAGCCGGTCACGCACGTTGCGGTTCACCCCTACCTTTACCGGCGCGTTGCCAGACAACCCGCGCCCTCCCCCCGTTTTGCCTCGACGAAGGAGTTGCCCCATGCTCGACGACACCCTCAAGACCCAGTTGCAGCAATACATGGGCCTGCTGCGCCAGCCGCTGCGCCTGATCGCCTCGCTCGATGACAGCGCCGCCAGCCAGGAGATGCGTGGCCTGCTGGACGACATCGTTGCCGCCGGCAACGGCAAGATCAGCCTCGACGCCGATGGCACCGATGCGCGCAGGCCTTCGTTCGTGATCGCCCGCGAAGGCCAGGACCACGGCGTGCGCTTTGCCGGCCTGCCGCTGGGCCACGAGTTCGAATCGCTGGTGCTGGCCCTGCTGTGGACCGGCGGCCATCCGCCGAAGGTGTCGCAGGAGACGATCGACAGCATCAAGGCCATCGACGGCACGTTCGCCTTCGAGGTCTACATGTCGCTGAGCTGCCACAACTGCCCGGACGTGGTGCAGGCGTTGGCGCTGATGGCGATCCTGAACCCGAACATCAGCACCACGGTGATCGAGGGCGGGACGTTCCAGCAGGAAGTGGAGCAGCGCCAGGTGATGGCGGTACCGATGGTGTTCCAGGCCGGGGAGATGTTCGATTCCGGGCGCATGTCGCTGGAGCAGATCGTCGCCAGGCTGGATACCAGCGCGACCCAGCGCGAAGCGGCGAAGATCGCCGCCAAGGACGCATTCGACGTGCTGGTGGTGGGCGGTGGCCCGGCCGGCGCGGCGGCGGCGATCTATTCGGCGCGCAAGGGCATCCGCACCGGCGTGGCCGCCGAGCGTTTCGGCGGGCAGGTGCTGGACACCATGTCGATCGAGAACTTCATCTCGGTGCCGCACACCGAGGGCCCGAAGCTGGCCGCGGCGCTGGAGCAGCACGTGCGCGAGTACGAGGTGGACATCATGAACCTGCAGCGCGCCCGCAAGCTGGTGCCGGCCGGCAGCGACGGGCTGGTGGAAGTCCAGCTGGAAAACGGCGCCTCGCTGAAATCGAAGACGGTGATCCTGTCCACCGGCGCACGCTGGCGGCAGATGAACGTGCCCGGCGAGGACCAGTACCGCAACAAGGGCGTGGCCTACTGCCCGCACTGTGACGGCCCGCTGTTCAAGGGCAAGCGCGTGGCGGTGATCGGCGGCGGCAACTCCGGCGTCGAGGCCGCCATCGACCTGGCCGGCATCGTCAGCCACGTCACCGTGTTCGAGTTCGACAGCCAGCTGCGCGCCGACCAGGTGCTGCAGGCCAAGCTGCACAGCCTGCCCAACGTCAAGGTGATCCTCAACGCACAGACCACCGAGGTGCTGGGCGACGGCCAGAAGGTCAACGGGCTGGTCTATACCGACCGCACCGGTGGCGACTCGCACCGGGTCGAGCTGGAAGGCATCTTCGTGCAAATCGGCCTGCTGCCCAATACCGAATGGCTCAAGGGCACGGTGGAACTGAGCAACCGTGGCGAGATCCTGATCGATGACCGCGGCCAGACCAATGTGCCGGGCGTGTTCGCCGCCGGCGACTGCACCACGGTGCCGTACAAGCAGATCATCATCGCCATGGGCGCCGGCTCGACCGCGGCACTGAGCGCGTTCGACCACCTGATCCGCAGCTCGGCACCGGCCGTGGCAACGGCGGTTGCTGAAACCGCCTGAGCCATCGCCACGTGACTGCACAGGAGCGGGAGCCCGACAGCCCCCGCTCCTTTCCCTGTTCCCCTTCCTGAGCGGAGCCCGCCGTGAATCTGCGTGACCTGAAGTACCTGGTGGCGCTGGCCGAACACAAGCATTTCGGCCGTGCCGCGGCAGCCTGTTTTGTCAGCCAGCCGACGCTGTCCACCCAGATCCGGAAACTGGAGGAAGAACTCGGCGTGCCGCTGGTCGAACGCGCCCCGCGCAAGGTGATGCTGACCCCAGCCGGACGCGAGGCCGCCGCACGCGCGCGCCGCATCGTCGCCGAAGCCGAACAGCTGAAGGAGGCCGCCCGCCGCTCGCGCGATCCCGAAGCCGGCACCGTGCGCCTGGGCATCTTCCCCACGCTCGGCCCCTACCTGCTGCCACACGTGATCCCCCAAATCCGCGAGCGCTTCCCGCAGCTGGAGCTGCTGCTGGTCGAGGAAAAAAGCGATGTGCTGCTGACCCAGCTGCGTCACGGCCAGCTGGATGCGGCGCTGCTGGCGCTGCCGGTCAACGATGACCAGCTGCACTGCGAATTCCTGTTCGAGGAGCCGTTCGTGCTGGCCGCGCCGGAAGGCCATCCGCTCACCGCACACCGCTCGCTGAGCCTGGACGACCTGTCCGAGCAGCGCCTGCTGCTGCTGCAGGACGGCCACTGCCTGCGCGACCAGGCGCTGGATGTCTGCCACCTCGCCGGGGCGCTGGAGAAATCCGAATTCCAGGCCACCAGCCTGGAAACCCTGCGACAGATGGTCGCGGCCAACGTCGGCGTCACCCTGCTGCCGATGCTGGCGGTGAAGCCGCCGGTGGCGCGCTCGCCCAACATCCGTCTCATCCCGTTCGAAGGCAAGCCACTGCCCAACCGCCGCATCGCCATGGTGTGGCGGCGCAGTTCGGCCACCGGCGCTTTCCTGCAGCAACTGGCCGCCCTGTTCGCGCAACTGCCCGGGCACCTGCTCGTTCTCGATCCGGATTGAACCGGCATCGCCACTGAATAGGGTGCCGGCCCGCATTGCATCCGGACGCGGCCGGCCCCATGATCGTGACAGGGCCGCTTCCCGGCCCGCGTCACTTTCACAATACAGCCATGGGCGGCGCCGAAAAGCGTCGCCTTTTGCTTGTTTTTCAATCAGATAAGGAATTCCCATGACCAGCCACAGCGGTCTGCCGCCGTCGATCATCGTTTCTGTCCGTGATATTGCCCGCCTGGAGGCCCTGCTCGACTCCCCGGCGCTGAGCCGGCATCCGGCCGCCATCGCCCTGGCCCAGGAGCTGGAGCGCGCCCAGGTGCTGCCGCCGGAAGAAATCCCCGAAGGCATCGTCACCATGCATTCGCGCGTGGATTGCGTTGACGAGCTCAACAACGAAACCCATTCCCTGACCCTGGTCTATCCGCACGAAGCGGATTTCGACAAGGGTCGTGTGTCGGTGCTGGCGCCGGTCGGCAGCGCCCTGCTGGGACTGTCGGTCGGCCAGACCATCGACTGGACCGCCCCCGGCGGCCGTCAGCTGCGCCTGCGCGTGACCGCCGTCCATTACCAGCCCGAAGCCGCGGGCGACATCCACCGCTGAGCGCCACGCGCCAGCCTGCTGCACAGGAACATGCAATGACCCAGGCCCCCTCCAAGCTCGCCCAGCTGCGCGAACTGTCCGTCGTCGTCGCCGATACCGGCGATTACGACGCCATCAAACGCCTGCAGCCGGTGGACTGCACCACCAACCCCACGTTGGTGAAGAAAGCCCTCGACCTGCCGGTCTATGCCGGCCTGATCGAACGCGAGCTGCAGTGGGGCCGTGCCCAGTCCGGTGACATGCAGGACGTGGCCAAGGCCGTGGTCGACCGCCTGACGGTGGGCGTGGGCACGATGCTGGCCGAGCTGGTGCCGGGCCGCGTCTCCACCGAGGTCGATGCCGACCAGGCGCACAACACCGCCGCGACGATTGCCAAGGCGCGCGAGTTCATCGCCATGTACGAAGCGGCCGGCGTGCCCCGCGGCAAGGTGCTGATCAAGATCGCCGCCACCTGGGCCGGCGTGGAAGCCGCGCGCGTGCTGCAGGCCGAAGGCATCGACTGCAATCTCACCCTGATCTTCAACCCGACCCAGGCACTGGCCTGCTCGGAAGCCGGCGCGTTCCTGATCTCGCCGTTCGTCGGCCGCATCCTGGACTGGTATGTGGCCAACGGCCAGACCCCGGCCAGCATCGACGAGGACCCGGGCGTGAAGTTCGTGCGCGGCGTGTATGCCGAGTTCAAGCGCCGCGGCTCGCCGACCGTGGTGATGGGCGCCTCATTCCGCTCCACCGCGCAGATCGAAGCACTGGCCGGCTGCGACCGCCTGACCATCTCGCCGGATCTGCTGGAAAAGCTCGACGCCGATTTTGGCGAACTGCCGCGCAAGCTCAGTCCCTCGGCGGCCGAGACGGTGACCATCGCTGCGATCGATGAAACCAGGTTCGATGCGGACATGGCCGCCGATCCGATGGCGACCGAAAAACTGGCCACCGGTATCGACGCCTTCGCCAAGGACCTGCAGACGCTGCGCGCGCGCATCGCCGACGAACTGGCGCGTTGACTCCAGGCAACACGCTTCAGCACGGAGCGGTGTGGGTTGCGACGGCCTTGCCCACCAGGGGCCGCGCAATGCACACCGCTTTTTGCTTGCGCGCTAGAAAATCCCCAGCGCCAGCCCGGCGCCGAGCAGTGCGCCCAGCTCGCGGCCTCGCGCCAGCTGTTCCTCCGGCAGCGTCTTGGCCGCGGTGATCGATTCAGGCGTCTGCGCGTGGGTACATACCAGCAGCGGCTCGGCCACCTCCCGCAGCCGCAGGCCCAGCGCGATACGGCGCAGCTGGGCGATGGTCGGCTGACCATCGGACCCGGCGCACACCAGCACCGCATACGGCTTGCCGTCGCAGCGGCCCAGCAGCGGGTAATAGCTGCGGTCGAAGAAATCCTTCATCGCCCCGCTGATCGAGGCCAGCGTTTCGGGCGTGGCGAACACCACCGCGTCGGCGCCCAGTACGTCTTCCGCGCCGGCGTCCGGGGCATGCAGCAGGCTGACCCGCACGTCATCACCGCCGGCTTCAACCGCCGCCTCCACCAGGGCCTGCGCCATCGCCCGGGTCGCGCCGGTGAAGGAATGCCACACCACCAGCAGCTGCCGCGGCGCCGCGTCCATCAGCTCACCGGCCCAGCCCGACCGGGCAGCTCACGCCGGTGCCGCCGATGCCGCAATAGCCGCCCGGGTTCTTGGCCAGATACTGCTGGTGGTCGTCCTCGGCGTAGTAGAACGGCGGCGGCGGGAAGAGGATTTCCGTGGTGATGTCGCCATAGCCCGCCGCGCGCAGCTGCTGCTGGTAGGCGTCACGACCGGCGATTGCCGCGTCGTACTGTTCCTGCGTATGGCAGAAGATGGCCGAGCGGTACTGGGTGCCGGTGTCGTTGCCCTGGCGCATGCCCTGGGTGGGGTCATGGTTCTCCCAGAACGTGCGCAGCACCGTTTCCAGCGTCACCTGTGCCGGATCGAACACCACCCGCACCACCTCGGTGTGGCCGGTGAGCCCCGAGCAGACTTCCTCGTAGCGCGGATTCGGGGTGATACCGCCCTGGTAGCCGACCGCGGTGCTGATCACGCCGGGCAGCTGCCAGAACTTCCGTTCGGCGCCCCAGAAGCAGCCCAGCGCCACGTCCAGTACGTCCAGCCCGGCGAATTCACCGCGCAACGGCTGGCCATTGACGAAGTGCACGTTGTGCAGCGGCAGCGGCGTATCGCGGCCCGGCAACGCCTCTTCCGGCCGTGGCAGGCGCTGCTTGAAGGCGCCGATCCCCAGCAGCCCCTGTCCGATTCCCAGCATGTTCGTCCTCCTCAGGCCGGCAGCAGTCCCGGCACGTCATCGTCATCACAGATGGGGGCAACGCCGGTTGTGTCCAAGGCCAGCGCGGCGATGATGTCCTCGGCCTCGGGCCGGGCCGAATCCGGCACGCAGACCCGCAGCACGCCGAACAGCGGCAATTCGCCACCGGCGCCCAGCAGCGATTCACCGAGCACGAAGGCCGGGATGCCGGCATCCTCCAGCGCGTGCTTCAGCAGGTGCGCATCGAACAGGTTGTCGGTCTGGTAGACCAGTTGCATGGCATTCCTCCGTATCAGTGCGGCTGGCACAGCGAATCGGTGGCGGCGACCGTCGCGGCTTCCCGGGCCGCCGCCTGCCGCCACTGGCGCAGCGCCGGCAAGGCGAACAGCGCCTGCATATAGGCCGCCGCGGTGTCGTCCACGTCCACGCCGTAGCCGTCGAAACGGATCGCCACCGGCGCGAACATCGCATCGACGATACCGAACGTGCCGAACAGGAACTCACCGTCGGCACCGTGCTCACCGCGCAAGTCGCGCCACAGCGCCTGCACCCGGTCGATGTCGTGCTGCGCGGCGGCATCCCAGCGATAGGCATCGGGACGGCGCCGGCTGTTCATCGGCAACTGCGTGCGCAGCGCGGTGAAGCCGGAATGCATTTCCGCCGCCGCAGCCCGTGCCAGCGCGCGTTGTTCCCGCGCGGCCGGCCAGCCGCGCCCTTCCAGCCAGCGCTCGTTGACGTACTCGCAGATCGCCAGCGAATCCCATACCACAAGGTCGCCATCGCGCAGCACCGGCACCTTGCCGGTGGGCGAATGCCGGGCCGCCTCGGCGGCAAAGCCGGGCGTGTCCAGCAGCAGACCCACCTCCTCGAATTCGACGCCGGCCTGGCGCAACAGCAGCCACGGCCGCAACGACCAGGACGAGTAGTTCTTGTTGCCTATCACCAGAACAGGACGGCTCATGCGCGGCGCGGCGGCAGTGGCGGGAAGTCGAGCATAGGCCCATTGGCGGCAGCCGGTGCGCGGCTCGGCTAAACTTGCGGTCTCCCAATACCGCTGTGCCTCCATGTCCGAGAACCTGCATCCCACCGCCGACGCCACGCCGGAGAACGCTCCTGCCGAAAAGCGGGACTTCATCCGCCAGATCGTTCGCGAGGATCTGGCCAGCGGCAAGCACACCGCGATCAAGACCCGCTTCCCGCCCGAGCCCAACGGCTACCTGCACATCGGCCACGCCAAGGCGATCTGCACCAGCTTCGGCATCGCCAGCGAGTTCGACGGGGTCTGCAACCTGCGCTTCGACGACACCAACCCGGCCAGGGAAGACCCCGAATACGTGGCCGCGATCCAGGACGACGTGCGCTGGCTGGGCTTTGCCTGGAACGAGCTGCGCCATGCCTCGGATTACTTCCAGACCTTCTATCTGGCCGCACAGAAGCTGATCCGCGATGGCAAGGCCTATGTCTGCGACCTGTCGCCGGAACAGGTGCGCGAGTACCGCGGCAGCCTGACCGAGCCGGGCCGCAACTCGCCTTGGCGCGAGCGCAGCGTCGAGGAGAACCTGGACCTGTTCGCGCGCATGCGCGCCGGCGAGTTCCCCGACGGCACCCGCACCCTGCGCGCCAAGATCGACATGGCCAGCGGCAACATCAACCTGCGCGACCCGGCGATCTACCGCATCAAGCACGTCGAGCACCAGAACACCGGCAACCAGTGGCCGATCTACCCGATGTACGACTACGCCCACGCGCTGGGCGATGCGGTCGAGGGCATCACCCATTCGCTGTGCACGCTGGAGTTCGAGGATCACCGCCCGCTGTACGACTGGTGCGTGGACAACGTCGACCTGGCCCATGACCCTGCGCTGACCCAGCCGCTGGTCGATGCCGGGCTGCCGCGCGAGGCGGGCAAGCCGCGCCAGATCGAGTTCTCGCGGCTGAACATCAACTACACGGTGATGAGCAAGCGCAAGCTCAATGCGCTGGTGTCGGAAAAGCTGGTCGACGGCTGGGACGATCCACGCATGCCGACCTTGCAGGGCCTGCGCCGGCGCGGTTACAGCCCGGCGGCGATGCGCCTGTTCGTCGAACGCTGCGGTATTTCCAAGCAGAATTCGGTGATCGATTTCAGCGTGCTCGAAGGCGCGCTGCGCGAGGTGCTCGACAGTGCCGCGCCGCGCCGCATGGCGGTGATCGATCCGCTGAAGTTCGTGCTGACCAACCTGCCCGAAGGCCACGCCGAAGCCCTGAGCTTCAGCAACCATCCCAAGGACGAGAGCTTCGGCAGCCGCGAGGTGCCGTTCGGCCGTGAACTGTGGATCGAACGCGAGGACTTCGCCGAAGTCCCGCCCAAGGGCTTCAAGCGGCTGGTGCCGGGCGGTGAAGTGCGCCTGCGCGGCGCCGGCATCGCCCGCGTCGACGAGGTCGTCAAGGACGAGGCCGGCAACGTGGTCGAGCTGCGCGGCTGGCTGGATCCGGAATCGCGTCCGGGCATGGAAGGGGCCAATCGCAAGGTCAAGGGCACCATCCACTGGGTCAGCGCACAACATGCGGTGGAAGCGGAGATCCGCCTGTACGACCGCCTGTTCTCGGTGGAGAACCCGGACGACGAATCCGAGGGCAAGACCTACCGCGACTACCTGAACCCGGGATCGCGCACCGTCGTCACCGGTTATATCGAACCGGCCGCCGCCTGTGCCGCACCGGAACAATCGTTCCAGTTCGAGCGCACCGGTTACTTCGTCGCCGACCGCCGCGACCACTCACCGGCCAAGCCGGTGTTCAACCGCAGCGTGACCCTGCGCGACACCTGGACCGCCGGCTGACCGTCAGCGACCGGGCCGCTTCGCTGGGCGGCGGTCGCCTGCTTTCCCGACGGGGCTACCATGGCCCCGTCCGCGAACAGGAAACCGCCATGCTCCGCCTGCCTGTCCTGCTCATTCTGCTGCTGTGGGCGCTCAGCGCCTGCAGCGCCCCGGCCTCCACCTCGTCACTTCCACCCGCCGCCACCACACCGGCAGCCGTAGTGATCGACCGCAGCTGCCGCAGCGATGCCGATTGCACGGTCAAGAACGTCGGCAATTGCTGCGGCGCGTACCCGGCCTGCGTCAATGTCACCAGCCCCACCGATCCGGCCGGGTACAGGCGCGCTGCCAGGCACAGGGCATGATGGGCGTATGTGGCTTCACCGAAATCCAGGGCTGCCGCTGCCTGCAGGGCCAGTGCCGGGCCGATCCGGCCCCGGCCAACCCGCTGCGCCGCCCGCTCACGACCAACCCGGAAACCGAACACTGATGCTGTACGCGCAAGTCCATCTCACCCTTCCCACCTGGATCCACGAAGCCATCGACAGCCAGCGCACCTATCCGGGCGATGCGGCCAAGGTCGCACTGGCGATCGAGCTGTCGCGACTGAACGTGGAGGCGGAAACCGGCGGCCCGTTCGGCGCGGCGGTGTTCGGCCCGGATGACCGCATCATCTCCGCCGCGGTAAACCGGGTGGTGCCGCACAGCACTTCGCTGGCCCACGCCGAGAACATGGCCTACATGCTGGCCCAGCAGCGGCTGCAGACCCCGCGCCTGAACGCGGTGCTGTCGCCGGTCACCCTGGCCACCTCCTCGCAGCCGTGCTGCCAGTGCTATGGCGCCACGGTGTGGGCCGGCATCGACCGCCTGCTGATCGGCGCCAACTCGGCCGATGTCGAGGAGCTGACCCCGTTCGATGAAGGCCCGCTGCCGGCCGACTGGGTCGGCGAGTTGAACAGGCGCGGCATCGAGGTCGTGCAGGGCCTGAACCGCGAGGCCGCCCGCGCGGTGCTGCACCGCTATGGCCTGACCAACGGCGCACATTACTGACGCACGCCCGCTTGCCGGCGCTACCGTTTCACCACGCCGGCAACCAACACCCCCGCATCCCCAAGGAATCACGATGACCGGCCTGCTGTGCTACTGCCGTCAGGGCTTTGAACCGGAACTGGCCGGAGAACTCAACCAGCGCGCCGGACTGGCCGGCATCGCCGGCTACGCGCGCACCAACCGCAATGACGGCTACGTGGTGTTCGTCACCGACGAGGCGCAGGCACTGGATGAGCGCCTGCCCTGGCGCGAACTGATCTTCGCCCGGCAGAAGCTGCGGGTGCTGGCCGAGCTGCCGCAGCTGGACCCGGCCGACCGCATCACCCCGATCATCGCCGCACTGCAAGGCCAGCCGCACTTTGGCGAGCTGTGGGTGGAACATCCCGATTCGGACGCCGGCAAGCCGCTGGCCGGACTGGCGCGCAGCTTCGGCAACGCGCTGCGCCCGGCGCTGCGCAAGGCCGGGCTGCTCACCGACAAGGACAACAGCAAGCTGCCGCGCCTGCACATCGTCTTCGTCGATGGCACCCACGCGTTTGTCACCGTCGCCGATACCCGCGACAGCGCGCCGTGGCCGCTGGGCATTCCGCGCCTGAAACTGCTGCCCGACGCACCCTCGCGCTCGGCACTGAAACTGGACGAGGCGCTGCTGACCCTGCTCACCCCGGAAGAGCGCGAAACACTGGTCCAACCCGGCATGCGCGCGGCCGACCTCGGCGCCGCACCCGGCGGCTGGACCTGGGTGCTGACCCGCCAGCACCTGCACGTGACCAGCATCGACAACGGCCCGCTGCGCCAGCACGTGCTCGACACCGGGCTGGTCGAACACCTGCGCGCCGATGGCTTCCACTGGAAGCCGGAAACCCCGCTGGACTGGATGGTCTGCGACATGGTCGAACAGCCGCGCAAGGTGGCCGAGCGCATGGCCACCTGGTTCCGCGAGGGCTGGTGCAGGCACGCCATCTTCAACCTGAAACTGCCGATGAAAAAGCGCTGGGACGAGACCCGGCTGTGCCTGGACCTGTTCGCCGGGCAGGCAGGCCGGCCGCTGACCGTCCGCGCCAAGCAGCTGTATCACGACCGCGAGGAGATCACGGTGTTCGCCACGCCCGCACCGCGGCGCTGAGTGCCACGGTTGCCGGCGCAACCGGGTTCGGCAGCACTTCACGCCTCTGGCACACTCGACCTCCTGCTACTGAGGAGGACGCCGCCATTTCCCGCATCGCCCTGATCCGCCCCGCCGCCGCCCTGCTGTCCCTCGGCCTGAGCGCCTGTGCCACCGCTTCGGCCGACTTCCTCGCCCGTGACCATGTCGCCGATGGCGTGTTCACGTCCGGTATCGAAGGCCCGGCCAGCGGCCCGGACGGCGCGCTGTACGTGGTCAATATCGGCCGCGACGGCACCATCGGCGGGGTCGATGAACAGGGCAACGCAGCACTGTTCATTGAGCTGCCCGCCGGCAGCATCGGCAACGGCATCCGTTTCGGCGCCGACGGGGCGATGTTCGTGGCCGACTACCCGCGCCACAACATCCTCAAAGTGGATCCGGCCACCCGGGCGGTGAGTGTGTTCGCCCACCTGCCCGACGCGCACCAGCCCAACGATATCGCCCTGGCCCCGGACGGCACGCTCTACGCCAGCGATCCCAACTGGGCCAAGGTCGATGACGGCCAGCTGTGGCGGATCGACCGCAACGGCGGCGTGCAGCTGCTCGAAGCCGGCATGGGCACCACCAACGGCATCGAGGTCAGCCCCGACGGCCGCCGCCTGTATGTCAATGAAAGCGTGCAGCGCAATGTCTGGGTCTACGACCTGGATGCGGCCGGCGCGATCTCCAACAAGCGCCTGCTGATCCGCTTCGACGAGCACGGCATGGACGGCATGCGCTGCGACGCCGACGGCAACCTGTACATCGCCCGCTATGACGCCGGCACCGTGGCGGTGGTGGCACCGGACGGCACCCTGCTGCGCGAGGTTCCACTCAAGGGCCGCAAGCCCAGCAACCTGGCGTTCGGCGGCGCCGATGGCCGCCAGGTGTTCGTCACCCTGCAGGACCGGGGCGCGGTGGAGACCTTCCAGGCCGACCGGCCCGGGCGCGAATACGGCCAGCGCCCCGCCTCGCCCTGAGCCCGGCGCGTCTCAGCTGGCGCAACGGTGATCGGGCATGCTGCACGCCATGGGAGAGAACCAATGCACGCGATCGAACTGAACGACCCGGCCGCTTTCGGCAATGAATTCCTGCGGCTGACCCTGCTGCAGGGTTTCCAGTCGCTGACCAAGCGCGATCTGGAACTGCTGATCTTCATCCTGCTCGAACGCGACGGGGCGATCGCCCGCAGCGACTCCAACGCCGCCGTGGCGCTGCGGTTGCGGGTCACCCCGGCCAAGGTGAAAGGGCTGCGCCGCGACGGCTACGCCCGCTGGCGGGCGCTGGTGCCGGAGGAAGGCGAGGCCGCGTTGCAGCGCATCGTCGCCACAGTGCTGACTGAAGAGAACCTTCGCGCGGGCGCCAGGCACGTCACCGAGCGCAGCCGCAAGGAAGGCTTCCTGGCCATCCGCATCGAACACCCCGACGATGCGCAGCGCTTCGAGCAGGCCATCCTCGAGGTCGGCGCCATTCCCGTGTACGAGCGCAACCGCGAAGTAGTGGCGGTGCGCTTCGACACGCTGGTGCAGATCGCCGAACGCTGGAACTACCTGCAACCCGATGCGCAGGCCACGCTGGCGGCGCTGAAGAAGCTGGCCCCGGCCTCGGAGGAAGTGGCCGAACTGCTGAAAAAGGACATCACCCAGCTGCGCTGGACCGATGCCCGCCGCGCGCTGAACAGCCTCGGCGCCAAGGCTATCGCCAACACCGCCGAAGGTGGCCTGAAAGGCCTGCTGAAACTGGTGTTCCCGTTCATTCCGGGCTGAACGCAGCACAACCTTTATTCGCATTGCATGGGCCGTCAACTCCCGTAGGGCGAGCATCACCGGCGCACCACACCCCAGGGAGTCATGCGATGATAACGCTGCGCCTGTTGCTTTCCGCTGCACTGCTGTGCGCCGCCAACCTGCCCGCGTTCACCCAGGAAACCGGCAAGGTCACCCTCGATGAGAACGGCACGCCGGTGACGGTGACCTCGCAAGAGCCCGATTCGATCCGGGACGACTACCATATCGACTTCGCCACGCTGGACCGCAACCACGACGGCTTCATCAGCCGCGCCGAAGCCCAGGCCAACCCCACCCTCGAGCGCGAGTTCGATGCGCTCGACACCCACCACACCGGCCGCCTGAGCAAGGCACAGTTGGAAGGCTGGATGAAGCATCAGCCAAGGCGGTTACCGGCAGGCGGCCACTCCCCATACAACGAGGTTCCCCGTGCACCACGCCATCCGCCTAGCCCTGATCCTGTTGGCCCCGCTGGCCGTGAACGCGGCCCATGCCCAGACCGCGCCACGCGACACCGCCGTGACCGTGCCGTTGCAGGACACGCCCGTGAATGTCCGCGAGCAGACGCTCGCCAC
Source organism: Stenotrophomonas sp. JC08 (assembly GCF_052180205.1). NCBI lineage: Bacteria > Pseudomonadati > Pseudomonadota > Gammaproteobacteria > Lysobacterales > Lysobacteraceae > Stenotrophomonas > Stenotrophomonas sp. JC08. The sequence continues at coordinate 572,051 of NZ_CP197473.1, read as the reverse complement.
CGGCCGGGTCACCCACGCCACCCGCGTGCTGACCGCCCCCGGCCAGGCCGAGGTCACGGTGCGTTCGATCCAGCCGGACAGCGTGATCGGCGATTACCGGATCGACTTCACCGCGCTGGACGTGGACGGTGACGGTTTCATCAGCCGCGAGGAGGCGCAGGCCAACCCGGCGCTGGCCGATGAATTCAATGCGCTGGACAGCCACCGCCGCGGCAGACTGACGCGCGAACAGCTGGCCGGCTGGCTGAAGGACTGAGTCCCGGACAGGCGCCGCCGTGGCGCCGGCGCCGATGCTGCGAGGCCAGCCTCCGCCCGCCTACAGCCCCGAGGCGCGTTTCCAGAACAGCGACAGCAGCGGCGGCACGCGCCCGGCCAGACCGAGCAGCGCACCGCGTGCCAGCGTCAGGTGCAGTTCGTCGTTGGAGAACACGCTGTTGATCGCATCGAAACCGTAGGCGGCCACGCTGTTCTCACTGCGACGGGTACGCGCCCAGCGCTGCAGGCGGTGCGGCGAGCTCCAATCCTGGCGGCGCTGTGCCGCCTCGCGCACCAGATCACGCAGCCCGGCCACATCGCGCACGCCCAGGTTCACGCCCTGCCCCGCCAGCGGGTGCACCACGTGCGCGGCATCGCCCAGGGTCAGCACGCGGCCGGCGACATAGCGCTTGGCCAGCTGCAGCCGCAGCGGGAACGCCGCGCGCGGCGAGGCCATCGTCATCGCTCCCAGCCGTCCGGCAAAGGCATTGGTCAGCTCACGGGCGAAGCTGGCATCGTCCAGCTCCAGCACCCGCTCGGCCTCGGCATCGGGCAGGGTCCAGACAATCGAGCTGCGATGCTTTTCGTACGGCAGCACCGCCAGCGGGCCGGTATCGAGGAAACGCTGCCAGGCGGTGGCCTGGTTGGGCAGTTCGCTGTCGACATAACCGACCACGCCGCGCTGGCCGTAGTCCTGCCGCGACACCTCCAGCCCGGCCAGCCGGCGCAGGGTGGACTCGCCACCATCGGCGGCGATGGCGACACCCGCCTCCACCCGACGGCCGTCATCCAGCCGCAGCCGCACGCTGTGCGCGTCCTGCTCCATCGCCCCCACCCGCGCCGGGCAGTACACCTGCACCCCGGCCGCCGGCAGCGCCGCCCACAGCCGGTCTACCAGCAGGCCATTCTCGACGATCCAGCCCAGCTCGCGCCGGCCCAGCGTGTCCGCATCGAAGCCCAGGTCGCCACCACCACCGGCGTCCCACACGGTCATGCGCCGGTACGGGCACACATGCCCGCGCTCGATCTGCGCCCAGACGCCAAGCGACTGCAACAGCGCGGCGTTGTCGGCGGCAAAGGCGAACACCCGCAGGTCGGGCCGCTGCGGCGACCACGGCGACGGCTCGCGGCCCTCCACCAGTGCCACCTGCAAGCCTTCCCCGGCCAACGCCAGCGCACAGGTCGCGCCGACCACGCCGCCGCCGACCACCACCGCATCCCATTGCCCGCGCCGGCTCATCGCACTTCGCTCCTGCACAGTTCGGGCACCTGCCCGCGGAATCCCATCGCCCCGCCGACCAGGAACGACTGCACCGCGCCGGCCTGCGCCGCGGCAACCAGCCCGAGGCTGCGCAACGGCCGCAGCAACGGCGCGGCATTGCTGGTCAGCCGCGCCAGTCCATCGGAAAACGCCAGCGTCTGCTCGCGATCCGGCCCGCGCCGCTGCACATAGGCCTGCAGCAGGGCGTCACTGCCCGGATCGGCGGCATCACCGGCAATCAGTTCGGCCAGCGTCAGCGCATCGCGCAGGCCCAGGTTGAAGCCCTGCGCACCCAGCGGATGGATGGTCTGCGCGGCATTGCCCAGCAGCAGCGCACGCTGGCCCACCAGTTTCTGTGCCAGCACCTGGATTAGTGGATAGGCGCTGCGCGGGCCGCTTTCCAGCAGCCGCCCCGCCCGCCAGCCCACCGCGTCCTGCAGCCGTGCCAACCACGCCGCCTCGTCCAGCGCCATCACCGCCTCGACCTGGTCGCGGGCCACGCCGTGGACCACGCCGTAATGGCGGTCGCCACGCGGCAGCAAGGCGGTCGGTCCGCTATCGGTGAGACGCTCCCAGGCACTGCCATCCGGCGCCTTGGCCGCGCGCACGCGGGCCACGAACAGGGTCTGCCGGTAGTCGTGCTCGGTGATGTCGATGCCCAGTGCCTGCCGCACCGCGCTGCGGGTGCCATCGGCACCGACCACCAGCCGCGCCCGCAGGCGCTGCTCGCCGCTGTCGCCGGCAATCACCACCTCGCGGCGGCCATCGGCGCAGTCGCCCAGCGCGACGAACATCGCCGGCCGGTAGCGGGTCAGGTGCTGCAATTCCGCCAAGCGCGCCTCCAGTGCCTCACCGAAATCACGCGCGACCACCACCTGGCCGAACGCCTCGCGGCCGTAATCCTCCGCGCGCATCACCACCCGGCCGAAATCGCCGGCACGGCTGACATGGATGCGGCGGATCGGGCCACCCGGATGGGCCAGCTTCTGCATCACCCCCAACGCACCCAGCGCGTTGACCGTGGCCGCGGCGAAGCTCAGGTTGCGCTGGTCGAACACCGCCGGCAGGGTGCCGCCGGGTGTGGCCTCGACCAGCCCCACATCCAGCCCCAGCCGGTCCAGCGCGATGGCCAGGCTGGCACCGACCAGCCCGCCGCCAACGATCACTACGTCATGGTTCTTGCTCATGCGGCAATGATAAAGGCTCGCTCCGGCGGATTGGCCGCAGCGCGCCCGCCGCGGCGCACCACCGGTCCGCCGCCACTGCGGCTAGAATGACCGCCTGATTAACGGAAACCGATCACCGCCATGACCGCCAACGTCCAACGCACCCTCGTCCTGTCCCTGCTCGTACTGCTGATGGCCGGCACCCGCCTCAACCATTTCGCACCGGTCCCGGATGCGTCCTGGGCGGTGTTCTTCATCGGCGGCTTCTACCTGCGCAGCTGGAGCCGCTGGGCATTCCCGCTGCTGATGGGCCTGGCGGTGGCGGTGGACTGGGCGGTGATCTCCAGCCAGGGCATGAGCTTCTGGCAGCACTACTGCGTGTCGGCCGCCTACTGGATGCTGATCCCCGCGTATTTCGCGATGTGGGCCGGCGGCATGCTGCTGCGTCGCGGCTATGCCGGCGCCAGCTGGAAGTCGCTGGGCCTGCTGGCCGCCAGCCTGGTCGGCTCGGTGGCGCTGTGCCACCTGATCGCCCAGGGCAGCTTCTACTGGGCCAGCGCCGTGGTCGCCGAGCCGACCTTTGCCGGCTGGGCCAGGAACTATGCCGACTGGCTGTTGCCGTACACGCGGACTGCCGCCATGTACGTCGGCGCTGCCGCACTGGTGCAGGTTGCCGTCGAGGCCATCCGCAAGCAGCCGGCCGCCGGCCGCGTCGCCCACTGAGGCGGGCGCAGCGCAATGGGCAACCGACTTTCCAAGATCTACACGCGTACCGGTGACGATGGCAGCACCGGCCTGGGTGATGGCAGCCGCACCGGCAAGGATTCGGCCCGGGTCAACGCCTATGGCACCGTGGATGAGGCCAATTCGGCCATCGGCGTACTGCTCGCCGTGCAGATTCCCGACGACATCCGTGCCCTGCTGACCACCGTCCAGCACCAGCTGTTCGACCTGGGCGGCGAGCTGTGCATCCCCGGCCACGCCGCGATCCATGCCGCCGACATCGACGCGCTGGAACAGCATCTGGACCATTACAACGACGACCTGCCGGCGCTGAAGGATTTCATCCTGCCGGCCGGCGGCGAAGGCGCCGCGCGCTGCCACCTGGCCCGCACCATCGTCCGCCGCGCCGAGCGCGAAACCGTGGCGCTGGCCCGGGTGGAAGAGGTGCGCGGTGAAGCGGTGCGCTACCTGAACCGCCTGTCGGACCTGCTGTTCGTGCTGGCCCGCGTGCTGGCCCGCGCCGATGGCCACGGCGAAGTGCTGTGGAACCACGAACGCCGCCACGGCTGACCTCCCCTTCAACGGCGTCGCACAGCCGGCGGCGCCGACGGATACAGTGCGGCCATGCTGGTATTCACCCACCCCGCCTGCCTTGAGCATGACCCCGGCAGCGACCATCCCGAGTCGCCGGAACGTCTGCAGGCGGTCATCGCCGTCCTGCGCGAGGCCTTTCCCGCGCAACTGGAGTGGCGCGATGCACCACCAGCCAAACTCGGCGAACTGGCACGGGTGCATGCACGCGAACTGATCGACGACGTGCTCCAGGTGCAGACCGCGCCACTGCGGCGCCTCGATCTGGACACCTTCACCTCGCCCGGCTCGGCCACCGCCGCCCTGCACGCGGCCGGCGCCGGCGTCGCCGCGGTGGATGCGGTGATGCTGGAAGAAAACCAGCGCCGGGCGTTCTGCGCGGTGCGTCCGCCCGGCCACCACGCCACCGCCGATACCGCGATGGGCTTCTGCCTGTTCAACAACATCGCCGTGGCCGCCGCCTACGCCCGCGACCAGTACGGCCTGGAGCGGATCGCCATCGTCGATTTCGACGTCCACCACGGCAACGGCACCCAGGCCATCTTCGAGACCGAGCCGAAGGTGGCCTACTACAGCACCCACCAGTCCGGGCTGTTCCCGTATTCGGGCAACATGCGCGAACGCGGCGTCGGCAACGTCTGCAACATCCTGCTGCCCCCCGGCAGCGACGGCTTCCGCTTCCGCAATGTGTGGGCCGACGACCTGCTGCCGCAGATCGACGCCTTCCGCCCACAGCTGCTGTTCATCTCCGCCGGTTTCGACGCGCACATGCATGATCCGCAGGCCGACCTGATGCTCGAAGCGGAGGATTTCCACTGGCTCGGCAAGGAGCTGGCGGGCATCGCCGACCGCCACGCCAGCGGCCGGGTGGTATCGATGCTGGAAGGCGGTTACGACCTGCAGGCGCTGCGCGAGTGCAGCGTGGCCCACGTCCAGGCGCTGATGGCGCAACCGGCCGGACGCTGAATCCCGCCACCCGCACCCGGCCCGTCTTCATTGCCCCGTTGCGGGCGATACGGCAAGCTAGCGGCCGTTTTCCCTGAAACCCAACCGCGTGCGCCGAGCCCTCCGTCTGCTCCCCCTGCCTCTGAGCATCGCCATCTGCCTGCCGGCCATGGCCGATGACAAGCCGGTGAACTGGGGCCTGTGCCCGGCCACCGAAGTGTTGCCGGCCTTCAGTGAGGCCCCACAAGCCGACAAGGCCGCCGCCGCAGCCCGCGACCAGCTGCCCACCGATATCGAAGGTAACGAGCTCAGCGGCACCAGCACGGTTCCGCAGTACCAGGGCAACGTGATCCTCAAGCGCGGTGACCAGTTCATGGGCACCGACAACCTGCGCATCGACACCGAAACCGGCAATTACATCGCCGAGGGCAATGTCCGCTACTCCGACTCCTCGATCCGCATGGTGGCCGAGCGCGCCGAGGGCAACCAGGAAAGCGACAGCCACAAGATCAGCAACATCCAGTACCAGCTGGTGTCACGCCGCGGCAACGGCGGCGCCGAATCGATCGACCTGCAGGGTTCGATCGGGCAGATGCACCAGTCCACCTACACCACCTGCGATCCCTCGCAGCCGGTGTGGAAGCTGGTCGCGCCGCAGATCGAAGTGGACAACGAGGAAGGCTTCGGCACCGCCCGCAACGCGGTGCTGCATATCGGCAAGGTGCCGGTGCTGTATGCCCCCTGGTTCAAGTTCCCGATCGATGACCGCCGCCAGACCGGCCTGCTGTATCCCAAGCTGAGCCTGTCCGGGCGCAACGGCTTCGATTACGCGCAGCCGATCTACTTCAACCTGGCGCCGAACTACGACGACACCTTGACCCCGCGCTGGATGAGCAAGCGCGGGCTGCTGCTGGACAACGAGTTCCGTTACCTCTATCCCGGTGGCAAAGGTCAACTGGATACGACCTACATGGCCAATGACTCGTTGCGCGACCGCGATCGCGGCAAGGTCGAATTCCGGGGTTATCACAACCTCGACCGCCACTGGCAGGCACGCGCCAATCTGGCCTGGGTCAGCGACGAGCGCTATGTCGAGGATTTCGCCAACCGCCTCTACGGCATCACCTCCTCCAACCTCAGCAGCACCGCGGGCCTGTATGGCACCGGCCGCAGCTGGACCGCCGGCCTCATGGCCGACCACTGGCAGCTGACCGACTACACGCTGACCGAACGCGCCCTGCCCTACAGCCGCCAGCCGCGGCTGTTCGGCACCTGGGAGGAAAGCTTCGGCAACTGGCTGGAAGCCGGCATCTACGCCGAAGCGGTGCGTTTCACCCATGACGACGTGCACGGCAAGCGTATCGATGCCGATGGCGAGTACGTGCGCAACGGCGTGGTTACCGAAATGCCCGGCGGCTCGCGCCTGGATATCAAACCGTACGTGTCGATGCCGCTGGCCGGTGCCGCCTGGTACATCACCCCGACCCTGGCCTGGCGTTACACCGCCTATGACCTCGAGCGTGGACTGGCCGACGATATCCGCCGCAAGCAGCTGGTCGCTGCCGGCATCAACCCCAACACCGCCACACCCGAGCAGCTGCGCGGGAACGTCTCGCCGACCCGCCACATGCCGATCACCAGCATCGACATGGGCCTGTTCTTCGACCGCGAGACCACGCTGGACGGCAAGTCCTACCTGCACACGCTGGAGCCGCGGCTGTTCTATCTGAACACCCCGTATCGCGACCAGAGCGAGTTGCCGCTGTTCGACACCCGTGCCTTCACCTTCAGCTGGGGGCAGCTGTTCCGCGACTCGCGCTACACCGGTGCCGACCGCCAGAACGACGCCAACCAGCTGACCGCGGCCCTGACCACGCGCCTGATCCGCCAGGCCGACGGCCGCGAGAAGCTGTCGGCCAGCATCGGCCAGATCACCTATTTCGACGACGCCCGGGTCACGCTCAACCCCAGCGATCCGGTCGTGCACGAGGGCAAGTCGGCCTGGGTGGCCGATATGAACTGGGCCGTCACCGACCGCTGGACGCTGGGCACCAGCTACCAGTGGAACCCCAAGTTCCGCAAGGAAGACCTGGCCAGCCTGCGCGCCCGCTATCTGTTCCCCGAAGATGGCGTGATCAACCTCAATTACCGCTATCGCCGCAACCCCAGCAATGGCGCCGACCAGCTCAAGCAGGTCGACTTCTCCTTCCTGTATCCGATCAACCCGCGCTGGAGCGTGGTGGGCCGCTACTACTATTCATTGCTGGAAGCCGACCGCAAACCGCTGGAAATCATCGGCGGCGTGCAGTGGGACAGCTGCTGCCTGGCCGTGCGCGCACTGGCGCGCCGCTACGTGAAGAACCGCGAAGGCGATATGAACAACTCCTTCCAGGTCGAGTTCGTGCTCAAGGGCCTGAGCTCGGTCGGCCAGGACACGGACCGCACCTTGCGCCGTGCTATTCTCGGCTACAACCGAGACGACCTGTACCTCGTTCCGCCCGCAAATATCGAGGCGAACGATGACGACTACGATCCGAACCTGATTCCATGACCAGAACCCTCCCTGCTCTACTCGCCACCGTGCTGGCGTTCTCCGGCGTGTCCGCCCCCGTGCTTGCGCAGCAGGCGCAGCCGTTGGACCGCATCGCCGCCATCGTCGATGAAGACGTGATCCTGCAGAGCGAGCTGCAACGTGCGGTCAGCAACATCAAGAACCAGTACGCCGGACGTGAAGCCCAGCTGCCGCCGGACGCGGTTCTGGAGCGGCAGGTGCTGGAGCGCCTGGTGCTGGTCAAACTGCAGGTCGCGCGCGCCGAAGGCAGTGGCGTGCGCGTCGGCGACGAGGAGCTGAACCACGCCATCAACAGCATCGCCCAGCAGAATGGCACCAACCTGGACGGCCTGCGCCAGCGTCTGGCCCAGGATGGCATCGGCTTTGCCGATTTCCGCAACTCGGTGCGCGAGGAGATCACCACCCAGCGCCTGCGCCAGAGTTTCGCGCAGAGCCGCATCAGTGTCAGCGAGGGCGAGGTCGATGCGGCGCTGGCCCAGCAGAGCGCCAACGACGTGCAGTACCACCTTGCGCACATCCTGGTCGCGCTACCGGACGGCGCCAGCGCCGAGCAGATCAACACCGGGCAGAGCAAGATCGACGGCATCAAGGCGCTGCTGGACAAGGGCGAGCTGGATTTCGCCGCCGCAGCGGTGCGCTATTCCGACAGCCCCAACGCACTGGAAGGCGGCGACCTGGGTTGGCGCAGCGTGGATGAAATCCCCAACGCATTCACCAGCCAGTTGCAGACATTGAAGGCCGGCGACGTGCTTGGCCCGATCCGCGGCCCGAGCGGCTTCCAGTTGCTGAAGCTTGTCGAAGTGCGCAACAGCAGCCAGGGCGCCGCGCAGACCGTGACCGAGCTCCATGCCCGCCACATCCTGGTGCGCGTGACCGACCAGCTTGACGAAGCCGCGGCCAAGGCCAGGATCGAAACCCTGCGCGCGCGCATCGCCGGCGGCGCCGATTTCCAGGACGTCGCCAAGGAATCCTCCGATGATGCCAACAGCCGCGGACAGGGCGGCGACCTGGGCTGGTTCCCGGCCGACGCGTTCGGTCCGGATTTCGGCCGGCAGGTTGAAAGCGTCAGCGACGGTGGCGTGACCGCACCGTTCCGTACCGATGCCGGCTGGCATATCGTCCAGCGCGTGGCCACGCGCCAGACCGATGTGGGCGATGACAACCGCCGCGCACAGATCCGCGAGACCATCGGCCGCCGCAAGCTGGAAGACGAGTACAACCGCTTCCTGCAGGAACTGCGTGGCGATGCCTATGTCAGCTTCCGCAGTGGCGACCGTGCCGAGAACACGGCCGATTCCCCGCAGCAGCCCTGACCGATGATCCCCCAGCTCGCTCTGGTCCCGGGCGAGCCCGCCGGGATCGGCCCGGAACTCTGCATCCGCCTTGCCCAACAGCCGCGCAGCGATTGCCGGCTGTTGGCGTTTGCGGACCCGGACACACTGCAGGCCGCCGCCGCCGCGCTCGACCTGCCGCTGCAGCTGCTGCCGGAGAGCGCGATTGCCCGCGCGCCCGGCGACCTGCGCCTGCGTGAAGTCCGCAATGCGGTTCCGTCGCATTTCAGCCAGGCCGATCCGCGCAATGCGCGCGCGGTGATCGACGCCCTGCTCGGTGCCGGCCACGCCTGTCTGGAGGGCACGCTCGACGGCGTGGTCACCGGCCCGGTGCACAAGGCGGTCATCAATGAGGGCGGCATCGCCTACAGCGGCACCACCGAACTGCTGGCCGGACAGGCGGGGGTCGAGGTGGTGATGATGCTGGCCAACGACATCATCCGGGTCGCGCTGGCCACCACCCACCTGCCATTGCGCGCTGTTGCCGATGCGATCCGCGCCGACAGCCTGCGCACCGTCATCACCACCACCCACGACGCGCTGCGCCGCGACTTCGGCCTGGCCACGCCGCGCATCGCCGTGCTCGGGCTGAATCCGCACGCAGGCGAGGACGGGCACCTCGGCCACGAGGAACTGGAGGTGATCATCCCGCTGCTGCAACAGCTGCGCGGCGAAGGCATGGAGCTGATCGGCCCGCTGCCGGCCGATACCGCCTTCCTGCCTGCCAAGCTGCGCGGTTTCGACGCGGTGCTGGCGATGTACCACGATCAGGGCCTGCCGGTACTCAAGTACAGCGGCTTCGAGCAGGCCACCAACATCACCCTGGGCCTGCCCTACCCGCGCGTGGCGGTGGACCACGGCACCGCCCTGGACCTGGCTGGCAAGGGCATCGCCGATCCTTCCAGCCTGTTCGCCGCCACCGCACTGTGCGCGCAGCTGGCCGCTCACCGTAAACTTCCCCGATGAATTCCTCGCATTCCCCGCGTACCGGCGCCGGTTTCACCGCGCCCGCCAAGAAACAGCTGGGCCAGCACTTCCTCGCCGACGCGCATTACGTCGAGAAGATCGTGCTGGCGGTCAACCCGAAAGACGGCGACCGCCTGGTCGAGATCGGCCCGGGCCAGGGTGCCATCACCTTCCCGCTGCTGCGCCGCCACCCGAAGCTGACGGTGATCGAGTTCGACCGCGACCTGATCGCGCCGCTCACCGCCGCAGCCGCACCGCTGGGCGAGCTGACCATCGTCCATCGCGACGTGCTGCAGGTGGATTTCACCGAACTGGCCGGCGCTGCGCAGATCCGCCTGGTCGGCAACCTGCCCTACAACATCTCCTCGCCGATCCTGTTCCATGCGCTGGAACACGCCGCGGCGATTTCGGACATGACCTTCATGCTGCAGAAGGAAGTGGTCGACCGCATGGCCGCCGCCCCCGGCAGCAAGGTCTACGGCCGCCTGAGCGTGATGCTGCAGGCTTTCTGTGAAGTCACCTCGCTGTTCGTGGTGCCGCCGGGCGCGTTCCGGCCGCCGCCGAAGGTGGATTCGGCCGTGGTGCGGCTGGTGCCGCGCGACCCGGCCACGGTCGCTATCGACGATCCGCAGCGTTTTGCCGAAGTGGTCAAGGCCGCCTTCGGCCAGCGCCGCAAGACCTTGCGCAACGCACTCAACGGCGTCATCAACGAGGCCCAGTTCGAAGCGGCCGGCGTGCGCAGCGATATGCGTGCCGAGCAGCTGGAAGTGGACGACTTCATCCGTCTGGCCAACGCACCACACGCCTGAGTGCGGTTACCGCACCATCCGATCACCTGCTTTTGCTTACACTCCCCCCCATGGAAGATTCCCGCCACTACGCGATCGAGATCGAAGTGACGCCCCGCTTCGTCGACGACCAGTCGGCACCTGAAGACGGGCGCTTCGCCTTCGCCTACACGATCCGCATCCACAACCGTGGCACCGTCCCCGCGCGCCTGATCAGCCGCCACTGGCGCATCACCGATGGCGAAGGGCGGGTCGAGCACATCAATGGCGAGGGTGTGGTCGGCGAACAGCCACGGCTGCGCCCGGGCGAGGAATTCCGCTACACCTCCGGGGTCATGCTCGGCACCGAGCGCGGCACCATGCAGGGCCACTACGACATGCTGGCCGACGATGGCACCGAGTTCGCCGCGCCGATCGCGCCGTTCGTGCTGTCCATTCCCAGGACGCTGCACTGATGGCGATCTGGGCGATTGGCGACCTGCAAGGCTGTTACGACGTCACCCGGCGGCTGCTGGAAAAGATCAACTTCGACCCGGCCGCGGACAGGCTCTGGTTCTGTGGCGACCTGGTCAACCGTGGCGGGCAGTCGCTGGAGACACTGCGGCTGGTGCATTCGCTGCGTGAGCACAGCGCGGTGGTGCTGGGCAACCACGACCTGTCGCTGCTGGCCATCGGCGCACGCAGCGAGGAAGAACAGCGCAAGGTCAATCCGGACCTGCAGCGCGTGGTACTGGCCGAGGACCGCGACGTGCTGCTGGACTGGCTGCGCCTGCAGAAGCTGGTGCACGTGGACCGCGAGCTGGGCTGGATGATGTTCCATGCCGGGCTGGCACCGAAGTGGACCGTGGCGCTGGCCGAGAAGCATGCGCGTGAAGTCGAGCAGCAGCTGCACGGCAACGGTTACCGCAAGCTGTTCCGCAACATGTATGGCGACAAGCCGGCGTGGTCGCCGGGCCTGAGCGGCTATGACCGCTCGCGCGCGATCATCAACATCTTCACCCGCATGCGCTACTGCACGCCCAGCGGGCGCATCGGCATGGAAGACAAGGGCACGCCCGGCACCCAGGCACAAGGCATGTACCCGTGGTTCGAAGTACCGGGCCGGGTCGAGCGTGAGCTGAAAATGGTCTGCGGCCACTGGTCGGCGCTGGGCCTGACCATCACCCAGGGCGTGCACGCCATCGACACCGGCGCGGTCTGGGGCGGCAAGCTCACCGCGCTGCAGCTGGACAGCGAGGAACTGCGCGTGGTGCAGGTTCCCGGCCGCGATATGCCGGCAGTGGTGTCCGGCGTGCAGCCGCCGCGCAAACCACAACCGGAGCGCCGCGCCGCGCCGCGCCCCGACGGCAATGGCAATGGCAACGAGCGTGGAGAACAGCGCCGACGCCCGCGCCGGCATCGGCCTCGGGGTGGCGGCACTAGCGGCAATAACGGCACCAGCCAACCTGGCGGCAATCCGCACAAGCCCGCTCCCGGCGAATGAAATCCGGACCATCGGCAGATCGCCGATGGTCTCGTAGCGGCTCCCCTGCGCCCCGGGCGTCTTCAGCGCCGCACGTAGTGCGCGAAGCGGAAGGCGAAAGCATGCCGCTCGTCGGCGGCGTGCGGCTGGCTGTCCACCTCCTGCCACTGCGCAGGATCCACTTCCGGAAAATGCGTGTCGGCCACCACCTCGGTGTCCACCCAGGTCAGGTACAGGTCACTGGCCTGATCCAGCAACAGGCGGTAGATCTCGCCACCGCCGATCACGCACAGCTCGCCGGCACCCTCGGCTGCGGCAATCACCTTGGCCTCATCCAGCGACGCCACCGCCTGCATCCCGGCGAACGGCACCTGGCCGCTGCGGGTCAACACCAGGTTGGTGCGGCCCGGCAGCGCGCGGCCGAGTGACTGCGCGGTCTTGCGCCCCATCAGGATCGGCTTGCCGAGGGTGAGCGCCTTGAAGTGCCTGAAATCATCCGGCAGGTGCCACGGCATGCCATTGTCCTGACCGATACCCCGGTTGCGGTCCAGCGCGGCGATCATCGACAGCTTCATCACACCGCCACCGGCGCCTTGATCGCCGGGTGCGGATCGTAGCCATCGATGCGGATGTCATCGAACGTGAAACCGAACAGGTCGGTCACTTCCGGGTTCAGCCACAACGTCGGCAGCGCGCGCGGCTGCCGCGACAACTGCTCGCGCGCCTGTTCGTAGTGGTTGGAATACAGGTGCGCATCGCCCAGCGTGTGCACGAAATCGCCCACGCCCAGGCCGGTGGCCTGCGCCACCATGTGGGTGAGCAGCGCGTAGCTGGCGATGTTGAACGGCACGCCGAGGAAGATGTCGCCGCTGCGCTGGTACAGCTGGCAGCTGAGCTTGCCGTCGACCACGTAGAACTGGAACAGGTTGTGGCACGGCATCAGCGCCATCTGCGACAGCTCGCCCACGTTCCAGGCGCTGACCACCAGCCGCCGCGAATCCGGGTTGCGCTTGATCTCATCGACCAGCCACTGCATCTGGTCGATCTCGCGACCATCGGCAGTCGCCCAGCTGCGCCACTGCTTGCCGTAGACCGGACCGAGGTCGCCGTTCTCGTCGGCCCATTCGTCCCAGATCCGCACCTGGTTGTCCTTGAGGTAGGCGATATTGGTGTCGCCCTTCAGGAACCACAGCAGCTCGTGGATGATCGAGCGCAGGTGCAGCTTCTTGGTGGTGACCAGCGGGAAGCCTTCGTTCAGATCGAAGCGCATCTGCCAGCCGAACACGCTGCGCGTGCCGGTGCCGGTACGGTCGGATTTCTCGCTGCCGTGTTCGAGCACGTGCCGCAGCAGTCCCAGGTATTGCTTCATGCCTTTTCTCCCCTTGCCGGAAGCAGCGGTTGCAGCACCGGCGCACGCCGCGACAGCACCAGCAGTGCCAGCCCCAGCACGATCAGCGGCAGGCTCAGGATCTGCCCGCGGGTCAGCCAGTCGAACGCCACATACACGCCGTTGTCGGGCATGCGCACGAACTCGACCAGGAAGCGGAAACTGCCGTACAACAACGCGAACAGGCCGGACACCGCATAGCGGGCACGCGGCTTCATCGAGAACGCCCACAGCACCACGAACATCACCAGCCCTTCCAGCAGCGCTTCATACAGCTGCGAGGGATGGCGCGCGTACTGGTTGAGCAGGCCGGCGGTGTAGTCCTGCTGGATCTGCGCAGCCGACATCAGCTGCTGCATGCTCGGCAGACCCGCGGGAATGTCCTTCAGCGGTGCCTGCGGGAAGATCACGCCCCAGCCGGCATGGGTGAATTTGCCGAACAGCTCGCCCCCGATGAAATTGCCCAGTCGGCCGAACCCCAGGCCCAGCGGCACCAGCGGCGCGACGAAATCGATGGTGTCGAAGAAGTGCAGCCTGTGCTTGCGCGTCCACCACCAGCCGGCGATCAGCACGCCCAGCAGTCCGCCGTGGAAACTCATGCCGCCTTCCCACACCCGCAGCAGGATCATCGGGTTGGCCAGCCAGTCGGCGCTGGCATAGAACAGCATGTAGCCGATGCGCCCGCCCAGCACCACGCCGAGCATGCTGTAGAACAGCAGGTCGGAAAAACCGTTCATGTCCACACCTGGCAGCCGCCCGGCGCGGATGCGCACACGGCCCAGCCACCAGGCGGCGGCGAAACCGAGCAGGTACATGATGCCGTACCAGTGCACCTTGATCGGCCCCAGCGAGAAGGCGACGGGGTCTATGTCGTGGAGATGGATCATGTGGGCACGCAGTGGCGAACGAGTCCCTATTCTCGCGTCAACCGCCCGCCCCGTCGATCAGCTGCGGGCGGTCCGGCAATTCATTGCCGCGCGGCCGCTCCGGGTCGGCCGGGAAGTGCCGCGCCAGCAACTGCGAAACCTCGGCGATGGCGGCCAGTACTGCCGCCTCGTACTCGCCCTCACCCAGCTTTGTACGCAGATGCGTGCAGATCCGCTGCCACTGCTGCGCTTCGACACGCCCATGCAGACCGCGATCGGCGACGATCTCGATCGCGTGGTCGGCCAGCAATAAATAGACCAGCACGCCGTTGTTGGCCTCGGTATCCCAGGTCCGCAGCAGCGCGAAGGCGTGCCCGGCACGCTGTCGCGGCGTGACACCTTTCCACAAGGACGACAACGCCAGGTCCGATTCGACCGCGAACATCACCTGCCCGCCATGCGTGCGCTCGCCGTCGGCAATGGCGTGGGCGATGCGCTCCAGGCTGGCTTCCGGGAACACCGAATGGGCCGAGGGTGCAAAAATATGCCGCAACCAGCGCATCACCAGCTCCCCGAGGCGCCACCGCCTCCCGAACGACCACCGCCGCCACTCCAGCCGCCGCCACCGAAGCCGCCGCCCCCGCCAAATCCACCGCCCCCGAAGCCGCCACCGCCCCAGCCGCCACCGCGGGCGAAGCCACCGCGCGACGGATTGCCGAAGGACAGGAAGAACGCCACCAGCGCGGCGATCCCGCCACCCACCATCGACACCAGCAGCAGCCCTGCCACACCGGCGACGATACCCGCGACCAGCCCGCGCACCGGGCGCGAACGCCGGGACAACAGCATCCGGATGATCGCCGAGGCGAACAGGCCGATCAGGAGGGCCATGAAGAACACCCCATCACCGCCATCACCACCGTTGCGGTTGCTGGCCACCGGCGCCGGCAACGCCTCGCCGTCGATCAGCCCGACCAGCACCCCGGTGGCGGCGCTGATACCGCCGGCATAGTCGTTCTGGCGGAAATGCGGCACCAGGTACTCCTGGATCACCCGGTTGGCGATCGCATCGGGAATCGCCCCTTCCAGCCCGTAACCCGGTTCGATCCGCACCCGCCGGTCATCCCTGGCCACCACCAGCAGCACACCATCGTCCACGCCCTTGCGGCCGATCGCCCACTGGTCGAACACCCGCGTGGCGTACTGGGCGATGTCCTCCGGCTGCGTGGTCGGCACGATCAGCACCTGCAGCTGGCTGCCCTTGCGCTGCCGCAGGGCCAGCGCCTGCTGCTCCAGCGCATGCTTCTGCGCGGCATCCAGGGTGCCGGTGGTATCGACCACCGGCGAATCCAGCGGCGGAATCGGCGCCAGTTGCTGGGCCGCCAGCGGACCTGCCCAGCCAAGGCCCAGCAGGCAGAGCAACAGGCCCCACCGGCGCAGCACCTCGTTCATCGCGGGCGGCTCACTGCGCCGGGGCGGGCTGCGGCGGCGTCGGCTGCGGCGCGGCCGGCGGCGTACCAAAGTCGACGGTCGGCGGCTGCGCGATCTGCGCTTCGTTGTCGACGGTGAAGTTGGGTTTGGCCTTGTAGCCGAACAGCTTGGCGGTGATCACCTGCGGGAACGAGCGGATGAAGGTGTTGTAGTCCTGCACCAGCTGGATATAGCGCCCGCGGGCCACGGTGATGCGGTTCTCGGTGCCCTCCAGCTGCGCCTGCAGGTCGCGGAAATTCTGGTCGGACTTGAGCGTCGGGTAGTTCTCGCTGACCACCAGCAGCCGCGACAGCGCGCTGCCCAGCTCGCCCTGCGCCTGCTGGAACTGCTTGAGCGAATCGGCATCGTCGGCATTGACCTGGATCTGCCCGACTTTGGCGCGGGCGTTGGTCACCTCGGTCAGCACCTGCCGCTCCTGCTGGGCATAGCCCTGCACGGTGTTGACCAGGTTGGGGATCAGGTCGGCGCGGCGCTTGTACTGGTTGACCACCTCCGACCAGCCGGCGTTGACCGCCTCGTCCTTCTGCTGGATGGCGTTGTAGCCACACCCGGAAATCGAGATCGCCGCGACGGCAAGCAACATCAGGCGGAAAAGCTGGCGCATGGTCGGATCCTTTGACGGCAGGAGCGCCGAGCATGCCACGGCCGGTGTTCAACCGGTGCATACGCCAGGGGCCGGCATGTGCCGGCCCCTGGGGAGACTGCCGCGACCGGCGCGCTGCCGGCCAAGCGGTCGATGGCTTTACCAGTTGTCCGAACCCGGCACCTGGTGGGCCTTGGCACCGCGCCGCATCAGCAGGTTCAGCCACTCCACCATCACCGAGAAGCCCATCGCCGCGTAGATGTAGGGCTTGGGCACGTGCACGTCCAGACCGTCGAGCACCAGCACCGCGCCAACCAGCAGGATGAACGCCAGCGCCAGCAGCTTCACCGTCGGGTTGGCATCGATGAAACGGCCCAGCGGATTGGCCGCCAGCAACATCACCGCCACCGCCAGCAACACCGCGCAGACCATCACCGGCACGTGATCGGCAATGCCGACGGCGGTGATCACCGAATCCAGCGAGAACACGATGTCGATGACTGCGATCTGCGCGATCACCATGCCGAAGGTGGCCGTGGCCTTGGTGGTGGTCGGGTCGGCATCCTCACCGCCACTGACCAGCTCGCGGATTTCCACGGTGCCTTTGTAGAGCAGGAACAGGCCGCCGATGATCAGCACCAGGTCGCGCATGGAGATCGCCATGCCGGCCACGCTGAACAGGTTCTTCTCCATGTGCGCCAGGTAGGCGAGCGAGATCAGCAACAGGATGCGGGTGACGCAGGCCACCGCGATGCCGACACGCCGTGCCAGCGGACGCCTGTGCTCGGGCAGGCGCCCGACCGCGATGGAGATGAAGACCAGATTGTCGATACCCAGCACGATTTCCAGTGCGCTGAGCATGAACAGGGTTACCCAGACGTTCGGGTCGGCGAGAAACGCGAGAGACATGCGGAAAATCCTTCAGTGGAGCAGACTGCCAGCGCCGCCCGGCGCCGGCTTGAAATCAGAACAGGCGGGGCAGCAGCAACAGCCCCCAGCACAGCAGCACATTGAGCATCAGCACGAACACGGCCGCCGATCCCATGTCCTTGGCGCGGCCAGCCAGCACGTGGTACTCCGGGCCATAGCGCTCGATCACCGCCTCGATCGCCGAATTGGCCAGCTCCATGGCCATCACCAGCAACATCGAGCCGATCAGCAGGATCTGCTCGACCGGCCCCTGCCCCAGCCACAGCGCCACGGGCGCCAGCACCAGGAACAGGCAGACCTCCAGACGGAACGAGGATTCATGCAGCCAGGCCGCGCACAGGCCCTGCCAGGACCACTTGGCGGCTTTCAGGATGCGGCCCGGGCCGCGTGGCATATGCCCGGTTTCATCCGCCATGGCAGACAGTGTCCAGTGCGGCAACGCCGCGGATCAATCGCATGGAAGGAAATGGCACCACTGTGGAACACCGGGAAGGCGGGAACGACCGCAGATTCTGCCACAAGCGCCTGGCCACTTCGCCACCACCATGGGCCGGCCCCGGTCAGCGGAAGTGGACCGTGGCGGTGGTGCCCTGCCCGGCGGTGCTTTCCAGCTCGATCCGCCAGCCGAAGCGTTCGCACAGGCGGCGCACGATCGGCAGTCCCAGTCCGGAGCCCTGCTGACGCCCGGGCTCGGCACGGAAGAACGGCTCGAACACCTTGGCCAGCGCCTCCGGTGACATGCCGATGCCGGTATCGCTGACCACCACCTTGCCGTTGCCCACCTCGACCCGGATGCGGCCACGGTCGGTATAGGTGCAGGCATTGCGCAGCAGGTTGCTGATCACCACATGGGTGACCCGTGGCGGAGCCAGCAGCGGGATATCGTCGATCACCTTGATCTCCAGGCTGACCGGACGCTCATCCAGCACCTCGCGGGCACTGGCGACCTCATAGCGGACGATATCGGCCACCTCGAACCATTCCGCCTGCGGCTCGACATCCACCTCCCGCGCCAGGATCAGGAACGCCTCGACCACCGCCTCCATGTCACGCCCGGCGCGCTGGATGCGGCCCAGGCTGCGTTGCAGGCGTGGATCGAGGTCCGGCGTCCCCAGTGCCATGTCACTGGCCATGCGGATGACGGTCAACGGCGTGCGCAGCTCATGGCTGGCATCACGGGTGAAGTTGCGCTCACGGGTGACGTACTGGCCGATCCGTTTGGCAAGCAGGTGCAGCGCCGCCGCCAACTGCCGTGCTTCCCCCTGTATTTCCGCGGGCAAACGCTCCGGTGCAAGCTCATCGGCGTCGGGATAGCGCGGATCCCATTGCGACACCCGTTGCAGCAGCCAGCTCAACGGCGTGACGCTGCGCTGCGAGGCCCGCCAGGCCAGCCAGGAGATCGCATAGATGCCCAGCAGGGTCAGCAACAGCGGGACGACGCCCCGCCAGAACGTGGCATCCCCCCGCGGTGCCGGCGCGGCAACCAGATACAGCCGCCCCGCCGCACGCTCATCCACCAGCACCCGCTGGCCGGTGCTTTCCAGTTCATGGAAACCGTTGGAGAGCGCACGCAATTCACCCGGCAACGACAGGTCCGGCTGTCCGGGCTGCAGCAGATAGCCGCGGATGCCGTACGTATCAGGCGGCGGTTGCGCGGGCGATGCCTCGTGCAGCTTCCAGTAATGCGCGGCCTCCTGCTGCAGCTGCTCGTGGATCGCAGCGCCATGGTCCTGCCAGGCCAGCAGCGAAAGCGCATAGCCGCCCACCAGCACCAGACTGGCCAGCAGCGCCTGCACGATGAAGATGGTCCTGATCCGCTGTGGCAGGCCGGGCCGCATCATGCACGCCACCGGCGCGCGGCGTGGCCGGGAGCGATACCCGCCGCCGGATGCCTGCACATGCACGCCACAGCCGCCACGCGCACGGCGCGGCGGCTGTCGCTTCCACGGATGATGTGCCCCCCTGTCACACCTTCATCCATCAACCCATCGGCTGCGCGATATCCGCGATGCGGTAGCCGGCACTTTGCACGGTATGCAGCAATGGATTGTCGAATGGCTTGTCGATGATCTTGCGCAGGTTGTACAGATGGCTGCGCAGCGTGTCCGAATCCGGCAGGCCATTGCCCCAGATCTCGCGTTCGATCTCGTGCCGGGTGACCACCCGCGGAGATTCCCGCATCAGGATGGTCAGCAGGCGCAGGCCAATGGGGGACAGCTGCAGCTCGCTGCCGGCGCGGGTCGCGCGCATGCTGACCGGGTCCAGCACCAGGTCGGCCACCTTCAGCACCTCGGCACCGACCTGGCGGCGCTCGCGGCGGATCAGCGCGCGCAGGCGCGCTTCAAGTTCCTGGATCGCGAAGGGCTTGGTCAGGTAGTCATCGGCACCGAAGCCCAGTCCGGTGAGCTTGTCGTCAAGCGTGTCGCGCGCGGTCAGCATCAGCACCGGCGTGGATTTGCGCGCCTCGTTGCGCAGCTTGCGGCAGACCTCGATGCCATCCATCCGCGGCAGCATCAGGTCCAGCACGATCACGTCGTAGGTATTCTCCGCCGCCAGCCGGTAACCATCCACACCGTCAGCGGCGTAATCCACCTCGAATCCCTTGCTTTCAAGGTATTCACCGATCATTTCGGAGATATTGCGGTTGTCTTCGACGACCAGCACCAAGCCGGACGATTCCTTTGCCTGTCGCATGGAGACTCCTCATTCTTCAGCTTTGTGAAACATGCCCCAGCCGCAGTAGAAACGATGTGAAGATCCGGCCCGGTCGTCACCCGCTCCACACGACCGTTTCCCGGTTGCCCAAGGGCCCGGCAACCGCTCTATGCTGCCTGCCCGCCCCTGTGAACCCGGTCATGCCCGCCCCGTCCTTCACCGCCTATCTGTATCCGGTGCTGCTGCTGATCGCCAGCAACATCTTCATGACCTTCGCCTGGTACGGCCACCTGAAGTTCAAGTCGGCGCCGCTGACCACGGTCATCCTCATCAGCTGGGGCATCGCCTTCTTCGAATACTGCCTGCAGGTGCCCGGCAACCGGCTGGGCAGCGCGGTGTACTCGGCACCGCAGCTCAAGGGCATGCAGGAAGTGATCACGCTGCTGGTGTTCGCGGTGTTCTCGGCCACCTGGCTCGGCCAGCCGCTGAAATGGAACCACTGGGCCGCGTTCGCGCTGATCGTGGTCGCGGCGCTGCTGATGTTCAAGGAATAGCGCCGCCGCGCCGCCTGATATGGGAAGGCCCCGCGCTGCGGGGCCTTCGGGGTTACCTGATCGCCGCCGGTTCGACGAACCGGGCGAACACCGTGTCGATCTTCGCCTCGTCCAGCGCCGCCCCGCCTTTCACCGCCTCGGCCTGCTCGAACAGCGGGATGATCATCGCCATGCCATCGAGCCTGGTTTTCAGATGCACGCCCGGTGCCCGGCCCAGGAACGTGTCCCAGCGCTGGCGCACCTGCGCCCAGAACGGCGCGGTGCCCTTCCAGTAGTCCAAGGCCGGGGTGAAGTCGACCTCGGTGGTCTTGAGGTAGTCGTTGAAACCGAACTCGCGGGCGATCTCGAGCTGACTGCCGTCGGCGTTGCGCTGCACCTTGGTATTGAACTGCTCGTGGGTCCAGCCGTTGGGGGTGAGCGTGTGCCGGTTGACCACCGCCAGCGCGTTGTAGTCGCTGCGGCGGGTGTATTCGCGGCGCGGCAACGGCCGCCAGCCCAGGTCGCTGGTCCAGGTCGGCACGTTGTTGGTGTAACTCCAGGTGCCGGTGCCGCAGTAGCGCGGCGCGTCGCTGACCTCGTACACGCACTGGGTCCAGGCGCCCTTGCTGACCGCCGCCGGAACCGGGCGCACCGCCCAGGTCTGCTCGGCGCTGAACTCGAAGCGGTGGGCCGCCTCATAGATCCAGTCCTGCCGCCAGTGCTTGGTGACGTGGCCGCTTTTACCGTCCACCAGCAGGTGCTGCAGGACGATGCGGTGCGGGCTGTCCTCCACCACGATCACCACCTCGTTGCCGCCACTGCGCATGGCCGCGGCACGTTCGTAGCCGGGCTGGAGCAGCACCGTCTCGTCGAAGGCGAAGTCCACCGTGTACTGGCCCTGCATGGCGAGGATGCTGGCGTGGTCGCGGGCGGGATCCACGGCCTGGGCACTGGCCGCACCACTGCCGGCCAACAGCAGCAACGCGCTGGCGGAACGCAATTTCATGGGTATTTCCTTTCTGGAGTATCGGTAAGGGAAAGTGGCCATCCGTGGCCGGGAGAGATCCGTTTCCGCCGCCGGCAGGGACTGCCGTACCGCGGCGGGATCAACGCACTGGAATCACCAGGAGACCGCCAGGCTGGCCGACACGGTGCGGCCGGGATGGGTGTAGCGGTCCAGCACCGGGCTGTTGCCGGCCAGGTTGGCGGTAATGCCCGACCAGTCGATGTACTTGCGGTCGCCCAGGTTGAACACGCCGGCAGTGACCTTCGCGCCGGGCGCGAATTCCCAGTGCGCCATCAGGTCCAGCACGCCATAGCCGCCGGGGCGGTAGGCCGTGGCACTGGCGATACGGTCCTTGCGCTTGGCGAAGCTGCCGGCCAGTTCCACGCCCCACGCCTGCCGGTCGTACATCAGCCCGACGCTGCCGCGCAGCGGATCGATCGAATCCAGCGGCACGTCCCCGGTGCGGTTGTCACCGCGCGACCACGCCACCGCGCTGCGCAGCGACCAGCCTTCCAGCGCCTCGGCCAGTTCGCCGAAATCCACTCCGGCCTTCATTTCCGCACCGTAGATCCGCGCATCGGCAATGTTCTGCGACTGGAACACCATCAGCCCCTGCGCGTTGGTGCCGACGTAGCGCTGCGATTCGATGAAGTCGCGGTAGTCGTTGTAGTAGCCGCTCACGCTCAGATAAGCCACCGGCGCGATGAAGCGCAGACCCAGCTCCACGCCGTCGCTGGTTTCCGGCTTCAGATCCGGATTGGGGATGGCGGTGTAGCCGAACATCACGTTGGTGAAACCCAGATTGACGTCGTTGTACGGCGGCGAGCGGAAACCGTGCGAGTAGCCGGCAAACAGCGACCACTGCTCGTCAAAACGCCACACCGCACCGAACTTCGGCGACACACTGGTCTTGCTCAGCGAGGCCACCGGCATGCCCGGGTTGTCCGCGGCGAAGATCGCATCCATCTCCGGGCTGAGCCGGTAGTGGTCCACGCGGATGCCCGGCACCAGCGACAGCCGGCCCTCGGCCAGCCGCATCTCATCCTGCGCATACAGGCCCAGCTCGGTGGTCCTGCTGACCGGGAAGTCACGCACCGGGAACACGTCCGGCAGGATCGTGCTGCTGACCGTGCCGTTGGCCAGCACCTGGAAGCCATCACGCTTCTGGCGGATCTCGGTCCATGCACCGTCAAACCCCCAGGTCAGCGCGTGTTCGACCGTGCCGCTGAGCAGCGCCTTGTTGAACTGCGCCTGCACCCCGTACACCCGCTGGTCGAAATTGAACTCGCGATGGCGGCGGCTGCCATTGGCGCGCTGCTCGTCGGTGAGCTGCGTGGTCTCGCTGTCCTGACGGTACAGCTGCCAACTCAGACTGTCGGCGAACGCGCTGTCGAGCGCATCCATCTCATGGGCGAAGGACACCCGCGCGCGGGTTTGCGTGTCGTGCGCGGTCATGCCGGTGGTCGTGGTGCGATCGATCGCCGAATACACCTCGGTATCGGTGCTGTCCTCATTGCCTTCCACCGTCAGCCGGAAGCGCTGGTGCTGGTCGGGGGCATAGACCAGTTTGGACAGCACGCTGCGCCCGTCGCGCTGCTGCGGATTGGCGGCGGTGCGGGTGTTGTCGCGGCTGCGCACCTCGCCCTGGTTGCCCGTTTCCTGGCCTTGGCGGTGGTTGATGTTGACCATGCCGCTCCAGCGCTCGCCACCGAATGCCGTGGTCGCACTGCCCAGCAGGCCCTGCCAGTCGCCGTCATAGCCGAATTTCAGGCCGACGTGGCTGTCTTTGCCTTCATCCAGATAGTCGGCCGGGTCCCTGGTGACGAACGCGACCACGCCACCCAACGCGTCGGAGCCGTACAGCGAGCTGGCCGGCCCGCGCACGATCTCCACCCGCTTGAGCGTTTCCAGATCGGTGAAATCGCGGTTGGCGTTGGCGAAGCTGCCGATGTCGAAACTCTTGGGCATGGCGATGCCGTCGGTCTGGATCAGCACGCGGTTGCTGTCCAGCCCGCGGATGCGGAAACCGCCCAGTCCAAAGCGGGTGGCGCTGCGGGTCACGGAGATGCCCGGCTCATAGCGGACCAGATCGGCGATGTCGTGCACCAGCTGGTTGTCCAGCTGCTCGCGGTCGATCACATCGACGGTGGCGGCGACATCGCTGACGGCGCGCTCGGTGCGGGTGGCGGTGACCTGGACGCGGTCGAAATCGTGCACATCGCCCGAAGCGGCGGTTTCGGCGTGCACAGGAGACAACACCGCCCACAGGGCGGCGCTCAGAACAGTTGGACGGATCATGGGTGCCTGGAATCAATCGAAGGAACGGGCCCGGGCAAGGCGGCCAATGGCTGCGGCCTCGGGGAGGAAGCGGGTCGATTCAGGCGGGCGTGGCGCCAAAGCGGGCGCCGGCTGGCAGAGGTGCTGCGGATTACTTGGTCAGGATCAGCTTGTCGTTGCTGGTATGGCGCAGGCGATAGAGCTTGTCGCCATGCCGGATCAGGATCTCGCGCTGGCCCTTGAGCAGGGCGCCACTGTCGAGGATGCCTTCAACCGGCAGCAGCTGGACCGGGCGTTGTGGCAGATGGAGCGTGCGGGAGCGGAGCAGGACAGGTTGGGCGGACATCAACGTGATTCCGTACGGGGACGGAGTTGATGATAATAATTCTCAATAACATTGCAAGCGGATTCGGCAGGACGACATCAGCCTGCCCCGGCACTTCCTTCAAGCCGCAGGCGCACGCATCCGGCGCGCCCCTGCCGCAGCCGGCCTCAGGCGAACGCCGCTTCGACCTGCTTCCAGGCCGCCTCGTCCACCCGTGCAAGCAGCTCCAGCGCGCGCAGGTTCTCCTGCAACTGGCTGACCCGGCTGGCGCCGAGGATCACGCTGGAGACGTTGGGATTGCGCAGGCACCAGGCGATGGCCAGCTGCGCCGGCGATTCACCCAGCTCGGCCGCCAGCGCGGTGAAGCGCCGCACCTTGCCCAGCCGGTCTTCGGCCGGATCACCCAGCACCGCGGCCTGCAACCATTCCAGCGACGAGGTCGCCAGACGGCTGTCGGCACTGATGCCGTCGTTGTACTTGCCGGTCAGCAGGCCCGAGGCCAGCGGTGACCAGATCGTCGTGCCCAGCCCGGCATCGGCATACAGCGGCGCGTACTCCTGCTCCACCCTCGTGCGGTGCAGCAGGTTGTACTGCGGCTGCTCCATGCTCGGCGCGTGCAGGTGGTTGGCGCGGGCGAAGGCGACCGCCTCGGTGATCTGCGCGCCGGACCACTCCGACGTGCCCCAGTACAGCACCTTGCCCTGGCGGATCAGCGTGTCCATCGCCTGCACGGTCTCGCCGACCGGCGTGTCCAGATCCGGACGATGGCAGTAGTACAGGTCCAGATAGTCCACCCGCAGACGCTTGAGCGCGGCATGGCAAGCGTCATGGACGTGCTTGCGCGAGAGCCCGCGCTGCAACGGGTTGGGCGCATCCACCGCACCGAAGAACACCTTGCTGGAGACACAGTAGCCGTCACGCGGCAGGCGCAGGTCGCCGATCACATCGCCCATCACCTCTTCGGCACGGCCCTGGGCATAGACCTCGGCGTTGTCGAAGAAATTGACCCCGTTGTCCCATGCCGCGGCGATCAGGTTGCGGGCCTCGCTGCGGCCGATCTGGTTGCCGAAGGTGACCCAGGCGCCGAAGGACAGCGCCGAAAGCTGCAGCCCGGAGGTGCCGAGACGACGGTATTGCATGGGAAGCTCCAAATTCCGGCGCGGGTTTGCGCGAGTGGACGCCAGTGTAGCCCGCCGCCGGTTGCGGAAAAGACCGTGGACATTGCCGATAACGGCGCAATGCCGGCAATTGCGGGCATATGCCCCGATTATTCTTGCCGGGCATAAGCCGCTGCTCTAGGCTTGCGTCTTTTGCGGGCACGCCCGGGGATTACTCATGGTCGAAGGTTTGGGCAGGGTCGGCTTCGGCCTGTTCGGGCTGGCGGTGCTTCTGGGCATCACCTGGCTGTTCTCCAACAACAAGAAGGCGGTGGACTGGAAGCTGGTCGCTACCGGCATCGTCCTGCAGATCGGCTTTGCCGCGCTGGTGCTGCTGGTGCCGGGCGGCCGTGACGTGTTCGACTGGCTCGGCAAAGGCTTCGTCAAGATCCTGAACTTCGTCAATGAAGGTTCCAACTTCATTTTCGGCAGCCTGATGGATGTGTCCACCTACGGCTTCATCTTCGCCTTCCAGGTGCTGCCCACCATCATCTTCTTCTCGGCGCTGATGGGCGTGATGTACCACCTGGGCGTGATGCAGGCGATCGTGCGGGTGATGGCCGCGGCCATCACCAAGGTGATGCGCGTGTCCGGCGCGGAAACCACCAGCGTCTGCGCCAGCGTGTTCATCGGCCAGACCGAGGCACCGCTGACGGTGCGCCCGTACATCGCCAGGATGACCCAGTCCGAACTGCTCACGATGATGATCGGCGGCATGGCGCATATCGCCGGCGGCGTGCTGGCCGCCTATGTCGGCATGCTCGGCGGTGGCGATCCGGCGGCCCAGGCGTTCTACGCCAAGCACCTGCTGGCCGCCTCGATCATGGCCGCGCCGGCCACGCTGGTGATCGCCAAGCTGCTGGTACCGGAAACCGGCATGCCGCTGACCCGCGGCACGGTGAAGATGGAAGTGGAAAAGACCGCCTCCAACATCATCGACGCCGCTGCTGCCGGTGCCGGCGACGGCCTGAAGCTGGCGCTGAACATCGGTGCGATGCTGCTCGCCTTCATCGCCCTGATCGCGATGGTCAACGCCCCGCTGACCTGGCTGGGCGAGGTCAGCGGCCTGGCCGAGGCGATCGGCAAGCCGACCAGCCTGGCCACCGTCTTCGGTTACGTGCTGGCGCCGATCGCGTGGGTGATCGGCACGCCGTGGGCCGATGCGACCACGGTCGGCTCGCTGATCGGACAGAAGGTCGTCATCAACGAGTTCGTCGCCTACATGGATCTGTCGGAGATCATCAAGGGCAACGTCGCCGGCGTCGCGCTGAGCGAGGAAGGCCGCCTGATCGCGACCTACGCGCTGTGCGGCTTCGCCAACTTCAGCTCGATCGCCATCCAGATCGGCGGCATCGGCGGGCTGGCACCGGAGCGCCGCCACGATCTGGCCAAGTTCGGCCTGCGCGCGGTGCTGGGCGGCACCATCGCCACCCTGATGACCGCTACGATTGCCGGTGTGCTGACCCATTTCGGCTGAGCCCCGCCGTATCGCCTATCCGGCCGCCCGTGCGGCCACCTTTGAGAAGTGGATTCCATGAGTTCTGTTGTCGTTGCCGGTTCCTTCAATGTCGACCACGTCTGGCGCTGCGATGCCCTGCCCGCGCCGGGCGCGACCATTGCCGGCCGCTACAGCACCGGCCCCGGCGGCAAGGGTTTCAACCAGGCCGTCGCCGCCTGCCGCTCCGGCGCGGCGACCACCTTCGTCTGCGCGCTGGGCGATGACGCCGGCGGCGCGCTGGCACGCCAGCTGGCGGCGGCCGACGGGCTGGCGCTGGTGCCGGAATCCAGTGACGAACCCACCGGCACCGCCGGCATCTATGTCGACAACCGTGGCCGCAATTCCATCGTCATCGGTGCCGGCGCCAACGCATCGCTGAGCCCGGCGTTCATCGAGGCCAACCGTGCCCTGCTCGGCAGCGCCAAGGTGGTGCTGGCACAGCTGGAATCGCCGGCCGAGTCGGTCGAGGCGGTGCTGGGCATCGCCCGCGAGGCCGGGGTGATGACCGTGCTCAACCCGGCACCGGCCAATGCACCGTCGAGCATCGGCCTGCTCAAGCTGGCCGATGTGATGACGCCGAACGAAACCGAATTCGCCGCCCTGCTCGGCCGCCATGTCGGCGAACGCGTGGAAGCGGACGATGTTGCCGCGCTGGACGGCGCGCGCCTGCACGCGCTGTGCCGGCTGCTGTCGGGCAACACGGTGGTGGTGACGCTGGGCGCGGTCGGCGTGTTCGTCTCGCACGATGAGGACACCCTGCGCGGTGACACCCAGCCGTATTACCGGGTTGCCGCCGAACCGGTGCAGGTGGTGGATACCACCGGCGCCGGTGACGCCTTCAATGGCGCCTTGGCCTCATCGCTGGCACAGGCGCCACAGGCGCCGTTCGCCACCCATGTGCGCTTTGCCAACCAGTACGCCGCCCGTTCCACCGAGAGCGAAGGCGCCGCGCTGGCGATGCCGCGGTTGACCCCGGCGCAGGCCTAACCGGCCTCGATGCTGCTCCGCGACGGCCCGGCAACGGGCCGTTGTGCTGTCCACCAGCGCCTGCCGGCCCAGCCCTTACAATAGCGTCCATGCAGATTGGCCCCTACACCATCGCGCCCAACGTGGTGCTCGCGCCCATGGCCGGCGTCACCGACAAGCCGTTCCGGCAGCTGTGCAAGCGGCTGGGCGCGGGGCTGGCCGCCTCGGAAATGACCATCTCCGATCCGCGCTTCTGGAACACCCGCAAGTCCCTCCACCGCATGGACCATATCGGCGAACCGGCCCCGATCAGCGTGCAGATCGCCGGTACCGAGCCGCAGCAGCTGGCCGAGGCGGCGCGCTACAACGTCGACCACGGCGCGCAGATCATCGATATCAACATGGGCTGCCCGGCCAAGAAGGTCTGCAACGCCTGGGCCGGCTCGGCGCTGATGCGCGATGAGCAACTGGTGGCGCGCATCCTCGAGGCGGTGGTCGGCGCGGTCGAGGTGCCGGTGACGCTGAAGATCCGCACCGGCTGGTGCGCGGACGTGCGCAACGCGCCGAGCATTGCCCGCATTGCCGAACAGTCGGGCATCGCCGCCCTGGCCATCCACGGCCGCACCCGCGACCAGCACTACACCGGCACCGCCGAGTACGACACCATCGCCGCGATCAAGGCGATGCTGAGCATCCCGGTGCTGGCCAACGGCGACATCGACTCGCCGCAGAAGGCCGAACAGGTGCTTCGCCACACCGGTTGCGACGCGGTGATGGTCGGCCGCGCCGCGCAGGGCCGGCCGTGGATCTTCCGCGAGATCGCCCACTACCTGGCCACCGGCGAAGAACTGCCGCCGCCGACGCTGGCCGAGGTGCGCGACATCCTGCTGGGCCACCTCCACGACCTGCACGCCTTCTACGGCGAGCCGCAGGGCGTGCGCATCGCCCGCAAGCACCTGGGCTGGTACGCAAAGGACCGTCCCGAGAACGCGGCCTTCCGCGCGGTGGTCAACCGTGCCGAGACGCCGGATGAGCAACTGCGGCTGACCGCCGACTACTTCGCTGCACTGATCGCCGGCGAAGCGCCGCTGCTGTCACCGACGGCCTGAACCTGCCCCAGTCCGGCAGCGTCCACACACCAGCCGTTCGCGCCTGAAGCGGCAGACAGCCGTTTGCATCGCAACGCCACCATATAGGTGACGCCTCGCCGTGCGCCATGAAAGAGGCCCGCCAGCAGAACTGGCGGACCCATCCGGCCTGCATCAACGCGCGGGGGAGAGAATCGCGTTGGCGGAGATCAGCCGAACACCTTGAAGCGGGCTTCGTCTTCGATATAGCTCTTTTCGCCGAACTGGCCTTCATTGGAGCCGAACGGCATCTGCGCACGCAGGGTCCAGCTGGCCGGAATGCCCCAGTGCTCGCGCACGGCCTCGTTCACCAGCGGGTTGTAGTGCTGCAGGCTGGCACCGACGCCGGCATCGGCCAGCGCGGTCCACACCGCGAACTGGGCCATGCCGTTGGACTGCTCGCCCCAGATCGGGAAATTCTCGGCATACAGCGGGAACTGCTCCTGCAGGCCCTTGACCACATCGCTGTCGACGAAGAACAGCACGGTGCCGGCACCTGCGGCGAAGCTGTCGATCTTCTTTTCAGTCCCGGCAAAGGCCTCGGCCGGCACGATCTTGCGCAGCTCGTCCCTGGTCAGGTCCCAGAACTTCTGGCTCTCGGCACCGAACAGGATCACCGCACGTGCCGACTGCGCATTGAACGCCGACGGCGCTTCGCGCACGGCGTGCTTGATCAGGCTGGCGGCATCGTTCTGCGTGATCGGCAAGGTCTTGCCGAGGGCGTACTGCGAGCGGCGCTTCTTGTAGAGGGCAATGGCTTGGCTGTTCATGGTCGATACCTTGGAGTCGCGGACCGGCACCATCGCCGGGCCCTGCTTGATGGTCGCCATTTTATTTGCCAGCAAATTCGAAACAATCCGCACAGAAGACATAAATTGTTTCGGATTTGAAACGAATGTACCGTCGCCTACCCCTGCCGCGCATTCACCCCATGCGCGTCCGCCTGGACGTCCTCCGGCGCGGTCCAGATCCGCTGCCACATGCCGGCCAGACGCTGCTTCAGCAGCTCGCGCCCGCCCTGCCCGCGATAGGCCGGCCGCACCTGCTCGGGCGCCATTGCCTGCCAGCGCCCGTCCTCGCTCCGGGCCACGGCGAAATTGAAGTTGTAATCCGGCTCCAACCCCATGCGCAGGTCACTGAGCACCAGTTCGCCATCGCGCACCTGCGCACGCATGAAGCCACGGTTGAACCACTGCAACCGCTGCACCGCCGCAATGTCAGTGGCCTGGCGCAGGGCCTGCACGTTGGAGGAATAACCGGTGAAGTGCATCGGCCCGCGATCGGCCCACAGCGAACGGTCGCCGACCACGTAGCCACTGGGCGTCATCGCCACCACCCGCCATAGCAGTGTGTTGAACGGCATCGGCACCGAGAACCGCGGCGCATCGGCCAGCCCCATCGCTGCCAGCGCCTGGTCGGCGGCACGGTCCACCTGCGCCTTGGCCTGCAGCGACCAGCCCAGATAGCCGCAGCTGAGCACCAGTCCGGCGACCAGCGCCCGCTGCGCCAGCGGCCGTGCCCGCGCAAACCAGGCGATCACGCAGGCCAGCAGCAACCACACGGTGTACAGCGGATCGATGATGAACACGCTCGACCACATCGCCGGCGGCGGCATCAGCGGCCACCACAGCTGGGTGCCGTAGACAGTGAACGCATCCAGCAGCGGATGGGTGACCAGCGCCAGCACGATCGCCCACCACCAGCGCACCGGGGCTGCGGCCACGCGGCCATGGCCGAAGCGGCGGTACAGCCACCAGATCAGCGTGCCCAGCA
Organism: Stenotrophomonas sp. JC08; assembly: GCF_052180205.1. Lineage (NCBI taxonomy): Bacteria > Pseudomonadati > Pseudomonadota > Gammaproteobacteria > Lysobacterales > Lysobacteraceae > Stenotrophomonas > Stenotrophomonas sp. JC08. Next base: position 541,417 of record NZ_CP197473.1, on the reverse strand, counting down.
CAGGCAGCACCAGCAGCGAGTGGCTGAAGCTGCGATGGATGGTCATCAGGCTGACCGGATCGCGGGTGAAGGCGGCGATCAGCAGACCATCCAGATCGGGCAAAGTGCCCAATACGGCACCGGTCAGCAGCGCGGCGCGACGGTGGGCAGCAGGGGCGATGGCGGCGGCAACCGCGCCGCCCAGAACAATCTGGCTGAGTGAATCCATGCGCCGATGCTAGCAGTTGGCCGCTCGCCGGCCGGCATCCGTGATGATTTTCTTAACCACCGCCAACATGGCTCAACGCACAATGCACGCCGCGGGCATGAGGTGTATCATGCGCGCCCATCTCTCCATCCGAATCAAAGGATATTGCCTCGATGTCCAGCTACCTGTTCACCTCCGAGTCGGTCTCTGAAGGCCATCCGGACAAGATTGCCGACCAGATCTCCGATGCGGTGCTGGACGCGATCCTGACCCAGGACAAGCGCGCCCGCGTGGCCTGCGAAACCATGGTCAAGACCGGTGCGGCCATCGTCGCCGGCGAAGTCACCACCTCGGCCTGGGTCGACATCGAGGAGCTGACCCGCAAGGTCATCAACGACATCGGCTACAACAATTCCGACGTCGGCTTCGACGGCCACACCTGCGCGATCATCAACATGCTCGGCAAGCAGTCGCCGGACATCGCCGCCGGTGTCGACGGCACCGACAAGAAGGCCAAGAAGCCGGAAGAACAGGGTGCGGGCGACCAGGGCCTGATGTTCGGCTATGCCTGCAACGAAGCCCCGGAGTTCATGCCGGCACCGATCTACTACTCGCACCGCCTGGTCGAGCAGCAGGCCAAGGTCCGCAAGAAGAAGAACTCGCCGCTGCCGTGGCTGCGCCCGGACGCCAAGAGCCAGGTCACCCTGCGCTACGGCGACAACGGCAAGATCGAAGGCCTGGACGCGGTGGTGCTGTCCACCCAGCACGACCCGGGCATCAAGCAGAAGGACCTGATCGAAGCCGTGCGCGAGCACATCCTCAAGCCGGTGCTGCCCAAGGCATGGCTGGATTCGCTGCCGAAGAACAAGATCCACATCAACCCGACCGGCATCTTCGTGATCGGCGGCCCGGTGGGCGACTGCGGCCTGACCGGCCGCAAGATCATCGTCGACACCTACGGCGGCATGGCCCGTCACGGTGGTGGCGCGTTCTCGGGCAAGGATCCGTCCAAGGTTGACCGTTCGGCCGCCTACGCCGCCCGTTACGTCGCCAAGAACGTCGTGGCCGCCGGCCTGGCCGACAAGTGCGAAGTGCAGGTCTCCTACGCCATCGGCGTGGCCGAGCCGACCTCGATCTCGGTCACCACCTTCGGCACCGGCAAGATCGCCGACGCGCAGATCGAGAAGCTGATCCGCGCGCACTTCGACCTGCGCCCGTACGGCATCATCAAGATGCTCGACCTGATCCACCCGATGTACCAGCAGACCGCCGCCTACGGCCACTTCGGCCGCAAGCCGAAGGAGTTCTCCTACGTCGATGGCGACGGCAAGACCCAGACCGCGACCGCCTTCTCCTGGGAGAAGACCGACCGCGCCGAGGCGCTGCGCAAGGCGGCCAAGCTCAAGTAAGGGCAACTCCGCAGGAAACACGGAAGGGTCGCGCAAGCGGCCCTTTCGCTTTGGGAGCTACCGCCGCCACGTGGCGCGGCGCCCTGCTGGTGCCTTACCACTCGAATGCCCGCCGCTGCGGGATCGCCCGGGCCACGGCTGCGGAACGGGACAATCTCCCCACCAGATCTTTCCGGCTGCCCCCTGCCCCTGCGGTAAAGTCGGGCGCCCCCGATGACCCCGAGAACCATATCCGAACCCACACCCCACCAGTTGTCGATGAGCGTGCTGATGACCCCGGAGATGGCCAATTTCTCCGGCAAGGTGCACGGCGGCGCGGTGCTGCGCCTGCTCGACCAGGTCGCCTATGCCTGCGCCAGCCGCTACGCCGGCAACTATGTGGTCACCCTGTCGGTGGACCAGGTGATGTTCCGCCAGCCGATCGCGGTGGGCGAACTGGTGACCTTCCTGGCTTCGGTGAACTACACCGGCACCTCGTCGATGGAGATCGGCATCAAGGTCGTGGCCGAGGACATCCGCAAGGCCAGCGTGCGCCATGCCAACAGCTGCTTCTTCACCATGGTCGCGGTCGATGACGACGGCAAGCCGACACCGGTGCCGCCGTTGCAGCCGCAAACCAGCGACGAGAAACGCCGCTTTGCCGCCGCGCAGATCCGCCGCCAGCTGCGACAGGAGATGGAGCAGCGCCATCTGCAGCTGCTCAAGAACAAGCCGCCCTTTATCCCGCAGGCGGACGCCGACTAGTCCCAGCGCCCCTCCAGCGCCTGCAGGGTGGCTTCGCGCACGCTGCGCAGGCTGGCATTGAGGGTGGCCGGGTCGCTGGCGATCAGCGGGTCGAGGAAGCGGGCGCGGAGGTCGCGCATGCCCGCCTCGTCGTGCAGGTTGAGCAGTGCGACATAAAGCCGGTTCGCACTTTCGATGGTGTTGCCATCGACCATGCCGCGGGTACGCGCCCGGATCTCCAGCGCCTGCGCATGCGCATCGCGCGAGGCTTCCCAGTTGCCGGTATTGCGCTCGATGCGCCCGATCAGGTCGTAGGTGGCGGTGACGAACGGGTGTTCCGCCCCCAGCTGCCGGCCCATCGGCGCCAGCAGCGTCTGTGCCAGCCGCCGCGCCTCGCCCTGGCGGTCTGGCAGGTAGCTCAACAGGCTGGCCAGGCTGCCCTGCGCGAACAGGGTTTCACTGTGCTCCGGCCCCAGCAGCCGCTGGCAATCGGCCAGAAGCTGGCGCTGCAGCGCGATTGCCTCAAGCGTGCGCTCCTGCTTGGACAGCAGGCGGACCTTGGCCACGATGAACTGGCGCGTGGCCGGGTGTTCGATGCCGAGAATCCGTCCCTGTGCCTGCAGCAGCTGGTCGAGCAAGGCTTCGGCCCCGGCGAAGGTTTCCGGCGAATCCGCCAGCCGCACCAGGCTGCCGGCGGCGATGCCCCAGGCCTTGAGCGTGTCCGGATGTTCCGCGCCGAGCCGGCGTTCCCGCACCTCGGCCACCTGCCGTGCCAGTGCGGCGGAATGCTCGTAGTCGTTGTGGGCGAACGCCAGCTCGGCCAGCGTGTCCATGGCCGCCAGCGTACGGTTGGACTCCGGGCCGAAGCGGGCGCGGTACAGCGGCAGCAGCGCATCCATCTCGGCACTGCCTTCGTCGCGCCGTCCAAGCTTGTCCAGCGTGCGCGCGTACTCCCCGCGCAGCAGCAGCAGGGCTTCGTCGTCGGCGGGCAGGGCCGCCATCCACGCCTTGCGCAGCGCGGACTGACGGGCCAGTGCCGCCTGCAGTTCGCCACGCGCCGCCTGCAGCGCCGCCGCGCCGGCCTCGGCAGCGCGGCGCTGCGGGTCCAGCGCCGGCCATGCACGCATCGCCGTCAGCGCCTGGCCATAGGCATCCGCCGCCGACTCCAGCTCACCCTGCAGCGACAGCACCTGCCCCAGATCGATCCGCGCCGACACCACACGCGCATCGGTGGCCGGCAGCATGGCTTCGCGCATCCGCAGCACCTTGCGCAGTTCATCGGCCGCGTGCGGGTACTGGCCGATGGCGATCAACACCCGTGCCAGTGATTGCCGCATGTTGGCCGCCAGCAAGGGGGCATCGGCGAAATCGGCATCCAGCCGCGACAGCGCGTGCGTGACGATCTGCTGGTCGAGCGCATCGCGGGCGATGTCGGGCGCGCCGACCTGGGCGAACGCCTGGCGCAGGCGCACGTCCAGCGGTTGCCCCGGCGCCTGCCGCTCCAGCACTTCCAGCACCTTGCGCTGCTGGGTGCCGGTCATGGCATGGCCCATCGCGTCGATGTCCACGCTTTCCAGCATCGCCTGCTGGAAGTCGATGAGCCGCTGCAGGTTGTGCCCGCGCTTTTCAGCCAGCGCCTGCTGTTCGCGTGCCTCGCGCAGCGCCAGCACCGAGGCCAGCAGGCCGCCCAGCACCGACAGCAGCACCAGCGCGGCGGCCGCCAGCGGCCAGGCGTTGCGACGCAGGAAACGGCGCGTGCGATAGCCCCGTTCGCCGGCCCGCGCACTGACCGGGCGATGGGCCAGATAGCCGCGCAGGTCCTCGGCCAGTGCGGCGACCGAGGCGTAGCGCTGGTCCGGCTCCTTGCGCAGTGCCTTGAGCACGATCGCGTCGATGTCGGCCGGCACCGCGCGCGCGTGTCCCCGCGGCTCGCCGTCGCGCCGCAACCGCCGGCTGGGCGGGGGGACATCGGTATTGGCGATGGCGTTGTACAGGCCGGCCGGGTTGTCGATGTCGGCGAACGGCAGCTCCCCGCAGACCATCTGGTACAGCACCGCGCCCAGCGAATAGACGTCGGTGGCCGTGGTCAGCGGCTTGCAGGCGAGCTGTTCGGGGCTGGCATAGGCCAGGGTCAGGGCGTGCTGGCCGGTGCGCGTGTCGCCGGCCACTGCACTGTCCTCGTCGATCAGGCGGGCGATGCCGAAGTCCAGCAACCGCGCCTGGCCGCGCGCGTCAACCAGGATGTTGGCCGGCTTGAGGTCACGGTGGATGACCAGGCAGCGGTGTGCCTCGGCCACCGCCTCGCAGATTCCGACGAACAGCGCGATGCGTTCATCCAGCGGCAGGCGCGCCGCATGCACGTCCACGCGCTCGCCTTCGACATATTCCATCGCCAGGAACGGGCGACCGTCGGCGAAGATGCCGCCGTCGAGCAGCCGCGCGATGCCCGGATGGTCCAGCCGCGCCAGCAGTTCGCGCTCGCGGGCGAAGCGCTCGCGCAGTTCCGGCGAAGCCTCGGCCACCGGATTGAGCAGCTTCAGCGCGACCTTCTGCACGAAGCCGCCGTGGCTGCGTTCGGCCAGATAGACCACCCCCATGCCGCCAGCGCCCAGACGCTGCAGCAGGCGGTACTCGCGGGCGGCGTCGGCCGAGGCCTCCTGGCCACTCAGGTCCTGCCCGACGTCGGGCGCGAACAGCTCCGGCGAGCGCCATGACACCATCAGCGTCTGGTCGGCCTCCATGCCTGCGAGCAGGGCCCGCACCTCCTCGGCCATCGCCGCATCGGCCGCCACCTCGCGCACGATCAGCGCCTCGCGGGCGGCGCCCTGCAGCTCCAGCGCCTGCATGACGATCTGTTTGATCCGGTGATAGCGCCCGGCGTCCCCTGCTTCCCCTGACTGCATCGTCTCCGTCCCGTCCGGCGCGTCGCCGTCACCCGGTATTCTGCACTCCCTGCGAGACGCCGTTCACACAGGCCACCAGCGCGCGCAGCAAGGCCTCGTCCTCGCGCCCGCTTTCGCGCCAGCGCTGCAGCAGGTCCACCTGCAGCGTGCTGATCGGATCGATGTAGGGATTGCGCAGGCGGATCGACAGCGCCAGGCGCGGATCGTGTTCCAGCAGCTCCTGCTGCCCGCTCAGGCGCTTGACCCAGTGCGCGGTCAGCGCCAGCTCCTCGCGGATCAGCGGGAAGAAGTGCGCATGCAATGGCCCGGCCAGCCGCGAGAACTGCTCGGCGATATGGATGTCGCCCTTGCTCAGCACCATCGCCATGTCGTCGAGGAAAGTCTCGAAGAACGGCCAGTCGTGCGCCATCTCGCGCAACCGCTCCTCATGGCCGGCATCGGCGGCGGCCTGCAGCCCGCTGCCCACCCCGAACCAGCCGGGAATCACCGCACGCGCCTGGCTCCAGGCGAACACCCACGGGATCGCGCGCAGGTTGGACAGCGCCGCATCCTGGCCCAGCCGCCGCGACGGCCGCGAGCCCAGCGTCATGCGCTCGATCACATCGATCGGCGTGGCCTGGCGGAAATAGTCCATGAACTTCGCATCGCCGACGAACGCGCGGTAGGCGCGTGAACTTTCGGCCGCGACGATATCCATCACCGGGATCCACTGCGCCTCGCGCGGTTCGGCCGCACGCGGGCGCAGGCTGGCGCGCAGCACCGCGCCAGCCGACTGCTCCAGCGAACGCAGCGCCAGCGCGCGGATACCGTACTTGCGGTGGATCACCTCGCCCTGCTCGGTCACGCGCAGACGGCCGTCGATGCTGCCGCGCGGCGAGGCGTTGACCGCATGCGTGGTCTTGGTACCGCCGCGGCTGAGCGAACCGCCACGGCCGTGGAAGAAGGTCAGTTTCACGCCATAGCCGGCCGCCGCTTCCAGCAGCTCCACCTGCGCCTGCTGCAGGCCCCAGCGCGAGGCGGCGATGCCGCCATCCTTGCCGCTGTCCGAATAGCCGAGCATCACCATCTGCACGTCGTCACGCGCGGCCAGATGCGCGCGGTAGACCGGATCGGCCAGCAGGTCGTGCAGGGTCGCGGTGCCGCGTTGCAGGTCCTCGACGGTTTCGAACAGCGGCGCGATATCCAGCGGCACCCCGCCCTGCGCATCGACCAGTCCGCCGCGGCGGGCCAGCGCCAGCACCGCCAGCACGTCACCCCGGTCATGCGCCATGGAAATGATGTAGGTACCCAGCGCATCGGCGCCGTGGCGGCGACGCGCGTCTGCCAGTGCCGCGAATGCCTTGTCCAGCCGTTGCCCGCCTTCGTCGGCCGGCGCCGCCAGCTCCGCTGTGCCGGCCGCATACGGTGCCAGCAGCTGCGCGCGGGCGGCGTCATCCAGCGCGGTGAACGCCTCCACACCGCCCAGTACTTCGGCCAGTGCATGCGCGTGCACGCTGGATTCCTGTCGCACATCCAGCCGCGCCAGATGGAAGCCGAAGCTGCGCACCCGCCACAGCAGCCGGCGTACCGAGAACCAGCCGGCATGCTTGCCCTTGTTGGCTTCCAGGCTGTCGAGGATCAGCTGGATATCGTCGATGAACTCGTCCGGGGTGGCATACGCGCCGGGCGCATCGTCCAGTGTGGCCTGCAGCCGCGCGCGCATGCGGTCATTGAGCAGCCGGTACGGCATATCGGCATGGCGCGGACGCGACTGCACCTGCGGCAACAGCCGGCGGTAGTCCTCCACCCGCGCCCGCACCGCGTCGCTGACTCCGACCAGTTCGGTGGACTGGCTGAGCAGGCTGGCCAGCTTGAGCATGTCCTTCAGGTAGAGCTCCAGCACCGCCTGGCGCTGCGCGTTCAAGGTGGCGGTGATGGTGCCGGCGTCCACGTTCGGATTGCCGTCCATGTCGCCGCCGACCCAGGTGCCGAAGCGCAGCAGTCGCGGCAGCGGCAGGGTGCGGCCGAAGGTGTCCCGCAGTGCCTGCTCCAGCGATTCGTAGAACACCGGCATCACCCGGTACAGCACGCGGGTCAGGTAGAAGCCGACATGCTCGCGCTCGTCATCCACGCTCGGCCGTACCGGCGAGGAGTCGGCGGTCTGCCACGAGGCGGTCAGCGCCATGCGGAAGCGCTCGCCATCGGCGGCCTGCTCGCCGGGCGTGCGCTGGCCATCGAGGTTGTCGACCAGCGCGGCCACCATCAGCTGTTCTTTTTCCAGCAGCGCGCGCCGCACCGCCTCGGTCGGATGCGCGGTGAACACCGGTTCGATATCGATGCGCGGCAGCCACTGCGCCAGTTCCTCCAGCGTCACGCCCTGCGCCTTCAGTGCGAGCAGTGCGTCATGCAGGCTGTCCGGCTGCGGCCGCTTGGTGCCGGCGCGCTGGTAATCGCGGCGGCGGCGGATACGGTGCACGCGTTCGGCGATGTTGACCACCTGGAAGTAGGTACTGAACGCCCGCACCAGTGCCTCGGCCTGGCGCGGCGTGCGTCCGGCCAGCTGCGTACTGAGCGTGGCCAGCGGGCCCTGGCTTTCACGCCGCGCGATCGCCGCGGTGCGCACGTCTTCCACTTCATCGAAAAAGGCCGGCGCGACCTGTTCGGAAATAAGCTCACCGACCATGGTGCCAAGGCGACGCACATCGTCGCGCAGGGGCAGGTCGGGGGTGGCGAAGACAACGCTGCTGCGGTACTCGTTCATCCGGAATGCCGAACCTTCGGGGAAGCGGAAGAGCCCAAGACTAACCGAAACACCTGCGGCTTTTTGCAGTGCACCAATACTGAAACAGTTGCATCTGCATGTTGTCTGCAGCCTGTCCCGGCAGACATGAAAACGGGGCGAAGACGCCCCGTCATGACCTTCCACTGCCCCGCCGGCATACGGGCGCGGAACAGGTTCGACCCCATTCCGCGCCCGGGTGGCGTCAGCGGCGCTTGTCCTGTTTGACCGGTGCGGCCAGCCACTGGTCCAGCCAGTCCTCGCTTTCGGCCAGCATGGTCATGATCGATTCGCGCGCGCGGTAGCCGTGCGATTCGTTGGGCAGCATCACCAGCCGCGCGGTGCCGCCCAGTCCCTTCACCGCCGCGAACATGCGCTCGCTCTGCATCGGGAAGGTGCCCGAGTTGTTGTCCTCGGCGCCGTGGATGAACAGGATCGGCGTCTTGATCCGGTCGGCGTAGTTGAACGGCGACATCTTCAGGTAGGTGTCCTGCGCCTTCCAGTAATTGCGCTCCTCGGCCTGGAAGCCGAACGGGGTCAGCGTGCGGTTGTAGGCCCCGGAACGGGCGATGCCGGCCTTGAACAGGTCGGTGTGGGCGAGCAGGTTGGCGGTCATGAACGCGCCATAGGAATGCCCGCCCACGGCGATACGCTCGCGATCGGCAACGCCACGGCGGACCACCTCGTCCACCGCCGCCTGCGCGCTGGCCACCAGCTGCTCGATATAGGTGTCGTTGGGCTCGGCATCGCCCTCACCGATGATCGGCATGCTCGGCGCGCTCAGCACCACATAGCCCTTGGCCAAAAACGCCTGCGGCCCCCAGTAGCTGATCGCATTGAAGCGGTGCGGCGAGCCGGTCACCTGGCTGGCGTCGGCCGCGGACTTGAACTCGGCCGGGTAGGCCCACATCAGCAGCGGCCGCGGGCCGTCTTTCTTCGGGTCGTAACCGGGCGGCAGCAGCAGGTCGCCGGTGAGTTCGACACCATCGTTGCGGGTGTAGCGGATCTGCTCCTTGTTGACCCCGCGCAGCGCCGGCAGCGGATGCGCGAAATGGGTCAACGGCTGCGGTGTGGCATCGGCGCCCAGGCCACGGGTGAACAGGTTGGCCGGCACGTCATTGGATTCGCGGTAGCTCAGCACGCGCGGGTTGTCGCCGTCGATCAGCGCCAGCGGCACTTCGTAATGCGGCGCCTGCGAGTGGAACAGGCGCTCGCTCTTGCCGCTTGCCAGGTCCACCTTGTCCAGGAACGGACGGTCGCCTTCGGCCGAGGCGCCGGCACCGATGCGGTAGAAGCTGTTGCCATCGGCGCTGAGCTGCAAGTGTGAACGGCCGGCGGCATCGAGCTGCAGCACCGGCTCGCCCGGGTCGCTGTAGCGGTCATCGTCCGAGCGCTCGGACAGCAGCACCGGCGCCTGCTCGGGCAGATCCGGGGCGATCTTCCACTGCTTCACCTGCCGGCTCTTCCACCAGAACTCATCGAGCAGCGCCAGTTCACCGCTGGACCAGCGGATGCCGGCATAGCGTGAGCCCAGCTGCGCCAGCGTCACCGGCGGCTTCTCGAACGGCGCGGCCTGCATCAGCACCGCATCGCGAATGGCCGTGTCGCGGGCCGGATCACCGCCGTCCTGCGCTTCGGCCCACACCAGCGTGGCCGGCGCATCGGCACGCCAGCTGATCGAACGCACGCCGGTGGGCACGGCGTCATTGCCGGTCGGCAGGCCATCGACCAGCGGCAGCCGCGCCACGGTGCGCACCAGCTTGCCCTGCGCATCGAGCACCTCGATATTGCGCGGGAAGCGGCTCACCGGCACCGCGTAGGAGAACGGCCGCTGCACGCGCTGGCTGAGCAGGTAGTTGCCGTCGGGCGAGGCTGAAAGACCAAGGTAGATCCCCACCGCACCGACCGGGGTGGTGTCACCGTTGATCGCCACGCGCACCGGCTGCGCCTGCAGGTAGTACTCGAACAGGCGCGCGTCGTCCTCGTTCTTCAGCAGGTCCTGGTAGGTACGCACCGAGCGCACGCCCTGCCCGGCCACGGTTTCCTGGATCGCCGGACCGGCCGGAACGCCATCACCCAGCGGCGCTTCACCCGCACCGGCCCGGCGCTGCATCACCAGCAGCGCGTCACCGCCCGGCAGCCACGCATAGCCGTTGCCGACGATGCTGTTCAGGCCCTGCGCGACCCGCCGCGCACTGGCCGTTCCGACATCCACCAGCCACAGCTCGTTGGCGCCGCTGGCCGGATCGAGCTGGTTGAACGCCAGGTACTTCTGGTCCGGCGACCACGCCAGCGAAGCCACCGACAGCGGCTGCGGCAGGCCGCTGATCTGGCGCTCGGTGCCATCGGCGGTGGAGATCAGCCACAGCTTGCTGCCGAACGAGAAGCGGCTGTCGGACACCGTCTTCGGATTGATCCGCAGCCCGGCCAGCTTCAGCTCGGGCGCGGCCACCTGGGCGATGGACGGCAGCGGCGGGGTCTGCAGCATCGCCGCCAGGTCACGCCTGGGCGACAGGCTCAGGCTCGGCGCACGCGGCGCATCCACCACCGCCTGCAGCGCGGCCGACGGCAGCCGGTAGCCCTCGCCCTGCGCGGCCTTCTGCGCCGTAACAGGGGCCAGCGCCAGTGCCGGCGGCACCGAGAGCAACAGGCCGGCACACAGCACCAGCACCGCGGAAGTGCGCCTGGCGCGGCGGACAGGGGAAACAGTCATGGCAATCCTCAACAACCGGGACAATCGACCAACTTAACAATCTCTGTCGGGGTTCTCCCCTGCCGTTGGTTGGGCCGCGGGCGCAGGCATCGGGCCGCGATATAATTGACGCCCCCGTTCCGAGGGGCGCTGCGACCGTCATCCAGGTCCCTCCAGCGGAATCCGTACCTCCCGGTGCGGACTTCCTGCAGAGTGGAGCCGCACCGACGGCCAGGCTCGGACGGCTTCCATGCAACAACGGCGCCCGGCGAACGCGAGCCTGCTCGCACCACACCGGAGCTTTACATGAACGCTGTTGCCAAGACCTTCTCGCAGGAAGGCGATTACAAGGTTGCCGATATCTCGCTGGCCGACTGGGGCCGCAAGGAGATCGACATCGCCGAGCACGAGATGCCGGGCCTGATGTCGATCCGCCGCAAGCACGCCACCGCCAAGCCGCTCAATGGCGTGCGCGTGACCGGCTCGCTGCACATGACCATCCAGACCGCGGTGCTGATCGAGACCCTGAAGGACATCGGCGCCGACGTGCGCTGGGCCTCGTGCAACATCTTCTCCACCCAGGACCAGGCTGCCGCCGCCATCGCCGCCACCGGCACCCCGGTGTTCGCGTGGAAGGGCGAGACCCTGGAGGAATACTGGGACTGCACCCTGGACGCACTGACCTTCACCCTGGCAGACGGCACCCTGACCGGTCCGGAACTGGTGGTGGACGATGGCGGCGACGTCACCCTGCTGATCCACAAGGGCTATGAACTGGAACAGGGCGACGAAAGCTGGGTCAACTCTGCCTCGGGCAGCCACGAGGAACAGGTGATCAAGAACCTGCTCAAGCGCGTGGCCGTGGAGCGCCCGGGTTACTGGACCCGCGTGGTCGCCGGCTGGAAGGGCGTGTCCGAAGAGACCACCACCGGCGTGCACCGCCTGTACCAGATCGCCGAGCAGGGCAAGCTGCTGATCCCGGCGATCAACGTCAACGACTCGGTCACCAAGAGCAAGTTCGACAACCTGTACGGCTGCCGCGAATCGCTGGCCGATGGCCTGAAGCGTGCGCTGGACGTGATGCTGGCCGGCAAGGTCGCCGTGGTCTGCGGCTACGGCGACGTCGGCAAGGGCTCGGCCGCCTCGCTGCGCGCCTACGGCGCGCGCGTGATCGTCACCGAGATCGACCCGATCTGCGCGCTGCAGGCGGCGATGGAAGGCTATGAAGTGAACACGGTCGAATCGACCCTGGGCACCGCCGACATCTATGTCACCACCACCGGCAACAAGGACATCATCCGCGTCGAACACCTCAGCGCGATGAAGGACCAGGCCATCGTCTGCAACATCGGCCACTTCGACAACGAGATCCAGGTCGATGCGATGAAGGCGCTGCCGGGCCTGGTGCACACCAACATCAAGCCGCAGGTGGACAAGTACACCTTCGCCAACGGCAACAGCATCTTCCTGCTGGCCGAAGGCCGCCTGGTCAACCTGGGCTGCGCCACCGGCCACCCGAGCTTCGTGATGTCCAACTCGTTCGCCAACCAGACCCTGGCGCAGATCGACCTGTGGGCCAACAAGGACGTCTACGAGAAGACCGTCTACCGCCTGCCCAAGCAGCTGGACGAGGAAGTGGCGCGCCTGCACCTGGAAAAGATCGGCGTGAAGCTGACCACCCTGACCACCGAACAGGCCGACTACCTCGGCGTGCCGGTCGAAGGCCCGTACAAGCCGGACCACTACCGCTACTGATCGGCCTGCCGGTCACTGCGTGAAACACGGAACGGGCGCCGCAAGGCGCCCGTTTTCCGTCCCGCTGCCGCGATTACGGGGATGCAGCGCTCCGACGCCGGGCGCATCATTCCTATCCGGATTGCGCACCTCCCACCACAGGCACCGTCATGGGCACCGACCGCGATTTCATCGACTACATCTCCGAGCAGATCGATCTGGGCAGCCGCCTGAGCCACAGGAAGATGTTTGGCGAGTACGCGCTGTATGTGGATGGCAAGGTGGTGGCCTTCGCCTGCGACAACAGCCTGTTCGTGAAACCGTCCGCCGCTGCGGCCGCGCTGGTTCCACCGCTGCCGCAGCGCCCGCCCTACCCCGGCGCCAAGGACTACCCGGTGGCCGACGAGCTGCTCGATGACAGCGAGGCGATACGGCGGCTGATCCTGCAGACCGCCGAACTGATGCCGCCACCGATGCCGAAGACCGGCAAGCGATCTCCGGCCCGCTGAGTAGCGCAATGCGGCGGCCGGCCGCGGGAAGGCACACATCTGCCGGGCCGGATCGCTGCCGACCGCCCAACAGCGCATTGCGGGGACGTTGCAGATGGGCTGCAGGACGTGCGCTTCTTTGTAGCGCTGCGTGCCAATGGCATCATCGGCGCGCACACACCTGCATGCAGGTCACATCCATCAGGGGGCACGATGAAATTCGCACGATTGCCGATCGGCTTGCTGGCACTGGCACTGATTGGCTGCAACGGCAGCGCACCGGAAAGCCATGACCGGCGACTGGACGCGCTGATGCCCACCACCAGCGAGGAACTGGAGGCGGCAAAAGCACAGCTGTGGGAGCTGCCCGAGGAAGAGCGCAAGCTGCTGATCGAGTATTTCGTGCGCAAGAATCTTGGCGATGACTTTTTTGGCGAAGGGGTTCCCCAGGGCATCACCTTCGCGCAGGCGCTGGAAGAACAGCGCGTCTATGTCGCCGAACAGAACACCGACGAAGCCCGGCTTGCGCGTCGTCAGGCCGAAGCCGTCCAGCAGATGCGCGAAGCCATGCGGGCCACGCTCCCGCAGACCGCGATCAGTCGCGCAGAGGATGGCAGTGAGCACCTGCAGATAACAGCAAGGTTCATCAACGAAGGCGTGCTGGGCATCAAGGCCTTCAAAGGCCGGCTCACACTGACCGACCAGTTCGATGAAGTGGTCTCGATACTGGATATCCGCAACGACGATGCCATCGAAGCCGGGCAGGTGCTGCAGTGGCAAGGCAGCCGTCCACTGCAGCAGGATGCGCACAATGACGACCGTCGTCTGGCCGCCTTGAAGCCCGACCAGTATCGCGTGCGCTGGGAGCCCAGCGAGATGCTGTTTGCCGATATGACCCGGATCCGCGTACCCGGCGAATAACCCCGGGCGCAGTCGGGCTCTTCGGCCCGATGGAAGTGCTCGAGCACTTCCATCGGGCGAACCGGCACGGCCCGTGGGTCTATCCATGAAACGTGCAATGTGTGCGTGACGATCCGCACTTCAACCGGCAACAGAGCAAGCGCCCTGTGACCGGTGCCAAGGGCTGAACGCAAGCACGCCCCGCCCGGCACGCGCCTTCAGATAGAGGCTCAGCGCCAGTTGGCGTTGTTGTCCCAGAATTCGACCGCGCGCGCATAGGCGGCGCGGTCGATCGGCACGCCGGAGCCGCCCTCCTCCACGCCGAGTGCGTTGCGCATCATCGTGATCGGCGCCATCGGCACTTCTTCCGGCTCGGCGGTGTAGATGCAGCCGACCACGCCCCACTCGGCTTCGATCGGCGCGCCTTCCTTGGCCATCTGTTCGGCGCTGTACAGGATCACCACCAGGTACTCGGCCACTGGTGGCTCCACACCCTCGAACCAGCGCACCAGCACCGGCAGCTCCTCTTTGGTGCGTGCCTCGTAGGCCGAGCGCAGCTGGTGACGGTTGTCGTCCGTGATCGGCACGGTCAGGCAGCGGGTGGAGGTCCAGTTGCGGTGCACATGCAGCTTGCAGAATGGCGCGTAGCCATCGAGCACCTTGTACGGCACATGGGCGTTGAGGTGCTGCTCGAACTGCTCCGGCGTGATGTCCTGGATGGTGTTGGCGCGCGGCGTGCGCGGGAACAGGCGGGTACGGGCAAACGGGGTGAGTTGGATCGACATGGAACACAGCGCCACGGCAGAAGACAGCGCGCATTCTCGGCCATCCGGCAGCTGGGTGTATCCCGGCACCACGGTTCAGCGCGACCGCCCGGCGCCCGGCGCCCGGTCACCACACTGTTACCAGCCGGCCCTGCCGTCCGCCTTCGGCATCTGCAGCGTCCGATTGCCAACGCACGCTATCCCCTGTGCACCGAGCCACGGCACAGATGAAACAATTGCACATCCATCTTGATGGAGAGATATAATCTCCACCATTCCAGATACCGGGCTCCCCATGACCGCGATCAGCTTCGAGTTCTATCCACCGAAAACCGACGACCAGCGTGCCCAGCTGGACCGCACCGCGAGCAAGCTCAAGGCGCACGCGCCCGACTATGTGTCGTGCACGTTCGGTGCCGGCGGCTCGACCCTGAGCTACACCTCCGAGACCGTGCGCCACCTCAACCAGCACCACGGCCTGCAGGCGGCACCGCACCTGTCCTGTGTCGGCGGCACCCGCGAGGAGATCCGCGAGCTGCTCAAGCTGTACCGCGCCATCGGCGTCAACCGCATCATCGCCCTGCGCGGCGACCTGCCCTCGGGCATGGGCTTTCCCGGCGACCTGCGCTACGCCTCGGACCTGATCGCCTTCATCCGCGCCGAACATGGCGACGCCTTCCGCATCGAGGCCGCCGCGTATCCGGAAACCCATCCGCAGGCCAGCTGCGCACTGGCCGACCTGCGCCACTTCAAGACCAAGATCGACGCCGGCGCCGACGCCGCCATCACCCAGTATTTCTACAACGCCGACGCCTATTTCCACTTCGTCGACGCGGTACGCAAGCTGGGCGTGGAGGTGCCGATCATCCCCGGCATCATGCCGATCTCCAACTTCAGCCAGCTGCGGCGCTTCTCCGAGCAGTGCGGCGCGGAAATCCCGCGCTGGATCAGCAAGCGCATGCAGGCCTATGGCGACGACGCCGACTCGATCCGCGAGTTCGGTGCCGACGTGGTGGCCGCGCTGTGTGAACGGCTGATCGAGACCGGGGTGCCGTCACTGCATTTCTACACACTCAACCTCGCACGCCCGACCAGCGCGGTACTGCGCCGCCTGGGCCGCGCCTGAGACGGCACCATCACATCACTCCGCTTTCTACCGTCGCGGCCAGCGACTACCCTTGAGCGATGCGAATCGCCCTGTCATTGCTGTTGTGCTGCACCGCCGCCGGCGCGTTGCCGCTGCAGGCGCAGCAGATCCACCGCTGCACCGATGCGCAGGGCCAGACGGTCTACGGCGACAAGCCCTGCGAGGTGATGGGCGCGCGGGCGCGGCTGCCACCGGCCGGTTCGCGTGCCATGGGCGGCAGCGGGCTGTACCGCGACAGCTGCGCGCGACGGCTCAGCGAGGTGGTGGCACAGATCCGCAGCGCCGTGGATGCGCGTGATGCCAACCGGCTGTCCGGCATCTATCTGTGGAACGGGCTCTCCACCGCCGCCGCCACGCAGGTGATGGAGCGACTGGACGCGATCGTGCATCGCCCGCTGGTCGACATCGCGCCGGTATTTCCCGCCGAACCGGTCTACCAGCCCGCGCCACCGCAACCGTCAACCTACGGCGATGGCACGCCGGTAGGGGCATCGCAGGAAACGGCGCCGGAGCCGGTTGTCATCGACGATGCACCAGCCCCCGCGCCACCACCGCGGCGACCGGTGGGACTGCGCCTGGAGCAGACACTGGGCAACCGCGCCACGCCCTCACGGACGGTGTTCAACCTGCGCCGCCAGTACAACTGCTTCTGGATCAGCCTGTAACGGCGCCCGGCCACAGCGCGCGGATCGCGGCGATCCCCTGGCCACCATGGCCGCGCGCAACGCCGACATCCGCCACGCCAAGCCCGCCGATGGCGTAGATCGGCAACGAGACCTGCTCGCGCAGGCGCTCGAACTCCGGCCAGCCGATGCCGGCCACGCCGGGATGGCTGGCGGTGGCCTGCACCGGGCCAAGCACCGCGAAATCGCAGCCCAGCTGTTGCGCCGCCCGCAGCTGCTGCAGGTCATGGCAGGAGGCGCCAACCGGCAGGTGTGCCGGCAACGGCCGGTGCGACAGCTGCGACAGCTGCTCCGCCCCCAGATGCACGCCCACGGCCAGCTCCCGCGCCAGCGCGATATCGCGGTTGAGCAGGATCTCGATATCAGGCCCCAGCCGTTCCACCGCCTGCCGCGCCAATTCAGCACGGCCGGCGAAGCGCGGCGTACGCAACTGCACGCGGCGGATGCCACTGCCCGGCGCGCTTTGCAGCGCATCCAGCCACTGGCCGCTGGCATCGGCTGTAGGTTCCGGAGTGACCAGATAGCAGTCGGGCTGGCGCAGCGCCGCCACCACCGGCAGATCGGCCGGCGGCATCGAATAGCGCGACAGCTTGTCCGCCGCCACCCAGGTGATGGCCTGCCCTTCCCGGCCCCGCGCCACGCCCTTCCAGCTGTGCACCCGGCGCACTTCCAGCCGCAGCCGCTTGTCCGGATAGACCTGCGGCACGTCCATCAGCCACTCGCCCACCTCGGCCTCGATGCCGAGCTCTTCGTACAGCTCGCGTGCCAGTGCCTGTTCGGAGGTTTCCCCGGGCTCGCGCTTGCCGCCGGGGAACTCCCACAGCCCGGCCATGTCGCTGTCGCCACTACGGCGATTGAGCAGGATGCGGCCACGCACGTCGGTGATGACGGCGGCCACGACATGGATCGAGCGCGAAGGGGAAGTCATGCGCCGAGAATGCCGAAAACCCGCCTGTCCACGCAACATTCCCGTACCGGGTAACGCCCAGAAAAAAGCCCCGCACCGGGCGGGGCTTTGATCGATCAGCTCAACTGGCCGTGGCAGTGCTTGTACTTCTTGCCGCTGCCACACGGACACGGCTCGTTGCGGCCGACCTTCGGCTCGTTGGCCTCGTTCAACACGTCGGCGGCTTCCTCGTCGGCGCTGTAGCCGCCGCTGCCCTGGTGCTGGAACTGCGACATCTGCAGGCGCGCCTCGGCCTGCTGGCGCTCCAGTGCCTCCATCGCCGCCACTTCCTCCTCGCTGCGGATGCGCACGCGTGCGAGCAGGTTGATCACTTCGCGCTTGACCTCTTCCAGCATGCTGGAGAACAGCTCGAACGCTTCCTTCTTGTACTCCTGCTTGGGCTGCTTCTGCGCATAACCGCGCAGGTAGATGCCCTGCCGCAGGTAGTCCATGCGCGCCAGATGTTCCTTCCAGCTCTGGTCGAGCACGGTCAGCATCACGTGCTTTTCCAGCGCGCGCATGGTCTCGCCGCCAACCGCGGCCTCCTTCTGCTCGAAGTGCTCGTCCAGACGCACCACCACCTTCTGCGCAATGCCTTCGGCGTCCAGTTCCTCGTGCTGCTTGAACAGCTCGACCAGATCCATCTCCACGCCCAGCTCGCTGGCCAGCGTGGCCTGCAGGCCCGGCAGGTCCCACTGCTCGTCGATCGAGTTTTCCGGCACGAAACGGGTCACCAGGTCGTAGACCACGTCGCCACGGATACCGTCGACGTTGTCCTTGACCGAATCGGCCTCCAGCAGCTCGTCACGCTGGGCGTAGATCACCTTGCGCTGGTCGTTGTTGACGTCGTCGAAATCCAGCAGGTTCTTGCGGATATCGAAGTTGTGCGCTTCCACCTTGCGCTGCGCCTTCTCGATCTGGCGGCTGACCAGGCGGTCCTCGATGACGTCGTCTTCCTTCATGCCCATCATGCGCATCGCCTTCTGCACCCAGTCCGAGGCGAAGATGCGCATCAGGTTGTCTTCCAGCGACAGGTAGAAGCGCGACGAACCCGGATCACCCTGGCGACCGGAACGGCCACGCAGCTGGTTGTCGATACGCCGCGATTCGTGACGCTCGGTGCCGACGATATGCAGGCCGCCAGCAGCCTTGACCGCATCGTGGCGCTCCTGCCATGCGGCCTTCACCGCGGCCTTCTGCTCGTCGCTGATGTCTTCGCCCAGCTCGCGCAGCTCGGTTTCCAGCGAGCCGCCCAGCACGATGTCGGTACCACGGCCGGCCATGTTGGTGGCGATGGTCACCGAGCCCGGACGGCCGGCATTGGCGACGATGGTCGCTTCGCGGTCATGCTGCTTGGCGTTGAGCACTTCGTGGTGCACGCCGGCCTTGCGCAGGTGCTCGGACAGCATCTCCGAGGTTTCGATCGAGGTGGTGCCGACCAGCACCGGCTGGCCACGCTTGGCGCAGTCCTCGATATCGGCCAGCACCGCGTTGAACTTGCCCTGGCGGTTGAGGAACACCTGGTCGGGATGGTCCTTGCGCACGGTCGGCTTGTTGGTGGGGATCACCACCACTTCCAGGTTGTAGATGCTCTGGAATTCGAAGGCTTCGGTATCGGCCGTACCGGTCATGCCGGACAGCTTCTTGTACATGCGGAACAGGTTCTGGAAGGTGATGCTGGCCAGCGTCTGGTTCTCGCGCTGCACCGGCACGCCTTCCTTCGCTTCCACCGCCTGGTGCAGGCCGTCGGACCAGCGCCGTCCGGACAGGGTGCGGCCGGTGAATTCGTCAACGATCACCACTTCGCCATCGCGCACGATGTAGTCCACGTCGCGCTGGTAGATCGCGTGGGCGCGCAGCGCGGCGTTGAGGTGATGGACCACGGTCAGGTTCTGCGCGGCATACAGCCCGCCTTCGTTGTCCTCACCGAGGATGCCGGCTTCGCGCAGCAGTTCCTCGGCGTGCTCCATGCCCGCTTCGGACAGGTGCACCTGCTTGCCCTTCTCGTCGACCCAGAAATCGCCTTCGCCTTCCTCGGTCTCCTGCTTGATCAGGTTCGGCACCACGCGGTTGACGCGGATGTACAGCTCCGGGGAGTCGTCGGCCGGGCCGGAGATGATCAGCGGGGTGCGCGCCTCGTCGATCAGGATCGAGTCGACTTCATCGACGATCGCATAGTGCAGGCCGCGCTGGTAACGGTCGTTCCGACTCAGCGCCATGTTGTCGCGCAGGTAGTCGAAACCGAACTCGTTGTTGGTGCCGTAGGTGATGTCGCTGTTGTAGGCCTCGCGCTTGTCGCCGTGCGGCATGCCCGGATAGACCACGCCCACGCTCAGGCCCAGCCAGTTGTACAGCCGGCCCATCTGCGCGGCGTCGCGGCGGGCGAGGTAGTCGTTCACGGTGACCACGTGCACGCCCTTGCCTTCCAGCGCGTTGAGGTACACCGGCAGCGTGGCCACCAGGGTCTTGCCTTCACCGGTACGCATCTCGGCGATCTTGCCCAGGTGCAGCACCATGCCGCCGATCAGCTGCACGTCGTAATGGCGCATGCCCAGCACGCGCGTGGAGGCCTCGCGGCAGACCGCGAAGGCTTCCGGCAGCACCTTGTCCAGGGTTTCGCCGTTGGCAATGCGCTCGCGCAGGGCAGGTGTCTTGGCCTTCAGCTCGTCATCGGAGAGCTTCTGCATCTCCGGTTCCAGGGCGTTGATCTTGGCGACGATACGGTTGAGCTGGCGGAGCTGGCGCTCGTTGCGGCTGCCAAAAACGCGGGTAAGCAGGCTGTTGATCATTGAAGGAACCGGTTTGAATGGAATGCCATGCGTGGCCCCGATACGGCGGGCCCGCCGGACACAAACGAAACAGGGCGCAATGCGCCCTGTCGATGGCAACGCCTATTGTAACTTGGGGCGGGCGGTTGGCGATTCAAGCGCCCACCCGCCCTCAACCGCGGGCGCGACGCCCCACCGGGGTGTTGCCGCCCTCGCCAAGGAACTTGCGCGGATTGACCGGATTGCCGCGTTCCCACACTTCAAAGTGCACGTGCGCACCGGTCGAACGGCCACTGGAACCGGCCTTGGCCACTTCCTGCCCGGCACGGACCAGGTTGCCCTCGCGCACGGTCAGGCGTGAATTGTGCGCATAAAGCGTCTTGTAGCCGTTGCCGTGGTCGACCTCGACCACGTTGCCGTAGCCGCCCTTGACCCCGGAGAAGCTGACCACGCCATCGGCCACCGACATCACCGGATCACCGACCCGGGCGTGGAAATCCATGCCGCGGTGGTTGGCACGGCCGCGGCCGAACGGGTCGGCGCGGGTGCCGAAGCTGGAGGTGATGTAGGTGTTGCTGATCGGCATCCGCGAGGGCACCGCGTTCTGTTCGAGCTGGTGGTCGAACAGCAACGATTCCAGCACCGACAGCTGCTTGCCCGAAGCGGCAAAGCGCTGTTCCAGCATCTGTAAGTCGCTGTTGACCGCGCTGACCGGGATATCCTGGGTCGGGCCGGGTTCGCCTTCACCCATACCCGGGGTCTCGTTGAAATCGAACTCGCCGTCTTCCAGCTTGCCCATCTGGGTCAGCCGGTCACCGAGCGCGTTGAGACGGGTGGCCTGCGCCTGCAGCTCGCCCAGCCGGGCGGCCAGCGCGTTGACCTGGGTCTGCGCATCGGCACGGACCTTGGCCAGCTCCTGCTCCTGCCGCTCCACCTTGGCCTGCAACGCCGAGTCGCCCACCATGCCGATGGCCAGGCTCAACGCCACACCCATCAGGCAACCTATACCCAGCACACTGCCCAACAGGGCTTGAGGACGATCCTCAAAGAACATCTGCACGCGTGCCAGCGGCGTTTTGGCCTTTTGTTCACGCGTTTTGATTACGATCTTTTTGAATGTCATTGAAGAATTCTTATGTCTGAGCCGAAATCCAGTGCCCGTTCCGTGCCCAAACCGGCACTGGAAGCGGTGATGGCGGACAAAGCAGGAAACCCGTTGCGCCGTGCCCTGTGGCTCGATGCGATGGACCGGCAATTGCGCCCCCATTTACCGCCTGCGCTGGCGAGCCGTTGCCGGCTGGCCAATGTGGACGGCGAACACCTCGTTTTTCTCGTCGAATCACCGGTCTGGCATGCCAAGGTGCGGGTTGCCGAAAACCAGTTGCTCGACGCGGCCCGATCCATCGGGCTGAAGGCCACCCGGGTGACCGTCAAGACTGCAACCGCGCGAGCGCACTCCCCAGTGCCTGATGAACCGCGCCGGTCAACAGTGTCGGCCACCACGCACAAAGGTCTGCGCGATGCCCTGGATGCCCTCAAGGACGTGAAATCCACACGATCCTGAACGCAGCGGAGCGTTCCCGCCCCGACCTTTCCGCCAATTCCCCATAGGGGTTAAGCAGGAAGCCGGCAGGAATCCTAGCCGCGGTTGTTGTCGCGGGAGTTAGCTTTTTGTTATTTATTAGTTAAATTCAGGCTGGAATCCACGGTGGATTCACAAATCCATGACGCAGCCTGCAGATACCGGCGGGCATTTTCCGCCGGTCAGTCCCGCTTCCGGGGAGCGGATCAGGCGTAGGCCGGCGAACCGTAGACCACCGGGTCGGGGGTCGCCGGCGAGTCGTAGCTGGCCCATTCCCAGGCGCTCTCGTCGGCCAGCAGCGCGCGCACCAGCTTGTTGTTGAGTGCGTGCCCGGATTTGTAGCCTTCATAGGCGCCCAGCACCTGCCCGCCCGCCAGGTACAGATCACCGATCGCGTCGAGGATCTTGTGGCGCACGAATTCGTCGGCATAGCGCAGGCCGTCATCGTTGAGCACGCGGAACTCGTCGAGCACGATGGCGTTGTCCATCGAGCCGCCCAGGCCCAGGTTGCGCTCGCGCATGTACTCCAGGTCACGCATGAAGCCGAAGGTACGGGCGCGGGAGATTTCCTTGATATAGGCCATGGTGGAGAAATCGATCTCCACGCGTGACTGCTTGGCCGGGATCATCGGATGGTCGAACTGGATGGTGAAGCCCAGCTTGTAGCCTTCATACGGTTCGAAACGGGCGATCTTGTCGCCGTCACGCACTTCCACCGTCTTGAGGATGCGCAGGAACCGCTTGGGGGCATCCTGCTCGACGATGCCCGCCGACTGCAGCAGGAACACGAACGGACCGGACGAGCCGTCCATGATCGGCAGCTCGGCCGAAGACAGTTCCACGATGCAGTTGTCCACGCCGAGCCCGGCCAGTGCCGACATCAGGTGCTCGACGGTCTGGATCTTGGCGCCTTCGCAGGTCAGCCCGGTGCACAGGGTCACCTCGGTGACGAGGTCGGCGCGGGCCGGCACCACCACCACCGGGTCCAGGTCGACGCGACGGAACACGATGCCGTGATTGACCGGTGCCGGGTGCAGGGTCATGTAGACCTTGTCACCGCTGTGCAGGCCGACGCCGGTGGCGCGGATCGTATTCTTGAGGGTGCGTTGCAGGATCATGGCGTGGAAATCGGAAGGCGGCCGCACACGGCGGCTTCGAGCAAACAAGAATAACACGCGTTAACAGGCCACCCGCGCCGTTTGCACTCGGCACGTCCCCGCCTTCCGGCGGAGAAAATGCTGCCGGGCCGGTCCTGGCCCGACAGCAAAGACATGGCTTACCTCCCCGGGATGGACGGCCCCGGGGTTACTTCCCGGACAGCTGCCGGCGGATCGGATCCGTGCGGCGCTGCCGGTGGATCAGTCGGCCTGGCGCCGCAGGAAAGCCGGAATATCCAGGTAGTCGTTGGGCAGGTCGGCGGCCGCGGTCGTGCTTGAGGCCGGTGCCGGTGCGCTCACCGTATCCGAGCTCGGACGACGCAGCCCCATGCCGAGCGAGTTGCCGACCGCCTTGGCCACCGCATCGGCCGGGCTTTCGTAGTCCTCGAACTCGGCCTGGCCGGTGGTGGCGTTGCGCACCAGCTTGATCGGGCCACGTTCGCCCGGACGCTGGGCATTCTTGGCGCTGGCGCGGTTCAGGCCGGTGGCGACCACGGTCACCTTGATTTCGTCCCCCAGATCCGGATCGATCACGGTGCCGATGACCACGGTCGCATCTTCGGAAGCGAACGCGTGCACGGTGCGGCCGATCTCGTCGAACTCGCTCATGGTGATGTCGGTGCCGGCGCTGATGTTGACCAGCACGCCATTGGCGCCAGCCAGGTTCACGTCGTCCAGCAGCGGGTTCTGGATCGCGGCTTCGGCGGCCGCCTGGGCGCGGTCATCGCCACGGGCGGTGCCGGTGCCCATCATCGCCAGGCCCATTTCGCTCATCACCGTGCGCACGTCGGCGAAGTCGACGTTGATCAGGCCCGGGCGCACGATCAGGTCGGCGATGCCCTGCACCGCGCCCTGCAGCACGTCGTTGGCGGCACGGAACGCCTGCACCATGGTGGCGTTGCGACCGAGCACGGTGATCAGCTTTTCATTGGGGATGGTGATCAGCGAGTCGACGTGCTGGCTCAGTTCCTCGATGCCCTTCAGCGCGACCTGCATGCGCCGACGGCCTTCGAACGGGAACGGCTTGGTGACCACGGCCACGGTCAGGATGCCCATTTCCTTGGCCAGCTGCGCCACCACCGGCGCGGCGCCGGTACCGGTGCCACCGCCCATGCCGGCGGTGATGAACACCATGTCCGCGCCCTGCAGCGCGTCCATGATGCGCTCGCGGTCTTCCAGCGCGGCCTGGCGGCCGACTTCCGGATTGGCACCGGCGCCCAGGCCCTTGGTCACGTTGTTGCCCAGCTGCAGCTGCAGCTTGGCACCACAGTTCTTGATGGCCTGCGAGTCGGTGTTGGCGGTGATGAACTCCACACCGTCCACATTGGTGTTGACCATGTGCGCCACGGCGTTGCCGCCGCCGCCGCCCACGCCCACCACCTTGATCACCGCATTGGGTGCCATCTTTTCAATCAGTTCGAAATGCGCCATGTCCATGTCCTCTCTATTGCCGTGATTGGTTGGCATTCGGGAGATCCGTTCTCCTTCCCTGCCCGCCCGCACCGGCGAGTTGTTTTAGATGTACCGCCGGGTCGCCCCGGTACGGTGGTTGTTGCCTACCTCAATGACTGCCTACTGCACTTCGTCTTGCCACCTGCTTTACCGCACCTGCCACCACTCCGGCTCCGTGCTCAGAATTGACCACGGAACCAGTTCCTGAATTTGTTGAACAACGTGCCGGCACGCCCGGTGGGCAGTGACGGACGCCGCGGATGTTCGATCTGGCTGCCCATCAGCAGCAGGCCCACGCCGGTGGCATGCACCGGATTGCCGACCACCTCGCCCAGTCCGGTGACGTGCTGCGGAATGCCCACGCGTACCGGCATCTGCAGCATTTCCTCGGCCAGCTCGACCACGCCTTCCATCTTCGAGGCACCACCGCTGAGCACCATGCCGGCACGCACCAGTTCCTCGAAGCCGGAGCGGCGCAGCTCGGCCTGCACCATCTCGAAAATCTCCTCGTAACGCCCCTGCACCGCCTGCGCCAGCGAGGCGCGCGGCATGCGCCGCGGCGGCCGGTCGCCGACCGATGGCACCTGGATGCTCTCCTCGGCGGTGGCCAGCTGCGCCAGCGCGCAGGCGTAGCGCACCTTGATCTGCTCCGCTTCCGGCGTCGGGGTGCGCAGCATGTGGGCGATGTCGTTGGTGACGTGGTCACCGGCGATCGGCAGCGAGGCGGTGTGGCAGATCGCGCCCTGCACGAACACCGCGATGTCGGTGGTGCCGGCGCCGATATCGACCATCACCACGCCCAGCTCGCGCTCGTCGGCGGTCAGCACCGCCACGCTGGAGGCCAGCGAGGACAGCACCAGGTCATCCACCTGCAGGCCACAACGCTGCACGCACTTGCTGATATTGGCCGCCGCCGACTGCGCGCACACCACCAGGTGCGCATGCACTTCCAGGCGTACGCCGGTCATGCCGACCGGGTTGCGGATGCCTTCCTGCGAATCGTCCAGCACGTACTCGCGCGGGATCGCGTGCAGGATCCGCTGGTCGGCTGGGATCGCCACCGCCTTGGCCGCTTCCAGTACCCGGTCCAGATCGCCCCAGCTGACCTCGCCTTCACGGATCGGGGTGATGCCCTGCGAGTTGCGGCACTGCACGTGGTTGCCGGAGATCGAGGCGTAGACCGAGCGGATTTCGCAGCCGGCCATCAGCTCGGCCTCCTCGATGGCACGCTGGATCGACTGCACGGTCGATTCGATATCCACCACCACGCCGCGCTTGAGGCCGCGCGATTCATGCGAGCCGATGCCGATGACTTCGATCGGGTTGCCTGGCGAATACTCGCCCACCAGCGCCACCACCTTGGAGGTGCCGATGTCCAGGCCGACGATCAACGATTTGTCACCCTTGCGATTCATGTCCTGTCCTGCGTCTGCTTTGTTGCCGGCGGCGGGGTTCCCCAGCTCAGCGTGAAACCATTGGTGTAACGGAGATCGGCGCGCTCGATCGGCACCTGGGTGCGGGTGAACTGCGGCAACACCCGCACGAAGCGGTCCAGGCGCGAGCGCGCATCATTGCGGCCGATCACCACTTCGGTGCCGTTGTCCAGCACCAGTGACCAGCTGCCGCGCGCGTCCATCACCACTGCACGCACATCCACGCCGGTCGGTGCGAACAGTGCGCGCGAATCGTTGTACAGCTCGACCACCTCGGTGGTCATCGCATCCGGGCCGGCGAGCTCCGGCAACGGCAAATCCTCCAGTCCCTGCGGGATCGCGAACAGGCGGCCATGCTCGGACAGCAGGCGATCCTTGCCCCAGCGCGCAAACGGCTTGTGTTCGACGATGCTCACCTCCAGCACATCCGGCCACTGCTTGCGGACCTGCGCGCTTTCCACCCACGGCAACTGCTCCAGCGCGTGCCGCGCCTCCTGCAGCTGCACCGCGAAATAGCCTGAGCGCGCATAGGGAAGCAGCACCTTCTGCAGCTCCTCTGCCGGAACGCGCTTGAACTCGCCGTGCACCCGCAGCTTCGCCAACGGCCAACGCTCGGTGCCGAACCAGCCATTGAGCACACCCACCACCGGCAGCACCACCAGCGAGATCGCAAGCAGCCAGGCGAGCATCCGCAACATCGCGCTCATCGGCTTTCCTCCTGTGCCTTGCACGCACGCACGCACCGCCGCGCAGCGGCAGTGCGGGAGCGGAATGGCGGGAGGAAGGTGCGGATCATTCGGCGGCGGTCTCCACAAATCCCCCACTGACGATCTGCTGGGCGATGTGGCCGATGTCGCCGGCACCCATCAGCAGCAGCAGGTCGCCGTCCTGCAGGACGTCCGGCAGCACCGACAACAGATCCGCCGTCTGTCCGACCACGACCGGCTCGCTGCGACCGCGCGCACGGATCGCACGTGCCAGCGACTTGGCATCCGCGCCCGGAATCGGTGCCTCGCCCGCCGGATAGACCTCGCTGAGCACCAGCGCATCCACCTCCGACAGCACCGCGGCAAACGCATCGAACTGGTCACGGGTGCGGCTGTAGCGGTGCGGCTGGAACGCCACCACCAGGCGCTTGGCCGGCCAGCCGCCACGTGCCGCGGCGAACACCGCCGCCAGCTCGCGCGGATGGTGGCCGTAATCGTCGACCACCCGGACCTTGGCGCCCTTGGCTGTGGTCACCTCACCCAGATCATTGAAGCGGCGGCCCACGCCTTCGAACTTCTCCAGCGCGGCGGCAATGGTTTCCGGTGCCACACCCAGCTGCCAGCCCACCGCTGCGGCGGCCAGCGCATTGAGCACGTTGTGCCTGCCCGGCAAGGCCAGCGTCACCGGCACGCTGCTGCCTTCCGGCAGGCGCAGGGTGAAGTGCATGCGCGGCCCGTCCTGCACCACATCCTCGGCGCGCACATCGGCATTGCTGCTCAGCCCGTAACTCATCACATGGCGTGGCGTCTGCGCGGCCAGCGCAGCCACTTCCGGGTCGTCGATGCACAGCACCGCCAGACCGTAGAACGGCAACCGCTGCAGGAATTCGGCGAATGCGGCCTGCACCCGCGAGAAATCGTTGCCGTAGTTCTCCAGATGGTCGGCATCGATATTGGTGATCACCGCCACCAGCGGATTCAGGCGCAGGAAGCTGCCATCGCTCTCGTCGGCCTCGGCCACCAGCCACTGCCCGCCACCAAGCTTGGCGTTGGCGCCTGCAGCCAGCAATTGCCCGCCGATCACGAAGGTCGGGTCGAGATCACCTTCGCTCAGTACCGCGGCGGTCAGCGAGGTGGTGGTGGTCTTGCCGTGCGTGCCGGCTACGGCGATGCCGCGACGGAACCGCATCAGTTCGGCCAGCATCGCCGCACGCGGCATGATCGGGATGCGCTGGCTGCGCGCTTCCATCAGTTCCGGATTGTCTTCACGGATGGCACTGGAGACGACGATGCAATCGGTGCCGAGCACATTGGCGGCCGAATGCCCGCGCATCACCCGTGCACCCAGTCGCGCCAGGCGGCGGGTGGCGGCATTGTCGGCATTGTCCGAACCGGACACCTCATAGCCCAGGGTCAGCATCACCTCGGCGATACCGCTCATGCCGGTGCCGCCGATGCCGACGAAATGCACGCGCGGGAAGGCGCGGACCAGATCGTCGGTGTCGTGGAGGCGGCGGCTCATGCCTGGCCTCCGGCGTGGCGGGCGCACGGTTGCGGTGCGATGTTCATAGGGCTTCCTCGAGAATGATGTCGGCGATGCGTTCGGCCGCATCGACCTTGGCCAGCGCACGCGCGGCCTGCGCCATCTGCATGCGACGGGCCGGATTGTTGGCAAGCGCGCGCAGCACGCCTTCCAGATGGGTGGCCAGCGCGTCGTCCTGCTTGAGCAGCTCGGCGGCGGCGCGCTCGACCAGGTATTCGGCATTGCGGGTCTGGTGGTCATCGACCGCCGCGGCGAACGGCACCAGCACACTGCCGATACCCACCGCGCACAGCTCGGCCAGGGTGGATGCGCCGGCCCGGCACACCACCACATCGGCCCAGTCGTAGGCGGCGGCCATGTCCTGGATGAAGGCATCGACACGGCCGCTCACACCGGCCTCGCGATAGGCCTGCAGCGCCTCTTCATGCAGCTTTTCGCCGCACTGGTGCCAGACCTCGATGCCGGCACCATCGGCCAACGCCGCCAGCGCCTTGGGCACCGCATTGTTCAGCGCACGCGCGCCCTGGCTGCCGCCAAGCACCAGCAGGTGCATCGGGCCACTGCGAGCGGCCAGCCGCTGTTCGGGAGCCGGCAATGCGGCGATTTCGGCACGCACCGGATTGCCGACCACTTCTTCGCGGCCATTGGTGAAGCTGCCCGGGAAGCCGGTCAGCAGGCGCCGGGAGAAACGCGACAGGATGCGATTGGTCATGCCCGGTGCACGGTTCTGCTCATGCACCAGCAACGGCAGGTCCATCAGCCGCGCCGCCATGCCGCCCGGGCCGGCCGCGAAGCCGCCGAAAGCGATCACCGTACGTGGCTGGCAGCGACGCATCACGAAGCCGGCACTGCGGATCGCCCGCATCACCCGCACCGGTGCAGTCAGCAGCGCCAGCTTGCCCTTGCCGCGCAGGCCGGAGATAGCCAGCGTGTCGATGGGGATATCGTGTTGCGGCACCAGCCGGGTTTCCATCGCGCCGTCGGCACCCAGCCATGTCACCGGCACGCCACGCGCGCGCAACACTTTGGCCACGGCCAGGCCCGGGAAGATATGACCGCCGGTACCGCCGGCCATGATCATCACCGGACGTGCGTTGTCATTGGGCGCGGCCATCAGGCGAGCCCTCCGAAGGTCGGTTCGATCCGCTGCCGCATGCGGCTGGCACCACGGGCGGCACTGTCCTGCGCGGCAGCCGCGATCGCGGTGACGCTCACCGGCTGTGGCATGGCGACCGGTTCGTCGGCCACCTCCACCTGCGGCTCGATGTCATCACGCACTTCCTGGCGACGCACCGCGCGGTTGTATTCGTAGGACACGCGCAGCAGCAGTCCCATCGCCACGCAGGTCATCATCACGCTGGAACCACCGGACGAAATCAGCGGCAGGGTCAAGCCCTTGGTCGGCAGGATGCCCAGGTTCACACCGATCGAGACGAAGGTCTGCAGGCCGATCCACAAGGCGATGCCGAAGGCGATGTAGCCGGCGAAATGGCGACGCATCTGGATGCAATGCATGCCCAGCCACAACGCGCGGCCAACCAGCAGCGTGTACAGGCCGACGATCACGCACACGCCGACGAAACCCAGCTCCTCGGCCATCACCGAGAAGATGAAGTCGGTATGCGCTTCGGGCAGGTAGTTGAGCTTCTGGATCGATGCGCCCAGGCCGACGCCGGTCCACTCGCCGCGACCGATGGCCATCAGCGCGTTGGTCAGCTGGTAGCCGGAGCCGAGCTGGTCTTCCCACGGATCCATGAACGAGGTGATACGGCGCATCCGGTACGGCTCGAAGTACACCAGCAGGCCCAGCGCGACCACCATCACCAGCGCCGGCAGCAGGATGCGCTTCATCTGCGCGCCGCCCAGCACCAGCATGCAGGTGGTGATGCCCAGCAGCAGGCTCGAGGAGCCGAAGTCCGGTTGCAGCAGCAGCAGCACGACCAGCACGCCGACCACAAATACCGGCTTGAGCATCGCCGGCCAGGTCGCGTTGACCTCGTCGCGGAAGCGCACCAGGTAGCTGGACAACCACACGATGTACAGCACCTTCACCGCTTCCACCGTCTGGAACTTGGAAATACCCAGGTTGATCCAGCGCCGCGCACCATTGACGCTGCTGCCGAGGCCCGGGATGAACACCACCACCAGCAGCGCAAAGCAGCCCAGCAGCAGCAGGTGGTTGCGCTTTTCGATATCGCGCAGCTCCACGCGCGTCACCAGCCACGCCAGACCCACGCCGATGCCGATGAACACCAGGTGGCGGGTGAGGTAGTGGAAGGGGTTCTGCGTCAGCGCGATGGAACTGGACGCCACCATCACGACCCCAAGCGAAGCCAGCGCCACGGCGGCGCCCAGCAGCCACTTGTCGAAGTGGCCGCCAATGGCTTCAAGACGGGTCGCCTGGCGCGCGTAGTCGTCCATCAGCGCACCTTCAACGTTGCCAGGCCGATCAGCACCAGCACCACCGAGATGATCCAGAAGCGCACGATCACGCGCGGCTCCGGCCAGCCCTTCAGCTCGAAGTGGTGGTGGATCGGCGCCATGCGGAACACGCGCTTGCCGGTGAGCTTGAACGAGGCCACCTGGATCATCACCGACAGCGTCTCGATCACGAACACGCCGCCCATGATCACCAGCACCAGTTCCTGGCGCACGATCACCGCGATGGTGCCCAGTACCGCGCCCAGTGCCAGCGCGCCGACATCGCCCATGAACACCATCGCCGGATAGGTGTTGAACCACAGGAAGCCCAGGCCCGCGCCGGCAATCGCCGCACAGATGATGACCAGCTCGCCGGCACCGGGAATCTGTGGAATCTGCAGGTAGCTGGAGAACACCGCATTGCCCGAGGCGTAGGCGAACACGCCCAGCGCGCAGGCCACCAGCACCGTGGGCATGATCGCCAGACCGTCCAGACCATCGGTGAGGTTGACCGCGTTGGAGAAACCGACGATCCAGAAATAGGCGATGGTCACGAAGCTGATGCCGGCCAGCGGCAGCGCGATCGACTTGAACATCGGGATGTACAGCGTCAGCGCCGCCGGCACATCAGCGGTATAGAACAGGAACAGGCCGGCGGCGAGGCCGAAGATCGACTGCAGCAGGTACTTCCAGCGCGACTTCAGGCCGTTGGGATCACGCCTGGCGATCTTGATCCAGTCGTCGTACCAGCCGATCGCGCCGAAGCACAGCATCACCGCCAGCACCAGCCACACATAGCGGTTGCGCAGGTCGCCCCACAGCAGTACCGAAATGAGCACGGTGGTCAGGATCAGCCCGCCGCCCATGGTCGGGGTGCCGGCCTTGGAAAAGTGCGACTGCGGGCCGTCCTTGCGGATCGGCTGGCCACCCTTGAGCTGGGCCAGCCGGCGGATCGCCGCCGGGCCCAGCCACAGCGACAGCCCCAGCGCGGTCAGTGCCGCAAGGATGCCGCGGAAGGTGATGTAGTTGAACAACCGGAACAGATCGTCCAGCTGCTGCAACCAGCGGGCCAGTTCAAGCAACATGTGGTGAGTCCTCGCCACGCTGCAACAGCGCGGTCACGATCTTGTCCATGGCGCTGCCGCGCGAGCCCTTGACCAGGCAACGCACGCCAGCATGAAGTTCGGATTGCAGCGCGGCGGCCAGCGCGGCATGGCTGTCGAAATGACGCCCGCCCTCGCCAAATGCCTTCGAAGCTGCCTCGCTCAGCGGCCCGAGCGTATACAGCCGCTTGATGCCGGCGTCGCGGGCCTGCTGCCCGGCCTGTGCATGCAGTGCCTGCGCACCGTCGCCCAGTTCGCGCATGTCGCCCAGCACCAGCCAGCCCGCCTCCTTGCTTGAGGCCAGCGCAGTGATCGCGGCGGCCAGCGAGCCGGGATTGGCGTTGTAACTGTCATCGACCAGCACCGCGCCGCTGGGCAGCTGATGGGCGACCTGGCGACCGGCGACCGGACGCGCCTGCGCCAGCCCTTCGACCACCTGTTGCAGCGTGATGCCCGCAGCCAGTGCCAGCGAGGCCGCAGCCAGCGCATTGAGCACGTTGTGACGGCCACCCAGCTGCAGCTGTACCGTCGCCTCGCCCTGCGGCGTGACCAGGGTGAAGCGCGACTCCGAGGTGCCCGGCACGATACCGGTGGCACGTATTTCGGCACTGTGCTCCAGGCCGAAGCGCAACACCTTGCAACGCGCGGGAGCACCGATGAAGTGCTGCTCGAAGAACGGCGCGAAGGCATCGTCGGCATTGATCACCGCCACGCCGTTTTCCGGCAGCGCCGCGTAGATGGCGCCCTTGGTGGTGGCCACGCCCAGCAGGTCGCCCATGCGTTCCAGATGCGCGGCGGCCACGTTGTTGACCAGCGCATAGTGCGGGCGCGCGATGGCGGTCAGGTAGGCGATGTCACCCGGCTTGCCGGCGCCCATCTCGTAGACGGCGTAGTCGGCATCATCCGGTGCCTCGATCACCGCCAGCGGCAGGCCGATCTCGTTGTTGCGGTTGCCCGGAGTGGCATAGACCCGCCCGCCGCGGAGCAGCACCGCATGCTGCAGGATCGCCAGCAACAGGCTCTTGACGCTGGTCTTGCCGTTGCTGCCGGTAATCGCGAACACCGCCGTGTCACGTCCCTGCTGCAGGGCGGCGGCGATCTTCGCCAGGCCCCGCTCGCTATTGGCGACCACGACCTGCGGCACATCCAGCGGCAGCCGCTGCTCCACCAGCAGCGCGCCGGCACCGGCGGCCACGGCATCGGCGGCAAAGTCGTGGCCATCGAAGCGCTCGCCACGCAGCGCCACATACAGGCTGCCCGGGACCAGCGTGCGGGTGTCGTTGCCGACGGCGTCGACCATCACATCGTCGCCGTGGATTTCACCCTCGGCCCAGTGCGCGATCAGCGACAGCGGGGTGCGCTTCATGGCTGCTCCTCCGCATCCATGCGCGGCACAACGCCCGCCTCCTGACCGGTGGCGGCACGCGCCTGCAGCGCGCGCGATGCAACCTCGGTGTCATCGAAAGGATGTTTGATACCTGCAATCTCCTGGTAGGGCTCGTGGCCCTTGCCGGCAACCAGCACGATGTCACCGGCGCCGGCCTGTGCGACGGCCGCGGCGATGGCACGGGCGCGGTCGCGCTGTACGTGTATTTCAGTGGAGCGACCCGATGCTCCAGGCACATCGCCTGCGCATCGCTGCGTGGCGAAGCCGGCCATGATGTCGGCGACGATGCCGTCGCCATCCTCGCCGCGCGGATTGTCGTCGGTGACGAACACCACGTCGGCCAGTTCTTCGGCAATGGCCGCCATCTGCGGGCGCTTGCCGGTATCACGATCGCCACCGCAGCCGAACACGCACAGCAGGCGGCCGTCGAGGTGGCCGTGCAGGCTGCGCAACGCCTGTTCCAAGGCGTCGGGTGTGTGCGCGTAGTCGATAACCACGGTCGGCTCGCCCTCGCCGCCAAGACGGTTCATCCGCCCGGCAATCGGCTGCAGCTGGCCCAGCACAGTGGCGATGGTCGCCGCCGGCTGGCCCAGCGCATGCAGCGTGCCGGCCACCGCCAGCAGATTGTCGACATTGAAGCGGCCCAGCAGCGGCGAACGCAGCGGATGGCGCCCAGTGCCGATCACCAGCTCGAAACCGATGCCCTGCCCGTCCAGCACCAGGTTGTCGGCACGCACCGTGGCTCCGGCCTGGCCGGTCGAGCTCAGGCCGATGGGCTGCACACCGCCGGCCAGCGTGGTGACCAGTTCACGGCCGAACGCATCGTCCAGGTTGATCACCGCCGCCTTCAGGCCGGGACGGTGGAACAGCCGCGCCTTGGCCGCGCCGTAGCTGGCCATGTCGCCGTGATAGTCCAGATGGTCGCGGGTGAGGTTGCTGAACACCGCGACGTCGTAGTGCACCGCGTCCACGCGCCCCTGGTCCAGCGCATGCGAGCTGACCTCCATTGCCACCGCACGGGCGCCGCCATCACGCAGCCGCGCCAGCAGTTCGTGCATCTGCAGCACCAGCGGCGTGGTGAAACCGGTCGGCACCACGTCGCCGTACAGGCCTACGCCCAGCGTACCGATCGAGCCGCTGGCGATACCCAGCAGGTGCCAGGCCTGCGCCAGCAACTGCACGGTCGAGGTCTTGCCGTTGGTGCCGGTGACGCCAACCATCGTCATCGCCCGCGATGGATGGCCGTGGAATTCATCGGCCATCGCGCCCATGCGCGAACGCAGGCCTGGCACGGCGATGGCATCGGCCGGAGCCGGCAAGCCGGCCGGAGCCGGCGGCTCGAACAGGATCGCGGCAGCGCCGGCGGCCCGCGCCTGCTCGACAAAGCCCAGCCCATGCGCGCCGAAACCGGCAATCGCCACGAAGGCATCGCCGGGGCGCACGTGGCGCGAATCCAGCACCAGTCCGCCGATCTGCACATCGTGCGCCAGCACCTGATCGGGCAACAGCTGCGACAGCGGCATCGTGCGGCTCATTGGCGCACCTCCGCCGGGGCCGTCGGGATCGCCGCGGCGAATTCGGCCTCGGGATTGGCGGCATCGGCGGCATCGGCCACCGGCAGCACCGCCGGATGGGTGGCCGGGTTGCCACCAACCTTGCCCGCCGCCTGCGCCGCCAGCCACGACTGGATGTCATCCGGCGGCACGTCCATCAGCCGCAGCGTGCCTTCCATCACATGGTGGAACACCGGCGCGGACACCAGCCCGCCGTACTGCTTGGCGCCACGCGGATCGTTGACCACGATCACCGCGGCAAAACGCGGTGCGGTGGCCGGCACCACGCCGGCGAACAGCAGGTTGTAGTGGCCGCGCTCGTAGCCACGCGGGCCGTTCTTGCGCGCGGTACCGGTCTTGCCGGCGACGTGGTAACCGAGGATCGCCGCCTGCTTGGCGCCGCCGTTGGTCACCACGGTCTCCATCATCCGCACCACTTCACGCGCGACTTCCGGATCGACCACCTGCTGCGCCTCGTTGCGCTGGCCCTTGACGAAGGTCGGCTGGATCACCTGCCCGCCATTGCCCAGCGCCGCATACGCCTGCGCGATCTGCAGCGGCGTCACGTTCAGGCCGTAGCCGTAGGACATGGTGGTCTTGGTGGTGCCATACCAGCCAGGGGTGCCCGGTGCCGGCACCAGACCGGAAGCTTCACCGGGGAAGCCGCTCTCCGGCGCCGCACCATAGCCGAAGGCGCGGACCGATTCGTAGAAGGTCTTGTCCGGGATCATCGCGGCGATCTTGGCCGCGCCGATGTTGGAGCTGCGGGTGATCACCCCGGTGACGTCGAGCACGCCGTTGTTACGCGGCACGTCGCGGATGGTGTAGCGGCCCAGCGACATGTAGCCCGGGTTGGTATCGACCACCGTATTGGCGCTGACCACCTTGTTCTGCAGCGCGGTGGCGATGGTCAGCGGCTTCATCGTCGAACCGGGCTCGACCAGATCGGTGACGGCACGGTTGCGGCGCGTGTCCGGGGTGGCGCCATCGATCGCATTGGGGTTGTAGGTCGGCAGGTTGGCCATCGCCAGCACCTCGCCGGTGGCCACGTCCATGATCACGATGGAGCCGCCGGCCGCCTTGTTCTCCACCACCGCGTTGCGCAGCTCGCGCATGGCCAGGAACTGGATGCGGCGGTCGATGCTCAGGGTCAGGTCCTTGCCCGGCTCGGCGGCGCGCACCAGGTCGATGCTTTCGACGATCGCGCCCTTGCGGTCGCGGATCACCTTCTTGGCACCGGGCTTGCCCCGCAGCCATTCGTCGAAGGCCAGCTCCAGCCCTTCCTGGCCACGGTCGTCGATATTGGTGAAGCCCAGCACGTGCGCCATCGCCTCACCCTGCGGGTAATAGCGACGGAACTCGCGCTGCGAAAACACGCCCGGCACCTTCAGGCCGATCACCTGCCCGGCCACGTCCGGGTTGATCCGGCGGCGCAGGTACATGAATTCCTTGTCGGCCTTCTGCGTCAGCCGGGTGGTCAGCTCGTCCACCGGCAGGCCCAGCGCCTGCGCCAGTTCGGGGATGCGTTCCGGCGCGCGCAGCAGTTCCTGCGGATTGGCCCAGATCGAGGCGACCGGCGTGGACACCGCCACCGGCTCGCCGTTGCGGTCGGTGATCATGCCGCGCGAAGTGGCGATCGGCACCTCGCGCAGATAGCGGGCCTCGCCCTCGCGCTGGTAGAAATCGCTGTTGACCAGCTGGATGTAGGCGGCACTGCCGACCAGCGTCACCGCGCACAGGCCCAGCCCGACACCCACCAGCAGCAGGCGGTTGCGCAGGTTGAACTGGCTGCGGTTGCGGTTGCGGTTGCGCACGGGCTTGTTCATGGCCGCACCACCACGATGTCGGCCGCCTCGGGGAACTTCATGCCCAGCCGGCCGCGCGCTTCCTGGTCCACCCGCGTGGCCTGGGCCAGCGTCGCCTGCTCCAGCTGCAGGCGGCCGAATTCGATGTTCAGCTCGTCACGCGCGTATTCCAGCCGCGACAGCTCGACGAACAGCTGGCGATGGCGATGGCGCATGAACACCACGCCGATCGCCGAGGCGATAGTGCACAGCAGCAGCACGATCAGCAGCAGACGGCTCATGCGGCCACCTCGCGCTTCTGCGCCACACGCAGCACAGCGCTGCGCGAGCGCGGGTTGACCGCCAGCTCATCGTCATCGGCCTTGATCGCGCCACCGATCAGATCCAGCGTCGGCACGAACGCCTGCAGCTCCGGCAGGCGACGATTGGTCGGTGGCGCCTTGGCATGGCGGTTCATGAACTGCTTGACGATGCGGTCTTCCAGCGAATGGAAGCTGATCACCGCCAGGCGGCCGCCGGGCCTGAGCCGCGCCATCGCCGCGTCCAGCCCGGCCTCGAGGTCGGCCAGCTCGCGGTTGATGTGGATGCGGATGGCCTGGAAGCTGCGTGTGGCCGGATGGATCTTGTCCTTGCCGCGCGGCATCACCGAGGCGATCAGCTCGGCCAGTTCGGCAGTGCGGCTGAACGGCTGCTTCTCGCGGCGGGCAACGATGGCGCGGGCGATGCGGCGGCTCTGGCGCTCGTCACCGTAATTCCACAGCACGTCGGCGATCTCGCGCTCCTCGGCGCGATTGAGCCACTGCGCGGCGCTCTCACCCGCGTCCGGGTCCATGCGCATGTCCAGCGGACCATCCTTGCCGAAGCTGAAACCACGCTCGGCCACATCCAGCTGCGGCGAGGACACGCCCAGATCGAACAGCACGCCATCCAGCCCGGCGGCGGTTTCGTTCCAGTCCAGCAGATCGGCGAAGCTGCCACGGTAGATCGCCACCCGGCCATCCGGCGCGAAGTCGCGCTGGGCCACGGCGATGGCCTCCGGATCCTTGTCCATCACCAGCAGGCGTCCATTCGGGCCGAGCAGGCGCAGCACACCGCCGGCGTGACCGCCGCGACCGAACGTGCCATCCAGATAGGTACCGTCTTCGATCACCCTCAGGCCCTCGAGGACCTGGGTGTACAGCACGGGCAGGTGATCCGCCGGCAGCTGCGACACCGGAGGGTGACCGGCCTGCGCTTGACCGCGCACCCGGGCACCCCGGCTCACAACTTCAGGTCGAGCAGCCCATCACCCAGATCCCCGTCAGACAACGTCTGCTGGATCAAGGCGCGATGCGCTTGCTCGCTCCACAATTCGAACTTGTCACCCATGCCCATCAGCACGGCCTTCTTCTCGATGCCGATCGCACTGCGATGGCTGGCCGGTAGGCTGATACGGCCGTTGCCGTCCAGCTCCAGATGGGCCGCCGAGCCCACCAGCTTCTGTTGCAGGGTCCGCACGACACGCTGGGTGTTGGGCTTGGCCATCACATCGTCCCGCACCCGCTCCCACTCCTGCTCTGCGTACAACCAGAGGCAACCGGCCTCGAACGGGTTGTAGGTCAGCACAAGGCGATTGCCACTGGCACGCGCGACCAAGTCGCGGTAGGCGGTTGGCACCGCCATGCGTCCCTTGTCGTCAACCGTGATGGCCGTCTCACCTTGAAACACGCCGCTGCACCTGCCTGTCCGCTTCCGCTTGTGCGGTCATTGAACCACGAAAAACCACAAAACACCCGGTTTTCCCTCTTGACACCACCTTAGCAGTGCCCAAAGGCTTGTCAACAACTTTGAGCGGCAAAAATAATTACTGGCATCAATGGCTTGCGCAGATGTTTAGATAATTGTTCAAGGTTTATCCACAAGTGTCTGTTTCGTCAGAAATTTTAATATTTCCATATAATTCAGCAAGGTATATGCAGGGTGAAAAACGGCCTGCCACTGGCTATCCATTCAGCCGCAGCTGGCCGCCTGTTGCGCAAGGCGGCACACTGCGCCGATGTGCCTTGTCGCCCTCGCCTGGAAATGCCATCCCTGCTGGCGTCTGCTGATGGCAGGCAACCGCGACGAATTCCACGCCCGGCCGACCGCACCGCTGCAACGCTGGCCGCCCCCGCAGGAAACCGTCATCGCCGGTCGCGACCTGCGCTCCGGCGGCAGCTGGATGGGAGTGAACAACCACGGTCAAGCCGCCGTGCTGACCAATGTGCGCGATCCGACCGCGGCGGCCGGTGGCCCGTCGCGGGGCGAGCTGGTTGCCGGCTATCTGGCAGGCAGCGACAACGCGGACCGCTATATAGATGTCCTTTCCAGCCGTGCCCACCGGTTCGCTCCGTTCAACCTGCTGGTCGCCGATGCCGAGCACTGCTGCTATCTGGGCAACCATCCGGCCCTGCACCAGCGCCTGCCACCGGGCATCCACGGCATGTCCAACGGCACCCTCGACGCACCCTGGCCCAAGACCCGGCGCCTGATGCAGGCGCTGGAAAGCTGGCTGCAGCAACCCGCAGGCGACTTCGATGATCTGTGGCCGGCGCTGGCCGATGAAAGCCGCCCTGCCGACGACGACCTGCCGCATACCGGCATTGCCCTGGAACTGGAACGGCGCCTCTCCAGCACTTTCATCCGTGGCGGCGAGTACGGCACCCGCGCCAGTACGCTGGTCGCCATCGACCATCAGGGACAGGGCTTCATCCACGAACGGCGCTTCGGCCCGGAGGGCGCTTTCCTGGGAGAGACCCGGATCGGGATCCGGCGCGAACAAAAGTAAGAACCCGGGCACGCAACCACACCCATCCATTCGCAGGCCGGGACGGAGTTCCCGACCAGCAGAGCCAGGACCCACCATCCAGCCCGCCTCCCCCGCGCAGAGCCGCTTTCAATCAAGCGGAACGAGACGAAGCAAGCCGGGCAATCCCGCGATACAGCAGGATCCATTTCTGAAGAAGTGGACGCATCGACAGACGCGGGGAATGGCGGCCGCAAGCCCGAGGCCCAGGGTTTCACACGGGGAATCTTGGGGCTTTCCTCACCCGGCCGGCGAGGAAAGTGGCGGAGCCGGCCGATAAGCCGGGTTCTGTCGTGGACAGTCATTCCTCTAGGCGCATCGTCACCGATACGCTCAAGCAACCTACCCGGACCCGACGCGGGCCACGCCATTAGGTCCCTATTTGGTCTTGCTCCAGGTGGGGTTTGCCGTGCCGGTCTGTTGCCAGACTCGCGGTGCGCTCTTACCGCACCATTTCACCCTTACCACGCATCCCGAAGGACCGTTCGGCGGTATCTTTCTGTTGCACTTTCCGTCGGCTCGCGCCGCCCAGGCGTTACCTGGCACCTTGCCCTGTGGAGCCCGGACTTTCCTCGGCACCCCCGAAAGGATGACGCGACTGTCTGGCCGACTCCGCCGCGCGCATTGTCGCACGCCGCACCCGTGTTTGACTGACGGTTACGGCAATCACCCGATCAGGCACGTTCCAGCACCTGGACCCCCTCGGCCTGCAGTTGCCACACCACCTGCGCCTGCACGATCGCGACCTGTTGCCAGTCGGCAAAGGCCGACTCCGCCTGCAACGCCTGCTGCAGATGTGCCACCAGCTGCCGCCAACGCATCGCCGCCGCCTCCTCGCACAGCCGCACGCAGGGCATGGCCGGCAGCGGCCAGTTGTCATGCAGCAACAGCACGTTGTGCGGCTGCTGGCGGAAGCCCTCGCGGGCGAAGATGTCGCGCTTCTTGGCCACCGCCCAGCGCATCACCGCCAGCCACAGGCCCGCCGGGTCTTCGTCATCAAAGCCCGGACGCCCGCCCCTGGGCGCAAGCAGCCGCTGCAGCAGCGGATTGGACCAGTCCCAGTCATGCTGGCCCGGCGCCAGCAGCGGTTGCACCCAGCCGGAGTTGATCTCGCGCAGCTGCGGTTGCAGCCGCTTCAGCTCCTCCGGCACCACTTCCATGCACTCCACGCCGATGGCCATGCCCGGCGCGGACAGCAGGAAGTCCGGACGCTCGCTGCCATGCACGCGCAGCGGATAGGCCAGCACACGCGCATTGACCATCAGCCATGCGGACATCAACCAGCGTTCGCGCGGCTTCTTGTCCAGCAGTGCCGCCTGCTCGGCGGGCAGGCCTTCCAGCCCCAGCTGTGCCTGCAGCGCGGCGGGGGAATCGGCGCGCCAGCTCAGCTCAATCATGGCCTGTCTGGCCGTACAGCGCCTTGCGCGGCGCGCCACTGAGTTCGGCGGCGAGCCTGGCCGCGGTGGAGGGCGGCAGGTGTTCATTCAACTTCGCGTACAGGCGACGGCCTTCGGCGATCTTGCCCGCCTCGTCGTCACCGGCACCCTGCACCATCACCACGAACTCACCCTTGCGCTGGTTGTCATCGGCCTGCACCTTGGCCAGCAATTGTTCCAGCGTACCGTCGAGCACGGTTTCGAACAGCTTGGTCAGCTCACGGGCGACCACCGCCGGGCGATCACCGCCGAAGGCCGCAGCCATATCGGCCAGCGATTCTTCGATTCGGTGTGACGATTCATAGAACACCAGCGTGGCGGTTTCACTCGCCAGCCGCTGCAGCCGCTCACGCCGCGCGGCGCCCTTGGCCGGCAGGAAGCCCTCGAACAGGAAACGGTCACTCGGCAGCCCGGCCACGCTCAGCGCGGCGATCGCCGCGCAGGCACCCGGCACCGGACTGACCTTGATCCCGGCCGCGCGCGCGGCGCGCACCAGCCGGAACCCCGGATCACTGACCAGCGGCGTGCCGGCATCACTGACCAGCGCCAGCGACTCGCCATCCAGCAGCCGCGCCACCAGACGCTGCGCCATCGCCTCCTCGTTGTGGTCGTGCAGCGCCACCAGCGGCTTGCCGATGCCGAAGTGCGACAGCAACTGGCCGGTATGGCGCGTGTCTTCGGCGCAGATCGCCGCCACAGAGCGCAACACCTCCTGCGCGCGCGGACTCAGGTCGGCCAGATTGCCGATCGGCGTGGCGACGACATACAAGGTGGCGGCAGCGGTACTCATCATCGGTATTTCCATGGGCAAGGTTAGAATCCTACCGTTTCTCCCGCACGCCACTGCCGCGCCCAGTCGAACGGACACCAAATGAACAAGCCAGCCGCACGGATTTCCGCCCTGTCACTGTCGATGCTGCTGTTCGTGGGCTGTGCCACCACCAGTGTGGCCCCCACCAGCTCACCGGCCCAGCAGGCCGCCATCGCCCTGCTCGAACAGGGCAAGCCGCGCGAGGCCGCGCAGCAGCTGGAGGCCGAAGCCGGACTGGCCCGGGGGGCCGGCAAGGCACAGCTGCTGGCCGATGCGGCGTTCGCGTGGCACGAAGCCGGCGACAGCGCCCGTGCGCGCATGCTGATGGCGCAGGTGCAGCCGCGACAGCTGAGCGGCGCCACCAGCCAGCGCTTCGCGCTGCTGCAGGCCGAACTGGCCCTTGCCGACGGGCAACCCGCCACAGCGCTGCAGGTGCTGCAACAGCCCTCCACCAGCCTGTCGCTGCCGGCACCACTGCAGGCGCGCTGGCACCTGGCCCGCGCACAGGCATTCGAAACCAGTGGCGACGCCTTCAACGCCGCCACCGAGCGCGCCCGCGCCGGTGTGATGCTCAGCGGCGCTGCCCGCAGCGACAACCAGCGCGCCATCACCCGCCTGCTGGCCGGGCTGGACGATGTCACCCTGCGTGATCGTGCCGCGGCGCTGCCCGCCGGCGAGCCGCTGTACAACTTCGCCGGGCGCGCGCTGATCGCCCGCGGCCTGCCGCTGCCGCGCCCGTTCGATCGTGATTCGGCCTGGCAGCTCGATACCGGCAAGCGTCCGCCCGCCGAGGCCGACGGCTACCGGCCGCCGGTGAAGCTGGCGGTGCTGCTGCCGCTGACCGGCAATCTCGCCACCGCCGCCGCGCCGGTGCGCGATGGCCTGCTGGCCGGCTATTACGGCGAAACCCGGCGTCGCCCCGAAATCGAGTTCATCGACACCCGGGGCACCGCCACCGGTGCCGGTGCCGCTTACGACAAGGCGGTTGCCGCGGGCGTGGATTTCA
Organism: Stenotrophomonas sp. JC08; assembly: GCF_052180205.1. Taxonomy (NCBI): domain Bacteria; kingdom Pseudomonadati; phylum Pseudomonadota; class Gammaproteobacteria; order Lysobacterales; family Lysobacteraceae; genus Stenotrophomonas; species Stenotrophomonas sp. JC08. The sequence continues at coordinate 499,095 of NZ_CP197473.1, read as the reverse complement.
TCATCGGACCGTTGGGCCGCGACGAGGTCGACGCGTTGTTCCACCGCGAGCAACTGCCCGTCCCGCTGCTTGCCCTGAACCGCGGCAAGGACACCCCACCGCCGGGCAGCGCCGGCTTCTCGCTGGCACCGGAGGACGACGGCATCATCGCCGCCGAATATCTGCTCGGACGCGAGCGCGGCAACGTGCTGGTGATCGCCAGCAACGATGACAGCGGCCGCCGCGCCAGTGCGGCGTTCAAGGAACGCTTCAGCGAACGTGGCGGCAAGATCGCCGCCAGCATCAGTGTCAACGATGCGCCCGGCGACATCGGCGCGCAGTTGCGCCAGGCCAGCGGCGTGGACGCGGTGTTTCTGGCGGTCAAGGGCAACCAGGCGCGCGCACTGGCCCCCCAGCTGGCCCTGTCCGGGCTGGCGGCAGTGAGCCGGGTGGGCACCTCGCAGCTGACCAGCAACACCGGCAAGGCCGAGGAAGACATGGCGCTGGACGGCATCGTCTATCCCAGCGAAGCCTGGACCACGCGCGGCACCGCCGGCCTGCCCGCACACAGCAGCCTGGCCAGCACCTTGCCGACCGTACGGGGAGCCGCCGCACGGCTGTTCGCTTTCGGCCATGACGCGTGGAAGATCACCGCGTACATGGAGAAGCTGGCCACCGCCACCTCCGGCGGGCTCGACGGTGCCACCGGCACACTGATGCTGGACGGCTTTGGCAACGTGCTGCGCACACCGGCGTGGTCGACATTCAGCGGCGGCCAGCCGCACGCGATCGGCAATGGCCGCTGAGCAGGCCACGCGCGGCGCGGCGGCAGAGGCCCTCGCCCGCACGTTGCTTGAGAAGTCCGGCCTGCACTGGCGCGCCGGCAATGTCCGCTTCCGCGGCGGCGAGCTGGACCTTGTCATGCATGATTCCGCCGCCGGCAGCCTCGTCTTCGTCGAAGTCCGCTACCGGCGCTCATCCGCATTCGGTGGTGGCGCCGCGTCGGTGGATGCCGGCAAGCGCCGCCGCCTGATCCTCGCCGCGCAGCTCTATCTGGCCCAGCATCCATCGCTGGCAAACCTCCCGTGTCGCTTCGACGTGGTCGAAGCCAGTGGCGAACCACCGCAACTGCACTGGATCCGTGACGCCTTCCGCGCCGACGACTGCTGATGCCCAGCGTCTTCACCCATGCCGCAATTCCACTGGCGCTGTGGTGGGCCAGTGACCACGGCCGCATCTCACCGCGCCTGCTCGGCGCCGGCGTTGTCGCGGCGATGCTGCCCGATGCCGATGTGCTCACCTTCGCGCTGCATATTCCCTATGCCGATGCGTTCGGCCATCGCGGCGCTAGCCATTCGCTGCTGTTCGCCGGCCTGCTCGGTCTACTGGCGTTACTCGGCGCACGCCGCCTGCAGGCCGGCCGGATGCAGGCGGCGGCCTTTGTCTTCATTTGCGCGCTGTCGCATCCGCTGCTGGACGCGCTGACCTCCGGCGGCCTCGGTGTCGCGCTGTGGTGGCCGTGGAGCGATGCGCGCCTGTTCGCGCCATGGCGACCGATCCGCGTCTCGCCCTTCGCCAAGCATTTCTTCTCGGCACGCGGCCTGCAGACCGTACTCTCGGAGCTGCGCTGGGTGTGGCTGCCGCTGTTTCTGTGCGTATGTGGCTGGCGCCTGATCCAGCAACGCGCCCCCGACGTGAGCCAACGCCCATGAGTTCCCTGCCCGCCGCCTTCCACCAGACCCTGACCCAGCTGCTCGGCGATGCTTGGCGCACCGATGCCGGCACGCTGGCAGCCCATGCCCAGGACAATTCCTGGCGCCATGCGCTGCCGCTGGGCGTGGCGCTACCCGAATCCCGCGAACAGGTGCAGGCGATCGTGCGCGCCTGTCGCGAACACGGCGTGCCGCTGGTCGGCCGCGGCGCCGGCACCGGCACCACCGGCGCGGCGGTGCCGACCGCGGGCGGCATCGTGCTGTCGTTCGCGCGCATGAACCGCATCCTCGACATCCGCCCGGGTGATCGCTGCGCGGTGGTCGAGCCGGGCGTGCTCAACGGCGACCTGCAGCAGGCGCTGATGCCGCACGGGCTGTTCTGGCCGCCGGACCCGTCCAGCGCCGAGACCTGCAGCATCGGCGGCAACCTGGCCTGCAATGCCGGCGGCCCGCGCGCGGTGAAGTACGGCACCAGCCGCGACAACGTGCTCGGGCTGGTCGCGGTCACCGGCAGTGGCGAGCTGATCCGGTGCGGCGGCGCCTACACCAAGGACGCCACCGGTTACGACCTGACCCACCTGGTCGTCGGCAGCGAAGGCACGCTGGCGCTGATCGTCGAGGCCACGCTCAAGCTGGCGCCGCGCCCGCGCGCGCAGGCCGGCCTGCGCGTGCTCTATCGCGATGCACAGGCCGCCGCGGCGGCGGTATCGCGGGTGATGGCGCAGCCGGTCACCCCGACCATGCTGGAGTTCATGGATGCACGCAGCCTGGAGCTGCTGCGCCGCAATGGCGCGCAGGTGCCCGAGGCCGGCGCGATGCTGCTGATCGAAGCCGACGGCGATGATGACACCCTGCCCTACCTGCTCAACGCGCTGGCCGAGGCCGCCGAGGGCGACGGCATGCTGGCGCTGGACGTGGCCACCGACGGCAGCGCGCGCGACAAACTATGGGCCGCGCGCCGCGCGCTGTCGCCGGCGCTGAAGAGCATCGCCCCGGGCAAGATCAACGAGGACGTGGTGGTGCCGGTCTCGCGCATTCCGGAACTGGTGGAAGGCGTGCAGCGGCTGTCCGCCGAAGCGGACCTGCCGATCGTCACCTTCGGCCACGCCGGCAACGGCAACCTGCACGTCAACATCCTCTATCACCCGGACGACGCCGGCGAGAATGCGCGCGCCCACGCCACGCTGCCCAAGGTGTTCGAACTGGCACTGGCACTGGGCGGCACCCTGTCCGGCGAACACGGTATCGGCCTGGCCAAGCGCGATTTCATGCCGCGGGCGTTCTCATCGGCCACGCTGGCGACAATGCGCGCGGTCAAGCAGGCGCTGGACCCGGACGGCATCCTCAATCCGGGCAAGGTGTTGCCGCCGGCCGATCCGGCCAACGGCTGAGTACCGCCACGGCGGCCGTGCCTTCCAACCGCGCGCCGCGCGCGGTCAGCGCGGCGGCGAGAAGTGGTTGTAGCCGAGGCGCGCCGGCTCTGCTGCGTCACCGCTGGCATCGCGCAGGGTCATCCCGGCACCGGCCTGGATCTGGCCGATCCGCGTGACGGCAGTATCCACTGCGGCCATCGCCGACCGGACCTGCTCGCGCTGCGAAGCCGGCGCGGTGAAGCACAGCTCGTAGTCATCGCCGCCGCCAACGCGCAGCTGCTGGAACAGCGCCAGCTCCTGCAGCGCTTCGGCAGCTGCGGACACGGGAAGCTGCGGCAACTCCAGCGTCGCGGCCACCCCGCTGCGCTGGCAGATGTGCTGCAGATCGGCGAGCAGGCCATCAGAGATATCCACCGCGCTGCTGGCCAGCCCGCGCAACACCAGCCCCGCCGCGACGCGCGGTGTGGGCCGCGCCAGCCGCAACCGCAGCTGCTCCAGCGCCGCCTCGCCCGCCGGCGCGCGGACCTCCAGCCGCCCCTGCTGCCACAGCGCCAGCGCCAGCGCCGCCTCGCCCGGCACACCGGTCACCCAGACATCGTCACCAGGCTGCGCACCATCCCGCCGCAGCGCCTCGCCGGCCGGCACCCAACCCATCGCGGTGATCGAGATCGACAGCGGCCCACGCGTGGTGTCGCCACCGATCAGGGCGATGCCATGGGCGTCGGCCAGCGCGAAGAAGCCGTCGGCGAACGCCTCGATCCAGTCCGGATCGGCCGCCGGCAACGACAGCGCCAGCGTGCACCAGGCCGGCTGCGCACCCATCGCCGCCAGATCCGACAGGTTCACCGCCAGCGCCTTCCAGCCGATGTCGGCCGGCGGCGTCTCGTGCGGGAAATGCACGCCGGCGTTGAGCGTGTCGGCGGTGACCACCAGCTGCTGTCCGTCCGGCACCTGCAGCAGCGCGGCGTCATCGCCGATGCCCAGCGCAATGTCCGTGCGTGCGCGGGTCCGCGCGGCGATGCGCTGGATCAGGCCAAATTCGTCAAGGCTCATTTCAACTCCCGGAAACGACAACGCCGGCGCCGATGATGCCGGCCCCGGCGTTGCAGGTGGACACAGGCGCCGCGCGCGGCGTTACTGGCCGGACTCGGTCTTGCGCCACTCCACCGCGGCGCGGTCGAGCACGCCGTTGACATAGGTGTGGCCGTGTTCGGAACCGAACCGCTTGGCGGTCTCGATCGCCTCGTTGATCACCACCCGGTACGGTACATCCAGGCGGTAGCGCAGCTCGTAGGCGGCCACGCGCAGCACCGCACGCTCGATCGCATCGACCTCTTCCACGCCACGGTCGACGAACGGCGTCAGCGCCGCGTCGATGTCACGCCGGTTGTCCAGCACGCCGCGCAGCAGGTTCTCGAAGTACGCCAGATCGGCGATTTCATGCGCCTGCTCGTGCGCGAACTGGGCCAGCAGCGATTCGGCGTTGCCACCGGAAATCTGCCAGGCGTAGATCGCCTGCAGCGCACGACGACGCGCGCGCGAGCGCAGCACCGGATCGATGCCGTCGCGACGGACCGGCTTTCCGGCGGGCCTGCCGTTGTTCTTGTTGTTCATGGCAGCTGCTCCAGAAGATTGACCATTTCCAATGCCGCCAAAGCGACTTCCTCACCCTTGTTGCCGTGGCTGCCGCCGGCACGCGCCTCGGCATCCTCCACGCGCTCCACCGCCAGCACGCCATTGAGCACCGGCACGCCGAAATCCAGCTGCGCACGCATCAGGCCTTCGGCGCAGCGGTCGGCCACGTGTTCGTAATGGCGGGTATCGCCACGGATCACGCAGCCCAGGGTGAGGATCGCCGCATGCTGGCCGGCGGCGGCCAGCCGCGCGGCCACCAGCGGGATTTCCCACGCGCCGGGCACCCGCACCACGTCGATGGCGTCCTCGCCGATGCCGTTGCCGGCCAGGCTCTGGCGCGCGCCAGCGACCAGCGCGTCGGTGATGCGGGCATTCCAGCGGCTGGCGAGGATGGCAAAGCGGGCCGATCCGGCCGGGCGGAGATCGCCTTCGTAATGGCTCATGGGAGGTGGGGATCCAAAAAGGTGAACAAGTTTAACGCGTCAGTACCGTTTGCCGGCCGTTACAGGGCCGGCACCTGCACGGTTTCGACGATTTCCAGGCCGTAACCGGCCAGTCCGATCTGCCGGCGCGGAGTGCCCAGCACCCGCAGCTTGCCCAGGCCCAGATCAGCCAAGATCTGCGCGCCAGCACCGTTGCGGCGCCACTGGCCCACGTCCCTGCTGTTGCCGGCGGCTTCGGTCTGGGCGCGGATCCGGGCCAGCAACGCATCGGTATCGCGCGGCGCCGACAGCACCACCATCACCCCACTGTCGGCCGCGTCGATCGCACGCAGCGCATCGGTATTGGCCACGCCGAAGTCGTCGCGACGCCAGTGCAGCAGGTCGGCCAGCGGGTTTTCCACCTGCACCCGCACCAGCGTCGGCACCGCCTTGTCCGGCGTGCCGCGCACCAGCGCGAAATGCAGGTCATGGGCGATGCGGTCGCGGTAGGTGACCAGCTGGAACGGACCGAACTCGGTGCTGATTTCACGCGCGTCCACACGCTCGACGGTGTGCTCGGTGGCCAGCCGGTAGGCGATCAGGTCGGCGATGGAGCCGATCTTCAGCCCGTGCTCGCGGGCGAACACCTCCAGCTCCGGGCGGCGCGCCATGGTGCCGTCGGCGTTGAGGATTTCCACCAGCACGCCAGCCGCTTCCAGCCCGGCCATGCGCGGCAGGTCGCTGGCCGCCTCGGTGTGGCCGGCACGGGTCAGCACGCCGCCCGGCTGCGCGGTCAGCGGGAAGATGTGACCCGGCTGGGTCAGGTCCGACGGCTTGGCGTTGGGCTGGATCGCGGTGCGGATGGTGTGGGCGCGGTCGTGCGCGGAGATGCCGGTGGTCACACCTTCGGCCGCCTCGATGCTGACGGTGAAGTTGGTGTGGAACTGGGCGGTGTTCTTCTGCACCATCGGCGTCAGGCCCAGCTGCGCGGTGCGCTCGCGGGTCACCGACAGGCACACCAGGCCACGGGCGTGGGTGACCATGAAGTTGATATCCGACGGCCTGACCAGCTCGGCGGCCATGATCAGGTCGCCTTCGTTCTCGCGGTCCTCGTCATCGACGATCACGACCATGCGGCCGGCGCGGATTTCTTCCAGCAGTTCGGGAATGGGGGCGAAACTCATGGCGTGGCTCCTTGGCCCAGCAGGCGCTCGACATAGCGGGCGACCAGATCGATTTCCAGATTGACCGCACTGCCCACGGCAGTGGCGACAAAGGCGGTATTGGCGACGGTGTGCGGAATCAGCGCGACCTCGAAGCCTTCGTCATCGGCGGCGTTCACGGTCAGGCTGACGCCATCGACACAGATCGAGCCCTTCTTGGCGATGTACTTGAGCAGCGGCTTGGGCGCGGCAAAGCGCCAGCGCAGCGCACGTGCGTCCTCATGGATGGACAGCACAGTGCCCAGGCCATCGACGTGACCGCTGACCAGATGCCCGCCGAGGCGGTCGGTCGGGCGCATCGCGCGCTCCAGATTGATCACCGCACCTTCGGCCAGCGCGCCGAGCGTGGTCAGTTCCAGGGTTTCGGTGGAGGCATCGGCCTTGAAGCTGCTGCTGTCGAAATCGATGACGGTCAGGCAGACGCCATTGACGGCAATGCTCTCGCCCATCTGCACCTGTTCGAACGGCAGGTTGCCGACGTCGAAGGTGAAGCGGACATCGCCACCGAGGGGTTCGCGTGCGGCCAGACGGCCGACACCTTCGATGATTCCAGTGAACATCAGTGCGCCCCCACGTAACGGGCGTCACCCGTGGCCCCGATGAGCGCACTGCTTTGAATCCCCGCACATGGATGTACGGACTTTTGAAGAAGGAACTTCACTAACGTTCTCCGCGGTAAGTGAGCGAAAAACGCCGCAAGGCATACAGGTGCACGGACCCACCAAGGCCCGCGACACCGTCTTCTTTCATCCGGACTGTGACCGTCGGCTCCGGCATTGGACCGGATCTGCTGACCTTGTCCACGTCATCGTGGCCAAGCGCTCGCGGGCTCGGGCATTGCGCCCCTACCGCCGGTGGGGAATCGCACCCCGCCCTGAAGACGTTTGTGGTTGCCGGAAAACCGGCCGGCGCATTGTACCAGCCCGGTCACGGCGAACCTGTCTGCCCGGTGGACAGACTGTTGCAGGCTTGGCCTGTTCAGCTGACAGGACGCAGCAGCAGCCGCAGGTCCTTGCCGAGCATGCGCGTATCGGCGATCTCCAGCGGCACGGCCTGGGCCATCGTCTCGATGCCCAGCCCGGCCAGCAGCGGCCGCGCGCTATCGCCCATCAGCAGCGGCGCGATGTAGAGCAGCAGTTCGTCCACCAGCCCGGCCTGCAGCAGCGCGCCGCAAAGGGTCGGCCCCGCTTCGACATGCACCTCGTTGATGCCACGGGCGGCCAGCAGCGCCATCACCGCGGTCAGATCGAAGCGGCCATCGGCCTGCAACGGCGAGGCGGCGAATTCGGCCCCTGCCAGTGCCGGTGCGGTCAGTGCGGGATCGTGCAGATACAGCGTCGGTGCGTCGCCCTCACGCACCCGCGCGCAGGCCAGCGTGCGTAGCCGGGCATCGAGCACCACCCGCAGCGGCGGCAGGAATTCACCCTGCTCCGGGCGCGCGGTCAGCAGCGGATCATCGGCCAGCACGGTCGCCGCACCGCTCAGGATCGCACCGGCCCGCGCCCGCCACTGCTGCACATCGGCACGCGCGGCCTCGCCGGTGATCCACTTGGATTCGCCAGTGGCCATCGCCGTGCGGCCATCCAGACTGCCGGCCAGTTTGACCCGCAGCAGCGGCCGGCCGCGCTCGATCCGCGACAGGAAGCCGGCATTGAGCGCACGCGCCTGATCGGCCAGCAGGCCCACTTCGACCGCGATACCGGCCTGCCGCAGCAGCGCGAAGCCGCCGCCATCCACATCCGGAAACGGATCGGCCATCGCCGCCACCACCCGCGCCACACCCGCCTCGATCAGCGCCAGCGCACACGGTGGGGTGCGGCCGTAATGCGCACACGGCTCCAGCGTCACATAGGCGGTAGCGCCACGCGCCCGGCCACCCGCCGCCTGCAGTGCGAACACCTCGGCATGCGGCCCGCCAGCGCGCTGGTGGAAACCTTCACCCACCACCTCCTCACCGTGGGCGATGACACAGCCGACCATCGGATTGGGCCGGGTGGTCCACGCGCCGCGCCCGGCCAGACGCAGCGCGCGGGCCATCAGCAGGTGATCGGTGGCGGTGAAGGACGGCATGACAGACCTCTTCGATCGGAAAACGGGCGGTATAGCGCCTCATCAACACGCGGCATCGGAACCCGGCGCAATGTGGCAAGTGTAGGTGCTCGCCCGCCTCGGCTCGAACGGGTTGAAGCCGGGCAGGCAATGCGCTCATCGCGCACGCGTATCGACCCGCATCACCGTGATGGCCAACGGCCCGAGCTGCAGCCGGGTGTGTTCGCTCCAGCCCAGCGAGCGATACCACGCCACCATTGACGCTTCGCAATACAGGTACAGCTCCGGCACACCGAAGGCGGCGGCCTGCGCGACGGCATGCGCCACCAGCGCGGCGCCCGCGCCCCTGCCACGCGCCCCGGGTTTCACGTACAGCGAGGCCAGCCACGGCGACCAGCCGCGGATCTGCTCGTGGTCGTCATGCAACAGGCTGACCGAGCCCAGCCAGTCCCCGGCGTCCAGCGCCAGCCAGGTGCAGGGAATGGTGTCGCGTTGCTGCCCACGCAGCTCGGCTTCTGCCTGGGCCACGGTCCAGTCCGGCAGCAGCCCGCCAAAGGCCTGTACATGCGCGGCAGCCAGCGCCGGCACCACTACGGGGTGATCACGCAGATCAACTAACAGCATCGGAATTCAAGGTCCGCCATGGCCCGGGGCTCGGCAACGCCGGCGCTCCCCGGTCCGGCGCCGGATTCAACGCTTGGCGGACTTCGGCGGGCGTCCTTCCGCCGCACCGGCACCTTCCAGCAATGGCAGCTGGCCATCGCTGGCCGGATGGTCGCGTTCAAGTTTCTCGATCTCGTCGCGGAAGTCGGCCACGTCCTCGAAGCTGCGATAGACCGAGGCGAAGCGCACATAGCCGACATGGTCGAGCTTGCGCAGCTCGTCCATCACGAAGCCGCCGACCTTGATCGATGGCACCTCGCGCTCGCCACACATGCGCAGCTGGTGCACCACCGCACGTACCGCGGCCTCGATGCGTTCCTCGGACACCGGCCGCTTCTGCAGCGCGCGGTCGAAGCCCACCCGCAGCTTGCGCGCGTCAAACGCCTCGCGACCGCCGTCGCTCTTGATGATGACCGGCAGCTTCAGCTCGATGGTCTCCAGCGTACTGAAGCGCTCACCGCAGGCCTCGCAACCGCGGCGGCGGCGGATGGTGGCGCCGTCTTCGGAAACGCGCGAGTCGATCACGCGGGTGTCGGTGTGCTGGCAGAAGGGGCAATGCATGGGAAAACTCCTACCGGTGGTGATGCGCGAGGATCAGCGTGTCCGGTAACGCAGATACAGCAGGTACAGCGACGACAGCTGGGCTGTCAGGACGCCGTACACAATGAGGTTAGCCCGGCCTGCCCGCAAGGCGGACAACACTTCGGCAAAGAAGAAATAGACCGAAAAGGCGATGGCCAGCTGCAGCAGCCACCACCAGATCCGGGAAACATCCCGCAAGCCAACGCTGCCCTGACGCCAGAAGGCCAGCGTCAGGCGGTACCAGGCCAGCCATCCACTCAGGGCAACCATCACCATGGCCAGAAACCACAGCGACAGCAACGAGGGAAATGCTGCGGAATCGGCAACACACCGAACACCAGGGTGACCGCCAGGATCGGCAGGCTCAGACCTGCCGTGACCAGCGACAGCCCCTTGTAAAGGCTGCCGGCCCAGTCATGCGGCAGGTCCGACGGCATCGCTCAGCCGTAAACCGGGTACTTCCTGCACTGCGCGCTGACCGCCTCACGCACGCGCGCGATCACCGCCTCGTCGGCCGGGGCGTCGAGCACGTCGGCGATCCAGTTGGCCAGATCCACGCAGTCCTGTTCCACATAGCCGCGGGTGGTGATGGCCGGGGTGCCCAGGCGCAGGCCCGAGGTCACGAACGGCGAACGCGGGTCGTTCGGCACCGAGTTCTTGTTGACGGTGATATGGGCACGGCCCAGCGCGGCCTCCGCATCCTTGCCGGACACGTCCTTGCCGATCATGTCCACCAGCATCAGATGGTTCTCTGTGCCGCCGGAGACGATCTTGTAGCCGCGCGCGATCAGCGTGGTCGCCATGGCCTGCGCGTTTTTCACCACCTGCTGCTGGTAGGCCTTGAATTCCGGCTCCAGCGCTTCCTTGAAGGCCACCGCCTTGGCGGCGATGACGTGCATCAGCGGACCGCCCTGGATGCCCGGGAACACGATCGACTGCAGCTTCTTCTCGATCTCCTCACCGGCGCCCTTGGCGATGATGATGCCGCCACGCGGACCGCGCAGGGTCTTGTGGGTGGTCGAGGTGACCACGTGGGCGTGTTCGATCGGGTTCGGGTAGACACCGGCGGCGACCAGACCGGCGACGTGCGCCATATCCACGAACAGGTAGGCACCGACCTTGTCGGCGATGGCGCGGAAACGCGCCCAGTCGACCACCTGCGAATAGGCCGAGAAACCGGCCACGACCATCTTCGGCTTGTGCTCCAGCGCCAGACGCTCGACTTCATCGTAGTCGATCAGGCCCTGCTCGTTCACGCCGTACTGGATGGCATTGAAGATCTTGCCCGAGGCGTTGACCTTGGCACCGTGGGTCAGGTGACCACCGTGGGCCAGGCTCATGCCCAGGATGGTGTCGCCCGGCTGCAGCAGCGCGAAATACACGGCCTGGTTGGCCTGCGAGCCGCTGTGCGGCTGCACGTTGGCGTAATCGGCGCCGAACAGCTGCTTGAGGCGGTCGATGGCCAGCTTCTCGGCCACGTCCACATACTCGCAACCGCCGTAATAGCGCTTGCCCGGGTAACCCTCGGCGTACTTGTTGGTCAGCTGGCTGCCCTGCGCTTCCATCACCAGCGGGCTGGCGTAGTTCTCGCTGGCAATCAGCTCGACATGGTCTTCCTGGCGCTGGCACTCGGCGGCAATGGCCTTGGCCAATTCAGGGTCGTAGGACTCGATACGGGCATCACGCGGGAACATCACAGCTCCTGGGTACGGGGCGAGGGAGCTGCCGATTGTAACGCTTCCTTCAGGGCCCCCGCCCGCCGTCGACGCTCCCGTCTGCAACCTTTTTCCGCCTTTCCCATATGGGAAAGGCGCCCCTGCGGGCGCCTTCCTGTAACCCGGCCCGGGCAAGGCTCAGTGGTTGAACACGATGTCGGCGATGATGCCGGTGGCGATGGCCACCATCAGCATGTTGCCGCGGTCGTCGCGGATCCAGCGGTGGCCGTGGCGCGGGCGGTGCAGGTGGTAGCGGTTGTAGTCGTTGACCACGTAGACCGGGCCACCGTAGTAGTTGTTGTAGCGGTGGCCACGCTCGAAGCCATACGGGCGGTAGACCACGCGCGGCGGCGGAGCGTAGTAGCGGCGGTCGTTGTAACGCGCGTCGCGGTAACCCTCGCGATAGCCGGCGCTGTAGTGACGGCGGTCATCCCGCCATTCGCGGCGGTCATGGCGATGCTTGTTCCCATGGCGATGGTGGCCATGGCCGCGGCCGCGGTCGTCCCAGCCATGGCGTCCCCGGTCATGATCGCGGTCCCCGGCGGCAAAGGCCGGCGCGGCGGCACCAAAGGCCAGCAGGACGGTCATCGCGGCGACAACAAAGCGGTTCATCTTCATGGGTGGCCCTCACTGGGTTGGTGGACGCTTTCCATCATGCTCACGCCGTCTGAACGGAATCCGGCTGGAAACGGTTGCGGCCCTTCACATTCATAGACCAGCAAGGCACCGGGCTGCAACCGGCCTCATCCGGCTTGCGGCTATAATTGCCTATTCCCTTTTGCCTTGGGCCTTGTCCGTCTCCGGACCGGGCGCAGGCTTGCGCTACGGAGAGGTCATGTCCTCGCAATACATCTACACCATGAACAAGGTGTCCAAGGTGGTCCCGCCCAAGCGGCAGATCATCAAGGACATTTCACTGTCGTTCTTCCCGGGCGCCAAGATCGGCCTGCTGGGCCTGAATGGCGCCGGCAAGTCCACCGTGCTGAAGATCATGGCCGGTGTGGACACCGATTTCGAGGGCGAGGCCCGCCCGCAACCGGGCATCAAGGTCGGCTACCTGGAGCAGGAACCGCGCCTGGACCCGACCCAGACCGTGCGTGAGGCGGTGGAGGAAGGCGTGGGCGAGGTGCTGCAGGCACAGGCTGCGCTGGACAAGATCTACGACGCCTATGCCGAGGAAGGCGCCGACTTCGACGCGCTGGCCAAGGAACAGGAACGGCTGGAGGCGATCCTCGCCGCCGGCGATGCCCACACCCTGGAAAACCAGCTGGACGTGGCCGCCGACGCGCTGCGCCTGCCTCCGTGGGATGCGGTGATCGGCAACCTGTCCGGCGGTGAAAAGCGCCGCGTGGCGCTGTGCCGCCTGCTGCTGCAGAAGCCCGACATGCTGCTGCTCGACGAACCGACCAACCACCTGGACGCCGAGTCGGTGGAATGGCTGGAACAGTTCCTGGCGCGCTACACCGGCACCGTGGTGGCGGTCACCCATGACCGCTACTTCCTCGACAACGCCGCCGAGTGGATCCTGGAACTGGACCGCGGCCGCGGCATTCCGTGGAAGGGCAACTACACCGACTGGCTGATGCAGAAGGACGAGCGCCTGAAGCAGGAAGACAACCAGGAAAAGGCCCGCCAGAAGGCGATCCAGAAGGAACTGGAGTGGTCGCGCCAGAACGCCAAGGGTGGCCGCACCAAGGGCAAGGCGCGTCTGGCCCGCCTGGAAGAGCTGCAGAGCGTGGATTACCAGAAGCGCAACGAGACCAACGAGATTTTCATCCCGCCGGGCGAGCGCCTGGGCAACTCGGTGATCGAGTTCAAGAACGTCTCCAAGAAATTCGGTGACCGCCTGCTGATCGACAACCTGTCGATGATCATCCCGCCGGGCGCCATCGTCGGCATCATCGGCCCCAACGGCGCCGGCAAGTCGACCCTGTTCAAGATGATCACCGGCCAGGAAAAGCCGGATTCGGGCGAGATCGCGATCGGTCCGACCGTGCAGCTGTCCTATGTCGACCAGAGCCGTGATGCCCTGACCGGCAACCACAACGTGTTCCAGGAAATCTCCGGTGGCCTGGACATCCTCAACATCAACGGCATCGAAATCCAGTCGCGCGCCTACATCGGCCGCTTCAATTTCAAGGGCCAGGACCAGCAGAAGATGGTCGGCTCGCTGTCCGGTGGTGAACGTGGCCGCCTGCACATGGCCAAGACCCTGCTGCAGGGTGGCAACGTGCTGCTGCTGGACGAACCGTCCAACGACCTGGACATCGAAACCCTGCGTGCGCTGGAAGACGCGCTGCTGGAGTTCCCGGGCAACACGTTCGTGATCTCCCATGACCGCTGGTTCCTGGACCGCATCGCCACGCACATCATCGCCTTCGAGGGCGACTCGCACGTGGAGTTCTTCCAAGGCAACTACCGCGAGTACGAAGAGGACAAGAAGCGTCGCCTCGGCGATGACGCCGGTCCCAAGCGCCTGCGCTTCAAGGCGCTGAAGTAAGACCCGCCGGACGGCCGCCCAGTGCGGCCGTCCGCTTTTGTACACACCGCTCCGTCTGCTGTGCCGGAACACCCCATGTCCCTGCTCGACCGCCTGTTCAAACTCCAGCAACACGGCACCAGCGTGCGCACCGAGGTGCTGGCCGGGCTGACCACTTTCCTGACGATGTCCTACATCGTCTTCGTCAACCCCGAGATCCTCGGCACCACCGGCATGGATCCAGGTGCGGTGTTCGTCGCCACCTGCCTCGCGGCGGCGATCGGCTCGGCGGTGATGGCGCTGGCGGCCAACTTCCCGGTCGGCATGGCACCGGGCATGGGCCTGAACGCCTTCTTCGCCTTCACTATGGTCGGTGCGGCCGGGCTGCCGTGGCAGCAGGCGCTGGCGGCGGTATTCATCTCCGGCATGGTGTTCCTGCTGCTGTCGTTGACCGGCGTGCGGGCGTGGCTGGTGGCCGGCATTCCGGCTTCGCTGCGGGCGGCCATCGTGGCCGGCATCGGCCTGTTCCTGGCGATCATCGCGCTGCAGAAATCGCAGGTGATCATCGCCAATGAAGACACCATGCTGACGCTGGGCCACTTCGACAGTGCACCGCCGCTGCTGGCGCTGGCCGGCTTTTTGCTGATCGCCATCCTGGAGGCGCGCAAGGTACGGGGCGCGATCCTGATCGGCATCCTCGCGGTGACCGGCGTGGCCTGGGTGCTGGGCCATGTGCAGTACAGCGGGCTGGTATCGCTGCCACCGAGCCTGGCGCCGACCTTCCTGCAGCTGGACCTGCCGGGCCTGCTGCACCACGACGGCGGCGCACCGCTGGACGTGCTGCTGCAGGTGGTGCTGGTGTTCGTGCTGGTGGAGGTGTTCGATGCCACCGGTACGCTGTACGGCGTGGTCGGCCGCGCCGGCCTGCTGGAGCTGGCCGATGGCAGGAAACGTTTCGGCAGGGCGCTGCTGGCCGACAGCAGCGCGATTGTCGCCGGCTCGCTGCTGGGCACCAGTTCCACCACCGCCTTTGCCGAAAGCGCGTCAGGCGTGCAGGTCGGTGGCCGCACCGGCCTGACCGCGCTGGTGGTGGCGGCACTGTTCCTGGCTGCGCTGCTGTTCTCGCCGCTGGCGGCGATGGTGCCGCCCTACGCCACCGCGCCGGCGCTGCTGTTCGTGGCCGGGCTGATGCTGCGCGAGCTGGTGGAAGTGAAATGGGACGACATCACCGAATCGGTCCCCGCCGCGCTGTGCGCACTGGCAATGCCGTTCACCTACTCCATCGCCAACGGCCTGGCCTTCGGCTTCATCGCCTATGCGGTGCTGAAAGCCGGCACTGGCCGCTGGCGGGAAGTGAAGCCGGCGCTGTGGCTGGTGGCCGGCCTGTTCGTGCTGCGCTTCGCCTTGGCCTGACCAGCCGCGCAGGCGGCGGAAAGCAGGCGCAAACGCCGGCACTCCGTCGCCGCAGCAGCACCCGCGCGCGTGATGCCCGGACTCAGACTTGCGCCGGCAGCTCCGGGGCGATCAATGCCAGCGTCTGCGCCAGCGCGCCACGGCCGTTTTCCACCAGTGCCCGCCCCGCCTCGATCATGCGCTCGCGCCCGGCTGCGTCATCAAACAGCTGCTGTATCGCCGCCGATACCGCACCGGCATCGTCGCAGATGCGCAGAGCGCCGGCCTCCTGCATGCGCCGGGAAATCTCGGCGAAATTGTGCAGGTGCGGCCCGGTGACCGCCGCGGTCCCCATCGCCGCCGGCTCCAGCAGATTGTGCCCGCCGATGGCCTGCAGGCTGCCGCCCACGAAGGCCACCTGCGCACAGGCATAGAAGGCCATCAGCTCGCCCAGTGTGTCGATCACGAACACCTGCGTGTCCGCCTGCGGCCACTGCTGACCGCTGCGTGTGGCCACCCGCCAGCCCTGCTCGCGCGCCAGCGCCTCGGCCCGCGCAAAACGCTCGGGATGCCGCGGCGCCCATAGCAGCAATGCCTCCGGATGCCTGGCCAGCAGCTGTGCGTGGATGTCGACCACCGCCTGCTCTTCGCCCTCATGGGTACTGGCGGCGATCCACACCGGCCGGCCCGGCACCACATGCCGCGCAAACGCCTCCAGCACCGCGGAGGTATCCGGCGGGTGGATATCGAATTTCAGATTGCCCAGCGTGCGTACCTGCGCGGGATGCGCACCCAGTTCGATGAAGCGCGCGGCATCGTCCTGCGACTGTGCCGCGACACAGGTGACCGTGCGCAGCGCGCGGCCCACCAGTGGCCGCAGCAGCCGGTAGCCCTTCAACGAACGCGCCGACAGCCGCGCATTGAGGATGTACACCGGAATCCCACGCTCGCGGCAGCCGAACAGCATGTTCGGCCACAGCTCGGTCTCCAGGATCAGCGCCAGGCTGGGACGGAAGTGGTCGAGAAAGCGGCCGACACTGCCGGGCACGTCATACGGCAGGTAGACGTGATCGACCGCCTCGCCCCACAACGCCCGCACCCGCTGCGAGCCGGTCGGCGTGATGGTGGTGATGATCCAGCGGATGTCCGGCCGCTGCTGGCGCAACACGTTTACCAGCGGTGCGGCGGCATTGACCTCGCCCACCGATACCGCATGCAGCCACACCCGTGGCTGGCCACCGCTCTCCGGATACGAGGCGTAGCGCTCGTCCCAGCGCTTGAAGTATTCGCGGACACGGAAACCGCGCCACACCAGGTGGTACACGGTGATCGGCAGCAGCAGGTACAGCACGGCCGAATACAGGCCGCGCAGCAGTAGTTCAACAGGATCCTTGCGCATCGCCGCAGCATACCGAGGCGCGGCCGATTAATGGAGTGACAGCCGATGCGGAGCCTGCGATCACGCTTCCGGCCATCATCCATCTTGCCGTTGCCGGCGCCGCCGACTGCATTCCTTATTAGAATCAGCACATGTCCGATTCCCCCACCACCGCCACCCGCCCCTCGCTGTGGACACCCCGGCATTGGCCCACCTTCCTCTGGCTGGGTATCGCCCTGCTCGGCGCACGCCTGCCGTGGGCGTTGCAGCGTGCGCTTGGCCGCGGCATCGGCTGGCTGGCGCTGCATCTGGCCGGCAGCCGCCGGCGTGCGGCGGAGGTGAACCTGGAACTGTGCTTCCCCGAGCAGGATGCGGCCTGGCGGCAACGGCTGCTGCGCGACAGTTTCGATGCACTCGGCGTGGGCGTGTTCGAATTCGCCCGCGCGTGGTGGGGAAAGATCGGGGTGATCCGCCCGCAGGTGGAGATCGAAGGCCTCGAGCACCTGCGCGCCCTGCAGGCCGAAGGCCGCGGTGTGCTGCTGGTGTCCGGCCACTTCATGACACTGGAGATGTGCGGCCGTCTGCTGTGCGACCACGTGCCGCTGGCCGGCATGTACCGCCGCTACCGCAATCCGGTGATGGAATGGGCGGTGAAGAGCGGGCGCCTGAAGTACGCCTGCGCGATGTTCGCCAACGAGGACATCCGCGCCACCGTGCGCCACCTGAAGAAAGGTGGCTTCCTCTGGTATGCGCCCGATCAGGACATGCGCGGCAAGGACTCGGTGTTCGTGCCGTTCTTCGGCATGCCCGCCTCCACCATCACCGCCACCCACCAGTTCGCACGCATGACCGGCTGTGCGGTGGTGCCGTTCTTCCACCGCCGTGTGGGCGGCCACTATGTCTTGAAGATCGCGCCGCCGCTGGCGGATTTTCCCACCGATGACGCGGTTGCCGATACCGCCCGGGTCAATGCCGCGATCGAGCAGATGGTGCGGGAAGCCCCGGACCAGTACCTGTGGATCCACCGCCGCTTCAAGCGCCAGCCGGAAGGCCGCAGCCAGTTCTACAACTGAGCGGCGGGGCGTCGGACTCAGCCGGCGCCGACCGGCTCCTCGGCCAGCAACGCACCGGCATACAGCGCAGCCAGCAACAGGGTCAACCCGCCCCAGAACGTGGAATAGAACGCCAGGTGGGTGTTCAGCGGGAACACCGTCACCGCCAGCGCCAGCATTGCCGGCCGTGCCCGCTCGCGCGCCGGCACGCCGGCCCGGCGCCACGCCTGCCAGGCCAGCACGGCCCCGGCCAGCCACAGCAGCAACCCCAGCACGCCGGTTTCGGCGAGTATCTCCAGCACGATCTGGTGGGCATGCAGCGCCGGCTCGTGGCCCCACGCGGCGGCCTGTTCCGGCGCCGGGTTGCAGTCCGGCCACGCATCACGGAAGCCGCGTGCGCCCACGCCGTTGATCGGATACTCCCGGGCCATGCACAGCGCCGCGCCCCAGATCTGGCCACGACCGGACAGCGCCGCATCCACGCCTGCGCTGTCGCCACTGAAGGCCAGCGTGGTACGGGCGATACGCTCGCGCACCTGCGATGAGCCTACCGCCAGCGCGGCAATGGCCAGCACGCCGGCAACCAGCAATGCCGCCATCCACTTCCACCCCAGCAGCCGCCAGCCGGAAAACAGCACCACCAGCGCGTAGGTGATCCACGAGGCACGCGAACCGGCCAGTACCAGCACCACCCCGATCAGCACCGTCGCCAGCAGCCAGCCGGCACGCCCCCAGCGCCCGCCAGCGGCAAACAGCGCGAACGGCGCCATGCTCGCCAGCACCTGGCCGAACTTCAGGTTGCACGGGCCGAACAGGCCGGACAGCCGGTCCGCCGCGGCGACCTCTTCGGCAGTACACAGCCCGCGACCGCTGCCCAGCCACTTGAGCTGGTCCATCAACCAGAACAGCGGGCTGGTACCGGACAGTGCCTGTACCAGCGCATCCAGCGTCCACAGCGCCACGATCAGCGCCAGCCCGTTGAAGGTCAGCCGCCGCCGCGCGGCGGTCGCCACCGCTATCGCCGCCAGCCACATGAAGGGCAGGTAGCGCAGTCCAGCGGCAACCTTGCGCCAGGCCTTGCCCGGATCGGCCGCATCGAACGCGGACAGCAGCTGCGGCAGCCAGTAGGCCAAAAACAGCAGGCCGGTCAGCTTCCACGCCGACGCGCCCGGCAGCACGGTGCCGCTGCCGCCAAAGCGCAGCTGCAGCAGGCGCACGCCCGCCAACAGCGCCGCCAGTGCCAGCACCGCCTCGGCAATCCCGGGGGCCGGCCACAGCGCGACAAAGGCAAGTATCCAGACCGGGGCCCAGCGTCCGGGCAGCTGCGTTACGGGTTCCGGGTCAACGGGCAAGTTCGGCATAGACATCCAGCGTGGCGCGCTGCATCGCCTGCAGCGTGAAGGGAATCCGTGCCGGCAGCACCGGCGGGGACTGCAGCAGTTGTGCGGCACGCTGCGCCAACAGCGCCGCATCGCCCGTCGCCACCGCGCCGGAAGGTTGCAGTTGCGCCAGCAGCTCGCCGACACCGCCATGATCCCAGCCCAGTACCGGGCGACCCACCGACAGTGCCTCCAGCACCGTGCGCCCGAACGCCTCCGGCTTGTCGGACAACTGCAGCACCAGATCACTGGCCGCATAAGCCTGGGCGATACGTGCGGTCGGCTCGCTGATCGCCAGTGCATCGGCCACGTCCAGCTCCTGCGCCAGCTGCTCCAGCTCACGCACATAGGCCTCGCGGCCGGACTCGCGCGCGCCGGGCATCCACAACCGCGCCGCGATGCCGTCCGCACGCAGCGCTGCCAGCAGCCGCAACGCATGCGCATGGCCCTTGAGCCGGGTGCCGCGTCCGGGCAACAGCAGCAACGGGCCATCGCCGCCAAGCACAGGATGTTGTGTCGCCAGCGCCAGCCGCGGACGACGGTCGGTGCGCGCCACATGCGGAAACTGGGCGATGTCCACGCCCCGCGGTATCACCCGCAGGCGGACCGGATCGGTCTTCGGATAATGCGCCAGCAGGTAGTCGCGCACCGTCTGCGAGACGCAGATCACGCGTTCGCCACTGGCCATGATCGCACTGTAGCGACCGGGCGAATTGAGCCCGTGCATGGTCGTCAGCCAGCGCGGGCGCTGACCGGCCGGCAAGCCGCGCAGCGCATGCCAGCCCAGCCACGCCGGCAGCCGTGAGCGCGCATGCACGATGTCCGTTCCGGTTTCGGCAAACAGCCGCCGCAGGCTGGCCACATGGCGCAGGGTCAGCAGCGACTTGCGGCCAATATCCAGGGTCAGGTGCTCGGCGCCGCTGTCCAGCAAGGCCGGCACCAGCCGGCCACCGGCGGACACCACGATGGCGCGGTGACCCTTGGCCACCAGCGCCGTGGCGACCTCCAGGGTCGAACGCTCAACACCACCGGACTGCAGTGCCGGCAGCAGCTGCACCACGGTCAGGCGGCGCATCGACGCGCTCAGTCCGCCAGCACGAACACCGAGCCGCAGTACGGGCACGCGGCCTCGCCGTTGGGCTCACTTTCGATCGGCAGATACACGCGCGGATGCGAGTTCCACAGCGCCATCTCCGGCGTCGGGCAGCTCAGCGGCAGATCGGCGCGATGCACGGTGTAACGCTTTTCGGCGTTGGCGGGCGCAGTGGCGGTATGGCTCATGGCTAGGCACGGAACAGGTTGCGAGGCGGCCAATTCTAGCAGTGCCGGCCTTTGTCCGGGCCGGGCCGGCAGAATGCGGAAGGGCCGGTGCATGCCCGGCCCTTCCGTGCGTTCTGGCAACCGCGGGTCAGCCGTTGCCGCGCTCGCCGTCGCGCTGCTTGCGGATCTGCGAGTCGACTGCGGCGATGGCGGTCATGTTCAGCACCCGGCGGGCGCTGGCGCTGCTGGTGAGGATATGTACCGGCTTGGAGATGCCCATCAGGATCGGGCCGATCGCCACGCCGTCGGTGAACACCCGCACCAGGTTGTAGGCGATGTTGGCCGCTTCCAGATTCGGCAGCACGAACAGGTTGGCACGGCCCTTGAGCGTGCTGTTGGGCAGCAGTTTCTCGCGCAGCGCCTCGTCCCACGCGGTGTCGCCCTGCATCTCGCCGTCCACGTTCAGGCGCGGGTTGCGCTTGAGCAGCTGTTCGCGCACCTGGCGCATCTTCAGCGCATCCTTGGAATCGTGGCTGCCGAAGTTGGAGTGCGACAGCAGCGCCACCTTCGGCTCGATCCCGAACAGCTTCATGCGGTAGGCCGCCTGCAGCGTCGATTCAACGATCTGCTCCACGCTCGGGTCTTCCTGCACGTGGGTATCGACGAAGAAGAACACGCCCTGCGAGTTGATCACCCCGGTCATCGCCGAGGTCGAGCTGACCCGCGGCTCCAGCGGAATCACGCTGCGCACGTAGCCCAGCTTCTTGTGGAAGCGCCCGACCAGCCCGGACAGCATCGCATCGGCTTCCCCGCGTGCCACCATCACCGCCGCGATCAGCGTCGGCCGCGAGCGCATCAGGTTCTTGGCCGCCGCCACGGTGACGCCCTTGCGGCCGGTCATGTCGTGGTAGTACTGCCAGTAGTCGTTGAAGCGCGGATCATCGTTGATGTTGGTGATCTCGAAGTCCACGCCGGCCTGCATGCGCAACCCGAGCCGCTCGATGCGTGTCTGGATCACGTCCGGACGGCCGATCAGGATCGGGAACGCGACGCTCTCGTCGATCACGTTCTGCACCGCGCGCAGCACCACTTCCTCTTCACCTTCGGCATAGACCACGCGCTGCTTGTCGGCACGCGCCTGGTCGTACACCGGCTTCATGAACAGGCTGGTGCGGTAGACGAACTGCGCCAGCTTCTCGCGGTAGGCGGCCATGTCGGCGATCGGCCGCGTGGCCACGCCCGAATCCATCGCCGCCTGCGCCACCGCCGAGGACAGCTCCACCAGCAGGCGGCGGTCGAACGGACGCGGAATCAGGTAGTCGCGGCCGAAGCTCGGCGCTTCGCCGCCATAGGCCGCGCCCAGATCCGAGGCCTCCTTGCGCGCCAGCGCGGCGATCGCACGCACGCAGGCGACCTTCATCTCCTCGTTGATGCCGGTGGCACCCACATCCAGCGCGCCGCGGAACAGGTACGGGAAGCACAGCGCGTTGTTGACCTGGTTCGGATAATCCGAGCGGCCGGTGCCGAGGATCGCGTCCGGGCGCACCGCCTTGGCGTCTTCCGGCAGGATTTCCGGGTACGGGTTGGCCAGCGCGAAGATCACCGGATCGCGCGCCATCGTCGCAACCATCTCACGGGTCAGGATGCCGCCGGCCGACAGGCCCAGGAAGATGTCCGCGCCCTCCACGATCTCGGCCAGCGTGCGCTTGTCGGTATCGCGGGCGTAGCGGGCCTTTTCCGGATCCAGGTCAGTACGGCCACTGTGGATCACGCCGTCACGGTCGAACGCCAGCACGTTCTCCGGCTTCACTCCCAGCTGCACCAGCATGTTGACGCAGGAGATACCCGCCGCGCCCATGCCGGTGGTGGCGACCTTGACCTCCTCGATCTTCTTGCCGGTGATCACCATGGCGTTGAGCACCGCCGCACCGACGATGATCGCGGTGCCGTGCTGGTCGTCATGGAACACCGGGATGTTCATCCGCTCGCGCAGCGTGCGCTCGATGACGAAGCACTCCGGCGCCTTGATGTCTTCCAGATTGATGCCGCCGAAGGTCGGCTCCAGCGAGGCGATGATGTCGATCAGCTTGTCCGGATCGTTCTCGTCGACCTCGATGTCGAACACGTCGATGCCGGCGAATTTCTGGAACAGCACGCCCTTGCCTTCCATCACCGGCTTGCCCGCCAGCGGGCCGATGTTGCCCAGTCCCAGCACCGCGGTGCCGTTACTGATCACCGCCACCAGGTTGCCGCGCGCGGTCAGCTCGCTGGCCGCCGCCGGATCGGCCACGATCGCCTCGCAGGCATGCGCCACGCCGGGCGAGTACGCCAGCGACAGGTCGCGCTGGGTCAACATCGGCTTGGTCGCCACCACCTTGATCTTGCCGGGCGGCGACAGGCGGTGGTAATCGAGGGCGGCCTGCTTGAAATCTTCTTTGGACATCGACGGGACTTGCTGTGACTGAACGGTCGATTCTAGCGACTCGCGCCGACATTGAGCGCTTCCCGCAGTGACAGAACCATGGCAGCTCGCTGACGCACGCCATGGTGCCCTGCAGCAATTTACGAAAATATTTTTCATAGGTTGCAATATCTGCTACATAGGCTGCTTGCCAATTCCTGGCAGGAACCACTGAGCAGGGCATCCCGCATTGGATAAAAAATTATTTCAGCACGATCCGGTGCTGTTGCGCGGCAAGGGCACGGGTGCCGGCAGCAGCACCCTGGGCATTGCCGATGCCGGCAAGCAGGGCTGGTCGATCCTGCGTGAAGAGGTCAGCCTGCCCGCCGCCGTCCTGCGCCGCAGCGCCCTGTTGCACAACCTGGAATGGATGCGCCGCTTCACTGCCGCCTATGGCGTGCAGCTGGCGCCCCACGGCAAAACCACGATGAGCCCGGAGCTGTTCCGGCTGCAACTGGAAGCCGGCGCCTGGGGTATCACCGTCGCCACCGCCGCACAGGCGCGCGAGGCCTGGCAGGCCGGCGCACGCCGCATCCTGATGGCCAACCAGCTGGTCGGCAAGGCCAACATGGCGGTGATCGCCGAACTGCTGGGCGATGCGGGCGTCGAGTTCTTCTGCCTGGTGGATTCGGCCGACAACGTCGCCGCGCTGGGCCGGTCTTTCCAGGCGCAGCCACGTCCTCTGCAGGTGCTACTGGAAATCGGTGCCAGCGGGGGCCGCACCGGCGTGCGCGATGACGCGCAGGCACAGGCGGTGGTGGCGGAAATCGCCCGCTGGCCCGGCGTGCAGCTGGCCGGCGTGGAAGTCTATGAGGGCGTGGTGGCCGACGAAGCCGGTGTCCGTGCCCTGCTGCAACGCACGGTCACGCAGCTGCACCAGCTGCAGGTACACGGCGCGGTGAGCCGGGTGCCGGCGTTGATCTCCGGTGCCGGCTCGGCCTGGTTCGACGTGGTCGCCGAGGAGTTCTCCGCACTGGCCGCCAGCGGCGCCGCCGAGGTGGTGCTGCGGCCCGGCTGCTATCTCACCCACGATGTCGGCGCCTACCGTCAGGCCGCTACCCGCATCCACGCCAGCAACCCGGTGGCGCGCGAGATGGGCGGCAGCCTGCAGCCGGCGCTGCAGCTGTGGGCCTATGTGCAATCCCGTCCGGAGCCGGACAAGGCGATCATCGCCCTGGGCAAGCGCGATGCCGCCTTCGATGCCGGCTTCCCGGTGCCGGCGCTGCATTACCGGCCGGGCGATGCCGCACCGGCCAGCGCGTCGGGCAACTGGCAGATCACCGCGATGATGGACCAGCACGCCTTTCTCGCGCTGGACGCCGGCGATGACCTGCGTGTGGGCGACATGCTCAGCTTCGACATCTCCCACCCGTGCCTGACCTTCGACAAGTGGCGCCACCTGCTGGTGGTCGATGACAACCACGAGGTCGTGGACGCCATTTCCACGCAGTTCTGACCCGGTGACGAGCCTGTCCGCATGAGCAATGGAAACCTGTTGTTGATCTACGCCGTATTGTCGATCCTGGCCCTGATCGTGCTGATCGCGCGCTATCGGCTCAACCCGTTCATCAGCGTCACCGTGGTTTCGGTCGGGCTGGCGCTGCTGGCCGGGATGCCGGCGCCGGAAATCCTGCCCGCCTACGAACAGGGCGTGGGCAAGACGCTGGGACATATCGCGCTGATCGTCGCGCTGGGCACCATGCTCGGCAAGATGATGGCCGAATCCGGCGGCGCCGAGCGCATCGCGCGCACGCTGATCGCCCGCTTCGGGCCGAAGAACGTGCACTGGGCGATGATGCTGATCGCCTTCTGCGTGGGTCTGCCGATCTTCTTCGAGGTCGGCTTCGTGCTGTTGATCCCGATCGTGCTCAACGTCGCCCGCCGCACCGGCGTGCCGCTGCTGCTGGTCGGCCTGCCGATGGTGGCCGGGCTGTCGGTGGTGCACGGACTGGTGCCGCCGCATCCGGCGGCGATGCTGGCGGTACAGGCCTACGAGGCCGATGTCGGCCGCACCGTGCTGTACGCGCTGCTGGTCGGCCTGCCCACGGCCGCACTGGCCGGGCCGGTATTCGCCAAATTCGTCGCGCCACGGGTGCAACTGCCCGCACACAACCCGATGGAAGCGGCACTGCTGGATGAAGGCCACGGGCGGATTCCCGACGAGCAGCTGCCCGGCTTCGGCATCACCCTGGCCACGCTGCTGGTGCCGGTGGTGCTGATGCTGCTGGGGGGCTGGGCCGACCAGATCGCCGCACCCGGCTCCGCGCTGAACCACGGGCTGCGCTTCATCGGCCATTCGGTGGTGGCGCTGCTGATCGCCACCTTGATGAGCTTCGTCACCCTCGGTCTGATGCGGGGATTCAGCCGCGAGCAGATCCTGAAATTCTCGCAGGACTGCCTCGCACCGACGGCTGCGATCACCCTGCTGGTCGGTGCCGGTGGCGGCCTCAACGGCATCCTCGTGCATACCGGCGTGGCCACGGAGATCATCGGCCTGTCGCAGCGTTTCGAGTTGTCACCGCTGCTGATGGGCTGGACCATGGCCGCGCTGATGCGGGTGGCCACCGGCTCAGCCACGGTAGCGATGACCACCGCCTCGGGCATCGTCGCGCCGATCGCCGCCGCGCTGGGCTATCCGCATCCGGAACTGCTGGTGCTGGCCACCGGCGCCGGTTCGGTGGTGCTGTCACACGTCAATGACGGCGGCTTCTGGCTGGTCAAGGAATATTTCAACATGAGCGTGGCCCAGACCTTCAAGACCTGGACCGTGCTTGAAACCCTCATCTCCGTCACCGCGCTGCTGCTGGTGATGGCTCTTGCCGCGGTGCTCTGAACCGATGACTACACCCATGTTCGATATCGTCTACGAACTGCGCCAGCGGCTGCATGAATTCAGCCCGGTCGAAGCCCGCATCGCCCACGCCATCCTCGCCGACGTGGACGCGGCGGCCCAGTACGGCGTCACCGAACTGGCCGATCGTGCCGAAGTCAGCGCCGCGGCGATCTCGCGCTTCGCCAAGACACTCGGTTGCGAACACGTGCGCGAACTGCGCGCGCGCCTGGCCTCGGCCGGCGCAGTCGGCAAGCGCTTTCTTGAACAGCAGAACGCACCGCCGGTCTCGGCGTTGTACGCGCAGATCTGCGACGACATCCAGGCCAGCCTGCGCCACAACCTGTCCAACCTGAAGGAAAGCGTGGTGCAGGAGCTGGCCGATGTGCTGTGCCAGGCGCGGCGCATCCACGTGTTCGGCATCGGCGGCTGCTCGACCGTTTTCTCGCAGGAGATGCAGAACCGGCTGATGCGCTTCGGCCTGCCGATCTCCGCCTGCAGCGATGCGGTGACGATGAAGATGATCGCCGCCACGCTCGGCCCGCAGGACCTGGTCATGGCGCTGTCGGTCAGCGGCATCACCCCGGAAATCGTCTCGGCGATCGACATCGCCCGCACCTATGGTGCACGCGTGGGCGCCATCACCCGCGCCGGCACCGCACTGGCCGAACGCAGTGAATGGCTGCTGCCGATCAGCATCGAGGAAACGGATTTCGTGTTCAAACCTTCCGCATCGCGCTACGCCATGATGCTGGCGATCGACGTGCTGGCCACCACCGTCGCCCTCAACAACGCCAGCGACAACCATGAGCACCTGCGCCGCATCAAGCTGGCGCTGGACCGCTACCGCGGCGGTGATTCGCGCCTGCCGCTGGGCGACTGATCCATGTACGACCTTCTCATCCGCAACGCCACCGTGTTCGATGGCGCCGACCGGCCCGGCTTCCACGCCGATGTCGCCGTCACCGCCGGACGCATCGCCGCCATCGGCCAGCTCGACGGGCCAGCGGCCGAGATCGTCGATGCCGGTGGCCGTGCGCTGGCACCGGGCTTCATCGACGTGCACACCCACGATGACCTAGAAGTGATCCGCAACCCGGACATGACCAGCAAGCTGTCGCAGGGCGTGACCACGGTGGTGGTCGGCAACTGCGGGATCAGCGCCAGCCCGGTCACCGTGCGTGGCGAGGTTCCCGATCCGATGAACCTGCTGGGCGACAGCGCCGATTTCCGTTATCCGGATTTCGCCAGCTACCGCCAGGCGGTGGAAGCGGCCACACCGGCGGTCAACGTGGCCGCCCTGATCGGCCATACCGCACTGCGCCAGAACCACATGGACCGGCTCGATCGCGCCGCCACCGCTGCCGAGATCGACGCCATGCGTACGCAACTGCGCGACAGCCTGGCCGCCGGTGCGCTGGGGCTGAGCAGTGGCCTAGCCTATGCCTCGGCCTTCAGCGCGCCGTCCACCGAAGTGGATGCGCTGGCCGGCGAGCTGCCGGCCGGCGGCCTGTACGCCACCCATCTGCGCGACGAATTCGCCGGTATCCTCACGGCGATGGATGAGGCCTTCCACGCCGCGCGGGCGCCGCAGGCCACGGTCCGCGTGTCCCATCTCAAGTGCGCGGGCGTGGACAACTGGGGCCGCAGCAAGGAGGTGCTGGCACATCTGCAAAGCGCCGCCGCCGGGCAGGACGTGGCCTGCGACTGCTATCCGTACGCCGCCAGCGCCTCGACCCTGGACCTGAAACAGGTCACCGACGCCTACGACATCCTGATCACCTGGTCCGAATCCGAGCCCGACCAGGGCGGACGCCTGCTGGCCGACATCGCCGCCGGCTGGAACCTGTCGCTGATGGAGGCCGCCATCCGCCTGCAGCCGGCCGGCGCGGTCTACTTCTGCATGGACGAGGCCGACGTGCGCCGCATCCTCAGCCATCCGCTGACGATGATCGGCTCCGACGGCCTGCCGCGCGATCCGCGCCCGCATCCACGGCTGTGGGGCACCTTCCCGCGCGTGCTCGGCCACTATGCGCGCGACGAACAGCTGTTCCCGCTGCATACCGCCGTGCACAAGATGACCGGGCTGCCGGCCTCGCGCTTCAACATGGGCATGCGCGGCCATGTCCGCGAGGGCTGGTGGGCCGATCTGGTGCTGTTCGATCCGGCCCGCGTCCACGACACCGCCAGCTTCCATGACCCGGTGCGCGCGGCCGCAGGCATCGATGCGGTCTGGGTCAATGGCCGGCTGGCCTATGACGGCCGCGCCGTCGCCACCCGTGCCGGCCGCTTCCTCGCTCCCGAGGCCACACCGGCGGCCTGATTCCCGTTTTCCGCAACATCGCTTCCTGAGGAACACCCCATGAGTGACATCAAACGATATGGCGCCGAAGGCGGCGTCGGCCAAGGCAAGCAGCACATGCCGTTCTCGCGCGCGGTGGAGGCCGACGGCTGGCTGTTCGTGTCCGGCCAGGTGCCAATGCGCAACGGCGAGCTGGTCGCCGGCACCGTCACCGAGCAGTCGCACGTGGTCATCGGCAACGTGCTGGAGATCCTGGCCGAGGCCGGCTACGGCCCCGAGCATGTGGTGCGCTGCGGCGTGTGGCTGGATGACGCGCGTGACTTCTACGCCTTCAACGGCGTATTCAAGCATTACTTCGGCGAACACCCGCCGGCACGCGCCTGCGTGGAGAGCCGCATGGTGGTGGACTGCAAGGTGGAAGTGGACTGCGTGGCCTACAAGCGCCCACAGCGCTGAGCCGCATGGCGGTGCCGGTCAGCGCGGCCGGTTCCGCCATCGTCCGGCACAGGACGTGATCCTGCATTGTCCAAGACCGGCCTTGTTGCCCGTCGCCTGCGGCTGGAATCCGCCGCAGCGCCTGTTTCCCACACCTGCAGCGGCCATGCCAGCCCGGCTGGCAACGTGGTTATCCGCCCGCCTTCACTCCGCGCATAGCGGAATTTGCGCTGTGGCGCATCGAACCCTGTAGCAGCGTCCATGGGTTCGCGGAGCGGACCGCCAGCCTCCCGACCCTTTCCCCGGGCCCCGGGCCACGGGCCACGGGCAGATGACGATAATGTGCTAAAAGCGGACCGGCTCCGATGGGGCGGTCCGCTTCCGGATTCCGCAGCAAATTCCTGCCGTGCAGGTGTGAGGTAACGACTCGATGATCCAACTTGATGCCGTACAGACGGTCGCTTTCAGTGGCCTGACCCTGCTTGCCGGTTATGCGCTGTGCCGGATGATCCCGGTGCTGCGCCGCTACAACCTGCCCGAGCCGGTAGTCGGCGGGCTGGTGGTCGCGTTGCTGGTGTGGTGGGCGCACAGCCAGGACACCGTGCTGTTCGAGCTGGACAGCAGCCTGAAGGTGCCGCTGATGATCGCCTTCTTCACCACCCTGGGCATCAATGCCAGCGTCCGCCTGCTGCGCATCAGTGGCCGCCAGGTGATGATCTTCCTGCTGATCGCCGCACTGTTCGCGGTATTGCAGAACCTGATCGGCATCGGCGTGGCCTGGATGTTCGACCTGCATCCGATGTTCGGCGTGCTGGCCGGCTCGGCCACACTGACCGGCGGCCCCGCCACCGGCATGGCGTTCGCGCCATTGTTCGAGAAGGCCGGCCTGCAGGGGGCAGAAACCCTGGCCATCACCGCGGCCATGGCCGGCATCATCTGCGGCGGCGTGGTCGGCGGCCCGGCCATCACCGTACTGATGCGCCGCCTCAAGGTCGTCCCGCCCAGCAGCCGCAGCGCCAGCGGCGCGGAGGACGTGGACGAAACGATCACGCTGCGTTTTCCCAATGAGGCGATGCGCGAATTCGACGCGCTCAAGAGCATCGTCGTGCTGCTGGTGGCGATGTGGGTGGGGGCGTGGGTCAGCCAGAGCATCACCCGCCTGGGCCTGACCCTGCCGGCCTACATCGGCGCCATGCTGGTCGGCGCGGTGATCCGCAACATCGACGACTACACCGGCTGGATCAAGCTGTCGGTACCGACCACCGAACTGATCGGCAACATCTGCCTGGCGCTGTTCCTGGCCATGGCGCTGATGGACCTGAAACTGTGGGAGCTGGCCGGGCTGGGCGTGCCCCTGATGGTGAACCTGGTGATCCAGGTCGCCGTGGTGGCCTTGTTCGCGGTGCCGATCTACTACCTGATGGGGCGCGACTACGATGCCGCGGTGATGGGCGGCGGCTTCATCGGCTTCATGCTCGGCACCACGGCCAATGCGATGGCGGTGATGCGCAAGCTGGTGCAGCGTTACGGCATCGCTCCGCGCGCCTTCCTCGTGGCCCCGCTGGTGGGCGCGTTCTTCATCGACTTCGTCAACGCACTGATCATCACCGGCTTCCTCAATTTCTGGCCAAAGTAGGCCGGCGCCCGCCGCAAGCGCACCGGGCCGCCGCATGGCGGCCCTGTCGTTTGGGCGACCTGCGCATTCCCGCAGAAGACACCGGCACCGCCGTAGCCACGGCTCCGTTTCAGACCACCCCCATCTTTGCTTGCACACGGTATAGCCGGGGGATGGGGGCCACACATCGCCCACAAGGAAAAATCCGGCCCGGCGCGGCGAGCGGGCAATGGCGAACCAGCAGCCCGACATCTGCGGCGTTTCCGCGATAGCACCGCGCCGCACCGCGGTTTCGAGCACGCCCGCGGCTGCCTTGTGATGGCCCGCCCTGCAGCCGCAACGCTTCCGTTCCACGCCTTAGACAGCGCCCGCCTGCGCCGCGGAACGACATGGACAGCGCGCGCGACAGCGGCGAGGATTCCCGTTGCCGCGCCACCTGCCGGGTGAGCGACACCTGCCCCCGCTATCCGGATAACCGATGTCCTCCGTTGAACTCCACGGCGAACCCGCCAGCGCCGATCTCCTCGTCCTCGGCGCCGGTGTCGTCGGTCTCGCCACCGCCTATGCCGCCGCCCGTCGCGGCCTGTCGGTGCTGCTGCTCGAGCGCGCCGACGGCCCGGTGCTGGGCACTTCCTTCGCCAACGGTGCGCAGCTGAGCTACGCCTACACCGATGCGATGGCCGGGCCTTCCACCTGGAGCCAGTTGCCGGCCATGCTGTTCGGTCGCAACGGCCCGTTCCGTACGCGCTGGTCGGCCGATCCGGATTTCTGGCGCTGGGGCCTGGCCTTCCTGCGCCAAGCCAACCGCGCCCGGCTGCAGGCCAATACCCTGGCGACGCTGGAACTGGCGCTGGAATCACGCATCGCGCTGCATGCCCTGCTGCAGCACCATCCCATCGCCTTCGACCACGCGGTGTCGGGCAAGCTGCATGCCTACCAGGACGCCGCTGCATTGCAGGGCGCACGCGCGATGATCGCCCTGAAACAACCGTTCGGTGTCGAACAGCACCTGCTCGATGCCGCCCAGGCGATCGCCATGGAGCCGGCACTGGCAGGCATGTCCGGCCTCGCCGGGGCAGTGCACTCGCCCCAGGAAGAAGCCGGCGATCCGTTCCTGTTCGGCACCGGCCTGCTGCAGGTGCTGCAGCAGCAGTACGGCGTGCAGACCCGCTTCGGTTTCGAACTCGAACAGCTGTCGCGGCAGGACGACCACTGGTGCCTGCGGCCACGTGCCGGCGCGACGATAAAGGCGCGCCGGGTGGTGGTATGCACAGGCATCGAGGGGGCCGCGCTGCTGCGCCCACTCGGCATCCGGGTGCCGCTGATGGCGATCAAGGGCTACTCGTTCACCGCACCGTGCGGCGTGCGTGCACCGACCGCCAGCATCACCGATACCGCACGCAAGCTGGTGTTCTGCCGCCTCGGCGACCGCATCCGCGTGGCCGGTCTGGCCGACCTCAACCACTGGGACCCGCGCCCGGATCCGCAGCGCATGGCGCAGCTGATCGCGATGGCACGCGACTCGCTGCCGGAAGCCGCCGACTACACGCGCACCTCCAATCACTGGGCCGGCCTGCGCCCGGTCACGCCGTGGTCCTCGCCGGTCATCCAGCGCATGGCCGAAGGACTGGTCGGCAACCTCGGCCACGGCATGCTCGGCTGGACCCTGGCGATGGGCAGCGGCGAGCGTGCCGTCGCGCAGGCGATGGCGCGCTGACACCGCAACCGCCGGCAGTCGTCAGCCTCCCCGGTATCCACTAGGATCGGGCGATGCGCCTGCGCCAGATTGAAGTCTTCCATGCGGTCTACACCACCGGCTCGATCAGTGCCGCGGCCCGCGCCCTGCACGTCTCCCAGCCCTCGGTCAGCAAGGTGCTGCACCACACCCAGCAGCAGCTGGGGTTCGACCTGTTCAAGCTGGTGCGCGGACGGCTGGTGGCCACCGACGAGGCGCACGCGCTGTTCGTCGAGGTCAAGGATATCAACGACCGCCTGCTGTCACTGCAGAAGGCGGTGCGCAATATCCGTGACATCGGCGGCGGCCATATCCGTCTGGCGGTGGTGCCTTCGCTCGGCCAGCATGTGCTGCCGGCAGCGCTCACCGCCTACCGCCGCCAGCATCCGGATGTCACCTTCGAGGTGAAGACACTGCACCACGGCGACCTGTTCCAGGCGCTGTACGAACGCGAATGCGACATCGCCATCGCCTACAACCCGCCACTGCATCCGCGCATGCACCGTCGCCTGCTCGGCCGCGGACAGTTGATGCTGCTGTTCGACATCACCCAGTGGCCCACGCCGCCGGCACGGATTCCGTTGCGCTGGCTGCAGGATCACGACATGGTCGGGCTGGCCAGCAGCGGGCCGATCGGCGACCTGTTCACCCATGCGGTGGAACACCAGGGCATCCGCCTGCGCGAAGTGGTCTCCAGCCAGACCTATGCGCTGGCCGCCGCGCTCACCCGCTGCGGTGCGGGCATGAGCGTACTGGACGAATTCAGCGCCTGCGCCCACGCCGGCGGCAGCCTGCTGGCACGCCCGCTGGAACCGGAGATCGGCTTCCGCATCGAATGCGTGTACCTGGAAGACCGCCCGCCATCCAAGGCCGCCAGCGAGTTCATCCGCCAGTTCCAGCGCAGCCTGGACGGACTGCAGGGCGGCTCCGTCTGAACGCCACCGGCTGACCGGCCACGCCACCGCTTCCGGCCGGGGTGCCGGAGTGCCGCGTACATGGTACGGTGCGGTTTTCGACCGGCGATCCGGCACGGACGCGGCCCGGCAAGACCCGCTGCCGGAAGATCACTGCACCGGGTCGATGCGGTCCATGCGGATGCGATTGGCGAACAGGGAAAAGGCCAGTGCCCCGGCCAGGCCGTTGGCGCGCTGGATCCAGTGCGGCAACCAGCGCGGCGCGGCCAGCACCCCGGCCTCGAACAGCGGCGCCAGCGCCTGCGCATCGCCCAGTGTCATCTTGCCGGCGAACAGCCAGCGGCAGTAGCGCAGCTTCTCATCGCGCAGCATCTGCCGGAAAAAGGTGTGCACCGACACCAGTCCGCGCAGGTACACCGTGTCCTTGGTGAACGCCGCACCGCCACCGCTCGGCACGCCACGGAACACCCGCTGGGCCGAGGAAAAGCTTTCTTCCGGTATCTGCCCGGCCTGGCGGAAGTAATCGAACACCTGGAGGAAGTCGGCCCCCTCGCGTGCCATCGCGACCGCCTCGATGCGCAGGCTGATGCGCTTGAGCCGCTGGATGTCGATGCTGCCGGTAATCTGCTCGGCAAACGTCGCCAGCCCTTCCTGGGTGGCGGTGATGCGCGGCGAGGACAGCGCCAGGCTCGGCAGCACCGTCTGTGCGCGGCCGTTGAGCGCGGTCAGCGAATGCACCAGCGCCTCGTGGTGGAACAGCTGCGCACGGTCATAGGCACTGAAGCTGGCACTGCTGCGCAGGCGGATACGGGTGGCGCCGGCGGCCGCCTTGGCGATCAGTCCGTCGTCCAACTCCACGCTGATGATGCGTGCATCGAAGAAATCATCCAGATCGGACTGCAGTTGCAGCTGCAGCGCGGTGGCCGACACCGGTACGGTTTCCTCCGGCGCCAACAACTCGTGGTCCAGCTCCTGGGCGATCTGGATGAAATGCCGCGCCGCCTCGCGGGTGCTCGGGCCATTGCCGGGCATCGGCTGCCCGGGCACGCCGAACAGCTGCGCGGAGTAGTGATCCACCGCCACCGTACCCAGCGCCTCCAGCAGACCCGCCGCCAGATCCCAGCTGCGCAACGAATCGCGCAGGTAGGCGCCGAGCGGATGGGTGTCATCAAGCGCACGGTCGATGGCGTCCAGCTCACGCCGTGCGGCGCTGAAATCATGCTTGGGGTAGGTCACCTGCGGCAGCTGCGGATTGCCGCGTGCCACGCTCTCCAGAAACGGTGCCCGCATCGACGCCGGCCAACTGGTGAGGGTCAACAGACGGATGCCGCGCACCGCCGCAACCATCCGCGCATCGAGCGCGGCGTGGTGGGCGATGGCCGGGTCGGAATAGTTCATCGCCTT
Source organism: Stenotrophomonas sp. JC08 (assembly GCF_052180205.1). Classification (NCBI taxonomy): domain Bacteria; kingdom Pseudomonadati; phylum Pseudomonadota; class Gammaproteobacteria; order Lysobacterales; family Lysobacteraceae; genus Stenotrophomonas; species Stenotrophomonas sp. JC08. The sequence continues at coordinate 465,106 of NZ_CP197473.1, read as the reverse complement.
GTCCATGCCATCTCCAACGGGTTGGGGCGGCACCACTCAATCCCCCGGATGGCACAGATTGAATGCGGACAGCGTTCACTTCGCCGCCTGCCAAGAGGGAAGTATCTCAACGCCGCTTGTTCCTGTTGACCGGCCGCCACTGCGCGCCACGCCCGGCGGTCTTGCGTTCGCTGGCCTGCTCGGCCTGACGCTTGGCCAGCTTGGCTGCCGCCAAGGCCACTTCCTCACGCAGCTTGAGGTAACTCTCCAGCCGGGTTTCGTCGATGTCGCCGCGTTCGATCGCCGCCTGCACCGCGCAGCCGGGCTCGGTCTGGTGCGAGCAATCACTGAACTTGCACTGCAGGGTCAGCGCTTCGATGTCGGCAAAGCCGCCTTCGGCCAGGGTTTCCTCGCCGGTCGGCTTGAGCTCGCGCATGCCGGGGGTGTCGATCAGGCAGGCGCCGCTGGGCAGCGGCATCAGTGCGCGGTGGGTGGTGGTGTGGCGACCGCGCGAATCGCTGCCGCGCACCGCACCGGTTTTCATCCGCTCCTCGCCCAGCAGCGTGTTGGTCAGGGTGGACTTGCCGGCACCGGAGGAACCGACCAGCACCACCGTGCGTCCCGGCCCCAGCCACGGCGCCAACGCAGCGACGCTGGCCGGGTCCTTGCCGTTGATCGCCAGCAGCGGGATCTGCTGCGCGGCCAGATCCTGCAGCACCTCCAGCGCATCGTCGCTGTATTCGGTCTGGTCGGCCTTGGTCAGCACCACCACCGGCTCGGCTCCGCCACCGCCGACCAGCAGCAGGTAGCGCTCGATACGGCGCGGATTGAAGTCCGCATCCAGCCCGCAGACGATGAACACCGTATCGATATTGGCGCCGATCACCTGCTGGTGGTAATGCTCGCCGGCCGCGCCGCGCTTGATCGAAGTGCGCCGCGGCAACAGCGCGACGATGCGCTTGCCTTCCAGCAGCACCCAGTCGCCCACCGCCGCGCGCTCATGGCTGGGGAAGCGCGGGCGCTGCCATTCCGGCGGTGATTCGGTCTTGATCGCGGTCTCCGGCGCATCGGCGACCACATAGCCCGAGCGGTGCTGTTCGATCACCCTCCCCGGCCGTGCCTGCGGATGCGCGGCAAACAGCGCCTGCCAGGCCGGCGCTTCGGCGGCGCCGGGCCAGGGCCAGCCGATGGCGCGAAGGTGGGCGAAGTCGATGGAATCTGTCATCTGCCAATTCTAGCGGGGCCCGCCCGGCCACCGCCCCGGCGCAGCATCAATCCGCCGCAAAGCCCCCCTGGATTCCCACCACCGCGTGGCCGGCGACCGGCCTGCTGCCGTCCCTGCCGGCCTGCGACAGCACCGATTTGTTGGGAATGGAACCGTTGCCCCGCATCGCACCAATTCCGTTACCATGCGGCTTCATGCCCTTGACGGCTCAGAGAAATGTCAACCCCCGCCCCCTCGCTCGCCATCCGTGAACGCCTGTCCGAAGTCCGCTACGAAATCCGTGGTGAGCTGGCCCGGCGAGCCCGGGAGCTGGAAGCGCAGGGGCGCACGCTGATCAAGCTCAATATCGGCAATCCCGGCGCTTTCGGCTTCCGTGCGCCGGAGCACCTGCAGCGTGCCATCGCCGATGACATGGGTCGCACCGATCCCTACACCCACCAGCAGGGCCTGCCGGTCGCGCGCGAGGCGATCGCCGCCGCCTATGCCCGCCGTGGAGCCCCCGATGCGGTGGCCGAGCGTGTGTTCCTCGGCAATGGTGTGTCCGAGCTGATCGACCTGTCGCTGCGGGCGCTGCTCAATCCCGGTGAGGAAGTACTGGTGCCGTCGCCGGACTACCCGCTGTGGTCGGCGGCCACCATCCTCAACGACGGCCGCCCGGTGTATTACCGCTGCAGGCCGGAGAACGGCTTCCTGCCCGACCCGGTGGAGATGGAGGCGCTGGTGTCTTCGCGCACCCGCGCCATCGTGCTGATCAACCCGAACAATCCGGCCGGCGCCAGCTATCCGCGCGAACTGCTGGAAAAGATCGTCGCCGTCGCCCGCCGGCACAACCTGCTGCTGCTGGTGGACGAGATCTACGACCAGATCCTGTACGACGGCGCGCAGTTCCAGCCGGTCGCGCCGCTGGCCGGCGACCACCCGTGCCTGACCTTCAGCGGCCTGAGCAAGGTGCACCGCGCCTGCGGCTGGCGCGTGGGCTGGATGCTGCTGTCCGGTGCCGGCGAACGGCTGGGCGAATTCCGCGCCGCGCTGGACCTGCTCAGCGGCCTGCGCCTGTGCGCCAACGTACCGGGCCAGTACGCCATCGAAGCGGCGGTCAATGGCCCGGATACGATTTCCGCGCTGTGCTCGCCCGGTGGCCGCCTGTACGAGACCCGCCGCGCGGTGATCGAAGCCTGCGATGCCAGCGAGCACCTGCAGCTGGTCGCCCCGGCCGGCGCGCTGTATGCGTTCCCGGCCGTGGTCGGCCCGGCCGCGCAGGGCTTCGACGACCATCACTTCGCACTGCAGCTGATGGAAGAGGAAGGCGTGCTGGTGGTCCCCGGTTCCAGCTTCAACGTGCCCTATCGCAACCACTTCCGCGTGACCCTGCTGCCCGAACCCGGCGTGATGCGCGATGTGTTCGCGCGCATCGACCGGCTGCTGGCCCGTCGTGCCGAAGCGGTGACCAAGGTGGTGCCGCTGCAGTCGCGCCGGGCCTGATCCATGATGGAGCCGACCCCGTATCCCAACTCCGGACGCTACCTGGCACTGGGCGATTCCTACACCGTCGGTGAAGGTGTTCCGACGCCGGGGACCTGGCCATACCAGCTGGCCGCGGCCATGCGTGCGCAGGGGATCGGCCTGGAAGATCCGCAGGTGATCGCCACCACCGGCTGGACCACCGACGAGTTGGCCGCGGCGCTGGACGAGGCCGCGCCACAGGGCCCGTTCGCGCTGGTCAGCCTGTCGATCGGTGTCAACAACCAGTACCGTGGCCGGCCACTGGCCGAATACCGCCAGCAGTTCGAACAGCTGTTGCAGCGCGCGATCGCACTGGCCGCGGAAAATCCCGCCCGGGTGCTGGTGCTGTCCATTCCCGACTGGGGCATCACCCCCTACGCCCGCGACAACCAGCGCGACGGGCTGCAGATCGCGCAGGAAATAGACGACTTCAATGCCGCCGCCCACGCCTGCTGCGGCGATTACGGCGTGGCCTTTGTCGACATCACCACGGCCAGCCGCATCGGCGGCGACCTGCCGGCGATGCTGGTGGACGATGGCCTGCATCCGTCCGCGCAGATGTACCGGCGCTGGGCGGAACTGGCGCTGCCGGTGGCGGTGCGACTGCTGCCGGCCCCAACCGGCGCGTGATGGCCCCCCCCGACCAGCGGCCGCTGTCGGCCGAGGATGCGCGCGCCATCGCCCGTGCCTTCGCGCCCACCCGGCCCTGGGGCAACCGCTGGGACTTCTATTACACGCTGGGCAAGCTGCGCAGCGATCCGCTCTATCCCGGTGTGCTCGATGCGCTACGCGGCAGCCAGGCGCCGCTGCTGGACATGGGCTGCGGCCTTGGCCTGCTGGCCCATGCGCTGCGCCGTGATGGCCAGAGCATGCCCTACCGTGGTGTGGACAACGATGCCGCCAAGATCCAGCGCGCCAGCACCGTCGCCCGCCGCGCCGGGCTGCCCGCCAGCACCTTCGAACAGGTCGACCTGGCCACCACGCTTCCACACCACCATGGCAGCGTGGCGATCCTGGATGTGCTGCAGTACCTGTGCGCCGACGCCCAGCAGGCGCTGCTGCGCAACGCCGCGGCGATGCTGGCCGACGATGGCCGGCTGGTACTGCGGATGACCCTGCTCGATGACAGCCGTCGCAGTCGCATCTCCCGCATCGGCGACCGCGCCGCCAACCTGATCGGCTGGATGCAGTTCCGTCCCCGCCACTACCCCGATGTCGGCTCACTGCGTGCGCTGCTGCAGCAATGCGGCCTGGCGGTGCAGCTCACGCCGCTGTACGGCAACACCCCGTTCAACAACTGGCTGCTGGTCGCCCGGCGCGATTGAAGCCACGACGCGGCCATTTGCGCCGATAATCGCCCCATTCCCCAGCCGCCCTCACGGGCCGGCGCCATGACGAGATTTCCGTGAAGAAGACCTACCGCCTCGATATCGAAGGCAAGCATCCCGAGCGCCTGCTGGAAGCCAGCAAGCACGACATCCGCAAGTACACCAGGCGCGAGCGCGGCAAAGCGCTGCCCGACGGCGCCGATGCCTGGGGCTTTGACAGCAGGCTCGGCGTGGACGAAGCCTCCGCCGGGCCGGTGACCTATGACCAGCTGTTCCGCGCGATCGATGCGCTGGTTGCTGCCGGCAACAGCCAGTTCTTCGTCGAAGTGCTGCGCAAGCCGGTCAAGCGCAGCCCGCGCCCGGTCGCGGCACCGGCCGTGGCCCCGGAAAGCGATTTCGAAGACTGATCCCGCACCACCGCCGGCTCAGTCGGCCGGTTTACCGGCGGCCGCAGCCGCACGCAGCCGGTCCTTCCTGCTCGGCCGGCGGCCCTTGATGCCGCCGTTGCCATCAGCCGCCACCGCAGGCGGTGCCACCTGCCGCGGCTCGAAACCGGGCCGCTGCTCCAGCGCCACCTCAAGCCGGTGGCGTTTGCCGATCAGGCGCCAGTGCGCCAGCGACGCCGCATCGACGAAGCTCACCGCCTGGCCCTTTTCCCCGGCACGCCCGGTGCGGCCGATGCGGTGCAGGTAATCGGCCGGCGAACGAGGCAGGTCGTAATTGACCACGGCCGGCAGCCGCGCGATATCGATGCCGCGCGCGGCCAGGTCGGTCGCCACCAGCACCCGCAACTCTCCGTCCCTGAAGTCCTGCAGCAGCCGCACCCGGCGCCCCTGCGCCAGTTGCCCGTGCAGCACCTGTGCGTGGACGTCGGCCTTGCGCAGGGCGACGGCCAGACGCTCGCCATCGCGGATGCTGCCGACAAACACCATCAGCTGCGGCCATTGCGCCTCCTCCAGCAGCTCCAGCAACAGCGCGACGCGACGCTCGCTGTCGACATGGAACGCGCGCTGCTCGATCTCCACCGGTGCTTGCGTGCCGATGTGCAGATGCTGCGGATCACGCAGCCCGGCCGCGGCCAGCGCGGCGATGTCCGCCGGGAAGGTGGCCGAAAACAGCAGCGTCTGCCGCTGCACCGGCAGCTCGGCCAGAATCTGCCGCAGCTCGTCGCCAAAGCCCAGCTCCAGCAGGCGATCGGCCTCATCCAGCACCAGCCGCCGCACCTGCCGCAGGGACAGCGCATTGTGCGCCAGCAGATCGAGCAGCCGACCGGGCGTGGCCACCACCACATCGGCACCACCGCGCAGCGCCATCATCTGCGGGTTGATCGACACCCCGCCCACCGCGCACACCACATGCGGCCGCCGCGCCAGCTCACGGCCCAGCGTGGTGAATACATCGGCCACCTGCAGCGCCAGTTCACGGGTCGGCACCAGCACCAGCTGTTCCAGTACCCGTGGCCGCCGCGCCGGCGCCATGAAGAACTGCTGCAGGATCGACAGCACATAGGCGGCCGTCTTGCCCGAGCCGGTCGGTGCCAGCACCACCAGATCGCGCCCCTGCAGCGACAGCGGCACCGCCTGCTGCTGGACCGGGGTCGGCTCGTGGTAGCCGGCCTGCTGCAACCCCTGTTGCAACGCCGGCAGCACATAGGGCGACAGGCCGAGACTGGAAAAAGGCATGGAATGGCGATCCGGGGGAAGCGGCAGGCGAGTCTACGCCGTTCCCGGTGGCAGCCGCGCCTGCAGCCCGCGGGCCTGCAGCTGCCGCAGCACGCCTTCGATGATCGTCAGGGTATGGCCGTGGGCGGCGCCTTCATGCAGCAGCACGATCGCCCCCGGTTCCAGATGCGGCGTGATCCGCGCGATCACCGCCTCCGGGCTGCAGCCCACCCCGTCGAAACCGCGCGCGCTCCAGCCCACCCGGGTCAGCCGATGGCGTTTGAGTGCCACCGCCACAAACGGATTGGTCATGCCCACCACCGAGCGGTACCAGCGCGGTACGGTGCCGGTGATCGCCGTCAGCGCCTGCTGGCAGGTGCCGATCTCCGCCGCCATCCGCGCCGGTCCCAGCGCCCAGAAACGGGCCTGCGGATGGCTGTGGCTGTGATTGCCCAGCCCGTGCCCGCGGCGGACGATCTCGTGCACCAGTTCCGGTCGTGCCGCCGCCTGCTGCCCGACCATGAAGAAGGTGGCCTTGGCCTCATGGCGGTCGAGCAGGTCCAGCACCGCAAGGGTGTCATCGGAGGGGCCGTCATCGATGGTCAGCCACACCCCGGGACCGGGCACGCGGCTGAGCACCGGCGCATAGAAGCGGCTGTTGGGCAGGAACACCGGCACCACGAACAACGCATGGCTGGCCAGCAGCAACGGCACGCCCCAGGCACGGCCCAACTGCCACCACAGCAGCGCCACCAGCAATTGCGACACCAGCAGCCACGGCAACCAGCGCCAGGGGTGCACAGGAACGCGATACAGGGTTTCCGCGGCAGTCATGCCCCATGATGCCATGCAGCGTAGAATCGACCGCAGTCCTCACCACTTCTGCGAGTTCACGATGTCCCTGGATCCCGCCCTGCGTTCGCGCATTGAATCCATCCTCGCCGCCGACCGCGTCGTCCTGTTCATGAAGGGCCAGCCGAGCATGCCGCAGTGCGGTTTCTCCGCCAAGGCCGTTGGCGCGCTGCACGATCTGGGCGTGGAATTCGGCCACGTCAACGTGCTGGCCGACCAGGACATCCGCGAAGGCATCAAGCTCTACGGCGACTGGCCGACCATTCCGCAGCTGTATGTGGACGGCGAGCTGGTCGGTGGCAGCGACATCATCCTGCAGATGGCCAACAGCGGCGAGCTGAGCAGCCTGCTGGGCGTGGCTGCCCCGGACCGCACCCCGCCGACCATCACCGTCACCCCGGCGGCGGTGGAAATGCTCAAGGGCGCACTGGCCGACGCCCCCGGCGCCGCGCTGCAGCTGGGCATCGATGCCAACTTCCAGCCGAACTTCCAGCTGGCCCCGTTTGACGCCAACGCCATCGCCGCCGAATCCAACGGCCTGCGTGTGCAGTTCGATGTGGCCAGCGCGCGTCGCGCCGAAGGCATCACCATCGACTGGGTCGACGACATCCGCGGCCAGGGCCTGGCGATCAACAATCCCAACGCCCCCAAGCCGGTGCAGGAACTGGACGTGCGCAGTGCCGACGACCAGCTGCGTGCCGGCAGCATCACCCTGGTGGACGTGCGCCCGGCCGACGAGCGTGCCATCGCCGCGATCAATGCCCCGTTCGAGACCTTCGACGGCGACAACCGCGCCAGGCTCGAAGCCCTGCCCAAGGACACCGCGCTGGCTTTCATGTGCCACCGGGGTGGCCGCAGCCTGCAGGCCGCCGAACAGTTCCGCGCCTTGGGTTTTGGCAACGTGTTCAACGTCACCGGCGGCATCGAGGCCTGGTCGGAGAACGTGGACAGCAGCGTGCCGAAGTACTGATCGGCCGCTGACCGCTGCGAAACAGAAAACGCCGGCATCGCCGGCGTTTTTCTTGTGGATCAAGCAGACAGGATTGATGTCAGTCATGGCAGCGTTCGGCGGAAACGCCGGATCGCGGCACAGCAAAGGCCTGATCGCGACTTGCGTCGCTCCCACAGGCGTTGTCCCTCCCCTCAGCCGGCGAATCCGCCTTCGGCGAGGAAATGCAGTTCCTCGGGCGTGGGAATCCGTCCCAGCACCGCGTTGCGGTGCGGGAAGCGGCCGAAGCGGCGGATGATATCGCGGTGCAGCTCGGCAAAGCGCAGGTATTCCAGGTCACCCAGCACCTCGAACATCGCCACCGAACGGTCCTGGTCAACCGGGTCTTCGGAGTGTTCGAACGGCAGGTAGATGAAGGCACGCAACTGCGGCGTCAGCTCGCGGTCCAGCCCTTCCTCGATGCTGCGCATGGCGTAGTGCCGCGCCAGCCCGTCGGTCGCGTAGGAGTGCGCGGTGCCGCGGAAACAGTTGCGCGGGAACTGGTCCAGCAGGATCTGCAGCGCCAGTGCACCCTCGCCGTCATGCAGCCATTCCTCGCAGCCGCGCCGCGCGGCCAGATAGTGCATGTCCAGGAAACGCCCGCGGAACTCCCTGTCGAATGCGTCATCGCGCATGAACCAGCGCTGCGGCCCCGCTGCGCGCCAGAATTCGACCACCGTCTTCGCCGTTTCCATTCACTTCCCCAACTGTCCGCCGTGATGTCGACGGCCCATTCCACTACCGATGCAGGCGCATTCCGGGCATCAACCGCGGTTGCGTGGCGGCCAGCTTAATGGCCCCTCCGGCCAATGCCTATTGAAAAATATGACGAATGCTCAAAATTGCCGCCAATTACATCTCCTGGACCCCGGTTTTGCGCTAGGGTTCGATACGGGTAGCGATCAGTCGAATGAAGGAGTTGATCTGCATGCGGATCGGAATAGTGGTGGATTCAGCATGTGACCTGCCGCAGAGTTACCTGCAACGCAACAACATCATCCTGTTGCCGATCAGCGTCCGCATCGGCGACACCCTGTTGGCCGACCAGCGTGACGAAACGGCCACCTTGAACTTCCTCGCCGGCCCGCTCAGCGAGCAGGGTGCCGAGGCCGAGACCATTCCCTACGATGCCGCGCAGATCCAGGCGCTGTTCCTGGAACACCTGGTGACCGATTTCGACCAGGTGTTCTGCCTCACCATCACCCGCACGCGCAGCCCGCTGTACGACAACGTGGTGCAGGCCAGCTACACGATCCTCAACGAATACAAGCCCATCCGCCAGACCGCCGGCTACAACTCGCCATTCGGGTTGCGGGTGATCGACAGCCAGAACCTGTTCGCCGCACAGGCGGTCAGCGCGGTGGAAGCGGTACGCCTGCGCGACAGTGGCGCCAGCGTGCCGCAGATACGCCAGCGGCTGGAGCAGGTGGCGGCCAGCGTGCACGGCTACATGATCACCCGTGACCTGTATTACATGCGTGCCCGTGCCCGCCACAAGGGCGACCGCAGCGTCGGCCTGTTCAGTGCCGCGCTGGGCAGCGCGCTGGATATAAAGCCCGTGTTGCACGGCCATCGCGGCGAAACCGCGCCGGTGGCCAAGATCAAGGGCTTCGACAACGCCGTGCAGACCTTGTTCGAATTCGTCGGCAAGCGCGTGGCCCGGGGCCTGATGACGCCGGTGGTCTGCATCAGCTACGGCGGCCCGCTGGAGGAGCTGCGTATCCTGCCGGGCTACCGCGAGCTGCGCGACACCTGCGATGCCCACGGCGTGACGATGATGGAGGCGCTGATGAGCCTGACCGGCATGGTCAATGTCGGCAAGGGCGCGGTGACCATCGGTTTTGCCGACGAGCCGCACCGCTTCGGCAGCTGACACCGCCCACCGGCGTGACGCACCGGCGACACGTGCCGCGCCACACTTGAACACCCGACAGGAGAATCCCATGCCCGTCCACTATTCCATCGCCCTGCCCGATCCGGCCAAGGCCCGGGGCAGCGATCCGCGCCTGTCATTCACCGCCAACGGTGCCGACGAGTTCGCCGCGCAGCTGCAGGCCGCGCTGCGCACGCCGGAACTGTTCGAGCGCTGGCGGAACATCCAGGACGACCCGGACGAGGTCGATCCCGCGCTGGGCGCCACCGACCCGGAAGCCACCGTCAGTGGCCAGCAGGCCGATCTGCGCATCAATCTGAGCGTCTCCACGCACCTGCCCGGCGACGTGTTCAAGCAGCGCCTGCGGCTGCTGGCCGGCCATCACTGGGAACTGCGCGATGTGCGCTGACGCTTGAGCACACCGGTCCTGCTGTCCTGGAGCGGCGGCAAGGATGCCGCATGGGCCCTGCATGTGCTCAACCAGCGCAGCGACGTCCACGTGGTCGCATTGCTCACCACCTTGACCGAAGGCCACCGGCGCTCATCGATGCAGGGAGTACGCCGCGAGGTGCTGCAGGCACAGGCCGATGCCGCCGGGCTGCCGTGGCTGCCGTCGTGGATACCGCAGGCCTGTGACAACACGCAGTACCTGCAACGCATGGCGGCCACCCTGGCCGAGGCCCGGCAGCGCTGGCCCGCACTGGAAACCCTGGCATTCGGCGATCTGCTGCTGCAGGACATCCGCCAGTGGCGTGAACAGCAGTACGCGGCACTGGGCTGGAGGACGCTGTTTCCGCTGTTTGGCTGCGATACCCGCCAGCTGGCCGCGAAGATGATCGATGGCGGCCTGCGCGCCCGTCTGTGCTGTGTGGATACGCAGGTGCTGGAGGCGGAGTTTGCCGGCCGCGCCTTCGATCACTCCCTGCTGGCGGCGCTGCCGGACGGTGTCGACGCCTGCGGCGAGCACGGCGAGTTCCACACCTGCGTCAGCGCCGGGCCGATGTTCCAGTCGCCGCTGGACCTGCGGCAGGGTGACGACACCCTGCGCGATTCCCGCTGGCGCTATACCGACTTCATGCTGTAAGTCCGGAGCCGGGCAGCCGCCGCTCAGAACCCGGTGGCGCGGGTGCTGTCGCACTGCTCGCGCAGGTACTCCAGCGCCTGCAGCACCCGGGTGGCGATCTCGGTTCCTTCCAGATGCAGCACCGCGTCCTGCTCGTTGCCGGCCAGCCGCATCAGCACCTGGTTGCCGCGCTGGCCCAGCTGGCGGATGCTGCCGAACTGCATGCCGTCCGGGTTGCCGATCCACTCGCTGCCCAGCAGCTCGGCCGCGCTGGCCTGGCTTTGGTCGTAACTGTCGTGGGGGTTGCGCAGCACCAGCGTGGTGGCACTGGCATCGGCCCGCAGCCGCGTCACGCAGCGGGCCAGCGGCTCGGCCTCGATGATCACCGGCAGCGGCTGGAACTGCGCATGCAACTGCTCACGCCGCGCGGCAGCCAGCGCCTCGCTCATCGGCGTGCTGAGGTACCGGTTGCCCGGCAGTACCTGCTGCAGGAACTGCTGGGCACTGGCCACGCTGCGCACGTCCGTGGCCGCGCCTTGCGGCTCGCCGGCCAGCGCCTTGCCGCCCATCGACAACGCCAGCAACAGCCCGCATCCGGCGCGCAAACCGCCGCGACCGGCACATCTTCCACTTTTCCAGCACCTGCGCATCGCCTGCCCCCTGGCCACCGTGGTCGGCCGATGATCGCAAAAGCCACCGCCGCCGGCCATCCCGGCGGCGATCGGGCTCAGCGCAACGCCCTGGCGTGATGGGCGATGTGCTCGCCAATGAAGCTGGCGATGAAGTAGTAGCTGTGGTCGTAACCGGGCTGCATGCGCAACTCCAGTGGATGGCCGGCAGCTTCACAGGCGAGCTGCAGCAGCTCGGGCTTGAGCTGGTTGGCGAGGAATTCGTCGGCATCGCCCTGGTCGACCAGCAGCGCCAGCTTTTCCTGCGCGCCGGCCACCAGCGCAGTGGCGTCGTAGTGCGCCCACGCCGCCTGATCGTTGCCAAGGTAGGCGGCAAACGCCTTCTGCCCCCACGGCACCTGCGACGGCGCGACGATCGGCGAGAACGCCGACACGCTGCGGTAGCGGCCCGGATTCTTCAGCGCGATGACCAGCGCACCGTGGCCGCCCATCGAATGGCCGCTGATCGCACGTGCATCGCTGGCGGGGAAGTTCGCCTCGATCAGTGCCGGCAACTCGGTGACGATGTAGTCATACATCCGGTAATGGGCCGCCCACGGCTGCTGCGTGGCATTGACGTAGAAGCCAGCGCCCTTGCCCAGGTCGTAGCCCTCGGCATCGGCCACATCCTCGCCGCGCGGGCTGGTGTCGGGCGCGACGACGATCACGCCATGCTCGGCGGCATAGCGCTGTGCGCCGGCCTTGGTGATGAAGTTCTGCTCGCTGCAGGTCAGGCCCGACAGCCAGTACAGCACCGGCAGCTTGGCGCCCTTCTGCGCCTGCGGCGGCAGATACACCGCGAACGTCATATCGCAGCCCAGCACTTGCGAGCGGTGCCGGTAGACATCCTGCCAGCCGCCGCAACAGGCGCGGTGTTCGATGCGTTCAATGCTCATGTCAGGCAGCCTCCTGTGGGGATGCAAGGCGGATCTCGCAGGCCTTCAACACGTCCAGATCACCCTTCACCTCGATGCGCGAAGCCTCGGCCAGGGTACGGATACGCAAGGCGTAGAACGCCTCCGGAATCTCCTCGTATTCATCAGGCGCGGCGATCAGCACACCTGCCGTGACGAAGCCGGCGTTCTTCCAGGTCCGGTCCAGTGACGCCAGGATCAACTGGTCGATCCTCACCAGATCCGACTCCCGCAGCCGTTCGATCGCCTCACGCGCTTCCGGGCTGTCATCCATGCCCGCCAGGGCCGCGGCCAGTCCTTCTTTATTGAACATCGCCGTCATCTCAGTAGTGGATCACCGAACGGATCGACTTGCCTTCATGCATCAGGTCGAAGGCTTCGTTGATCTTGTCCAGTTCCATCGTATGGGTGACGAACGGCGCCAGCTCGATGTCGCCCTTCATCGCGTCTTCGACCATGCCCGGCAGCTGGCTGCGACCCTTCACACCGCCGAACGCGGTGCCCATCCACTTGCGTCCGGTCACCAGCTGGAACGGACGGGTGGAGATTTCCTGCCCAGCACCGGCCACGCCGATGATCACGCTCTGGCCCCAGCCACGGTGCGCGCATTCCAGCGCCGCACGCATCACATGGGTGTTGCCGATGCACTCGAAGCTGTGGTCTACGCCCCAACCGGTCATCTCGACCACCACCTGCTGGATCGGCTTGTCGTGATCCTTGGGATTGACGCAGTCGGTGGCGCCAAACTGCTTGGCCAGCTCGAACTTGGACGGGTTGGTGTCGATGGCGATGATGCGGCCGGCCTTGGCCTGGCGCGCACCCTGGATCACCGCAAGACCAATCCCGCCCAGCCCGAACACGGCCACGCTGTCGCCCTCGGCCACCTTGGCGGTGTTGTGCACAGCACCGATACCGGTGGTGACGCCGCAGCCCAGCAGGCAGACGTGCTCCGGGTTGGCTTCCGGGTTGACCTTGGCCAGCGAGACCTCGGCCACCACGGTGTACTCGGAGAAGGTCGAGCAGCCCATGTAGTGGTAGATCGGCTCGCCGTTGTAGGAGAAACGGCTGGTGCCGTCGGGCATCACACCCTTGCCCTGGGTGGCGCGCACGGCGGTGCACAGGTTGGTCTTGCCGCTCTTGCAGAACAGGCACTCGCCACACTCGGCGGTGTACAGCGGAATGACGTGGTCACCCGGCTTCACCGAGGTGACGCCCTCGCCCACTTCCACCACGATGCCGGCGCCTTCATGGCCGAGCACGCAGGGGAACAGGCCTTCCGGATCATCGCCGGACAGGGTGAAGGCATCGGTGTGGCAGACACCGGTATGGGTGATCTTGACCAGCACCTCGCCCGCCTTCGGCGGTGCGACATCGATCTCGACGATCTGCAAGGGCTGGCCCGGGCCAAAGGCGACGGCGGCACGTGATTTCATGGTGTTCTCCTGCGGAAAGGGTGGAACGCGGCGCGCGGCGCCACGCGGTTATTTGAGATAGGAACGGATCAGGCTGGACATCTCGGCCACACGTGCGGCGCGCTCGCCTTCCGACTGTGCCGGCTGGCCGAACTCCTCGCGCAGGTGCGCCTCCATCACCTCGGACATCAGCCCGTTGACGGCGCCACGGATGGCGGCGATCTGCTGCAGCACCGGATGGCAGTCTTCGCCGGCTTCCAGCGCCCGCTCCAGCGCATCGCACTGGCCACGGATGCGCTTGACCCGGGCCAGCACCTTCTTCTTTTCTTCCGGCGAGTGCGGCATCGGCCAGCTCAATATCCTGTACTGGGGGACAGTATATTTATCAGGCCACGACATTGCCAATACGCTGCCCGAAAGGCCACTTCCCGCCGCACCCGGCAGTGCGCTGGAGGCGCAGCAGCAGGATCTTCACAAGGCCGTATCAACCGCTGCACGCGGCCGCAGTATCGTCGCCGGCACGTGCCCCGGAGTAGCCACAATGATCCGCCGATCCGTGCTCCTGCTGCTGCCTTCGACCCTGCTTTTCACGCTGCTGGCAGGCTGTGATTCCGCCAGGAAGGCCGGCACCGAAACGGCCGCCACTTCCGATCCTGCGGCCGTGCCCCTGTTGGAGACCTTCGGCGACCTGCATCGCGATATCGGCACGCCGGTGCCGCTGGCCCAGCGCTATTTCGACCAGGGGCTGCGGCTGGCCTACGGTTTCAACCACGAGGCGGCCGGGCGCGCGTTTGCCGAAGCGGCGCGGCTGGATCCGCACTGCGCGATGTGCGTCTGGGGGCAGGCGCTGGTGCTGGGGCCGAACATCAATCTGCCGATGGACCCGGCCGCGGCAAAAGAAGCCACGGCGCTGGCGACAAAGGCGGCAAACCTCGCCGGCAACGCGCGACCGGAGGACCAGATGCTGATCCAGGCGCTGCAGCAGCGCTATGCCGATCCCGCACCGGAAGATCGCACACCACTGGACCGCGCCTACGCTGAGGCGATGGCCGGCGTGGTCGCGCGGTTTCCGGGCGATGACGATGCCGCCACGCTGTATGCCGAGGCGCTGATGGACCTGTCGCCGTGGACGTACTGGAATGCCGATGGCACGCCGGCGCAGTTCACCCCCACGCTGGTCGGCGAACTGGAGCGCGTGCTGGCGCGCAACCCGCGCCATATCGGCGCGATGCACTACTACATCCACGCCATCGAGGCCTCGCCCGAACCGCAGCGCGGCGAACCCTACGCCGATAGGCTGGCAGCGCTGGCGCCCGGCTCCGGGCATCTGGTGCACATGCCCGCCCACATCTATATCCGCGTCGGCCGCTACCACGATGCGACCCTGACCAATCTGGCCGCCACCACCGCCGACAAGGATTTCCTGACGGTGTGCCGGGGCAGCAACGGCGTCTACCCGCTGGGCTACGTGCCGCACAACTGGCACTTCGCGACGATGACCACCGGCCTGACCGGCTCGCGCACGCTGGCGCTGCAGGCCGCCCGACAGACCGCCGAGCGCGCCGAGCGCGCAGCGATGGGTCAGGCGCCGATGCAGTTCATGCAGCAGTTCGTGGTCACCCCGCTGCTCACCCAGGTCCGTTTCGGCGACTGGGACGCGATCCTGTCGGCAGCGGCCCCGACTTCGGAGCTGCCCTATCCGGCCGCGATCCGCCACTTCGCCCGTGGCATGGCGCAGCTGCGCAAAGGCGCCATGGATGAGGCAGTGAAAGAGGCCGACGCGCTGCACGCGACCGCCATCGACCCGGCAATGGCTCAGGTCAGCTTCTTCGATATCAACCACGCCGGCGCCGTGCTGCAGGTGGCCGATGCGCTGCTGCGCGGCGAGCTGCTGCGCGCGCAGGGCAAGCATGAGCAGGCGATCGCCGCGTTGCATGATGCCGCCGCGGCCGAGGACGCGCTGGCCTACAACGAGCCGGCCGACTGGCCGTTGCCGGTGCGTCCGTACCTGGGCGCGGCCCTGCTCGATGGCGGCGATGCCAAAGGCGCGGCAGAGGCCTTCCAGCAGGACCTGAAGACCTATCCGATCAACGGCTGGTCACTGTTCGGTCTGGCGCAGGCACAACAGGCGCTGGGCCAGAGCGACGCCGCGCGCGCGACCTCGCGCCTGCAGGCCGACGCCTGGCAGTGGGCCGATGCACCGCTCACCGCCGCGCGCTACTGAGCCACGCGGCCGCGGCCGGCTCTTCCACCGAGCCGGGCCACATGTGGCAATTGCACCGCGCCCGGATCATGCATGCGGTACCGGTCGCCGCTATGCGCCCCGCGGCGATGATCGCGCCACGGAACGACGATGGCCGCTCAACCGCCGCAGCCGCCGCAACATTCCGAAGGCACGCGTTCCAGCTGGGTGGCGGCAACCGGCAGGCCACCCTGTCCCAAGGCTGGCAGCAGGCTGCGCTCGTCCAGTTGGGTCGAGATCCGCAGCACCCGGGTGAACGGTTCGATATCGACCAGCACCGATGGATCGACGTTCTGCAGCGCCTGTTCCAGCTTCTGCAGATCCGGCGCCTGGGCTGGCAGTGAAATCCTGAATTGCGTCATCGACATGCTCCCGGGGCAGGCTGGCAACCGGGGGCCCGCCCCGCGGCTGTCCCGGCAGCGGACGACCACGCCCGCGCCTTGAATACTGCATGCCCGTACCGACAGCCGCCCTGACCGTGGTCAAGCCTGCAGGCAATGACGCGTGACGGATTGATGCCGTCAGCGTGGCAACGCCGTCACCGGCGACAGCGGCTTTCCAGCATCCCCGGTCCAGCGCATCAGCGTCAGCTGCGCCCGTTGCGCGCCCTTCGTGCCCGAGTTCTCGACCTGGTAGAACAGACCACCACCCAGCGGCTGCAGGCCGACATCGGCCTTCTGGTTCCAGCCGCGGATGCCGCTCGCCGCATCATGCAAGCCGTCCTCGGCCAAGGTCAGCCGCAGGCCCTGCTCCCAGCCGCTGCCAGCGGCGGCCGGCACACCTACCAGATCACCGCTGGAAGGTGGCTGCCGTGCATCCACCGCATACAGCAGATAGTTCGGAAACTCCGGTTTCCTGCCCGGATAGACGCCCATGAACCAGCGCTGCGAGGCCGCGTCATAGGCCAGGTTCTGCACACCGTAGGTGGTGTTGCCGGTATGCACGAAATACTTGCCGTCCACCGTGGCCGGTCCGTGCCGGTGGGGCGCGTGCTCGACCAGCGGCCGCGCGTACTGCTGCCAGTCGCCGATGTCGTATTGCAGCAGTACCTGATGATCATTGTCGCTGCGCGCGGTATTGCCGTAGATGCCGTAGGCCACCGTCAGATAGGCCGGGCCATCGACCGCGCCGAAGCGTGGCCCGAACGACACCCCGTCGATACCGGAGCAGCCATAGCGATGATCCGGCGACGCGGCTTCATTGCCGGAGTACTTGCCATCGTCGCCATCGAAGCGGCCGTCACCGTTCACATCGGCGGTGTAATCGCTGGCCACCTCCGGCAGGTAGACGGTGCGGAAGATATCGCCATCGTCCACGCGCATGTCCACCCGGTCGATACGGCTGCCATCGATCACCGCGATGTAGAACGCCTGGTCGGCCTTGTATTCCAGCGAACCGTAGAGGCGGCCGTCAGCGGCATTGAAATCCAGATCGCCCAGATGCCCGGTCCAGCCCACCAGGGTGCCGACCAGGTTGCCGTGGAAGTCGTACTTGGCCAGCAGGTCGGTGAACGAGTAGTAGATGTATCCCCGCTGCCGGTCCACCGCGATGCCCTGCACATGCCCGGAGGGCCAGGTGCCACCGTCCTGTTGCAACGGCAGCGGCGGCAGGGTTTGCGAAGCCGTCGCAAGCGGTGCGGCCGCCACCCCGGCAAGCGCCAACAGCACCGGGAGGAGAATCGGATTTTTCATGGGGACGCGGGCTCGGCTGTCGTGAAATGGAGTGCGGAGGTCAGGCTCGGACTCAGCCGCGGTTGAAGCGGCGCTGTCCCTTTTCCGCCGACATCCGATGGGTGCCGGAAAGCGCCAGCGTGCGGGTCTTGATATCCTGCATGAACACCCATTCGCCGCTGATCCGCTGCGGGGTGAGCTCGATCATCGCGTAGCCGCGGCGCGCGGTATCGCACCAGTCCAGCTCCGGATTGGTGGCGACAAAGGCGCGGGCAACGTTGTGCGGATCGGTAGCCAGGCTGCCTTCGATACCGCCGGAGGTGACGCCCTGCACGGCGAATTCGATGCCCGCCGGCTCGCCGTCCTGCAGCAGCGAATAGGCCCAGGCGTTGTGGCTGTCGCCGGACAGCATCACCAGCTCCGCATCGGCCTGCTGGGCGGCACGCAACAGCCGTGCGCGGGCGGCAGGATAGCCATCCCAGCGGTCCATCCACACCGGCACACCCAGTCGCGCACCACGGACATTGTCGTGGAAGGCTTGCACGCTGCGCTCACCGGCGTCGGGACGCAGCCAGCCCAGGGTTTCCTGCGGCATCACCGTGCGACCGAGGATGGTGCCCATACCGACCAGTTGCCAGTGGCTGCTGCGGGCGTTCTCGCGCAGCGCGTGATACAGCCAGCGCTCCTGCTCCAGACCGAGCATGGTCGCCGACGGATCCTGCCAGGGGCCATCGCGGAAGGCTTCCAGCGCCGCATCGGTACCGGCACGGTAGGCGCTGGCGATATCCGCCGGCCGGGTGCGTCCAACCAGACGGGATTCGGTGCGGTACAACGTGGCCAGGGTACCGATCGGATAGACCTTCCACGGCTCATCGGACACCGGCATCCATTCGCGGTAGGCCTGCATCGCGGCGGCCCTGCGCACATTCCAGTCGCCTTCGTGCTCCGGCTGATGGTTCTGCGCCCCGCCTTCCCAGGCATCGTTGGTGATCTCGTGGTCGTCCCACAGCGCCACCATCGGTGCCCTCTGGTGCAGCGCCTGCAGGTCCGGATCGGCGCGATAGCAGGCCAGGCGCATGCGGTAATCGAGCAGCGAGACCATCTCGTGGTCGTGCGCCGGCAACACCTCGCGTTCCAGCACCCGGTCCTGCACCCTGTACGCGGCGATGCCGTATTCGTAGAGGTAGTCGCCCACATGCAGCCACAGGTCCATGTCCTCGCGCGCGGCGGCGTGGGCGTAGGCGTTGAACCAGCCCACCGGCAGGTTCGCACAGGAGAACAGGCCGAGCTTGAAGCCGCTCACATCGCCCACCGGCAGGGTGCGGGTACGGCCCACCGGCGAGAAGCTGCCATCGGCGGCGATGAACCGGTACCAGTAAGTCGTGCCGGGCTGCAGGCCGTCCACGGTCAGCTTGGCGGTCCAGTCACGGTAGCGGCCGGTACGCACGCTGGCGCCGGCGACGACGCGGGTGAAGTCCCGATCCAGTGCGATCTCCGCCCGCAGCGTGGCTTCATCGGCATTGTCCGGTGCCACGTAGCGCGTCCACAGCAGCATCGAGTCCGGACCGGGCTCGCCGCTGGCGACGTTGTGGGTGAAACCGCTGGCGCCGACGAGTTCGGAGGCAAGCATGCGACCAGCAGGCAGCAACAGCGCGCCGAGGCCAAGGCCGGCACCGATGATCAGGCGACGGCGGTCGATGTTGGGAGTCATGGGAGAACGTCCTGACAGACATGGGCGAAGGCCGGAGGGACGCGGCTGGACAACCGCCTCGCCTCCCCGCTCTTTGCGCACGCGTAAAAGTGTCGCCCGGCCAACGGACCGGGATTCGCCGCTGCCCCTCTTCCGCACACACAGAAGAGGGGCGTGCAAGCACGCGGACTTCCCGGCTCAGAAGCGGCCGCGGATACCGAAATTCCACATCGAGCCGTACACGGTGTACATCTGCACGCGGCCCGGCACGTTGGAATAGACCACTTCCGGCTCGTTGAAGATGTTGCGGCCGGCCAGCATCACGTCGATGTTGTCGGTGAGCTTGTAGCTGGCGCTGACGTTCCACAGGTCACGCGAGGCGCGGTAGAGAATGCCGTTGTTGGCGGTGGTCTCGGTGTTGCCCAGTGCGCTGATGCGGTGGCTGGCCTGGTAGTTGCCGTTGACCTGGAAATCGAAGCGCCCATGGTTGTAGCGGATGCCCCAGTTGGCCGCTTCCTTGGGCATGTTCTGGCGCGGGCCATCCGGGTTCACGTGGGTCAGCGAGCCGTACACGCTCAGGCCCTTCCAGGCGGCCGGCAGGAAGGTCAGCTGCTGGCTGTATTCCAGCACCACGCCTTCGTTGGTGCTGGTGCCCGGCAGGTTCTGCGCGCTGCGGAAGGTGTAGCCCTCGTAATCCCCGGCGCTGAAACCCACATCCTCCGGATCGACGCTGATGCCGGTGACCTGCATGTCCTGCATGTCCAGCTTGTAGTACGACAGCCCGAGCATGCCCGACGGCTCCAAGTAGTACTGCAGGCTGGCGTAATACTTGGTGGAACGTTCCGGCTTGAGCTGCGCATTGGGCACGGTGACGATCATCGTGTCCTCGTTGACCGACACCACGCCACCGAGATTGCCGTAGTCCGGGCGCAGGATCGATTCGCTGAAAGACAGCTGGCCGACCAGCTTGTCGGTGAAGTCGTACTTCATGCCACCGCTGAGGAAGAAGTCGCTGTAATCGCCGCGACGGGTCACATAGCGGCCGTTGTTGTACTGGTACATCAGGCCTTCAACGGTTTTCGGATCCAGCCCGGCGGCCTCCACCTCGCTGAGCGGACGCACGTCGGCGATGCGCGCGGCGGTGCGGGTCTGCTCGTAACGCAGGCCCAGGTCGAAGCGTGCATCACCGACGCGGGTTTCCACTTCGACATAGGCCGCATCCACGTTCTCCTGGATGCGCTTGTTGTTGTCCAGGCGACGCTTCAGGTTGCCGACCACATCGGCCTCGAAGTACTCCGGGTGCTCCTTGAAGATGTCGTACATGGCGTAGTTGTTGTCGGCACGCCAGCCCTGCTCGTTCATGTTGCCGGCACCGGTGCCGATGATCGCGAAGTCGTAGTCCTCGGTCCACGGAATGGTGGACGACGGATCGGTCTGGCTGCCGTTCGGGCCGACGTACTTGTACTGCTGCCAGGAACCTTCGTTGGTGCGCCAGTCGTTGCGGCGCCTGCCCACGCCGCCCATCAGGGTGAGCGGATTGTCATTCCAGCTCAGGTGCCGCTTCAGATCGAGATTGACGCCGGACTGGTCGTTGATCGCATCCGACTCGGCGGTACGCACGTTGTAGCCGATGTCCGCATCACGGTTGAAATTGGTCGGATCGTTCCAGGGCCGGCCGGCGGTCTGTTGCAGGTTCCACTCGTGCGAGCCCTGCGACGGACGGTCCAGGGTGAAACCGATATCGGTAAGCCAGCTGTCGGTGCGCTGGAAAAAGCCCTTGCTGTTGTCGCGGAAGTTGAACTCGGCGCCGGAGTAGCTGCCGCGCAGCACCGCTTCCCAGTTCTCCCCCTTGTACTCGAGCTTGGGCGCGATCAGGAAGGCCGGCGTGCCCGCATAGCGGTGCGAATACTGGGTGTGCAACCGCGTGTTGGTACCGTTGGGATCGACCACGATGTGCTCGGGGGTGGAGCCGGGCGCGGCTTCGGACTTGGTCGGGGTGCCGAACACCAGATAGGTGTACTGGTTGAAATACTCCACGTCGTACATGGAGTAGGTGCTGCGCAGCGACGCCACCAGATTGTCGGTGACCTGGTAGTCCAGACTCAGGTTGGCGGCGGTACGGCTGGTCATCTTCGGGCCGGGACGCCACATCACCCGGTAGGGCATCGCACTGCCGTCGGGGCTGTAGGCCCAGTCGGTCTGGATGCGGTCCTGCTGCACATAGTTGGCGTTGTAGCTGGCGTTGAACTCCACACCGAAACGGCCATCCATGAACACATCACCGAAGCCGAACTGTGCCGACGGATAGAGGGTGGCGTGCTTCCTGTCATCCGGGAAATACCGGCCCGACCCGTTGGAGTCGGAAGTGCCCACCGCACCAAGCTGGAACACCAGATCACGCTTGGTGCGCTGGAAAGCATGCTTGCTGCGCAGGTTGATGTTGCCACCCGGCGAATCGGCATCCATCGCTGCGGTGAGCGTGTGGTTCAACTCGATCGACTCGATGCCGGTGATCGACATCTGCTCGAACGAGTTCTGCCGGCCGGAGTTGTTGTTCGACGTCGCCGTGGCCATGCGCGCGCCGTCGGTGGTGAAGGTCGAATACTTCGGGTCCAGACCGCCGATGCGCACCGCGGTGGCGTCAACCTCGGTGTAGTCCAGCGACAGGCCGGGCATCGACTTCATGAACTCGCCGACGTCACCCATGGTCAGCGCGCCATAGTTGTCGGCGGCCACCACATTCTTGGCATTCATCGCCGCACGCCGCTCCATGATCGCGCTGGCCTGGCCTTCGCGACTGGCGGTGACGGTCAGGCCGTCCAGGCTCACCGCATCGGTGGCGGCCGCTGCATAGCTCGGCGCCTTGAGCGACACCTCGACGGTAGCCACCTCACCCTTGGCAACCATGACGGTCACCCGGCTTTCTTCCAGGCCGGTATAGCGGGCGACCAGCACCACCTCGCCCGCGGGTACGCCATTGAGGCGGAAAGCACCGCTCTGATCGCTGTAGACGACATTGGGAGTGCCGGCAATACGCAGCTCGGCATTGCGCACATACTGGCCACTGTCGGTACTGAGAACCCGGCCGCGGACCGCACCACCGGCGATGCCCTGTTCCGGTACTTGCAGCGTTTCCTGCGCAAGAACATCCGGGGCGAGACAAAGCGCGAACACGATGGCACCCGCCAGCGCCGACTTCCTGACTACGATCATGATTTGTTCCTGAAGGAGATATGCGTACGTCGTACCTGGAAACCGCTTCCAAGCAGATGCCGCGCATCCTATTCACCTTCGGTTACAGATCATTTACATGCCGGCGGCAGATCGCCGCGACAGCACCGGTCTGCGACTCGCATTCCAGAATGGACTGCAAAACAAGGGACTTTCAGCCACCTGCACGATGCCGCGAGTACACCGGCAAGACCGCGCTGCAATCTCACCGGCGGGACGTCCATCCATCGCCACGGCACTTGCCGTGCGACAAGCCGAATCAGTAGGCGAACTCGGTGAACACCGGTTCGACCTTGCCGTTCCAGGCGCCATGGAACAGTTCCAGCTTGCGCTCGGCGGCGGTCTTGCCGGAATCGACGATCTCCTGCAGCACATCCAGGAAACGCGTTTCATCCTGACCATCGCCATTGAGCGCGGCACGACGGCGCAGGCCCTCGCGCGAGATCTCCAGCGCACGCGCGGCCAGATCACGCACCGTGCCGTTGCGGAATGGCAGATTCATCGCCTGCTTCGGCACGCCGTCACGCAGCGCGTGGCGTTCGGCCAGGCTGAAATCCTTGACCAGATCCCAGGCCGCATCCAGCGCGGCCTGGTCATACAGCAGGCCCACCCAGAAGGCCGGCAACGCGCAGATGCGGTTCCACGGACCGCTGTCGGCACCGCGCATTTCCAGATACTTCTTCAGCCGCACTTCCGGGAACGCGGTGGTCATGTGGTCGGACCAGTCGCGCAGCGTCGGCAGCGCGCCCGGCAGCACCGGCAGCTTGCCGTGCATGAAATCGCGGAAGCTCTGGCCGCTGGCGTCGTGGTAGATGCCGTCGCGGTAGGAGAAGTACATCGGCACATCAAGCAGGTAATCGACGTAGCGCTCGTAGCCGAAGCCGTCCTCGAACACGAAATCGAGCATGCCGGTGCGGCCGGCATCGGTATCGGTCCAGATGTGCGAACGGTAACTCAGGAAGCCGTTGGGCTTGCCCTCGGTGAACGGCGAATCGGCGAACAGCGCGGTGGCGATCGGCTGCAAGGCCAGCGACACGCGGAACTTCTTCACCATGTCCGCCTCGGAGGCGTAGTCCAGGTTGACCTGCACCGTGCAGGTGCGGGTCATCATGTCCAGGCCGAGCGAGCCGACCTTGGGCATGTAGCTTTTCATGATCTGGTAGCGGCCCTTGGGCATCCACGGCATGTCCGCGCGGGTCCACTTGGGCTGGAAGCCCATGCCGAGGAAGCCGAGCTGCAACTCGCCGGCTACCTGTGCCACCTCGTTGAGGTGGGTGCCGGTTTCCACACAGGTCTGGTGGAGGGTTTCCAGCGCCGCGCCGGACAGTTCCAGCTGCCCGGCCGGTTCCAGCGACACCGATGCGTTGTCGCGCAGCAGGGCGATGGTGTTGCCGTTCTCCAGCACCGGCTCCCAGCCGAAGCGGGTCAGCCCGGTCAGCAGCGCCTGGATGCCGCGCTCGCCGTCGAAGGTGGGCGGACGCAGATCGTCCAGGCGGAAACCGAATTTTTCATGCTCGGTGCCGATCCGCCATTGCGACTTGGGCTTTTCGCCTTCGGCAATGGTCTGGACCAGCTGGTCGCGGTCGGTGATGAGGGTATCGGCGACGTGGCTGGGGCTGGACAAGATGCGGTCTCACAAAGTGCTGTCAGGGCAACGAGGTGGGGCCGGTCCCGCCTCTCGCGAGTGCGCACTATATCGTGCGGCTGATTCCAATCACGCCATCGCCGCGGATTTCAGCATCCCACCCACGGCGACTTGTCCGCACCGCGTGCGACTGAAAATCGCTCCGCCGGCAGCGCAAGGACCCGGCTAGACTACGCGCATGATCCACTCACGCTCCCCGGAAGCCCACCGCTCCGGCCGCTCCGGCTGGCTGCGCGCGGCCGTGCTCGGCGCCAATGACGGCATCGTTTCGGTGGCCGGACTGGTGGTGGGCATCGCCGCCAGCGGCGCCCCCGCCTCGACCGTGCTGACCACCGGCATCGCCGGCACCGTTGCCGGCGCGATGTCGATGGCTGCCGGTGAATATGTCTCAGTGCAGTCGCAGGCCGACACCGAGCATGCCGACCTGGCGATCGAACGCCGCGAGCTGCATGAGGATCCACACAGTGAACTGGAAGAGCTCGCCGCCATCTACCGCCATCGGGGCCTGAGCGCGGAACTTGCACACGAAGTGGCCAGGCAGCTCACCGCCCACGACGCACTTGCCGCCCATGCCCGCGACGAACTGGGGATCACCGATACAACCCGGGCACGCCCGCTGCAGGCCGCCGCCGCATCCGCTGCCGCGTTCGTTGCCGGCGCGGCGCTGCCCGTGCTCACCGCGCTGCTGGCGCCCCATGCACATGTGGCATTGGCAACCACCGCATCCACGCTGGCCGGGCTGTGCATCACCGGCGCGCTGGCCGCCCGCGCCGGCGGTGCCCAGCCACTGCGCGGGGCGCTACGGGTGATGTTCTGGGGTGCGCTGGCGATGACTGCCGCCGCCGCCATCGGCAAGCTGTTCGATACCCCGCTGTAAACGACCCATCGCGCTGCGACACGGCGGTCAACGGCAGTGGACGACAGTGTCCACACGCTCCCGCCCGCCGGTGTGCGCCTTCGCCGCGGTTAGCGGATATATTCGAAGAATCGCCGCAGAATCGACCCTCGGCCGCGACTGCACGCCCTGCCGCGGTGCGGCAATCAGCCCTGTGCGGCGGCTTTTTCCGACGCCGATTCCAGGCCCAGCCAGCCGCCAATCACCGTGCGCGCTTCGTCCACGCCCAGACGCGACTCGCTGGAGAACACCTGCACGCTGACGCTGTCGCCGAATGCCGCCTGCAGTTCCTTGCGCACTTTCTGCAGCGTCTGCGCCTGCTGGCCCCGCCCGAGCTTGTCGGCCTTGGTCAACAGCGCGTGCGCCGGCAGGCCGCGCTGCACCGCGTAACCGAGCATCTGCAGGTCGTATTCCTTGAGCGGGTGACGGATGTCCATCACCACCACCAGCCCCTTCAGTGCCTCGCGGGTGCGGAAATACTTCTCGATGAAGGCCTGCCAGTGCGCCTTCAGGTCCAGCGGCACCTTCGCATAGCCGTAGCCCGGCAGGTCCACCAGGTTCGCCTCGGGCGTGACCTGGAAGTAGACCAGCTGCTGGGTGCGACCGGGCGTCTTGGAGACGCGGGCCAGCGCGTTGCGCCGGGTCAGCGCATTGAGTGCGCTGGATTTGCCGGCATTGGAGCGCCCGGCAAACGCCACCTCGCCACCGGTGTCGGCCGGCAATTGGCGGGCGTTGTGGGCGGAGAGCAGGTATTGGGCGCGTTCGAGCAACTGTGACATGCGCAATAGGATCGCATGTTGCACCGCCACGTGCCGATCCGGCCGCCATACGGGCTGATATTTGTCTGCTTACCGGCAAAATGTGCCGATTTCCGGCCTTTACGCCCTCCCGAACGGCCCATTTCCCGGACTGGCGCGTTGACCGTGCCATGAGCCGGCGTTGATAATCCTGTCGATGCTGGCGGAAGTGCCGCCGGGCCTGTTCACACGGAGCTTTCCGCATGCGCCACGCTCGTGTTCTTGCAATTAGCACACTTGTTGTTCCCCTTATCGCCGCAGTTGCCTTCGCGCAGACTTCGGTCGTTCCCGTACCGGACAACGCGCCGGTGACCACCGCCCCGCTGGAGCTGGACTTCAGCAAGACCCTTCCCGGTGACGCCGAAGCCGGCCAGGCCAAGGCCGCCTCCTGTGCCGCCTGCCACGGTGCCGACGGCAATGCCCCGGTCGAGATCTACCCGCGTCTGGCCGGGCAGAGCGAGCACTACATCGCCAAGGAAATGGCCCTGATCGCCAACGGCCAGCGCAATGAAGGCGCGGTGGTGGCGATGGTGCCGTTTGTCCAGGACCTGACCGCCCAGGATATGCGCGATATCGGCGCATTCTTTGCCACGCAGAAGAGCGGTGCCGGCGTCGCCGACGACGCGCTGGTGGCCGATGGTCCCTATGCCGGCATGAAGTTCTACGAGATCGGCCAGAAGCTGTATCGCAGCGGCGACGCCAGCCGTGACATTCCGGCCTGCCTGGCCTGCCATGGCCCGGCCGGTGCCGGCAATCCCGGTCCGTCCTATCCGCACATCGGCGGCCAGCACGCCGGTTATGTGGCGCAGCGGCTGCAGCGTTACCAGTCCGGCCAGACCGGCGAGACCGATACCGCGCAGTTCAACATCATGGCGCAGATCAGCAAGTCGCTGACCGAGCAGGAAATCCAGGCGCTGGCCAGCTATGTGCAGGGCCTGCACAACCGTGCCGACGATGTCGCTACGGCGGCACCTGCCGCCCAGCCCTGACCTGTCCGGGCCGCCCTGGCGGCCGGCAGGCGCGATCCCATGCACGCCGGCCCTCATGGCCGGCGTCTTCATTTGACGGAGTTCCGCCATGACCTTCCTTTCCCGCGTACTGCTTCTGCTGCTGGCCCTGGCACCGCTGGGTGCCGGTGCCGCCACTCCCGCCGCCCTGGTCGAAGGCCGGGACTACCAGCTGATCGCCAACCCCGGCCCGTTCGCACCGCTGGCCGGCAAGATCGAGGTGGTCGAACTGTTCGGCTACACCTGTTCGCATTGCGCCCACTTCGAACCGCAGCTGGACGCATGGGTCGCCAAGCTGCCGGCCGATGTCCGCTTCACCGCGGTGCCGGCCGCCTTTGGTGGTCACTGGGACGCCTACGCCCGCGCGTTCTATGCCGCCGAGCAGGCAGGCGCGCCCAAGCGCAGCCATGGCGATATGTTCCGCGCCCTGCACGAGCAGCGCAGCCTGCCCATGCAGAATGTCTCGCCCGATGAGCTGGCCCACTTCTACGCCGGCTATGGCGTGCAGCTGCAGCGCTATCTGGATGCGCTGCGCAGCGTCGAGGTCGAGGAAAAAGTGAAGAACGCGCGCGCCTTCGCCCTGCGCACCCAGGTGCCGGGGACCCCGACCCTGCTGGTCAACGGCAAGTATCTGGTCAAGGGCCGCACTTTCGAAGACATGCTGCGCAACGCCGAGGCACTGGTCGCCCGCGAACGTGCGGCAAGCCCGCGCCGCTGATCCGGCCCAGCGGCAATGGCCGATCACCCGTTCAGTCTTGACCGCACATAATGTCATCATGTGCCCCCGGCCGCGCCGCGCGGCCTGTTGAACCACCGAATTCCCGCTGGAGATCCCCGATGAAGATCCGATTCGCGCTGGCCCTGACGGCCCTGCTCCCGCTGATGGTCGCCTGCAAGGCCCAGGACGGCTCGGCCGACGCCGCCGCTCCGGCGACCGCCCCGGCCGCTGCCGAAGTCGCACCGGAAGCCGCTTCCGCAACCACGCCGGACGCCGCCACCACCGCGGACGATCAGGCCGTCGCCACGCCGGCCAGCGGCGAAGCGGCTCCGGCCGCCAGCACGCCGGTCCCGGCGGCCGCACGCCTGGTGGGTCCGGAGCCGGTTGCCGGCACCGATTACCTGGCCATCGACGGCGGCCAGCCGTTCCAGCCGGCCACCGGCAAGATCGAAGTGGCCGAAGTATTCGGCTATGTGTGCCCGGCCTGCGCCCGCTTCCAGCCGCTGGTCAGCTCGTGGAAGGCCGGCCTGCCGGCGGACGTGAACTTTGTCTACGTGCCGGCCGCGTTTGGCGGCACCTGGGACGACTACGCGCGTGCCTTCTATGCCGCCGAGACGCTGGGCGTGCTGGAAAAGACCCATGAGCCGCTGTACCTGGCCATCCACGTCGAGCAGAGCCTGAAGGGCGAGCGCGGCCGCGACTCGGTGCAGGACATCGCCAACTTCTACGGCAAGCACGGCGTCGATCCGAAGACCTTCACCGACACCATGGGCAGCTTCTCGGTCGCGGCCAAGATCAACCGCGCCAAGCAGTTCGCCCAGCGCAGCAAGATCGCCGGCACCCCGTCGCTGATCGTCAACGGCAAGTACCTGGTCAAGGGCCAGAGCTGGGAAGACATGCTGCGCATCGCCGATCACCTGATCGCCCGCGAACGCGCCTCCAACGCCAAGTAACCACATCCAGGGCCCCGCCTGCCGGGGCCCTTTCCGCATTGCCGTGAAATTCCCCACGAAAACGCTGCGGCTGTTGACCGCGAACATCCAGGCCGGCTCGAGCACCCGTCGCTACAGCGACTACGTGACCCGCAGCTGGTCGCACGCGCTGCCTGCCGGACAGAAGCGCTCCAGCCTGGATGCCATCGCCAAACTCGCCAGCACCCGCGACATCGTCGGCCTGCAGGAAGCCGATCCGGGCAGCCTGCGCTCGGGTTTCACCAACCAGACCCATTACCTGGCCGAACGCGCCGGTTTCAATTACTGGGCGCACCAGCCGAACCGCCGCATGGGCGGCGTGGCTTCCAGCGCCAATGGTCTGCTCAGCCGGCTGGAGCCGGTGGAGGTACAGGACCACGCACTGCCCGGCCGTATCGGTGGCCGTGGTGTGCTGATCGCCCGTTATGGCGACGGCAAGGAAGGCCTGACCGTCGCGGTGGCACACCTGTCGCTGGGCACCGGCTCACGGCTGGCGCAGCTGGACTTCATTTCCGACCTGCTCAGCGATTACCCCAACGCGGTGCTGATGGGCGATTTCAACTGCATGGCCGACCGCCCGGAAATGCGCGTGCTCTACCACAAGACCCGCTTGCAGCCGCCCAGCTGCCTGGTACCGACCTTCCCCAGCTGGGGACCGGATCGCGCCATCGACCACATCCTGCTTTCGGACAGTCTGAAGATGCTCGACACGCGTGCGGTTGCCGCCGCGCAGTCGGACCATCTGGCGGTGGAGATGGAAGTGAAGGTTCCCGCCAACAGCCTGCGCTGAGCGCACTCGCGATGGGTGGCACTGCGCCCCCTTCCGCGTCCTCCGGCAACCTGCGCCTGCGCGTTCACCGGCTTACCCCGGCATTGACGCCGCCCCCGCTATGCTTTTGCCCATGAACCGATATCTGCTGCTGTCCCTCGGCCTGGTACTGGCCGCCACCGGCACCGCCAGCCATGCCCGCACCACCGATGCCCAGCGCACCCTGATGCGTACGGCCATCGGCAACGCCGAACGTGGCCAGGTCGATGCCGGCACCCGCGCTGCACTGCGCGACCACCCGCTGTACGGCTGGCTGGAATACAGCAGCCTGCGTCGCACCATCGACACACTCGGGACCTCCCAGGCGCAGGATTTCCTGAAGCGCTACCAGGGCCAGGCGGTGGCCGAGACGTTCCGCGCCACCTGGCTGCCGGCACTGGCCCGGCGCCAGGACTGGCCGACGCTGCTGGCCAACTACACCACCAGTACCGATCCGGGCCTGCGCTGCGCGGTGCTCAATGCCCGCCACGCCACCGGCAAGGCCGACGCGCAATGGACCAGCGAGGCGCAGGCGCTGTGGCGCAGCGCAGGCAAATCGCTGCCCGATGCCTGCGACCCGGTGTTCGCGGTGCTGGCCAGCCGGGGCGGGCTGTCTCCCGCACTGCGCTGGGAACGCATCGAGGCTGCAGCCGATGCGCAGCAACCGGGGGTGATGCGTGCCGCCGCACGCGGCCTGCCGGCGGCCGAACTGGCGCAGGCCAACGACTATGCCGCCTTCGTCGACACGCCCGATGCACGCGCCTTGAACTGGCCGAAAACCGAGCGCAGCCGCCGCATCGCCACCGATGGCCTGGAGAAGCTGGCCAAGGCCGATCCGGACGCCGCCGAGCAGCAGTTGCCGCAGTACATCCAGGCTTTGGGCCTGAGCACCGAACAACAGGGTCAGGTGCGTTACCAGATCGCACTGTGGACGGTGGCCTCCTACCTGCCCGACTCGGCGCGGCGACTGGCCGCGGTGCCCGAACCGGCCTACGACGCGCGCCTGCACGAATGGCGCACGCGCGAGGCGATGGCGCGCGGCGACTGGCCGGCGGCCCTGGCCGCGATCCGCAAGATGCCTGTCAGCCAGCGCAACGATTCGCGCTGGCGCTGGTTCGAGGCACGACTGCTGGAAAAAACCGGCAAGCCTGCCGAAGCCACCGCGCTGTACCGCGCCGCCGCCAGCGAGGCGACCTTCCACGGCTTCCTCGCCGCCGATACGCTCAAGCAGCCCTACACGCTGTGCCCGTGGAATCCGGAGGACAGCACCACAGCCAAGGCGGCGGTCGCGCGCGATCCGGCGCTGCTGCGCGCCATTGAGCTGTTCAAGATCGACCGCACGCTGTGGGCGGCACGCGAGTGGGCCGATGCACTGTCGCGCTTCGATGACAGCCAGCGCCGGCTCGCGGTGGAAGTGGCCAGCGACAACGGCTGGTTCGACCGCGCCGTGTTCGCGCTCAAGGGCCCGCAGGAGCTACGGCTTTACACCCTGCGCTTTCCGCTGCATCACGACGACGCCATCCGCCGCGAGGCCGCGCGCAATGCGCTGGACCCGGCCTGGATCGCCGCCGAGATCCGTGCCGAGAGCATCTTCAATCCGAACGCGCGTTCACCGGCCAACGCGATGGGCCTGATGCAGGTGCTGCCGGCCACCGGCGCCAGTGTGGCCAAGCGCATCGGCCTGAGCGGTTATGGCGGCGCGGCCAGCCTGTACGATCCGGACACCAACATCGCCATCGGCAGCGCCTACCTGCGCCAGCTGATGGACAAATACGACGGCCTGCCCTACGTCACCATCGCCGCCTACAACGCCGGCCCGACCCCGACCGCCCGCTGGCAGTCGCAGCGCCCGGACTTTGATCCGGACTTCTGGATCGAGACCATCAGCTACAAGGAAACCCGCGAGTACGTCGCTCGCGTGCTCGCCTTCAGCGTGATCTACGACTGGCGCCTCAATGGCAACGCGCTGGGCGTGAGCGACCGCATGCGCGGCAAGGTTGAAGGTTCCCGCAAAGCATTTACATGCCCGCAGTGACGCCGGCATGCTGGCCGTTCCCGACAAGGAGTCGTCAGCATGCGCCACGTTTTCAGTTCCGCCGTGTTGTTTGCCGGCATCATGCTGTTGCCGGCACTGGCAACGGCCGCCCCCAGCCGCGCTGACGCGCAGAAGGCCTACAACGCCAGGGATCACAGCCGCTGCGCACTGATCTACACGCAGCTGACGCAGATGCCGGACGCCATCCGCAGTGATGGCTACAACGCCGCCTGCTGCCTCGCGCTGGCAGGCGATGCGGATGCGGCCTTCGAGCAGTTGCGCGACACCATCCTCAGCCATTACACGCGTGTCGCGGATATCGAGCAGGACCCGGATTTCGCCCCGCTGCACGGCGATCCACGCTGGCAGCCGCTGCTCGATCTTGCCCGCCAGGAAGAAGACCGCCACCTTGCCGGTACCGATCGCGCCTTGCGCCACGAACTGTTCGTGCGCATGAACCACGACCAGCAGATGCGTGGCCGCCTGATGGCCGATCCGGAAAACAGGACGCTTCTGGAAGAAATGCAAGCCATCGACCGTGACAACACCGGCTGGCTCAAGAACCTGATCGATACCCGCGGCTGGCCCGGCTACAAGCTCGTTTACAAGGACGGGGCACAGGCGGCGTGGCTGCTGGCCCAACATGCCGACCTCGACCCGGACTTCCAGCAACAGGTGCTGGAACTGCTGGAAAAGGCCGTGCTGGAAAAGGACGCCAGTCCTTCGCATCTGGCCTATCTGGTCGACCGGGTGCGCACCGGCCGCGATCAGAAGCAGCTGTACGGCACCCAGTTCATCAAGGAGGACGGGCACTGGCTGCCGGCGCCGATCGAGGACGAAGCCAACGTCGATGCACGTCGCCAGCGCATCGGCCTGGGAACGCTGACCGAGTATGCCGAACAGATCCGCGACGCCTATGCGCAGTAGCCTTTGCCGCTGCCGGCTTCGGGCATGATGTACGCATGAAGATCTATCTCGTTGGCGGCGCGGTCCGCGATGCCCTGCTCGGCCTGCAGCCCGGCGACCGTGACTGGGTGGTGGTCGGCTCCACCCAGGCGGACATGGAAGCGCGTGGTTTCAAGGCGGTGGGCAAGGATTTCCCGGTATTCCTGCATCCAGACACCGGCGAGGAACATGCGCTGGCGCGTACCGAACGCAAGTCCGGGCGCGGCTATCGCGGCTTCGTGGTCGATGCCGCGCCCTCGGTGACGCTGGAGGAAGACCTGCAGCGCCGCGACTTCACCATCAACGCCATCGCCCGCGACGAAAGCAGCGGTGAGCTGGTCGATCCGTGGGGCGGCCTGCGCGACATCGAGCAGCGCGTGCTGCGCCATGTCGGCCCGGCCTTCGTGGAAGACCCGCTGCGGGTGCTGCGCGCGGCGCGTTTCCTCGCCCGCTTCGCACCGCTGGGCTTCACCCTCGCTCCTGAAACCGCCGCGCTGATGCGGCAGATCGCCGACAGCGGCGAGCTGGACGCGCTGGTGCCCGAGCGTATCTGGCAGGAGCTGCGCAAGGCGCTTGCCAGCGCGCAACCGTCGGCCTTCCTGCGCAGCCTGCACGCTACCGGTGCACTGGCCGCGATCCTGCCGGAAGTGGACGCGCTGTACGGCGTGCCGCAGCGCGCCGAGTTTCATCCGGAAGTGGACACCGGCGTGCATCAGGAAATGGTCAGCGACATGGCCGCGCAGCTGGCGCCGGGGGACGACCTGATCGGTTTCGCCGCCCTCACCCACGATCTGGGCAAGGCGCTGACGCCGCACGATGAGCTGCCGCGCCACATCATGCACGAGCAGCGTGGCCTGAAGCCGCTGGCGGCGCTGTGCGAACGCCTGAAAATCCCCACCGACCACCGCCAGCTGGCCGAAGCGGCCTGTCGCGAACACCTCAACGTGCATTGCATCGACGAGCTGCATGACGCCACCGTGCTGGAACTGATTTCCCGCTGCGATGGGTTCCGCCGGCCCGAGCGCATCGCGCAGATGGCGCTGGTATGCGAATGCGACAAGCGCGGCCGGCTCGGCTTCGAAGACAGCGACTATCCGCAGCGCGCCACATTGTTGCGCCTGCATGCCGCCGCGCTGGCGGTCAATGCCCGCGACATCGCCACCGAAGGGCTCAAAGGCCCCGCCATCGGCGAGGCCCTGGCCAAGGCTCGTGTCGGCGCGATTGCCGCGGCGCGTTAAGGCGCGGCCGCGCGCGCCAGTGCCGCAGCACGCTGCTTGAGCTGGGTGACCGAGTCGGGCGTCAGTTCCATGCCCACATCGAAACCGGGATTGAGCACGATGCCCACGCCATCGGCGATGCCGCCCAGCAGCCAGCGGAAATCCAGATGCAGCGCGTTCTCGAATGCCGGCGCCTGCTCGCTCCAGACCAGCGCCCGCTCGGTTGCCGAGAACACCGCGAACATCGGCTCGTCGAGTTCATTGGTGAGCACCAGCGGGGTGATGCTGTCATCCCACTCGCCGCCTTCGGGAATTTCCTTGTCCAGCAGCACGAAGATCTTCTGGCCCAGCATCCAGTCGAGGAAATCCCCGGTTTTCAGCTGGCCTTCCTGCGCCTGCAGCAAACGGGCTTCCAGCTCATTGAGCGGCGTGAAGGGGGCTTCGTTTTCCATCGGATTCCTGCACAAGTGGGAGTTCAGGCGCGACTGTAGCAGCCCTGTCGCGACGATAAGCGTCTCTGCGTCCGGATGCAGCGCAATTTTCCGCCCTGCCTGATGCAGGCCGGTGACACGCTGCCTTGCCGCTCAGATCTTCAGATAGATGCGGCGCCGGTCCATCCACGCCATCGGCAACCACCACAGCGCAACGAAGGCCAGCGCCATCAGCAGCGACGCCAGCTGCGCCCCGCCCAGCGGCGTGATCCAGCGATCGAACAGCTGGCTCCACAGTCCGCTCCAGACGCCCGTGGCCATCAACGCCAGCACCATCGCCGAGGAACCCGCATAGGCGGTGATCGCGTTGACGCCGAAACGGCGGCCCAGCGCCGGCCAGTGGCGGATGTCGATCAGCACATGCGCCAGCCACAGGCTCGCAAACGCCCAGCCGGCGGTCCACAACACGTAGGACGGCGTCCACAGGTTCTTGTTGAACGGCAGCCAGGCCGACCACAGCAGGCCTGCCGCCAGCAGGATCACCGCGCCAACCAGCAGATGCACGGGGCGCGTGCGCAGCATCGCGCCGGCCTGCAGGCCGATCAGCGTTGAGGCCAGCGCGCCCAGCGTGGACAGCAGGCCTTCCGGATCATGTCCCTGACCCGTGGCCGTGTCGTACTGGTACAGCAACGGTCCCAGCAGCACGCTATCGACGCGGCTGGGCAGGTTGAGCAGCGGCTCGAGCGAACCACTGGCGGCCAGCAGCAACGCATAACCGCTCAGCACGCCGCCCAGCAGCAGCCACTGCGCCCGCGGCCGCAGCCAGATCGCGGCCATGCCGGCCAGCGCGAAACAGATACCGATGCGTTGCAGCACTCCCCACGGCCGGTAATGCGGCAGCTCCAGCCACCACCACGCCAGAAAGTGCAGCAGCAGGCCGAGGCCGAGAATCCGCAGCGCCCGCACCAGTACCGTGCGGCTCAACGCCGCGCGATCTCCACCCTGCTCCATGCGTGGCACCACCCCCAGCGCGATCGACACGCCGACGATCACCAGGAAGAACGGGAACACCAGGTCGGTCAGGGTGCAGCCGTGCCACTGCGCGTGCAGCAAGGGAGGAAACACCTGCGACCAGCTGCCGGGATTGTTGACCAGCAGCATCGCCGCCACGGTGATGCCGCGCAGGGCATCGACCGAGGCATAACGGATGTTCGCGCCCACTCCCGCCGGCTCAGTCGCGCTGGCCGGCGATCCAGGTGGCCTGCACCTGCAGCGTCTGGTCGAGCAGCACGAAGTCGGCCTGGTAGCCCGCTGCGATGTGGCCGTAGCGGTCCTGCAGGCCGAGGAACTGCGCCGGGTAGGTCGAAGCCATGCGCGAGGCCTCGGCCAGCGGCAGGCCCAGCAGATGCACCGTATTGCGCACCGCAGTGGCCATGTCCAGCGCCGAGCCGGCCAGCGCACCGGCGGCATTGCGCACCACGCCGTCGACGGCGGTGATCACCTCGCCATACAGCTCGAAGGCCGGATTGTCCGAACCCACCATCGGCATCGCGTCGGTGACCAGCAGCATCTTGCCGCGCGGCTTGGCGGCCAGCGCCACCCGCAGGCTGGCCGGATGCACGTGCACGCCATCGACAATGACGCCGCACCAGCTGTCCGCATCTTCCAGTGCCGCGCCGACCACGCCCGGCTCACGCCCCTGCAACGGCGTCATCGCGTTGTACAGGTGGGTGAAACCGGTGATGCCGGCTTCCAGCCCGGTACGGATTTCCTCGTAGCTGGCGGCGGTATGGCCGGCCGCGACGATCGCGCCATTGGCGACCATCTGCCTGATCGTGCTCGCCGGTACCCGCTCCGGTGCCAGCGTGATCAGGGTGACGCCATTGTCCAGCGACGTCGCCATGCGCACTTCATCGGCATCAGGCACGCGGAACTTGCCGGCATCGTGCGTGCCCTTGCGCGCCGGGGCGATGTACGGCCCCTCCAGATGGATGCCGAGCACCCCCGGCACCTGCGCGGCGATGGCCTCGCGGGTGGCCTGCACCGCACGCGCCATCACTTCGGCATCGTCACTGATCAGTGTCGGCAACATGCCGGTGGTGCCGAACTTGCGATGTCCGGCCACCATCGTGCGCAACGCGTCGACGTCGGTCTGGTTGTTGAACAACGCCCCGCCGCCGCCGTTGACCTGCACGTCGATGAAGCCCGGCATCAGCCAGCCGCCCTGCAGGTCGACGACCGCGTCGGCCCCGGCCAGCTGCGGATCATCGAGCGCGACCACCGCGGCGACACGGCCGTCCTCGACCACCACCGCGACATCGTCGCGGAAGTCCTCGCCGGCAAGAATCCGGCCGTTGCGCAATACCGTCCTCATCAGACCGTTTCCGTGACCTTGTTCAGGTGCGGCGGCAGATCCGGGTTGTTGCCCCGGCGCAGCGCCAATGCGTTGATCGCGCGGTAGAAGCTCTGCACGATCAGCAGCGGCGCGCACAGCGGGTGCGGCGCGGCGGCCACCGGCAGAGCGCCGCCTTCGCCGGCCAGCCATACCTTGGCACCGCGGGCGGCGAACTCTTCGGCCACGGCGCGGGTCCCGGCACCGGTTTCATCGGGCAGCGCGAACGCCAGCACCGGAAAATCCTTGCCGACCAGCGCCATCGGACCGTGCTTCACTTCCGCCGAGCTGTAGCCTTCGGCATGCAGGCCACAGGTTTCCTTGAACTTCAGCGCCGCTTCCTGCGCCGCCGCCAGACCCGGGCCGCGGCCGAGCACGAACAGGTTGTGAGCGTCGGCCAGACCGTCGGTCACCGCACTCCAGTCACACTCCCATGCCTGGGACAGCGCCGCCGGCAG
Organism: Stenotrophomonas sp. JC08; assembly: GCF_052180205.1. Classification (NCBI taxonomy): domain Bacteria; kingdom Pseudomonadati; phylum Pseudomonadota; class Gammaproteobacteria; order Lysobacterales; family Lysobacteraceae; genus Stenotrophomonas; species Stenotrophomonas sp. JC08. The sequence continues at coordinate 428,488 of NZ_CP197473.1, read as the reverse complement.
CTGGTCGAGCGCGGCGATCAGCGCCGGATCGTTCTTCCAGTACGCGCCCAGCTGCAGGAAGGCGGCCAGTGACGCCAGATAGCTCTTGGTCGCCGCGACGCTGCGCTCGGTACCGGCGCCCAGCGGGATCACGGTATCAGCCAGCTGCGCCAGCGGCGAATCCTCGACGTTGACCAGTGCCACCACGCGCGCGCCGGCGGCCTTGGCCGCCTCGGCATTGCGCAGCAGGTCCGGGCTCTTGCCCGACTGCGAAACCACGATGTACAGCGCGCCACGCACCTGCAGCGGAGCCTCGTAGACCGAGCCCACCGACGGCGAGGCCGAAGCGGTCACCAGCCCCAGCTGGGTCTCGAACAGGTACTTGCCGTAGGTGGCGGCGTGATCGGAACTGCCGCGTGCACAGGTGACGATGAACGGCGGCGGATTCTGCCGCAGGTCGGCGGCCAGCGCCTGCACCACTTCACGGTTGCGGGCGAACTGCGCGGCGATCACCGAGGCGCTTTCAGCAGCCTCGCGGAACATCAGGGTTTCGGTTTCAGTCGGCAATGCCATGGATCGTTACTCGGACAAGTCAGGAGGGGAGGAAGGAGGACGCGATGGCTGCTGGCGCAGCGGCGCGGTGGAACCACGCACCACCAGCTGCGGCACGAAGCCCTGGTTGTGCAGCTGCACCGGGTTGTCATCGTAGGCATCGGTGCGCAGCTGGCTGATCAGCAGGCGCGCGGCATGCCGGGCGATGTCGCCGGTGGCCTGCTTGGCGGTGGTCAGCGCCGGCCACGACTGGCGCGAGAACGGGCTGTCCTCGAAGCCGGCGATCGACAGGTCGTAAGGCACGTTCAGTCCGGCCGAATTGGCCGCCGCCAGCACACCGGCGGCGATCTCGTCGTTGGAGCCGAAGATCGCGGTGGGCGGCTCGCGCAACGCCAGCAGGCGGCGCGCGCCGCGGAAGCCGTCATCGAAGGTGTAATCGCCGGGCACCACCAGATGCTTGTCCAGCGGGATGCCGTAGTCCTTCAGCGCGGCCTCGTAGCCGGCATAGCGCTCGCCGCTGGAACGGTGCTGGGTATCCCCCCAGAGGAAGCCGATGCGCTGGTGGCCCAGCTGGATCAGGTGTTCGGTGATCTCGTAGGCGGCATCGCGGTCATCGACGAACACGCACGCGCCGTCGCCCGGATCCTCGGTGGCGGCGATGATGCGCACCGTCTTGATGCCGCGCGTATTGAGGGCGGCCACCAGCTCCGGGCGCTCGGACATCGGCGCGGTCAGCACCAGCCCGGCCAGGCGCGAACGCTGCACCCAGTCGGCCAGCTCTTCGGCCAGCATCGGCGAGGTCGAGTCACACGGATGGATCTGCAGGCCGAAACCGGTTTCACGGCACGCCGACAGCACGCCGTTCTGCACACCGATGATGTGGTACGGATTGGGGTTGTCGTACACCAGCCCGATCACGAAGGTGGTGTTGCTGCGCAGGTTGCGGGCGGCCGGATCCGGCTCGTAGTCCAGCTCGGCCACGGCGCGCAGCACCCGTGCACGGGTGGCCTGCATCACCGACGGTTCGTTGTTGATGACGCGTGACACGGTCTTCAGTGAGACTTTCGCGCGCTCGGCGACATCCTTGATGGTGGGTCTACGCATTACAGGTTCCCGCGTTGGCTCGATGACCGCCATGATGCTCGATTCAGCTGCCACGTGCCTTGCCCACGTTGTGTCCGACGGTGCCGAAGTACAGGATGTACAGGTAGCAGGGGATCATCAGCGCGGCGAACACCAGCTGGAAATGCTCCGGGTAGGCATGCTTGAGCAGGGCGAAGGCCTGCGGGATGATCGCGCCGCCGGCGATACCCATCACCAGCAGTGCCGAACCGGTCTGGGTGAAGCGCCCCAGGCCGCGGATCGCCAGCGGAAAGATCGCCGGCCACATCATCGCGTTGGCGAAGCCCAGCGCAGCCACGAAGCCCACCGATACATAGCCATGGGTGAAGAACGCGCCCAGCGTGAACAGCACGCCCAGCGTCGCGGAAATCGCCAGGTACTTTTCCTGCGAGATGAAGCGCGGAATCAGCACCAGCCCGACCACGTAGCCCACCAGCATTGCGAACAGGGTGTAGGAGGTGAACAGCTTGGTGCTGTCCAGCGGCAGGCCGAAGGCGTTGCCATAGGTGCCGATGGCATCACCGGCCATCACTTCCACGCCCACATAGACGAACAGGCAGAACACACCCAGCCACAGATGCGGGAACTGGAAAATGCTGCGGCGCTCGTCCTTCGCGCCATTGCTGCCGGCATTGGCCTCATCGGCACGGATTTCCGGCAGCGGCGAAAACAGCACGCCGACCGCGACCAGCAGCAGCACGCCTGCGATCGCCATGTACGGGGTGTGGATCTTGGCCGCGAAGGTGTTCAGCAGCTCGGCTTTGGTCACCGCATCGGCCGCCTGCACCTGGGTTTCCAGGTCGCCGATACCCTGCAGCACGAAGGTGCCGATCACCACCGGTGCCAGCATGCCGGCGATCTTGTTGCAGATGCCCATCAGCGCGATGCGCTGCGCGGCACCTTCGATCGGGCCAAGGATGCTGATGTAAGGATTGACCGCGGTCTGCAGCAGCGCCATGCCGCCACCGATCACGAACAGGCCGCCCAGCGCACCACCGAACCAGCGACGGGTGGCGAATTCACCGAACACCATCGCGCCGACCGCCATCACCGCCAGGCTCAACGCCAGGCCCTTCTTCATGCCGGTGCGATTGAGGATGAACGAGGCCGGCAGTGCCAGGAAGAAGTACGACAGGTAGAACACCATCAGTACCAAGAACGCCGAGACCTCGCTCACGTCGAAGGCCAGCTTGACGAAGGTGATCAGCGGACCGTTGATCCAGGTGCAGAAGCCGATGATGAAGAACAGCACGCCGACGATGGCGATCGAGGACGCCATGCCGGTACGCGGCGTGGAAGCGGGAACAGCGGACATGGGAAAGCTCCTGCAGATGCGGGAGACGGTGCGGACCGTCCAGCGATTACGTGGGAACAACGTTGTCACATTTATTGTTTGTTGCTGACACGTTTGTCAACAACGTGCCGCTGCGGCACTGCCACTGCGGCCACCCCTAGATCTTCCGCAAGCCTTTGCAAGCCTGAGTTTCATCCGCGACAGGAGCATTCCAGCGGGTTGAAGCTATCTGATGCAACAATTCATGCACCGGCGGTATTTGCGCCGGACACGCTGCAATGCAGCATCAAAACTTGTAATTATTCGTTGACATCGTTGTCAAATCGACTACAGACTCGGCCCCGAAATTCGCCCGCTTGGGCACCTCCTCCGCGACAAGGGAATCCGAGTGACTGCTGCTGTCCCCCCACCACAGAGCGCCCGTCCTGACTCCGCTCACCGGCCATTCTTCGCTGCGGATGTCGGCGGTACGCATGTGCGTGTCGGCCTGATCCAGGCCGGCAGCGGCGAGCGGCCGGCCATCGACGTCCTGTCCTATCGCAAGTACCGCTGCGCCGACCATTCGGGCCTGGACGCGATCCTTGCCGACTTCGCCAGCCACACTGCGCCGGTCGAGGACTGCGTCATCGCCACCGCCGGCTATGCAATGGACGACGGCACGGTGATTTCCGCCAATCTGCCGTGGGCACTGAGCACCACGCGCATCCGCGACGACCTCGGTTTTGAAAGCGTGCACCTGGTCAACGACTTCGAGGCCGTGGCGCACGCCACCGCCCACATCGATGCCAACCAGGTGGTACAGCTCACCGGCCCGGCCGAAGCGGTGCACGGACCGCGCCTGATCGTCGGCCCCGGCACCGGCCTGGGTGCGGCGGTATGCATTCCCGATGGCCAGCGCATTGTGGTGCTGGCCACCGAAGCGGGCCAGGCCTCGCTGTCGGCGACCACCGACCTGGAGATGGCAGTGCTGCAGCAGATGCAGTGCGGCCGCAGCCACGTCTGCATCGAACAGGCGCTGTCCGGACCGGGCCTGCTCAATCTCTACAACGCCCTGTGCGCGGTACGCGGACAGGCCCCCGTACACACCACACCCGATGCCATCAGTGCCGCGGCACTGGGCCATGACGATCCGACCGCCACCGAGACGTTGCAGCTGTTCTGCGGAATCCTCGGCTCGATCATCGGCGACATGGCCCTGCTGTACGGCATCAAGGGCGGCATCTACCTGGCTGGCGGCATCCTGCCGAAGATCAGCCAGTTCCTGTTGCACAGCACCTTTGTCGAACGCTTCCTCAACAAGGGGCCGATGACCAGGGCGCTGCAAGACATTCCCGTGAAGCTGGTTGAGCACGGGCAACTGGGCGTCATCGGCGCCGCAAGCTGGTATCTGGGCCGCAAGCACGTCTAACCCGAGATCGCCAACCGCAGTAACACCGTGTCACGGCACGTCGCCAGGACATGTACTCCACCTACGTAGTGCCGGTACACACCACCGGAAATCCAACAATGATGAGGAGAGACATCATGAGGTACCGCAAGTCCGTACTATCCGCCGCCATCGTCACCTGCCTGAGCTTCTCGGTGCACGCGCAGGAGGCCGTCGAGCAGGACGCCACCGAGCTTGACCGCGTCGTCGTCACCGGTATCCGTGCCAGCCTGCAGCAGGCCCTGGACAGCAAGCGCAACGCCGATGCCATCGTCGATGTGATCACCGCCGAAGACGTGGGCAAGTTCCCGGCCTCCAACGTCGCCGAAGCGATGACCATCATCCCCGGCGTGACCATCGACAAGGCCTACGGCCAAGGCGAGAAGGTCTCCATCCTCGGCACCGACCCGTCGCTGAACCGCACGCTGCTCAACGGCCAGTCCATCGCCTCGGGCGACTGGAACATGTCCGACTTCCCGACCCGCACCTTCAACTACTCGCTGCTGGCACCGCAGCTGGTGGGCAAGGTCGAGGTCTACAAGTCGCCGGAAGCGCGCCTGGAAGAAGGCTCGATCGGCGGCACCGCGATCATCTCCACCCGCAAGCCGCTGGACATGCCGGAGAACATCTCCGTCACCGGCCAGGTCAGCTTCGCCCGCAACGACCGCGTCGAGAAGACCGACCCGCAGGCCTCGGTGGCCTTCGGCTGGAAGAACGCCGCCGAGAACTTCGGCGTGATGCTGTCGGCGCAGTCGCAGGAAGAAAGCATCCGCCGCGACGGTATCGAAGCCTACGGCACCGTGAAAGGCAAGGATTACTACCAGGGCCAGGGCGGTGGCGGCTCGGTGATCAATCCGCCGATGGACTGGTCGATCGGCGCACCGAAGGACCCGACCTGCGTCGGCGCCTGTGCTGAAACCCTGGCCAACAATCTCGATGCGGTCGGCCCGAACTCGATCAGCGCGCACTTCTTCGAGCAGGAGCGCAAGCGCAACACCTATTCGGCCACGCTGCAGTTCAAGCCGGTCGAGCAGCTGAACATCGAAGTCAACGCGCTGAAGATCGACGCCAACTTCGACCACATGGCGCAGTCGATGTTCGTGATGCCGGGCAACGCCTGGAACAGCCTGTTCACCATGACCGACGTGACCGTCAAGGACGGGCTGATCACCAGCGGCACGCACAAGAACGGACTGGCCATCTTCGACCTGCAGAACCGCCGCGCCAAGGTCGAGTCGGAAACCTACGACGTCAAGATCGACTGGAATGACGAGCGCTGGTCCGCCTCGACCCACATCGGCAGCACCAAGGCCGAAGGTGGTCCGGAGCAGGTGTTCGGCGAGTTCCTCGCCCGCACCGACTACACCTGGTCGATCGCCGGTGCCCCGAACAATCCGGGCAGCGTGACCTTCCACGGTGCCAATCCGTTCACCGACCCGAGCATGTTCGAGATGGACGGCGGCTGGGGTGCCGATCCGGATTCTCCGGACTGGAACACCGGCTGGGGCGGCAACCTGGTGCACAAGCCGACCGTGGACAAGGAAACCTACGGCCAGTTCGACTTCGGCCTGAAGCTGGATTCGCCGGTCTACCTGCTGCGCGCCGGCTACAAGCAGCGTGACCACCAGACCAGCCAGATCCAGAGTGGCGTGGCGCTGGCTTCGGTGGCCGGCTACGGCAACGGCAATGCCGCCGACTTCAACCCGCGCCCGCTGCCGGACAACTACCTGAGCGGTTTCGGTGGCTTTGGCGACCTGGGCAACCGCTTCACCATCGACGGCTGGCAGCTGGCCGACTTCATCTCCAGCGGCGCCTGGCTGGCACCGTGGCAGACCATGCCGGAGCTGTCGCCGTTCAACGCCGCCGAATTCGTCCGCAACACCTGGACGATCGATGAGGACACCAAGGCCGCTTACCTGCAGGCCGACTTCAGCTTCGACCGCCTGCGCGGCAACATCGGCGTGCGCTATGTGCAGACCGAGCTCGGCAGCGGTGCCTGGGCCTGCTCCGTCAACGTCAGCTCGTGCCCGATGGACAAGTACGAGTGGCGCGTACAGAAGAGCAAGTACAACAACACGCTGCCGAACCTGAACCTGGTGTATGACGCCACCGACAGCTTGGTGCTGCGTGGCTCGGTGGCCAAGACCATGGCACGCCCGGGTTATGCCGATGTCTCCAGCTACATCTGGCTGGCCGACCAGACCCTGACCGGCGGCGGCGGCAACCCGGACCTGAAGCCGTACCGCTCGACCAACGTGGACTTCTCGGCCGAATGGTACTTCTCGCAGGATGCGATCCTGGCCGGCTCGCTGTTCTACCGTGACATCGCCGACTACATCCTGATGGCCTCGCGTACCGAGACCCACTGGAACCAGAACCAGAACATCGACACCCAGTACCAGGTGGACCGTCCGCAGAACGCCGGTGATGCCAAGATCAAGGGCGCTTCGCTGGCATGGCAGCAGAACTTCGGCGCGGGTTTCGGCATCGTCGCCAACTACACCTACTCCGATGGCGAGGCCACCAATGGCCGTCCGCTGCCCTACAACTCCAAGCACCAGTTCAACTTCGCTCCGTTCTACGAGAACGAGAAGTTCTCCGCGCGCGTGACCTACAACTGGCGTGACAAGTACTTCACCAACGTCAGCGGTGGCCGCGACCTGTGGACCATGGACTACACCTCGGTGGACGCCTCGGTTGCCTACAAGATCAACGATCACCTGACCGTTGCCCTGGAAGGCATGAACCTGCTCGACGAGAAGTACCACTCCTACTCGCAGGTGGAGCAGCTCACCCGCGGTGCCTACCTGAGTGGCCGTCGCTTCGTGGGCTCGCTGCGCTTCGCGTTCTGATGCAACACCGCTGATCCAACTGTTTTACCCGCTGTTCTTTCTCCTCCAGCGGGCCTGGGTTTTCCAGGCCCGCTTTTTTTTGAGATAACGGCACACATTCTTCCGGAGCACCCATGACCCGCCTGCCCACGAATTTTCCCGTCCGCAGCCTGTTGGCCAGCTGCCTCCTGATCGGCGCCAGTGTTGCCACTGCCGCCACCCCGCAAGCACCGGCATCACTTGCCGTCCCGGTAATCCCCGCCCCCCAGCAGGTACAACCGGGCGGGGCCGGCTTCACCATCGACAGCCGCACCACCGTCATCGCCGCTGATGGGGTTCCGGCCACGGTGGCCGGCCAGTTCATCGAACTGCTGGCCAAAACCAGCCCGCTGCAACTTCAGCGGCACAGCGGAAACAAGCGCGCCGCCAATGGCATCCGCTTCGAGCTGGACACCTCCGGCGCCAAGGCCGTACCGGGCAGCTACACGCTGGAGGTGGCCGGCAACGGCGTCACCCTGCGCGCGGTCGATGCCGCCGGCCTGTTCAATGCCTCGATGAGCCTGTTGCAGATGCTCACGGCCGACGCCGATGCCCGAAGCGTCAGCGTGCCCGCCGTCCGCATCACCGACGCCCCCCGCTTTTCCTGGCGGGGCTTCATGCTCGATTCGGCGCGCCACTTCCAGAGCGTGGAGCAGATCAAGCTGGTGCTCGATGCAATGGCCCTGCACAAGCTCAACACCTTCCACTGGCATCTCACCGATGACCAGGGCTGGCGCATGGAGATCAAGCGCTACCCGAAGCTGACCGAGGTCGGCAGCTGCCGTGCACCGGCCGGTCAGGCCGGGGTCAAGGCCGACGGCTCGCCAAATCTGTACTGCGGTTACTACACCCAGGAGCAGATCCGCGACGTGGTCGCCTACGCTGCCGCCCGCCACATCACCGTGGTGCCGGAAATCGACGTGCCGGGCCATGCCCAGGCCGCGGTGGCCGCCTACCCGGAACATGGCGTGGTCGATGGCCCGACCGCAACCTCGCACAACTGGGGCGTGAACCCCTACCTGTTCAATCCGCGCGAGGAGACGCTGCAGTTCCTCGAAAACATCCTGACCGAAGTGCTGGAGATGTTCCCCGGCCCGTACGTGCACATCGGCGGCGATGAGGCGGTCAAGTACCAGTGGCAGGATTCGCCGCAGGTGCAGGCCTATATCCGCGAACTGGGGCTGAAGGATGAGGAGGCGCTGCAGTCGCACATGCTCAAGCGCCTGGAGAAGTTCCTTGCAAGCCACGACCGCAAGCTGATCGGCTGGGACGAGATCATCGAAGGCGGCCTGCCGCCGGAAGCCACGGTGATGTCCTGGCGCGGCATCGAAGGCGGCATCGAAGCGGCCACCCACGGCCATGACGTGGTGATGGCACCGGGCAATACGCTGTACTTGGATTTCCTGCAGACCAACTCGCCGGACGAGCCGCCGGGCCGGCCCAAGTTCACCTCGATGCAGCGGGTGTACGCGTTCGACCCGGTGCCAACGCAGCTGACCGAAGCGCAGCGCAAGCACATCATCGGCGTGCAGGCCAACCTGTGGACCGAGCACACCCGCACCTGGGAGCGCCTGCAGCACAACCTGTTCCCGCGCATGGCGGCACTGGCCGAGATCGCCTGGACGCCGCTGGAGCGCAAGAGCTACGACGACTTCCTGGCCCGCCTGCCGGCGCAGCTGCAGCGCTACAAGGCACTGGGCATCGCCTACGGTCAGACCGCGCTGGCGGTGGCGATGCAGCGGCAGGACGACCGCATCGGCAACAAGGTGACGGTGGAGCTGTCCAATCCGCTCAGCTACCGCGACATCCGCTACACCACCGATGGCAGCACGCCGACCGCGCAATCGGCGGCCTATCCGGGCGCGCTGACCCTGCCGGTGCCGACCACGTTGAAGGCGATGACCTTCTTCAATGGCAGACCGCTGGCCGATGCACCCGGCGTCTGGAATTTCGATGCGGCCTCGCTGCTGACCCGTACCGACAAGACCCTGGCGCAATGCCCGCAGGGCGGGCGCCTGCTGCTGCGGCTGGAGGATGACAACCCGCTCGATGGCGCGCTGCGTGACAGCTTCGATGTCACCATCTTCAACCCGTGCTGGCTGTGGGAAAACGCACAGCTGCAGGACGTCACCGCGTTCAAGGTCCGTGCCGGCCGCATTCCCTACAACTTCGGCCTGTTGAAGGAGGACGAGGCCAAGCGCCGCTTCCGCAAGCCGGTGGCCAGGTACGGCGAGTTCGAAGTGCGTGCCGGTTGCGAAGGCCGCGTGCTGGCCAGCGTGGCACTGCCGCAGGAAGCGGGCGAGGACGGCTTCATCGAGCTGGTGGCACCGCTGCGTGCCGGCCCGGAGCAGGTCACCGATCTGTGCATGACCTTCAGCGGCGATACCCGCCCGCGGATGTGGGTGCTGGACCAGGTGGAAATGCAGACCCGCTGATCTGCCGGCAACCGCGGACAGGCCGTACCGGCCACGGCCTGTCCCTTCTTCTCAGCGCGGTGGCTGCAACCGCGCCAGCAGGTTGCGCAGCGGTGTGAAGGCCAGCGCCATGCCGGCGAGGATGCCCAGGCTGTTAGCCAGCACATCCTGCGGGTCGGCCACCCGGTTGGCCGTCAACGCGCCCTGCGCCCATTCAATGGCCACGCCCATTGCCAGCAGCACGAACGCCACGACCCACAACGCCCGCCGCGAGGCGAACAGTTGCACCGCACTGGCAGCCAGCAGGAAGTAGGCGAGGAAGTGCTCGAGCTTGTCGCTGTTGTGCGGCAATGCCAGCGGCGGCGGTGGCAGCAGGCACAGCGCGATCACCACGATGACCGCCCCGCTCCACAGGCCCAGCCAGAACCGGCGGTGGCGCAATGGCCGCAGGATCCCGCTCACAGCCGCCAGGTCAGGTCACCCATCAGGAATGCCGCCGAGAAATCGACCTCGCGGCTGAAGCCCATCACCTGGAAGCGCTCGCCCATCTCCGTCGGCAGGGTCAACTTCTTGAGCTGGTCACGCAGGCGGTTGCGGGCCAGTTCGTCGGCCTGCTCCTCCGCCTGTTCCAGCAGCGTGGTGATGCCGTTGCCCAGCAGGAAGCTGGCCTGGTTGCTGTAGCCGGCCAGATCGAATCCTGCGTGGGTGCCGGCTTCGGCCAGCGCGGTGAAATCCACCGACGCGGTGATGTCCTGCAGACCCGGCCACAGGTAAACGTCGTTGTGCATGCGGTGGCGGTAGAACGCGCGCAGCGTGCCGTCGATACGGTCGTGCTGGTAGAACTCCGAGCGCGGGTAGCCGTAGTCGATGAACAGCATCGCGCCGCGCTGCAGGCCACCGGCCACCGCCTGGATCCAGTACGGCAACTGCGGCAGCACCTCCGAGCGGTAACCGTGCGCAAACGGCCGCTCCAGATAGGTTTCGATATGGCGGACCGAGGCGTTCAACAGGACATCGGCCGGCATCGCGCCGCGCACGAAACGGCCCTCGGCATCCAGCTCCACGGTTTCCTCGTAGATCTCGCCATCGCTGGCCAGGAAGCGCGGTGTCGGCAGCGCATCGAGCACCTCGTTGGCGAACACAACGCCGTCCCAATCATCATCGAATGGACGGTCAAGCCATTCCACCCGTGCGAACAGGGCCGGCGTCAACGCCGCCTGCAGACGCTCACGCTGACGCTCGCGCAGATCGGCACTCGGTTCGAGAATCGCGTAGCGCTGCGGCAGCACGTCCAGTTCCTGCAGCCGCTTGAGCATCACCTCGGCGAACGCGCCACTGCCGCCGCCCAGCTCCAGCAGCCGCGCCTGCGGACCGAGCTGCTGCAACACCGGCGCGACCGCGTTGGCGGTGGTGGCGGCGAACAGCGAGCCGATTTCCGGAGAGGTCACAAAATCGCCGGCGGCGCCGAACTTGCTGGCCCCGGCGCTGTAATAGCCCCAGCCAGGCGCATACAGCGCCAGCTCCATGAAGCGCGAAAACGGCACCGCGCCGCCCTGGGCAAGGATGTCGGCGCGCAGGTGCGCGGCCAGCTGCTGGCTGTGCGCAAGCGCATCGGAGTCGGGGGTGGGCAGGTCGAAGTGCATGGGACGGTGGTTTGCAGGGACAATGCACAGGATAGCCGAGTGGGAAAACACCGATGACACACTTCCAACGGGTGGCCCTGGTCACCGGGTCCGCGCGCCGCATCGGCGCCGCCATCGCCCGTCACCTGCACGCCCACGGCTACCGCGTCGCCGTGCATGCGCACCACTCCAGCGAGGAACTGCAGTCGCTGGCGTTCGATCTGGAAAGCGAGCGGCCCGGCAGCGTGCTGGCACTGGAAGCGGACCTGCGCGATGTCACCGCCCTGCCGGATCTGGTGGAACAGGCGGTCGGCCATTTCGGCCGGCTGGATGCGCTGGTCAACAACGCCTCCAACTTCTTCCCGACCCCGCTCGGGGACGTGCTGCCGGAGCAATGGGATGACCTGTTCGCGGTCAACGCGCGTGCGCCGTTCTTTCTGGCCCAGGCCGCCGCGCCCCACCTGCGCAACCAGCGCGGCGCCATCGTCAACCTGACCGACCTGCACGCCAGCCAGCCGCTGCGCGACCACCCGGCCTACAGCGCGGCCAAGGCGGCACTGGAAATGACCACGCGCTCACTGGCGCTGGAGCTGGCCCCGCATGTGCGCGTGAACGCGATCGCACCGGGGGCCATCCTCTGGCCCGAACAGGGCAAGAGCGAAGCCGCCAAGCAGCAACTGATGGAGCGCACGCCGCTGGCGCGCATCGGTACGGCGCACGAGATCGCCTCGGCGGTGCGCTGGCTGCTGGACGATGCCAGCTATGTCACCGGACAGACGCTGCGGCTGGATGGCGGACGCACGTTGACCTGAGAACGCCGGCAACACGCGGAGAGCAACGGGGCGCGAGCGCACGCACAGGCACGAGCCGGTGGTTGCTGCAACGCGTTGCTGCGTCCGTTATTCCTGCAACTCCACCGTGTCAAACGCGTCACCGTACTGCGGATGCGCGCGCCACATCTGCGCCAGCGTGCGCTGCTGCACCGGATCGACAAAGTCCGGGGCGATATCGGCCAGCGGCTTGAGCACGAAGGCGTGCTTGAGCTCCGGGCGCGGAATCCGCAGATGGCCGGGGCCTTCGACCACCAGGTCGCCGTAGTACACCACGTCGATATCCAGCGTCCGGTCGCTGAAGCGCGGACCACTGCGGTCACGGCCATGCGCATCCTCGACCTGGTGCAGCCAGTGGTCCAGCTCGGCCAGCGGCATCGCGGTATCCAGCATCACCGCGTTGTTGAGGAAATCCGGACCGTCAAAGCCGACGGCAGCAGTGCGGTAGGCCGGCGACACCCGCAATTGCCCGAAGCGCTCGCGCAGCACTTCCACCGCCAGATGGAGATAGTGTTGCGGCCGCAGATTGCTGCCCAGACTCAGAAGCACGGTGGTCATCGGTAGTCACTTGCCTGCGGTGCCGGGGCGGTACAGGCCGCCGGCGAAAGCCGCGTGGAAACGGAGCGCACATGATAGGGCAGTGACGGATCGACGCCGACGCTTGCTGCGTAAAAACACGCAGACCTGGGTACGCCGCTCAACCGATCTCCAACGCATCGGCCACGGCACGGAACACCCGCTGCATTTCCAGCGGCTTGGGCAGGACGTGCACGCGGATACCCGGCGGCGGCGGTGTTTTCGCAAATGCCCGGGCGCTTTCCCCCTCCAGTACGATCGCCGGGCCGCGGTATCCCAGCGCGTGCATCTCCGCCAGCAACTGGCCGGCCGACAGCAGCGGGATTTCCCCATCCACCAGCACCACATCCGGCAACCCGGCTTCCTGGAAATGGCGCAGCGCGGCCGCGCCATCGATCGCCAGATGCAGACGGTAGCCCTGGCTGGAAAGCGCATTGCCCAGCAGCGACAGGCGCATCGCCTCATCGTCGACCACCAGCACGCGCTGCCCGCGTCCCACCGGAATCCGTGCCGCTGCGGCCTGTTCATCGGCCGGCAACTGCACGTTCAACGGCAGTTGCAGGTCGAAGCAGGTGCCCTGTCCGGGGGTGCTGTGCACCGTGATCGCACCGCCCAGGCTTTCGATGATGCGACGGGAGGAAACCAGTCCCAGGCCGGTGCCGGCGCTCTTGGTGGTGAAGAACGGCGTGAACAGCCGCTGCAGCGTCGTCTCGTCCATGCCGGTGCCCTGGTCCACGACGCGGATGCACAGCTGCTCGCCGCCCTCCGCAGCCGGCACCCGGGTGGCGGCCAGCCGCAGCTGCCCGCCGTCAGGCATGGCCTGGATCGCGTTGAGCCCGAGATTGATCAGCACCTGCTGCAGCTCGGTGAAATTGCCTTCCACCGCCAGTTGCTCATCCTCCACTTCCAGCCGCAGTTCGATACTGGAAGGCAGGCTGCTCTTGAGCAGCAGGCCCACCGCCTGGAACAGGCGCTCCATGCAGACGCGCTCGCTGGACTGGCGCGAGCCGCGCACGAACGACAGCATCGAATCCACCATTTCATGGCCGCGCCGGCCGGATTCGGCGATCACATCGGCCAGGCGGGTGACCTTGGGGTCGTCGCTGCGATCACGGATCAGGTCCGGCACGATCAGCAACGGCTGCAGGATGTTGCGCAGGTCGTGACTCAAGCCGGCCGCCAGTAGCGCCAGGCTCTCCAGTCGCTGTGCACGCATCAGCTCGTCTTCGACCCGCGACTGCTCCTGTTCGCTGCGCGCCTCGCGGATGGCCCGCGCCACCGCCGAGGGCAGACGCATCGGCAGGTGCTTGATGATGTAGTCGCTGGCCCCCTCGTGCAGCGCCTCCACCGCGTTTTCCTCACCCATCGTGCCGGACACGAAGATGAAGGGCACCCGTGGCCGCAGCTCGCGCACGATGTGCAATGCCTGGTAACCGGAGAAGCCGGGCATGCTCAGGTCCGACAGCACGATGTCCGGCGCACCCTGCGCCAGCGCCGCCAGCAGCCCCGCCTCGCTGTCCATGCGCTCGAACTGTGCCTCCAGACCGGACTCCAGCAGCTGGTCGGATATCAGCTCCGCATCTTCGATGGAGTCTTCCACCAGCAGGATGCGCAGCGGTCCCAGCGGAACTCCCAGCAAGGGCATGCCGTCACTCCACTCCCGGGGCCTGGTTGATCAGCGCCCAGAAGGTGCCGACCATCTTGACCGCGTTGAAGAACTGGTCGATATCGACCGGCTTGACCACATAGGCGTTCACTCCGAGGTCCCAGCTGCGCGCCAGATCGCTCTCCTCGCGCGAGGACGACAGGATCACCACCGGCAGCCGTTTCAGCTCCTCTTCGGCACGGATGCGCTGCAGCACCTCCAGGCCATCCATGCGCGGCATCTTGATATCCAGCAGCAGTACCACCGGCAGGCCGTCGCTACGGCCGGCGAAGGCGCCGCGGCACAGCAGGTAGTCCAGCGCCTCCACCCCGTCTTCGACATGCACGATGGGGTTGGCCAGCCGTGCCTCGCGCAGCGCATCGGTCGCCATCTCGGCATCGGCGGAACTGTCTTCGGCAATCAGGATGCTACGCAGTGAATTCATGTTCTGGACCTTCAGTTTGGCGCGCCTGGCGCCGGTGGAAGAGTGAAATGGAATACGGCCCCCTTGTCGACCTCGGCCTCGGCCCAGATCCGCCCGCCATGGCGGGTCAGCACCCGACGCACGTTGGCCAGACCGATGCCGGTCCCGGGATAGTCTCCAGCCTTGTGCAGGCGCTGGAATACGCCAAACAGTTTGCCCGCATATTGCATATCGAAACCCGTACCGTTGTCGCGCACGCTGAACTGCAGGCTGCCATCGGGCAGCTTCTGCGAACTGACCTCGATCACCGCCCGCTCGCGGCCGGCGCTGTACTTGACCGCATTGCCCAGCAGATTCAGCCACACCTGCCGCATCATGTTCTCATCGGCCACCAGCACCGGCAGTGGGCCGATCCGCCATTCGACCTCATGGCTGCTGTCGTCCTCCTCGGCCTCGGTGCGGCGGTTGGAATCCAGCAACGCGCGGGTTTCGGCCACCAGCGACTGCATGTCCACCGCCTGCAGCCGCATCGCACCGCGACCCAGGCGCGAGTACACCAGCAGATCGTCGATCAATGCCGCCATGCGCTGGGCGGAGCTGGAGATGACCTGCAGATAGTGCGTGGCCTTCTCGTCGGCGGTCTCGCCCATATGGCGGCGCAGCTTGTCGGCGAAGCCGGCCATGTGCCGCAGCGGCGCCCGCAGGTCATGCGACACCGAATAGCTGAACGCCTCCAGCTCGCTGTTGACCTCGGCCATCTGCGCGACCTTGCCTTCGAGCTGGTGGTTGAGTTCCTCCACCCGCAACTGCACCGCCCGCTGCAAGGTGATGTCGCTGACGGTCATCAGCACCGCCTCGTCGCCCGCGTCCGGCAACGGCATGCGTCGCGCGTTGATCAGCATGATCCGCACCAGGCCGTCGATGCTGCGCTGCTCATGCTCGAAGTCCCACAGTTCGCGCCCGCGCAACAGCACATCGGCCAGCCGCTGGCGGATGAGGGCGTCGTCCCATACACCGTCGCCGATCGACTGCAGCGGACGCAGATTGATGTCCTCCTGGCCGACGTTGTACAGCTCTGAAAATGCCTCGTTGTGCAGCACCACCCGCAGCTCGCCATCGAGCAGCACGATCGGCTCGCGTACCGTCTGCAACACCGCACTGGCGCGTGCGCTGGCCCTGACGAGTTTTTCCTCGACGTCAGCGCGCCCGCCGATCTGGCGCTTCAGCAACCACAGCACCAGCCCGAGCAGCAGCAGCTGCAGTGCCAGCGAGCTCCACGCCACGACCGAGGAGGCCCGGTGGTGGCGCGCGGCGTTGCCGCGGCGCTCGACCAGCAGCCGGCTCTCATGCTCCTGCAACTCCTCCACCAGGTTGCGGATCGGGTAACGGAAGGTCATCTCCTCGATCAGCTCCCGCTGCCGTGGAGAATCGCTGCTTGCAGCGATCTCCTCGGCCAGCTGCATGCGTCGCTCCAGCATCGATTCGATGCGGCCAATCCGCACCAGCTGTTCGGGGCTGTCACTGACCAGCCTGGCAAGCTCGGCAAGGTTGGCGTCAATACGCTTGAGCTGCCCCATACGCTCCCGCAGTGCCGGCGAATCGATGCCCTTGGACAAGGTCAGCGCCGCGGATTCGACATCACGGATATCGGCCTGCAGGTTGTACAGACGGGCTCCCACCGCCTGTGTATGCGCCACCCAGTTGGCGGCATCGACACTTTCACTGGCCAACTGCCGCAAGGTCAGCGCCGGAACAACAATGATCAGTGCCGCTGCCAGGGCCAGGCCCCCCAGGCGCCAGCGATCCCAGCCGTCATCGGTGAATCTGGATAGCATCCACGTCCCCCTGGTTCTTCTGGCCCATCACATCACCTGCCGGGAAGCTGCCCGGCCGCACCATAGCGGCCGGATGCGCTGGGCGCCAAGCATTGCATGATTCAACGCTCACGGGCATCGGCGGCCGGCGGCTCAATGCGCAGCTTGCGTCATGTCGATCTGCAGCGCTCCGGCATCCACGTCCACCACATCGCGCACCTGCCGGGCCAGCGTGAGAACCTGCGCATGCGCCACGCGGTCGGCCACCCGCCCCGACAGCGTCATCCTGCCCTCGTGCACGGCGACATCGACCGCGGCCCGGTCATCGCGGCGCAACGGCACCAGCGCGGCCTTGATCCGGGTGGTGATCCACGCATCACTCATCCGCACCGCGCCCGGCACGCTGTCCTGTGCGGCCAGTGCTCCAGGTGGCGGCTGCGCGCTGGCCACTGCTGCCGCCCACAGCGCGATAACCGCGCAAAAACCGCTTACCCCTATTTTCCGCATGACCCGCTCCTGGGCTGTTGTACGGCGGCGCGCTGACCGTGGCACGCCACGCCGGCATTACGGTTTCCTGATCGCATGGCCGCCGAATTCATTGCGCATCGCCGCCAGCATGCGATCGGCGAACGAATTGTCCTGGCGCGAGCGCAGGCGTTCCAGCAGCGACTGGGTGATCACCGGTGCCGGCACCTCCAGCTCAAGCGCTTCGGCGACCGTCCAGCGCCCTTCGCCCGAATCGGCCACATACGGCGCGATGCCCTCCAGCCCGGGGTTGCGCTGCAGGGTAGCGGCGCTGAGGTCCAGCAGCCACGAGCGCACCACGCTGCCATGCCGCCACACCTCGGCCACTTGGGCCAGGTCCAGCGCGAACTCCTGCTTTTTCTCCATCAGCGCGAAACCCTCGGCATAGGCCTGCATCATTCCGTACTCGATGCCGTTGTGGACCATCTTGCAGAAATGTCCGGCACCAACCGGGCCGACATGTGCCCAGCCACGGTCCTGCGCCGGGGCCAGCGCACCGAACAGCGGGGCCAGCCGCTGCACGCCGGCCGGTTCGCCACCAACCATCAGGCAGTAGCCCTCCTGCAGTCCCCACACGCCACCACTGGTGCCGCAATCGACAAAGCCCACGCCCTGCTCCACACAACGTGCGCCACGCTGCTGCGAGTGCCGGTACCAGGAGTTGCCACCGTCCACGAGCAGATCGCCGGGCGCCAGCAGCGGCAGCAGCTGGTCCAGCACCGTATCGACCACCTCCGACGGCACCATCAGCCACAGCGCGCGCGGTGCCGGCAACGCCTGCACCAGTTCTTCCAGCGTCGCCGCGGTGGCGATGCCGGTGGCCGCCAGCCGTTCCCGCGCCGGCTGCCCGTGATCGAAGCCGGTCACGGCGATTCCGCCCTGTTGCAGCCGCTGCGCCATGTTGGCGCCCATGCGGCCCAGTCCAATCATCCCCAGTTCCATGGTTCACCCCGTTTGATGGTGGAAGCTGTCGCGGCAGCGCAGCCCTGCAGGCGGCTGCCAAGCCAGCGCTGGTAAATGGTGGTGTGCAGGTTGTGCAGGGTCAGGTCGATGGCGAACGGAGTGCGTGGATTGCGGTCGAGCAGCCGTACCACGTGATACCCGAGCGGTTTGACCCCCTGACGGTGCACATAAATCATCAGCTGCCGATACACCGGATCGGCCAGCAGGCTATCGATCCGCGCCACGATCCCGCGTTGCGGCTCCGGCAAGGCCTGCCGCAATGCCGCGTCACGCTCGTACAGCAGCCGTTCGAATCCGCGTCGCCCCTGTGGCGGCAGCTGTCGTGCCAGCTCCCATATCTGCCGGTTGCGCGCGTCATACCAGGTCAGCCCGCCCCGATGTGCCAGGGCCTGCGCGGCCGCCTCGCTGAGATCGGTGATGATGAAATTCTCGGCCTGGTTGTTGATGTCGTCCAGATACTGCCGGTCAAACACGTGGGCAATGAAACCCGGCACCGCCATGAAGGCCTGTCGCCCCATCGCGGCGGTGCGCACCGCCTTGCCATCGGCGAAGAACTCGCCGGCACTGCTGCCCAGCAGGATGCTCTCGGTATCGTGCAGGGTGAGGAAGGTGCCGATGGACAGTTCCCCGGCAGTGAAAGCGGTATCGAAGGTGGCATCGCCGAACAGCTCGCGCAAGGTGGCCAGCTGCGCCACCTGCCTGCCCACGCCGCATTCGGAACGCACCCGTCCGGAGTAGAACGCCTCCAGTGCCCGTGCATTGCCGGCCACCGGCGCATAGCCGCGGCCGAAACTGCGGAACCGCTGCCAGCCCTGCGCGTTGGCACCCCGCGCGCCAAAGCCTATCCAGCCCAGTTGCACGGCCGTGAAACGGTAGCCGGGATTGGCCTGCAACCGGGCACTGGCGCGCCGTGCGGCAGCGCCCAGCTTGAAGGCGAAGGCGCAACGGCTGGCCGGCTGCTGCAGCAAGCGGGCCGCCAGCTGCTCGCGCCTGTCCTCGTCGTAGCCGATCGGCAGCCGCAACTGCAGCTCACCCTGCGCATGCGCCTGGGCCAGGCTGCCCCGTTGGCAGGGATTGCCGGCAGCCACCTCGGGTTGTGCCCTGTCACCCAGTCGCACCTGCCAGCCCAGCTCACGCAGCAGCTCGACGTTGCAGCCGGCAAGCGCATTGCCCGACAGCAGGCCCGGCACCATGCACAGCCACGCCACGCTGCGACCCGCCCTTGCACGTGCGCGCCGCTGCTGCGTCATTGCGAATCCTCCCCGCCTGCCGCTGGCGCCAGTTCGCTTACGTACTGCTGCAGGCGCTGGAAGAAATTGCGATAGAACTGCGCGTCCTGCACCGTGCTGCTGGCCACGCGCACCAGCGAGTCGTCATTGCCGCCGAACGGCAGCGACACCGAGCCCAGTGCCCCCACACCGACACTGGCGGAGGTGGGCGACTTCTTCAGCGCATAGCGATCCTGCACCGCACTGGCGAACACCTGCGCACGGCCGTCGGCGCGGGCGGCGCATGACACCCGCAGCACCAGCTGCTCGTGCACCTCGTCCCTGGGCTGGAAATTCTTGTTGGCCTCCACGCTGCCCGCATCGGCACGGACGATGGCATAGCCCTGCCCCAGCAGCGCGCGGCGCGCGGCCTCGTAGGCCTGTGCCGGAGTGCTGTCGACATTGCGGGTGTAGGTGTCGCCGGAGTCGAACGACTCGCGCAGCAACGGGGTATTGGCGGCCTTGCCACCACAACCGGCCAGCATCAGCAGGGCCAGTGCGGCCGGCACATGCGGGCGAAAACGGCGCATGGGCACTCCCGGTGGAGAGGGCCCACAGCATAACGCCGCCAACGTCATGCGACGTTGACGGCGTCAGGGCCCATCAGGTTTTGCCGGGACGCGCCTCAGTCCGCCCAGCGGCCGGGAGCGGTGGACTGCGGCAGCACCTGCGCCGACAGCGGCCGGTCCTTCTCCAGCAGGTTGACCGCATCGGCCAGGATCGCCGCCGATTCACGCAGCAGCGGATCCGGGCGCTTCTCGGCGGCCTTTTCGCGCTCCGCATCCTTGACGATGTCGCGCTCGTTGCCGGTCAGGCCGTCATCGCTGCTGTCCTCGGCCAGCGGATCCAGCGGCAGGCCCAGTTCCTTGCGGATCTGCTGGCGCTGCTTGCGCTGGGTATCCTGGCGGTCGCGTTCGGCGCGGCGTTCGGCCTCGTTGAGCGACAGGTACTTCTTCGCCGCCTCGGTGCGGAACTGCTGCACATCCTCCTCCCACCACTGGAACTCGCGCTCACTCTGGATACGCGCGGCATGGCGCGATTCCAGCCGCGGCAGGATCGGCGCGAAATTGCCGTACCGGGTGTGCGTCACCGCGGCGATGCGGGTCCACGGCAGGGCGTTGTCGTAGGTGCTCTCGCCGAATTCGCTGGCATCGACACTGGCCGGGAACGCCAGGTCCGGCACCACGCCCTTGTGCTGGGTGGAGGAGCCGCTGACCCGGAAGAACTGGGCGATGGTCAGCTTGACCTGGCCGAAGCGTTCCTTTTCGCTGGCCGGCCAGCGGTCCAGCGGCACCACGTTCTGCACGGTGCCCTTGCCGAAACTGGTCTCGCCGATCACCAGTCCACGGCCGTAATCCTGGATGGCGCCGGCGAAAATCTCCGAGGCCGAAGCCGAACCGCGGTTGATCAGCACCGCCAGCGGGCCATCCCACGCCACCGCCGGATTGCGGTCGCTGTTGACGGTGACACGGCCACCGGACTCGCGCACCTGCACCACCGGCCCCTGTTCGATGAACAGCCCGGTCAGCTCGATCGCTTCGTCCAGCGAACCGCCACCGTTGTTGCGCAGGTCCAGCACCACACCATCGAGCTTGTCGGCCTTGAAGCCGGCCAGCAGCTTGGCCACATCGCGGGTGGCCGAGGCGTAGTCGGTCGCGTTGCGACGGCGGCCTTCGAAATCCTGGTAGAAGGTCGGCAGCTTGACGATGCCGATGCGGCGCTCGCCCTCACCCGGCGCACCGGGGATGGTCAGCGTTTCGCCCTTGGCGGCCTGTTCGGCCAGCCGCACCTTCTGCCGGGTCAGGGTCACCATGCGGTGCTTGCCATCCAGGCCCTCGGCCGCCGGGATGTATTCCAGCCGCACCTGGGTGTCCTTGGCGCCGCGGATCTTGGCCACCACATCGTCGATCCGCCAGCCGATCACGTCTTCCAGCGTGCCGGACTTGCCCTGGCCGACGCCGACAATGCGGTCACCGGGCTTGAGCGTGCCATCCACCGCCGCCGGTCCACCGGCGATGATCTCGCGGATCACCACCACGTCGTCCTGGCGCTGCAGCTGCGCGCCGATGCCTTCCAGCGACAGCGACATCGCCTGGTTGAAGTTCTCGGCGGTACGCGGGGTGAAATAGTCGGTATGCGGGTCCACCGCGCTGGTGTAGGCATTGAGGAAAATGGAGAACACGTCTTCGTTCTTCCATTCATTGATGCCCTTGAGCAGGCGCTCGTAGCGCTTGTCCAGCGTCTTGCGGATATCGGCCGCCGGCTTGCCGGCCAGCTTCAGCCGCAGCCAGTCGTTCTTGACCGACTTCCGCCACAGCTCGTCCAGTGCGGTGGCGTTATCCCACGGCACGTCCTTGCGGTCGTACTCGAAGCGCTCGTCGAGGGTGAAATCCGGCTCCTGCTTGAGCAGGGCACGGGCATAGGCCACCCGCTCGGTCACCCGCTGGCGGTAGACCGCGAACACCTGGAAGGCCGGATCCAGCTCGCCAGTGCGGATCGCATTGCCGGTGCCGGCCGCCAGCGGCGCGAACCGCTCCACGTCCTCGCGGGTGAAAAACTGCTTGCCGCCGTCCAGCGATTCCAGATAGCGCTTGAACACATCCTGCGAGGTCGCCGCGTCCAGTGGCCGCGGACGGTAGGCGTAGCGGCTGTCGGAAAGCAGCCCGTACACCAGCTTGGACGTGGTCGCCTGGTCGGCCGTGGCCATCGAGGGCAACGCGGGAGTGTCGGCACGCGCCAGCAATGCGGCCGGCACGGTCAACGCGAAGGCCAGCAGGAAAGCGGAAACTCGGTAGTTCATCAAAATACTCGTGGCGACCGGACGATGGGGAGGTTGCGGGGGAGTCGGACACGTCGACAGTGCCGAAAGTTTCGGCACTTGTCACCCGCCTGCGGCCAGACTAGCCGCCGCATGGCAGCGCGATGTGAACCCCGCCGGAGCCAGCGGGGCAGGTCTTCAGACCGCGACGCCGGCACCGGCCGCCTGCTGGTCGGCATGGTAGGAGGAACGCACCATCGGCCCGGACGCGACATGGGTGAAGCCCAGCTCGTAGCCGTAGACCTCCAGCGCCTTGTATTCCTCCGGCGTCCAGTAACGCAGCACCGGGTGGTGATGGGCGGTCGGCTGCAGGTACTGGCCGATGGTGACCATCTCCACGTCGTGCGCACGCAGGTCGCGCAGCGTCGCCTGCACCTGCTCCAGCGTCTCGCCAAGGCCGAGCATGATGCCGCTCTTGGTCGGAATGGACGGATGCTGCGCCTTGAAGTTCTTCAGCAGGGTCAGCGACCACTGGTAGTCCGCGCCTGGGCGCACGTTGCGGTACAGGTCCGGCACGGTCTCGATGTTGTGGTTGAACACATCCGGCGGATTGGCCGCTAGGATGTCCAGCGCGCGCTCCATGCGGCCCTTGCCACGGAAATCCGGGGTCAGGATCTCGATGCGGGTGCCCGGGCTGAACTCGCGGATGGCGCTGATGCAGTCGACGAAGTGGCCGGCGCCGCCGTCACGCAGGTCGTCACGGTCGACGCTGGTCACCACCACATACTTCAGGCCCATGTCCTTGACCGTCTGCGCCAGGTGCAGCGGCTCGGCGGCATCCGGCGGCTTGGGCCGGCCATGGGCGACGTCGCAGAACGAGCAGCGGCGGGTGCAGACCTCGCCGAGGATCATGAAGGTGGCGGTGCCGTGGCCGAAGCACTCGTGGATGTTGGGGCAGCTGGCCTCCTCGCAGACCGTCACCAGGCGGTTCTCGCGCAGCTTGGCCTTGAGGTTGGCCACCGCATTGCCCGAGGGAATCCGCACCCGGATCCACGACGGCTTGCGCAGCACCGGCGCATCGGCGAACTGCACCGGCGAGCGGCCGATCTTGTCGCCGCCAAGCTGCTTTGCACCGGCCTGCAGCGGCGCGGACGGCGTGTCGTCCTGCAGGACCTGCAGGGGAATGGAGCGCGGAGTGGTTTCAGTCATGGCGGTATCGACGGCCTCAGAGCCGCGTAGTCAGATCGGGCAATCCGGGAGTGGGCTGCAGCTCGAGACCGAACTGCCGGGCCAGATGGGACAGCAGCACCGGCTTGACCGGAGCGATCCCGGAAGGGCCGCCCAAGTCTAGCACCGAGGTCACCTGCATCCCGGCGTAACCGCAGGGGTTGATGCGGTGGAACGGCTCCAGGTCCAGCGCGACATTCAGCGCCAGTCCGTGGAAGCTGCAGCCGCGGCGCACGCGGATGCCCAGCGCGGCCACCTTGGCACCGCCCACATACACGCCGGGCGCGCCCTCGAGCCGTTCGGCGCCGATGTTCCACTCGTCCAGCGTGTCGATGATGGCCTGTTCGATGCGGCACACGTAGTCGCGCACACCGATGCCGAGCCGGCGCAGGTCCAGCAATGGATAGACCACGATCTGGCCGGGACCGTGGTAGGTCACCTGGCCGCCGCGATCGACGTGCAGCACCGGGATGTCACCCGGCGCCAGCACATGCTCGTCCTTGCCGGCCTGGCCGAGGGTGAACACCGGATCGTGCTCGACCACCCAGACCTCGTCGGCGGTGGCGTCATCGCGGCTGTCGGTGAACCGCTGCATCGCATGCCAGACCGGCTCGTATCCCTGCCGGCCGAGGTCACGCAGCACCGCCGGACGCGGCGCTGCCTGCGCAGCGCTCACAGCGTCCACTTCACTTCCGGATGGTTGCGCAGGGCCTCGTGCGCGGCGTCATATTGCGCACGGCTGTCGGCCTTGAAGCTGATCCGTACGGAGACGTACTTGCCGTTGGACGAATGCTTCCAGGTGATGCGCTCGGCCAGCACTTCCACGCCGGCTTTTTCCAGCAGCTGCGGCAGCTCGGTTTCCAGCCCGGTATTGGCCGTGCCCATGGCGCTGAGCTCGAACGTGCCGGGAAACTGGAAGCCGTGTTCAGGGTTGTCGGACTTGATTTCCATGCCGGTCATTATCGGGGTGCCGGCCGTCAAACCCAAGACCGCCCCGCACGGAAACACGAAGGGCCGCTTACGCGGCCCCTCGTGGCGAAATCGTTGCTGAACGTGCGGGACTTACCTGGACAGCTCGAGCATGGTGGACGACACCCAGCCCTTGTTGCCCATCTCGTCCTCCACTTCCCACATCACGCCTTCCTTGACGCCGGTCGGGTACAGCATCATGCCCGGCTCCAGCGAGCGCACAGCCGCGCCGGTGCCCTTGGAGTTGGCCAGCAGGCGACCGGCACGGGTCACGGTGACCGCCTGGTGCGCACCCGCCGCCGACGCATCGTCCGGCAAGCCGCCCAGCTGGGCGACGATATCGGTATAGGCCTGCAGGTAAGCCATGGTGATCACCTGGCCGATTTCGGTGTTGGCGTAGCCGCCCACGCCCGCGGCCCCCAGCCCGCTGCCACCAAACAGGCCACCGCTGGCACCGAAGCCCATGTCGCTCTTGCGCGCCGAACCTTCGGAGATGGCCACCTGCTCGGAAGAACGCACGTCGGTGACGGTCAGCACCACATCGGCGGTCTTGCTGCGGAAATTCAGGCCACCGACAACCGCGCCGGCCTTGCCGCCGATCAGCCCGCCCAGCAGGCCGGTGACCGCATTGCCGCCGGCATTGCTGTTCTGCGAGACCAGGTCCGGGATCATCACGTAGTCGGCGGCGCGGATCTGGCCCTTGCCGACGTTGGAGCGCCCGCGCAGGTCGCCACTGGCGGCCAGCTCACGCTCGAACTGGCCGGCGGCCATGCCGGCGCCGCGATCGACCAGGGTGAAGCAGCGCGAACGGTTGACGAAGGCCTTGATCAGGCGCGACGGTGCCGGCAGCTGCTGGCCGGTCCACCAGTGGGTGGCATCTTCCGGCTCGATCACCGACAGGGTGCCGATCGGGCGCTGGCAGGTGGGAATCTGCGCCGCAGCTTCCTTGCGCTGCTCCTGCGCCTGGGTACCCTTCTGCTTGAAGGCCGCCTCGGCCGGCTGGCTGGTGACCGCCGCAGCAATACCCGCGGTGAGCGCTGCAACGAACAGCGGCGAAAATACAGTGCGCATATACGTGTTCCCCATTACCTGCACCTGTCGAGGTGCGTTCCTTGTGGTTTAGAAACCTTGCGGCAGATCCTGATCCTTCAACGTACCGATCGGGCAAGCGCGAGGCCGGTCGACTCGGATGCTACCGCAGGCAATACGCAGGTTTCCATCATTGCGCCCTGTTTTTCCCGAACCCGGTCACAGCTGCGCGCGGTCGCGCCACACACGCCGCCCCACGGCCGGACACGATTCCAAGGTGCCTGGCACTGCCCCTGTCATTTGCCCGTATACGCGATCATCACCACAACACTGTGTCCATTGGCAGGCGCTGCGCCACGCCTGCCGTGCCGGTAGGCTGCGCGCCTGACGGTCGATCTGGATGGAGAAAGATGAAAAACAGCTCTCTGTTGCCATGGCTGATGCTGCTTGCCGGCGCCGCATCGGGCATGCCGTTGCCGGCAGCCGCGCAATGCGCCAGCAGTGCATTGCAGGAACACCCGCCTGCCATCAACTTCCGTGTCGACAACGACCTGCTCGGTGGCAAGCAGCAGGACCAGGGCTACAGCAACGGGGCCATGTTCACCCTGGTATCGCCGAACCTGAAGGACTACACCGACGATCCCTGCCTGCCACGGCTGGCGCGCTGGACCAACCGCCATCTAGAAAAACTTCACCCCGGCGGTTTCGACCAGCAGAACATGATTTTCAGTTTCGGCCAGGGGCTGTTCACGCCTACCGACAGCACCCGCAGCGACCTGATCGAAAACGATCGCCCCTATGCCGCCGTCCTGCTGGCCAACTTCGGCTACAACGCCCGCAGCGGCAATCACCTGCGCACCACCCAGCTCGCCCTGGGCATGCTCGGGCCTTCGGCACAGGGCAAGCAGGTGCAGGATGCGGTGCACGGCCTGCTCGGAGACGAGAAATTCCAGGGCTGGGACAACCAGTTGCACAACGAGCCGGTATTCAAGCTGCTGCACGAGCGCATGCAACGCTGGCCGGCAGACGGCAACCCGGCCGGCTGGGGCTGGGATGCGATCAGCCATTGGGGCGGCGCCCTCGGCAACCTGGCGACCTATGCCAACGCCGGCGCCGAGCTGCGTTTCGGCTGGAAGTTGCCCGATGACTTCGGCAGCTCCTCGATGCGGCCGGCCGGCGAGAACACCGCGCCCACCCGGGCCGGGCGCATTCGCGGCTGGTCCGGCCATGTGTTCCTCGGCAGCGATGCGCGCTGGGTGCTGCGCGACATCACCCTGGACGGCAACACCTTCCGCAGCAGCCACCGCGTGGACAAACGCCCTCTGGTGGGTGAAATCGGCTACGGCGTGGCGGTGATGCGTGACAAGTGGAAATTCGCACTGGGGCGCTACCACCTCACCCGCGAATTCGAAGGACAGCGGGAAACACCGGTATTCGGCAGCTTCACGATCAGCCGCACGCTCTAGCAACACGGCGGAAAACAAGCGGAAAAAGAAAAAGCCGGCGCGAGCGCCGGCTTTTGCGTACATCTGCAGCGTGTCCTTATTCGGACTTCCACCACATCATGAAGGCGTCCCACAGGCGCTTGAAGAAGCCACCCTCTTCCACCGCCTGCACCGCCACCAGCGGTGCTTCGGCCACCACCTTGCCATCCAGCGCCACCTTGACCGTGCCGATCTGCTGGCCGGCGGCGATCGGTGCCACCAGCTGCCTGGGCACATCCATGCTCGGCTTCAGTTCGCTGTAACGGCCACGCGGCACGCTGACCAGAAGCGGCTGCGCCACGCCCAGCTGCACCTCGTCGGCCTTGCCCTTCCACACATGCTGGGTGGTCACTGCCGTCCCCGGCTCGTACAGACGATGGGTTTCGAAGAAACGGAACCCCCAGTTCAGCAGCGCCAGGCTGTCGTTGGCACGCTGCCGCTCCGAGGCGCCGCCCATCAGCACCGCGATCAGGCGCTGGTCACCGCGCTGGGCCGAGCTCATCAGGCAATAACCGGCCGCGGCGGTGTGCCCGGTCTTGATGCCGTCCACGCTGGCATCGCGCCACAGCAGCTGGTTGCGGTTGGGCTGGGTGATGTTGCCTACGGTGAATTCCTTGATCTTGTTGTAGGCGTAGGTTTCCGGGTAATCGCGGACGAAGGCGCGGCCCAGCAGCGCCAGGTCATAGGCGCTGGACTGGTGGCCTTCGGCGGTCAGGCCGTGGGCGTTGACGAAGTGCGAGTCCTTCATGCCGATCTTGGCGGCGTAGCTGTTCATCAGCGCGGCGAAGGCTTCCTGGCTGCCGGCGGCATGTTCGGCCAGGGCGATGGCGGCATCGTTGCCGGACTGGATCGCCATGCCCTTTTCCATGTCCTCCAGACGCGCGGTCTGGTTGACCGGGAAGCCGCTGTAGCTGCCGTCGGTGCCGGCGCCGCCCTCGCGCCAGGCGCGCTCGCTCATCATCACCTGGTCGTCGGGGCCGATCTTGCCGTTCTTGGCCTCGGCGGCCAGTACATAGGACGTCATCACCTTGGTGATGCTGGCCGGCGGCAGCGGGGTGTGGATGTTCTCGCCCGCCAGCACCTGGCCGGTGGCGTAGTCCATCAGCACCCAGGCGGTGGCGGTCGAGGGAACCGGCGCCGGCGGTGTCGCTACCTGGCTTGGGGCGGCCGCGGCAGCCGGTGCCGGAGCCGGCATCGGAGAGGGGGTCTGGGCGGAAGCCATGCCCACGGCAAGCGTGGTGGCCAGTGCGACGGCGGCAAAACGGAATTTCATTGGAAAACGGTTCCTGGTGGACGAGGAAAATGCGGAGATCATTGTAGGGCGCTGGCACGGTGACCGCGGCACCTGTGTATGGCCGGGGTCAAGGGCCCGAATCAATGGCCCGGTTCAATCGCGCACCAGTTGCGGCTTGCCGAAGCCCAGCCCGGCGATGCGCCCGGCCAATTCGGCGGCGCTGTCATGGTCGCTGGCCGGCACCCGCAGCCGCCACAGCGTCCGACCACCGCTGACGATATCGCTCAGGCTGGCGCCGGCGATCCCGGCCGAGGACAGCTGGCCCAGCGCGCGGGCGGCATTGTCACGGCTGGAAAAACTGGCGACCTGCAGCAGGATGCTGCCCAGCGCACGCGCAGCAGGATCCGGCGTGGCCGCCACCGTTCTGCTGGCGGCAACGGGCGCGGCAGGCGCGGTGGACGGCGGCAACGGCTGTACGCTGACCGCGGCCGGCGCCGCAGTGGCGGCACTGACGGTGGCTGGACGGCCAGTCGCCACGCGCACGTCGCTGCCGCCGGTTGCGCTATCGATACGTCCGGCGCTGGTGGCGACCGGCTGCGCCGGCGGCAACTTCTCCACCAGCTGGTCCATGCTGCTGGCGGCCGGTCCGCGGGCCGGAGTGGCGGCCGGCACGCTCGCAGCGGCACGCTCGCGACGGGCACGGCGGCTGTCGCCGGCCGTCTCGCTGCCGGGCGTCAGCGCGCGTACTTCCACCCGGCCGGTGCCGCGCTGGGTGATGCCCAGCCGGACCGCGGCGGCGTAGCTCAGATCGATCACCCGGCCCTCGTGGAACGGGCCTCGGTCATTGACGCGCACGGTGATCGACTCACCGTTGTCCAGGTTGGTCACCCGCGCGAAGCTCGGCAACGGCAGGGTCTTGTGCGCGGCGGTGAAGGCGTACATGTCGTACACCTCGCGGTTGGAGGTCAGCCGGCCATGGAATTTCTGCCCGTAGTACGAGGCCAGCCCCTGCTCCACATAGTTGTCGGTTCGCTCCAGCACCCGGTACGACTTGCCCAGCACCGAATACGGCGACTTGTTGCCCACCGTCGAGCGCGGCTCATCGGTGACCAGCGGCTCGGGAATGCAGTCCACGTTGGGGACGTAGTCCGGCGTGCTGTCCTTCACTCCCGGCTTGTACAACCCGCCGGCGGTGTAGTTGCCGCGCGTGGACAGGTCTTCCTGCGCTTTGGCGTAAGGCGAGCCCTCCGGACAGCGGGGGCGGGCAGCGGCACTTCCGCCACCTGCGACCGCCGTGCCGGCACTCGCGCCGGCGCTGGACGCGGTCTTTTTCGGCGCACTGCTGCAGGCGGCCAGCCCGAGCACGATCAACGCGGGAACCAGCCACCTGCTGTTCATGCCGGCGGGAGCTCCTTGCCGGCGATGGCCTGCGACAGCTGGAACACCGCCATCGCGTACATCTTGGAGATGTTGTAGCGGGTGATCGCGTAGTAGTTCTGGAAGCCCAGCCAGTACTGCTTGCCTTCACTGCCTTCCAGCGTGATCGGGGTGGCGGTGGCATTGGCCGCCTGCACCGCGGTCAGCGGCTGGTAGCCACGCGCCGCCAGCTCGGCCAGCGTATGGCTCGGTGCCCAGTCGACCGGATTGAATTCCTCGCGACCGGCTTCCAGCGTGGCCGGCACCGCCACCGTGCCACCGCGTACCCAGCCGCCCTTCTTGACGAAGTAGTTGGCAATGGAGGCGAACACGTCATCGCGGTTGTTGAACAGGTCACGGCGGCCATCGCCGTCACCATCGACGGCGTAATCCAGATAGCTGGACGGCATGAACTGGCCCATGCCCATCGCCCCGGCATAGCTGCCCTTGAGCGCGGTGATGTCGAGCTTCTCCAGTGCCCCCAGCTCGAACAGCTTGGCCAGCTCGTCGCGGAAGAACAGCTCGCGGCGTACCTCGCGCTCCAGCTTGGCCGGATCGCCACTGCGCGGATACTTGAACGCCAGCGTGTACAGCGCATCGAGCACGCGATGGTTGCCCGCGTTCCTGCCATAGCTGGTTTCCACGCCGATGATCGCCACGATCACCTCGGCCGGCACGCCGGTGCGTTCCTGCACCCGCTGCAACTGCTCGCGGTGCTGGGCCAGGAACGCGCGGCCGCCATCGATGCGGGCCTGGCTGATGAACATCGGCCGGTACTCGTTCCACGGTTTGACCCGCTCGGCCGGACGCGCCATCGCCGTGATGATCGATTCCTTGATCTGCGCCTGCGCCAGGGTGGCTTCAATGGTCGCCGCCGGGATTCCGTAACGGGCGGCGGTGTCGCGCACGAAATTGGCACGCGCGGTCTCGAACGGCACCGGGGTCAGGTCCACCGGCGGCAGGTCGGCCTTGGCCTCGGGCACCGCCTCGGCGGGTGCGGCCTGCGGATCGAGCGGCGCCGCCCCGGCAGCGGCGGGGGGTACAGGCGCTTGCGGTGGAGTCGCGCAGGCAACCAGGCCAAGGGTGAGACAGCAAACCAGGGCGTGTTTGATCATCGGGCGACATTAACAGGTCAAAGATGAATTTCCATCAATAAGACCATGAATCTCAACAGGATTGAAGCGCGAAACGGGCGTCGGATCAGGGCCCGGAAGCAGCAGCGGCGTTGTCGTTCAGATGAATACGCAAAGCCGGAACCGTACCTGGAAAAAAATACCGGCCGCATCCCCATCCCACAGATGCGACCGGTATTCGACCCGGGCCGCGTGTAGCGGCGGTGCGTCTCCCCACGCTCCGCCAACGCTCCCGGCTTGTCGGACTGCCCGCAGGACAGCCCGACCATCGTGGCGCTGCCGCAGCCAACGATGGCCGGCATTGTGAAACATTTGTGAAGCGGCGGTGTTGATCAGGATCATTGTTCGCGCATGCCGCACCTGCCATCAGGAGAAACCGGGCCGCCATGTCCCCTAGGACGCCGGGACTACACGGCCCCGAAACCCGCGGACTTCACCGCCCTGCCAACCCCGGCGGCGGCTGGCGCACAGACCCGTCCCGCCGCTCAGGCGTAGCCGCCATGCACCGGGTTGTAGCTGCGCACCGACATCACCAGCCCGAAGCCGGCCAGCAGCGATACCGCCGAGGTGCCGCCATAGCTGATCAGCGGCATCGGCACGCCCACCACCGGCAGCAGGCCGGAAATCATCCCGCCATTGACCAGCACATAGACGAACAGCGACAGTCCCATGGCGCCGGCAAGCAGGCGCGAATAGCCGTCACGCGATTGCACCGCGATCCACAGGCAGCGGCCGATCACGAACAGATACAGCGCCAGCACCACCGCCACGCCGATCCAGCCCAGCTCCTCGCTGAGCACCGAGAACGCGAAATCTGTGGTCTGCTCGGGGATGAAATTCAGGTGCGACTGCGACCCCTGTCCCCAGCCCTTGCCGGTCAGCCCGCCGGAGCCAATCGCGATCTTGGACTGGATGATGTTCCAGCCGGCACCCAGCGCATCGCTCTCCGGGTCCAGGAACATCAGGATGCGGTCCTTCTGGTAGGGCATCAGCAGCCAGAACCACGCCACCGGCGCCGCCACCGCCACGCCACCCACCCCGACTCCGACCCACCACCACGGCAGTCCGGCCAACAGCAGTACGAACACGCCGCTGGCGGCGATCAGCACGCCGGTACCGAAGTCCGGCTGCAGCATCACCAGGCCGGTGGGCACGGCGATGATCAGTCCCGCCACCAGCACCACCGGAACCCGCGGCGGCAGCGGCATCCGGTTCAGATACCAGGCCACCATCATCGGCAGGCTGACCTTGAGCAGTTCGGCCGGCTGCAGGTAGAAGAAGCCCAGATCCAGCCACTGCCGACCGTATTTGCCGGTGCCCAGCACGAACACCGCCAGCAGCGGCACCATCGAAAACGCATAGACCGCCGGCGTCCAGGCACGGATGCGCAGGATCGGTACCCGCGCGATCGCCCACATCGCTGCCAGCCCGGCCACGAAACGCGCTCCCTGCGCGATCACCAGCCCCTGGCCGCCGGCGCTGTCCAGTACCGCCAGGCCGATGCCCATCAAGGCCAGCAATGCCGCCAGCAGCGGCCAGTCCAGCCCGCGGGTGAGGCGCTGGCCCATCTCCAGCATCCAGCGCAGAAAGTCCCTCATGGCCGAACCTCCCCGGATGCGGGTGGACGTGGCCCGGTCGCCGGCAGCGACGCATCGGCCGGCGGCATCCCGGGTGGAGGCGCTGGCGGAACGGCGGGCGCACCCACCATAACCGGCCTGTCCTCCAGCAGCAGCGCGGCCTGCTCACCGCGCGCGCGCAGCGTCACGTCGGCGGCATCGAAGCCGGTCACGCCGATGGCCACGGTGCCACGCTCTGCATCCAGCGGCTGCAGGCCATCGGGCAGTTCGCCGAGCAACCAGGCATCGAACACCTTGCGTGCGATCGGCGCCGCCGCCGAGCCGCCATAGCCGCCCCCCTCCACCGCGATGGCGATGGCGATGACCGGGTCTTCGGCCGGGGCGAAGCCGATGAACAGCGCGCGATGGCGCAGGTGCATCGGCAGACTGCGCGGGTTGACCGCCGCCGTGCCCTTGCGGCTGATCACCTGCGCGGTACCGGTCTTGCCGGCCATCCGGTATTTCGCACCGGCGGCCACCCGCCAGCCACTGCCGCCGGGCTGCATGGTCGCCATCATGCCCTCGCGCACCGCCTGCACATTGGCCGGGTTGGGACTGATCGGCGTGGCCGCCGGCTGCCGCATCGGCACCCAGTCGCCATCGAAGCCGGAACGCTGTTCCGTCACCAGGTGCGGGGTGCGCAGCTGCCCGCTGGCCAGCCCGCCCACGCCGCGCGCCAGCTGCAGCGGCGTCACTTTCCACAAGCCCTGGCCGATGCTGGCATTGACCATGTCGCCGGGATACCAGCGCTCCCTGTTCAATTTCAGCTTGGCCGCCGGCGACGGCAGGATGCCGGCGATCTCGCCGGCCAGATCGATGCCGGTGGGCTGGCCGAAGCCGTAGCGCTCGCCCATGTACTGGTCATAGCGCTCGATGCCCATGTCGACGCCGAGCTGGTAGTAGTAGGTGTTGACCGACTGCGAGATCGACTTGCGCAGGTCGGTCCAGCCATGCCCGCCACGGTTGGCATCGCCCCAACCGCGGCTGACGCCGGGCAGGTAGAACATGCCGCGCGAGAGCACCCTGTCTTCCGGACGGCGCAGGCCGCTGTCCAGCCCGGCCAGGCCGAGGAACGGCTTCACCGTCGAACCCGGCGCCACGCCGCCCAGCACCAGCCGGTTGAACTGCGGCCGCGACGGGTTCTCGTTGAGCCGCTTGAAATCGGCATGGGAAATGCCATTGACGAACAGGTTCGGGTCGTAGGCCGGCAGGCTGACCATCGCCAGCACCTCGCCGGTGCGCGGATCGATCGCCACCGCCGAGCCTTCCTGTTCGCCGAACGCGGCCACCATCGCCCGCTGCAGGTCGGCATCGATGGACAGCCGCAGATCGGTGCCGGACTGCGCCGGCACCCGGCCGAGCGTGCGGATCGCGCGCCCCTGCACATTGGTCTCGACCTTCTCGTAACCAATCCTGCCGCGCAGCTGCGCCTCGTAGAACCGCTCCAGTCCGGACTTGCCGATGTGGGTCAGCGCCGCGTTGCCCTCGCCCAGCTCCTCCAGGTCCTTGTCATCGACCCGGCCGACGTAGCCGATGATGTGGCCGAACAGCTCGCCGTAGGGATAGCGGCGGGTCAGGTAGGGCTCCAGCTCCACGCCCGGATAACGCCAGCGGTCCACCGCGAAGCGCGCCATTTCCTCGTCACTGACCCGCAGTTTCAGCGTCACCGGCAGGAAGCCGCGGCGCGCCTTGCGCGACTGGTTGAAGCGCTCGATGTCCTCTTCATCCAGCGCGAAAATCTCCTGCAGCCCTTCCAGCGTGGCCGCCATGTCCTTGACCTTGTCCGGGGTCACGTCCAGCCGGAACGCGGGCACGTTCTCGGCCAGCAGGCGGCCGTTGCGGTCGTAGATCAGCCCGCGCCCGGGCACTACCGGCCGCGCCTTGATGCGGTTGGCTTCCGAACGGGTGGCGTAGATGTCGTGGTCGAGCACCTGCAGCTTGAAGTACCAGCCCCCCAGCAACCCCAGCGCCAGCAACACCACAACGAAGCCCAGTGCCGCGCGGCGCCGGAACTGCTCGGCCTCGGCATGCGGGTTCTTGTTCTGGCGACGGCTGATCATGCTCAGCGCCTGCGCTTGCCCAGCCGCAGCGCATCCAGCAGCAGGTACAGCGGCACCCACAGCGCCATGCCCAGCAGCGGCGCCCACCAGTAGCTCCACGGCAGCAGCCGCTCACCGGCCAGCAGATGGATGGCGGCGTCGATCACCCGGTCATTGAACAGCAGCCCGCCCATCGCCAGCGCCTGCTGCGACAGCGGGAAAAAGCGGATGCGGGCCCGGAAGCGCTGCAGGATGAAGGCCATCACCACCAGCCGCAGTGCCTGGTCGCCGAGGATGCCGCCGAACATCAGGTCGGCCAGCAGGCCGATGCAGAAGGCAAAGCCCAGCCCGACCCGGTCGGGGGTCTCGATCACCCAGTACGCCAGCACCAGCGCCAGCCAGTACGGGCGCAATGGCAGCAGCAGCTCCGGCAACGGCAGCAGCCCGAACAGCAGTGCCAGGGTGAAACTGGCCGGCAGCACCCAGCCGCGGTTGCGCAGGCGGCTCATCGGCCAGCCTCCGCCGGGGTGGGTACCGCCGTATCAGCCGGGGCCGGTGCAGTGGCGGGCGGGGTCGGCATCGTTTCCGCCGGTGCTGGCGCTGCACCGCCGGCTCCAGCAGTGGGCGCGGCCGGCTCCAGCCCGCTGGTCACCGGCTGGCGCGCGACCGTTTCCACCGAGCGCAGCAGCAGCACATCGCGGCCACGGTCCAGCTTGGCCGCCGGCTCCAGCTCGCCGACCAGGAAGGCATGGGTGTCATCCGGGCGCAGTTTCAGGATCTTGCCGACCGGAAAGCCGGACGGGAAACGCCCGCCCAGTCCGGAGGTGACCACCTCATCGCCCACTTCCACCCCGGCGCTGAGCGGGATGTCGCGCAACTCCAGACGGTCGCCACGCCCGTAGACGATCAGGCGCACGCCGTTGCGCGCCACCGTCACCGGCACCGCGTGGTCCGGGTCGGTCAGCAGCAGCACGGTCGAATGCAGCGGCGTCACTTCGATCACCTGGCCCATCAGCCCGCCGGCGTCGATCACCGCCTGGCCGACATGCACCTCGTCACGGCTGCCGGCGGCCAGCACCAGCCGCTGCCGCACCGGGTCCAGGTCGATATCCAGGATCGGCGCCAGCTGCACGTCCAGCCCGTTGCGCTCGGCCACGTTGAGCAGTTCACGCAGTTGCGCGTTGTCCAGCGCGGCGGTCTGCAGGCGGGTCAGGCGGGCGTTGGCCAGCAGCAGCTGGTTGCGCAGCTCGCGGTTCTCGGCCACCAGCTGGCCGTGGCTGGCGGCGTTGTCCTTGACCGAGGAACCCAGCCGCCCCGGCAGCCCGGCCAGCGCCCACACCGGCTGCACCAGCACCCCCGCCTGGCTGCGCAGGCGCGACAGCCAGGCGCCGCGATCGTCGAGCACGATCAGGGTGATCGCCAGCGCAAGGTAGGCCAGCAGGCGCAACGCGCTGCTGCTGTCACCCTGGCGGGAGGCTACGGGAGGACCGGCGTAAGGGGGCACGACGCAGCTGCTGGAAACGGGGAATGGAGAATGGGAAACAGCCGCCCGCATGCCATTCCGGTCATGCGGCGCGCAGCGGGAGCCGGAGGGAAAGCGCGACCGTCACCCGCGAGGCGCGGGGACTGCCGGGGAAGCCGATGCACTTTCATGCCTAGTTTCCGGCTCCGTGTCTGCCGTCCTTATTCCGGCGCAAAGAACTCGTTGCCGTGCATGTCCACCAGCTCCAGCGCACGACCGCCACCGCGGGCCACGCAGGTCAGCGGATCGTCGGCCACCTGCACGTGCAGGCCGGTTTCCTCCGACAGCAGCTTGTCCAGGTCACGCAGCAGCGCGCCGCCACCGGTCAGCACAATGCCGCGCTCGGCCACGTCCGCGCCCAGTTCCGGCGGGGTCTGCTCCAGCGCCAGCTTGACCGCCGAGACGATGCCCGACAGCGGCTCGTGCAGGGCTTCGAGCACTTCGTTGGAGTTGATCTTGATCATCTTCGGCACACCCTCGGCGAGGTTGCGACCGGTGATCTCCATCTCGATCACTTCCGCCTGCGGATAGGCGCAGCCCAGCTCGACCTTGATCCGCTCGGCGGTCACCTCGCCGATCAGCATGCCGTGGTTGCGGCGCACGTAGTTGGTGATGGACTCGTCGAAGCGGTCGCCACCGATGCGCACCGAAGACGAGTAGACGATGCCGTTGAGCGAGATCACCGCCACTTCGGTGGTGCCACCGCCGATGTCGATGACCATCGAGCCGCGCGCCTCGGTGACCGGCATGCCGGCACCGATCGCCGCAGCCATCGGCTCCTCGATCAGGAACACGTCACGCGCACCGGCCTCCTCGGCCGACTCCTTGATCGCGCGGCGCTCGACCTGGGTGGAGCCGGCCGGCACGCACACCAGCACCCGCGGGCTGGGACGCAGCACGCGCGACTTGTGCACTTTCTTGATGAAATGCTTGAGCATCTCTTCGGTGTAGGTGAAGTCGGCGATGACGCCGTCCTTCATCGGGCGGATGGTGGTGATATGGCCCGGGGTACGGCCAAGCATCTGCTTGGCCTCGGCACCGACCGCCGCCACCGAACGGGTGCCGCCGATGGCGCGATCCTGGCGCACGGCCACGACCGACGGCTCGTTCAACACGATCCCCTGCCCGCGCACATAGATGAGGGTGTTGGCCGTGCCCAGGTCGATGGACAGGTCATTGGAGAACATGCCACGCAGCTTCTTGAACATCTGGGAAGTGATCCTGAGGGGTGTCGTGCCCACGCCAAATGGCGAAAAAATGGGCAGAAAACAAGGTCTGCTAGCCTATCAACCCGCCCCGGTGCGGGCAAGGAGAATCCTTTGTGAACCGGGGCTTCCGGCCCTCCAGGCACGCCAGCGGACAGCTCCGGTTCTGGTCGTGCGCGATCACAGCCGGTAACCTTACGCACTTTGGCGCGCCGTCCGCGCCAGCCCGCCTGCGCCCGCAGCGTGGTGCCCCTCTCCCCGTATAGGCCTGTTCGCGATGTCCGCTCTGATCTGTGGTTCCCTTGCTTTCGACACCATCATGGTGTTCCCGGACCAGTTCAAGAACCACATCCTGCCGGACAAGGTGCACATCCTGAATGTGTCGTTCCTGGTGCCGGCCATGCGCCGCGAATTCGGCGGCTGCGCCGGCAATATCGCCTACAACCTGCAGCTGCTGGGCGGCAAGCCGGTGCCGATGGCCACCGTCGGCCAGGACTTCGGCCCGTACCGCGCGCATTTCCAGGAATGCGGCATCGACATGTCGCAGCTGAAGGTGATCGATGACATGTTCACCCCGCAGGCGTTCATCACCACCGACCACGACAACAACCAGATCACCGCCTTCCACCCGGGCGCGATGGCCAAGTCCTACGAGAACCATGTGCGCGACGTGCCGGGCGTGACCATCGGCATCGTCTCCCCGGATGGCCGCGAGGGCATGATCCAGAACGCCGCCGAGTTCCGCGAATGCGGCATTCCCTTCATCTTCGATCCGGGCCAGGCCATGCCGCTGTTCAACGGCCCGGAACTGCGCGATTTCATCGAACAGGCCGACTTCGTGGTGGTCAACGACTACGAGTCCAACCTGCTGCAGCAGCGCACCGGCTGGGACGAGAAGGAAATCGTTTCCCGGGTCAAGGCCTACATCACCACCAAGGGCCCGAAGGGCGCGATCATCCACACCCCGGAAAAGAGCTACACCATTCCGCCGGCACACGAGCGCCGCGTGGTCGATCCGACCGGTTGCGGCGACGCCTTCCGCGCCGGCCTGATCTTCGGCATCGAGAAGGGCTACGACTGGCTGACCATCGGCCGCATGGGCAACCTGATGGGCGCGCTGAAGGTCGAACACCCGGGCACCCAGAACCAGCGCTTCGATTTCGCCGAATTCAACGAGCAGTTCAAGCAGCAGTTCGGCTACGCACTCTGATCCAATTGGCGGGATGAAGGCAGAACGGCACCCCGAGGGTGCCGTTTCCGTTTGCAGGCGGAATCAAGACGGCCCGCCAGACGGTGCCGGCCCACACCACGCAGCCCCTACCCGCGGTAGTCCGCCGCCTCGCGCTGCAGCCAAGCCGGCAGATCGGCCCGACGGATACCGGTACCTTTGGCGCGCTGCAGGCACTGCAGCATGTAGTCGCGCTTGCCCGGGTCATCCCCGGCAAAAGACAGCGCCAGATCGCGGTCCATCCAGCGCCGGAACAGCAGGTACAGAACCACATGCAGGGCGATGGCCAGCAGGCTGACCACCACCACGATTGCAACATCCATCACGCCCTCCCCGTTCAATGCGTGCGCACGGCCCGGCTCAGTCCCAGCCGGCCGGCATCTGGCTGCCATCCAGCCCGCCGACTTCGAATACCGCCGTCGGCTGGCTGCCGTTTTTCACCGGGAACTGGATCTGGATGACCTTGGCCTTGCGCGCCAGCCGCCACAGGCCGCGGTTGTCGGTGATGAACATGGCGATGGCCTCGTCGGTATCCGGACGGTGTGCGGCCATCCGTCGCGGCGGCTGGTCATCCACCGTCACCGTGACCTGGCAGCTGCCGTAGCAGGCCTTGGCGAAATCGCTGGCCTGCAGCACCAGATAGGCATGCCGCTTCCATTGCGGATGGTCGCGGAACACCAGCTGCACCGGCTTGGGGCCGCTGCCGCCCACGTCCACCCGCTCCTTGCTGTAGAGCATCGCCGAACGCTGCGCACCGCCCTTCACCGCCACCTGGTTGTAGCTCCACAGCGCCTGCATGCGCCGCAGCTCGCGCGCGGCCTCGGCTTTTTCGCGTATGCCGGCAAGTTCCGGTTCGATGCGCGCGGCCACCTCCGACTGCGGATACTGGTCCAGCAACGCGACGCCGTGGACCCGCGCCTTTTCCCACTCCGCCGCGGCCACGGCGCTGTCGTACTGCTTGGCGATGGCCTCGGCGGCCAGCTCCTGGCGCGCATGCTCCTGCGCGGCGGCGGCAGCCTGCTTCTGGCGCTCGGCTTCCGGATCGCTGCAACCGGCCAGCGCGATGGCGCACAGCGCGCCGAGGATCAACGGTTTCATCAAGGCAACTCCATGGAAACGGGCGCAGCCATGCCGCGCAACGGCGTCCACTTTAAACATCCATGAAGGCGATTGCCCACATCACACCGTGCCATCCGCAGCGGTAACCCACGCATCCGGAACGGGAGCAGCGCGCCGATGTCCGGCACTGCCAGCACGCGGAAACACCAGCGGCGGGCAAATGCCCGCCGCTGGTCTGGATCCCGCATCGAACCGGGTTACTGCGCCGGCGTCGAGGTGGCAGCTTCGGCCTTGGCGATCATGTCTTCCACCGACGCGGTGGTGATCGGGTGGTATCCGGGCTTGGCGCGGGCGAACACGTCCTTGGCGAAAGCCAGGCCTTCGGGCGTCTTCAGCAGCTCGGCATAGATCGGCAGCACCAGCTTGCGCCGGCCCACGGTCTGGATGAACTCGCCGGCGGCGGCCTGTGCTTCGCTGTAGCCGCTGCGGATCGCCAGCGGATACCAGCGCATCGCGATCTCGCCGTTCGGCGTACCGGTGAAGTGGTAGGCCTTGTCCAGCTGTGCCAGCTTCTCCAGCGGCTGCACCTGCCCCAGGCCATCGATGAACCGCACCCACTCCTGCGTGCCCCACTCGCCGGTGACCTGGTTGCTGGGCACGCTGTCGCTGCCCAGATAGGCGATGCGCGCGGTATCGACCACGGCGAAGTTGCGCGAACGAGCCTTGGGCGCGAAGGCCGGAATGCCGGGCTGTTCCAGCCATGCGTCCAGCTCGGCATCGGTCACCGCCGCCGCGTTCTTCGGCAGCAGGTTCTTGCGCATGTAGGCGACGAACTGGTCGGTGTTGGCGCTCTGGAAGGCGTGGTCGTTGAACCAGCCGCGCAGGAACGGATCGAACACTTCACGACCGAAACGCTGTTCCAGGAACTGCAGGAACCAGGCGCCCTTGACGTAGGCGACGTTGCTCAGCGCCTCGTCCGGGTCACGCTCGTTGAGCGGCGGCAGCGCCAGCGCCTGGTCGGCCGGGTTCATGCCCTTCACTTCGGCCAGCAGGTCGCTCTGGTCGATCTCGCGCTCCATCTCGGCCATCTCGGCGCCGTACAGCGCCTCGGTGATGCGCCCCTGCACGTAGGTGGTGAAGCCCTCATTGAGCCAGATGTCCTTCCAGCTGGCGTTGGTCACCAGGTTGCCGGACCAGCTGTGCGCCAGTTCGTGCGCGACCAGCGACACCAGCGACTTGTCACCGACGATCACCGTCGGCGTGGCGAAGGTCAGGCGCGGGTTCTCCATGCCGCCGAACGGGAACGACGGCGGCAGCACCAGCATGTCGTAGCGGCCCCAGCGGTATTCGCCGTACAGCTTTTCGGCGGCACCGATCATCTTCTCGGTGTCCTCGAACTCCCGGGTCGCCTTGGCCACCATGGCCGGCTCGGCCCACACGCCCGAGCGCGCGGAGATCGGCTCGAACACCAGGTCGCCGGCGGCGATGGCCAGCAGGTAGGACGGGATCGGCTGCGGCATCGTGAAGGCGTAGTCGCCGTCACGCGCGGCCTTCGGGTCGTTGTCGGCGCTCATCAGCACCATTACGTCCGGGCGGCTGGTCACGTGCGCGCTGTAGGTGAAGCGTACGCTCGGGGTGTCCTGCAGCGGTACCCACGAACGGGCGTGGATCGCCTGCGACTGGCTGAACATGAAGGGCAGCTTCTTGCCCTCGGTCATCGACGGCTCCAGCCACTGCAGGCCCGAGGCGGTCGGCGCGGTGTGGTAGGTGATCGCGACGGTGGCCGGCTGCTCCGGGGTCTCGATGCTCAGCTTGCTGCCGAACACCTTGTCGGCCGGCGCCAGCGTGAACGGCAGCGGCGAGGTGCTGCCATCGGCGGCCACGGCCTCGACCTTCTCGATGCTCAGCTCGCGGGTGTCCAGCAACAGTTGCCTGGCGGCCTTGTCCTTCCACTCCAGCGTGTAGGTGGCGGTGCCGCCGATCTGCCTGGCGTCGAAATCGACCTTCAGGTCCAGCGCCAGGTCGGTGATGGCGATCTTGTCCGGCTCGGCGTAGGAGCTTTCATCGTGGCTGCGGCTGACGGTATTCACGGCGACGGCGGGCTTCTCGGCGACGGGGTCGACGGTGGGTGCGACAGGCTCTTTGGCACAACCGGCGGCAAGCGCCACGGCCAGGGGCAGCATCAGGAACGGAGAACGCATGGAATACCTTTGCGGCAAGGAGTGAGTGAAAAGGAGTGAGAAGTGAGAGAAGGCAGAAACAGGAGCGCAGCAGAACCGCTTTCTCCGGTTTCCGGCTCCTCTTCACTCGTTCCTAGATTTTGTAGCCGGAGTGGATCGAGACGATGCCGGCGCTCAGGTTCTTGTAATGGCAGCGGCCGAATCCGGCCTCGCCCATCATCGCCTTGAGTTCTTCCTGCGGCGGATGCTTGCGGATGCTCTCGGCCAGGTACTGGTAGCTGTCGGCGTCACCGCGGGCGAACAGCTTGCCCAGCTTCGGCAGCACCTTGAACGAATGGAAGTCGTAGACCGGCTTGAACCAGTCCACCGTCACTTCCGAGAACTCCAGCACCCGCGCCTGACCGCCCACCTTCAGCACGCGGTACATCTCGCGCAGCGCCGCGTCCTTGTCGGTGACGTTGCGCAGGCCGAAGGAAATGGTCACCAGGTCGAAGCTCTGGTCCGGGAACGGCAGCGCCTCGGCGTTGAGCTGCACCCATTCGAAGCCCGACACCTGGCCGCGGTTGGTCAGCCGGTCACGGCCCACCGACAGCATGCCGGCATTGATGTCGCCCAGCACCACGCTGCCCTCGGCGCCGATGCGCTCCT
Source organism: Stenotrophomonas sp. JC08 (assembly GCF_052180205.1). NCBI lineage: Bacteria > Pseudomonadati > Pseudomonadota > Gammaproteobacteria > Lysobacterales > Lysobacteraceae > Stenotrophomonas > Stenotrophomonas sp. JC08. Next base: position 386,417 of record NZ_CP197473.1, on the reverse strand, counting down.
TCAGCAGCACCGCGATATCACCGGTACCGCCGGCCAGATCGAGCACGCGGTCGCCCGGCTTCACCTGCGCGGTGGCGACGAAATAGCGTTTCCACAGCCGATGGATGCCCAGGCTCATCAGGTCATTCATCAGGTCGTAGTTGTCGGCCACGGAGGTGAACACCTGGCCGACAAGCTTCTGCTTGTCCTTGGCCGGTACGTCGCGGAAGCCGAAATGGGTGGTGCCGGTCTTGTAAGGGGATTCGCTCATGGTGGCGATTATCGCACCGCCGCCGCCCCGCGTCCCCGCCGGCACGCTGAACCATGGCCGTTATCATGGCCCGCCCGTATCGAGGAAGCCGCATGATCACCACGCCCGACTATCGCGCCCTGCTGGAAACCGCCGTTGCCGAGGCCCGCCTGGGACTGGCCGAAGGCGGCATCCCGATCGGTGCGGCGCTGTACCACAACGACGGCCGCCTGCTCGGCTGTGGCCACAACCGCCGCGTGCAGGAAAATGATCCGTCGATCCACGGCGAAACCGATGCGTTCCGCAAGGCCGGCCGCCAGCGCGGCTACCGCGACACCATCATGGTCACCACGCTGGCGCCGTGCTGGTACTGCAGCGGGCTGGTGCGCCAGTTCAACATCGGCACGGTGGTGGTCGGCGAGTCGGTCAACTTCGGCGGCGGCATCGACTGGCTGCGCGCGGCCGGCGTCAACGTCATCGACCTGAACGATGCCGGCTGCATCGAGATGATGGGCCGCTACATCGCCGAAAACCCCGAGCTGTGGAACGAGGATATCGGCGACTGAGTGCGCCCCGTCCCTGCGGCAGCTGGCAACGCGAACGGCTGCCGGCATGCGGATCAACGCCGGGATTGCCGCGGCGTTGCCGTGATGCGACCAGGCCCGGCGCATGTGACCGCCGGGCGCGATTTCAGGCCGCGTCCGGCTGGTTTTCCGGACGCGCGGCATCGAATGCCGGCAATGCCAGGCAGGCCTGTTCGATCCGCAGCAGGGTCGGATACGGCCCCAGGTCGAGCTGGAAGCGGCGCGCGTTGAACAGCTGCGGCACCAGGCAGCAATCGGCCATGCCGGGGCTGTCGCCGTGGCAGAAGCGGCCGGTTTCCGGTGCGGCGACCAGCAGGTCCTCCATCGCCTCGAAGCCGACCCGCATCCAGTGCAGCGTCCACAGGTCGCGCTCGGCCTGCGGCACGTTCCATTCGCGGTCGAAGAACTGCAGCACCCGCAGGTTGTTGAGCGGGTGGATATCGCAGGCCACCAGCTGCGCCAGTGCGCGCACCCGCGCACGACCGTCCGAATCCTCCGGCAGCAGCGCCGGCTCGGGCCAGAGCTCATCCAGGTATTCGAGGATCGCCAGCGACTGGGTCAGCACCCGCTCACCATGGCGCAGGGTCGGCACCAGCTCCTGCGGATTGAGCGCGGCGTAATCGTCGGCATGCTGCTGGCCGCCATCGCGCACCAGGTGTACCGGTTCGATCGCATAATCCAGCGCCTTCAGGTTCAACGCGATACGCACGCGGTAGGCCGCGCTGGAGCGCCAGTAGCTGTAGAGCTTCAGCCGTTCATCCATGTCCCTGACTCCGTTTTAATGCTGCAACCATAGCGGCGGGCGATGAGGATTCTGTCACCGCCGCGCGGATCAGGCGCCGTGCGCCTGTTCGATGCGCTGCTCGATCGCCCCGAAGATGCTGTTGCCGTCGCGGTCGAGCATTTCGATGCGGACTGTGTCGCCGAAACTCATGAACGGCGTGGACGGCTTGCCGTCGCGCAGCGCCTCCACGGTACGACGCTCGGCAAAACACGACGCGCCCAGCGCGGTGTCCTCGTTGGCGATGGTGCCCGAACCGACGATGGCGCCGGCCGACAGCGGCCGGGTCTTGGCGGCATGGGCGACCAGCTGGGCGAAGTTGAACTGCATGTCCACGCCCGCCTCCGGCGCGCCGAACCACTGGCCGTTGACGTGGGTGAGCAACGGCAGATGCACCTTGCAGTCACGCCAGGCATCGCCCAGCTCATCGGGCGTCACGAACACCGGTGACAGCGCCGAGCGCGGCTTGGATTGCAGGAAACCGAAGCCCTTGGCCAGCTCGCCCGGAATCAGGTTGCGCAGACTGACGTCGTTGACCAGCCCGACCAGCTGGATGTGGCCGGCGGCCTGCTCGGCGCTGACCGCCATCGGCACGTCATCGGTGATGACCACGATCTCGGCTTCCAGGTCGATGCCGTAATCCTCGCTGACCACCTTGACCGCATCGCGCGGGCCGTGGAAACCGGCGCTGGTGGCCTGGTACATCAGCGGATCGGTGTAGAAGCTCTCCGGCACCTCGGCACCGCGCGCCTTGCGCACCCGCGCCACGTGCGGCAGGTAGGCACTGCCATCGACGAACTCGTAGGCGCGCGGCAGCGGTGCCGCCAGCGCCTCCATTTCCAGCTCGAAGGCGTCGGCGGCGCTGCCGTCGTTCAGCGCCTCGTACAACGCGTTCAGGCGCGGCGCCAGATTCGACCAGTCCTCCAGCGCCTGCTGCAAGGTGGCGGCAATGCCGGTGGCCCGCACCGCGCGGGTCAGGTCACGGGAAACCACAATCAGGGTGCCGTCACGGCCGCCTTCCTTCAGGGAACCAAGCTTCATGGGAACGTCCAGTCTGCAGAGGAAACAAGTTTCAAGTGTAATGAATTGGCCGGCTTCACACAGCCATCCGGCTGAGAAGCTGAACAGGTGATTTTGTGCCGGTCCCGACTATCCCTTAGACTATCGCGGTCTGCCAGCGGCCGTCCGTTTCCCTCAGGGACCGCCGGCGGTGCAGGACTTGAGCCTTTGGCCCGTCCGCCCGCCCGCCCCCACTCCGACGCCATTCGTCACGCATTCCAGCCAGCGCACCGCGTTGGTTGCATCCCGATCTTGCAGCGCGGTTTACGGGAACGCTCCGAGATCAGCCGATCGTATCGATCAGCAACGCAGGTCCAGCCGGACGTGCGTTTTTTGTCTTTGGAGCTTTCCATGTCGTTTGAAAACCTGGGCCTTGCGCCCTTCCTGCTGCGCGCGCTCGCCGAGCAGGGCTACGAAAACCCGACCCCGATCCAGGAACAGGCCATTCCGCTGGCCCTGGAAGGCCACGACCTGCTGGCCGGCGCGCAGACCGGCACCGGCAAGACCGCCGCCTTCGGCCTGCCGCTGCTGCAGCACCTGGGCACCGCACCGCAGCCGGTGGGCAACGGCCCGCGCAAGCCGCGTGCGCTGATTCTGGCGCCGACCCGCGAACTGGCCACCCAGGTGCATGACAGCCTGCGCGGTTACAGCAAGTACCTGCGCATCCCCAGCGCCTGCATCTACGGCGGCGTCGGCATGGGCAACCAGCTGGACGTGCTGCGCCGTGGCGTGGACCTGCTGGTGGCCTGCCCGGGCCGCCTGATCGACCACCTGGAGCGTCGCAGCGTCGACCTGTCCGGGATCGAGATCCTGGTGCTGGATGAAGCCGACCGCATGCTCGACATGGGCTTCCTGCCGTCGATCAAGCGCATCCTCGCCAAGCTGCCGAAGCAGAACCGGCAGACGCTGCTGTTCTCGGCCACGTTCGAGGAAAGCATCAAGCAGCTGGCACTGGAATTCATGCGCAACCCGCAGCAGATCCAGGTGACGCCGAAGAACACCGTCGCCGAGACCATCACCCACCGCGTGCACCCGGTCGATACCGCGCGCAAGCGTGAACTGCTGCTGCACCTGCTGGCTGAAGATTCCCGTGTGCAGACGCTGGTGTTCGGCCGCACCAAGCACGGCTGCGACAAGCTGGCCACGTTCCTGGAAAAGTCCGGCATCAAGACCGCGGCGATCCACGGTAACAAGAGCCAGGGCCAGCGCCTGCGTGCGCTGGGCGATTTCAAGGCCGGCCGCGTGACCGTGCTGGTGGCCACCGACATCGCCGCACGCGGCATCGACATCAACGAGCTGCCGAAGGTCATCAACTTCGACCTGCCGATGGTGCCGGAAGACTACGTGCACCGCATCGGCCGCACCGGCCGCAACGGCTCCACCGGCGAGGCCATCTCGCTGGTCGCGCAGGACGAGGTCAAGCTGCTGCGCCAGATCGTGCGCATGCTCGGCCGGGACATGGATATCCGTGACGTGCCCGGTTTCGAGCCGCAGACGCCGATCCGCTGGGGCAACAGCGCACCGGGCAAGGCCGAGCAGCCGGGCGGCCAGAAGACACCGCGGCGTGGCAACGGCGGTCATGGCGCACGTCGTTCCACCGGCGACAGCCCGCGTGGCGGCCATGCCAACCACGGCGGTCCGCGCAAGCCGGCCAACGGCCAGCGCGCGGCGACCGGCAACGGCCAACGTCGTGACGCTTCCCCCGGCGGCGGCCAGCGCCGTGGCCGTGGGCAGGGCGGCAGCCAGAGCCGCAGCAGCGTCTGACCCCCGCCGCATTGCCCTGCATGAAGGCCGGCACCCGCCGGCCTTCATGCGTTGAAGCCCCGGCAGGAATTGCCCACCCCCACCCGGCGATACAATCGACCCATGGATATTTTCAAGATCTTCACCCTCGAAGCCGCGCACCGGCTGCCCAACGTTCCGGCCGGCCACAAGTGCGCGCGCCTGCACGGGCACTCGTTCCGCATCGAACTGCGGGTCAGCGGCGAACCGGGCGAGGAGAGCGGCTGGATCATGGATTTTGGCGACCTGAAGGCCACCTTCCAGCCGTTGTACGACCAGCTCGACCATCACTACCTCAACGACATCCCCGGTCTGGAAAACCCGACCAGCGAGCGCCTGGCGATGTGGATCTGGGACCGCCTGAAACCGGCCCTGCCGCTGCTCAGCGAAGTGGTGGTGCACGAGACCTGCACTTCCGGCTGCAGCTATCGCGGCCCCTGAGTCCCGCCAGCCGCCGCGCGGCAGGGTCACCGGAACAGCCGCGGCAGGCCGGCGCCAGCCGTTCCAGCGCCGGCAAGGACGCCTGAGCACCCCCGCCCCCGGCTCACACGCGAGCCGGCCAGCTACACTGCGCAGATGTTCACGACCGCAACGCTCACCGGCAGCAAGCCGGAACAGTACGCCCAGCTGCTGGCCCAGGCGCGGGCACTGGTGCACGGCGAATCCGACCGTATCGCCAATGCCGCCAACCTCTCGGCGCTGATCTACCACGCGCTGCCGCAGCTCAACTGGGCCGGTTTCTACTTCTTCGATGGCACCGAGCTGGTGGTCGGACCGTTCCAGGGCTTGCCGGCCTGCGTGCGCATCCCGCTTACCAAGGGAGTGTGCGGTGCGGCGGCCAGCAGCCGCCAGACCCGGCGCGTGGACGATGTCGACGCGTTCCCGGGGCATATCGCCTGCGATTCGGCCTCGCGCTCGGAACTGGTGGTGCCGCTGCTGCATGACGGCGAACTGGTCGGGGTGCTGGATATCGACAGTCCCGTCACCTCCCGTTTCGATGCCGACGACCAGGCCGGACTGGAGGCCATCGCCCAGGTCTTCATCGAGTCCCTGACGTGAGTACCACCCGCCTGCGCAATATCGGCCCGAAGAGCGCGGCCTGGTTGCGCCAGGTCGGCCTGCACAGCCCGGCCGACCTTGCCGCGGCGGGCCCGGTGGCGGCATTCATGAAGGTCCGCCGGGCCGGCTTCAAGCCCAGCCTCAACCTGCTGTATTCACTGGAAGGCGCGCTGCAGGACTGCCACTGGCAGGACGTGCCCGAAGCCCGCCGCCAGCAGCTGGTCGCCGACTACGAGGCCGCCGCGGCCGCGCTGCCGACCCCGCGCGAGGCGCAACTGGCCGGGCCGGTGCGTGAAACCTACAGACAGGCCGACGCTGACGACGAGGAAACCGGCCAGACCCGGGAAGACTGATCACCGCAGTAGTGGCGCAGCCACGAAGCAGCGGACCGGGCAGAGGGCGATCTGCGGCGTCGCGACTCGCGCCACTCCTACAGCTCCTACGCGGTCACGGCAGGCAGCAGCACCAGCGCCAGCAGCAGCAGGGTTTCGACCACCTCCACGCTGGCGCCCAGGCCATCGCCGGAAATACCGCCAAGCCTGCGTTTCCACCACACTGCCACCAGCGGCACCAGCGGCAAGGCCAGCAACAACGGCCACGCCAGTGGCGCACTGATCACCGCCAGCGCCAGTGCCCACAACCACATCGCCGCCGGCCGCAGCTGCCAGGAAAAACGCTCGCCCATGCCATCGCCATGCAGCGATGGAATCCGCTGGCTCCACCACAACGTGCCCCAGCGCGCCCATGCCGGCGCCAGCACGAGGCCGTACCACAGCGGGCTGGCGACCAGCTCGCTCAGCAACACGAACTTGAGCAGCAGCTGCATGACCAGCGTGACCACGCCGAACACGCCCATGTGCGGGTCCTTGAGCACTTCCAGGAAGCGCTGCGGGTTGCGGTGCGCGGCCCCGAAGGCATCGGCCACATCGCCCAGCCCGTCCAGATGCAACGCGCCGGTCACCCATACCCACAGCAGTAGGGTCATCGCCCCGGCCAGCCACGGCCGCCCGGCCAGCGCGTACAGCGGCAGCACCAGCAACACCCCGATCAGCGCCCCGACCAGCGGGTAGTACACCGCCGAGCGGCTCAGATCCTCCTGGCGGAAGTCCTTCACCTGCGGTGTCGGCAGCCGGGTCAGGAACTGGATCGCCAGGATCAGCCGGCGCGCGCTCATGGCTGCCGCAGCTCCAGCAGTTCGCCCCACAGCTGGCCATCCTCGCCACGCTCCACACGCAGCCGCACGCGGGTGCCGTAGTCGATGCGCATCGCCCACAACGCCGACAGCGGCATGCCGCAGATGCGCGAGACCGCCAGTCGCAACACCCCGGCATGGCTGACCACCAGCAGTGGCTGGCCATCACCCTCGTCCTCGTCGACCAGCCGCTGCAGCTGCGCCTCGATGCGCGCCTGGAACTGCGGCCACGACTCGCCGTTGGGCGGCACCACCGCATGCGGCTCCTCGTAGAACGCGGCCAGCTGCTCGGCGGGCAGTTCATCGAAATGCAGGCCGTCCCAGTCGCCGAAGTCGAGTTCGGCCCAGTCCGGGTGGATCTCGCAGAACTGGTTGCTGCCGGCCACCAGCGCGTGCGCGGTATCCAGCGCGCGCCGCCGCGGCGAGCTGATCACCCGGCTCCAGCCGATTCCCGCATGGCAGCGGTACAGCGCATCCATCGCCCCGTCGACCAGCGGCGGGTCGGTGCGCCCGTCCAGATGACCGTGACGCCCGGTGGAGGCGTGCCGCAACAGATCCAGGATCATCGCCGACCGTCGCGATCGGCCACGGCCGCTTCCTCGAAGGTGGCCATCTGGTTGTGCAGCGCGCAGGCCATGCGCACCAGCGGCAATGCCAGTGCCGCGCCGGAGCCTTCGCCCAGCCGCAGGTCCAGTTGCAGCAGCGGTTGCGCCTGCAGCAGCTCCAGCAGGCGGATGTGTCCGCGCTCGGCCGACTGGTGCGAGAACAGCAGCCACGCCTGCACGCCGGGATTGATCCGTACCGCCGCCAGGGCAGCGGCCGAGACGATGAAGCCGTCCACCAGCACCGGCACGCCACGCTGTGCGGCAGCGATCATCGCCGCACTCATCGCCGCGATCTCCAGCCCGCCAACGCGGCGCAGCGCCTCCCGGCCCGGCACCGGCGCGGCATCGACGGCTGCCCCGTGCAGCGTCAGCGCGCGGCTGATGATGTTCTTCTTCTGCACCATGCGCACCGCGTCCAGCCCGGTGCCGATGCCGACCAGCTCGTCCAGCGACGCCGGCCCCAGCACCGCCCCCAGCGCACTGGCCGCGGTGGTGTTGCCGATGCCCATCTCGCCCAGCACCAGCAGGTCGGCACCGTTGCCGCAGGCACCCTCCACCGCGCGCCGGCCGGCCTCGAACACGGCATCCAGATCGGCTTCCGACATCGCCGCGGCGGTGCTGAAATCCTCGGTCCCGGCACGGACCTTGTCGGTGACGACGCCGGCAACCGGCGCGGCGGCGCGGCTGCCCACGTCCCACACGTGCAGCGGCAGGCCCAGCTCCCGTGCCAGCACCGCGATGGCGGCGCCCCCGGCGGCAAAGTTGTGCAGCATCTGCACCGTCACTTCGGGCGGATAGGCCGAAACCCCGCGCGCGGCCACGCCGTGATCGCCGGCGAACACGATCACCGGTACCTGTGCGGCCTGCGGCCGGTCGCTGGCCTGCAGCGCGGCCAGCTCGATGGCCAGTGTTTCCAGCCGGCCCAGTGCGCCCTCCGGCTTGGTCAGCTGCCGCTGGCGGGCCATGGCCCGTTGACGGTGTTCCTGCGACGGCTGCCCGCAGGCCTGCCCGAACCACATTTCTGTCACGTCTGTTCCGATACTGCGTTGCAATCGCGCATTTTACCCGTCGCGGCCGGATCTCCGCCGCTTCGCACATGCACGGCATGTGATCGCATAGAATGCGCACACTTTCGGGTGACCCCCGGCAAACGCCGACGGGTTGAAACGGGAAGCCGGTGCCGCGTACCGCTGGAACTCCAGCGGCCGCCATTCCGGCACTGCCCCCGCAACGGTAAGCAGGACAAGGCCAGACATACCGCCACTGTGCAGTGCACGGGAAGGCGTCTGGACGGAAACGGCAGCTGCCGCTTCGCCTGCGAGTCCGGAGACCGGCCCGGAAGCCGACTGGTTGCGATGCGGAGGGCATGGCGGCGGCTGTGGCGCCGTGCGCGCGACCTCCGTCTCCCGTTCTCTGTCTGGCAACCTCCCCCACTTGTCCTGCGCGGGAGCGCGCAGGTACCGGAGCTTGCATGAAACTGTCCCGCCACACCCTTTCCCTCGCCCTTGCCCTGGCCTTGCCGGGCATCGCCACCGCCGAACAGGCACCCACGCAACTGGACGATGTCATCGTCACCGCCACCCGTACGCCGATCTCGATCGAGGACAGCGTGGTGCCGGTGCAGGTGATCGACCGCGTGCAGATCGAGCGCAGCCAGGCCAGCTCGCTGCAGGCGCTGCTGCGTGGCCGCGCCGGGCTGGATTTCACCAACCAGGGTGGCGCCGGCAAGATCACCTCGCTGTTCATGCGCGGCAGCAACTCCAACCAGGTGCTGGTGCTGGTGGACGGCGTGCGCATCGGCTCGGCCACCAACGGCATGCCGACCCTGCAGGACCTGCCGGTGGACCAGATCGAGCGGGTGGAGATCGTGCGCGGCCCGCGTTCCAGCCTGTACGGCTCCGAAGCCATCGGCGGGGTGATCCAGATCTTCACCCGCAGCGCCGGCCCGGGCCTGCAGCAGAACCTGTCACTCAGCGCCGGCAGCCACAACCTGCGCCAGGCCAGCGCCGGCTTCAGCAACCGCGGCGAACGTGGCTGGATCTCGGCCCAAGGCGGCTACCAGAGCACCGACGGCATCAACGCCTGCCGCGGCACCGCCGGCAATGCCGAACACCCCTGGGGCGCCGGCTGCTATGCCGACGAGCCGGACCGTGACGGCTACCGCAACACCTCGATCAACGTGCGCGGCGGCTACGCACTGGGTGAAACCGTGAGCCTGGAAGGCCACGTGCTCAACTCCGACGCCCGCAACGAGTACGACGGCAGCATCTTCGGCGGCAATGAAGCCGACAACCGCCAGCAGGTCTATGGCGGCAAGCTGGCCTGGGCCGCTTCCGACGCGTTCCAGCTGACCGCGCAGATCGGCCGCAACGTCGACCAGGCCGATGCCTACTTCGCCGCCGACGGCAGGCGCAGCTTCGCCAGCAGCTTCGACACCCGCCGCGACACCGCCGCCGTGCAGGGCGACATCAAGTTCGGCGAAGGCCAGCAGATCAGCGTCGGTGCCGACTGGCAGCAGGACGAGATCGAAAGCACCACCGCGTTCGACGTGGACAACCGCGACAACACCGGCGTGTTCGCCGAGTACCTGGGCCAGTTCAGCGCGCACTCGCTGCAGGCGTCCGTGCGCAATGACGACAACGAGCAGTTCGGCAACCACACCACCGGCAGCGTCGGTTACGGCCTGGCCTTCGGCAACGGCCTGCGCCTGAGCGCCAGCGCCGGCACCGGTTTCAAGGCACCGACCTTCAACGACCTGTACTACCCGGGCTTCAGCAACCCGCTGCTGAAGCCGGAAGAATCCAGGAGCCTGAACCTCGGCATCGCCCAGTACGCCGACACCTGGAACTGGACCTTCAACGCCTATGAAACCCGCATCGACCAGCTGATCGGTTATGACAGCAGCTTCGCGCTGGTCAACGTGGCCGAAGCCCGTATCCGCGGCGCCGAGTTGACCGGTTTCGTGTCGCTGGCCGGTTTCGACATCAACGCCCAGGCCAGCTTCACCGACCCGCGTGACCACACTTCCGGTGCGGCCACCTACGACAACCTGCTGGCCCGCCGCGCGCGCACCAGCGGCCGTCTGGACGTGGACAAGGCGTTCGGTCCGCTGCGCCTGGGCGTGACCGCCGCCGGCAGCGGTCACCGTTTCGACAACGCCGCCAACACCGTGCGTCTGGCCGGTTACGGCACCGTCGATGTGCGCGTGGAGTACGCTCTCAGCGACGCGTGGACGCTGCAGGCCAAGGCCGCCAACGTGTTCGACCGCGAGTATGAAACCGTGGCCTGGTACAACCAGCCCGGTCGCGAGTACCAGCTGACGCTGCGCTACAACATCAAGCACTGAACAGACAGGGCCGCATGGTGCGGCCCTGTTTTCCGTAAACCCTCGCCCCTCTGCCGTCACCGGGAGAGGGGCGGCCGGTGATTACCTGCGCTCTGCGGCGCTTGCGTCACGGGTGGCGCGGAAGGCCTCTTCCGGGCTCCAGTTCGGCCAGTCACGCGAGTTCGCCAGCTGCTCGCCCAAGGTGTAGACCACTTCCAGATCACGCACTGCACCGGCGAAGGTCCAGTCGGCCTGCCATTCGTCGCCCTGCTGGTGGTAACGCTTGGCGGTGTAGTCGTCCGAGGCCGCCTTGCCGGCCGCGACGCCGCCGTCGATCCAGTCCTGACCGGCCGAATACGACAGCGCCGGCACGCCGCGCTTGGCGAACGGGAAGTGGTCGGAGCGGAAGAACAGGCCGGCTTCCGGCTTCGGGTCCGGCGTGTAGCGGATGTCCCAGCCCTTGGCGACGTCCTTGAGCTTGTCCAGCAGCTCCATCTTGGCCGAGCCGTAGATGCCGAAATCGCGCGACGGGCTGTACGGCGACATGCCGTCCATGTTGATCACCGCCACGGTCTTGGCCAGCGGATACAGCGGATGGCTGGCGTAGTACTCCGAGCCGAGCAAACCCTTCTCCTCGGCGGTCACCGCCAAAAACAGCACCGAGCGCTGCGGCCTGGGCTGCGCGGCAAAACCACGGGCCAGCTCGACCAGCGCCGCGGTACCGGAGGCGTTGTCCATCGCGCCGTTGAAGATGCGGTCACCACGTGCATCCGGCTCGCCCACGCCGATGTGGTCCCAGTGCGCCGAGTAGATGATGGTCTCGTCCGGATGGGTCGTACCTTCCAGCCGTGCGGCGACGTTGTGCGAGGTGATGACCTCGTTCTTCACCGCATAGTTGGCCGAGAAGGTCTCGCCCTTCAGCTCCACCGGCTGGAAATCGCGCGACTGCGCCTGCTTCTTCAGCGCCTCGAAATCCAGCCCGGCGCGCTTGAACAGGTCCACCGCCAGATCGCGCTGGATCCAGCCTTCCAGCGCCGGATGCGCTTCGGCCGGATTGTCGCGGACCACGTCGAACATGGTGTTGGTGTTGGAACCGGCCACCGTCGCCCAGCCGTAGGAGGCCGGTGCGGTTTCGTGGACCACCAGCACGCCGGCCGCACCCTGGCGCGCACCTTCTTCGTACTTGTAGGTCCAACGGCCGTAGTAGGTCATGCCCTTGCCGTCGAAGTCGCCGGCGCCGGTTTCAAAATCCGGGTCATTGATCAGCACCACCGCGATCTTGCCCTTCAGGTCCACGCCCTTGAAGTCGTCCCAGTTGCGCTCCGGCGCCTTGACGCCGTAGCCGACGAACACCAGCGGGGCATCGGTGATGGCGACTTGGCTGTCGCCATTCATCGCCGCGCGCACGGCGATCTCCTGCCCCTGGGTCAGCGTCTGCTGCGTGCCGTCGCGGGTCAGCGACAGCTGCGGGGTACCGACGATATCGCCCTTGAGCAGCGGCACCGCCTGCGTCCACAGACGCTTGCCATCGTGCAGATCACCGCCCGGCTGCAGGCCGGCCTCGGCGAACTGCTGGCTCAGGTAGGCGATGGTCTTTTCCTCGCCGGCGGTGGCCGGGGAACGGCCCTCGTAGGCGTCGGAGGAAAGCTCCTTGACGTCGGCGGAGATGCGGGCGCCATCGAACTGGGGCGGGGCGGCCATCAGGGCCGTGGATACGGACATCGCCAACAGGCTGATCACGACTCGTTTCACGCGGGTACTCCAGATAGTCAGACAACGTGACCGGAGTGTAGCCAGCGCCGGCCGGATGCGGGCAGTGCCGGAATACACGGCCGGCGCGCGCCGCTCACGGCTCCGGCTGACTCTCCATATAGGCGATTTCCCACAGGTGGCCGTCCAGGTCCTGGAAGCCGCGCTGGTACATGAAGCCGTAGTCGCGTGCCGGCATCGGCTCGCTGCCGCCGGCGGCCACCGCGTTGTCCACCAGCTGGTCCACCGCCTGGCGGCTGCCAGCCGACAGGCAGGTGATGACATCGGTATGGCTGCGCGCATCGCACAGCGGTTTGGTCGTGAAGCCCTTGAAGAACGGCTCCATCAGCAGCATCACGAAAATGCTGTCGCTGATCACCATGCAGGCCCCGTCCTGGTTGGTGAACTGCGGATTGAAGCGGTAGCCGAGCGCGGTGAAGAACGCCTTGGATGCATCCAGGTCACGTACCGGCAGGTTGACGAAGATCATCTGCGTCGCGGCCATCGTCAGTGCCCGCCGTCCATCGGCTTCATGCAGTTGACCATCCACGGCTTGCCGTAGCGGTCCAGCAGCATGCCCCAGCGGTGCGCCCAGAACGTCTCGGCCAGCGCCATCTGCACCTGCCCACCCTCGGCCAGTGCCGCGAACACGCGCTCGGCCTCTTCGATGCTGTCCACATCCACGTTGATGGTGGTCGCACATGCGCCATCGGCCGGCGGGCCGGCGGGCCGGCGGCGGCCATCAGCACCGCGCCGCCGATTTCCAGCTGGCTGTGGGCGACGTGCTCCGGCTGCGGCTGGAAACCGCAACAGCCTTCCGGGTCACTGCCCATGCCCGGCGGCATGTCGCCGTACGTCATCTCCGACACCACCCGCCCGCCAAACGCCCGGGCATAGAACGCCATCGCCTCATGCGCCTGGCCGTAAAAGCCAAGGAACGGTATCAACTTCATCGTCATGCTCCTGCCGCTGCGCGGAATATCCGTTGCCGGTTCAACCTGCTGAAGCAGAACTTGAGCCCACCGGCGCTAGCATCCGGTGAAAAGTATCCGTACACACCACAGACAGCCGGCACCGGGCCTTACCCCGTCTTCAAAGCCAGGGAATCCTGCAGTTCACGGCCCAGCTCGCCATCACACCGGTCAATTACTCCGCAGCGACTCCACCTTGCCGAGTTCAACCCGCCTCTTGGACCATCCTTCCGAATAGACTTCATAGCGCCTTTCAAGTGCCGCCATAAAGCGGTTATCAGCTGCCATGCTGCAGTTGCCGGCACCATCGACAGCCTGGGCAAAGGCGGCGCCCGGTGGCAGGCCTCCCGATCCGGGCAGGCACTTCCCACGCCCATAGACAGGGTTACTGGACATCTCGCGGAGGGTACGCTGGAAACGGTTGTCCGCCCGTAACGCCGCGACATCGTCCGCATATCGCTCACGAAGCTGCACCAGCATGCGCACAGCAGTACGCTGCTCGTCCACGGATGTCCGCGCCAATGCCGAGTTGTAGAGCATTGCCGCTGCAGGCTCTTTCCTTTCTGCGGCTAGAGCCAGCCACGCCAGACCGAGCGGTCGATCCTCGGTGAGTCCATCGCCATTGAAATAGGCGACGCCCAACGCCCGCTGGGCCGCCTTGTTACCCCAGCCAGCGGCCAGCTCCAGCATCTGCCGAGCGGACTCGTACTTGCCAGACTCCCAGTATTTATGTCCCAGGCAGAAGTTGTAGTCGCCGGGCAGGACACGGCTTGTGTTCTGGTCACAGGCTATCCGTGCGGCCTCTTGTGTGGGCGCCGGGGAAGCAGCCTGGACATTTGATGCCACCGCAACGGCGGCAGAAAGCAGGAAATACCTGAGCATTTCATCACCTCCGTCTTGTACAGGGTCACCACGCTGCGCCCTGTGGATATGAACGAAAACCGTGCCACCACACGCTGCTGCACGGACACGAGGAGCAATCCTGGCTCCTACGTTTTTGAGCATAACTCTGCCGTATCGGGCGCGCCTTTTGCCCATCTTGGCCCACACTGGCGCGAGCGCTGTGAAAAAAACAAAAAAGTCAACGAGTTACAGCCTCGCCCCGATAAAAATCACGAAAATCGTTAACCTTTTGTTCAAAACCCGGCAGGGCTGAGTTAGCATTCGTTCACCTTGGGCCTTGCATAAGGCAGCGCCTTCTGCATAAGCCCAAGCCCATCGATTGCAGTGTTTCTGGAGAGAGAGAACGCAATGATCAGAACCAAGACTATCCGTCGGGCATCGCTATGCGTCGCCCTGAGCCTGTGCCTCGCCTCTACGGCGAATGCCCAGTCCAACGCGTCTGGATCCATCTATGGCGCGGGTGGTGAACCCGGCTCTACCGTAACGATCCGCAATACCGACACCGGCCTGACCCGTGAGATCCGCGTGGACGCCAATGGCCGTTATAACGCCTCCGCATTGCCGGTAGGCAAGTATCAGGTCGAACTGAAGCGTGACGGCCAGGTCCTTGCCTCCAAGCCCGAGGTACTGGTGCAGCTGGGTGCCGGTAGCGAGGTGTCATTCGGCACGGTAAGCAGCGGCTCCGGGGCTACCGAACTGGACCGCATCGAAGTGCGTGGCAGCGCGATGTCCCCGATCGACGTCTCCTCCACCGACACCCGCTCGGTATTCACCGCCGAACAGATCGCCAAGATGCCTATCGGCCGCAACATCAACGCACTTGCCCTGCTGACTCCGGGCGTGGTCGCTGCGGACTCGCGCTACGGCAATGTGGCCTCCTTCGGCGGTTCGGCGGCTTCAGAAAACGCGTTCTACATCAATGGCTACGCCGTCACCAACCCGCTGACCAACCTGGGCTCGACCTCGTTGCCGTTCGACGGCATCAGCCAGTACCAGGCGATCACCGGCGGTTACGGCGCCGAGTTCGGCCGCGCCACTGGTGGCGTGGTGAACATCATCACCAAGAGCGGCACCAACGAATTCAAGGCTGGGGCACAGGTTCTGTGGACCCCCGAGAGCCTGCGTTCGACCCCGCGCAACATCTATTACCCGAAGAACGGCCTCTCCACCGACGGCCTGTTGTACCAGAACCTGAGCGTGCAGGAGACCGATTCGCTGACCTACGGCGCCTATGTCAGCGGCCCGATCATCAAGGACCGCCTGTTCTTCTACGCCTCCGGTGAATTCGAAGACCAGGACCGCATCACGGTAGGCACCCGCGGCAACACCCCCAACGGCTACTCCAAGCGCAACTACGAAGTCCCGCGCTGGCTGGCCAAGCTGGACTGGTACATCACCGACAATCACCTGCTGGAATTCACCGGCATCGGTGACACCACCAAGCAGAATCTGTCCCAGTACTCCTACCGCTACACGGATCCGGACGCTTTCAAGCCCGGCACCACCAAAAATGCGGGCTACTACTTTGAAGATGGCGGCGAGCTGTATATCGGCAAGTACACCGGCTACCTCACCGACAACCTGACCCTGTCCGCCCTGTACGGCAAGCAGGAACAGGACCATATCGCCACCCCCTGGGGCTATGACCCGTCGGTGGTTTTCGTCAGTGACTCGCGCAACAACCCCAACCCGGTCCGTTTCGGCAGCTACGACCAGCTCGACTTCCCGGATGCCTTCGACAAGACCGATGGCGGCCGTATCGATCTGGAATGGCGCGTCGGCACCCATACCCTGCGCGCCGGCTATGACGTCCAGAACTCGGAATCGCGCGCCGGCGAAATGACTTCCGGTCCCGGCTATCGCTGGATCTACTACAACACCGGCGCCGGCAACGAGAACAGCACGATCCCCGGCACGGGCGGTGCACGCGGCCCGGGTGGCAATGGCGACTACGTCTCCAAATACGTCTACGCCAACGGCGGTACCTTCAAGGTCGAACAGAAGGCGTTCTATCTGGAAGACCGCTGGCAGATCAACGACAACTGGCTGCTGTCGCTGGGCATCCGCAACGAGCAGTTCCAGAACTTCAATGCCGACGGCATCGTCTATGTCGAGCAGAAGGACCAGTGGGCCCCGCGTCTGGGCGCCAGCTGGGACGTCTTCGGCGATTCGTCGCTGAAAGTGTTCGCCAACGCCGGCCGTTATCACCTGGCCATGCCCAACAACGTCGCACTGCGTGGCGCCGCCGGTTCCACCTACACGAACGAGTACTTCGCATTCACTGGCATCGACCCCAATACCGGCGTGCCGCTCGGTCTGACCCCGCTGGGCAACGGTCCGTTCTCCTCCAACCAGGAGTATGGCCAGGCACCGGATCCGGCATCGGTCGCTGCCAAGGGCCTGAAGTCGCACTTCCAGGATGAGTTCGTCCTTGGTATGGAGAAGCAGCTGGGTGACTCCCTGGTGTTCGGTGCCCGCTACGTCTTCCGCGACCTGAGGAGCGCCATCGATGACATGTGCGATTGGCGTCCTGCGTACTACTGGGCAATCGAGAACGGCTACTCCGAAGAAGTCGCCGAGAATCTGGGCAATGGTCTGGGCAACTGCCGCCTGTTCAACCCGGGTGAAGGCAACACCTTCCAGCTGGACGATGGCACCGGCAACCTGGTCACCGTGCCGCTGTCCGCCAAGCAGCTGGGCTTCCCGAAGCTGAAGCGCCGTTACCAGGGTATCGACCTGTTCCTGGAGCATCCGTTTGACGGCAGGTTCTACGGCAAGGTGGATTACACCTGGTCGCACAACTACGGCAACGCCGAAGGCCAGCTCAAGTCGGACGTGGCGCAAGGTGACGTGTCGCAGACGATGGACTGGGACCACCCGGAAATGATGTTCCACGCCTCCGGCAACCTGCCCAACGACCGCCGCCACTACCTGAAGGCGTTCGGCTTCTACCAGTTCACCCCGGAATGGCGCTTCTCGGCCACCTTCACGATGATGTCCGGGCGCCCGAAGAACTGCACCGGCATCTATGCCGGTCCGGATCCGGACAGCGAGTTCTCCAACACCGTCGAGTATGGCGGCCCGTACTACCGCTACTGCAATGGCAAGGTTTCCCCGCGTGGTTCAGCGGGTACCACGCCGTGGGTGGGACGTATGGATCTGGGCGCGGCCTATCGTCCGTCCTTCCTCAATGACAAGCTGGAATTGTCGGTGGACGTGTTCAACGTCACCAACGCCCAGACCGCCCAGAACTACATCGAGTACGGCGAAATCACCAACATCGGAAATCCGTACGCGCAGACCGATCGCGTGATCAGCTACTCGACCCCGCGCTACGTCCGTTTTGCACTGCGCTACGACTTCTGAGTGCAGTAGTCCAGCAGGCTCTCTCGAGCAAGGCTAGACCTCTTGACCCCGGCCTATGTGCCGGGGTCTTTTTCTTGGCGGCTCAAACAATTGAAAACGACGATCACCGGGGAGGCAGCGCAATATCGCGCCCTGCCCCTACCCTGCATCGACAAGCCTGACCGGCAGCTCACGGCCTTCGATGGCGGCATTGCCGCTGTAGTCCTGCGCGGTGATGCGGATGATGTAGTCGCCCTCGGGCAGCTCGGCCGGTTGCCACAGGCCGGTGGCCAGTTCGCCGTCGCGCACGGTGTTGGTCAGCACATAACGGAAGCGGGTGCGGTGGCTGCCGTGCACGGTGATGCCGCTGTCGGCAGCGTAGGCCACTTTCACCGCGGCACGCTGCGGCGGCATGCGGTTGAACACCAGATTGGCCCGCAGCTGTTCGTAGCCGGGCAGCGGCAGGCCACCCGCATCGAGGATCTGGTAGCCGAGGCTGTACAGGCCCAGCCGACGCCGTGGCAGGTTGTGGTCCACCTGGTCCCAGGCTTCCACCACCAGTTGCAGACCGCCACCGTCGCGGGGCACACGCAGACGCCCGTCCACTTTTTCCGTCAGGCGCTGGTCGCTGCGATCGAGCAGGGCGATATCGTCGATGGTCGGCGCGACGCTGTCGGCGTAATTGGCAAAGCCCAGCCGCACGGCGTTGCGCTCATAGCCCGATGGCCCTACCGCCAGGTGCACGTGCGCCTGATTGTTGATGCTGCCCAGCACGTCACCGGGCTGGAAGCGGGTGCCACGACGCACCCGCACGCGCTCCAGCTTGCCCGTATCGGCATACACCAGCTGCATGCGCGCCGGGTCCAGCGCACGGTTGCCGGCGTCGCGCCCCACCTTCATGTGGATGTAGTCGAGTTTGTCCAATGACAGCCCCTCGGCCTGACCGCCCAGGCTCCATGTCGCCGCCGGGCTGCTGACCTTGCCGGCGGCGATCGCCAGCACCGGCTGGCCGACATCGCCACGCACATCGAACCCGCTGTGCAGGTGGTGGCGGCTTTCGCCGCTGAAGTTGCCGCGGACCTCGCCCAGCGTACCGGTCACCTCATGCCAGCCCAGCTGCGGCGCCAGCGGCCAGCGTCCTTGGTTGTGCGGCAGCGGGTTGTCCGGGGACGGCCCCAGTTGCACCGGGACCTGCGCATCGCCAGCGATGCGGGGGGCCAGGTGATGCACCCGGTAGCCATCGGCATCGGCCAGCAACAGGCTGCCATCCGCGGCCAGTGCCAACCCGGCGGGACGTGCGAAGCGCCGGCTTTCATCCCCCGCCACCGCCACCACATGCCCATGCGGCGACACCTGCACCACGCGCCCGCTGAGCCGCTCGCCGACATAGGCCACGCCGTCGTGGGTGACCGCCAGTGTCATCGGCCCCCACAGCACACGCCCGCCATCAGGCGAACCGGCGCGGGTGCTCACTTCACCGTCGACGCTGATGTTGCGCAGGGCGTTGTTGTGCAGATCGGCCACCCACAGCACACCGCCGGCATCCAGCTGCACATCGGTGGGCGTATCGAAGCGTGCCTGCGCACCGGGCCCATCCACCCAGCCGGGGCCTTCACCGCCGGCGAGGGTACTGACGCGGCCATCGGGCGCGATCACGCGGATACGGTCGTTCCAGGTGTCGGCGACATAGATCCGGCCATCGCCGGCGACCGCCACCCCCATCGGCCCGTTGAAGCGCGCCTGCGCACCAGCCCCGTCGCGGTAACCGGGCGTGCCGTCGCCGGCCACGGTGCTGACCTCGCCCTGCGGCGTGACCTTGCGGATGGCGTGGTTGCCGGTATCGGCCACGTACAGGTTGCCGTGCCGGTCCAGTGCGATGCCCGAAGGCGTGTTGAACCGCGCCCCCGCGCCACGGCCATCGGCGAAACCCTCGATGCCTCCGGCCAGCACATGGAAGCGTCCATCCAGCCAGCGGTAGAGCAGCCGGTTGTTGTCGCCGGCATCGGCCACATAGAGGGTTCCGGCCGCATCCACGGCGATACCCCACGGATCACTGAAGCGGCTCTGCGCCGCGCTACCCGTGCCGTTGCCGGCCACGCCGTCACCGCCCAGCAGGTCGATCCGCGCCTGCCAGCCCAGCGGTGTCGGCGGCGGCGGTGCAGGCGCCGGCGCGCGTGGCGTCCACAGCAGAGTGGCCGCCAGCGCGACACCGGTGAGGACGACAACGGCAATTACCGGGTACTTGCGATCCATGGACATTCAAACCACTGCGGACCGGGCACGATAGACGTCCGCGGCCGACAGCGGAACCTGTGCGCCGATGCCAGCCCGCGATGCTGGCGGAAAAGCCGCCGTCGGGACGGTCCGCAGGCAGCCGTCGGCATCCTGCACGATGGTGGCCCCGCGCCTGTCTCCGGCATACCCCCGGCGGGCCAACCACCGTGCACTGCCGCCGTCAGCCACAACGCCGGACAATGCAGCCTCCACCCTTCCGGAGCCGCCCATGTCCGCCTGTGAGTTGCCGCTGCTGGACTTCGTCAATCTGCAGTTCCATCCCGGCCGCAATACCAGCGTGCGGCGTGGCGAGCGCTGGCACGGCGTGTCACGGGCACAGCTGCGACGGCACCCGGACGAACCGGCCATCACCGTCGTGCTGAGCACGCGGCTGCTGCGCTTCGACACCCTGACCTGTGCCGATCTCCACGACGAGCACGATCCGCGCTGCCGCTCGCCGGATGGGCTGCTGCAGGTACTGCGGCAGATCTATCCGGGCTTTGATGCCGGCGAAATGGTGACACTGGTGCACTTCGTTCTGGACTGACGCAGCGCCCTTCCAAAAAGGTGGCGCCGCGACTCCCCTCGCGGCGCCACCACCCCCTGGATCAGTGCGCGGCGTTGGCCGCCCGCAGGTGCGTCCCCACCGGTCCGGAGAAAGCACGGCCATCGGTCACGTCCCAGTTGATCGACCAGGTCATCACCCCGCGGAAATCCGGATACGCCTGGGCCGGCTGCACCTCGTCGCATTGCGTGGCAGTGGTCAGGCAGTCGAAGGCGCGATTGATGTCGGCCGGCGCGGCGTAACCGTTGCCGGCCGCACGCAGGCCCGACGGCAGGCCCAGCGCCACCTGGTCGGCACGCAGGCCCTCGAAGCGACCCTTGCCGGCGGCCAGCTCGAAGCCTTCGACCAGCATCTTCACCGAGCCCACCATCATGTCCACGCTGCCGGCCGGATACTTCTCGGCACGATACGGCGTCGGCAGGCCGCCGTTGTTGTAGAGCTGCACGTGCAGCAGGTCCAGTTCCTCGCGCACGCCATCGATCAGCGGCAGGTAGGCACCCCAGATGCCTTCCATCGATACGAAGCCGCCCTGCACGTACGGGTGCTCCGGCGCCATCGACACGTACAGGTTCGGGTACATCGCATGCAGGCGCTTGACCGCCGAGATCAGGTGCGGCGTCACCGGCGCGTCATGCACCACGCCGGCCACCTTTTCCAGGTCGATGTCGATACCGTCAAAGCCGAAGGCATTGATCGCCTCGGCGGTGGTGGCGACGAAGTTGTCTTCATCGTGCTGGGTGTTCAGGGTCACCTTGCCCAGCTCGCCACCGAACGACAGCACCACGATCTTGCCCTGCACGCGCTTGGCGGCGATATCGGCGATCAGGCGCCCACGGTCCAGTGCCGGGTCCGGATTGAAGGCGATCCGGCCTTCGCCCATATCATCGGCGAACGCCAGCACGATCACGTCCCAGCTGTCGTCGACCTCGCCCAGCGGCAGCACGCCGATGCCGTTGTCGAAATTGTGCAGATAGCCAATCAGCGCATGCTTGGGCAGTGCATGGCTGTGGCCGGGTGCGACCCCTGCGCCAGTCGCGGTTGCAGCGGCAGGGGCGGTCGCGGCGGGAGCCGACTCGGGCGCCGCCTGACAGCCCAGCGTGGTAGCCAATGCCAGGGCGCAGGCGAGGGGGGTGATCGACTTCATCGGAGCTCCAAAGTTCGGCGAATCCCGATTCTAGGCATGAAACGCACGGGAAAATCGCTGAAAAGTTCTTGGCGCTTAAACCTGTCCTCATTTGACGGATGGATGTCCACATCGTGTCGGTGGCGCGGTTCCTGCAAGCCTGGCAATGGCGTGAATGGCCCCTCGACAAGCCACCCCGGAGTCCCCGCCAACACGCCTGCGGGCCCAGCCGGGACAGTCCCGTTTCAGCTACAGGTCTTCATCCGCCGCTCCGCATCCCACAACGCACGCCGTGCCATGTCATAGGCGTTGTCGGCGGCACTGGGCAGGCTGTGCTCGGCCTCCACCGGATCGGCGCCGTGGTTGAATCGGTACTCCACGCGCTGCAGCGCCTCCAACTGTGCGAGCGCCGGGGCCAGCCATTGGCTGCGCCGGGCCGGGCTGCAACGCCGATAGCGCTGCTCCAGATCACCCAGCGCCGCACGGATCCGGCGGCTGGCCTCGCCGTCCAGGCCGGGCGCTTTATCGTAGCGGATCGGCGCGGCCTTGTAGGCATCGCCGCTGGCCTCGCTGCCCAGATCCGACGGACGTTCGTGCAACGACGGGTTGAAGGCGATATCCGGAGGACGGCGCGCTTCAGCCGCCTGGATGTCACGCCCGTAAAGAAGCCGCTCCTTGCGCGATTGACGGGTACCGGCCGGTGTACCGGAGAACAGGTTGGCCGTCGCGCGCTCGCCCACGCCCGTGGCCAGTTCATCGCGGTGTTCGAACACGCGCTCGGCATTGCTCTGTTGCCTGTCCTGGCGCACGGTCTGCGGTGCCAGCACGATCTGGCCGTCGCTGCCATACAGCGACCGCGACGACCTGGCGGGTGCCGTATCCGTTGCTGGCGGCAATGCCGGGATAGCACGCGGGAAGAGATCATCGCCCTGCGTGTCCGCGGTCATCGGCGGGGGGCGCGGCGCTGTCGCCGATGGCAGCGACTGGCTGACCGATGGCACCGCACCTGCCAGTACCAGCGACGCCGCCGGCAACCGCCAGCGCAGCTGCAGGCGCGACTCCGGCGACGGATCGCGCGACTGCGGCAGCTGCCACAACAGCCACAACCCGATCGACAGCACCGCCAGTGTTGCCAGCAGTGCAACGACACGGGTCCACAACGGGTCTGGCGAACGGGTTGGGCGCATGCGACTCCATCGGGCAACGGTCCACAAGGCATTTGCCGGCCCTGTCACGGCACATCTGCAGCCGGCAACAGACCGGCAAAACGACGGCGAGTTCCACTATCGGCGCCGGCATGGGCATGATCGGGGTATCGCGCCGGAAGACCGGCCCTGTTTCCGCCTTCACCGCACAAAGGAGTGGTTCCGTGAATACCGTTGCACCGCAGCACCTGGACGAGAGCATCGCCAAGCAGTTGTTCTTCGGGCAGATCAGCGAAGAGGCGCTGTTCCCCTATCCACAGATCCGCGAACGCGACCGCGAGATGCTCGGCGCGATGACCGACGCCATCGACCAGTTCCTGGCCGACAAGGGCGCCGAGCTGCGCCAGTACGACCGCGATGCCGAACAGCCAGCCGGGTTCATCCAGGCACTGCGCGACATGGGCCTGTTCGGGCTGATCATTCCCGAGGAATACGGTGGTCTTGAACTGTCCAACGGCGCCTATGCGCGCGTGCTCGGCCAGACCAGCAGCCACGACAGTTCGGTGTCGCTGACCATCGGCGCACACAGCTCGATCGGCATGAAGGGCCTGCTGTTGTTCGGCAATGACGAGCAGAAGCAGCGCTACCTGCCACAGCTGGCCAGCGGCGAGATGATCGCCGCGTTCTGCCTGACCGAATCCGGCGCCGGCTCCGACGCGGCCGCGATCCGCACCAGGGCCACGCGCAACGATGACGGCAGCTGGACCCTGAGCGGCGAGAAGATCTGGATCACCAACGGCGGCATCGCCGACCTCTACACGGTGTTCGCGCGCACCGACACGCCCGAAGGCAAGGTCACCGCCTTCATCGTCGAAGCCGGCTGGGACGGCGTCAGCCATGGCCCGCACGAGGACAAGATGGGCATCCGCGCCTCGTCCACCACCACCGTCGCCTTCAACGAGGTGCGGGTGCCGGCGGCCAACGTGCTGGGCCCGGTCGGCAAGGGCTTCAAGGTGGCGATGAACATCCTCAACAGCGGTCGCACCGGGCTGGGCGGCGGCGCGGTGGGCGGCATGCGCGCACTGATCCGCATGGCCTGCGCGCAGGCCAACGAGCGCAAGCAGTTCGGCCAGGCCATCGGCGAGTTCGGGCTGGTGCGCGAGAAGATCGCGCAGATGACCGCCGACTGTTTCGCCGCCGAGAGCACGGTGTGGATGGTGGCGCACCTGATCGACAGCGGCCGCAGCGACTATTCGGTGGAAGCGGCGATGAGCAAGGTGTTCGCCAGCGAGGCGGTGCAGCGCTGCTGCTACGAGGCGCTGCAGATCGCCGCCGGCAACGGCTTCATGCGCGAGCTGCCGTACGAGCAGATGACCCGCGACACCCGCATCCTGTCGATCTTCGAGGGCACCAACGAGATCCTGCGGCTGTACGTGGCGCTGAACGGCCTCAAGGGCGTGGGCGCGACCTTGAGCGAGCTGCAGAGTGCGGTGGGCGGCATCTTCAACGATCCGATCAAGGGCTTCGGCGTGCTCGGCGACTACGCTGGCCGTCGCATGCGCGAAGCCACCGGCTACGGCACCGACCGCATCCATCATCCGGTCGCCGAGCCGCTGCGCCCGCTGGCCCGGCTGTGCGAGAAATATGTGGTCGAACTGTCCAAAGCTTCCGACCGCCTGCTGCGCAAGCATGGCAAGAAAATCGCCGACGAGCAGCATGCGCAGAAGCGTGTGGCCGACATCGCCATCGACCTGTTCGTCGGCCTGTGCGTGCTCTCGCGCGCCGACAGTCTGGTGCAGTCCGGGCACCCGGCGGCCGATGATGCGGTGAAGATCGCACGCCTGTTCGCCCGCCAGGCACGCCGACGCATGGCCCGCAACATCCGCGGGCTGGAGCGCAACGAGGACGGGATCATCGAATCGTTGGCTGCTTCGACGCTGGAACGTGGGGGTTACGCCTTCGACGTGTACTGACAGCCAGGCGGGGGCGTCCCACCTTCGGCCCGGCCACGGCCGCGCTGGAGGTCCGCGCCTTGCGCATCCATCCAGCTCCCGGCTGGCCCAGCACCGGATCGACTGTGACGGTCGATTCGGCAGTCCCGGCCGCTTCCCTTACACTGGCGCCCCACGCCGCCGTCCTTCGACCGCCCGACGGGTAGGGCGCGAGCCTTCCCGTTTCCGCCGCCTTTGCACGCAACGGCCACCCTCCCGTCTCGGCAATGGACCGGCAAATGATCAAGACCGATATCACCCCCGCGCTCGAACACACCGCATTCGAGTTCCTCTACGCCTTCGCCCGCTTCGAGTTCTGCATGAAGGAAGCCGGCTATCTGAAGTCGGACAAGCCCGGCAAGAAGGCCGAGCCGAGCTGGGACAAGTTCGTGCGCAGCAACCGCACCCGCTACAGCCTGTCCGCCGATGCACTGGCCCTGCTCAACGCCGCGCCCCAGCAGCAGATCAGCACCGGGCACGGCAAGCTGGCATGGCGCGAAATCGAGTTCGACGAGAACGAATACGAGCTGCAGGCGGTGGCGATCCTGCTGCGCGTGGCCCGCAACAATGTTTTCCACGGCGGCAAGCACGGCGCCACTGGCTGGGATGACGTCGACCGCACCCTGCAGATCCTCACCCACGGCAAGAACGTGCTGGATGAACTGGCCGAATTCGGCCGCTTCAACGAGTACACCCGGCGCTGATCTGATCATCGACGGGAAATTGCGTTCACATCGGCATGCCCGCCGTGCCACACAGCTGCAACAATCCCTCGACGCGCGGCGATGTCCATGCCGGGTGTGGCGACACCCGGCCCGCCCGCAACGCTGGCAGGCGGCGCACCGCGCCGATGGCCGATCACGCGATCGATACGCGCCCTGACCCACAACCGCCGTTCGGCCCATGTCGGTTACGATGCCCGACCTTCCTGCTTCCGGCTGGACCCTCATGGTCCTGAGCCGGACTGTGACCTCGACGTGACCCACTATTCCGGCCCGCTGCTGACCCGCCCGCTGCTTGATGCCCTGTTGGCCGCGCGCAAACGCGGCCAGGAGCACTGTGAAGGCTCGTTCGACCTGGGCCGCAGCAACACGGCGGCGCAACCTGGGCAGGATCACTGGTATTGGCAAGGCCAGGCCTATCCATACCCGGCCAAACTCAGGGACCGCACCATCTATTACTGGGACGGCGCCGACTTCAGCGCCGCATCGCGCTTCGGCAGCGGCCTGTACAAACTGGTGCCGACCGCCTGGAGCGTACCGACCTTCGAGATCGACGGCATCAAGATGCTGGTCAGCGCGCAGATCTCGCCGATGGACGATGCGCGCCGCAAGGTCGCCCTGATCCAGCCCGCCGGCAGGCAGATCCTCGATACCTGCGGCGGCATGGGCTACTTCGCCGCCTGCTGCCTGGAGGCCGGTGCTGCCGGCATCCGCTCCTTCGAAAAGAGTCCCGAAGTGCTGTGGCTGCGCACCCTCAATCCATGGTCGCCCGATCCCGCCAGCGCCCAGGCACAAGGCCGTCTGCAGCTGGGCCAGGGCGATGTGGCACAGGAAATCGCGCAGATCGCCACCGCCTCGGTCGATGCGGTGCTGCACGATCCACCCCGCTTCGGCATCGCCGGCGAGCTGTACTCGCAGGTGTTCTACGACCAGCTCGCGCGCGTGCTGCGCACGGGCGGCCGGCTGTTCCACTACACCGGCACCCCCAACCGGCTCACCAGTGGCCGCGATGTGCCACGCGAAGTGGCCGCGCGCCTGCAGAAAGCCGGCTTCAGGACGGAGCGGGTGCTGGATGGCGTGGCCGGCGTCCGCCGCTGACACCCGCCACCCGCTCAGCCCTTCGCCGACGCACGCTTGCCAGCGGTCTTGCGTGGCAGCGCGCGCACCGTGGCCAGCTTGCCCTCCTTCTTCATCTCGAACAGGCCGGTGGCCTTCATCAGGTCGCTCAGCTTGCGGTAGCCGTAGTTGCGCGAATCGAACGAGGCGCGATTGGCGATCTGGCTGCCGACCACGCTGAGCGTCGCCCAGCCCTGCTCATCGGCCGCCGCCTCCACCGCGCCCCGCAGCAGCGTGATCAGCCGGGTATCGCCGCGCAACTCGTTGCCGGGACGCGGTGTGATCGGCGCCGCCGGGGGAGCCGATGTTGCCTCGGAAGATGCCTGACCGGCCTGTGCAACCGTTCCCGCCGCCGGTTCGCCAGCGGCTTCCGGCGGATCAGCCTCCGGGTTTCCCAGCGCTTCCAGATAGATGAACTTGGAACAGGCATTGACGAAGGCCAGCGGCGTTTTCTGCTCGCCGAAGCCGTACACCTTCAAGCCGTCGGTCAGCAGCCGCATCACCAGCGGGGTGAAATCCGCATCGCTGGAGACGATCGCAAAGCCATCCAGGTTGCGTGCATACAGCAGGTCCATCGCATCGACCACCATCGCCATGTCCGAGGCGTTCTTGCCCTTGGAATAGGCGAACTGCTGGATCGGCCGGATCGCGAATTCGTGCAGCACGCTCTCCCAGCCCTTCAACCGCGGATTCTTCCAGTCGCCATAGGCACGGCGCACATTGGCCACGCCGAACGCCGCCACTTCCACCAGGATTTCATCGATCTTGGCAGCCGGGGCATTGTCGGCATCAATCAGCAAGGCGATACGCTTTTCAGGTTCGGACACCGGTTCGCTCCTTCGTGCAGGACCGCTCCGAGTATCCGCCATTCCGGATTCACGCAGCGTCACCTACCCTGCAGCGGCAGCCCCGGCTCCCAGGAGCATCCATGCCACACGGCCACGTTCCCCACCTGCTCATCATCGGCGGCGGCTTCGCCGGCCTGTCGGCCTGCCGTGCCCTCGCCGGCGCCCGCCTGCATATCACCCTGATCGACCGCCGCAACCACCACCTGTTCCAGCCGCTGCTCTACCAGGTCGCCACCGCCGGCCTGTCCGCGCCGGACATCGCCGCGCCGCTGCGCCACATCCTCGGCCGGCAGCGCAACGTGGATGTACGGCTGGGCGAAGTGACGTCGATCGACACGCATGCCCGCCAGGTTGTGCTGGGCGATGGCACCCGGCTGCAGTACGACCTGCTGCTGGTCGCCAGCGGCGCCACCCACGCCTATTTCGGCCATGACGAATGGGCCGCTGATGCGCCCGGCCTGAAGACCCTGGACGACGCGCTGCAGCTGCGCCGCAAGCTGCTGCTGGCCTTCGAGCGCGCCGAGGCCGAGCCGGACCCGCAGAAGAAGGCCACCTGGCTGAGCTTCGCCATCGTCGGCGGTGGCCCGACCGGGGTGGAGCTGGCCGGCACCCTGGCCGAGATCGCCCGCCACACGCTGAAGAACGAGTTCCGCCATATCGACCCGAGCTCGGCCAGGGTGCGGCTGGTGGAAGCCGGCCCGCGCGTGCTGTCCTCGTTCCCGGAACGCCTGTCACTGAAGGCCCGCCGGCAGCTGGAAAAGCTGGGCGTGGAGGTGCTGACCGGCACCGCCGTCACCGGCATCGATACCAATGGCTTCCAGCTGGGCGGGCGCCACATCCCCGCGCGTACCGTGGTCTGGGCCGCGGGTGTGGCCGCCTCGCCACTGGCGCGCACGCTGGACACGCCACTGGACCGGGCCGGCCGCGTGCAGGTGCAGCCGGACCTCAGCCTGCCCGGCCATCCCGACGTGTTCGTCGCCGGCGACCTGGCCACACTCATGCAGGACAACGGCCTGCCGGTTCCCGGCGTGGCCCCGGCCGCCAAGCAGATGGGCAAATATATCGCCGCGCTGATCCGCGCCCGCCTGGACGGCCGGCCCGCGCCGCCGCCGTTCCGCTACAACGACCAGGGCAACCTCGCCACCATCGGGCGCATGGCCGCCATCGTCCACATCGGCAGGCTGCAGCTGTCCGGCGTGCTGGCCTGGTGGTTCTGGCTGGCCGCGCACGTGTTCTTCCTGATCGGTTTCCGCAACCGGCTGGTGGTGCTGCTGAACTGGGCCGTGGCGTACTGGAGCTACCGGCGCAGCGCACGCATCATCCTTGGCGATCCCCACGACAGCGCAGCGCCCACGCCGCCGCAGGCGGATTGAGTGAACTTGGCCTTATCCAGCGGTGCGTTGCTCGAACACCGGCTGGCCGCTCCGCACCGGCGTCTGATTGGCCGGCGCGTAGAACCTCGGCTTCCCGCCAATGGAGTCCGGCTGGTCGGCGCAGGCGTGATCCTCAAACAATCGCCTGCGCGGTTCCGGCGAGCGGCACACCCGTCACGACGGCAACGCAAAAGCCCGGGTTTCCCCGGGCTTTTCCTGTGTCACCACGCTTGCCTGAGGATCAGGCCGCGAACAGTGCCTTCATCTTCTTCAGCGCGTTCGCCTCGACCTGGCGGATACGCTCGGCCGACACGCCGTACTCGTCGGCCAGTTCCTGCAACGTCACCTTGTTCTCGTCATCCAGCCAGCGGCGGGCGATGATGTCGCGCGAACGCTGGTCCAGCCGCGACAGGCCTTCGCGCAGCAGGCCCAACTGGTTGTCCTCGCTGTCCTGGCGCTCGTAGGCCTGCGACGGGTCCTCGTCGTGCGCCACCAGATAGGCGGCCGGCGACGGCGGTGCCCGGTCGTCATCCTCGTCCGACGGTGCATCGAAGCCGATATCACGGCCGGACAGGCGCGACTCCATCTCCATCACTTCACGCTCGGAGACGTTCAGGTCCTTGGCCACGGCGCTGACTTCGGCCGCATTCAACCAGCCCAGACGGGTCTTGGACTTGCGCAGGTTGAAGAACAGCTTGCGCTGCGCCTTGGTGGTGGCGACCTTGACGATGCGCCAGTTCTTGAGGATGAACTCGTGCATCTCGGCACGGATCCAGTGCACCGCGAAGGACACCAGGCGCACGCCCATCTCCGGGTCGAAACGCTTGACCGCCTTCATCAGGCCGATGTTGCCTTCCTGGATCAGGTCACCCAGCTGCAGGCCGTAACCGTTGTAGCCGCGGGCCACATGCACGACGAAGCGCAGGTGCGAATGCACCAGCTCGCGGGCCGCGTCCAGATCCTGTTCGTCACGGAAACGGCGCGCCAGCTCCTGCTCGTCATCGACCGACAGCACCGGAATCTGGTGCACGGCACCGATATAGGCGTCCAGCGAACCGAGCGCGCTGGGAATCGGGAGATTGTTTGCCACAAGGGCAGTGGAGGTGTTCTGGCTCATAGTGCCTCATCTTAACAGTCGGACTATTGGACTGCCCGGTACAGAAAAAGTTCCAGTGTTCTGTTCATGCAGCTTAAACCCGCGCTGAATACTGAACAGGGACAGCCCAGGTACTCCGTGGCCGATCACAGTAGCAAAGCCGGAGTGGCCGCGATATGACACCGGTCAAGCCGGTTCAGCCCGCAGCGGTTGCGGCGTCCAGCTCGCTGCGCGGCGGCAGCCGCCAGTCGATCGTCCCCAGCCCGCGCCGGCCCAGATACTCGTTGGCCTGCGAAAAATGCCGGCAGCCGAGGAATCCGCGGTGTGCCGACAGCGGCGAGGGGTGCGGCGCCCTGAGTACGCGGTGGCGGCGGGTATCGATGACCTTGCCTTTCTGCTGCGCATAGCTGCCCCACAGCAGGAACACCAGTCCTTCGCGCTCGCGGTTGAGCACATCCACCACATGGTCGGTGAAGCCTTCCCAGCCACGGCCCTGATGGGAGCCGGCCGTGCCCTCTTCCACCGTCAGCACGGCGTTGAGCAGCAGCACGCCCTGCCGCGCCCACGGCAGCAGGCAGCCGTGGTCCGGACGCGGGATGCCTAGGTCGGCCTCGATTTCCTTGTAGATGTTCAGCAGCGACGGCGGCACCGGTACGCCCGGCATCACCGAGAAACTCAGGCCATGGGCCTGGCCATGGCCGTGATAGGGATCCTGCCCGAGCACCACCACCTTCACCTGCTCGAAGGGCGTGGCATCGAACGCGGCGAATATCTGCCGGCCCGGGGGAAACACCCGCGCCCCGGCCGCCTTGCGCTGGCGCAGGTAGGCCGACAGCTCGCGCATTTCCGGACGCAGCAGCCAATCCCCGACGCGTGCCTTCCAGCCGGGTTCGAGCTGGATCTGCGCGCCCGCTTCCGTGCTCACAGCACCAGTGTCGGCTGCGCCAGGCGCGCCAGCCGCAACTGGAACAGCACCTTGGTCACCAGCAACCGCTCTTCCACCGGCTTCTGCACCAGGTCGTTGGCACCGGACTGCAGCAGCGTGGACTGGTTGTGCGGGTTGCTGTCACCGGTCATCACCAGCACCGGCAGGCGGCGCTTGCCGTAGCCGAAGTCCACGCGGATGCGTTCGACCACATCACCGCCATTGAGCTCGCCCTTGAGGGTGACGTCGGTCAGCACCAGATCGATGCGCCGGCTGGTGCGTCCCAGGGATTCGGCGGTGAGCAGCGAGAACGCCTCCTCGGCGGTGAGCACATGCAGCACCTGCAGGTCGTGGCGCTCGAGCATGCGCTTGGTGGCTTCGGCGACCACGCGGCTGTCCTCGACATACAGCACCGTCGCGCCGGGCACCGGCTCGGGCTGCACATAGCCGCGGATGAAGGTCGCCAGCGCCTCGTGGCCCAGCGCCTTGTCGAAATAGTCGGTGACAAATTCGGTGAAGCGGCGCTGCTCCAGATGCTGCTGGGCATCGCCGGATACCACGATCACCGGCACGTAGGCCTGCCCCGCGGTCTCGCGCACGCTGCGCGCCAGCGCCAGGCCATCGCCATCGGGCAATGCCAGCGAGGTGGTGACCAGGTGCACCGGGCCGGCGGCCAGTGTCTGCCGGGCTTCTTCGATGCTCGCGCAGCCGATCACCTCCACATCCGGCAGCTCGCGCTGCAGCACATCGGAAATCAGCCGGCGGACCAGCTTGGAACCATCGACCACCATCACCCGCGGGGCGTCACTGATCAGATGTTTGAGTTCTTGCGCGCGCATGCAGGCCTCAGGTATCGGTCGGTCGAGTCTGCCTGAGGAAGTGCCCGGTCACCAGCCACGCCCCCAGCCAGCCCAGGATCACGGTTCCCACCAGCACCATGACCGAATGGAACAGGTCCAGCCCATGCAGTACGAACGCACTGCCGTAGCTGTGTGACAGTTCGGCCAGCGGGGGTCGCAACGCCAGTCCGCACACGCCGATCAGCCCCAGCGCGACCAGCCCGGCGCCCAGCCCGTACCAGGCGCCGAGGTAGACGAACGGGCGGCGGATGAAACCGTCACTGGCGCCGAGCAGTTGCAGCACGCCGATTTCCTCGCGGCGCGCCTGGATATCCAGGCGCACGGTGTTGCCGACCACCAGCACCGCGCCCAGTCCCAGCAGCGCCGACAGCACCTGTACCAGCCGTGCGCCGAAACCCAGCCAGCCGTCCAGACGCTGCCGCCACAATGCATCGTGCTGGACCAGATCGGCCTGCGGCAGGGCCTGCAATGACGTGGCCAGCGCCGCGTCGTCCCCCGCAGCGGGCGTGACGATAAGCAGGGTCGGCAACGGGTTCTCGCCCAGCGCATCGATCGCCTCGCCAAGGCCGGCGCTCTGGCGCAGTTCGGCCAGGCCTTCTTCCGATGAGCGCAGCGTCACCTCGGCCACGTCGGCGCGTGCGCGCAATGCCGTGGCCACGTCCCGCGCGGCGGCCGCATCCAGTTCCGGCTTGAGGAACAGGTTGATGTCACGCGATTGCTGCACGCTGCCGGCGAACAGCTTCAGGTTGTCCAGCGCGATCGACAGCCCCAGCGGCAGCGCCAGCGCCAGCGCCATCACCGCGATGGTCAATGCCGTCGCCCACGGCTTGCGGAGCACGCGGCCAAGGCTGAAGACCACGCTGTGCAGATGGTGGCCGAGCCAGATGGCCAGGCGCGAGGGCGCAGCGGATTCGGTATTGGTGGATTTGCTCATCGTGCCTGCTTCACTCGGCCAGGTCGTTGGGCGAGATGTCATCAACCAGTTTGCCGTGATCGAGGATCAGCACCCGCTTGCGCATCTGCTTGATCAGCGCCAGATCGTGGCTCACCACCAGCACGCTGGTGCCGCGGCCCGGCAGTTCGGCGAACAGCGCCATGATTTCCGCCGCCAGCGCCGGATCGAGGTTGCCGGTCGGCTCGTCGGCCACCAGCAGGCGCGGCTCGGCGACGATCGCGCGGGCGATGCCCACGCGCTGCTGCTCGCCGGCGGAAAGCTGGCCCGGCAGCGCCTTCTCACGGTGTCCCAGTCCCATGCGCTCAAGTACCGCACGCACCCGCTTGCCGGCATCGGCCCGCCGGTCACCGCGCAGGACCAGCGGCAGGACGACGTTCTCGGCGACGCTGCGGTCGGTCAGCAGGCGGTGGTCCTGGTAGACCGCACCAACCTCGCGCCGGTGCAATGCCACCTTGCCGCCACGCACCTTCGACAGGTTGCGTTCGGCGAACACCACCGTGCCACGGGTGGGCCGCTCGCTCAGGTGGATCAGTTTGAGCAGGGTGCTTTTGCCTGCACCCGAGTGACCGGTGACGAACAGCATTTCGCCCGCGGCCACCTCGAAGCTGACATCGGCCAGCGCCTGATGGCCGCCGGCATACTGTTTACTGACATTGTCAAAACGCAGGACGCTCATTGCGCCGATTATGCCGGAGGCGAAGGCGGCAATGCCGCTCCCTGCTCAAAAACCCGCCAGCAGCTTCGGCATCCCGCATCCGCCCTCATGCCGGACGCACGGCGGCCACTGCCGGGGAGTATCCGAAGCAGCCGCGAGTGGCCATGACAATCTGATGCATCGGCGGCCATCGGCAACGACGATGGCCGCGCTGTGATCAGTCGCTGGACAGCATGCGGCGGATCTTGCGCCCCAGCCGGGTCAGGAACGAGTCGTTCGCGTTGCCGGCATTGCGCATCGACTTGACCGGCACCTGCACCGGCGCATTGGCCACGGCCGGAGCGACGATGGCGGTATCGGCACCTTCCACGGGACGGCCATGACGACGGCGACGGCGCTTGCGTGGCGCGCGCTCACCTTCCACCGCTGGAGTACCGGTCGCCTGCGGCGCACTATCCGTAGAGTCCGTAGACGGGCGCGGCGGCCTGGGCGTGCCATCGGCGGCCTTGTGCTCGCCTTCCACACGCGGCTTGCGCGGGCCACGCGGCTTGCCATCGGCACCGCGTTCACCACGACCGCCACGACCACCACCGGGCTTGCCATCACGGCCGCCACGACGGGCTTCGTCGGCCGCCTTCTGCTCGCGGGCTTCGCGGAAGATCGCGCCCACGCTTTCCTCGGCTTCGCCTTCCGGCAACGGTGCGCGCTCCGGACGCGGCAACGCGGTCATCAGTTCGCTGGTCACCGCTTCCACCGGAATCTTCTGCTCGATGTAGGCCTCGATGTCCGGCAGGCCCATCGCGTAGCGCTCGCAGGCGAAGCTGATCGCATCGCCCTCTTCGCCCAGACGCGCGGTACGGCCGATACGATGCACGTAGTCTTCGGCGTCGAACGGCAGGTCGTAGTTGTAGACGTACTTGATGCCGTCGATATGCAGGCCGCGCGCGGCCACGTCCGTGGCCACCAGCACTTCCAGCTGGCCGGCCTGGAAACGCTTGAGCAGGCTCTCGCGCTTCTTCTGCGGCACGTCACCGGACAGCACACCGACACGGTAACCGGCCTTTTCCAGCGCCCGGGCGACGCGCTCGACGAACACCTTGGTATTGACGAACACCATCGTGCGCGCGCCTTCGCTGCGCGACAGCAGGCCGATCAGCAGCGGCAGTTTTTCTTCATCGGCCGGGAAGTAGATGCGCTGGCGCACACGGTCGGCGGTGATGCTTTCGGTCTCCACCACCAGCTTCTGCGGCTCGTTCATGTGCTCGTAGGCCAGCTCCAGCACGCGGTGGCTCAAGGTGGCGCTGAACAGCAGGGTCTGGCGCGTGGTGCGCTCGGGCATGCGCCGCAGCAGGAAGCGGATGTCCTTGATGAAGCCCAGGTCGAACATGCGGTCGGCTTCGTCCAGCACGCAGACTTCGCAGGCGTGCAGCGACACCACCTTGTGCTGCTTGACGTAGTCGATCAGCCGGCCCGGGGTGGCGATGATCACGTCCACGCCCTGCTGCAGCAGTTCGCGCTGCTTGTCGTAGTCCACGCCGCCGTAGACCAGCGCAAAGCGCAGGCCGGTATCAGCGGTGAATTTCATCGCGTCCTTGTGGATCTGGATGGCCAGCTCGCGGGTCGGCGCCAGGATCAGTGCGCGCGGATCTTCCGGCTTGCGGTCGGCCAGCGCGGGGCGGGTCAGCAGGCGGTTGCACACCGCCACCAGGAAGGCCAGCGTCTTGCCGGTGCCGGTCTGCGCCTGGCCGGCCACATCGCCACCCGGCAAGGCCACCGGCAGGGTCAGAGCCTGGATCGGGGTACAGCGGGTGAAGCCGGCTCCTTCCAGGCCTGCCACCAATGCCGGTTGCAGGTCGAAGGAGGAAAACGTCACATCGGTCAGCGGTTTGTCGCTCATTATTCTGTCTTCATAGTGCCGGGCAGCCTCAACGGCCGGGCGGCTTGCATCGATACGGGTGCCGTCGCACACTGCGGCCCCTGCGCCGGGTCGCGCGACGTCGGGCCCTGCCCACTGTCCGCGCAATGCCCCAGTTTACCGCAATGCGGCCGCCAACCCGGCATGGGTAGTCGCATTGCACCAGGAGACTCCAAAGTGAGCGATAAGGTTTTACACGTCGGCGACGCCGACTTCGACACCGCCGTCCTGCAATCCGGCGAACCGGTCCTGGTGGATTTCTGGGCCGAATGGTGCGGCCCGTGCAAGATGATTTCCCCGGTCCTGGACGAACTGGCCGATGCCTA
The DNA here is from genome assembly GCF_052180205.1 of Stenotrophomonas sp. JC08. Taxonomy (NCBI): domain Bacteria; kingdom Pseudomonadati; phylum Pseudomonadota; class Gammaproteobacteria; order Lysobacterales; family Lysobacteraceae; genus Stenotrophomonas; species Stenotrophomonas sp. JC08. Next base: position 350,944 of record NZ_CP197473.1, on the reverse strand, counting down.
TGACGGCAAGCTGAAGATCGCCAAAGTCAACGTCGACGAGAACCGCGCGACCGCGGTGAAGTACCACGTGCGCTCGATCCCGATGCTGCTGCTGTTCAAGGATGGCCAGATCCAGGCCACCCAGATCGGCGCCGTCGGCAAGGGCCAACTGAGCCAGATGATCGACAAGGCGCTGGCCTGACCGATACCGACCGGCGGCCTTCCCGCCGGTCTTCCGGCCTGCCATACGCAGGCCCAACAAGGTTCTCCGGGATCTTGCACCGCCGCACCGGGCGGTGGTAGTGTCATTGCATCCGGCAGCATTCGCATGCCGCACCCTCTGGCCGGGTTCTCGCCCGGACCATTCCCAAACCAGTTCGCCGCCCCGCAGGGCGCTCGCACATTCAAGCGAGAGGAATCAAGCACTTGTCCGAGAACACTCCTTCCGAAACCGGGAGCGCCGACGCGCCCGTCGAGAAGCGCGTACGCAAACCGCGCGCCGCCAAGTCCGCCGAAACCATCGACAGCAGCCCCGCCGTCGCCGCTGCGCCGGCCCAGCCCGCGCTGCCACTGGACTCCGCTCCAGCGGCTCCGGCTCCGGCTCCGGCTCCGGCTCCGGCCAGCGAAGCATCGGCTGCGCCCGCCCCTTCCGACAATGACCGGCAAGCCCCGGCCACCGCGCAGGACGGCAGCGAATCGCGCAACAGCGAAGGCCAGCAGCGCCAGGGTCAGGGCCAGCACGGACAAGGCAACCGCCGCGACCGCTTCCGCAACCGCCGTGACCGTGACCGCAACAACCGCTTCCGCGATGATGGCCTGCCCAGCGATGGTGGCAACGACAACCATCCGCCGCGTCCGATCCCGAGCGTGCCGGAAGGCTTCCCGGTCTATTCGCTGAGCGACCTCAAGCGCATGCCGGCGCACAAGCTGCTGGAAGTGGCCGAGCAGCTGCAGATTTCCGAAGGCGTGGCCCGCGCCCGCAAGCAGGATGTGATCTTCGCGCTGCTGAAGGTGCTGACCCGCCACGGCGAAGGCGTCGCCGCCGATGGCGTGCTGGAGATCCTGCCCGACGGCTTCGGTTTCCTGCGCGCGGCCGAGGCCAGCTACCTGGCCGGCCCGGACGACACCTACATCTCGCCCAGCCAGATCCGCCGCTTCAACCTGCGCACCGGCGACCATATCGCCGGCCGCATCCGCTTCCCGAAGGACGGCGAACGCTACTTCGCGCTGAACATCGTCGACACCATCAACGGTGAGCCGATCGAAGCGTCGAAGAACAAGGTGCTGTTCGAGAACCTGACCCCGCTGTTCCCGCGCAAGCGCTTCACCCTGGAGCGCGGCAACGGCTCCTCCGAAGACATCACCGGTCGCATCCTCGATCTGATGGCGCCGCAGGGCAAGGGCCAGCGTGCGCTGATCGTTTCGCCGCCGAAGGCCGGCAAGACGATGATGATGCAGCAGATCGCCACGGCCATCACCACCAACCACCCGGAAGTGCACATGATCGTGCTGCTGGTGGATGAGCGTCCGGAAGAAGTGACCGAAATGCAGCGCACCGTGCGCGGCGAAGTGGTCTCCTCGACCTTCGACGAGCCGGCCGCGCGCCACGTGCAGGTTGCCGAAATGGTGATCGAGCGCGCCAAGCGCCTGGTCGAGCACAAGAAGGACGTGGTGATCCTGCTCGACTCGATCACCCGCCTGGCCCGCGCCTACAACAACGTCGTGCCCAGCTCCGGCAAGGTGCTCACCGGTGGTGTGGACGCCAACGCCCTGCACCGCCCGAAGCGTTTCTTCGGTGCTGCACGTAACGTCGAGGAAGGTGGCTCGCTGACCATCATCGCCACCGCGCTGGTGGAAACCGGCTCGAAGATGGACGAGGTGATCTACGAGGAATTCAAGGGCACCGGCAACAGCGAGGTGCACCTGAACCGTCGCATCACCGAGAAGCGCGTCTACCCGGCCATCGACATCAACCGCTCCGGCACCCGCCGCGAGGATCTGCTGATCGAACCGGAGCTGCTGCAGAAGATCTGGATCCTGCGCAAGCTGCTGCACCCGATGGACGAGATCGCCGCGATGGAATTCCTGCTGGACAAGATGAAGAACACCAAGTCCAACGACGAGTTCTTCGGCTCGATGAAGCGGTAAACCGCTGCAGGATCGGCAATTAGGAAAGCCCCGCGAATGCGGGGCTTTCCTGTTCCAGCACGGCGGCGGCAATTTGGACCGGCACGTACGCCGCAAACTGGATCGCAACCGCCGCACGCAGGCCCCGGGGGATCAGCCCTCCTGCAACATGGTCAGCAGCCTTGGCCCCTTTTTGTCTTGCGTCATGTAGATGCCGCCAGCAGCAAGCGAATCGGAAGCCCCTTCCCATTCGGCATCGGTGATCCATGGTGCATGCTGTCGTGGCCCCGGAATGCAGGCCTCCCAGCGACCATAGCGGAGATCCCCTTCCCCTTTATCGCTCCTGTCAGGCGCATGGCCACTTCGACCCGCTCCTTCATGGCCCTGGTCCCCACCGCTGCGGCCGACAGTGGCAACAGCAACATCGCCGACAGCAAAAGCGTCTTCAGGACTTTCCTGTACATCGCCGACCTTCTTGTGTGAAATCCGGAACACTCCGCAATCATCAACCCATAAAGGCGTGGTCACGGGCGTTTCATGCCAACCGCAACGATGGTGGATAGGGCGGCGTATCCAGCATCTCCCCGTGCCGGAAACCGGCCTGCAGCCTTGTCCACCAGTGCGGATCGAACAGTACCGCATATTTCTCCCGCACCAGCGCCATCAATGGCGCCGGCAGGCCCATGAACAAGGGAAAGCGCTCCGGGAACACATCGTTGGCGGCGACGTGGAACCACGGCTCGGCCGCCATCGCTTCCTCCTCGTTGCGTGGCGCCGGCCAGACGCGGAAGTTGCAGTCGGTGACCAGGCACAGCTCGTCGTAGTCGTAGAACACCGCACGACCGTGGCGCGAGACGCCGAAGTTCTTCAGCAGCATGTCGCCGGGAAAAATATTGTTGCAGGCCATGTCATGGATGGCCTGTGCATAGTCCAGCGCCGCAGCCTTGGCCGCTTCCGCACCCTGCTCGCGCAGATACAGGTTCAACGGACGGAAGCGACGCTGCACGTAACACAGCGCTATCACCAGATCATCGCCTTCGATGCGCACGCTGCGGCTGCACTGGCCCACCAGCTCTTCAAGCAATGCCGGGGCGAAGCGATTCACCGGGAAACGCAGGTGCCGGTACGGCTGGGCATCAAGCAGGCGACCGATGCGGTCCAGGTTGAACACCAGCGCGTACTTGTCCTCCACATCCTGCCGGCTCATGGTCTTGGGCCAGGCGAAGCGGTCGCGGATCAACTTGAACACCAGCGGATAGCTGGGCAGGTTGAACACCGCCATCACCATGCCCGGAGTGCCTTCTGCATGCACCAGCTGCTCGTTGCCATGCTGCTGGAAATGGCTGAAGAAGGTGCGATAGCGCTCGGTCTTGCCCTGCTTGGCCCGGCCCAGCACGGTGTAGATCTCGTCCACCGGCTTGCCCGGCAGGATGCTGCGCAGGAACACCACCGCATCGGCGACGGTCGGCAGGTCGGCCTGGAAATAGCTGCGCGATACGCCGAACAGATGCGCCACGTCGCGGCGACGTGTCAGCACCGCCTCCACGCGCAGGCCTTCGCCATCATTGACCAGCGCGATCACACAGGGCGAGAAACGGTGCTCGCCGAACACCCGGCCCACCAGATAGGCGCGGCGCTCGCGATAGAACACCGTCTGCAGCAACTCGACGGCACGCAGCGGATGCGGCCCCCAATGCGCGAGGTCGTCCTGCAGGCGTACCGCGATCGCCGCCGCACAGCGCAAGCGGTGGCGATAGGGCACATCGAACACGTAATCGGACAGCAGGCGCGAGAACGCCTCCACCGGGCGGGCGTCGGACACTGCATAGACATGGCGGGCCACCGGATGGGTGATGGCATCGGACGGCTCGATATCCAGCGCCATGAATTCGATGCTGTCATCCACGCCGCGCGTGGCGAACAGGCGCCGCGTCAACGTGTTGTAGAACGTCCGGTACAGTTCGTTGTCGATGCGCCCGGAAACCCGTGCATCAAAACTGTGTTTCACCTGACGCCACAACTCCTGCGTCAGTGGTGCCTCGCCCAGCAGTTGCTGCAGCTGTTCACGGCACTGTGCGATGCAGATGTCATACAGCTCGATGCGCTCCACCGCATCCTGTCTGGCCCCGGCCCAGTCCTGCGTCTGGAAGCGCTCCCTCGCCCTTCGGGTGATCACGGAGAACGCCAGGTGATAGTGCTCGAAACCGGCCGCGATCCGCCCCGCGATGTCCTCGGCCACGGCCACCTCCGGCAACACGCAGCTCACGGCCCGTCTTCCAGCGAAGCCGCACGATCAGCGCAGGGAAAGAATCCAGTCATGGCATCGCCACCGGCAGGGCACCTGACGGCAGTGTCGCATCCGCCCCGCGCCGCCGACAACTCGATACGCATGTCGCAGCTGCATTCGCGCACCCACGACATTTGGCTACCACGCGGCACCTTCCGGCAGGTCACTTTCGGCAGCAGGCGAAGTGGACGATCGCGGAATCCATCCCGTCCGTCACTGTGTACCCGTGCAGGGATTCTGTGCGGATCTAGATTCTGCAGCGCGCACGACAACCCATGACGTCATGCATGAAAAAGCCTGCATCCGACAAGCGGATGCAGGCTTCGTTCAACACACTCGACACGCGTTGCCGCGCGTCAGCTCACTCAGCCTTCCAGGCTGGCGAGGGCGGCATTGAGCGTCGCGCTCGGGCGCATCGCCGACCCGGCCTTGGCCAGGTCCGGACGGTAGTAGCCACCGATGTTCACGGCCTTCCCCTGCACGGCGATCAACTCGTCGACGATCTTCTGCTCGTTGCCGGCCAGTGCTTCGGCCAGCGGTGCGAACTTCGCCTTCAGCGCGGCATCGTCGTCCTGCTCGGCCAAGGCCTGCGCCCAGTACATGGCCAGGTAGAAGTGGCTGCCACGGTTGTCGATGGTGCCCAGCTTGCGGCCCGGCGAGCGGTCGTTGTCGAGGAACTTGCCGTTGGCCTCGTCCAGCGCCTTGGCCAGCACCGCGGCGCCCTTGTTGTCGTAGCGCTGGCCCAGATGTTCCAGCGAGGCGGCCAGGGCCAGGAACTCGCCCAGCGAATCCCAGCGCAGGTAGTCCTCTTCGACAAACTGCTGCACATGCTTCGGCGCCGAGCCACCGGCGCCAGTCTCGAACAGGCCACCACCGGCCATCAGCGGCACGATCGACAGCATCTTGGCGCTGGTGCCCAGCTCCAGGATCGGGAACAGGTCGGTGAGGTAGTCACGCAGCACGTTGCCGGTCACCGAGATGGTGTCCTGGCCCTTGCGGATGCGCTCCAGCGAAACCGCCGTGGCGGCCACCGGATCAAGGATGCGGATGTCCAGACCGCTGGTGTCGTGGTCCTTGAGGTACTGCTCGACCTTGGCGATCACCTGCGCATCGTGCGCACGGTTGGCATCGAGCCAGAACAGCGCCGGGGTATTGCTCAGGCGGGCACGGCTGACGGCCAGCTTCACCCAGTCCTGGATCGGCGCATCCTTGGTCTGGCACATGCGCCAGATGTCGCCGGCTTCCACGTTGTGCTCGAACACCACGTTGCCGGCGTCGTCGCTGACCTTGACCACGCCATCGGCCGGAATCTGGAAGGTCTTGTCGTGCGAGCCGTATTCCTCGGCCTTCTGCGCCATCAGGCCGACGTTCGGCACCGAACCCATGGTGGCCGGATCAAACGCGCCGTTGGCCTTGCAGTCGGCGATGACGGCCTGATACACGCCCGCGTAGCAGCGATCCGGAATGACGGCCTTGGTGTCCTGCAGCTTGCCTTCGGCATTCCACATCTTGCCCGAGTCGCGGATCATCGCCGGCATCGACGCATCGACGATCACATCCGACGGCACGTGCAGGTTGGTGATGCCCTTGTCGGAGTTGACCATCGCCACGGCCGGGCGCTTGGCGTACTCGGCGGCGATGTCAGCCTTGATAGCCTCCTGGGTCGCTTCCGGCAGCTGCGGCAGGCGCGCGTACAGGTCGCCGATGCCGTTGTTGGCGTCGAAACCGACTTCCTTCAGGGCGGCGGCGTGCTTGGCCAGCACGTCCTTGTAGAACTCTTCGACCACCACGCCGAACATGATCGGGTCGGAGACCTTCATCATCGTCGCCTTCAGGTGCAGCGAGAACAGCACGCCCTGCGCCTTGGCATCGGCCACCTGGGCATCGATGAAGCTGGCCAGCGCGCGGCGCGACATCACCGAGGCGTCGACGATCTCGCCGGCCTTCACCGCGGTCTTTTGCTTCAGCACGACGGTCTTGCCATCATTGCCGACCAGCTCGATCTTCAGGCTGCCGGCATTGGCCAGCGTGGCCGACTTCTCGCTGCCGTAGAAATCACCGCCGTCCATGTGCGCGACGTGCGACTTGGAATCGGCCGACCACGCGCCCATGCGGTGCGGGTGCTTGCGCGCGTAGTTCTTCACCGACAGCGGTGCGCGGCGATCGGAGTTGCCTTCGCGCAGCACCGGATTCACCGCGCTGCCCTTGACCTTGTCATAGCGCGCCTGGATATCGCGCGAGACGTCATCGGTCGGCGCATCCGGGTAGTTCGGCAGCACGTAGCCCTGGTCCTGCAGTTCCTTGATCGCGGCCTTGAGCTGCGGCACCGAGGCCGACACGTTCGGCAGCTTGATGATGTTGGCTTCCGGCCGGGTTGCCAGCGCACCCAGTTCGGCCAGGTCATCGCTGATCTTCTGGTCGTCCTTCAGGTAATCCGGAAACTGCGACAGGATGCGGCCGGACAGGGAGATGTCACGGGTCTCGACGGCGATGCCCGCGGTGGTGGCATACGCCTTGATGATCGGCAGCAGCGACTGCGTCGCCAGGAACGGGGCTTCGTCGGTGAGCGTGTAGATGATCTTCGGCGTATCGGACATGGGGGTGGTTTCCGTCGAAAGTAAAAGGCTGGAAATTCAGCACTGCATTGTCGCGCGTTGCCGGGGTTCGGGCAAAACGCACGGGTACGGAGCAGATGTAATGAGCTGATGCGTTATTGGAACCAGGCGTGGGTATTACGCCAATCAAGGCACCCGGCACATGAACCGCTGCCTCGGCTCCAGACACTGTAAAAAGGTTCGACCTGCTCGACGCAGACCCTTGTTAGCTGCATACAGGACGGACCGGGGCAATTGATTCTCCGGGTCCGGTTTCGATCTGCACATATACAAAGCCCGGCACGATGCCGGGCTTTGGAAGCAATGTCGGGGGAGAGGGGCCGGATTGCGACCCGTATTCTTCCCGCATTTGATGACTGCCCGATGACGGCAGTCACTCCACCGTGACGCTCTTGGCCAGGTTGCGCGGCTTGTCCACGTCGGTGCCGCGGGCCAGGGCGGTGTGATAGGCCAGCATCTGTACCGGGATGGTGTGCACGATGGGGCTGAGCACGCCGGCATGGCGCGGCGTGCGGATCACGTGCACGCCTTCGGAAGCGTTGAAGTTGCTGTCCTGGTCGGTGAACACGAACAGCTCGCCGCCGCGCGCGCGCACTTCCTGCATGTTGGATTTGACCTTCTCCAGCAGGCTGTCGTTGGGGGCGATCACCACCACCGGCATTTCCGCATCCACCAGCGCCAGCGGGCCGTGCTTGAGCTCGCCGGCCGGATAGGCCTCGGCGTGGATGTAGGAGATTTCCTTCAGCTTGAGCGCGCCTTCCAGCGCGATCGGGTAATGCAGGCCGCGGCCCAGGAACAGCGCGTTGGACTTGCCGGCAAAGCGTTCGGCCCAGGCGATGATCTGCGGCTCCAGGTTCAGCGCGTGCTGCACGCTGCCCGGCAGGTGCCGCAGCTGCTCCAGGTAATCGGCTTCCTGCGCGGCGGTGACCTTGCCCTGCAGCTTGCCCAGCACCACAGTCAGCTGGAACAGCGCCGCCAGCTGGGTGGTGAAGGCCTTGGTCGAGGCCACGCCGATCTCGGCGCCGGCGCGCGTATAGCAGACCAGCTCGCTGGCACGCGGGATGGCGCTTTCGGGCACGTTGCAGATCGACAGCGTGTGCTGGTGGCCCAGCGACTTGGCGTACTTGAGTGCCTCCATCGTGTCCAGGGTTTCACCGGACTGGGAGATGGTGACGATCAGGTGTTTGGGGTTGGCACAGGCGGCGCGGTAGCGGTATTCGCTGGCGATCTCCACGCTGCACGGCAGCCCGGCGATGGCCTCGATCCAGTAACGCGCGGTCATGCCGGCGTAGTAGCTGGTGCCGCAGGCCAGGATCTGCACGCCTTCGATGTCCTTGAGCACCGCTTCGGCATTGGCGCCGAACAGGGTCGCCGGGAAGCCACCGGCATCGATCGCCGCTTCCACGGTATCGCCCAGCGCACGCGGCTGCTCGTGGATTTCCTTCTGCATGAAGTGGCGGTACGGACCCAGCTCCAGCGAGGCCAGCGACACATCGGACATCCGCTGCTCGCGCTGCACCGGCGCATTGTCGCCATCGAACACACGCACGCCCTGACGGGTCAGCTCGGCGGTGTCGCCTTCTTCCAGGAACATCACCCGACGGGTGGCCTGCAGGATCGCCGACACGTCCGAGGCGACGAAGTTCTCGCCCTCGCCCAGCCCCACCAGCAACGGGCAGCCCATGCGCGCGACCACCATGCGGCCCGGCTCGTTCTGGCTGATCACCGCCAGCGCATAGGCACCGGTCAATTCCTTCACCGTGCGCTGCAGCGCACCCAGCAGGTCATCGTGATCGGCCTGCAGGTGATGGTGGATCAGGTGGGCGATGACCTCGGTATCGGTCTGCGACTCGAACACATAGCCCAGCGCGGTCAACCGCTCACGCTGTTGCTCGTGGTTTTCGATGATGCCGTTGTGCACCAGCGCCACGCCCTGGCTGATATGCGGGTGGGCATTGGACTCGGTGACACCGCCGTGGGTGGCCCAGCGGGTATGGCCGATGCCCAGCGTCGCAGCGAAGCCTTCGGTGGCGGCGGCGCTTTCCATCTCGGCGACACGGCCGGTGCGGCGCACACGGCGCATCTGGTTGGCGGCCAGCACGGCGATGCCGGAGGAGTCGTAACCGCGATATTCCAGCCGCTTGAGTCCTTCAATCAGTACCGGAACCACATCGCGATCGGCGATCGCTCCAACAATGCCGCACATAGTCCATCCACCTGGATTCAGAAGCGGACATTTTAGGTCAAACCAACCAGCCACCCACAGGACAACCACCGGACACGGCTTCACCCAGACAGTGTCCGTGCAGGTGTCCGCGGACACCCGGACACATCATCGAAAAGAAAATAACCCTTTATTTTCATTCACTTGGATATTGGCACGGAGCCTGCTTTATCCGTATCACCTCCTATAGCGAAGCCGACGATGATCCGCGACACCTCCGCCCAGGACCAGACACTCTCCCAGCGCGCCGGGCCGCAATGGCACCGCTGGCTGTGGCCGGCGGTCATTGCGATCGCACTGCTGGCGGGCATCGGTTTCGTTGCCAAGGGCTGGCTCGGCGGATCACGTTCGTTTGATGGCGCACGCCTGCGCATCGCCACGGTCGGCCGGGGTGATCTGGTGCGCGACATCGCCGCCGACGGCCGCGTGATCGCCGCCAACAGCCCGGTGCTGTATGCGATCTCCGCCGGCACCGTGACCCTGAAGGTGGTGGCTGGTGACGTGGTCAAGCAGGGCCAGGAGCTGGCGGTGATCGACAGTCCGGAGCTGCGCAGCAAGCTGGCGCAGGAGCAGGCCACGCTCGCCGGGCTGGAGGCCGAGGCCGGGCGCGCCGCACTTGATGCCACCCTCGCCCGCGCCACCGCCAGCAAGATCACCGACCAGGCCGCCATCGACCGCCAGGCCGCCGCCCGCGACCTGGAACGCTACCAGCGCGGCTACGACGGTGGCGCAGTGCCGCAGGTCAATCTGGCCAAGGCGCAGGACGACCTGAAGAAAGCCGAGATCACCCTGCAGCACGCCCGCAGCGACGCCACGCTGCAGAGCCGCGGTGCGGACCTGGACGCGCGCAACAAGCGCCTGCAGGCCAACCGCCAGCAGGCGGTGGTGGACGAAGTGCAGCGCCAGGTCGATGCACTGACCCTGCGCGCCCCGTTCGACGGCCAGGTCGGCCAGGTGCAGGCCACCCAGCACACCCAGGTCGCCGCCAACGCACCGGTGCTGGGCGTGGTCGACCTGTCGCGCTTCGAGATCGAGATCAAGGTGCCCGAAAGCTTCGCCCGCGATCTGGCGATCGGCATGCCGGCGCAGCTGACCAGCGGCTCCGGCCAGCCGTTCCCGGGCGAGATTTCGGCGGTATCGCCGGAAGTGGTCAACGGCGAAGTGGTGGCCCGCATCCGCTTTTCCGACCAGCAGCCGCCGGGCCTGCGCCAGAGCCAGCGCATGAGCGCGCGCGTCCTGCTCGATGCCCGCAAGGACGTGGTCAAGGTCGAGCGCGGCCCGTTCGTCGAGCAGTCCGGCGGACGCTACGCCTGGGTGGTCAACGGCAGCACGGCCACCCGCCGCCCGGTGCAGTTCGGTGTCAGCAGCCTGGGCGAAGTCGAGATCATCCAGGGCTTGCAGCCGGGCGAGAAGGTCGTCGTCTCCGGTACCGACCTGTTCGGCGACGCCGAGCGCGTGTCCATCAACTGATTCCCCCGCCTTTTCCCACCTCCTTCCTTTCCAGCGCAGGAACTTCCGATGCTCCAGATGCACTCCGTCTCCAAGGTCTTCCGCACCGAACAGGTTGAAACCCACGCGCTGCGCTCGCTGGACCTGCACGTGCGCGAAGGCGAGTTCGTCGCCGTCACCGGCCCGTCGGGTTCGGGCAAGACCACCTTCCTCAACATCGCCGGCCTGCTGGAAACCTTCACCAGCGGCCAGTACCTGCTCGACGGCCAGGATGTCAGCCACCTCGGCGATGACGCCCGCTCACGGCTGCGCAACCAGAAGATCGGTTTCATCTTCCAGGGCTTCAACCTGATCCCCGACCTGAACCTGTTCGACAACGTCGATGTGCCGCTGCGCTACCGCGGCATGCCCAGCGCCGAGCGCCACGAGCGCATCGAGAAGGCGCTGACCAGCGTCGGCCTGGGCTCGCGGATGAAGCACTATCCGGCCGAACTGTCCGGCGGCCAGCAGCAGCGTGCCGCCATCGCCCGTGCCCTGGCCGGCAGCCCGCGCCTGCTGCTGGCCGACGAGCCGACCGGCAACCTCGATACGCAGATGGCCCGCGGCGTCATGGAACTGCTGGAGGAGATCAACTCCCAGGGCACCACCATCGTCATGGTCACCCACGATCCGGAACTGGCCGCACGCGCGCAGCGCAACGTGCACATCGTCGACGGCCAGGCCACCGACCTGCTGCGCGAGCCGGTGCTGGCCCATCCGCATTCCGTTCCCGTTGCAGGCTGAGGCCAACGCCATGTTCCGCTATTACTTCAAACTGGCCCTGCGCAGCTTCGGTCGCAACAAGATCCTGACCGCGCTGATGGTGCTGGCCATCGCCCTGGGCATCGGCGCGGCGATGACCACCCTGACCGTATTCAAGGTGCTGGCCGGCGACCCGATCCCGCACAAGAGCGAGCGTCTGTTCTACGTGCAGCTCGATCCGGGCACACGGGAAGGCTACAAGCCGGGCGAGGAGCCGGAGTGGCAGCTGACCCGTTTCGACGCCGAGGAGCTGCTGCGGCAGAAGAAGGCGCCGCGGCAGGCGATGATGACCGGCGGTGGCGGCCTTGTTGATCCGCGCACGGATGCACTCAAGCCCTTCCGCGTGAGCATGCGCTACACCTCGGGCGATTTCTTCCCGATGTTCGACACGCCCTTCCTGTTCGGCCAGGGCTGGAGCGGCGCCGAGGATACAAACCACGCCCGCGTCGCGGTGATCGGCAAGACGCTCAATGACAAGCTGTTCCAGGGTGCCAACAGCATCGGCAAGGAAGTGCTGGTGGAAGGCCATGCGCTGCGCATTGCCGGCGTGCTGGATGCGTGGTCGCCCAAACCCAAGTTCTACGACCTGAACACCGGCAAGTTCGACGCCGACGAGGAGGTGTTCGTGCCGTTCAGCACCGCGCTGGACCTCAAGCTGGGCCGCAACGGCAGCATGAACTGCTTCGGCCGCGAGATCGTCAACGACGCGCAGGCACTGAACGCGCCCTGTGCATGGATCCAGTACTGGGTGGAGCTGGATGCCGCGGCCGATGCGTCCACGTTCAAGGCCTACCTGGACAACTACTCCGGCCAACAGCTGGCTGCAGGCCGTTTCGAGCGTCCGGCCAACACCCGCCTGCGCAATGTGATGGAACACCTGGATTACAACAATGCGGTACCCGGCGACGTGCGCCTGCAGATGTGGCTGGCATTCGGCTTCCTGCTGGTGTGCCTGGTCAACACGGTTGGCCTGTTGCTGGCCAAGTTCCTGCGCCGCAGCGGTGAGATCGGCGTACGCCGCGCTTTGGGCGCCAGCCGCCGCGAGATCTTCAAGCAGTGTCTGGTCGAGGCCGGCACGATCGGTCTGGCCGGCGGGCTGCTCGGCCTGCTGTTCGCACTGGGTGGATTGTGGGCAGTACGCCAGCGGCCGGCCGAATACGCCGCGCTGGCGCATCTGGACGGCACGATGCTGCTGCTGACGTTCGCCCTGGCCATCGCCGCCAGCCTGCTGGCCGGTCTGCTGCCGGCATGGCGGGCGATGCAGGTGGCACCGGCGCTACAGCTCAAGAGCCAGTGAAACAGGAATGCGTGGAGAGGAGTGGGAACTGAGAAAGAACCAGATCAACACCCCTGCCACCACCTTCGCCACCGCCATGAATAACCCCCGCCACTGGGAAGGCGCGACGGATTGCCGTTGCTTCCTCTCACCCCTTACTCCTCGCCTCCGGAGATTCCCATGGAAATCCGCCCCATCCTGTCCACGCTGACCCGCCACAAGACGGCGGCGGCGCTGATCGTGCTGGAGATCGCATTGAGCTGCGCGATCATCTGCAACGCACTGTTCATCGTTTCCCAGCGTATGGAGACACTCAATCTGGCCAGCGGCATGGACGATGACCGGCTGGTCGAAATCGCCCTCAGCGGCATCGGCGAGCAGACCGACGCCGATGCCCGCACCGCCGAGGATCTGGCTGCACTGCGCGCCGTCCCGGGCGTGGAACGCGTGGCGGTGACCAACCAGCTGCCGTTCCAGAACGGCAGCTGGAACACCTCGCTCGCGCTCAGCGCCGAGCAGGAAGTACCCACCCTCACCGCCACCCAGTACATGGTCGGCGAAGGCACGCTCGCGACGATGGGCCTGACGCTGGTCGCCGGCCGCGACTTCAACGCCGACGAATACATGAGCAGCGATGTACTGAGCAAGGTCGAGGACGCCGAGGGCCTGTCCTCACCGATCATCCTCAGCAAACCGGCGGCCGACAAACTGTTCCCCGACGGCGGTGCGGTCGGCAAGACCGTGTACATGGCCAACATCCCGCTGACCATTGTCGGCGTGGTCGACACCCTGCTGCGGCCGAACATGATGGGCGGCAACCGCACGTTTTCGATGATCCTCCCGATCCGCATGAACTTCTCCAACGGTGGCCGCTACCTGATCCGCGTCAGCGAGCCGGCACGCCGCGCCGAGGTGCTGGAGCAGGCGCTGGCCGCACTGGACCGGAACGATCCCAACCGTCTGGTGTCGCGCAAGCAGACCTACGAGGAAGGCCGCGCGCGGTACTTCGCCAATGACCGCGACATGATCGGCCTGCTGCTGATCGTCAGCGCACTGCTGTTGCTGGTGACCGCGCTGGGCATCGTCGGCCTGGCCAGTTTCTGGGTGCAGCAGCGCACCAAGCAGATCGGTATCCGCCGCGCGCTCGGCGCCACCCGCGGGCAGATCCTGCGCTACTTCCAGACCGAGAACTTCCTGCTGGCCGGTATCGGCATCGTGCTCGGCATGCTGCTGGCCTATCTGCTCAACCAGTGGCTGATGGGCCGCTACGAGCTGCCACGGCTGCCGCTGCTGTACCTGCCGGTCGGCGCGCTGGCACTGTGGCTGCTGGGCCAGGCCGCAGTGTTCGGCCCGGCACGGCGGGCGGCGGCCATTCCGCCGGCAGTAGCCACGCGCAGCGCCTGAAGCGGTTCCACGATGTCCAGTGACTACCTATACGCATGCCGGGAAAGGATTCACCACCATGGAAGGCTCCTCCCCGGCCCGTCCGCCAGCGCCAGCCGCAGCGTGTAATGTGCTGATGCGCCCGCTCACCGCTTTTTACGACCGCCGATGCCGCAGATCCTGATCATTGACGACAACACCGCCGTGGCCACCGCGCTGGACGTGCTGTTCTCCCTGCACGACATCGACACGCGCCACGCCAGTTCGCCCGGACAGGGGCTGGCGATGCTGGCCGAACAGGAGTTCGACCTGGTGCTGCAGGACATGAACTTCACCGCCGACACCACCTCCGGCGAGGAAGGCCAGACACTGTTCCGTGCCATCCGCGACGCACACCCGGACCTGCCGGTGATCCTGCTCACCGCCTGGACCCATCTGGACAGCGCGGTGGAACTGGTCAAGGCCGGCGCCGCCGACTATCTGGCCAAGCCGTGGGATGACGGGCGTCTGCTGACCACCGTCAACAACCTGCTGGAACTGGCCGAAGCCCGCCGCGAGCTGGCCCGCCGCCGTGCCCGCGAGCTGCGCCAGCAGCAGGCCCTGCACGAGCGCTACAACCTGTGCGGGATGGTGTTCGCCGATCCGGCCAGCGAACGGGTGATCGCGCTGGCCTGCCAGGTCGCGCGATCGGAACTGCCGGTCCTGATCACCGGCCCCAATGGCGCCGGCAAGGAGAAGATCGCCGAGATCATCCAGGCCAACTCGGCCCACCGCAACGGCCCGTTTGTGGCGCTGAACTGCGGCGCCATTCCGGCCGAGCTGATCGAGGCCGAACTGTTCGGTGCCGAGGCCGGCGCCTACACCGGTGCCAACAAGGCGCGCGAGGGCAAGTTCGAAGCGGCCGATGGCGGCACCCTGTTCCTGGACGAGATCGGCAACCTGTCCCTCGGCGGCCAGATGAAACTGCTGCGCGTGCTGGAAACCGGACGTTTCGAACGGCTCGGTTCCAACCGCGAACGGCAGGTCACGGTGCGGGTGGTCAGCGCCACCAATGCGGACCTGCCTGCGATGATCCGCGATGGCAGCTTCCGCGAGGATCTGTACTACCGCCTCAACACCGTCGAGCTGGCGCTGCCGCCACTGGCCGAACGCCGCGAGGACATCCTGCCGCTGGCCCGGCATTTCCTCGGGCAGGACGGCAAACCGCTTTCATCGCAGGCCGCACAAGCGCTGCAGCATCACAGCTGGCCGGGCAATGTGCGCGAACTGCGCAATGTGATCCAGCGCGCCAGCCTGCTCGCACAGGGCCCGCGTATCGAAGTGGCCGACCTCAATCTGCCGCGCGTGCATGCCCGCCCGTCGATTCCAGCCGATGAACCGGACCGCGCGCGGATCGTCAACGCACTGGAACGTGCCCATGGCGTGATTGCCCAGGCCGCGGCCGACCTCGGCCTGAGCCGGCAGGCGCTGTACCGGCGCATGGACCGCCACGGCATCCCGCGCGAATGAGCCGGCGATGCTGAGATCACGCTCCTTCACCTTCAAGCTGTTCCTGCGGCTGCTGCCGGTGCTGGCGCTGGCGGCGGCGTTTCCGTGGCTGCTGGCCTACTGGCTGGACCGTGGCTGGGTGGTGGCGCTGCTCTCGGCACTGCTGCTGATGGCGCTGATGTGGTGGGCGCTGCGCCGTGCCACCGCGCCTGTGCGCTCGCTGCTGCGCGCGTTGGCCGGCACCACCAGCAGCTACCGCGATGGCGAGTACAACTTCGGCGTGCACTGGCGCGGCAACGACGAACTGGCGCAACTGGTGCGCGCCCATGGCGAGCTGGGCGAGGTGCTGCGCGAGCAACGCCAGGCGCTGGTGCAGCGCGAGCTGCTGCTGGACACCATGGTGCAGAACACACCCGTGGCGATGCTGCTGCTGGGCAACGGTGGTGATGGCGTGCAGCGGGTGACCTTCTCCAACACCGCCGCGCGCAAGCTGCTGCATGGCGGCTGGAAGCTGGAAGGCAAGCGCCTGCACGAGCTGCTGGAGAGCATGCCGGAGGAGCTGCGCAATGCCATCGCGCGCGGTGGTGACTGCCTGTTCGCGGTCCGCGAGGCAGACGGAGACGAGGACGACGAGCAGATCTACCACCTGTCGCGACGCAGCTTCCATCTCAACGGCCGTCCGCACGAACTGCTGCTGCTGCGCCTGCTGACCGCCGAACTGCGCCGCCAGGAAGTGCAGACCTGGAAGAAGGTGATCCGCGTGATCAGCCATGAACTCAACAATTCACTGGCGCCGATCGCCTCGCTGGCGCATTCCGGCGCCGAGCTGGTCCGGCGCGGCAAGACCGAACGGCTGGAGGACATCTTCGCCACCGTCGAGGAACGCGCGCGCCATCTGGAAGGCTTCATCCGCGGCTATGCGCGCTTTGCCAAGTTGCCGCAGCCGCAGCTGCAGACGGTGGTCTGGAAACAGTTCCTGCATGGCCTGCAGCAGCAGATCGGTTTCCGCATGGCCGAATTCCCGGATGAGCTGTGCAGCCGGATCGATCCGGCGCAGTTCTCGCAGGCGTTGCTCAACCTGCTCAAGAACGCGCACGAGGCCAGCGCCGACAACGGCGCCGGCGACAATGCGGTTGAAGTCCGCCTTGCACAACTGCCGCACTGGCTCCGCATCGAAGTGCTGGACCGCGGCAGCGGCATGAACGAGGCGGTGCTGCAGAACGCGCTGATGCCGTTCTATTCGACCAAGCGCAACGGCACCGGCCTCGGGCTGGCGCTGACCCGCGAGATCATCGAAGCCCACGGCGGCCGGATCGCGCTGCAGAACCGCAAGGACGGCGGCCTGTGCGTGGCGATCCTGCTGCCGCACGATTGAACCTGCCACGCCCAGACGCTACGCAAGTACCGCTTGTGCACCGTCTCGACAACGGCCTACCCGGCATCCGCACGACGGCGACATCCCGGCAGATCCGGCAAGCGCCGGTTGCCGCAACAGGCGCGGTTGCTCCGCGCCCGCTGGCCCCGGCCTCAGGATTTCTTGAGCGGACGCACCCAGCCATCGACGGTCTGCTGCCGTGACCGGGCGACGGTCAACTTGCCGGCCGGCGCGGTGCGGGTCACCACCGAACCGGCGGCAATGGTGGCACCATCCTCCAGCGTCACCGGTGCCACCAGCGAACTGTTGGAGCCGACGAACACCGCATCGCCGATCACCGTCTGGAACTTGTTCACCCCGTCATAGTTGCAGGTGATGGTGCCAGCGCCGATGTTGGTACCACTGCCAATCACCGCATCGCCCAGATAGGTCAGGTGGTTGGCCTTGCTGCCCTTGCCCAGTGTGACCTTCTTGGTCTCGACGAAATTGCCCACATGCACGCCGTCAGCCAGCAGCGTGCCCGGACGCAGCCGCGCGAACGGACCGATCTGCGCGGCACCTTCGGCAATGACGCCTTCCAGGTCGCAGTGCGCCCGCACTTCGGTACCGGCACCCAGCTTGACGTCCTTCAGCCGCACGAACGGCCCGATGCGCACGCCATCGCCCAGCTCGACCTGGCCTTCCAGCACCACGTTGGCATCGATCTGCACGTCACGGCCCACGGTCACCGTGCCGCGCTGGTCAACACGCGCCGGGTCCAGCAGGCGTGCGCCCTGCGCGCACAGCGCCCTGGCCGCGCGCAGCTGCCACGCCCGTTCCAGCTGCGACAGCTGCCAGGGGTCGTTCGCGCCTTCGGCTTCCTGCGCATCGGCGACATGGACCAGTTCGGCCGGCGTGTACTCGGCCGTGGCCGAGGCGAACACATCGGTGAGGTAATACTCCCCCTGTGCATTGGCGTTGGACAGCGCCCCCAGCCAGCGCCGCAGCGCGGTGGATTCGGCGGTGATGATGCCGGTGTTGATGGTGCGGATGCGCTTTTGCTCCTCGTCGGCGTCCTTCTGCTCGACGATAGCCGCCACCTTGCCCTCGGCATCGCGCACGATACGGCCATAGCCGCTGGGATCGTCCAGCTCGGCGACCAGCACCGCCAGCCGTGGCGCTCCCGCCAGCAGGGCCTTCAGGGTGTCGGCACGGATCAGCGGCACATCGCCATACAGCACCAGCACCTGCGCGGTATCGGGAACTTCCGGCATCGCCTGCTGCACGGCGTGGCCGGTGCCCAGCTGCTGTTTCTGTTCGGACCAGACCAGGTCCTGCTGGTCGGCGAATGCCGCACGCACCGCTTCACCGCCATGTCCGTAGACCACGTGGATACCCGCCGGCTGCAACTGCCGGGCGGCCTCGATCACATGCGCAAGCATCGGCTGGCCTGCGATCGGCTGCAGCACCTTCGGCAACACCGACTTCATACGCTTGCCGGCGCCGGCGGCGAGGATGATCACGTGCAATGGCTGGGTCATGGGGAAAACTTTGTTGAACAGTGCTCGGATTCTAATCCCGCAATGGGTAGCATTGACCCCCCTTCCTGCCGGAACCCTTGATGAGCCTGTTCCGCCAAGGCAGCCAGTACATCGCCATCGGCCTGTTGCAGCTGCTGCTGGACTGGGGCGTATTCGTCGCCGCAAGCGCGTTGGGCATCGCCGCCGCGCCCAGCAACCTGCTCGGCAGGATCAGCGGCGCGTTGCTGGGCTTCTGGCTCAATGGCCGCTACACGTTTTCCCGACACGGACAGCAACGTCACGGATGGCGCCGCTTCGCCCGTTTTCTTGCGCTGTGGCTGGCGATGACGCTGATCAGCACGCTGCTGGTCAGCTACACCGCAAGCCATCTCGGCCTGCACATGGCCTGGCTGGGCAAGCCCCTGGTGGAGGGCGGGCTGGCGCTGGTGACTTTCTTCCTGCTGCGGCATCTGGTCTATCGCTGAGCGCTGCAACTGCCCCGCAGAGGCCGGGGCCAGTCGCTTCCAGCTCACCCAGGCGTACCATCCGCGCTTGTCCACAGTCGGCATGAGCGAGCGCCTGCGCCATCGCCACCACCAGACAACCAGCGCGTTGTCCTGTGTCCGTCCATAACGAAAAACGCCGGCCCAAGGCCGGCGTTTTCCAATGCGCTGTGCGCGAACCTCAGTGCTTGAGGTTGCGGCGCAGACGCTCCAGCGCCTGCAACTGCGCGGTGACCTCGGCCAGACGCTGCTGTGCTTCGGCCAGCTCCATGGCTTCGCCACGGTTGGCCAGCACGCGCTCGGCTTCTTCCTTGGCCTTGCGCACGGCCGCTTCGTCGATGTCGGTGGCGCGGATGGCGGTGTCGGCCAGCACGGTCACGACCTGCGGCTGCACTTCCAGGATGCCGCCGGAGATGGCGAAATCCAGCTGTTCGCCGCCGACGGTGGTAACCACCACCTTGCCCGGCTTCAGGCGGGTGATCAGCGGAGCGTGCTTGGGCGCGATGCCCAGCTCGCCCAGCTCACCGGTGGCCACGACCAGGGTGGCTTCGCCGCTGAAGATCTGCTGCTCGGCACTGACGATGTCGCAACGGATGGTGCTCATGGAACTCTCTTCGCCTGGTTGGGTGGGCCTGCGCCCACCGCAGGTTGCCGCGAAGGCGGAGCGGACTCCGCCTTACGCTGGAATTAGGCCTTTTCGGCCATCTTCTTGGCCTTCTCGACCGCTTCTTCGATGCCGCCGACCATGTAGAACGCCTGCTCCGGCAGGTGGTCGTACTCGCCATCGACGATGGCCTTGAAGCCACGGATGGTGTCCTTCAGCGACACGTACTTGCCCGGCGAACCGGTGAACACTTCGGCCACGTGGAACGGCTGGCTGAAGAAGCGCTCGATCTTGCGCGCGCGCGACACGGCCTGCTTGTCCTCTTCGGACAGTTCGTCCATGCCCAGGATGGCGATGATGTCCTTCAGTTCCTTGTACTTCTGCAGGGTCTGCTGGACGCGCTGGGCGGTTTCGTAGTGCTCGGTACCGATGACCTGCGGGTCCATCTGGCGCGAGGTCGAGTCCAGCGGATCGACCGCCGGGTAGATACCCAGCGAGGCGATCGAACGCGACAGGGTCACGGTCGAGTCCAAGTGGGCGAAGGTGGTGGCCGGCGACGGGTCGGTCAAGTCGTCCGCGGGCACGTACACGGCCTGGATCGAGGTGATCGAACCGGTCTTGGTCGAGGTGATGCGTTCCTGCAGGACGCCCATTTCCTCGGCCAGGGTCGGCTGGTAACCCACCGCCGACGGCATGCGGCCCAGCAGTGCCGACACTTCGGTACCGGCCAGGGTGTAGCGGTAGATGTTGTCGACGAACAGCAGCACGTCCTTGCCCTTGCCGCTGGCGTCCTTCTCGTCACGGAAGTACTCGGCCATGGTCAGGCCGGTCAGGGCCACGCGCAGACGGTTGCCCGGCGGCTCGTTCATCTGGCCGTAGACCATCGCCACCTTGTCCAGGACGTTGGAGTCCTTCATCTCGTGGTAGAAGTCGTTGCCTTCACGGGTACGCTCACCCACGCCGGCGAACACGGACAGGCCGCTGTGCGCCTTGGCGATGTTGTTGATCAGCTCCATCATGTTGACGGTCTTGCCGACGCCGGCGCCGCCGAACAGGCCGACCTTGCCGCCCTTGGCGAACGGGCACATCAGGTCGATCACCTTGATGCCGGTTTCCAGCAGCTCGGTGGAGGAGGACTGGTCTTCGTACGACGGCGCAGCGCGGTGGATTTCCCACGAGTCCGACGCGACAACCGGACCGGCTTCGTCGATCGGGCGGCCCAGCACGTCCATGATGCGGCCCAGGGT
Source organism: Stenotrophomonas sp. JC08 (assembly GCF_052180205.1). Classification (NCBI taxonomy): domain Bacteria; kingdom Pseudomonadati; phylum Pseudomonadota; class Gammaproteobacteria; order Lysobacterales; family Lysobacteraceae; genus Stenotrophomonas; species Stenotrophomonas sp. JC08. The sequence continues at coordinate 330,087 of NZ_CP197473.1, read as the reverse complement.
GCCGGCACCGACCGGCACCGAGATGGCGCGACCGGTGTTGTTGGCGACCAGACCACGCTTCAGGCCGTCGGTGGAACCCAGCGCGATGCAACGGACGATACCGTCACCCAGCTGCTGCTGGACTTCCAGCGTGATCTCGGTGTTTTCCACCTTCAGTGCGTCGTACACCTTCGGTACGTCGCTACGCGGGAATTCGACGTCGACGACCGCGCCGATGATCTGAACGATCTTGCCCTGACTCATTGCTGCATCCTCTAAATGTGTGCTTTGACTGCGCGCGTCAGACTGCTGCCGCGCCGCCGACGATTTCGGAAATTTCCTGGGTGATCGCTGCCTGGCGGGCCTTGTTGTAGACCAGCTGCAGGGTTCCGATCAGCTTGTTCGCGTTGTCGCTCGCCGCCTTCATCGCCACCATGCGTGCCGCATGCTCGGAAGCGACATTCTCCAGCAGCGCCTGGTACACCAGCGACTCGATGTAGCGCGTGATCACGTGCTCGAGCACGGTCGCGGCATCGGGTTCATACAGGTAATCCCAGTCGTGCGCGGCCATCTGCGTCTCGCTGGGCGGCAACGGCAACAGCTGGTCGAAGCTGGCCTTCTGCGTCATCGTGTTGATGAAACGGTTGTAGACCAGATACACGCGGTCCAGCTTGCCTTCGGTGTAGGCGTCGAGCATGACCTTGATCACGCCGATCAGCGTTTCCAGCTGCGGGTTGTCACCGATGTGGGTGACGCTGCCGACCATGTTCACGTTGACGCGACGGAAGAACACGCTGGCCTTCTGGCCGACGGTCACCATGTCGATCTCGGCGCCCTTGTCCTGCCAGCCGCGCATTTCCGTGACGGCCTTGCGGAACAGGTTGTTGTTCAGGCCGCCGGCCAGACCGCGATCGGAAGAGATCACGATGTAGCCCACGCGCTTGACGTTCTCGCGCTCAACCAGGAACGGGTGCTGGAAATCGGTGCTGGCCTGGGCCAGGTGGCCGATCACCTGCTTCATCGCCTGCGCGTACGGACGCGAGGTCTTCATCCGCTCCTGCGCCTTGCGGATTTTGGAGGCCGAGACCATTTCGAGCGCGCGCGTCACCTTGCGGGTGTTCTGCACACTCTTGATCTTGGTTTTGATTTCGCGTCCGCTTGCCATCTCTTCTTCCCGTAGAGCGGGGCCAAGGCCCCGCTTTATCAGTGTGAAGCGGAGCCTGGCTCCGCTCTACCTGCGCTATTACCAGCTGCCGGTGGTCTTGAAATCGGAGATGCCCTTCTTGAAGGCGGCCTCGATCTCGTCGTTCCAGGCACCGGTGGCGTTGATCTTGCTGATCAGCTCGCCGGCGGTGTTGGCAAAGTGCGCGTGCAGGCCGGTTTCAAACGCCAGCAGCTTGTTGACCGGCACGTCGTCGAGGTAACCCTCGTTTACGGCGTAGATCGACAGCGCCTGGTCGGCGATCGACATCGGCGCGTACTGCTTCTGCTTCATCAGCTCGGTGACGCGCTGGCCGCGCTCCAGCTGCTTGCGGGTGGCTTCGTCCAGGTCCGAGGCGAACTGCGCGAACGCCGCCAGCTCGCGGTACTGCGCCAGCGAGATACGGATGCCGCCGGACAGCTTCTTGATGATCTTGGTCTGCGCCGAACCACCCACGCGCGACACCGAGATACCGGCGTTCACGGCCGGACGGATACCGGCGTTGAACAGGTCGGTTTCCAGGAAGATCTGGCCGTCGGTGATCGAGATCACGTTGGTCGGCACGAACGCGGACACGTCACCGGCCTGGGTTTCGATGATCGGCAGTGCGGTCAGCGAACCGGTCTTGCCCTTCACCTCACCCTTGGTGAACTGCTCCACATACTCTTCCGAGACGCGGGCGGCACGTTCCAGCAGGCGGGAGTGCAGGTAGAACACGTCACCCGGGTAGGCTTCACGGCCCGGCGGACGCTTCAGCAGCAGCGAGATCTGGCGGTAGGCCACGGCCTGCTTGGACAGGTCGTCATAGACGATCAGCGCGTCTTCGCCGCGGTCCATGAAGTATTCGCCCATGGTGCAGCCGGAGTAGGCGCTGATGTACTGCATCGCGGCCGACTCGGAGGCGGTGGCGGCCACGACCACGGTGTGGGCCAGCGCGCCGTTTTCTTCCAGCTTGCGCACGATGTTGGCCACGGTCGAGGCCTTCTGGCCGATCGCGACGTACACGCACTTGATGCCGGTACCCTTCTGGTTGATCACCGCGTCGATGGCCATCGCGGTCTTGCCGGTCTGGCGGTCACCGATGATCAGCTCGCGCTGGCCGCGGCCGATCGGAATCATCGAGTCGACCGACTTGTAACCAGTCTGCACCGGCTGGTCGACCGACTTGCGCCAGATCACGCCCGGAGCAACGCGCTCCACCGGGGCGGTCAGCGCGGTGCCCAGCGGGCCCTTGCCGTCGATCGGCTCGCCCAGCGCATTGACCACGCGACCGAGCATTTCCGGGCCGACCGGCACCGACAGGATCTGGCCGGTGGTCTTGGCCACGTCGCCTTCGCGCAGGTGCTCGTAGTCACCCAGCACCACGGCGCCGACCGAGTCGCGCTCCAGGTTCAGCGCCAGCGCATAGGTGTTGGCGCCGCTGGCGGAAGCCGGCAGCTCGATCATTTCACCCTGCATCACGTCGGCCAGACCGTAGATGCGCACGATGCCGTCGGACACCGAGGTCACGGTGCCTTCGTTGCGCGATTCCGCGGACAGCGCGACCTTCTCGATGCGGTTCTTGATCAGTTCGCTGATTTCGGAGGGGTTGAGCGTGGTAGCCATCGTCAAGTCCTAGTGCCGGCAAGCAAGCCGGACGTTAAATTGAATTCAGTGTGCGAGCGCGGTCTGCAGGCGCGACAGCTTGCCCTTGAGCGAGCCATCGATCACCACGTCGCCGGCGTCGATCACGGCGCCGCCGATCAGCGAAGCGTCCACCGCGGTCGTCACCTCGACGCCACGGCCGAAACGCCTGCCCAGCGCGGCCTTGATCTTTTCCAGCTCTTCGGCCGACAACTCGGCAGCCGAGGTCACCGTGGCCTTGACCACGTTTTCGGCATCGGCGCGCAGCTGTTCGTACAGACCGGCGATTTCCGGCAGCTGCTGCAGCCGCTGCGACTCGGCCAGCAGCCCCAGGAAACGGCCGTAGGCATCGCCTGCCGCCTCCGGAGCCAGCAGGGCGACAGCATCGCCGCGGCCGAGCTGCGGATTGGACAGCAGGGCCGACACGCGCGGATCGGCAGCAACGCGGGCGGAGAACGCAAGCGCGTCCGACCACGGCGCGAACTTGCCATCCTCGCGCGCAATCGCAAATGCGGCGCGGGCGTACGGGCGGGCAAGCGTGAGGGCCTGGCTCATCTATCAGATCTCCGCGGCCAGCTCGTCGAGCAGCGCCTTGTGGGCGTTGGCATCGATTTCGCGCTTGAGCAGCTTCTCGGCACCGGTCACGGCCAGAGCGGCCACCTGCTTGCGCAGGTCTTCGCGGGCACGGTTGGCGGCGGCGTCGATCTCGGCCTTGGCCAGGTCTTTCTGGCGGTTGGCTTCAGCGATGGCTTCGTTCTTGGCCGCTTCGACGATCTGGTTGGCACGGGCATGCGCCTGATCGATGATCTCGTTGGCCTTGCCACGGGCGTCCTTCAACGCCTCGTTGACCTTCACTTCGGCCTGGGCCAGGTCTTTCTGGCTGCGGTCGGCAGCGGCGAGGCCTTCAGCGATCTTCTGCTGGCGCTCCTCGATAGCCTTCATCAACGGCGGCCAGATCAGGGTCGCGATGATCCAGATCAGCGCGGCAAACGCCAGGGCCTGCGCAATGAGGGTGAAATTGATATTCATGGTTAGCTCGGTCGCTGGTGTCGGGGGTGGTTGCGCCGCCGTGGCGGCGCAACCGGACCTTCATCCGAAGCCGGCTGCCCGCAGGCAACCAGCCATCTCACTGCAGCCGGATCAGCCCGCCAGCTTGGCGGCTTCGGCCAGCAGCGTGGAAGCCAGCGGGTTGGCGAAGGCCAGCAGCAGGCCGACGGCGACCGAGATGATGAACGCGGCGTCGATCAGGCCGGCGGTGATGAACATGCGGACCTGCAGCACCGGGATCAGTTCCGGCTGGCGCGCGGCCGACTCCAGGAACTTACCGGACATGATGGCCAGACCCAGACCGGCGCCCAGTGCGGCGAGGCCGATCATGATGCCGACGGCAAGGGCGGTGGAGCTCTGGACTTGGGCGAGGTTGGTCAGGACGGCGAAGTACATGGTTATCTCCAGGAACTTAAGTAGCTAAGGGTGATGAAACGGATGAAGGTTGAAACGGGTTGAAGCTTGTAACTCAGTGACTGTCTTCCGACAGGCTCAGGTACACGATCGACAGCATCATGAAGATGAAGGCCTGCAGCGGAATCACCAGCAGGTGGAACAGCATCCAGCCAAGGCCGAACGTGCCGCCTGCGATGGCACCGAAGACACCGGCGCCGCCCAATACCCAGATCAACAGGAAGACGATTTCACCGCCAAACATGTTGCCGAACAGTCGCATCGCCAGCGAAATCGGCTTGCTCAGCCACTCGACGATGTTGAGGATGAGGTTGAACGGCATCATCCACTTGCCGAACGGAGCGGTCAGGAATTCCTTGATGAACCCGAGCACGCCCTTGGACTTGAGCGAGAAGAAGATCATCAGGAAGAACACGCTGATCGACATGCCCAGGGTGGCATTGACGTCGGCGGTCGGCACCGGCTTCCAGTAGTGGATGCCCGCCCACGACAGCGGGATGGCGATGAAATCGGCCGGGATCATCTTGATGAGGTTCATCAACAGGATCCAGAAGAAGATGGTGATCGCGATCGGCGTCACCAGCTTGCTGCGGCCGTGGTAGGTGTCCTTGGCCTGGCGGTCGACGAACTCCAGGCAGATCTCGACAAACGCCTGCCACTTGCCCGGCACGCCGGACGTGGCCTTGCGGGTCGCCATCCAGAACGCGAACACCATCACCAGCCCCAGCAGGACCGAGGTAAAGATCGTATCGACGTGGATCGTCCAGAAACCACCGCCTTCACCGACCGGAGCGGTCAGATTCTGCAGGTGATGCTGGATGTAGGAGGTAGGGGTTAGTGCCTCGCCCGCCATGTGTCCGGAACCTTTATGAGTGAATCAACGCCTGGCCAGAGCCAGAACCTGGAACATCAGCGCCACTGGAATTGCCGCCAGCAGTGCCAAAGGAGGAAGCCGCCACCAGAAAAAAGCCATTCCGAGCACGGCAACAATCAACACAAGCTTCAGCGCCAATCCCACGAACATGCGGACCATTGCTGAACCGGCGGTCTGTACACCGCCACCAAGCCCTACCCACGCCGCCAGTGCCGACCCTCCCACGACCGCCACGCCGGAAACCAGCGCGCCGAGTGCATACCTTGGCCCCATGAACAGGAAGGCCAGGGCCAGGATCACCACTGCGGCAAGCGGATAGACCGCGGCGCGCAACATCAGCCGCCGACCCGCGTCAACGGAGTTCAGCACGTAAAGGTGTCCTGAAGGTGATGGGAAAGAGCCGAGCCACACGCGGGCGCCTCGTCGAGCCGCGAAAGTATAACAGCGGGACATTTTGAGAGACAACCGCCACAGGACACCCATATGACTATGCAAGTGGCCGCATTTGCTGGCATTTCTGCCAAAACGCCACCGATGGGCGACATTCGGGACAGCTGCATTGTCGCAGCGCAGCACCGGGAACTTCCCGATCTGTGATCGGTCACACCCCGCAGTCCACCGCATTTCACCTCGTCGACGTGTGGCGGACCCGGTGAGGTGGCGTCGCCCGCCCCCTGCGACGCCACCTCACACACTTCTTGAACGTCCCCCCATCCTGCCAGCGGATGCCCCTGCGCCGCACGCAACGGCGCGCCGGGAAGACTCCCCGGCCTCCATCACAGCCGCCATCCCCCGTACATCACGGCCTGTACGGCCCGCACACGTCGTCCACCTCCAGTCGCCCCGCATGGAACCGGCCCACCAACGGCACAGGCCGGCCTTGCCGGGTGAGGTGTTCGCGCACAACCGCCCGCTGCTCGGGCACGACGCTGGAAACAACGACGCCCCGATGAAGGGGCGTCGTGACGGTCATTGCGTGCGCGGCTTACTTTTTCTTCGGGATATACAGATCGGTGATGGTGCCGTCGTAGATCTCCGCAGCCATCGCCACCGACTCGCTCAGCGTCGGGTGGGCGTGGATGGTGTGGCCGATGTCTCCGGCTTCGGCCCCCATCTCGATGGCCAGGCCGATTTCAGCCAGCAGCTCACCGGCGTGCGGACCGACGATGGCACCACCGATCACGCGATGGCTCTCCTCGTCGAACAGCAGCTTGGTGAAGCCTTCGGTGCGGCCGATGCCGATGGCGCGGCCACTGGCCGCCCACGGGAACTTGGCCACGCCCACCTTCAGTCCCTTGGCCTTGGCCTCGGTCTCGGTGACGCCAACCCAGGCGATTTCCGGGTTGGTGTAGGCCACCGACGGAATCACCCGCGCCACCCACTCCTTCTTCTCGCCGAAGGCCACTTCCGCGGCCAGCTTGCCCTCGTGCGTGGCCTTGTGGGCCAGCATCGGGTTACCGACGATGTCGCCGATGGCGAAGATGTGCGGCACGTTGGTGCGCATCTGCCGATCGACCGGAATGAAGCCGCGGTCGGTGACTTCGACGCCGGCCTTGTCGGCATCGATCTTCTTGCCATTGGCCGAGCGGCCCACGGCAACCAGCACGCGATCGAAGGTGCCGCTTTCCATCGCCGGCTTGTCGCCTTCGGTGGCGGCCTCGAAGGTCACGGTGATGCCCTTCTTGCCGGCGCTCACACCGGCGGCCTTGGTCTTCAGATGGACTTCGATGCCCTGCTTCTTCAAGCGGTCGGCCAGCGGCTTGACTAGGTCCTTGTCGGCGCCCGGCATCAGCTGGTCCATGAACTCGACCACGGTCACCTTGGCACCCAGCGCGCTGTACACGGTGGCCATTTCCAGGCCGATGATGCCGCCACCGACGACCAGCAGCGAACCCGGCACTTCGGCCAGCTCCAGCGCATCGGTGGAATCCATCACGCGCTTGTCGTCCCACGGGAAGTTCGGCAGCTTCACCGCCTGCGAACCGGCGGCGATGATGCACTGCTCGAAACGCAGCAGCTGGGTCTTGCCGTCGGCGCCGGTGATCTCCATTTCATTGGCCGAAACGAATCTGGCCACGCCGTGCACGGTGCGCACCTTGCGTTGCTTGGCCATGCCGGCCAGGCCCTTGGTCAGCTGGCCGACGACCTTTTCCTTGTAGCCGCGCAGCTTGTCCAGGCTGATCTTCGGTGTGCCGTACTCGATGCCCAGCTCATCGGCATGCGCGGCATGGTCGATGATCTCGGCCGCGTGCAGCAGCGCCTTGGACGGAATGCAACCGACGTTGAGGCAGACGCCGCCGAGGCTGGCATAGCGCTCGACCAGCACGGTATCCATGCCCAGGTCGGCTGAACGGAAGGCGGCGGTGTAGCCACCCGGGCCGGCGCCGAGCACCACCATGCGGCATTCGATGTCGGCGGTACGGCCGCTGGACGGCAGCGCCCTGGCGGCCACGGCCGGATCCGGCGCGCGGTGCGACGGGGTCACCGGCGGCTTGCTGCCCGGCGCGGCCTTGGCGGCGGCAGGCGCGGCACCAGCCGCTTCCAGCACCACCACCACATCGCCTTCCGACAGCTTGTCGTCGAGCTTGACCTTGATTTCCTTGACCACGCCATCGGCGGTGGACGGCACTTCCAGCGTGGCCTTGTCCGATTCCAGCGTGACCAGCCCCTGGTCCTTCTTCACCGTGTCGCCCACGGCCACCAGGATCTCGATCACCGGCACGCCGTCGTAGTCGCCGATGTCCGGCACCTTCACCTCGACCGGACCCGTCGCCGCCGGCGCACTCACCGCCGCCGGGGCGGGCGCGACCGCCTGCTGCACGGGGGCGGCGGCAGGCGCAGGGGCCGATGCGGCGGCAACCGGAGCCGGCGCCGCGGCCGCGCCTTCGGCTTCCAGGACCACGACCACATCACCCTCGGACAGCTTGTCGTCGAGCTTGACCTTGATCTCCTTGACCACGCCGGCCGCCGTGGACGGCACCTCCAGCGTCGCCTTGTCCGATTCCAGCGTGACCAGCCCCTGGTCCTTCTTCACCGTGTCGCCCACGGCCACCAGGATCTCGATCACCGGCACGCTGTCGTAATCGCCGATGTCCGGAACCTTGATTTCAATCGTCGCCATTGTCTTCTCCCGTGGGCTCAGTCGGCGTCTTGGCCGTAGAACCGGTTATGCATCCTGTCGAGCGCGCGTTCGATGTCGGCGTAGCGCTTCTCGTACTTCTTGTCTTTGCTGTGGGCCAGTTCGACCAGCAACACCGCCTGGTCCTGCAATGCCTCCAGCGGGCCGCAATTGCTGCGCTTGCCGCTGTAGCGCTGGCCACCCACGGTGAAGGACACCACCTCGGCCTCGGTGACCGGCGCCTGCCCGGCCACTTCCGGCATGGACAGCGCCTGCGTCCAGGCCTGTACCAGCCGTTGCGCCAGCGCCTCGGGCACGGGTGCCTGCACGAAATCCGGCTGCTGGTCGACCACCAGGCTCACGCCACCGCGGCTGCGGCCACTGTTCCAGTTGTAGATGCGCTCATCGGCGACACCGGCCAGCACCAGCCACTGGCCGCTGCCGGCATCCCGCCGCAGCAGCACCTGCGATTCCTCGCCGCGCACCGGCAGGGTCAGCATCGACACACCGTCCTCGACCGCCCCGCCCAGCAACTGCACCGCCGCCTCGCCGTAGTTGCCCACGGCCGGCGGCCAGCCCTGGCCGATGACCGGCTCGCAGCTTCGGGCCAGCGCCGGTGCGGCGACCGCCACCAGCAGCGCCGCCAGCAGCGCGCGTCCGCAAATCGCTGGCCTCACAGCAGCACGCGCCGCATGTCGGCCAGCACCTGCCCCAGATAGGTGGTGAAGCGCGCGGCCAGCGCACCATCGATGACGCGGTGGTCGTAGCTCAGCGACAGCGGCAGCTGCAGCTTCGGCGCGAATTCCTTGCCGTTCCAGACCGGCTGGATCGACGACTTGGACACGCCGAGGATCGCCACTTCCGGCGCATTGACGATCGGCGTGAACGCAGTGCCACCGATGCCACCGAGCGAGCTGATCGAGAAGCAGCCGCCGCTCATGTCGGCCGGGCCGAGCTTGCCGTCGCGCGCCTTCTTGGCCAGCTCGCCGGTTTCCTGGGCGATCTGTACCACACCCTTCTTGTCCACGTCGCGGATCACCGGCACAACCAGGCCGTTGGGCGTATCGGCGGCAAATCCGATGTGGAAGTACTTCTTCAGCGTCAGGTTCTCGCCGCTGGCGTCGAGCGAAGCGTTGAACTCGGGGAACTTCTTCAGCGCCGCGGCGCTGGCCTTGATCAGGAAGGCGAGCATGGTCAGCTTGATGCCGGCCTTCTCGTTCTCCTTGTTGAGCTGCACGCGCAGCGCTTCCAGCTCGGTGATGTCGGCCTGATCGAACTGGGTGACGTGCGGGATCATCGCCCAGTTGCGCGCCAGATTGGCGCCGGAAATCTTCTTGATGCGCGACAGCGGCTGCACTTCGGTCTCGCCGAACTTGCTGAAGTCCACCTTCGGCCACGGCAGCAGGTTCAGGCCGCCGCCAGCCACCGCGCCACCGTCTGCCGCCGGCACGCCGCCGCCGAGAGCGGCCTTGACGAACTTCTGCACGTCACCCTTGGTGATGCGCCCGCCCTTCTCGCTGCCGCTGAGCTGCAGCAGGTCCACGCCCAGTTCGCGCGCGAACACGCGCACCGCCGGGCTGGCATACGGTACCTTGGACGGCAGCACGCCCTCGGCATTGAACTGCACCGGCGGCGTCGACGGACGACCGGCCGGAAGCGCGGCGTCCTGCTGGATCTCGCGCTGGGCCAGCTTGTCGGCCACCGGGGCAACAGCCACCGGCTCGACCTTGGCGCCGGTTTCGGCGGTCGCCTCGATCTTGGCCGGGGCCGCCGGCGCACTTGCGGCAGCAGGCTTTTCAGCCTCGGCCACTTCGATCAGCGCCACCACCTTGCCTTCGGACAGGCTGTCGCCGACCTTGACCTTGATCTCCTTGACCACACCGGCCACCGACGAGGGCACTTCCATCGTCGCCTTGTCCGACTCCAGCGTGACCAGCCCCTGGTCCTTCTTCACCGTGTCGCCGACGGCAACCAGGATTTCGATTACCGGGATGTCGCTGTAGTCACCGATATCGGGGACAAGTGCTTCCTTGATTTCGGCCATGAAACTACTCCAGCAACAGTGAGGGAAACCCCTATTGTGGCCTCAGCGGAGCGCAGCGCCAACCGTCCGAACTGAATCCGCATACGTATGTCCGCGGACAACGACCGGTCATGCCTGCAATGGCTTCGGACCTGTCCTGCAAGGGCCGCCGCGGCTGACCTGATGCCTGTCTCAACTGTCCTGCCCGGCCATGGCGCTTCCCGCGCCGTTTCCCGCATCATGGCCACCGATCAGCCATGGCTGCAGCTGCCGCCACTGCTCCAGCAGACGCGGCAGCGACCAGGCCGCATTGGCCGGGCTGGTCGATGGCAGCGCGAGCAGAGGCAGTCCGGCAAGCGCGGGCGGCAATTCCGGCTGCACCCAGCGCCGGAACGCGGCATGGGCCGCCGCACCGTTGCAGGCGATCACCTGTAGCTGCGGCAGGGTCCGCATCAGCTGCGGCAACGGATTGACCACTTCGCTGCCACGTACGATGGCCGTATCCAGACTGCCCGCGCGCCGGCACTGGCCGATCACATCCCACAGGCCGATGCCGGCCTGCTGCAGGCGTGCGATGCGCTGCGGGTAATCCAGTTGCGCATCGACACCACACAGCGCCGCCATCAGCGGCCAGAAGCGATTGCGCGGGTGCGCGTAGTACTGCGCCTGATGCAATGAAACCGCGCCCGGCATCGAGCCGAGCAGCAACACGCGCGCCTGTCCATCCACGTGCGGATCAAGACCACGCAGCAGTGTTCCGGTCATCACGCACATCTCGACTTCGTGAATGGAAATTTTCCGCGCACTGCGGAATTCATGGGGTTTCCCGGCTTTTTCCTGAACGTCGGGCGGCTGCGTACAGAGCGATTCATGTTGTCATCGCTAGGGTTTCGCATGCCCCGCAACGAGGGCCTCGACAACAACGTTATCCCGATTCTGGAGATACGAGGAGTACACCATGCGTTCGATCAAGATTCTCAGCCTTGCCACGTTTGCCACCCTGGCAATGTCGTCCACCGCATTCGCGCAGGACGCTGCCGCTGACAGTGCGTCCGGCAAGCGCTTCGCCGTGGTGGGTGGCGTGAGCCTGCTGCAGCCCAAGAGCGATCCGGCCGAGGGCATCGACAAGTTCGATGGCGGCCCGGCCCCGACCCTGAGCGCCAGCTACTACATCAACGACAATTTCGCCGTGGAACTGTGGGGAGCCGCCGACAAGTTCAACCACCGCGTGCGCACCGCGGGCGGTGCCAAGGCCGGCACCGTCGAACAGCAGCCGGTGGCGCTGAGCGCGCAGTACCATTTCGGCGCTGCCGACAACGTGTTCCGTCCGTTCGTGGGCCTGGGCTATTACGAATCGAACTTCAGCAACGAAAAGATCGATGGCCTCAGCGACACCGGCAACCATGTCGGCATCGAGACCGCCAAGGGCGCGATCGGCACCGTCGGTGTGGACATGAACATCAATTCGACCTGGTTCGCGCGCGCCGATGCGCGCTACATGCACGCCCGACCGGAACTGCGCGTGGCCGGCAGCAACGCCGGCGAACTGAAGCTGGACCCGTGGACCGTCGGCTTCGGCATCGGCGCCCGCTTCTGATTTCCCGATAACAGAACGGCTGTCACTCCCACAGGCACGGATCGTCCACGGTCCGTGCCTGTGGCGTTTTATCGGCTGTGTGCTGGCGCCGGGCCGCAGCTGTCACGGGCCGGCATCCTTGCTCCAGCGCAGCGCGCGGTAGTCGAACCCGGCACGCACGCGCGGCTTGATGATGTCGAAGAACGGCGACACGTCGAAGTCGCGCGGTGTGTACAGGCTGTAGTTGCGGATGTGCAGGATTTCCTGCCGCTGCTCGCGGCCACCGGCATAGGCCTGCACCGCCTCGATCTCCGGCAGGATGGGGTAGCGGATCGATTCGAACGCCTGCGCCAGCAGCGTGGAACAGATCGCCTTGGTCGGCTCGCCACTGCCCAGTGCGATCATCCGCCGGCGCATGTGGGCAGGCACCGGCGGCTGGACCAGATAGCGCGCCAGATCGAACACGTTCTTCAGGTCGTAGCTGTAGCCCAGTCGCGAGCGCATGAAATCCACCAGCTGCTCCACCACCTCCGCCGACAGTCCCTGCGGCCGGCAGATGCGCGTGTGCTGGCAGGAATACGCGACCAGCGGAATCCGTTGCACACCACGCTCCACATCCACATCGATCAGCATCGGCTGCGGCGTACCGCCCGGGTGCAGCGGCTCCTCGCCGATATACAGCGCGGCGTGCGACCAGGTGGACTGGGTCAGGAACTTGATCGCGGTGGCGAAGCGGCTGTTGCCCTCCACCAGCAACACATCGCCGCGCTGCAGCGTGCGCGCCAGCAGTGCCGGATCACCGGTCGGCGGCCGGCTCTGGTGGCGGCGCGGCTGCGCCAGATAGTGCGCCAGGCGTCGACCTGTCAGATGCAGCAAGCCCATCGGCAGCTTCCTTGGACCGGGGCACCAGCGTACTGCGCACCTGCCGGCGACGCCACGTCACCAGCCCACACCCGCCGGGCCAGCGTATGCGCCCGGTGGCATCGCGCAGAGATGGATACCGGTCAGAACGCCGGCAACACCGCGCCCTGGTACTTCTGTTCGATGAAGGCCTTCACTTCCGGGCCGGTGAGCGCGGCGGCCAGCTTCTGCACGCGGGCGTCGCCCCTGTTGTCGGCACGCGACACCAGGAAGTTCACGTACGGCGACTCGCTGCTTTCGATCGCCAGCGCGTCCTGGGTCGGGTTCAGCCCGGCATCGAGCGCGTAGTTGGTGTTGATCAGCGCCAGATCGACCTGGTCGAGTACGCGCGGCAGCATCGCCGAGTCCAGCTCGCGGAATTTGAGCTGCTTGGGGTTATCCACGATGTCGCGCTGGGTGGACAGCGCGTTGGACGGATCCTTGAGTTTGATCACGCCGGCGGTGTCGAGCAGGATCAGCGCGCGGCTGTTGTTGCTGGGGTCGTTGGGAATGACCACATCGGCCCCCACCGGCAGCTCGGCCAGCGACTTGAAGCGGCGCGAATAGGCGCCGAACGGCTCGATGTGCACGCCGACGACGGTGACCAGGCCGGCCTTGCGATCGCGGTTGTAGGCGTCCAGGTACGGCTCGGTCTGGAAGTAGTTGGCATCGACCTGCTTCTGCACCAGCTGGTCGTTGGGCTGCACATAGTCGTTGAACACGCGCACATCCAGCGTGACGCCTTGCTTTTCCAGAATCGGCTTGACCACCTGCAGGATCTCCGCATGCGGCACGGCGGTGGCGGCCACCACCAGCTTGGAGTCATCGGCGGCGGGCTTGCCGCAGGCCGACAGCGCGAGCATGGTGGCGAACAGGGGAAGCGCGAACAGCTTGTTCATGGGGATCGGGATCCTGTGGGGAAGGATGGACGGCATACCGTAACAGGCCGCCCGGCTGTCGCGCGGCCCGCCGGAATGCTATTTGCGGCTGTAGTGCGCGACCAGCCGGTCGCCGAGCATCTGCAGCAGCTGCACCAGCACCAGCAGCAGTACCACGGTGACCAGTGCCACGTCGGTGTGCGAGCGCTGGTAGCCGTCGCGGAAGGCCAGATCGCCGAGCCCGCCGGAGCCGATGAAGCCCCCCATCGCGGTGAAACCGACCAGCGCGATGGTGGTGACCGTCGCCCCGGCAATCAGGCCGGGCCGGGCCTCAGGCAGCAGCACCTTGAACACCAGTTGCGATGTGGTCGCGCCCATCGCCTGGCTGGCCTCGATCACGCCGCGATCGACTTCGCGCAATGCGGTTTCCACCAGCCGCGCATAGAACGGTGCCGCACCGATGACCAGCGGCAGGATCGCGCCGCGCACGCCCAGCGAGGTGCCCATGATGGCCAGCGTGACGGGAATCAGCACCACCATCAGGATGATGAAGGGCACCGAGCGCAGCATATTCACCACCAGCGCGGTCACGCCATACAGCAGCGGCCGGCGGCGCAGCTGCGGCGAGCCGGCCAGGAACAGCAGCACCCCCAGCGGCAGGCCGATGATCATCGTCAATGGCAACGACCCGGCCAGCATCAGCAGGGTGTCGATCATGGCCTGGCCGATGTCGGCCCATTTGCCGGCATCCAGATGGCGGAAGAAGCCGGTCGCGGCTGCGATGCTCATTGACGCACTACCTCCACATGCACACCCGCCGCCTCGAAGGCGGCCTGGGCGGCGTTCTCGTCGCCCCCCGCCAGCGCGACGGTAAGCTGGCCGTAGGGGGTGTCCTTGATCCGGTCGATGCGCCCGGACAGGATGTTGTAGTCCACCCCGGTATCGCGGGCGATACGGCCCAGCAGTGGCTCGTAGGTGTCGCTGCCGATGAAGGTCAGGCGCAGGATGCGGCCGTTGACCGCGGCGAAATCACGGCGCTGCTCACCTTCGTCGACATGCTCGGATTCGGACACGAAGCGGCGCGTGGTCGGGTGTTGCGGATGCAGGAACACCCCGGTCACCGGGCCCATCTCCACCAGATGGCCGGCATCGAGCACCGCCACGCGGTCGCAGACGCGGCGGATCACGTCCATCTCGTGGGTGATCAGCACGATGGTCAGGCCCAGCTCGCGGTTGATTTTGCCCAGCAGCGCCAGCACCGAGGCGGTGGTCTGCGGGTCCAGCGCGCTGGTGGCCTCGTCGCACAGCAGGATCTGCGGCCGCGTCGCCAGTGCGCGGGCGATGCCCACACGCTGCTTCTGCCCACCGGACAGCTGCGCCGGGTACTTGCCCGCATGCGCCTCCAGCCCGACGGTGCGCAGCAGTTCGGCCACACGTGCGTCGATCTCGGCGCGCGGCGTGCCGGCCAGTTCCAGCGGAAACGCCACGTTGCCGGCCACGGTCCGCGCCGACAGCAGGTTGAAGTGCTGGAAGATCATGCCGATCCGGCGGCGCAGCGTGCGCAGGCCGTCGGCATCGAGCGCGGTGGCGTCCTGGCCGTCGATCAGCACGCGGCCGCCGCTGGGTTCTTCGAGCCGGTTGATCAGGCGGATCAGGGTTGATTTGCCGGCGCCGGAGTGGCCGATGATGCCGAACACTTCGCCGGCGTGGATCTGCAGGTCGAGCGGATGCAGCGCGGTGATCGCGCGACCATCGACGGGATAGGACTTGTGCAGGTTCTGGAACGCGATCACTGCCAGGGCAATCCGGGGCGGGTTGGAACGGGCGTGCAGCCTAGCAGCGACGGGCCATCGGCGCGCGTGCCAGCACCGGGAATGTTATTCCTTTTGGTTCTAAGCAATCGCCGGCGACGCCGCCCGGGCCTCAGGGATGATCCACCGTGCCGCTGCGGCGCGCGTGCTGCACCCGCTCGCGATGCAGCAGGTACAGGCCGCTGGCGACGATGATCGCCCCGCCCAGCCAGGTCAGCCGGTCCGGCAGCACGCCCCACAGCAGCAGGTCCAGGCCGATCACCCAGACCAGCCCGGTGTATTCCAGCGGCGCGATCAGCGAGGCCTGGCCCAGCTGGAACGCCCGCGTCAGCGCGATCTGCCCCAACGCCCCGGCCAGCCCCATGCCGGCGATCAGCGCCGCGTGCTGCCACTGCAGCGGCCGCCACTGCGGCCACGCCAGCAGCCCGGCACCGACGGCCATGATCAGCAGGAACCACACCACCATCGACTGCGAGGTGTCGGTGCGGGTCAGCAGGCTCACCGTCACCGAGGCGATGGCGTAGGCCAGCGCGGCCACCAGCACCATCAGGCCCGGCAGCGAGATGATGCCGTCCACGCCGGGACGCAGCACCACCAGCACGCCGACCAGACCGATACCGATCGCCACCCAGCGCCGCGGCCCCACATGCTCGCCCAGCAGCGGCACCGACAGCGCCGCCACCAGCAGCGGCGAGACGAAATAGATGGTGTAGGCGGTGGACAGCGGCAACGTACGCAACGCGTAGACGAAGCAGCCGATCATCACCATGCCCAGTACGCCGCGCAGCAGGTGCAGGCCCCAGCGTACCGGGATGATCGAGCGCGGCCCGGCGGTAGCCAGCACCCACACCAGCACGAACGGCAACGACGCCGCGCCACGCAGCATGGTGACCTGCAAGGTGGGGTAGCTGGCCGACAGCATCTTCATGCCGGCATCCATCAGCGAGAAGAAGGCGACGGCGGCCAGCATCCAGGCGATGGCGCGCGCGGGGGATTTGCTCGGAGACATGGCGCGATTATCCGCCCTCGCCCAGCGCAAGGCACCCGCTTGGGCATTGCATGTTCAGGCGGGATCACGCGCCGGCCCGGCGACTTTCCCGCCCGTCACCCCCGGCCGCAGCCCGCCCGTTGCCCCCGGGCCGCCACCTGCGCAGCACCCCGGCGCAGCCGCAGGCGCCCCGCTGCCTGCGGCGTCGATCGCCTAGAATGGAGCCCGTTTTCATTGCCGGGAGCAGGCCCATGCCTTCCTTTGACGTCGTCTCCGAAGTCGACAAGCACGAGCTGACCAACGCCATCGACCAGGCCAACCGCGAGCTGTCCACCCGCTTCGACTTCAAGGGCGTGGATGCCAAATATGTGCTGGAGGACGAGAAGCTGATCAAGCTGACCGCACCGACCGATTTCCAGCTCAAGCAGATGGGCGACATCCTCAAGCAGCGCCTGGGCGCACGGCAGATCGATTTCCGCTGCCTGGAGTTCGGCGACATCGACACCAACCTGGGTGGCGCGCGCCAGCAGGTCACCGTCAAGCAGGGCATCGAGCAGAAGCTGGCCAAGCAGATCTCCGCGAAGATCAAGGAGGCCAAGCTCAAGGTCGACACCCAGATCAACGGCGACAAGCTGCGCGTGACCGGCAAGAAGCGCGACGACCTGCAGGACGTGATCGCGCTGCTGAAGAAGACCGAGTTCGAAGTACCGCTGCAGTTCGAGAACTTCCGTGACTGAGTCCACGCCCGTGCCGGCCGGCGCCGCCGACCCGATTGCCGTCACCCGCCGCTGGGTGGAGAAGGCGGTGATCGGCCTGAACCTGTGCCCGTTCGCCAAGGCGGTGTACGTCAAGGAGCAGGTGCGCTTCGTGCTCAGCGACGCCACCACGCCCGAGGCGCTGCTGGAAGAACTGGCCGAGGAACTGCTGCGGCTGCGTGACACCCCGGCCGAGCAGATCGATACCACGCTGATCGTGCACCCGGACGTGCTGACCGATTTCCTCGACTACAACGACTTCCTCGACAACGCCGACGCGGCGCTGGAGGCGCTGGATCTGCAGGGCATCCTGCAGGTGGCCAGTTTCCATCCGGATTACCAGTTCGCCGGCGCGGCGGCCGATGACGTGTCCAACTACACCAACCGCTCGCCGTATCCGACCCTGCACCTGCTGCGCGAGGACAGCGTGGAACGGGCGGTGGCCGCATTCCCGGACCCGGACGTGATTGTCGAGCGCAACATCGCCACGCTCGACGGGCTCGGCGTGGACGGTTGGAACAGGCTGCTGGCCGACGACTGAGCCGCGGCTTCGGCGAACGGCAGCTCCTGGGGCGGCGCGATTTGAAAGAGTCGTGCCGTTTCCATTGCGGCCCGGCCGGCTGCGTCATTCGGCCTGCAGCGCCGGCGCGGCATCCAGCCACGGCAGCAGCTGCTGGCGCACCTCGTGCAATGAATGGACGATACGATGCCCCAGCGCCCGCACCTGCTCATCCGGCGCCAGCAGGTCCGGCACCTGCACGGTGGTCATGCCCGCGGCCAGCGCCGCACGCACGCCGGTCGGCGAATCCTCCAGCGCCAGGCAGTGGGCCGGATCGACATCCAGCTTGCGCGCGGCCAGCAGGTAGATATCCGGCGCCGGCTTGGAATGGGCGACCTCGCTGCTGGTCGCCACCGCGTTGAAATAGTGCAGCAGCCCGGCCGCTTCGAGCTTGCGCGAGGCCAATGGCTGGCGGGTGGCGGTGGCCACCGCGCGTGGCACCGCGTGTTCGACCAGCAGTTCCAGCAGCTCGACGATGCCCGGCCGGTGCGGCACCCCCGCCTCGACGATGCCGCCGTAGCGCGCATAGGAGGCGGCCAGCAGCGCATCGGTACGTTCCATGCCCAGCGCATCGCCCAGACGCTGGCGCGTGACCGCGTCGGAAGAGCCGATCAGCGACAGCAGCAGCTCGCGCGACACCGTGCAGCCCTGTTGCCGCGCGACATGCTCCAGGCAGCCCAACAAGGCGCGCTCGCTGTCCAGCATCAGCCCGTCCATGTCGAAGATCACCGCATGCGGACGCCTGCCCAGGACCGCCATTTCCATCAGTCCGTTTCTCCAAACAGCGTGGCCAGGTCGCCGGCATCGAGCTGCCGCCACCGGCCTTCGCCCAGATCGCCCAACTCCAGCCCACCGACCTTGCAGCGGTGCAGCGTCTGCACATGGTTGCCGACCGCGGCGAACATGCGCCGCACCTGGTGGTAGCGGCCCTCGTGCAGGGTCAGCCGCGCGTGGCGCGGGCCCAGCACTTCCAGCTCGGCCGGCAGCAGCGGCTTGTCGTCCGATTCCAGCAGCAGTTCACCGCTGGCAAAGCGCGCGGCCTCGTCACCGCGCAGGTCTTCGGCCAGATGCGCCTCGTAGACCTTGTCCAGCTTCGACCTGGGCGAGACGATGCGGTGCAGCAGCTGGCCGTCATCGGTCATCAGCAGCAGCCCGGAGGTGTCGCGGTCCAGCCGGCCGACGCTGGACAGCACCGGATCACGGTCGCGGAAACGGTCGGGCAGCAGGTCGTAGATCAACCGGCCGATGTCCTTGGTCGAACAGGTGTAGCCGGCCGGTTTGTGCAGCATCAGGGTCAGCCCCGGCGGCGGGTCCAGCGGCTCGCCGTCGATGCGGATGACGGCGTGCTCGACCTTGTCGTCGGCATACAGCACCTCGCCCTCGGCATCGGTGATGCGGCCTTCGCGGAACATGCCCTGCACCTGCTTGCGGCTGCCGTAGCCGAGGTTGGCGATGTGTTTGACCAGCTTCATGCGCGGCCTCCACGGGTGCCGACGATGACCTTGAAGCCGTCGCGCTCGGCGGCCACGTGCACCTGGCCGAAGCTGTCATTGAGGATCTGCTCGTACGGCAGGTGGCGGTTGGCGACCATGAACAGCTTGCCGCCCGGGCGCAGCGCCTGTGCGGCCACGGCGATGAAACGCTGGCCGATGTCCGGCCGGTCCTCGCGTGCGGGCGTGTGGAACGGGGGATTGGAGACGATGAAGTCGTAGCGGCCGTCGATGCCGGCGGTGACGTCATGCCAGCGGAAATCCAGCCTGGCATTGCTGCCGGCCAGGTTGCGGCGGGCCAGTTCCAGCGCGCGCGATTCGGCTTCGTACAGGTCCAGCGCCGTCACCTTCGGGCAGCGTGCCAGCACCTCGGCCGACAGGTAACCCCAGCCGGCGCCCAGATCGGCGCCATGGCCGGCCAGATCGGCCGGCAGCTGCTCGACCAGCAGCGCCGAGGCCGGGTCGATGCGGTCCCAGGCGAATACACCGGGGCGGCTGTGGAAGCGGCCATCGAGGATGGTGCGCGGCGCATCCAGCGCGGCCCAGCGCTGGTGCAGCGCCTCGTCATGATTGCCCTGGGCCGGCGCGGTCCAGTAGGTGCGGCAGTGGTTTTTGGTCAGCTTGCCGCCGAGGCCGGCCAGCTGCTGCAGGTCGCTTTCACCCGAGCGCGCGCCCTCGTTGTTGGACTGGCAGGCCACGACGATGCCGCCGGGCGCCAGCAATTCCACGGCGCGGGCGAACAGCGCGCGGGCCTCGTCACGCTGTCGCGGCGGCAACACCAGCACCAGCGCGTAGCGGGTGGCATCGGCCTGCACCTGGGCCTCATTGCGCACCTGCCAGCCACTGTGCTCCAGCGCCGCAGCGAACGGACGGAAGCTCTGCTCGCATATCAATTGGTCACTGGCGGCGTGCTCTCGCAGCGGCCAGCCATCACGCGCGCGCAGGAACAGCACCGGCCCCTGCGGCCAGCGCAGATTGCCGCTGGAAAACGGAAGGAAAAGGGTTTCCAGGGGAGCATCGTGCGGGGCAGCCATCATCAACCGGCAGAAAAGAACGGACCGCCTATTCTAGCGATCCCGCCCGACGCCGGTTTTCAGGCCGCATCACCGGGCACCCGCAACACCTCGCAGATGCTGTCCAGCCACACCACATGCTGTTGCGAACAGCGGCCCAGATCGTCCAGCCGCACCGTGGCATTCACCCCGGACTGTTCGTTGTGGTCGAAAAAATGCTGCAGGCTCGGGCGGGCGCTCACCGTGCCCGCCACCCGGTTGCCGCTCTGCAGGACCAGAACCACCCGCTCGCGCTCGGCCAGTTGGCCAAGCAGCGCTTCCAGCAGTGCAATGCGCAAGGGATCGGAATAGACATGGGGTGCGTACTGGATCATCACGGCATCCTCGGTGATGGAAACCACACTACGCACATCCCGTGTGAATGCCGCGCAAAATCGCGCCACTGGCACGCGGCTGCCAACCATCCTCTTGGCGGGCAACGGAATCCCCGCTCCAGGGTGCCACCCGGCATGGCGAGGAGCTCCACATTGTGACCACCCTCATTGCAGCAACCGGGAGAGAGAGCACCTGCCCGGCATCCGGCGCCGTAATCGGACTTGCTTCTCTACTAGGCGATCAGACAACCACGGATACCCGTACGGGCAATGTCATTCTCCCGGCCCGCACCCTACGACGGCGGCGAGGCGAGTCCGTCATCAAGCGCGGCTCCGTCACCGCTGCTGGCGGGAAATACCTGTTGCGGAAACGGGATGACACGCCGCTGATACGCCGGCAGGCGCACTCTGAATACCGCCCCCTTGCCGGGCCCGGCACTGGCCGCCGACACATCGCCGCCGTGCAGTCCGGTCAGTTGCTGGACGATGGCCAGCCCCAGCCCGAGCCCGCCATGGCGGCGGGTGGAGGTACTGTCGGCCTGGCTGAAATGGTTGAACAGGCGGCCGAAGAATTCCGGCACGATGCCGTCGCCGTTGTCACGTACTTCGATCAGGAACTGTCCCTGCCCATGCAACAGCGCCACCTCGACGTGGCCACCGGCCGGCGTGAACTTGATCGCATTGGCCAGCAGGTTTTCCAGCACCTGCCGCAAACGCGCGGCATCACCCAACACCGGACAGGGAGCTTCGGGCACATGCAGCCGCAGTTCCAGCGGCTTGGCTTCGGCTGCCGCACGCCGCGCCTCCACGCCCTGCCGCACCAGCGCGGCCAGGTCCAGCACTTCCAGCTCCAAACGCACCTTGCCCAGCAGCAGGCTGCCCAGATCGAGCATGTCCGACATCAGCCGCTGTTGCACCCGCGCGCTGCTGGCGATCACCTCCATGCCCCGTCGCATCGGGTCATTGGCCTCCATGCGCTGCAGCAACAGCTCGCTCCAGCCCAGGATCGTGGTCAACGGCGTGCGCAGCTCATGCGATAGCGTGGCGAGGAAGTCGTCCTTCAGGTGCGCCATGTGTTCGGTGGCATCGCGAACATCCCGCTCGGCCTCCAGCAGCATCGCGCGCGCGCGCTCGACTTCATGCCTCCCGGTGACGTCGGTACTGTTGCCGCTCAGGCCGATGAAGCGTCCGTCCGCTGAAAACCGCGGTACAGCATTCATCTCCAGCCAACGCCACTGCCCGTCGTGACGTTGCGCGCGCACCTCCCGATGCAGCTCACCGGCTTCGCTCAACGCCTTGTCCAGCCCGTGTTCGAACGCCGCGTGCTCGTCGGGATGCAGCAGGCTCCGCCACCAGTGCGGCTCGACATGAGCCCCGGGAGCGGTGCCGAAAAACCGGGCGAACGCGCTGTTGCTGAAACGCAGCTGGCCGTGTTCGTCCAGCACCCACGCCGGTACCGGCAGGCCATCGGCCAGGGCGCTGAAGCGCGTTTCGCTCTCGGCCCGCTCCGCATCCATCTGCTTGCGTCTGGAGATGTCGAAGAACAGCACGCCCAACCGGTGCAGCCGCGCATCTCCCAGCCGCACCGCCTCCACCGAATAGAACCGCCCCAGCTGCGGCACCTGCCGCTCGAACTGGACGGCGCCGCCCTCCTCGACCACACGGGCGAAGACCCGCAGCCAGTACGCCTCCAGATCGGGAATCAGCTCGCTTACCCGCCGACCGGTGACATCCTCCAGCCCGGTGATGCGGCCAAAGGCACTGTTGACCTTGCAGTAGAGCAGGTCCACCGGCACGCCCGCATCGAAGATCACCTCCAGCACACAGAAACCGACGCCCGCCGCTTCGATCACCTCCTGGTAGAACTGCGAGCCCTCCAGGCCGGTGCTGGCAAACGGTGACAACGGGAGCGGCGATGGATGGTCGGCGGAAAGCATGGCGGCGCGGGGGGAGTACCGGGATGCGGCAGGCGGAACCAGTCTGTGCCGGCGGCAATCCACGCAACGTGATGATGAATCGCGCGCAACCTGTATGCGCCGCTGGCACGCCATCCATTGCCCTGTCCCCACCGCGGCCCCACACTCGATACACGCATGCTCAAGGAGAACACCCATGAGAACCACCGCCCTTACCCCACTCCTGTTGGCCGGCCTGCTGGCCACCGGTGCCGCCTGGGCCGGCCCTCGGACCGTCACCGCGGCCGACGCTCCGCGCGCGCTGCCTGCTGAAGGTCCGGTGCAGGTGCAATGGACCGACCCGGGCGAGTTCTCCGAACTGCGCCAGAGCCGCAACCGCTGGGAGGCCGAACGCGGCAACTGGGTAGTGAAGCTGGCCGAACACCTGCGCAAGCAGGCCGACAAGCGGCTGCCGGCGGGACAGACACTGGCGGTGACCATCACCGACATCAAGCGTGCCGGCGATTACGAGCCGTGGCGCGGCCCGCGACTGGACGATGTGCGCTTCATGCGCGACATCTATCCGCCGCGGATCAGCCTGCAGTTCACCCTCACCGGCGCCGACGGCCAGGTCATCGACCAGGGCGAGCGCAAGCTGGTGGACAGCGGCTATCTGTATGGCAATCCGCGTCCGTCCGATACCGACCCGCTGCGCTATGAGAAGCAGCTGCTCGATGACTGGCTGCGCCGCGAACTGCGCGCCGATCGCAACACCGCCGGGCTGTAATCCCCGATCGCAGATGTAAAAGGAAAGGGCCGCAATGCGGCCCTTCCTGTTCCTGCACGCCAGCGCTTATTCGGACAGATACACACGCGGGGTGCGCTTGAGGCTGCACGGCAGCCGGTAGGCACTGGTATTGCAGCGCGGCGCCAGCTCGGAAATCGTCGGCGCGTTGCCCCACAGCTGCACGATGCTGCCGTGGCCGGCCTGCGGATGCGCGGTGAGGTCCACGGTCAGCATGTCCATCGACACCCGGCCGATCAGCTGGCCGGGCACGCCGTCGATCAGCACCGGCGTGCCGTTCGGGGCGAACTGCGGGTAACCATCGGCATAGCCCATCGCCACCACGCCGACACGGGTCGGCCGTTCGGCGATGAAGCGCGCGCCATAGCCGAGCGGCTCGCCGGCGGCCAGTTCGCGCACCGCGATCACCCGCGACTGCAGGGTCATCACCGGGCGCAGCTGCGCCGCGTGCGGGCTCGGCTGCGGATACAGCGGGTCGGCGCCGTACAGCATCAGACCCGGGCGCACCCAGTCGCTGCGCACGTCCGGCCAGCCCAGCAGCGCCGGCGAGTTGCACAGGCTGGTTTCGCCGGCCAGGCCGTCGATGGCGCGATTGAACACCTCCAGCTGTTCACGGGTGCGGTTGCTGTCCAGTTCATCGGCCCGCGCCAGATGGCTCATCAATACCAGCGGGCCGACATTCGGCAACGCGTCCAGGCGCGCATACGCGTCGCGGAATTCCTCCGGCGACAGCCCAAGCCGGTGCATGCCGCTGTCCAGCTTCAGCCAGATGCGCAGCGTGGCGTCGGTCCTGAACGCCTCCACCGCTTCCAGCTGCCAGCGCGAGGACACCACCGTCCACAAATCGTGCTCGACGATCAGCGGCAGTTCGGTGGCGTCGAAGAAGCCCTCCATCAGCAGGATCGGCCCACGGATGCCGGCCGCGCGCAGTTCCAGCGCCTCCTCGATGCAGGCCACGCCGAAGCCATCGGCCTCATCCTGCAGCGCGCGCGCGCAGGCCACCGCACCATGGCCATAGGCATCGGCCTTGATGATCGCCAGCGCCTTGCCGCCACCCAGCTGCCTGGCCAGCCGGTAGTTGTGGCGCAGCGCCTGCAGGTCGATCAGTGCCTGTGCCGGGCGCATCAGTGGCGTCCCTTGCGGTAGCGGAAGATGTCCAGGCCTTCGCTGCTGATCTGCGGTTGCTTGCCGCTGATCAGGTCGGCCAGATAGCGGCCGGAGCCGGCGGCCATGGTCCAGCCCAAGGTGCCGTGGCCGGTGTTGAGGAACAGGTTGCGATACGGGGTTGCGCCGATCACCGGGGTGCCGTCCGGGGTGGCCGGGCGTAGGCCGGTCCAGAACTCGGCACGCGACAGGTCGCCGCCTTGCGGATACAGATCGTTGACCACCTTCTCCAGCGTGGCGCGCCGGCGCGGGTCCAGCGACAGGTCGAAACCGGCGATCTCGGCCATGCCGCCGACGCGGATGCGGTCCTGGAAACGGGTGACGGCGATCTTGTAGCTCTCGTCCAGGATTGTCGAGGTCGGCGCCATCGCCGCGTCGGTGATCGGCAGCGTCAGCGAATAGCCCTTCAGCGGATACACCGGCAGGTGCAGGCCCAGCGGCGCCAGCAGCGGCGTCGAGTAGCTGCCCAGGGCCAGCACGTAATGGTCGGCGGTTTCCAGCTGGCCGTTGATGCGCACCCCGGTGATGCGGTCGCCATCACGCTGGATCGCATCGATGCTGTGCCCGTAGCGGAATTCGACACCGCTGGCGGCGGCCAGCGCGGCCAGCTTGCGGGTGAACAGCTCGCAGTCGCCGGTCTGGTCCTCAGGCAGGCGCAGCGCGCCGACCAGCATGTCGGTCTTGCCGGCCAGCGCCGGTTCGACCCGGGCGATGCCCTGGCGGTCCAGCACTTCATACGGCACGCCGTATTCGCGCAGCACCTCGATATCCTGCGCGGCGGCATCGAGCTGCTGCTGGGTGCGGAACAACTGGGTGGTGCCCAGCAGACGGCCTTCGTAATCGATGCCGGTTTCAGCGCGCAGCGCGTTGATGCAGTCGCGGCTGTAATCGGACATGCGCACCATGCGCGCCTTGTTCACCGCGTAACGGGCCGAGGTGCAGTTGCGCAGCATCTGCAGCATCCAGCGGTACTGGTTGAGATCGGCGGTCGGGCGGATCGCCAGCGGCGCATGTTCCTCGAACAGCCACTTGATCGCCTTGAACGGTATGCCCGGCGCGGCCCACGGCGAGGTGTAGCCGAACGACAGCTGGCCGGCATTGGCAAAACTGGTTTCCAGTGACGGGCCCGGCTGGCGGTCCACCACGGTGACGTCAAAGCCGGCCTGCCGCAGATACCAGGCACTGGTCGTGCCGATCACACCGCTGCCAAGCACCAGAACACGCATCTCTCTCTCCTGACCCGATCATTTCCTGCCATCTACGCGGCAGACCCTGTAATCCACGAAGTATATTCGGCACATGGCAGTTGTTTTTTCTGTCTTATGGATCACCTGCGGGGTAATCTCTCGAAACAATCCCGCAAACCAGAGTGCCATGCCTCCCCGCAGCCGCGAACTGGACAAGATCGACCGCAACATCCTGCGCATCCTGCAGCAGGAGGGGCGCATTTCCTTCACCGAACTGGGCGAACGCGTCGGCCTGTCGACCACGCCGTGCACCGAGCGGGTGCGCCGGCTGGAGCGCGAAGGTGTGATCACCGGCTACTACGCGCGGCTGGAGCCGTCACTGGTGAAGGCCGGCCTGCTGGTGTTCGTGGAAATCAGCCTGGCCTACAAATCCGGCGACATCTTCGAGGAGTTTCGCCGCGCCGCGCTGAAGCTGCCCAACGTGCTGGAATGCCACCTCGTCTCCGGCGATTTCGACTACCTGCTCAAGGCCCGCATCAACGAGATGGCGTCCTACCGCAAGCTGCTCGGCAGCACCCTGCTGACCCTGCCGCATGTGCGTGAATCCAAGAGCTACATCGTGATGGAAGAGGTCAAGGAGACCCTGAGCCTGCCGATCGGCGAATAGACGCGGCAGACGCCGGAAGTCCGTGCGCCTGCCTGCGCACACCAGCCACGCCGCGCATTCAATCGACGATGCGCTGGCCATCTCCGCTGGGTACGGTGCGGTGGTAGCGCCCGGTGCGGGTATCCAGCACCCGGTCCGGACCAGCCTGCTGCATGCCCTGCAGCGCCCGCCCCTTGCCGTCATACACCGGGCGGGCCTGCGGCTTTGACAGCGGCTTGGGCCTGGCAGCCGGCTCGCTGTGCAGTGCCGGTTGCCGCAGGCGCTCCTGCAGCCGCGCATTGGCCGCCGCCTGGCTGTTGTCATCGGCATGGGAGCGGGAAGGTGGCGGCAAGCGCACCGCGCGGGTCGCGGTAGGCGCGGCCGCAGGCTTGAGCTGCGCCTGTGCCGTCGTCGGTGACAACAGCACCAGCAGTGCCGGCAGCAGGATGGCGGGCAACATCCGTTTCATGGCGATCTCCAGCGATGACACCGCCAGCATGCCTGCACCCGGCCAACAACGACATGAACACCACCGGTTGGTCGCACTTCCGCGGCGGCCTACCATGGGCATCCGTTCACCGGAGATCGCCCATGTCCGCCTTCGACCTCACGCCTCCCGATGCGCTGCAGCGCGCCAACCTCATCGCCGGCCTGGGGGCGGACGAGGCACGCGTGCTGTTGCAGCACGGCACCGAGGTACCGTTCTGCGGCGTGTTCCTCGACAACAAGCGCGAGGGCGTCTACTGCTGCCGGCTGTGCGGGCTGCCGCTGTACCGCTCCAGTACCAAGTTCGACTCCGGTACCGGCTGGCCCAGCTTCTTCGCCCCGTTCGATCCGGCGCATGTGCGCGGGATCCGCGACACCAGCCACGGCATGGTGCGCACCGAGGTCGTCTGCGCCCGCTGCGACAGCCATCTGGGCCACGTCTTTCCCGACGGCCCGCCGCCGACCTTCGACCGGCATTGCCTGAACTCGGTGTCGCTGGATTTCGTGGAGAACGGCCAGCCCTACCCGGATCCGCTGCAGCGTGGCGGCGCCGAGGCGCAGCCGGCGGCATAGCCGGGAGGCGTCCTGGCCGGGCCAGGGTCCAGCACCGCGGGACGGCAGCGGGCAGGCGCCGGGCAAGCCGCCGACCTCAAGGCAATTGCCGGCAGATCCCCGATCCGGGGGCTGCCGGTTTCGCCGGCGTGCGCTGCGGCTACAGATTCCACGCGGGCGGCCGACAACGGGACATCCCCTTCCCGCGTCTGCTCCCATGCTCATTCTCGTCGGCCTGCTGGTTGTCATCGTTGCCGTGCTCGGCGGTTATGTCGGGGCGCACGGGCGCCTGGGGGCGCTGTGGCAGCCCTATGAGCTGGTGATCATCGGCGGCGCGGCGCTGGGCGCGTTCCTGGTCGGCACGCCGCTCAAGCTGGTCAAACAGACCCTGGCCGCGGTCGTGGGCACGTTCAAGGGCCCGCAGTACCGGCGCCAGGACTATCTGGACGTGCTGAGCCTGCTCTACGAGCTGCTCAACAAGGCGCGCAAGGAAGGTTTCATGGCGCTGGAGGAGCATGTGGAGAATCCGGCCGACAGCCCGGTGTTCGCCAGCTACCCGAAGATCCAGGCCGATCAGCACCTGATGGACTTCATCACCGACTGCCTGCGGCTGATGATCGGCTCCAACATCGAGCCGCACGAGCTGGAAGCGCTGCTGGAACTGGAGCTGGAGAAGCACCACGAGGAAGTGCTGGCACCGGCGCACGTGCTGAACAAGGTCGCCGACGGCCTGCCCGGTTTCGGCATCGTTGCCGCGGTGCTGGGCATCGTCATCACCATGGGTTCGATCGGCGGCGACATCCAGGAAGTCGGCGGCCACGTCGCCGGCGCGCTGGTGGGCACCTTCCTCGGCATCCTGCTCGGCTACGGTTTCGTCGGCCCGCTGGCGGCAGCGGTGGAAGCGCGCGCCGAGCAGGACGCGCGCATCTACGAATCGGTCAAGACCGCGCTGCTGTCCTGCCTGCGCGGCCACAACCCGAAGATCGCGCTGGAGTTCGCCCGCAAGACGGTGCCCTCGGCGCTGCGCCCGGGCTTCAGCGAGTTCGAGCAGCACCTGAAGTCGGTCAAGTAAGGCGCGCGCGATGAGCGAAAGCAAACCCACGGTGGTGATCCGCCGGGTCAGGAAGGTCAAACGCGCCGGCCACCACGGCGGTGCGTGGAAGGTGGCCTACGCCGACTTCGTCACCGCGATGATGGCCTTCTTCCTGGTGCTGTGGCTGATGGCCGCCACCAGCAAACCCGAGCGCGCGGCCATTTCCGAATACTTCCGCAATCCCAGCCCGCTGTCCGGCAGCAGCGCCACGCCGGCACCGGGCATGGCCGGTCCGGGCGGCGCCAGCACCTCGATGATCAAGCTCGGCGGCGCCACCGATGTATCGCGCGGCAACAGCAACGACCCGTTCCAGAACCAGCAGGAAGCCGTGCCGACCCCGGTACAGGAACGCAAGCGCGAGAAACAGCGGCTGGAAGCGTTGAAGCAGGAACTGCAGGAAGCCATCAGCCAGAGCCAGGCGCTGGAGCCGTTCAAGGACCAGCTGCTGCTGGACATCACTCCCGAAGGCCTGCGCATCCAGATCGTGGACCAGCAGAACCGGCCGATGTTCGACCTCGGCAGCGCACGGCTGATGCCGTACACGCAGGCGATCCTGCAGGAACTGTCGCACTTCATCAGCCAGGTGCCCAACCGCATCAGCCTGACCGGCCACACCGACACCACCGCCTATTCCACCCGGTTGGGCTACAGCAACTGGGAGCTGAGCGCCGACCGCGCCAATGCGGCGCGGCGTACGCTGCTGGAAGCGGGCATGGACGAGGCCAAGGTCGCGCGCGTGGTCGGGCTGTCCTCCTCGGTGCTGTTCGACAAGGCCAACCCGCAGAACCCGATCAACCGCCGCATCAGCATCGTGGTGATGACCAGCGAGGCCGAAGCCGCGGCCCTGAACGAAACCGGCACCCTGCCACTGCCGGCCCCGGCAGCCCCCGCCGCAGCGGCCGCGAGTGGCGGCGACCCGGTCACGGTTGCCGACTGAGGCCTACAATGGGCCCCGTTTTCCTTCTATTCCGAAGCCCATGTCCAAGCTTTCCAAAGCCAAGCGCGACAAGCGCAAGAAGCAGGCCCCGCGCCGTCCGTTCGCCCGCCTGAACGCCCAGCAGCCGGTGCAGAACCACGCCGTGCTGGTCAATGAAGAAGGCCAGGTGGTGGCCGCCATCGGCCTGCAGGGCAACGAGTGGCTGCTGGCCATCGGCGGCCAGACCATGGGCAACGCCGACAACCCGGTGCCGATGCTGGCCATGCTCAAGCACCTGGCCAACGTGCAGGAGAAGGAAGGCCGCAAGGTCACCCTGGAATACTCCCAAGCCCTGCAGCAGATGATCGACGACCTGGCCGCCGAAGAGGGCAAGACCGCCGACGAGTATCTGGCCGCCCTGGTCGCCGAGTTCGAGGGCGACGACGCGGAAACCGCCGCCGAGGACGCGGACGCAACCGCCGCTGACGACACCGCAACCGCTGCGGAAACGGAAGTGCCGGCCGCCGACGCCAGCAGCGACACCGCGCCCAAGGCCTGAGCCACGGCACGCTCGTGACGGTCTATATCGACGATGCGGTCCACCCGTGGCGCGGCGAGCGCTGGGCGCATCTGATGGCCGACACCCTGCCCGAGCTGCATGCGCTGGCGCAGCGGCTCGGGATCCCGCGACGGGCGTTCCAGAACCGTCCCAGCGGCGCGCATTACGACGTACCGGCCTCCCTGCATGCCCAGGCCGTCGCGTTGGGCGCAAAGGCGATTTCTCGGCATACCGACCGCGCCCTGCTGCGCCAGGTCATTGCCAACGCGCGGGCGCAGTACCAGCCCTGACCCGCCGGCGGATTGCAGAAGCGGCTGATGCCGCGAAAGCCGAGATCAGGGAAGCAATCGGCGTGCCGATGATCCGCTGGAGCACGGGGTCGCGGCTGACGCCGCTCCTGCAGAATTCGTTTAGAACGGGTCGCTGCCCGGCCGTACTTCCACCCCCAGCAGCGAGCACAGCGCCAGCATCGCCTCGTCATCACGGCTGAGCGCGATCCAGCCGGCGTAGGCATCGCCATCGGTGCTCCAGTTCCACAGCGAATAGCCGTGCTCGCGCAGCTTGTCGTAGGCGATGCCCATCAGCGCCGGCACATCCAGCCCGTCGGTGAACTCCTCGTCATCCAGATCGCCGCCCCAGTCGATGCGCAGGTTCCAGCGCGTGGCCAGCTCCTCCATCGCCGCGACGAAGGAGTCGGTGTCCTTCCAGTCCACGTAGAAGCCCGAGCGCCAGTCGATGGCGTCCTTCAGGTCCCACAGCCACTGCTCGTCGCTGCCGTCCTCTTCGGCACCGGCGCGGGCTTCGCGCCAGGCATCGAACTGCTGCAGTGCCGCGTCCTCGTCGCCGGGATTGATCAGCCACAGCAGGTTCCAGACCCGCGCCGGATGGTCGTCTTCGCCGAAGTCCGGGTGCAGCTCATCGGAATCTTCGTAATCGGCGCTGTTGTCAGGCATGGGTCGGCTTCCACTACAGGTCTGGCGCGCATTCTGCCGCCCGCGGCGTGACAGCGAAAGCCTGGCGCCGTCACAGCGGTTATCCTTGCGCCCCGAAGAGGGCCACGGTGGCCTTCAGTGAAATACCGATATGAGCGATACCCCTCCCGATCATCTGGCGGTCAACCCGCACAGTCCGTTCCACAATGCCGAAGCGCTGCAGCGCGGTGTCGGCGTACGTTTCAACGGCATCGAGCGCGATGACGTGGAGGAATACTCGGTCAGCGAAGGCTGGATCCGCGTGCAGGCCGGCAAGGCCCGCGACCGTCGTGGCAATCCGATGACGCTGAAGATCAACGGCACGGTGGAACCGTATTTCCTCGAAAGCAAGTGACGGATGGGAGCAACGGGAAACACGTGGAAGCAGCGCCTGCTTCTGCGGTTGCCCGTTGCCCGTTGCGCTTCACTCGCGCCTGCTTTAATCGCGCTGCCGGCTTTCCAGCAGGTCCAGATTGCGGATCAGCTTGCGCGCGAGCTCGTCGGAGATCTGCCCGCGCCGGGTTAGCCGGAACAGTTCCTCGCGCTCGGCACTGAGCCCGGCCGCGCGCAGGCTGCGATAGACCTGCTCCATGCGCCTGAATTTTTCCGGGTCGCCATCCGGCCCCTGGCCCTTTTCCAGATTGCGCCGGTACAGCAGGCTCACCCGCGCCGCGGCATCGTTGTAGAGCTGCACACTGGTCACCGGCTGGCCTTCCACCAGTTGCTGGCGTGCCTTTTCCACCGCCGCCAGCGCGCTCTTGGACGACAGCTTGCGTGCCAGCTCCTCCTCGCGCCGGCCGCTGTCATCGCGCGGCAGCTCCAGCCCCCGCAGCAGGCGTGGCAGCATCAGGCTGGCGCTGACCAGCGATACCAGGATCACCGCCGCGGCCAGGAAGATCACCAGATCACGAGCCGGAAACGCATCCCCCCCCGGCACCATCAGTGGCAGCGTCAGCACGCCGGCCAGGGTGATGGCACCGCGCACGCCGGCCACCGACATCGCCAGCACCACGCGTGTCGGCATGCGTGGACCCTGCTCGCCGCGCCAGCGGGCCTTGAGCAGGTTCCAGCGCAGCGACAGCCACACCCACGCCAGCCGCAATACCACCAGCGTGGCGTTGATCGCCAGCACATATACCAGCAGCCACCACGGATGGTGATGGCCGCTGCGCTGCATGCTGTCCACCGCGCGCTCGACGATGCCCGGCAGCTGTTCGCCCAGCAGCACGAAGATGATGCCGTTGAAGCTGAACTGCACCGTGTTCCACACCGCCGCACGCTGCACACGCATGCTGCCGGTGATGCGACCGCTCAGCTCGACATAGCTCATGGTGATGCCCGCCGCCACCGCCGCGAGGATGCCCGAGGCGTTGAATTCCTCGGCCAGCAGATAGGCGGCGAACGGGATCAGCAGGTTGACCAGCAAGGCCGTACCCGGTTCCTCGCCGAAGCTGCGCCACAGCCACCGCTGGAATGTGGACACGCCCCAGGTCACCGCCACGCCGATCGCCAGCCCGGCAATCGCCAGCCACAAGAAGCTCAATGAAGCCTGTGCCAGCGAGAACGTGCCGGTCATCACCGCCGCCACCGCGAAGCTGAAACACACCAGGCCCGAGGCGTCGTTCAACAGCGACTCGCCCTCGAGGATGTGCATCAGCCGCTTGGGCATCGGCACACGCGAGGCGATCGCCCCGACCGCCACCGGATCGGTCGGCGAGATGATCGCCGCCAGTGCGAACGCCACCGCCAGCGGCATCGACGGGATCATCCAGTGGATCAGCAGCCCGGCCCCGACCACGGTGAACACCACCAGGCCAAAGGCCAGCTCCAGGATCGCGCCCTTGTCACGGAACAGGCCCTGCTTGGGGATGCGCCAGCCATCCAGGAACAGCAGTGGCGGCAGGAACAGCAGGAAAAACATATCCGGGTCCAGCGCGTGGCCGCGTTTGAACACGCCGGCGATCAACGCCCCCAGGCCGATCTGCACCAGCGGCAGCGGCAGCGAGAAAGGCAGGATTCTTACCAGGTAACCACTGGCGACAACGGCCACCAGCATCGCCAGCGCGACTTCGATCGTGTGCATGTCCGTTCCACGGAATCACCACTACGACAGCAGGCTGCCGGCGCAGGCAGCGACGGATGAATCAGGCTACGGAAATTACCACAGCTGGCCACCGCCACCGGTGCAGCCGCTGTGCGGATGCTGGCGGCCGGGCACACCGGCGCGTTCCGGGAGCCCTTGCCTCCGCTTCCTGCTCACCGGCCGCCATCGAAGCGGTAGATGTCCATCGCCAGGAAGCCCATGTCGATGCCGGCATCGATGCGCTGCGCACCGAGCCGCTCCGTGCCGGCCGCGCCCATCGCGAAATGCAGCGGCAGCAGGTGCTCGTCGGTGGGATGGGCCTGTTCGGCGAACGGCGCCTGGCGACGGTAGTCCAGCAGCGCCGGCACGTCGTCGGCCTGCAGCTTCTGCTCGATCCAGCCGATGAACGGCCGCACATAGGGCGCCTCGCGGGCCTCGTCGTAATTGCGCCAGTCATGCAGGTTGTGGGTGATGCTGCCCGAACCGATCAACAGCACCCCGTCCTGCCGCAGTGGCGCCAACGCACGCCCCAGCGCCAGCTGGTGCGCCGGCCCCAGCGTTGGCTGCACCGACACCTGCAGCACCGGAATATCGGCCTGCGGGTACAGCAGGCGCAACGGCACCCACGCGCCATGGTCGAGCCCGCGCTGCGGATCGAGCCGTGGTTCCAGCCCCGCCGCCGACAACCGCGCGGCGATGTCCGCGGCCAGTTGCGGCGCACCGGGCGCCGGATACTGCAGCCGGTACAGTTCCGGTGGAAATCCGCTGAAATCGTGGAGGGTTTCCGGCTGCGCCGTGGCCGAGACCATCGGCCCATGCTGCAGCCAGTGCGCCGAGGCCACCACGATCGCACGCGGACGCGGCAGCGCCGCCGCCAGCGCCGCCAGCCGCACCCCCAGCTGGCCCGGCTGCAGCGCGGTCAGCGGCGAGCCATGCGAAATGAACAGGGAAGGCAGACGCGGGGTCATGGGAGCTCACTGTGGGAAGACGGTCACCAGCTTATTGCGCAGGAGCAGCGCAAAAAATAACCTGCATATCAAGGATTTATTACGGAGGCGGAAACAATGGACACCATCGAGGCCATGCGTGTGTTTGTCGCGGTGGTCGAGCGCAACGGCTTCAGTGCCGCCGCAACCGCGCTGGATCTGTCCACCGTCAGCGTCACCCGGCAGATCGCCGCGCTGGAAAAGCGCCTGTCCACACGCCTGCTCAACCGCACCACCCGGCGCGTGAGCCCCACCAGCACCGGCGCGGCCTACTACCAGCGCTGCGTGGAACTGCTGGCCGAATTCGACGCACTGGAAGCCTCGGTCGGCGCACAGGCGCTGCAGCCTTCCGGGCGGCTGCGGATCAACGCCCCGGTCAGCTATGGCATCGCCCGGCTGGCCGCGCTGCTGCCCGGCTATGCCAGCCAGTACCCGGAAGTGGAACTGGAGCTGTCACTGTCCGACCGGCAGGTGGACATGGTCGAGGAAGGTTTCGACCTGGTCATCCGCATCACCCGCCAGTTGCCACCTTCGCTGATCGCCCGTCCGCTGGCACAGGCGCGGATCATGCTCTGCGCCGCCCCCTCCTATCTGGCCCGGCGCGGCACCCCGGCCACGCCGCAGGCGCTGTCCGGACACGACTGCCTGCACTACAGCTATGCCGCCGGCGGTGACAGCTGGCAGCTGCAGGGCAAACAGGGCGAAGTGAACATCGAGCTGACGCCGCGCATGCGCGCCAACAACGGCGAGGTGCTGCGCGAAGCGGCCATCGCCGGCATGGGCATCGTCGCCCAGCCGGACTTCATCGTTGAGCAGGCGCTGGCCCGCGGACAGCTGGTGCCGGTCCTGCCGGACTGGGAAATGCCGCCGATCGGCATCCATGCCCTTTATGCCAGCCGCAGCCACCTCGCCCCCAAGGTCCGCAGCTTCATCGACTACCTGGCCGGGCAGCTCGCTCCGGATACCGACGCCGGTTGAGCGCCGCGCGGTTCAGTCCCGCGGGTACGGCCCCGCCAGCACCGGCAGCAGCTCGTCCAGCGGCAGCGGACGGCCCAACAGCCAGCCCTGCACATGGTCGCAGCCATGGGCCACCAGCCAGTCGTACTGGCCGCGGGTTTCCACGCCCTCGGCGATCACCGCCAGGCCCATGCTGTGGCCCAGCGACAGCAGCGCCCGGCAGATGGCCGCATTGCGCGGATTACGCTCGACATCGGCGACAAAGGCGCGGTCGATCTTCAGCAGGTCCAGCGGCAGGTGCTGCAGATACGACATGCTGGAAAAGCCGGTGCCGAAATCATCCAGCGCCACCGTGATGCCGTTGGCATGCAGGTTTTCCAGTACCTGCATGGCCTGGACCGGATTGCGCATCAGGCTGCTCTCGGTCAGCTCCATCTGCAGCGCGCCCGCCGGCAGACCGCAGGCGGCGGCGGCGCTGCGGAACTCGTCCACCAGGTCGCTGTTGAACAGCTGTACCGCCGATACATTGACCGCCACCGGCAGGGTTTCCCAGCCATTGTCGGCCAGCACGCGGGCGGCACGGGCGGCGGCGCGGATCACCCAGCGCCCCAGCGCGATGATCTGCCCGGTGTCCTCGCACAGCTGGATGAAGTCCGAGGGCGGGATGAAGCTGCCATCGACCTGGCGCCAGCGCAGCAACGCCTCCAGCATCGCCACCGAACCGTCGGCGGCATGGCGGATCGGCTGGAAATGCAGCTCGAACTCGTCGCGCTCGATGGCCATGTGGATGCGACCGACCAGCTGCAGGCGATCGGCATGGCGTTGTGCCAGTGTCTGGTCGAAGCGCAACACCACCACACCGTTCTCGCGCGCGGCATGCGCCGCCTGCGCGGCCCGGCCCAGCACCTGGTCGGACAGCTCCCCATCCAGCGGACAGCTGGCCACGCCGATACGGGGCTCCAGCTGGTGGAGGGTGTCGCGCCCGCGCACCGGTGCGGCCACCGTCTCGCGCACCACATCCAGCACCCGCTGCGGATCATGGACGCCGGTCACCGCCAGCACGAAGTCTTCAGCCGGCTGGTAGGCCAGCAGGCCGTATTGCAGGCCCAGCGCCGCCAGCCGCGCCACCATCGCCTGCAGCACTTCCTCGCCGGCTTCGCGGCCCAGTGTGTCGGTCACCATCTGCAGGCCACGCAACTGCACGTGGATGATGGTGTAGCCGCCCCGGCCTCCATCCAGACGCTCGGCCAGTGCCTCGACCGTCAACAACCCGGTGCCCGGATGATGGCTGGCGCGCCAGGCCAGATCGCGCTCGTAGGCCAGCCGCTGGCTGACGTTCTCGGCCAGCATCAGGCAGGCCGGACGGCCATTGAATTCCAGCAGCGCCAGATGCCCCACCACTTCGAACGTGCGGCCATCGCGCCGCCGGTACAGGTGCGCGGCCGACGGCCGCCCGGCACCGGCATCATCGAGCATGCGCCGGATCTCCTCACCGCCCTCCGCCGGACGGATGTCGAGCAGGGTCATGGCGAGGAACTCCGCGCGGCTGTAACCGTATTGTTCGATCGCCGCCCGGTTCACTTCGAGGAAGCACAGCGTTTCCATATCGAAGATCCAGAACGGGGCCGGGTTGCGGTCGAACACCAGCCGGAACTGGTGCTCGGCCTGCTGTACGCGGGCCTCGCTGCGCACCCGTTCGCTGATATCGGTGATCGCGCCGGCAATGCGTGGGCCGGCCTCCAGGCCATGGACGCGCTCGCCGCGCGCCGACAGCCAGCGCAACGATCCGTCGCGCAACGTCAGCCGGAACAGCGCATTCAATGGCTGCCCCGATTCCAGTGTCTGCCGGACCTGCTCCCGCAGCTCGGCCCGGTCCTCCACGTGCACCCACGCGTAGAAGTCCTCCAGCGCGGCATGCCGCGCCGGCAACGCCAGCATGCGCCGGGTCAACGCCGACCAGGCCAGCACCCGGCCGGCAGCATCAAGCGACCAGGTGCCGACCTTGCCGACCTGGTAGGCCAGCGCCAGCTCGGCTGCACCGGCGCGCACCTCCTGGGCCAGCCGCTGCTGGCGTATGGTGCCGCGGCGCACGCTGCTGAACAGATACGCGAATCCGCCCAGATACAGCAGATAGATGCCGATGGCGACGTACAGATAGCGGTACCAAGGTGCCATCACCTCGTCATAGGACAGCCCGGCGAACAGGATCAGCGGGTAATCGCGCGGTGCGTCCACCGCACCGATACGGCGCACGCCGTCCAGCGGACTGGCCGCCACGCCCCACGCGCGTGCCCGCTCCAGCACCGGCACCTGGCTGATCGGACGCGGCAGGGGCCGCTGCACCGCCATCGGGTCCAGGCTGTGCGCCAGCAGTTCACCGCGCCGGCTGGCGATCGACACCACGCCCATGCTGCCGGTGTCCAGGCCGCTGACCACGCGCTGGAACACCAGCAGCCGCAGACGCGCCAGCAGCCATTGCCCCGACTGCACCGGCACGGCCAGCAGCAGGCTGTCACCGGCAACATCCCGCTCCACCTTGCCGACGTACAGCTCGCCGGCCAGCACCCGATTCTGTGGCTGCGCCCATTGCGCCAGCGCGGGATCGCCACGCCCCGCCGACAGCGGCCGCCCCGCATCATCCACCAGCGTGATCGAACGCAGATCGGCGTTGCGCTCGAGCGTGCCGCGCAGGCTGGCGGCCAGCAGCAACGGCGCCTGTTCCGGCACCTGCCGGTAGAACTCGCGGCCATCACGGGCAGCGCCACGCAGGGCCCGCTCCATCGTGCTGAGCTCGGCGCGCAGCAGACGGTCACTGCCGGTCACCAGCGCCATACTCTGCCTTTGCGCCGCCTGCACACGACTGCTGCGGTCGTTCCACAGCATCAGCACCAGCGTCGCCAGCAACAACAGCGCGATCAACACACCGGAGACCGCAATCAGCCGCGGTGATGGATTCATGCCCTGGAGCCTCCCTCTTTCCCCGTCATTGCTCGCCGATGCATGGTCTGGTGGTCGTGGTTGGGCGGGACGGCGGCGAACGCTGGACCTCCGCCGTCATCGGCGGGGTTCCCGGAAAGCGGTACACCCTCCCACGCTCATCCCCGACAGCACGCACAACGCAGTGCGGGTGCCACAGCATGCAGCAAACACGCCCATCGCGGGAAGACCTGTTGCACTGCGGCAGCAATGGATACTCGAATGCTTTCCCACGCATATCCTCCCCGGGCACACCGCCGACCATGCTGCAAACGCTGCCTGAGACGCCGGCGAGCTGCCGCGATAGATCGCGGCGCGGTACGACTCAGGCTGCACACAGCATCGGCAGACACGCCCCAGCCGCCGGTGCGCGCTCAGCGCACTGGCGGCCACTCCATCAGTGCGGCCGGCTCGCGACCGACACGGCGGCAGGCACGTGCACAGATGCCGTCACTCAACGCGATCCGGAACAGCGGCGCCACGCTGCGCAGCACGCGCGCGGCCACGGTGGACTGCAACTGCTGGCCACGGCTGCGGCCCAGCATCTGCACGGCCCAGTCAGGCAGCAGCGCCGCACCGGCGGACAGGAACAGATCGCGTGACATCCCCGGCAGCGGAACCGGCAGACGCACGCTGGCCAGCACTTCGAGCACCTCACGCGAGCGCGCATCCATCCGCAGTTGCGGCTGCAGTGCCTGGAAATAGTCCCGCACCTGCGCCTCACTGGCGGGCACCTCACGTGCGCCCAGCGCTTCGGCCACGCGCCGGTATTCATCGTAGTAGCGGTCGGCGATCGCCACCGGCACCTCGCGGCAGTAACGCCGGCACCCCTGCAGAAAACCGAAGGCCTCAGTAACATGCACCCAGGTCAGCAGTTCCGGATCATCCGCTGCATAGCGGCGACCATCGGGCAGGCTGCCTGCGACCCGCACATGGATGGCGCGGACCCGCTCGATCACCTGCTCCACCGCAGCCGTCGATGCATAAGTGGTGGTGGCGACGAAACCGGTGGTACGGCGCAGGCGGCCGAGCAGATCCTCGCGGAAGTTCGAATGTTCATATACGCCTGCCAGCGCACGCGGGTGCAGCAGCTGCAGCATCAACGCACACAGGCCGCCGGCGAGCATGCCGGGAAAATCGGAATGGATGCGCCAGGTGACACTGTCCGGGCCGAACCAGCCCGGGTCACCCGGCGGCGCGTCATAGTCCACGCCAGCGGGCTCACGCGGAAAGGCGTCCAGCACCCAGCGCCGGATCTGCGCGGTGGCGGCATCGGAAACGCGGCGGGAAAGAACGCTCATGGCGCCAATCCTAACGTCGACGCCACACGAATCGTTGCTGGCTGGCGCCAGCCAGGATTCCACCGCCGCCACAGCCCGCCGTTGCCGTGGCATGTGCAACCGCAGCACAGGCCTGCCGTTTCGATCTTTCCTTGCAACGGTTTTCCTGATGACGCGCCGCAAAAAAAGCGGCATGGCACCGGCACCGGTTGCCGACGACACGGTCGCATCCTCGCAACGCCCCCATTGCCAAGCGGCCGGAAAGTGCTAGAACTGGAAGCGCCTGACTGTTCCACGCCGCCTCCGTCGCTCGTTCCAGAACGTTACTGCAAGGAGCTCAACATGATTGCGTTGTTCAAGGGTTTGGGATTGCTGTTGCAGGACAACGAGCTGTATCGCAGCCCGTTTGAAAAGCAGGTCGCGCACTGGAAGAACCTCAGCGACGAACAGATCCGCGAGGAGGTCGCGCTGCTGGCCAAGGCCAAGTGCCAATGGCTGATGACTTCGATCGTGCTCTGGCAGGCCACCTCGCTGCTGATCCTGGGGCTGATCACCAACTATCTGTGGCGCGATGATTTCCATATCACCTTCACCCGGGTGGTGGTCGTGCTCGGCTCGTGGATCTCGATCCTGTTCGTGATCTGGTTCATGGCCAACATGTTCGACCGTACCGCCGGCTTCGAGCGGTGGATGAAAGCCTTCAACAGCCGCGCACGGATCAGCTCCGATGCCGACAGCGTCGATGAAGTGGCGCAGGCACTGGAGATGGCCCGGCATTACCCCGAAGTGCTGGACTACAAGCAGGCCGTCTCCTTACGCCGCGAACTGCGCCACGAGGATGTGCGCATCATGCGTGAACTGGGCCGCATGCGGCAGCATTCGGAACTGGTCGGAAAGCTGAACCATGTCGGCGATGACGGCCTGCGCCTGCAGCCCGCGTTCTGATTGCTGCGCAGCTTTACCGCTTCCCATCGCCGCGCACAGTCGCGGCGATTTCTTCTGCTTCTGCGGCCTGCAGCGGCCACCCAACACCGAACGGCGTCATGCCACCGCTCTTTGCGCCGCAGATACGGCAGATCGTCTGCGGCAGGGTATCTGGCGGCAAGGGCTCCGGAAGTACACGCATCAGAGCTGCGCAGCTGACAGCATCACAGCCCGGGCGGCAGGGTCACCTCGAAACGCGCGCCGCCCAGCTCGCTCGAGCGCTTGACCTGCAGTTCGCCACGATAGTCCTTGATCAGGTCCTGCACGATCGACAGGCCGATGCCATGCCCCTGTACCCGCTCATCGCCACGCACGCCCCGTTGCAGCACCTTGGCGATGTTTTCCTCGGCGATGCCGGGGCCGTCATCGTCCACCGCCAGCAGCAGGCCGGCACGGCGGCCCGGCGCGGCGGCGATCGGTTTGGCCGTCAGCAGCACGCCGCGACGCGCCCACTTGAACGCATTCTCCAGCAGGTTGCCGAGCAGTTCCTGCAAATCGCCCGGCTCGCCATAGAAGCAGACGCCCGGGGCGATATCGAATTCGCACAGCACGCCCTTGCTGGCATAGATCTTCTCCAGCCCCGGCACGATGTCCTCGGCGGTGGCCTCGATCGACACCGGCGCGGAGAACAGCTTGTGGCCGGAGGACGCCGCACGTGCCAGCTGGTAGGACACCAGGTTGTTCATGCGCTGCAGCTGCACGTCCAGTTCCTCGCGCAACGCCGCATCATCGGCGCCGCTGTCGAGCTGGGTACGCAGCACCGCGATCGGCGTCTTCAGGCTGTGGGCCAGATCCGCCAGCGTGTTGCGCTGCCGCTCCAGGTTCTCGCGCTCGCTTTCGATGAAGGCGTTGATGCTTTCGGTCAACGGTTCCAGTTCGCGCGGATGCATTTCGCTCATGCGCTCGCGCTGGCCGCGCTGCACCCGGGTCAGTTCGTTGATCACGCGCTTGAGCGGGCGCAGGCTCCACTGCAGCACGAAGGTCTGCAGCAGCAGCAGGATCAGGCCGGTGACGCCCAGCCAGAACCACACCGCACTGCGGAACACGCGCAGCTGCGCCCCCAACGCGCGCGAATCTTCCAGTACGTAGATGGTGTAGGGAAACTCCGCCTCCGGCATGCCGTCACCGCCCCACACCAGCCCCAGGCCGTAGCGGTAGACCGAGCCGGGCGAGCCATCGATCTGGGTGATCGGCAGCGGCCCTTCAAACACTTCCTGGCGTGGATCGAGCAGGTGACCACTGACATCGGGCAGGATCGGCCCTTCGGCGGACATCGAATTGCCGTGGTCGCCGGTCATCACCACCTGCAGGTAGAGGCCACTGCCGGGCACATCGAAGCGCGGGTCCGGCGGCTGCTCGCGGATATACAGCGAACCGTCGCGGGTGAAGTCGATGCCACCGGCATAGGCGGTGGCGTAGTTTTTCAACCGCTCGCGCAGGTTGGCGCGGGCGGTATCGGCGAAGGCGGTATCCAGCGCATAACCGGCCAGGGCCAGGAACGCGATCAACCCCAGCGAGGCGGACAGCAGCTGGCGCGCCTGCAGGGAACGCGGCCGCCAACGCTTCAATAGCCACTGACGGCCCGTCATACCGTGTTGCGCCCGGCCGGGCTCAGCCCTCGTTGCGCGGAATCGCGAAGCGGTAACCGCGGCCGCGCACGGTTTCGATCGGCTTCAGCTCGCCATCCGGATCCAGCTTCTTGCGCAGGCGGCCGATGAACACTTCCAGCACGTTGGAGTCGCGGTCGAAATCCTGCTGGTAGATGTGCTCGGTCAGGTCGGCCTTGGAGACCAGTTCGCCAGCATGCATCATCAGGTATTCCAGCACCTTGTACTCGTAGCTGGTCAGGTCGACATTGCTGCCGCTGACACTGACGGTCTGCGCGGCCAGATCCAGCGCCACCGGGCCGCATTCCAAGGTCGGCTTGGACCAGCCGGCGGCGCGGCGCAGCAGCGCGTTGACGCGGGCCAGCAGCTCCTCGACATGGAACGGCTTGACCAGATAGTCGTCGGCACCCTGCTTCAGGCCTTCGACCTTGTCCTGCCAGCTCGAACGCGCGGTCAGGATCAGGATCGGGAATTTCTTGCCTTCGTCACGCAGCGCCTTGATCAGCTCCATGCCCGACATCTTCGGCAGGCCCAGATCGATGATGCCCACGTCGAACGGCACCTCACGGCCCATGTACAGGCCTTCTTCGCCATCCTGCGCCGCATCCACCGCAAAGCCTTCGCGCTTGAGGCGGGCCGCCAGGGTTTCCCGCAGCGGGGCTTCGTCTTCGACCAGAAGGATACGCATGAACTCTCCTACTTGCTTTGGCCGGTCAGCACCGGCGTTGTCTGCGGATTACGGGACGACTATCGCTGTTCAGGGGTTATCGCCGCGTGGTGGCGGCTCCGCCATGCGCGACCGGCGCTGGGCCGATGGCGAAGGATCGTCCATATAACGTACCCGTCCGCGATCATCCATGTATTTGACGCGATTGATGGCGCGACCATCGTACGGCACCCGCTCGGCGCCGAGGATGCGGCCGCCGGTTTCGCGCTGCACGCGGCGCACCGCATCCGACAGCGACCGGCCATCACGTGGCGCGGCATCGCGGGAAGCCATGTCGTGGCGGTCGCGCATTTCCGGACGTGCCTCCTGCGCCTGGGCCGTCGCCACAGCCGGACCGGCAACCACCAGGGCTGCGACAACGGCGAAGGGGAAAACATGACGGATGACCGGAAGCATGAAGTGATCCTATCGGACTGCAACGAAACGTTCAAAATCCGTGAATACCCGGCCTGCGGATTTTTCCAAAGACCTCACGAAATCGAGGTAAATTCTTGATTTTCGGGGGTGAATCCGGTCTGAACTTTACCCCGTTCCGATCCTTCCTGTTCAGCAAGATGGCTGGACATTTACCGCCGGCCGGCTCACCGGATCACATCACCCGGGCACTGTGCTCCCGGGTCAGCTGCAAGGCCTGTTCGATCAACGCCCAATCGGCTCCGGGCCGGTGTGCGCCTTCGCTCAATATCTGGCGGAATCCACGCCCGCCCGGCTGCGCATGGAACAGCCCAAGCACATGCCGGGTGAGGTGCTTGAGCGCCAGACCGCGCTCCAGCTGCGCCTCGACATAGGGACGGAAGGCCCGCAGCAGCTCTTCGCGTGAACGCGGCGCCCTGCCGGTCTGCGCCACGTCCAGCAGATGCAGCACGTACGGGTCGTGATAGGCCGCGCGCCCCAGCATCACCCCGTCCACCTGCGCCCTGTGCGCCTGTGCCGCCTCGACCGTGGCAATGCCGCCATTGAGCACCACCGGCACGGCCGGGCGCTCGCGCTTCAACCGGTACGCCCAGTCATAGCGCAGCGGCGGGATTTCCCGGTTCTCCTTCGGCGACAGGCCCTTGAGCCAGGCGTTGCGCGCATGTACGACGATCATCGCCGCGCCCGCTTCCACCTGACGGTCGACGAAAGCGGCAAACACGTCGTAATCGTTGTCTTCGTCCACGCCGAGCCGGCACTTCACCGTGACCGGAATACTCACCGCCGCCACCATGGCCGCCACGCAGCCGGCCACCAGCGCCGGCTCGCGCATCAGACAGGCACCGAAGCGTCCGGCTTGCACCCGATCGGAAGGACAGCCGCAGTTGAGGTTGATCTCGTCATAGCCCCAGTCGGCGGCGATGCGGGCGGCCTGCGCCAGCAATGCCGGTTCACTGCCGCCCAGCTGCAGCGCCAGCGGCCGCTCGCCGGCGTCGAACCCCAACAGCCGCTCGCGGTCGCCATGGATCACCGCGTTGGCGTGCACCATCTCCGTATACAGCCGAGCTCCCGGCGCCAGAAGGCGGTGGAAAACCCGGCAGTGGCGATCTGTCCAATCCATCATCGGGGCAACGGACAGGCGCAGGGAGGCGGTGTAGGGGCTGATTGCGGGGGTCATCGGCACAACGGAATGCGGCGGCGTGGACAGGCCACAAAGCCCGATAATCTACACGCCCCGGCTGAACCCTGCGGTGCACTGCGGGCCTGCCGGCGGAGAGGTGCTTGCCGCTGCGCGGAGAATCGAGGCTCCGGACATCGGTATTTCCGCCTGGCGCGACCGGCTATGGACGTAACTCCACCGGCAGCCCACCATGGCCAGTGCCTGTTCATGTGGAGGTCGACGGGCCGGGGATCGTACCCATCGTCGTTCACGCAGCGATGTCCCCTGTCGACGCAACTTCCACACAAAACGTCCCCTTGCCATGAGTACACACGTGGATATCGCCACCGCCGCCTCACCGGAACTTCTGGCCGGCCTTACACAGGAGCAGCGTGACAGCGTCCTGTCACAGATGCGCCGACTGGAGTTGCGCAAGGGCGAGCACCTGGTCCGCCAGGGCGACACCGCCGACCATGTCTATTACGTACTGCGCGGCCGCTTCGAGGTACTGCTGGATGGCCGTCACCTGGTGGCCGAGATCGGCGCGGGCGAGCCGGTCGGCGAGATCGCGTTCTTCGGCAACCTGACCCGTACCGCCGATGTGGTGGCCAGCCGCGATTCGGAAGTGCTGGAACTGAGCCGCGACAGCTTCGACCGGCTGGCGGCCGCGCAGCCCGGCTTTACCCAGTCGATCCTGCGCACGCTGGGCCGCCGCTTGG
Organism: Stenotrophomonas sp. JC08; assembly: GCF_052180205.1. Taxonomy (NCBI): domain Bacteria; kingdom Pseudomonadati; phylum Pseudomonadota; class Gammaproteobacteria; order Lysobacterales; family Lysobacteraceae; genus Stenotrophomonas; species Stenotrophomonas sp. JC08. The sequence continues at coordinate 285,298 of NZ_CP197473.1, read as the reverse complement.
CCGCGACCACTGCCAGTGCGGCCGCGATGGCACCACGGATCGCCGATGCGATCGGCCTGTGCCCGGCCGGGCAGGCGCCGATACCCGGGTCGCTGGTGCACGACCTGCTGCAAGCCTTGCTGGAGAACGGCACCCCTGCCACCTTGCTGCGTGCCCGCGACCTGCCCGCCGGACTGCAGGACGCCGACGAACGCGCGCTCTCGCAATGGCTGGCCACGCAGGAACAGCGTGGGCACAAACTGCTGTTGCTTGCCGGTGACGGTCACGACATCTGGGACCGGGTCGCACTACGCCAGTGCGACCAGCTGCTGCTGTGCGGGCGACTGGCCGAAGCCGATGAGGGCGTGGTGCCGCTGACCTCGCTGGAAGCCTATGCGCTGCCGCTGTTCCGCCCGCGCCAGATCGGCCTGCTGCTATGGCGGGAACGGAGCGGCGAGCGCATCGCCCACAGCCAGCACTGGCTGCAGCAGCGGGCACTGCACCTGCATCACCACCTGACCCTGGACCAGCCCCGCGATTTCAGCCGGGTGGCGCGCCTGCTTGCCGGTACCGCCCTGGGCATGGTCCTGGGCGGTGGTGGCGCACTGGGCGCCGGCCATATCGGCACGTTGCGTGCGTTGAACGAAGCCGGCGTGCCGGTGGACATCATCGGCGGCACCTCGATCGGCGCGGTGGTGGCCCATGCCTACGCCACCGGCATCGACGCCGCCGGGATGATGGCCGATTACGAACAGTTCTTCCTGCACAGCAAGGCACTGGGACGCTTCACCCTGCCCTGGTACAGCCTGCTCGATCACCGCCACCTGGATGCCTGCATGCAGGAACAGCTGGGCGATTCGCGGATGGAGGACCTGCCACTGGGCTGTTTCGCCGTGGGCGCCAACCTGTCCACCAACGAGCTGGAAGTGATCCGCCACGGCCGGGTACGCGAGGCGCTGCGCATTTCCACCGCCATTCCGGTGGCGTTGCCGCCGTGGATCAACGCCGAGGGGCAGGTGCTGGTGGATGGCGGTGTGATGAACAACGTGCCGATCTCGGTGATGCGCGCGATCAAGAGTGGTCCGAACCTGGTGTCGATGCTGTCGCCCGGCAACGAATGGCGGGTCAGCAGTGCCTACGAGCGCGTGCCCTCGCGACTGGCACTGGCCTGGCAGCTGCTGCGAGGCCAGCGCAAGGGCGATGACTTCCCGCGGATCGGCGCGGTGGCGGCGCGTTCGATGCAAATCACCTCCGGCCGCATGCTGCGCGGCACTGGCCTGGGCAGCGACCTGCTGCTCAAACCGCCGGCGGTGCCGGGCATGGGCCTGCTGAGCTTCAAGCTGGGCCGCGCCCAGGAACAGGCCGGCTACGACTACACCCGCCGCTTTCTCGACAAGGCCGGCGGCCTAGAGGGCATCAAGGCCTGGCACCGCGGCGAATTCATGCCCGAGTTCGAAGACTGAGTCGCTTCAGGGCAGACGTCCCCACAGCAGCAGCGCCGCCACCCACAGCAGTTTGCACAGCACGTGCAGCAGCTGGTCGGCGTTGTAGCTGATGCGGCCGGCGCACTTTCGGTCGTCGATCAGCATGTGGCTGGCAACCTCCAGCGCGCCCAGCAGCAGGCTGCCGGTGATCACCCCGACAACCCCGCCATGGATCAGCGCGTGCGCGCCCAACGCCTGGTACCACGGCACCCCCGGCACCGGCGCGAAGCGGTTCTTGGCCCGGGCCAGAAACTCGCCCTGCAACGGGTAATCCGCCAGTGCATGGCCGACGATCAACAACAGGAAAATCTGGAGCAACTCGAAGGCAGTCATCTGCGTATGCAATCCGGAGCTGGCATGGAGTCTGTCATCACTTGGAGGTGGCCGTGAAGATGCCGTCCCAGTGCGCAGGCGGGTTCCTGCACAACGCTTCAAGGCGCTGCACATACAGCGCATGCAGGCCGGACAACGGCGCTGCGGCCGGCTCCCGGCACAGCCCCTCGAGTATCCGCTGCGCCGCTTCGAAGTCGGCGGCGCGGTAGGCTTCCAGCATCTGCGCGTGCTGCCGCGCGATTTCGCCGAAGCCCGCTTCGCCCGCCAGCTGCGCATCCCCCAGCAGCACATGCAGCAGCACCGGCTCGCTGCGGCCGACCACGCGCACGCGATCGGCTTCGACGAACGCCAGATCGGCCGCCTGTGCCCGGACCGCCTCGGTGACCATCAGCGTCACGCCATAGAACTTGGTCAGGCTCTCCACCCGCGAGGCCAGATTGACGGTGTCACCAATGGCCGAATAGGAGAAGCGCTGCTGCGAGCCGAGGTTGCCGACACAGGCATCGCCCAGATGCACGCCGACTCCGATCTTCAGTGCGCTGCCATGCGCGCGGTTCAACGCATCCACCGCCGCGGCCATGCCCAGTGCCGCCAGGCAGGCCTTGCGCGGGTGCCCGGCGATATCCACCGGCGCATTCCAGAACGCCATGATCGCATCGCCGATGTACTTGTCGATGGTGGCCTCATGCGCCAGCAGCACATCGCTCATCGGCGTCAGATAGCGGTTGAGCAGCGCGGTCAGCGCATCGGGTGCCAGCGTTTCCGACAGCGTGGTGAAACCACGGATATCGGAGAACAGCACACTGATCTCACGGTTCTCGCCACCCAGCCGCAACGCGCTGGCATCGTGCGAGAGCCGCTCCACCAGAGCCGGCGAAAGATAGCGGCCGAAGGCCGAGCGCACGAAGCGCTTTTCCCGGTTCCCGAAGAACAGCAGCGCCGGCATCATCGTCACAAATACCGTCAGCTGACACAGCAACGCCGGCAACGGATCCAGCAACAGGCTGTGCTGGCGATACGACCACCACGCGCCTCCCAGCGACACTCCGCCCAGCACCAGCAGCGCCAGCGCCGACAGCAATCCGCGACCGCTGCCGAGCACGAGCAGCAGGACCAGCGCGCTCACGATGGCGAGCAGCACCTCGGCACCCCGTGCCCAATCCGGACGCAGCAGGAACTGCTGGTTCATGGCCTGGTCGATCAACTCGGCATGCACGTTGACGCCCGGCACGGCGGCCGCCAGTGGCGTGGCGACGATGTCGCGCAGCCCGATGGCCGAGGTGCCGACCAGCACGATGCGGCCTTCGAGCTTGTCGGCCAGCGTGGCGGCATCGTCCTGCAACAGTTGCCAGGCGGGAATCACCGTCATGTGCGGCATGCCGGAGTAATGCAGGCGGAAATGCCCGTCGGTGACGGCCGGCAGCTCCAGCATGCCCACCTTCAGCGACAGCAAGGCCAGCGGCCCGCCGCCACTCTCGCCGCTGGCGTCACTGGAACGCAGCATCAGGCCCGACGCGCCCTGCGCCACCCGCAGCGCCTCCACGCCCAGGCCCGGATACAGCCGGCCCGTTGCCGAGGCCACCAGCGGCATGGTGCGGATGATGTTGTCGTGTGCCGGGGGAAAGGAAAAGCTGCCGATACCGCTGGCCGCTGCGGTCAGCATCGGCAGGTTGGAAAGGCCACCGCCGACACCCGGCAGGTAGCGGGCCGGATCACTGCCGGCAAACGCCATACCCGCCAGCGGCGGCGGCAACAGGCGCTCAACCTCATCCGAAGGCGCCACCCCCACCACCACCGGATTGCGCGCGATGGCCTGGGCAAACAGCTGGTCGTTGTCCAGCACCGCTTCCGGCGGCACACGGATATCCATTCCCCGCGCGCGCAGGCGCTGCAGCTGCGGCCCGAGCGACGTGCGGTCCGGCTCGGTGAACACCATGTCGAAGGCGATGGCCGCCGCGCCCAGTTCACCGGCGGTATCGACCAGTTGGCCGATCTGGTCGCGTGGCCACGGCCATTGCCCGATCCGCTGCAGCGAGGCCTCATCGATATCCACCACCAGCACACCGGGATCGAGGGTGGCCGTACGCGGCGCGGCGCGTTGGAAAGCGTCGAACAGCAGCTCCGACAGCCGTGCCAGCCCATCGCGCAGGAACACATCCGCCGCCAGTGCCAGCAGCAGGACCAGCAGACCGGCGAAGAACAGCTTCGCCTTGCCCGGACGCAGCGGCCGCACGTCTGCCACGGCCGTCATAGCCGAGGAGGTTCCTTGCTGCCGCCGAAGATGCCGCTGGCCGACCAGCCGTCATCCTGCACGTCGAAGGTACCCAGCATTCCCGCCGCCTTGTCCTCGCCATCGCTGGCAAAGCCGGCACTGTAGCTGCCATGGAGTTCGCTGCCCGGATCGCCCATCAGCCCTCCGGAAAAAATGCCATCCGGACCCATGGATTTGATATCCAGATACAGATCGCTGGCACCAAATGAACGCCCATCGAAGTTGCTGATCTGCAGACTGGCGGTGCGGCTGGCAAGATCCACGGTCGCGGAAAAGTCGCCGGTGACGGTACGGACATCGGACACGCCATCGCTCACCGCACCGATCGCACGCCCGCTATAGCTGGCGACAATGTCGGTGGGCAACTCTGCGCTGGAAGTGAGATTGCCGACCACCCAGTAGCCGTGCTCGGCCGAATGCTCGGTGCCGTGGGCCGGCACTGTCGCCTCCCAACTGCCCCAGCTGAGGTAGTCGCAATCGCACAGCGCCGCCGGATCGGCAGCCACCTGCAGGCTGCCATCGCCGGTGCTGGCGCCGAATTCGTTGTCCGACACGTACTGGCCCTGCGCGACCTCGAAAGCGGCGCCCTCCCACTGCATCGGAGAGATACGGGCGGAGAAGGTTCCGGACGCACTATCGAAAACCAGGTGCGCGCTACCCCCGTAGGCCGCACTTCCGCCGCTGAAGCTGGACGCAAAACCGTTGTAGGGCCCTTCCCGCGTCTTCGGCGGATCCACGGGATCGGGCGGATCCACCGGATCGGGCGGATCCACGGGATCGGGTGGGTCCACGGGATCAGGAGGATCCACAGGATCGGGGGGATCCACGGGATCAGGCGGATCCACGGGATCGGGGGGATCCACGGGATCAGGCGGATCCACGGGATCAGGCGGATCCACGGGATCGGGTGGGTCTACAGGATCGGGCGGGTCCACAGGATCGGGGGGATCCACGGGATCAGGCGGATCCACAGGATCAGGCGGATCTACCGGATCGGGTGGATCTACAGGATCGGGTGGATCTACGGGATCGGGCGGGTCCACCGGGTCAGGCGGATCCACGGGATCGGGCGGATCCACGGGATCGGGCGGATCCACGGGATCGGGCGGGTCCACGGGATCAGGCGGATCCACGGGATCAGGCGGGTCCACGGGATCAGGCGGATCCACGGGATCGGGTGGGTCCACCGGGTCGGGTGGGTCCACCGGGTCGGGCGGATCCACAGGATCAGGCGGATCCACGGGATCGGGCGGATCCACGGGTCCAGAACCGGAGCCCGAATTGATCTGGGTCTGGGTATTGCCCAGCGTCAGCTCCTCGCTGCCAGGAGTCCCTCCGCCCCCCATATCGGCTGCGGCAAAACTCCGGTCCGACAGATCCATGCCCATCGGTGCACCGCTGAACCCGGCCAGGCCGCTCGGGTTGTCGTCCAGAGGACTAGTGCCAGCCAGTGGCGGGTTGGGCGAATCCGTCACCTGGCCCGGGGACAGCGGCGGCAGGTTGTCGTCGTAGCTGATCGGGCCGTCGGCACCGATCATCATCGACGTCCCTGCCTGGCTCAGATTGCCGGACTGCCCGTCATTGCCGGCCCATTCGATGCTGTCGCCATAGACCAGATCAAACCGTACCGGGTCACCGAGCTGCACATCCACCACCGCGCCGCGGATGCCGGCGGTGCCCACGGGGGTGGTGATCGACACGCCATCGCGGGCCTTGGAAGCGGCGCCACCGACGAAGCGCAGGATGCCGCGACTGGCGCTGGCGGCCAGCTTCGCGGTGCCCTTGTCCGGGTCGTAGACGAAGCGGTCGATGACCAGCGACGAGCGCGGGCCCACGGTGAAGCTGCTGCCATCGGCCAGCAGGATCTGCACCGCGCCCCTGTCATCGGTTTCAAAGCGCTGGTCACGCAGCACGTGATCACCCAGCCTGACCTGGCGCATGGCGGCGGTGCCCAGCTGGCTGCGGGCTGCCGGCGATACCGCCGCGGTCACGCCCACCTGCGGTTGCTGGGCGAAGGCCGGGGTCAGCAGCACCGTTGCATGCAGCAGGACAATCACCGGAAGATGTTTGGCGGCCATATCGGCTCCTCAGAAATTCTGTGACACGGAAAAGCCGACGAACCGGTTGCTGTAGTTGCGGATCTGGTAATTCGAATCCACATCGCGGTAGCCCGCGAACAGCTGCAGCTCGGTGCTGTCACGCAATGGAATGGTCTGCACCAGCTGCAGCATCAGTTCATGGCCCTTCTGCCGCTCGTGGCGGTTGACCACGGGCATGGGGCCATCGCTGTGGCGGCGGGCGAGCTGTCCTGTCAGTGCCAGCGTCCAGGGCTGGCGGCCAGCGCCCAGCGGCGCGGCGAAGCGGTGGCTGACAGCCGCATTCAGACGCGGCTCCCAGTACGCGTTGTAATCGGCGCGCGCCTTGCGGCGTTCGATCCCCGATCCGAGCATCCACTGCCAGTCGGTGGCCTGCTGGCGGGTATAGCTCACGCCCGCGCGATAGCGCTGGCCGGAAAACTCCGCCGCGCTGGCCTGCGCCGCAGGCGGGGTGTAACGCTCATCGCGGTAGTCCAGGCTCACAGCCAGCGAAGCCTCGCGCCCCATCGGTTGCCGGTAGGCCAGCGCCAGACCATCGGAGTGCATGTAGCGCGTGCCCTGCAGCCACATCTGCCCGGCCACCGCACTGAGCGACAGCCGCGCATCGCGCAGGCCGACGCGGCTGAGCGATAGATCCGGGCCCGCCCGCAACTCCAGCACCTGGCTGTCGAGCCGGCCCAGCTCACGGTAGCGGTTGCCCGAGCCGCCCAGCGACACCTCCAGCCGGTCGCCATGACGCGACAGCAGGTGACGGTAGCGCAGGTTCACACCGAGCTGGCCACTGAGATCGCTGGCCGCGCGCGATTCCGGCGCCAGCAGGAAATCCATGCCGTTGAGGGAAATCGAATTCACGTCGGGGGCCGCGTTGGCGTTGCTTTCCCAGTGGCTGCCCAGCATCAGCCGCCCGGAAAACCCGCTGCGCTGCCGCTTGCCGGCATCGATCACATCCAGATAGCCCCTGACCTTCATGCGCACCGTGTCCGGCGTATCGGCACGTGCCAGCACCGCCTCGAACAGCATCCGCGCCTGCGGATAGGCACCGAGCCGGAAGTACAGCGCGGCCAGTTCCAGTTTCAGCCGCGGCGTACCCGGATGCTGCACCAGCAGGCGCTCGTAGGTACCGATGGCCGCTTCGTAATCGCCCACGCGGGTGGACAGCACCGCATAGGCGAAGCCGGCATCGACATCGGCCGGGTTGGCGAGGATCTTCTGGAACAGTTCGCGGCGCTGCGCCTCCAGCTGTTCCACTTCCGCCGCCGGTACCACGGCCGGCAGGTTGTAGGAACGGTGCTGCGCCCCGGCATTGCCTGCCGCCGCACACAGCGTCGCCGTCAGCAACGCCGCCCATGCCCGCCGGCTGCGCGCACCAATTACCTGCGCTGCCTGATGACAGCACTGCCTGCAACTGCCTGTATTGCCCACGTCCGCCTCCACGCCCTGCACGCCAACAGCTGTCGGCCGACAGCCGGGGCACGGCGGGCGGAGTGTATAGAGCCGGCGTAAGAGCGCCCCCGATATCCATGTGCAGCGCCGCACGTAGAATCGCCGCTCCCATTGCTGCCCCCCTGTCCGCCATGGAAACGGCCGCCGTCATCGGCACTGGGTTCACACCCGGGAAGCGATGGCCAATAGGTGGATGCACCCGTGCATCCACGTCCATTAGCCCGAAGACCGGCCGGGGCCGGAAGACACCGTGTCTTCCGATTCGACCTGGAACTTCCCGGGCACGCTTCGACCATCCCAGCCAGATCGGCCCCGGTGTCTGTGACATCCACTCGCCACACATCCCCGACCCCGCCGGGATGGTGGAACTGCTGCGCAAGGCGAGCGCGGTGCTGCCTGCGGAAAAACTGTGGGTGAACCCGGATTGCGGCCTGAAAACCCGGCACTGGCCGGAAACCCGCGCGGCGCTGGAGGCGATGGTGCAGGCGGCGCAGGTGCTGCGGGCGGAGTTCGCCGCCTGATGACGGCTGTCGCGGAGGCCCGCTCCGGGGCTTCCGCGCTCAGTCCAGTGCCAATCCCGGCAGTTCCACCGACACCACCCCTTCAACGCCTCCCAGCTGCTGCACCTTGGCCAGCAACTGCTCGCGCGGCAACGGGGGATCGCAATCGATATCGACGATGTCGTTGTCCTGCTCGCGTGGCCGCAGGGTGATCCGTTTCACCGGCAGACCCGCGGCACTGGCCGCCGCTTCCACCCGCGCCAGCGGCGTGCCTGCCGCCACCCGCAAACGCAGCCGGCCACTGCGTGCACGGCGACGCAGATAGCGCTGCTCCAGCGGCTTGAGCAGGGCCAGGATCGCCCACAGCAACAGCGTGGTCATCACTGCCGCCACATACAGACCGGCACCGGCCGCCAGTCCCACCGAGGCCACCGCCCACAACCCCGCCGCGGTGGTCAGCCCACGGATCACCTGCTCGCGTTGCAGGAACAGGATGGTGCCGGCACCCAGGAAGCCGACGCCGCTGACCACCTGCGCGGCGATGCGCGAAGGATCGAGCACCACGTTGGGCCGGCCCAGCACATCGAAGAAACCGAAGGCCGACACGATCATCGCCAGCGCCGAACCCACGCAGACCAGCATGTGCGTACGCAGTCCCGCCGCCCATTCCAGGCGTCCACGGTTGATGCCGATCACCGCGCCCAGCAGCGCCGCCAGCAGCAGCCGCATACCGATTTCCCACCACGCGATCATGTCCCTCTCCCGTCCCGGCCAGCGCAGGCGGTGAGCTGAATATCCTCCCGCCGGTGGCCCACGTAAACTGTCCATCTGCCCGTGTCAGGAATCAGTCGATGTACGCAAACGACGTTGCGCTGCTGGTGGTGGACCTGCAGCCGGACTTCATGCCCGGCGGCGCGCTGCCCTGCCCGCAGGGTGACGCCATCGTGCCCGGCATCGCCGCGCTGCTGGCCGGCGGACGCTATGCCACGGTGGTGGCCACCCAGGACTGGCATCCGGCCGACCATGCTTCCTTCGCCAGCCAGCACCCCGGCCGCACTCCATTCGACACGATCGACCTGCATGGCCAGCCGCAGACCCTGTGGCCGGACCATTGCGTGCAGGGAACGGTCGGGGCGGCGCTCGACCCGCGCGTGGACTGGCGCAGCACCGACCTGATCCTGCGCAAGGGCATGCGCCGGCAGGTGGATTCCTACAGCGCCTTCCGCGAGAACACCGGCCCCGACGGGGAACGCCCGGTCACCGGACTGGCCGGCTGGCTGCACGAACGTGGTATCGCCGAGGTGCACGTCTGCGGGCTGGCACGCGACTACTGCGTGCTGTGGAGCGCGCAGGACGCGGCGATCAGCGGCTTCCGCGTGCGCCTGCTGTGGGAGCTGAGCCGGCCGGTATCGATCGACAGCGACAGCGCCACCCGCATCGCGCTGGATGCGGCGGGAATCGACCTGCTTTGAAATGACCGGTGGCGAAGTGGCGGCATTGCCGCCATCGCCGGTCCGGCTGCTGCCTCAGCGGAACACCACCGTGCGGTGACCGTTGAGCAGGATGCGGTGCTCGACATGGCGGCGCACCGCACGCGCCAGCACCAGCGACTCGGTATCGCTGCCCAGCTGCACCAGATCGCGCGGCGTCATCGCGTGATCCACCCGCGCCACGTCCTGCTCGATGATCGGGCCTTCGTCCAGATCGCTGGTGACGTAATGCGCGGTGGCGCCGATGATCTTGACCCCGCGCGCATGTGCCTGGTGATACGGCTGCGCGCCCTTGAAGCTGGGCAGGAAGCTGTGGTGGATGTTGATCGCACGCCCGGCCAGCGCCTGGCACAGCCGTGGTGACAGGATCTGCATGTAACGCGCCAGCACCACCAGATCGATGCGCTCGCGCTCGACCAGGTCGATGAGCTGCTGTTCCTGCTGCTCACGGTTCTCCGCACTCACCGGCAGGTGGTGGAACGGTACCCCATAGGAGCCGGCCAGCGCACCGAAGTCGGTGTGGTTGGAGGCCACCGCGGCGATATCCACCTTCAGCTGGCGGCTGTGGGTGCGGAACAGCAGGTCGTTCAGGCAATGACCCTGTTTGCTGACCAGTACCAGCAGCCGCGCACGACGGCGCGCGTCATGCAACTGCCAGTCCATCGCGAACGCCTCGCCCAGCGCCTGCAGTTGTCCGCGCACCTCCGGCTCATCGCCGGCCGTGCGCATGTCGAAATGCACGCGCAGGAAGAAACGGCCGCTTTCCTCGTCGCCGAACTGCTGCGCATCGAGGATGTTGCAACCGGCATCGAACAGCAGGCCGGAGACGCGGTAGACGATGCCGGGACGGTCCGGGCAGGACAGGGTGAGGATGTAGTCGGGGCGCATAGCCGGTGGAGTCTAAGTCAACGCTGTGCCGCCGCACGCAATGCTGACAACTGCAACCAAGCACCCCGGCGCTCAGCCACCGTCACGCACGCTCAGCCGTACCAGCCGGCCAACCAGCGGCCGTACCAGCAGCACGCACGCGAACGCCACCGGCATCGCCAGCACATAGGCACGCAGGATGCGCAGGGGCAGGCCGCCATCGATGCCGGTGTTGCTGGCGATGATCACCGTGCACATCAGCAACGCCATGATCGCGGCCATGTAGAACGCGAACACCCAGGGCATCGCGCGAGGTGGCAACCGCCAGTCACGCCGCACCGGTACCATCAACCGAACACCCCGCGTGCGTCCTGCGGCTCACAGCGCAGGTATTGCGGCGCCGGCGTCACCTTGGCCCCCAATGCCGCGGCGGCATGCCACGGCCAGCGCGGGTCGTAGAGGATACCGCGCGCCAGCGCGATCGCATCGGCCTTCCCGTTGCTGACGATGGCCTCGGCCTGGCGGGGTTCGGTGATCAGTCCCACCGCGATCACCGGCATGTTCACCAGCGGCTTGATCGCCGCGGCGAACGGCACCTGGTAACCCGGTGCCACCGGAATCTTCTGCCGATGATCCAAGCCACCGCTGGAGACATGCAGGAACTGGCAGCCGCGGGCATCGAGCACCTGCGCCAGCGCCATGCTCTGCGGTAGATCCCAGCCGCCTTCGACCCAGTCGGTGGCCGAGATCCGCACGCCGACGCTGATCTTTTCCGAGACCGCTTCACGCACCGCATCGAACACCCGCACCAGCAGGCGCAGGCGGTTCTCCAGCGAGCCGCCGTATTCGTCATCGCGCTGGTTGCTCAGCGGCGACAGGAACTGGTGCAGCAGGTAGCCGTGCGCGGCGTGGATCTCGATCAGCTCCAGCCCGATCCGCTCGGCGCGACGCGCGGACTCGACAAACGCGTCGACCACCGCGTCGATACCGGCACTGTCCAGCACCTGCGGGGTCGGATCGCTGCCCAGATAGCCGCAGGCCGACGGTGCCAGCGTCTGCCAGCCATTGGGATCGGCCGGCGGCAACGCGCCACCACCGTCCCATGGCCGCGCGGTGGAGGCCTTGCGCCCGGCATGCGCCAGCTGCACCCCGATCGGCATCGGCGACCACTGCCGCACCGAGGCCAGCACCGCCCCCAGCGCCGCTTCGGTGGCGTCATCCCACAGCCCCAGGTCGGCCCAGCTGATGCGCCCTTCGGGCAGCACCGCAGTGGCTTCCAGGATCAGCAGCCCGGCGCCGGACTGCGCCAGCTGGCCCAGATGGATGCGGTGCCAGTCATTGGCCAGCCCGTCGATGGACGCGTACTGGCACATGGGGGCGATAACGATACGGTTGGACAACGCCAACGGGCCGAAGGCGACCGGTGAAAACAGCTGGCTCAAAACAGACTCACGGACAAGGAGAAAACGGGCGCTATTGCACCCCTGTCCGTCCCCGCACACAACCACGCCGATGGATCACTGTTTCGCATATCCCGCCGTGTGCGCGATTCAGCCGTTCGCCGGCAGCAGGAATGCCAGTGCCTGTGCGCACGGCTGCTGGATCTTCAGCGCGAGCAGGTGATCGGCGCGGGTACGGCCCAGGTTCACCGCCGCCACCGGCAGACCGGTGCTCGCCGCCGTCTGCACGAAACGGAAGCCGGAATAGACCATCAACGAGGAGCCGACCACCAGCACCGCATCGGCCCGGCGCAGGTGTGCATGCACCGCTTCCACCCGCGCGCGCGGCACGTTCTCGCCGAAGAACACCACGTCCGGCTTGAGGATGCCGCCGCAGTGCGCGCAGGCCGGCACCCGGAAGCCGGAAAAATCCGTTTCCAGATCGGCATCACCGTCAGGGGCGGGCGTCGCCTCCCGTGCCTGCCAGCCGGGATTGGCGCCGAGCAGCCGCTGCTGCAACACCGCGCGTGCGGACCGTGCCTCGCAGCCCATGCAGCGCACCTGGTCCAGTCGCCCGTGCAGATCGATGACAGAACGGCTGCCGGCACGCTGGTGCAGGCCGTCCACGTTCTGGGTCAGCAGCAGCTCGATGCGGCCGTCCGCTTCCAGTGCCGCCAGCGCATGGTGGCTGCCATTGGGCCGGGCCTGTTCGAAACCCGGCCAGCCCAGCAGGCTACGCGCCCAGTAGCGCTGGCGCGTGGCCGGCTCGGCCATGAACGCGCGGTAGTCCACCGGCGGTGTGCGTTTCCACTGCCCGTCGGCATCACGGTAGTCGGGAATGCCCGAATCGGTGCTGCAACCGGCGCCGGTGATCACCAGCAACCGGCGGTGGCAGGCGATGAAGTCCGGCAGGCCGGTGACCGGCAGCGCCGCCGTTCCGGCCGGAACCGCTGATGCGCCGTCCACGACCGGGCGACTCAGCGCGGCAATGCCGGCACCGCGGTCGGGTGGCCGTCGGTGTCCAGCGCGATCATCACGAAGGTGCCCTTGGTGCACAGCTTGCGCTCGCCGCTGTGCAGGTCCTCGGTGACCAGTTCCACTTCCACGGTCATCGAGCTGCGCCCGACCCGCACCACGCGGCCGATGGTCTCCACCATCTGCCCGATGCGGATCGGCAGCTTGAAATCGACCTGGTCCGAACGCGCGGTCACCACGGTGTGGCGCGAGTAACGGGCCGCGGCCAGGAACGCGGCCTTGTCCATCCATGCCAGCGCCTGTCCACCGAACAGCGTGCCCATGTGGTTGGTGTGGTTGGGGAACACGATTTCCGCCATGCGGATCTCGGTGGGCGGCGTGGTTTCGGCGATGGGGGTCATGACAGTCCTGCGACGTGCGGCCCACGGCGACAGCGCCGTGGACCTTGTGGGGAGGCCGCCATTTTAGAACAGCCGGCGTGACGGCTCAGAACGCCATGTCGAACGCCACCTCGCCCTGCACACCGACCTGGTAGGCCGAGGCACGGCGCTCGAAGAAGTTGGTCAGCTCCTGCACGTCCTGCAGCTCCATGAACGGCAGCGGGTTGCGCACGTTGTACTTCTTCTCCATGCCCAGCTTGAGGAAGTGGTTGTCGGCGCAATGTTGCAGGTACTGGCGCATGTCGCGGGTGGAGATGCCGGCCACGCCGCCGGACAGCACGTCCTCGGCAAACTGCACCTCACACTCGATCGCCTCGGCCAGCATCGTGTAGACCTGCTGCTTCATCTCCTCGTCGAACAGGTCCGGCTCCTCCTCGCGCACGGTACGCACGCACTCGAAGGCGAACTCCATGTGCGCGCTTTCGTCGCGGAACACCCAGTTGGTGCCCGAGGCCAGCCCCGGCAGCAGGCCACGCGAGCGGAAGTAGTACACGTAGGCGAAGGCGGCAAAGAAGAACAGGCCCTCGATGCAGGCGGCAAAACAGATCTGGTTGAGCAGGAACTGGCGGCGCTGGTCGCGGGTCTCGATGCGCTTGAGGTCCTGGATCGAGTCGATCCACCTGAAGCAGAAATCGGCCTTGGTCTTGATCGCCGGAATGTTCTCCACCGCGGCGAACGCCTTGGCGCGCTCGTCCGGATCGGGCAGGTAGTTGTCCAGCAGGGTCAGGTAGAACTGCACATGCAGCGCTTCCTCGTACAGCTGCCGCGACAGGTACATGCGTGCTTCGGGCGCGTTGAGGTGCTGGTACAGGTTCAGTACCAGGTTGTTGGAAACGATCGAATCGCCGGTGGCGAAGAACGCGACCAGACGGTGGATCAGATGACGGTCGGCCGGCGACATCTTGCCGTGCAGGTCACTGATGTCGATCTGGAAATTGATCTCCTCCACCGTCCACGAGTTCTTGATCGCATTGCGGTACATCTCGTAGAAGTGCGGGTAGCGCATCGGGCGCAGGGTCAGTTCGAAACCGGGATCAAGCAGCATCTGGCGGGACTGGTCGGACATGGAAATTTTCTCTTTATTCGTTGCGGCCTCCCGAGGGACGCCATGGAAACCTGCATGCAGGTAGCGGACATGCCGCATGACCGCCGCCGCTGTCTCCGGCGGCGGCGTGATGGGGCTTACTGGCAGGCCTCGCAGCTTTCCGGGTTCTCCAGCGAGCAGGCCACCGCTTCTGCGGGGGCGTAGCTGCTGACCGTGGTCTTGGCGATCCGGGTGGCCGGGCGCGAGCGCAGGTAGTAGGTGGTCTTGATGCCCTGCTTCCATGCGTACATGTACATCGACGACATCGCGCCGATGTTCGGGCTTTCCATGAACAGGTTGAGCGAGGCCGACTGGTCGATGAAGGCGCCGCGGTCAGCGGCCATGTCGATCAGCGCGCGCATCGGCAGTTCCCACGCGGTGCGGTACACCTGTCGCAGCGGCTCGGGAATCTGCGGCAGGTTCTGGATCGAACCGTCGGCCAGCTTGATCGCATCACGCATTTCCGCCGTCCACAGGCCGAGCTGCTTCAACTCGCCGACCAGATAGCGGTTGACCTGCAGGAAGTCGCCGGACAGCGTTTCGCGCTTGAACAGGTTGGACACCTGCGGCTCCACGCATTCGTAGCAGCCGGCGATGGAGGCGATGGTCGCGGTCGGGGCGATGGCGATCAGCAGCGAGTTGCGCAGGCCGTGCTGCTGGATGCGCGCCCGCAAGGCATCCCATCGCGCCACATCCACCGGGGCGATGTTCCACGCATCGAACTGCAAGGCGCCACTGGCGGCCCGGGTGTCGTTGAACGACGGATGCGGGCCACGCTCGATAGCCAGCTCGCACGAAGTCTCCAGCGCATGGAAGTAGATCGTCTCGGCGATCTGCCTGGACAGCGCGCGTGCCTGCTCCGAATCGAACGGCAGCCGCTTGCGGAAGAACACGTCCTGCAGGCCCATGCAGCCCAGACCCACCGGGCGCCAGCGCAGGTTGCCGCGACGGGCGGTCTCGATCGGATAGAAGTTCAGGTCGATGACGCGATCGAGCTGGCGCACGGCCAGGCGCACGGTTTCGGCCAGTTTTTCGAAATCGAAATCGCCGTGCGCGTCGAAGTGGTTGCCCAGGTTGATCGAGCCCAGGTTGCATACCGCGGTCTCGTCGCTGGAGGTGATCTCCAGGATCTCGGTGCACAGGTTGGACAGATGGATCACATTGCCCGGACGCATGGTCTGGTTGCTGGCCAGGTTGCACTTGTCCTTGAAGGTCATCCAGCCGTTGCCGGTCTCGGCCAGGGTGCGCATCATCCGCGCGTACAGCTTGCGCGCGGAAATGCTCCGTGCGGCCTTGCCCTGCATTTCCGCCTGCACATAGGCACGCTCGAATGCGTCGCCGTACAGGTCGGTCAGCTCAGGCACCACGCTCGGATCGAACAGCGACCATTGCTGGTCGGCCTCCACGCGGACCATGAACAGGTCCGGCACCCAGTTGGCGAGGTTCAGGTTGTGGGTACGGCGCGCGTCGTCACCGGCGTTGTCGCGCAGCTCCAGGAAGTCCTCGATATCGGCGTGCCAGGTCTCCAGATACACGCAGGCCGCGCCCTTGCGCTTGCCGCCCTGGTTGACCGCCGCCACCGAGGAATCCAGCGTCTTCAGCCACGGCACGATGCCGTTGGAATGGCCGTTGGTGGAGCGGATCAGCGCGCCACGCGCACGCACCCGCGACCAGCTCACGCCGATGCCGCCACTGAACTTGGACAGCTGGGCGATATCGCCGTATTTGGCGTAGATCGACTCAAGCGAATCCAGTGGCGAATCCAGCAGGAAGCACGAGGACAGCTGCTCGTGCACGGTGCCGGCATTGAACAGGGTCGGGCTAGACGGCAGGTAGTCCAGGTTGCCCATGCGCTGGTACAGCGCCAGGGCCTCGGGTACGTCCTCGCTCAGCGCGCTGGCGATGCGCAGGAAGAACTGCTGCGGGGTCTCAAGCACCTTGCGCGAATGCGGATGGCGCAGCAGGTAGCGGTCGTAGAGCGTGCGCAGGCCGAAGTAGTCGAAGTGCAGGTCCAGCGACACGTCGATGGCGTCGTTGAGCTTGCGCGCGTTGGTCTGCACGAAGCCGAGCAGGCGATCATTGATCAGGCCGACTTCGTGGCCACGGGCGATGGACTGCGAGAACGCGTGGATCTCCTGCCCGGAGACTTCCTTGGCGATGAAGCGGGCCAGCAGGCGCGCGGCCAGACGGCCGTATTCGGGCTCCTCGCCGATCAGCAGCGCGGCGGTGCGGATGGAGAGTTCATCCAGCTCCTGGGTGGTGGCGCCGTTGTACAGGCCGGAGATGGTGCGGGTGGCCACGCGCATCGGGTCCACCGCGTGCAGGCCTTCGCAGCAGCGCTGGATGGCGCGCACGATCTTGTTCAGGTCCACCGGCTCGACCACGCCGTTGCGCTTGGTCACGCTCATCGCGGTGGCCGTCGGCGGCGGGGTCAACAGGAATCCGTCTGCCGTGGCGGTGGCGACGGCGGCGGGCGTTTCGGAAATGGTCACGGTGTTTCTCCATGCGTGATGCACGCGGCTCCCGTCCCTCGACAGGTAGCGGGGCCGGCGTTTCCAGAGCATGGGGACGCGGTGTCGCACGGACCGCGACGCGCGGACCGTCGGGGTCCACGTCACGACTCGTGCTGCACCGACCATCTCCCCCCGGAGATTCGCGCGGCCGGCACCGCGCGGTGTGCTTCGCGCGGCTGTCGGCAGGTCTTCGGACTCATGGGCGCGAAGGCATGGCCTTCTCCTGGCCCGCCGCTTCCCAAGGCCGGGCGGCCTCAGTGCTGTGTGGCGGGGTCGTTCCCAATTACCGCTGCGGGGCAGTGCCGGAATCACCTGACAGGCTCACCGGCTTCCCTCTTAGTCCACCGGGTTGCTGCCCGATGGAACCGACGCCCACAAGATAGTGGGGATAAATGACATCCGCAATACCAGATATTGTGAAAAAACCGGGACAGGCCCGGAAGAAAGTGCTGGTCGCAGGCGTCGCGCACGACCCGGCAGCGCGCAAATTGCCGGCAAACCTGCTTCAATCCCCGCCCCTTGCCGAGGAGGTGGTCGTGACCCAGACGCTCAAGTGGATTGCCGTGGCGATACTGGCGGTGGCGCTGGGCGCATCGTTCCACTACAGCGCCGGCTGGTTGCAGCTGTGCGCCGGGCTGGCGCTGTTCCTGTTCGGCATGCAGTGCCTGGAGCAGGGCCTCAAGGAGCTGGCCGGTGGCCGCATGGAACGGCTGCTGGCGCGCAGTACCGCCACCCCGTTCAAGGGCCTGCTGTTCGGCGGCGGCGCGACCCTGCTGCTGCAGTCCAGCACGCTGGTGTCGCTGCTGACCATCGCCTTTCTCAGTACCGGGCTGATCCAGCTCGGCGGTGCGATCGCGGTGCTGCTGGGCGCCAACCTCGGCGCCACCAGCGGCATCTGGCTGCTGGCGCTGGCCGGGCAGAACCTGAGCCTGTCGCCACTGGCGCTGCCACTGCTGGTGTTCGGCGTGCTGGCGCGCTACACCGGCCCCCAGGGCGCGGCAGCCGGCCGACTGGTGGTCGGCATCGCCTTCATCTTCCTGGCCATCGACCAGATCAAGCACGGTTTCTCGGCGATGGCCACCATCGAGCTGGGCAGCTATGCCGCCGATGGCTGGGCCGGCACGCTGCTGTTCGTGGCCGTGGGCCTGCTGCTGACGGTGATCGTGCAGTCCTCCCACGCCACCTTGATGCTGACCCTGGCCGCGCTGTCGCAGGGGCAGCTGGAGCCGGCGCAGAGCCTGGCCATCGCCATCGGTTCGAACGTCGGCAGCAGCGTGACCACCGGCGTGATGGGCTACATCGGCGGCAACCGCGCCGGGCAGCGGCTGGCACTGGCGCACGTGCTGTTCAACGTCACCACCGCATCACTGGCATTGCTGGCGTTGCCGCTGCTGCAGGCGGCGGTGCTGTGGCTCACCGCGGTGGCCGGCATGGGCGACAACGCGCTGATCCAGCTGGCCCTGTTCCACACCCTGATAAACGCATTGGGCGTGGCGCTGTTCTGGCCGTGGCAGCCGGCCTTCGCCGCACTGCTGGAACGCTGGCTGCCCGACCGCCCGCAAGCGGTCGGGCTGATCGCCGAGATCGCCAGCGGCCCGACACCAAACCGTTCGCCCTATCTGACCGACAGCGCACTGCTCAGCGCCGACAGCGCCACCGAGGCCTTCAGCCAGGAGCTGCACCATCTGGGCCGGATCAGCCTGGAAGTCATCGGCCAGGCCCTGTATTGCCCGCCCGACGAACTGGATTCGCCGCAGCGCGACGTCGCCGTGCTGCGCCAGCGCCTGCAGCGCTCGCCCCTGGACAGCGAGGCGCTGTACCGCCAGCACGTCAAGCCGCTGTACGGCGAACTGCTGCGCTTCATCGGCCGCTTCGAACAGCCGCTCGATGCGGTCCAGCAGCAGTGGTGGCGCAACGGCCAGGAAGCCGCCTCGCAGCTGGTCAAGGCGGTCAAGGACGCGCATCAGCTGCAGGCCAACCTTAAGCGCCATGCCGGTGCCGAAGCACAGGCCGGCAATGCCGCCGCCGATGCCTACCGCGAGCTGCGCCTGCAACTGCTCGATGCGCTGGCCTGGCTGGTGCGCTGCGGCCAGCAGCATGACGACCCGCAGCGCTGGCGGCACGAGCTGCAGGCACTGGAACCGCGCATGCAGGCATTCAAGGAGGAATTCACCGCGCGCCTGTTCGCCGCCGTCCGGGATGGCCGCCTCGACGGCAGCCAGCTCGGTTCGCTGGTCAACGACCTGGGCTATGCCCAGCGCATCGTGCGCAACCTGCACCAGGTGCTGCTGCTGGGCGATGGCCACCGCCACGGCCTGTCCTGGAGCGGGCTGTTCCAGGATGAGGGCGAAGCACCCGCCCTGCCCTGAGCCACGCCGGCCGCCGACTCAGCCGCCTGCCGGCAGCTGCGCCAGCTCCTCGCGCACCAGCCGCACCACCAGCTGGTCCAGGGTGTCCACCGAGTAGTTGGCCACCTCGTGCACGGTTTCGGTACCCGGTCCGCTGCGCGGGTTTTCCGCATCCTTGTAGGTGAGGAAGATGAAGCGCCCGCCGGTGTACTGGGCGATCTGCCGCTGCACGATCTCGCCGGTGGTGTCCTGCCCGGAGGCTGCCACGCTCAGCACCTTGATGCCCTTGCCCAGCGCGGCCAGCATCGTGCTGTCGTAGTGCGGCTGCGGATAGTCCATGTGCGGCAGGGCATCGGCCAGCGACAGCAGCAGCCGGGTGGTGCCCGTCCCACGCCAGGCCAGCGTCTGCACCGCATGGTCGAAGGCCTCGTTCATCGCCTCGGGATAGTCGCCGCCGCCGTTGGCACGCACGCCGTCGAGCACCTGCTGGAAGGCGGTGACATTGCCGCTCAGGTCCCAGCTGCGCACGAAGTACTCGTCGCCACGGTCACGGTAGGTGACCAGCCCCAGGCAGATGTCCGGATTGGACGGCAGCCGGCCGATCTCACGCACGATGCCCTGCAGCGAGCCCCGCAGCTTGTCGATCTCGTCGCCCATCGAGCCGGTGGCATCGACCATGAACACCAGATCCAGCTTTGCCCGCGCCGGCACCGGCGCTGCGGCGAGCACCACGTCCAGCGTGTTTTTCTGGCCACGCCGCAGCTGCGCCTGCGCTGTCCGGCCCGCATGACGCACATCGATCCGGTAGCTGTCCGAATCGCGATCATCGAAGGCGTTGGGATGCAGCCACACCTTGCCACCGGCATCGGTGCGCGCCCACATGCGTGCGCCACTGGCCGCACTCACCGCCACCTCGGCATCGGCTACCGGCCGGCCCTGCGTGTCGACCACGCGCAGCTGCTGGCGCACACCGGTATCCCGCCCGAGCTGCTGCGCCTGCGGGTGGCGTTGCAGGAACTGGCGGAAGCCGCCGAAGTCGGCGTTGTCATCGACCACCCCGGCAGTCACCGGTCCCTGCTGCTGCGGTACCGGCGGCAGCGGCCGGCGCGGCGGTACGCGCATGCTGCCGGCCTTGGCCTTGGCCTTGGCCTTGGCCTCGGCCGTGACCGCGACCGCATCAAGCGCGGCCGAGGCCACCGGCGCCGGAGGTGCAGGGGCCGCAGGCGCCGGCATGACGGCTTCATGCCGTGCCCCGACATGCTTGCGCGTCAGTGTCGATTCACCACGCCGCCGTTGCGCCTGCGGCTGCGGATCGGGCACCTCGTGCATCCGCGGCACGTCGCTGCAGACGGTGGCGGTGGGCGCCCGGAAATTCGGGGTGGTCTGGCGCTGACGCGACTGCTTCGGGACCACCTGCCCGGCCACGGCGCTGGCGGGCTCGGGCCACAGCGGCTCGCCAGCCAGTGCCGGCCAACCGGCCAGCACCGTCAGCGCGAAGGCCATCGAACAGGCCGGCAGGTGCCGGGAGGACGTGCGGGTACGCTTCATCTGCTTGCTCCGTTGCGTGCGTGGGACCGCCATGGCGGCATGCATGGAGAGGAACGGATGAGCGCACGAAACGGGGTTGAACCGGGCGCCGCTAGTTGCGGTGCGCGGTCCCCAGGTACTCGGCACTCTGCATTTCGATCAGGCGGCTGGCGGTGCGCTCGAACGCACCGGCCAGGCGGGTGCCCGAGTACAGCAGCGGCGGCGGGTCCTGCGCGGTGCAGACCAGGTTGACCTGGCGGTCGTACAGCTCGTCGATCAGGTTGACGAAACGGCGCGCGGCATCCTCGTTCATGCGGTCGAAATGCGGAATGCCGCCGAGCAGCACGGTGGTGAACTCGCGCGCGATCTCGATGTAGTCCGACGGCCCGCGCGGGCCTTCGCACAGCGCGGCGAAGTCGAACCAGACGATGCTCTTGCCACGGCCGCGCACCGGGATCTTGCGACCTTCGATCTGGATGTTGCCGGCCTGCGCCGCCCCGCCGCCGCTCAGCTCCTTCCAGCGCCCACCCAGCCATGCATCACTGTCGTCCTCCAGCGGCGCGCGGTAGACCGGCGAGCGGGTCAGCACGCGCATGCGGTAATCCTCGGTGCCTTCGGCATACAGCTCCACGCAGTACTTCTGCAGCAGGCCGATGGCCGGCAGGAAGCTGTCACGCTGCAGGCCGTTGAGGTACAGGTTCTCCACCGCGGTGTTGGACGTGGTCACCAGCGTCACGCCCTCGGCGAACAGCCGCTCCAGCAACCGCGCCAGCAGCATCGCATCGCCGATATCGGTGACGAAGAATTCGTCCAGCACCAGCACCCGCAGGCTGCTGCGCCACTGCTGGGCGATCTTCGCCAGCGGGTCGCTCTGGCCCTGGTGCTCGCGCAGCTGCTCATGGATGCCGCGCATGAAACGGTGGAAATGGGTGCGGTACTTTTCCTTGATCGGCAGGCCGTCGTAGAACAGGTCCACCAGGAAGGTCTTGCCACGGCCCACTCCGCCCCAGAAGTACAGGCCGCGGATCGGCTCGGGCTTCTTCCAGAACGCGGACAGGCGATCCAGCCAGCCGTCCTGCGCACTGTCGACGATGGCCTCGTGGATGCGGTCCAGTTCGGCCAATGCAGCATGCTGGGCGACATCGTCGCGCCAGTCGCCACGGGCCACGCCGGCGGCGTAGCGCTGTGAAGGTGTCATCGTCGGCCTCTCAGCTGCTGCTGTCAGGCAGCCAGCGCCGCACTTCGTGCTGGATCACGCCACGCAGGTCGATCAGCTTGCGATGGAAGAAATGGCTGGTATCGGGCATGCGCACCAGCTGCGGCGGGCGCTCCAGCGCTTCCAGCCACTGGTACACCGCCTGCGCGTCCACCACTTCATCGGCATCACCCTGGATCACCAGCCAGTTCAATGGCGGCTGCACCTGGCTGAAATCCCAGGTACGGCGGCCCATCGGTGGCGCGATCGAGATCAGCGCCTGCGGTCGCAAGGCGCCGGCCGCACGCAGCGAGACATAGGCGCCGAAGCTGAAACCGGCCAGCCACAGCGTGCTGTGCGGACATTGGCTGCGCACCCAGTTGAACACCGCGTGCAGATCATCGGTTTCACCGATGCCGTTGTCGTAGGTGCCGGCCGAGGCGCCAACGCTGCGGAAGTTGAAGCGCACCGTGGTGATGCCCAGATCACGCAGCGCGCGCGCCGCCTGGGTCACCACCTTGTTGTGCATGCTGCCGCCTTCGATGGACAGCGGATGGCAGATGACCGCGATGACCGGACGCGACGCGGTGTCGCCATCGGGCAGGTCGACGGCGACTTCCAGCGGCCCGACCGGCCCTGCCAGGGTCAGCGTCGTCGATTCGTGGGGAAAGGGGGGCGTTTGCATGGGCGTCATAATACCGGCCCCGCCCGGCGGCTTCATTGCTCCTTCCTTCACGTGGGTTGTCCCTGATGCTTTTCCTGATCCTGAGCGTGACCTGCAGCGTGCTGGTATCGGTCGTGCTGAAACTGGCGCCGCGCCGCGGCATCGATATCGCCCAGGCGGTGACCTGGAATTACCTGGCCGCCAGCGTGCTGGCACTAGTGCTGCTCAAGCCCTCGCTGCACGCGCTGGGCAACGGCCACACGCCCTGGCCGGCCCTGTTCGGGCTGGCGCTGCTGCTGCCCGGTATTTTCCTGGTGCTGGCGCGGGCCGTGCGCGAGACCGGCATCGTCCGCAGCGACGTGGCGCAACGACTGTCGCTGCTGCTGTCGCTGCTCGCCGCCTTCGTGCTGTTCGGCGAGCAGGCCAACGGCTGGAAGCTGGCCGGGCTGGGACTGGGACTGCTGGCCATCGTCGGGGTGAGCGCGCGTGCGGGCGATGCCGGAGCCGCCGCCCCTTCCAGCTGGCGCTGGCTGATGGCGGTGTGGGCCGGGTTCGCATTGATCGACATCCTGCTCAAGCAGGTGGCCGCCGCCGGCACGCCCTCCACCGCCGCGCTGCTGGTCAGTTTCGCCCTCGCCTTCGTGCTGATGCTGGGCTGGCAGCTGCAACGCCACGCCAGCGGCGCGGCGCGGCTCACCGCCCGCAACTTCGGCTATGGACTGCTGCTGGGCCTGCTCAACTTCGGCAACATCCTGTTCTATGTGCGCGCGCACCAGGCGCTGCCACACAGCCCGGCGACGGTCTTCGCCGGCATGAACATCGGCGTGGTGTGCCTGGGCGCCCTGGTCGGCGTGTTCGCCTTCGGTGAAAAAACCAGCCGCTGGAACCGCGCCGGTCTGGTGCTGGCGGTGGTGGCAATCGCCCTGATCGCCCGCGGCACGCTGTAAAGCAAGAAGGCAGGTGTTGCGCGCACAACGACCTGCCTTGCGTGTGTTGCAGGTGCCGGGCGTTACGGCTCGAAGCCCAGCAGCAGCGGATCGTGGTCGGAGCTGCGCCACGGGCCGGGCACGTTGCGGCCCTGATAGCCCACCTCATCGGCCTCGTCGGCATTGATATGCCATTCGGCCGCGCCCTTCAGCCGCGCGGCCATGCCCGGGCTCAGCAGCGCGTGGTCCAGGCGCCCGGCCAGGCCGTTGTAGACGTAGCTGTAGGGCTGCGCAACGCCGGCCAGCTTGAATGCGTCCTGCCAGCCGTCGGCCTGCAGGGTGCGGATCGGGTCTTCCATCGCATAGGCGTTGAAGTCGCCCAGCAGCACCGCGTCCTTGCTGCCGCTGCCGGTGGGATCGCCCTGCAGCCACTGGTGCAGCAAGCGCGCCGATTCGACCCGGGTGGCATTCCAGCAGCCTTGGCCATCCTTCTGGTCGGCATCGGCACCGCTCGCTTCCGAGCAGCCCTTGGACTTGAAGTGATTGGCTACGACCACAAACGGCGCCCCGCTACGGCCCATTCGGAACGCCTGCGCCAGCGGCACCCGGCTGCGTTCGCCGAACGGCCCTTCTTCCAGCACCGCCGGCCGCCCCACCGGCGCCACGCGCGCGGCGCGGTAGATGATGCCGACCCGGATCGGATTGTCACCCGGTCCGTTTCCGGCATCGACAAACGCCCAGCGGCCCTTCCTGCCCTGTCCTTCATTGAGCGCCCGCACCAGCTGGTCGATGGCCGAATCCGGGCCGTAGCCGTCGTTCTCCAGCTCCATCAACGCCGCCACGTCGGCATCGAGGCCACGGATGCTGGCCACCAGCTTGGCCTGCTGCGCTTGCAGCTGCTCCGCAGTCCTGGCGCCGCGCGCGGTCGGGAAACCAGCGCCGCGACCATTGCCATTGAAATAGTTCTCGAGATTGAACGCGGCAATGCGCAAACCACCTGCCACCCGGGGTGGCTGCGGCCGCGCGGGTGCCGGCAACTGCAATGGAGCAGTCAGCTGCAGGCGGTAATCGCCGTCGAAACGCTGGTCGACCACGCCTTCGACACCTTCCAGCACCATGCCGGTGCGCAGCACCGCATCGGCCGGCAGATAGCCCACAGTGTCAGGATCGCGCCGGCTGCTGCCGTCATCCAGCCGCAGCCGGCGGCGGGCATTGCCGGCCTCCAGCGCCGCATGTTCGTCGGTGCCGGCCGCCGCCAGTTCGCTGGGCTGCCACAGACGGCCATCGAAGGCGACGGTGAGTTCGCCATTACGTGCCAGCTGGTGGTGCGCGGACAAGGTCAACGGCACGGCGATGCGTATCTGCATGCCTTCCAGCGCCTCCCAGCTGGCCGGCACGCCATCAAGCACGGTGACCGCCGGTGCCGGGCGTGCGGCGGCGGTTGTCACCTTTTCGGCCTGCAGCGCGGTCAGCGATTGACCGCTCCTGCCCGCCGCCAGCTCCTGCACGGTACCGGTGATCCGCAGCCACTGGCCTGGCTGCAGCGCCTGACCGGATGCAAGCTGCACGAATAGGCCATCGGAGGTGGCCGCATCCCCATCACCGCCATCCTGCACGAATACACCGCCCAGCCCGTCACGCATATCGGCGGCGACCATGCCTTCGATCATGACGCGCTCGCCATCGTATGGGCTGCGCTCGCCACTGCCCTGCACCGCGCCAATGGGAAACAGCGGCGGCGGGGCGTCGAATGCGGTCGAGTACGCCGGGAGGGCGACCATCATGGCAAGGGCGGGGAACAGGGCGGATCGGCGCATGGTCGGCAACTTTGCGGTGACGGAAACGAAAGCGCCGCCCGGAAGGCGGCGCCAGTGGCTTCGCTGGAGAAACAGCTTACTTCAGGTTGGCCAGCATCCAGTCCACGGCCGCATGCATCTGCTCTTCACTCAGGCCGGCGTTGCCGCCCTTCGGCGGCATGACCCCGCCACCCGGACCGGAATAGCCTTCAATGGCGTGCTTGTAGAGGGTCTCGGTGCCCTGCGCGATGCGCGTATCCCAGTGCGCGTGATCCAGCGTCGGCGCATTGCCCACGCCACTGGTGTGGCAGGCGGTGCACAGGTTGTCGTAGATCACCTTGCCGTCCAGCGTGCCGCCATAGGCGCCACTGGCTGCGGCGGCAGCCGCGGCGGCAGCGGCAGCGGCGGCCTGGGCCGAGGCACCGGTACTGCCGGCATACACCGCACCGACCGGCGCGATGCGCTGCTCGGTACGCTGCGCCGCCTGCGGCGAGACTTCCGCCGGGATCAGCCGATGCAGGTACGAGGAGAAAAAGATCAAGCCAATCGAAATGATCACCAAAAAGGCGATCACAATGGAAAAGCGCTTCAGGAATTGAGAGTCATGATTCCGCACGTAACGACACCCCTGGCAAGTAGTCGGTGGACCACAGCGATTGGCGCAGTATAGACCAGCGCCCCCATCTGGTCGCAATGGGATACCCGTCCGGGCCTGCGGCCAAAAGTCGCAGTGCGGTTATGCAGCGGCCCCGGCCGCACGCAGGCACAGGGCGCTGATCGCCTCCACCAGCGGCTCGCCATCGCGCAGACCCTCGCGGCTGGGCGCGGTCGGCCCGACCAGCGCTTCGGTGAACGCGCCGACGATGCAGGCCGCGCTCACGTCCAGATCCTGCGCCGGCAGCTCGCCGCGGCGCACGCCGTCGGCAAGGATGCGCTTGAACACATCGCCGAACAGCCGCCGGCAGCGGATGCGCTCGGCCTCCACCTCCGGATCGACCGGCTCGGCGATGAAGGCATAGGCCAGCCCGGGGCCGGCCATCGCGCGACGCACGAACGAGGCCACCGCGCGTTGCAGCCGCTGCGGTGCCGGCAACGCCTCGGCGGCGATGGCCGACAGGATCTCCAGCTCGTGATCGACCGCCGCGGTCAGCACCTCGACGAACAGCTCGGCCTTCGACGGGAAGTGCCGGTAGATCAGCCCGGTGGAGACGCCGGCCTCGGCCGCCACCGCGGTGATCGGCGCGTTGCGGTAGCCGCCGGCGGCGACCAGCCGGCGGGCGGCCGCCAGGATCGCCTCGCGATTGCCGGCGAGGCGTTTTTCCATCAATTCCGAGCGTTTGTAAGCCATGGGCTGATTCTAGGTTCAATTTTTGAATTTGTATTCACTTCTTCATGAAGACCCGTTAGGCTGCGCGCAAACGCCCGTGCCGACGGCCCTGCCCGTCACCCCATCCCGGAGCGCCCCTCGCCAAGCCGTACTGGAGCCGCCCGCATGCACATCCCCTCCCTGTCCTTTGATCTGGGCGAAGAAATCGACCTGTTGCGCGAAAGCGTGGCCCAGTTCGCCAGCGCACACATCGCCCCGCTGGCCGCGGAAGCCGACGCGGGCAACCACTTCCCCAACCAGCTATGGCGCCAGCTCGGCGAACAGGGCCTGCTCGGCATGACCGTGGAGGAACAGTACGGCGGCAGTGGCATGGGCTACCTGGCGCACGTGGTGGCGATGGAGGAAATCTCGCGCGCCTCCGGCGGCATCGGCCTGTCCTACGGCGCGCATTCCAACCTGTGCCTCAACCAGCTGCGCAAGAACGCCAGCGAGGCGCAGAAGCACAAATACCTGCCCAGGCTGTGCAGCGGCGAACATATCGGCGCATTGGCGATGAGTGAACCCGGCGCCGGCTCGGACGTGGTGTCGATGAAACTGCGCGCCGAGCTGCGCGGCGACCATTACCTGCTCAACGGCAACAAGATGTGGATCACCAACGGCCCCGACGCCGATGTGCTGATCGTCTACGCCAAGACCGACCTCAACGCCGGCTCGCGCGGCATCACCGCCTTCATCATCGAAAAGGGCATGAAGGGTTTCTCCACCGCGCAGAAGCTGGACAAGCTGGGCATGCGTTCCTCCAACACCTGCGAGCTGGTGTTCCAGGACTGCGAGGTGCCGGCGGAGAACGTGCTCGGCGAAGTCGGCGGCGGCGTGAAAGTGCTGATGTCCGGTCTGGACTACGAGCGCGTGGTGCTGTCCGGTGGTCCGCTGGGCCTGATGGCCGCGGCGCTGGACGTGGTGCTGCCGTACGTGCACGAGCGCAAGCAGTTCGGTGAAGCGATCGGCACGTTCCAGCTGATCCAGGCCAAGCTGGCCGACATGTACGTCGGCTTCAATGCCTGCCGCGCCTACGTGTATGCGGTGGCCAAGGCCTGCGACCAGGGCCGCACCACGCGCCAGGATGCGGCCGGGGCAATTCTGTATTCGGCAGAAAAGGCGACGTGGGCGGCCGGTGAGGCGATCCAGATCCTCGGCGGCAACGGCTACATCAACGAGTATCCGGCCGGGCGCCTGTGGCGCGACGCCAAACTGTACGAGATCGGCGCCGGCACCTCGGAGATCCGCCGCATGCTGATCGGACGCGAACTGTTCCAGCGCACCGCGTGAGTCGAAGCCCCTCTCCCGTGAGGCGAGAGGGGCAACTTGCGAACCATTGGCTCGCTGCCCCACGAACACTCTTGTACTGGCACAAGGACCGGGGCGCGAAACGGGGGTTGGGGTGACCATGACCTTCATTGCCCCAGGCTTCGCCCGAATCCTCATCCGCCCCTTCGGGGCACCTCCTCCCAGCGGGAGAAGGAAGAGCAAAGGCCATCCGCCATGACCGTACTGAAAACCCAGCTGCAACCCGGCAGCGACATGTTTGAGGCCAACCGCGCCGCGATGCAGGCCCAGGTCGATGACCTGCGCGCCACGCTGGAAACCACCGCGCGCGGCGGCAACGACGCAGCCCGGGCCAAACACACCGCGCGCGGCAAGCTGCTGGTGCGTGAGCGCATCGACGCACTGCTCGATCCGGGCAGCGCCTTCCTCGAGATCGCACCGCTGGCCGCGCACGGCATGTACGCCGACCCGGTGCCCGGTGCCGGCATGGTCGCCGGTATCGGCCGCGTGTCCGGCGTGGAGTGCCTGATCGTCGCCAACGACGCCACCGTCAAGGGCGGCACCTATTACCCGGTGACGGTCAAGAAGCACCTGCGCGCGCAGGAAATCGCCCAGCAGAACCGTCTGCCCTGCATCTATCTGGTCGACTCCGGCGGTGCCTTCCTGCCGCTGCAGGACGAGGTGTTTCCCGATCGCGACCATTTCGGCCGGATCTTCTACAACCAGGCCAACCTGTCGGCACAGGGCATTCCGCAGATCGCCTGCGTGATGGGCAGTTGCACCGCCGGCGGCGCCTACGTGCCGGCGATGAGCGATGAGACGGTCATCGTCAAGGAACAGGGCACCATCTTCCTTGGCGGCCCGCCGCTGGTGAAAGCCGCCACCGGCGAGGTGGTCAGCGCCGAGGAACTGGGCGGCGCCGACGTGCACACGCGCATCTCCGGCGTGGCCGATCACATGGCCGACAACGACCTGCAGGCGCTGGCACGGGTGCGTTCCATCATCGCCAACTTGAACTGGCGCAAGCCCGATGCAGGCGTGGCACTGCAGGCCAGCGAAGCACCGCTGTTCGATGCGCAGGAACTGTACGGGGTGATTCCGGCCGACACGCGCAAGCCGTACGACGTGCGTGAGGTGATCGCCCGCATCGTCGATGGTTCGCGTTTTGATGAATTCAAACCACGCTACGGCAACACCCTGGTCACCGGCTTTGCCCATGTGCACTGCCATCCAGTCGGCATCATCGCCAACAACGGCATCCTGTTCTCCGAGTCGGCACTGAAAGGCGCGCACTTCATCGAGCTGTGCTGCCAGCGCAACATCCCGCTGCTGTTCCTGCAGAACATCACCGGCTTCATGGTCGGGAAGAAATACGAGCACGGTGGCATCGCCAAGGATGGCGCCAAACTGGTGATGGCGGTGGCCAACGCACGCGTGCCCAAGTACACGGTGGTGATCGGCGGCTCGTTCGGCGCGGGCAACTACGGCATGTGTGGCCGCGCCTATTCGCCGCACTTCCTGTGGATGTGGCCGAACGCGCGCATCGGCGTGATGGGTGGCGAGCAGGCCGCCAGCGTGCTGGCAACGGTCAAGCGCGACGGTATCGAGGCCAAGGGCGGGCAGTGGTCGGCGGAAGAAGAGGATGCATTCAAGCAGCCGATCCGCGACCAGTTCGAGCAGCAGGGCCATCCGTATTACGCCAGTGCGCGGTTGTGGGATGACGGGGTGATTGATCCGGCCGATACCCGGCGGGTGCTCGGGCTGGCCTTGGCGGCAAGTCTCAATGCGCCGGTGCAGGACACGCGGTTTGGCGTGTTCCGGATGTGAGGCCGCCAGCATGACTGGTGCCCAGCTGGAAGGCCGCGCCTTGGCCTCGGCTCCTGCTTTTGCCTCCGCCTTTCAGGGTTCCCTTCCACAGCGACGGAGCCGACGGACAAGACCCGAAGGGCGATGTGCATGGATGCACGTCGTTTTTCGACACGACAAGGATGTCGTGTCGAAAAATCCCGGCGGTGGAGTGGACCCGATGCGCGCCGCGCGTCGGGCGCGGAGGCAGGGCGTGCTTTCTTTTGGCTACCTTTTCTTTACACGAGAAAAGAAAAGTAGCTCGCTCCCCAACAGGGGAGCGAAAGCTTTTCAATCCTTCAAGCTGCCGCCGTGCAGCACGTCATGGACAACGCCATGTTCAACAAGATCCTGATCGCCAATCGCGGTGAAATCGCCTGCCGCGTCATCGCCACCTGCCGCCGCCTCGGCGTCGCCACCGTGGCGGTGTATTCCGATGCCGATCGCAATGCGCGCCACGTGCGGCTGGCCGATGAGGCCATCCATATCGGCCCGGCAGCGGCGGCGGAAAGCTACCTGCGTGCGGAGGTGATCCTCGATGCCGCACAACGTACGGGGGCGCAGGCCATCCATCCGGGCTATGGCTTCCTGTCCGAGAACGCGGACTTTGCCCGGGCCTGCGAGGCTGCCGGCATCATCTTCATCGGCCCGCCGGCCAGCGCCATCGATGCGATGGGCGACAAAAGTGCGGCCAAGGCGTTGATGCAGGCGGCCGGCGTGCCGCTGACGCCCGGTTATCACGGCGAGCAGCAGGAGCCGGCATTCCTGCGCGCACAGGCCGATGCCATCGGCTACCCGGTGCTGATCAAGGCCAGTGCCGGCGGTGGCGGCAAGGGCATGCGCAAGGTCGAGGCCAGCGCCGACTTCGACGCGGCACTGCTCAGCTGCCAGCGCGAGGCGCAGGCGGCGTTCGGCAACGCGCAGGTGCTGGTGGAGAAGTACATCGAACGCCCGCGCCATATCGAGATCCAGGTGTTCGGCGACAGCCATGGCAACGTGGTGCATCTGTTCGAACGTGACTGCTCGGTGCAGCGCCGCCACCAGAAGGTGCTGGAAGAAGCGCCCGCACCGGGCATGACCGCCGAACGCCGCGCCGCCATGGGCAAGGCCGCGACCGATGCCGCACGCGCCGTTGGCTATGTCGGTGCCGGCACGGTGGAGTTCATCGCATCGCCTTCGGGCGAATTCTGGTTCATGGAAATGAACACCCGGCTGCAGGTCGAGCACCCGGTGACCGAGCTGATCACCGGCACCGATCTGGTCGAATGGCAGCTGCGCGTGGCTGCCGGGCAGCCGTTGCCGAAGACCCAGGAACAGCTGCAGATCCACGGCCACGCCATCGAGGCACGCCTGTATGCCGAGGACGCCGACCGCGGCTTCCTGCCGTCCACCGGCACCTTGCGTCACCTGCGCCTGCCGGCATCCAGCACCAACGTGCGTGTGGATGCCGGTGTCGAACAGGGCGATGCGATCACTCCGTACTACGACCCGATGATCGCCAAGCTGATCGTCTGGGACGTGGATCGCGAGCGCGCACTGCAACGCATGCAGCAGGCCCTGGCGCAATGCCAGGTGGTGGGCGTGACCACCAATGCCGCCTTCCTGCGCCGGCTGGTGATGACCGGATCGTTCCGCCACGCCAACCTCGATACCGCGCTGATCGAACGCGAAGGCGAGGCGCTGGACGTGCGGCATCTCGCCGGCAGCGACAACGACTGGGCGCTGGCCGCAGTCCTTGCGGTGCACGGGAATACACACCCAGGCAACGATGCTTCCCCGTGGGATATCGCCGACAGCTGGCGCCTGACCGGCCCGGCCGCCCGTTGCGTCACGCTCGAACATCTGGGCCGGCACAGGCCGCTGCAGGTTAGGCAGTGCGCCGACGGCTGGCAGGTGCAGTGTGACGACGCCTGCATCAACGTCATCGGCAGGCTCACCGGCGACTACTATTCCCTGCAACTGGGCGAGCAGCTTCTACGCGGCCAGTTCGTCCACGAAGGCGACGCCCTGCATGTGTTCGGTAGCGGGAACCCGCAGCGTTTCACCCTGCACGACCCGGTCGCCGAGGCTGACACCCACGCCGATCACGGCGGCAGCCTGCTGGCACCGATGCCCGGGCGCGTGGTCACCCTGCTGGTCGAACCCGGCAGCAGCGTCACCCGCGGCACGCCACTGCTGGTGATGGAGGCGATGAAGATGGAGCACACCCTGCAGGCACCAGCCGACGGCACCGTGCACGGCTTCCGCGCGAAGGCCGGCGACCAGGTCGGAGATGGCGCGGTGCTGGTGGACTTCGAAGCGGACTGAAGCCCCGGATCAATCCGCTCCAGCGCAACCACTGTCAGGCGCGCCCGTTTCGGCACGCACCACTTGCCGCCGCACCGGCAGTGATGGCAGAAGCGGGCAGACAGCTTTTCCGGCGGGATCGGGAAACGACCTGCGCCTGCGGCTGATGGCGGTCATGCTGCCGGTCGCGCCCTGTGACTGCCGCCGCGGTGGCAGTCAGCTGGCTGCCGCCAGACCCGGTGGCCATTGCGGCCGATTGCCACCGAGCCGCTTGGCTTCGTACAGCGCATTGTCGGCATGGGCGTACCAGTCGCTCCAGTCCTGATCCGGATCGAGCAGGCACAGGCCGATGCTGACCGGGCAGATACGCGGCACCGGTTGCGGCTGCTCCAGCAGCGCCTTCACCGACTGCAGGATGGCGCCGGCCGTGTGCTCCAGGGTGTGGCGGTCCGCCACAGGCAGCAGCAGACAGAACTCGTCGCCCCCCAGCCGGCAGGCAAGTCCATCGCACGGCACCACCGCGCGCAGGATCTCGGCGACCGCCTGCAGCACCTGGTCACCGGCCAGATGGCCGTGCTGATCGTTGACGCGCTTGAAGCAGTCGCAATCGATCAGCAGCAATCCCTGCGGTAGCTCTGCCCCCAGGTGCCGGCATTCCTGCAGATACAGCGCCAGACCACGACGGTTGTGCAGGCCGGTCAGCTCATCGGTGCGCACCAGCTCCTCGGTGTGACTCAGCAGATGGCTGGTGCAGTAGAGATTGTCCAGCGCCGCTTCCAGGTCGTGGTTACGGCGGCGCAACTGCCGCATCAGCGCCTGCTCGCTGGAGACCACGCGCATGATCGTACGCCGCAGGAAGAGGGTCGCCTGGGCGGGAGCATGCTCCACCATCTGCTGGAAATCGCCCTGGCCCAGTTCCAGCAGCGCCAGGTCGGTCGAGGCGCGGGCATCGGCATTGCGGCGGTGGCCATCGATCAACAGGCCCATCTCACCGAAGAACTCTCCCGGCCCGAGATACTTGATCGTCAGGTCTTCCCCGAAATCCATATCGACGATGCCGGCGATGATGACGAACATGCTGCCGCCGGATTCACCACGGCGGAACAACGTCTCTCCCGCCGCCACCTGGCGCGGGCGGCCGAACCGTGCGAACAACGCCAGTTCGCCGGACGACAGGAGGGGGTGCTCGATTTCAGCCATCGCCGCCCGGGCGATGCTGGATTCGGGCTCCACGGCCACACTTGCAGCACTGTTGCTGTTCATTCCTTCAGCCCCCGCTACTACCCCCGGCATCCATCGGGGGGAAAGTGCGGAGGATAGCACCGCTGCAAAGCGTGTGTGGCATCACAAAATGAAATGCGCAAAACGCGGACGGGCGGCTCGCGGCCGCCCGTCCATAACCCGGTCAAACCGGCTTCATGTCGTTCAGGCCGCTTCTTCGGACTGGAACTGCTCCTCCTCGGTGGACCCGGTCAGCGCGGTGACGCTGGAAGCGCCGCCCTGGATCACCGTGGTCACATCGTCGAAGTAGCCTGCACCCACTTCCTGCTGGTGCGAGACGAAGGTGTAGCCCTGCTCGCGGGCGGCGAACTCCGGCTCCTGCACCTGCTCCACGTAGTGGCGCATGCCTTCGCCACGGGCGTAGTCGTGGGCGAACTTGAAGGTGTTGAACCAGTTGATGTGGATGCCGGCCAGGGTGATGAACTGGTACTTGTAGCCCAGCGCGGCCAGCTCGTCCTGGAACCTGGCGATGGTCTTGTCGTCCAGGTTCTTCTTCCAGTTGAACGACGGCGAGCAGTTGTAGGACAGCAGCTTGCCGGGGCTGGCGGCGTGCACGGCCTGGGCGAACTCGCGGGCGAAACCCAGGTCCGGGGTGCCGGTCTCGCACCACACCAGATCGGCATGCGGGGCGTAGGCCACACCGCGGCTGATCGCCTGCTCCAGGCCGTTCTTGACCCGGTAGAAGCCCTCGGCGGTGCGCTCGCCGGTGACGAACGGGGCGTCATTCGGATCGAAGTCGCTGGTCAGCAGGTTGGCCGCCTCGGCATCGGTGCGGGCCAGGACAATCGTCGGCACACCCAGCACGTCGGCGGCCAGGCGCGCGGCCGACAGCTTCTGGATCGCCTCCTGGGTCGGCACCAGCACCTTGCCACCCATGTGGCCGCACTTCTTCACCGCGGCCAGCTGGTCCTCGAAGTGCACCGCGGCGGCACCGGCGGTGATCATGTTCTTCATCAGCTCGTAGGCGTTCAACACGCCGCCGAAACCGGCCTCGCCATCGGCGACGATCGGCAGGAAGAAGTCGATCGCATCCTCGGCCTTGACCTTGCCATCGATGATGTTCTTCCACTGGATCTCATCGGCACGCTGGAAGGTGTTGTTGATGCGGCGGACCATGGTTGGCACCGAGTCATAGGCGTACAGCGACTGGTCCGGGTACATGGTTTCGGAGGTATTGCCGTCGGCGGCCACCTGCCAGCCGGACAGGTACACCGCTTCCAGCCCGGCCTTGGCCTGCTGCATCGCCTGGCCGGCGCTGATCGCACCGAAGGCATTCACATAGCCCTTCTTCGCTTCGCCGTTGACCAGCTGCCACAGCTTCTCGGCACCCCGCCTGGCCAGTGTGTGTTCCGGCTGCACGCTGCCGCGCAGGCGCACCACGTCGGCGGCGCTGTAGGTGCGCGTGATGCTCTTCCAACGCGGGTTGTTGTCCCAATCCTGCTGCAGGGCGTCGATCTGTTGCTGGTAGGTGCTCATCGTGTCGTCCTCGAATGATCGTGATGCGTAAGGGGAAGGTCAGTCGATCTGCCGGTAGGCCGGCAGGGTCAGGAAGTCAGCCAGTTCGTCGGCGCGGCTGAGCTGGTCGAGCAGGCCGATGGCCTGGGTGATGCGGCTGCCGCCGGGCAGCGCGGAGGTGTCGCCCAGGCGCGCAGGCAGCGCGCGCAGGGTGCTGTCGAGCAGCGCGAAATCGATCGCGGTGCCGTCGTCCAGGTGCTGGTTGCCGGCGTGCAGCCACTGCCAGATCTGGCTGCGGCTGATCTCGGCGGTGGCCGCGTCCTCCATCAGGTTGTGGATGGGTACGCAGCCGTTGCCGTCCAGCCAGGCGGCCATGTAACGCACGCAGACCTCGACGTTGTTCTCGAAGCCGGCGCGGGTGACGGTGCCGCTGCACGGGGCGATCAGTTCATCGCGACTGGCCTGCACGTCACGGCGCAGCACGTGGTGCTGGTTCGGCGTGGGCATGTGCTCGTCGAAGATGGCGCGCGCCACCGGGATCAGCGCCGGGTGCGCGACCCAGGTGCCGTCGTGGCCGGCCGTGACTTCGCGCAGCTTGTCGGCGCGTACCCGTGCCATCGCCTGCTCGTTGGCGGCGGCATCGTGGTTGATCGGGATCTGCGCGGCCATGCCACCCATCGCATGCGCGCCACGGCGGTGGCAGGTCTTGATCAGCAATTCCGAATAGGCCTTCAGGAACGGCTGCGTCATCGTCACCTGGCCACGCTCGGGCAGCACCTTGTCGGTATGCCGGCGGAAGGTCTTCAGGTAGGAAAAGATGTAGTCCCAGCGGCCGCAGTTCAGGCCGACGATGCGCTCGCGCAGCGCGTGCAGGATCTCGTCCATCTCGAACACCGCCGGCAGCGTCTCGATCAGCACGGTGACCTTGATCTGCCCCTGCGGCAGGCCGAGCATGCCCTCGATATGCGATAGCGCGGTTTCCCACAGCGCCGCCTCTTCCATCGACTGCAGCTTGGGCAGGTACAGGTACGGACCGCGGTCCTTGTCCATCAGCGTCTGCGCGTTGTGGAAGGCGAACAGCGCCGCATCGAACAGGCCGCCTGCGATCGGCTGGCCATCGACCAGCACGTGCTTCTCGTCCAGGTGCCAGCCACGCGGGCGCACGATCAGCACCGCCTGCTCCTCGAACGGGCGCAGCGTGTAGTGCTTGCCCGGCCCCTTGGCGGTGGCCGGTGCGGTGAACTCCAGGTCGCCACGCACCGCCGCCCGCATCGTCTGCTGCCCGGCCAGCACATTGCGCCAGGTCGGCGAGGTGGAATCCTCGAAGTCGGCCATGAACACCTTGGCGCCGGAGTTCAGCGCGTTGATGACCATCTTCGGATCGGTCGGGCCGGTGATCTCGACGCGGCGGTCGGCCAGCGCGGCCGGGATCGGCGCCACCGTCCAGTCGCCCTCGCGGATGGCGCGGGTGTCGGCGCGGAAATCCGGCAGCCCGCCCTGGTCGAAGAACGCCTGCCGCTGGCGACGGGCCGCCAGCTGCGCCTGCCGGCCCGGCTCCACCGCACGGTGCAGCGATACCAGCAGGCCCAGCACACCAGCCGGCAGCAGCGCCGACTGGCCGGCGAGCTGGGTGGTCAGGGTGATGCCCGGGGTCGGGCGCGGCGGGATGCGGGCGGGGGTGACTTGAGCGACGGCGGACATGGGAGGTTCCTGCGTTGTCGTGGGACCTCAACGTGCCGCTGCAGGCATGTATTTAACAAAACAGTTTTTGCAATATTTTTTATAAGTTGTGCTAATACTTGTCTTGCCATGCCCAAGAAGACGCCCGTAACCCCGCGTTTTTCCTACAAGTCGGACCGGCTCAAGCCGCTGCGCGCGTTCCTGCAGACGGTGCGGCTGGGCTCGGTTTCGCGCGCCTCGGAGGCGCTTTTTGTCAGCCAGCCGGCGGTGAGCCTGCAGCTGCAGGCGCTGGAACGGGAGCTGGGGGTGGTGCTGTTCGAGCGCAGCGGGCGGCGGCTGGTGCCCACCCGCGAGGGCCAGCTGCTGTACGACATGGCACAACCGCTGGTGGAAAACCTGGACGGGCTGCTGCCCCGGTTCCGCGAGAAGGTCAGCGGGCTGGATGCGGGCGAGCTCCATATCGCCGCCAATTCCTCGACCATCCTCTATCTGCTGCCCAAGATCGTGGAAAACTTCCGCCGGCAGCACCCGGACGTGCGCCTGACCCTGCACAACGCGATCAGCGCCGACGGCACCGAGCTGCTGCGCAGCGATGCCGCCGACCTGGCGATCGGCTCGATGCTGGATGTGCCGGCCGACCTCAGCTACGCGCCGGTGTACCGCTTCGAGCAGGTGCTGATCACCCCGCCCGACCATCCACTGGCGCAGAAGAAAAACCTCACCCTGGAAGACCTGTCACCGTGGCCGCTGATCCTGCCGCCGCGCCGGCAGATCACCTGGCGGCTGGTGGATCTGGTGTTCCAGCAGCACCGCGTGCCCTACACGGTGGCGCTGGAAGTGGGCGGCTGGGAGGTGATCAAGCAGTACGTGGCGATGGGCATGGGCATCAGCATCGTCACCGCGCTGTCGCTGAACGAGGGCGACCGCGACAAGCTGGCCACCCGCGCGATGGGCGACTACTTCCCGGCACGCAGCTATGGCGTGGTGGTGCGGCGGGGCAAGGTGCTGTCACCGCAGGCACGGGCGTTCGTGGAGTTGATCCAGCCGGACCTGTTCGCCCCGCGCCAGTACGACGACACCGGCCATTCGGAACGCTAGCGGGAAGCTCCGCTCGTTGTTCACGGACTATCGCGCC
Source organism: Stenotrophomonas sp. JC08 (assembly GCF_052180205.1). Classification (NCBI taxonomy): domain Bacteria; kingdom Pseudomonadati; phylum Pseudomonadota; class Gammaproteobacteria; order Lysobacterales; family Lysobacteraceae; genus Stenotrophomonas; species Stenotrophomonas sp. JC08. Next base: position 247,592 of record NZ_CP197473.1, on the reverse strand, counting down.
GCGTTGCGGCGTATTCCAGAACGGACAGGAGCCGGAAAATCCATGGCCGATGCGGTGCCTGACGCAGTGCCGGCCAGGTGCGCGCATTGCCGCTGCCGGGAAATGCCGGCAAAGGGTCCAAGCAGAACACCCTGTCGCCGGTTCCCGGCAAACGCGGAACGAAAGAGCACTTCTTCCGTTCCGCGTCACGGCATGCGCCGGTCAGTCCTGCTTGAGGCCGCGGTTGCGCAGCAGCGGCTCCACGTCCGGATCCTTGCCACGGAACTCGCGGTAGGCGGTGGCCAGGTCGCGGGTGTTGCCGATGGACAGGATCCTGTCACGGAACACCTGGCCATTTTCGCGGGTCAGCCCGCCGTTCTCCTTGAACCACTCGAAGGCATCGTGGTCGATCATCTCCGCCCAGAAGTAGGCGTAGTAACCGGCCGAATAGCCACCGCCCCAGATGTGGTCGAAGTAGCTGCTGCGGTAGCGCGGTGGCACCTGCGCCAGGTCCACCTTGTAGCGCTTGAGCGCCTCGGCCTCGAACTTGTCCACGTCCTGCAGCGGGGCGTCGGCGCCCTGCGTATGCCAGGCCATGTCCAGCAGCGCCGCCGACAGGTATTCGGTGGTCGCATAGCCCTGGTTGAAGGTCCTGGCCTTGGCGATCTTGTCCACCAGCACCTGCGGCATCGCCTCACCACTCTGGTAGTGCCTGGCGTAGTTGGCGAACACCTTCGGATCGGAGGCCCAGTGCTCGTTGAACTGTGACGGGAACTCGACGAAATCGCGCGGTACCGCGGTACCGGCCACACTCGGATACTTCGTGTTGGAGAACATGCCATGCAGCGCATGGCCGAACTCGTGGAACATCGTGGTCACATCATCCCAGCTCAGCAGCGCCGGCTGGCCGGCGGCGGGCTTGGTGAAGTTGCACACGTTGTAGACCACCGGCTTGGTACCGCTAAGGCCGTCCTGTTCGACGAACACATCCATCCACGCGCCGCCGGACTTGCTGTCGCGCTTGTAGAAGTCGGCGTAGAACAGCGCCAGCGGCTGGCCGTCGGCATCGGTGACCTCGAACACGCGCACATCCGGGTGGTAGACCGGCAGGTCGCTGCGCTCCTTGAAGGTGATGCCGTACAGCTGCGTGGCGGCGAAGAACACGCCATTGCGCAGCACGTTGTCCAGTTCGAAGTACGGCTTGATCTGCGCCTCGTCCAGGTCGTATTTGGCCTTGCGCACCTGCTCGGCATAGAAGTCCCAGTCCGAGGCGGTGGCCTTGAAGCCGCCGGCCTTTGAATCAGCACGTTGCGCGTCGATCACCCGCTGGATCTCGGCCAGCTCGCCGCGCGCCTTGGCAGTGGCGGCCGGCACGGTGTCGGTCAGCAGTTTCAGCGCGTTGGCCGGTGTCTGCGCCATCTGGTCGGTGAGGTTGTAGGCGGCGTAGTTCGGGAAGCCGAGCAGTTTGGCCTTGGCCGCACGCAGCTGCGCCAGACGCTGGATGATGGCGCGGGTGTCGTTGCCGTCACCGCGCTCGGTGCGGGTTTCCGAGGCGTCCAGCACCCTGGCGCGCACGGCGCGGTCCTGCAGCGAGGTCAGCACCGGCTGCTGGGTGGTGTTCTGCAGGTCCAGCAGCCACTTGCCCTCGAGCTTGCGGCCCTTGGCGGCCTCGGCGGCGGCGGCGATGTCGCCCTCGGCCAGACCGGCCAGCTGCGCCTTGTCGTCGATGACCACCGCAGCGGCGGCAGTGGCCGCGACCAGCTTGTTGTGGAAGTCGTTGGACAGCGTGGCTTCTTCGGCGTTGTACTGCTTCAGGATTTCCTTGTCGGCGTCACTGAGCTGCGCACCGGCCTTGACGAAGCCCTTCCAGGTTTCCTCGACCACGCGCAGCTGCTCGGCATCCAAGCCGGCACTGGCGCGCGCGTCATAGACCGCCTTCACCCGTTCGAACAGCTTGGCATCCAGGTGGATCGCATCGCTGTGCGCGGCCAGCTTCGGCACCACGGCTTCCTGGATCTTCTGCCGCTCGGGATTGGTGTCGGCCTGCACCACGCTGAAGAACACGCTGCTGACGCGGTCCAGCATCGCGCCGGACTTCTCCATCGGCAGCAGGGTGTTGTCGAAGGTCGCCGGCTGTCCGTTGGCGGTGATCTGCGCGATCTCGGCCAACTGCTGGCGCATGCCCTCCTCGAAGGCCGGCAGGTAGTCGGCATCGGTGATCGTGTCGAACGCCGGCGCCTGGAACGGCAGCGGGCTGACCGTCATGAACGGGTTGGTCGAAGCGTCGGCCGGTTGGCCGGCCTGAGCGGGGGTATCGGTGGTCACGGGGGCAGTGGACTCCTTGCCGGAACAGGCGGCCAGCGCAAGGCTGATGGCGGTGGCCAGAAGGGCATGACGGGTCATGGGGCGGCTCCGGTTGACAGTGGATGCATGCAGCCGCCAACACTACTCCGTCCGCCCCGCACCGGCATGTGCCGATGGTGGCACCGTCAGCGTGCAGCCGGCGTGGGCCTCAAGCCGCCGGTCCACGCGGCAACGTGGCGAAGGCGGCCAGCGCGGCGGCACGTCCGGCCGCCAGATCGACCTGCGGACGGCACGGATACGCCGGGGCCAGCCGGTGTGCCAGCTGCGGATGTTCCCACGGCGCGAACCGCGCCGGCAGCGGCAGCTCCGCCAGCTCCGGCACCCAGCGCGCGATATAGGCGCCTTGCGGATCGAAACGCCGCGCCTGGGTGACCGGGTTGAACACGCGGAAATACGGGGCCGCATCGGCGCCGGTGCCGGCGGTCCACTGCCAGCCCTGGGTGTTGTTGGCCAGGTCGGCATCCACCAGCGTGTCCCAGAACCAGCGCGCGCCCTGCAGCCAGTGCTGGCGCAGGTGCTTGGTCAGCCAGCTGGCCACCACCATGCGCACGCGGTTGTGCATCCAGCCGGTGTGCCACAGCTCGCGCATGCCGGCATCGACAATGGGCACGCCGGTGCGCCCGTGCCGCCATGCCTCCAGCAGCGCCTCATCCGGATCCGCCCACGGGAAATCATCGAAGCGTGGGGCGAGGTTGCGTTCGGGCGTGTGCGGGTAGTGGTGCAGCACGTGGTGGGCGAACTCGCGCCAGCCCAGCTCGGCGAGGAAACGGTCACGATCGGCTTCGGCGATCGCATCACCGGCGGCCAGCACCGCGGCGGCGGCACGGCGCACGGACAACTCGCCGAAATGCAGGTGTGGCGACAGCCGCGAGGTACCGGTTTCGGCGGCGAAATCGCGGCCCTGCGCATAGCCGTGCACGGCACCGTCGAGGAACCGCTGCAGTGCCGCCTGCGCGCCCTGCTCGCCAGGGGTGAAGCGCTGCCAGAAGCCGGTGTCCCATGCCGGGGACGGTGCCGGCAGCAGGTCATCCAGAGGCTCAGCGGCGGGCAGGTCCAGCGTTTCCAGCGACGGCAGCTGCGGCGGCGCATCCCAGGTGCGCGGTTCGCGCCAATGCGCACGCGCCGATTTCCAGAACGGCGTGAACACCCGGTACGGATCGCCCTGCCGGGTCGCCAGCTCCCACGGTTCGAACAACAGCGCGCCGTTGAAGCTTTCCGCATGCAGGCCCGCCTGCCGCAGGCTGCGCTTGATATGCGCGTCGCGCTGTTCGATGGCCGGCTCGTAGCGCCGCGTCCACAGCACCGCTTCGGCGCCGCTGCGGGCGGCCAGCGCCTGCAGGGTGTCCAGCGTGGGGCCACGCAACAGCAGCAGCCGCGAACCGCGCCGCTCCAGCTCGGCCGCCAGCGCCGCCAGCGAACGTCGCCGCCACGCCAGCGACGCCGCGCCCGGTGCCCATGCTCCTTCCTCTTCCGGCGCATGGATATAGACCGGCAGCGGCCGCAGGCCACGGTCCAGCGCCGCGCGCAGGGCCGGCTGGTCGTGCAGGCGCAGGTCATCACGCAGCCACAGCAGTGCCGTGCCCATGGTTCAGAACGTACCGCGGTTGCGGCCGATCCACGGCCGGTACCACTGGCGGATCGCCGCCATGTCGGCAACATCGTCGCCACTGGTGTGGAACGGTGCGCCGAAGCCGATGATTTTTTCCGGGTAATGGAAATAGGCCGGCACGATCGGCACCTGCGCCATCCGTGCGATACGGATGAAACCGCTCTTCCATTCCTGCACCGGCTTGCGCGTGCCCTCCGGCGCCAGCGCGAACCAGATGCGCTCGCTGTCCCGGATCATCGCCACCGCCTGCCCCACCGTGCCCTGCGGCGAGCTGCGGTCCAGCGGCACCACCCCGAGGCGGCGCAGCACCGCGCCCAGCGGCCACCAGAACAGTTTGTCCTTGCCGAGGATGCGCGCTTCCACGCCCAGCGCCATTTTCGCCGCCAGGCCCCACAGGCCATCCCAGTTGGACGAGTGCGGAGCGGCGATCACCACCGCCTTGGCCAGATCCGGCAGCGGGCCACGGATGCGCCAGCCCCCCAGGCGCAGGATGGTGCGGCCCAGCCAGCGGACGAACGCATTGGGCTTTACCTGGGGCATGTTGGGTGGAATTGCGGGGACAACCGGCTCAGGCTTGCTCAAACATCACTCCCAGTTGCGTTGCGAGCGGCCGCGCTTGATCTGCGCGCGCTCTTTTTTCTGGTCCAGCCGGCGCAGCTTGGAACCATAGGTCGGCTTGGTCGCCACCCGCTTCTTGGGCACGCTCAGGCCCGCCTGGATGAAGCCGACCAGACGCTCGCGCGCGTCCTGGCGGTTGCGGTCCTGGGTACGGAAGCGTTGCGCGTCGATCACCAGCACGCCTTCGCCGGTCATGCGCCGGTCACGGCGGGCCAGCAGGCGCTGGCGCAGCGGCTCGGGCAGCGACGGCGAAGCGGCGATGTCGAAACGCAGCTCCACCGCGGTGGAAACCTTGTTGACGTTCTGTCCGCCGGCCCCGGAAGCGCGCACGAAACGCTCGACGATTTCCGCTTCCGGTATCGCCAGCTGCTCGGAAATTTCAATCCGGTCCGTCGCCATCGGCGCATTGTACGGGCTCGGATGCGCCGCGGCGGCTTGCGCGGCAGGGCATCATTCCGCCGCCGGCAGCGTCACTCCCAGTACTGCGCGGCCCAGCGCCGCCAAGCCCGGTAGTGGTGGATCGCGAAACCGTCGAAGGACGGCTCGTTGCGCAGCGCGCGCTCGACCTTGCGCACCTCCTGCTCGAACACCTTCGGCCCTTCCTCGTGGAAGGTGACCTTGTCGATGTCGTTGGATGACACCTCCAGTCCGATCACCACCTTCTTGCCAACCTCGTTGGCGTAGGCGATCTCGCTGGCGGCATGCGAGAGGATGCTGTCGCTGCCCTCGGCCTTGTCGCGGTAGTCCATCAAGGCCACGTAATCGTAGATGTTGATGGTGTGCTCGCTGACCGGGCGGGTGCGGCCGTTCCATTCCAGCTCGATGCCATCGAGCCAGAAAGGAATCGCCGGGCCCACCGCCAGCGTGGCACCGTGCTCGCGCTTGATGCGCATCACCGCCGCGCTCATGTCGAGGAAGCCATGCAGCAGGCGCAGGCGGGTGCTGTCATTCCATTCGTCGAGGATGTGCGGCTCGATGTCGAGGTTGGCGCCGTCAAAGCGCGCCGTCGCCGGCACCGAGGCGTTGTATTCCACCACCCGCCGGAACATCGCCTCGGCCTGCTCGCGGTAGTCCGGCAACACATAGTTTTCGGTATTGAGATAGGCCGAGCCGAGCAGCGCGTACACCTTCATGCGCTTGCCGTGCAGCTTCTCGATGAAGGCCCGGTACAGCTGCGGCTGCTCGACGATCAGGTTGCGCCCGCGGTAGGCGTCGGCATACAGGTAGACCGTGTCCACCTTCTGCGATTTCAGGTAGGCGATGGCTTCATCGGCCACGGCCGGGTCTTCGACCATCGCGTACGACTCGGCCTCCCAGGTCCACATCGCGCGGCTTGCCGCCAGCGCCGGCGCTTCGGGCAACAGGCACAGCAATGCAAGCAGTCCCACCGCAAAACCCTGGTTCATTACAGCTCCTCCACCGTGGTGCCGGCATCCACCAGCAAGTGATAACGACCCTGGCCGACGGCCTTGCCATTGTCCGGATCGGACGGGAACACCGAGACGTAGCAGCGGCCATCGCAATCGGCCGGCAGCTGCAATTGCAGCTGCACCTGCTGGCTGCCGCCCGGTGGCAGCTGCAAGACCTTTCCGTAGACTTCCTGCACTTCCTTGCCGGCGGCGTTGAACATGATCGCCAGCGGCACGAACAGGCGGCTGGGGCGTGGATCGCCGCTGCTGAACACCGCCGTCAGCTGCACCCCGTCCGGCTTGGCCACCACCTCGGCCGATGCCATCGACAGCCCCGCCACCGTCGGCGCGGTGTCGGCGTGGGGAGCGGCCGGCGCGGCGCTGTAGGCCACCAGCGCGGTCAAATCCTCCGGCATCAGCGCCATCCGCCGCATGAAACCCGCATTGGCCTGCTGGTAGCGCTGCAGGCGCTGCATTGCCCAGTCACGCACCTCGGCATCATCCTCCGGCGACAGATGCATGCCGTCCTGCAGTTCATACAACTGCCCGTCATGCAGCCACCACGGCCCGGCCAGAAACTCCGGCGCGCTGGTCTTGGTCTGTTGCAGCGGCAGCTGGTGCAGGTTGCGGAAACTCCCGGACATGTCCAGGCCGGTCCCCAGCCAGGCGGTGTGCCCGGGGCGCTGCAGGCCATAGGTGTTGGACAGCAGCGCCACCAGCGACGGCGTCACATCCAGCTGCGAGGACACCGCACGCACCCGTCGCGGCTGCTTGAGCAGCGGCGAGAACACGATCAGCGGCACATGGTAGCGGTCGATGTGCGCATCCATCGGGATTTCCGGCAGGCGGTGATCACCGGTCACGATGAAGATCGTATCGGCGTACCAGGGCGCCTTTTCCACCGTTTCGAAATAGCGGCGCAGCTGGTCGTCGGTATAGAGGATGGTGCTGTAGATATCCGCATGGACCCGGTAGCCGGCCTGCCGCGCCTGCGGCACCTGCAGCTGCTGCAAGCGCTGCTCGAACCGCTTGCGGTATGCGTCCTGCCCGGGGAATTCATAGCTGGTAGCATGGAGATGGTCTGCATCGCCAGCAGGAACGGCGGCTGCAGGCGGTCGCTGTCGGCCAGCACGCGCGAGACCAGCTCCTTGTCCGGATAGCCCCAGGCGCTGAACGGGTTGCGCTGGTAGCCGGGACCGAAGTTCTTCATGTCCACCAGCGTCTGCACCTGCTGCAGGCGCATGTAACCGCGCTCATCGTCGAAGTCGGTATCGGTGCCGTTGTAGAAGGCGGTGTGGTAACCCTGCTGCCCGAGCACGTTGAACAGGCCCGGATGCGCCGGCATGCGCTTGCCCAGCGCGGTGAAGCCCTGATCGGCGAAGGGTGCCGAGCCGATCAGCGTGGGCAGCACGCCGAACGTGCGTCCCTGGTTGGCAAGGAAGTTGTCGAAATACAGGCTGCGCCGGGCCAGCTCATCCAGAAACGGAGTAAAGCTGCCCAATGCCGCCTGCGGTCCGGAGAACGAACGGCCCAATCCTTCGACGATGATCAGCACCACATTGGGCGGACGCCCGTCGCTGGTTGGCGAGAAGTACGGTCCCAGCGTGTCAGGCGTCTGCTCCTGGCGCAGGAACGGATAGTCCGGGTCCAGTGGCGCCTCGCTGGCGGTTTCGACCGGCAGCGGCGCCGTGGTCACAGCGGCCTCGCCGCCGCGCCTGGACCAGCGCCATACATCGGCACTGAACCATGCCAGCTTGTTGCCGGCCAGATCACGCGCGGCCGCATCGGGCACCACACCAACACCGGCGGGCAAGGGCAGCAGCCAGGCGACCACGGCCGCCGCCAGCAAGGCCGTGCTCCAGCGCCCCGACCCCCGTCGCTCGCGCCGTCCCCACCACAACAGTCCCGTCCACAGCACAAGCAGCGGCAGCGCCATTGCCACCAGATTGCCCGGCTTCACCGACGCACCATCGGCCAGCGTCACGCGGATCTCAGCCAGGCTGTAGCCGAACAGGTCCGCTCCCAACGGCACCTGCGCCACCTGGAAGTACAGATCGAGCATCACCTGCAGGGCGATGAACAGCGACCACAGCAGGCCCAGCGCAACCGCGCGCCACAGCGGCCGCTTCAGCAGCAGCAACGGCAGTGACAGCAACAGCAGCAACGGCACCATCCGCAGCAGCACCTGCAGCGACTGGACCGCCGCGATTGCCGCACCGCCGGCCCCGCCAGTACCTGCAGCCGGAGCGTTGGCGATGGCAACGGCCACCACGGCCAGCTGTGCAAGCAGCAGGGCTGGAAAGACCCCGGAAAAACGTGCCCATGCGCTACCGTTCTGCGCTACCGCCATTGCTTTGTACCCCCGCCCTTACCAGCGCTTGTAGATGGACGCCGACAGTCGCTGCTCGTCGTAGTCGCCGTCATCGGCGGAGTATCCGGCACCGATCTTGAAGCCCCACTCCGGTGTCAGCTGGCGCCGCCACGCCACACCGAATGCCGCGCTGTTGTCACGCACCAGGCTGCCGAAGCGATCCATGTCGGTGCTGCGGCCGCTGCTGGCACTCACTTCCAGATAGTTGTCGGCATCGCCGCGGTAGTAGTTGCGCAGCAGAACACGGTGGCTCCAGCTGCCCGAGCCCACGCCCGGCACGTGCTGCAGTTTGTAGCGCCCGTACCAGTTGCCGACGTAGCGGCCAACGCCGACGCCATAGAATTCGGTGTCACCGGAAAAACGCAGGTGATCGACGCTGGCCGACAGCTCCCAGCCGCTACCCACGCCCTGGAACACCTCCACGCGCCACGCCTGCCGGGGCAGTACGCCGCTGGACGGGCCATGCTGGTAACGCACGTTGGCATAGGCCCGTGACCACAACGGTGCGTAGGCATCCAGCGCCCAGGCGATATCGCTGTTGTTGAAGTGCTCGGCGCGCACCAGTTCCAGCCCGAGTGAGCCGCGCTCGAAGCGGCGCCGCAGTGTCAGATCGGCATCGTTCCAGCTCTGCCGGTTGCCGCTGAAACGGGTATGGCTCCAGCCGGCGCTGGCGCTCCAGCGGTAGCCATCGGTGGGGATCACATCGGGATTGGCCATGCGGGGCATCAGGCTGTCGCGCAGGCTGACGATTTCCGCAGGATCGGCACCCAGCGCCGCGGCTGCGTCGAAATCGGCCCGGGCGTCCGCCAGCTGGCCCATGTCACGCAACGCGCGTCCGCGTGCCATCCGTGCATCGGCATTCTGCGGTGCCAGCTCGACCCAGTGCGCATAGGCGTCGGCAGCCTGGCTGGGGCGGTCGTTCCAGCGGTACAGGTCGCCCAGTGCCGACCATGCATCCGCATAGCCCGGGCTTTTCCCCACCACCTGCAGCAGATCGGCTTCGGCCAAGGCGAACTGCCCGTCCCAGGCATAGGTGCGGCCACGCGCCAGCAGCAGATCGCTGTTGCCCGGATGCTCGGTCAGCAGGGCGTTGTACTGGGTGATCGCCTCGCTGCGCTGGCCGCCGGTGGCCAGCGTGCGGACCTGCAGCATCCGCGCCTCCAGCGTGTCGGCCGGCGCCGCTTCCGGTGTCTGCGCCAGCAGCGTCGACGGGGCCAGCAGCGCCAGCAGCAACAGCGGGCGCATGCCTTGGACACGGAGTGCGATGGGAAACAGGCCGTCGGTCATGTAAGGGTTCCTGTGTTTCATTTCTGGGTCCTGGGACGCGAGGCTCCGGCCATCATCACCTCCGGCGGTGGCGCCGGCTCGGGAACCTGCTGCCAGGAGCCATCGCGTTTGATGCGCCCCCAGTTGTGGCGTTTGTGCTTGCCGAACAGCCAGCGCAGCGTGCCGACAAAGCGCCACCACGAGTTCATCTGGCGATAGCCGAAGTTCTCCAGCACCGCCAGCGCGAACAGCTTCACCTGCTGTGCCGGCCGCGCGTAGAGGCGGAAGGAGATTTCCTCCAGCAACATTGCATTGACCGACAGCAGGATGCCCATGCCGACCGCCGCGGCGAGGAAGATCAACGCGGTTTCCAGCGGCACCAGTCCCAGCACCGCCAGCACGATCATCGACACGTAGCCCGTCACCTCGATCACCGGACCCAGGAATTCGAACAGCAGCATGAAGGGAAAGGCGATCCAGCCGGCAATACCGCCGCGGCGGCTGAACATCAATCGCAGGTTGGACCACAGGCTCTCGGCAAGTCCGCGCTGCCAGCGGATGCGCTGGGCGCCAAGCGAGGCGAGGTCCGACGGTGCCTCGGTCCAGCAGACCGGGTCGGGAACGAAGACGATGCGGTAGTCCCGTCCCTCTTCGCGCAGGTTGCGGTGCAGACGGATCACCAGATCCATGTCCTCGCCCACCGTATCCAGACGGTAGCCGCCGATGGCGATCACCCGCTCCTTGTAGAACACACCGAACGCGCCGGAGATGATCAGAAGCGCGTTGACCGGCGACCAGCCCATCCGCCCGAACAGGAATGCGCGCAGGTATTCCACCAGCTGGAAGCCCGGCAGCAATCGTTCGGGAAGCCCGACCTTCGACAGCATGCCGTTCTTCACCGTGCAGCCGTTGAGTACCCGCACCACGCCGCCGCTGGCCACCACCCGGCCGTCTTCCAGGAAGGGCCGGACCACACGTGACAGGCTTTCCGGCTGCAGGATGCTGTCGGCGTCGATCACGCAGAACAGCGGATAGCGCACGCAGTTCAGTCCGGCGTTGATCGCATCGGCCTTGCCGCCGTTGTCCTTGTCCACCATACGGATGTTGGGATGGCTGGACGAGGCGTAGACACCATGGACCGGGGCGCTCTGCAGCCGGCAACGGTAGGCCTCCGGCACCTGCACCAGCCCGAACGCATCGATCAATGCCTGGCGGGTACCGTCGCTGGAGCCATCGTTGACGATGACGATCTCGTATTCCGGATAGACCGTGTTGAGCAGCGAGCGCACCGACGACACCACCGATGTCTCCTCGTTGTGCGCAGGCAGGATGATGCTCACCGGCGGCTGGTATTCCCTCAGCCCGCGCGGCAGATAGTTGGCGCGGTACTCGCGCATGTAGCGCGCGATCTGGAATGCGGAGATGTAGTTCAGGATCAGGTAGGCGATGTTGATCGCGGCGAAGTAGGCGATGAACACCCACTGCAGCGATACCATCAGCCGCACCCACGGCACCTGTTGCAGGTAGGTCACGATCACGTGCAGGTATCCGCTCATACCGCTGCCCTCAGGTTCTGTTCGGCCAGCACGTGGTCGATAATGCCGCGGCCGTAGGCATCGCTGGTCCGCTCGCGTATCGCCAGCAACTTGCCCGAATCCATGCCCGGCAGCATCAACATGGCCTGGGCGGCGCGATAGCGCACCCACCAGACACTGTCGGACAGCAAGGGCTCCAGGTTCATGTGATCACCGGCCTCGCCGATGCGGGCCAGCGCCGAGGCGGCGTGCATGCGCACATGCCAGCGGGTGGCGTGCAGCAGCTTGCGCACCCGCCCCAGTTCGCGGCGGTCGTTGACCAGCTGCAGGCAGACCGAGAGCAGCCGGTCGTCCACATCGCTGCCCATCAACTGGTGGATGACCTCTGCCGCACGCGCCGGGTCGATATCGGCCAGGAAACGCACCAGCTTCACCGTGGTGTCGGCATTGGCCCGCAACAGCGATTTGGACAGCTCACGCCCGGCGCTGCCATCGCTGTTCTCGGCCAGGATGCGCGCGACGCTGCCGGGCGCCCAGTCCTCGCGCTCGAGGATCAGCGGCACGAACATCGTCATCGCCCGCGAGGAATCGATCTGCGCCAGCGCACGGCCGGCACAAAGCGAGACAATCGGGCTGCGATCACGCAGATGCGGGGCGATGTCATCGAACACCCGCGGATCGCGCAGGTGTCCCATGGCGATGATCGCCATCGCGCGGTCGTGGTAGCCGCGGCGCAGCAACTTGCGGGCCGCATCCGCCAGCCCGACACGGGTACCCACCGGAATCAGGCGGCGCGAGGCGGAGTCGTCCAGCGGTTCGTGAACCGCGTTCCAGGCCTCCAGGAAGCCGGCCACCTCCCCCCGCTCCAGACCGCGCACCACGACGCCGGGCGTTTCCAGTTCCTGGCGCAGGATCTGCGTCCAGTACTGCATCGCCTGCGCATCGCGCTGCTCACGTCGTTGCGTACGGATACGCAGCAGCAGGATCGTCGTCAGCAGGACGACCGCCAGCAGCAACGTCGATACCGCAACCCAATATGCGACCCGTACCACTATCGGGTCAGAGAGAGTCCCTTCCATCACCCGCCCCCCATTGCCCACCTGATTACGAAAGACCGCCGACGGTGATCACAACGCAATCGACGTGATGCAGGTGTCAGGCTCGAGAAAAGTGTGACCCATATCACACCAAAGAGTCAATCAAGTTACAGAAAGGCCTCGATAGTCCCTGCGCAATATGCTAATCCAGCATCGGATTTCCCTGACAGCCGCGCAGCGGGCAGAGCCCGGTCCGGCTACGCGCCTCAGCCGATCGCGCTGGGGCAGACGGAGTGAAGTCTGTGCCGGCAACGGCGCGCTCCGGCTGACTTCCCAAAAAAATTCCTGCGACTTCGTGACGCAAGTCACATAAAAGGGCATATTAGACGCCGCACGCCAATCAATCAGGGGAAAGGAATGAACAAGTCCACACGGAACAAATGGCTGGCCCTCATCGCCATCCTCGCAGTGGCCGGCTTTGCCGCGGGTGTCTGGGTCCTGTTGAACCCGGCCAGCTTCGTGGTGCAGCCATGGCGGGCCCAGCAGTCGATCACATCGGCCCGTTTCGTCTTCGGGCCTTACCCCGTGCAGGCCGACATGGACCGTCTGAAGGACGAAGGCGTGACCACCATCATCAGCCTGCTCAATCCCAAGGTGCCCTACGAGGCGGTGCTGCTGGAGGAAGAGAAGAAGCGCGCGGCCAAGCTGGGCATCGAAGTACACAACTTCCCGATGGGCAGCATCCTCGGCCAGCGCTTCGGCGAGGATTACGAGCGCAACTCGCGTGCCGCCGCCGAGACCGCGATCAACACCCCCGGCACCGTGTATATCCATTGCTACCTGGGCCTGCACCGTGCCGCCAACGTGCGCGACTATCTGGAAAAGCACGGTACCGTCGATACCCGCCAGTTCGAGGGCTCGGTCCAGCACGACCGCACGCCGCGCCAGCTGGCCAACGAACGCGGGCGGCGCCTGTTCCGCCAGCAGCAATACGATGCCGCACTGCGCGAGCTGCACAGCGTGCAGCCCCTGGACTATTCGGCCTATGTAGCGCAGGGCTGGATCCGCCTGCGCCAGGAACACAACGACCTGGCCCGCGACAGTTTCCACACCGCCAGCCTGATGCCCAATCCACGCTCCGATGCCTCCAGCGGGCTGGGCTTCGCGCTGCTGCGGCTGGAAGACCTGGAGGGTGCACGTGCCGCGTTCGAGCAGGCGTTGAAGCTGTCCCCGGGCGACAACGACGCCGGGCAAGGCATGGCACAGGTGCTCTACCGGCAGGACAGGCTGGACGAGGCGCGGGTACTGCTGGAACAGCTGCATGAAGAGGTGCCGGAAAACCCCGAGGTCACAGCACTGCTGGAGCGGGTCCGGAACGCGCAACCGGTAGTGCAGTAGCTCCGGCGCGCCGCCGATGCCCGGGCAACGCCGGGCATCGATCGATGGCGGAAATGCAGCGGTTCGTACTGCTTCGCGGAAACCGGCCGCGCAGTGTCAGGGAGTGCTCCAGCCCAGCAGCCGGACCGCCTTGTCGAAGGCCGCATCCAGCGGTGCGACCACCTCGATCCGCCGCCCATCCTGCGGATGCGGAAATGCCAGCCGCTCGGCATGCAGCAGCATGCGGTGTACGCCCTGCATGCGGAACGTGCGGTTGTGGCGGCCATCACCGTGGCTGGTGTCGCCGATCAGGTGATGGAACACATGCTTCAGGTGCCGGCGGATCTGCCGGAAACGCCCGGTCTGCGGCTGGCAGCGCAGCAGTGCATAGCGCGAGGTCGGAAAGCCATTGGACGGGATCGGCAACTCGCCTTGCCGCAACGTCTGGAACCGGGTGATGGCCGGCTTCTTGAGCGGCTTGCCGGGGCCGCCATCCAGGTCATGGTCGACGGTGAAGGCCGCTTCGGCCGGCCAGCCGCGGCACACGGCCAAATAGTCCTTCTCCACCTCGCCGCCCATCAACGCCTTGCCCAGCGCGCTGGCACTATCGCGGTCAAAGGCCAGCAGCAGGCAGCCGCTGGTGGCACGGTCCAGCCGGTGGATCAGGAAGATCGGCTTGCCCAGCTGCTCGCGCAGGCGGTCGGCGAGGAAGTCGTCCTCGCCACGCGCCAGCTTGCTGTCGTGGACCATCAGCCCGGCCGGCTTGTCGACCACGGCCAGCCAGTCGTCGGCGTACAGCACCGGCAACGTCCGGTCGGGCAGCGATGTCGTCGTGTCGTGATCCATAGTTCGGCCTACCTGTTCGGGCCTGCCCTGCGCCGGCCCGTTTCGTGGAGGCCCCGCGCGGTCGAGCGGCAGGGCCTGTGGGCATCAGGACTTCAGCGGTTCGACCGTGATGCCCATGCGCAGCATCAGCTGCGCGACCTGCAGGGTGTCGAGACGGGCGCCTTCCAGGTCGACCGTGCGCAGGTCGAGGTCGCCCAGTTCCGAACCGGTCAGGTCGCAATGGGTGAAATCGGCCGCACGCCAGTCCAGCGACGAGAAATCCCCGCCGGACATGTCCGATCCGCTGAAGTTCGCGCCCGATACGTTGGCGCCGACCCAGCGGTTCTCCCACAGCTCACATTTCTCCAGCGTCACGCCAGAGAAATCGGCGTAGCTCAGGTTGGACTGCTTGATGAAGGCGCTGCAGAACCAGGTGCGTGCGGTGATCTGGTTCATGAAGCTGGCGTTGGAGAAATCCGCGCCCTGCGCCCGGCACTCGGCGATCTCCAGCCCCAGCGCCTTGGCGAACGCGAAGCCGCACATGCTCAGGTCGCACTGGCGGAAGCTGGCTTCCTTGAGCTGCGCACCGTTGAAGCGGCAGCCGGTCTGGGTATCCGGATCGTAGAAGACGCAGTTCACGAACTCGGTACCGGTCAGGTCGGCGCCGGAGAAATCGCAGTTGCGGAAATGCGTGTTCACGACCCTGGCACCGGTGAAGCGCTCCCTGTCGATGCGTTCGTTGCTGACGACCGTCGGTACCGCGGTGGCTGTGGCGCTCATCGGCGCAGCCACGCCGAGGCCAGCGCCAGCACGCCCACGCCGCCGGTGATCCACGACCACAGCGGCACCGCCGCCAGCAGCGGGCCACCGGCCTGCAGCCCGTACAGCAGTGCCGACACCACCACCAGGCCGACGC
The DNA here is from genome assembly GCF_052180205.1 of Stenotrophomonas sp. JC08. Taxonomy (NCBI): domain Bacteria; kingdom Pseudomonadati; phylum Pseudomonadota; class Gammaproteobacteria; order Lysobacterales; family Lysobacteraceae; genus Stenotrophomonas; species Stenotrophomonas sp. JC08. The sequence goes on along the minus strand of NZ_CP197473.1, from coordinate 232,286 downwards.
CGGTCACCGCGGTGACCACCCGCCGCTGCAGACGCTTCAAGGTCCTGTCAAGGTTGACGATGTCCTGTGAGCGCATCGCCAGCTCATGCCTGCCCTCGACCTGCTGGCGCAGCCAGCTGTGCAGCAGGGCCGGCATGTCCGGGGCCTGGGTCATGATTTCCGGCAGGCGCTTGCCCAGCTCCTTGAGCGCACGCCGCGGACTGTAACGTTCGCGCAGGATGCGCTCCAGCACCGGCTTGGCGACTTCCCAGATATCCAGCTGCGGGTCGAGCTGGCGGCCCACGCCTTCGATGTTCAGCAGCGTCTTCTGCAGCAGGATCAGCTGCGGCTGCAGGGTCAGCTGGTAGCGCTGGGCGGTGCGGAACAGCTTCATCAGCACTTCGGCCAGCGAGATCTGCGACAGCGGCCGGGTGAAGTACGGCTCGCACACCGCGCGCACCGCCGCTTCCAGCTCGTCGATGCGCACCGTGTTCGGCATCCACTGCGCCTGCAGGTGCAGCTCGGCGATGCGGCGGTAGTCGCGGTTGAAGATCGCCATGAAGTTCTCGGCCAGGTAGAACTGGTCCTCTTCCGAGAGCTGGCCCATGATGCCGAAATCCAGCGCGATGAAACGCGGGTTGTCGCGGCGCGCCGGATCGATATCGACCCAGATGTTGCCGGCGTGCGCATCGGCGTGGAAGAAATTGTCGCGGAACACCTGCGTGTAGAACACGCGCACGCCCTTGGCGGCCAGCGCTTTGCGGTCGATGCCGGCGCTGTCCAGCGCGGCGATGTCATCCGACGGAATACCCCACACCCGTTCCAGCGTCAGTGCGCGCTCGGCGGTGTGGCTCCAGATCACCTCGGGCACATAGAGGTCGTCCGAATCCTGCCAGAAGCGGCGCAGCACGCTGGCATTGGCGCCCTCGCGCTGCAGGTCCAGCTCTGCCGCCAACGTGGTCTCGATCTCCGCCACCACTTCGCGCGGGCGGATCTTGTCGGCACGCGGATGGGTGCGCTCGACCAGTGCGGCCAGCGATTTGAGCAGGGCGATATCGCCGGCGATCTGCGTTTCGATATCCGGACGCAGCACCTTGACCACCACCTGGCGGCCGCCGTCCAGCGTGGCCGCATGCACCTGCGCGATCGAGGCCGAGGCCAGCGGCGTGGTGTCGAAACTGGCGAAGGCCTCGGTGATCGGCAGGCCCAGCGCCTGCTCGACGATCTGCAACGCACGTTCGCCGTCGAACGGCTTGACCCGGTCCTGCAGCAGGGTCAGCTCGGCGGCGACATCCGGCGGCACCAGGTCGCGACGGGTGGACAGGATCTGCCCGAACTTGACGAAGATCGGCCCCAGCTCCTGCAACGCCAGCCGCAGCCGCGCACCGCGCGACAACGACGCCACCTCGGCACTGGCGCGCGGCACGAACGGTTTGGCCAGCCGCAACCAGCGCTCAACCGGGGTGCCGTCGAGCAGCGCATCCAGGCGGTAGCGCAGGATCACCCGGCCAATGCGGCTGGCACGGAACATCGCGCGGGTCGCCTTCATGCGGCACCTCCGCTGCGCTGGCGCAGACGCGCCACGCGCGCGGCCATGCGTTCGACATCGTCGCGGATCACGTCCACATCGTCATGGAAGGCATCCAGTTCGGCCCGGGGCACCACATCGCGTGATTCCTCGGTGACGTATTCGGCGGCGGTCTCGGCCAGGTCCCTGGCGCTGCGACGCGCCTGCAACAGGGCCGCATGCAGGGTCTGGGCGATCTGCACGCCGAGGATTTCGCCGAAGGCGGTGACGAACGGCTGTTGCCAGTCCGGATCGAAGCGCGTGGCCAGCTGCTGCAGGCGCCGCGCCAGCTCGGCGTCGCCGGAGACCTTCACCCGCCCGGCCGGCGCGCTGTTGCCACGGCGCGCATTGGCCAGGAACGGCAGCTGCGCCAGCACCCCGCCCAGCGTGCTGCGCACGGCCAGATCGGCTTCCTGCGACGGATCGACCGGGCCCACGGTCAGGCGCGGGCCGCTGACCCCGATCTGCATCGCCAGCGCGGGCGATTCCAAGGTCAGGGCGATGCGCTGGCCATCGAGCGCGGCCAACGCGGTACGGGTATCCGGGTCCAGCGCCAGCGCGCGGTTGAGCGCCACTTCCAGCGCGCGGCCGGCCAGCGGTTTGATCATCTTGAAGGGGGATGCAGGCATGGCGGGCATTCTACCTGCCCGCGCCAGCGCATCGGCGCACGGGGATCAACGGACAGACAACCGCCATGCATGCGCGCAGGCGGGCGCCGGAAGGTTCATGCTATGCATCCCCCAACAGGAATCGGCAGGAGCACAGGCAATGGGCAAGACCCGCGTCGGCATCATCTTTGGCGGTCGTTCGGCCGAACACGAGGTCTCGCTGCAGTCGGCGAAGAACATCCTTGATGCGCTGGACAAGGAGCGCTTCGACGTCAGCCTGGTCGGCATCGACAAGCAGGGCCTGTGGCACCTGTGCGATGCGGCCGATTTCCTGCTAAACGCCGACGATCCCAAGACCATCGCGCTGAACACGGCCGGCCCGCTGCTGTCGGTGCTGCCCGGTGCCGAACGCGCGCAGCTGGTCGCCGCCGATGGCAGCGCCGTGCCGCAGATCGATGTGGTGTTCCCGATCGTGCACGGCACCCTGGGCGAGGACGGCACCCTGCAGGGCCTGCTGCGCACGCTGAACCTGCCGTTCGCCGGCCCCGGCGTACTCGGCGCGGCCGCGGCGATGGACAAGGACATGGCCAAGCGCCTGCTGCGTGATGCCGGTCTGGCGGTGGCACCGTTCGCCTGCTTCAACCATGTCACCGCGGCGGCGGCCGATTACGACGCACTGGTCGCCCAGCTGGGCACGCCGCTGTTCGTCAAGCCGGCCAACCAGGGCTCGTCGGTGGGCGTGAGCAAGGTGCGCAATGCCGCCGAGTTCGCCACCGCGATGGCGCTGGCGCTGTCGTTCGACCACAAGGTACTGGTGGAGTCGGCGATCGACGGCCGCGAGATCGAATGCGCGGTGCTGGGCAACGACCGCCCCGAGGCCAGCGTCTGCGGCGAGGTGGTGGTACATGACGACTTCTACGCCTACGACACCAAGTACATCAGCGCCAGCGGTGCGGAGACGGTGATCCCGGCCGATATCCCGGCCGAGGCGCAGGAACGTATCCGCCAGATCGCCATCCGCGCCTACCAGGCGCTGGACTGCATCGGCATGGCGCGCGTGGACGTGTTCCTCACCGCCACCGGCGAGGTGGTCATCAACGAACTGAACACCCTGCCCGGCTTCACCCGCATCAGCATGTATCCCAAGCTGTGGGGCGCCAGCGGCCTGGGTTACACCGCGCTGATCACCCGTCTGCTTGAACTGGCACTGGAACGCCATGCTGCCGACAAGGCGCTGAACAGCTCGATCACTCCCGCGGCCTGATCCGGTTGCGGAAACCGCAGGGCCCGCAATTCTTCGGAGATTGCGGGCCCGTGTCCTGCGGCCTGCCGGGGTTATCCCTTCCTGCGGAACAGCGAGATCACCGCAAGGATCAGGAACACCACGAACAGGATCCAGGCGATATTGCTGGCTGCACCGGCAATGCCGGAAAAACCCAGCAACGCGGCGATGATGGCGATCACGAAGAAGATGATGGCGTAATGAAGCATGCGGGAGCTCCGTCGTTGGAATAGGGCTCCATGCTCACGGCTGCGCGGTCGGCACACGGTGATGGCAACGTGATTGCCGGATGATGACGTCCGCTCAACCGCCTGCGTGCGCCTCGGCCAGCCGGCGCAATCCCTCCCCGATCGACACCTTCGGCACATAGCCGAAATCGCGGAGCGCCGGCTCCATCGAATACCAGTGCGGCGTACACAGCTGCTCGGCGAGGAAGCGCGTCATCGGCGGCTCGCCACGCAACCGCAGCAGCGGCCACAGCTTTTCGCAGACCGCGCCGATGCGGTAGGCGGCCTTGAACGAAATCGTCTTTTCAACGGCGGGCGCACCGACCGCGGCCAGCAGGCGGTTGAGCAGCTCACGCATCTCCAGCGGCTCACCATTGGAAATGAAATAGGCCTTGCCGGCGCAGGCCGCGCCGACCACCAGATGGTCGAACGCATCGAAATGCGCCTGTGCGGCGTTGTCGATGTAGGTGGTATCGACTTTGTTGTGGCCATCGCCGACGAAACGCAGGCGTCCGGCGTGTGCTCGCTCGGCCAGCCGCGGCAGCAGCTGCTGGTCGCCCGGCCCCCAGATCAAGCGTGGACGCAGCGCGATGGTGGCCAGATCGGCACCGTTGGCAGCCAGCACTTCCTGCTCGGCGATCGTCTTGGTCGCCGCGTACGGCGCCTGGAAGTCCTCACCGTAAGGCACTTCATCCGCGCCCAGCCCTTCCACCGGATGGGTGGCGCGATGGGTCACGCTCGGCGTGGAGGTATAGACCAGCCGGCCGATGCGGTGCGCCCGGCAGGCGGCCAGCACGTTGCGGGTGCCCATCACATTGGCCTGGAAATAACTGTCGTAGCTGCCCCACGCGCCGGCCTTGGCGGCATTGTGGAATACCACGTCCACCCCGGCGGTGGCGTGATGCACCGCATTGGCATCGGCCAGGTCGCCACGGATCTGCCCCACCCCCAGCGCCTGCAGCGCCGGGTAGTGGCCGCGGTTGAAGCTCAGCACCTCGTGACCACGCGCGACCAGCCCGCGGCACAGAGCCTGGCCGAGGAAACCGCCACCGCCGGTAACCAGGATCTTCATGCACGCTCCTTCAATTGCCCGGTGGCCCATAGCGCGAGTTTCTCGCGGCCGATCTTGGCGTTGTGGCGGATATCCACCGGAAACGCCGGATGCTGCAGGAAATGGCCGATGCCGGCCAGCGCCGGCTGCGTCGCCGCCAGCGCGCGCAGCTGCGGCTCGACCGTGGCCGCGGCGGCACCCGGCAGCAGTTCGTAACACAGCACCGGCAGCTGACTGCCCAGCTTGCCCACGCCGACCAGCGCGGTGCGGCGCACGCCCGGCACGGTGTTGAACACCGGCTCGACCTGCTCGGTATACAGCGGCCCGGCGGCGGTTTCCACGCGCTGGGTCTTGCGCCCGCAGAACCACAGCCGGCCCTGCGCATCGAACCAGCCCACATCACCCATGCGGTGCACGATGCGCTCGCCGCCGTCGGCCAACACCTCGCGGATCTTGGCCGCGGCGGTGGCCTGCGGGCGGTTGAAATAGCTGTCGGTGGTGGTCGGGCCGACCACGGTGATCTCGCCGACTTCGCCTGCCGGCAGTTCGCGCACAGCGCTCCAGTCGGCGATGGGTTCGTCGCTGATCGCGATGATGCGCACTTCATTGGGTTCCACCACGCGGCCGACGCAGGTGCCGGCACCACTTTCGGTCGCGGTGCGGGTCTGCACCAGTTCACGGCCTTCGATCACCGCCACCGGCAGGCATTCGGTGGCGCCATACGGCGTCCAGAACTGGCCGTCGGCCGGCATCAGCGCGCGGATCTTTTCCACGACCTGCGGCGGCACCGGCGCACCGGCCGAGGTGGCGCGGGTCACTGTCGGCAGCGGCTGGCCGTGCTCGGCCAGCACCCGCATCAGCGCCGGTGAACCGAACAGCTGGGTCACGCCGAACCGGGCGATGGCGTCGTGCAGTTTGCGCGGATCGGCGCTGCCGGGCCGGGTCGGGTCCATGTCCGGGATCACCGAGGTCAGCCCCAACGCCGGATCGAACAGCGCGAACGGCGGGAAGGTCGGCAGATCCACACCGCCGGGCTGCATGCCGAAGGCGTTGCGCAGCAGTTCCACCTGGCCGACAAAGTGGCGGTGGCGATAGACCACGCCCTTGGGCACGCCGGTCGAGCCACTGGTGAACAGGATCGCGGCGGTGTCATCGGGCGCGGTGGCGGCCAACTGGCTGCCCGCACCGGCACCGGCCGCTTCGATCTTCGCCAGCGTGCTGCCGCCCCAGCCCCAGCGCGTGCCGACCGTGACCAGCCGCGTGGCCGACTTGGCCCAGCCCAGCAGCAGGCGCGCCAGCTGCGCCAGCGGGATACCGATGAAGGCCTGCGGCTGCGCCTCGTCCAGGCACTGCTTGAGCGCGCGCTTGTCGATGCCCGGATCGACCAGCACCGGCACCGCGCCGATCTTGAACAGCGCGAACATCAGCAGGAAGAATTCCGGGCCCGGCCGCACCATCACCACCGCGCGCACGCCGCGGCCGATGCCGTAGGCGGCCAGCCCGGCAGCGATGGCATCGCTGCGCGCATTGAGCGTGCGGTAATCGAGGGTGACGTCGTAGGCGGCCATGCCATTGGCGGCAGGCTTGCCGGGGCAGCGGATGGCGATCTGGTCGGGCCGTTCACGCGCCAGTTCGGGCAGGCGCGCGGCGATGTTGCAGGAATCGTTCATCGGCATATTGTCACCGCTGCAGAAATTTCTTGCGCGCGGATCGGCAGCATGGAAAATCCTCCAGCTTCCCCATCCGCATTGCCGCCCCAAGGCCGGCTCCCATGCCCCATCCCTGCCTCAGCTGCGGCGCCTGCTGCGCCCAGTACCGTGTCGCCTTCCACTGGATGGAATCGGATGAAGCCGGCGAAGGCGGCGTGCCGCACGCCTTGACCCGGCGGCTGGACCCGCACCGGTTGTGCATGCAGGGCACCCATTCCGATCCGGTCCGCTGCGTGGCACTGGATGCGGACATCGGCGTGTATTCGCGCTGCACCATCCTTCCCCATCGCCCCAGCGTCTGCCGCGAAGTGGATGCCTCGTGGGAATACGGCCAGGCCAGCCCTCAGTGCGATCGTGCCCGCGCCGGCCATGGTCTGACGCCGCTGACACCAGCCGACTGGCGCTGGCGCGATGACGCCGACAACGACGGCCCGCAGCCGGACGACAGCGGCAACACGCCCTCCCCACCGTCTCCCATCGCGGCCTGAGCGGAACGGCGCAGGCGGTTGCGCGATCCTTCCCACGAAGGTGGGAATGGCCACAACAAGGCCAACAACCCATTCCCGGGACGGCAATCGCCACCGCTGCTCAGAACGCCTTGTAGCGCCCCCACAGCAGCTCGAACTGCTGCGCGAAACTGCGCACCAGGTTGGGATCGTTGCTGACCACCAGGTTCTCGTCGTTGTGCTCGGTCGCGGTGCGCGTCCAGTTGAAGCTGCCGTTGGCCAGCTGCCTGCCGTCGAACAGCGCGAACTTGTGGTGCATGTGGTATTCGCTATGGTCCACGCGCACCGGAATACCGCTTTCATGCAGGCGACGGATGTCGTTGCCGGCGTCATACACCTTGTCGTTGTCACTGACGATGCGCACCGCCACGCCACGTTTGTAGGCCTCCAGGATGACGCCGCTCAGGCGGTCATCGGAGATGGTGAACACGCAGATATCCAATGTCTTCCGGGTACCGGCGCACAGCGCGCGCAGCCGCTGCATGCAGGCATCGCCTGGTGAGAAATAGGTGCTGGTCAGGGTCTCGACCGGGCCGGCGTTGGCGTCGAGGGTGCGCACCACCTGCTCCACCCACTTCAGCACCGGCAGGGCCTCGGCCGGATGCGCGCTGATCTGCTCGCGGGCGATGTCGAACGCGCGATTGCGCATGAAACGCAGCCGGTCCGGCGGCAGCTCCTCACCCAGCTCGCGCAGTAACGAGCGCTCCTCGTTGCTCAGGCTGCGGTCCTGCGCACTGTCACGCAACTGGCGGTCCAGACTGTCGAAATCCATCCGTCACTTCCTGTGGAAAGGGCCCACAGCTTGGCACACCGCGTGTGCAGGAGCGGCGCTCCCATCCCCCAACTCAACCCAGCGGGTTGCGCTTCAGGAACGCTCTTACCGCCGGCACGATCACTTCGTGCTTGTCTTCCAGCACGTAGTGGTTGGCATCCTCGAACGCGGTGACCTCGGCCTGCGGCAAGGCCTTGCGGAAGCCTTCCAGGAAGTGGTGGTCGAAGCAGAAATCACGCAGGCCCCAGGCGATATACGCCGGGCGGTCGGCAAACGACGGCAGCGCCGCGGCGGCGCGTTCCAGCAGCGACCAGGCCTTGTCGGCCGGCGACAGCGGGATGTCCTGCATGAAGCGGATGGTGGAGATGCGGTTGGCCCAGCTGTCGTACGGGGCGACATAGGCGCGGCGCACGTCGGCCGGCATCCTGCGGCTCACGCCCAGCCACGAGGCGCCGGAGGAGAACGCATTGAAGGTGCGGATGAACCACTCGCCCGGGCCCCAGTGCCGGCCCATCGCGATCTGCCACGGCATCGGCTTTTCCGCCGGCAGCGGGAAGGAGGCGGTATTGGTGATCACCAGCCGCTTGACCTGGTCGTGGTGCGACAGCGCCCAGCCGAAGCCGACCATGCCGCCCCAGTCGTGCACCGCCAGCGTCACCGGGCCGGTGATGCCCAGGTGCCTGAGCAGCGCGTCCAGATCGTCCACGCGCGACTGCAGCGTGTACTCGTAGCGGCTGTCATCGGGCTTGTCCGACAGGCCCATGCCGATATGATCCGGCACGATGCAGCGGTATTTGTCGCTCAGGCCGTTGACCAGGTGTCGCCACAGGTAGCTCCACGACGGATTGCCGTGCAGCATCACCACCACCTCGCCATCGCGCGGACCTTCGTCGAGGTAGTTCATCGACAGTCCCGGACGGACCTCGAAACGGTGGCGGGTTGTGGGATAGCCGGGGTACAGCATCGGGGAAATCACGCAGTCACGGACAAGGCGCGCATTGTAGGCCATGCCCCCCGGGCGCGCCCCGGCCCGGTGAAGTGGCGGCGTGGCCGGGCCACAATGGCGGCTGTCGCAATACCGCACCGGGGCCACCGTGAGCGAACCCTTCGAGCAGCTGATGGCACGCATCCGCGCCTGCCGCCTGTGTGAAGCCCACCTGCCGCTGGGCTGCCGCCCGGTGCTGCAGGCGGCCCCGTCCGCACGCCTGCTGATCGTCAGCCAGGCGCCGGGACGCAAGGTCCATGAAACCGGCATTCCCTTCAACGATCCCAGCGGTGATCGCCTGCGTGACTGGCTGGGCATCGACACGGCCACGTTCTACGACGCCGCACGCATCGCCATCGTGCCGATGGGTTTCTGCTTTCCCGGCACCGGCAGAAGTGGCGACCGGCCACCGCGCCCGGAATGCGCGCCAACGTGGCAGCCGCTGCTGCTGCCACGACTGCAGCAGGTGCGGCTGACGCTGGCCATCGGCCAGTACGCACAGGCCGGCCTGCTCGGCCCCCGTCGCGGCCGCACCCTCACCGACACCGTGCAGGCCTGGCGCACCCATCTGCAACACGGCGTGCTGCCGCTGCCGCATCCCAGCCCGCGCAACCGGCTGTGGCTGGCACGCAACCCGTGGTTCGAAAGTGAACTGCTGCCGGTGTTGCGGCAGCGGGTGGCCGAGGCACTACACGACTGAGCTCACCTCAACGGCTCCGCCAGAAACGCGAAACGCCCGCAGGCGGGACCGGCGGGCGTTCGGAGGCGGCGCGGGGTGGTGCTGTTACCAGACCACTTCGGCCATGGTGCAGTTCAGGCCGGAACCAATCCCCATCAGCGCGACGCGGTCGCCCTTCTTGAGCTTGCCCAGCTGGCGCAGCTTGCTCAGCACGATCGGCACCGAGGCCGGGCCGATGTTGCCGTGCTCGCCGAAGATGGTCATCACCTTCTTCGGGTCGATGCCGAAGGCCTTGATGAAGGCGTTGGTGTGCGGCTGGCTGACCTGGTGGATGACGAACTGGTCGATCTCGTCCACCGCCCAGCCCAGCGCCTCGCGCGTGGCCTCGAAGGTCTTGGTGGCCAGCTTGATGCCTTCAATCAGCAGCAGGCGGGTATCGGTGACCATGCGGTCCAGGTTGCCCACGCACAGCTTGTTCCACTGGTTGGCCGCGCGGGTCACGCCGCCCTTGTAGCGCGGCGCATCGGGCACCAGTTCGGCACGGGCCAGCACCATGGCGGCGGCACCGGAACCGGTGGTCAGCGCGGCCACTTCATCGCGCAGCTGCTGCGCGGTGATGTCCGGGGCCATCATCCGTTCCATGGTCTTTTCGTAGACCAGGTTGGAAGTCTCGCCGTCGACGATCAGCGCGTAGTCGATGTCGCCGCGCTCGAGCATGCGCGCGGCCACGTCCATGCCGTTGATGAAGGCCAGGCAGGCGTTGGCGATGTCGAAGGTGACGCAGTCCTCGCCGATGCCCAGGTTGCCGGACACGATCGAAGCGGTGGACGGCTCCAGGTAATCACGGCTGACCGAGGTGTTGATCAGCAGGCCGATCTTATCGGCGCCGATGCCGGCATCGTCCAGCGCCTTCTGGCCGGCCATGGTGGCCGCATCTGAGGCCTGGGTGCCCTGGTCCCAAAGACGGCGCGCGTGGATGCCGGCGATATCGCCCAGCACGTCGGCACGGATCCCCAAACGTTCCAGCGTGGGCTGGAGCCGCTCGTTGATTTCCTTGGAGGTCAGCGTATGCGGCGCATCAATATGCGCCAGTCCCGCGATCGAGACGTTCTGGAAAGGCATCGGAAAGCGCCAGGACTCAGGCGAAGGGGGCGCTATTCTAGCGCCTGCGTCATTTCACCGCATCTTTACAAATAGGCACTTCGGCGTATGGAACGCGGAAGTGCCTGTTTTCCGCGATTGGACGCAGCTTTGCGGGCCGCTGCGGATGGCCGCCGGTGATGACGCCGCTGGATTTTCAGCGCGGCGGGCACTGCCAGGCGGAGAAGCGCTGGCTGCCATCGACCGGCTGGTTGCTGGCCTGCACGGCGTTGGCGCCGGCACTGGGCGCCTCGTTGCGGGCCAGGGTTTCCAGCTCTTCCTGCACGCGCAGCGGGTTGCGGTTGTAGAAGCCGACCTTGTCCTTCACCGACACCACGATCTCGCCCTTGGCCACGCAGCCGGGCGCGACCGGACCGGCCGGCAGTACGCGCACGGCCTTGCCGCCGGATTCGATCGGCACCCAGGTGCAGGCGGCGGTGCTGGCGATCAGGACGGACAGGAACACGATGCGCATGGGGAATTCCTTGAAGATGAAAGCCGGAACGGATTGTGCCGGGAATGGATGAACGCGTGATGATCCGCCCCTCCCCCACGAACGGGAGAGGGACGTTGAGAACCGCCAGCAGGCGGGCCGCTTACTTCTTCTCTACCGGCTTGCCGTTGGCGTCGACCACGGTGACTTCGCCAAGCTCCAGCGCGCGCACCGGTGCCTCGGTCTGCTTGAGGTCACCGACCACGACCCAGGTGAGCCTGGACGGATCCAGCGTTTTCGCCGCTTCGGCCACCTGCGCCGGGGTCATCGCCTCGATCTCGGCCTTGCGCTTGAACACGTAATCATCCGGGCGCTGGTAACGCACGATGCCGCCGATGGTGTTCATCACCGCGCTGGCGGTTTCATAGGCGCCGGGCAGGCTCAGCGTCTGGATGTTGCGGATGCGCGCAACCTCCGCGTCGGTCGGCGCACGCGCGCCGCTGGCGAACTGGCTGATCTCGGCGTTCATTTCCTTCAGCGCCTCGGCGGTCTTGTCGATCTGCACCGGTGCGATCGCCATCCACGGCCGCTGGCCCAGGGCGCTGGACGCCATCGAACGTGCGCCATAGGACCAGTGCTTGTCCTCGCGCAGGTTCATGTTCAGGCGCGAGGTGAAGTCGCCGCCGAGCACGCCGTTGGCGATGTCGAAACGGGTCGCACCCGGGTCCATCGTCGAGGGCACCACTTCGCCGGCGAACAGGCTGGCCTGCACCGCGCCGGGCTGGTCGATCAGGTATACGCGGGTGCCCTGCGGACGTTCCACGTCGACCGGAGCGGCCACCGCCGGTGCCGGACCCTCGCCCTTCCAGTCGCCCAACTGGCGCTCCAGCAGCGGCACGATTTCCTTCAGCGTGGTGTCGCCGACCACGACCAGGGTGGCGCCTTCCGGTCGCACCCAGGCCTTGTGGAAGGCCACCAGGTCGTCACGGCCCAGCGACTGGATCGCCGCCTCGTCACCGCTGCCGGTGAACGGGATCGCATACGGATGGCCTTCGCCGTACAGCAGCGGCGGCAATACGCGCAGGGCCACCGCGTTCGGGTTGACCTTCTCCTGCTGGATGCCGGCAATCCAGGTGGCCTTGATGCGGTCGATCTCGCTCTGGTCGAAGCGCGGCACGCGCAGCGCATCGGCATACAGCGCCAGCGACGGCACCAGGTTCTCCTTCAGCGCCGACATGAACACATTGGCGCCATCCAGCGAGGCACCGGCACCGATGCGCGCGCCCAGTGCATCGGCGGCGTCGGCGAACGCCAGCGAGCCGAGCTTGCCGGCACCCTCATCGAGCATGCCCATGGTGAAGTTGGCGGTGCCCGGCTTTCGCCCCTGGTCGGCGGTGAAACCGCCCGGGAACTCGTAGCTGAACTGCACCACCGGAATGTCATGGCGCTCGGCCAGCACCACCTGGGTGCCGTTCTTCAGCGTGGCGCGCTGCAGCTGCGGGAATTTCAGCTCCGGGAAGACCTTTGTCTGCGGCACGCCGGTGCTGCGGTCCACCTGGCTCGGCAGAACGCTGTACTTGGGATCGACCGCCGGCACGTTGAACGGGGCCGGCGTGCCCGAGGGCAGTTCCTCCAGTGCCACGCGCTCGCCCGGCTCCACCACCAGGGTGTGGTCGCCCACGCCCAGCCACTTGGCGCCCACCGCCTTCAGGTCGGCGGCGCTGGCGCGGTCGATGTTGGCCAGCGAGGTGCGGAAGCAACCCGGATCGCCTTCGAACACCGCGCACTCGGCCAGTGCATCGGCCTTGCCGCCGAACCCGCCGATACGCTCGATGCCGCGGATGAAGCCGGCACGGAACGCGGTCTTGCCGCGCGCCAGCTCATCGGCACTGGGCCCTTCGGCGATCAGCTTCCTCAGCTCTTCGTCGATGATCGCCTCGACCTTGGCCGGGTCCACGCCCTGCTTGACCGTGGCCATGATGATGAAATTGGAACCCAGCTGCGACGGACCGACCATCGTGCCGATGTTGTCCACCAGCTGCTCTTTGTGCAGCAGGCGCTGGTCCAGGCGCGAGGCCTTGGCACCACCCAGCACCTGCGCGAACAGCTGCAGCTGGTCGATATCGGTGGTGCCGGTCTGGGCCACGTTCCAGGCACGGTAGATGCGTGCCTGCGGCACCTTGTCGGTCATCACCTCGCGGGTGCTGGCCGGGCGCTGGGCGACGTTCACCGCCGGCTGGGCCATGGTGGGGCCGGCCGGGATGTCGCCGAAATAACGCGCGACCTTCTCCTTGGCGGTGGCCACATCGATATCACCGGCCAGCACCAGCACCGCGTTGTTGGGGCCGTACCAGGTCTTGAACCAGGTCTTGACGTCATCCAGCGAGGCGGCGTTGAGATCGTTCATCGAGCCGATCACGCCGTGGTGGTACGGGTGCCCGGCCGGGTACAGCGCGCGGGTCAGCTTGTCCCACACCTGGCCATAGGGCTGGTTCTCGCCCTGGCGCTTCTCGTTCTGCACCACGCCGCGCTGCTCGTCCAGCGCCGCCTGGTCGATCGCGCCGAGCAGATGGCCCATGCGGTCCGATTCCATCCACAGCGCCATGTCCAGCGCGGTGGTCGGCACGTTCTGGAAATAGTTGGTGCGGTCGGTGTTGGTGGTGCCGTTCTGGCTGGTGGCACCCACCTGGGTGAACGGCTCGAAGAACTCGCCGCTGTGGTTTTCGCTGCCTTGGAACATCAGGTGCTCGAACAGGTGCGCGAAGCCGGTGCGGCCGCTCGGCTCGTCCTTGGCACCGACGTGGTACCAGATGTTCACCGCCACGATCGGCGCCTTGCGATCGGTGTGCACCACCACGCGCAGGCCGTTGGGCAGGGTGAATTCCTCATAGGGAATGTCCACCGTGGGCGCGGCGGCCGGGGCGGGCTTGGCCTCGGCGAGCAACGGCGTGCCGACGAATCCTCCGAGGGCGACACCAAGCGCCAGCGTGAGCAGGGCGGTGCGGGGAACTGCTGCGTTCATTCCACTTTCCTTGGGCATGAATGGGAGCACAGATGCTACCCGTCCCACCGGTCCGGCACACCGCCCATCGGTCATGTGGGAATTGTCCGCAGGCCGATGTCCGGCAATACCGTCCACGCCGCCAGCGCTGTCCGGACAGCGGACACTCGCACCGCCCTGAAAACCCTTGGATATCAACGATATGGCGTTGGCACGCGACCTGCGTGGTATTGCCTGCGGAAAAACGGATCAGCCACTGAATGACTGGTTGCTGAACAAAATTACAGAAAGCGATGTTTTTCTTGCACATCAAGAACTGGTGTACTACATTACTACCACACCGCTGTTCACACACACCAAGTAGGCCACGTCATGAACACCAAGTCCATCGCCATTGCCATCGCCCTTGTTGCCGGCACCGCGTTTGCTTCTTCGGTACAGGCATCGGAAATCGTCACCCTGGAAACCGTGCAGGTCCGCCCCTCGGCCGAGCAGCTGGCCCAGGCCGAACACGAGCGCAACAGCAATATTCCCACCCTGGCCACCGTGCAGGTGCGCCCGACCGTCGGCCAGATCGTCGAGCTGATGGCCGAGCAGGCCGTCACCCGCCTGGCCGCGCACACGCCGGTCGCCATCGGCGCCAGCATCGGCCAGGGCATCATGCTGCCGGCCATCAGCGTGCGCCCCGGCCTGCGGCAGGTGCAGGCCAAGGCCGCCGACATCGCCGCCGAAGCCGCCGCCAAGGTGGTCGTGCAGGGTCTGCCGAGCCGCTGAGCACAGCTTGCCCGACGTGTCGCGGCGTAAACTGCGCCGATGACTTCCGCCCCTGTTTTCGACGTCCTGCTGTACCAGCCCGAGATCCCGCCCAATACCGGCAACGTGATCCGGCTCTGCGCCAACACCGGCGCGCGGCTGCACCTGATCGAACCGCTCGGCTTCGACCTCAGTGACAGGCAGCTCAAGCGCGCCGGGCTGGACTACCACGAATACGCGCAGATGCAGGTCCATCCGGACCTGGAGACCGCCTTGGCGCGCATCGCGCCCAAGCGCCTGTTCGCAATGAGCACGCGCGGCAGCGTGCGCTACGACAGCGTGCCGTTCGCCGATGGCGATGCGTTCCTGTTCGGCCCGGAAACCCGCGGGCTGCCGCAGGACCTGCTCGATGCACTGCCCGGCGGCCGCCGCCTGCGCCTGCCGATGCAGCCCCACAACCGCAGCCTGAACCTGTCCAACTCGGTGGCGGTGGTGGTGTTCGAGGCGTGGCGCCAGCACGGCTTTCCCGGCGGCAGCTGAGCAGCGGAAGCGCAGGCTCCGCCGCATGCCATGCGTGCCCGGCGCCGACGGCCTTCGTCTTTAGCGCCCGACCACGCCGTCGGCCTGCAGCTGCCGCAGGCGCTCGCCGTCGACACCCAGCACTTCCTCCAGCACCTGCACAGTGTGCTGTCCCAGCACCGGCGCCGCCTGCGTGTACTGCAGCGGGGTGGCCGAGAATTTCAGCGGATTGCGCACCATCGCCACCTCGCCACCACCGGCATGCGGCAGGCTGATGCGCAGCCCGCGCGCCTGCACCTGCGGATCGTCGAACACCTGGTCGATGCGGTTGACCGGATTGGCCGGCACCACCGCCTGCTCCAGCAACGCCAGCCATTCGGCCGCCGGACGCGTGCGCAGGCGCTGCTGCAGGTATGCCACCAGTTCACCGCGATGGGCGACACGCGCGTTGTTGCTCGCATAGCGCGGATCGGCCGCCAGCTGCGGTTCGCCGATCACCTCGCACAGGCGCGCGAACTGGCCGTCATTGCCGACCGCCAGCATGAAATAGCCATCGGCCGCCGGCATCACCTGGTACGGCACGATGTTGGGATGGGCGGTGCCCTGCCGCTGCGGCACCACGCCACCGACCAGATAGTTCGACGCCTGGTTGGCCAGCCACGCGACCTGCGTGTCCAGCAGCGCCAGATCGATCTGCTGACCGCTGCCGGTGCGTTCGGCATGACGCAACGCGGCCAGGATCGCGGTGGCCGCGTACATGCCGGTCATCAGGTCGGTCGCCGCCACACCCACCTTCTGCGGGCCGGCACCGGGCGCGCCATCGGGCTCGCCGGTCACGCTCATCAGCCCGCCGATGGCCTGGATTGCCGCGTCGTAGCCGGCGCGTCGCGCATACGGACCATCCTGCCCGTAACCGGTGATCGAGCAATACACCAGCTTCGGATTGATGGCATGCAGGCTGGCGAAATCCAGCCCGTACTTCTTCAGCCCGCCGACCTTGTAGTTCTCCACCAGCACGTCGCAGCGGCTGGCCAGTTCGCGGATCAGCGCCTGGCCACCGGCGGTGGTGAAGTCGATGGCCACCGAACGCTTGCCCCGGTTGGCGCACAGGTAATAGGCCGATTCGGCGGTGTCGTTGCCGGCGGCATCCTTCAGATAGGGCGGGCCCCAGCTGCGGGTATCATCCCCCACGCCGGGGCGCTCGACCTTGATCACCTCGGCACCGAAGTCGGCCAGCACCTGCGTGGCCCACGGCCCGGCGAGGATGCGTGACAGGTCGAGGACGCGAACGCCGTCCAGCAGCTTCATTGCGGCCACCATGCGTTGCAGGCCTGCGGCAGCGCAGGCTGCCAGGCGGTGGCCTGCTGGAACGCCTCGGCCAACGCGATCAGGGTCTTCTCGGTACCGATCGCCCCGACCAGCTGCATGCCGGCCGGCAGTTCACCGGCGGCCACCGGCAGCGGCACCGACAGCGCGGGATTGCCGGCCATGTTGGCGTAGGCGGTCAGGTCGGCCTGGCTGGCCGGCACCGGCGTGCCGAAGGCGAACGCGCGTTGCGGCGCGGTCGGCATCACCAGCACGTCGCACTGTGCCAGCCACTGCTGCAGCTGCACCTGCGCACGGTCGGCCAGCTGCGAGGCGGCGGCCAGGTCGGCGGCGCTGCGGCCTTCGGCCCAGGACATCAGCTTGACCAGCAACGGCGAGAATTTGCCGCGGTCGCCGGCCCACGCTTCGGCATGTTCAACCAGCATCTCCGCCTCGCACATCAGCAGGCCGGCACGGCGCGCCTGGCCCGAACTAAACTGCGGTGCCGGCAACGGTTGCAGGCGGTGGCCCAGGCCGGACAGCACACGCAGGCCTTCCTCGAAGGCACCCTGCACATCGGCCGCCACCTCGGCAGCGGTGCCGAAATCGACCACACCGATCCGCAAGGGACCGGCCTGCACCGGTGCGAAGTGGATCGCCCGCGACTGCGCGCAGTCCGCATCGAAGCCGGCCATCACCTGCAGCAACACGCCCAGATCGCGCGCCGAACGGGTCAACGGGCCGATATGGTCCAGCCGCCGGCACAAGGCCACGGTGCCACGGGTGCTGAGCGCGCCCCAGCTCGGTTTCAGCCCGACCACGCCGCAGTAGCTGGCCGGAATGCGCACCGAGCCCATCGTGTCGGTACCCAGTGCCGCCGAACACAGCCCCGCCGCGACCGCCGCGCCACTGCCACCGCTGGAGCCGCCCGGCGTGTAGCCCGGACGATGCGGGTTGTGGCAGGCGCCGTAGAACGGGTTGTCGTTGTCGGCACCCATCGCCGCTTCGTGCATGTTGAGCTTGCCGACGATCACCGCGCCGGCCGCACGCAACGCCGCCACCGCCGGGTTGTCGGCCGCCGCCGGCGTGTCGTGCCGGCGGGTTTCCATGCCGGCGGTGGTGATCATGCCGGCCACGTCGATGTTGTCCTTCACCGCGACCGGCAGGCCTTCCAGCGGCCCGGCCATACCGGCGCCACGGCGGCGGTCGGATTCGGCCGCGGCCGCCAGCGCGGCTTCGGCATCGACCTGCAGATAGCTGTTGATCACCGGCTGGCTGGCGGCGATGGCAGTCAGCTGCTGCTGCACCAGCTCACGGCTGCTCAGCGCGCCGGAGGCGAGCAGCGCCGCCTGTGCGGTCAGGTCGGAACTCAACAGTTGCGCATCGGCCTTGCTCACGTGGCTTTCCTCAGGCGAAACGTTTGTCGATCAGCCGCACCGGCTTCTGCCGTACCTCGATGCCGGTCAGCGGCGCCAGCTCACCGGGCGCGGCCAGCACGATGCTCATCTCCACGCCCAGCTTCTGCCGCAACAGCGCGCCGAACTCGGCCGCCAGCTGCGCATCATCCAGCGCGCCGTGGGTTTCCACATGCACCGCCAGATCGTCGCGACCACCTTCGTCACGGCTGGCCACGCAGATGAACTCGCCGGCAAAGGCGCTGTGCTCTTCCAGCACCGGCGCCATCGCCTGCGGGAACACGTTGATGCCGCGGATCTTGACCATATTGTCGCTGCGGCCGAGGAAGCCCTCGATGCGGCGCAGGTTCATGCCCAGCTTGGACGGCGTGGTCAGCACGCGGGTCACGTCATGGGTGTTGAAACGGATGATCGGGTAGATGTCGTCCTTGTACAGGCAGGTGACCACCATGTCGCCGGTGCCGCCATCGGCCACGGGCGCGCCGCTGTCCACGTCGAGGATTTCGACGTACTGCGCGTCTTCCATCAGGTACAGGCCGTCCTGGTCCGGGCCCTGGCCGGCGATCGCGCCGGTGTCGCCCACGCCGTACCAGTCGTACAGTTCGACCCCGCCCCAGGCCGCCGACAGCGACTCGCGCGATTCGCGACCGAGGTGGCCGCAGATCATCCGCACCGGGATGTCCTTGCCCGGCACCAGGCCGTTGTCGCGGGCCACGTCGGCCAGCTTCTTGATGTAGTCGGCGAAACCGACGATCACCGTGGCGCCCATGTTCTTCATCAGCTGCACCTGCTGCGCCGAGCGCATCTCGATGCCGGTGCCGGCCGAGCAGAACAGCGCCTGCGTGTAATGCGTCACCGCCTCGCGCACGTAGTGGCCGCCGTTGATCATGCCGTGGCCGTAGACCGAGTGCACCACGTCACCGGGCGCCATGCCCTGCCAGCGGTACAGGCGCGCCAGCAGCAGGCTCTGCACTTCGCGCGAATGCGGCGAGAACACCAGCGGCTGCGGGCGGCCGGTGGTGCCGGAGGTGGTGTGGAACACCAGCGGCGTGTTGCCGGCTTCGGTGCCGTCCTGCCAGCCGTGGAAATCGCCCAGCGGCGGGTTGGCTTCGACCGAGGCCATGATTTCCTGCTTGCCGAACACCGGCAGTTTGGTGATGTCGTCCAGGCTCTGGATGTCTTCCGGCGTGATCCCGGCCTCGCCCCACAGGCGCTGGTAGAACGGAATCTGCCAGGCGCGGGCCACGCAGCGCAGGAACATCGCGTTCTGCTCGGCGCGCAGCTGCTCGCGGCTGATGGCCTTGAACTTGTCGGTGAAAGCCTGGTCCAGCGGGAACTGCTCCAGCAGCTCCTTGACATCGAACGACTCGAAATAGGTGGCGTAGGTCATGGGGTCTCGACAATCAGCAGGTCGACCAGCCGGCGGACATCGTCGATGTCCTGCAGATGGTCGAAGTGGGAGATCAGGGCATCACGGTGGGCGGCATCGAACGGGCGCGCGGCGTGATCAAGGCAGTGGTGGAACTTTTCCAGTTGCTGGACACGCGACAGCGGCCGTTGCGGCGAGCCGATGGCGGCGTCACGGTGGTTGTGCAGCACACGGCCATCGCGCAGGGTGACGGTCATCGACTGCGGCACCAGCGCATTGGGATCGTCGCAGTCGTTGGGCACCAGCGAGACCTGCGGCGCGAACGCGGCCAACGCGGGATCGGCCAGCCGCTGCGGCGCATAGGCCGACAGCCCGACCTTGCCATCGCGCAACACGGTGCCCAGCAGGAACGGCAGGCACAGCCGCGCGTAACTGGTTTCCATGTCGGGCTGATACGCCCGGCCGACCAGCCGGCGCACCAGCGGCGGTGCCTGCAGTTCGATGCGGGCGACGTTGTCCAGGGTCAGCCCGTGCTGCTGGCGCAGCTCCATCAGCATGTCCTGCGCGGCATGCGCGGCACCGCCGGTGGGGAACACCTTGTGGCTGACGCTGAGCATCTGCGGCTCGCGTGCGGCCAGCTTGTGCAGCGAGGGCGCGACATCGAACTCGCCCTCGATCAGCGGCAGGTAGCCGAACGGGCCTTCCAGCATCTCGCGCGGGGCCGGGAAGCCGTTGCGTGCCAGCTCCCAGCAGCACAGCGCGGCGCGGGAGTTCAACGCGACCTGCAAGGCCAGCGTCGGCGAGCCTTCGACATGCGCCTGCATGGTGCCGGAGAGGTGGCTGTAGGTCAGGCCCAGCGCGCGGCGCAGCAGCTCCTCATCGGCCCCATGCAGATGCGCGATGCCAGCAGCGGCACCGAGCGCACCACACATCGACGGGCGGAAGAAGCGCATCGGCGCGCGACCGCTGATGCCGATCAGGGTGGCCACATCCACCGCCACGTTGAGCGCGGTGATCAGCGCCTTGCCGTCCACCGCAACGCCATCGACATTCGCCCGTTGTTCGGCGGCGGCGAACAGCGCCGACTGGATCACCGCCAGCGGATGCACCACCGCCGGCATGTGCACGCAATCGAATTCCTGGCTGTGGATCTGGTAGCCATTGACCATCGCCGCGCTGGCGGCCGGCAGCGCTTCGCCGGTCACCCAGACCCGCGCACCGGCACCCTTGCCGTAGCTGGCGGCGCTGCGGCGTACCACCTGGGTCAACGGCACCTGCGGCCCGGAGCCGGAGATGCCGACCGCAGCCGAATCCATCACGAACACGCGCGTGGCCGCCACCGCCTCGGGCGGGAGGTCGTCAAAACGCAACGTGCTTGCGTGCTGCAACAGGGCTTCGGTCAATCGCATCAGGCCACCCGCACCAACATCGAATTCAAGGCGTCCAGAGTGCCGCCATCGGCCAGCGCCTGCACCTGCGCGAAGAGGGGGTGCGCCAGCCCGGCCGATACGCCGCCCCACTGCGCCAGCGCCAGCGCCTTGGCGACCACATCCTCTGCGCGCATCGGACATTCCGGATCCCCCCAGGCATCGACGCGTTCGGCCTGCAGCTGGCGGCCATCGGCCAGGTGCAGCACCACCATGGCGCCGTAGTGGGCGGGAAAGCGTGCACTGCAGGCAGCGTCTTCGCGCACATGGATACGCGTGCGTGCCGCCCCCACCTCGCTGTCACTGCAGCTTTCGGCGGTGTAGTGCGCCAGCTGCGGACGGCCGTGGACGAGGATCGAGCCCAGCGCGTGCTGCAGGCTGAATTTGGCTTCCAGCTCGGTCTGCGGTTGCGGGCGGTCGCAGAAGCGCAACGCCTCGGCATAGGTATGCACGTCCACGCGCTGGATCTGCGCGATGGCGGCCGCATCCAGCGGCGCCAGCGCATCCAGCAGCGCGTCGATGGCCGGGTGCGCGTGGCGGCAGGCCGGCCACGGCTTGAGGCTGGTGCTGTGGATCAGCCAGTCGGCCTCGGCGGCGATCACCTGCTCCGGCAGCGCATCCGGCGCGGTGGCGGCGAACAGGCCCTGCTCGCCTTCCAGGATCCGCCGCGGCCCGCGCACGCCGGCCAGCGCCAGCTGCGCAGCCAGCCAGCCGCTACGTGCGGCCTCGGCGTTGTGCAGCGATTTGGTCGGCACCGGCTCGTGGCGCATCTGCCACAACCCGCCGGTGCGGCTGCCGGCGGTGCCCAGCGCATCGGCCAGCGCATCGGCGGGCAGCCGCAGCACCGAAGCGGCGGCGGCAGCGGCACCGAACGCGCCCGCGGTGGAGGTCGGATGCCAGTAGCGGTAGTGCCCGGTTCCCAGCGCGCGGCCGATGCGGATGGTGGCTTCATAGCCGCGCACGATGGCATCGAGCAGGGCGTGGGCATCGGCGCCTTCGGCCTGCGCGGCGGCCAGCGCCACCGGAATGACCACCGGCCCCGGATGCAGGATCGCACCACGGTGCACGTCGTCCATTTCCAGCACATTGCCCAGCGCGCCATTGAGCAGCAGCGCATCGGCCACGCCGCGACGCCCCGCCCCCAGCGCAACCGCACTGCCGGCCGGTTGCTGTTGCACCAGTCCGTGCAGCTGTTGCGCGACGGGATAGCGCAGCGCCGCCAGCGCACAGCCCAGCCAGTCCACCAGCAGCAGCGCGGCACGCTGCCGGGACGCGGCATCCACCGGCTGTTGCAGGCGCTGGGCAAGCTGTTCGGTCAGGCTGGCGGCAGGTGCGGACATGGGGTGACGGGTTCCGGTACAGGCGGCTTCTGGGCGGGACAGGGACGGGCTGCGATGAAAACAGCATAACCGACTTTGTCCGGACATATCATATGATCCCGTTCCCGAACGCCGCAATTGCCGACATGCCCCGACTCCTGGATGCCGACACGTTTTTCGACTACCTCGCACAAGGTCCGGAGGTGTTCGCACCCGGCTGTGCCGGCCATTCGCTGCTGTTCGAACAGTGGCTGCGTGCCGGCGCGCAACGCTGCGGCGGACTGCGCTTCACCGGCGTGCACATTCCCACGGTCAACACCTTCGATTTTGCCGGCCTGCATCCACAGAGCCGGCAGCGCACCATCTTCCTCAGCGGCGACCTGCGGGCCTCGTGGCTGGACGGGCGTGTCGATTACCTGCCGATGACCTATACCGCCACCTGGCGCTGGCTGCGCGATGCGGTGGCTTTCGACACGCTGCTGGTACAGGTGGCGCCGCCGGATGCGGACGGCAACTGCTCGCTGGGCATGGCCTGCGACTTCACCCCTGCCGTGTGGCCGCGCGCCACCCGCATCCTGGCGCACATCAATCCGCGCATGCCGCGCAGCCGCGGGCCGTCGATCCCGCTGGCCCGCATCACTGCCGCGATCGAGCAGGACATGCCGCTGCTTGCAGTGACCGATCCGCCCACCGATACGGCGATGGACGCAGTGGCCGCGCAGGTGGCCACGCTGGTGGAGGACGGCGCCACCCTGCAGCTCGGCCTGGGCCGGCTGCAGTCGGCGGTGCTGCGCGCGGTACGCGACCGCCGCAACCTGCGCATCCACAGCGGCATGGTCTCCGACGGCCTGCTCGGCCTGCTCGACTCCGGCGCACTGTCGCCGGCGCCGGACGCGGTGGTTGCCGGAGTCGCGCTGGGGACGCCGGCGCTGTACGCGGCCGCCGCCGCGCAGGTCAGCTTCCGTGAAGTCGGCCACACCCACGACCACTCGGTGCTGGGCGCCATTCCGCGCCTGACCGCGATCAACAGCGCGCTGTCGGTGGACCTGCTGGGCCAGGTCAACGGCGAGTTCCTGTCTGGCAGGCAAATGAGCGGGGTCGGCGGCCTGCCCGATTTCATTGCCGGTGCTCGCCAAAGCGCTGCCGGGCGCGGCATCATTGCGCTCCCGGCCAGCACCCCGAAGGGACAATGCCGCATCGTGCCGATGCTGCCCACTGGCCCGGTAAGCCTTGCCCGGGTCGATGCCGACTGCATCGTCACCGAGCATGGCGTGGCTGACCTGCGTCATCTGGATGTACACCAACGGGCTGCTGCCCTGATCGCCATTGCCGCCCCCGAGCACCGTGAGCAGCTGCGCAGCGCCTGGCACGAACTCTCACGGACACTCTGAACAAGACAAGGACTGCCACTGATGACTGGCTCACGCCGAACCAAACCCCGTTACGCCGAACTCGGTGATGCCCTGCAACGGGCAATCGAGAAGGGCGAATACCCGGTGGGCACCCTGCTGCCGACCGAACTGGAGCTGTGCGAGCGTTACCAGGTCAGCCGGCATACCGCGCGCGCCGCGCTGACCCAGCTGATCAACGCCGGCCTGGTCGACCGCCGCCCCGGTGCCGGCACCCGGGTGATCGCGCAGAACGTGGCGATGCGCTACGAGCACGAGATCGACACCGTCGACCTGCTGCTGCAGTACGGCAACACCACCCGCCTGCAGGTGATCAGCGCCCAGCGCCTGCCGGCCAGCGCCGAGATCGCACGCCAGCTGGAAATCACCGAAGGCAAGGACTACCTGCGGCTGTACACCCTGCGTCTGGAGGAACCGAGCCGGCAGCCGCTGGCGGTGACCGAGATGTGGATCACAGTGCGCAGCACGGTGCCGGTGGACAAGCTGCTGGATGTGGCCACCGCCGCGCGTGCGGTGGCACGCTTCCTGGAGCCGAGCAGGCTGTCGCGGGTGGAGCAGGTGTTCGATGCCACTTCCTTCAGCAGCGAGGATGCACGCCAGCTGGGGATCAAGAAAAGCGAGCCGGCCATGCGCGTGCAGCGCCGTTACCGCGATACCCAGGGCAAGCTGCTGCTGATTGCCACCAGCCTGCACCCGCCCGGGCGCTTTGCCTATTCGATGGTGCTCTCGCGCAACCACCGCTGAGCTGCCCGCACGACCCGGGGCGGCATGTGCCCAGGGCGGCCATGGCGGCCGCCGGGCTCAGCCCTGTGGCAACGGCAACCGCAGCAGGGCACGCAGCCCGGGATCGGCATTCTCCAGGCACAGGCTGCCGCCGTAGCTTTCGGCGATGTCGCAGACAATCGCCAGGCCGAGCCCACTGCTGCTGTCGCGCTGATCCAGGTGCACCCCACGCTGCAGGACGCGTGACAGTTCCGCGCTGGGCAGGCCCGGACCATCGTCGCAGACGCACAGCAGCAGGCTGCCATCGACCACCCGGCTGCTGACCTGCACCCGCTGGCTGGCCCAACGCCCGGCGTTGTCCATCAGGTTGCCGAGCATTTCCTCCAGGTCCTCGCGGGCACCGGCGAAGACCTCCGCACCGCAGCCGCTCACATCGAAATACCGCCCCTGCGGGCCATGCATCCGCTGCATCGCCCGGGCCAGTGCCGCCGCCACCGGCTGCACGGCGCAGCGCTGGCGGCTGTCAACCGCCACCCCCACGGCCAGGTAACGCTCGACACTGGCGCGCATGCGCTGCACCTGGCTGGCCACGCTGCTGCGCCACTGCTCGCCACTGCCCTGGGCCTCGGCAGCCAGCACGGCCAGTGGGGTCTTCAGGGCATGCGCCAGGTCCTCGGCACTGCTGCGCGCACGTGCCACCATGCGGGCCTGATGATCGAGCAGGGCATTGAGGTCATTGGCCAATGGCGCCACCTCCATCGGCAAGCCGTCCACGGCAAAGCGTGCATCCTCGCCCTGCCGGACCCGGGTAGCGGTGTCGCGCAACCGGTTGAGCGGACGCAGGCCAAACCCCACCTGGGCAGCCAGCACCGCCAGCCACAACGCCGTGAGCACGCCCAGCGCCACGGCCGCGTGCTGGCGGAACTCGCGGGCATCGTTGTGCAGGTGGCTGCGGTCCAGCGCCACGGCAAAGATCACCGGCTGCTTGCTGCGCGGCAGCGCCACCTGGCGGGCCAGGCCGCGCAGGGGCTGATCCATCGGCCCCTGCAGGTCATAGGCCACCGGTGTCCCCGAGCCCAGCGCCACTGGCAGGGCCAGGCTCTGGTCCCAGATCGAGTGTGATTGGTGCAGGACCCGGCCATCGACAGTGGCCACCTGCCAGTAGCTGCCGGAAAATATCCGCGCATAGCGCTGGTCGCTGCTCGGACGCATCTGCAGGTTGCCGTCCGGGTCGGATTCGGCATGCGCCAGTACCGCAAGAAAATCATCCTGCAGGCGGCGATCCAGCGTCGCCAGGGCGGCGCTTTCAAACGAATTGCCCAGCAGCCAGGTGGCCAACGCCGAAACCAGCAGCACCCCGAGGGTTCCGGCCAGCAACAGGCGCTGGCGTAGCGAGTAACTGCCCTTCATGGCTGTGCGGAAAGCCGGAAACCCTGGCCACGTACGGTATGCAGCAGATTGGCTGCGCCCAGTTTGCGCCTGAGCCGTCCGATCAGCACGTCCAGGGCATTGGAATCGGGATCAAAACCGCTTTCATAGACGTGCTCGGCCAGCCGCATGCGGCTGATCACCACCCCGGGGTGGTGCATGAAATAAGCAAGGATCCGGTGTTCCTGCGCGGTCAACAGCAGCGGCTGGCCATCCAGGGTGAAGCGGGCGGCATTGATGTCCAGGCTCAGCCCACCGCAGTGCAGCCGGGGATGGGCATGGCCGGCACTGCGGCGGATCAGCGCGCGCAGGCGCAGCAGCAGTTCGTCAACGGAGAACGGTTTGGTCAGGTAGTCATCGGCACCGGCATCGAAACCGGCCAGCTTGTCGTGCCAGCGCCCCCGTGCGGTCAGGATCAGCACCGGCAGGTCACGCCCGGCTGCACGCCAGCGCTCCAGCACGCTCAAGCCATCCAGGCCAGGCAGGCCGAGATCGACAATGGCGGCATCAAAGTCCTCCACCTGGCCGTGGTATTCGGCCTGCTCCCCATCAGCCAGATGAACCACGACATACCCCGCCTGCCCCAGGCTGGCCTGGATGTGCATGGCCAGCTCCCGATCATCTTCGGCCAGCAGAATGCGCATCAATCGTCCTGCTCGATCTTGCGGAAGCGGCCACTGGCTGCCTCGTACTCCAGCTCCATGATCACGCCGTTGCCGCCGAGGATCTCGATCTCGTAGTTGCCATCATCCAGCTCGACCTCGACCAGGGTGCCGGGATAACGCCGCAGCGCATCGGACAGCACGCGTTCCAGCGGCACGATCCGGCCTTCATGCACCGCCTGGCGCACCTTCTGTTGTTGATAGGCAGTCATCGCAGCATCAACCGGATCAAGCACCGGCTGCAGCAGCAGCGCAGTAAACAGCGGGATAAGCACAGGACAGGAATCCGGAAAGGCAGGGGCAGCAACAGATATCGCGCCATCATAAACGGCGATTAACAACACCACTCATGGCCACGTTAAGCCTGCCCGGCAGACTGTGCCGGCCGGGCTGTTCCGGCTGACTGGAGACGGTGATGAAAGCACCCCTGATCGCACTTTGCCTGGCCGGTGTGATGGCATCGGCGCCGGCCATCGCCACCGCCATCAATGGCGGCCTGGCGCGCCAGCAACTGGAAGCGGCCGGTTACAGCCAGATCCATGATCCGGAACAGGACGATGGCCTGTGGGAAGCCGACGCCATCGGCCCGGACCAGCGTCGCACCCGCGT
The DNA here is from genome assembly GCF_052180205.1 of Stenotrophomonas sp. JC08. Lineage (NCBI taxonomy): Bacteria > Pseudomonadati > Pseudomonadota > Gammaproteobacteria > Lysobacterales > Lysobacteraceae > Stenotrophomonas > Stenotrophomonas sp. JC08. The sequence goes on along the minus strand of NZ_CP197473.1, from coordinate 205,409 downwards.
CGCGGTGGATACCACCCGTGGCGAGATCTTCGACCCCAACAATGGCCGCCCGCAGCTCGATGCACGGCAGGTGCTCGACCAACTGGACAAGCAGGGCTTTGCCAACGTGCGTTCGCTTGAGCGTGAGGGCGCGACCTGGGACGTCGAGGCCGATGACGCCCAGGGCCGGCCACGCCAGCTGCGCCTGAGCGGCCATGACGCCCGCGTGCTCCACAACCGCGCCGACCACGATTGATGATCCGCGGCCGCCCGGATTCCGGCGGCCAACCCTCCCCTTCCGACTTACCCCTGACCCGAAGAGACCTGCATGAAAACCGTTTCCCTTCTCGCCCTTGCCCTGCTGGTGCCGGCCGTTGCCGCACACGCTGCCGATACCCCCAGCCGCTGGGCGGTCACTGCCGGCATGGCTTCGGTGAACCAGCACGGCGACAACCTGGTGCCGGTGGCGATGGACCCGTCCTGGCCGCGCGGCACTGAAGTGGAGGCCAGTGATGACGGCAGCGCCGCGACCCTGGGCCTGAGCTGGTACATCAACCAGAACCTGGCCATCGAGCTGTGGGGTGCCGGCAGCGCCAGGAGCCAGGTCGAGGTGGACATTGAAAACGGCCCGGACATCAACGTGGCCAGCTACCGCACCCAGCCGCTGGCGGTGAGCCTGCAGTATCACTTCCATGATGTGCTGCCCGGCATCGGCCAGCACGTCACCCCGTTCGTCGGCCTGGGCTGGCACCAGACCAAGGTCAGCTCGATCAAGGCAGATGCGGACGGCTACCGGGGCCTGGATATCGAGGATGGCAATGGCCTGGCCGCATCGGCCGGCGTGGATGTCGCACTGGGCCAGCGCTGGTTCGTACGTGGCGACGTGCGTTACCTGCGCTGGGACAGCCAGTCGCGCGTGGGCAATACCGTGCTGGCCAAGGGCGACATGGATACGCTGAGCTACGGTGCCAGCATCGGCCTGCGTTTCTGAGCCGGATGTCCCGCTCGGCGTGCAGCTTCCAGCGGTATCAGCGGCCTGTCGCTGATGGGCAGGCCTGAGCACCGCCAAGCTGCGCGCACTGACAGAAAAGCCGGCCCTGCACTGCAGGGCCGGCTTTTTGTTTGCCTGGTCGGGCGATGGCGCTGCAGCAGGCCGATGCGCCCGGGGGAGGGATCGACGCATCGGGCGGGCTGCCAGCACCCTGGCCGGGCAAGGGCCAGGCCCGCCAGGGCTTACTTCTTGAACAGCAGCGCCAGCACGCTCGGGCGCAGGGCCAGGCGCATCATCTGGCGGAACTCGGCCGGAGTCAGCGAGGTCTTGCACTGCATCATGCCGGCCACGCCATCCATCACCAGCAGGCCGTCCTCGGCCTTGACGTCATTGATGCGCACGTCCAGCTTGGTCATCGGGGTCACCACCTTCATGGCTCAGCCCTCCCAGTTCTTCAGGCCGACGATGCCACGGCCGGCGGCACGGCCGGAGATCATCGCCTCGGTCAGGTAGGAACCGTTCTGGTACAGGTCGGAGAACATCGAGCCCATCTCGCCGGCCTCGTACAGGCGCGGGATCGGCTGGCCGGCGTGGTCCAGCACCTCGGACTTGATGTTGCGACGGGCACCACCGCCGGTGCAGACGATCACCGGGTCGATGCGCACGCCGTAGAACGGGCCCTGGGCGATCGGCTGCAGGGTCAGCGGATTGCGGCCGAAGGCCTCGTCGTTGCCGGCGGCACAGGCAGCGTTGTAGCGGTCCACTTCCGCGCGCAGCTTGGCCGGGTCACGCCCGATCAGCACCGCCAGTTCCTCGATGGTGTCGGCCTTCTGGATCCAGCCCTTGGCGATTTCGGCCGAGTTGTCGTCCGACCACTGGTAGCCACGCACCACCGGGTTCCAGCTCATCACTTCCACCACCAGCTTGTTGTACTGGCAGGTGTTGTGGTCAAAGATCATGTGCACCGGCTGCGCACGGTAGTGCGGGGTATCGACCCAATGGCCGTGCTTCTTTTCCTTGTAGTGAGTCAGCTGCAGCTCGGCGGTTTCGTTGTAGAAACGCTCGGTGTTGGCGTCCACCTCGATCCAGCTGAAGCTCTGCCAGAAGAAGTTGCGCAAAAAGCCGTTGACGAAGCCTTCCGGCTTGAAGCCCGGCCAGATGCCACCGGACTGGCCCTGGTTGCGCATGTGCCACAGGTCGGCACCGGCCTTCTGCAGGATCTTGATGCCGTCGCCGGTGTTGTGCGGGGTGCCCAGCGGCGCCGGGTTGGACAGGCCGAAGTAGTTGCGCTGCATGTCCAGGTTGGCCTCGAAGCCACCGGTGGCCATCACCACGCCCTTGTTGGCGCGGATGTTGACGCGCACACCGTTCTGCTCGGCGACCACGCCAAACACTTCCAGCGTGTCCGGGTCCTGGACCAGGTCACGCACCGGGGATTCATAGGCGATCTGGATGCGCGGGCGCTGGCGGATGTTCTCGCGGAAGGCCAGGTACACGCCCGACGGCAGCGGCAGGATGGTGGCGGTGCAGTGCACGGCCTCGCGCGCGCCGAACTCGGGGAACTCCAGCACCGCATCGCGCTCGGAGAAGCCGGTGCCGTGGATGTACTGCGCACCGGCCTGGGCCGCACGCTCCTGGATCCACGGTTCCAGCGCTTCCATCGCCTCGGACCACGGCACCAGCATGTCTTCCGGGATCGGGTTGGCCACGCTCATCTTGCGCTGGTATTCGGCCAGCACCTTGGCGTTCTTGGTGATCAGCAGCGACTGCCCGGCCACGCGGCTGTTGCCGCCGGTCTCGGCCTCGTTGGCCTTTTCCAGGATCAGGATCGACAGATCCGGGTCGAGGTCATGCGCCTCGATGGCGGCGCACATCGCCGCCAGGCCGAAGCCGGCGATGACGAGATCGTATTGCTGGTCCCACTGTTTGACGGCGTTGAGGCTGGCCATGCTGTTCCCTCCGGAGTTGCGATACCCCGACTATCCGCACCGCCCAGGGCAATAGCCAACCAATTCGCGTATTGTCCACAACTATTGATTGTAACCGTATGCCGTCATGGATCTCCGCCAGCTCCGCTATTTCCTGTCCGTGGTCGAACACGGCAGTTTCACCCGTGCCGCCGAGGCCAGCGGCCGCACCCAGCAGGCGCTGAGCAAGGGCATCAGCGCGCTGGAACAGCAGCTGGGCGCACGCCTGTTCGAGCGCGGCAGCCGCCAGGCGCGGCTGACCGACGTCGGCCGCCTGCTGCTGGAACACGCCCGGCCCGCCCACGATGCGGTACGCCGCTTCGAGGACCGCCTGCAGGAATTGCAGACCGGCGCCGAAGGCCAGCTGCGCATCGGCACCGGCCCCAGCACCGCCGGCTCGCTGGTGGCCCCGGCGGTGCTGGCGCTGCGCCGCCACTGGCCGAAGATCGGCGTGCACGTCAGCGGCGGCATCCTGCCCGAACTGCTGCCCAGCCTGCTGGCCCGCGAACTGGACGCGGTGGTCGCGCTGCACACCTTCGGCGACGGCGATCCGGATCCGCGCATCCACAGCGAAGTGCTGATGCACGACGAGTACCGGGTGCTGGCCAGCGCGCGCCATCCGCTCGCCCGTCAGCGTGCGATCAGCCCGGCGCAGCTGTTGCAGCAGGTCTGGATCTTCGGGCGCCGGCTGGGCGCGGTGGAGGCCGTGTTTCGGCAGCGCTTCCACGCCGCCGGGCTGGAGCCGCCGCTCAACACGATGGAAAGCGGCTCGCCGGAATTCATGCGTGCACTGATCGGCGAAGGCGGCCACCTCACCCTGCTGCCCAGCCGCCTGGCACATGCCGAGCTGCTGGCCGGGGACTGGGTGAAACTCGACGCCCCCGGTTTTGCCTGGCAGCGCCCGGTGATGGTGCATACCCGCGACGGCGAACCGCAGAGCGCGCCCCTGGCCCGGCTGCTGCAGGCATTGCGCAATGCCGCCGCACAGGCTAGGACCCGTTGAACCACGCCAGCGCATCAGCGCGGAGCGTGCATTGATTGCATCTTCCCGCTGCAATGGTGACGCTGGACATCCCCCACCGAGGAAAACCGCCATGGATACCCGCGAAGTCCGCATGACCAACCTGTTCCTGCAGCTCGGGCTGCCGGCCGACGCCGAGGCGATCGCCCACTTCATCGTCACCAACCAGTTGCCCGAACAGGTGCCGCTGCTGGAGGCGCCGCTGTGGAATGAAAGCCAGCGCCAGTTCCTGCGCGAGGCGCTGGAAAGTGATGGCGAATGGGCGCTGGTGGTGGATGCGCTGAGCGAATCACTGCACGAGGATGCGGTGAAGGCGCGTACCGGCCTGTAGGCCGCAGGCCACGACCCGGGCGGTCCATGCCGGCCCGGGTCGCTCAGTAATCCTCTTCCTCGGCCTCACGCCGGCCCTGTTCGCGGATCAGCGCCATCTCGCGGGCGTCATTGATCGCCTCGCGCACACCATCCAGGTCCACCGCATGCTCGTCCGGGGTGTACTCGCCGCTGAGCTGGGTATCGGCCAGCAGCTCGCCGGCCTGGAACAGCTCCCACATTTCCTCGCCATACCAGGTATCGAGCAGTTCCGGCGCGCTGCGCCCCAGATACGCGGTGAGGTTGTTGACGTCACGCAGCAGCATGCTGCGCGCGGCGTTGTTGCCTGCGGCGCTGACCACCTGCGGAAAATCGATCACGATAGGGCCATCCGGGCCGACCAGCACGTTGTACGGCGACAGGTCGCCGTGGATCAGCCCGCAGCACAGCATCAGCTTGACCTGCTGCACCAGCACCGCGTGGAACTGGCGCGCCTGTTCCTCCGTGAGTTCCACTTCGCCCAGACGCGCCGCGCTGAAGCCCTCGGCATCGGTGACCAGCTCCATCACCAGCACGCCATGGAAGTAGCCGAACGGCTCGGGCACGCGCACGCCGGCTTCGCGCAGCTGGTACAGCGCATCGACCTCGGTGTTCTTCCACTCCGCTTCCTGCTGCTTGCGGCCATAGCGGGTGGCCTTGCCGATGGCGCGCGCCTCGCGCGAACCGCGCACCTTGCGGCCTTCCTGGTACTGCACCCGCTGCTGGAAGCTGCGCTGCGCCATGTCCTTGTAGACCTTGGCACAGCGCACCTCATCGCCACTGCGCACCACGTAGACGGCCGCTTCCTTGCCGCTTTTCAGCGGACGCAGCACTTCATCGATGACGCCATCGTCGATCAGGACCTGCAGCTGGGGGGGTGTTTTCACGGATTCTCGGCAATGCCGCTGGCGCTTCGGACAGTTCCGGAGATGCGCCACGCGGAGGGGATCAGGGCCGCCTATTGTTGCCGATGGTATCGACCGGAGGTAGCCGGGCGGCAACCGCGGTTTGGCCCGGGTTGGGATGCGGCAAGGCGGATGGCGCCGGGCAGCCGGCCGCCATCGCTGCGGAATCGCCCCGAAAACAGCGTGTTCCCGTGGTGCCGGCCGGCTCGCGGGCGGTGGAAGTCGAGTGCGGAGCAGCGGCGCTGGGGCCGGCTGCCCTGCACATGTGCGTGGCGGGAAATCCGCGGCGCTGCTCAGCGCGACAGCACGCCCGGGTTCATCAGGCCCTTCGGGTCGAGCTGGGCCTTGATCGCATCAAGCACGGCCAGGGCGGCCGGGTCGCGGCCGGCGCGGTAGTCGTAGAACTTGCCCAGCTGCAGGTTGGCCGCACCATGGGCGCGCATGACATCGGCGATCTGGCGCTTGAGCGTGTCCGCGGCGGCGCGGGCTTGCAGATGCTCACCCGGGCAGCCGATGCGCTGCTGGTGGTCGGCATCCACGGTGCGCACATGGAAGGCATTGTGGCTGTCGGGCCAGTAGATGCACGGCTCGATCACCGCCACCTGCTCGCCCACGCTGGACATCAGGGTGCCGATGAACAGGCCATGCTGTTCCATGGTCGCCGCTTCGCGGGCGAACAGGTCCTGCAGGGCGTTGAACATGCCCACCGCCTTGGAGTGCGGCACCAGCGCATGCACCGGGGCCCAGCGCTCGCCCTGCGGGCCGAGCATGGAGTTCCAGGCGGCAAACGGGTTGGCGGCCATCATCTTCGGAATCGACGGTTCCACCGATTCGCCCAGGTTGCCGACCAGCTTTTTGGCGCGCGCGACGCGATCGGCCACTTCGGCCGCGCTGTCGCCCTCCAGGGTGATGTGCAGCGAGAACTGCTGCTGGTCCACGATGTCACGGCCCTTCACCGCCAGCTTCAGGCCGGAGATCAGGCCGCCCTTCTTGATCACATTGGTCAGCGACTTCACGTCGCTGGCCAGGCTGGCGCGGCGCATGCGGATGGCGGTCAGCGACGGGTCAAAGGCCGCCGTCTCGCTGGCCAGGCCGTGACGGGCCAGCACGCCCAGGGCGCCAAACAGGCCCTGTGCGGTGGTGAACTGCCAGGACAGGTAGTCCATGTGGCTGTGCAGCGGGATCAGCTTGAGCACCACGCGGGTCTTGATGCCGAGCAGGCCGCAGTCACCGAGGAACACGCCGGTCAGGTCCGGGCCGTACCAGCGGAAGAACGGGCTGGTGTTGGCCGCTGCTGCCGAGCCGGTGGTGAGGATGTCACCGTTGGCGGTGACCACCTGCAGGCCGAGCACCGCATCGGCAGAGCAGCCGTAACGGGCCGAGCCGTTGAAGATGGCGCCCTGCGACATGCCGCCGCCGACGGTTGCGTGCGAGCCGGACATCGGGCCGAAATACGGGGTACGCACGCCCTTGGCGTCCAGGGCGGTCTTCAGGTCACGCCAGGTCACGCCGGCTTCGACGATGACGTAGGCGTCCTCGACGTTGATCTCCACGATCTTGTTCAAGCCACCGGTATCGACCAGCACGCTCGGGCTTTGCGCGGCGATGTAGCCGCCGGTGTAGCTCATGCCGCCGCCACGCGGGATCACCGCGATGCCGGCCGCGGTGAGCTCACGTACCGCATCGGCCAGTTCGGCCGCGCTGGACGGGCGCAGCACCGCCAGCAGCGGCTGGCCGGCGGAATACACATCGGTACCGAAATAGGCCAGTTCGGCCGGATCGGTGATCACCGCAGCACCCAGACGGGCCTGCAGCTGGGCCAGCACGGCCGGGGCGGAATCGACAGCAGCATTCATGGGGGTACGTCCTTGGGGGTTACGACAGCAGGGCGGCAGCGCGCCCCTGGTAATCATTGGCCGGTTCGGCCGAGACGCTCAGCGGCACGCGCAGCTGGCGCAGTTGTGCGGGAAGGTCGGCCGGGGTGGCCGCGGCCAGCAGCGGGGCCAGGCGCGGACCCAGGCGCAGCAGTTCGACCACATTGGCATGCACCCGGGCCGGGGCCGGCGCATCGACCAGGCGGCGCGCAGCGGCGCAGGATGCCATCCACGGCCAGATCAGGTGGCGCTCGCGCTCCCAGTGCCAGGCATCGCCCAGATGGCCACCGGCGCGGTCCACCGTGGTCACCGGCAGGTTGGCCAGCAGGCAGGCCTGCTCGTCGGCAGTGAGCAGCCACGGGGTATCCAGATGGGCCTTGCCCAGGCGCTGGCCGTAATGCGCGGCCAGGCCCGGCAGATAGGCGGCCGCGGCTCCGTGCAGGCTCAGCTGCAGCGTTGCCTCCGGCGCACAGGCATCGATCAGGGTCGCAATGCCGGCCACCAGGGTGGCCACATCCAGGGTGGCATCGGTCTCGCTGGAGGCACCATGGCCGGGCAAGTCCACCAGCAGCAGCGGGCCCTCGGCGGCCACATCGGCCGGAGTGAACGGGGCGCTGCCCGGCGCGTGCAGCCAGACCGACAGCGGCCCTTGCCCGCGGCGCAGCCAGCCGGCCACCTCGCCGGCAACAGAGCCCACCAACACACGCTGCCAATGGTCGGCACGGGGCGATTGGACGATGGCCGGGGCCATCGGCTCGGCGGCCAGGGTAGCCGGCAGCCAGGTATCCAAGCGCTGCAGCATGGCCGGGATGCTGCCCGGCTCCTCGACCACGGCCACATTGGCCGGCAGGTCGGTCAGGCGCGGCATGTGGGCCAGCAGCGGGTCGCCGTGGCGGAACACGATCAGGCTGGGCACGCGCAGTTCGCGCACCCAATGGTGGTCATTGTGGGCAAAGGCAGCGGCATAGCCGGTGCGGTAGTGGTCGCCCACGTCCAGCACGTCCATCACCGCGTCATGGGTGGCCTGCACCGTGGCCGGCGGGATCGCCATGGCCGCGGCGGCGCGGCCGTCGTACCACGGGAAGAAATATTTCTGTTCGCGGATCCGGCACCACAGCCAGCGCAGGTGGCTGCCGTCCCACTGTGGCACGAACGGCGGCAGGTAGGCATCGCCGTACAGCGCGCTTTCTTCCGGGGTGAAGGCGGCATAGCCGTCCACCACCAGGGCGCTCACGGCCTCCGGGTGGGCCCAGGCCAGCCAGGTGGCGACCAGGCCGCCGGTATGCATGCCGAAAACGGCCACCCGCTCCAGCCCCAGGGCCTGGACCAGCTCCCAGGTGGCGTGGCCGAAGGCAGCCATGTCACGCGGGCCGTCAGCCGGCAGCGGATCGGAATAGCCGAAGCCCGGCGTGTCCGGGGCGATCACGGTGAAGTGCGGCGCGTAGCGGGCGATCATCTCGGCCCACATGCGCGAATTCTGCGGCGACTGGTGGATCAGCAGCAGCGCCGGGCCCTGCCCTGCGCGCCGGTAATGCACCTGGCGGCCGTTGAGGTCGATGAAATGACGGGTAATTGCGTGCATTACGGATGTTCCACTGCAACGAGGGCCTTGCCGGTGTTTTCACCTCGCAGCAGGCCGATGAAGCCGGCCGCGGCCTGTTCCAGCCCGTGATGGATGTGCTCGCGGTAGTGCAGCTGGCCAGCGCCGATCAGCCCGGCCAGCTGCTGGCGGCAGATACCGAAGTCGGCCAGATGGTCGTACACCACCAGCCCTTCCAGCCGCGCGCGCGCGCCGATCACCGGGCCCAGATTCGGGCCGGGCGGGCGCTGCGCACGGTTGTACTGGTCGCTCAGGCCGCACAGCACCACGCGGGCGCGCAGTGCCAGCTGGTCGAGCACGGTTTCCAGCACCGCGCCGCCCACATTGTCGAAATAGCCATCGATGCGCTGCGGGCAGGCCGCACGCAGGGCATCGGCAAAATCAGGGGCGCGGTAATTGACGCAGGCATCAAAGCCATAGGTGCCGGTGACCAGGGCGCACTTTTCGTCCGTGCTGGTCAGCCCCACCACCCGCGCACCGGCGGCCTTGCACAGCTGCCCGGCAACCGAGCCGACCGCACCGGCAGCGGTGGAGATGACAATCGTCTGGCCGGGCTGCGGATCCAGGATCCGGCGCACCCCGGCCCAGGCGGTGAGCCCGGGAATGCCCAGCACACCGACCGCGGTGGATGGCGGCGCCAGTGTTGCATCCACCGCCTGCACGGCATTGGCATCGGCCACCGCGTACTGCGCCCAGCCCAGCAGGCCGGTGACCCAGGTGCCGGCCGCAAAACGCCCGGAGTCATCGTCCACCACCTGGCCCACCGCATAACCGGGCACGATCGCGCCCAGCGGCGGGCACGGGGCCACGTAGCGCCCACCCAGCTGGGCCCGCAAAAACGGGTCCAGCGAGAGCCAGTACAGGCGCACCAGCACCTGCCCGGCTCGCGGTTGCGGCACCGGCAACGATTGCAGCGAAAAGTCCGACAGCTGCGGCATCCCTTCCGGGATGGCGCGCAGACACACAGCCTGCATCGTGGCCGGCACGCGCTGCATGGTCAGAACGCGTTGATGCCGGTCAGCTCGCGGCCGACCACCAGCTGGTGCACGGTCTCGGTGCCTTCATAGGTAATCACCGATTCCAGGTTCAGCGCATGGCGGATGGCCGCATGCTCGGTGGTGATGCCGGCGCCGCCGAGCAGGTCACGGCATTCGCGGGCGATGTCGATGGCCATGCGGCAGTTGTTCCACTTGGCGATGCTGACCTGGGTCGGCTGCATCTTGTCCGCTTCCTTCAGCCGGCCCAGCTGCAGCGACAGCAGCTGTGCGGCGGTGATGCGGCGGGCCATGTCGGCCATCTTGATCTGCGCACTCTGGGTGGCAGCGACCGGGCGGCCGAACAGGATGCGCTCCTTGGTGTAGGCCAGCACTTCTTCCAGGCAGGCCACGGCGGCGCCGATCGGCCCCCAGGTGATGCCGTAGCGGGCCTGGGTCAGGCAGCCCAGCGGACCCTTCAGGCCCTTCACGTTGGGCAGGCGGTTGGCATCGGGCACGCGCACGTTGTCAAAGAACAGGGCGCCGGTGGCCGAGGCACGCAGGCTCATCTTGTGCTTGATTTCCTGCACGGTGAAGCCCGGGGTGCCCTTCTCGATCACAAAGCCCTGAATGCCGTCTTCGGTGTGGGCCCAGACGATGGCGATGTCGGCCATCGGTGCATTGGTGATCCACATCTTCGAACCGTTGATCACCCACTCGTTGCCGTCCTTGACCGCGCGGGTCTTCATGCTGGCCGGGTCCGAACCGCCATGAGCTTCGGTCAGGCCGAAGCAGCCGATGACCTTGCCGGCGGCCATGTCCGGCAGCCAGCGCATGCGCTGCTCTTCGCTGCCGTAGGCATATATGGGGTACATGCACAGCGAGCTCTGCACCGAGACGAAGCTGCGCAGGCCCGAGTCACCGCGCTCCAGCTCCTGACAGATCAGGCCGTAGCTGACATAGCCCAGGTTGGAGCCGCCGTACTGTTCGGGCAGGGTCGCACCGAGCAGGCCCATCCCGGCCACTTCGGCGATCAGTTCCTTGGGGAAGCTGCCCTTGTCAAAGCAGTCACCGATGATCGGCAGCACGCGCTCGTTGGTGAAACGGGCCACCGATTCCTGGATGGCACGCTCTTCTTCGGTGAGCAGGGAGGCAACGTCGTACAGGTCAAACGGATTCAGGCTCATGCAATTCTCACTGGCACACACAGGTGCTGGGCGGTGGGGGTGAAGTTACGGTATTCAGGCGGACAGGATGGCGGCAGCGGCGCGTTCGCCGGACTGCACGGCAGCCTCCATGCCCGGGACATGCAGCTCGGTCTGCTCGCCGGCAAAGTGCAGCCGGCCGAACGGGGTGTTGTTCCACTGCCGGGTCTGCGCAAAGCGCCCCGGCTTGATCTCGGCAAACGCGCCACCGGCCAGCGGTTCACCGCCCCAGCTGCGCGTTTCCAGCAATTGCAGGGCGCCACGGCTGGCCGGGCGCACGCGGGCGAACTCGTCGATGATCCACTGCGCGCGGGTGGCCGCATCCAGGGTGTCGGCCTTTTCGGCCAGCGCACCACTGAGCCAGACGATCAGGCGGTTGATCGCCCCGTCCTCGCCGGGCACGGCAAACACGCGCTGCAGCGCACCGGTGCCCCACAGCCACAACGGCAGGCCGTCCTCTTCCCAGAACGGGCGGGTCGGCTGCAGGTGCACGGTGGTCACCGCATTGCCGCCACGTTCGGCCCAGATGGCCTGCTGCGCGGCCGGCGGTGCCGGGTCGATGACGATGCGTGACAGCGGCAGGCTGGGAATGGCCAGTACCACATGGCCGGCCTGGAAACGGCGGCCATCGGCACAACGTACCTGCACGCCACGGCCACTGCTTTCAATGGCCGCGACCTGGGCATTGCGTACCACCTCGGCCGACAGCGAGGCGGCCATGGCCTCAGGCAGCGCCTGGCTGCCACCGGCCACCCAGCCGGTGCCCGGGGCGCCGTAACGGCGCAGGGCATCGCGGCGCAGCACGTCCAGCGCGCTCACCGTATGCAGCGAGGAATAGGGACTGCCGACATCCATCAGGCCGATGGCAGCGTCCGACCAGCCCCTGGCGGCCAGATGCTGGGCCAGCGAGACATCCAGGGCCAGGTTGGCCGGGTCGCTCCAGCTGTCCAGCGCCGGCAGCGCGTTTTCATTCAGGGCGGTGCTCAGCAGCAGGGTCGGCGGCAGCTCGCGCTCGCGCCCGGCCAGGGTGTTGTACGCGCTGCTGCCCCACTGCGAGGACGGGATGATCCCATCGCCGAGCTGGAAGCCCATGCCACTGGCCGGCGGGCGGGCCACGGCCGGCGGCTCGATGCCCACCGCCACGCGCTGGGCGTGGGCATGCACGCGCGCATAGCCGGTGCCGACCTCGACCCCGCCAATTTCAAAACGCAGCCCGTTGCGGACCACGGTATGCAAACGGCCACCGATGCGATCGGAGGCCTCCAGCACCCTCACCCGCGCACCGCCGGCTTCGAGCTGGTGCGCGGCGGCCAGGCCTGCCAGGCCGGCGCCGATGACCAGCACATCGCTGCGTGCGGCACCGCGGCCGATACTGCGTGCCTGGGCCGGCAGCATCGCCAACGCCGATGCGGCCCCGAGGCCTGCAAGGAAATGTCGTCTGTGCATACTGCCTGCCCTTGAATAGTGACCGGCCTGGCTGCTGCCAGGCCGGTGGATTGGTACTTAGAACTTGTAGCTGACTTCCACACCGTACATGCGCGGCATTGCCGGCGAAATGCCGAAGTCACGCAGGTTGCTCACCGCCAGGCCGCTCAACGGCGGCACGGCCGGCAGGGCGACATAGGCCATCGGGTCGATGGCGCGCTGTGCTTCTTCCGGGGTGCGGTCGTTGAAGGCATTGGTCACGTAGGCACTGACCTGCAGGCTGTCACTCGGCCGCAGGGTGAAGCGCAGGTTGGTGCGGGTTGCCGCGCCCATCGAGGCCAGGTTGTCCACCTGCACATACCGGCGGCCTTCGTAGGCCACGTCGGTGTTGAGGGTGTATTCCCAGCCATTGGCGAACGCGCCGTCATACATCAGGCCCAGGGTGGCCTTGTGCTTGGGCACGCGCGGCAGGGTGTAACCGGCGGCATTGGCAGCCGGGTCGCTCAGGCTCGGTGCAACCGCCGAACTGAACAGGTCAGCCTGGTCCTGGTTGACGAAGTTCTTGATCTCGGCATCGGTATACGAATAGGCCAGCGAAGCCAGCCAGCCCTGGGCGAACACCCACTGGCTTTCCAGCTCGAAGCCCTGGATTTCCGACTCACCGACGTTGGTGGTGTAGCTGGTCGAGAACAGGGTGCCATTGCGACGGGTGACCGGGCCGGTCAGGGTCAGCTGCTGGTTGGTCCAGTCGATCAGGTAGACGTTGGCATTCACGCGCAGGGTGCCATCGAGCCAGTCGCTCTTGATGCCCAGCTCGTAGTTGGTGGCCTCTTCTTCCTCGAACGAATCAACGCCGGCAGCGATCAGGCGGTCACGCTCGCTGTCCAGGAAGTCGGCGCGGTAGACGTCGGCATTGAAGCCGCCCGGCTTGGTGCCCTTGGAGACCAGACCGTAGACGTTGAGGTTGTCGGCGGCCTGGTAGCTCAGGGTCCAGCGCGGGGTGAAGCTGGTGAAGGTTTCATTCAACGCCCACGGCTGGACGTAGGTGCTGGCACCGAGCACGCGACGGTCCACACCACCCTTGCTGATTTCATCCCACGCATAGCGGGCCTCGATCGAGGTGGTCCACTGCTCGTTGATCTTCCAGTTCACCATGCCGTAGACGGCCTTGTTGGTGGTCTCGTCATCCGGGTTGGTCGGCACCGGCACCACCGAGCGGTTGCCCGGCAGCACGAAGCCGGTCAGGTCGCCAAGCCAACCCGGCTGAGCCTGCTGGTTGTAGTAGTACAGGCCGGCCAGACCGGACACTGCCAGCGACTGGTCGCTGCTCAGGCGCAGGTCCTGCGACCAGTTCTTCACAGCGGTGTTGGTGAAGGTTTCAAACGCACCGCCGTAGCCGCGATCGGAGCTGTAGTCCTGGTCGGTGCCGGCGTAGGTGCTGCTGTCGTTGTAGGCGGTGGTCGAGGTCAGCGTCCAGTTGTTGTCGAAGAAGTATTCGGCACGCAGGCTGGTGCGCAGGAAATCGGTCTTGCGCCCGGCGAAGTAGCCGGCAGCGGTGAACTCATCGGTATTGATGCCGTACTCGGTCGGTGCCTTGACATCGCCACACCAGTAACCGCGGTGGCGGTTGGCCAGGATCGGGTACAGGCCGAAGTACAGCGCACCGGTTTCCTGCGGCAGGTAGCAGTTGAGGTTCTCGCTGCCGATGGTGGCAATGGCGAAATGCTCGTCACGGCTCTTCTGCTGCATCACGCGGGCGGTGATGTCCAGCTTCTCGGTCGGCGACCAGGCCACGGCAACCATGCCGCTGATGGTCTCGGTACCGCCCAGGTCCTTCTTCTGCGAGGTCTGGTTGTAGAACAGGCCATCATTGCCACGCTTGTTGACGCTGATGTCGTAGCCAAAGGTGCCGTCCTCACTGCCACCGGAGTGGAACAGGCCGAGCTTTTCCTGTCCATAGTTGCCAGCGCCCAGGGTCAGCTTGGTGCCCGGGGCGCTGCCCGGGCGGCGGGTGATGAAGTCCACCGCACCGGAGAAGGTACGACGGCCGTAAGCGGCCGACTGCGGGCCACGCACCACTTCCACGCGCTGGATGTTTTCCAGGCCGTAGCTGGAAATGTCGCCTTCCACGTAGATGCCGTCGATGAAGAACGAGGCATTGGCCTCGCCCTGGATGTTGGACATGCCGCGGATCACCGGGCGGTCAAAGCCACGGCCGTAGCCGGACTTGAAGGAGAAGCTCGGCGACATGGCGGCGATGTCGCGCACATCCACCAGGCCCTTCTTCTCGATGGTGGCCTCGGAGATAGCCGAGATCGGCAGCGGCATCTGCTGCAGCGGCTCGGCCACGCCACGCGCGGTCACGGTGATCTGGTCAAGGCTGTGGACGGTGGCATTGCCGCTTGCCGGCGGCGCGCCGGCCTCTTCGCCCACGTCGGCGACGGCATTGCCCGCACACAGCAGCAGGGCGAGCGTGATGGAGGAGTACAGCAGATCTGGCTTGATGTTTTTCATGGATGTCCCGACTGGAGAGATGATCGGAATGGAAGAATGGATGGATGCACCGGCGTTGGGGGAGGGTTCCGTCCTTTGAATCCGTGCTTCAGTCCTGCTTTTCCGCCGCACGCTGCTGCTGGAGCTGCTTGTAGTAGCTCCAGCTGGTCATGTTCGGTTGCACCCAGGTTTCAGGCGCGCGGGCGTATTCGGGGTATTTGCTGCGCACCAGTTCCTGGATGTCGGCCGGCAGTTCGTCGACCGAGGCGCGCTTGTTGCCCTGGGCGATGTACAGCAGGCTGCCCGGACGGCTGCCCAGCTTCATCCACGGCAGCCATGGCCCAACACGGGTCCAGCCATAGGTCACCGGCACGCTCTTGAGTGCCGGGTCTTCCATGGCTGCGCGCGGGGCGAAGAACATGAAGTGCTCCGAGCCCATGTAGGTCGGGCCGCTGGACTCGGCCGGGAATTCGGCCGGCTGCAGCGGGTTGGGATAGGCCAGCGGGATGTTCAGCGTCAGCATCACTTCGTCACCGGCTTCCACCCACGGCAGGTGCAGCGGCCGGCCCGGCGCGTTGAGCACGGTGTTGACCGGGTCGTTGGCGACCTGCACCACTTCGTTGCGCTCGCCCGAGAGCGGGTTGTCCCAGCTGTCGATGATCTTGCCGGTCTTCAGGTCGCGGTAGAACGTGAGCTCGCGGGTGTACAGCCGCCACACGCCATCGGACTGCTTTTCCGCGCGGCAGATGTTGTAGCCCTCAAAGCCCATCAGCGGCGCCGCCTTCTTGCCCGGCTCCTGCGCGAACAGGGTGCCGGCCCACCACAGGATCTCCTCCTGCTGCGGATCCAGCGAGCAGCGCAGCTTGACCATGGCCTCCAGGCTGCCGGCTTCGGACTGCAGATCCAGTGCATGCGCCTGTGGCGAAAGTGCCATTGCGGCGGCCAGCAAAACCGATGACATTCGAATCACGCCCGACTCCCCGTTTGAAGTGGAGCGACAAGACCGGTGTCCTGACCTGCTCCGTAGTGCGAAGGACAGGTTTTTGACCCGTCGCTGGATGCTATATAGCTATATCATTAGTACATGATTGTCCAATCATTTGTAACACCTTTGCAGCGACCCTGTGCTACCGCTGCAATCCCGCGGCCCCAGCGGCCGCGGGCACCCGGCACCGGCGCGCAACATGCTGCTTTGCAACATGTTTTGGCGGCGGCAACCAGTCCATGCGTCCTCGCCACCTGTCCGGACAATCGCCTGGGCCCTGCTTCCGTGGGCACAGGTCCATCGGCGGTTTTCACCGGTCGCGAACAGGTATGGTCGAAGTGGTTGACTGGCGCCGGAATTGCATGACATATAGACATAACTTTAGAACTTGCTTGACCCTCAACTCAGGAGTGCGCCATGAGCCAACAAGCCTTGCCCCCCAGCTGGCAACACGTCGGTCGCCACGCGGTGTTTCCCGAGAGTGCGCACGACGACACCGCCCGTTTCGATTTCCTGGCCAACCTCAACGGCTACCTCTCCACCCAGCTCGGTCCCAAGGTCAAGCTGGCGTACGAGCAGCGGGTGAAGCCGGCGTTCGAAAAGGAAAAGGGCCGCGCCCCGGAGAGCCGCCACGAGATCCGCAAGGCGATGGCCGGCGATGGCATCTACCAGACTTGGAGCGCCCTGCGCCGCAACACCATGGAGATGCGCCAGCAGGCCGGCCGCGGCCTGGTGCTCAAGCAGATCGACGCATTGATCGAGAAGACCCGCGCGTTCAACGCCAGCGACGACGGCCTGCAGCTGGATGCCTCGGTGAAGGTGCCGCGCTATGCCAGCGCGGTGGACATCCACTGCATGCCCGGCGGCTACCACACCGAGCTGCTGGCCGATGACGTATCGGCGGCGGCCAATTACGACTGCGGCATTTTCGCCACCACCGGCGGCATGCTCGGCCGCTACAACGACGGTGGCGGCCAGGCGTTGGCGCAATGGCTGAAGGAAGAGCACCCGCAGTTCAAGCCGCGCCGCATCCTCGATATCGGCTGCACCGTCGGCCACAACGCGGTGCCGCTGGCGCAGGCGTTCCCGGATGCCGAAGTCATCGCCGTCGACGTGGCTGCACCGATGCTGCGCTATGCCCACGCCCGCGCGCGTGCGCTGGGGGTGAACAACATCCGCTTCCGCCAGGCCAATGGCGAGGCGCTGGACTATCCCGATGGCCATTTCGACCTGATCACCACCGCCATGTTCTGGCATGAAAGCTCGTCCAAGGCGATGCCGGTGAAGCTGCGTGAGGTCCACCGCCTGCTCGCCGCCGGCGGCCTCACCGCGCACCTGGAACAACCGCAATACCACGGCTTGGACCTGTACGAGCAGTTCATCCGTGACTGGGACACCTACAACAACAACGAGCCGTTCTGGGGCGTGATGCACGAATACGACCTGCGCCAGATGATGGCCGCGGCCGGCTTCGACAATGACCGCTATTTCGAAACCAAGGTCCGTGGCGTGGTCGACCGGGACATCTTCCCGGTCGCCAGCGAAAACGGCGAAGACCACGGCCGCGCCGCGCTGTGGACCATGTTTGGAGCCTGGAAAGCATGAGCATCGATCCGATCGCCCTGGCCGGCAGCCGCGCCCGCGGCAAGCGCCCGTATTTTTTCAAGGACCCTGATGTGGAGCGCGTGCTCTCCATCGCCATGGCCATCGCCATGGAGAACGCGGTAACCCACCAGCGCCTGGACGCGCTGGAACGTCTGATCGAACAGAAAGGCCTGCTCAGCCGCGAGGAACTGGACCAGTTCCACCCGGACCGTGAAGCGGAAGCACAGCGCACGCTGTGGATGAAGGAATACATCGCCCGGGTGCTGCGCATCGTGCAGCAGGAAACCGAGGCGCTGGAAGGCGGTGCTATGGACGTGCCGATGGAAGAAGTCATGGACGAACTTCGCGACCAGTAAGGCGCCATGCGCGTCGCCCATCAATGACCACACTCAAGGAAAGCACATGACCGATCTGCAGAAGCACATGCCCAACCTCGCCAAACACGAAGGTGTCTGGGATGGCGTGTACCGCTACTACGATGCCAACGGCGACAAGATCGACGAACACAAGTCGCGTCTGGTCTGCCGCATCACCGGCGATGACCAGGTGCCGTACCACCAGACCAACCACTACAGCTGGGCCGACGGCAAAACCGAAGTCCGCGACTTCAAGACCACCTATTCGTTCGGCCGCATCATCTTCGACAACGAGCTGATCTACGGCTGGTGCACTGAGATCCCGGCCGACGATCACCACCGCACGCTGATGCTGTACTGGCAGCGCAAGGGCGAGGAAGGCATGGAGCTGTATGAAATGATCCAGCTTTCCGACGACGGCCAGCTGCGCAATCGCGTGTGGCACTGGTACAAGAACGGCGTGCTGGTGCAGCGCACCCTGATCGACGAGAAGTTCGTCAGCCGTGACTGGCGCAAGATCAGCGGTCCGAGCTTCAACGGCGAGTCGCTGGAAGCCTGATCGACACGTAGCGGCACCATCCCTTCCTGGCACCAGCCCCGACGGGATGGTGCCTCTTAGTAGAGATCAGATATGGCCAACACCCCCTTGCAGCTCCTTGCCCTGGCAGTTGCGCTCTCCACAGCGGGCGCGCACGCCACCCCCCTTGTCGAAAAAGATGGCAGCTACGCCCAGGTGCCACTGGAAAAAGACAAGGTAGTGATCAAGGTCGTACAGAACCTGACGCGCAACCTGCAGGACTTCCCCACCATCGAACAGGGGCTTGCCCACAACCTGCAGCAGATGACCGACCTCACGGAGCGGGCCTGCAGTGAAGGCAGGAAGCCCGACTTCATCCTGTTCAACGAGTTCCCGCTGACCGGCTATTCCGACGGCAAACGCGAAGAAAAACTCAAGTTCACGATCCAGATCCCGGGAGCGGAAACCGAAGCGCTGGGCAAGCTGGCAAAACAGTGCGACACCTACATCATCTTTGGCAGCTACGCGCGCGACGCTGCGTGGCCGGGCCACATCCTCAGCCTGAACACGGTCATCGGCCGCGATGGCGAAGTGGCCGAGAAGTTCTGGAAGACCCGCAACGTCAAGAACTACCAGCCGGATATGGAGATCCCCACCACCACCATCGAGAACGTCTACGACAAATATGTCGCGATGTACGGTGAGGAAGCACTGTTCCCGGTGCTGCGGACCGAGTACGGGAACATCGCCGTGAGCACGGTCCAGCGCGACACCATGGTCTTCGCGGCGTATGCCATGCGGGGTGTCGAGATCATGTTCCGCACCTCCACGCTGTTCTCCAAGCTGGATGTCATGGCCACCGCCAGTTTCAACAACTACTACTCGGCAATGTCGAACATCACGTTCCCGGCGGACAGCCCGTGGGCCAAGATGGGTGGCGGCTCGATCATCGTCAATCCGCGCGGCGAGATACTGGCGGAAGATCCGAGCAATGATGAGGCGATCATTGAAGCCGAGATCGACATCGCCGCGCTGCGCAAGGGCCGCAAGATCCCGGATTATCCGATGGACGTGACGCGCCCGGTGCTTGCGCAGTACCAGCCGGCATTCCCGCTGAACCACCTCGACGTGCCAGTGGATCAGTTGCCTGACAATGGCGCGGAAATGAAGGTCCTGATGGACAAGGTCAGCCGCTGGAAAACCACGGAATAAGGCCTGCGGGCTGGTTCTGGAATGCGCCGGCGCGATGGTTTCCCGCCGCTGACGCCACGTCGATGATGTGGCGTCAGCGGGCGGAGATCACGCCTACCGTCTCGGGAGCTCGCCGCCTGATCCAGGCCCGCGCGAGGTGAAGCGGGTTTGCCGCTCGACCCTCAACAACTCCCTCCCGCCTGACAGCGCCCCGGACACCGGCGGCAGCGTGGCCGTTGCATCTTCGGCAAGCGGACAGCGCCCGGCCGGGATCAGCACCGCCAGCGGCGGCGATGCGGGCCTTTGCCCGGCGCAAGATTCCCGCCGCGTCTCGCCACTGCTTTGCTGCACAGCCGCATGAGTACGGCCACTTCCGCCCCAACCTTCGGGACAGACACGGCACCGGGCGGACACGGTATGGTGTCGCCTCTTCAACCTAGAACCACACCGATGCCCGCCAATCTTTCGGCCCCGGCCACCGCGCCGTCGCAGAAACTGGAACGCGCGCTCAAGCCGCGCCAGCTGATCATGATGGGACTGGGCAGCGCGATCGGCGCCGGCCTGTTCCTCGGTTCCGGCGTCGGCATCCAGGCCGCCGGGCCGGCGGTGCTGATTTCCTACCTGGTCGCCGGCACGCTGGTGATCATCATGATGCACGCGATGGGCGAGATGGCCGCCGCACGGCCGGCCAGCGGCGCGTTCTCGGTGTATGCCGCCGATGCGCTGGGCGCCACCGCCGGGGCTACCGTGGGCTGGTTGTGGTGGGCGCAGCTGGTGGTGGTGATCGCCGCCGAATCGGTCGGTGCGGCCGGCCTGCTGGCCACGCTCTGGCCGCAGCTGTCGGTGCCGCTGACCTCGCTGGCATTCATGCTGGTGTTCACCGCGATCAACCTGCTGGGGGTGAAGAACTACGGCGAGTTCGAGTTCTGGTTCGCGATCCTCAAGGTCGGCGCAATCATCGCCTTCATCCTGGTCGGCATCGCGCTGCTGCTGGGCCTGCTGCCGGGCGTGGCCTCGCCGGGGCTGGGCAACTTCACCGCCCATGGCGGCTTCATGCCCAAGGGACTGGCCGGCATCGGCGCGGCGCTGCTGGTGGTGATCTTCGCCTTCGGTGGCACCGAGATCGTGGCCGTGGCCGCGGCCGAGACCCAGGACCCGGAGCGCAGCCTGGCACGCGCGATCCGTACCGTGGCCTGGCGCATCCTGGTGTTCTACATCGGCTCGATCGGCGTGATCATCGCCGTGGTGCCGTGGAACAGCGAGGCGCTGAAATCGCCGTTCGCTGCGGTGCTGGACGTGGCCAACATCCCCGGCGCCGCCACCGCCATCACCCTGATCGCGGTGATCGCGCTGCTGTCGGCGCTCAACGCCAACCTGTACGGCGCCTCGCGCATGATCCACTCGCTGGCCGAACGCGGCGAGGCCCCGCGCTGGCTGGCGCGCACCAACGCCCGCCAGGTGCCGGTGGTCGCGGTGCTGGCCAGCGTGCTGTTCGGCTTCGGCGCTACCGTGCTGGAGCTGCTGTACCCGGACAAGGTGCTGCCGGTGCTGCTCAATGTGGTCGGCTCCACCTGCCTGCTGGTGTGGACCCTGACCCTGCTGTCTCAGCTGATCCTGCGCCGCCGCGCCGACCGCCTGGGCACGCCGCTGCCGTTCCGGATGGCCGGGTTCCCGTATCTGACGGTACTGGCACTGGCGATCCTTGCGGTGATTTTCGCGCTGCTGATGGTCTCGCCGCAGACCCGGATGCAGTTCCTGTCGATGGCCGCTTTCACCGCGTTCATCGCGCTGTGCAGCGCTCTGGCGCGGCACGCCCGCAGCCGCTGAGCATGCCGGATCGGGCTGTTTGCCGGACTACGACCATGACGGGCTTGTTTTAACGCGAAACTAACGGCAGGCTGCGCCCATTCGAGGCCTGCCATGCCCCTTCCACAGTCCCACGCCACCACCTGCCGTCGCCAACACCACCGCCTCGCGCAGCCGCTCCTGCACGGGCCTGGACGACGTGTGGCGGTTCGCAGTTTGTGGGCCGTCGCTATGGCCGGAACGGGCATGCCGGTGTTCAAGCACGCGCCCACCCCGCCGCTACCCCTACCGGCGGCAGCAAGCGCGGTGCCGCCCGTAGCAATCACCTCCAATGCACCTGCTCCGGGCTATCAACGCGACTGTCCGGACTCCCCCGGCCCGGCAACATCCGCCGGCAGCCGACCGACTTTCATCTCCCCCATCGCATTTCCGCACTGACATGACCGACCTAGACGACCTCATCGAGCGCGCCATCGACCCTTCTTCCGTCAAGCCGGAAGGCACGCTGACCAATCCACCCTCGTTCGGCGTATATGCCATCGAGGATGACAGCGACGGCAGCACCCATTACCGCTTCGGCAACCACCCGGTGCGCATGCACGAGCTGGAAGACAAGTTCGGCGCTGCCGAGCTGGAATACCTGTTTCTCAGCCGCGAGGATGCCGCCGCGATGACCGCGCTGCTGAACCGCCCCGAGTCGTAAGCAGCACCTCACCGGCGCGCAGGGTGCGCGCGGGGGGCCGCTGCCGGGGGTGATTCGCAGTGGCGGGGAAAGCCGGCGTTGCCTGCCGCCTGCCCGGCAGGTACAAACGGCATGCGCGTCACCGGCAATGACGATGGTGCGGGATCCTCCACGGGCCACTGGGAGTTGTATGAATCTTTATGCCGTGCTGTCGGCCGCCGTTTCCAGCTTCCTGCTGGGAGGCCTGTGGTATTCGCCATTGCTGTTCGGCCGCGCATGGAACCGCGAGAACGGCGGTGAAGTGCCACCGGGGCATCCGGGCAAGGTATTCGGCATCAGCTTCGTGTTCTCGCTGCTGGCCGCTCTGGCGTTCGCCTGGCTGCTCGGCCCGCAACCGGAACTGCGCAAGGCACTGCTGTGCGGTGGGGTGGCCGGCCTGGGCCTGGTCGCCACCAGCTTCGGCATCAACTACCAGTTCGCCCGGCGCAGCGGCAGACTGTGGGCGATCGACGGCGGCTACCACAGCGTGCAGTTCGTGCTGTTCGGCCTGATCCTCGGGCTCTGGCACTGAGCCTGTCGCCCACCACCGGGAGCAAGCGATGCACCTCCACCGCCGCACACGCTGGATGATCTCCGGCCTGATCTCCGGCCTGATGGCCACCCTCGCAGGAACCGTGGCGGCGGCACCGCCTCCGCCCACACCGCAGCAGCGCTACGAACGGCAGCTGCAGGCCTGCCTGCGCGACCCGCAATACCGGGTTGGCGGCGCGGCAACCGGCGAGTGCCTGGAGGCGGCCACCGCCACCCTCGACGCGGATATCGAGCGGCGCCTGCAGGCATTGGCGGCGCCGCGCTGTGCCGGGGTGGGCGCGGCACTGGCGCAGGCACAACAGCATTGGCAGCAGTACCGGCAGATCCAGTGCGCGGCCTACCAGACGATGTTCGACAACACCGCCATGTACCTCAATGGCACGGCCTGCCAGTTGCGGGTGACGCTGGAACGGCAACACGAGCTGCAACAGCTGGCCGCGCTGCAGCCTTCGCTGCATCCGCCCTGCGACTGAGCGCGCTCAGCCGTCTGCGGCGGGACCGGCCAGATGCGCGGCCAGCCAGCGCTCGACGGTCACCCACGTGCCCAGCTTGGCCGGCACCTGTAGCGGCATCGCCCGCGCGAAGGCGTCGGCGTCGCGGATGAGGGCCTGATGGGCCACCCGCTGCGCCTGCTGCACCGTCGACTGCTGCCGACGCAGCTGCACGAGCTGCAGCGACGGCCGGCCCGGCGGGGCGAACTTCTGGTAACGGCGCAGCTCATCGGCGACCAGCGTGACGTCGGCCTGCCGCTGCGCCAGCGTCTGCCCGGCGCGCAGCAGCTTTTCCAGCGCCAGCCCGCGCGCGTTCAGACCGCCGCCTGCGTCGATCAGTGCCAGCGGTGCCAGCGCCGGATCGCGCTGCTGCAGACGCTGCAGGTGCAGTGCCCAGGGAAAGGTCGCGGTGAAGTCGGGCATGCCGGTCGCAAGCGGGGGAAGGTGGCGCACTGTACGTACTCGCGCCGGCCGGTACCAGCCACGCCTTGCGCAACGGTCAGCCGATCACCCGCTTGAACGGCGGCAGCGCATCGATGATGCGTTTGCCGTAGCGACGGGTCAGCAGCCGCGAATCGAGGATGATCACCCGGCCGCTGTCGGTCGAGGTGCGGATCAGCCGCCCGGCGAACTGGGTCAACGTGCGCAGCGCATGCGGAATGGCGATCAGGTTGAACGAGTTCAGACCGCGGCTTTCGAACCACTCGCCCAGCGTGGACGTCTGCGGATCGGTCGGCACCGCGAACGGCACCTGGGTGATGACCACCGTGGTGCAGGCCTCGCCCGGCAGGTCCAGGCCTTCGCCAAACGAGTTCAGGCCGAACAGCACCGAGCCCTCGCCCGCCGAGGTGCGCCGGATGTGCTCGTCGATCATCTTCTGCTTGGCGCCCTCACCCTGCACCAGCACCTTCTTGCGCAGCGTGGCCGGCATCAGCTCGGCCACTTTCTCCATCTTCCAGCGCGAGGTGAACAGCACCATGCTGCCCTTGTCCCAGTCCAGTTCCCCGGCCAGGTACTTGGCCACCTCCTTCGGGTGGCGCTCGCGGTCGTCCGGTGGCACCGGGAACTTCGGCACGATCAGCTCGGCCTGGTTGGGCAGGTCGAACGGCGAGGCCAGCGAGACCATCTCCGCGTCCTCGGGAATGCCGTTGTCGATGGCCAGCGACTGGAAATCGCCGCCGGCAGTGAGCGTGGCCGAGGTCATCAGCACCGAATCCACCTCCTCCCACAGCAGCTTGCGCAGCACCATCGCCGCCGACACCGGCGAGCAGTGCAGGATGTAATCGCCATCACGCGACAGCGTCACCCAGCGCGCGATTGGCGGCTGGCCGTCCTTGTCCTCGCGGCGCCAGCCGGCCCACAGGTTGTACTGCTGCTCGATCATCTCCTGGGCCATGCCCAGGTTGCGCTGCAGGCGCTCGACGGCGGCGTCTTCCTGCTTGCCCTTGGCCACCAGTGAGGTGGCGGCCGTGGCCCAGTTGAGCAGCGTGCGGGTTTCGTCGGCCAGCACCTCGATCGGCTGCTTCCATGCTTCCGGCAGGCGCCCGTTGGCGGCGCGCCACATCGGCTCGCGATCCTCGGCCGAAGGAATCCATACCTGGGCGATGTCATCGCGGAAGGCCTTGAGCAGCTTGCTGACCCGCGCCGCGACCTCGATGGCCTCGTTCGGCAGCAGGTTGCCGATCCGGTCCTTGTCCACCGCGCGGTAGGCGCCGGCGATCAGGATCTGCAGGCGCCCGGTGCGCTTGGCCATGTCGTCCAGCGGCAGGTTGGCCGCACCTTGGTCGATGGCGACATTGCCGATATGGTGGCCTTCATCGAGCACCAGCAGCATCTCGCCGGGCGGGGCGATCAGCGGCTGGCCACTGTCGCTGTCGCCCAGCGACAGCGCCGACAGCAGCAGCGCGTGGTTGGTGACGATGATCTGCGCGTCCCGCACCTCGGCACGCGCACGCAGCACCGGGCACTGCGCCGAGTACGCGCAGCGGCGCCCGGCGCAGGCCGAGGCCGGGGTGGTGATGCGCTGGCGCAACGTGGGGGTGATGGCCTCCGGCGCGTTGTCCAGGTCGCCATTCCAGCGCCCGTTCAGGAATGCCTTGGTCAGCTTCTCGGCGGTGTCCATCTCGATCGGCGCCAGCGGCCGGTCGTACAGCGGCACCTCGTCACCGAACATGCCCTCCTGCGCGCCCTCGCCCTGCGCCTCGGCGGCGTTGCGCGTGCACAGGTAGCGGGTGCGGCCCTTGGCCAGCGCCACCGTGGCCTGCAGCCCGGTGTTCTTCAGGAAGTTGGGGATATCGCGCTCGACCAGCTGCGACTGCAGCGCCACCGTGCCAGTACTGATGACCAGCTTCTTCTTGCTGGCCAGCGCGATCGGCACGCCGGCGGTCAGATAGCCCAGACTCTTGCCGACGCCGGTGGGCGCTTCGACCACGCCGACGCCGCCGGTGGCCAGCGCGCGCGACACCACGCCGATCATCTGGCTCTGCGAACGGCGCGTGCTGAAACCGGGCGTGTTGGCCTGCAGCTTGGCGTAGGCGTCGCGGATGCCGGTCTTCAGATCCTCGGTCAAGGTCCGCGGTGCTTCCACTTTTTCCGTCACGCCACTGTGCTGCCTGCTCCGATAAAGGCGGCCATTTTCCCATAGCCGCCGGGTTTCACCGAATCGGCCGCCGGCTCAGCCGTTGCCGGCCGGCAGCGGACGCCGCAGCGCCTGCACCAGCGCCCACGCCAGCAGGATGAAGCCGACCGCCTCCAGCAGCGACAGCGCGAAATGGGCCACGCTGAGCACCGTATTCAGACCGCCGAGGCCGGCGAAATTGCCGCCGGCGATCATCAGCAGCGGCAGTACGCTCAACAGTCCGCCGACCAGGTTGGTCACCAGCAGCAGCCCCAGCGCCGCCAGTGCCACCCTGCGCACCCGCCCGCGCGGCGTGTCCAGCAGCATCACCAGGGCCACCCCGAGCGCGATCAGGATCGGCAGGCGGTAACCGAGGGAGAGCAGCAGGGTTGTCAACAGCTGCGTGCTTTCCATTGCGCCGTCAGTCCGCGGTGACCAGGACCGCGTCACGGCCACGCAGCTCGGCGTAGACCGCGTCGGTTTCCGGGCGCATGCCATGCCACTGCTGGAAGCTCTCGGCAGCCTGTTCGACCAGCATGCCCAGCCCGTCGAAATAGTTGCGGCAGCCGGCGGCACGCGCCCAGGCCAGGAACGGGATCGCCGCCTCGCCGTAGTTCAGGTCCACCGCGGTGGTCATGCTGTTGACCAGCGACAGCGGCAGGTTGAAAGCCGCGTCTTCGCCACGGGCGGCCGAGGTGGCATTGATGATCAGCTCGAAGTCGCCCAGGTCGCGCAATGCGTCCCAGTAGGCGGAGATCGCCCGGCCCGGCTCGTTCATCGCATCGGCCAGCGCGTCGGCACGTTCCGGCGAGCGGTTGACCACCACCAGCTCGAGGATGCCCGCGTCCAGCAGCGCCGGCGCCACCCCGCGGGCGGCACCGCCGGCGCCCAGCAGCAGCACCCGTCGGCCGCGCAGGTCCAGGCCATGGCGGCCGGTCAGGTCGCGTACCAGGCCGATGCCGTCGGTATTGTCGCCATGCCAGCGCTCGCCCTTGCGCAGCAGCGTGTTGACCGCGCCGGCCCGGGTGGCACGCGAGGTGGTGGTGGCGCACAGCGCGAACGCGGCCTCCTTGTGCGGCAGGGTCACATTCGCGCCTACACCGCCGGCGGCGGCAAAGGCCTCCAGCGCCGCGGCGAAGTTCTCGGGGGATGCCTCGATGCCGCGGTAATCCACTGCGATGCCATGCGCCTTGCCGAAGGCGGACTGGATGTACGGCGACTGCGAATGGGCAATGGGTTGGCCGAACACGGCGTAGCGGGGAGCGCTCATGGTGATCCTCTGCATGACCTAGACTGGACGCGACATCGCCTGCGGAACCGACATGCGGCCCCGACCACTGCTGCTCGCGCTGACTGCGAGTCTACTCTTTACTCCACTGGCCTCGGCGCTTTCGGAGTTCGGCATCGAAGGCATGGGCGTGGTCTCCACCCGCGCCGACGAGGCCCACGCGACGCTCTCCAGCGACGGCCGGCGCATCATCTGGGCCAGCAACCGCGAGGGCGGTGCCGGCGGCTGGGACCTGTGGCAGGCGAGCCTGCGCGAGAACCGCTGGATGGACGCGCAGCCACTGGCGCTCAACAGCGCTGCCGACGAGGTCGACCCGTTCCTCAGCAGCGACGGCCGCTGGCTGTACTTCGCCTCCAACCGCAAGGGCGGGAGCAGCGGCTTCGACCTGTACCGGGCCGCAGTGGACGCCGAGGGTGGTTTCGGCCCGGCAATGCCGCTGCCCGCACCGCTCAACAGCCGCCACGATGAGCGCTCCCCGGCGCTGGCCGGCGATGGCGCCCTGCTGCTGGCCAGCACGCGGCCCGGTGCGGCCGGCGGCTGGGACCTGTGGCACGCACGCCGCGACGGTGACGGCTTTGCCGCGCCGGCGCCGTTGCAGGGCATCAACAGCAGTGCCGACGAAACCGACGGCAGCTGGATCGGCGATGGCCGCGCGCTGGTGTTCGCCCGCGGCGGCCATACCGGTGGCAGCCGGCTGTGGCTGTCGCATTGCCGTCACGGCCGCTGGGCCACGGCCGAGCCGCTGGCGCTGTCGTTCAATACCGGGGAAGGCGACACCCGTGGCGCGCTGGTCGATGCCAGCAAACCCACCGAGCTGCTGGTCAGCGGCCAGGCCCGCGCCCCGCGTGCCGGCGGCCTGGACCTGTACCGGATGCGCACCCCGGCCAGCGACGGCGACAACGACTGCCGCTGACCTCCGCGGGCCGGGCCGGAGGCCTGGCGCCACCGTCTGCGGCATGAAGCCCGGCCAGCCGTGCGCCTAACGTGTCCCGGGCGCTGCCGCCAGCACTTCGGCGCGACGCTGCTCGTATTCGACCTCGCCGATCCGGCCGCTTTGCTGCAGCTCGGCCAGCTCACGCAGCTTGGCCTCGACCTCCGCCGATAGCGGTGCCTCGCGCTGCAACCGCTCGGCGGCCGAAGGCAGCTCCGGTGGCCGGCGGCCGGCGCGCACCACCGCGGCGATCACCGCGGCGATCACCCCGGCGAACAGCACCACGCCGATCGTCCACACCACCCAGCCGTAGCGTTGCAGGTCGAGCCCGTCCATCTCAGCCTTCGTTCAACCAGCGCGCGATCTGCGGGGCGTAGTAGGTCAGCACGCCATCGGCGCCGGCGCGCTTGAAGCCGATCATCGTCTCCATCACGCACGCGCGCTCGTCCAGCCAGCCGTTGGCGGCGGCCGCCTTGAGCATCGCGTACTCGCCGCTGACGTGATAGGCGAAGGTCGGCACGCCGAACTCCTGCTTCACCCGGCGCACGATGTCCAGATACGGCATGCCCGGCTTGACCATCACCATGTCCGCGCCTTCCTCCAGGTCCAGCGCGATCTCGCGCATGGCCTCGTTGCTGTTGGCCGGATCCATCTGGTAGGTCTTCTTGTCGGCCTTGCCAAGGTTGCCGGAGCTGCCCACCGCATCGCGGAACGGGCCGTAGAAGGCCGAGGCGTACTTGGCCGAATAGGCCATCAGACGCACGTTGATGTGGCTGCCGGCATCGAGCGCGGTACGGATCGCGCCGATGCGGCCGTCCATCATGTCCGAGGGCGAGATGATGTCCACACCCGCCTCGGCGTGCGACAGCGACTGCTTGACCAGCGCCGCCACGGTGATGTCGTTGAGCACGTAACCGGCCTCATCGATGATGCCGTCCTGGCCGTGGGTGGTGTACGGGTCCAGCGCCACGTCGGTCATCACCCCCAGCTCGGGGAAGCGCGACTTCAGCGCGCGCACGGCGCGCTGCGCCAGACCGTCCGGATTCCACGCCTCGGCCGCGTCCAGCGACTTGCGCGAGGCGTCGACCACCGGGAACAGGTCGATCACCGGCACGCCCAGCTCCAGCGCCTGCTCGGCCTCGCGCAACAGCTCGTCGATGGACATGCGCTCCACGCCCGGCATCGAGCCGACCGGCGCACGGCCGTCCAGCGCATGCACGAACACCGGCCAGATCAGGTCATCGGTGGTCAGCGTGTGTTCGCGCATCAGCCGGCGCGAGAACTCGTCGTGGCGCATGCGGCGCGGACGGTAATGGGGATGTCCCATGGCGGTACTCCTGGATTCGGAAAACGGTGGCCGGACGGTGCCCGGCACGGACGGTCGCAGCGGGGCACGCTGTCGCGCACCCGCTGCACGGCAGCCCTCCGTCACCGGGACGGAGGGCCATCGACCGCCGGAGTCCGCCATTTTACGCCGTCGACCGGCACCAGGCCGGGATGCGTGCGGGCCGGGTTCAGATGATGCCGCCGCCGATGGACAGGCGGATCACCCCGACCACGATGACCAGCGCGTTGAGCAGCAGGCCGGTCTTGGCGCGGCCACGCTTGCTGGCGTGGGTGAACAACAGGCCGATGGTGGCGATGATCGCGCCCACCGCGGCGAACGGAATCAGGAACCAGTTGCCCCAGCCCAGCAACGGGATGAACGCCAGTACCATCCACAGCAGTGCCACGACACCCCAGACCAGACTGATCAATCCCACGGTTCCACTCCTGATTCGTATAGTCAGCACGATAGCCCGGAAACCGGGTCTTGCAAGTTTCCTGCGGCCGCCAGCCATTCGCAGCCGATTCACCCGGCTGCGCGGATCATCCACTGTCAACGATCACCGGAGGGTGAAACCATGAAGCTCCCGCTTACCTTGATCCTGGGCCTGGGCTTCGCCCTGGCCGCCAGTGGCTGCGCCAGCACCTCCAAGGTGATGCTGGGCCAGGCGCGTGCGCCGGTGGACCCGGCCAGTGTACAGATCTATTCCACCCCGCCGGCCGGTGCGGTGGAGATCGCCCAGCTGGAATCCTCCAGCGCGGTCGGTTTCGGCACCCAGGGCCAGACCGATGCCGCCATCGCCCGGCTCAAGCGTGAGGCCGCCGCGCTCGGCGCCAATGGCGTGATCCTGATGGGCGTGGGGGCCGGCAGATCGCCGGTGGGCATGTCGGTCGGTGCCGGCAGTTATGGACGCCATTCCGGCGGCGGCCTGAGCGTGGGCATTCCCACCCAGCAGAAGCGCGCGGCCGGCGTGGCGATCTGGGTGCCGCCGGGCGCGGAGCAGTAACCGCTCCGCCAGCGCGACAGTCGCTGCAGACAGCAAAGGCGCCTTGTGGCGCCTTTGCTGTTACCGGCTTTCCGTGCGGATGCCCGTTCAGGGCTTGAGGCAGCGGCCGAGGAAGTCCTCGGCGATGCGGTAGCGGTGCAGCGCGTTGGCGCCGGACAGGCCGTGCTTGGCCCCCGGGTAGGTCATCAGCTCGAACGGCTGGCCCCGCTGCTGCAGCGCGCTCATCAGGCTGGTCGAGTTGGTGAACAGCACGTTGTCGTCGGCCATGCCGTGGATCAGCAGCAGCGGCGAGGTCAGCCCGTCGACATGGGTGAGCACGCGGCCTTCGGTGTAACCGGCCGGGTTGGCGGACGGCAGGTTCATGTAGCGCTCGGTGTAATGGGTGTCGTACAGGCCCCAGTCCGTGACCGGCGCGCCGGCCACACCGCAGGCGTACTGGTTGGAGGCCTTGGCCAGCAGCATCAGGGTCATGTAGCCGCCGTTGGACCAGCCCTGCACGCCGATGCGGCTGCCATCCACCCACGGCTGCGCCTTCAGCCATTCCACGCCCTTGAGCTGGTCGGCCACTTCCACCGTGCCCTGCACGCCGTACAGCGCACCGCCGAAATCACGGCCGCGACGCGGGGTACCGCGGTTGTCCAGCGAGAACACCACATAGCCGCGCTGTGCCAGGAACTGGTTGAACAGGTGATCGCCACGGCCCGGCCAGCTGTCGGTCACGGTCTGCGTGGCCGGGCCGCCGTACACAAAGACGGCGACCGGGTACTTGTTCGCCGGGTCGAAGCCTTCCGGCTTGATCAAGCTGTAATGCAGCGGCGTCTTGCCGTCGGCGGCGGTCAGCGTGCCGTACTCGACCGGGCGCTGCGCCTGCAGGTACTTCGCGTACGGGTGCTTCGGATCGGCCAGGTTGTTGTCCAGCAACGTGGCGATCTTTTCGCCATTGGCGCGGTACAGCTCGATCTGCGGCGGCGTCGTGCTGTTGGACCAGCTGTCCACGTAGACGCTGGCGTTGTTGGCGAACGCGGCGCTGTGCATGCCGGCGGCCTGCGACAATTTCTTCGGCGCGCCACCGGCCAACGGCACCGCGTAGAGCTCGCTGCGCAGCGGCGATTCCATGCCGGCGCGGAAGTAGGCGATGCCGGCGTCCTCGTCCACCGCCAGCAGTTCGTCCACCGGCCAGTTGCCCGAGGTCAGCGCGGTCAGCTGGCTGCCGTCGGCGCTGGCCAGGTACAGGTGCTGGAAGCCGCTGCGTTCGGAGGACCACACAAAGCGGCCGTCCTTGAGGAAGCGCAGGCTGTTGTGCAGCGGCACCCAGGTCTTGCCGGTCTCGGTGATGAGCGTGCGCTGCTTGCCATCGGCCAGGTTGGCCTCGATCAGCTCCAGTTTCTTCTGGTCGCGGCTCTGCCGCTGGAAGGTCAGGTGCTGCGGATCGCGCCAGTTGACGCGGGCCAGGTAGATGTCCTGTTCCTTGCCCAGGTCGACCCAGGTTGCGGCGGCGCCCTCGCGCGGCGCGACCACGCCCAGTTTGACCTGCACGTTGGCATCGCCGGCCGCCGGGTAACGCTGCTCGATCATCTCCACGCGATCGGCGTACATCTCGTAGCGCTTCTGCACCGGCACCGGCGATTCGTCGATGCGGGCAAACGCGATCGCCGAGTCATCCGGCGCCCACCAGTAACCGGTGTGGCGATCCATTTCCTCGTCGGCGACGAATTCGGCCACGCCGTTGCCGATGGTGGCGCTGCCGTCGCGGGTCAGCTGCAGCTGCGTGCCGCTGGCCAGGTCGATCACCCACAGGTTGCGCGCGCGCACGAAGCTGACGAAGCCGCCCTTGGGCGAGAGCTTGGCGTCGGTGCTGAAGCCTTCACCGTGGGTGAGCTGGCGCACCGCCTCGCGGCCCTGCTTGCCCAGGTCGTACAGGTACAGTTCGCCGCCCAGCGGGAACAGCAGCGTTTTTGCATCCGGTGACCACTGGTAATCGACGATGCCGGTCAGCGCGGCGATACGCTGGCGCTCGCGGCGCGCCTTCTCCTCGTCGCTGAGGGTCTCGGTGCCGGGCAGCACCACTTTGGAGTCCACCAGCAGCCGGGTCTGGCCGCTGGCGATGTCGTATTCCCACAGGTCCAGCTGGTTGCGGTCGCTGTCCTTGCCACGCAGGAAGGTCACCCGCGAACCATCGGGGGCGACCTTGGGCTTCATCAGCGTCGGCCCGGACAGCGGCGCGCTGCCGGTGATGGCCTCCAGGGTGAGTTTTTCAGCGTGGACGGCGGGCGTGGCGAGCATCATGGCAAGGGCAAGGAACAGAGGGCGCATGGAATTCCTGTCGGCGACAGAATGGATCGCGCCATCCTAGCCGAGCCCGTGCGACCGCGCCCCTGCCATCGGTTGTCCCCCGGCAACCGGGTACCCGCTCAGCGCTTGTCGCGTTCGTCCTCGCGCATCTTGCGGCGGATGAAATACGCCGTGAACACCGGAATGCCCAGAATGATCAGCGCCCCGGAAATCGTCAGCCAGCCCACCGGCTCCATCAACATGTCACGCAAGATCGGATGCATCGTTTCCTCCCCGTATCCGTATCGACTGTGCCCAGCGTAGGTGCTGCCATCACCGCCGGCATTGCGCAGGATCAATCGCCGCAACTCCCCGCCACCGCGACGATGCTATCGCCCACGGCACGGCCTGCGACCGGAAATACGAGGGCGGCAGACAGGTCGCCAGAGCGGCAGCCTGCCGGTGATGACCCGGCGATGCCGCTCAGCGCTGCCCGAACAGCTGCCGGCGCGCCTCCTCGTCCAGCGGTTTGCCCGCATCCGGATTGACCGTCGGGCCGAGGGCGTAGGCGCGCTGCGTGGCCGGGCGGGCGGCAATGGCCTGGTGCCAGCGCTGCAGGTAGGGGAAGGCGTCGAAATCGACCGGCAGCCTGTCATAGGCGCCGATCCACGGATAACTGGCCATGTCGGCGATGCTGTACTCCTCGCCGGCCAGATAGGGGGACTGCGCCAGGCGCTTGTCCATCACCCGGTGCAGGCGCCGCACTTCGCTGTCATAGCGCTCGATCGCATAGGGAATCCGTTCGGGTGCGTAGACATTGAAGTGGCCCATCTGCCCGCTCATCGGCCCCAGCCCGCCCATCTGCCAGAACAGCCATTCCAGCGTGGCGGCACGGCCGCGCAGGTCGGCCGGCAGGAAGCGACCGGTCTTCTCGGCCAAATACAGCAGGATCGCGCCGGATTCGAACACGCTGACCGGCGCGCCACCATCGGCCGGGGCATGGTCGACGATCGCCGGCATCTTGTTGTTGGGCGAAATGGCCAAGAACTCGGGCAGGAACTGGTCACCCTTGCCGATATCGAGCGGGTGGATGCGGTATTCCAGCCCCGCCTCCTCGAGGAACAGGGTGATCTTGTGGCCGTTGGGGGTGGGCCAGTAGTACAGGTCGATCATGGTGAAAGCTCCACCGGACGGGTCTTGGAGTGTAGCCACGCCCGGTGCTTGGCAGGGTCAAGGCGGCCCGGTAATCTGCGCGCCTTCTTGCAACGCAGCATTCCTTTCCATGCCCCCCAAGCCCTCCCTGACCCCGCTTTCCTCGCTGATTTTCGCCTCGCGCTGGCTGCAGCTGCCGCTCTACCTGGGGCTGATCGTGGCGCAGGGCGTCTACGTTTTCCTGTTCGGCAAGGAGCTGTGGCACCTGATCCACTCGGCCACGGAGCTGACCGAGCAGATGATCATGCTGGCGGTACTGGGCCTGATCGATGTGGTGATGATCTCCAACCTGCTGGTGATGGTGATCGTGGGTGGCTATGAAACCTTCGTTTCACGCCTGCGCCTGCACAACCACCCCGACCAGCCGGAGTGGCTGAGCCACGTCAATGCCTCGGTACTGAAGGTCAAGCTGGCGCTGTCGATCATCGGCATCTCCTCGATCCACCTGCTCAAGACCTTCATCGAGATCGGCAGCCTGGGCGCGGACGGCAGCAAGTACACCGAGGCCGGCGTGCTGTGGCAGACGCTTATCCATTGCGTGTTCATCCTGTCGGCCATCGGCATCGCCTGGACCGACAGGCTGATGGACCACGGCGCGCACAAGAGCTCCGCCGCCAAGCACTAGCCAAGGCCGAGACGCCCGTCGTATCGTGACGCGCGTCCCTTTTCAGGGTCACTGGTATGCACGGCGCGCGCAGTTCCCCGTGGCGATGCTAGATTCGCGCATTGCTGCGGACTGCCGGCGTCGGGAAACGCCGCGAACCCAAACGGTCCGTGCATCCACTTTCGCGTTCGTCGATTCAAGGGGAAATCCGATGTCGTACATCACGATTCATGGCAAAGCACGCCTGATCGCACCTGCCCTGCTGCTGGCCTCGCTGGCGGCCTGCTCGGGCAAGGAGGAGCCAGCAGCCTCCGCCGCGGCACCCGCCGATACCGCCACCGCCGCGCCCGCACCCACGCCGGAACCTGCGGTGTCGGCCAAGGTGCAGTCGATGGATGTCGAGCAACTGCGCGATCTGGCCAGCGCGGCCCTGCGCGACAACCGCATGTACGCCCCTGCCGGCGACAACGCGATGGAGTACTACCTGGCGCTGCGCGACAAGCTGCCCGACGATGCCGCGGTCAAGAGCGCGCTGACCGACCTGCAGCCCTACACGCTGATCGCCGCCGAGCAGAGCGTGACCCGCGAGAACTTCAGCGAAGCCCAGCGCCTGATCGCCCTGATCGAGAAGGTGGACGCCTCCGCACCGGCCTTGCCGCGTCTGAAGAGCGACATCGAGAACGGCCTGAAGCTGGTCGTGCGCCGCACCCAGGACGAAACCGACAAGGCCCGGCGGGATGCGGAAAACCGCGCCAAGCAGCTGGTTGAACAGCAGCGCATGGCGCAGCAGCAGGCCACCGAGGCCGCCGCCGCGCAGCAGCTGGCCGCACGCGTGGAAGCCGCCCGCCAGGAGGCCGCGCGCGAGGAAAGCGCGCGCCTGGAGGCCGAGCGCCAGGCCGCGGCACGCCGCGAGGCCGAACAGCGCGCCGCTGCGGCCGCTGCACCCAAGCCGGCCGCCGCGCCGGTGCTGCGTGCGGTCAGCACGCCGGCACCGCGCTACCCGGCCGATGCGCTGCGCTCGGGCACGTCCGGCGAAGTGTTGCTGGAAATCTCGGTCGGCACCGACGGTTCGGTCACCGATGCGCGCGTGCTGCGCTCCAACCCGCCGCGCACCTTCGACCGCGAGGCACTGAACGCGGTCAAACGCTGGAAGTTCGAGCCGATCAGCACCCCGACCACCACCCGCCGCACGCTGGCCTTCCAGCCCAACCAGTAAGCCGGCGGCAACGTCACTGCCAACAAAAAGGCCCGGATCACTCCGGGCCTTTTTGTTGGTGGCAGGCGCCGGACACCCCGGCGCTGGAGGCCTCCCGGTCAGCCGGAGATGGCCAGCTTTTCCTGTTTGTAGCGCCATACCGCCAGCGCCCACAGCAGCGCCGCCAGCGCCAGCGAGCTGGCCAGATACACGCCCCACTGCCCGGCCGAGGCGATCTCGCCGCGGGTGATCTTCTGGATCATCTGGTTCTGCGACAGGAACGGTACCGCGTACTGCCACAGCGCCGTGTCCTTCAGCGGATAGGCCATCAGCCCGTAGGCCGGCAGCATCGGCAGCATCATCAGCCACATGATGTGGCTCTGCGCCTCCTTCATGCTCTTGGCGCCGGCAGCCAGCGCGGTGATCAGCGCGGTGCCGATCAGCACCAGCGGCAGCAGGGTCAACAGCAGCTTGCCCATCGCCAGGAAGCTGACATCCATCTGCTTGGCCATGCCACTGGCCAACGTGGCCGAGAGCTTGAACGAGACCAGGATCAGCAGCATCGAGGCCATGCCCAGCATCGCCGCGGCCAGCATCTTGCCGCCCACCAGCGCGGTGCGCGGCACCGGCGTTGCCAGCAGCGGCTCCAGCGACTGCCGCTCGCGCTCTCCGGCGGTGGTGTCCATCGCCAGGTGGGCGCCGCCGATGAAGGCGAAGATGGTCAGGATCATCGGCAGCAATACCGCCATGAACTGGCTGTTCCTGGCTTCGGCGGTGGCCATGTCGCGGGTGCCCACATGCAGCGGCGTGACGATGCCGGGATTGATGCCGCGCACCAGCAGCCGCATCGCGCCGACCCCGGCACCGTAGCTTTCCAGCACCTTGTTGACCCGCGCCACCATCACATCGGTATTGCGCCGGGTGGTGTCGGTGATGATGTCGACCTTGGCCGGCCGTCCGGCGTACCAGTCCGCGGCGAAGTCGGCGTCGATCGCCAGCGCGATGTCTTCCTGCTGGGCGCGGATCCGCGCCTCGATGTCGGCCGGCGCCGGCCGTGCGTCGATGCCGTAGCTGGCGAGGTATTTGACCAGGTTGGGCGCGTGTTCCATGCCGACCACCGGCACGTCGAGGTTCTTTTCCAGCTGGGTTTCGGCGCGCATCTCGCTGAGCTTGCCGATGCCCAGGAAGATCACCGGATACAGCAGCGGCGCCACCAGCAGGCTGAGGAAGAAGGTGCGGCGGTCGCGGAAGAAATCGCGCCACTCCTTGCGCATGACGATGAACATGGTGGCCAGCAGGCCGCCGCGTTTGCGGGTGTTGGCATTCATGCGTGCAGGCCCTCCTCGCTGCCGATCAGTTTGACGAAGGCGTCTTCCAGATTGGCCTCGCCAGTGACCGCGCGCAGTTCATCCGGCGTGCCCTGCGCCACCACACGGCCCTGCGCGACGATGACGATGCGGTCACACAGCGCCGCCACCTCCTGCATGATGTGGCTGGAGAAGATCACGCAGCGGCCTTCGGCGCGCAGTTCCTTGAGGAAGCTCCGCAGGCCACGGGTGGTCATCACGTCCAGGCCGTTGGTGGGCTCATCGAGGATCACGTTCTTCGGGTCGTGCACCAGTGCGCGGGCGATCGCGGTCTTGGTGCGCTGGCCCTGGCTGAAGCCTTCGGTCGAACGGTCGAGGAAATCCTCCATCTGCAGCGCCGCCGCCAGTTTCGCGGTGCGCTGGGCGATCTCCTGCGCGCTCATGCCATGCAGCTGGCCGAAGTATTCGATGTTCTCGCGCGCGGTCAGGCGCTTGTAGACGCCACGCGCATCCGGCAGCACGCCGAGGCTGCGGCGCACGCGCTCCGGGTCCAGCGCGACATCGACGTCATCCACCAGCACGCGCCCGGTTTCCGGCGACATCAGCGTGTAGAGCATGCGCAGCGTGGTGGTCTTGCCGGCGCCATTGGGGCCGAGCAGGCCGGTGATCTGGCCATCGTGGGCGATGAAGCCGACGTCGTCCACCGCGATTACCGGCGCCTTGTCCTTGCCCCGTCCGGGGAAAGTCTTGCGGAGATGTTCTGCAACGATCATTGCAAGGTTCCTGTTGGAATGTGCTTACGGCTCGGCGCCGTTGAAGCTGGTGAACGGGGCGACGTAGTCGAGCTTTTCCAGGCAGCTGCCATCCAGTGCCGCGGCATCGTTCTTCTCGATGAACTGGGCGAACAGCTTGGGCATGCAGCCGGCACCGATCACGTTGTGACCCTGCCCGCGCAGCACGAACAGGCGGCCGTTCGGCAGACTCTTGACCACTTCCTCGCCATAGCGCGGCGGCGTGACCGGGTCGAATTCGCCTTCCAGCACCAGCGCCGGCACATCGCTGGACAATGCGCTGTGGAAATCGTCCGGCACCTGTCCCTTCGGCCACACCTTGCACATCGCCGCCATGCCCTCGGGCATCTGGTTGCCGAGCACGGTGCCGGCATCCTCGGCGCGCACCACCATGCTGTCGGCATCCTCGCTGCACACCACCGACATCTGCATGCCCATCGCCATCGCGTCCTGCATCTGCCCGGTCATCATCTGCACCAGCGCCATCAGGTTTTCATAGCGGCCGGCATTGGCCTCGTGGATCAGCTTGGGCAGCAGCGAACTGGCCAATGGCATGTAGGCATACATGCGCACCAGCCCGGCCACCGATTCGGCGCGCAGCGTGTCCTGCTTCAGCTCGCCGCTGCTGGCGTCGCGGTACTGCACCGCCACCGGCTGCGCGCGCAGCCTGGCCAGCAGCGTGTCGAGTTCGGCACGCGGATCGCCCAGCTTGTCCTTGCACACCGGGTCCTTGGTGCACAGGGCGAACTGCAGCGCCAGCGCATCATCGAGGTTGCGCGCGAAGATGTTGCCCAGCTCCAGGGTGTTGGGCACCACCGAATCCAGCACGAGACTGCGGGTGCTGGCCGGGTAGCGCATGGCGTACTGCTGCGCGACGCGGGTGCCGTAGCTGACGCCAACCAGGTTGATCTGCGCCGCGCCGATGGCCTGGCGCACCGCGTCCAGATCGGCGATGGCATCGGTGGTGGTGTAGTGGCGCAGGTCGGCCTTCTTCGACAGTGCCTCCACGCAGCGCGCGGCCTGTGCCTGCAGTGCCGCCGGCGAGAGGTCCGCCGCGCTGTCGTCAGCACTCTCGCAGGACAGCAGATTGGATTTACCGGTGCCGCGCTGGTCGACCAGGATCACGCTGCGCTGCTTGCGCACCTCGCGGAACACGGGGTCCAGCGGCGGGTAGGTGGCCACCGCCGCCTGCCCCGGTCCACCGGCCAGGAAAAACACCGGATCAGCCAGCTGCTCGCCGCCACCGCGAGGCTGCAGCCAGGCGATGTTGAGCGCGATCGTGCGCCCGTCCGGATTCGCCCGGTCCTCCGGCACCTCGTAGGTCGCACACTGCGCCTCTAGGCTGCTGCGGCTCATCGGCGAGCTGAGGCTGCATGGGGTGAAGGCGAGACTGCCCAGTTTCAGCGGTTCGACCGTCGCCGGTGCGGCGGTGTTGCCGGCGGCATCGGTGGCGGCCTCGGGTTTGGGCTGCAGGACGCGATAGCCGAGCACGCCGGCGATCACGGCCACAGCCAGGATGGTGCGGGTCTTGCGGGACATCATCGGAACGGCCCCTTATGGTTGATGGAACGGATTCGGTGCTGCCGGTACAGGACGCCGCCAGCAGCCTCATGTGACATCGGGAAGGAAGATCTCCTCGATCCGCGCGTCAAACAGCCGCGCGATGCGGAACGCCAACGGCAGGCTGGGATCGTACTTGCCGGTTTCCAGCGCATTGACCGTCTGCCGGGACACTTCAAGCCGCTCGGCCAGCTCGCCTTGCGACCAGCCACGGCTATCGCGCAGTTCGCGCAGACGGTTGTTCATCGCCCGCGCCTCACCGGTAGCGCCGTGCGACCACGATCTTGGCCAGACCGTAGCCCAGGCACACCAGCGGAAATACCCAGATCATCGCCGCGCCGGCCGGCACATCCAGCACCCGTGCGGTCTGCAGCAGACCACCGCTGAGGTAGAGCAACGACACAAAGGCGGTGGCGAAGCTGACCGCCTGCAACTCGATCCGCTGCTGCAGTTCATCGGCATCGCGAATGTAGCGGATCATCGCGCGCAGCATCAGCGCGATCGGCGGCACCGGCAGCAGCGCGATCACTGCCCGCAAGCCGGTGGTGTCGACGTATTTGAGCAACCAGATCGAAGTGAACAGCAGCACCGCGTAGCCGCCCATGGCGACCATCATTTCGCGGCTATAGCGTTTGCGCAGCTGCGGCGGTGCGCTGTCGCAGGCATGCGGGAGCTGCCAGCACAGCACTGCGGCGAACAGCAGGCCGATCGTCACGCCGGCGAAAATACCGGCGATCATCGGTCCGGGCGATTGCCGCACGAGCTGAAAGAGTACGCCACTGATCAGTGCTGCCCCGGCGGCAGCGACCAGCAGCCAGCGTGTGGCGGTCATGGCCGTCAATGCATTCCCCGGCGGCGCAGCAAGCGGGTCGACCGGCCGGTGGTGACCACGGCGAGCCCGACCGTGGTCGGCAGCAAGGCGCTGCAGCCGGCAAGGGCGTACTGAACAACGGTGCGGGACTGCCTGTGGGACTGCATATCAACCACCCTGTAAAGGACGCTTGACATACAATAGGCGTGACTGCGCCCGACTGTCAAGCAACCTTTACAGATGCAATGGCGCAACTGCTGTCAGGGCTGGAGCCGGCATACCGGCCCACTCACGCAGCTTATTTGCTGCTGACGTATTTCTCGCGACGGATCTGCGCATTGCCCAGGCCGGCACTCTTCAGCGATTCGACACAGGCATCGACCATGTCCGGGTTGCCGCACAGGTAGGCGATATCACGCGACGGATCGGGACCGATCTCGCCCAGCTGCTGCTGCACATAGCCGCTGCGCACCTCCGCAGACGGCGCCGCCGGCAGTTCCCGCGACAGGCATGGCAGGTAGCGGAAACCGGGATTGGCCGCGGCGAAGGCGTAGAAGTCCTCGCTGTACAGCAGCTCGCCCGCGGTCCGCGCGCCCTGCAGCAGCACCACCTCCACGCCGCGCTCGGCGATGGCCCGGCGCAGCAGCGGCAGCATCGAGCGGTACGGGGTGACGCCGGTGCCGGTGGCGATCAGCAGGTAGCGGGCGTTGTGGTCGCCGGGCTGCAGGCAGAAGCGACCGTACGGGCCACTGGCGCTGATATGCCCGCCGGTCTCCAGCCCCTCGAACAGCGCGGTGGCCGCGCCGCCGGGGACGAAGCTGACCGCGATCTCCACCGCCTCGCCCGGCGCCTGCACATGCTCGTGGATGGTGGCCAGCGAATAGCTGCGCTTGGCCGGGGTGCCGTCGGCATAGGCGAAATGGACCTGGATGAACTGGCCAGGCTGGAAATCCAGCGGCTGCCCGTCATCACGGACGAACTGGTAATGACCGACCGTCGGCGCGAGCATGCGCCGGCCGACCAGCTTGAGGGGGAATTGGACAGACACGAAGAGGGAACAGTGTGTAGCCGGGCTGGCGCCGCGGGGCCTTCTATAATACCGGCTTGCTCTTATCCGGCGCCCTCTCCCCGGCGCGAAGGCCGAAGCTTGGACACCCGAACCTCCCCCGTGGCGCCCGCGTTGCGCATCGACAATCTCCGCAAGACCTACGACAACGGCGTGCAGGCGCTCAAGGGCGTCTCGCTGGAAGTGGCGCCCGGGGACTTCTTCGCCCTGCTCGGTCCCAACGGCGCCGGCAAGTCGACCCTGATCGGCATCGTCTCCTCGCTGGTGAATCTGAGCGAAGGCCAGGTGCAGGTGTTCGGCACCGATCTGGTGAGCGAGCGCAGCGCGACCATGCGCCTGCTCGGACTGGTACCGCAGGAAATCAACTTCAACCTGTTCGAAAAGCCGTTCGACATCCTGGTCAACTACGCCGGCTTCTACGGCATCCCGCGTGCCGAGGCCGAAGTGCGCGCCGAGGAAGAGCTCAAGCGCGCGCACCTGTGGGAGAAGGCGCAGATGATGAGCCGCACCCTGTCCGGCGGCATGAAGCGGCGGTTGATGATCGCCCGCGCGATGATGACCCGCCCGCGCCTGCTGATCCTGGACGAGCCCACCGCTGGCGTGGACATCGAGATCCGCCGCGACATGTGGAAGACGCTGCAGGCGATCAACGCCGCCGGCACCACCATCATCCTGACCACCCACTACCTGGAAGAAGCCGAGCAGCTGTGCCGCAACCTGGCCATCATCAACCATGGCCGCATCGTCGAGCAGGGGCCGATGCGCAGCCTGCTGGCCAAGCTCGACGTGGAGGGTTTCATCTTCGACATCGACGGTGAACTGCCGGCGCAGCTGCCGCCGATCGAAGGTGCCACGCTGGTGGCCGCCAATGCGCATACGCTGGAACTGGACATGCCGCGCGCGATGGACCTGAACCGCGTGTTCGAAGCCTTGGCCGGCGCCGGCATCCGCGTGCGCTCGATGCGCACCAAGAGCAACCGCCTGGAAGAGCTGTTCGTGCGCCTGACCGGCAACCTGGAGAACACCGCAGCATGAGCACGCCCGTCCCCGTGACCAACAGCAGCCGCAACTGGGTGGCGCTGGGCACCATCGTCCGCCGCGAGATCAACCGCATCCTGCGCATCTGGGGCCAGACCCTGGTGCCGCCGGCGATCACCATGACCCTGTACTTCCTGATCTTCGGCGGCCTGATCGGCTCGCGGATCGGGCCGATGGGCGGCTACAGCTACATGCAGTTCATCGTGCCGGGCCTGGTGATGATGAGCATCATCCAGAACAGCTACGGCAACATCTCCTCCTCGTTCTTCGGCGCCAAGTTCGGCCGCCATATCGAGGAGCTGCTGGTCAGCCCGATGCCGAACTGGGTGATCCTCGGCGGCTACGTCGCCGGCGCGGTACTGCGCGGGCTGATGGTCGGCGTGATCGTGCTGCTGATCGCGATGTTCTTCACCCCGGTGCGCATCCCGCATCCGCTGGTGACACTGAGCACGGTGCTGCTCGGGGCGATCATCTTCTCGCTGGCCGGCTTCATCAACGCGGTCTACGCCAAGAAGTTCGATGACGTGGCGATCGTGCCGACCTTCATCCTGACCCCGCTGACCTATCTGGGCGGCGTGTTCTACTCGATCACCCTGCTGCCGGGCTGGGCGCAGACGCTGACCCACGCCAACCCGATCTTCTACATGGTCAACGCCTTCCGCTACGGCCTGCTGGGCAGCAGCGACGTGCCGCTGTGGGTGTCCTACGCGCTGATGCTGGGTTTCGTCACCGTGCTCACCACGCTGTCGCTGTGGCTGCTCAAGCGCGGCGTTGGCCTGCGCAGCTGAGAACGAAGGCGCCGCAAGGCGCCTTCTTTTTGCGCGCCGCCGACCCGCGCAGGCGTCTATTATCGGGCTGCCCCTTTCGTTGATGGACTTCCGATCTGATGCGCATCCTGATCCTCGGCGCCGGTGGTACCGGTGGTTACTTCGGCGGACGGCTGGCCCAGGCCGGCATCGATGTCACCTTCCTGGTGCGTGCCAACCGCGCCGCGCAGCTGCAGCGCGATGGGCTGGTGATCCGCAGCCCGCTGGGCGATGCGGCGTTGCCGGTCGCGCACGTCACGGCCGACGCGTTGCCGGCGCTGGCGCGGGAGCGGCCGTTCGACCTGGTCATCCTCAGCTGCAAGGCCTACGACCTGGACAGCTCGATCGACGCGATCGCGCCGGCAGTGGGCACCCGCACCACGGTGCTGCCGATCCTCAACGGCCTGCGCCACTACACCGTGCTGGACGCCCGCTTCGGCCGTGAGCGGGTGCTGGGCGGGCTGTGCTTCATCAGCGCGACCAAGGCCGATGCCGGCGCGGTGCTGCATCTGGACAAACCGGCGAAGCTGACCTTCGGCGAACGCGACGGCGGCGTCATCAGCCCGCGCGTGGCCGCGTTGGCCAAGGCCTGCGAGCAGGCCGGCATCGACCATGCCGCCTCGACCGGTATCGCCCAGGAACAGTGGATCAAGTACAGCTTCCTGACGGCGCTGGCGGCCGGTACCTGCCTGATGCGTGCCGATGTGGGCCACATCGTTGCCAGCGATCACGGCAACGCGTTCATGCAGGCGCTGTATGCCGAATGCCTGGCCGTGGCCGCGCAGGCCGGCCAGCCGATCCCGGCCAAGGCGCAGGACATCGCACTCGCAGCGCTGACCAAGGCGGGTTCGACGATCAAGGCCTCGATGCTGCGTGATCTGGAAGCCGGGCAACGCGTGGAAGCGGCGC
The DNA here is from genome assembly GCF_052180205.1 of Stenotrophomonas sp. JC08. NCBI lineage: Bacteria > Pseudomonadati > Pseudomonadota > Gammaproteobacteria > Lysobacterales > Lysobacteraceae > Stenotrophomonas > Stenotrophomonas sp. JC08. Next base: position 161,664 of record NZ_CP197473.1, on the reverse strand, counting down.
ATATCGTCGGCGACATGCTCGAACGCGCGCGCCGGGCCGGCCATGCCGCACCGTTGCTGCAGGCGGCGTACTGCCACCTGCAGGCCTACGAGGCGCAGCGCGCGGGCTAATCGAGCGGAGTCAACCTGCCGCGCACGTACCGGAAGCGGATACGCCCGTCGCGCACTGGGCGCCGATACAACGGCCCTGATCCGGGCCCGCCATGCGGGCTCCGCTACACTCGCCATCCCACAGTGAGGAGTATGGATACATGAGGAAGAACTGGACCTTGTTGGCGCTTGCCATGACCGCGACCCTGCTGGCCGGCTGCAGCAAGCAGGAAGACGCTGCCAGCGCGACGCCGGAACCGGCCGCATCAGCAGCGCCGGTGGAGACCAGCGAAAGTGACGCCACTGCCGGACCCGAGGCAGCTCCCGCCGCGGAGGCGGCTGCCGCCACAGTGGCCGACTTCGACATCACTTCACTTCCCGTCAGCGCCACGGAGTTGCCGGACTGGCCGTATGTCGCACTGCCGGCAGGCTACGAGTTTGACGATGCCGACGACCTCGGCAAGCGCAGCAAGGACCTGGCACGCGTCCCGGTGTGGACCGGCAGCCAGTTGCTGTGGGTGGAAGGCAAGGTGTTCAGCGACAACATCGACAACAGTGACGGCAAGACCTACTCCAAGTTCGAAGTCCGCAAGAACATCCAGCAGGCAGTTGAAGCGCTGGGCGGCGTGCGCTTGGGCGAGCGCAGCTTCGACAACGCCGTCTACAAGGCGAATGAGAAGGCGGTGGACGATTTCCGCAAGGAGTTCAGTCGCATCCGGGATGCCTACTGGTACGACAGCGATGCCGATACCTACGTCATCCACCGCGCCGACAAAGCCATCTGGGTGGTGTTCCAGAGTGGCAACAACCAGGGCGCGTTGATGGTGGCCGAAGGCCCGCTGCCGGAAGCGCCCACGAAGTAAACGCCACCGCAGGTACGAAAAGCAGGAGCGCCCGGCTTTGGCCGGGCGCTTCGTTTCAAGCGCTCAGACCGGTGGAAGGCGGAAGAACGCGCGTGCGGCCGCGGTGGCGTTGGCGGCGGTCACCTCCACAGTTTCGCCACGGTCACGCGCCAGTTCCTCGACGATGTGCGACAGGAACGCCGGTTCGTTGCGGCGGTCCTTGGGCATCGGCTTGAGCGTGCGCGGCAGCAGGTACGGCGAATCGGTCTCGATCATCAGGCGGTTGGCCGGGATGTGCTTCACCAGCTCGCGCAGGTGTTCACCACGGCGCTCGTCGCACAGCCAGCCGGTGATGCCGATGTACCAGTCACGGTCCAGGTAGTCGAACAGCTCGCGCCGCTCGGCGGTGAAGCAGTGCACCACCGCCGGGCCAAGCCTGCCGTCGAAGTCCTTCATCATGGCGATGAAATCATCGTGTGCATCGCGCTGGTGCAGGAACAGCGGCTTGCGCTCGCCGTCACTGGCGCGCACGTCGCTGGCGATCTGCAGCTGGCGCTCGAACGCCTTGCGCTGCGCCGGGCGTGGCGAGAAGTCGCGGTTGTAGTCCAGCCCGCATTCGCCCACCGCCACCACTTCCGGATGCGCCTGCAGCGCGCGGATTTCCGCATCGCACTCGTCGGTGTACTCGACCGCGTGATGCGGATGCACGCCGGCTGTGGCGTACAGGAAACCGGGATGGCGGCGCGCCAGTTCCAGCGCCAGCGGCGAGTGTTCACGGCTGGCACCGGTCACCACCATCTGCACCACGCCGGCCGCGCGGGCGCGCTCCAGCACCGCGTCCAGATCGCGGTCAAAGGATTCGTGGGTGAGGTTGACGCCGATGTCGATCAGTTGCATGGACGGTAACGGGGAGGGCGATGCGGAAAGCGCGCATTGTAGGCCGTCGCGCCGGGGCGAACCTTTATCCTTGCGCGATGGCACGTTCCGATTTCCCCATTTCCCCGCTGTTGCCGGCCATCACCGCCAGTCTGGCCGCGCATCCCCGGCTGGTGCTGGAAGCCCCGCCCGGCGCCGGCAAGACCACCCAGGTGCCACTGGCGCTGCTGGAGGCGCCGTGGCGGGAAGGACGCCGGATCATCATGCTCGAACCACGCCGCGTGGCCGCCCGCAGCGCCGCCACCTTCATGGCGCGGCAGCTCGGCGAGCCGGTCGGCGAGACCGTGGGTTACCGCATCCGCTTCGAGAACAAGGTCAGCGCGCGTACCCGTATCGAGGTGGTCACCGAAGGGATCCTGACCCGCATGCTGCAGGACGACCCGCTGCTGGAGGACGTGGCGGCACTGTTGTTCGACGAATTCCACGAACGCCACCTGGCCGCCGACCTCGGCCTGGCGCTGGCACTGGATGTGCAGTCGCAGCTGCGCGAGGACCTGCGCATCGTGGTGATGTCGGCCACGCTTGATGGCCAGCGGCTGGCCGATTTCCTCGATGCGCCGCGGCTGTCCAGCGAAGGTCGCAGCTTCCCGGTGGACGTCGGCCACTTCCCGGCCCGGCGTGACGAGGCACTGGAAGCGCAGACGCGGCGCGCGGTCGAACAGGTGCTGGCCACACATCCGGGCGACGTGCTGGTATTCCTGCCCGGCCAGCGCGAGATCGGCCGTGTGCTGGCTGCGCTGGAACCGGTGTTGCCCGCCGGTACCGACGCGCTGCCGCTGCATGGCGAGCTGGCCATCGAGCAGCAGTCGCGCGTGCTGCAACCCGACCCGGACGGTCGCCGTCGCGTGGTGCTGGCCACCAACGTCGCCGAGTCCTCGGTGACCCTGCCGGGCGTGCGTGTGGTCATCGACGCCGGGCTGGCGCGCGAGCCGCGCTACGACCCCAACAGCGGTTTCTCGCGGCTGGATGCGGTGACGATCTCGCAGGCCTCGGCCGACCAGCGTGCCGGCCGCGCCGGGCGTGTGGCCGCAGGCTGGGCGTATCGGCTGTGGCCGCAATCGCAGCGGCTGGAACCGCAACGGCGCCCGGAGATCGCCCAGGTCGAACTGGCCGCGCTGGCGCTGGAACTGGCCGCATGGGGCAGCGACAACCTGCGGTTCGTCGATCCACCACCAGCCGGTGCGTTGGCCGCCGCACGCGAACTGCTGCAGCGGCTGGGCGCACTGGACAGCGGCAACACCCTCACCGCACCCGGCAGGCGCATGCTCGGACTGGGCACCCACCCGCGCATGGCGGCAATGCTGCTGGCGGCGCGCAATCCGCGCGAGCAGGCGCTGGCAGCCGACCTTGCCGCGCTGCTGGAAGCACGTGATCCACTGCGCCAGGGCGGTGATGCGCTGGCGGCCCGCTGGCGCGCCCTGGCCGCGTTCCGCAACGGCCGCACACCACAGGACGCCAGCCGGGGGGCGTTGGCGGCCATCGATGCGGCGGCAAAACAGTGGCGCCGGCGCCTGCGTTGCGAGGCCACGCCACCGGCCGATATCGAAGCGCATGAACTCGGCGATCTGCTCGCCCACGCCTTTCCCGACCGCATCGCCGTGCAGCATCCGGCCGATCCGCAGCGCTACCAGCTGGCCAATGGCCGCAGCGCGCGCCAGTTCGACCACAGCGACCTGCGCGGCGAGCCGTGGCTGGTGATCAGCGAGCTGCGCGGCGAGGCCCGCGACGCGCTGATGCTGCGTGCGGCCCCGGTGGACGAGGGCCGCCTGCGCACCGACTTCCCACAGCGTTTCCACCAGCACGACGTGGTGCGCTGGAACGACGCGCGGCGGGCGCTGGAGGCACGCCGCGAAACCGGCTTCGACCGCATCGTGCTGGACAGCCGCCCGGCCGGAAAAGTCGATCCGGCGCAGGCCGCGCGCGCGCTCACCGACGCGGTGCGCGAGGGGGGGCTGGAGTCACTGCCATGGACCGGCAACCTGCGGCAATGGCGCCATCGCGTGCAGGGCCTGCGCCACTGGATGCCGGAACTGGCACTGCCCGACCTGTCCGAGGCGGCGCTGCTGGCCACGCTGGACGACTGGCTGCTGCCGGCCTTCGCCGGCAAGACCCGGCTGGATGCGCTCGGCGAACAGGAGCTGGGTGAAGCGCTCAGGTCCGGCATCGACTGGAACACCCGCCAGCTGATCGACCGGCATGCGCCGGTGCGCATCAGCGTGCCTTCGGGCATGGAACGCAGCATCGACTATGCGATCGATGACGATGGCATCAGCCCGCGCCCGCCGGTGCTGGCGGTGAAGCTGCAGGAGCTGTTCGGCCTGGCCGACACCCCGCGCATCGCCGATGGCCGCGTACCCGTGCTGCTGCACCTGCTCTCCCCGGGCGGCAAGCCGCTGCAGGTCACCGCCGACCTGCGCAACTTCTGGCAGAACACCTATGCCGAGGTGAAGAAGGAAATGAAGGGGCGGTATCCGAAGCATCCGTGGCCCGATGACCCGTGGACAGCAACTGCCACGCACCGCGCAAAACCTCGTGGGACGTGAAAGAAATGGACCCGTGGCGACGGTGACAGAGGGCTGCACTACGGCTGCATGCGTGGCGCGGCCCGACGACCCGTGGACAGCAACTGCCACGCACCGCGCAAAACCTCGCGGGACGTGAAAGAAGTGGACCCGTGGCGACGGTGAGGCAGCATCGGACTGCAACTTCATACGTGGCGCGGCCCGACGATCCGTGGACCGCAACCGCAACCCATCGCGCAAAACCTCGCGGGACGTGAAAGAAATGGGCCCGTGGCGACGGTGAGACAGCAACCGGACTGCAACTTCATGCGTGGCGCGGCCTGATGATCCCTGGAGCGCAACCGCAACCCATCGCGCAAAACCTCGCGGAACGTGAAAGAAATGGACCCGTGGCGACGGTGACAGAAGGCTGCACTACGGCTGCATGCGTGGCGCGGCCCGATGCCCCCGGCACACAACGGCCAACCGCCGGCGCTCACTTTTCTTCACCCGTACCTGCTTTACTGTCCAGCTTCCGCCCACAGTCGAGGACACCCCATGAGCAAATTCAGCGATCTCACCGGTCCAGCCCTGGAACGCGCGTTGGAACTGGTCAGCCACGCCGGCGACAACCTCAAGAGCGGTGGCTCCAATGCCGCCGAATGGCTCAAGGCCGGTGCCGCCATCGGCGCGATGAAGACCGGTGGCAAGGCCGTCAGCCGCGTCGCCCGCCGCAACCCCACCGCGACCATCGCCGTGGCCGCGGTCGGGCTGGGGCTGCTGGGCTATGCCGTCTATCGCAAGAACAAGCGTGACAACGCCGCCATCGAGGCCCGTTCCCGCGAAATCACCCGCCGCCGCCATCCGGCCAGCGTGGTCGAGGAAACCAGCGACATCGGCAGCGATGCCTGAGCATCGCCCCCATCGTGTCCAGCTCGCACGGCGTGCGCTGACTGGCACAACGGATAGCGGGTGCGCGGCCGGCAGCGCATAGCGCGGTCGGCCGCTGCCCGCCAGCACCGGCCGGGACTTGTGGTCGACCGGGGCGCTGCGCATGATCGGCCCATGTCATCCTTCGCTATCGTGCTGGTGCTGCTGGGCAGCGTATCGACCGTCGCCCCGCGACCGCTGCAGGCGGCGGATACCGGGAGTGGCCGCTATCCGCCGCAGGAACAGGCCATTCTGGAGTTGCTGGACCGGGTTCCGGCCGCACGCAACGACGAGCGTCTGGCGGCACTGGACCAGCTGCGTGATGCACCGGCATTCGCTTCGCCACGCGCGCAGGCGCTGCTGACCTGGCAGCAGTGCGTGCTGGCGGCGCATGCCGGTGACGACACCGCCGCGTTCGAGCAGCGGCTGGCACGCCAGCAGCAGAAGGTGCCGGCCGAGGCGGCAATCCCGGTGTTCATCCGCTTCTGCACGCTGACCCGGGATTTCCGCAACGGCGAGGACCGCAACGCGTTCGAAAGCTGGCGGGATACCTTCGCCGACACCGAAACGCTGGAGCTGCCACTGTTGCGCTACGAGGCGGCCAGCGCCTACGCCCAGCAGGCGCTGGCGACCGGCATGGTGGACCAGGCGCTGAGCGCCACCGAAGTGGCGTTGCAGATCGCCCGACGCAACGAGGACGAACCCTACCAGCGCGACAGCCTGATGAGCCTGGCACTGATCCAGGCCGACATGGGCGAGCACGAGGCGGCGTTGCGCAACAGTGCCGCCGCGCTGGAACTGGCGGGCGGTGATGAACGGATCGACCTGCTGCTCAACCGTGGCTACATCCTGTTGCGGGCCAAGCAGGCCGCTCCGGCGATTGCGATCTACGAGCGGGTACGCCAGCTGGCCCGGCAGCAGGATGCGCCGGAGAACGAGCTGAACGCGGTGCTGAACCTGATCGATGCGCATTCATTGCAGAAGAACAAGGACCAGGCCCTGCAGCTCAACGCGCAGGCGCTGGAAATGGCCCGCCGCCTGGACCGCGACTACTACCTCGGCTATGCGCTGGTGGTGCGCGCCTTCGCCCTGGTCGACAACCAGCGTGGCGCCGAGGCCAGTGCGCTGTTCGAGCAGGGCATCGCCCTGAAACAGAAAAATGGCGAGCAGTCGCACGTGATCACCGATCTTGCGCTGTGGGCGCAACGGCTGGCCACCCATGGCCGCTACGAGGAGGCATACCGCGCGCTGGCGCGCAGCGTGCAGCTGCAGGCCGAATCCCGCGCCGCCGAGCACCAGCGCAACGCCCAGCAACTGAGCGCGGTGCTGGATGCCGGGCAGAAGGACGTGGCGATCGAGCGCCTGCGCCGGCAGAACGAAGTGGCGCGGCTGGAGATGGAGAAGCGCCGCCTGGGCACGGCGGCGTGGAGCATCGGGCTGGCCGCGCTTGCGGTGATCGCGCTGCTGCTGCTGCTGTCCTACCTGCGCCTGCGCCGCGCCAGCCGGCTGCTGGCACGCACCAACGCGCGGCTGGACCACGAGAACGCCCACGATCCGCTGACCCGGCTGCACAACCGCGCCTATTTCATCCGCAGCTTCGCCGAGCGGATGAACCACAACGACGGCCATCCGGCGATGCTGGCGCTGATCGACCTGGACCATTTCAAGTCGATCAATGACCGTTTCGGCCACGCGGCCGGCGACCAGGTGCTGCGCGAGACCGCACGCCGGCTGGCGGCGGCATTGCGCGAGAGCGACATCATCGCCCGCTGGGGCGGCGAGGAGTTCGTGGTGCTGGCCCCGCAGCTCGGCCAGGGCCGGCGCGCCGGCGACATCGCCGAGCGCCTGCGCAAGGCGCTGGCCGATACGCCATTCACACTGGACAACGGTGAGTACACGGTCACCGCGTCCATCGGCTATGTCGAATTCCACCCGCAGCCGGAAGTGACACTGGACGCCGAACTGGAAACCGCCGACACCTGCCTGTACCGGGCCAAACATGCCGGCCGCAACCGCGTGAACGGCATCGCCCTGGAAACACGCGACCACCGCTGAACCGCGCCAGTCCCCCTCACAGGCGTGCCGAGATAAAGCGGCTCAGCACCGGCGCCATTCCCCCGGGCGCAGATCATCCAGCCGGTACGCGCCGATCGATACGCGCACCAGCCGCAGCGTCGGCAGGCCCACCGCCGCGGTCATGCGTCGCACCTGGCGGTTGCGGCCTTCGCGCAGGGTGATCGCCAGCCACGCATCGGGCACGGTCTTGCGGAAACGCACCGGCGGATCACGTGGCCACAGCACCGGGGGGGGGTCCAGCAGCTGCACCGTGGCCGGCAGCGTCGGCCCGTCGTTGAGCTGCACGCCATCGCGCAACGCCTGCAGCTTCTCTTCGGCAGGCACACCCTCGACCTGCACCCAGTAGGTCTTGGGCTGCTTGTGCCTGGGATCGGTCAGGCGGTGCGCGAGATTGCCGTTGTCGGTGAGCAGCAGCAGGCCTTCGCTGTCGTAGTCCAGACGCCCGGCGGCATACACCTGTGGCGGCAGGCCGAATCCGGCCAGCGTCGCGCGTGGCGGCTGGCTGCGGTCGGTGAACTGGCACAGCACATTGAACGGCTTGTTGAAGGCGATGAGCATCGGACGGCGGGAACAGGAATGGCGCGGCCATTGTCCCATTCCCGCCGCAACGGCGTGCCTCAGCCGGCCGGCTTGATGAAGCGCAGCGTCATCCGGTCGCTCTCGCCGATGGCCCGGTACTTCTCCGCATCGGCGGCGTCATGGTTGTTGGACGGCGGCAGCGTCCACACACCGTTGGGATGGTCTGTGGTGTCGCGCGGGTTGGCGTTGATCTCGCTGTCGGCATCAAGCCTGAAGCCGGCGGCCTCGGCCATCGCGATCACCTGCGCCTGGCCGACATACCCGCTCTTGTCATCGGCCGGCACATCGGCCTTGGCGCGATGCTCGACCACTCCCAGCGTACCGCCGGGCTTGAGCACCTCGAAGAACGCACGGAACATGCCCTCGGCCTGCCCATTGGCACGCCAGTTGTGCACGTTGCGGAAGGTCAGCACGCGGTCGGCCGAGCCCGGCGCGCCCAGTATCGGTGCCGCCGGATCGTACGCGACCGTCTGCGCACGATCGAACTGTGCCGGTGCGGCGGCGAACTTCCGGGCCAGCCCATCGCCTGAGCGCTGCTGGTAATCGCGGCCACCGCCGGCCGGCAGCGCCTGCGGATCAACCACGGCGGCCACATACTGCCCGCCCTCGCGCAGGTACGGCGCCAGGATTTCCGCATACCAGCCGCCACCGGGGGTGATCTCCACCACCGTGTGCTGCGGCTGCAGCTGGAAGAACGCCAGTGTCTGCGCCGGATGCCGGTAGGCATCGCGGGCGCTATTGGCGGGGGTGCGCCAGCTGCCGTCGACCGCCGACTGCAGGGCCGGAGCAACCGCGCCATCGGCGGCAGTGGCGGGCGCCGGCTGCGCGTGCGAAAGCGGCATCGTCCCCCAGCTCCCCATCGCCAGCAGACAGGCACACAGCAACGGTACGGGCTTGTTCATCGTGGACTCCTTGGTTGGATGCGGCGGGATCGCAGCGAGCCTAGCATGGCGCCAGGAGCGGTCGCCGCGGCCATGGCCGGCGCCAGCCGCAGCCGCCCTTCCAGCCCATCGCAACGGAACATGAACACCCTGCGTCTATCCTGATGCACGCTAAACAGGGAGATGCCCATGCCTCAGCCACGCCCACTCGGCCGCTCCGGCCTGCACGCCAGCCCCATCGCCTTCGGCGGCAATGTGTTCGGCTGGAGTGCCGACGAGAAAACCTCCTTCGCCCTGCTCGATGCCTTCGTCGACGCCGGCTTCAACCTGGTCGACACCGCCGATGTGTACCCGGCATGGGTGCCGGGCAACCGTGGCGGCGAGTCGGAAACCATCATCGGCCGCTGGCTCAGGCACAGCGGCAAGCGCGACAAGCTGCTGATCGCCACCAAGGTCGCCAAATGGGCCGAGCGCCCGGGACTGTCGGCCGACAACATCAACGCCGCCGTCGAGGACTCGCTGCGCCGCCTGCAGACCGATGTGATCGACCTGTACCAGGCCCATGAGGATGATGAATCGGTGCCGATGGAGGAAACCCTGGGCGCCTTCGCCCGCCTGATCGCGCAGGGCAAGGTGCGGGCGATCGGTGCTTCCAACTTCAGCGCCACGCGCCTGCGCGACGCGCTGCAGGTGTCGGCCGACTACCACCTGCCCCGCTACGAAACGCTGCAGCCGGAGTACAACCTGTACGACCGCCGCGGCTACGAGGCCGAGCTGGAGCCGCTGGTGCGCGAACAGGCGCTGGGCGTGATCAGCTACTACTCGCTGGCCAGCGGTTTCCTCAGCGGCAAGTACCGCACTGCCGGCGACGCCTCGCACAGCAGCGCACGCGGCGCCAAGGTGGTGGCGCACTACCTCAACGCACGCGGGCTGCGCATCCTCGGCGCACTCGATGACATCGCCGCCAGCCACAAGGCGACACCGGCGCAGGTGGCGCTGGCGTGGCTGATCGCACGTCCCGGCATCAGCGCGCCGATCGTCAGCGCCACCAGCGTGGCGCAGCTGCAGGAGATACTGGCGGCCGCGCGGCTGCAGCTGGGCAGCGGCGATATCGCCCAGCTGGATGCGGCCAGCGCCGAAAGCTGACAGCGGCGCCGCCGCGCGAGCCTCATTGCTGTGGCCGCTGCAACAGCCACGCGCGCAGCGCCGCACTCACCTGTTGCGGCTTTTCCAGCGGCGCGAGATGGCCGCAGTCGTCGAGCACCACCAGCGAGGACTGCGGCATCAGCGCCGCCATCTGCTCGCTGACCGCCAGCGGTGTGATCGCATCGTTGCGGCCGCACAGCACCAGCGCCGGGCCGTGCCACGCGCGCAGCACCTGACTGCCATCCACCCGCTCGATCCGGCTCTGCCGCAGAAACACCTGCGCACCGAGCCGGGTGGTCATGCCGCGAGGCATCGATGTAGCTGCGCATCAACCGGTCGCCAAAGCCGTGGAAGGTGCCGGGCAGGCGTGCGCTGTTCTGCTGGGCGATGCGTTGCGCGGCGCGCGCGGGCGAATCGGGCTTGAACGAGCTGCCCAGCAGCGCCAGGTGGGTGACCCGTCCGGGGGCGATACGCAGGATCTCCTGGGCGATATAGCCGCCCAGCGAGAAACCGGCCAGCGCGAACCGCGGCGGCGCACGCGCCAGCACCGCTTCGGCGGTGGCCCGCAGGTTGTCATGCGCGGTGAGGTCGCCCACCTGGCAGTCGGCGATATCGGCCAGCGCGTCGATCTGCGCGCGCCACAGGGTGGCATCGTTCAGCAATCCGGGCAGCAGCAACAGCGGGATTCGTGCGGGGATAGCGGTTTCCATCGCGCCAGTGTGGACGAGCCACGGGCAATCGCGGAACCGCGACGGCAAGCGGTCGCCGCCGAGGCCCTGCCGCTGTCAGTCGCCGCCCACCGGCAGCGTGACCGTCATGATGGTGGCGTCGTCCGGATCGGACTTCACCTTGAAGCCCAGGCTCTGGCACATCGCCAGCATCGTGCTGTTCTCGCGCAGCACCTGGCCTTCGACCATGTTCAGGCCGAGCCAGCCGGCGTAGTCGATCATGATCTGCATCAGCTTCCAGCCGATGCCGTGGCCCTTGAGATCGGAACGGATCAGGATGCCGTACTCGCCGCGGTCGTAGTCGGCATCGGCATGCAGCCGCACCGCGCCGAGCATGTCGCCACTCTTCGGATCGATCGCCACCAGCGCGATCGAGCGGGCGTAGTCGAGCTGGGTCAGGCGGGCGATGAACTCGTGGCTGAAGTGCTTGACCGACTGGAAGAAGCGCAGCCGCAGGTCGTCATCGGTGACGCGGGCGAAGAAGGCGCGGAACAGCGCGTCGTCCTCCGGCCGCACCGGCCGCACGAAGGCCTTGCCGCCATCGGACAGGTCGATCATGCGCTCCCATTCGGTCGGATACGGGAAGATCGCAAAGCGCGGATGGCCACGGCCCTTGTGCAGGCGTTTGACCGGGGCGATGGCAATGCGTGCATCCAGCGCGATCACGCCGTTGCGGTCGGCCAGCAGCGGATTGAGGTCCAGCGTGCGGATCTCGGGGATGTCGGCGGCCAGCTGTGCCAGCTTGACCAGCACCAGCGCCACCGCACGCTCGTCGGCGGCCGGCACGTCGCCATAGGCCTTGAGGATGCGCGACACGCGGGTGCGGCCGATCACTTCATGGGCAAGCCGCAGGTCCAGCGGCGGCAGCGCCAGGGTCTTGTCGTCGATCACCTCCACCGCGGTACCGCCGCGGCCGAACACCAGCACCGGGCCGAACACCGGGTCATCGGCGATGCCGGCGATCAGCTCGCGCGCCTTCGGCCGCACCAGCGTCGGCTGGATCAGCACCCCTTCGATGCGCGCCTGCGGCCGCAGCTCGCGGCTGCGCTGCAGGATGGTCGCGGCGGCGTTCTGTACCGCCTGCAGGGTGCTGAGGTTCAGGCGCACGCCATCGACCTCGGACTTGTGCGGGATGTCGGTGGAGAAGATCTTCACCGCCACGCTCTGGCCCTGTTCCAGCAGCGGTTGCGCCAGTTCCATCGCCTCGTGCGGATTGCGCGCGACCATCACCTCCAGCGCCGGAATACCGTAGGCCTGCAGCAGCGCATGGGTGGCGACTGGGTCCAGCCACTGCTGGCCGTTGGCCAGCGCCGAGTCGACCAGCGTGCGGGCCGCGGTGGCATCGACCACGAAATCGGCCGGCAGGCTGGGCGGGGTTTCCATCAACGCCGCCTGCGCCGCGCGGTACTTCACCAGATGCTGGAAGCCGCGCACCGCTTCGGCCTCGGTCGGATAGGTGGGCACGCGCGCGGTGTTGAGTGTGGCGGTGGCCTGTTCGTCATTGCCCAGCCACACCGCGAACACCGGCTTGTCGCGCAGTTGCCGCGAGCGCAGCCCGAGCGTGCTGGTCAGCGCCTGCGCGGCATCGGCCGAGGAGGTGAACGCGGTGGGCACGTTGATCACCAGCAGCGCATCGTTGGCCTCGTCGGTCAGCAGCGCCTCGATCGCCGCCGCATAGCGGCCACCATCGGCATCGACCACGATGTCGACCGGGTTGTCGCGCGACCAGCCCTGCGGCAGGGCCTGGTCCAACTGCGTGACGGTGGCCGGCGACAGCTCGGCCAGGGTGCCGCCCAGGGCATGCAGCCGGTCCACCGCCAGCCGGCCGACGCCGCCGCCATTGCTGAGGATCGCCAGCCGGTGGCCGGGAAACGTCCCCAGCCGGCCCAGGGTTTCAGCGGCGGTGAACAGTTCGTCCAGCGCATTCACGCGCAACAGGCCGGCGCGGTTGAAGGCGGCGCCGTAGACCGCGTCGGAGGCGGCCAGTGCCTGCGAATGGGTGCTGACTTCAACCTCGCCGCGCTTGGGCTGGCGACCGGACTTGACCACCACCACCGGCTTGGCGCGCGCCGCCGCCCGTGCGGCCGACATGAACTTGCGCGCATCGCTGATCTGGTCGACGTACAGCAGGATCGCGCGGGTGCGGTAATCGGTGGCGAAATGATCCAGCAGGTCGGCGAAATCCACGTCCAGCGCGTCGCCCAGCGACACCACCGCCGAAAAGCCCACCGAGCGCGCCACGCCCCATTCCACCAGCGCGGCGGCAATGGCGCTGGATTCGGAAATCAACGCCAGGTCGCCGGCCTGCGGCATGTGCGCGGCGATGCTGGCATTGAGTCGCGCATGCGGAGCGATCACCCCGAGGCAATGCGGGCCGAGCACGCGCATGCCCCTGGCCCGCGCCGCGACCTCCACCTGCGCGGCCAGCGAGCCGGCACCGCTGCCGAGGCCGGAGGTGAGGATGATCGCCGCGGCCACGCCGAGTTCGGCCGCCTGCGTCACCACCTGCGGCAGGATCGCCGCCGGCACCGTGATCACCGCCAGCTCCGGTACCCAGCCCAGGTCCTTGAGCCGCTTGACCGTGCGCATGCCGTCGATCTCGGGATAGCGCGGGCTGACCCAGCCGATCTGCCCGGCGAAACCGCCGGCGCGCAGGTTGCGCACCACCGCGCGCCCGGCCGAGCGCTCGCGCGGGCTGCCGCCAATGACGGCCACCGAACGGGGACGGAACACGGTCTGCAGGTGGTAGGTGCTCATCACGGTGCCTGTTGCGGGTACCGGGCAAAGGTACACGGCCCGGCGGCGCTCTGGCTTGCGCCGGATCAAGCGCACTCCCCCGGCGCAGCCGCGCCAGGCCGCACCGGCCGCGTTACAGCAGCGTGCCGCCGAGGATCAGCGCGGCGATGCTGAAGTAGATGACCAGCCCGGTCACATCCACCAGCGTGGCCACGAACGGCGCCGAGGCGCTGGCCGGGTCGAAGCCGAGCCGTTTGAGGATGAACGGCAGCATCGAGCCGGACAGCGAACCGAAGGTGACGATGCCCACCAGCGCCGCGCCGATGGTCAGCGCCAGCAGCACCCAGTGCTCGCCGTAGTCGTGCAGGCCGCCCAGCTGCCAGATGCCGATGCGGATGATCGCCAGCAGGCCGAGGATGCAGCCCAGCACCAGCCCGGTGGGCAGCTCGCGCAGGGCCACTTTCCACCAGTCGCGCAGGCGCAGCTCCTGCAGCGCCAGCGAGCGGATCAGCAGCGAGGTCGCCTGCGAGCCGGAGTTGCCGCCGGAACTCATGATCAGCGGAATGAACAGGGTCAGCACCACCGCACGCGCCAGTTCCTCCTCGTAATGCTGCATGGCGCTGGCGGTCAGCATCTCGCCGAGGAACAGCACGCTCAGCCAGCCGGCACGCTTGCGCAGCATGTCGAGAAAGCCGATCTGCATGTACGGCTTGTCCAGCGCCTCGACGCCGCCGAACTTGTGCACGTCCTCGGTGGATTCGTCGATCAGCGCATCGAGGATGTCATCGACGGTGACGATACCCAGCATCTGCCGCTGCGCATCCACCACCGGGATCGCCAGCAGGTCGTGGCGGCGGATCAGCTGCGCCACTTCCTCCTGGTCCAGCTGCGGCCCGACCGTGACCGGCGGGTTGACCTGGGCCACGTCGAGGATCGGCTCATCCGGCTCACCGGTGATCAGCCGGCGCATGGTCACCACCTGCAGCAGCTGGCGGCTGTGCGGGTCGAGCACATAGATCGCATAGACCGTTTCGCGGCTGCGCTCCACTTCGCGGATGTGCTGCAGCGTCTGCGCCACGGTCCAGTCGGCCGGCACGCCGACGAATTCGGTGGTCATCAACGCGCCGGCGGTGTTCGGCGGATAGCTCAGCAGCAGCTGGATCGACTGCCGCGCGTCCGGAGCCAGCAGCGGGATCAGCCGCGCGCGCTCGCCGGCATCCAGCTCGTGGACGATGTCGGTGGCACGGTCGTCGGCCATCAGCCCCAGCAGCGCGGCGGCGCGGGCCGGCGGCAAGGTCGCCACCAGCGCACCGGTGCGCTGCAGCTCCGGAGCTTCCAGCAGCTTCACCGCACGCGGCAACGGCAGCGCGGCGAGCGTGTCGGCAGCGTGCGCCAGCTCCAGCGCGTTGAGGTATTGCACCGCATCGGCGGTGTTGAAATCGGCAAGGGGCGCGCTCAGGGTGGCGGCATCCACCACCGGGCGCAGAAGCTGCTTCTGGTTCATTTCGGTTCGCCTGTGTAGTGCGTGCGCAACGCCCGCACGGGCGAACCGGCCGTATCAGGCGGTTGCCGGCGCGGGCGTCGGGCGAGGTCGACTGCTACTGTCGCTGGGCATGGGTTGGACTCCGGATAAAGTGCCGCGCGGGCACGCCGCACAGCCGGGGCAGTCTGCGGCGGGGCACGGCGATGGTCAACCTGGAAGCCTTCCCGTCGCCTTCGCACGCATCCACCGCGGCACTCGCATAATGGGACCGGCGCTCTGCCTGCGCCGGGTTTTCCCGTCTTCCCGCAGGAGCACGATGCATGCACGGTGGTGGTCTCGAACTGGCGTTGGTCCTGCTGCTGGCCGCGGTGGTCGCGGTACCGGTATTCAAGCGCTTCGGCTTCGGCGCGGTGCTCGGCTATCTGGTGGCCGGGGTGGTGCTGGGCCCGCATGTGCTGGGCTTCGTGCAGGACAGCGAGCGGATCCTCGTTGCGGCGGAAACCGGCGTGGTGATGATGCTGTTCGTGATCGGGCTGGAGCTGTCGCCGGCCCGCCTGATGCGGATGCGGAAGGGCGTGTTCTTCGGTGGCAGCGTGCAGGTGCTGCTCAGCGCCGGGGTGCTGGGCGGACTGCTGCTGGCGCTGGATTTCCACTGGAAGAGCGCACTGGTGATCGGTACCGCGCTGGCGCTGTCCTCCACCGCAGCCGGTCTGCAGCTGCTGTCCGAGCACAAGGCACTCAACAGCGACTACGGCCGCTTCGGCTTCGCCATCCTGCTGTTCCAGGATCTGGTCGCGATTCCGCTGCTGGCGGCGATCCCGTTGCTGGGCGGGGTCAGGAACCAGACGCTGAACTGGCTGGACGTGGTCGCCGCGCTGGGCGTGCTGGCGCTGGTGATGCTGCTCGGCCGCCCATTGCTGCGGCGCCTGTTCGTGGTCGTCGCGCGCACCCGCATGCCGGAAGTGTTCACCGCCAGCGCGCTGCTGGTGGTGCTGGGTACGGCCTGGCTGATGGCCGAGGTCGGGCTCAGCGCCAGTCTGGGCGCGTTCATCGCCGGCGTGCTGCTGGCCGACTCGGAATTCCGCCACGAGATCGAATCACAGATCGAGCCGTTCAAAGGATTGTTGCTGGGCCTGTTTTTCATCGCCGTGGGCATGGGCATCGACCTGCACCAGATCGCCGCGCAGCCGGAACGGGTGGCGCTGGGCGTGGCGGTGCTGCTGCTTGTGAAATTCCCGCTGCTGGTCGTGCTGGGCCGGCTGGCCCGCCTGCCGTGGCGCAGTGCGCTGCTGCTGGGCAGCGTGTTGTGGCTGGGCGGTGAATTCGCCTTCGTGGTGTTCAACGAGGCCGAACGCGCACAGCTGCTGGAACGCAGCGACCACGACCTGCTGGTGGCGGTGGTCGGCCTGTCGATGGCGATCACGCCACTGTTGCTGATGCTGCTGCACCGGCTGCTGCGCGCTGGCCCGGCCGCGGCGGCCGCCGGGCATGCACCGGATCCGGCACTGGACGCGGCCGGGGCGCAGCGGCCGCAGGTGCTGATCGCCGGCATGGGCCGTTTCGGCCAGATCGTCGCGCGCCTGCTGACCGCCCAGCACATCCCGTTCGTGGCGCTGGAGCCGGACCCGGACACGGTGGAGGACCTGCGGCGCTTCGGCAACCAGCTCTACTACGGCGATCCGTCACGTCCGGAAATGCTGCGCGCGGCCGGCGGCGAGCATATCCGCGTGTTCGTGATGGCGATGGGCGATCCGGACAGCAACCTGCGCGCGGTGCGGCTGGTGCGGCACCTGTACCCTGCCGCGCGGGTGCTGTCACGCGCGCGCAACCGCCAGCATGCGTGGAAGCTGATGGACCTGTCGAGCGAACCGTTCCGTGAGGTGCTCGGCTCCAGCCTGGAGGTCGGCGAGCGCGTGCTGACCGCACTGGGCATCCCCGGCCACGTGGCGCGCGCGCATGTGCAGCGCTTCCGCGAACACGACGACAACCTGCTCAGGACGCAGCATCTGCTCTACGACGACGAGGCGGCGGTGATCCAGAGTTCGCGCGCGGCGCGTGACGAGCTGATGCAGCTGTTCCAGGCCGATGCCGACAAGGGCCGGGAACAGACCCCGGACTGAGCGCGCGCGACGCTCAGCCGCGGTCGCGCAGGAAGCGCGCCATCGACGACACCCCCGGCAGCGCCGGTTCGAACTCGCCGGCGATGTCGATGAAGCCGCGCATGATGGCGATATCGCGCGGGCTGCGGTTCAGCGCATCGCGCATGTCCGGATCGGCACCGGCACGCAGCAGCCGCTGCACCAGCAACGGCAGGCCGTGCAACGCGGCCAGATGCAACGGGCCGAAGCCGCGCGGATCACGCACATCCAGCGCCACATCCTCGTCCAGCAGGCGCTCCAGCCCGGCCAGCACCACCTGCTCGTCGCAGGCGGTGCCCGGTTCGGCGCGCGCACCCAGCAGCAGCAGCAGCGGCGTCACCGTCCCGGCCGAGGCCTGGTCCGGTTCGGCGCCGGCCAGCAGCAGGGTGTCGAGCAGGGTCAGCAGGCGGGTGCGGTCGCGCGCGGTGAAGCCGTACAGCGCGGCGCAATGCAGCGGCACCAGCTGCTGGTCGTCACCGGCATGCACATCGGCACCGGCGGCCAGCAGCCGCGCGACGATATCCGGCAGACCGAGCGCGGCGGCCAGCATCAGCACGGTGACACCGCCCGGCAGCCGGTGTTCGATCCGCGCGCCGGCATCGAGCAGCGCGATGACCACGGCGGTCTGGCGCATGCTCACCGCCGCCGACAACGGCGTGGCGCCACTGCTGGCGGCACGCTGCGGATCGGCGCCACGCGCCAGCAGCAGGTCCAGCACCACCCGGTGACCGCCACCGGCCGCCCGCAGCAGGCCGGTACAGCCCTGCGCGTCCACCGCATCCACCGCGAAGCCCAGTTCGATCAGGCGCCGTACCGCATCCACGTCACCGGCCATCGCCGCGGCCGGCACGTCGGCCTCGCACAGCGGACGCAGCGGCAGCGGCCAGCTGCGCCAGTCCAGCCAGTCGGCCAGATCACGGCGTCCGCTGGACAGCGCCACGCCCAGCGGGGTCTGGCCGTCGGCGGCGCGCGCCTCGGGCGAGGCCCCCTGCAACACCAGCAGCTTCACCGAGGCTTCGCGCGCCAGCGCGGTGGCCAGATGCAGTGCGGTCATGCCGTGGCTGTCGCGCGCCTCGCGGTCGGCACCGTTGAGCAGCAGCGCCTGCTGCAGCTTCAGCCAGCCCAGCCGCACCGCCAGCGACAGCGGCGGGTCGCCCGCCGCCGATGCGCCGAACGGATCGGCGCCGCGCTCGAGCAGCTCCAGCGCGAACTGTTCGGTTCCACGGGCGCCATGGTCGTGCTGCACGCAGGCGGCCAGCAAACGCGCCAGGCCACCCCGACCGGCCACCGACACGCCGTGCCGCAGCATCACCTGCAACGTCGGCAGTGCCTCCACGCCCCGCGCCAGCAGCGCGAACACCGGCAAGTCGCCAGCGGCATCTTCCACTTCCGCACTGGCGCCGTGGCCGAGCAGCCAGTCGACCACCTGCGGCTGCAACACCAGCTGCGGGTCATGCAGCAGCCCGCCCAGTTCCGTGGCCGAGCACAGCCGCGCCAGCGCGGCCATGCCCTCGACATTGCCGAACGCCAGCGCCTCGCGCAGCAAGGCCAGCGGTGCACGGTCCAGCAGCAGCGGCGCGGCCTGCGCACCCTCGCCGTCATCGGCGGCGGTGGTGGCATCGCTGACCGCCACCGGCAGCGGGTACCCCGGATCGAGCAGCGACACGATCGACCAGCGCCCGGCAGCAGCGGCATGGTCGATGGCGCGACGGCCATCGGCCGCGGCCACGTCGGCGGCAATGCCCAGGTCCAGCAACCGCTGGATCAGCGCCGCCGACACCTGCTCGGCTCGGCTGGCCAGCAGGATCGCGTTGGCGCCTTCGCCATCGACGGCATTCACGTCCGGCTTGTGCGCCAGCAGGCGCTCGAGCACGGCGACCCGGCCATGTGCGGCCGCATCCAGCCACGGCGTACGCCCCAGCGCATCACGTGGTTCGACGTTGGCCCCGGCATTGAGCAGCGTTTCGACAATATCGACATGACCGGCGGCAGCGGCCTCGTGCAGCGCGCTGCGCCGCTGGCGGTCACGCGCGTCCAGCCGGGCCTTGTGCTTGAGCAGCAGCTGCACGCCGGCCGGATCATCCTCTTCGGTGGCCGCCGCCGACACCAGCACCGCAATGCCGTTTTCCGGCTCCGGCTGCGCACCCCGTTCCAGCAGGAATTTGGCCAGCCGCCAGTTGCCGGCCTGGCAGGCCAGTGCCAACGGGCTGTGGCCGTCGTGGTTGAGGGCATCGATTTCCGCCGAGGCATCACGCAGCAAGGCCGCCACGCCCGGATCGGAACTGCGCGCGGCATGGTGCAGCGGGGTGTTGCCGTCGGCATCGGTCGCACGCGGGTCGGCGCCGTTGGCCAGCAGCGTCATCACCGCCTCCGGCCGGCCGTGCCAGCTGTCGCGGGTGGCGGCCAGCAGCGGCGTCATGCCGCGATGCGGCTGGTTCAGGCTCACGCCTTGGGCGATCAGCGCACGCAGCATGCGCAGGTCCGGCAGCACCGCCGCCAGCACCACCAGGCTGCGCTGGTCGCGGAAATCGGCCGGCGGCAAGGCATGCGCATCGGCGCCGGCTTCGAGCAGCTGCAATGCACGGTCCACGCGCCCGGCGCGCACCGCCTCATACAGCTGCGGCACCAGTTCATGCTGGGCCAGCGGTTCCAGCGGCAGCGGCTCCGTGGCCGCTTCGGCAAATGGATCAAACCCCTCCGTCGCCGTCATCAGCGACGCCGGGGCCGCCGCTGCCGGTGCGGCCGGCATCGCCTGCAACAACGCGTGCAGCAGCGGCGAGACGACCGCGCAGGCGATCGCCAGCGGCCAGCGCCATCCGTCCGCCAGCAGGCCCGGCCATGCCGGTACCACGACGCTGGCGCACAGAACCAGCAGCAGCGCCGCCGCGGCCAGGCCCTGCCAGGAGGAAAGGCCGCGCCCGGCCAGCACCAGCCATTGCGCCTGAAGAGTACCGTCCTCGCGTTCCAGCCCATGCCACAGCGGCCAGGTGCGCCACAGGCCCAGCACCGCCACGCTCACCGCCACGCCCAGGGCCAGCACCGCGGCCAGACTGCCACTGTCGTGCAGCGCCGCCAGCGGCCAGGCCACCAGTGCGGCCACCGCCGCGACTCCCCCCGCCCACAGCAGCGCCAGCCCCGGCAGCACGCGCTTGAGCACGGCCACGGAGGGCGAAGAGGTACGGGTGCGCCGCAGCCATGACACCGCCAGCGCGAACAGCGGCTGCGCCAGCACACCGCACAGCGCCGCGACCACGCCACCTGCGGCGGTGGCCAGGCTCAGCAACAGGGCGATCGGCAATGCGACAGCAACAGCCCGGTTACGCGCGCCTTCAGTCATCGCGGCCGTCGATGCGGGGAATTTTCACCGGAGCCAGTGGTTGTGGCGGCAGTTGCAGGTGGAATCCGCGTTCGGCCAGGTTGGCGCGCACCAGCGCGGCGTCGGCCTGGGCCAGGCGGCGTTCGGGTGTCAGGGCCACCTCCAGTACGAAGGTGTACGGGGCCAGCGTGCTCCCCAGCGAGGCCGGGATCACATCGAAATCATCACGCGTGGCGAGGTAGACGTAGGTGTCCTGCTTGCGTTGGCTTTTGTAGACGTAGGCGTGCATACCAGCGGGCGTGGCCCTGCTCGGGAATGCGATGATTGTGTCGGAAATGACGCACCGGCGAAAGGCATGAGGCCAATAACGGCGGGCACTTACCCCGCATCCCTCATTCACTTTCATCAAAAAGTCATCATTGCGCTCGCGGGAAACGGCCGCTGTCCGGCTGCCGATATACTCGCGCCCCGTCGAATCCTTGGAAGTCCGCGTGAAGCCTGCTTCGTCTCCGCCAATGCTCCCGGTGAACATCCTCGCGCATACCGCCACCACGGCGCTGGGAGCGGGGGTGGATGCGCAACGCGAGGGCTTGCGCGCACGTCGCAGCGGACTGCGTCCCAATGATTTCGGCCAGGAGCCGCTGCCGTGCTGGATCGGCCGGGTGCAGGGCGTGGAAGACGTGCAGCTGCCGGCGCATCTTGCAGATTTCGCGTGCCGCAACAACGCGCTGGCGTGGCTGGCGCTGCAGCAGGACCAGTTGCCGGAAACGCTGGCGCAGGTGGTGGCCCGCCACGGTGCGGGCCGGGTGGCGGTGGTGATGGGCACGTCCACTTCCAGCATCGGCGCCACCGAGGAGGCCTATGCCCGGCTTGAAACCAATGCCGATGGCAGCGCGCAGCTCCCCATCGAGCTGCGGCAGCCGCGCATCCACACCCCGCATTCGCTGGGGAATTTCGTCCAGGCCGCGACCGGCCTGCACGGTCCCTGCGTGACGGTCGCCACCGCCTGCTCCTCCAGCGCCAAGGTGTTCGCCCAGGCCGCGCGCCTGATAAATGCCGGACTGGCCGACGCCGCGCTGGTCGGCGGCGTGGACACGCTGTGCGGCAGCGTGCTGTTCGGCTTCAACTCGTTGCAGCTGATCGCTCCCGGCCCGTGCCAGCCGTTCGACGCGCGCCGTGTGGGGCTGTCGCTGGGCGAGGCCGGCGGCTACGCACTGCTGGAGCGTGCCGACGCCGGTAATGGCAACGGCCTGCAGTTATGCGGGTATGGCGAATCCAGCGACGCCCACCACATGTCGGCACCGCACCCGCAGGGGCTGGGCGCACGACTGGCGATGGAGGCCGCGCTGCAGCGCGCCGGTATCGCCCCCGCAGCGGTCGGCTATCTCAACCTGCATGGCACCTCGACACCGGCCAACGACAGCATCGAGGCCAGCGTCGTCGCCGCGCTGTTCCCGCCCGGCCTGCACGCCAGCTCGACCAAGGGCTGGACCGGGCACACGCTGGGGGCGGCCGGCATCGTCGAATCGGTGTTCGCGCTGCTGGCGCTGTCCGACGGCCTGCTGCCGGGCACGCTCAACAGCGAAATCCCCGATCCGGCCTGCGGCCCGCAGATCCGTTTCGACAACGCGCAGGCGGACATCCGCTATGCGATGAACAACTCCTTCGGCTTCGGCGGCAACAACTGCGCGCTGGTGTTCGGCAAGGCAGGATGAGGCACATGCTGGAAGCAACCATCGAGGGCATCGGATTCTGGGGCAGCGGCCTGCCCGACTGGGACAGCGCCTGTGCCTGGATGCGTACCGGTGCACGCAACGACGGCGCCCCGGCGCGTCCCTCGCCGCAGCTGCTGGCCGCCAACGAGCGCCGGCGTGCGCCTGCCACCGTGGCGGTAGCATTGGAGGCCGCGCTGGCCGCCTGCGAGGCCGCCGACCGCGCCCCGGCCAGCCTGCCGGCGGTGTTCACCTCCACCCACGGCGAGCTGGCGATCACCGATTACATGTGCGCCACCCTGGCCACCGAGCCGCTGGCGATCTCGCCCACCCGCTTCCACAACTCAGTGCACAACGCCGCCGCCGGCTACTGGACCATCGGCGCCGGGGCACACGGGCCCGCCACCGCGCTCAGTGCCGGGGTCTACAGCTTTGCGCAGGGGCTGCTGGAGGCGATGGTGCAGCTGCACGCCGGCGAGCAGGCGGTACTGCTGGTCGCCTACGACGGCGCGTCCAGCGGCCCGCTGGCGCAGGTCGCGCCGAGCACCGGCCTGCTGGGCGCGGCACTGGTGCTGTCGCGCACGCCATGCGTGGAGCTGCCGCGGATCGGCGTGCGCCTGCACGGCGACGCTCAGCCCGAAGCCGCCACCGCGCCGCCGGCCGGACCGCTTTCACAGCTGCTGGGGGGCAACGTGATGCAACCGGCGCTGCCGCTGCTGGAAGCCGTGGCGATGGAACAGGAACAGCTGTGGCTGCCGTCCGGCCCGTCGCAGTGGCTGCAGGTCGATATCAACCATGGTTGATTCCTCACCGCTGTGCGCCGCCGATGTCGCGGTGGTGATCCCGGCGCTCAACGAGGTGCTGCGCATCCGCCAGGTGGTGGAAGATGCGCTGCAGCACTTCCCGCACGTGATCGTGGTCGATGACGGCTCCAGCGACGGCACCGCCGCATGCATCGCCGACCTGCCGGTGAGCGTGCTGCGCCATCCACAGCGGCGCGGCAAGGGCGAGGCGCTGCGCAGCGGTTTCGCCGAAGCCCACCGCCGTGGCCTGCGCGGCGTGCTGACCATGGACGGTGACGGCCAGCATGCGGCCGCCGACCTGCCGCGCCTGCTGGCCAGCGCCAACCGCCATCCCGGCTGCCTCATCATCGGCGCGCGGCTGCGCAAACGCGCCGCGCAGCCGCGGTACCGGCGCCTGGCCAACGAGTTCGGCGACTGGGGCATCGCCTGGGGCACCCATTACCAGGTGGCCGACAGCCAGAGCGGACAGCGTTTCTACCCGGCCGCCGTCATCGCGCTGCGCGACATTCCCGGCGAGGGCTTCGTGTTCGAAGCGCAGATCGTGATTTCCGCCGCGCGCCAGCTGGGCACACGCTGCGTGTCGGTGCCGATCGAGTCGCGCTACCGCCGTGCCGGCAGCGACGAACAGTTCCGTGCCAGCCACTTCCGGCCACTGCGCGACCTGTACCGCATTACCAGCCACATCGTGCTGCTGGCGCTGCGCCACGGCCACCTGCGGGAGGTCCATCGCCGCATCCGCGCCAATCCGCCGCGTATCGACGACA
This sequence comes from Stenotrophomonas sp. JC08, assembly GCF_052180205.1. Lineage (NCBI taxonomy): Bacteria > Pseudomonadati > Pseudomonadota > Gammaproteobacteria > Lysobacterales > Lysobacteraceae > Stenotrophomonas > Stenotrophomonas sp. JC08. The sequence continues at coordinate 138,004 of NZ_CP197473.1, read as the reverse complement.
CCCCCTGACCCGGCGGCGTCAGCCCATGCCGCCGTTGATGCCGATCACCTGGCCGTTGATGTAGCCGGCCATATCGCTGCACAGGAACGCGACCAGCGCCGCCACTTCTTCCGGCGTGCCGGCACGCGCGGCCGGCACCACCTGCTTGACCATCTCCGGCGGAAACGCGTCGGCCGCCATCTGCCCGGCGATCACCCCCGGCGCGACCACGTTGACGCTGATACCGCGGCTGGCCATTTCCCGCGCCAGCGACTTGCTGGCGCCATGCAGGCCGGCCTTGGCCGCGGCGTAGTTGGTCTGGCCGCGGTTGCCCAGCACCGCCGCCACCGAGGACACGCTGACGATGCGGCCCCAGCGGGTGCGCGCCATCGGCAGCAGCAGCGGCTGGGTGACATGGAAGAAGCCATGCAGGCTGACATCGATCACCCGCCGCCAGCGCTCCGCGTCCAGGCCGGCCATCGGCGCGTCATCGTGGATGCCGGCATTGTTCACCAACACCTGGATCGGCCCCGCTTCCAGCAGCGCCGCCAGCGCCTGCGCGACCGCGTCGGCATCGGCCACGTCGAACGCCACCGCCTGTGCGCTGCCGCCATGGGCAAGGATCTGCTCGACCACCGCCTGCGCCCGGGCCAGGTTGGCGTGGGCATGGACGATGACATGCAGGCCGTCGGCCGCCAGCTGGCGGCAGATCGCCCCGCCCAGATCACCACTGCCGCCGGTCACCAGCGCACGTCGTTTGTTGTTCATGAAATGGGTTCCCGCGGACGAATGGATCGGTTCAGGGCAGCTGCAGCATCACCGCCGCGCGGCCTTCGGCCAGCAGCACGCCGGCATGGCTGATGCGGAACGCATACTGCTGGCTGCCCGGTGATTCGGCCAGCACCTGCGCCACCGCCTCCAGCGCGCCGGGCAGGTCGTCGATGCGCGCCACCTGCAGCTGCACGTCACGCAGTGCCACCAGCACGCCCGGCGTCACCGCACCGGCAGTCGCGCGCAGGCCACCGTGCACCGCCATCGCCTGCGCGCCGTACTCGCACAGGTGCAGCGCCCGCAGGCGGCCGGCGCTGCGCAGCGGGTGGGCCGGGTCGCGATGGTTGAAGGCGCGCAGATGGATGTCCTGCGGCGTCCACGCCACCACCTCGTCCCACAGGCACATGGCGCCCTGGTGCGGCACACGCCGCAGGATCTGCTCACGGTCGAGCATCGGCCACCTCCTGCCACGGATGGCGCGAGACCAGCAGCGCCAGCACGAAATTGCACACCACCCCCAGCGCCACCGTGCTGCCGATCGCACGCAGCACCGGGATCGAAGACAGCCCCAGCAGGCTGAACACCAGCAGGGTCATCGCGCTGCACACCAGCAGTCCGTGCAGGGTGCGCAGCTGCCCGGCCCGGCTGTCGCCGGCATGCTCGAAGAACAGTCCATAGTCCAGGCCCAGGCCGGCGGCGAGGATCAGTCCGATCAGGTGGAACAGGTTCAACTCCACGCCCAGCCCGCGCAACACCGCCAGCACCAGCAGCGTGGTCAGCACCATCGGCAGCAGCACCCGTACCGCACGCCGCATGCTGCGCAAGGCGCCCCACACGGTCAGCGACAGCAGCAGCACCGCCAGCGCCAGCGCCGCCAGCACGCGGCCGCGGTAATCGGCGACCAGCGATTCGGAGGCCTGCTTCATGTCCAGCAGTTCGGCACCGTGTTGGCGCGCGGTGGCCGCCACCGCCGCGACATCGTGCAGACCACTGAGCGAGACCAGCGCGGTGGCGTGGCCGTCGCCCTGCAGCAGCAGACCATCGACCGCCCCGGCCAGCGGCGTACCGTGCAGATCCCGCGGCTGCAACGCCGGTGCCTGCCGTGCCGTGGCCATATCGGCGAGGAACGGCTCGAAGGCATCTTCGACAAACGGGGTATCGGCCACCGCGGCGGCAAGCGCGTCGCGCAAGGTCACCGCATCCGGCAGCTGCTGCTGCCGCTGCTGCTGGGTGCGGGCACTGGGCAGGTAGCGCGCGGCCAGGTCGTAGCGTTCCAGCGCACCGGCGGCGACCTGCGCGTCCAGCGCCACCGCCAGCTGCTCGCTGGCTGCCAGCGCCGCCTGCGCATCCGCACCGCGCACGGTGATGACGTAGCGCACATCCGGCGCGCCCAGCTCGCTGCGCAGCTGCGCATCGCGTGCCAGATCGGCCGGATCGACCGGGGTCAGGCGGCCGAGATCGTTCTGCCAGAACGCCCCCGGCGCCAGCACCATCACCGCCACCGACAACAGTGCCAGCACCAGCAGCGCGCGGCGCGGACGCGGCAGGTGCCGGGTGTACTGCCAGAGCCGTGCCAGCCGCTGCGAATCGGCAAAATCGCGGGTGGCCGGATCGACCAATGCCGGCAGCAGGTAGCGCGTGGCCAGCGCCGCCGCCAGCAGCGCGGTGATGGTGAACACCGACAGCTGCTTGAGGCCGTCCACGCCGGAGAACAGGAAGGTCAGGTAGGCGATGCAGGTGGCGATCACGCCGGTGCCCAGGGTCGGCCACAGCGCGCGCACCGTGTCCCACGGCGATCGCCCCGGACGCTGGTGACTGAAGAAATGGATGGGATAGTCCTGCACCACGCCGATCAGGGTGAAGCCGAAGGCGATGGTGATGCCATGCACGCCGTCAAACCCCAGCACCACCGCCCCCAGCCCGGCCAGGCCGGCAGTGGCCAGCGGCAGGAAGCCGAGGATCGGCATCTTCCAGCTACGGTAGGCGATCCACAGCAGCAGGATCATGCCGATCGTATCGAGCGTGCCGATCAGCCCGGCCTCGTCGGCGGTGCGGTTGCCGATCTTCACCGAGAACGCGCCCGGCCCGCTGAGTTCGATCCGGCTGCCGCTGTCACCGGCGGCCTGCGCGAACGCGGCGTTGATCGCATCCACCGCCGCCTGTTGCGCACCGGGATCGAAACCGGCGGCGCGGGTCTGCAGCAGCAGCAGCGCCTGGGTGCCGGTGTGGTCGAACCACACCTCGTCGATGCGTTGCGGTGCCGTGGCCGGCTGCAGCGCTTCGGCCACGCGCAACACCTGCAGGGTCGGATCGGAAGGCAGCAGCGGCTCGACCAGCCCCCCCGCGGGCGAGCCCAGATCCTGCAGGCGCGCCTGCAGTTCCTCACGCAGGTTGCTGCTGGAAAACGCATCGGCCGGCAACGGCGTGAGCAGGTAGCGGTACGGCAACAGCCGCTCGGGGAAGGCATCCAGCCCGGCCTGGGCTCCGTTGGCGACCAGTTCGAACTGCGGATCGGCCGCCAGCGTGTCACGCAGCGCATGGGACTGCGCGGCCAGCTGCTCCGGCGCCGCGCCGGACAGGGCGACCATCAGCAGGCGCGCACCCGGCCCTTCACCGAGTTCATCCAGCAGCAGTTTCTGCGCCGGCGTGCGCGCATCGGGCATGAACTTGCGCAGGTCGCTGCTGACCTGGGTCCGCCCCCCCAGCCAGAGGCCGGCCAGCGCCAGCAGCAGCAACCAGCCGATGGCCAGTCCGATGCGGTGATACGCCGAAAACCTCAATGCCCGTCACCGGCATGGCACAGCGCCGCCAGTGCCGCGGCCTGGCGCACCCCGGCCGCGGCCCGCGCCGCGCTGCCGAGCAAAGTGCGCTGCAGATCGCCCTTGGCCGGACGGGTTTCAATGCAGCGCAGCTCGTCGCCCTGGCCCTGCAGGTTCACCGAGACCAGCCGCCGCGCCAGCGCCGCGTCGCGCGGCGTCAGCAGCAACTGCCACTTCCCGGGAGTTCCGGACGCCTGCAGCCGGTAGTGCTGCTCCAGCGCTGCCAGATCCCCGGCCAGCAGCGCACCGAAGCTGGCCTGCAGGTCGGCCAGCTCCGGCGCCCGTTGCAGCGGGAACACCCGCAGCGGTTTGCCGACACGGGCGATGCTGACCTGGCCATCGGCGATCGTGGTGGTTTCGGCATAGGGCGCCTGCACTTCACGCACCAGCGTGGCGGCGTCGGGACGGTGGTACTGGCCCTCCACCCGCAGCGGCTCCTTCAACAGCGCCGAGCCGCGCAGTTCGACAAAGCCGGTCTGCCCGGGAACCGGCTGCGCCAGCTGCCGCAGGATCCAGCCGGCATCAACCTCGCCGGCCAGCGCCGGCGCCGCCAGACCCGCCAGCAGCATCCCCAGCAGGCGCGGACGGACGTTCGGTTTGCCAGAAGTCATAGAAATTGAACCAGTTGAAAGGCGCATCGCGCAGGTGATGCTCAAGCCGGCCGGCATAACGCCGGATGAGCAGGGACAGCAGCTCCGCGCGCCGCGGGCGGGGAATCTCCACCGCGGCGGTGAACGGCTCGAACAGCAGATCGTAGCGATTGCCGCCCCGGTACAGGCCGAACGCCAGCACCACCGGCGCCTTCAGCACACTGGCGATCAGCCATGGCGCTGTCGGGAAAGGGGCATCGCAGTCCAGCAGCGGCACCGGTACCGCCGCCTCGCCCGGACGGGCGCGGTCGACCAGCATCGCCACCATCGCCCCTTCTTCCAGTGCCTGCTGGATCGCCAGCACCACCGCGGTGCCCTCCTGTCCGGCATCGATGACCCCGGACGCCAACTGCGGGTCCAGTTCGTCCAGCAGCTCGGTGATGGCGGCGTTGTGCGAGCGGTCCAGCAGCACCCTCAGCTTCAGGTCCGGGCGTTGCCGCGCCAGCACCCGCAGCGCGTCGAAACTGCCCAGATGCGAGCCGAACACCAGCACGCCGCGGCCCTGGTCCAGGTGCGCATGCAGGTGTCCGGTGCCCTGCGCACGGATATCGAACAGGCCGGTACGCCCGGCCAGCAGGAATACGCGGTCGAGGATGGTGGCGGCAAAGGTGTGGATATGCCGGGCGATATCCCGCGCCCGCACCGGACGCCCCAGCACCCGCTGCAGATAGTCCCGCGAAGCGCGCCGCTCGACCGCGCGGACGCAGTAGAAATACGCGGTGATCGGATACAGACAGGCGCGGGCGATGCCGCGTCCACCGTGCCGGGCAATGCCACCGATCAGGCGGATGGCCAGGCGCCCACCGCCCTCGGGGCGGCGTTTCCAGTCGTTCTCGCTCATGTTCCCGCGTCGCCGGCCAGCACCAGTTCACCCCGCGCCAGCAGCTGGTCCTGGTGCGATACCGAGAATTTCCAGCGCGGTGCCTGGCCTTCCAGCGCCACCCTTGCGGTCTGCCCGGGCAGCAGCGGGGCGATGAACTTCACCTGCGGCAGCCGCAGGGCACCGGCCTCGATACCGGCATGGACCTCGACCGCATGCAGCACCTGCTCCAGCAACACCACGCCCGGCACCAGCGGCCGGCCCGGGAAATGCCCGGCCAGGCAGGGATGATCGGCGGCGATGGTGAACTGCATGGCATCCGGCATGGCGACAGGGCCGCACAGGATAGCGGCAGGCGCCGCGCTCAGCGCAGCAGGTCGCGCCAGAACGCCGGTCCCAGCTGGCCGAGCTGGCGCAGGAAATCCAGCGCGTTGCGGTACGGGCGCTGTGGAAAGCGGCGCTCGCGCACCAGGAATTCGACCACGAAAAAGCCGCCGACCAGCCCCCAGTTGGCGATGTTGGCGCACCAGGACCACTGCTCGTGGGTCACCGGCCACCATGGCTGGATACCGAATGCCGCGAGCAGACCGCCGGGCACCGCGCTCATCGCCAGCGCCAGGTTGAGCGCCGCCAGCAGCACCAGTACCGCCACCCAGGCCGTAGTCAGGCCGCGCGTGTAGTGCTTGAGTTCCGCCGTCACCGGCATGCCCGCGCGCGCGTACAGCGCCTGCATGATGGCGGTGATCAACGGCGTGCGGCCGCGCCGCAGCGAACGCCCGAACCCCCACGCCACCAGCAGCGGAAACACCACCGGCGGTGCCAGCAGCAGCATCCACGCCCACACCGAGCCGCCCAGCCAGCCCAGCAGCAGCAACGCGCCCGCCAGCACCAGCCACGCCCATCCGCGTCGCCGCGCCAGCGGTTCCAGCAGGCACAGCAGCACCAGCCCGGCCAGCGCCGCAGCCGCCCACAGGCCGTCATCGCGCAGGCTGGCCACGTGCGACAGCACCGGATAGGCCAGCAGCAACAGCAGGCGCATCACCTGCGCCAGCGGCCCGTGGCCGGGCTCAGGGCTGGCCGGATGCATCGCGTTCAGAGCGTCTTGTTGGCCTGCACATGCGCCGACAGCGCCCGCAGCGAGGCGAAAATGCGGCGGTTGTCGTCATTGTCCGAGCGCAGCTGGAAGCCGTAGCGCTTGCTGATCGCCAGCGCCAGCTCCAGCGCGTCGATCGAATCCAGCCCCAGGCCATCATTGAACAGCGCCGCTTCCGGGTCGATCTGCGCCGGCTCCAGGTCTTCCAGATTCAGGCTTTCGACCAGCAGCGCGGCCAGTTCGCGCTCGGCGTCGGTTTGTTGCGACATTTCCACATCCACAGCAAAGAAAGCGGCAACGATCCGGCATCCCCGCGCCCAGCGCAACCATGGTCCGTACAGCGTGCGCGGTATCATGGCGCCCTCATGCAGCACCGATCCGCTCCGTAATGACCTCCACACCGTGTTTCTGTCCGTCTCCGCAGCTGCCCCGGCAGGGGCGACCCGCCTTCCCTGCCGGAGCCGGACGATGAACGCCCTCGCCTCATTGGCACCGTCGGCCGCCCTGCAGGTGGACTACGCCGATCCCGCGACCCTGCCGGCGCTGCTGGCCGACGACCACGTCCTGGCCGTTTTCGGTTTCCACGCGGGCAGCGGCAAGCCACCCAGCGATGATCCGCGCTACCTGCAGGTCGGCCTGCAGATCGACGGCACCGACACCCTGGAAGTGTGGCGCAGCCCGCATCCGGTGCAGCGCGGGCGCGATGCCGACGGCGTGGCGTGGGCCAGCGATGGCGCACTGCTGTTCGGCGCGCTGCAGATCGAGGAGGCCGCGCACGGCGGCATCAGCGGCGCGGCCGAGCACGCCTACGCGACCCTGCTGGCGGCGCTGCCACGGCACGGCTATCCGCACCTGCTGCGGATCTGGAACTATCTGGACGCGATCACCGAAGGTGAAGGCGACAGCGAGCGCTACCGCGATTTCTGCGTCGGCCGTGCACGCGGCATCGGCGCCATCGACACCCGCACCCTGCCCGCGGCCACCGCCATCGGCCGCCTCGACGGCGTGCGCGTGCTGCAGGTCTACTGGATGGCTGCGCGCCAGCCCGGCACGCCGCTGGAAAATCCGCGCCAGGTCAGCGCCTACCGCTACCCACGTCAATACGGCCCGCAATCGCCCAGCTTCGCCCGCGCCATGCTTGCCGCCGACGATGCCGCGCTGCCACTGCTGCTGTCGGGAACGGCCAGCGTGGTCGGCCATGAGACCCGCCACGGCGACTGCACGCTGCGCCAGCTGCAGGAAACCTTCACCAACTTCGAGGCCCTGATCGGTGCCGCCCGCCAGCATCGCCCGGCGCTGCCGGCCCGGTTCGGCAGCGGCAGCCGGCTCAAGGTCTACGTCCACGATGCGGCGGAGATCCCGGCGGTACGCGCCGCACTGGCCGCGCAATTGCCGGCTGGCGTGCCCTACATCGTGCTCAACGCCGAAGTATGCCGGCCCAACCTGCGGGTGGAGATCGACGGCGTCCACGACGCCTGAGTGCGGCTGCGGTTGCGGTTGGTTGCGGTTGCCCGTGATCCTGCTGTTGCACTTGGCTGTTGCAACTGGCTGTTGATCTTCCCTGCCCTAAAGCGAGCCGGGCACCGCAGCGTGTCGGGGGCGCAGAGGCGCGCATGTCCGAGCGCAGCGAGTTGTGCGCCGGCCACCGCCCCGCGAGGAGCGCAGGGAGCCGGCGGGCGCGACACGCGATCACTCATCCCCGTGCAGCAGCGCCAGCAGCGCCTCGCGCGGCAGCTTGCCGGTCTCGTTGCGCGGCAATGCCTCGACCTTGCGCAGCGGCCGCGGCAGGAACACCGGGTCCATCAGCGCGCGCAGTTCGTGCAGCAGGTCGGCCACTTCGCGCTGTGGCGCCACCACCAGCGCGGCGATGCGGCCCACCGCATGCCCGGGTTCCGGCGCCAGCTGCAGCACCACCGCATCCTCGACACCGTCCAGCGCCTGCAGCTTGCGGGTCAGGTCGCCCAGCGAGGCCCGCTTGCCGGCGATTTCCAGCAGGTCGGCACGCCGCCCACGCAGCACGAAGCGGCCGTCGGGCAGCAGCTCCCCCAGATCGGCCAGCAGCACCGGCGCGGGCAGATGCGGCGCGTGCACCCGGGTACCGTCCGGCTGCGGCTCCAGCCGCACCCCCGGCAACAGCTGCCAGGCGGTGTCACGGGCGGTACGGCGGCGGGCGAAGATGCAGGTTTCGGTGGAACCGAGCACTTCGCGCACTTCGGTATCGAAACGCTGTTCGGCGGTGGCGGCCAGTTCCTGCGGCAGCGGGGCGGTGGCGGTGACGATCCCGGCCAGCGCTGGCAGCACAACGCCCGATTCGACCAGCGCCTTCAGGTGCACCGGTGTGGTCACCAGCAGCCGTGGCGCCGGCACCGTGGCCAGTGCCTGCGCCACGTCCTGCGGAAAGAACGGCCGTCCGGCCTGCAGCGTGGCCGGTGCCAGCAGCGGCAGCAGCACCGCCATCTCCATGCCGTACATGTGCTGCGAGGGCACGGTCGCCACCAGCGAGGGCTGCGCATCGCCCCACAGGTCCCGCAATGCCTGCAGATTCTGCGTGGTACTGGCCCGGAATGAGCCCCAGGTCTTGGGGTTGGCGCCGGGCACGCCGGTGCTGCCGGAGGTGAAGCCGATCGCCACCAGCTGGTCGTGGGCCAGCTGCGGTCGGGCTCCGGGCAGTTGCGGCAGCTCGGCCGGCAGCACATGGCAATCGGGTGGCAGCGCCGCCATCGCACTGTCGCCGATGCAGTAGGTCTGCCGATAACGCTGCCGCACGTCCTCCACCACCGCCGGCGCGCGCGAGGCCGGCAGCAGGTTCACCTGCCCGCGCAGGGCGACGGCGCAGAACGCCACCAGGAACCGGTAGCGGTCCTCACACAGGTTGACCGCATGGCGGCCCTCGGGCAGTTGCGCCGCCACCCCGCGCACCTGCGCCAGGAAGGTATGCAGATCCACCTGCAGCCCGTCGGACAGCGCGAGCGGGCGCCCGTCCTCGCCAACGGCAAGCAGGGAAGCGCAGGGACGGAACGCTGTTTCAGGAACCACCGACATGCGACCGCAACGACCTCACAAGAACTGGCCCGGCATCCAAGGCGCCCGGGCGGGCGGCCAGCTTGGGCCCCCGCAGGCATGCTGGCAAGTTCACCGCTGGCCGGGCGGCGGCAGCGGACGGCCGGACCTTGCCGATCCCGGCATCATGACCTGTGGCCCAGCCCCGCCCGGGGCCGGACTGCTAGGCTTGCCGGGACCTTTTTACCGGTGCCGAACATGCCCAGATTGCTGCCCCTGTCCCTGCTGCTGTTGACCGCTTTCGGCAACGCCGACGCCGCACCCACGCCGATCACGATCGAACAGGCGATGGCCGATCCGGACTGGATCGGGCCGCCGGTGGAGTCGGCCTGGTGGTCGTGGGATGGCCGGCAGGTGCAGTACACACTCAAGCGCGCGGGCAGCACGGTGCGCGACACCTTCCGCGTGGCCACGACCGGTGGTATCGGCCAGCAGGTCGCCGACGACCAGCGCGGCACGCTCGATGCCGCCAGCCGGGTCTATGACGCCAGCCGCCAGTGCATGGCCTTCGTGCGCAATGGCGACGTGTTCGTGCGCGACCTGCGCAGCGGTGCGCTGACCCAGCTGACCCGCAGCAACGAGCGCGCCAGCGGCGTCAATTTCGCCAGCGACGGCGGCGTGATCTGGAAGGTCGGCAACACCTGGTACCACTGGAACGCCCGCAGCAGCGTGGTCAGCCAGGTCGCCCAGCTCAAAGCCGAAAAGAACCCGGCCGATCCGCCCAAGGCCGACGTGCTGCGCGACCAGCAGCTGCGCACTTTGGCCACGCTGCGCAACGACCGCGCCCAGCGCGAGGAACTGCGCGAGCAGGGTGAGCGCTGGCGCCAGGCCGACCCGACCCGTGCACCGGCACCGGTCTTCCTCGGCGCGGACGTGGAAATCGTCGACAGCGTGCTTTCGCCCGATGCCCGCCATCTGGTGGTGGTGACCAAGGCCAAGGGCTATGACGAAGGCCGCGGCGGCAAGATGCCGCTGTATGTGACCGAATCCGGTTACGAGGAAGCCGAGGACACCCGCACCCGCGTCGGCCGCAACAACCCGGAGCCGCACACGTTCTGGCTGGCCGATGCGATCACCGGCAAGGTCGAGGCGCTGGCGCTGGACCACCTGCCGGGTATCACCACCGATCCGCTGGCCGAACTGCGCAGCAAGGCCGGCAAGGACCCGCTCAAGGGCAACCGCCCGGTGGCGCTGATGAGCGAATACATGGGCGGTGGCATCCGCTGGAACGCCGATGGCAGCCAGGCGGCGATCATGCTGCGCGCGATCGACAACAAGGACCGCTGGATCGCCACCACCGGCATCACACGCGCCAGGCTGGAAAACCGCCACCGGCTGACCGACGGCGCCTGGATCAACTGGAGCTTCAACGACTACGGCTGGATGCCCGACGGCCGCACGCTGTGGCTGCTGTCGGAGGAATCCGGCTACTCGCACCTGTACACCCAGGCCGGCAGCGGCAAGCCCAAGGCGATCACCGCCGGCAAGTGGGAAGCTTCCTCACCGGAAGTCAGCGCCGACGGCAGCAGCTTCTATTTCCTGTGCAACCAGAAGTGGCCGGGCGACTACGAAGTCTGCACCGTTGCGGCCAATGGCGGCACGGTGCGTGAGGTGACCGCGCTGGACGGCGTGGAGGACTTCAGCCTGTCACCGGACGGTGCACAGCTGCTGGTGCGCTACTCCGCGCCTTACCTGCCGGCGCAGGCCGCGGTGCTGCCCGCCAGCGGTGGCGAGGCCCGCCAGCTGACCGACACCCGCAGCGCCGCGTTCAAGGCACGCGAATGGGTGCAACCACAGATGGTGCAGGTGCCGTCCAGACATGGTGCCGCGCCGGTCTGGGCCAAGTACTACGGCCCGGAAACACTGGAGCCGGGCAGGCAGTACCCGATCGCCATGTTCGTGCATGGCGCCGGCTACCTGCAGAACGTGCACGCGCGCTACTCCAACTATTTCCGCGAGCAGATGTTTCACAACCTGCTGGTGCAACAGGGCTACGTCGTGCTGGACATGGACTACCGCGGCAGCGCCGGTTACGGCCGCGACTGGCGCACCGCCATCTACCGCAACATGGGCCACCCGGAACTGGAGGACTACAAGGACGGTCTGGACTGGCTGGTGGAAACCAGGCAGGGCGACCGTGACAAGGCCGGCATCTACGGCGGCTCCTACGGCGGCTTCATGACCTTCATGGCACTGTTCCGCTCGCCGGGCACGTTCAAGGCCGGTGCCGCGCTGCGCCCGGTGGTCGACTGGCACCAGTACAACCACGCCTACACCAGCAACATCCTCAACACCCCGGACATCGATCCGGAGGCGTACCGCATCTCCTCGCCGATCGAGTACGCCGAGGGCCTGCAGGACAGCCTGCTGATCGCCCACGGCATGATGGACGACAACGTGTTCTTCCAGGATTCGATCAACCTGACCCAGAAACTGATCGAACTGCACAAGGACAACTGGACCATCGCCCCGTACCCGCTGGAGCGCCACGGCTACACACGCGCCGACTCCTGGCTGGACCAGTACAAGCGCATCTACAAGCTGTTCGAGCAGGAACTGAAGTAGGCCTCATGGCAAGGGCGGCCGTAAGAATTGGCCGCCCTCGCCAACAGCTCAGCTCCGCAGCAGTTGACGCAACCCGGCCAGTTCCTTCGCATCGTCCACATTCAATGCATCCAGCTTCTCCAGGGCGGGAGCGAGCAGCCCTTTCCCCTGCTCCTTGTCGCCGCGCAGGATCAGGGCCTTGCCCCGCAGGGCATTCAAACGATGCTCCCACCCTGGAGTACTATCGCCGGCCATCAGCATTGCCGGATCCAGCCCGTCCAGAAACACCAGAGCCTCGTCATATTCCTGTTCGTCGGCCAGCATGCCCGCAAGCTCGAAGCTGTAGACCTGCGTATGGACATTGTCCGGCCCGTGCTCTGAGCGCAACGTTCCGATCACCTTGCGCAACAGCTGCATTGCCACACTCCGGTCACCGCAAGCGTATTCCTTGGTTGCCAGATTGCCGGCTTCCACCAGCGTGCCCTGCTTCGCCTCGCCAAAACTCTCCACCATGCCGGCATGAACACGGCGCATGGCGGCCAGAGCCGAGGGACAATCTCCCGCACCATCGAGGATGCTCGCGATCGTTGACAGCTGGACCAGCGCCTGCCAGCTGTTCTCCCCCATTACCCGTACCGATGCCTGTTGGGCCGCCTGCGCAAGCGGCAGCGCTTCGGCATATTTGCCCTGATTGCGCAGAGCACGCGCCAGGTTCAACCGCAACGCGGAGAGGTAGACCTCACCAATCGTGGCCACATCGAATCTCGGATCATCCAGAGACTCCTTCAGCAACTCCTCGGCTTCGCGCAATTTGTCCCGCCGCATATACACATCCGACAGGTTGACGCGGATACCTGAGGCAAGCTGCATGTCATCCGGCAGCAGCTGACGCTGCAACTGGTCCGCACGCCGCAACTCAGGCTCGGCCTCGGCGACCTTCTGCCGCTGGGTCAGCAGGACACCGCGCAGGTAAGCCGCACGCAGCGTCATCAATGAATCTTCGGCAAGTTGCGGACCTGCCAGAACATCGGTGTCTTCCAGCAACGCAGTGGCCTCGTCGAACTTCTGCGCGTAGGCCAGCATGCCGACAAGTTCGTAGCACGCACGCAGCGTGGTTTCATCCTTGTCGCCGAATGCCTGCTCGTAGCTCTGCACGGCCTGACGCAGATGGATTTCGCCTTTGTCGCGATCACCCAGGGTTCGCCATGACACACCCAGTGCGGCATGCACGCTTCCCTGCGTGGCTGGATCGTCCTTGAATTTCCCACCAAGATCCGTGGAGACCTTTCCTAGCAGGTCGCGGATGGTCGGATCCTTTTCAAAGGCGCTTCCTCCCGGCGACACGGCACCTATCAGGTCATTGCTGAGGAACTTCACCACGGATTCGGCGCGCATCGCCTGCTTCTGCGCCTTGTCACGCTGCTCGGCCGCCTGCTGCTCGGCAGTACGCGAGCGCTGCAACAGGATGCCACTCAACAGCAAGGCGCTACCGAGGATCATCAGCGCGGCGATCATCCACGGTCTACGTGCACGCAACCGCTTCAGCTTTTCCTCTCCTTGCACGATACGATCCCGGACAGCATCTTCCAGCGCCTGCTTCTCGCGCCGTCCTGACAGGTCACGGATACGGGCCGCCAGCAATGCGGCCGATTCCAAGCGCTTGCCAGGATCACCGTTGGCGGCGTCGGCGATATCCTGCCGCAGCAACGGGTCCGCGATGTCACTTTCCCAGCCCGGTGCAAGCGGACGCCGGAAGTCACCCACCACCATCTGATACAGCGTGACACCCAGCGCGTAGACATCACTCCTGACGGTAGGCGCCTGCCCCGCCACCACTTCCGGAGCGAGGTACAGCGGTGTGCCGCTATCGGACAGTGCCTGAGTCTGGGTCAGCCCCAGCCGGGTGATACCCAGGCCTTCCAGCAGGCCCGGCTCGAATATCCGGCTGCTGCCGAAGTCGGTCACCCGCACCTGCAGCGTCCCCGGCTCTCCTTCCAGTAGCAGGTTTGCCGGCTTCAGATCCTTGTGCAGCACGCCCACACCGTGCGCCTCGGCCACGGCATCGGCCGCTTCACAGAACAGGGCCAACCGCGCAGACAGCGGCAGCGCTGCCACGTTTTGTCCCTGCGCATCCTGCCAGCGATCCAGGCTGGCCCCGCCGTATTCGAACTCGATGAAATAAGGTGCCTGTTCAAAATCCCAGTCAATGGCTCTTACGAACCCACGGTGCGGGCCCAATGCCTGCTCCAGCAGGCGCGCCACGGTGACCTCACGCTTGAGTCCGTTGAGCCGCTGGCCGTCCAGGCTGAACTTGAAAACCCGCACCTGGCCGGTCTTGGCATGCCGGGCCAGCCATACCTCGCCGTCACCGCCACGGGCCAGCGTCTCTTCCAGTCGCCAGTTGCTGCGGCGGGGCACACTGTCGCCGGCCGCAAGCCGGCTGCCGAGCGGGATGTACTCCACCGCCCGGCGGCCGACCTTTCCTTCCAGCCGATACCCCACCTTGGGCAAGGTGACAATCATCGCGCCGGCATCCTCCCCCAGAGCCCGCCGCAGCTTGCCTACCGCGTTGGTCAACACCGCCTCGACCACCACTCGCCCGGCCCATACGGCCGACAGCAACTCCTCCTTGGTGACCGCCTCTCCGGCATGACGCAACAGGTACTGCAGCACCTCCAGCGGCTTGCGCTCCAGCTCGGCCAGCTGTCCCCCAACACTCAGCTGCCAGCGCCCTTCATCGAATTCGGCCCTGCCGATGGTCCAGCGATACGCCTCCGGCGCACCCCCTGCGTCGCGATCCGTTGCCATTGCTTTCCTCTCATGCCCCCTGCCTTATCCGAAATATCCATTACGAATCAGGCACATGCAAAAAGTTTGAATTTCGTTTGTGCGGCATGGGGACGACACCCTCTGACTTCGCCAACAGTCGCCGCCACCGGCCAATGCCGTGACGAAAACAGCGAGGTGCTCCATGCGTGGAAAGATCATTCACTACAACACCAGCGATGGCAAAGGACTGGTGTCCGCCAACGAACGGCAGTTCGCCTTCGACATCGGCCAATGGCGCAGCGACAGCGCACCGGGGGTCAACCAGACCGTGGAGCTGCAACTGGCCGATGACAGCCTGCAGTCGCTGGCACGGATCAGCGAGGAAGTCCTGCTGAGAGAGAAGGCCAGCGAGCTGGCCGGCAGGCTGGGAGGCGTGGGCGGTGCCGCCCTTGGCACGCTCAAGGCCAACGCCCCCGGTGCGGCCGGGGGCCTGCAAGGCGGGATGTCGCGACTGGGCAAGCCAGTGCTGGGCCTGTACGCAGTGTTTGCGGTATCGGCCCTGCTCCTGCCCTACCTGAAAATCAAGCATCCCTTTGGTGGCGAGGGCCGCTCTTTCAGTCTTGTCGGCCTGTCGGACCTGTCCCAGCAGCTCGGCACTTCGGTTGGCGGCAGCTTCCTGCCGTGGCTGGCCATCTTCGCCTGCGCGCTGCCGTTGTTCTGGCGCAGCCGCATTGCCTGGCTGGCGCTGCTGCTGCCGCTGCTGGCCACCGCCAAGCCGTTTTGGGACGTGGCCTGGGCGATCAGGAAGGTCACCCAGCAGGCCAGTCAATTCGATGCACGGATGGGCAGCGCCATCGCCGGACGGTTGCTGGACACGCTGGGCACCGGCGTCGGCCTGTGGCTATGCCTGCTCACCGCCCTGGCGCTGGCGGCCTTCGGTCTCAAGCGCACCGTGTTCCCGCCCGCCGATACCGCCATTCCCCAGGAATAAAGACCATGAAGCACATCCCCATCGCCCGCATGGCGATCGCCGTCACGCTGCTGTCGGCCACTGCCTTCAACGCCGCCGCACAGCAGGACAACAGCGCGGTGCTGCAACGCCTCGCCGCCCTCGAAGCGCGGGTGGCTGCACTTGAAGGCCGGTCATCCAACGGCACGCCCGGCGCTGCCGAGGCATGGCAAGACCCCGAGAAATGGAAGCGCCTGCGCAAAGGCATGACCGAGCAGGAAGTACGCGAACTGCTGGGCAAGCCAACGACCGGCAACCGCAACAACCAGGCCGCCAGCCAGACGCTGACCATCATGGCTTACACCAATGGCCTGCAGAACGGACAGGTCCATCTCCTGAATGGCCATGTCAGCAGCTGGAACGAGCCGCTCTTCTGATCCCCTTCAAACCCAGTCATAACACCGGAGACAAGCGATGACCAAAACCGCCCTGCACATCACCGCACTGGCAACCGCACTGCTGCTGGCCGCCTGTGGCGGCAAGAAGAACGACGACGGCAACAACGATGCCCCGCCCGCCGGCAGCCTGCTTGAAGCCGCAAAGGAAAAGGGCGCGGAAACCGCAAAGCAGGACGCGCTGCCCAAGCCGGACACCAACAAGCCCTTGTCCAGCTATCCCGAACTCGACAGCGGGCAGCAGGTGATGTTCCTGTATGCCGCGGCCTCCAAGCTGCCGCCGGATTTCGAAAAGATGGCCGAGGTGTATTCCCGCGAATACCGGCAGACCAATGACGCCTTCCGCAAGAGCGACCTGCTGAAGGCAATCCAGCCGCAGCTGGAACAGAACATCACCCAGGCCGCCGCACAGCCGTATGCGTGGGTGGGTCTGGATGACGCCCAACTGGAAAGCTACGACTTCCAGCGCAAGGGCTTCCCGGTCGGCGAATTCAGCCGCAGCATCAGCCGCTATTTCAGCGACGCCTCGCAGTACACCTACACTTGGATCAACCGCGACCAGCTGGCGTTTGCGCCGGTTGCCGACGAAGCCATCGCCCGCGAAATGGAATCGATGCGCGGCAAATGGGACCGCAAGCCGCACCTGAAAATCTATTTCTTCGCCCAGTCGGCCGATCTCAACGCGCAGAAGATCAACGCAGTGGTCACCCGCGTGCAGATCACCGACCGTTCCGGGCGCGTGCTGGCCGAGTACGGCCCGGATGGCAGCGTGCCGGCGGCTACACCGCCGGCGGAAAGCAATCATGACGACGCGGCGGCCGCAGCGGCGGCGGCCTTTGGCTGATCAGGGGAAACCACGATGAAAACCAAACTGCCCACCACGTTGCTGTTGGCAACGGCCATCGGCAGCGCCTTGCCGGCCTCCGCGCAGAACGTTTCCCAGCTACAGCAGGAGAATGCGCAGCTGCGTGCACAACTTCAGACCTTGCAGCAGCGCTGCGATAGTCCGTTGCCCGACACTCAGCCGGGAGTATCGCAAGCAGGCAAGGTCCAAGCCCACATTGCCTCGCTGCGCGTCGGCGCTGCAACCGGCTATGCACCCCGCCACATTGCGGTGACGGTTGTCATGACGTTGACGAACACCGGCAACAGCCCCATGGCGCTCAATTATGAAGAGCGCTCCTACGCGCTGACGGACAACAATGGTTATCAGTACAACCTGCGCAACGAGCACTCGGGCGTTTATGCAAAGGAAGGCGTCAAGGGCATCCCCATCGCAACATCAGGCCGCGCCAGTACGAATCAGTTGCTGGCTCCGGGGCAGTCCAACAGTGTAACTTTTATCGCCATACGCTCAATGCGCGATGGCCAGACGCCAGGCACCGCCTTCGACGTGAATGCCTCGTTCGGCCAATATCAGGATGAAGGCCAGGGGCGCATTCGTAAAATCAACACCTACCCGGTGGCCTTTACCAATGTGCCGCGTTCGGCTGCTGGCTATACCGGTGAACAGACTGGTCAGAGCCTGCCCGCCGAGGTGGGCAGCCGCGCAGTCGACCGGCTGCTCGATGGCTTGTTCAAGGGCAAGAAGTAGCTTGTCATCGATCCGCAATGAATGGCCGCATCCACTTTCATGACCAATTCAGGGGAAAACTCGATGGATAACGAGCAGGCGCTGGAACACATCATCAGGGGAAAGCAGCTTCACCTCGAAGCCAGCAAGATCACCACCGCCCCCTTGCTGAAAAAGGGCTGGATGCTGGTGTTTTGCGGCTGGGGCATCGGCCTGGTTCCGATCCTCGGCGTTCTCGGCTGGGTGCTCGCCTTTGCCTGCGCCATCATCATCGGCATCATCGTCATCACCCGCGGCAATACCGGTGGCGGGCTGGCCCTGCTGCTGGTCGGCTGGCTCGGCACGATTCCGGTGGCGCTGGTCTCGCTGCTGTTCTGGGCAATGTTCGGGATCAGCGGCGCCCGCCTCATCGGCGGCTGGTGACCTCCCCGCCTGTCCATACGCCGCCTTGCTGACGCATGGCGGCGATGTGCGGTAAAAATGCAGACCCGGCCCGCAAGGAACGCCACGCATGTCCGCCAATGAGCCGCCTGCCATGTCTCCCATCCGCATCGTCACCGCGGTGATCCTCGACGACACCGGCCGCGTGCTGGTGGTGCGCAAGCACGGCTCGGACACCTTCATCCAGCCCGGCGGCAAGCGCGAAGCCGGCGAGGAGGCGCTGCAGACGCTGGCGCGCGAGCTGCATGAGGAACTGGGTGTACGCATGGATACCGCCAGCGCCCGGCCACTGGGTGTCTTCGAAGAGAACGCGGTGAACGAACCCGGCCGGCGCGTGCAGGGCGAGGCTTTCCTGGTGGCAGTCACCGGCACGCCGCAGGTGCAGGCCGAGATCGCCGAACTGGCGTGGATTCCACTGCAGTCCCCACATGGCGTGCCGCTGGCGCCGCTCAGCGGCCGCCATATCCTGCCGGCCGCTGTACGCGCACTGGCCGCGCAACGGTAGGCAAACCTCCACCCGGCAGGCGATAGTGCGACGTCTTTGCCCACCTCGATCACCGTGACCCGACCCGTCCTGCCCCCGCTTTCCCCCGCGCCCGCCACATCGACCTCGTTCATCGACGTGACCGCAAAGCTGTCGCTGCTGCTGGGCGTGCTGTCGGTGCTGTGGAGCGTGTTCCAGCTGCTGCTCGCCGCGCTACTGCGTCGGTTTGACCTCAGCGCCTGGATGCAGCAGCAGGAAATCCCGTTTCCCGCCGCACTGCACTGGGCCGCGCAACATGCGCTGTCACTGTCCTTTCTGCTGCTGGGGACTTCGCTCGCCTTTGTCGCGGTGTCATGGGGACTGCTGCGCCGCCGGGAATGGGGCCGCACCGGCTTCATCATCTTCCTGGTGCTGGTCGCGCTGGCCAACTTCGCCTTCCTGCCGTTGATCCAGGAGCTGTTCAACGGTCTCTACACGATCGTGCCGGCGGAATTCCTCGATTCGCCGCAAGGCCATGAAATGCGTGCGCAACTGCGCTTCAGCCAGTGGAGCGCGCTGCTGACCGCCGGCATCAGCGCCGTGGCGTTCGCGATCCTGCACGGCTGGCTGGTGGTGAAGCTGCGCCGGCCGGAGATCCGCCGGCAGTTCCACTGAACCGCCCTGCAGGCCTGCGCTAAAGTATCCGCATGAACGAATTCGAACGCGTACGCGACTACCTCACCGATCTGCAGGACCGCATCTGCAGCGCCATCGAACAGGCCGATGGCCAGGCCCGTTTCGTCGAAGACCGCTGGCAACGCGCCCCCGCCGACAGCAGCCCCACTCTGGGCGGCGGTGGGCGCACCCGCATCCTGCGCGACGGGGCGGTATTCGAGCAGGCCGGCATCGGCTTTTCCGATGTCGCCGGCACCCGGCTGCCGCCGTCGGCCTCGGCCAACCGCCCGGAACTGGCCGGTGCCTCGTGGCGTGCATGTGGCGTCTCGCTGGTATTCCACCCGCGCAATCCGTATCTGCCCACCACCCACGCCAACGTGCGCTACTTCCAGGCCGAACGTGACGGCGAGAAGGTCGCCGCATGGTTCGGCGGCGGTTTCGACCTGACGCCGTTCTACCCCTTTGACGAAGATGTGCAGCACTGGCATCGCGTGGCCCATGCGCTGTGCGCGCCCTATGGCGAAAGCCGTTATGCCGAGCACAAGCGCTGGTGCGACGAGTATTTCTTCCTGAAGCACCGCAATGAGACGCGCGGTGTCGGCGGGCTGTTTTTCGACGACCTGCAAGGCGATTTCGACGCCGATTTTGCCTATATGCGGGCAGTGGGTGACGGTTTCCTCGACGCCTACCTGCCGATTGTCGAGCGCCGCAAGGACACGCCCTATGGCGAGCGCGAGCGCGAGTTCCAGTTGTACCGGCGCGGTCGCTACGTGGAGTTCAACCTGGTCTACGACCGCGGCACGCTGTTCGGGCTGCAGAGCGGCGGCCGCAGTGAAAGCATCCTGATGAGCCTGCCGCCGCGGGTGCGCTGGGAATACGGATTCCAGCCGGAAACCGGCAGCGACGAAGCGCGCCTGGCCGACTACCTGGTGCCGCGCGACTGGCTGTGACCGGTCGCAGCTACTAGCCACAGCGCGCCGGATCTATGCCGCCGGCGCGCGCGGCACGATGGTGATGTGGCCATTGGTTTCCAGCAGCGCCAGCTCGACCTCGGCGATGCTGCGGCAGCCCTGCTGGCGCATCGCGGCATCGAAGTCGGCACGGGTGATCAGCTCGCGCCGCAACACCGAATCCAGCAGGCGGCCATCGTGTGCAATCAGCACCGGCTCACCTTCGATCAGCCGTTCCATGCGCCGGCTGCGGGTGGTCAGCCAGCCCACCGCGTAGTTGAGGGCGATCAAGGTGGCCGCCAGCAACAGCCCACCCGCCAGCGAGCTGTCCTGGCCGAGCAGCGCGTTCTGCACCGCATTGCCCAGCAGCACGATCAGCAGCACATCGAACGGCGTGATCTGGCCCAGCGCACGCTTGCCGCTGAGCCGCACCAGCCCCAGCACCACCGCATAGACCACCACCGCGCGCAGGATGAATTCCCACCACGGCATCGCCAACACGAACATGTCGGACATCGGCCTGCTCCCGGTTCGCAATCGCTGCAGCCAGCATGCCCAAGCAGCGGCGTGGGCGCGAGCCTCGGTGGGGTGGTTCAGTAGATAAAAAAAGCCCCGTCGACCAGGGGGGATCGACGGGGCCGGGGAGCGGGCATTTGGGGAGGAATCCCCGCTCCGAGATCTGCTCCAGGGGATGGGAGAGATCTATGACAGGCCTTGCACCTGTCACGGTCTATATGACCATCCCGTACATTGATAGTTCGTGAAGAACCCGCTGTTTTTTCAGGATGATTAAGGAAGGTCTGATCAAAGCGCTCTGATACTTGGATTTCAGCGTCAAGGCGCCAAGTCGACCTCGATATGATCGATTTTGCGCCGTTTCTGAGGCTTTTCGACGGGTTTCCCCGTCCAACAGACGGATTTACCCCGTCGGCAGCAACAGACGTCGCCGTGCCATCCAAAGGTTCGACAGCGCAAACAGCGTCAGCACCTGCGCCGTGTTCTTCGCCAAGCCGCGATAGCGCACCTTGGTGTAGCCGAACTGCCGCTTCACCACCCGGAACGGGTGCTCAACCTTCGCCCGCAGGCTGGCCTTGAAGTGCTCCCAGCGCTCGGCGTACTTGCGCTCGCGCTTGTTCTTCAGCGCTCGCAACTTCGAGGGCTTCTCCGCGATCCAGAACGCAGCCTCCACGCCTTGCAGCTCCTCGCGTTTGTCCGCGCCGGTGTAGCCGCTGTCGCCGCAGATCGTATCTTCCTTGCCGTGTAGCAGCTTGTGCACCTGTGTCACGTCATTGACGTTCGCCGCCGTGCACTCCACGTGGTGCACCAGGCCCGACTCCTCGTCCACGCCAATGTGCGCCTTCATCCCGAAGTGCCACTGGTTGCCCTTCTTCGTCTGGTGCATCTCCGGGTCGCGCTTGCCGTCCCTGTTCTTGGTAGAGCTCGGTGCCGCAATGATCGTCGCATCGACGATCGTGCCTGCCTTCAAGCTCTGGCCCTTGCGCGCCAGGTGCGCGTTCACGCGCTCCAGGATCTGCGGCGCCAGATCATGCGTCTCCAGCAGCCGGCGGAAGTTTAGGATCGTCGTCTCGTCCGGGACGTTGTCCAGCCCGCTCAGGCGGGCAAAGCGGCGCATCACCGGCATCTCGTACAGCGCCTCTTCCATGCCCGGGTCGCTCAGCGCGTACCACTGCTGCAGAAAGTGGATGCGCAGCATCGTCGCCAAGGGATACGGCTGCCGGCCGCGCTGGCCCATCTTCGGGTAGTGCGGTGCGATCAGCGCCAGCAATACGTTCCACGGCACAACCTGCTCCATCTCCGCCAGGAAGATCTCGCGCCGCGTCTTCTTCCGCTTGCCCGTGTGTTCCGCGTCCCCGAAGCTCAGCTGCATCGTCGTCATCCGTCGAACCTTGCGCTATTGTCGCCGAGGAATTGTTCAGAGCATCCTTAAGGAGTGATTCATTCCCGGCACGATGTCCGCATCCTTGAATGGGCGATGCATGACGCAACGTTCCACAAATGGCATCAGAGCCATATATACATATATAACGGAACAATCGGCTGCCGCCGTCGTAAATACCATCATCCGTATTCATATAACGCTCGACCGGCGCGACATCCGATCGTGCGCTTTCAACCGTGACCGCAAACCTGCTGTGGAGTGCGGCCATATCGCCTCACGCCACCCGGCCCTGCCTGCGATGGCAGCCCGCAGGCAGGGTGAAGGCACAGCTCAGTGCGCTTCATCCCAGTTGTCGCCCACACCGGTGTCCACCACCAGCGGTACCCGCAACTGCGCGGCTGCCGCCATCCGCGCTTCCACCTCACCGCGCAGGATGTCGATGAAATCCGCATCGGCCTCGAATACCAGTTCGTCATGCACCTGCAGGATCATCAGCGCACGTTCGCGGTGATCGGCCAGCCACGTATCCACGCTGACCATCGCCCGCTTGATGATGTCTGCCGCCGTGCCCTGCATCGGCGCATTGATCGCCGCCCGCTCGGCACCGGCGCGCAGGCCCTGGTTGCGGGCGTGGATATCGTTCAGATACAGGCGGCGGCCGAACAGGGTCTCGACATAGCCCTGTTCGCGCGCCTGCACGCGCATGCGCTCCATGAAGTCACGCACCGCCGGATAACGGCTGAAATACAGCGCCACATAATCCTGCGCCTGGCCACGGTCGATATCCAGGTTCTTTGCAAGCCCGAACGCACTCATGCCGTACATCAGGCCGAAATTGATCGCCTTGGCCGCGCGCCGCTCGTTGCTGGTGACATCCTCCAGCGCGCGCCCGAACACTTCGGCGGCGGTAGCACGGTGCACGTCCATGCCCTGTTCGAAGGCACGGACCAGACCGGGATCCTCGGACAGGTGGGCCATGATCCGCAGCTCGATCTGCGAATAGTCGCAGGCCATCAGCTTGCGGCCCGGCGGGGCGATGAACGCGGTGCGGATGCGGCGACCGTCGTCGGTGCGGATCGGGATGTTCTGCAGGTTGGGGTCGGATGAGGACAGCCGCCCGGTGGCCGCGCCGGACTGGTGGTAGCTGGTGTGCACGCGGCCGGTGTCAGGGTTGACCATCTCCGGCAGCTTGTCGGTATAGGTGCTGCGCAGCTTGGCCAGGCTGCGGTAGTCGAGGATCACCCGCGGCAGCTCGTGCTGCCCGGCGATCGCTTCCAGCGCTTCCTCGTTGGTGGACGGCTGGCCCTTGGGTGTTTTCACCAGCGCCGGCAGGCCGAGTTCATCGAACAGCACCGCCTGCAGCTGCTTGGGCGAATCCAGGTTGAAGGTGCGCCCGGCCAGTTCGGTGGCCTTCTGCTGCGCGCTGAGCATGCGCGCGGACAGCTCCGCGCTCTGCCGCCGCAGCTCGGCGCTGTCGATGCAGACGCCATTGGCCTCGATCCGCGCCAGCACCGGCACCAGCGGCATCTCGATCTCGCGATAGACCTTTTCCAGCGAAGGCTCGGCCGCCAGCTGTGGAGCCAGCACCCGGTGCAGGCGCAGGGTGATGTCGGCATCCTCGCTGGCATAGCTGCCAGCCTCGTCGATACCGACCTGCGAGAAGGAGATCTGCTTGGCGCCCTTGCCGGCGACATCCTCGAAGCGGGTGGTGGTGTAGCCGAGATAGCGCTGCGCCAGCGAATCCATGTCGTGCCGAGTGGCGGTAGAGTTGAACACGAAGCTTTCCAGCATCGTGTCATCGGCATAGCCCTGCACGTTGACACCATGGCGCCGCAGCACGTGGATGTCGTACTTGCCGTGCTGGCCGATCTTCTTCTTGCCGGCGTCCTCGAGCAGCGGCTTGAGCGCCTCCAGCACCTGCGTCATCGGCAGCTGCGCCGGTGCCCCCGGATAATCGTGGCCGACCGGAATATAGGCGCCCTTGCCCGGCTCGACCGCCAGGCTGATGCCGACCAGGTTGGCGCGCATCGCATCCAGCGCGTCGGTCTCGGTGTCGAAGGCGAACGCATCGGCGGCCTGCAGCCGTTCCACCCAGGCCTGCAGCTGTCCGCCGGTGAGCACCGTTTCATACTCGCCCTTGGCCGCCAGCGCCGGATCAAGCTCACCAGCAGGTGCGCTTTGCGCCGACTTGGCATAGCCGGCGGCCGTCCCGCGCAGGCTGACCTTGCTGTCATCGACCGCTGCCGGTGCGGCACCACCGCCCAGCTCACGCAGCGCCTGGGTGAAGCCGTAACGGGCGTACAGGCCACGCAGCACATCCACCTCCTGCGCACGCAGCTGCAGGTCGCGCGGCCCCTGCTCCAGCGGCACATCGGTGCGGATGGTGACCAGCTCGCGGTTCAGTGGCAGCCGCGGCAGCGCGGCACGCAGGTTCTCGCCGATCTTGCCCTTCATCGTCGGTGCGGCAGCGATCACGCCATCGAGATCGTTGTACTCGGCCAGCCACTTGGCGGCGGTCTTGGGGCCGCATTTCTCCACGCCGGGCACGTTGTCGACGGTGTCGCCCATCAGCGACAGATAGTCGACGATCTGCACGGCATGCACGCCGAATTTCTCGATCACCGCCGCATCCGAATCGGTACGGCTGCCGGTCATGGTGTTGACCAGTTCCACCCCCGGACGCACCAGCTGGGCGAAATCCTTGTCGCCGGTGGAAATGGTGACCTGCAACCCGGCGGCGGCGGCGGCCAGCGCCAGCGTGCCGATCACGTCATCGGCTTCCACGCCGGGCACGCGCAGGATGTCGATGCCCAGCGCATGCACGATGTCGCACATCGGCTGCACCTGCGCGCGCAGGTCCTCGGGCATCGGCGGGCGGTTGGCCTTGTACTCGGCATACAGCTCGTCGCGGAAGGTCTTGCCCGGGGCATCGACCACGAAGGCGATGTATTCGGGCTTTTCCTTGAGCGTGGCACGCAGCATGTTGACCACGCCGAACAGCGCACCGGTAGGCTCGCCCTCGGCGTTGGACAGCGGCGGAAGCGCGTGGAACGCGCGATACAGGTAACTGGACCCGTCAATCAGGACTAATCGGCTCATGCACCGATTCTACGCGGCGGGGCAGCCGGCCACCCGCACAGGCATAATCATCCGGCACTGTCACCAAGGAAAACCTTCATGAAGCCGTTGCTGCTGATCTCCCTGCTGGCCCTGGCCGGCTGCGCCACCACCGGCCTCGACGGCGACGCCCCGCCGCTGGATGTCTCCGGTGCCGACGTCACCCGCAAGGTGATGGACAACGGCGACACCGTCGAGGAATTCCGCATGGGCGGCCAGCTGCGCATGGTCAAGGTCACGCCGGCACGCGGGGCGCCGTTCTACATGTATGACCGCAACGGCGATGGCCGCATGGACAGCGACAAGGACGGCACCAAGCCGGTGTACTGGAAGCTGTACAGCTGGTGACGGCCTGACCACCTGACCGTCTCCGGCCAAAGGTCCGGAGACGCGCCCGCCCGCGTGGGGCGGAACAGGGAAGCGGCCAGCATGGCTCAGCGCACCACCAGCACCGGTACCTTGCAGCGGGCCAGCACTTCCATCGTCTGGCTGCCCAGCAGTACCCGGGAAATGCCCCGGTGGCCGTGCGAGGTCATCACCAGCAGGTCGCTGTCGCAGGTAACCGCGGTGTCGATGATGCCGTCGGCGGCATAGCGGTCCAGCACGTGATAGCTGGTCACATCGTCGACACCGGCCGCGTGCGCGGCCTGCAATGCCGGCTGCAGGATCTTCTGCGCCGCCTCTTCGCGATCCTTCTTGTATTCCGGGCTGGTCTCGTAACCGGCACTCCAGCCCATCGCGTCGTACATGCCCACCGCCCACGGCTCGGACACGGTGACGATATCGACATGCGCACCCAGCTGCGCGGCAAGCTCCAGTCCCTTCGCCAGCCCCTTGCCGGCGAGCTCGGAGCCATCGGTGGCGATCAAGATGCGCTTGTACATGGCAGTTCTCCCTGCTCAGTGATGGAGGAAACAGTATTGCACCGTCGATGGTGCACCCATGCCTTGAGCCAGATCAAATCCGCCCGATGCGTGGCCGCTACAGCACCGTCAGGTTGGCATAGGCCATCACCAGCCACTTGCTGCCGGCCTCGGCGAACTCGACCTGTACGCGCGCATGCGCGCCGTTGCCTTCGTAGTCGGTGACCATGCCCTCGCCGAACTTGGGATGACTGACCAGCGCCCCGAGCTTGACCGGTGGCGCCTCGAGGCTGGCGTGGCCGCCCATCACCCGGTTGGCACCGAGCGAGACCGGACGCGAGACCTGCACCTTGGGCCGCACCTCGTTGAGCAGCTCGCGCGGGATCTCGCGCAGGAAGCGCGACGGCAGGCTGTAGTTGTCCTGGCCGTGGATGCGGCGCGATTCGGCATAACCGAGCACCAGCTTCTGCCGCGCGCGGGTGATACCCACGTAGGCCAGGCGCCGCTCCTCCTCCAGCCGTCCGCTTTCCTCCAGCGAACGCGCGCTCGGGAACAGGCCTTCTTCCATGCCGGCCAGGAACACCAGCGGGAACTCCAGCCCCTTGGCCGAATGCAGCGTCATCAGCTGCACGCCTTCCTCGCCGGCCTGCGCCTGGCCTTCACCAGCCTCCAGCGAGGCGTAGGACAGGAACGCGACCAGCTCGCTCATGTCCTGCGCGCCCTCTTCGATATCGTCCTCACGGCGCACGAAGCGCGAGGCCACCGAGATCAATTCATCGAGGTTGTCGGTACGCGATTCGGAATCCAGCGCGTTGCGGCTTTCCTTGCTCCAGTGCTCACGCAGTGCCGAACGCGACAGCACATGATCGATGCGCTCGGCCAGATCCATCTGCCCGGTTTCGGAGCTGAGCTGCTGCAGCAGATTGATGAAACCGGCCAGCGCGTTCTTCGCCCGCGAGGTCAGGTCGGCGCCCTGGGTGGCGAGCATCGCCGCTTCCCACAGCGACAGCGCCTGCTGGCGGGCGATGCGCCGCACCTCATCGAGGGTGCGCTCGCCGATGCCGCGCGTGGGCGTGTTCACCGCGCGCTCGAAGGCGGCATCATCGTTGCGGTTGGTCATCAACCGCAGGTAGGCCAGCGCATCCTTGATCTCGGCACGCTCGAAGAAGCGCATGCCGCCGTACACCCGGTACGGCACCTGCTCGGACAGCAGCGCTTCTTCGAACGCGCGTGACTGCGCATTGCTGCGGTAGAGCACGGCGATATCGGCATAGCTGCCACCATCACGCACCCACTGCCGCGCCCGCTCGACCAGATAGCGCGCCTCGTCCATCTCGTTGTAGGCGGCGAACAGGTCGATCGGATCGCCATCGCCGCTGTCGGTCCACAGCTGCTTGCCGATGCGGTCCGGGTTGTGCGCGATCACCGCGTTGGCGGCGTTGAGGATGTTGGCGCTGGAGCGGTAGTTCTGCTCCAGGCGGATGGTCTGCGCGCCGGGGAAATCCTTCAGGAAGCGCTGCACGTTCTCGACCTTGGCACCACGCCAGCCATAGATGGCCTGGTCGTCGTCGCCGACCACGAACACGTTGCCGCTGTCACCGGCCAGCACCCGTACGAAGGCGTACTGGATGGCATTGGTGTCCTGGAATTCGTCCACGAGGATCTCGCGGAAACGCGTGCGGTAGTGCGCCAGCAGCGCCGGGTTGTCGCGCAGCAGTTCATGCGCGCGCAGCAGCAGTTCGGCGAAATCCACCAGCCCGGCACGGTCGCAGCGCTCCTGGTAGGTGGCGTAGGCCTGCCGCATCGCTTCGCCCCACGCATCGTGCGGCTCGGGCTGGATGTGCGCCGGGCGGCGGCCTTCGTCCTTCTGCGCGTTGATCCACCACATGACCTGCTTGGGCGGGTACTTGCCATCGTCCAGCTCCAGCTGCTGCACCACGCGCTTGACCAGCCGCAGCTGGTCGTCCGAATCCATCACCTGGAACGCTTCGGGCAGTTTCGCCTCGGCCCAGTGCAGGCGCAGCAGGCGATGGGCCAGGCCGTGGAAGGTGCCGATCCACATGCCGCGACTGCCGTTGCGCAGCTGCATGTCGATGCGATGGCGCATCTCGCCGGCGGCCTTGTTGGTGAAGGTCACCGCGAAGATGCCATGGGTCGGCACACCGACGACTTCGTTGAGCCAGGCGATGCGGTGGGTGAGTACGCGGGTCTTGCCGGAACCGGCGCCAGCGAGGATCAGGTGATGGCCGGGAGGCGCGGAGACGGCCTCGCGCTGGGCTGCGTTCAGCCCGTCGAGCAGGTGGGAAACATCCATGCGCGCATTTTACGTCACCGCGCCGGCAAGGGTTTCCCCACCGCGTGGGGCCCTTCCGTATTCAACTGCGCGCGGTGCGGTTGCCGGCACGCCACCGCACTACCGCCCAGAGCACGCCCAATGCCGCTCCCAACCGGTGCGCAAGGGTGACGACCTCGAACTGCTGGCCGTGACTGCCGAAGCGCCATTCGCAGGCCAGTTTGGCGACCAGCAGCAGCAACAGCACGGTGGCGAGCATGTCGCCGCGCCGTACCAGCACCATCACCAGCAGTCCGTGCAGCAGCCCGGACAGGCCGGCGTACCACTCCAGCTGCGGATCCAGCCACAACAGGGCCAGCGACAGCAGCGGCATCGCCACCAGCGCGGCGACGGCCAGTTCGGCCAGCATCTGCTGGCGCCATGCCAGCAGCACGATCACCGCCAGCGCACCCAGATTCAGCAATGCATGGGACAGGTCCAGATGCAGCAGGTGGCCACTCCACAGCCGCCACCACTGCCCCTGCACCACGGCCGGGCTATCCAGCAGCAACGCTGCGGCCAGCTCCGGCCAGTGCAGTGCGGCGGCGCTGGTGAGCGCCACCGCCAGCAGGATCAGCGACGCCGCAACAGCAGCCCGGCGGCGCCCAGCAGCAAGGCCAGCTCCCACCATTGCGTGCTCCCGCCGCCACCGCGACGCCACTCGCCGCCGGAACGGCGGTCCACCAGCTTGACCTGGCCTTCCTCGCGCACCCGCGTGGAGAAATCGACGATGGCCTTGTCCAGATTGGTGGTCATGCCGGCCATTGCCGCGGCAAAACCCTCGCCGGCCAGGCGCACCTGGATCTCATCCACGCGCACCGCGGTGGAACCGGCATCACGCTGGTCGGTGCCCGGGGCGCGGAACAGCAGGGTGCGGCTGGCCACATCGAACACCGAGGTATCGACGAAGGTGTTCACCTGGTTGCTGTTGCCGTGGATGGTGTAGGCGCCCACCAGCGTCCAGTACAGCAGCGAGGCCGCGTTCTGGTCGGTGCGGATGATCTGGTCGTAGGACACCAGCGCGACCAGGTCCACGCCATACATGCGCGCGACCTGTTCCAGGTTGTCGAAGCCGCCACGCGGACGCAGGTAGCCGTTGGGAATCACCTCGATGCGTTCGATGAACGGCTGCGCACGGAAGGTTTCGCGCACCTTCTCCAGCAACGCCGCCTGCTCGGCGGCACTGACGCCGACCGGGTCGTTGTGCGAGGGCACGAACACCAGGCCCACGCGCGCCGGCAGCCGCACCTGCGGTATCGCCCCTTCACTGGCGGGCTCGAACTTCTGCCCCGGCGGATACAGGTAGTCGACCACGCTGCTGGAGACGCCGCGCCGCTGCGTGCCGCCATCGAACAGCGAGGCACAGCCGCCCAGCGACAGCATCAGCGCCGCGGCGAACAGCCAGCCACTGCGCCTGCGGACCGTACCCGCCAGCGGGCGCATCATCCATGTCTTCAATTCCATGCTTCCCCAGGCTCCGTAAAAGTCGTGCCGGCACTATACCGGCCACCTCCGGCAAGACGCATCAGCGCAGCAGCGCGATCGCCGCCTGGGCCGCCTGCGCGCGCAGTTCCGGGATCGCCAGACTTTCCCACAAGCCGCCGATGCGCAGGCTGCCCAGCACCTGCACGCGCGGCTCAAGATTGCCGTCGGCATCAATCAGGCTGCCATCGGCGGCACTGTCCAGACCGATACCGTGTGGACCGGGACGTGCGATGCCACTGCCCAGCAACTGCTGCAGCAAGGGATTGCGCATCGCCTGCGCGCGCATTTCCACACCGGTGGCGTTGATCACGTACTGCACCTCCAGCTGGAACGGCTGGCGATGGCAGTCCAGTCCGTCCAGCCGCACGCAGTTGCCATCATGGAAGGCTGTCTGCAGCCGCCCACGGTGCAGCTGCAGACGCCCCTGCCGTTGCAGTTCCAGCAGCTGTGCATGCAGCGGGGCGGCAATGCGATGGCGGTGCACATCCCAATAGCGCACCACGTGGCGCAGGAAGCGGCGCTGGTCAGCGCACGAAAGCGACTGCCACAACACCTGCCCCGACGGGCGGATGCGCTCCATCACGCTCTGCCACGGAATACCACGCGCCGCCGCCTCGGCGGCATGCCGGCGCAACGCACGCACGCGCTGGCGCAGGTCCATCGCCAGCAGCGGCTGCGGGTCGTAGTCGGCCGCCGGACCGCTGGCATGCGGCAACGGCAGCAGCGCATGCCGCGACAGCACGTGGATGCGTCCGTGATGACCGGCCGCCTGCAGCGACATCACGGTATCGACCATGCTCAGGCCCGAGCCGATGATGGCCACCTCGGCAGTGCCGGGAATGTCATGCACCGCGTTGAAATCCCAGGCTTCGAGCCGCCGCTCCTGTGGCAACGAGGTGGCCCCGCGTACCGGCAGTGGACGCAGGGTATTGCCCGTGGCCAGCACCACCTTGCGTGCCAGCAGCGCGCGTCCCGATGCAAGGGTCAGGCGGAAACCAGCCACGTCGCGATCCAGTGCCTGCACCCGTTCGGCGCGGATATCCAGCTGCGCACTGCTGCTTTCCAGCGCCTGCTGCAGACGCTGGCGCAGGTAGCCGGCATACAGCCGACGTGGCACGAACATCGTCGCCAACGTATCGCGCGGGGTTTCCGGAAAGACCCGCTCCTGCATCAGGTAGTCGAGGAAATCCTCCACCGCATCGGGGAAGCCGCCCATCTTGCCGGCCGGCACATTGAGCAGATGCTCCGGCCAGGAGGTGGCGTAGGCCACGCCTCGGGCCAGCGGCAGCTGCGGCTCCAGGATCAGCAGCCGCAGCGGCTGGCGCGCACCACGCAAGGCGCCGATGGCGGTGAGGACGCCGGCCGCGCCGCCACCGATGATGGCCAGGTCATAGCTCTGCGGAGAATCGATATCGCTCATCGGCAGCATTGTAGGAGAGGGCGACCCCACCACCGGCAGGCCGGTGATGAGGGTGCAGCCGGGGTTCCAGCCCGGAAAACACAGAACCCGCCTCGCGGCGGGTTCTGGATGGAACGGCGTCAGGCAATCCGGGCGGATTACTTGATCTTGCCTTCCTTGTACATCACGTGCTTGCGGACCACCGGGTCGTACTTCAGGAATTCCATCTTCCCCGGGGTGTTCTTCTTGTTCTTGTCGGTCGTGTAGAAGTGGCCAGTGCCGGCCGAGGAAATCATACGGACCTTATCGCGCTTACCTGCCATGATTATTTACTCCTCAGACCTTTTCGCCGCGGGCGCGCAGCTCAGCCAGAACGGAATCGATGCCGTTCTTGTCGATGGTGCGCAGTGCATGCGCGGAAACACGAAGCTTGACCCAGCGGTTCTCGCTGGCAACCCAGAAACGGCGCTCGTGCAGGTTCGGCTGGAAGCGACGGCGGGTCTTGTTGTTGGCGTGCGAGACGTGGTTACCCGTCTGCACCTTCTTGCCGGAAACTTGGCATACGCGGGACATTGCGCACCTCGGTGATGTTGGTGACTTCCTTAGCCAGGAAGACGGCGGCCCCGGCGGTTGCCCGCCACGCGTCATGGGAATCAAAGGGTTACGCTGACGAGGATGGCGGATGACGTGTTCCCGGCCACCAGCCCGGAGGTTTCCGGACACAGCGAGCCGCGTATTATGCGGAAATGCCGGGGCCTGCGCAAGTTGTCCACAGACAGGGGTCAGGCACCGGCACCGGGCGTCAGCACCTCCACCACCCAGTCGATGAACACCCGCAGGCGGTGGCTCATATGCCGGTTGGGCGGGAACATCAGCTGCATCGGCATTCCCGGCAGTTGCCAGTCGGCCAGCACGGGCACCAGCGCACCACGGGCCACATGCGGATCGGCCATGTAGGACGGCAGCACCACCACCCCGAGCCCGGCCAGGCCGGCGGCAAGATAGGCACTGCCCTCATCCAGCGCCAGCCAGTGACGGCCCTGCACCGGCACCTGCTCCTCGCCACGGCGGACCATGAATACCCGCCGCCGGCCGGTACGCGGGCTCAGGAAGCCGACCAGATGCTGCTGCGGGCCATCCAGCTCATGTGGATGACCCGGCGTGCCATGCCGCTGCAGATACTCCGGGCTGGCAAGGAAACGGAATGCCAGCGTGCCCAGCGGCCTGGCCACCAGCGCCGGATCGGCCGGGGTGCCGCCGCGGATCACGCAGTCGACATGGTCGGCGATGACATCCACCTCGCGGTCGCTGACGCCGATATCCAGCTGGATGTCGGGGTAGCGTGCGTGGAAATCCGGCAACGCCGGCACCAGCAGCAGCTGTGCGAACGGGCTGGGCACGTCGATGCGCAGGCGGCCGCGTGGCTGGGCGGCGGCTTCGGCCAGACCGCTTTCCACCTCTTCCAGATCGGCCAGCAGGCGTACCACCCGTGCATAGCAGGCCGCGCCTTCGGCGGTGACACTGACCCGGCGGGTGGTGCGATTCAACAGTCGCAGACGCAGGCGCGCCTCCAGTTGCTGCACCAGCTGGGTGACCGTGGTGCGGCTGAGCTGCAGGGTTTCAGCGGCGCGGGTGAAGCTGCCGGTTTCCACCACGCGGGCAAAGGCCTGCATTGCGTCGAAGCGGTCCATTGGCGCCTTGATTGTTTGGGTCGTGCGAACAATCTAGAAGGACAATTGCGGTTTATCCAGACAGAACAGCGCGGGAGGATGGCGCTGATGCCGGCGCACCCCGTGCCGGATTTTTCTGGAAACCCCGTGATGAGCGTACGCGATGTTGTTTTTCCCCCCGGCCGCCAGGCGCTGTACGAGCGCAACCGTTACTCGCCGGCGGTGCGCAGCAACGGCTTTCTGTTCGTGTCCGGGCAGGTCGGCAGCCGCGAGGATGGTTCGCCCGAGCCGGATTTCGATGCGCAGGTGCGGCGCGCCTTCGACAATCTCAATGCGGTGCTGGGCGCCGCCGGCTGCACGTTCGCCGATGTGGTGGATGTGACCGTGTTTCTGGTCGACCCGGAAAAGAACTTCGAAAAGGCCTGGGCGATCGTGCCCGAGTACTGGGGCGCGGCGCCGTACCCGACGCTGACCGGCATCGGTGTG
This sequence comes from Stenotrophomonas sp. JC08, assembly GCF_052180205.1. Lineage (NCBI taxonomy): Bacteria > Pseudomonadati > Pseudomonadota > Gammaproteobacteria > Lysobacterales > Lysobacteraceae > Stenotrophomonas > Stenotrophomonas sp. JC08. The sequence goes on along the minus strand of NZ_CP197473.1, from coordinate 104,741 downwards.
AGCTGGCTGTACGGGTTCCAGTTCGAGATCAAGGTGATCGCCCGACTGCCGTGAGCTGCCCGCCCGCACCGGTGCCCGGGCCGGGCGCTGGCGCAAGGATGCCGTGGGCTGCGAGCCCAGAGTGCGCAGCCCCTCCCCGCGCAGACGGAAGAGGGGCTAGAGGGCAATGCGTGGGCGGTCACTCCCTGCGATGCAGCCAGCGGTACAGCACCGGCAGCAACAGCAAGGTCAGCAGGGTCGAGGAGACGATGCCGCCGATCACCACCGTAGCCAGCGGCCGCTGCACTTCCGAGCCGGCACCGACGTTGAAGGCCATCGGCACGAAGCCCAGCGAGGCCACCAGCGCGGTCATCAGCACCGGCCGCAAGCGGCCCAGCGCGCCTTCACGCACCGCCACGTCCAGCGAGCGGCCCTGTTCGCGCAGGTGGCGCACGAAGCTGATCATCACCAGTCCGTTGAGTACCGCCACGCCGGACAGGGCGATGAAGCCGACACCGGCGGAGATCGACAACGGGATGCCGCGCGCGGCCAGCGCCAGCACGCCGCCGGTCAGCGCCAGCGGCACGCCACTGAACACGATGGCCGCATCGCGGGCCGAGCCGAACGCCCAGAACAGCAGCGCGAAGATCAGCAGCAGCGTCACCGGCACCACCACTGCCAGGCGCTGGCTGGCCGAAATCAGCTGTTCGAAGCTGCCGCCGTACTCCACCCAGTAGCCGGCGGGCACCGGCACCTGGCTGTCGATCACCTGCCGCAGTTCGCTGACGAAACCACCCAGATCGCGATCGCGCACATTGGCGGTGACGACGATGCGGCGCTTGCCGTTGTCGCGGTTGATCTGGTTCGGGCCTTCGCTGCTTTCGATCCTCGCCAGTTCCCGCAGCGGCACGGTGCGCGCATCGCCGCTGCGCCAGCTGCCGGTGCGGCTGGCCTCATCGGCGTTCTGCTGCGACAGCGCCGGCTCCAGCGATACCGGCAGGTCGGCCAGCGCCGCCGGGTCCTGGCGCAGGGCTTCGGGCAGGCGCACGACGATGTCGAAACGGCGGTCGCCCTCGAACAGTTGCCCGGCCACCCGTCCGCCCACCGCGGTGGCAACGGTGGACTGCAACTGCCCCGGGTTGAGGCCGTAACCGGCCAGCGCGCGGCGGTCGGGGGTGATGGTCAACAGCGGCAGGCCGCTGGTTTCCTCCAGCCGCACATCGGCCGCACCGGGCACCCCGGAAACCGCGCTGACGATGCGCTGGCCCACCTGCGCCAGGGTGTCCATGTCATCGCCGAACACCATCACCGCCACATCCGCACGCACGCCGGAGATCAGCTCGTTCATGCGCATCTGGATCGGCTGGGTGAATTCGTAGTTGTTGCCGGGCAGTTCCTCCACCGCTTCTTCCAGCTCGGCCAGCAGCTGCGTGCGCGGCTTGCGCGGATCCGACCACTGCTTGCGCGGCTTCATCATGATGAAGGTGTCGGCCACCGACGGCGGCATCGGGTCGGCGGCCACTTCCGCGGTGCCGATCTTGGAGAACACGGTGTCCACCTCGGCAAACTGCAGCAGGCGCGATTCCACCTGTTTCTGCATGGCCACCGACTGGCTGAGGCTGGTGCCGGGGATACGCATGGCATGCATCGCCACATCGCCCTCATCGAGGTTGGGCACGAATTCGCTACCCAGCCGGGTGGCCAGCACGCCGCAGCCCAGCACCAGCACCAGGGCGGCGCCGAACACCCAGCGGCCGTGCCGCAGCGCCCGCTCCAGCAGCGGCGCATAGCGCGCACGCAGCCACGCCATCAGCCGGTTTTCCTTCTCCTCCACGCGCTCGCCAAGGAACAGCGCGATCGCCGCCGGCACGAAGGTCAGCGCCAGCAGCATCGCGCCGGTCAGCGCCAGCACCACGGTGATCGCCATCGGGTGGAACATTTTTCCTTCCACGCCGGTGAGCGCGAAGATCGGCAGGTATACCGCGGCGATGATGCCCAGCCCGAACAGGCTCGGGCGGATCACCTCGGCGGTGGCGCTGGCGGTCTCGTCGAAGCGCTCCTCGAGCGTCATCGCCCGCCCCAGCACGTGGGTGCGTTCGCCGAAGCGGCGCAGGCAGTTCTCGATGATGATCACCGCGCCATCGACAATCAGGCCGAAGTCCAGCGCGCCCAGGCTCATCAGGTTGGCCGAGACGCCACCACGGGCCATACCGGTGAGGGTGAACAGCATCGCCAGCGGGATAACCGCCGCGGTGATCAGCGCCGCACGGAAGTTGCCCAGCAGCAGGAACAGCACCACGATCACCAGCAGCGCGCCTTCGAGCAGGTTCTTGGCGACGGTATGGATGGTGCGGTCGACCAGCGCGGTGCGGTCGTAGCTGGCGGTGACGGTGACGCCTTCCGGCAGGCTGCGTTGCGCCTGCTCCAGCCTGGCGGCAGCGGCCTGCGCCACCTGCCGGCTGTTGGCGCCGACCAGCATCACCACCGTGCCCATCACCACCTCGTGGCCGTTCTGGGTGGCGGCACCACTGCGCAGCTCCGGACCCTCACCCACCTGCGCCACGTCATGCACATGGATCGGCACGCCTTCGCGGCGCGCCATGACGATGCCGCCGATCTCCTCCAGCCCGGCCACTTGGCCCGGCACCCGCACCAGGAACTGCTGGCCGTTGCGCTCGATGTAGCCGGCACCGACGTTCTGGTTGTTGCTCCGCACCGCCTCGACGACATCGTCGAGGGTGAAACCCAGCGCGCGCAGCTTGGCCGGATCCGGGGTGATGTGGATCTGCCGCTGGTAGCCGCCGATGGTGTCGACCTCGGTGACACCGGGCACGTTGCGCAGCTGCGGCCGCACCACCCAGTCCTGCAGGGTGCGCAGGTCGGTGGCGGTATACGGCGTGCCATCGGCCTTGTGCGCGTCCGGGTCGGCATCGATGGTGTACATGAAGATCTCGCCCAGGCCGGTGGCGATCGGCCCCAGCTGCGGGTCCAGTCCGTCGGGCAATTGCGACTTCACCTGCTGCAGGCGTTCGGCCACCTGCTGGCGCGCGAAGTACAGGTCGGTGCCGTCCTTGAACACCACCGTCACCTGCGACAGGCCATAGCGCGACAGCGAGCGCACCTGTTCGAGTTCCGGCAGCCCGGCCATCACCGTTTCCACCGGCCAGGTGATGCGCTGCTCGGCTTCCAGCGGCGAATAGCCTTCGGCGCCGGTATTGATCTGCACCTGCACGTTGGTGATGTCGGGCGTGGCGTCGATCGACAGCCGCGTGAAGCTCCAGCTGCCGATGGCAACCAGCGCCAGGGTCAAGGCCATCATCAGCCAGCGATGGGCGATGGCGGCGCGGATGATGCGCTCAAGCATGGTGCGCCCTCCGCTGCGGCATGGAGGCGCGATCAATGTTCATGCGCGGCCCCCGCCTTGCCGATATCGGCCTTGATCACATAGCTCTGTTCGATGACGACCTGCTCGCCCACGCGCAGCCCGTCCTTCACTTCGACCTTGAGCGCATCGCGCGCACCCAGCTGCACCGGACGCGCGGCGTAGGTCTCACCCTCGCGCACGAACACCACGTCAACGCCGTCCATCGTCTGCAACGCGGTCAGCGGCACCACCACATCGGCCGGCTGCATCGCCACCACGATGCGCGCGCGCACCGCCGCACCGGGCCGCCACTGGCCATCGTCATTGCGCACCGTGGTACGCGCCACCGTGCTCTGGCTGGCGGTGGCGGTACCGGGCAACACCCGTTCCAGCGTGGCCGACTGGCTGGCGCCATCGGTCATGCGGGTGACGCTGACCGGTACGCCGGCGGTGATGTGCTGGGTGTCGGCACCGAAGATGTGCAGATCCACCCACAGTTCGGACAGATCGCCGATCTCGAACAGCGGCGCGCCCTCACCGGCCACCGCACCGACCTGCGCCTGCCGCGCCAGCACCACGCCGCTGATCGGCGCAGTGATGCTGTAGGTGCTCAGGCTGAGGTTGCTGTCGATGCTGGCCAGCGTCTGCCCGGCGCGCACGCGATCGCCGACGTTGGCGCGCAGGCTGCGGATCGGCCCGGGAAAGCGCGCCATCACCTGCGCCACGCGCCCGTCCATCGGCGTCAGCAGGCCCTGCACCTCATGCTCGTCGGCAATCACCCCGGCCGCGGCGGCGGCACTGACGATGCCGGACTGTGCCGCCATCGCCGCGGTGATGACGGTGCTGTCGACCTCCTCCGCATGTTCGTCGTCATCATGGCCGTGGTCCTCCTGCCCGGCGCTGGCGTCCTGCCTGGGCGCGGCCGCATCCGGATTGCCATTACAGGCGCCCAGCATCAGACCCAGCAGCACGGAAACGGCAACGGAAAAGGAACGGTTCATGCGGCGTTCTCCACGGCAACGGCGGCGTCTTCACTGACCAGCGACTGGCCGGTGAGACGCTGGATTTCGATCAGGGCGGTCTGCGCAGCGATGGCCGCATCCAGTTGCCGCTGGCGGGCTTCGATACGCATCGCCTGCAGCTGCGCCCACTCCATGTAGCTGGCGGCACCTGCGCGCCACGCGCGCTCGGCGGCGCGTTCGGCCTTGCCCAGTTGCGGCAGCACATCACGGGTCATGCGCTGCACTTCCAGCCGCGCCCCGCGGTAACGGCCATGCGCTTCGGCCAAAGTTGCAAACAGCTGCTGCTGGCGGGCCTGGCGCTGGTACGGCAGCAGGGCCAGATCGGCCTGCGCCTGGCGGATTTCCGGTGCGGCGCGGCGGGCGCTGCCCAGAGGAATGCTGAAGCCGCCGACCAGCGAGGTCGTGTTGTCGGCGCGGTTGTTGCGCACACCCGCCTGCCAGCTCCAGTCCGGGCGGGCGGCGGTGCGCGCCAGCTGCAACTGTGCCTCGCGGATGCGCTGCTCGCCCAGCAGTTCGGCCAGTTCCGGGGCGCGCTGCAACTTGGTTGTCAACACTGCCAGGTCGGCCAGCGCCGGCAGGTGCAGCGGATCGCCACTGACCGCGCCGAACGCCGGTTCACGCGCCCCCCACAGCGCCGCCAGTGCGCGCCGGGCGGCATCGCCCTGCTCGATGGCGCGATCGCGATCCAGCTCCGCCTGCGCCTGCATCGCTTGCGCGGTGAACAGCACCGATTCCGGCGAAGCCCCGGCTTGCAGCCGCAGCCGCGCCGCACTTACCGCACGCTGGCGCTGTTCGATATCGGCCAGCGCGATCTGCAGCACCGCCTGCGCCTGCGCCACGGCGAGATAGCGGCGCGCTGTTTCGGCCAGCAGGTCCAGCCGTGCGGTGGCGCGTTGCGGCGCCAGTGCATCGATATTGGCCTGTGCCAGCAGCCGCCGCGCATCGAGCTTGTCGCCACGCTCCAGCACGCCGGACAGGCTGACCGTGGCCTCGGCTTCACGCACACCGCGCGCGGCGCCGTTGCCGAGCAGGTTTTCCAGCTCCACGCCCAATTGCACGGGCGGGCGCAGTCCGGCAGCGTCACGGCGCGCCTCCAGCACCGGCCGTCGGGCGTCGATCAGACGCAGTTCGGGGTGATCAAGGGCGACGCGGGCGATGGCCTCGTCCAGCGTCAGAACAACCGGCGCCGGCTGCTGCGCATGCACGCGCGGCACCAGCGCGAAGACGGAAATCGCCGCCAGGCGCATCCACATGGGATTCTCCAGATAGCAGGTCAGGCGCGGCCAATGGCCACGGGCCGGGACGTCAGGCGGCTATCGGAGGGCGGAACAGGCTGTTGGCCGGCTGTACCGGCAGCTGCGGCGTCATCGCCAGCGGTCGCGGTGGCGACGGCGGCAGTGGCAGAACCCACGGCGCTGCGACCAGCGGCAGCATGCTGCCGTGGCCATGGCAGTCGACGCTGTGCACCAGCGCATGCAGCAGGGCATTGGCGCTGTCTTCGTCCGAAGGCGGGATTTCCAGCGTCGCGTCATCGTGCGCATGCACATCGCCACGGATGTCGGCATGGCCGAGCATATGGATGTCGGTCAGCGCCGATGCCAGCGAGGTGCCGAACGTCCCCAGGCCGACCAGCACCAGCATCAGCAGGCGCAACAGGTGCAGGCGACGGTGGCGGCGGGCGCAGGGCATCGGCGCAGCCTAGCCGTGGCCGCGACTGTTACACAATCGCTGCGCTGAACGTGCAGTCATAAAAGCGGGCCGATTGCCGTGGATGCAGGCTGCACCGCCGTGGATGGGCTGCGTCCGCCACGGTGCGCCATGCCGGTGCCGTCAGCCAGCCTGCTTGCGCTCGGCGATGAAGGCGTGGATCTGCTGCTCCAGCACCGGCAGCGGCACCGAGCCCTGCCTGAGCACCGCATCGTTGAAGGCCTTCAGGTCGAACTTCCCGCCCAGTTCCTTCTCGGCCAGCGCGCGCAGCTTGACGATGGTGATCTCGCCAAGCTTGTAGCTCAGCGCCTGCGCCGGCCAGGAGATGTAGCGGTCGACCTCGGTGGTCACCTCATGCTCGCTCAGCGCGGTGTGGTCGCGCAGATAGGCGATGGCGCGCTCGCGGCTCCAGCCGTAGTGGTGCACGCCGGTGTCGATGACCAGCCGCGCAGCACGCCACATCTCATAGGTGAGGCGGCCGAAATCCTCGTACGGGGTTTCATAGATGCCCATGTCGACGCCGAGCTTCTCGGTATACAGGCCCCAGCCCTCGCCATAGGCGGAGATGTAGTTGTTGCGGCGGAATTCGGGCTGCTCGCCCTGCTCGGCGGCCAGTGCGCCCTGCAGCGCGTGGCCCGGATCGGATTCATGCAGGGTCAGCGCCGGCAGGTTGTACAGCGGCCGCGCCGGCAGGTTGTAGGTGTTGACCCAGTAGGTGCCCATACCACCACGACCGGCGGTCCAGAACGGGGCGATGTCGTCCGGCACCGGCACGATGGTGAAACGCGCGCGCGGCAGGGTCACGAACTTGCCGATCACCGCGTCCACCCGCTTGGAGATCCACGCCGCCCGCCACAGCAGTTCTTCCGGGGTCTTGGCGTAGAACTGCGGGTCGGTGCGCAGGAATTCGAGGAAATCGGCGAAGCGGGTTTCGGCGCTGTTGCCCTCGAAACCGAGCGTGTCGATGATCGTGTTCATTTCCTGCTGGATGCGTTTGACCTCGCTCAGCCCCACCGCATGGATCTGCTGCGGGCTCATGTCCAGCGTGGTGTATTGGCGGATCTGCTGGCGGTAGAACGCCTTGCCGCCGGGCATTTTCTCCGCGGCCAGCGTGGTGCGCGCCTGCGGCACGTATTCCTCGCGGAAGAACGCCAGCAGTGTGGCGAAGGCCGGGATCACGCTGTCGCTGATCGCCTGGCGCGCCTCGGCCTGCAGCTTCTGCTGCTCCTCGGCGGGGATGCCGGCCGGCATCTTCTTCAGCGGCGCGTACAGCGGCGAGGCGGTCGGATCCTGCAGCCCGGCCACGGCCGAGATCGAACCGTCGCGGCCTTCCAGCACCGCACGCGGCACGCTGAAACCGCGTGCCAGCCCGGCGCGCATGTTCTCGGTCTGCTGGCCGAAGTAGCGCGGCACATCGTTCAGCCGCGCGATGTAGTTGCGGTAGTCCTGCGCGGTCTTCATCTCGCGGCGGGCCATGAAGCCCAGATTCGACCAGAACGAGGAGTCCGAATTGAACGGCATCTCGTAGGCGCGCAGGCGTACCTCGTCGGCGAGGTTCTGGACCTGGTATTCGTAGATGGCGTAGTTGATGCGGTTCTCGGCCGACAGCGTGGCCGGGTCGATCGCCTCCAGCTGTGCCAACACGTCCTCCCACACCTTCAGCCGTGCCTGCTGCGCGGCCGCGCCGACATCCGGCAGGCGCGTGGCACTGGCCGGCGCGTCGGCGTCCTCGCTGGCCTCGCCGCCACCGGCCTGGCGCCACGCCCATTCCTTTTCATAGATCGCCTTGAACCGGTCATCGGCACTGTGCGCGGCCAGGCTGGCCGGTACCGTGGACTTGGCCGGGGCGGCCGCAACGGCGCCGGCGGGCAGGGTCAGGGCCAACAGCAGGGCGAGGGAGAGCGAGGTTTTCACGGGCAGCGGTTCCGGCGATTGCGAGCCCCGATCATCGCACCGCCGGTCCGGCTCCGGCATGGTTCGAAAGTCCTGTCCGCGTCAGTCGCCGGCCTTGTCGCGCTTCCAGCCACGGTGGCGGATATCCAGGCGCAGGCTGTACAGCGCGGTGAAGGTGGGGAACAGGTTGCCCAGGATGCCCACCGCGTCGTTCTTGCCGAAGATGAAGTAGCTCAGCGTCATCAGGCTGCCGAAGATGCTCATGTACCAGAACAGGCGCGGGATCACCGGCTTGCCCTGGCGCTTGCTGGCGATGAACTGCACCAGCCAGCGGCCGCCGAACATCAGGGTGCCGGTCAGGCCGATCAGTTTCCACGGCGACATGTGCACGCCGGTCCATTCCAGCCAGGGCAGCGGCTGGTTCATGAAGTCCATGCTCAGAGCTCCTCCACCGCCGTGCGCCGGGAGCGGGTGATCAGCCACGCCACGCCGCGCAGGTCGCGGATGCCGACCAGCGCGCGGCCGAGGTTGTTGTACTTGGACACACCGGCGGTGCGGTGGCGGTGGTTGACCGGCACGCTCTGCGTCTGCCAGCCGGCGCGCTGCATCAGTGCCGGCAGGTAACGGTGCATGTGGTCGAAATACGGCAGGTCGAGGAACGCCTCACGCTCGAACAGCTTGATGCCGCAGCCGGTGTCGGGCGTGTCATCGCGCAGCAGCCGCGCGCGGATGGCATTGGCCCACTTGCTGGCCCAGCGCTTGGAGCCGGAATCCTGGCGGTTCACGCGCCAGCCGGCGAACAGCTTCACCCCGGGCGCGGCGGCGGCACGTGCGGCCAGCAGCTTGGGGATGTCGGCCGGGTCGTTCTGGCCGTCACCGTCGAGTGTGGCGATCCACGGCGCGCGCGCGGCCTTGGCGCCGGTGCGTACCGCCGTGCTCTGCCCGCTCTGGCTGACATGGTGCAGCACCCGCAGTTCCGGGGTGGCCGCCTTCAGCGCCTGCAGCACCGGCAGGGTGTCGTCGCGCGAATGGTCGTCGACGTAGATGATCTCGAAGGGCAGCTGCCCGCGCAGCGCGGCGGTGATCTCGGCAACCAGCGGGGCGACGTTGTCGCGTTCATTGAAGACGGGAACAATCACTGAAAGCATGGGTTGGCTCATCGCAGGGTCCGTTCAGTGGTGCGTATTAAGGAAACACAATAGGCATTTTCCGTGTCCCCGCTTACTGGAGCGTGAAATCAGGCGCGCGAACCGCTGCTGCCGGTTTTTGCCGCAGTACGCCCGGCTGCCCGCGCCCATTCATCCCCGTCACCGCCTGCCGCTCCCCGGAGCGACCATCGGCATACGTGTGCTGGCCGATGACACAAGGCGGAAACGGCGGACGCGCACGATAGCGACGCCGATGTCGGAAACATGTCCGAAATCTGCCACCGGGCCGCCGCGATTGCCAGCCGCCGCAGTGCCGGAGGGTTCAGCCGGTGGGGCCGAAATAGTCCCGGCACCACGCCACCACCGGGGGCAGGCCCACCTCGATGGGCGTGACCGGCTCGTAACCGAAGGCGGCCCTGGCCCGCGAGGTATCGGCCATGGTCTGCACCATATCGCCGGGCTGCATCGGTTTGTAGACCTTCTGCGCCGGACGCCCGGCAGCCGCGGCGATCACGTCGATGAAGTGCTCCAGCTCCACCGGCGTGTGGTTGCCGAGGTTGAACAGCTGGTGCGGCTTGGCCTCGGCCGACGGATGCGACAGCGCGCCGAGAATACCGGCGACGATGTCGGAAACATGGGTGAAGTCGCGCCGCATCCGGCCGTGGTTGAAGACCTCGATGCTGCGCCCGGCCAGCACTGCGCGGGCGAACAGCAGCGGTGCCATGTCCGGTCGGCCCCACGGCCCGTACACGGTGAAAAAGCGCAGGCCGGTGGCACGCAGGCCGTACAGCTGCGCGTAGGTATGGGCCATCAGCTCGTTGGCGGCCTTGGTCGCCGCGTACAGCGAGCGCGGCTGGTCCACGCGCTGGTCCTCGGAGAACGGCGGCGTGGCCGAATCGCCATAGACCGAACTGCTGGAGGCGTAGACGAGATGCTGCACGCCACGGTGGCGGCACAGTTCCAGCAGGTTGACGAAGCCGACCAGGTTGCTCTGCACGTAGGCGTGCGGATTCTCCAGCGAATAGCGCACCCCGGCCTGCGCGGCCAGATGGATCACCCGGCTGGGCTGCACCTCATCGAACAGCGCGGCCAGTCCGTCGCGGTCGGTGAGGTCGAGCACGCGGATATCGACCTGCGGGCACAGCGCCTTGACGCGGTCGTGCTTGAGCTGCGGGTCGTAGTAGTCGTTGAAGTTGTCCAGCCCGACCACCCGCTCGCCGCGTGCGGCCAGCGCCTGGCAGGTGTAGGCACCGATGAAACCGGCCGCGCCGGTGACCAGAATCGTCATGGGCTCACGCATTCCCCGGCCCGGAAGGCCTCCGGTCCAGTGCGGCAATCCGGCTGCATTGCCGTTCGCGCGGACGCTGCCACGAAGGCGGCCGACATACTGCTGGCAGGCATCGCGCCCGCTTCCCGAAGGCGCGGGCGCTGCCCGGCCACGCTGGAATCCGGGGCAACGGGCATGGCGCGGTCACGCAAGGACTCAGCCCTGCTGGCGGCTGCGCAGCCGTTCCAGCACGCCCTCGAGCGTGTCCAGATCGGTGTAGTGGATCACCAGCTTGCCCTTGCCGCCGCGGCCGTGGCTGATCGCCACCTTGGTGCCGAGGGATTCGGACAGTTCGGTTTCCAGCGAGGCGATATCGGCCTGCGGCGTGGTCGCGGCCGGCTTGGCCTTGCGCGTACCGGGCACCTTGCCGGCGGCGAACTGCTGCGCGCGATACTCCACCTCGCGCACCGACCAGCCCTCGTCGGCCGCTTCCTGCGCCAGCTTGGTGGCCAGTTCCGGCGCCAGCGTCAGCAGCGCGCGGGCATGACCCATTTCCAGCCGGCGGCTTTCCAGCAGCACGCGCACGCCGATGGGCAGGTCGATCAGCCGCAGCAGGTTGGACACCGAGGCACGCGAGCGGCCGACCGCCTGCGCCGCCTCGGCGTGGGTCAGCGAGAACTCGCTGACCAGCCGCGCCAGCGCTTCGGCTTCTTCCAGCGGATTGAGATCCTCGCGCTGGATGTTCTCGATCAGCGCCATCGCGATGACGGTGCGGTCTTCCAGCTCGCGCACCACCGCCGGCACTTCGTCCAGCCCGGCCAGCCGCGAGGCGCGCCAGCGGCGTTCACCGGCGATGATCTCGTAGTTGCCGCCCTCGACCTGTCGCACCAGGATCGGCTGGATGACGCCTTGCGCGCGGATCGAATCGGCCAGTTCGGCCAGCTTGGCCTCGTCCATGTCGCGACGCGGCTGGTACTTGCCCGGCTGCAGCGCATCGATGGGCAGCTTGCGCAGCACTTCACCGGGTTGCGGCTCGGCCACCGCGGCCACGGAGACCGGCGACATCGCGCCCTTCGGGCCCAGCAATGCATCCAGGCCGCGGCCCAGTCCGCGCTTCTTCGCCGTTGCCATCAAATCGCCTCCACGGCCCGCACGGCCTGCTTGCGTTCGTTGTGGCGGCGGATGATCTCGCCCGCCAACCCCAGATAGGCCACGCCACCACGCGAGTTGCGGTCATAGCCGAGGATGCTCTGGCCGTGGCTGGGCGCCTCGGCCAGGCGCACATTGCGCGGCACGATGGTGCGGAACACGCGGTCACCGAAGTATTCGGTCAGCTGCGCCGATACCGCGTTGGCCAGGTTGTTGCGCACGTCGAACATGGTGCGCAGCACGCCTTCGATCTCCAGCGCCGGGTTCAGGTTGACCTTCAGCGCGTCGATGGTCTCCACCAGCGCGCTCAGGCCTTCCAGCGCGTAGTACTCGCACTGCATCGGCACGATCACCGAATCGGCGGCGGCCAGCGCGTTGAGGGTGAGCAGCGACAACGCCGGCGGGCAATCGATCAGGATGTAGTCGTATTCGTCGCGGATCGGCGCCAGCGCGCGCTTGAGGCGCTGCTCGCGACCCTCCTGCTCCATCAGCTGGATCTCGGCGGCGGTCAGGTCGATGTTGCCGGGCAGCAGGTCATAGCCTTCCGGTGCACGCACCCGCACCTCGACGGCGCTGTTCTCGCCGAGCAGCAGGTCACAGGTGGAGGCGGCGACCTCACGCTTGTCCACGCCGCTGCCCATGGTGGCGTTGCCCTGCGCGTCAAGATCGACCAGCAGCACGCGCTTGGGAGCGGCGGCAAGGGACGCCGCCAGGTTGACAGCCGTAGTGGTCTTGCCGACGCCGCCTTTCTGGTTGGCGATGGCGATGATGCGAGCCATGCAGGAGAGCCTCGTTGGCGGAGTGGGACTGGGCATTATGGGGGCAGCGGCGCGCGGGCGGAAATCGGCGCCCCGGTGCGGACCGCGCGGGAAACGGAAAACCGGTGACGGGAAGCGGCTCGCGCCCGTGCAAAACCGCGGTAAACCTCAGGCCCGGCGCCCGACCACCACCAGATGGCGGTCGCCGACCAGCCCGGGCACCTGCAGCGGGCGTACCTCGCGGACCTCCCAGTCCGGGGGCAGCTGGGCGATTTCCTCATGCGGATGCACACCTTTCATCGCCAGCAGCTGCCCGCCCGGGCGCAGCAGATGTCCGCCGACGCGGATGATGCCGGCCAGCGTGTCCATCGCGCGCGCGGTCAGGTTGTCGAACGCTCCCGGCTCGTCCAGCGCCTCGGCCCGCGATTCGGCCACCCGTGCATTGTCCAGCCCCAGCTGGCGCACGGCTTCGCGCAGGAAGCGGGCCTTCTTGCCGTTGCTTTCCACCAGCGTGACCTGCAGCTGCGGATGGGCGATGGCCAGCGGAATGCCGGGCAGGCCGGGGCCGGTGCCCAGGTCGGCCAGTCGCCCCGAATCCACATGCGCGGCCATGGCCAGCGAGTCGAGCAGGTGGCGGGTGACCATTTCGCGCGGATCGCGGATGGCGGTGAGGTTGTAGGTGCGGTTCCAGCGCACCAGCAGCGCCAGATAGGCCAGCAGCGGCGGGGCCAGGGCGGCGTCCAGGCCCATGGCCTGCAACCCGTGCTGCAACTCGGACGCCACGTCGGGCGGAAGGGAGGTGTCATTCATGGCGGGATTATCGCAAAGGGCAGAAGTGGATGAGGCGGAGTGAGGCGCAGGAAGACGCGGGAGCGCGTGGCTTCTATCCACGTCGCACTCCGCTTCACTCACGGCTCAAAACGGGTACCACGCCAGCGCCGCGCGGAATCCCGGCGCGGCCTGCCACTCGTGCAGCTGCCAGCGCGCCGCCTCGCCCAGCCCCGGATCGCACCACACCAGCTGCAGCACACCGGCCGCATCCGGGGCGAAACACAGCTTCTCCAGGCCGAAGGAAATGCCGTGGCCATGCGCCTTCAGCAGCGCCTCCTTCGCGCACCAGACGCGGAAAAACCAGGCTTCGCAGGCGGCATCGTCCAGCGCATCCAGCCAACGGACTTCATCGGCATGGAAAAACCGGCGGACCACCTCGCGCATCTGCCGGCGTGGGCGCTGCTGCTCCAGATCCACGCCCAGCCGCGCGCCCTCGCCCAGCGCCACCAGCAGATGGCCCTTGCTGTGGCTCCAGCCGGTACCGTAATGGTCCAGCGCACCGATCAGCCAGGGCCGGTTGCGCTCGTCGCGGGTCAACGGCAGTGCCTGCGGCGTGTAGCCCAGCTCGGCCGCCAGCAGCTCGCGCGCCTGCGGTTCACCACGCGCGCCCGGCGTGTGCGGCAGCAGCCACACCCGCACCGGATCAAAACGCCAGCACGGCACCTGCGCAGTCATCAGGCCAGACCTGGCCGGGGCCGAGTCGACAGTGCTTTCACAAGGCTGCGTGTTGACTGCAGCAGTCGCACCGGCAGCGGTGCTTTTTGGCAGGGAGATTGCGATATGGGCATCATCATCTGGTTGATCGTCGGAGGCGTCGTCGGCTGGTTGGCCAGTCTCATCATGCGACGTGACGCGCAGCAGGGCATCATCCTCAACATCGTGGTCGGCATTATCGGCGCCATGATCGCCGGCTTCCTGTTCAGTGGTGGCAGCATCAACGCGGCCATCACCCTGCGCTCGTTCCTGCTGTCACTGGTCGGTGCCGTCGTACTGCTGGCCATCGTCAACCTGTTCACCCGCAAGAGCGTGCGCTGACCCCCGCTGCGGCGTGCTGATCGACAAGGCCCGGCGGATTCCGTCGGGCCTTGTCCGTTTCTGCCGGCAGAGCACACATCGTTGCCGTGCTCCGCCAGGCCCGCTCAGCCCAGTTGCACCCAGGCCGGCGCATGATCGCTGGGCCGCTCCCAGGTACGGGGTTCGCGGTCGATACCCGAGGCCACCGCACGCGGCTTGAGTGCGTCGGACACCAGGGTCAGGTCGATGCGCAGGCCCAGGTCGCGACGGAAACCGGCGGCACGGTAATCCCACCAGCTGAAGATGCCCCCTTCCCCGCTGTGCAGGCGGAAGGCATCGTGCAGGCCCAGGTCGAGCAGCTTCTGCAACGCGGCGCGTTCGGCGGTGGAGGTGAGGATGTGGTCCTCGTTCCACACCACCGGATCATGCACGTCGCGCGCATCCGGGGCGATGTTGAAATCGCCCATCACCACCAGCTGCGGATGCTTCTGCAGCTCGGCGGCAACCCATTCATGCACCGCCTCGAGCCAGCGCAGCTTGTAGGCGTACTTGTCGGTGCCCACGTCCTGCCCATTGACCACATACAGGTTGATGATGCGCACCCCGTCGACGGTGCCGGCGATCACCCGCTTCTGCTCGTCCTCGAAGCCGGGAATGCCGATCTGCACGTCCTCGATGGGGCTGCGCGCCAGCAGCGCCACGCCGTTGTAGGTCTTCTGCCCGGCGAACACGTTGCGGTAGCCCAGCTCCAGCAACCGGGTATCCGGGAACTTGTGGTCTTCCTGCTTGGTTTCCTGCAGGCCGACCACGTCGGGGACAAAGTCGGCCAGCCACTGTTCCAGATGCGGCAGGCGGACGTTGAGCGAATTGACGTTCCACGAAGCGATTTTCATGCGGCGATTCTAAGCCCTGGACATCGGCCCGGGCCGGCCGCGTACCCGGCACAAGATACAAAAGCCACCCCGTGAATGTCCCGAAAGACACTTTTTTACACTTCCTGATTCTGCAGACTGCGATGGTTGATGAGGGGAAGTCATGCGTAGCAAGCTGTTCGTACCCGGCGCCCGCCCGGAACTGTTCGACAAAGCACTGGCCGGCGCTGCCGACGCGCTGTCCTTCGACCTGGAGGACTCGGTGCCCGAGGCCGGCAAGCAGGCGGCGCGCGAACAGGTGGCTGCGTTTCTGGCCCGCAGCGATGTTGTCGAGGCCGGCAAACTGTTGATCGTGCGTACCAACGGCACCGACAGCCCGCACTTTGGCGCCGATCTGGACGCGGTGGCGCTGCCGGCGCTGGGCCTGCTCAACCTGCCCAAGATCGAATCGGTGTCGCAGCTGCTGGGCGCCATCGCCCGGCTGGAGCAAGCCGAGGCCGGCAATGGCGTGACCAGCCCGCTGGACCTGCTGATCAACATCGAAACCCCCAGGGGTCTGCGCGCGGCCGCCGAACTGGCCGCCGCGCATCCGCGCGTGGCCGGGCTGCAGCTGGGCCTGGGCGACCTGTTCGCCCCCAATGGCATCGTCCGCACTGCCGCCAATGTCCATGCCGTGTTGTTCGCGCTGAAAATGGCGGCCGCCGAGGCCGGCGTGTTCGCCTGCGACGGCGCGTGGCCGGATGTCGGCGATGACGCCGGCTTCCGCAGCGAGGCGCAGGTGGCACAGGCGCTGGGTTTCATCGGCAAGAGCTGTATCCATCCGCGCCAGGTCGGGCTGGCCAATGACATCTTCAGCCTGCCGCCGGCGATGATCGAAGAAGCGCGCCGGATAGTCGCCGCCGCCGCGCAGGCCAGCCAACTGGGGCGTGGCGCCTTCCTGTTTGAAGGGCGGATGATCGACCTGCCGTTCCTGCGCCGGGCCGAAGCCATTGTGGCCGCCAGCCGCGTGGGCGCGGCCTGAGCCGTGAGTCACCCGCACACTCCTTTCTCTTTTCTCTACCGCGTGACGGCCAGCACCTGCCCCGTCCGCCTTTCAGCAGGTTCCTCCATGTCCAAGCCCGCGCTGCCCAGCCTCGCTTCCACCCTGCTGCAGCGCTGCGCCGGCAGTCTGCGCCTGATTGTCGCCACCGCCCTGCTTGCAGCCAGCGGTGCCGTCACAGCCGAAAGCCTGAACACGGTGCAGTCGGGCACGTTGCCGGCGCTGCCGGCGGAAGCGTCAGCGCCCGCCCTGCTCAACATCGAAGGCCGCACCCTCGCCTTCAGCGGCAACACCGCCTGGGCGCTGGGCAACGACAACAAACACTGGGAAGCGCTGAGCGGCGAGGTGAACGCCCCCGGCATGAAGCTGCAAGGTGGCGTCAACGGCGGCGGGCGCAGCTGGTTGCTGCAGGGCCCCGACAGCAGCACCACGCTGCTGCTGCCGCTGCGGCTGCAGAACCACACGCTGGTCGCCGGCGAAGCGCTGCCCTTGCCGGTGGCGCTGAGCGCCGCCCACGCCACCGTGTTCAACAATGCGCTGTACGTCACCGGCAACGATGCTGCCGGCATCACCCACCTGTATCGTCAGAGCATCACCGCGACCGGCAACCACTGGCAGCGTCAGGCGGCATGGCCGCAAAGCGGCGTTCCCAGCGCCTTGCAGGCACAAAAAGGCGCGCTGTACGCCACGCTGGGCACCCTTGGAAGCGATGACCAGCTGTGGCGCTGGACCCCGGAAAACGATTGGCAGGCGATGCCCGCACCGGAAGGCCGGATCGTGCCGGGCTCGATGCGGGCACTGGGCCAGGCGCACCTGTTGATGCTGGTCGAACGCGGCGCCGGTGACATCCGGGCGCGTACCTTCCACACCATCACCAGCGCCTGGACCACCCTGGACAGTGGCCACATCGACCACGCCCAGGCCGTCGCCACCTGGGGCAACGGCCTGCTGTGGGCAGTGCCGGCGGCGCAGGGCAGCGCCCTGCACTACGTCGAAATACAGGGCAACAAGCATCTGCTGCACTGGCTCGACTGGCTGGTGATCGCGGTCTATCTGGCAGCCATGCTCGGCATCGGCGCGTATTTCTACTTCCGCGAAAAGCACGGCAACACCTCGGACTTCTTTGTCGGCGGACGCAGCATCCCGTTCTGGGCGGCCGGCATCAGCCTGTATGCCACCAACACCAGCTCGATCAGCTTCATCGCCATCCCGGCCAAGGCGTTCGAGACCAACTGGCAGTACATGACCAACAACCTGATCGCGGTGGCGGGCCTGGTGTTCGTGGCGATCTGGATCGTGCCGTTGCTGCGCCGGTTGAACCTGATGAGCGTGTTCTCCTATCTGGAAACGCGCTTCCACCCGGCCATCCGCATGATTGCCAGCGGCCTGTGCATCGTCATGCAGATCGGCAGCCGGATGAGCGTGATCCTGTTCCTGCCGGCGCTGGCCATTTCCACCATCACCGGCGTGGATGTGGTCTGGTCGATCCTGGTGATGGGCGTGTTCACCATCATCTACACCACGATGGGCGGCATGAAGGCGGTGATCTGGACCGACTTCGTGCAGGTGTTCGTGATGTTCGGCGGCGCGCTGTTCGCCATCGGCTTCATCGTCCAGCAGATCCACGGTGGCGTGCCGGAGTTCATGGCCACGGCGATGAGCGAGAACAAGACCCAGCTGTTCGATTTCAGCTTCGACCTGACCAAGGCCACGGTGTGGGGCTTCATCTTCCTGGTGGTATTCGACGTGGTGCTGACCTTCCCCAAGGACCAGGTGCTGATGCAGCGGGTGCTGTCGACCAAGTCGGACAAGGAGGCCGGGCGCTCGATCTGGACCTTCGCGGCGATGATGATCCCCGGCGGCTTCGTGTTCTATGGCATCGGCACCGCGCTGTGGGTGTACTACAAGAACAACCCGGAACGACTCAACCCGCTGCTGCCGATCGACGCCACCTTCCCGCTGTTCATCGCCGCCGAGCTGCCGATGGGCGTGACCGGGCTGATCATCGCCGGCATCTTTGCCGCGGCGATGTCGACGCTGTCGAGCATCATCAACAGCGTCTCCACGCTGGCCTCGGTGGACTTCTACGAGAAGCTGAAGAAGAACCCGACACCCAAGCAGAGCGTGCGCTTTGCCGAATGGATCGGCGTGGCCGTGGGCGTGACCGGCATCGGCATCGCGCTGGTGATGAGCCGCTACGACATCCACTCCCTGTTCGATGTCTCCATCGAACTGGCCGGCCTGCTCGGCGGCGGTTTTGCCGGTGCCTACACGCTGGGCATGTTCACCCGCCGCGCCAACGCCCAAGGTGTGGCGATCGGCGTGGCCGGCAGCATCCTGATCACCATGATCTGCTGGTCGATGGATCTGGTGCATCCGTACTTCTATCTGGCCATCTCGATCCTGCTGTGCATCGTGATCGGCTATGTGGCCAGCCTGTTCTTTCCGGCACCGGCCAATTCTCTGGCAGGATTGACCATCCACCGCGATGCGCCGGGCGAGGCCGCATCATCGTGACCGGCTGCTGTCAGCGGACATTGCACGCATCGCCCTGCGACACCGGTCGGGGCGACGTGCCTGCGGCCCGGGAGGCAAGTTCGTGGAAACCCAGTTCCTGAATACCTTCGTGACGGTCGTGGACCGGGGCTCGATGGCCGCGGCGGCACGTTCGTTGCACATCACCCCGGCCGCCGTCGCCCAACAGATCCGCACACTGGAACGCGAACTGGGAGCACCACTGATCGCCCGCGCCGGGCGCACGGTCAGCGTCACTGAAGAGGGCGCGCGCATCCTGCAGCGTGCCCGCGACCTGCTGCGCGACGTCGCCAACCTGCGCAGCGTGGCCAACGAGAACGAACTGGCGGGCGAACTGCGCTTGGGCGCCTGCCCGACCGCGCTGGCCGGGCTGCTGCCCGACATCCTGTCGCGGATGGTGGCCAAGTTCCCGGAGATCAACGTCTTCATCAAGCCCGGCTATTCGGCCGACCTGTACCGGGCGGTGGAGGCCGGCGATCTGGACGCGGCGATGGTGCTGCAGGCACCGTTCGCGCTGCCCAAGACCTGCAACTGGCAGCTGCTGCGCGAGGAACCGCTGGTGGTGCTGGCGCCGGCGCATCTGGCCGGCAGCGACCCGCATCAACTGCTGCGCGAGCAGCCGCTGATCCGCTACGACCGCCACGAATGGGGCGGACGCCAGGCCGACGAATACCTGCGCCAGGCCGGGATCGTGCCGCGCGAGCGCTTCGAGCTCAACGCGCTCAACGCGATCGCGGTGATGGTCGATCGCGGCCTCGGCGTGTCGCTGGTGCCCGACTGGGCCAAGCCCTGGCCGGAGGGCCTGGATGTGGTGCGCATCGCCTTGCCGGAGCCCGGCGAACCCCGCCGCATCGGCCTGGCCTGGTCACGCTCCTCGGTACGTATCCGCCTGGTCAATGTATTGCTGGAAGAAAGCCGCGCGGCCCTGGGCTGAGCCCGGCGCCGACGCCAGCGGGCGGACGCGGGTCGCAATCGCCACCCGCAACAAAGCCTAGGCAATGAATATACAAATCCGCGCTTCTATCGTCATGAAGCCACGCCTAGTCTGCAAGTCATTGGTCGGACAAAAGCGGACACCCCGTATGGGGATGCCAGCGCTCGACTGAAGGGCGCGAGCCCGCGTGCACTTATCCGGTGCCGACGGCTCCCCAGCCGCCAGTCCCGCACTTTTTACCGGGGGGAGAAACCAATGATCAAACCACTGTCAGCCGCCATCAGCGCGGTACTGTTGGCCAGCGCGGCCAATCCATTGTGGGCGCAGGACACCGCAGGCAGGAAGTCCACCGATGCCACCACGCTGGACCAGGTCATCGTCACCGGCAGCCGTACTCCTGTCGCCATCGAGAAAGTGCCGGGCGCCGTCACCCTGGTGTCGCCGGAGCAGGTGCAGCGCACCTTGAACCTGACCGAAGACGCCACCGCCGTGCTCGCACGCATGGTGCCGGGCTATTCCGAATCCTCGCAGGCGATGAGCAACTCCGGTGAGACCCTGCGCGGCCGCATCGCACTGCGCCTGTTCGACGGCGTGCCGCAGGGTTCGCCACTGCGCGAGGGCAACCGCAACGGCACCTTCACCGACATGGGTGTGATCGGCCGCATCGAGGTCATCAACGGCCCGTCGGCGGCAGAAGGCATCGGCGGCGCCGGCGGCGTCATCAACTACCTGTCCAAGAGCGCGGATGTGGACGGCCACGAAACCACCGTGACCACCCGTTACGGCAGCCAGTTCAAGGACGACAGCGCGCAGAGCAAGATCGGCGTCACCCACACCTACAAGGGTGAGGCAGCCGATTTCCTGGTCAGCGGTGCCTACATCGACCGCGGCATCTCCTACGACGGCAACGGCCGCCGGGTTGGCCTGAACACCTCCGGCTCGCTGTCCGATTCGTACAGCAAGAACCTGTTCCTGAAGGGCGGCTACAACTTCGGCGAAGACCAGTCACAGCGCATCCAGGCCAGCTACAGCAACTTCCACATCGGCGGCAAGCACAACTACATCCCGGTGGAAGGCTGCCGCTTCGACCCGGTCAAGTGCCCGAACCCGACCACCAACACCGCCGAGAAGGGCTCGATCAAGGACTCGCTGGCCGAGTTCAACGATTTCCAGCAGGTCGCGGTGAAGTACAGCAACGCCGACTTCTTCGGTGGTGACCTGAGCGTGGATGCCTACTGGGCCAAGCAGGCGATGCGCTACGTGCCGGAAAACGGCTCGGACCGCCAGCTGGTGAAGCCGGCACCGCCCACTGCCGAGCGCATCTGGGACCAGTCGGAAATCAACAGCGAGAAGAAGGGCCTGCGCTTCGGCTACGCCTACGGCGACCTGTTCGCGATGGAGGGCCTGCGCCTGCGTGCCGGCCTGGATCTGGTCGAAGACACCGCCGACCAGCGGCTGGCACTGACCAACCGCGTGTGGGTGCCGCCGATGAAGTACAAGAGCATCGCACCGTACGCGCAGCTGAGCTGGGACATCGGCCCGGTGACGCTGGACGCCGGCGTCCGCCGCGAAGACGGTGAGCTGTCCATCGCCGACTACACCACCACCGCCTACCGCGACTTCACTCCGGTGAAGGGTGGCAAGCTGGACTACAAGGCCAACATGCCCAACCTCGGCGCGATCTGGCGTATCACTGACGAGTGGTCGGTGTTCGCCTCGTATTCCGAAGGTTTCGGCATCGCCAACGTCGGCATCCCGCTGCGCAACATCCAGGCCAGCAGCCCGTGCAAGGCGGTGTCCTGCATCGCCGATCTGGACCCTCTGATCACCAAGAACAAGGAAGTCGGCTTCAACTGGCGCGGTGCCAAGGCCCAACTGGGCGCCTCGGTATACCGTTCGACCTCTGATTTCGGCTCGACCCTGTCGGTGGACAAGGACACCGACGACTTCATCCTTACCCGCGCACCGATCGAGATCGAGGGCTTCGAGCTCAACAGCGCCTGGACCTTCAACGAGCAGTGGAAGGCCACCTTCCTGTACTCGCGCATCCGCGGCCAGACCCAGTACTACGAGGGTTCGGGGCTGAAGAAGGAAATGGGCATCCTCGACATTTCCCCGGACAAGGCGAATGCCTCGCTGACCTGGACGCCGATGGACGCCCTCACCGCCACCCTGGGCGTGAGCAAGACTTTCGACCGCGACCTGCGCGAGACCTTCGTCAACCCGGACAACGGCAAGCAGTACCTCAACGAAGAGGACACCTACGGCTACGCGCTGTGGGACCTGAGCGTGGCCTACGACACCGGCCGCTACGGCCAGCTGTCACTGGGTATCGAGAACCTGTTCGACAAGCAGTACGTGCTGACCTGGTCGCAGCTGCCGGGCTGGCAGAACTACTGGTCCGGCCGTGGCCGCATGGTTTCGCTGACCCACACCATCAAGTTCTGACCGGCGTTGGAAAAACAGGCGCTGCCCTCCGGGGCGGCGCTTTTTTTTCGAACCCATGTTGGACCCTATCGCACCAACCCACCGCGTTTTGGAGAGAGAGCGCATCATGAAAACCCTGTTGTCATCGAGCATCACCCTGGCCTTGCTGCTGACGGCCCACGCCCACGCACAGGACACCGCCGCCGCGGACCGCGGCAAGCCCGCCGCCACCACGCTGGACAATGTGATCGTCACCGGCACCCGCGCGCCCAAGGCGGTGGACCGTATTCCCGGCGCGGTGAGCATCATCAGCCTGCAGGAAGTGAACAACTCGCTGAGCCTGACCGAAGACGCCACCGCGGTGCTGAGCCGCACGATTCCCGGCTATTCCGAATCCACCCAGGCGCTGACCAACTCCGGTGAGACCCTGCGTGGCCGCATCGCGCTGCGCCTGTTCGACGGCATCCCGCAGACCTCGCCGCTGCGCGAGACCAACCGTGCCGGCAGCTTCACCGACCTGGGCGTGATCGGCCGCATCGAAGTGGTCAACGGCCCCTCCGCCGCCGAAGGCGTGGGCGCGGCCGGCGGCATCATCAACTACATCTCCAAGACGCCGGAAGAAGGCAGCCACACCAGCGTCAACACCCGCTACAGCACCCAGGGCCGCGACGACAGCGACGGCTGGAAGGTCGGCCTGACCTTCGGCCACAAGGAAGACGCCTACGACCTGCTGCTGTCGACCTCGTTCGTCGACCGTGGCATGGCGCATGACGCCAAGGGCCGCAAGATCGGCATGCGCGGGTCGGGCACGATCAACG
The DNA here is from genome assembly GCF_052180205.1 of Stenotrophomonas sp. JC08. Taxonomy (NCBI): domain Bacteria; kingdom Pseudomonadati; phylum Pseudomonadota; class Gammaproteobacteria; order Lysobacterales; family Lysobacteraceae; genus Stenotrophomonas; species Stenotrophomonas sp. JC08. The sequence continues at coordinate 81,984 of NZ_CP197473.1, read as the reverse complement.
ACTCCGAGTCCAAGAACCTGTTCCTGAAGCTTGGCACCAACTTCGGCGAAGCCGACATGCAGCGTCTGCAGGCCACCGTCAGCCGCTTCAACCTGACCGGCAAGGGCAACTACACCGGCATCGACGGTGACCGCGCCAACAACATCACCTCGACCTCGATCGCCGGCACCCCGCTGGGCGCCAAGACCGAGTTCAACAACTTCAACCAGTTCTCGCTGTCCTACAGCCATGCCGATTTCTTCGGCGGCACCCTGCTCGCCGACGCCTATCGCGCCGACCAGGCGATGCGTTACCCGGCCGAGAACGGCTCGGACAAGCAGGACCCGCTGTTGGCACCGCTGGGCCAGCTGGTGGACCAGTCCGAAGTCAATTCGGAAAAGCGCGGCGTGCGCACCTCGTGGACCCGTGGTGAGCTGTTCGGTGTGGAAGGGCTGGAGCTGCGCGCCGGCGTGGACGTGGTCAAGGACGTCACCGACCAGCGCCTGGCACTGACCAACCGCGTGTGGGTACCGCCGATGGAATACAAGAGCACCGCGCCGTACGCACAGCTGTCGTGGGATATCGGCCCGTTGACGGTCAGCGGCGGCCTGCGCCAGGAAGACGGCGACCTGAGCGTGGACAGCTACACCACCACGTACTACAACAAGCGCGTGTTCGTGGAAGGCGGCAAGCTCAGCTACAAGACCGACCTGCCCAACCTTGGCGTGGTGTACCGCTTCAACGACACGCTGTCGGCCTATGCCTCGTATTCGGAAGGCTTCAGCCTGCCCAACGTCGGCATCCCGCTGCGCAACATCAACAAGCCCGGCCAGAGCGTCAGCGGCATCCTCGATCTGCAGGCGATCATCGTCGAGAACAAGGAAATCGGCTTCAACTGGCGTGCTGGCAATGCCTCGTTCAGTGGCTCGTACTACCGCAGCGCTTCGGACTTCGGCGTGTCGCTGAGCACCGACCCGGTCACCGGCGATTTCGTCATGAACCGTGGCCCGGTGAAGATCAACGGCATCGAGTTCAGCGGCAGCTACGATTTCAGCGACGACCTGAAGCTCAACGCGATGTACTCGCACATCGTCGGCAAGACCTGGTTCGCCAAGAACGGGCCGCTGGACAAGCGCATGGGCGCCAATGACGTCAGCCCGGACAAGATCGGTGTGAACCTGTACTGGCGCGTGGCCGAGCAGGTCGACCTGAACCTGGGTGCGATGACCCTGCTGTCGCGCACCCTCAACCAGGGCACCAGCAGTGCCGAGCACACCTCAGGTCGCACCCTGCTCGACCTGAGCATGAACTACGACACCGGCCGCTTCGGCAAGTTGACCCTGGGCGTGGAGAACCTGTTCAACAAGCAGTACATCCTCACCACCTCCGAGGCCAGCCGCAGCAACGACGACTGGATGGCCGGTCGTGGTCGCGTGTACTCGCTGTCGCACAACATCAACTTCTGATGCGCGACAACGCAGCCAGGGGCCAGTTCCCCACTCAGCGCATCCACGCCCGCCGCCTTGGCCGGCGTGATGCGCTGTGGCTGTACCGCGGCGCCCGGGGCCTGGCCCTGGGCGCCGTTCTATGCCTGACGGGAGTGTCGATGACGGCCTGCTCCAACCCGGATCACCGGGCCTCCGTGCCGGCCGCACCCGCAGCTTCCCCGCGTCTGTCCGCCGTGGATGATTTCCTGCATCAGGCCACGGCTGAAAACGGCTATCCCGGCGCGGTCGCGCTGGTGATCCACGAAGGCAGAGCCGTGCACGCCGCCAGCTACGGCTGGCAGGATCTGGCACGCACCCGGCCGATGCGCCAGGACAGCATTTTCCGCATCTATTCGATGACCAAGACCGTCGCCTCGGTGGCGGCGTTGATGCTGGTGGACGATGGCAAGCTGGGGCTGGACGACCCCGTCGCGCGCCATCTCCCCGAATTTTCCGGGTTGCAGCTGTTTGCCGGTGGCAGTGCCGACGCGCCGCAGCTGCGCCCACTCACCACCACGTTGACCGTGCGCCACCTGCTCACCCACACCTCCGGTTTTGCCGCCGGCGGCGAAGGGTTTGAAGCGGTGACGCAACTGCTGGAACAGCACCGCGTGCGCGATGTCGACAACCTGGCTGCGTACAGCACGCGACTGGCGCAGGTGCCGCTGGCGACCGAACCCGGCACCCGTTTCCGCTACGACAGCACCTCCACCGAGACCCTGTCGCGGCTGGTGGAAGTGGTCGCCGGCATACCGTTCGAGCAGTTCCTGCAGCAGCGTATTTTCGAGCCGCTGGCAATGCACGACACCGGCTTTGAAGTGCCGCCGGCGCAGCGCGCGCGCGTGGTCGAGCTGAGCGTGATGGGCGCCGACGGCAAGCTGGCGCTGGCCGATGAGTCGCATGCGCGTGATCCCGGCACGGCCTTGCGCCCGTACCGCAGCGGTGCCGGCGGGCTGTATTCCACCGCCGCCGACTACGGCCGTTTCGCGCAGCTGCTGCTCGATGGCGGCCGCTATCAGGACCGGCAACTGCTGCAGCCCGTAACCGTGGCGCTGATGCTGCAGAACCATCTGGTGCATTTCCCGCTGCCCAAGCCGGTCACCGAATTCAGCGATGCCGAGGGCTTCGGCCTGGGCGGCTCGGTGCTGCTGGACCCGGTGCTGAAGGGCCGCCGCGCGGCCGCAGGCGCGTTCGGCTGGTCCGGCGCCGCGTCGACCTATTACACGATCGAGCCGGACAGGAAACTGCTGGCGATCCTGTTGCTGCAACATCTGCCCGGCGGCGAAAACGACCTGCCGCGCATCAGCACCGCGTTCTACAACCTCGTCGATGGGGCGATCCAGCCATGACTTCTACCCAGCGCAACGCCGTGCTCGTCGCCGGTTCGGCCAATCTCGATTTCGTGGTGCGCGCCGCGCACGTGCCGGCACCGGGTGAAACCGTGCTCGGCCGCGAGTTCAGCACCTTCCCCGGCGGCAAGGGCGCCAACCAGGCGGTGGCCTGCGCGCGCGCCGGTGGCGCCGACACGCAGATGCTGCTGGCACTGGGCGAGGACGATTTCGCCAAACCGATCGAAACCTCGCTGCTCGACGCTGGCGTGCAGTTGCACACCGTGCGCGATGCACAGCTGCCGACCGGCACCGCCTTCATCTGCCTGTCCGACGATGCCGAGAACGCGATCACCGTCGCCCCGGGCGCCAACATGGCGCTGCGTGCCGAACACCTGCCCGCACTGGAGGGCATCGGCTGGCTGCTGCTGCAGCTGGAAACCCCGCTGGAAACAGTGCTGGCCTACGCCTACGCCGCACGCGCGGCCGGCATCAAGATTGCGCTCAACGCCGCGCCGGCGCAGCCGCTACCGGAAGAGCTGCTGGCGCTGCTGGACGTGCTGATCGTCAACGAGGGCGAACTGGCGGTCGTGGCCGGCAATCCGCCGGACCTGACCACCGGTCTGGCCCGCGTGCAGGTGCCATGCGTGATCGTGACCCTGGGCGCGCGCGGCTGTCTGGCGCGGGTGGGTGATGAAATCCTGCTGCAGCCGGCCTTCCGCATCGCCGCGCTGGACACCACCGCCGCCGGCGACACCTTCTGCGGCGCGCTGGTCGCCGCGCTCGCCCACGACACCCCGCTGGCCGATGCACTGCTCACCGCCAGTGCCGCTTCGGCACTGGCCTGCACCCGGCTGGGTGCGCAATCGAGTATTCCCACCTTCACCGAGGTTGCCGCGCTGCTGTCCGATTGCGCGCGTCGGCCCGGCGATGATGCCCATGCCGCCCTGGCGGCGTGGTGCGCGCTTTGACGTTTCCCCTTCCCGTTCCTTGCTGGATGCCTTGCCCATGACGACGCCTTATCAGACCCCCGACTACGACAACGAAGCAGCCGATTACGGGCATGAGGCCGTCACCACCGAGTACAAGTTCTCGCACGTGACTACCGGCCGCTACCTGCCCACGCCGGGCAAGGCCCCGGCCTGGCCGTTTGCCGACATCGGCAACTGGATGATCGACGCCAACGCCAGCGCCGCCGACTGGATCACCGAACTGAAGGACTGGCGCCGCGAACACCTGGTGCGCATCGGCTATACCGACGTCAACTACCGCCGCCCGGAGCTGCAGTGGTCGCAGCGCAACTTCGTGCACGCGCAGATGCTGGTCGAGGACCGCTACTTCTACGACGTGGACACCGCGCAGTACACGGTGGACAAGTATCTGGACGACCTGGAGGCACGCTTCGGCGGGCTGGACTCGGTGCTGATCTGGTACATCTATCCGAATATCGGCATCGATGACCGCAACCAGTTCGATCTGGCACACACCCTGCCGGGCGGGCTGGAAGGCCTGAAGCGGGCGGTGCAGGCGTTCCAGAAGCGCGGCGTGCGCGTGTTCCTGCCGGCCAAGCCGTGGGACCACGGCACCCGTGACCCGGGCTGCACACACTGGGACGGACTGGCCGAGATCATCAAGGCCACCGGCGCCGACGGCATCAACGGCGACACCTTCAACGGTGTGCCGCGTGCGTTCTTCGACGCCTGCGATGCGCGCGGCAACCCGGTGGTGATCCAGCCCGAATCCACCATCAGCTCCGAAGAGCAGCTGATCTGGAACGTGCAGAGCTGGGGCAAGAAGGCACCCGACGGCCCGGTGCCGCCGGTGTCCAAGTGGAAGTGGCTGGAGCCGCGCCACATGGTCAACTACGAGAACCGCTGGGGCCGCAACCGCAACCACGACCTGCAGTACTGCTTCTTCAACGGCATCGGCTACAACGCCTGGGAAAACATCTGGGGCATCTGGAACCAGTTCACCGCGCGCGATGGTGAAACCCTGCGCCGCATCGCCGCGATCTACCGCCAGTTCCCGCAGCTGGTGGTGTCGATGGACTGGGAGCCGTACCAGGTCTGCCATCAGGGCGGCATCTTCGCCAGCAAGTTCCCGGCCGACGGCCTGTGCCTGCACACCTTCATCAACCGCCACGAATACGCGGTCAACGGCGAGCAGATCGATCTGCCGCACGTGGACGGCAGCCGCTATTACGACGTGTGGCACGGCGTCGAGTTGTCGCCACGGGTACGTGATGGCAAGGCGGTGATCGAACTGCCGATGGAGGCACGCGGCTTCGGCGCGGTGCTCAGCGTGCAGCCGGGGGTGACGGTGGACGGGCTGGAGGCCTTCCTGCAGGCCGCCGCCAAGCGCGCCGCACAGCCGCTCAACAGTTACTCCGCAGCGTGGACGGCGCTGCCGCAGCAGCTGCGTGAGATTCCCGCCACCGCCGTGCAGCCGACCGCGCCGGAAGGCATGGTCAGCATCCCTGCCGGCGAGTTCGTGTTCAACGTCGGCGGCATCGAGATCGAAGGCTTCAACTGGGCCGGCCAGGACGTGCAGTTCCCGTGGGAGGACTGCCCGCGCCGCCACCACCGCAAGCACATGCAGATGGCCGCGTTCCATATCGACCGTTACCCGGTGACCAACGCGCAGTTCAAGGCCTTCATCGACGCCAGCGGCTACCGCCCGGCCGATGACATCAACTTCCTCGCCCACTGGCTCGATGGCGCACCGCGCGCCGGCTGGGAGAACAAGCCGGTGGTGTGGGTGTCGCTGGAAGATTGTCGCGCCTATGCCGCGTGGGCCGGCAAACGCCTGCCGCACGAATGGGAATGGCAGTACGCCGCACAGGGCAACGATGGCCGGACCTATCCGTGGGGCAACGACTGGGACGACAGCCGTGTGCCGCGGGTGAACCGCGGCCGCCGCGTGCTGGCCCCGGCCGATGTCGATGCGCACCCGCAGGGGGCAAGCCCGTTTGGCGTGGAAGACCTGGTCGGCAACGTGTGGCAGTGGACCGATGAATTCAGCGACGAACACACCCGCGCGGCGATCCTGCGCGGCGGTTCCAGCTACCAGCCGCAGACCTCGCACTGGTACTTCCCGCAGGCCTACCGTCTGGACCAGCACGGCAAGTACCTGCTGATGGCTCCGGCCAAGGATCGCAGCGGCATGCTCGGCTTCCGCTGCGTGGTGGACGCACAGTGAGGTTGCTGGCAGCACGCGCGCGGGTGCTGGGCGCCTGTCTGGCATCGGCGTGCCTACTGCTGGCCGCCTGCGATCGGACACCGCCGCGCAAGGTGGTGCTGATCGGCGGTGCCGCCAGCGAGGGGCCGGGTCGCCACGACTATCCCGACGGCATCACCGCACTGCAGGCAATGCTGGAGCAGGAGCCCGGTGGACAGCTGCAGGTGGTGGCGTATCCGCACGGCTGGCCAGCCGACCCGCATGCGCTGGACGATGCCGCCACCGTGGTCTGGTACTTCGACGGGCTGGACCAGCACCCGCTGCGTGATCCTGCCCGCCGCGCCGCGTTCGAGGCGGCCATGCAGCGCGGCATGGGCCTGGTCGCACTGCACCAGGCCTCGACCACCCCGGCCGATGACGACCTCGGCCTGCCACGCTGGCTGGGTGGCGCGCGCATGGGCACCTTCGACCGCAGTACCGAATGGGCCCGGCTGGTCCCCGCAGAAGGCGCCCATCCGGTCAGCCAGGGCCTTGCCGCATTCGACTATCGCGACGAGTTCTACCCGAGCTTCCAGCTCGCCACCGAGGGCGGCGTACGTACGCCGTTGCTGACGGCCGAGTTGCACCCGCAATTCCGTGATGGTCAGGCACTGCTTGAGCAGCAGCCGGAAACCACCGAACTGGCATGGGCGTTCGAACGCGACGGCGGCGGCCGCGGCCTGGTGTTCAGCGGCGGCCATTACCAGGCCGCGCTGGAGCAGCCCGGCGTCGGCCAGCTGCTGCGCAACGCGGTGCGCTGGACCGCCGGCCTGCCGGTGAACAGCACTCGAACCCTCGCTCCCGTTGCTGCGGTCGACGTTGTAGTTGGCGCCAGCGAACGCGCACAGCCGCGCGCCACCTTCCATGTCGATGCACAGCGCAGCGGCTGGCGCCGCGACGAGCAGGTGCTGACACCGGCCAACGTTAATGAAAAGGACTTCGGCCTGCTGTGGGAGTCGCCGCAGCTGGCCCGCTTCGAAGGCCAGCCGCCGCGCCTGTACGCCTCGCCGCTGTACCTGCCGGAACTGACCTTCACAGCCGGCCCGCACCGTGGCCAGACTTTCTCCGTGGTGATTGCCGCCACCAACAACGGCGATGTCTACGCGATCAACGCCACCCGCAACGGCGACCTCGCCGCCGGTCGCATCCTCTGGCACACCAATCTGGGCGAACCCTGCCGGCTGCAGCCGGCGCCGCTCGATGGCGTGCCCTCCGGCATCCTCGCCACACCGATCGCCGATCCGGCCAGTGGCCGTCTGTACGTGACCCATTGCGACCCGGACAAGCGCTGGCAGGCGCACGCGCTGGAACTGGGCAGCGGTGCACCGGTGGCCGGCTGGCCGGTGACGCTGGACGAAACCACCTTCAACCGGCTCAACGCCAATGCCGGCCCGGAACCGGTCGCGCCCCGGCGCCGTTTCGATTTCCGCGTGCAGCGCGGCGCGCTCAACCTGAGCCCGGACGGCCACCAGCTCTACGTGGTGTTCGGCGAAACCGAAACCGGCTGGCTGGCGGCGGTGGACACCCGCACCGCCAAGGTGAGCAGCGCCTTCGCCGCGGCGGCCATGCCGCACCGGGGCAGCGGCGGCATCTGGGGTGCCGGCGGCCCGGCGGTGGATGCCGACGGCCAGGTCTACGTGGTCACCGGCTCGGGCTTTGACGGCTACAAGAACCAGCCGCACGACTGGACCCAGTCGGTGCTCAAGCTGTCGCTGGCCGATGGCGAGGGCTTCGTGCTGCGTGGCAGCTACACCCCGTTCAACCATTGCAGCAGCGCCACCAACGACATCGACCTCGGCTCCGGCGGCGCGGTGCTGCTGGCCGATGCCAAGGACGGCCCCGCGCCGCGCCTGCTGGCGGTCGGCGGCAAGCAGGGCAATCTGTACCTGCTGGACCGCGAGCAGTTGCCGGGGCGGCTGGACCAGCGCCCGGCCTGCGGCATGGATGCGGCCAGCGACGGCTCGCTGCTGCCGCCCGGGCCGCAACCGCAGTTCGGCGGCCGTGGCCCATTGAATGTGTTCGGTCCGTATTCCGAAGCCGATGCCGCGCTGGACCTGGCGCGCGCACGCTCGGTGCCGGCCAGCTTCCGCGATGCCGCCGGCACCGACTACCTGTTCGTCACCGGCAACAGCAAGCAGGCGCCCGGCTCGTCCACCAGCGTGGCACCATCGGTCGCCCGCGTGGAAGTGATGCGCCCGGCGGGCAAACCGCCCTACCTGCGCATCGACCGCAGTCACCCGACACTGGTGCTGGGCAACCCCGGCTCACCGGTGGTGACCAGCAACGGCGCCGACAACGCGTTGGTCTGGATCCTGGACGAGAACGCACCGCGCTCGGCGCTGCTGTCGGGCAGCGATGCACCGCGCCCGGTGTTGTACGCGCTGGATGCGGGCACGCTGCAGGTGCGCTGGCACAGCGCCCCCGGTGAGCTGTTCACCAGCGGCAAGTACAACGCGCCGGCCTTCGGCGGTGGCCATGTCTACGTTGGCAGTGACCGCATCCAGGCCTTCGGTCCGGGCGGGCGCCGCATCAACGACCGTGAGCACCCTGTGGCCGACGCCGGCACCGCCCCTGCAACCACCGCACCGGCCAGCGCCGGACTTTCCTCCGCGGCCATCTACCAGCAACGCTGCGCGATGTGCCACGACCATCCGCAAGGCAACATCCCCTCGCGCCAGCTGCTGGCCACGCGCCCGCAGCCGCGCATCGTGCACGCCCTCAGCGAGGGCGCCATGCGCGTGCAGGCCGAGGGACTGGACGCCGCGCAGATCGACTCTCTAGCGAGGTATTTGCAGCAATGACCCCCATCCGCACCCAACTTGGCGGCCTCCTCGGCCAGGCCCTGGCGGCCAATCGCAGCGGCCGCCTGAGCAGCTTCATCGTCGATGAGCACAGCCCGTCGATCAGCATCTTCGGCCAGGCCCACAAACAGCAGAACCAGGAAGGCGACTGGTACGGCGAACATGCCGGCAAGTGGCTGTCAGCCGCCGCACGCGCGGTGGCGCAGGGCGGACAGGACAAGCTGGAAGCCAACCTGCGCCGTGTCGCCGACTGGCTGATCAGCCAGCAGGACGCCGACGGCTATCTCGGCAACTACGCCGCCGACCGTCGCTTCACCGTGCCGCAGCCGCCCAAGCCCGAAAGCTGGAACGGCGAACCGGCGCTGCGTACCTGGGACATCTGGACCCACAGCTACCTGATCCTGGGCTTCCTGGAAACCTGGCGTGCACTGGGCGAAGAGCGCTACCTGCAGGCCGCCCGCGACATCGCCGACCTGTGCTGGCAGGCGCTGGAATCGGGCATCGACATCACCACGCTGGGCAACCACCACGGCATGTCGGCCACGGTGCTGCTGGACCCGGCCGCCGACCTGTACCTGGTCACCGGCGAGCCGCGTTATCTGGCATTGGCTGAAAAGATCCTGCAACAGGCCAACGCCAACCCGCGCCTGGCCCTGCTCGACAAGGGTCTGGAGGATGAGGACGCCGCCTTCATCGCCACCGGCAAGGCCTACCAGCTGAGCTGGAATCTGGTGGGTCTGGCCAAGCTGTACAAGGCCACCGGCAAGGCCGACTACAAACAGGCCATCGACAACCTGTGGAATAACATCCGCGACCACCACCTCACCCTCGGCGGTGGTCCGTGGGGCGGCTTGGCGCATCGCTCGCGCGAAGTGTTCAACGCACCGCGCACGTTCTTCCCGCAGGCCTATGTGGAAACCTGCTCGGTGCTGGCGTGGATGCAGCTCAACCGCGAACTGCTGGCCATCACCGGCCACGCGCGTTACGCCGACGAGCTGGAACGCACCGCCTACAACGACCTACTCGCGGCGATGGCGCCCAACGGCGAGGACTGGTGCTACTACACCTTCCCCAACGGCAAGCGCGTGCACACCACGTATTGGCGCTGCTGCAAGTCCTCCGGCGCGATGGCGGTGGAAGAGCTGCCGCAGATCGCCTACGGCATCGCCGCCGACGGCAGCCTGCGGGTCAATCTGTACAGCGCCGGTGAGGCGACGTTGGCGCATGCCGAAGCCGGCCAGGTGCAGCTGCAGCAGAACACCCGCTATCCGTTCGACGGCCAGATCACGCTGCGCGTGACTCCCGAGCACAGCGCCAGCTTCGGCATCGGCGTGCGCATTCCGGCCTGGGCCGAGGACGCGCGCATCCAGGTCAACGGCCAGAACGTGCCGGTGCTGATCGGCGAGGACGGCTTCGTGCAGTTGCAGCGGCAGTGGCAGGCCGGTGACCTGGTCAACGTGCAGCTGCCGATGCGACCGCAGTTGCAGCACGCGGCCAACATCAACGTGCAGGAATCGCGTGCGCCCGATGGCTCGCCGGTGGCGCAGGAAGTGCTGCGCTGGGAATACGTCGGCCTGACCTACGGCCCGCTGGTGTACGCCACCACGCTGATCGACGGCTTCAAGACCGACGAGACGGTCAAGCTGCCGGGCGGCGACCCCACCCGCTGGCTCAGCGTCGGCAGTGATGCCGGCGAAGGCGCGCCGGTGACGATGCAACTGGAAAGCCGCGCGCCGCTGGTATTCGAGCCGTACTACCGCTGCGGCGGCCGTGAACATGGCGCGTGGCGGCTGAGCTGGCTGTCGCTGGCCCCATCGGCTTGATGCAGTGCGGTTGCCGCCACGGCGCTCAATGCGCTGGCGGCAACCGCGCAGCCTGCTTTTTGTCCTCGCTGAACATACCCGCACGCTCTGTTTCTTCCCGGAGCCCGGGACGAGACTGCCATCAAGTAATCGAGTGCACCCGCCATGAATGGAAGCAACAGCTCCTCTGCCTTTGACCTTGTCCACCGTGAAGGTGCCCGCGGCCCGCTCAGCGGCATCCGCGTGCTGGACCTGAGCGCCTATATCGCCGGTCCGTACGGCTGCACACTGCTGGCCGACCAGGGCGCGGCGGTGATCAAGGTGGAACCGCCGGTGGGCGACAACCTGCGCAAATATCCGTCCACGCTGGAGGCCGAAAGCCGTGCCTTTCTCGGCGTGAACCGCTCCAAGCGCGGCGTGGTGCTGGACCTGAAACAGCCCGACCAGCGCGCCACCCTGATGCGGCTGGTGCGCGAGGCCGACGTGCTGGTGCACAACTTCCGTCCCAGCGTGCCGGCACGGCTGGGCATCGATTTCGACAGCCTGCACAAGCTCAACCCACGGCTGGTGTACTGCGCGGTCACCGGCTATGGAGACGGTGGTCCGCTCAAGGACAAGGCCGGTTACGACCAGGTGCTGCAGACCATGACCGGCATGTGCGCGATGCAGGGCAAGCCCGATGGCGCGCCGGAAATCCTGTACGGCTCGGTGGTGGACTACTACGCCGCCGCACTGGTGGCCGCCGGCGTGTCCTCGGCACTGTACGAACGCGAACGCAGCGGTGAAGGCCAGTATGTTGGCGTGTCGCTGCTGCGCAGCGCTTTGACCATGCAGTCGGCGCGGATGATCTGGGCCGAAGGCGAGCCCGCCGGTGTCGGCCGCGACATGCGCTCGGGCGGCGTCACCGGCATCCATCCCACCGCGCAGGGCCATCTGTACATCTCGGCCAACACGCCGCGTTTCTGGCAGGCACTGTGCGAGAAGATCGGCCTGCCGCAACTGGCCACCGAGCCGCGCTACGACAGCGTGCGCAAGCGCGCCGAACATTCCGACGAACTGCTGGTGCAACTGCATGCGGCACTGGCCACGCGCAGCGCGCTGGAGTGGGAAACACTGTTCGCCGAAGACGTGCCGTGCGCTGCCGCACGCAAGGTCGAAGACATGTTCGACCATCCGCAGGTGGTGGCCGAGGAAATGGTCACCACGTTGCCGCACCCGTTGCTCGGCAGCTATCGCGGTATCACCCGCCCGATCGTATTCGGCCGCACCCCCGGTCCGCAGCCGTTCGCCGCACCGGTGTTCGACCAGGACACCGCCACGCTGGCCGCCCTCGTCAACGACGCCTCCACCGCCTGACCCGGCACAGGAAAAACGCATGACCACCGCCGTTTCCAAACTCGTCCAGCTGCGCGACCTCTCGGTCGTGGTGGCCGATACCGGCGACTACGCCGCCATCGAACGCCTGCGCCCGGTGGACTGCACCACCAACCCGACCCTGGTGAAGAAAGCACTGGATCTGCCGGTGTATGCCGCGCTGATCGAACAGGAGCTGCAGCGTGCACGCGCCACCGGTGCCGGCGTGAACGACGTCGCCGACCGCCTGACCATCGGTGTCGGCACCCTGCTGAGCCAGCGGATTCCCGGGCGCATCTCCACCGAAGTGGATGCCGACCTGGCCCATGACAGCGACGCTACCGTGGCCAAGGCTCGCCAATTCATCGACCTGTATGCCGCCAACGGCGTCGGCCGCGAGCGGGTGCTGATCAAGATCGCCGCCACCTGGGCCGGGGTGGAAGCCGCGCGCGTGCTGCAGGCCGAAGGCATCGACTGCAACCTGACGCTGATCTTCAACCACACCCAGGCACTGGCCTGCGCGCAGGCCGGCGCCTTCCTGATCTCGCCGTTTGTCGGCCGCATCCTCGACTGGCACGTGGCCCGCGGCAATCCACCGGCCGACATCGACAGCGATCCGGGCGTGCTGTTCGTGCGCGGCGTCTATGAGGATTTCAAGCGTCGCGGCATCGCCACCGTGGTGATGGGCGCCTCGTTCCGCTCTACCGCGCAGATCGAAGCGCTGGCCGGCTGCGACCGCCTGACCATTTCCCCGGAGCTGCTGCAACAGCTCGACGCCGATTCCGGCGCACTGCCACGCCGGCTGAGCCCGCCTGCAGCTGCAAATATCGACGACGCCGCGATCGATGCGGCACGTTTCGAACACGACCTGGCTGCCGATGCGATGGCCAGCGAAAAACTCTCCAGCGGCATCGACGCGTTTGTTGCCGATCTCCACGCGCTGCGGCAGATGGTCGCCCAGCGTCTTGCCTGAGGACCCGTCCATGTCGTTTTTCTCCCGTCTTCCGCTGTCCCGCATCGGCACCATCGGCCTGTGCGTGCTGGCCAGTGCCTGCAGCACCGCTACCGCCACATCCAGCTTCAGCGTGCCGGAGATCCGCCCCGGTGTTGCCCAGGGCTATCTGGACACCGCGCAGCTGCCCGACAGCATCGCCCTGCTGCCGCCGCCACCGGCCGCCGGCTCGGCCGCGTTCGCTCTGGATGAGCAGGTCAACCAGGCGCGCAGCCTGCGCGGCACGCCGCGCTGGGAGCAGGCCATCGCCGATGCCAACCTGCAGTTCCCCGCCGCCGCCTCGATCTTCGCCTGCGCCATCGGCACCGAGATCAGTGAGCAGAACGCGCCGCGCCTGTACGGCCTGCTGCGGCGTACCCGCACCGATGCCGCAGTGGTCAGCGATGCCGCCAAGCACCAGCACAACCGCACCCGCCCGTTCATGGCCAACGGCGAGTCCACCTGCACGCCGGACAAGGAAGCCGGGCTGGCCGAGAACGGCTCGTATCCGTCCGGCCACACGTCCATCGGCTGGGCCTGGGCGCTGATCCTGGCCGAGCTGGCACCGGACCGCCAGGACGCGATCCTGGCGCGCGGCCGCAGCTATGGCGAAAGCCGGCTGGTGTGCAATGTGCACTGGAACAGCGACGTGGCGGCAGGCCGTTTCATGGGCTCGGCGGTGGTCGCACGACTGCATGCCGATGCCGGTTTCCGCACCGACATGGAGGCCGCACGGGCCGAGCTGGCGGCGCTGCGCGCCAGCAACCCCGCACCGGCGCCGGACTGCGCGGCCGAAGCGGCGGCACTGGCGCAGCCGCTGCCGGTCAGCGCGTTCTGACCTGTCTGCAGTTTTGATGCCGGCCTCTCTCCTCCGCCTGGCACTCCGCGACCGGTACCGGCACTCCCCCGTACCGGTCGCGGCCTTTGTTTCCGGCAGCGCCGGGCTCAGCGTGAAATCAGCTCGATGAAGCGCGCCACCCTGGAGTACGGCGGCTTGAGCAGGTCGCTGCCGGCGCGGCGCGTCTGCCACAACACCGGCAGGCGTTTGCTCATCGCATCGAAACCGGCGCGGCCGTGATAGGCGCCCATGCCGCTGGCGCCGATGCCGCCGAATGGCAGGCCGTTGATCGCGAAGTGCAGCAGCGTGTCATTGACGGTGACGCCGCCGGCCACGGTCTGGCCGAGGATCGTCTCCACCGTCGCCCGGTCATGGCTGAACGGATACAGCGCCAGCGGCCGGTCGCGGCCGTTGATGGTGGCGATGGCCTCATCGAGCGTGCGGTAGCCGCGGATCGGCAGGATCGGGCCGAAGATCTCCTCCTGCATCACCGTGGCGTCATCACCCGGCTGCAGGATCAAGGTCGGCGGAAACAGTCGTTCACGGCGCGCACGTTCGCCATCGATCATCGCCAGCTCGACCACCTGCAGGCCACGTTCGCGCGCATCCCGCACATAGCCTTGCAGCCGCTCGAACTGGGCCGCGTTGATGATGCGGCTGTAATCGCCGGCATCGCTGAAATCGCCGTAGCGTTGCCGCACTTGCGCGCGCAACGCCGCCACCAGCGCGGCCACCCGCGACTGGTCGATGAGCACGTAATCCGGGGCGATGCAGGTCTGCCCGGCGTTGAACCACTTGCCGGTGGCCAGTCGCGTGGCGGCCGCCTCCACCGGGTAGTCGGCGGCGATGATCGCCGGTGACTTGCCGCCCAGCTCCAGGGTCAGCGGAGTGAGATGCTGCGCCGCGGCGGCCATCACCTTGCGACCGACCGCGGTGGAGCCGGTGAACACCAGATGGTCCAGCGGCAGCGCCGAAAAGGCCGCCGCCACGCCGGCATCGCCCTGCACCACGCTGACGCGTTCGGCGGGAAACACTTCAGCCAGCAAGGATTGCAGGAACGCGGAGGTGCGCGGCGTGTGTTCGGACGGCTTGAGCAGCACATGGTTGCCGGCGGCGATCGCGGTGGCCAGCGGCACCAGCGCCAGGTTGACCGGATAGTTCCACGGCGAGATCACTCCGACCACGCCCACCGGCAGCGGCCGCACCTGGGCCCGCGCCGGCCAGAAGCGCCAGCCCACCCCGACCCGCTCCGGCTTCATCCAGCGGCGCAGGTTTGCCAGCAGGTGGTCGATCTCGCCGGTGACGGTCATGCCGTCGGCAATCACCGATTCATGCTGCGAGCGGTGGCCGAAATCGGCGGCGATGGCGGCACTCATCTCGCCGATGCGGGCCTTGAACGCCGCCCGCAGGCGACGCAGGTCATCGCGCCGCTGCTCATAACCGGGCCGCTGCCGCATCCAGGCCGCACGCACCTGGTCCAGTGTTGCAGCCAGGTCAGCTTCTGGCTGCGCAGCGTCGCAATGCTGTGGCATGCGTGCATTGTGCGCTTGATCCAGCCCGGCGGCTGGCGTTTCGGACATCGTCACAGGCTGCCCTCCCCAGAGCAAGATGTGCCCCACCGGCACGGTGGATGGAGCGAGGCGGTGCGGCATGACCCTCACCACGCCGGCCGATCCCCGCAGGCCGACGCTTCACCGCGTGAACATAGGCACCGGCGCCTGCCGCCGTCAACCGTACGGCCACCATCGCCGGCATGGTGGCAGCCGGCGGCGCGGAGCGGGTTTTCCGGCAGCGCTCAGGGCACGAACAGGAAGTAGTCGTGCGCCGCCCGCGCCAGCTGCGCGATCGCCGCGTCGCGCTCCTCGTTACTTGCACGCGACTGCACGAACACCGCGACGATGGCATGGCCGCGACCGTCCGGCAGGGTGATCACGCCGACATCATTGATGACGTCGCCGACGGTGCCGGTCTTGTGCGCCACCGGGGTGGCCTTGGGCAGCATGCCACGCAGGCGCGCACTGCCCGTGCGAGTAGCGCCCATGATGTCCTGCAGCACGGCGGTGGTCGGCGCCGCCAGCACCTCGCCCTTCCACACCTTCTGCAGCAGCAGCGCCATCGCGCGGGCGCTGCTGGTGTCGCGTGGATCCGCATTCCAGGTATTGGTGTGGCTGCGACGCAGTTCCTCGCTGCGCGGGCTGCGCGACAGCTCGCCGTATTCGGCCGGACCCATCGGCTTGGCCTGCGAGGCATCATTGCCGCGGTAGTTGGCCAGCAGCTCCCAGATATAACGGTCCACGCGCAGGCCGTCGATGCCCAGCGCGCGCATGCGGGCGGTCACCGCATCGGTGCCACCGCCGAGGCGGATCAGGATGTCGGTGGCGTTGTTGTCGCTGACGGTGATCATCATGTGCAGCAGGTCGCGCACGGTGATGGCCGAGCCGGCGCTCAGGTGGGTGTCCATCGGCCCACCCATTTCCGGATAGACATCCTCCGCGCCCAGCGTCACCTGCTGCTGCAACGTCAGCTTGCCCTCATCCACCAGCTTGAGGATGTGCACCGCCACCGGCACCTTCATCGTGCTGGCCATCGGAAACGCGCGGTCGGCGTTGACCTGGACACTGCGGCCGCTTTCCAGGTGCACGATCATCGCGCCGAGGTCGCCGGGCAGCAGCGCCGCCAGACGTGTGGCTTCCTGCTGCAGCGCCACCGGCGTGGCGGCGGGCCTGGCCAGGGCGATACCCGGCAGCAGCAGGCAGGACAGCAGCAGCGGGGCGATGAAGCGTGGACGGCGGCGGGCGGTGCGGACAGCGGTACGGGCGTGATGCATGCGGCAGGTTCCTCCAGAAGCAGAGTGCAACCGTACCGCAGCCGGCCGGGCAACCGTAGCCGGATGGAACACCTGCAGCTCCCAGCCGGTACACCTCCGTATTCGCCGCAGCGTCACAACATGTGCAAACGACAACGGCCGGCTTTCGCCGGCCGTTGTCATCAGCTCAACCACACTGGCCTCAGTGCGAAGATGCCTGGCTTGCCCCCAGTCCGGTTTCCGCACGCACCTGCTGTGCCGGATACGCGGCCCGTTCGGCCTGTGCGTTCTTGCTCTTGTCCAGCACCGAGAACAGCCAGATGCAGAAGAACGCCAGGGTCACCGAGAACAGCGCCGGCGAGGTGTACGGGAACGGTGCCGAGCCGGCCGGATTACCCAGCGTATCCACCCACACCGACGGTGACAGCAAGGTCAGCACCAGCGAGGAGATCAGCCCGGCGAAGCCGCCGATCACCGCGCCGCGGGTGGTGCAGTCCTTCCACAGCAGTGACAGGAACAATACCGGGAAGTTCGCCGAGGCGGCGATGGCGAAGGCCAGCGACACCATGAACGCCACATTCTGCTTTTCGAAGGCGATACCCAGCAGCACCGCGATCACGCCCAGCACCAGGGTGGTGATGCGCGACACCTTCAGCTCCACGCCCGGCGGCGGATTGCCCTTCTTGAACACGGTGGCATACAGGTCGTGCGACACCGCCGAGGCACCAGACAGGGTCAGGCCGGCCACCACCGCGAGGATGGTGGCGAACGCCACCGCCGAGATGAAGCCCATGAACAGGTTGCCACCCACCGCCTTGCCGACCAGCACCGCGGCCATGTTCGGCCCGCCCTGGATGGTACCGGTGAGCGGATCGGCGTACTCCGGGTTGGTCAGCACCAGTGCGATCGCACCGAAGCCGATGATGAAGATCAGGATGTAGAAATAGCCGATCCAGGTGGTCGCCCACAGCACCGACTTGCGTGCCTGCTTGGCATCGGGAACGGTGAAGAAGCGCATCAGGATGTGCGGCAGGCCGGCGGTGCCGAACATCAGCGCCATGCCGAAGGAGATCGCCGAGATCGGATCCTTGACGAAGCCGCCCGGGCCCATGATCGACAGACCGGTGGCGGCCGCCTCCTCCGCGCTCTTGCCGCTGTTGGCGGCGATCTGGGTCTTGACCCGCACCGCTTCGGAAAACAGCGCCTCGAAGCTGAAGTTGAAGTGCCACATCACCATCAGCGCCATGAAGGTGACGCCGAACAGCAGCAGACAGGCCTTGATGATCTGCACCCAGGTGGTGGCGGTCATGCCGCCGAACAGCACGTAGACCATCATCAGCACGCCGACCAGCATCACCGCGATCCAGTAATCCAGACCGAACAGCAGCTTGATCAGCGCACCGGCGCCGACCATCTGCGCGATCAGGTAGAACAGCACCACCACCAGCGTGCCGGAGGCGGCGAACAGGCGGATCGGCTTCTGCTGGAAGCGGTAGCCGGCCACGTCGGCGAAGGTGAAGCGGCCGAGGTTGCGCAGCCGTTCGGCCATCAGGAAGGTCAGGATCGGCCAGCCGACGAGAAAGCCGATGGCGTAGATCAGGCCGTCATAGCCGTTGATCATCACCGCCGCGGTAATGCCCAGGAACGAGGCCGCCGACATGTAGTCGCCGGCAATCGCCAGGCCGTTCTGGAAACCGGTGATGCCGCCACCGGCGGTGTAGAAGTCCGACGCCGACTTGGTACGTCCGGCCGCCCATTTGGTGATACCCAGGGTGGCGACCACGAACACCGCGAACATGATGATCGCCGTCCAGTTGGTGGGCTGGCGCACGGTCTGGCCGATGTCGCCACCGGCCGCCAGCACGCTGCCGGCCACCGCCATCAGCGCCATCGCGCTGCCGATGCGAAGCAGGGAACGGCTCATTGCACCTCCTCCACGATCTGGCGGGTCAGCCGGTCGAATTCCTTGTTGGCGCGGCGCACATAGAAGCCGGTGATGGCGATGGTGAACACCATCAACCCCATCGCAATGGGAATGCCGATCGTGGACACCCCGCCGTTGATCGGCCGCGCCAGGAACTCCTTGTCGAAAGCGATCAGGCCGATATAGCCGTAATAGGCCAGCAGCATCAGCGCGGTCAGGGTCCAGCCCAGCCGGTTGCGTGTCTGTCGCAGGCGCTGGTACGCCGGGTGTGAGGCGATCCGCTCGATACGGGGATCGTTGGAAGCATTCATCAGGATTCTCCAGATCTGGGGAAGGCGGCTGCCGGCACCGGCACCAGGCCGGTGTCCAGCAGCAACATGAGTGCTCCCCGTGGGGTAGGGAGATGGAACACGCACCGGTGCCATCAGGCGCCGGCAGACAGCGATCAGAAGCTGTACTTGGTGGTGAACTGCAGGCGGCTGATATCGCCCTTGCGACCGTCCTCGATCTCGCGCACGCCGTACATCAGCTCGGCGCCGACATCGACCTTGGGCATCGGCGTGTAGAACACGTTGCCGCGGATCGACTGCACGCTCCGGGTCACCAGCGGGCCGGTGATCGATGCATCGTTGTCGTAGTCGCTGCGCGCGTAGATCAGGTTGGTGCGCAGCTTCGGCGAGAACGCATGGCGCCAGCCGACATACGCCGCCACCACCCCGGTCGGGTCCAGCTCATCGCGGATCGCGTCGTAGGCACTGTCGCCGGTGATGCCCAGACCGATGTAACGCGAGATGCCCTCGCCGCCGGTGAGCTGGTAGTGCAGCGAATCGCTGTCGCCCATCACCCACTTGCCGCCCAGGGTCAGGCCGCCGGCCATCTTGCTGGCGTCCGCACCGGTGGCGTGGTTGTCCACCTTCAGCTGGCGCAGCAGGCCGGCCATGCCGAACGTGCCCCAGTCGCCCTTCCAGCCGTAGCGCACGGTCAGATCAGGCAGGCTGCCACGGTCGGAGTTGGCGGCGCCGACCAGTGTGGTCTCCGGGTTTTCCAGCGCCACACTCAGGCCGCCCTTGGTGTAGCGCACCTGCGCCTGGCGCACGAACACCACGCCATCGGTCGGGCCGACGAAATCCACCGCTTCCGGAATCGAGGCCGCGTCCATGAAGTTGGACCAGGTCTGGCCGGCCAGCCAGTTGTTCCAGTACATGTAGGCATGGCGCAAGGTCACGCCGTAGGTATTGGTCGCGCTCTGGTTGCCCAGCGAATTGCCGAAGAAATCCATCTCCACCAGTGCGCCGGCCTTGTCACCGCTGTCGGTGACGTGGTCCACGCCGAGGTTGAAACGCGAGAACTTGGCATGGGCGTTGTAGTCCACGCTCGAACGCTCGCCCGAGCCGCCAGCGCCATGCACCGGCGTCTGCCCGGGCAGGTACAGCGCACGGCCGGTGGCATCGTCGGCCAACTGGCCGTCACCGGTCTGGGTGGCCAGGAAGTCGGCCTTGATGAAGCCGCCGAACTTGAACGTGGTGCCTGGCGCCGCTCCCGGCGTGATGCTGGTGACCTGCACCGGCTGCTTGCCGGCCGGCACTGCCGGCGTGGTCGCGCGTTCGGCCTGCACCGTGCGTACCTGCTGCACGTCGCTCTGCGCCTGCGTGATCGCTCCCTGCTGTTGCTGCTGGGTGGAAAGCAGCAACTGCACCTGGCGCTCCAGCTCGAGCACGCGCGCTTCAAGCGCCTGCTCCCTGGCGGTCTGCGCGAATGCCATGCCCGGCGCGACCAGTGCCACAACCAGTGCGGCAACGAGGGGCTTGCGGACGGTCTTCAACCTCTGTCGATTCATTGGAACGGCCTCTC
Organism: Stenotrophomonas sp. JC08; assembly: GCF_052180205.1. Classification (NCBI taxonomy): domain Bacteria; kingdom Pseudomonadati; phylum Pseudomonadota; class Gammaproteobacteria; order Lysobacterales; family Lysobacteraceae; genus Stenotrophomonas; species Stenotrophomonas sp. JC08. Next base: position 61,608 of record NZ_CP197473.1, on the reverse strand, counting down.
TCCCGGCTGGCGGTCTGCACAGTCGCGGCCAGCGTGCGCGGCTTCCACGACGTGGGGCTATTCGCCATTAGTCGAATCCGGCCCCCCATTCGACCATCGTCTAATCCGGGTGGCAGCGCGGAAGCTGATGGATGCGGCACACTTGGGAAGTTCCGGCTGTGCCATACACAGCTCCCCCATTGGTTACAAGTGCAAAGGTGAGGGTTGCCATGACTGATGTTTATCCCGTTGATGCCGCATTCGCCGCCAAGGCGCGGATCGACAAGGCCACATACCAGCGGCTGTACCGCGAGTCGCTGGAGAACCCCGATGCGTTCTGGGGCAAGGTCGCCGAACGGCTGGACTGGTACGTCAAGCCGACCAGGGTCAAGGACGTCAGTTACCAGCTGGATGATTTCCGCATCAAGTGGTTCGAGGACGGCGTGCTCAACGTCAGCGTCAACTGCCTGGACCGGCAGCTGGCCACGCGTGGCGACAAGACCGCGCTGCTGTTCGAACCGGACAGCCCGGATGCACCGGCGCAGCATGTCACCTACCGCCAGCTGCACGAGCGCGTATGCAAGCTCGGCAACGCACTGCGCGCGCTGGGCATCAAGAAGGGCGACCGCGTCACCATCTACCTGCCGATGATCGTCGATGCCGCGGTGGCGATGCTGGCCTGCGCCCGCATCGGCGCGGTGCACTCGGTGGTGTTCGGTGGCTTTGCCGCCAACTCCATCGCCGACCGCGTCGGCGACTGCGGCAGCAAGCTGATCATCACCGCCGATGAAGGCCTGCGCGGCGGCAAGAAGGTGCCGCTGAAGGCCAACGTCGATGCCGCGCTGAAGCTGCCGGGCACCAACACCGTGGAAACCGTGCTGGTGGTACGCCACACCGGCGGCGCGGTGGACATGCAGGCGCCGCGCGACCGCTGGTTCCACGACGTGGTCGACACCCAGCCGGCCGCGTGCGAACCCGAGCGCATGAACGCCGAAGATCCGCTGTTCATCCTCTACACCTCCGGTTCCACCGGCAAGCCCAAGGGCGTGCTGCACACCACCGGTGGCTACCTGCTGTATGCGGCCTACACGCATGAGTCGGTGTTCGACCTGCGCGAGGACGACATCTACTGGTGCACCGCCGACGTGGGCTGGGTCACCGGCCACAGCTACATCGTCTACGGGCCGCTGGCCAACGGCGCCACCTCGCTGATGTTCGAAGGCGTGCCGAACTACCCCAGCATCTCGCGCTTCTGGGAGGTGATCGACCGCCACAACGTCACCATCTTCTACACCGCACCGACCGCGATCCGCGCGCTGATGCGCGAAGGCGCCGAGCCGGTCAAGCGCACCTCGCGCAAGAGCCTGCGCCTGCTCGGCAGCGTCGGCGAGCCGATCAACCCGGAAGCCTGGCGCTGGTACTACGAGGTGGTCGGTGACAGCCGCTGCCCGATCGTGGACACCTGGTGGCAGACCGAGAACGGCGGCATCCTGATTTCACCGCTGCCCGGCGCCACCGACCTCAAGCCCGGTTCGGCGACCCAGCCGTTTTTCGGCGTGCAGCCGGCGATCGTCGATGCCAACGGCGAGTTCATCGAAGGCGAGGGTGAAGGCAACCTGGTCATCCTGAGCTCGTGGCCGGGGCAGATGCGCACCGTGTACGGCGACCACCAGCGTTTCATCGACACCTATTTCCGCACCTATCCGGGCAGCTACTTCACCGGTGACGGCTGCCGCCGCGATGCCGACGGCTACTACTGGATCACCGGCCGCGTCGATGACGTGATCAACGTCTCCGGCCACCGCATCGGCACCGCCGAGGTGGAAAGCGCGCTGGTGGGTCACCCGAAGGTGGCCGAGGCCGCGGTGGTCGGCTTCCCGCACGACATCAAGGGCCAGGGCATCTACGCCTATGTCACCCTGGTGGCCGGCGAAGCGCAGACCGACGAGCTGCAGAAGGAACTGGTCGCCTGGGTGCGCAAGGTCATCGGCCCCACCGCCACCCCGGACCACCTGCAGTGGGCGCCGGGCCTGCCCAAGACCCGCTCGGGCAAGATCATGCGCCGCATCCTGCGCAAGATCGCCGAGAATGCACCCGACCAGCTCGGTGACACCTCCACCCTGGCCGACCCCTCGGTCGTGGCCTCGCTGGTGGAAGAGCGCAAGGTGCGGTGAAGCGATGAATGAGTGAACAGGAGTGAGGAGTGAGAGAAGCACAGGCAACTTCGGTTGTCCTGTTGCTGGCATCACCCTCCTCCATTCCTCTCCCCATCACTGTTTCGGCCGGGAAAACCGCAGGCCTTTGCCTGGTTTTCCCTCACTTCTCACTTCTCACTTCTGCTCCCATGCCTACCCTGCTGATCGCCGATGACCACCCCCTGTTCCGCGAAGCCCTCAAGGGCGCGGTGCAGCGTGTCATTCCCGGCGTGCGGCTGCTGGAGGCGGACAACGTGGAGGCGCTGTACACGCTGGCCGAACAGCATCCCGATGCCGATCTGGTGCTGATGGACCTGAACATGCCCGGCGCGCAGGGCTTCAACGCACTGGTGCACCTGCGTTCGCTGCATCCGCAGCTGCCGATCGTGGTGGTGTCCGCGCGCGAGGAACCGACGGTGATGCGCCGCGCGCTGGATCACGACGCCTTCGGCTTCATCCCCAAGTCCGCCGATTCGGACACCATCGGCCACGCGCTGACCACCATCCTCGATGGCGAGCGCTGGGCACCGGCCGAGGCCTACAACGTGCCGCCCACGCCGAACGAGGAACGCGAGGTCGGCCAGCGCCTGCGCGAACTGACGCCGCAGCAGTTCCGCGTGCTGCAGATGCTCGGTGCCGGCAGCCTGAACAAGCAGATCGCCTACGACCTGGGTGTATCCGAAGCCACCATCAAGGCCCACGTCACCGCGATCCTGCGCAAGCTCGGCGTCACCAACCGCACCCAGGCGGTGCTGATGGCCGGCAAGCTGGCGATCGATGACGACAGCATCGTGCTGCCGCCGGAAGAAGACTGAGCCGCCGCAGAGGCAATCCGCTTTTGCAGGAGCGGCGTAAGCCGCGAAACTACCGGACCCGCAGCTAGCAGACGTGTGGATTTTTCCGCATCCGTCGATCAATCCGGTCCCCGAATGGCGTTGTGTCCGGCAACCCACGATCCACCGGCTTTGCGACTCACGCTGCGCAACAGCGGGAGCCGCTGCGCCGGCTTGCTGCTACAATCCGCGCTCCCTTGGGGAGTAGCCTGCTTCCAGTCATGGAAGCGCCCACGTCAACATGCTCGGCCAGTGCGCCGTGGCGCGGGCAGCCAGATACGGTTGGCGAGACCAGCGGTTTGCGTGCACCACTCGAGGTTGGGCGTGCCGCATGCCGTCCGCGTCCGCCCGACCAGGTAATCCCGATGTCCCCTCTTTCGATTCTTCTGGTCGGCTTCGCCATGTCCACCGACGCCTTCGCCGCGGCGATCGGCAAGGGCGCGGCGATGCGCAACCCGCGCCTGCCCGACGCCCTGCGTGCCGGCCTGATCTTCGGTGTGATCGAGGCCATCACCCCGGTCATCGGCTGGTGGCTGGGCCGCGCCGCCTCCCGGTACGTGGAAGCCTACGACCACTGGATCGCCTTCGGCCTGCTCGGCGCACTGGGCCTGCACATGATCGTGGCCGGGCTCAAGCCGGATGATGACGACGCCGACGGCGAAGGCGGCGGCTCACGGCATGGCTTCTGGGCACTGGCCGCGACCGGCTTTGCCACCAGCATCGATGCGATGGCCATCGGTGTGGGACTGGCGCTGTTCGATGCGCCGATCGCGGTGGTGGCGGTGGTGATCGGCCTGTGCACGCTGACGATGGTGACCCTCGGCATCATGCTCGGTCGTGCCTTGGGCGCGCTGGTCGGCAAGCGTGCCGAGATCGTCGGCGGCGTGATCCTGATCCTTATCGGCAGCACCATCCTCTACCAGCACCTGCAGCCGGCGACCGCCGTTGCAGGCGCGGGGTAAGCCACAAAACCGGCGCCTCCCCAGTAGATCGCGGCCATGCTGCACCGGGGCACTGCCGGTGAGCCTCCGCCGGGCATGCCCCAGAGTGCTACCGGCTCGCCTGCTAGCGTTTGCGCAGGTCGTACAGGGCGGTCAGGAACGCGCGCAGCGAAGCCGGCTTCACCGGTTTGGTCAGCACCCGGTAGCCACGCTCGCGCGCCATCCGCTTCAGCTCGTCGCGGCCATCGGCGGTCAACAGCGCGCCGGGCAGCGGCCGGCCGGCGGCCTCACGCAGCGCGACCAGCGTATCCAGACCATCCAGGCGATCGTGCAGGTGGTAGTCCACCAGCATCACGTCGGGCTGCTCGGCGAGCTTTTCCAGCGCCATGTCGACGGTGCTGGCGGCAATCACCTGCACCTTCCAGCGGCCCAGCAACGCGCGCATGCCGTCGAGGATTTCCTGGTCGTTGTCCACGCACAACACGCGCATGCCGGTCAGCGCACTGTCGGCACCGAAGGCCGGCGGCCGCGGGGCCGGCAGGGTTGCCGGCGTCGGTACCCGCGGCAGGGTGATGGAGAACATGCTGCCGTGACCGGGCTGGCTGCGTGCGTTGAGCGCGTGGTCGAGCAGGCGGGAGATGCGCTGGCAGATCGACAACCCCAGCCCCAGGCCCTGCTCGCCCCAGTCGAACGGCTGCTGGAAGCGGTGGAATTCATTGAAGATCTGCCGCATATGGTGCTCGGGAATGCCCGGCCCGGTATCCCATACCTGCAGTTCGATCTGCTCACCGCGCACCCGCAATGCCAGCACGATGCGGCCGCTGCGGGTATAGCGCAGCGCATTGGCCATGAAGTTCTGCAGCACCCGGCGCAGCAGGCGGCGGTCACTGCGCACCCAGGCCTGACGCGCGAACACGTGCAGGCGCAGGCCGCGGCCGGCGGCGATCGGCGTGTACTGCGCGGCCAGTTCACGCACCAGCACGCTGGCATCGAACTCGGTGATGGTCGGGTGCAGGCCGCCGGCATCCAGCCGCGACACGTCCAGCAGGCCATCGAGCAGTTCCTCGGCCGCGCGCAGCGAGGCATCCACGCGTTCGGCCAGATGCCGCTGCTCGTCGGTCTCGGGCAGGCTGTCGCGCAGCGCCGAGGCGAACAGGCGCGCGGCATTCAACGGTTGCAGCACGTCGTGGCTGATCGCCGCCAGAAACCGCGTCTTGGACTGCTGCGCCGCCTCGGCCGCCTGCGAGCGTTCGGTGACGCGCTGCTCCAGGGTTTCGTTGGCCTCGCGCAACGCCTGCTCGGCCTGCTTGAAGTCGGTGATGTCGTTGTAGCTGGTGACGTAGCCGCCACCGGGCAGCGCCTGCCCGCGCAGTTCGATCACCTTGCCATCGGCACCGGTGCGCTCGAACACATGCGGCGAGCCGGCGCGCATGTAGCCGATGCGGCGGTTGATCTGCACCTCGATGTCGCCCTCGCCCAGCTCGCCCCGCTCGGCGTTGTAGCGGATCAGGTCGGCGACCGGACGGCCGACGTAGAGCATGCCGTCGGGATAGTCGAACATCTGCTGGTAACGGCGGTTCCACGCGGTCAGGCGCATGTCCGGATCGACCACGCTGACCCCGGCGCTGATGTTCTCCAGCGTGGTCGACAGGATCTCGCGGTTGAAGCGCAGCTCCTGCCCGGCCTCGTCCAGCACCGCTACCACTTCGTCCAGGTCCATGCCCGAGCCGCGCAGCAGGCTGGTCAGCAGCAGGCGCGCCGATGCCGCACCGATGGCGGCGGCCAGCAGGCGCTCGGTGAACTGCACCCAGACGCGGTCGGCGGCGGCGGCCGGTTGCAGGTCGCGGCCCAGCGTCTGCGCCTGCTCGGCGAACGCACGCCGCGCGCGGTTGTCGCCCACCACCCGCTTGGCCAGCGCCAGCAGGTCCCGCACCTGCACGTGCGCGGGCCAGTTGCCGGACACCACCGGGCGTTCGACATACGGGTCCAGAAACGGCGCCGCACGCAGACGCTCGGCCACGCCCGGACGCCAGCGCACCGACACCAGCAGCATCGTGGCGGTGTTGAGCAGCAGCGACCAGAACGTGCCATGGGTCAGCGGATCCCAGCCACTGAGGCCGAACAGCTGTTGCGGCCGCAGCCACTCGATGCCGAACGGCCCGGCATGCAGCAGCGACTCGTCCAGCCAGCCCCCCTGGGTCAGCGCCGGCACCAGCAGCGTGTAGATCCACACGCTGAAGCCGACCAGCATGCCGGCCTCGACCCCGCGACGGCTGGCACCGCGCCAGTACAGCCCGCCGATCAGGCCCGGCGCGAACTGCGCCACCGCCGCGAACGCCATCAGCCCGTAGGTGGCGAGCATGGTGTCGTTGCTGCTGCCGCGGTAATAGCCGTAGGCCACCAGCGCCAGCAGCAGGATCGCCAGCCGGCGGATCCACAGCACGCGCGAGGCGACACTGGCCGCTTCGCGGTGGTCGCCACTGCGGCGCAGCAGCAGCGGCATGACCAGGTCGTTGCTGATCATCGTCGCCAGCGCGATCGAGGACACGATCACCATGCCGGTGGCCGCGGAAAAACCACCGACATAGGCCACCAGCGCCAGCGCGGCGTTGCCGCTGCCCATCGGCAACGCCAGCACCAGGGTGTCATCGGAGGCCAGGCCGCTGCCGAACAGCGCCGCACCGGCGGTGGCGATCGGCACGATCATCAGCGAGATCACCACCAGATAGCCGCCGAACAGCCAGCGCGCACGGCGCACGTCGCCGGCATCGCCACACTCCACCACCGCCACATGGAACTGCCGCGGCAGGCACACCAGCGCCAGGAAACTCAGCAGCGTCTGCGAGACGAAGCCGACCGGCGGCATGCCTTCGAACAGCGTGCGTGCCGACTGCACCACCGAATCGGTGCGGTCGCTGAGCCAGGCATAGGCGAACACCCCGACCGCAACGATGGCCACCAGCTTGACCATCGACTCCAGCGCGATGGCCAGCATCATGCCGTAGTGGTGCTCGGTGGCATCGACCTGGCGGGTGCCGAACAGGATCGCGAACAGCGCCATCAGCAACGCCACGTACAGCGCCGGATCGGTCAATGGACCGGTGCCGGCGGCATTGCCGGTGAGCACCTGCACGCTCATCGCCACCGCCTTGTACTGCAGCGCCAGATACGGCACCACCCCGACCAGCGCGATCAGCGCCACCAGCGCGGCCAGCCGCCGCGAACGGCCGAACCGCGAGGAGATGAAGTCGGCGATGGAAACCACGTTCTCGCTGCGCGCGATCAGCGCCAGCCGCTCGATGATGCGCCAGCCGAACAGCAGCAGCAGCAGCGGCCCCAGGTAGATCGGCAGGTAGCCGATGCCGTAGCGCACCGCGGTGCCGACCGCGCCATAGAAGGTCCATGACGAGCAGTACACCGCCAGCGCCAGGCTGTAGATCACCGGCCGCAGCCACGGCCGGTCCGGGTACATCGGCCGGCGGTCGCCCCACCACGCCACGCCGAACAGCAGCGCGGCATAGGCGAGCGAAACGAGCAGCAACGTCCAGCTGGAAATCAAGCATCCGCCTCCGAACCGAATCGCCGCAGTGTAGTGGAGCGGCGGCGGGATCAGGCCGCCGGCAACGGCCGCGCCGGCAGCCACAGGTGGAAGCAGGCGCCCTGCCCCGGCGCGCTCTCCACGGTGATGCGGCCGCCGCCGGCCTCGACCAGGTTGGCCGCCACCGCCAGCCCCAGCCCGGTGCCCTGGCCACTGGGCTTGGTGGTGAAGAACGGCTCCAGGCAGCGCCGGCGCACGTCCTCGCTCATGCCGTGGCCGCTGTCGCGCACTTCGACGTGCAGTTCGTCCCCCGGCGCCGGGCAGGACAGCGCGAGGCGGAAGCTGCCGCCCTCGGGCATGGCCTGCTGCGCGTTGGCGGCCAGGCTCAGCAGGACCAGTTCCAGCTGTGCCGGGTCGAAGTGGATCCGGCAGCGCACCTGCGCGGTGTCCAGCGCGAACGCCACCCGCGCATCGAACAGCTGCCGCAGCATCGGCTCCATCGCCGCAATGGTGGCCGCCGCATCCAGCAGCTGCGGCCGCGCCACTTCCTGGCGGCTGAAATCCAGCAGCCGCCGGGTCACCGCGCCGGCACGCCGCGCGGCCGATTCCACCCCCGACAGCGCGGCCTTCAACTCGGCCGGATCATCACTGCGCCGGCCCTTGCCGGCATAGCCCATGATCAGCGCCAGCAGGTGGTTGAAGTCGTGCGCCACGCCGCTGGCCAGGCGGCCCACGTTCTCGATCTTCAGCGCATGCACCAGTTGCTCGCGCGAACGTTCCTTCTCCTGCATTTCCAGCTGCAGTTCGTCGCGCTTGCGCGCCAGGTCCACACCGCGGCGCCGGGCGATGCGCAGGTTCTCGCGCAGCGAGGCCATCGACTGGTCCAGTACGAAGGCGGCCAGCAGCACGCCGAACCCGGCCAGTGCCAGGTCGCGCACGACCAGTTCCACCCGCGCCGGGAAATAGAAGCCAGCGGCCGCGTCGAGCCAAGCGCCCAGCGCCATCAGCGCGCACAGCCAGCCGGCCGCCAGCCACAACGCGCGCCGGCCCAGCAGCGCGCCGGCCAACAGCACCGGCAACAACTGCAGCAGTTGCCCCTGCATCTGCGAACGCAGGCCCCAGTAGCCATAGGCCACCGTCGTCAGCAGCAGGTTGGCCAGCACGAACAGCACCGCGGCCGCCTGCAGCCGCTGCCGACGCAAAAATTCCAACGAGGCCAGGCACACCAGCATGCCGCCCACCGCCAGCACCTGCACCAGCGAGCGCGGCGACGGGCCATTCCACAGCAGGGTCAGCAACTGGTAAGCGGCCACCAGCAACAGAAGGCGCAGCATCATCGCCGCCATGCGCCTTTCGGTGACATCGACCGCGGGCAGCCAGCGGGCCGGCGCCTGTTGCGGGGACTCGGCCGGATCGCCACGCCGGGGAGATTGGGAATACATCGGTCGGGGGTTCCCATCGCGGCGCGGGCCGCGCGATACGTGAAGGGTCTGCGGCTATATTACGGACCATCCGCCGTCGAAGCGCCCAAGCCGTTTTTCGGGCGGATATCGCCTTTCCGCCGCAACGCGCCCGGCCCCATGTCCCCGCTCCGCATCGCCTTCTATCTGCCGCCATTGCTGCCATGCCTGCTGCTGGCGCTGGCCGTAGTCGGCCCTGCCCGCGGCCAGGCGAGCGGCACCGGCGCGCAGGTGGCGCGTTGCCAGACGCTGGTCCGCAGTTCGCCCCACGACGCACTGGCCCTGGCCGACCGCCTGCTGACAAAGCCGGCGCCGGCGCTGTCGCCGGCGGTGGAAATCGGCATGGTAGGTTGCCGCGGCCTCGCCCTGAACCTGCTCGGCCGGAGCGGGGAAAGCACGCAGGCGATGGCACGGCTGCAGGCCTTGCTGCGGGCTTCGGGGCTGCCGCTTGGCGAATACGACCAGTTGCAGCGGCAGGCCGCCTTCCTGCTGCTGCGCGACGGACGGACCGAGGAAGGGCTGCAGATACTGGAAGCCATGCAGGAACATAGCATCGCCAGCGGGGACATCCGCGGCCAGGTGCTGGCGCTGGGCCACATCGCGCTGATCCATGCCGAACAGCTGAACGACCTGGAAGGTGCGCTGCGCTACCAGCAACAGGCGCTTGCCCTGTCCGGCCACCTGCAGCGGCCGCCGCTGGCGCAGGACGTGACCCTCAATTACAACCACGGCTACGCTTTGTTGCTGCTCAAGCGCTATGACGAGGCCGACAAGGCGTTCGACCGCGCCGAAGGCATCGCCAAGCGCCTGTCCAACCAGGATGTGGTGCTGTACCGCATCCGCAGCGACCGCGCCGAGATACTGCGCGCCCGCGGCCACCCGGAAGCGGCCAGGGCCGAGCTGTTGGCCGTCCAGCACTGGCAGCAGCGCAACAATCCGTTGGGGCAGATCAGCACCCTGCACTATCTGGCGCGGATCGCGCTGGAACAGGGCGCGCCGGAAGAGGCCCGGGGCCTGGCCGAACAGGCGCAGGCGATGGCCGAGGCCAACAAGTTCCCCTCGGGCGCCCGCGACCGGCTGGACCTGCTGGCCGAGATCAGCGTGGCGCTGCGCGACATGGCGCAGGCCCGCGACTACCTGCACCAGGCGCGGCAACTCGATCCACCGCGGATGACGGACGCCAGCCTGGCACGTCTGGCCATGCTGCAGGCCAAGGCCGCGCAGACGCTGGACCCGGCCCGCATTAACGCCACCCAAGAAGCCAGCCGCGACCGCCTGCTGCGTGACATCGCACTGGCCGTTGTGACGATGCTGCTACTGGGTGACAGCGGCCTGTACCTGCGCAGCCGCTGCCTGCGGCAACGGCTGCGCAGGTTCGATGCCATTGATGGCGCGGGTGACCACCATTGAGGCGGGCCCCGGCATCCGTCGGCGGGACCAGCGGCTATATTGAGCCGCATCCGTTACCGGCCTGGCGCCCTGCGCCGCCGCGCCCCGGACAACCTTCTCCTCGCCAGGAAGTCGTTACCGCCATGCGCCGTTCCCTCCGCAATGCCCGCCTCCGCCATCTGTTGCCCTGCCTGCTGCTGGTGGCGATCGGCCCGGTCCACGGTCAAGAGATGGCGACCACCACCGATGTGCGGCAGATGGAGCAGGTACGGCGCTGCCATTCGGTGATGCACGGCGCCCCTCACCACGCACTGGCCATCGCCGACCAATTGCTGGCCATGCCGGCCGTGTCGCCGGTGGTGGAGATCGGCGCGGTCAGCTGCCGCGGCTTCTCCCTGCAGTTACTCGGACAGGGTACCGACAGCCTGGATGCGGCGGCGCGGTTGAAGGTGCTGATGGAAACGCCGGGGCTGCCGGTGATGGAGCGCAACCGCGCATTGCAGTTCGCGGCCACGCTGCTGCAGCGCAATGGCCAGACCCGCGAGGGCCTGAAGCTGCTCGAGTCGATGCTGGAGTACGCCATCGCCGAAGACGACGTCACCGGCCAGATCGGCGCACTGAGCGGCATCGCGCTGGTCCGCGGCGAGCAGATGGACGACCCGGAAGGCGCCATGCTCTACCAGCAGCAGGCCATCGCCCTGTCCGACCATCTGCAACGGCCGCCGCTGCCGCAGGACGTGCTGCTCCACTACAACTACGGCTACACGCTGCTGCTGCTCAAGCGCCACGACGAGGCCGACAAGGCGTTCAACCGCGCCGAAACCATCGCCAACCGGCTCTCCAACCAGGACGTGATGCTGTACCGCATCCGCGGCCATCGCGCCGAGATGCTGCATACTCGCGGCCAACTGGAGACGGCCAGGTCCGAGCTGCTCGCGATCCTGCCCTGGCAACGGGAGAACGACCCGCTGGGCCAGATCGTCACCCTGCAGCGTCTGGCCCGGATCGCTATGGAACACGATGCGGCGGAGGAAGCGCGACACCTCGCCGGGCAAGCATTGGCGGTGGCCGAACTCGGCAAATTCCCCCAGGGCATCCGCGACAGCCTGGACCTGCTGGCCGAAACCAGCATGGTCATGGGCGATGCCGCGCAGGCCCGCGACTACCTGCGGCAGGTGCGGGAGATCGACCAGTCACGGATGAGGGGCGACAACCTCGACCGCCTCGCCAAGCTGCAGGCCAAGGCCGAACAGGCGCTGGACCCGATCCGTACCAACGCCACCCAGGAGGCCAGCCGCGACCGCTTGATGCGCAATGTCGCACTCGCCGCAGCGATGCTGCTGCTGCTGGGCTCGGGCGCCCTGTACCTGCGCATGCGCCGCCAGAAGCGACGGCTGCGGCGGCTCGACACCACCGACACGCTCACCGGGCTGGCGAACCGGCACGAGGCCGAGCGCCTGCTCGCCGCCGCGCTGGCAGGCGCCAACAAGGCGTGCAGCGCGGTGCTACTGCTGGAAATCGACGGCTTCAAGGCGCTCAACGATCAGCACGGCCATGCCGCCGGCGACCAGTTGCTGTGCGCGGTGGCCGACGCGCTCGCCCAAGGCAGCGACCAGCACGACCATGTGGCGCGCTGGAGCGGCGCGGCGTTCATGGTGATCCGCAGCAACACCTCGCAAGCGGCCGCGTTCGCGCTGGCCGCACACCTGTGCCGCCGCATCGGGCGATTGCAGGTGGAAATCGCGCCGGGCCAGCACCTGGCGCCCACCGTCTCCACCGGCGTGGCCTCCCACCCGCTGTTCCCCGGCAGCGCACCGCGGCTGGCCGACACCCTGCGTGCGGCAGGCCGCGCCCTACAGGTGGCTCAGCGCAGCGGCCCCGGCACCTGGGCTGGATTGTGGGGCTTGGCCGAGGACCGCGACATCGATCTCCACGACCTGCTGCACGATCCTGAACAGGCGCTGGCGCAGGGTTGGATCGCCATCGGCGGCGGCCGCCCCATGTCGTGGACGCCGCCGCGTGGGACTGCAACAGGGTCGCCGGCATCGGCGCAGCGCCCCGCGAACAATACCGTGGGCGAGCGCCTCTGAACCGGGTGGGTCTCCCCACGCCCCACCCGCCCCTAGATCACCTGGTCAGTTCGAACCTCACCTCGACGCGACGGTTCGGCAACAGGCACTCCAGCAGCGCTGCGCGCGGCTTGACGCCTTCGCACTCCTGCACCTGCCGGGTGTCACCGCGATACTCGTAGCGGATCGCATCCGGGTCGATGCCACGACCGATCAGCAGTTCGCGCACGGTCTGCGCACGCCGCTGCGACAGGCCCTGGTTGTAGTCGAAACCCTTGCCCTGCATGCGGTCGGCGTGGCCGACCAGGGTGACGCCGGCCAGTTCGCGCTTCTCGCTGGCGATGGTGGCCAGCGCGCGGTCGATGCTCTCCAGCGAGTAGGTGCGGATGTCCTTGCGGCCATCACGATCGAACTCGAACAGCACGTTGGCGATCAGCGGGCCCGGCGTGACCGTCAGCGCGGTGTCGGGCGCCACGTCGCACTGGCGCGCCAGCGCCTCGGCGTCGTTGACCAGGTCCTCGGCGATCTGGATGTACGGCTTGGAGTGGCGCCACTGCTGCTGGTTGAACTCGTTGCCGGCGTGGACCAGTTCGACCTCGCCGCAGGCCACGGCCTGCTGCGCGCAGCTGAATCCCGGCGTGCCGTGGATCGCCTTCAGGCGTTGCCACAGGTCGTCGCGCAGGTACTTTGCGCCGTTGACCAGCGCGGTGTCGGTGGGAATCGGCGCAACGCCGTTCTCCATGTCCACGATCAGCTTCTCCGACTCGGTCAGCGCTTCCTGCGGGAACGCGCTGCGGTCGTTGCGAGTGTATTCGTGGAAGGACACGTCCAGCCAGCACTGCGCCTTGGACAGGTGGTAGTCGCGCACCGGGCGGCCGGCGTCGTTGAGCGCCTTGATGCGGCCCTGCGTGGCCTCGTAGCCCTGCAGGTCGGCATGGATGGCCTCGTCGGTTATGCGCTTTTCCTGCGGGTTGAGCCGGGTCTGCTGCGCGCCGGCGGTGCCGGCCAGGGCGGACAGGAGGGTGGTCACCAGCAGCGCGCGGGACAGGGTGGAGCGGTTGTGCGTGGATTTCATCGGGTCGTCCTCAGCGGGCCGGGTCGCGGTAGCGCACCGGGTCACGGCGGAAAAGGTCTTCGTCGAACTTGAAGCGCAGGCGCAGGAACAACCCCTGCTGGGTGTACTCGTAGCCGTTGAGGTCGCGGTCGCCGGCGAAGCCGGTCCAGTTGTAGCCGGCCGACAGCCACAGGTTCTGCCGCAGCAGGCGGCCCACTTCCACGCCGTAGGCGTACTGGTTGCCGCCGGACTGGCCGCGGAAGGTGGAGCCGAGCACGCCGACGTCCCAGTTCTCGGTGATGTCGTAGACGATGCGGCCGGAGAACAGCACCGCGCGGAAGCTGCTGTTGACGCGGCCGCCGTCGCCGTACGCGAACTGGTCGCGCTGCCACTTGCCGGCCACGCGCCCGGTCAGCCACCACGGCCGCGACGGATGCCAGTCGGCATGCGAGGAGACGATGTGGGCGCGGGTGCGCACGTCCTGGCTGAGGCCGTTGACCGCCTGGCCGTCGAGCAGGGTCAGCCCGCTTTCGTCGCGCTCGAGCTTGTACTCATAGCGCATCAGCGCGTTGACCCGGTTGCGGTCGGTGTCGCGGTAGGCCAGGCCTAGCTGGAAGCGGTCCTGCAGGACGTCGCCGCGTTCCTTGTAGTTGGTCGCAAGCAGGTAGTTGCGGCCCAGCAGGGTCCAGTCGCGGCTGAGCTTGCGCGCCACCATGAACTGCAGCAGCGTGGTGTCGAACGCCTCGTTGGCCTCGGTGTGCGCCACGTCCTCGGAGATGCGGTACTCCACGCGCACGGCGCCGCGCCACAGCGGGTTGGCGCTGTAGTCCAGCGCCAGCGCCAGGCCGGTGCTGTCGCCGGTATCGCCGGCGATCACGTTGACGCGCTCGGCCGAGCTGCTCAGGCGCAGGCCTTCGCGGATGTCCCAGTTGTTGCGGATGCCCGAGGCGGCCTGCACGTCGCGGCCGCTGATCGCATCGCGCAGCCGGTATTCGCTGAACGCCTGGGTGTCGCGCAGGTAGGTACTGTCCACGCCGAACACCAGCGCATCGGCCTCGCGGTCGGTGGTGGTGATGCCGTAGGCGCTGGTCAGGCCGGTCTGCTTCTCGTAGCGGCCGTACAGGCGGCTGCGCTCGAAGGCCTGGTAGTCCACGCCGGCGGCGATGCGGTGGCGATCTTCGCCGCTGACGCTCTGCTCGACCTCGGCGCCGCCGCTGAACTTGTCGCTAAAGCGGTAGCCCACGCCGATGCGCGCGCTGTCCGATTCCAGTTTCGTGCCCACCGGCAGGTCGCTGGTGATGACGCTGCCCGAGGACGAGCCATTGACGACCATCAACCCGGTGGCCGGGTCCAGCGCCTGCTGGCCGTAGCCCAGCGCGCCGCCGCCACCGCCGGTGGCGAAGCCGCCGGTCAGGCCGCCGGTCTGCCCGAACGGCGACCCCATCGACCATGGCGAGGTCACACCGATGGTCTCGCGGATGCTGCGCAGGCCGACGTCCACGGTCAGCCGCCCGGTGGCGCCCACGCGCACGCCGGCGCCGCCGGCATCGCGCTTGCCGCCATCGGGGTTGCGGTCCTCGCTGCGCAGGGCTTCCACGTACAACTCCACGCGCGGGGTGAACGCATAGCTCAGCCGCGCGTTGTATTCACCGCGGCCACCGTACAGCGGCGAGGCCGGGTTGTTGAACGCGGGATCGGTGCGCGCGGCGAACAGACGGGCATCGAATTTGTCGCCTTCATGGGCGAACTCGACGCGCCATGCATCGCCTTCCACTTCGCCGCTGACGTCCTTCAATCCCTGCGAGGTGACCTGGTTCAGCGAGTTGGTGTTGACCTCGCTGCGGGTACGCGCGAACTCGGCCACGAACGCAGTGTTCGGGCCGAAACGGTAGCCGGCGTTGACGCCGCCCATCTTGAACTCGGCATACGGATTGCGGTCCTCCACCGCCGAGGCACCCACTTCCAGCCTGTCGGTCAGCTTGAACTGGCCGTCGGCGCCGACCACCCAGAACTTCTCGGTCTGCTGGTCCAGCTCGTAGGTGATGCGCAGCGACACCGGGTTGAGGTCGCTGTCGAAGGACGGCATGAACTGGTTGAGCAGGATGCGCCCGGAGAACGGCTCGAAGCTGTAGTCCACCAACCGCGCCAGCGGCCGCACCGAGACGATGCGGCTGGGCTGGTTGCGGTCGCGCACGATCACTTCCACCCGCTCGCTGCCTTCCAGCACCGCGTTGTTGCGCAGCGCGTACGGGCCGCTGCCCTGGCTGCGGAACTCCTCGATGATCTGCCGCAGCGAATCCTCAATGGCGAAGACGTTGCTGCGCACGCGCTCGCTCTCGAAATGCCAGCCCAGGCCGGTGGCGGTGCGGTTGTAGGTGCTCAGGCTGCGCTGCGGGATCGGCCCGCTGCCACCGATACCGGTGGCCGTGGCCAGCGTGTCGCCGGTCTGGAAGTCGCCGTACAGCAGGTAGCTGCGCTTGTTGTCGATGCGCACGTACAGGCGCTCGGCCGAGCGCGCGTCGAAGCCGCGCAGCGACGAATCGCCGTACACCGGGTAGAACTCCTCCGGCTGGATGTCGCGCAGCAGGCGGCCACGCACGTCCTTGTCCGAGTCGTAGGCGGCGGTGAGCAGGTACTCGCCCTTGATCCGGCCCTTGACGAAGAACGCGGTGCGCGCGGCGGCATTGGCCTTGCCGTTGTTGAACTGCTTCTCCCAGCGGCGGATGTCGCGGTCGAAGGCATCGTGGTGCTGCACCGACGAGATCAGCCCGGCATTGGACTTGTTGCGGAAGTTGACCACGCCCTCGATCAGGCCGGTGGCCAGCAGCTCGCGCATCTCCGGCAGGAAGCCGATCACGCCCTCGGCGCTTTGGCCGCCGGCGGTGATGCGCAGTACCACGTCCTGCGGCTCGTGCGGGGCCAGCAGGTCGAACTCGGCCACGCCGTCGTCCACCGCCAACTGCACGCCGGGGGTCACCTTGTCGGCATCGGCGGCGCCGGGGCCGAATTCGTCGGTGCGCGAACCCAGCAGGCGGATGCGGCCGCCGCTGTGCTCGATGGTCGCGTACGCGCGGCCGGCCAGCGGCTTGCCGTCGCCGTCGAGCAGCTGCACGCGCACGTGCACCGGGGTCTGGCCGTCGGCCGGTACGCCGTCGCGGTCCACGTCCACGCGGACCAGGTCCACGCCGTGGTTGAGGGCGTAATCGACGTTGCCGGAGCGGGTGGAGGTGGCTTCCGGCGCGGCATCCGCGCTTGCCGGCGAGCGCGGGTACAGCGTGGCGGCATCACCCAGCACCGGGGTGAAGCGGGTGCCGGTGCCGACGTCCTGGGCCAGCGCCGGCAGCGTCGCCACCAGCGCGCAGGCCAGCAGGCTCAGGCGCGGTGCATGGCGCGGGAAGGTGCGGCGGTTCATGGCTGCACCTCCTGCGCTGCCGATGCGGAGGGCGGGTTGGGTCTGGGTTCCACGATCGGTCTCTGGTTGGCCGAGTCCGTGGCCTGCTGCGGCGCACGGAGCGGCTTGCTTTCAAAACGCAGCTGCGACTGCCCGGCCTCGTTCTCCGGCGCGCGCACCTCGCCCTGCGTGCGGCGGGCCTTGACCTGCTCCAGCAGCGGGTTGGAACAGCTGCCCTCGACGAAGTCGGCGCGGTGCAGCTCGCCGTTCTTCAGGTCCAGGAACAGGCTGTCGGCATCGCCCAGGTTGCGGTTGCTGCTGGTGGTCAGGCGCGCGCCGACCGGCAGGGTGGACGGATCGACCTTCAGGGTGTGGCTCTGCGGGGGCAGGCCGCAGTAGCTGTACTTGCCCTCCGAGTCGGAGATCACCCAAGTGCCGTTGGAGAAGTACAGGCGCACGCCCGGGATGCCCAGCTCCTCGGCGTCCTGCACGTGGTTGTTGTTGCAGTCCACGAACACCTTACCCAGCACGCAGGCCTCGTCGGTGAACACGCCGCCGGTGACGCGCACGCGGTACTCGGCGTGGTTGGAGGGCACCGAGCCCGGCAGCGGCGACAGGCCGTTCGGATCGATGCAGCCGGTATCGGCCAGGCAGCCATGCGCCTGAGCGCGGTTGACGCCATCGCCCTGCAGGGCGCCCACGCCGATGCGCACGCGGTAGGTCAGCACCCGCTGGCCACCGGCGCTGATCGGGCCGAGCTCGAAGCCCAGGCGCGGACCGGGACGACCCAGCGGCTCGGCGACGATGCGGCCATCGACACGGGCGGTACCGTCGATGTAGGTGAAGCCGCGCGGCAGCACGTCCACCAGGTTCACCATGCGCGGCGCGGTGCCCGACACATGGCGCACCTCGATCGTGTACAGCACCATGTCGCCGATCTCGGCCATCGACCTGTCGCCGCGCTTGCTGATGACCAGCCGCGCATCCTCGATCGCCTCCTGCACTTCGTTCGGCACCCGGCACAGGTTCTGGGTGATCTGCGGATCGCAGAGCTCCAGCGCACCCGGGGTTTCCTCGAACTGCTTCCACTGCTCGTCGGTGGGTTTGCGCTCAGGATTCTCGCCGCCGCCGGACACGACCACCGCGTTGTTCACGGTGCCCTGCTCCAGCGCCGCCGGCAGCACGTCCACCGGCACCTTGATGGCACCCGGATGGGTTTCGCCGGCGCCCAGCGCGCGCGAAGCGGCGCACTGGATGCGGCCCTCACCCATCGTGCCGGTGCAGGTCCATCCTTCGCCGGTGGGCAGGCCAGCCAGCACGATGCCGGCAGGTAGGTAATCGCTCACCACGTACTCGGCATCGGTGGCGCGCTCGCCGATATTGCGCACGCGGATCGCATAGCTGGCCTTCTGGCCTACGGTGAACACCTCGGTGTCGGCCGACTTGCTGACCACCACGTCCGGCCATGCCTTCACCAGCTCGCTCGGCAGGCGGCAGGCGTTGTGGATCACGTCCGCCCCGCACACCGGCAGGATGCCCACGTCGCCACCTTCCTCCAGCGCGTTCTTCTCCTCGTCGGTGGGCTGGCGCGCGCCAGGCTCGCCGCCACCGCTCACCAGCACCGCATTGTTGACGGTACCCGCCACGGCATCGGTGCTCACGCGCACCAGCGCGCGGATGTTCGCCGGCGAGGTCTGGCCGGCGGCCAGCACCGCCGCGCTGCGGCAGGCGAAGCCCGTTTCGCCGGCCGTACCCGTGCAGGTCCAGCCCTCGCCCGTCGGCGCCTCGACCAGGGTCACGCCCTGCGGCAGGCGGTCGCGCACCTCGTACTCACCGTGGGTGTCGGCCTTGCCGGCGTTGCGCACCACGATGCGGTAGGCAGCCGTGGTGCCCGTGACCAGCGTGGCCGGCTCCAGCGACTTGCTTACCCGCAGGTCCGGCAGGTTGGTGTTGATCTCGCCGAAGTTGTTCTCCAGCGACTGCGTGCCCGAGGGCAGTTCGATGACGCTGATCGACGATGTCGGCGTCTCCTTCGGGGTGGCGGTGCCGCCGGTGGTGCCGGCCGTGGTCTGCCCGTTCTCGGTCTGCGGCGGCTGGTTCGGCTGGGTCACCGTGTAACGGCCCGGACGCAGGTTCGGGAACGTGTAGCGGCCATCGCCGTCGGTGGTCGTCGTCACCCGCACCGGATTGCCCAGGTCATCGGTGCCTTCCAGCACGATCTCCTGGTCGGGGATGCCGGTTTCGCCGGAATCGACCTTGCCGTTGTCGTTGTCGTCGTTGTAGACGCGGCCGGCGATGGAGGCAGGCGGGATCTCGCCGAAGTTGTTGTTCACCGAATTCCCGTTCGGGCCCAGCACGATGCCGCGGATTTCCGACGGCACGCTCGTCGGCGCGGTCGCCGTGCCGCCGCCAGTGCCGGGAATGGTCTTGCCGTTCAGGGTGCCGTCCGGCTGGATCGGCTCGGTCACCGTATAGGTGCCCGGGGCCAGTCCGTCGAACAGGTAGTTGCCCTGCGTGTCGGTCTGCACTTCGACGTCCACCGTGTTGCCCATGCTGTCGGTGCCGGTCAGGCGCACGGTCACGCCGGCGATGCCGGTTTCGTCTGCATCGATGACACCGTCGTTGTCGCGGTCCAGCCACACGATGCCGGCGATGGAACCGTTCATCGGGATCTCGCCGAAGTTGTTCTGCACCGAGTGCTGGTTCTCGCCGAGCACGATGTTGCCGATCGCCGACGGCGTGGTGGCCTTGCCGGTCGCGGTGGCGCCCGCCATCGGCGCGCCGCCGATGGTGCCCAGCACCGTCTGGCCATTCAGCGTCATCGGCGGCTGGTCCGGCTCGGTGACGGCGTAGCTGCCCGCCGGGAGATCGGCAAACAGGTAGCTGCCGTCGCTGCCGGTGGTGGTGGTACGGCTGACCGGGTTGCCGTTGATGTCGATACCGGTCAGTTTGACGGTGATGCCGGCAATGCCCTGCTCGCCGGCATTGATCGCGCCGTTGTCGTTGTTGTCCATCCACACCCGACCAGCGATGGTGCTGCGGGTCGGGATCTCGGCGAACAGGTTCTCCAGCGACTTCTGGCCCGGGGTCAGGGTGATGCCGGCGATCTGCGACGGGGTGATGGTCACGCCGGTCGCGGTGCCCATGGCGGCGCCACCGATGGTTCCTTCGGTGGTGATGCCGTTGGCGGTCCCCGCCGGCTGGTTCGGCTGGTGCAGGGTGTAGGTCCCCGGCAGCAGCTGGGTGAACGAGAACGTGCCGTCGTTGGCCGTGGTCGTGGTGGCAACCACCGTGCCGCCCGCGTCGCGCAGCTCGATGGTCTGGCCGCCGATGCCGGCGTCGCTGCCGTTCTGCGCGCCATCGTTGTCGTAGTCCATGAACACGCGGCCGTGGATCTCGGCGCCTTCCTGTTCACCGAAGTCGTAATTCTCGCCGTTGCCGGTCAGGCGGATGCCGCTGATGCGGTCGGTGGTGGGCGCGTCGCCGGCCACGCCGGTCTGCGCGGTACCGGCGCTGCAGGCGCCACCGCCGCAGGTGCCCGGCTTCACCGCGCTGGGACGGTTCAGGTGGCCGGCCGGCAGCACTTCGCGCACGGCGTAGGTCTTGGCCGGGTCCAGGCCGACGAACTTGTAGAAACCGGCGGCATCGGTAATCGCGGTTCCGGTCGGGCCACCGACCGGCACGTAGTCGCCGCCGACCAACTCCAGCAGCTCCAGCGTAGCGCCGGGGATGGGATCGTCCGTGGCCGGATCGCGTACGTCGTTGACGTTCTTGTCCAGGAACACGTGGCCGGACAGCGTGTACAGCGTGACTTCCGGGAAGTCGAACTGCACGCCCGCGCCGCCGCTGCCGAGCACGACGCCGCTGATGACGCCGCCGCCGGCCGCGATGCTGGCGGTGCCCTTGTCGGTCACGCCGGTGCTGGTGCCATTGCGCACGGTACGCGTGCTGTTCGGCTGCGGCATGCCGTTGTTGTAGCCGCCGGACACGGTGCTTTGGTCCTGGCTGACTGTGTAACCCGCGGCATCGGAAGGAGCCAGGCCATTGAACACGTAATCGCCGTTGGCGTCGGTGGTGACGGTCACGTCGATGGTGTTGCCGTACACATCCGTGCCGGTCAGGCGCACGCCCACGTTCGCCAGACCATTGTCGCCCGCGTCGGTGTCACCGTTGTTGTTCTGGTCGAGGAACACGCGGCCGGCGATGCTGGCGTTGCGCACCTGCACCGGGCCGTCCTGCTCGTTGTTGTTCGGGTTGCTGTCCTTGGCCAGGTCCTCGTTGGCCGCGTCCTTGCCCGGCTGCACGGCCACGTGGTTGTCCACGTCGGTGAGCCACGGCCCGGCGAACACGCCGATCTTGGGCCGCGCATGCAGGGTCAGGGTGTAACCACTGCCAGCCGGGAAGTTGCCATTGACGTGGCAGGTGATCTGCTGGACCGGCGTCGCGATAGTGACACTGGCGACGCCGTTGGAAACGTAGCAAACGTCTGCCGCGTCCGGCGCCGGCGGGCCGGGCTGCACGGCAAGGTTCCCGCCCGCCGCAGCCAGCGTGGCGCCGCCGGTGGCGGTGCCAACGCTCGGCGCGGTGGTGGTGATCCACTCGAAGCCGGCGGGCAGCGTATCCACCACGCGCATCTGGGTGGAGGTGGAAATGCCGTTGTTGCGCAGCACGATCTGCCACGGCACGGCCTGGCCGACGTCGACCGGCGAGACCATGGCAGTCTTGCTCACCACTTCCAGGTCGGTGCTCGGGAACAGCACGTTGTTGATCGCGGCCAGATTGTTGCCCGCCTGGAGCGGGTCGGCCGTGCACTTGCCGGAGGATTCGTAGCTGTTGGTCTCGTCGGCGCAGACATGCACGGCGTTGCCGAAGATCTCCGGAGTCGCGGATGCGCCGGTGGGACGGAACACCAGCTCGAAGTTGACCTCTTCGTTCACGTCCAGCGTGTCGAACGTGCACACCGTGTCGTCGTTCGGCGTCGCCTGGGCGCAGGCGACGGTCTTGCCGACCAAGGTATAGCCAGCACTTGCAGCGCCTGCGTTCATGTTCTGCGGCGCGCCCTGCAGCGCCAGCGTGAATCCCGTCGGCACGGTCAGCGCGTCGGTCATGGCGACGTTCTCGGCGATCGACGGGCCAGCGTTGCGGATGCTGAAGCGATAACGCAGGTCGTCGCCGGCGCGGAACTCGCTCTGCCCGACAGGGAACACCGGCACCTTGCCCTGCTGCAGGTCGAACGACGGCACGGTCACGTCGAACACGGCCGAAGCGGTATTGTTGGCCAGTGCATTGGCATCGCCGCATATGGACGAATTCGCTACGCCATCGGCACGGTACTCGCACATGTTGTCCAGGTGGACGTGGGCGGTATTGGTGACGTTGTCGTACAGCTTGTCGCCCAGCGCGCCGCTGTAGCTCGGCGGCTTCTTGACGCGCGCACGCACGGTGACCGTCTGCACCTCATGGCGGGAGATGGTCGCGATGCTGACACAGGAAATGGTGCCGTTGGCCAGATCACTGGCCGCGCAACTCATCTTCGCCGCATCGGCCGGCTTCACTTCCAGCACATCGAAGGCCGGCATCACCAGTGTCGCCGCACCCGTAAACAGGCTGTCGGTGATGCGGAAGTTGCCGGCGGCGATGTGGTCCTGGCCTTGGTTGCGGGCGACGAGGGTGAACAGCACGGTCTCGCCCACCGACGCCATCGGGTTGTTGCCACCGCTGGCCGGGATGCTGGTCGTCACCGTTTTGCTGGTCATGGCCACGTCGGCGCGCGGCAGCACATTGATCCGCGCGTCGTCGCTCAGCACGTTGCCGCCGGACAGGTCCTTCAGGAACGCGTTGGTCGAATCCAGCGTGGCGGTATTGTTCAGCTGGCCCGTAGGCACACCCAACGGGCGCGACAGCGTAGCCGTGACCACGATGGTGGCGCCGGCCGGCACGTTGTTGAAGCTGCAGGTCTGTTCGTAGGTATTGCCGGACTCGGTGGTGTTTCCCGTACTGCCCCACGACGCGGGATTGCCGGAAATGGTGGTCGGACAACTGTGCGTGACCCCTGGTGCCAGCGACGTGTCGTAGGCGACGGCAATGGTCGGCGTGACATAGGTCGGCGCGGCGCCGACCGCTCGCATCAGGCCACGATAAACGTCCTTCACCTGCAGGGTCGGGATCGTCGCCTGCGCCGCTGCCGTGGTAATGGTCATCCGCCAGTGCATGTCATTGTCGCCGGCGGCCAGCGTCGGCGCATCGGCGACATCGTCGTGCCAAGTGTTGCCGTCCACCGACGATTCCTTGCGGATGCCCACGCGGACATCCTCGATGGTGGTACCGATGCCGTTGGCGGCTTGGCAGTCTTGGCCATTGGTGCCGTTCTCGGCAATGCCGCCGGTTGCACCGGCGTCCTCTGGATCGGCCGGCTGCGGGCCGTCGCTCTCGGTCAATCCCAGCAGGCGCAGCACCTCGCTACCGGTGCAGGCGACGTTGGTCAACGTTACCGGGTTGGGCCCGAGGGTCGCGGCATCGGCCACGGTATGGGCGAAGCTGAAGGCACGGGACTGGCCGACAGTCATCGTGCCGGGGCCGGCATGCTCGCAGGACACCTGTGTCGTCTGGGTCGGATACTGGCCATCGGGCCGTGGCGATGCCGGGGTAAGCGTGCATGTCCAGCCGTTGTTGGCGGTGACCGAGGCATTGGTGATCTCGCGCGGATCAAGCCAATCCACCACGCGCAGCGGATGGGAGGCATCCCAGCTGACGGTTTCCGGACCACGGTTGGTGACGGTCAGGGTGGTGTTGATCGTCTGCCCCGGTGCCACCTTCGCGGGCTTGCTCTTGCTCAGGCCCAGGTCGGCCGCCGACGGCGCCATCCAGTAGCGGCGGGTGGCGCTGTTGTTGTTCGGCTGGCCATCGTCCTGGCCGGCCGGCAGGGTCAGCACGGCGGGCAGGTACTCGCCCGTGCGGCGGACGTTGTCCAGGGTCACGGGGATGACGAACGGAGCGGACTGCCCCACATTCAACGTGCCCGCGGTGCAGCTGACCTTGGTGCCGTTCCAGGTCCCGGTCACGGTGCCACCGCTCACCGGCGGGGAAATGGTCAGGCTGCTGGCCGGCGTGGACGTACAGCCCGCCGGCAGCGTGCCCAAGGTGAAGCCCGCCGGAACAATGGTCTCCACCACCGCTCCCGCCGCCGATGCCATGGGCCCGTTGTTGGTCATGCCGATGGTGACACTTTGGTTGCTCAAGCCAGGGGAAGGCGAGGCCGAACTGTTGCTGAGCGAGGTGGTGATGGTTGCCACCAGGTCAGTGGCTGGCTCGGTGTTGTAGTTGAGGCTGTCGGTGTTGTTGCCGGCGGCCAGGTCGATGTAGAGCGTATTGCCTGAACTGACCGTGGCCGTATTGACGAAGCTGCCATAGCTGAGGGTGACACCCCTCACATCGATCCAGCTGGCATTTAGCTGGGCCGGGGTGATAGGGGAGCCACCCGCGGAATAGGTGCAGGTCAACACGCGGCTGCTGTTGGCAGCCGCTACCGCGGTGCAGGATGGTGTCAACGGGCCACCGAAGGCCACGCTCGTCACCACGAAACCCGTCGTGGCGTTACCCGGCAGGTTGTCGGTAATGAGGATGCTGCCACCCACCGGCACGTCATTTCCGCCACCAGCGATGTTGGGCATCAGGCGGAATGCGCTGTCGCCACCAGTCAGGGGATTGCCAACCGCGGGGACGGCCATGGTCTTGCCGACGGTCAGGTCACCGGCGTTGCGCGCGTTCCCGGAAAACGCAGCCGCAGGGCCCGAGGTGCCTGTGGCGGTCAGGTTGAAGCCACCGGCTGCCACACCACGGACCGGGAAAGTCACCGTGCCACTGCTGCCAGCCGTCGTCGAGCACACCATGTTTGGCGCGGTATAGGAGCAGTCGGCCGGGGGAGCGGGGGGATCGGCCTGCAACTGGGCGGGAATCACCACGGTGACGGTGTCGCCGCCGACGCTGGTGCGCGTCCAATCGACGGTGACGTTCACGTCCTGGCCGATGCCGATGTCCGGTGCCGTGGTCACCTGCGTCGCGGTCACGGCGGCATTCGCGGTGGGCGCCATGAGTCCGATCGTGACCAACAGACCGACAACCCTCATCGCATGGATTGCAAATCCGTTTACATGCATGCGCGACAATGCCGCGCGACCAGCCTGATCGTGTGATTGGTACACGGGTTTCCCCCAACTTCGCTTCTGTTGCGCCCACCCGTGCTTGCCTGGAAGCACGGGCCTGCGATGCTTCGCCTGCGCATGCCGTCACGGACATGCGCAGACCACCCTTGGCGGGTTTTCGGGCGGCATTCTCGGCATGGGGTGCGGCGAAGGCAGTAGCAGACGCTTTCTTTGCCTCTCACTTCCTCTCGTCACACCTCGGAACACAGTCCATGAAGACGGACCAACGCCGTGCCGCTCAACCCTGGCCGGGGACGAGCAGGTAGCCCATGTTGCGCAACGCCCTTGCCGGCAGCGGGAGGCCGGTGGCGGCACGGACGCGCGAGCGCAGGCGGTGCATCAGCACTTCCAGGCGGTGCGGGTCGAAATCCTGCGGCGTGGGGGTGAGTGCGGCGATCAGCCGGGTGCGGCTCACTGGCGTGCCCTGGGCGGCAAACAGTTCACGCAGCAGCGTGCGCTCCGGTGCGGTCAGGGTGAGGGTGCAGCCATTGGGTGCGTGCAGGTCCCAGCCATTGGCGCTCAGGCGCCAGTCCGGGATCGCTTCCGTTGCAGGCTCGGCGGCAACGTCACCGCCACCGATACGTGTCGCCAGGCGCCGGTACAGGCTGTGCAACGACGCCACCAGCACCGGCAGCTCCAGCGGTTTGCCGAGGTAGAGGTCGGCGCCGGCGGCCAGGCCACGGGCGATGTCGGCCGCGCCGCAGCGGCCGCTCACCAGCACGATGCCCATGTCGCCGATGCGGCGCAGGTGGCTGGCGGCGCTCAGGCCGTCCTCGCCGGGCAGGATGATGTCGAGTATCAGGATGTCGCAGCGGTCGACGGCCAGTTCGCGGTACAGCGCCTCGACGCTGCCGATGCCCCGCACCGATGCGCCGTGGCTTTCGAGTTCCTCGAGTACCAGGGCGCGCCATGCCAGGTCGTCCTCGACCACCCATATCCGCACCCCTTCCAGCCACGGCTTCCCACCCGCCCGCGGCGCCTCCCGCTTCATCTCCAACACCGCGCCCCCGAGACAAGCGCGCCGCCGATGGCAGCTGCAACGCTTGCCGGACGATTCTCGGCAGGTGGTGTCAGGCGGGCAGTATCAAAAACTCTCGCAACATCACGAACGCTTGCCTGTTGTCCCGGGCCGCGAAAAGGTCCGCCTCAACGGTTCCTGCCGGCGGTCCGCAGCGTTTCCGGGGTTCAGTCCACCGCTTCGGCCCGTTCGGAAAGCAGCATGTAGCCGATACCGCGCAGCGCGCGCACCGGCAGCACCGCGCCAGTGGCATTACGCACGCGGGTGCGCAGGCGGTGCACCAGCACTTCCAGGCGGTGCGGGTCGAAGTCCCAGGGTTGGTCGGTGATGGCCGCAATCAGTTGCTCGCGGTCCACGGCCTTGCCAAGAGCGGAGAACAGTTCGCGCAGGAAACTGCGTTCGGCCGCGGTCAAGGTCAGCCTGTCTCCATTGGGGGCATGCAGGTCCCAGCCATCGGCACGCAGGCTCCATGCCGCATGGTCGTCGAGGACGGGATCATTGGCGGTCGGAGCAGTCACCTGTACCGGGCCGGTCATGCGCCGATGCAGGCTGTGCAGCGCGGCCACCAGCACCGGCAACTCCAGTGGCTTGGGCAGGTAGACGTCGGCGCCGAGCGACAGCCCTTGCGCCATGTCGGCGGTGCCGCTACGGCCGGTCACCAGCACGATGCCCATGCCATCCATCCGCCGCAGATGGCCGGTGGCGCTCAGGCCGTCCTCGCCCGGCAGGCCGACGTCGAGGACGAGGATGTCGCAGCGGTCCACCGCCAGGTCGCGGTACAGCGCTTCGGCGCTTTCGATGCCGTGCACGCTGGCGCCGTGGTATTCGAGTTCCTCCACCACCATGCCGCGCCACTCGGGATCGTCTTCCACCACCCAGATGCGCACGCCGTCCAACCGGCAGCCTGATTCCGCCGTCGGTATTTCCTGCTTCGCCACCCCGTGTTCTCCCAAGCCGATCCCGCTGCTCCCCCGGACGCCATTCTACTGGCCCGGCCCGGGAAGCGCGTGCACGGCGCCGCCCGGGGACGATGCGCGGGAGCGCATCATTTGCGCGCCCGCATCCGCGGCCTCACTCCTGCGGCAGGCCCATTTCCGCCAGCAGCGCCGGGGCCGGGTAGACCTTGGCCAGCAGCCAGCGCAGGTAGCGCATGTCCACGTGCACGGCGCGCTTGTAGCGCGGGTCGAACCACCAGCTGGCGCTCACCGACTCCCAGTTGGAATCGAAGTTCAGACCGATCAGTTCGCCTTTGGCATTGAGCACCGGCGAGCCGGAGTTGCCGCCGGTGGTGTCCAGGTTGGTCAGGAAGTTGACCGTCTGCGTCTTCAGCGCCGGATCGGCGGTGCTGCCGAAATCGCCCTTGGCGATGGCGTCGAGCAGCGGTTTGGGCGCGTCGAACGGCACGGCGCCGGTATTCTTCTCGACGATGCCGGCCACGGTGGTCACCGGCGAATAGTGCACCGCATCGCGCGGGTGCAGTGCTTCCACCTTGCCGTAGCTGATGCGCAGGGTGCGGTTGGCGTCCGGGTAGACCGCACGGCCCTGCTGCGCCCGCCATGCGAACAGCGCCTGCATGTAGGACGGGCGCAACCGCAGCTGCTCGCCTGCACGCTCCTTGCTCTCGCGCTCGGCGCTCAGCTGCGCCATCACCAGCGCGGCGGCCACCGATACCAGCGGATCGTTGTCGATGAACGCACCCTTGCGTGCGGCCTCGAAGCGCGACAGGCGCTGCGCCTCGTCGCCCAGCTTCGTGGTCGCGTACAGCTCGTCCAGCGCCTTGACCAGCTGCGCCGGGGTGCGGCCGAACAGGTTGTCGTAGTGGGCGTCGCGCTGGTCGTCGGGCAGTTGCTGGTAGCGGGTGAGCAGCGCGGTGAGGATGACCTTTTCCACCGCCGGGTCGTAGCGGCGCTGTACCTGCCGGAGCACGCCCTCGATCAGCGCCTGGTCACGCTGCTGGTAGCCGCTCTCGCGCTCGGCGTCGGGCTTGGCCGATTCCACGCGCAGCCGCTCCAGCAGCAGCGCCGAGCGCAACAGCTGGGTCTGGCTGGACATCAGCCCCACCAGCAGTTCGCTCTCGCCGGTCGCGCGCTCGGCGTCCAGCGAGGCGAACAGGGCGTCGATATCGGCGCGGTATTTCGCGTCGGTAGCGGCCAGCATCGCCTGCTCGTCAGCAGCGCGCTGCGCCTTGGCGTCGCTGCGCAGCAGCCCTTCCAGTTCACCGGCGGCACGCTTGCGGTTGTTTTTCAGCGATTGCAGTTGCGAGGCATAGCGGGTGCGGGCCTCGGCATCGTCCTTGCCGGCGGCTTCGACGACGTCGATCAGCTGCTGGAACACCTCCACACGGCGCGGCAGCACCGCGTCGATCTGGTTGGCGAACTCGGCGGCGGTGCGCAGCCGGTAGGTGGTGCCGGGATAGCCGGCGAGCATGGCGTAGTCGCCTTCCTTCGGGCCGTCCAGCGACATCTTCAGGTGCGCCGGTGGCTGGTACGGCACGTTGTCCTTGCTGTACGGCGCCGGCTTGCCGTCCTTGCCGACGTAGGCGCGCAGCAGGGTGAAGTCGCCGGTGTGGCGCGGCCACATGAAGTTGTCGATCTCGTCGCCATAGTTGCCGATGGCGCGCGGCGGCGCGTAGACGAGGCGGATGTCGGTCAGTTCCAGCTGGCGGACGCGATAGAAGTCGCTGCCGTAGTACATGTTGGCCACCGAGCAGCGCACACCGCCCTCGGCCTCGCAATCGGCGACGATGCGCTTGCGCGCGTTCTCCACCGCGTCGTAATAGGCACGACCGTTCTTTCCACGTGCCTCGCGGAGCACTTCGTCGGTGACCTTGTCGAAGCCCACCGTCACCAGCACCCGGTAATCCGGGTTGGCGGCGCGCTCGTCGCTGCGGTCCCTGGCGATGAAGCCGTCGTTGATGGTGTCCAGCTCCTTGCTGGCGTTGTACTGGATCACGCCATAGGCGACGTGGTGGTTGGTCAGCAGCAGACCGTCACCGGACACGAACGCACCGGTGCCACCGCCCACCCGCACCACCGCGCTCAGCGGCGGCGCGGTGACATCGGCCAGCTGCCGCGGATCGCCCTTGAAACCGGCGTCCTTCAAGGTCCTGGCCAGCTCCGGCAGCTGCGTGGGCATCCACATACCCTCGTTGGCCTGGGCGGCAGCAGCCAGGCCCATGCCCAGCGCCAAGGCGGCGGCAAGCGGTTTGCGCATCATCGAAAACTCCAGCAGATCCAGAACAGGTGCCGACAGTAGCCGCGCCCCGGTGACCCGGCAACCGCCAACGGTCACGATTCCGGGCTGCGCAAGCACGAGGAGGTCGAACTGGATGCGATGACCGGCAACTGCTGCCAGACCGCCGCCAGTGTCGCCGCCGAGTGCGCGGTGCTGGTGTATCGCCGCCGCAATGCCGGCGAAATCCGTGACATCCAGCTGCATCCGCAGACCGCCGCTGGCTGGCAGCCGGTGCAGCGCGTGCATGCCGACCACTGGATGATGCCGGCCTGCCCGGTCAACGGCCCTTCGGTGACCGCGCGCGACAGCGATGTGTGGGGGCGTGGTACACCACGCCGCACGGTGAGCAGGAGTGACGCGGGTGGCCCCTGGCCATGAGTCGCGATCGGGACTTTCCCGGGCAACCCGGGTCGCGACTCATATCTTTCCTGCATGCATGTGCGACGTGCCGGCCTACTTCTCCTTGCGCCAGTTCACCGAGCCGCGATTTTCCACCGTGGACGATTCGATCTCGATGTCGAAGCCGCGACGCAGCAGGTACTTGAGGGTGAGCACCGAGCCGCTGCCGATCAGCGACACGCCATAACCGATGTAGAGCTTGGGCGTGATGAATTTGCCGACACCGATCACCGCCCCGCCCAGCGCGCGCGACTGGCTGACACCGGCGTCGTCCAGCCCCAGCTTGGCGCCGACCTGCGCGGCCAGCAGCCCGCTGCCGGCCGACAGCGCCGCCGAGGCCGCGTTGACCTGCTGCGCCTGGTCGGAACTGGCCAGGCTCAGGCTGCGGCCGAGCACCAGGTAGGACAGCGCCTCGGACTGCGACATCGCCGGATCGGACCACACGTCCACACGCGGCTGCTGGGCGCGGCCGGTGACGTGGATGCCGGCGGTGACATCGCCGATGGCGCGCTGCGCGCGGATATTGATGCGCGGGTCGGAGACGATGCCGTGGTTCCACAGCAGCTGGCCGTCGGTGATGGTCAGGTCCTGGCCATAGGCCTTGTAGCGGCCACTCACTTCCAGCCCGCCATTGGCGCTCATCTCGCGGCCGGGAATCGCCCGCACCTGCATCTTGCCGGTCAGCCCGCCCTTCAGGCCGAAGCCGTTCATCCGGACCTTGTCGCCGAGGCTGACCACCAGGTCCATGTCCAGCGGCGAGGTGCGTGACTCCTCCGGATCGACCGGGTCCAGCACCACCACGTCCTCGGACACCGAGGTGCCGCGGTCCAGCCGCTCCAGGTCGATGTCCGCCTCGGGCACGTGCACGCTGCCGCGCAGCTCCATTGCCGCCGCGGCCAGGGTGAACTGCAGGTCCGGGTTGGCGACCACGCGCAGCTCGCTGGTGTTGGAGACCAGCACGTTGTCGCCATGGATGTGCAGCTGCAACGGCTGCGCATCGCCGAACCAGGACAGCCCGCCCTCGACCTGCAGCGCGCCCTCGCCACCGGTCTTGGCCGAGGCACTGATCCGCGCCGAGCCGTCGGGCTGGGCGATGAAGTTGCCCTTGCCCTCGCTCAGGGTCAGGCCGAGCGCCGGCAGTTCACCGGTGAAGTCGCTCAGCTTGGCCTCGCCCCCCAGCGAAGGCTGTCCGCGCACGCCGCGCAGGCTGACGTGGCCTTCGATCAGGCCCTTGGGCCGCACCAGATCCGGCGAGAACAGCTCCAGCCAGTACAGCCGCGACATGTTCAGGTACAGCTCGCCGTGCAGCGGCGCACCCGGCTCCCAGCCGGTCTGCACCTTGGCGTCGATGAAGCCGTCGCCCTGGAAACCGACGCCGAGATAGCCGTTGATGGCGCCGGGCTGCAGGTCCAGGTTCAGCGAGAAGTGGTCGTAACGCACCAGCTCGCCGCGGGCGTTGTCGCCGAGGCGGATGCCGCCCTCCAGCGAGGCGATCTTGAAGCCGCCCTCCCAGGTGTTGCCACGTGGCCGCAGCCGGCCGTCGAGGGTGACATCACCACGCAGATGGATCTGGCGGCCGGAATTGGGCGGCAGCCACGGCTGCACCAGCGCCAGCGGCAGGGCGTCGCCGGACAGGCGCAGGCCCTCGCGCGGCCAGTCGGCGTCCACGCACAGCGCACCGCCGGTATTGGCACCCAGGCAGGTGGCGGCCAGGGTGAAATTGTCGCCCTGCACGCTGAAGGCGGCCGGCTGGCGCAGCTGCCACGGCGCTCCCTTGGCCGGCGTGACCCGCAGCGCCGCCAACGCCCCCTGCCATCCCTGCCCGTGCTGGCGCAGGCTGCCGGACAGCACCAGCGCGCCGAGGTCGTTGCCGGCCTCGGCATCCAGCTGCAGGTCCTGCAGGTTGCCGCGGGTGCTGATGTGCAGCCGCTCCAGCAGCATGCCGACCTGCACCGCGCTGCCGCGGATCTCCAGCGCACCGTTGTCACCGCGCCACGGCAGGCGCCCGTTGATGCTCAGCTGCTGCGCCTTCCAGTCGTCCCACTGCAGGCCGGTGCCCTGCAGGTCGGCGCGGATATCCGGCTGTGCCGGGGTACCGCGGACCTGCACGGTGCCGGCCACGCTGCCACTGGCCGTGGGCAGCAGGTCGGACAGGTGCAGCGGCTCCAGCCGCGCGTCCACCTCCAGGCGGTCGCCGAGCGTGCCCTTGGCCTCGATCCGGCTGCCGCCCAGCACCAGCCGCACATCGCCTTCGCCGCGGGTGTCGTGCAGCGTCACCTTGGCGCGTGCATCGACACTGCGCCCGCGCAGCTGGCCGCGCAGTTGCGGCAGGTCCAGATGGGCATCGAAGCGCGGCGCCGCCTCCGGATCGGTCACCGGCAGCTGCTGGCCGGTGGAGGCCAGCGTGCCGGACAGGTTGCCATCCCAGCCCGGCAGGAAATAGCCGGGGTCGAAACCGGCCAGCCGGGCATCGACATCCCAGGCCAGCGCCGGCTGCCAGGTGACCGAGCCGCTGAGCTCCATCGAGCCGCCCGGCGTGGTCGCGGTGAGCTGCTCGATCCGTACCTGGCGGTCGCTGCCACGCAGGTCGAAATCGAGCTGGGCCGCCTGCGCCTCACGCGCCACTTCCGCCCGGCCCAGCGCCGCCCAGTTCTTCAGGTTGCCGGCCACGCCCAGCCACGCCTCCTTCAGGTGCATCGGCTCCGGCACATCACCGGGATTGGCCGGATCGGAGGCCGGCGTCCAGGTCAGTTGCCGTGCCGCCACCGCCAGATGGAAGCCCGGATTGCGCGCATCGCTGAAATCGGCCTTGCCCCGCAGCTGCAGGCCGCCGCCCAGCGCTTCCAGCGCCAGCGGCGCGACCGTCAGCACCTGCTGTTCGATGGCGATATTGGACGGCGCCAGCACCAGTTCGTTGTCACCCTGGCGCAGGCGGCCCTGCAGCTGTGCCTTGCCGCCACGCCCGCGGGCGTTGAAGTCCAGCGCCAGCGGCGCCGGTGCCACGGCCAGGTACTGCGCCGGCACCAGCTGCCCGAGGTCGAGCTGCTCGCCGCGCACACTGGCCTGCCATACCGGATCGCTGCGGCCGTCCAGCACCAGCCGGGCCTGCAGCGGCGCCGGCGCATGCCCGGCCAGCGCCACTTCCATGTGCGCCAGATCCCCGCGCGCGACCAGCCCCAGCGATGCCGGCCGCTGCCCCGGGCGTGCCGGCAGCCGCGCCCGTACGGTCAGATCGGTGCGGTAGTCACGGCCGGGCAGGTAGTGGCCATCGATATGGAAATCGCCCAGATTGCTGTCGACCGCGATCGCGCGGGCCCGGAACTCGCCGTTGGCGGCCTCGATGCCGCCGCGGATGCGGCTGATGGCGATCGCCGGGGCATCCTGCTGCAGGATGCGCAGGCCATCGACCTCGAGCCGGTCGGCCTGCAGCGCCAGCGGCAGCTCGATGGCCGGCAGCACGTCCGGCCAGCGCGGCAGCTCGAACGGGGTGTCTTCCGACGGCCCCAGCTCCAGCACGGCATCGCTCAGCCGCAGCGCGTCCAGCCGCAGCTTGCGGCCCAGCAGCGGGCGGATATCCGGGTCCAGGTAGGCCTGGGCCGCGGTGAAATGCAGGTCCTGGTAGCGGAAGTCCAGGTCATGCAGGACCAGCGGCCCGGCCAACGGCCCTTCGACCTTGCTCCAGGTCAGCGAGGAGCCGGCCGGCAGCCGTGCCACCACCTGCGCCATCAGCACCTCGCGCCCGGCCACGGTCTGCAGCAGCCAGTACAGCGCGAACGCCGCCAGCAGCACCAGCGCGGTGGCGGTGATGCCGCTGCGGATCGCCAGCGTGCGCAACCGCGCCTTGCGCAGCGCGCGCAGCTCGGCGATGCGCGCCTCGCGCTGCTCGGGCGTGATGTCGTCAGGCGCGGGAGCAGGACGCCGGCTCACAGGTCGGCCCCGATGTTGAGATACAGCTGGAACGCCGAATCCGGACTGTTCAGGCCGCGGGCGATATCGATCCGCACCGGGCCCACCGGCGACTTCCAGCGCACGCCGAAACCGACGCCGGTATGCAGGTCGATGGTGTTGTCGAAGGCGCTGCCGGTATCGACAAACGCCGCCACACCCCACGGACCACCGCTGAAGTAGTGCTCGTATTCGGCCGAACCGACCACCAGGTGCTTGGCACCGAGCGCGTACTTGTCCGGCGGCGGCGTGCGCGGCCCGACCTCGCGCCAGGCATAGCCGCGGATCGAGCGGTCGCCGCCGGCGAAATAGCGCAGGCTCGGCGGCATCGCCACCAGATCACCGGTCCAGGTGGTGCCGGCCTGACCACGCAGGATCAGGCGGTCGGCCTCGCCCAGCGGCAGGAACCAGCGCAGCGTCGCATCGGCCTGGATGAAACTGGTGTCCGAACCGGCGCCCTCCAGCCCGCCGCGCAGGGTGGCGTTGCCGCTGAAGCCGCTGCGCGGGAAGGTGCGGTCATCGACGTTGACGTAGTCGCCTGTCAGCTGCGGATAGAACAGCGTCGAATACTGGTACAGGGCGTCGTTGAACTGGTCGCCGGAACTGTAGCGCCAGCGCTCGCGCAGCAGGTTGACCGAGGCCACCGCGGTCCAGTGCTCGTTGATCTCGCCGCTGCGGCTGCCGATCAGCTTGAAGTTGCGCATGTCGATGTAGCGCGTCTGCTCGTCGTAGGCACTGATTGCGAAGGTGTACCAGCCATCGAGCCAGCGGAACGCCGGGATGCGGTAGCTGGTGACCGCGCTCTTGCGCTTCTGCGCGTAGTCTAGCTGGGTGTTGAGCTTGTGCCCGCGGCGGTTGACGTAACGCCGCTCGACGCCGCCGCGCACACCCGCGCCGCTCTCGCTGCCATAGCTCAGACCGGCGGTGTAGATGGTGCGCTTGGCCAGGGTGAGGGTCACATCCACCGGCACCTCGCCATCGCCATAGGCGTCTTCCGGATGCGGCTGGATGTCGATGGTGCTGAAGTAGTCCAGCTTGGTCAGCGATTCACGCAGGCGGTCGAGCTTGCCTTCGTGCCAGTAGCTGCCTTCCTCCCAGTACACCAGCGGCTCGAACAGCCCGGTGCGGAAGTAGTCCTGCTTGAAGTCGATACGGCCCATGTTGTAGCGGCGGCCGCTGTCCCAGCTCAGGAAGATGTCGGCCGCATTCTCGGCACGGGTGACCTCGACCCGGCGCTGGGTGAAATCCGAATCGAAGTAGCCACGCTCGGCCAGGCGCCGGGTGATGGTGACCTTGCTGGCCTCGTAGGTGGTGTGGTCGAAGGGCTCGCCTTCGCGCGGATTGAAGTCCTGCAGGTCGCGCTGCAGGTAGCGGTCCCGCGCGGCCGGGCCGGTGATCACCACTTCCGACTGCCGCACCCGTACCGGCTCGCCCTTGTCCACGTGGATCACCACCTGCAGGGTGTCGCCCTGGCGTGGCGCTTCCACGGTGATGACCGGGTTGTAGAAGCCGAACGGCTCCAGCGCCTGCCGCGTCTGCCGCTCGGCCTGCGACAGCAGGTATTCCAGCCGCGACTCGCCCTGGACCTTGCCTATGGTCTCGTACAGCGACAGCGAGACTTCGATGTTCTCGATGATCTCGGCGTCATCGCCCTTGTCCAGGCCGTTGATCTGTACCTTCTCGATGGTGCCGCGGGCGTGGGCGGAGGAGGCTGCCAGCAGGGAGCAGGCGAGCAGGACGCGTCGGGCGATTCGGTAGGGCTGCATGGCGGGGAGGATACCGGGGTCAGGATGACCGGCAAAATCACGCACGGGTTATCCGGTTCATCGCTGCGGCTGTTCCGGCGCCGTCCGCCACCGCACCGCCGCCGCACAAGCGAAGGCCCGCATGCGCGGGCCTTCGCTGTCACGCATCATCGCAGCCGGATCAGCTGGACAGGTGCTCGATCGCAGCGACACTGCCCAGGCGGTCGCCCAGCGTGCGCAGCAGCGCCAGGCGGTTGCCACGCAGGGCGAGGTCATCTGCGTTGACCATCACCTTGTCGAAGAACGCGTCCACCTGCGGGCGCAGGCGGGCCAGGCGGCCGAGCACGGCCACGTAGTCCTTCTGTGCCAGCGCGGCGCCGGTGTCGTCGATGGCGGCGGTCACCGCTTCGGCCAGCTCGCTCTCGGCCGGCTCGCGCAGCAGCGCCGGATCGATGCTGCCCGGAATATCGCCCTCGGCCTTGCGCAGGATGTTGCGGATGCGCTTGTTGGCCGCGGCCAGTGCTTCGGCTTCGGGCAGCTGGGCGAAGGTGCCGATCGCATCGAGGCGGCGGTCGAAGTCATACAGCGAGGCCGGCTTGAGCTCGGCCACCGCGTTGAAGTGGCTGGTCGGCACGCCCTTGTCGGCGTAGTAGCCCTTCAGGCGGTCGAGGATGAAGTCGTACAGCTCGTCGATGCCCATGGCTGCATCACCATCACGCACCGCAATGGCTTCATCATGGGATTTGCTCGCAAGCGCACGTTCCTTGTCGCTCTTGGCGTCCGCCACGGCCTTCCCGGCAACCAGCACGCAGGCGTTCAACGCAGCATTGCGGGCCAGCGACAGGAGGCCGCGAACATCGATATCAAAACCCGATTCGATGATGCTGCGCGCCAACCCCAAGGCATTGCGACGCAGCGCGAACGGATCCTTGTTGCCGGTCGGCTTCAGGCCCGCGGCGAAACCGCCGGCCAGGGTGTCCAGACGCTCGGCAATCGCCAGCACCTTGCCCAGCGGGCTCAGTGCGATGTCATCGGCGGCAAAGCGTGGCTGGTAGGCCTCGTCGATGGCCAGTGCGACCGCCGGCGCCTCGCCACCGGCCAGCGCGTAATGGCGACCGGCGATGCCCTGCAGCTCCGGGAACTCGTTCACCATGCGCGACTGCAGGTCGTTCTTGGCCAGCTCGGCGGCACGCCTAGCCTGCACCGGATCGGCACCGACCTGCGGCGCGATCACCTGCGCCAGCGCGCTGACACGGGCCACCTTGTCGGCCACCGTACCCAGCTTGGCCTGGTAGGTGACGCTCGACAGGCCCTCGCCCATCGCCACCAGACCCTGCTTCAGATCCTCGTCGAAGAAGAACTTGGCATCGGAAAAGCGCGGACGGATCACCCGCTCGTAGCCCTTGGCCACTTCGGCCACGTCCTTCGATTCGATGTTGGCGATGCCGATGAACTTCTCGGTCAGCTTGCCGCCAGCATCGAGCACCGGGAAGAACTTCTGGTTGATCTCCATCGTCTCGATCAGCGCTTCCTGCGGCACCGCCAGGAATTCGCGCTCGAAACTGCACAGCACCGCCGCCGGCCATTCGACCAGATTGACCACCTGCTCCAGGTTGTCGTCGGTGATGCGCGCCACGCCGCCGGCCTGCGCGGCTGCGGCATTGACCTCGTGCACGATGCGTTCGCGGCGCGCGTCGGCATCGACCAGCACGTTGGCCGCCTTCAGCGACTCGACGTAATCGGCCGGATTGCTCAGCCACACCTGCTTGTCGGCCATGAAACGGTGGCCACGGCTCATGCGGTCGGACTTCAGCCCCAGCAGTTCGGCATCGACCACATCGTTGCCGTGCAGCAGCACCAGCCAGTGCACCGGGCGGGCGAAGGCGTATTCGTGGTTGCCCCAGCGCATCGGCTTGGGGATCGGCATCGCGGCGATGGCCTCGCGCAGGATCTCCGGCAACAGCGCGGCGGTCTGCGCGCCCGGGGTCACCGAGCGCAGCACGAAACGCTCGCCCTTGGCATCGGTGGTGCGCTCCAGCGCGGTCCAGTCGATGCCGGCCTTGGCGGCGAAACCCTGCAACGCCTTGGTCGGCTCACCGTTGGCGTCCAGCGCGATGTTCAGATACGGGCCGAACACTTCCGAGTGCTGCTCGGGCTGTTCGGTTTCCACGCCCGGCAGCAGCACGGCCAGACGGCGCGGGGTCGACAGCGGCTTGGCGCCTTCGCGGTCGAAGGTGATGCCACGTTTGCCCAACCCGTCAATCACGCCGTCGAAGAAGGCCTGCGCCAGGCCCGGCAGCGCCTTGACCGGCAGCTCTTCCACGCCCAGTTCGATCAGCAGCGGTTGCATGCTCATGCCTGCACCTCCCTGGCGGCCACGGCTTCGAGGCGCTTGGCCTCGTACAGCTTGGCCACGGCCATCGCCAGCGTGCGCACGCGCAGGATGTAGCGCTGGCGCTCGGTGACCGAGATCGCGCGGCGCGCGTCGAGCAGGTTGAAACTGTGGCTGGCCTTGGTGACCTGCTCGTAGGCCGGCAGCGGCAGGCCGGCTTCGATCAGCGTCTGCGCCTCTTTCTCGCAGGCGTCGAAGCGGTGGAACATTTCGGCCACGTCGGCGTATTCGAAGTTGTAGGTGCTCTGCTCCACCTCGTTCTGGTGGTAGACATCGCCATAGGTGACCGGCGCGCCATCCGGGCCGTAGGTCCACACCAGGTCATAGACGTTGTCGCAGCTCTGCAGGTACATGCACAGCCGCTCCAGGCCGTAGGTGATCTCACCCAGCACCGGCTTGCACTCCAGGCCACCGGCCTGCTGGAAGTAGGTGAACTGGGTGACTTCCATGCCGTTGAGCCAGACTTCCCAGCCCAGGCCCCAGGCGCCCAGGGTCGGCGATTCCCAGTTGTCCTCGACAAAGCGCAGGTCGTGCACCAGCGGGTCGATGCCCAGCGCCTTGAGCGAATCCAGGTACAGCTGCTGGATGTTGTCCGGCGAAGGCTTCATCGCCACCTGGTACTGGTAGTAACGCTGCAGGCGGTTGGGGTTTTCCCCGTAGCGGCCGTCGGTGGGGCGGCGCGAGGGCTGCACGTAGGCGGCATTCCAGCTTTCCGGGCCGATCGAGCGCAGGAAGGTGGCCGGATGGAAGGTGCCGGCACCGACTTCCAGGTCCAGCGGCTGGATCAGCACGCAGCCCTGCTTCGCCCAGAAGTCGTTGAGGGTCTGGATCAGGCCCTGGAAGGTGATCGGAACTGTCGGGGTCGCGGACATGCTGCGGATTGCCGTACGGAGGGGTGCGCTAGTATAGCGGCCGACCGCGCGGTGGCCGGGCAAGCATGGGGTGGGACGTGGAGCAGCAGGCCGCGCGCAGCGCGCAGATACCACCGGCGACGGTGCCGATCGCCCCCGGACGGTTGCAGTTCTCCAACGTCGCCGCGGCGCTGCTGGACGATGGCCTGGTGGCCGCCCACGACCTCGAGCGCATCCGCTTCTCCGCACAGGGCGCACGCAATGCCAGCGAGGTGCATCCGCTGGTGCTGCTGGCCAACCTGAAACTGGCCGCCGCGCCACCGGCGAGCGGCGAGCTGGGACTGGAACGGCTGACCGAATGGCTGGCCGTGCGCACCGGCACCCGCTACCTGCGCATCGACCCCACCCGGGTGGACGTGGCCGCGGTGGCCGATGTGGTCTCGCACGCCTACGCCCGCCGCCACCGCATCCTGCCGCTGGCGGTGGACAGCGAGCGCGTGCTGGTGGCGACCTCCGAGCCGCTGGCGCGCGACTGGGTGCCCGACCTGCAGCACCTGAGCCGGCGCCGCATCGAGATCGTGCTGGTCAATCCGCTGGACCTGCACCGCTATTCGATGGAGTTCTTCGGTGTCACCCGCTCGGTGCGCGGCGCCCGCGGCGATGCCCGCGACGGCGGCAACAGCAGCGCGGTGCCCAGTTTCGAGCAGCTGGTGGAACTGGGCCGCGCCGGCGACGTCAACGCCGATGACCACCATATCGTCAGCATCGTCGACTGGCTGCTGCAGTACGCCTACGAGCAGCGCGCCAGCGACATCCATCTGGAGCCGCGGCGCGACATGGGCCGGGTGCGGTTCCGCATCGACGGCGTGCTGCACAAGGTGTTCGAGGTGCCGCCATCGGTGATGACCGCGGTGGTCAGCCGCATCAAGGTGCTCGGGCGCATGGACCTGGCCGAGCGCCGACGCCCGCAGGACGGCCGCATCAAGACCCGCTCGCCGGGCGGACGCGAGGTCGAGATGCGCCTGTCGACCATGCCCACTGCGTTCGGCGAGAAGTGCGTGATGCGCATCTTCGACCCGGACTCGGCGTTCAAGAGCATCGAGCAGCTGGGTTTCAGCCCGGAGGAAGCGGCCGGCTGGACCGAGCTGGTGGCGCGCCCGCACGGCATCGTGCTGGTCACCGGCCCGACCGGTTCGGGCAAGACCACCACGCTGTATTCCACGCTCAAGCGGCTGGCCACACCGGATGTGAACGTGTGCACGGTGGAGGACCCGATCGAGATGATCGCGCCGGAATTCAACCAGATGCAGGTGCAGACCAACATCGACCTGGATTTCGCCACCGGTGTACGCACGCTGCTGCGGCAGGACCCCGACATCATCATGATCGGCGAGATCCGCGACCTGGATACCGCGCAGATGGCGGTGCAGGCCTCGCTGACCGGGCATCTGGTGCTGTCCACCCTGCACACCAACGACGCGCCTTCGGCAATCACCCGCCTGCTCGACCTGGGCGTACCGCATTATCTGATCGCCTCCACCGTCAACGGCGTGCTGGCGCAGCGGCTGGTGCGCACCCTGTGCCCGCACTGCAAGGCGCCGGACACCCTGACAGACGCCGATTGGGCACCCCTGCGTGATGGCAATGAGGCATTACCAGATACGGTCGCGGCATGTGCACCGGTCGGCTGCCTGGAGTGCCGGCGCACCGGCTACATGGGCCGCGTCGGCCTGTATGAGCTGCTGCCATTGGGTTCGCGGCTGCGCGCCCTGATCACCCGTGACATGGATCTGGCCGGATTCAGCAAGGCGGCCCGCGCTGAAGGGCTGCGCACGCTGCGCCGTACCGGGCTTGAAAAGGTGGCGCAGGGGCTGACTACAATCGAGGAAGTCCTGTCGGTCCTGCCTCCCCCGGAATGAAATCCCAGCCGTTTTTGATCATCGAAACCGGGCAGCCGTTCCCGACCCTGCGCCGCTACGGCCGCTTCCCGCACTGGATCCGCGTCGCCGCCGGACTGGAAGAAGCCGAAACGGTGGTGGTCAATGTCGAGCGCGGCGAGCCGCTGCCGGACCGCGGCAATTTTGCCGCCACGATAGTCACCGGCTCGGCCGCCTTCGTCACCGACCGCGCCGACTGGAGCGAACGCAGTGCCGACTGGCTGCGCGACGCCGCCCATGCCGAC
This sequence comes from Stenotrophomonas sp. JC08, assembly GCF_052180205.1. Taxonomy (NCBI): domain Bacteria; kingdom Pseudomonadati; phylum Pseudomonadota; class Gammaproteobacteria; order Lysobacterales; family Lysobacteraceae; genus Stenotrophomonas; species Stenotrophomonas sp. JC08. The sequence goes on along the minus strand of NZ_CP197473.1, from coordinate 20,792 downwards.
ATGCCGCTGCTGGGCATCTGCTACGGCCACCAGTTGCTCGCCCACGCGCTGGGTGGCGAAGTCGCCTACAACCCGGCCGGGCGCGAATCGGGCACCATCCGCCTGGAACTGGAAGCACCGGCCGCGGCCGATCCGCTGTTCGCCGGCCTGCCGGCCAGCTTCCCGGCCCATGCCACCCATCTGCAGACGGTACTGCGCGCGCCGGAAGGCGCCACCGTGCTGGCCCGCTCGGTACAGGACAACTGCCACGCCTTCCGCTGGGGCGGGCAGGCCTGGGGCCTGCAGTTCCATCCCGAATTCGCCACCCACCACATGCGCGGCTATGTACAGGCGCGGGCGGACTGCATCGCCCGCCACGGCGGCTGCGCGCGCAGCTTGGCCCGCGAGGTGACGGCCGCACCGCTGGCCCGCCAGCTGCTGCGCCGCTTCGTGCGCCACGTCCGCCACGGCGCCCACCACTGAGGTCACTCCTCCCGCCCTGCCATGGGTGCGGGAGTCCGGATTTGGCGCCATCCATCGTTCCGCAGCGGACGGCAGCCGAGATCGCCTGCTACGCGCAACTGCCGACGGCGCTTCCAGGCTGGCTCCACCGCGGACGGTGGCATGGACGCAAGGCAAGCCGGAGCAGGCCCATGACCAACGCCTCATAACGTGCCGGAGGGTTTCAGGCGATAATCCGCCCACGCCGGCCCGACCGGCGCCCCCCTGTTTCGGAACTGCAATGAGCGAGATTCGCAAGGTGCCGGCGTCTGCCGGCGCGGAATGGCTGTTGACCGGCTTTGGCCTGTTCAAGCGCGCGCCGCTGGCACTGGGCTCGCTGGGCATCCTGTGGGGAATCGTCACCTCGCTGGTGATGTCGCTGTCGATGCTGGTGCCGGTGCTGGGTACCGCGTTGCAATTCCTGTTGCTGCTGGGCGGCCCGCTGTTCATGGGTGGCCTGCTGTGGGCGATCCGCGAGGTCGACCAGGGCCGCGTCGCCAAGCCCTCGCACCTGCTGCAAGGCATCCAGCAGGGCCGCGCCCCGCACCTGCTGGTCGCCCTGCTGCCGCAGCTGGTGGCCGCCCTGCTGCTGGGCACGCTGCTGCTGGTGCTGGTCGGCACCACCGGCCTGCAGCAGCTGTCGGAGGTGATGCTCAAGCTCAACGAGATCAGCCAGTCCGGCGCGCAGCCGGATCCGGTGCAGATCGAGGCGCTGGTGGCGACCCTGCCGGCCGGGCGCATCCTGCTGTGGCTGCTGCTGTTGCTGGGCACCTTCGCCGCGTTGACGATGGCACTGTTCGTGATGCCGCCGCAGGTGATGTTCGACAACGCCACCGGCATGCACGCACTGCGCCGGAGCCTGCGCGCCAGCATCCACAACCTGCCGGCGATGCTGGTGTTCTTCGTGCTGGCGTTCATCGCGATCTTCGCGATCTACTTCGCGGTGACGATCGTGGCGCTGGTGATCGGCCTGGTGGCCGGCCAGACCGCGGCCATGGCCGTGGCCCAGTTGCTGCTGCTGGCGGTGTTGATGCCGGTCTTCGCCGGCACCGTCTATGCGGCGTGGAAGCAGATGCTGGCGCCGGTCGATGCCGGCACCGCGCCGCCACCGCTGCACGGCCACGTCATCGAGCTCTGATCCCGGGCACCATCGGGGCCACCGCCGGGCGCTGGCTCAGGCAGTGTCGCGGCTGCGCTTGACCAGGTACATGGCCTGGTCGGCCGCGTGCAGCAGGGCATCCACTTCCGAACCGTCGGTCGGATAGGCGGCCATGCCGATGCTGGCGGCAATCGGCAGCAGTACTTGCTCGTCACCATGCCGGTAAGGCATCGGCATGCACAGCGATGCCCGCAGACGCTCTATCAGCTGCTGCTCTCCCTGCGGGTCGTCAAGCTTCTCCAGCACCAGCGCGAACTCGTCGTCCAGCGTGCCCTTGAGCGCCTCGTTGCCGGAGGCGGCCTCGACCCTGCAGGGTCAACTGCCCGGCGGCCTTGTCCCACAGGAAGAACACGCCGATCGGCGCATCGATGCGCGGCGCGATCTGCGACACCAGCGCCTGCGCGTACTCGCCCGGGGTCTGCGCGGTCTGCAGCTCGACCCCGACCTCGCCGACCCCGAGCTTGACCCAGTTGGCGTCACGCGAGGCCCGTGAATTGCGCCGGAACACTTCCAGTGTGCGGGCGATCGCGCCGATCTCGTCACCCCGCCCGAGCCCGGTGATCTCCACGTCCAGGTCATCGTGGGACAGGCGGATCATCTTCTCCGTCAGGCGGTTGATCGGACTAACCACCAGCCGCGAGATCATCCACAAGGTGCCCAGGATGATCAGGAAACCGGCCACCAGCAGGACCAGCGAAATCGAGTGCGCACGGGCGATGCGGCGGCTCATGCCGGTGCGGTCGCTGAGCATCGTCGCCACTTCGGTGTCGTAGATGCTCTCCAGCGCCCCCACCAGTGCATTGCCCTGGCCGCCACTGCTGACCGCGTGCAGGCGCTCGACCTGGCTCAGTGGCGCACTGTCCCAATGCCGAAATCGTCTACGACCTGTTCCATGTGGTGGCCAAGTACGGCCGCGAAGTGATCGACCGGGTGCGCGTGGATCAGACCAATCAACTGCGCCACGACAAGCCCGCGCGCCGGGTGATCAAGTCCAGCCGCTGGCTGCTGCTGCGCAATCGCCGCAACCTTCAACACCCGCAGCGGGTGCGACTGGACGAACTGCTGCAGGCCAACCAGCCCCTGCTCACCGCCTACCTCATGCGCGAGGAGCTCAAGCGGCTGTGGTTCTACCGCCATCCCGGCTGGGCCCAACGTGCCTGGCAGCATTGGCTGCAGCAGGCACAGGACAGCGGCATTACTGCCTTGGAGCACTTCGCGCACAAGCTCAAGGCTTACCTGCACGGAATCCTGTCCCGCTGCCGGCACCGGCTCAACACCAGCATCGTGGAAGGCATCAACAACACCATCAAGGTCATCAAACGCCGCGCCTACGGCTACCGCGATCAGGAATATTTCTTCCTGAAAATCCGCGCCGCCCTCCCCGGTATCCTGCGATGAACCAAAAAATAGCCCGCATCACGGCCATCCGCCCACCCGCGCGGATCAGGGCCCCGCGGTCCGATCCTGCCCGCGCGGCTGCAACCAGCGGGCGGCATGGATGCCGATTTCGTACAGAACGCACATCGGGATGGCCAGCATCAGCTGCGACACGACGTCGGGCGGAGTGACGATCGCCGCCAGTACGAAGATGCCGACGATGGCGTAGCCGCGCCCTTCGCGTAGCTGCTGCGGTGTCACCCAGCCCAGCAGCACCAGGATCACCATCGCCACCGGCAACTCGAAGCTGGCGCCGAAGGCGAAGAAGATCACCAGCACGAAATCCAGATAGGCGTTGGCATCGGGGGTGATGGCGATCACCTCCGGGCGGAAGGTGGTCAGGAAGTGGAACACCGTCGGCAGCACCAGGAAGTACGCGAACGCACAGCCGATGTAGAACAGTGCGACCGCCGATCCCAGCAACGGCATCGCCAGCCGCTTCTCGCGCGCATACAGTCCCGGCGCCACGAATGCCCAAGCTTGGTACAGCAGCCACGGCACCGCCACGAACAGCGCGGTGAAGAAGGTCAGCTTCAGGGGCGCGAAGAACGCGCCGGCCGGATTGGTGGCGATCATCGACTGCCCGGCCGGCAGCTGCGAGACCAGCGGTGTCGCCAAGTGGGTGTAGAGCGTGCGCGAGAACGGCAGCAGTGCCAGCAATGCCACGCCAAGACCGAGCAGCCCGCGCACCAACCGTGCACGCAGCTCGACCAGATGCTCGACCAGGGTGCTGTCGTTGAAATCGGTGGCACTCACGGCGCGCGCTCCGGCGTTGCGGGGGCCTCGTCGCCCGGTGCAGGCAACGCAGCGTCCAGCGCGATGGCGCGGTTGTCCGCTTCCGCCGCCACGTCTTCAGTGGTGCCCGTGCGGGGTTCCAGCGGCCGCGGTTCGATAAACGCTTCCGGCGCCGACGGCGCCTGTTCCACTTCGCGCCGGAATGTCTCGGCCTCTGTCTGGACCTGCCCGACCTGCTCGCGCAGCCCGCTCTCGGCCTGCTGCATCGACTGGCGCACGTCCTGCAGGTTGCGCTTGAGCTCCTCGGCGTGCAGTTCGCGTTCCAGCTCCTGCCTCACCGAATCCCACTGGTTGCGCGCACGGCGCATCCACAGCCCGGCAAAACGCGCCGCCTTGGGCAAACGCTCCGGACCCAGTACCACCAGCGCCACCACCGCGATCAGCAGCAGTTCGCTGAAGCCGATATCGAACACGCCCGGTCCCCGGGATCAGCGAGTGTCGCGATCGTGCTCGGCCTGCGTTTCGCGGCTCTTGTCGGCATCGCGCGAACCGTCACCCAGCTGCGCGGCCGGCTTGTCCTCGTCGCGCATGCCTTTCTTGAATTCCTTGACCGCACTGCCCAGATCCTTGGCGCCACTCGTCAACCGCTTGGTACCGAATACCAGCAGGACGATGACCAGCACGACCAACCAGTGCCAAATGCTGAAACTGCCCATGATCCGCTCGCGTAGTTTGTGAGGAGGTTGACCAGCATAGCGCACCCGCCATCAGCCGATCGCTATGCCAAAGGTCAGAGACCGCCATCCAGTGTCTCGGTGCGGATCTCGCCCTCGGACACCGGCTGGAAGCCCTGCTGCGGGACCGCCTCCGCCGGCAGCGTCTGCAACGGCGTGGTGGTGGCGCCATCGGTCGCGGCCGGTGCGGCCACGTTGACGGTATCGGTGCGCGCGGCGGCGGCCGGGCGCTGTGCGAGCGGCTCCTGGGTGCCGCGCTTTTCACGCGCCGCGTAGGTGGATTCCTCCAGGCGGTCACGGAAGGACACCACGTCCATGGACGGCGCCTCGTTCAGGCGGCCCTCCAGGATCATCCGCGGCGTGGTGCCGGGACCATAGGCGTCGAGGTTGGCGGCATCGTCGATCGACAGCACCGCCCCATCCAGCGCGACCCCGGCGAACAGCCCGCGGGCGCGCGACCACGACCAGATCTCGGCCTTGAGCTGGCCATCGGTGGCGGCGGCAGCGCTGCGCCCGACCGGACCGGCGGCGACCCCGGCATCGGCACCGAGGGTGAACTTGCCGTTGACGATGTTGTCCAGGCTGCGATCGTTGCGGAACACCAGGATCACATCGGAGGACTGCACCCCGGCCTGGAAGCCGATGCTGCCGCCGGTGAGCTTGATGAATACCGGGTTGGACCAGCTGCCGTCGGCCGCCTTCACCGACATCAGGCCATGGCCACGACGCCCGCCGATCACCAGCCCGGCCTTGATCGTGTCGGGAATGACGATGATCGCGCGGCCTTCATCGAGCAGCTTGTCGGGAATGGACTGCTCCGGGATGTTCTGGATCTCGCTCAATACGCGCACCGCATTGCGGGCCCGCTGGTCTTCCTGCGGACCGGCGACGGCATTGGCGGAAAGCAGGCTCGCGGACAGCAGCAGAACAAGGCACGGCAGGCGGCGCATGGTGAACTCCATCGGTCGATGCACAGGAAGATAAAGCAAGTGCCTGAAAATAGGAGCCTGGTGATGAATCGGCAGTGAGTGGAACCTGCATCCGCCTGCATCCAGGTACGCCACCCGCATCGCCCACCGTCGCCACACCTGCGAGAATACGCGGCATGTCTGACGCACCCACCACCGCCCTGCTGGCGGTCAACCTAGGCACGCCCGAGACACCCACCGCCCCGGCGGTACGTCGCTACCTTGCCGAATTCCTCGGCGATCCGCGCGTGGTGTCGATCCCCCCACTGCTGTGGAAGCCGTTGCTGCACGGGCTGATCCTGCCGTTGCGCAGCCGCCGCTCGGCGGAGAAATACGCGCAGGTGTGGCTGCCGGAAGGCTCGCCGCTGGCGGTCCACACCCGCCGCCTGGCCGCGCGCATGCAGCAGGCGCTGCCGCATTGGCGGGTGCGCGAGGCGATGCGCTACGGCCAGCCGGCGCTGCTGCCGGCGCTGGATGCGCTGGCCGCCGAAGGCGTCGGCCGCATCGTGGTGCTGCCGCTGTATCCGCAGTATTCGACCACCACCACCGCCTCCATCGAGGATGTGCTGCACCGCTGGCAGGCCCGCAATCCGCAGGTGAAGGTGCAGGCCATCGACAATTACGCCACCGACCCGGCGTGGGTGGCGGCGGTCGCCGATTCGATCCGTGCGCATTGGCAGCAGCACGGGCGCGGTGAGCGGCTGGTGTTCTCCTACCACGGCATTCCGCAGCGGCTGGCCGACGCCGGCGACCCGTATCCGCAGCAGTGCCAGGCCAGCAGCGAAGCGATCGCCGCGGCGCTGGGCCTGTCCGCCGGCGACTGGATGCTGACCTACCAGTCACGCTTCGGCCGGGAACGCTGGCTGCAACCCTATGCCGAACCGACGCTGTGGGCACTGGCCGAAAGCGGCCTCAAGACCCTGGACGTGGTCTGTCCCGGCTTCGCCACCGACTGCCTGGAAACACTGGAAGAGGTGGCGATGGGCTTCACCGCCACGCTGGCCGAGCGCGGCGCGCGGATGCGTTACATCCCCTGTCTCAACGATGCCCCGGCCCACGCCCGCGCACTCGCTGCGCTGGCAGCGGCACAGCCGGAATGACACCACGCGCGATCGAGCTGGACGTCGACGGCGTGACCGTGGCGGCGCTGCGCAACGGCCCTGCCGGTGGCCTGAAAGTGCTGGCGCTGCACGGCTGGCTCGACAACGCCGCCAGCTTCCTGCCGCTGGCCACGCAGTTGCCGGCGCTGGACCTGGTGATGGTCGACCTGCCCGGCCACGGCTTCAGCAGCCACCTGCCACCGACCACGCCCTACACCACGCCGCACGCCATCGTGCAGACGCTGGCGATCATCGATGCACTGGGCTGGGAGCGTTGCGTGCTGCTGGGCCACTCGATGGGCGCGGCGATCGCCAGCCTGGTCGCCGCGGTGGCACCGGAACGGGTGCAGGCGCTGGTGTCGATCGAGGCGCTGGGTGGATTGTCCGCACCCGCCGCGGAAACTCTGCAGCGGCTGCGCGCCCATGTCGATGCGGTACGCAAGCTGGAAGGCAAGCAGCTGCGCGTGTTCCCCGACCTGTCCGCACCGGTACGGGCGCGGATGATGGTCAACCAGCTCAGCGAGGCCTCGGCACGATTGCTGATCGAACGCGGCGTCAAACAGGTCGACGGCGGCTGGAGCTGGCGCAGCGATCCGCGGCTGATGCTGCCCACCGCGGTGCGCATGACCGAGGAGCAGGTCGGCAACGTGCTCGACGCCATCCGCTGCCCGGTGCAGGTGATCTACGCCACCCCCGCACAGGCGTATTTCCCGGAGCCCGAACGCAGCCAGCGCGTCGCACGGCTGGCCGATGCGCGGCTGGCCACCCTGCCCGGCCATCACCATGTGCACATGGACGAACCCGGTGCCGTGGCGGCGATCATTTCCCGCTTCCTCGCCGGCTTGCCTGACGGCAGCTGAACGCCGCTCGCGGCAGGGGTCAAGCCGATCGCATCCGCACCATGCTCGACACGATGACCCGGCCACACAACGGCCGCATCCGGATCGGCGAGGTGCATTTCAGCCAGGCGGTGACCCCGGTATTCGACGCGGCCAGCCAGCGCGTCGGTTTTGCCGTGGAGTGGCACAACCGCACCCAGGAAATTGGCATGGAATCGCGCAACGCCGCTTTGCTGCATCAGTAGAATCACCGTTGCCCGGAAACCCGGGGCCCGCAATGCGTGGCCCCGACGTTTACGCAATTGCAGCTTCCCCGTTCCATCGCCGGGGCGCACGGATGCGCCAACTCCGTCGCCGCTCATCGCATCACCGCCCCGGCCGCTCAGGCCCCGTCAACCGCGTACTGCTAGGATGGGGTAACAGGTCCGCCTGTTTCGCGCGCACTGCGCAGCTGCTCTGGTAGTTGCCCACTCCGCATCCTTTCCACGCGTCGCTGCCCTGAATCCGGGGCGGGCGTTCGACGGGGGGGTTATGCCCGGTTATCTGACACGCAACAAGCTGGTCACCATCGGTGACCACTCCTATCAGCTGCGCGTTCTTCGCGACAAACAGCAATTCAGCGATCCCGACGGCCATGGCGCGCGCCTGGGAATTTCCTCGGCGCAGTGGAGCCTGTTCGGCCAGCTGTGGCCGGCGGGCCGCCTGCTGGCCCAGGCCATGGACCGTTTCGACATCCAGGGCAAGCGCATCCTCGAACTGGGCTGCGGTATCGGCCTGGCCAGCCTGGTGCTGATGCAACGCGGTGGCGATGTGGTCGCCTCCGACATCCACCCGCTGGCCGAGCCGTTCCTCGCCTACAACGCCGCGCTGAACGCCTTGCCGGCGGTGCACTACCGCCAGCTGCACTGGGACCGTGAGCTGCCCACGCTGGGTACGTTCGACCTGATCATCGCCAGTGACGTGCTCTACGAGCAGGACCACGCCGCGCTGATGGCCGATGTCATCCGCCGCCATGCCAATCCCACGGCCGAGGTGGTGGTCGCCGACCCGGGCCGCGGCAACAGCGCGCGCTTCAGCCGGATGCTGGACCAGCAGGGATTCGGGCTGGAATCGACCCGGCACGCGATGGATGAGGCGGACACCGCGCCTTTCCGCGGCCACCTGCTGCACTACTCCCGAGAGGCGGTGGCGGCATGAGCCGGGCCACCCCCGCGATCTCCTGCCGCCGCTGCGACGCGCTGTGCTGCCAGTTGCCCGTGGTGCTGCAAGCCGGTGACACGGTGCCGGCGCACCTGACCAGCCAGTTACCCGGCGGGCTGCGTGTCATGGCCCGGGATCCGGATGGCTGGTGCGTGGCCCTGGACGGGCAGCGGATGGAATGCCGCATCTATGCCAGCCGGCCGGCTACCTGCCGGGCCTTTGCCATGGGCGGGAGCGCCTGCCGTGCGGTGCGTGCGGAACAGCAGCAGCGCTACGAGCGCGCCATCGCGCTGGAACTGACCTGAGAAAACCGGCCGGCACCTGCGCACCGACCGGGTCGGCGCCGTCGTCCCGCCACCGGCCTGCACCGCGGCCGGGGATTCAGCCGCCGGACGCGGGCGGCGTCCCCAGCAGCAGACGCAAACTCGCCTTGAGCCGCCGCCCTTCGGCATGGAAATAGTCGCGCTCCTCGCGCCAGCGCGGGAAACGCGCTTCCACCTCGGCCCAGAATGCGGGCGAATGGTTGGCCTGCAACAGATGGCACAGCTCGTGTACCAGCACGTATTCGAATGCCGACGGCCGGCCGAGGATCAGCGCCAGGTCCAGCGCCATGGTGCCGTCCGGTGCCAGCGAGCCCCATTGCGAGGACATCACCTTCAGCCGCAGCCGCGTCGGTGCGCGTGGCAGCCCCGGCAGGTACGTCGGCAGCCAGCGCCCCACATCCGCCCGCATCTGCGCCTCGTAGAACTCGCGCAGCGCACGCCGCAACGCCGGTTCACCGGCGCGTGCCGGCAGCTGGATGCAGGCGCTGCCCGCCTCGATTCCGATCCGCGTAAAGCGGCCTTCCTGCCAGTGCACCGGCAACTGTTCGCCACGCAGCAGCAACTGCCCGGGCTGGCGCAACTGCAATGCAGGCACCGGCAACGCGTCGTTGCTGAAACGCGCCAGCTGCTGCTGCAGCCAGGCGCGGTTGGCCTGCAGGAACTGCTCACCGGCGGCCAGGCTGGCACGTGACGGCAGGGTCAGCCGCGCGCCGCGCTCATCGACACTGAGCTTGAGCCGCCGCGCGCGCGGATCACGCACGCGCAGCACCTCGATCTCGTCACTGTCATCCAGCCGCAGCCGCACCGTATCGCGCTGGACGGTGGCGGTGGGAGTGAGCAGGCGCTGGAGCAGTCCGGACATGGGTACAGCATAGTCCCGGCACCGTTAAGCACCGGGAACAGCCGCCTGGGCTCAGCTGTCGGCCTTGCTCAGCTTGAACGCCTGTTCCAGCAGCAGGAACAGGCGACGGATCTCGCCACTCTGCAAGGCGAAACGCGCATCCAGCTCGGCGCGGTGGCCGGCATCGTCGCTGTGTTCGAGCTGGTCCAGCGCGCCATCGAGGAATTTCAGCTTGCGCGCGATCAGGTCGTCGCCGAGCACGAACGACAGGTTGTCCTCGAACACCAGCGCCAGCTTGGTGACCTGCTTGCCGGCGTCCAGGTGCTTGTCGATCTCGTCGCAACGCAGCTCCTGGTGCTGGCACTTGACCACCGCGCCGCCCTCGGCCGGATCCTTCATCTCGCATTCTTCGCCCAGGCTCAGCCCTTCCGGCAGCGGCTCGCCGGCGATCCAGGCGGTCAGGATCGCGCGCGGCGCCACTTCGGCATTGAGCGGCATCGCCGGGAAGCTGCCGAGCAGGCCGCGCACGTCGCTCATCACGTTCTCGGCGGTTTTCTGGCTGGAGCCGTTTACCGCCACATAGCCGTTTTCCAGGTCGAAGAACGCATCCACGCGAGAAGTCTTGACGAAGGCGCGCGGCAGCAGTTCATGCAGCAGGTCGTCCTTCAGGCGCTTGCGCTCGCGGCCACCGGGGCGGCGGCCTTCCTTCTCCTCGATCTCCTCCAGCCGGCGCTCGAGCAGGTCGTTGACCACGGTGCCGGGCAGGATCTTGTCCTCGCCGCCGACGGTCAGCCACAGCGCTTCACCGATACGGTGCGAGAACTGCTCCTTCTCCTCGCGGCCGAATGGCGAGATGAAGCCGCGCGAGCTCATTTCCAGCGCGCCGACCGGCTTGAGCACGGCCTGTGGCAACAGGGTGTCGACCTCGGAGAAATCGACGGACGAGGGGAAGCGGAAGAACGTGAGGTTTTTGAAGAACATGGATTGCCTGTAGAAAAATCGGATGGAAGACGCCAGCAATGCCAGCTTAGGCGTTGGCGGTCTCAGTGCCTGCGCCGGCACCGCCGGCCAGCCACGCATGCGCGTCCGGCAACGGCGCGCTGTCTCGGCGGCCCAGCGCCATGAAGTCGAACAGATTCGGGTCGGCCATCTGCGAGGGACGGATGTCGCCCATCGCACGCGCGATCTGCTCGATGCGGCCGGATTGCTCCTTTTCCCACTGCTGCAGCATCCGCCCAACCTGCTTGCGCTGCAGGTTCTCCTGGCTGCCGCACAGGTTGCAGGGAATGATCGGGAACTGGCGCGCGGCGGCGTACTCGATGATGTCGGCCTCGCGCACGTAGGCCAGCGGCCGGATCACCACGTGCTTGCCGTCGTCGCTGCGCAGCTTCGGCGGCATGCCGGAGATCCTGGCGTGGTGGAACAGGTTCATGAAGAACGTGGCGACCATGTCATCGCGGTGGTGACCCAGCGCGATCTTTGTGATGCCGTTGGCCTCGGCCCAGTTGTACAGCGCGCCGCGACGCATGCGCGAGCACAGCGAACACATGGTCTTGCCTTCCGGGATCACCCGGCTGACCACCGAATAGGTGTCCTGCTCGATGATGTGGAACGGCACACCGATGCCGGCCAGGTATTCCGGCAGGATGTGCTCGGGAAAGTCCGGCTGCTTCTGGTCCAGATTCACCGCGACCAGCTCGAACGGCACCGGCGCTTTTTTCTGCAGCTGCATCAGCACATCGAGCAGGGTGTAGCTGTCCTTGCCGCCGGACAGGCACACCATGACCTTGTCGCCGGTCTCGATCATGCCGAAATCGGCGATGGCCTGGCCCACCTGGCGGCGCAGGCGCTTGCCGAGCTTGTGGTGTTCGCGCTCGGCCACGCGCGGATCACGGGCCCGCGGTATCGGGTCGGGCAGGGGAATGACGGCACTCATGGTCGCCATTCTACCGGTTGGGTCCCGTTGCCACAGCCGCGCCGGCGCGGACATCCACACGGTGGGGCGCATCCGCTTCCGGCCGGGCGGCATCTGCGGCGGGCTTGATATCCATCTGTCCGGCAGCTGTAAATCACCCGCCCGGAGACGCTAAGCTGGCGCCATGTCCAACCGGCCACCCGATGACGAACTGCACCAGCGCCTGGCCGAGCTGCGCGCCGAGCATCGTGGACTGGATGAACGCATCGCCAAACTGGCGGCCAACCCGGACGATGACCTGGAAGCCAAGCGGCTGAAGCGGCACAAGCTGCAGCTCAAGGACTGCATCATCAAGCTGGAAAGCCTGCTGATTCCCGACGAGCCGGCCTGAGCGGCTGGACCGGCAGCGGCACATCCTTGGCCACCAGCCAGAGAACGCCACAACAAATACCGCTGCAAGATCGGCAAGCCGCCTTTCTTTTCCCCTGGAAATCCGCGCAGCCTCAAGCGGCAGGCGGCCTCCTCTCAAGCCCCTGCCCGGCGTTGGCCGAGGGGGAACCGTGCCGGCATCGCAGCGTGGGAAACAGCAGCTCAGGTACCCGTTTCCGCTCCCTCCGGCTTCACCGCTTCCGGGCTGACCCGCTCGATGGTGTGGCGCAGTTCGCGGCCGAGGATGTAGCGCGCGTCCTTGGCCCACACGTCCAGGCGCTCGTCGAACAGCAGCTTGCTGTTCTCGTCCGGCCACACCAGCCGCAGCTCGCGCAGCTTCTGGATGAAGCCGCGGAACAGCGAGCGGTCGAAGAACTCCGGTGCGGCCGGGGCGTAGAGCAGGCTCAGGCGCTGTGCGGCCTGCTGGCACAGGCTCTCCAGCTCGCCGGCACCCAGCGTGCCGGGGCCGTTCTTCACCAGCACCGAGATGGAAATGTAATAGCGCTCGAACGCCTGCTGCAGCGAGTGGCCGATCGCGCGCAGGCGGAACACCTCGTCGGTCTGGCCGGTGCTGCGCGCGAGCATGCCGCCATCGTCCTCGCCGACGTGCTGCAGCAGGCCTTCGCGCACGAACACGTTGATGGTCTGGTCGATGCGCGCGGCAAACTCGTCCTCGCTCCACGGCAGGAACAGCTCCGCCTGCAGGAACGGATACAGCCCGCGGCCCAGCCGCAGCAGGCCGCCGCGGCTCATGCGGCGGTTGTTCTGGAAGCAGCACGCCACCCACGACGAGGCGGTGAACAGGTGCAGCACGTTGTTGCGGAAGTAGCTCAGCAGCACCGCGGTATCGCCGCTGACGCTGAGCACGTCGCCCAGCGGGTGCTTGACCCGGGTGAGGACGTTGATCTCCTCGGCGTGGGCGATGATGCGCTCGGGCGAATGCGGGGTGACCGTGACCCGGTCCGAATACGGCATCTCCACCAGCAGCTTCTTGCTCAGCTCGATCTGCGCGATCAGGTCGGCCTCGCCCATCGCGTGCTTGGGCGTGGACAGCAGCGCCAGCGCCAGCAGGTTGATCGGGTTGACGTCGGCGGCACCGTTGATGTGCACCTGGATCTGCTCGGCCAGCGTGTCCACGGTGCCGGCCAGCCACGCCGGCTTCTCGTCCTCGGGCACCGGCTGGCCATCCCATTCCGGTGCCTTCTGCGCCAGCACGTCGTTGAGCGCGATCGGCTCGCCGAAGTTCACCACCACCTGGCCGTAGTTCTGCTTGAGCACCTTGGGGATGCCCCACAGCAGCGCCCAGATCGATTCCTTCTCCTTCGGCCGCCCGGACAGTTCGTCCAGGTAGCTGTTGCCTTCCATCAGCTTCTCGTAACCGATGTAGACCGGCTGGAACAGCACCGGCTTGCGCGGCTGGCGCAGGAAGGCGCGCAGCGTCATCGAGATCATGCCGCCCTTGGGCTGCAGCAGGCGGCCGGTGCGCGAGCGCCCGCCTTCGACGAAGTATTCGATCGAATAGCCGCCGGCCACCAGCTGTGCGACGTATTCGCTGAGCACCGCCGAATACAGCGCGTTGCCCCGGATCGAGCGACGGATGAAGAACGCGCCACCCTTGCGCAGCAGCGTGCCGACCACCGGCAGGTTGAGGTTGATGCCGGCCACGATGTGCGGCGGCACGATGCCGCGGTCGTACAGCAGGTAGCTCAGCAGGAGGTAGTCCATGTGGCTGCGGTGGCTGGGCACGTAGATGATTTCATGCCCCGGCGCGGCTTCCTTGAACTTGTCCAGGTGATGCACCAGTACGCCGGCGTAGATGCGGTTCCAGACGTGGCTGAGCATGAAGCTGGCCGAGCGCACCACCGGGGTGGAGTAGTCGGCGGCGATTTCCCAGGCGTAGCCCTGCGCCTTCTTCCACGCGTCGGTGGTCTTGGAGTTGTCGCGCTTGGCCTGGGCGGCGATGGCCTCGCGCACCGAATCGGCCTCCAGCACCTTGTCCACCAGCAGCCGGCGGGTGGACAGGTCCGGGCCGATGATGGATTCGCGGATGCGGCGGAAGTGGGTACGCAGCACGCGCTGCAGCTTGCGCACGGTGCGCTCGGGCTCCAGGCCCTCCTCCACCGTGTCGCGCAGCGACACCGGCGGGGCGAAGCGGACGATGGTGTCGCGGCCGTTGAGCAGGATCGCCAGCAGCCGGCGGAAACGGCCGACCAGCGCCCAGTTTTCCGAGAACAGCACCGCGAACCAGCCGATCTGCTTGTCCGGCGCGCGACCGACGAAGATCGACACCGGCACCAGATGCACGTCCAGCGCCGGGTTGAGGCGGTGCGCCTGCAGCAGCTTGGCCAGCGAGTCCGAATGGGTCTTGGCGCCGCGCTGTTCGGGAATCAGCGCGCTGTTGCTGGAACGCCGCGACAGCGCCACGTAGGCACGCTTGCGCCCGGTCGGGTCACCGGCCAGCGGCACCAGGGGCGAGGGCAGGCCGGCATCGCGGCAGGCCTTGTCCAGGATCAGCGCATTGGACAGCCCGTAGTCTTCCAGCACGTACACCACCGGGCGGCCGTCGTCGTACTGCCCGGCCTGCTCCGGCTCGATCTTCAGCCCCAGCCACGGTTCGACCAGCTTGCCCAGAAAGCGTGCCCACAAGGGTCGCCGGCCACTGCCACGCACGGGCGGCGGCGCACGCATGGGCGCACCCGGCACGTTGTCGGCAGGGGGGGCGGGCGGCGTACTGGCGGCGTCCGGCGGCAGCAGCTCACCCTGATCGGGCGGGGATTTCTGTTTCGACATCCTCGGCATTATGACTTAGCCGCTGGTTCCGGGTTGCCGCTGGCGTCGTCCACGGCGGCGGCTTCGGACGCTTCTTGTGCCTGTCTGGCCTGCTCGGCGGCACGCGCGGCCGCCAGCACCGCATCCACCTCGGCCAGCGTCCGCGCCGGGTACCAGTGGCCGTCGCGCCGCTGCAGCGCCACCTGCAGGTCCAGCTCCTTGCCGGCCAGCGGATACTGCACCCGCACCGTGGCCTGGTCGCCCTGCTCGGTCACCAACCCGGCGCGCAGCTGTTCGACACTCTGATCCAGCGCCAGCCCGTAGTCGGCCAGCACCTGCTTGAGCGCCGCCGTGAACGGCCCCAGCCGCTGCAGGCTGCCGGTCATGCCGGCCTGCTGGAACGCCTGGTCACTGTCCAGCCCGGTCGCACGTGCGGCGGCCGTCAGCGTGGCGATGCTGGTCTGCGCCAGTGCCGGGTCGGACAACGGCGCCGCCTGCGCCCATCCGCTCAGCGCGCTGACCAGCTGCGTGTAGTGCGCGCGCTGGGCCGGGGTGTAGTCGCCCTGATGGGTGATGTACTGCACGCCGAACAGCTCCAGCGTATGCGCGGCCTGACGCACGCTGACCGCCTGCCCTTCCAGTTGCGCCTTGAAGCCGCGCCGCAGCGCCTGTTCGGCCTTGGGTTCGGACAGCGTGGCCAGCAGCGACGGCAGCTTTTCGCCCAGCGGCAGTTCGGTCAACGGCCAGCGGCTGTGGCCCTGTGCCCAGGCCGTTTCCAGTTCGGCGTATTGCGACGGCGGCACCGCCGCGCGGACATAGCCGACCAGGTCGTTGTCGCGCAGGTGTCCGGCCAGTTGCCGCACCATCGCCGCCGGCTCGGTGGCGGCACCGGGCAACTCCTGCGGCGCACGCCGGCATGCGGCCGACAGCAGCAGCGCCGCCAGGCACAGCAACAGCAGATACAGACGCGATGATGACGTTGGTGACATGGTGCAGCGCTCCTCCCCCAAGGCGCAGGCATCTTGAGGCCTGCCCGCTGACAGCGGCAAGCATCACCGTCACGGCTTGCCGCCGCCGTTATCGCCCTTGAGGCGGCGAACGCCAAAAAAAAGAGGCCGCACCGTTGCCGGCAGCGAACCTCTCTCAAACCGGCCGCAGCCGGTGGACACGTCTGACGCAGTGCCGGCAAGGCCGGACCGGGCGTAGCCTACGCGCCCGCCGAAGCTAAAGCAACACTTGATGAATTACCTTACAAGTCATTGATTTCACTTTATCGATGCTGCGATTTCCTGCTGGATCAACTGCGCCGCGGCACGCGGATCGGCGGTCAGGCGGATCGGCCGGCCGACCACGATGGCATCGGCACCGTCGGCAAACGCCTGCGCCACGCCGACAGTACGCTGCTGGTCATCGCCGACCGGACCACCGGGGCGGATGCCCGGGCAGACGATGGAGAAACCGGCGCCGGTGGCGGCGCGGATCGGCGCCGCTTCCTGGCCGGAGGCGATCACCCCGTCGATGCCAGCCCGCTGCGCAGCCAGCGCGCGCTCGACCACCACGTCCACCGGTTCGCGGTCGATGCCCATCTGCGCCAGGTCCGCGCGCGCCATCGAGGTCAGCACGGTCACCGCCAGCAGCCGCATCTCCGAGGTGTTGGCCGCGGCGGCGGCTTCCATCATTGCCGGATGCCAGCCGTGGATGGTGCAGTAGCTCACCGGCCACTGCGACAAACGGCCGATAACACCGGCGATCGTGGCGGGAATATCGAAGAACTTCAGGTCCACGAACACGCGCTTGTCGCGCTTGGCCAGCGCCTCGAGCACGTCGAAATACTCGCCCGAGGCCAGCAGCTCCATCCCGATCTTGTAGAAGGACACCGCATCACCAAGGCGGTCCACCCACTCGATCGCCTGCGTCTTGCCCGGCACATCCAGGGCGAAGATCAGCCGCTCGTCATTACGCAGCGGCAACGGCGCGCGGCTCACGGGGCCACCTCCAGCGCCTCGCGCTTGGCGGCATTGCGCAGGTCCGCCGGCAGCGACCAGGCGTTGTTGAACGCCGCGCCTTCCCAGCCGCCATAAGTCGGGTTGGGCAGCATCCACCAGCGCGAACCGATCCAGTCCTGGTACTGCGCCAGCAGCGCGTCGCGCGCGGCCAGGGTGTTGTCCTCGACCTGCAGGAAGTCGGTGAACTGGTCGCCGACCTGCATCAGCACCCGGTACTGCTGCGCCACCAGCTGGCGGCGGCAGCCCTTCTCGCTGCCGACCTGCTGGCAGCCCGGCACCTGTGTGCCCAAGCCCAGGTAGACGCTGTCATCGGCCACCGGAAAGCCGACCTTGCGCAGGTTGGCCAGGGTGGCGTCCTTCATCGCCACGGTGCGGTTGCTGAGATAGATGACGGTCACCCCCTTGGCCGCGGCCAGCTGCGCGAAGGCCACCGCGCCCGGCACCGCCTCGGCTTTCTGTTCGTCCACCCAGGCCGCCCAGCTGGCGTCGTCGTAGCTGCCGCCATCGCGCACCAGCCGCGCCTGGTAGGGCGAGTTATCCAGCACGGTCTCGTCCACGTCCACCACCACCGCCGGCTTCAGCGTGGCCGGCTGGTGGTCACCGCCTTCGGCGGGCAGCAGCGCGGTCCAGCCTGCATCGGCAAGGGCGCGGTCCAGCTGCTCCCCGGCCAGCTTCCAGGTCTGCAGCGCGCTGGCGCGGTATTCCTGCGACCGCTGCACCCACAGCACCGCATTGAGGTTGTCGTTGGCGCCATTCGCCTGGGCGGCAACGACGGCAGCCGGCGCGGGCTGCAGGTGCCCGGAGGTGGCGCAGGCGGCCAGCGACAGCACGGCGGCGGTGAGCAGGGTGAACGTCGGCATTCGGGACATGGGCTTACCGGGATCTTCGAAAACCCGCGCAGTTTACCGGCTCGCCGCCATGCCCGCGCCGCGGCTCCGCTATCCTTGCGCCCCCGCGTGACCGGATGACCGACGATGACTGACGCCCCCTCGACCCCCGACCTGCCCGTGCTCGATGCCACCCAGGCCCGCGTGCTGGGTTGCCTGATCGAGAAGGAGGCGACCACGCCGGACACCTATCCGCTGACGGTCAACGCCGCCCAGGTCGCCGCCAACCAGAAGACCGCGCGCGAGCCGGTGATGAACATCTCCACCGGCAACGTGCAGCACGCGCTGCGCCAGCTGGAGGGCATGGGCCTGGCACGCCAGCACTTTTCCTCGCGCGCCGAACGCTACGAGCACCTGCTGGGCACCCGGCTGGACCTGCCACGGCAGCAGGTCGCACTGCTCGGCCTGCTGCTGTTGCGCGGCCCGCAGACCGTGGGTGAGCTGGCCGCACGCAGCGAGCGCCTGGCCCGCTTTGCCGATGCCGAGGACCTGCGCCACCAGCTCGACCGTCTGCAGCAGCGCGATCTGGTGATCCTGCTGCCGCGTGCGCCCGGCCAGCGCGAGGAGCGCTTCATGCATCTGCTGGGCGGCCCGGTCGATGCGGAGGCGCTGGCGGCCAGCGCCCGCAGCAACGCCGTGGCCGGCAACACCGCCGCAGACAACAGCGCGCTGGAAGCCCGCGTGGCCGAGCTGGAAACCCAGGTGGCGCAGCTGCAGCAGCAGCTGGAAGACGTGCTCACCCGGCTGGGCTGAGCCCTCGCCCGGCCGGGCTGAAAACACCCCCGCGCGCCCTGGCCGGCGCAGGTTTTTGCTGCCGGCGCGTCCGCTGGCCCGGGCCCGCTGCAGGCCCCGCAGCAACCGGCAGCGCCCCGGCCAGCGCCATGCCAGCGGCAATTCCCGCGGCGTATGATCAGCGCCTTGACCGGCCGGGCAGTGGGGCAAGCCCCAGCCCAGCCGCCGCCGGGGTTTTCCGGTGGCCATCGACAGCGCCGTTGCAACACATTTTCGGCAGGGCACATGACCGGCCCTGCCCAGGGGAGCACCTCCATGACGGACCACACCGCCCTGCGCGCCGGCATTCTTGCCTGCGCTCCCGCCGATGGCAGCAGCATCGGCAACCAGTCGCTGCTGGAGCGGCTGTCCCACCAGTTCCCCACGCTCGACGAGCAGGCCTACTGGCAGCTGCGCGATGCGCTGATTGCCGAAGGTGTGCTGGCCAAGGGCCGCGGCCGCGGCGGCTCGGTACGGCGGGTACCGGCCGCAGCGCTGCCCGGCGCCACGGCCACCCCACCGGCGGTGCAGGAAGCGCCCGCCCGCTATGCCGCGCTGCGCGAAGCGCCGGTGATGGCGCCGCCGCCGGCACGGCCAAACCCTCTGCCGGGCCAGCCCGTACTGGCAACGCCGGCCACGCCAGACACCCCGGCCCGCACGAAGAAGGCACCGGCAGAAAACGCCGCCAGCACCCTGCAGGCGCTGGAAAAGACCCTGTGGGCCACCGCCGACAAGCTGCGCGCCAACATGGACGCGGCCGAGTACAAGCACATCGTGCTCGGGCTGATTTTCCTCAAATACATCTCCGACAGCTTCGCCGCCCGCCGTGCCGAGCTGCAGCGCCGCTTTCTGGATGAAAACGACGACTACTACCTGGGTGGAGATGATGCCGCACTGCTCACCGCCGAGCTGGAGGAACGCGACTACTACAAGGAAGTGAACGTGTTCTGGGTGCCGGAAGCGGCGCGCTGGGAGGCGATCCGTGCCAACGCCAAACAGGTGGATATCGGCAAGCGCATCGACGAGGCGCTGGCCGCCATCGAGGCGGAAAACCCGCGCCTGAAGAACATCCTCGACAAGCGCTACGCCCGCGCCCAGCTGCCGGACGGCAAGCTCGGCGAGCTGGTGGATTTGATCTCCACCATCGGTTTTGGTGACGACACCGGCCGCGCCCGCGACCTGCTCGGCCAGGTGTATGAATACTTCCTGGGCCAGTTCGCCAGCGCCGAAGGCAAGAAGGGCGGGCAGTTCTATACGCCAGCCAGCATCGTGAAAACCCTGGTGGCGGTGCTCAACCCGCACCATGGCAAGGTGTATGACCCCTGCTGCGGCTCGGGCGGCATGTTCGTGCAGTCGGAGAAGTTCATCGAAGCCCACGGCGGCCAGCTGGGCGATGTGTCCATTTACGGCCAGGAGTCCAACCCCACCACCTGGCGCCTGGCGGCAATGAACCTGGCCATCCGTGGCATCGACTTCAATCTCGGCAAGGAACCGGCCGACACCTTCGTGCGCAACCAGCACGCCGACCTGCGCGCTGACTTTGTGCTGGCCAACCCGCCGTTCAACATCAGCGACTGGTGGCACGCCAGCCTGGAAGGCGACCCGCGCTGGGTCTACGGCACCCCGCCGCAAGGCAACGCCAACTACGCCTGGCTGCAACACATGCTTTACCACCTCAAGCCCACGGGCCGCGCCGGCATCGTGCTGGCCAACGGCTCGATGAGTTCCAGCCAGAACAGCGAAGGCGAGATTCGCCGAGCCATGGTCGAGGCCGACGTGGTGGAGGTAATGGTCGCCCTGCCCGGCCAGCTGTTCTTCAACACCCAGATTCCCGCCTGCCTGTGGTTCCTGGCCAAACAGAAAACCACCCGCCCCGGCGAAGTGTTGTTTATCGACGCGCGCAAGCTGGGCACCAGCGTCAGCCGCGTGCAGATCGAGCTGACCGATGCCGATATCCAGCGCATCGCGCAAACCGTCGCCAACTGGCGTGGTGAGGCACTAAATGCAGATGACGAAGTGGGTGAATACGTCGACATCCCCGGCTTCTGCCGCAGCGTCAAACTGGCGGAAATTGCTGAGCACGGCCATGTACTCACGCCAGGCCGCTACGTCGGTGCCGAGGAAGTGGAGGACGACGACGAAGCCTTTGCCGAAAAGATGCAGCGGCTGACACAACAACTGGGTGAGCAGATGCAGAAG